>JASSUI010000001.1:0-2047500 GCA_031963415.1 Mycoavidus cysteinexigens
TTACTTCTACATCAGTGGCTAAACAGCCGTCGCGCCTCGGGCGAACCTGCAGATAAACCTGCCTCTTTAAGCTTCGTATAGAACATCGAGAGTTGCTTTTCTATTGCTTGTAAAGTGGTGTTAGGTAAAGGCTGACGTTGGTCATCAACAATTCGTGCGCCAATACGTTGAGAAAGAGAAGTAGCGTAGTCGCACATTAACTTAAATGGCGAGATGTCTTCATTAGCTACAGGCACATCAAGCAACAACGTAATGACCTGGCCTCCTTTATAAGTCAGGTCATCGCGCAAAAAGTTAGTATTGCCAAATTGCAGCATGAAGACAGGATGCTGTTGCGCATCTAATTTTACAAAGCGCGTACCATCTCGTGACAGCAACAAGCTATCTTGAGCGACTATCGTTTGCACATAGTTAGCCGACCAAGGTGCGCCATCTGACATTAAATTGATTGACAACTGTCTGTCGCATTGCATCGCAAAAGTATCTAGCTCACGAGCCCTTGCAACAATTTCTAACATATCAGGAAAATCAGCCTCAGCATTTAATGCATCAGCTAGGGCCTGTACGCCATTTATGAATTCTGAAAATTCAACTTCATCAAGTGGCCCTGAACGATTAGCTAACTGCACTGCCACACGTAGTTGCTGATAATGCACGTTAAGCTGTAGCGATTGCCAATCGCCATCTTCAGCTTGCCCTTCTATCAATACAGGCTTATGCCCAGCACGTTTTAGCTTCCGCGCAAGCGTAGTGATTTCTTCAGCCGCTGCAGGCTGTGCCAAATGAAGCGGAACAACGCAATCAATACGCGGATCAATAGTAATAGACGCAGTATCCGTATCAGGCCGTCCAGTTGCGTCGGCTAATACTTTATCGGCAACGCCTTCTTCGAGATGAGATTGTGTTGACATTGAACCTGAGCTGTCGGACCTATCACTTAAAACTGGTTCTTCACTAACATTGGAAGCAGCTTTCGAAGCCAACGAGGCTCGCTCATGCACAGGGTCGTGTAGTGGTTCGATAAACGGTCGTTCTTCCTTTTCCCTTACCTCTGTTAGAGTTAAAGAAGTTTCTTCTTTTGAAGTCACACGTGGCATCTTGCGGTGAACTTTTGCACTTTGCCAAGCGTTATATCCAATTACACCAACTAAAATCACCGCTCCCGCGCCAAGCAAGCCGAGCTGCAGTTCGTTCATATTTTCTCCTCATCCTTCTGGTTTACGCGGCACTTTGTACTAAATCAGTAGCGCTTTCCATATCCACCGCAACAATACGTGAGACGCCCTGCTCTTGCATGGTGACACCAATTAATTGTTGCGCCATTTCCATCGCGATTTTGTTATGCGAAATAAAAAGAAATTGCGTCTTGTTAGACATTTCCCGTACTAAATTAGCAAACCGTTCGGTATTAGCATCGTCCAACGGCGCATCGACTTCATCCAACAAACAAAATGGAGCAGGATTAAGTTGAAACATTGCAAAGACTAATGCCGTGGCAGTTAATGCTTTTTCACCACCAGACAGCAGATGAATGGTTGAATTCTTTTTGCCTGGCGGCTGTGCCATCACCTGCACGCCGGCATCTAGAACTTCATCTCCCGTCATCACTAGTTTAGCTTGACCACCACCAAATAAGCTTGGGAATAATTTCCCAAAATGACGGTTCACATCATCAAAAGTTTGCTGTAAGAGTTGTCGTGTTTCTTGATCGATTTTGCGGATCGCGTCTTCCAATGTACTCATCGCACTAGCCAAATCAGCCAGTTGCACATCAAGGAATTGCTTACGCTGTTGCGCGTTGACGAGTTCATCTAACGCTGCCATATTGACCGGGCCAAGTGCTTGAATAGCTTGATTAAGCTTGGTTAGCTCATTTTGTAAAGCAGATGCTTTAATGGAAGGCGTTAATTTCAACATCAGCGCTGCTTCATCAGCCTCAAGCGCATTCAATTGCTCACTAAATTGCTCACGGTTTAAGCGCGCTGCTTGCTCTTTGAGCTGCAGCGCTACGCTTTTCTCGCGCAATGTATTCGATGATTTTTCACAAGTTAAACGTGCCGTATCGGTAGCTCGCAAGCGAGCTTCCAATTCTTCCATTTCAGTACGAGCAGCTAGCAATGAAGCTTCTTGTGTAATACGTTCAGTCAAAGCAATGTCTAAACTCGTTCGTATAGCTTCCTCATCAATTGAAGTCAGTTGCGTCTGAGCCTCTTTAAGAGCTGATGCACTTTGCTGAGCTTGTTGCTCAGCAAGTTGAATTGTACGTTTCAATTCATCTATCTTATGCGCTGCATTACGTGCTTGATACTGCGCCTCCGTTGCTGCTCGCTCGAGATCACGTACTTTAACGCGCGCCTGGGTTAGCTCATGATCCAATCCATCAAAATCACGTTGTTTATCCGCAAGATGTTTTTGCTTGTCAGCCAAGTTAGCTTCAAGGCGGGCGAGATTTTCTTCAATAGCAGCGCGCCGGATGCGTTGCTCCTCAAGCTGTACCGCGTTTTCTTCAAGCTCTTCTTGAAGCTGCGCAGAGCGGCTTGCATAACGTTCATGCGCCTGCTCACTTTTTAGCACCTCAAGTTGGCACGTATGCACTAACTGTTTAGCTTGCTCCATTTGAGTGCGTACTTGAGCTAGCTGCTGCCGCATCTGTTGAGCTTCAGCCTGGGAACGCATGGCATTGCTCTGCGCATCTTCAGCTAAAAGCTCTTGCGCGCGCACTTGACGCGTTAGGTTTTCGATTTCTTGTTGACGTGCCAACATACCTGCCTGCGCATCCTCTGCTGCATAGAGCTGCACGCTAGCACGACCAATTTGATGCCCTTCTTTAACCACAAATACAGCACCTTCAGGTAGTTGAGCGCGCTGCGCTAAAGCTTGTGCAAAACTGTCAGCAATAAAGGTTAAACCCAGCCAATCGCCTAACACTGCTCGTAAA
Source organism: Mycoavidus cysteinexigens (assembly GCA_031963415.1). Classification (GTDB taxonomy): domain Bacteria; phylum Pseudomonadota; class Gammaproteobacteria; order Burkholderiales; family Burkholderiaceae; genus JASSUD01. The sequence continues at coordinate 2,939 of JASSUI010000001.1, forward strand.
TCAGGATCAGGTATACGCAAGATCGATAATATAGGTCGTAAACCAGATGCTGAAGCCTGCGCACGACTCTGATTTGAGACGGCCACAATTGGTGCAGGTGCAGGCGCAGCAAAGGCCAACTTAGCCGGCAGCGCTTCATCAAGTAACGAGGCAACAGCTTTTAGATCCTCAACTTCAAGCGCAACCAGCCGCTCCCGCAGCACAGCCTCAAGTGCTAGCTCCCACGCTTCTCCAGCTCCCTCAAATTGCAGTCTTTGCCATAAACGTGGAGTTGCAACTAGCTGATGCCGTTCTAACCACGGCTGTAACTTACCTTCCGTTTGCACTTGGTCTTGCAACTGTTTCAAAGCTGCCAAGCGCGCGGCCAGCGTATGAGTTTGCGCCTTCTCAATTTGTGCTTGTTGCTGCGCCTCTTGCTCCCGAGTTTCGTAAGCTGGCAGTGCTTGCTGCACCTGAGCGAGCTGCACTTCGCAGGCAGACAACGTAGCTTCATAATCTGCTAATTTTTGATGCTGCTCTGCTAATTTAATCTGCTCAGGCGCGGGTAATTCACGCAATTCGCTTTGTAGTTTTTGCTGACGCTGTTGTGCTTGCTGCAGCTGTTGATCGGCATTGCGCTGTTGCACTATTTCGAGTTGCAAAGCTTGCTCAGCCTGCGCCATTTCTGCGCGCTGTGTTGTTTGTTGCTGCTGTGCCGTACGCCAACGTACTTCAAGCCCCGTTAATGCCTCGTTGTGCAGCGCTGCTTCATCTTGCTGGCAAGCACTTTTTTCTTCAGCAATCGCTAATGTTTCCAGCGATGTTTCAAGCTCGACGCTTGCTTGTTCAGCCTGCGTTAACCATTGTTCACGCTGTGTACTTAGCGCGGTAATTTGCTTATGCACACGCTCTTGCGCATCCGCTGTAAAGCGAATTTCGGCTTCCAAGCGACTTACTTCGGCATTGGTTTGATACAGCGCACCTTGAGCTTGCTGCAACGTATCACTGGCAGTGTGAGAAGCAAGCCGTAACGTATCGAGCTGCGCTTCAAGCTCGCGTAATTTGGCGGTCTGCGCTTCTATTTCGATTTCTATTTCAGATAATTCACGTTGCTGACGTACTTGTTCTTGTTGAGCCTCCGTTTTACGCAGTAATAAAAGCAGCTGTTGTTGCTCATCACTTTGCGCGCGCAAAGATTGATATTGCTGCGCGACCGCGGCTTGTATTTCTAGTTTTTCAAGGTTAGTGCTTAATTCACGCAAGATGTCCTCTACACGCGTTAAATTCTCGCGTGTATCGTGCAAACGGTTTTCCGTTTCGCGGCGGCGCTCTTTGTATTTTGAAACACCTGCGGCTTCCTCTAGAAAAATACGGAGTTCTTCAGGTCTAGCCTCAATAATACGCGCGATCATACCTTGCCCAATAATCGCGTAAGCACGTGGCCCTAAACCCGTGCCAAGAAAGATATCTTGAATATCTCGGCGGCGCGCAGACAGGTTATTAATGAAATAGCTACTCGTCCCATCACGAGTCAGCACTCGCTTCACGGCAATTTCCGCGTACTGACTCCACTGACCACCGGCACGTCCATCACTATTGTCAAACACCAGCTCAACACTTGCGCGGCTGCCTGGTTTACGCTGGGTTGAGCCATTAAAAATGACGTCTTGCATGGATTCACCGCGCAATTCGGAAGCTCGAGACTCTCCCAATACCCACCGTACCGCGTCGATAATATTTGATTTGCCGCAACCATTGGGGCCCACCACGCCCACCAATTGGCCCGGCACCTGAAAATGGGTCGGGTCAACAAATGATTTAAACCCAGCTAATTTGATTGAAGTCAGACGCACCGGAAATACTATTTAGTTAAGGTTTACAAAGCGATTTACGACTTTAGGATCTTCTGCAAAATCCCTCAGGTGGCAAGATGGTCGGTAAAGCGAGACTTCACTTTTCTACATTTGGTAATAGCACACTGTCTGTATCGGTTTGCCAGGTCCTTTGAATTTTCAGAGGCTACTAACTAAAGCCTATTCAAGGTACAGCCTGATGTGAGACGCGCTCCTGTGGTTGTTGAAACCAACTAGACAAAAGCGAAGCTGCCACAATCGCCCCGCCTCCTGCAATTTCGCGCCACCCTAGCGTTTCACCCGCGAGCAACCAGGAAGAGATAGCTGTTACCACGATTTCAAAAAGCATCAATAAGGCGGCTCGATTTGCAGGCATGCGTGATAGACCATATTGAATCAAAAGACTGTTGGCCGCCAATAAGATACCTAAACCAATGAATAATAAAAGCGCCACGCTTGGTTGCGTCACTGACACTTGCTTAAAAGCTCCACTAATCCACTCAACAGCACAGATCAAAAAACCAATCAATACATCTCCAGCAAACACAATCGTGGTACGCAACTGCGGTGATTGCACCGGCAATGTACGACTGATTTTGAGCGCTAATACATTTTGCAAAGCAAAGCCAACTCCAGCAAAAAGACCGGCCCACTCAGCCAGCTCGGTGGGCAAAGGAAAGCCTACTTCTGGCGACCAAACAATCAACGCAGCACCTGTTAACGCGCACAGTGTTGCCATTGTATCGGCCAACGTAATACGTTCACCTAACAGCCAATGGGCGAAAAATGCGGTCCAGACAGGCGACAGATAAAACAACAGCAACACACGTATTACTTCGCCATGGATCATGCCCCAGATAATGCTCACTGTACTCATACCTGCTGTGACACCTAACAACGGTAGCAGCCAATACGAGCTTCCTTCGGGCGCAGATTGCATCGATATAATTTGCCACGATTCCAGCAATGCTCGACGAAATGCAATGAGCGCAAAGCAGCATGCGACCAACCCAATCAGTGCCGCAGCTAACGGACCCGAGATGCCTAGCGCAGCTAATTTGCGCAACGGGTACCAAATCACGCCCCAAATCGATGCACCCGCAATCAAAGCAAATGCTGGCCATTGCGCTCGACGATTTAAAAGAAAAGAAGCAAAAATTTTTTATTTCCTTGTTTAATGCTCATATTTCACCTTTATTGCGCCCTTATCACGCTATATGCCCCATATTTTATGGATATTAGCCAAGAAAAATGCTGAATAAATCCCAAGCAATGGGATACTTACAGCAAGCGTTAATACACTCGTGCATCAGCATTTCTTCTCGTCGTTTATTTAGCGTTTCCTTTGGGGAAAAAATACTTTAAAAAATCTTAAGGAGGCGCTGAATAAATCGAAAGCGCCGTTATGCCAAGTAACAAATATTTTTATACCACCCAGCCACGGCACTCAGTGTTCTCAATTTAATCAATGCCTCATTAGGGTAGAAAAATAAATTAGGCAAAAAAGATATAATCTGCCCTTTCGGAAAGCAGTCAGTAAATAGGCGATGTTATACCGTTTTTTCTTAATTTGAAAAATGCGCCTCTAATTACTTTGCTTTTTTTAAACCTTACAAAGCTAACTAATCAGCGCAAGCTAACACCTTCGCTGCCAGCCTCGCTCCGTGAATCCAAACCTTAACAAACTACAGCCTTACCCATTTGAAAAGCTAAGAGTGTTGTTCGGCGAGCAAACACCAAAGCCTTGCAAGCCTATCAGCTTTGGCATTGGCGAACCTCAGCACCCAACGCCAAATCTCATTAAAGATGCATTCATTCATGCACTTGATGGATTAGCCCATTATCCAACTATCATTGGCGCACAAACGCTACGCGAAACCATCGCTAATTGGCTGCAAAAACGTTATCGCTTGCCATATATTGATCCAGATACTCAGGTACTACCCGTCGCAGGCTCGCGTGAAGCGCTTTTCTCTCTAGCGCAAACGGTAATCGATAACAGTGCGCCGCAAGCTACTGTTGTTTGCCCTAACCCTTTTTATCAAATCTACGAAGGCGCAGCGCTGCTGGCAGGCGCGCAGCTTTACTTCGTGAATAACAACCCAGCGACTCCTGAGTGCGCTTTTAATTATGCTAGTGTGCCTGCTGAAGTCTGGACTCGCACGCAGTTGCTCTATATCTGTACGCCGAATAATCCAACCGGCGCAGTGCTTTCCTTAACTGAATGGCGCGAGCTATTTGAGTTAAGCGATCAATATGGCTTCGTTATTGCGTCTGATGAGTGTTATTCAGAAATTTATTTCGATGAAGCCAATCCGCCCCTGGGCGCCTTAGAAGCAGCGCACCAGCTTGGACGTGACTTTAAACGGCTCGTAGTGCTCTCCAGTTTATCTAAACGTTCAAATGCCCCTGGTTTACGCTCAGGCTTTGCTGCAGGGGATACAAACATACTTAAAAATTTTCTGCGTTATCGCACTTATCACGGTTCGGCTTTAAGCCCAGTTGTGCAAGCTGCTAGCGTTGCAGCCTGGCGCGATGAAACCCACGTCCGCGAAAACCGCGCAAAATACACAGAAAAATTTCAAGCCGTTACGCCACTACTCGCCCAAGCATTGGATGTACGCCTACCGCAGGCAGGTTTTTATCTCTGGGCTCGTATTATTGACCTAGGCTTAGACGATGCACAATTTGCCAAACAGCTATTTACCGACTATAACGTCACCGTTTTACCTGGCTCTTATTTGTCACGCGACGCGCACGGCACGAACCCGGGGCACAATTTTCTACGTCTAGCTTTAGTTGCACCGCTAAATGAGTGCATTGAAGGAGCGCAACGTATCGTCGAATTTTGCCAACACCTCAAAAATATTCAAATATAGCCATCTTTTAACTCATCATATTCACGCTGCCATGTCTGAACAATTACAAAATCTCATTGAAAAAGCTTGGGAAGATCGTGCTGAACTCACCCCTACCTCAGCTAGCGCCGAACTACAGGAAGCGATAACTCACATCCTTACTCAGTTAGATAAAGGCGTTTGGCGCATTGCAGAAAAACAAGGCAACGCGTGGGTTGTTAATACCTGGTTAAAGCAAGCCGTGTTGTTATCCTTTCGGTTAGAAAATAATACGGTCTTGCAAGGTGGTCACACGCAGTTCTACGACAAGGTACCCAGTAAATTCACAAATTACAGCGAAGCTGATTTCGCTGCAGGCGGTTTTCGCGTCGTGCCCCCTGCTATCGCAAGACGTGGTTCATTTGTCGCAAAAAACGTCGTGCTCATGCCCTCTTACGTCAATATTGGCGCGTATATCGATGAAGGCAGCATGATTGACACTTGGGCAACCGTTGGCTCATGCGCGCAAGTGGGTAAAAACGTCCACATCTCAGGTGGTGTCGGCTTGGGCGGGGTGCTTGAGCCACTCCAAGCCAATCCGGTTATTATCGAAGACAATTGCTTTATCGGTGCACGCTCCGAAATCGTCGAAGGTGTGATTGTGGGCGCTGACTCAGTGATTTCAATGGGCGTTTATATTGGTCAAAGCACCAAAATTTATGATCGTGACAGCGGCCAAATTTTCTATGGGCACGTACCCCCTGGCTCAGTAGTCGTACCTGGTAGTTTGCCCTCGAAAGATGGCAAATATAGTTTATATGCGGCCGTCATCGTCAAAAAAATCGATGCAAAAACACGTGCTAAAACAGCGCTCAACGAACTTCTGCGAGATATCTAATGACCGTTATCATGTATGGCATTCCCAATTGCGACACGGTAAAAAAAGCACGTGCGTGGCTTGCTGACAAGCAAATTACTTATACCTTTCATGATTTCAAAAAAGCTGGCATCACGTTGACTACCCTAAAAAATTGGCTCCAATACGTTCCACTTAAAACTCTTTTAAATCGCCGCGGCACGAGTTGGCGTAACTTATCTGATGCGGATAAAGCGGCGGCCGAACACGAAGATCAAGCACTTGCCCTGATGGTAAAAAATCCAAGCCTCATTAAGCGCCCCGTTCTCGTAGGCGAGGACCACGTTAAAGCAATAGGATTTTCAGAAGATAGCTATTCGGATTATTTCAATAAGCAATAAGCTACCTTTAAATTATGTCTGTCACCCTTGCTCTCGCTGAACAATTACTCGCCTGCGATTCGGTTACCCCTAACGATGCAGGGTGCCAAGCACTTATCATTAAACGCTTAGAAAAAGTCGGCTTTACTTGTGAAACGTTGATATCAGGCGGCGTAACTAATCTGTGGGCAGTACGTCGTGGCAGGGCGGCACGCGCAGGTAAATTACTAGGGTTTGCCGGCCACACTGACGTGGTGCCGCCAGGTCCACTAGACGCGTGGGAATCCCCACCTTTCACTCCCACTCAACGAGACGGCAAACTATATGCGCGCGGCGCAGCTGATATGAAAACCTCCCTCGCCTGCTTTATTGTTGCAAGCGAAGAATTTATTGCGGCCCACCCGCAGCATGCAGGCTCGATTGCCTTCTTGCTTACCAGTGATGAAGAAGGGCCAGCTACCGATGGCACAGTAAAAATTATTGAGACATTACAAGCGCGTAACGAACGCTTGGACTATTGCATTGTGGGTGAGCCAACTAGTGTTACGACATTAGGGGACACGATGAAGAATGGCCGGCGCGGCTCACTATCTGGCCGGTTAACTATCAGAGGTTTACAAGGCCATATCGCTTACCCACATTTAGCACGCAACCCTATTCATATACTCGCGCCAGCGTTGGCCGAGCTTGTGCGAACAAAATGGGATAACGGTAACGAATATTTTCCGCCCACTAGCTGGCAAATTTCTAATCTGAATGCTGGCACTGGCGCGACTAATGTTATTCCTGCTGAACTCGTACTCGATTTTAATTTCCGCTTTGCGCCAGTTAGCACTGTTGAATCACTTAAGGAAGGCGTGCAATCCATATTAAACTCACATGGCTTGCTGCCAGGACAAGACTATCACCTTAACTGGACGCTAAACGGCTCGCCCTTTATGACACCTCGCGGCATCTTATCTAACGCGTTAAGTCAAGCGATTCAAGACGAAACAGGCATTACCCCAGCACTCTCGACCACGGGAGGCACCTCCGATGGGCGTTTTATCGCTAAGCTGTGCCCACAAGTGATCGAGTTTGGCCCTGTGAACGCGAGTATCCACCAAATTAACGAACATATCGCGCTCAATAGCATTGCCCCTTTGAAAAATATCTATCGACGCGTTCTGGAACAATTGATTGCTTAAGAACCTATTAATTTAGGGTCTCTCTCGTAGCTTTGCGCCGACGCAAACAATGGCATATGGCAAAAGAAAGCCCAAAACCCGCGGGGAGACCCAAAACATGTCGAATATTTTTGCCTCCAGTACACTAGCTCTTGTCGCAAGCGATGACACCGCTATAAGGTTAAGCAGACTCTCTCCTTAATTGAACATCAATACCTTTTTCACTTTATCTATATGACGACCTTACCCTTTTCTACGCCACGCGATCTATTACGTTATGCAGTTTCACGCTTTACTCAAGCGAAACTCGCATATGGTCAAGGCAGCACGTGCGCCTACGATGAAGCAGTTTATTTAATTTTGCATACGCTGCATTTACCGCTAGATATGCTTGAACCTTTCCTTGATGCGCAACTGCTTCGCTCAGAAGTTGACGCTGTCCTTAAAATAATAGAGCGGCGTATTAAAGAACGCCTGCCAGCAGCCTACTTAACTGGTGAAGCTTGGTTGCACGGCTATCGTTTTTATGTTGATGAAAACGTCATCGTGCCACGTTCACATATTGGAGAGCCACTGCTCAATCATTTTGAACCATGGATTGCTGACCCCGATGCAGTACAAAATGTGCTCGACCTGTGCACGGGTTCGGCTTGTTTAGCTATCCTCGCTGCTGACAGATTTGAGCAAGCGCAAGTCGATGCTGTTGAACTATCTGACAAGGCGATTACTGTAGCCAAACGTAATATTGCCGAATATGACTTAAACGACCGCATTAACTTATATGCAGGCAGTCTCTATGACCCGCTTCCTGCAACACGTCAGTACGATTTGATTATCTCCAACCCCCCCTACGTCAACGATGCTTCTATGCAAACGCTACCTCCTGAATTCCGGCATGAACCGGAGTTAGCATTTGCCGGCGGCAAAGATGGCATGGAACTTGTACGTCCCCTCATCGAGGGAGCACGCACAAGATTGAAACCTAATGGCGTGCTGGTCGTCGAAATCGGACATGAACGCGCCTACCTTGAGGCAGCTTTTCCAGATTTGAATTTCACTTGGTTAAGCACAAGCGGCAGCGAAAATAGCGTATTTTTACTGCACCACGCCGATTTGCTTGACTAAGCTCCTGTAAGGATCTATCTAAAAATTGTCTAAAAGGCTGTCAGTCGGAGGAAGCTCTTAGTTAGCTAAATCTTGCAGGAACCGAAATGTACTCCATGTACATTAGGATTCCGAGCACCGCCCAGGCTTTAAAAGCGACGTGAATCACAGCCTTTTGGACGATTTGTAGGCAGGTTTTCGCTAATTAATGTAGATCTGAAGGCTTATGAGTTGGTTCTCAAGTGGTTTACTAGTCAGCACTTTTATTGTGCTGATGGAAATCGGCGGTGTCGTTGCTGCCTTTCATGCCATTCAAAATGCGCGCACCTCGCAAGGCGCAATTGCGTGGGCAATCTCTTTAATTGCGCTGCCCTATCTAACATTAATTCCTTATCTCTTTTTAGGCAGCAAGCGGTTCTTCGGCTATGTCGACGCGCGCCGCTTGAGAGATTTGCAAATGCGCAGCAGATCTCAACCTGCTGCGTGGAAAACCCGAATAGCCCAACTCAATGATCACGATAAACTAGCTGAAAATCTTGGTCAGCGCGCCACGCACGCGCTTGAAAAACTCGCTGGCGCGCGTTTTATGCCGGCTAATCGGGTACGTTTACTGATTGATGGAGAAGCCACTTTTGCCGCCATTTTTGCGGCAATTGAACAAGCAACGCACTATGTGATGGTGCAATACTTTGTCGTGCATGATGATCAACTTGGGCGCCAGCTACAACAAATATTGCTAACCAAAGCTGCTCAGGGTGTGCAAGTGTATTTTTTATATGACGGTATTGGTTGTTCAAAACTCCCCCGCCACTACGTAGAAACTTTACGCGCAGGCGGTATAGTTATTCATAAATTTGCGACCAGACGTTTTATTAATCGCTTTCAGGTCAATTTTCGCAATCACCGAAAAATCGTCGTTGTGGATGGTAGGCGCGCATTTATTGGCGGGCTTAATGCGGGTGATGAGTACCTTGGCAAAAAACCTTTGCTTTCTCCTTGGCGTGATACACATATTGAGATTGAAGGTCTCGTTGTCGCGGACATTCAAGAAACTTTTACCCAAGACTGGTTCTGGGCCACCCAAGCGCTTCCCTTAAGTGCACCTCCTACCCCGCAGGTCGACACTAATATGCATTGCTTAGCAATTGCAAGCGGCCCTGCGGATCAATACGAAACTTGCTCGCTATTTTTCGTTGAAGCGATTAACACCGCACACCGTCGTGTTTGGATTGCGACCCCGTACTTTGTGCCAGATGAAGCCGTTTTCTCAGCGCTCAGACTCGCTGTTATGCGGGGTGTAGATGTACGCATCTTAATTCCACAGCAGAGCGACCATTTCGGTGTGTATTACGCGTCGATGCTTTATGCACATGATGCAGTACAAGCAGGTATTAAAATCTTTCGCTATAAGCCAGGCTTTTGCCATCAAAAAGTATTACTAATCGACGATAAAGCAGCCGCCATCGGCAGCGCAAATTTAGATAATCGTTCGTTCCGACTCAATTTTGAAATCATGTTATTGACCGTGGACGATGCCTTTGCGATTGAAGTTGCCGCAATGCTAGAACAAGATTTCGCGCAAGCTTATGCAGTACCGTTAACCGAGGTCGACCATGCTCCTAGTTGGCGTCGCATCATAATGCACGTCGCACGGCTCTTCTCCCCACTTTTATAATTTTTTTAATACTGAGTGATAGCGTGGCATATGGATTTTGCTAGTAATCTAAAGGATTACTCAAATGGCCAATTGCCTCACCTCATTTCGCATAATATTTCATCGCTCCACTGTTAAAAAACGTAAAGCGGATTCAGAGAAAGCTTCTACTTCCACTGCCATCAAGAAAAAATCTAAGGAATTGCTCTCAAAAATGGTCAGCATGGGGAAATAGTTCAAGATGATCAGGAAGTAACAATAATTCAATACAGTGAGGATATGCAGATGTCCTTTCTATAACGATGAATGAATCAACTTTTCATTTCAATTACCCAGCTGGGCCAAGCGATTCTTTTCGTTAGGAATCTGTTCAAGCTCTCTAACAGTAACCGCATCTCACGGCGAATACTAAATATCTGCATTAATAGCAAAGGCATGCCTGATCAGAAAACATTTGAGCAAATTTTAAGAATGTCCCCCCAACAATTCCTTATTAGTAGCAGGATGCTTTCCACGCCCACCTTTGCTATCTGCTTTACCTGCACTATGACCCTCTTTTTCCGCACCGCGCGGAATATCTACCGGTATGCCTTTAAGACCTCCACTTGCGTCAGCTGCTCCTCCGATATCTTTGGCATCCAGCGCACCGCCAAGCCAATTTAATACATTGTCGGGTAACCAGTTCACTAAAGTGAAAATTGAATGAACTACACCTGTCATTAGCATCACATAAATCGCAACATACGCCAGAAAGGCCACGACACCTGATAAAGAGTTATATTCAGCACCTGCCACCGCAGTGATGTAAGCAGCATTGATAAAACCGGCCACAGGTTGCACCAGCCAAATACTGCCAAAGAAACCAAAAACAGTTAGTGTTGGACGCAAAAAGTTACCTAAGATCAACATATATCCAGGTCCACCTTTACCTACTCCATCACCACCATCTGGCTGCAAATGAGCCAGCGCAAAAATTGGCGCAGCAATTACTGATTCAAAAACTAATACAAACCACTTGATCACTGCAGTGACCGCCGTAATAAAAGGAATCATCGGCACATAGTAGGCAGCCCAAGCACCTAAAAAGAGAAGACTTAACGCCAATGTCGTCAACATGCCCGAAATTGAAGAAACTGCTGCGCCAATATCGAAAAGTGTACCCAGTGTCAATTTGACGCCAGTGCCATGGCTCAATCCGTTGATTGTAAAAAGTGCGCCTAATAAAGTTTCACCCGTATTAATAATCGAATCACCCACCGCTTTAATCTGCCCTATATGGGACAGATTGCTACCCGCTAACTGTTGCGTGAATTTGTAAATCGCATCTTGCGTAAAGCTTGCTAAAAACCGTTTCGCATCCTCCCAACTATGTGGCAAACGCGCGCTAACAGACGTTTGTTGTTGATAGGCTTTACGCGGTGCCATTTCTCGCTGCTTAATATATTCTTCAGCTGTAAGCAGAGCATCTTGGTAGCTACGCAATACGGTTTGTATTTCTTTATCTTCAATTTCGACGGCATGCGATACAGGCAGAGTATTAAGCGCCGACTGCATCGCATCATTCAGTTGAATAAAGTGGTTGTAATAAGTCGGCAGAAAAATCCATCCCCCCTCTTTAGCCCACCGCAAAAAATTTGTGCGCTCAACCTCACTGCTTTGTTGCAATGCTCTCTTAGCAGCGGCCACTAAAGCAACTTCATAATTTGCAGCAGCAGTCTCTAACGCACCAGGCTCAGGCTTTTGTCCTGCAACGAGCTTTTCAGCGAATGGCCGCAGAATTTTTATCATGTTGCGCACTGCTTGAGCATGGGCGGCCATAATCGGGCCTTTAGCAATTTTTAGATTGCTATTGTGCTTCCCTCCTACTTCAGCCTCTTCCCACTTCAGCGCACCGCATACGACTGGGTTAAGGTAACTACCATACCGTGCACGCCACTCAAAATTAACGACGGTATAGCGTTGAGGAATAAGTTGCCTCGCTTGCTGATAAATCCTAATCAGTTTTAATGCAGGTATTACATCTAGATTTCTGCTAAACGTTGGCGTATCGGCGCTCGGCACAACCGTTTGCTGCTGTTCCCTGAGCATTATTTTTTCATACCGACCAGAACCCTCAAATTGCTGATTAAGCGCGGCTCGACATACTTCAAAACGCAGGATATTGGCTGCGAGCGGACGTGCATCAGGTATGTGCGGCTGCATCACCATATTGGTTTCAGCCACATAATCTATCCCCTCAGCAATCACTACATTCGCCAAACCGATCGACTGCACCACTATCCATAGCACACCAATTTGAATCAACGAATAGCCAGAACTAAGAGGTAATAGCAAGCCAGCAGCAGCTACGGTACGCAGAGGTAACCAAGCAGAGGACATTTTTTTGCCCAATAACACGCCATCATGAGCTGAATCTACCGCTCCCTTAATCGTCATGTAGCTGATAAACAGCATGCCAAAAAACAGCACTGCACTATTAAAGGGGCCAAGCATACGGCTAAGTGCATTAGTCGATGTCGCCGTATCAGGATCGGCGTTAGCCTGAATTTGATCAATAACGTTCCCAAAAATTTGCCGCAAAAATGCGACCGACGCATCTCCAGCGGCTGGTTTAAATTGACCAAGATCCACACTTGCTGAATAAACCGCAGTACTCGCTAACGCCACCATCAACAACAAACCAAGAGCCAAAACATACAGGCATCGACGCACCCAATAATCTTGCTGAAGCCATTGCCCAAATGCGTAAAGATTGCGTTCTCGAACTTGACAAGCACGAAAGTGCCAAACCAAGGCTTTTGCAGCAGCCAATAACATAACCCCAGTTGACAAAAGTAAATAACTAACCCAGTTACTTACCTCATCCTGTCCGACTAATGGTGTGGCAATCAAAAAAGCAAACGCCACAGAACACAACAAAAACCAATTACCCGAACGTTTCTGAAATGCTTGTGCAGATGCTAATAAATCACTTTCAGCAAGGTGCAGACGATTGAGGGCCGCATCGAAGGTTTCCTGTTGAGATGCTCTATTGTATTGATGAAGTCTTTGTAAACGTTGTTGAGTGCGAGCGATACTTTCCTTAATAACCCCGTTAATTTCTCGCATTGCCCGTAGCAAGGTAGGCGCTCCTGTACAAGCTAGCGCAAAGCTGGAAGCCATTTTGCTTGGTTTGAAGCGCATGCTTTTACCCCTTTGCTACTGTGTCTGGCAGATTGCTCACGCATCGATGTCGTGAACAAACATTGAGAATCATTTGTGATGCTTTTGAATAGTTTGGTGAGATAGCAAAGGCTAATCAATATGTCTTTTGGCTAGTTATATTTTTATGTTTTCGTTTCTACGATTAAGGCTTAATTCCAAGCCTTAACGAGCGAGGCTCACTGTGAGTAGAAAATCTTCTATAAAACTATTTCTGCTATCACTTAGCGTAACTGCAGCAAGCGCCCCTCTAGATTATGCTTGGGGACTTGAAGCGCAAGCGGCGCAAACTTATTGCACTGAAGTGAAGCAGGCTGTGCAAGCAGCACAGATGAAATATTTACAAGCGTACCAGCCGCGCACTAACCCCGGTCAATCTTTCGATGACGCTACGCTACCCTGCATTGATTTCATTGCGAAATTCAAAAGCAAATTGCCTAGTTTTTTAGACGACTCAATCCTCACTCAAGTAGCCCAACAACTGCTGCAACGTACTTGCCAAGCAGCGCGTGATCAATTTGATAAAACTATCAACGAGGCTAAGCAATCCATTTCTGGTGTGGTGGGGCGGCTGCCTGATCTCAAGCAAGATACAGCTTTCTATACGCCGAGCACTAACACTGCGATGCCGGTTTTTCTCGATTCCGCTGAGGGTGCCAGTGAACACCCGGCAATACAACAAACCATTAATCGCGTTATCAATGTGTTGCAGTAGCCAATTAGTTTAGTTTTTTAGATAGAAAAAACGATGAATAGAATTTATATGCGTGTCATGCGTAGGCTTAACGTCTCTAACATAATTGCCGCCTCTGCTCTTAGCATAGGGATAGTTTCAAGCACCTATGCATGTTGTGGTGATGGAGAAATAGCCGCGCGGGGAGCTAAAGCTGCGGGTTCTACCGTATCAACCGCTATTTCGAACGCAACTTCAACTATTGTCACGTGGCTAGAACGTATTAACCTAGCGCTTGAGCGTGGCTTTAATAAACTTTATGTGGAGCTGAACAAGCAAACCGCCGCGCAACGAGTTCTTGAACAGGGTACTCGCGTAGCGCAAGCACAAATGATGATTGAAAAAGCAAAAGCTGAAGCCAAGCTGAAATATGAACTATCACCGCGAGCTTGCTTTGAAACAGCGGGTGCCGCCGCGAGTGGTCGAGCAACTGCAGAAACGCTAACCCACTTAAATGACTTAAATCGTGACTTTGCAAAGCGCACATTGTTTACACCAAATGCTGCCGCGGCAATGACGCAAATCTATGCTAAACACACTACTCAATATTGCTCGCAGCAAGATTTTCAGCTAGGCCGTTGTAACAAGCCAGTTGCTGCTAGTCTGCAAAATGCTGATGTACGTGCAGATTCAATGCTCAATACTACTCATTACGATGCAGCACAGTTAGACGCTGCTCATACGTTAATTAATCACCTAACTAATCCTGTCCCCACGCAACCTATTCCGAAAGCTTGGGAAAAAACGCCACAAGGCAAAGCCTTTGTCGCAGCCCAATATATTGAACAAAGTCGTGCTTCGGTAGCTGCCAACTCACTGAGCCATGCTGTAGCACTGCGCACCCCAATAAAGGGGCTCGGTTCATCCGCAATGCTTAACAAAGCCGATGTATCTGAACTGGAATTGATGGAAAGCCAAGTTCGTGCACGCTTCACATCGCCTACTTGGTACAAGATGATCGCTGGCTTTTCGCTAGAAAATTTGATGCGCGAGCAGAACAAAATGCAGGCACTTAAACTCTGGATGGACCTTAAATCCTTCCAGCAAATGGAACGCATTGAGGCGGTGCTCGCCACTCAACTTGCGTTAGAGGTAAAACGTGACGCAGACACCAGATTAGCGCAAGCGCGTAATGTGGCTGCTAAGGCAGGCCGGTAAATGAAAGCATTTATTGCAACATTTATTACGTTATTACTTATTAGCGTGAGCGTACCTTTTGCACGTGCCTGGGCTTGCTGTGACCCTTGGGGTTGGGTCGCACATGGTGCATTTATACAAGCTGGTCAGCAAATCGTTTCGTCAATCACAAACGCAACCAACCAAATTTCAGGTTTGCTTGAAAAAGCGTTGTACCGCCCGTTAGAAATAGGCTTTGGCAAGCTTTACCAAGAGCTGACTAAACAAAGCGCGCTACAACGTAGTTTTAAACAAGGTGTTATAGCGTCTCGCGCACAACTTAATATGCAACAACTTATTCACCGAGCAGCACAACGTGCAACGCTGCCAGCTGAACTATCGCGAAGCGTGACTGATGCAGCGTTACTCGCTGAACAAGATGCAGTTGTGGTCCAGCAAATTGGCCGTAACAACGCTGGTTTTAGTCAATCTTTTTACTCAACCAAACCCTTTGATCCCGCGACTATGATGATTGAGCAACATCGCGCCTATTGCTCAGGTGATGAACAAGCGAGCGGACGGTGCGACTCTTTAGTGCCACTTGCCTTGCAAAACGCAGATCTCACACTCAATACAATCGTCAATCCTGGCGCAGCGGAATACCAAACTCTATCGGAAGATGAATATAGAGCAGCGCTGACCTTCGTACGAAATGTAGTGCATCCATCTACTGAGGCGCTGTTGATTAAAGCTCAATCTAAATCGGCGCAAGCACAAAACAATGCGCTCATTCAATTGGCTGACCAAGCTGCGCTTTCATTTGCAGCGCACAGTTTGCACGCATTAATCGCGCAACACACACGGCGCCACCAACGATGAAAAAAATTTTTTTCTTGCTAGCGTTGCTGACATCCGATGCGCTAATGGCAAACACGGACAACTGCTTGATTTCACCAGTCTCCCCTGCTGCAGAACAACTGATCACTAATATTTATGGCTGCCGTCTTCACCCGCTTAACCATAAATGGAAATTTCATAACGGTCTCGACTTTCGAGCCTATATGAATACACCGCTTGTAGCGGCTCGTGAGGGAGATATTCAAAGCTTCTCTACTATCATCGGCGGCAACGAAGCTCGAATTGTGGGCGGCTCTAAGCCAGTGCTTCGGTATCTACATTTAAACCGACTTGCAGTTGAACCAGGAACCCATGTAAGCATAGGTCAAGAGATTGCTCGCTCAGGGAGAAGTGGCCGTGTTACTGCAGAGCATCTGCATTTTGAAGTGTTAAAAAGAGGAAGCCAAAACGGTGGCAGTATCCATGTCAACCCCGAGCCACTGTTATGTAAAAAAGTAAAGCACAAAGCTGGCGCCGACTCCTCAGATCAAAAACCCATTTACGATCCTGGCAACGGTATATGCGATGGCAACCCTAAAAAGCCCCCGCCTAACGCCGCTACAGATGTTGCACAGAAGCTCTTCGGTGCTAAATCAGCTTCACTCATCGCTATGCGTGCTTCTAATTTTCTTACAATGCTTACACTACCTTTGGCTAAGTTAATGTCATCAACATCATCTGGATCAAATACGGTGGCATCGACTGCACCTACAATTGAGCAATTTGATGACGTTTCTATCATCGAAGTGATTTCAACAGAAGTTTTAAAGCGCTTTGCCAATCCAGTCTGGTATGAAGAGCAAGCTGAGCGCGGTATCGTACCGCTGCTAACTGAATACGTGCATATGAAGGCATTAGAAAATTTTCTCAATCGGTACAAACAACAGCTACAAGAACGTATCGAAAATTTGCTTGCAATTCGATTGGCTCGCCAAAATCGTCGAGATATAGAGGAATTATTATTAGAGCAACGTAGAAGCGCTGCTTACGCTGCCAATCATTAAGATGAGTCTGCATCAATTTAAAAAAACATTTAGGTCATTATGCAGAATTAAATATGCTTCTTTCTAAGGTTTGCTGCCCGTTTCACTCGGCTCTACCGAAATATCAGGATATAAAGAGTGGCATTCTTTCGCAATCTCCGTAGGTAAAGGGGCGAACCCCAATATAAATATCGATAACCTCATCAGCTCCTCTTCTTCGAGGAGATAACCAAATTCTTAATTATCCGCATACACCACACTATTTTCCGGAATTGCAGCAGGCAAACGAATAGAAGTGGCACCTCGCAAAGGATGGTGCAATATCCCCTGACGTTTAACCCCAATTAAAAATGAGTAATTACTTGCTCGTGCCAACGCACTGACTAATTCTGGTCGTATATCTGTGCAATAGACATAACCTTTCCCGCGCGTTACATAATTACGCAATGATGGCGACGGTTTAAACCAAGTAGGAAGATTCAAATAAATATTCAAAACCGCTCCTTTAGCATCGCTATTAGCACGTGCATAACTGAGCACTGCATTACGATAAATTTGCATATTCCCACTGAGTGCTTCAGCTTCATTCGCTATAGCCTGCACTGCAGCCCTATTCTGATTTTGCGAAAAAAACAAATTAAATAGTGACAACAACGCGAAAAAAACAGAAAGAACATGCATGTTGCTCTGCCTTTAATTAATGTTGGCTTTCGGCTTAGCATGCAGCAGTTGACGACTTATTAACAATATTCCTTTCGTTCAAATTTTGGTGTTAGGTGTTTTGATAGTGCGTGATGCGCAAATTAGCCAAAAGGCTAATGCATCCTTTCATTTGGTTTATGTATGATGAAAAATCTGAATAGCTCACAGCTTGGAAATAGTTTTACTACCTTCGAGGCAATAGATATACCTTCGTTTCAGCTTCGCTGAAGCACGAGGAGAAAAATTTGATGCTTAAACGGATAAGTCAAACCATAAAGAAAGGGCTAAGCGCTGTACTAATTCGTTTACAGCATAGCGTGCGACCTGCGCTTAAAATCAAGCTAATGCCTCACTATCTATGCGTTTCGCTGCCGCCACGATTGGGTGGGGATTTTTATTTGTTGGCAATAAAGGAATTTTCTGGTCCTATGCGATTCACTGTGGATTCGGAAGGTCAATGCTTTATTTTGCAGATAATCAATGCAGATGAATCAAAAATAACACTCGCCCATTTTTCTAATGAACTCGCCGCTCGTTTAGCGCTGACCAAACTAAGGCAAAAACTAAGTGAGCGACAGCTGATGAAATGCTTTTGGCGGCTTTCTTTGCTATGCCTAATAGGCTGGTGGTTTAACACTTACGCGACCCACGCGCACTCCAAATCAGCTTTATCAGCAGATAGATCATTCAATGCTGCCCCTCTATCTGCACCTCCCCTTCCATCGCCTGCCTCATCAGCCAACATCGACAAGCCAACCCTTCAAGCAAAAGAGTTCACCAGTAATCTGTCACAACAAATCATCGCAGCGCAAGCGAATGCTAAGTTACGACTCGCCTCTCCCAATAAAACTTTACCTGCTACTTATCCTGTACTCCCTACTTTAGACACAGTTGAAGCTAGTCAAGCAAGCATTGGATGCGATCCGAAATTTGCCTTTGACGTGTCCCCGTAATGTTTTTGAGACTTCTCTGAAAAAGAGGCAGGGGGTCTTCGCGCAATCTTCTTAGCAAAGAAGGCCTTTGCTCGTCGCATCCCCGCCTCTTCAATCTTCCTCGCTGTCTAAATATGCGGCTTGAAGCACCTGTGTTGGCGTGCTTGCTCTCAATTCAAATGGCTCGCCTTGTCTGAACAAGCCAGCGCTGGCTATAATCCGTCGCTTTAGCACTAGTGGATTGAGTGTCTTTAACTAGTGGATTGAGTGTCTTTATTTAGCGCCTGCTAGAACAAATGCGCATTTTTTTACGGGGCAGATTTATGGATATTTTTCTCACTCTACAAGAAGCCTCGCTTCAAGAATAACAACCGACAACCACTGTCAAAACCACGCAAGGAAGCCTTTTATGATTCAAGCTGCAAGCCGTGCACTTAAGATTATGCTAGCCAGTACAATGGTTATTTGTGCATCTAACTCGCACGCGCTAGAGTCGCAGCCTATCCTCGTCTATTGTTCAGAAGGCAGTCCAGCAGGATTTGACCCAGCGCAATATACGACCAGCGTTGATTTCTCAGCTAGTTCAACCACGATCTATAATCAATTGGTTCAATTTAAACGGGGCGAAACGCAAATTGAGCCAGCCCTTGCTACGCGCTGGGAAATCTCGCCAGATGGATTAAGTTATACCTTCCATTTACGCCAAGGCGTGAAATTTCATACCACATCATTTTTTAAACCTACGCGCGATTTTAATGCAGACGATGTACTGTTCACTTTTAATCGCATGCTCGATTCGAATTTACCTTTCCAGAAAGCCTATCCAGTGCAGTTCCCCTATTTCACGGATATGGGGTTGAACAAAAATATTGCGAAGGTCGAAAAAATTGACCCCTATACCGTGCGCTTCACCCTGCACAAGGTTGACGCACCTTTCTTGCAAGACTTGGCTATGCCGTTCGCGTCCATTCTGTCAGCTGAATATGCGGAAAAATTGCTCGCTGCTGGCAAAGCGTCTGATATCAATTGGCATCCGATCGGCACGGGCCCTTATATCTTCCGCAGCTATGTACGAGACTCAACAATTCGTTTTGTAGGCAACTTTGAATATTGGAAAAAAGGTGCGGTACGTTTAACCAATCTGATCTTTTCGATTACAGTTGATCCAGCAGTGCGCGTACAAAAACTCAAACGTAATGAATGCCAGGTCATGAGTTACCCTCGTCCGGCAGATATTGTGACCCTTAAAGGCGAGCCGGGTCTGGCATTGCCCAGTCAAGTCGGCTTTAACGTAGGATATGTCGCCTATAACACAACGCATAAGCCGCTAGACCAGGTGTTAGTGCGTCGCGCTTTGGATATGGCGGTCAATAAAAAAGCCATTATTCAAGCGGTATACGGTAGTGTTGGACAAGTCGCTCAAGCCCCTATGCCACCGACTCAATGGTCTCACGATAAAACGTTGAAAGATGCGCCATATAACCCACAGGCAGCGAAGGCTTTGCTCACGCAAGCTGGTTATCCGCATGGCTTTAATCTTTCGCTATGGGCTATGCCAGTACAAAGGCCGTATAACCCCAATGCCCGTTTGATGGCTGAAATGATTCAAGCTGATTGGGCAAAAATTGGCGTGCAAGCAAAAATCGTCACCTACGAATGGGGCGAATATATTAAACGCGCTCACGCCGGCGAGCACGATACGATTCTTATCGGCTGGACGGGGGATAATGGCGACCCAGATAACTGGCTAAGCGTATTACTGAGTTGCAATGCGGTTAATGGCACAAATTTTTCTAGATGGTGCAACCAACCATTTGACGCACTTTTAACAAAAGCACGTCAAACGACAGATCGGGCCAAACGCGAAATATTGTATAAACAAGCGCAACAGGTTTTTAAACGCGAAGTGCCATTTACGCCGATTGGTCACTCAACTGTCTATCAGCCGATTAGCAGGCAGGTCACCAATTTTAAAATTGACCCCTTTGGCTTAACGAGATTTTCTGGCGTGGGCTTAAGGAACGGTGAGAGCCCTGAATAAACACAAACAGAAAAAGCCTGCGCAGGCAAAACTGGCGACGTTAACTTGGCAGCAGACTATCTTCAATACTAGATGTCCTTCGAAGCGTTGTAGCAAGACATGCCTTTGCTGCCAGTACATTAAGTATCAAATGTAAAAAAGAAAGCATGACGCCGCTACAAGGCGTCGAAAGATGTCTACTAACAATACAAGTTATATGGGCCATTTACTCTTCTGGTTGAATCTCTAATAAACATGCTGCGATTTATTCTGCGCCATATTGGCATGCTAGTACCGACTTGTATCGGCATTACGCTATTTACTTTTGCGCTGGTGCATTTGATTCCAGGCGACCCAATCGAAATCATGATGGGAGAACGTGCCGTTGACCCTGAGCTGCATGCGGCTGCGATGCATCGCTTTGGCCTTGATGCGCCACTGCCAGTGCAGTATGGCCGTTATATCGTACGCGCTCTACAAGGTGATTTAGGCACTTCGCTAATTACCAATACCAGCGTAATGGAGGAGTTTTTGTCACGCTTTCCAGCGACCCTCGAGCTTGCGCTGTGCGCACTTCTATTTGCCGTCATCATCGGCTTACCAGCTGGTATTGCTGCTGCACTTAAGCGTGGGTCTTCGTTAGATCATGGCGTGATGAGCACCGCGCTCGCGGGTTATTCAATGCCAATTTTCTGGTGGGGGCTTATTCTGATCATGCTGTTCTCCGTTAAGCTTGGCTTAACGCCGGTTTCAGGCCGTATTGCGATTGAATACGACGTGCCTGCCACCACCGGGTTTATGTTGATTGATGCTTGGCTTGCAGAAGAAGCCGGAGCGCTAAGTTCCGCCTTGAGTCATTTACTGCTGCCAGCGATTGTGCTGGGTACCATTCCGCTCGCGGTGATTGCTCGCATGACCCGCTCTTCGATGCTTGAAGTACTACGTGAAGATTACATCCGCGCTGCGCGCGCTAAAGGCTTATCTCCAGCGCGCGTGATCATTAAACATGCTTTGCGTAACGCGCTAATTCCAGTAGTGACTGTGATCGGTTTGCAAATTAGTACGCTGATGGCTGGTGCTGTGCTCACCGAAACCATTTTTTCTTGGCCAGGCGTCGGCAAATGGCTGATCGATGCAATTAGTCGGCGTGATTACCCTGTTGTGCAAGGCGGTATCCTACTGATTGCGTTAGTCGTGATTGTCGTAAACCTGCTAGTTGATCTGCTTTATGGCACACTGAATCCACGCATCCGGCATACAAGATAAAAAAAACTCTGCATAACCGCTGTAGTGAGGCAACCTTTACTACCAATGCAAAGAATACGGCGAGGAAGCTTTGGTTAATTATCTTGCTGCTACAAAGTCATGCAGAGGTTGCAAAAGCAGGCAAACAAAGCGGATGAGCAATACTGAACAAACAACGCAAAACAAACAATGAGTGAAATTCAAGCACAGCTTGCCACCCCAACCGCCCAAGTTGATCATTTCGCTGCACTGCGCGAATTTTGGCACCACTTTCGCATGAACCGGGGGGCGCTCATTGCAGGTCTTTTGCTTATCGTGTTTGCGGTGCTTGCGCTTGGCGCTCCTTTTTTTGCACCGCATAGCCCAATTGAGCAATACCGCGACATGGTGCGTACTCCACCCGTTTGGTTGGAAGGTGGCTCATCACAATTTTTGCTCGGCACTGACGAGGCAGGACGCGATATCCTTTCTCGCATTATCTATGGTGCACGGCTCTCTTTTTGGATTGGTGGCGTATCAGTATTTCTCGCGCTGCTACCAGGCATTGCACTTGGTCTATGTGCAGCTTTTTTTCCAGCTTGGGTCGGCACAACGATTATGCGACTAACAGATATCCTGCTCGCACTGCCCTCTCTCTTACTCGCTATCGCGGTGGTTGCTGTACTGGGCCCTGGTTTAGCGAATACCACTTTTGCGATTGCCGCTGTCGCGTTGCCAAGTTATGTAAGGCTCACACGAGCGTCAGCATTAAGCGAGTTACATAAAGAATATGTTGTGGCCTCACGCGTAGCGGGCGCAGGGACATTACGACTGATGTTTTCGCAAGTACTACCAAATTGTGCGGCTCCGCTGATTGTGCAAGCTACTCTCGGCTTTTCCACTGCAATACTTGATGCAGCAGCACTGGGTTTTTTAGGACTTGGCGTACAACCTCCTCTCGCTGAATGGGGTGCCATGCTCGCGTCAGCACGTGACTATATTGATAGCGCTTGGTGGATTGTCACGATGCCCGGTGTTGCCATTTTAGTAACTGTGCTGGCGATCAATGTATTAGGCGATGGCTTACGCGATGCGCTAGATCCACGGTTAAAAAGGACAGCCTAATTGGTCTACATTAGAAGCCCAGGGGGAACCTACACAAACTCTAAGAACCTATTTACAAATTCAAACTTTGAATAAGTTTCAAAGAAGCTGTTTGGGCTCTCCGCGGCGCCGTGCTGATGCAGACAGTAAAGAGACAAGGCAGTGCGAAAACGCCAGACAGAGCTTAAACAGACTCATAGAAGCCGACAAAGAAAATTTTCTAGATGACAAATAAGCTATTAAAAATCTCCAATCTGGCTGTCGACTTTGATGGCTTACCCGCTGTAGACGGGGTTGACTTCAGCATCGCGCCTGGCGAGGTAGTAGGTGTTGTCGGCGAATCCGGTTCCGGTAAAAGCGTAACCATGCTTGCGTTGATGGGATTAATCGATGCGCCAGGTAAAGTTAGTGCTGACGCGATTACCTTTGCTGGACAAGATTTGCTTAATGCCTCTGCACGCACACGCCGACAACTGATTGGCAAAGAATTGGCGATGGTGTTTCAAGATGCGGCAACCAGCCTGAATCCCAGCTATACAGTCGGCAACCAAATTAAAGAAGTCTTACGCCTACATATGGGGCTACGTGGTGCACAGCTTGAAACTCGCGCACTCGAGTTGCTTGAGCAAGTAGGTATTGCCGATGCGAAGAACCGAATGAAGGCATTTCCTCATCAGTTATCAGGCGGCATGAATCAGCGCGTGATGATTGCGATGGCAATCGCTTGCAGACCTAAATTACTGATTGCCGATGAACCGACTACAGCGCTTGATGTGACAATTCAAGCACAGATAATGCAGCTACTGATGGATTTACAAAAGCAGTATGGCATGGCGCTCATTCTAATTTCGCATGATTTAGCGGTAGTAGCCGAAGTCGCTCAGCGCGTCGCAGTGATGTATGCGGGTCAAATTATTGAGACTAATCAAGTTCCAGCCATTTTTGAGAAACCACACCATCCTTATACCCAAGCGTTATTAGCGGCGATTCCTGAACATAATCGCGAGGCAAAGCGTCTAGCTGCCCTACCTGGCCTAGTACCGGGGCGCAATGATCGTCCGACTGGCTGCTTATTTGCGCCGCGCTGCAAGTACCGGATTGAAGCTTGCACTCAAGGACGGCCTGCACTCGACTCATTAGAATCTAACGCGCACGTGCGATGCATTAAACCGCTTAATCTGGAAGCTTTAACTGGAGAGAAGCGATGAATCTTCCGTTGACTCAATCTGCTCGAGCGCAATGCGAAAGCGTTCTGGTTGCTCAACATTTGAGTAAGCACTATACGGTTCGTAGTGGCTTTTTCGGTAGCAATGTGGTTAAAGCGCTCAATGATGTGTCTTTCACCGTCGCACGCGGCAAAACGCTTGCTGTTGTTGGAGAATCGGGTTGCGGCAAATCAACGCTAGCACGCCAGCTCACGATGATTGAAACACCTAACGCTGGCTCGCTGCTACTCAATGGACAAACCGTCAATTTTGACGCGCGTAAAGTGCCTGCTGCGTTGCGCCAGTGCGTGCAAATGGTGTTTCAAAATCCTTTTGCTTCATTAAATCCGCGTAAAACCATTGCTGATACGTTAACCGAGCCTTTAATCGTCAACACATCACTCAGCACTGCTGAACGTGTCGAACGTGTGCTAGAAGCGCTTCATACCGTTGGCTTGCGTACTGAACATGCAAAACGTTATCCACATATGTTCTCAGGCGGCCAACGACAGCGGATTGCGATTGCCCGCGCGATGATTCTAAAACCATCGATTGTGGTCGCTGATGAACCCGTCTCTGCGCTCGACGTCTCAATCCAGGCACAGATACTTAATCTGTTTATGGATTTACAAGATCGCTTTCACACAAGCTACGTCTTCATTTCACATAACCTATCAGTAGTTGAACATATCGCCGATGACGTGATGGTGATGTATTTCGGCAGCATCGCTGAAATCGGCGCGAAGCAAACCCTCTTCAGCCGTCCTCGCCATCCTTATACACGCATGCTAATGTCAGCCACGCCTGCGCTGCATAAAGCAGATAGGAGAGTCAGAATCCCAATTCAAGGCGAGCTACCTTCGCCACTCAATCCTCCTTCCGGCTGCGCTTTTCATCCTCGTTGCCCGTATGCGGTTGAACGCTGCCGTCAAGAAATCCCTCGCTTGCGAACAGTTGATGGACGGATGGTCGCGTGTCATCGGGCGGAAGAGATTGATGACTAAGACTTGGCCTTTCCTTATATAACGGAGCCTATAGCTACGAAATTAGACCATTCGCTCATCGACGATACGCTTTAACCTGCTTGTGTCAGCTGTAATACTTCTCACTAAAATTTCAGTGTGTACTGCGACCAATCAGACTGCTCTTTTATTACCTTCTCTTTGGAACGCGTTTCTCTGCCGATTGAGCCTGCAAAGAGGTGTTTCCACTGACACTTTGCGATTTATTAAAATAATTTTTGAAAAACTGGTCGTGGTCATAATTATTAATTAGCTCTGGTTGCTGACGAAATCTGTCAATAACTTTTCTAAACTGGGGATTTTGTTCATATTCTCTTTCTGCTTTCTTCAAAAATTCACGCCTTTCTGGCGTCGTTTGAAACGTTATTCCTTCAGTCCTTAGTCCTGAACAGCGTTTATATATTTCATTAATATTATTCACTGCGATTTTTGCAATGAGCACGCTGAGTAGGGTCGGAGACTCATCTCGTATCAGCCCCGCCGGTAACGCACCTACAATTAGAGCACCTTTTAAACTTTGCTCTGCATTCTCAGAACCACCTTTTTTATCCTGCCAGACCATTTTTAACTTCCCAATTTAAAAGAATAACTCCAGTACAACGCTTATTTAAAGTTTGATCATTTCTATAGCAGGAATCTGCTTGCATTACGAAGTTATAACTGCGTTGGCGTAATTTCTCTCTCTATCACCGTGGAGTAGTGGAAGTAGATCAGACGCACAAACCTTCATTAAGGAGTTCTTAAATTCTCTCTGAGCCAGGTCGCTGCGAAGAAAAATCAGATCAAATAAAAACACTAGATCCTATCGGCTTAACAATACATCTCACGATGGCTATATGAACAGCCAAACGCCGCTATGCTGTTATGGATGAACAAATTTTTGGGTAGCTTGGGAAGGCAAAAGATGTAATCGGCCACTCAATAAGCGCTGAAGCTTCAGGCGACCACTTCGGTATATATCGTTTTTTGAATAAAAAATTTTCGCCAAAGCCTTTGGATGTCAGATGTCAGATAAATGAGTATGACTCTGTCAATTATGGATGTACTTCGGCAGCATCACTGGAATCGGCCCCAAGCGAACCAGCTCCGCCCGCACGGTCCCGCACCTACGCCGCATAAAGCGGAGAGACGAATCAGCATTCTGATTCAAGACGAATTACCCTCCCCCTCACTGCCCCTTCCGGCTGCGCCTCTCAACCGGTTCAATTTTTGTGAACAAGATAATGTAGAACCACCGTGAAATACACTCTGCTCTGTCTTAACCAATCGTAGTAACTTTTATTTAAGTTCCAGCGTATACCGCAATCGCTTTGCCTACTCTTTCAGGACCTTCCCCGTGAGCGGCGATTTTCTCCTCCAGTTCGAGTTCCTGATTTCGACGGCACAGCCCCGTTATTTTCAGCAGACTGGGCGAGTTCTTTTAAGTACTCAGGTGTCGCTTTTCGTTTAAGGCAATCGATTACTTCAGGATCGCCGGACTCAAGTATCTTTCGAAAGGTATTATTGCTAGATAGAAGTTCGCCCCACTCCTTTGATGAGAGTGTTTTGCTAAAGAGTTCCACCATTTGGTCTCTCTTACTGCTGCGTAATGCGCAGTGGAGGACACCTCCGTAAGCTGATTCTTGTTTCATTAACCAACAGAAATCCAGCGGACGTTTTTCTTTCATAGCTTGAATATAACGTTCAACCATTTTGGCATTGCCTCGACTAGCGGCGACATGTAATGGCGTTGCATTTAGAGAATCTTTTTCACACAAGTCCGCACCTTGTTGAGGATTAAACAAAAAATCAAGCTTGGCATCATTCACCTCTGGATCCATAGCGGCCCCATGCAATGCTCCGCCCATTATTTCTTCTTTAGCTCCATTAATAGATATTCCTTTTTTAACCAGCTCTTCCAGATGTGCTACGTTTCCATAGCGAGCTGCATAATATGTTAGGCCTCCCTTATCTTTGTAATAGAAGAATTCTCTGATTTCTAGCATGCGTTTTAAAAATCTTTTGGCTTTTGCTCTTTCTCTCTTATCGATATTTAAATCTAAATTTGAATCTAACGCTGAATCTAAATTTTGATTTGGCTTTAATTTAATATCAAAACCTTTTGATTGCATGTAAGTTCTGACGATACCTAGTCTGATATATTCATCGGGAATGAGAGAAGAGGTCTTAAATAGAGTTTCAGGATCGTCGTGGTTAACAAATCTAAGCAAATTTTCACGAAAAAAGATTTTTCTTTCATCAGAGAAAAATCTTTTTTCCTCCATATAATTTATCAATTCTCTAGTAAGCAGTCTGATATCTACCAGATCTTGCGGTTCTAAATAAGGTGTTTTTCTCGTCAACAATATTTCTAAAACCTTTCCATAGTCATATTTTTGTTGTGTTCTAGGTGAGAAAGCTTTACGTTTGAATTGTTGAAAGAGCGGATCATTTCCATATTTTTCTTCAGCGTAAGCCCAGAGGTGATTCAGTTTTTGTTTTGCTTGCCGAAGGTTTTTTTCGGAGGTGTTTTCCGAATACGTCCCTATTCCATCAATTTCTCTAGTTAGAGGAACAGGAGGAAGTTCGATCTTAAGCAGATGTCCGGATAGTGTTTCTACAAGTTGCCATTCAGCGCCAAAATCATTCCTACCAGATATAGCTCTACTCATTTCTTAACCCCTTGTATAAGAGAACGTCTTTAATGCGGTGTATGCTTAAATATTTATCAGTTCTACGAGAGGAGGCTGCTTGCATCGCGAAATGATATTTGCGCTGGCGTAATTTGCGGCATACTACGACCAGACGCCGCTGTTGTTAGCGATAAACAAGTTTTCAGCCAGTGCGGAAAGGCAAAAGATATAATCGGCAGCTTAGAAAATACTGAATTAGGCGCGAGAAGCTGTTCGGAAATTGCCTCAAGGCCGCCTCTGCTTTATGCAGCGCATGTTTAACTTATCTCATACTGAACGATTGATTAACCTGATTTTTATTGAAACAGATCAATTGATTCAGGCAATCACTTCGGTATACCTCGCTTTATGAATAAAAAAGTTTTCGTCAAAACCTTTGGCTGTCAGATGAATGAATACGACTCTGACAAAATGATCGATGTCTTAGCACAAGCAGATAATTTCTCTCAGACTGAGGTCGTGCAAGACGCGGATATTATTCTGTTTAATACTTGCTCGGTCCGTGAGAAAGCGCAAGAAAAGCTGTTTTCTGATCTCGGTCGAGTACGCGCGCTGAAGGAACAAAACCCTAATTTAGTCATCGGCGTGGGTGGCTGTGTCGCTAGCCAGGAAGGGGCAGCAATTATGACGCGCGCGCCTTATGTGGATGTGGTGTTCGGCCCGCAGACTTTGCATCGATTACCTGCGCTAGTTGAAGAGCGACGTCGCACAGGCCGGGCTCAAGTTGATATTTCTTTTCCTGAAATTGAAAAATTTGACCATTTACCAGCGCCTCGTACCGAAGGCCCTAGTGCTTTTGTGTCGATTATGGAAGGTTGCAGTAAATATTGCAGTTATTGCGTCGTCCCTTATACCCGTGGTGAGGAAGTTTCGCGGCCACTTGATGACATATTGACTGAGGTCGCCTGTCTAGCCGAACAAAACGTACGTGAAGTGACGCTGCTTGGGCAAAATGTGAACGGCTATCGCGGCGTTTTCTCTAAACAATCAAGCAGTGAGGATGCCGAGCAAATCGCCGATTTTGCAACGCTTATTGAATGCGTGGCTGAGATTCCTGGGATTGAACGTATTCGTTTTACGACTTCCCATCCAAAGGAATTTAATCAGCGCTTAATTGATACTTATGCTCGCGTGCCTAAGCTAGCTAACCACTTGCATTTACCTGTGCAGCACGGCTCTGATCGCATTCTGGCAGCGATGAAACGCGGCTATACGGTGCTTGAGTACAAATCCATCGTGCGCCGGCTACGTGCTATTCGCCCTGATATTTCTTTGTCGACTGACTTTATTGTTGGCTTTCCAGGCGAGACTGATGACGATTTCAATAAGCTGATGGATTTAGTTGACACTATTGGCTACGACGCAAGTTTTTCTTTTATTTATAGCCCTCGCCCTGGCACGCCGGCTGCTAACTTAGTTGACGAAACCCCACACGACGTTAAACTTGCACGACTACATCGTTTGCAAGCAGCGCTTGAGGCCAATGAAAAGAAAATCAGCAATTCGATGATAGGTAGTATTGAGTCTGTACTAGTCGAAGGACCTTCGCGCAAAAATGCGGATGAGCTATGCGGACGCACTGAAAATAATCGTGTGGTTAATTTCTTTGTTCCAGCTGCGCAGCAAGCTCGCTTAATTGGGCAATTGATTGATGTAAAAATCGAAAAAGCTTATGCCCACTCCTTGGGTGGTTCATTGGTCATCGCTGACGAGCCCCTTAACGCCTAAATAAACTCTTATTCACTGAGACGAAATATCACTTTGTCAACGCTTAAAAAAACTTCCAAAACTTCTTCGAAGAAGGCCATTACCAGCCGCAGGGCAAGAAATACCGACGCAGGCAATACTTCAATGTCGCAAACGTCATCAAAGTCAGCTGTGGCCTCTTTGATTTTTACGGCTCCACAACAAAGCAATGTGCAGCTGGCTAATTTGTGCGGCCCACTTGATGAAAACTTACGCCAAATTGAGCAAGCGCTTGATGTCACCATAAGTCGGCGAGGCCATCGAATTAGCGTGCAAGGTCAATATGCACCGCTTGCGCTCGCCGCACTTGAAAAATTCTATAAGCAAGCCGCACATCCGCTATCGCTTGATGATATTCAGTTTGAATTGGTGGAAGCGCGCCAAGCGCAGCGTGCAGCTAGCGAAAATACAGAAGCTCAAACAACAGTACGGCTACTTGCTGATGAGGCCGAAGAACAAGCAGCGCCCACCCTTTATACTCGTCGCCCCGATTTACGTGGACGCACGCCGATGCAACGTGCGTATCTGAAAAATATTCTTGCGCACGATATTACCTTTGGCGCAGGGCCAGCCGGTACTGGGAAAACTTATTTAGCCGTAGCTTGTGCGGTAGATGCACTAGAACGCGATCAAGTCAAACGCATTGTGTTAACGCGCCCAGCAGTTGAAGCTGGCGAGCGTTTAGGTTTTTTACCGGGTGACTTGAGTCAAAAAGTGGATCCTTATTTACGCCCGCTCTACGATGCGCTTTATGATTTACTTGGGTTTGATAAAACAAATAAGCTTTTTGAGAGACAAACCATTGAAATCGCCCCGCTCGCTTATATGCGGGGGCGTACGTTAAATCATGCTTTTATTATTCTTGATGAAGCCCAAAACACAACGCCTGAACAAATGAAGATGTTCCTCACGCGCATTGGCTTTGGTTCAAAAGCTGTGATTACCGGTGATATCACCCAAGTTGATCTACCACGCGCGCAAAAAAGTGGCCTTGGCGAAGCCCTTAACATCCTCTCTGGTATACGTGGCATTGCGGTCACTCATTTCAGTAGCGCTGATGTGGTACGCCATCCATTAGTTGCCCGCATTGTTGAAGCCTACGCGGCCCATACACAACAAACCAATCTGCAAACTCAAAGATGAAGCATCCTCCCCGTCTAGCGCTAACCGTACAATACACGGCTCATTTTCCCGTGCACAAAGCACTGCTCTCACGCATGACGCTTAGACGCTGGATTAAAGCTGCGCTCGCGCAAGATGCTCAATTCACACTGCGTCTTGTTGGTGAACGCGAAGGCACGAGACTCAATA
Organism: Mycoavidus cysteinexigens; assembly: GCA_031963415.1. Classification (GTDB taxonomy): domain Bacteria; phylum Pseudomonadota; class Gammaproteobacteria; order Burkholderiales; family Burkholderiaceae; genus JASSUD01. Next base: position 33,636 of record JASSUI010000001.1, read on the forward strand.
GAACTTATCGAGGTAAAACAGCTGCGACAAACGTGCTGACTTTTAATTACCCACTCGATGAAAATGGACGCGTACATAGCGATATCATTTTATGCTGCCCCGTTGTCGAGGCTGAAGCGCAACAACAAAATAAAAGCTTAGACGCTCACTACGCCCATCTGATTGTGCATGGCGTGCTACACGCACAAGGTTATGATCATGAAGAAGACATGGCCGCGCAAGAAATGGAAGCGCTCGAAATAGATATCCTAGCTAAGCTAGGTTTTGCTAATCCTTATAAACAAGATGAATGAACCGTACCCCAAACACAAAATAGCTGAACGACCCCGCTCACTCCTTGAGCGTTTAACCAATCTAATCTCACCTGAACCTGAGTCACGCAGCGAGTTACTCGAAATGCTGCAAGAGGCACACAGCCGTAATTTAATTGAGGCTGATTCGCTTGCGATGATTGAAGGTGTTTTTCAAATGGCTGATTTATGCGCGCGCGACATTATGGTGCCGCGTGCCCAAATTAATGCCGTCAATATTGCCGATAGCCCCGAGACTTTATTGCCGTTCGTGCTGGACAACGCACATTCTCGTTACCCAGTTTATGATGGCAATCGAGATAATGTCATCGGTATTTTGCTTGCCAAAGATTTACTGCGCTTTTATGCGGAAAAAGACTGCGATATACGCGACTTGTTAAGGCCCGCGATCTTCATTCCCGAATCAAAACGTTTAAATACGTTGCTGCACGATTTTCGTGTCAATCACAACCACATCGCGATCGTGGTTGACGAATATGGTGGTGTAGCAGGACTGGTGACGATTGAAGATGTACTAGAACAGATCGTTGGCGACATCGAGGATGAATATGATTTTGATGAGGACGAAGACAATATCATTTGCCTACCCGATGGTTACTATCGAACCCGTGCGCTGACAGAAATTGAACAATTCAACGAAGTTTTTGGTACCGATTACAGCAGCGATGAAGCAGATACTATTGGCGGCTTTGTGATTCAACATTTCGGGCATGTGCCGCATCGGGGCGAAAAAGTCAAAATTGGGGATTTAACGTTTGAAATTCTGCGCAGCGATGCGCGACAAATTCATATGCTGCTCGTGCATCGGGATTTAAATGAAACGTCTAATCAAACTAACTCGCATGAATTATTAGAAAGTTGACCATAAATATGTGACCACGTTGAACTATCATAAGCCAGTCTTCTATATGATGAAATGCTGCCGAGGCCCAAAAATACGTTGGAGCAAAACTTCATGAATCCTCACAGTCAAGAATTCTTAAAGCAGCTAGCAAGCAAATATATTTGGTGGAAAACACCTGACGAAGCAGTAGCTATGCCACAGCGCGTCATCGCACAGGTTATGAACATAGGTGATTTCAAGGACGTTCAAAACCTAGCCGCTGAGGTTGGCGATGATACGCTGCGCGAGGTCTTATCACATGCCGAAGCTGGACAGTTTAATGCACGCTCATGGGCGTATTGGCATTACCGCCTGGGCCTTGCCAAGGTGGATGAAGTCCCTGCACTGCCTGTAAGGAGGTTTGGGTGATACGCACATTTAAGCCATATATGAACATATTGCCTGCGGCGCAGCAACGCCTATGGCCAGAGTTAAGTAAAGCAGCTGATCTTGGATTTGTCTTATATGGAGGCACGGCTATCGCATTAAGGTTAGGTCATAGAACATCAGTCGACTTCGATTTTTTTTCTAAAAAACCACTTAATCGCGATTTGATCAACGCAGCTTTTCCTTTTCTCAGACAATCAACAACTCTGCAAGATGAGAAAAATGCTTGGAGCCTATCAGTGCCTTACGGAGATTCAGAGCACAGCCACGTTAAGATCTCTTTTTTTGGCACAATTGGCTTTGGTCGAGTGGGCGAACCAAGCTTCACTGAAGATTACGTCTTACAGGTCGCCTCCCTCGATGATCTGATGGCAACTAAAGTGAAGGTCGTTCTCCAACGCGCTGAAGCCAAAGATTACCAAGATATTGCAGCAATGATTAATGCTGGGGTAAGCCTACCACATGGACTTGCTGCTGCCTGCGCATTTTTTGGTCCTAATTTTCAGCCAAACGAGAGTTTGAAAGCACTGGTTTATTTTGGCGATGGAGATTTGAAAGCGCTGACGCAAGACGAGAAAAACATACTTGTAAACGCAGTAGAGGACATACGCAGTCTACCTACTATTAATCTTCTCTCAAAAGAATTAGTGGGCTAAATCAAATCAAGCAGCTGTCCGCAAAAATATATAACTTATGCCAATAAACATGCGTATAAGCAAGTCTAGATTTGGCAAAACTTGTTCTCACACCCATGGATCCCCTCCCTTCAACTGCTGCGAAAACATTTTCTACATCTCCTATACCGCATGGTCATCTACTTACAAAGCGCTTAAGGAGCTATTTGATACACGCCTTAATGGTAGCTTCAGTCGGCGCACTCAATACGCTATCGTTTGCTCCTACTACGCGTGGAGGATGGCTTCAGTTTGTCACTTTTGCATTTAGTTGCGCGTTAATTATGCGTATGCGCACAGTGCGCAACGCGATGTTTGTTGGAGCAGCGCTCGGTTTTGGGCAATTTATCAGCGGTCTATTTTGGCTTTACATCAGCATGCACACTTACGGCAATATACCGGCTGTGCTTGCGATTGCAGCACTTATGCTAGTGGCGCTATATCTTGCCCTTTATCCAATGCTCGCTGCAGCCTTATGGTGTACTTGCCTATCAAATAACGGACACTCAACTAAGCGAATAGCCACGCTACCCATTTGGCGTAGCAGCTTTGCGTTCGCTAGCGCTTGGACGCTTGCAGAATGGTTACGTGGTACGGTATTTACTGGCTTTCCGTGGCTAGCTCTTGGTTATGCGCAAATGGATGGGCCACTAGCTGGTTTCGCGCCAATTGTTGGGGTGTATGGCATAAGCTGGTTATTCAGTTGGCTCACAGCCTTATTAGTACAAATACTTGCTCGCCTCTATGATGGTTTAATCAAACCAGACTCAATCAATCCAAGCGCACGACTCATAGCTCCGATAATCGTAATTGCTGCCCTTGTAATTGGAGGCCTAAGCCTTACTAAACTACAGTGGACGACCACACATGGCACGCCCCTTAATGTACGCTTATTACAAGGCAATGTACCGCAAGATCTAAAATTTCGAGAAGCCGATCTGAATGCTACGCTGATACGCTACCAACAGCTTATTACCGAGCAAGCCGCTGATTTAATCATCACGCCAGAAACCGCATTGCCTTTTTTAATTTCGCAGGCGCCGGCTTCGTTTGCGCAAGCAATGCGCGAATTTGCTGATAGAACTGGCTCATCCATCTTATTGGGTGCAGTAGGCACAGCGTCAACCTTAACCGGTAAGCTTGGATTCACCAATAGTTTGTTTGGCCTAAAGCCCTATAATGACGAGCTTTATCAATACAATAAATACCATCTCGTCCCGTTTGGCGAGTTTGTGCCGTGGGGTTTCCGTTGGTTTGTTGACGCGATGAAAATTCCGCTCACGGACTTTGTACGAGGCTCTTTCCAACAAAACACACTACGCCCATTTTTGGTGCATCAACAGCCGTTAGCACTTGGCATTTGTTATGAAGACGTTTTTGGTGAAGAGATCGCTCGTGCTTTGCGACAAGCGCCCACGCCTGCCAGCTTATTAGTGAACTCAACTAATTTAGGATGGTTCGGCAACACCATTGCGCTTGACCAACATTTGCAAATGGCGCGTATGCGCGCACTCGAAATCGGCCGCCCTGTGCTTCGGGCCACAAATACTGGCGCGACAGCAGCGATTGACTACGATGGCCGTGTGTTAGCGCAATTGCCGACTTTTACAATTGGCGCGTTAAATGTACAAGTGCAAGGCAGAACCGGCTTCACGCCGTACATTAGGTACGGCAATTTGCCTGTACTGCTTGTCTCACTTGTTATCATGCTAAGTTTGATCGGCTGCCGCTTACGCTCTGGAAGCAAACCTTCATTCAAAACGTTTTAGTTTGTAAAAATTTTTATGCTGACCTTCCAACAACTCATCCTCAATCTACAGACTTACTGGAATGACCAAGGCTGCGCCCTGTTGCAACCCTTAGATATGGAAGTCGGCGCAGGCACTTCGCATCCTGCGACTTTTTTGCGCGCACTTGGGCCAGAGCCTTGGCGTGCTGCTTATGTGCAGCCTTCACGTCGCCCTAAGGATGGGCGCTACGGCGACAATCCGAACCGTTTACAACACTACTATCAATATCAGGTCGCACTCAAACCTGCTCCAGAAAATATTCTTGATTTGTATTTAGCCTCCCTGCAGGCGCTTGGCCTTAATCTGACGCAGAACGATGTTCGTTTTGTCGAAGATAACTGGGAAAACCCTACGCTTGGGGCTTGGGGCTTGGGTTGGGAGGTGTGGCTCAATGGCATGGAAGTCACTCAATTCACCTACTTTCAACAAGTCGGCGGACTAAATTGCAAACCCGTACTTGGTGAAATTACTTATGGTCTTGAGCGACTCGCAATGGCACTGCAAAAAGTCGACAACGTTTACGATTTAGTTTGGACGGAATGGGACGAGCAAGGAACCAAGCGGCAACTTTTGTATGCTGACGTGTTTCATCAAAATGAATTTGAGCAATCAACCTATAACTTTGAGCAATCAAACGCCAACTTGCTCCTTGATTTCTTCAATCATTATGAAGCTGAAGCAAAACGCCTGATCGAAGCGTCGCTCGCGTTACCTGCATATGAAATGATTTTAAAAGCGAGTCACACGTTCAACTTGCTTGATGCCCGTGGTGCCATTTCAGTAACCGCTCGAGCAGCCTATATCGGGCGCATTCGTGCTTTATCACGCTTAGTTGCGCAAGCCTATTACGATTCACGTGAGAAATTAGGCTTTCCTATGCTGAACAACGCCCCTCTATCTGTATAACGCAAGCACAAGAAATACTGAATTGACATAAAGCGATGAAAACTGCATCTTCCTTCTCTACCTCTGCGCTGTTAGTTGAATTATTCACCGAAGAACTTCCCCCTCAGTCGCTCGCTCAATTAGCTCAGGCTTTTGCCGATGGATTGATGACGCGCCTTGCAAACTTTGAACTATTAGCCGATGGAGCGAGCTACGAAAGTTATGCGACGCCGCGCCGGCTTGCTGTGTTGATTAGCGATGTAAACGCTCGTGCAGCGACGAAAGAGGTGCGTGAAAAAGTTTTGCCTGTATCAGTGGCGTTGGATAGTGAGGGGCAACCTAGCGCACCACTTGCCAAAAAATTAGCGGCACTTAATCTTTCGCATTTGACGATTGCGGATCTTGAGCGAGCTTCAGATGGTAAACATGAGGCTTTTTTTGTCACACGCACTTTGCCTGGCGCGAAACTAGCGGACGCATTGCAAACGGCGTTAGATGAAACGCTAGCACAATTGCCCATCGCCAAAACAATGAGCTACCAGCTTTCAGATGGCACGTCGGTGCAATTTGTCCGACCCGCGCATGGGCTGATGGCTTTGCATGGCGCAGACATCGTACCTGTGACAGCTTTAGGGTTAGCCGCCGGACGCACGACTTGGGGCCATCGCTTTTTATCATCAGGCGAGATCACTCTCTCTGAAGCGCAACACTATGCCGATACGTTGCGTGACAAAGGCCGTGTATTGGCTAGCTATACAGCACGCCGCGAAGCCATCCGCAATCAATTACTAGCTCGCGCAGGTAATGACAACGTACTAATGCCCGATGCCTTATTGGATGAAGTAACCGCCTTGGTCGAATGGCCTACGGTTTACGTCTGCCACTTTGATGAGGTCTACTTGAGTGTGCCGCAAGAATGCTTAATTCTGACGATGCAGACCAACCAGAAATATTTCGCGCTAACTGACGCCAATCATCAGTTGCAAGCGCGTTTTTTAGTGGTCTCTAATATAGAGAGCGCCACGCCTAAAGAAATTATTGAAGGCAACGAGCGTGTAGTACGCCCTCGTTTAGCCGACGCTAAATTCTTTTTCGAGCAAGATAAAAAACAGCCACTTGCTGAGCGCGTACCGCTACTTGCCGATGTTATTTATCACCAAAAGTTAGGCTCGCAATTACAACGCATTGAACGCATTCAAGCCATTGCTGCTCAAATTGCCCCATTATTGGGGGTTGACCCTGCTCTCGCAGCACGCGCTGCCTATCTGGCTAAAGCTGATTTAACAACGGCTATGGTCGGCGAATTTCCTGAATTGCAAGGCGTAATGGGTATGTACTACGCTCGTCATGATGGAGAAGATGAACTCGTTGCTCGCACCTGCAGTGAACACTATCAGCCACGCTTCGCCGGCGATGCCCTTCCGTCTACTCCTGTTAGTACCGTCGTCGCACTTGCCGATAAAGTAGAAACGCTAGTCGGTATCTGGGGCATTGGTTTAGTTCCAACCGGAGAGAAAGATCCTTTTGCGTTACGCCGCCATGCATTAGGCGTGCTGCGTATTCTGCTTGAAAAAGTTTTACCGCTTGAATTGACAACACTCTTGCAAATTGGCTACGCGCCATTTGCCGGTTTGCCTACCGTCAAAGACCCGTTACCAGCGCTGCTCAATTTTTGCACTGATAGGCTACGTGGTTTATTGCGAGAACGTGGGTATCAAATAGATGAAATTGACGCCGTGCTGCAAGATGCTCCAACGCGGCTGGATGATTTAATCGCTCGACTCGATGCCGTACGTGCTTTTACTACGCTGCCAGAAGCGAGCGCGCTAGCCGCCGCTAATAAACGCATCACCAATATCCTCAAGAAATCGTCTGCTACTCATCTCAATGTGCAGCCTCAGTTGTTTACTGAAAATGCCGAGCATGAATTGCATGCGCAACTGGAGAAAATCACACCGAACGTACAAGCACATCTGTCAGCCAGTCGTTACACCGAAGCGCTTTCTACGCTGGCCCAATTACGCTTAAGTGTTGATACCTTCTTTGAGCAGGTAATGGTTAATAGCGAGGATCAGGCATTACGCAATAATCGCCTCGCATTACTTGCGCAGCTACATACGCAAATGAACGGTATTGCCGACCTTTCCAAGCTGGCAGCTTAAGCGTTGTGCGTCATTTTTCTTAGAGCCTGTCCTAATCTCAAAGACGAGAAATTTCCGAGCTAAGAGGCAGGCTCTAAGAATGTGCTTAAGGTTCCTTCGCAGCGCTGCGTTACACGGCAACTACTTGTTGTATGGTGGCTAACACCTACCAAACCTTTAAAGTTAGATAGCGCAGCGGACTCTTAATCCGTTGGTCGCCATTTCGCATCCTGCACGGCTCTAAAGCCCTTTCCCCCTAACTTTTACGCATCGCATGTAATACGCCGGGTATTTTGCCAAGCAAAGTAAGTGCACGCTGTACTTGCCGCGCGTTAGGGACTTCGACAGTGAAATGCATCAGCGCGAAATTATGTTTAGATGACGCTTTGCCGCCAAGCACATTGATTTTTTCGCGTACCAGAATCTCAGAAATATCACGCAGCAGGCCTGGGCGATCTACTGCTTCAACTTTAAGGTCAATGGCATAAGCTGTTTCAGCCTGACCGCTTACGGCTTCGGCAGACCAGGTGGTTTGCACGATTCGCTCAGGGGTATGTTTGGCCAAACGCATAAAGTTCGGGCAAAGCTCACGATGAATCGACACGCCTTTACCGCGTGTAACAAAACCCGCAATCGCATCCGGTGGCGCTGGGCGGCAGCAGCGTGCGAATTGGCTTGCTACGGCCCCGACACCCGCTATTAACACGCCATTGGCTGCCCCCTTTAGCTGCGTATGACTGCTTTTTTTAGTGATAATTTCAGCCGTTTCTGCTGGCTCTTGAGTCGGCGCATCGCGCAGTACTTGCTCCACGTGCCTCGGACTCAACTCTTCTTTACCCAGTGCAGTAAATAATTCTTCTGCCGTTTTGAAATTCAGCTTAGCGGCTAATTCATCAAGGTTGACTGAAGTCTTACCTTCACGCTGCAACGTTTTCTCAAGCAGGCTGCGTCCCTGCGCAATATTTTCTTGCGCTTCAATGGCGTTAAACCATGCTCTTACCTTTTGCTTCGCGCGCGAACTGTGTAAATAACCATGTTGCGCATTCAGCCAGTCACGCGACGGGCCGCCTTGCTTAACCGTGATAATTTCGACCGTTTGTCCGTTTTGTAACGGTGTATTAAGCGGTACCATTGCCCCATCAATACGCGCACCACGGCAACGATGGCCGAGTTCAGTGTGCAAGTAATAAGCAAAATCGACTGGGGTCGCATTAGGAGGCAATTCGATGACACGGGCTTGCGGAGTCAACACATAGAGATGATCATCCAACGGAATTGGCTGCAACTTCTCTAAAGGTTGTGCATCCGTCGTTGCATTTGTTGCGCTGGCCGCAGATTTAGTCGGTGTTAGGTTATTGGTAATGTCAGTTTTCCAAGCTACCAATTGACGCAACCACGCAATTTTTTCATCGTGTTGGCCGGTCGCTTCAAACTGTCCACGGTAACCTTTAGTGCCAGCCTCCTTATAACGCCAATGTGCTGCCACGCCGTATTCTGCAAAATGATGCATCTCAGTGGTGCGAATTTGCACCTCCAACGCCCTTTCCTGTTCGTCTAGCACGACCGTATGCAACGATTTGTAGCCGTTTGGCTTAGGACGTGAAATGTAATCGTCAAACTCTTTCGGAATAGGCTGCCAGATATGGTGTACAACGCCCAACACCGCATAACAGTCTTTTACGTCGTTCACAATCACACGAAACGCGTGCACGTCGTACAGCTCGGAAAAGTCGATTTGCTTGCCTTGCATCTTGCGCCAGATGCTATAGATATGCTTTGGGCGTCCGCTTATCTCGGCCTTGATCTCAGCCTTTTGTAATTCATCTTGTAAGTGCTTAATCGCTTGCGCGATGAAAACCTCACGCTCCCTACGCTTTTCGTCAAGCCACCGTGCAATTCGTTTGTAGGTATGCGGATCCTCAAAGCGAAACGCCAAATCTTCCAATTCCCATTTCAATTGCCAAATACCTAATCGATTAGCTAAAGGTGCATCTAGATCAAGCGTTTCTTTCGCCATTTCAAGGTCAAGCGGTTTCTTTTGTGCAGCGTGATAACGGAGTGTTTGCAAACGTGACGCTAGCCTAATGAGTACAATCCGAATGTCTTGTGAAAAAGACAAGAGCATTTTGCGCAGTGCCTCAACTTGCGCTCGACGCTGCTGCTTGATGTCGCGCGGTGCTTTGCTCGATGTTAGGGAGTTGGCTGCCTTCTCCCCCGCCACCCCTAGCCGCATCAGCTTACATACATCAGCAACCAGCTGCGCCACTTCGGCGCCAAAACGCTCGGTAAATTGGTCGTGCGAAGTATCAACATGAGCAGCAATCGAGAACAACACTGCAGCTACTCTTGCAGCATGGTCGGCCTTCAAGGTTTCAAGAATGCGCAACGTCCCCAACGCATGCTCAACAGCCCCCTCACCAGAGGGTAACTGCAACTTCTTAGCATGGGCGTGTACAAAGCGCAGCGCATCATCTAATAAAGGTGACGAAACTTCAGGTGTTAAGGATTCAGAAGAATTCATTAAGATACATCATTGCAAATGCTGCTCTATTGAATAAAAGGTAAATCAACCGAAAGCAAAGCTTACTCTCGCTGGTTAGATTTCACATTTTTTAGGCGTGGGTAATATTGCACTTTAAATAAACATGGGTAAGCGGAAATTCTTTAAAAACAGCCTAAGCCATAATTAAAAATTGTCAATTAGGTAAGGTTTATCTAATTAGCCTGCAAGGTTTAATGCCTTTTCAAATTATTAAACTGCAATTTAACGCATATCATGGATAACGAAAAGCTAGCAAAATGGCTATAACCTCTATATTTAGTCTTTGCTTCGGAAAAGCTATCTCTCTTTTCGCTTAGCGCTTTTTCGAACTATTTAGTCTTTACTACTTATTTTTTTGGAGTTTCTAGGTATCGCTTCACCGCCAGCTTGCTCAGCACCTGCGTAAGCAGCTTTTATCTAAGAGATAGTCGCAAAAATATATGCTTGTACTTCTCAAAAGATCATTTGAAAAGAATCAAAATGAACAACAAGGTTGCGACCAGCCTGTTGATTGCTAGACAATCTGTTCAATCGAATTAATCGCTGTAAGGATGCGCATGACTTCTTCCTCAATTTCTGACCTTATCCAACAATATGGTCCTCGAGAATCGATGGATTACGACCTCGTTATCGTCGGCGGTGGCCCAGCGGGTCTTGCTGCTGCCATTCGAGCAAAACAGCTTGCGCAAGAAAAAGGCAGTGAAATTAGCGTATGTGTGCTGGAGAAAGGCGCAGAGATTGGTGCTCACACCTTATCCGGCGCAGTGATGGATCCTGATGCATTAAGCGAATTGATTCCTGACTGGCACGCACAAGGCGCACCGCTGAAAGCGTTGGTGACTGAAGATCGTTTTCTCTTTTTAACGCACGACAAGGCATTTCAAGTGCCTGATTGGCTATTGCCGGATAATTTTAAAAATAGCGGTAATTATGTGATTAGCTTAGCCAATGTGGTGCGCTGGCTAGGCACGCGTGCTGAAGCGCTGGGGGTGGATATTTTTGCAGGCTTTGCTGCTTCTGAAATCCTCTACAACGACGCTGGTGCTGTAGTTGGTGTAGCTACTGGAGAAATGGGTATAGGACGTGATGGTCAACCTACCGAGCGCTTCCAGTTAGGAATGGAGTTGCGCGCCAAATACACACTCTTTTGTGAAGGCGCACGTGGCCATTTGGGGCGTCAGCTGCAACATAAGTACCAATTAAATAAGCATAGCGATCCGCAAGTTTATGGCCTTGGTATTAAAGAATTATGGGAAATTGATCCAGCCCAGCATCAAACTGGTCTGGTCATTCATAGTGCAGGTTGGCCGCTTGATAACGCTACTTATGGGGGGGCGTTTCTTTATCATTTAGAGAATAATCAAGTCGCTGTAGGCTTGGTCGTTGGACTGGGGTATGCGAACCCTTATCTTTCGCCGTTTGAAGAGTTTCAACGCTATAAAACGCACCCTGCGATTCGTCATTTTTTTACTAAAGGCAAACGGATTTCATATGGAGCACGGACGATTGCTGCAGGCGGTTTGGCGTCATTGCCTAAGCTTGTATTTCCGGGTGGCGCACTTGTGGGTTGTGAAGCAGGCTTTTTAAATGCAGCACGCATTAAAGGTAGCCATGCTGCAATTAAAACCGGCATGCTCGCGGCCGAAGCCGCATTTGAGGCCGTGCAAGCCGGACGCCAAGCCGACCAGCTAGACGCTTACCCACGCGCGTTTAAGCAGTCATGGCTATATGATGAGTTATACCGAGCACGTAACTTCAAGCAATGGATGAGCAAAGGTTTAGTAGTAGGCACGTTGATGACGGGTATTGAACAAAAACTCTTCAAGGGCAACGTGCCGTGGAGCCTCCACCATCGCCGCCCTGACCATGCTTGCCTAAAGCCTGCTGCACAATTTCAACCTATCGATTACCCGAAACCTGACGGAAGTTTGACGTTCGATCGGCTGTCATCGGTTTTTCTCTCTAACACTAATCATGAAGAAAATCAGCCTGCGCATCTCACGTTAAAAGATTCGAGTGTTCCTGTTGAAATTAATCTGCGTACCTATGCTGGGCCAGAACAGCGTTATTGTCCTGCGGGTGTGTATGAGTTTGTGCCGGATAATGAACGCAGCGCTGACGCTCCAGCTAACGCACAACGCTTACAAATCAATGCACAAAATTGCGTGCACTGTAAGGCATGCGATATTAAAGACCCTACGCAAAATATTGTTTGGGTAGCGCCTGAAGGTGGCGGTGGGCCGAATTATCCGAATATGTGAAGAGATACAAATAAAAAGCGCTAAATAAATCGGGAGCAACAGTACGCTTTGCTCACGATTTATTTAGCGCTTTCTTTGAACAGATTCTGGAAAAAGCCAAACAATTGATTAACGTTTTTTTAGAAGCTAACGCCCTAAGCTAGTGTTCACATCACCGCACTGCCCTCGATGACGTAACACATGATCAATTAGCACAAGCGCGAGCATAGCTTCAGCAATTGGGGTCGCGCGTATTCCAACGCACGGGTCATGCCTTCCTAACGTTTTGATTAACGCTGGCTCACCCGCTTTGTTAATGGAGCGACGTTCAGTACGAATACTTGAAGTTGGTTTGAGCGCGAGCGACACGACAATATTTTGTCCACTCGAAATGCCGCCTAGCACCCCACCTGCGTGGTTACTTAAAAAGCCATTCGGTGTTAATTCATCGCCATGCTGAGAACCTTTCTGTCTGATGCTCTCAAAACCTGCACCGATTTCTACACCCTTAACTGCATTAATGCCCATCATCACGTAGGCGATTTCAGCATCTAATTTATCGAACACAGGCTCACCTAAACCAACCGGCACACCACGCGCTACCACTGTAATACGCGCGCCAATGGAGTCACCCTCGCGGCGCAGTGCATCCATATAAGCTTCAAGTTGCGGGACAATTTCTGCGTTTGGCGCAAAAAATGGATTCTCTGAGGTGAATGACCAATCTACAAAAGGTATTTCAATGTCGCCAAGCGCTGCCATATACCCACGTATTTGCATCCCCAGATGCTCACGTAACCATTTTTTAGCCACCGCTCCTGCTGCGACTACTGGTGCAGTTAAACGGGCTGACGAACGCCCTCCACCGCGATAATCACGGATGCCGTATTTGTGCCAATAGGTATAGTCAGCGTGGCCTGGTCGAAAAGTATCAACAATCTCTGAGTAATCTTTACTGCGCTGGTCAGTGTTGCGGATAAGAAGGCCAATTGGTGCGCCTGTCGTAGTGTCTTCAAAAACACCAGAGAGAATTTCGACTTGATCTGCTTCGTTACGCTGAGTCACATGCCTTGATGTGCCTGGTTTACGGCGATCCAAATCACCCTGAATATCATCCGCTGACAACTTCAAACCAGGAGGGCAACCGTCAATTACACAGCCAATTGCAGGCCCGTGCGATTCACCAAAAGTTGTAACCGTAAAAAGCGTACCAAGTGTATTGCCAGCCATATCAGCCCTTGCTAAAAATCAGAATCGCTATTATGCCAGGCGAGATGGGGATGAACGTCTTTAGACTTTCGCTGGTGCCTTTAGTGACATTAGAGCCGCCCGGTACGGCTTGCGCAAAGCTACCGCGAAAGCCCTAAACAGGTACTAAATAAGGTAGTAGTTTAGATTTTAAGAAGCTGCAGCCGATTCATCTTCCCTCTCAGGCCAATCTCGAATATAGGCTTTTAGCAATCGATTTTCGAAGTCTTGTCCTTCAACGACAGCTTTTGCTACGTCATAGAAAGAAACTACGCCCATCAATATACCTTTATCCAAAACAGGCAAATAACGAACATGCTGCTCTAGCATCATACGGCGTACTTCGTCGATTTCAGTCTCGGGCGTGCACGTGAGTGGACGATCATCCATCACGCTACGCACCTTGATAGTGCCAATTGCTCCACCATTTTCATGCAACTTTTTAATAATTTCACGGAAGGTCACGATACCGACAAGCTGCCCTTTTTCCATCACTACCAGCGAGCCAATATCATGCGCTGCCATGCTATCAATGGCCTCAAGCAAACGCATATCGGCCGTTACAGTGAAAAGTGCATTACCTTTGATCTTTAAAATATTACTGACGCGCATTGCCCGTCTCCCTCTACCCTATTTCAGTTTTATTCAAAATGCGTTGATAAGTGGAAATGTTATACCCGCAAATTTATGTCCCCGTATTGTGCACTTCTCTTCAATTAATTAACAAATTTCAAACGAATTAATGAATAAATTTTGATAGGCTCGCGCGCTATTTATTCAGAATTTTCTAAACCTAATTCTTCAGTTAGCGTCTCTGTTAACGCTTAAATTATTTCTTCAGCTGTTTCCTTAATTAACTCAGCAAGCGTTAAATTCATCTTATTATTTTTTAGTGCGATACTCAATTTTTGAATATCTAGAGGTAAAACTGTTTGCTTAAGTTGAGCAATAAATTTAGTGCAATCCATTACAAATAAATCAAAAAGTGCTGATAAGGTAATTCGTTGAAGAGGGGTGATTAATCCCCATTTTTCCGATCTTCCTTCTTGCTGTAATTTGGCAATCCAATGTCTCTCTTCAAGCCTAACTAGCAGCCGCTTCATCGTTTCAATATCACATTGCACAATGCTTGCCAGCTCAGTTGTGGTGCAACCTACTACGTTCTTTTCTTGTGCTTTTTCAAGGATGACTAGCAATTCAAGCGCGTCCAATAAATCGCTACCCACAAAACGTGGGCGCTGTAATTCACCTATGCGCATCGCTGGCAAGGTTGAGGTAAGCACCGCTCCTCCCAAAATAATGAGCCAACTTAAATAAACCCACAATAAAAAAATCGGCACTGCCGCAAATGCTCCATATACGGCCGTATATGTTGGAAATTGACGGATGTATAAACCGAAACCCCGTTTTGCTGCTTCAAATGCAATTGAAGCTACAACGCCGCCAATCAACGCATCACACCATCTGACACGGCAGTTTGGCAAATAAACATACAGCGCTGTCAAAGCCAATATCGAAAGCGCCAATGTTGCGCTACTTAAAAGCCAACGCGCAATCAATGCATCGCTATGCGTTGCCCACAAAGGTTGGCTTGCCAAATAAGATGAAATTGAAAAACTCGCGCCTAACAAAATTGGGCCAAGCGTAATACTCGCCCAATATACCAACACACGTTGTGCAATCGGCCTAGGTTTATGAATACGCCAAATCAAATTGAGTTCGGCTTCCACGGTCATCAGTGTGATGATCGATGTCACAACTAACGCGAGTGAGCCTATCGTCGTCAGGCTTTTCGCATTTGCTGAAAATTGATTGAGATATTCAAAAATTTGGTTGCTGATCTGCGCTGGCATTAAATGCTCAGCAAAATAATTTTGTAGCTCAAGTTGTAACGAAGCGAATAGAGGAAATGCCGTAAAAATAGCAAAGCCTACAGTGAGTAATGGAACTAACGATAACACCGTCGTAAAGGTTAAACTGCCAGCAACTTGCGCGAGACGATTCTCGCTACTGCGCTTTGCAATAAGATAAATAAATCGTTTAATTAGGCCAGCGGAATCTTTACCGAATCCATTGGAAACTGTTATGAATAGGCGCTTAAGCTTATGTGCAAATTTGCACCAAGCCGCCTGACACCCGTGATTTTTATTTTCTATTCTCACTTATAACCTTTATGAAAGATATCCTCGTTCTATATTACAGCCGACACGGCACCACGCGGGAATTAGCCCTTTGCATCGCACAAGGTATCGATAGCGTACCTGGTGCGCAAGCGCGCATCCGCACCGTCCCTTCAGTTTCACCCGTCTGCGAAGCAACACAACCAGACATCCCCGCTGACGGCCCGCCTTATGTAGAAGCACGTGACCTCGAAGAGTGCGCAGCGCTAGCACTTGGCTCGCCCACACGCTTTGGCAACATGGCTGCTCCGCTTAAATATTTTATCGATACAACTGCACCACAGTGGGCCTCAGGCGCTTTGGTTGGCAAACCAGCGTGCGTTTTTACTTCAACTAGCTCCTTGCATGGTGGACAAGAAAGTACGCTGTTATCGATGATGTTGCCACTATTACATCAAGGCATGCTCATCGTTGGCATTCCCTACACCGAAAGTGCGCTGAGTAGCACCCGCACAGGAGGCTCTCCTTACGGCGCCACTCACTTCGCGCCGATGAATGAGAGTGATAGCAGCAATATGATGGAACCACCCACTTTGAGTAAAGAAGAAAAGGCACTCACCATCGCGCTAGGTAAGCGCCTTGCAAACATCACCGTTGCTTTACCGCGTCCTATCTAAATACCGAGGTTATTTATTCCCCAAAAGATTTCATTGCAAACTTGAGAGCAGCACTGGATAAAGCGCGCGAGCGGCAAAATAATTAACTTTGCGCTGGCGATAGGTTTTCGCCACTCTAAGGTGCTGCGTCTAAGTTGAGGACGAATCAATTTACTTAGCAGCAATTCATATAGGCAAAACCAAAGCGGAACGCACTATAGAGACGCTATTAAATAAATTGCGATCGGAATTAACTTATAATAGCGAGCACAGATATCCTCTATGCTCTTATTTACATTTTCTTTCGCCTACCAAGACCATTGCTTCTTTAATCCTGATGTCATTCCTCTGTCCACTTGGACGGTTCTAAAAGCCTCGATAATTTTTTTACTTTGACTAGTGCTCAGCTTAATCGGTTGTCCATGCCCCGTCGTTGTATAAAAGTAAAGTTGATTGTCATGAATATAAAGAGGGGGGATATGTTCTACGTAGCGTGGGAGTAACACAGAAGTATAGAGTGCTTTTATCTGGTGTTGATTCATACTCAGAAGCAAAGTAAAAACCTGATTAATATTAGATCCTAACACCCTGAACGCCTCAGAACTGACATCGCTATCATCATCCTTTAAAGCCGAGACCAAGGCCAATATCGCGTCAGCAGATAGTGCTCGCTGAGTGCCTAACGCACCCGCAGCTGCAGCCCTGACATTACTATCCTCATCCTTTAAAGCTGAAACTAAGGCCAATAAAGTGTTGTACCAGCACATGCTCCGGAAAAATCCGTTGACGGCCTAAGTAACTGTAAGAGCCGCCTCCTTCTTTTATCTCGACATCTAGCCACTGTCTGAGCTCGCTTTCCAATTTATTGATTGTGGTGGTTAAACTTAATTGATAACGCGCCTCGTTTAAACATCCCATCATCAATTGCTGATGGCATAGCCCAATTAAGTCGCGTGGCTCCTGCTGAAGTAACTTAAAGAAACGCTCTAATGCCTCGCCTTCCAACAAGCCAGCCACTATCCACCAGAAAATCTCATAGCGTGGGTTGTATTTATGCGTGGCGATAAAAGATTCCAAATCCTCCAAACTAGACTGGATACCTATGTCTGTTGCTTGCGCTCGCTTCGATCGCCGAATCGTGCTCGTTTGAGTTTGTAAATGCTGGACGAAAAATTTAGCCGCAAAAAATTCCTGAAACGTCAAATGCATGAAGTGGTAGCTGCGGTGGCTTTCCTCGCCATCATCAGCATGCAGAAACGACAGTTTTTTTAGGTTAGCTTCCAATGAAACCGGCAAATCCATGCCTTGCGTTTCAAACAGGCCTATCAGCGTACGCAGATCATAGTGGTCAAATTCAATTTGATTACGTTGTAGTCCTCTAAAAGCTAAGGCACTCAAAAAATCATGCTCAACTTGTACCAGTCTCTCAATACGAGACGAACTTTCAAGCATATTGACATAATTCTCAGTTAACAGCTCGCCTCCTTTACGCTTATCTAAGCGCAACATATCCTTACGCCATAATTTATTCATCATCGCTTGATATAACGCACTCACCGTTATCGCGCCTGATGTTTCTTTCTGCATACGTTTAATTTCATCCCAACTGTAGCAAAGCGCATCGAGTTGGATCGGCACGTTGATCAATTCATGGATAAAGGCATTGTCTTTAATGAAGTGCTTTATCTCCTCGGCATCTGCCGCTAACACAATACCTGGATTGTCAAGATAAGCTCTCACGTTCTCTGGACTAAAGCCAACCGTCTCCAACTCCAAATCCATCGGATCGGCTTGCCTCAGATCAACATATGGTCGGGATGTAACCAGTACTGCCGGCTGATTCAGTAGCTGCGTAAGAAAACCAGACATCGGATCATGCTCGCCCCATTCCTGCGCAATTTCATCCCAGCCATCGAGCACAAACAGTGTTTTATCTTTCGCTACTCCGTTAATCTGCACGGCGAGCGTCTTTGCTAAAGCATGACCTTTGGGATGACTCTGGAAATAGATCTCATGAAACAGCGTCAAGAGATCACAATTTGATTTACCTTTCAACGTACGCAGCGGGATCCACAGCACGTAGTCAAAGCGATCTCGCCATTGTCCTTTCTGCGTGTATTCGTAAACGATCTTTTTGGATAAAGTTGTTTTACCTACGCCCGCTCGACCCCGAATCAAGATCCGCTTCGGGGATCCTGCCTTGCTTTTGTTCGACGTCACAGCCTTATCTTTGTTTAAATCTCTCGCCTCAAAGAGCTTTTCTAACGGCACTAATTTCTGTGGATTAGAATGGATCGCTTCGGCACTCGGTAAGCGATAAAAATAATTTTGCGCTGCCTCTTCCTTAGATCTCTTCGGTTCTTCTTCCTTAGGCTTCGTCACTTCTCCCCTCTGAAGTCGCTTTCCCCCTTCCTCTTTAAGCCTTTTTTCCTCTTCCTCTCGAGCCTTCTCTCTTTCGTCTTCCACAATGGCCAGATTAATATAACAATGTTCCATTGGCAGAGGTGGGCCAGATAGACGTTGGATAGCCAAGCGCTTAGTAGAATACGAAGCCTCTAAAATAGAGCGGAGTTGATCTGGCGATATCAGCGATGCACCGTTGATTTGTTTAATTTCCGTCAATATGCCCTCATAGGCTTTCTGAATGTTCAGTTCCCGTAGATCAGACGCACCATCTTTTTTCAATGCTTCAAGCACAGTCACGCAAGTTTGGTTCAAAAACAATAAAAATGCTTCCGCTGTCAACGTATACAAATGATCTTCTCGCAGCTTCTGTAAGCAGGTCTGATAAATTTTTTCTTCTACCAGTGCGATGTAATGCTCTTGTTTCACGAATAACCGTTTTAAGAGCTTAAAGAAGCCAACATGCAAACCCTCATCTTGAAACGTCTGTTTCTCCTTCCATATGCCTGGCTTACGCCAGGCGGTATCCTCAATACGAATCACGGTTGAGCCCGTAATAAATTGCGGCAAACATTGTTGAGCGTTACCGTTAAGCAGAAGCGGGATAACACCATGCTTGTCCCTTTGGTGCTCATAACGGATTTGCAAAAACGCTAACTCCGTTAACACATGGTGAAATTCTTTTTCGTTTAAATTCGCGTTCACCACCTGGCGTATAGCAATTTCAACCTGAAAAAAATCATCCGTGCGTTCAACGGCTTGCTGATAGGCGCGTTGAATCGCTTCATGAAAACCCTGATAAAACTCAGAGGCCATATAACGGCCCAACAGTTCTGAACCACACAGCACAATACGATCGACTGTGCCTGCATGATTGGGTAATAAGCAAAGTTGGCTAGATAGGATATCGTCTGCTTTAGCCGTATCTTCCGGGGTGGCCGGAAGTGGTAAAGCCTGGCGACCGCTGGCTGAGCGGTCAGAATATAAATTGGCGCGTAGATTCGATAACCATTGGATCACGCATTGCGAGGCTTCTGCATCGGCTTTGCCCAGTGGATTATTATGCGCATAGACTAAAAACAAGCTCGTCGAGCTTTGACACAGATCCAAATCCTGAAACTGTTTCAAGATGGTTTCAAAGACCTGCGCCACCCACTGATGTTTTTGCGATAGGCAGGGTTCTGGTTCTTTAGGTGATGGCGTGAGAGAGACTTTCGCAGGGAAAAAATCAGTAGATTGAGCCAGACCAATGGCGCTATCTACAGAAGGTAACGAAGCAGGAGTTGATGTGGCAGACATGCCCTCATCGCCTCATTTTTTCGCCTTTTCATAACTCTTCTGTGCCTTGTCGTGCTCTCCCAAACTTTCCAATACTTCGGCACGTTCAACATAAACCTCTGCGATACGCTGACGCAAAGACTCATCCTTCAGAGTTTGAGGAATTTGCGCCTGACTAAAGGCGCTTTTTAACTCCGACAAAGGTATAACTTTTTGACGCGCCTTTTCAGCATGTTTAAAAATAACTTTGGCTTGGTCATATGAGAGTAAGGCCATCTCAAAATGCTGCTCCGTTTTATAGAAACGAGCCTCTTCTAAATGGCTTTGTGCTCGCATTTGCAGCTGTTTGTTAATTAAATTTTGGGAGAGAGAGCTAGTCAACATATTGTTTTTTTAGCCTAATGTTTGAATTGTCTGATGAATATTGATAATGCCGGCAAGCCTATCTATCAAAGAGAAAAGCCAACGCGTGAGAAGGGGAATCACTGAATCGCTATTTTAGTGGTTTAGTTTTTTGCAGTGCTGTGTTTTTAACCTTGGATAACTGTTTTGATTGTCCAGCCACTATACAGATAACCATGTAATAGCTAAGCTGCATTTCAACCAGAAGTTGTAGACCTCTCCACATGAAGAGACTCTCTGGAGGCCAGGTCTGTTGAAAGCACGAGATACTCTCCAAATTATGCGATCGCTGCCAAAATGACTAAATGGTGGAGCGGATCCATTTCATATGCGCTTATGCTTAACCAGCTGATCGAGTAAGTGAATTCCGGCGGGAGTAAGCGAGAGTGTAGCTGCCATATTTGGCATCGTCCGGTTAATGATCGTTAATCAGGGAGCTAAATGATTAGCTAAGGGAATGTTTTACTCTTCCGTTGGTGCGACCTGATCTTGTACGGCTAAATGAAAAGGGGAAGGAATATCAGCAGCTTTCTGGACTTGTTGAATTGCTTCTTTGAATTCGTCTCTCTCCTCGCCTAGTGGAACAGTCTGCAGACCTTCAGCAGTATAAAAACACAGCATGCCACCTTGAATATAGCAAGGCATGCTCTCAGCAAAGCGTTGGCTACGTAAGAATTTCGTGTAAATCATTTCAATCTGCTGTCCATTCAGTGTAGGTAACAAGCGATAGAGAGCCCAACGGTGTCTATCTAGCACATTAACGGCGATATATTTCAAGTCATCATCCTCCTGTGCCAGCTTAAGCAAAATCCGCAAGACGGAATCAGGCAATGAAGGCAGCTCTCCTAACGCCTCAACAGCATTGCATTTTACAGTTCTACGCTGTTCCTTCGCCAAAGTAAGCCAAGCTAGCAGATCAGATTCGGATAACGAAGACAGCTTACCTAGCACCTGAAAAGCAGTGAGCCTCACCAATTTATCTGGGTCCTGTGTCAATGTACGCACGGTTAACAATTCTGATTCCGGTAGCAAAGATAGCGCGCCTAACGCTTGAAAAGCAGTGAGCCTCACCAATTTATCCGGGTCTGCCGTCAACGTAAGCAACGCCGACCACGCAGATTCAGATCCCGATCGCGTGTGCTGTTCACCTAATGCCATTGCAGCGGTGAACCTCAAAGCCTGGTCTTTATCCTTCGCCAATACCACCAAGATCTGCAGGGCGGACTCCGATAGCGAAGACTGATTGCCTAACGCCTTAACAGCAGCGCATCTATCGATTTGTCCCCAGCCCCCGCTGCGATTCTGCGCTAATTTAAGCAAAGCCTCCAGCGCCGGCTCCGGTAACGCCGTCTGCTTGCCTAAAGCCTCAGCAGCAGCGCATCTCACATCCCAACTCCTCTTATCCGCTAGCGACTCTATCAAGGCCAGAAGGGAAGACTGCGATCGCGAAAACCGCTTGTCTAATGCCTTAACAGCAGCGAGCCTCACTGACCACTCCGCCTCCTTATCCTCCTTCGCCCGCTTAAGTAGGGCGTGCAAGGCAGGATGCGGTAACGAACGCAGCTCGTCTACCGCTTCAACAGCGGCGCGCTTTATATTCTGGTCTTGATTCTGTGCCAACGTAAGCAGCGGCTGCAAAGCAGATTCCGATAGCGAAGGCAACTTGCCTAAAGCCTCGACAGCGGAGAACCCCACATCCTTGTGCTTATCCTCTACCAGCTCTATCAAGGTTTCAAGGGCAGACTGCGATTGCAAAAAAAGCTTGTCTAAAGCTTTAGCCGCAGTAAGTTTCACATTCCAGCCCTGATCCTCCACTAACGCAAACAAGGCTTGCCGAACAGACTCCGGTAGTGGAGAAATTTTGCCCAGCACCTCTGCAGTGGCACGCCTTACATTATGATCCTGGTTTCGGTCCTGCGCCAACGTAAGCAAAGCCTGCAGTACAGAACCCGGTAATAAAGGTAGCTTACCTAACCCCTCAGCAGCAGCGGCCCTCACACTCCAGCTCCAGTCCTTCTTTAAATCTATCATGGCCTGCAAAACAGACTCCGTTAACGAAGGCAGCTCGCTCAAAGCCTTAGCTGCGGTATACCTAACCTTCCAGTCTGAGTCCTTCGTTAACCCTATCACAGCCTTCAGGGCAGATTCTGATCGCGAAGACTGTTGGCCTAAAGCCTGGACGATGTTGTCTGTCATACTTTCGTCTTTAGCCTGTACAACCAAGGCATTAAAAGCGAACTCCGATAAGGCGGCTCGATATCCAAGTGCTGTCGTAACCGCTTGTTTAGTGAGCGGTAGGGTTGTATTTTCCAGACAACTGAGTAGGATTTGCTCAGGAAAGGTGGAGTGATGCGCTAGTGTACAAGCCCTTCTTTTATCAATCTCCCATTGCAACCATTGAGCTAACTGCTCCTCTAGTCTATCTCTGATTTCGCGTGGCAACCCCACGTCCGGCGCACGAGATGCTTCATATAGGCAGCTCATAATCAAGCGCTGATGATATGCGCCGACTAAATCGAGGGGTTCAGCTTCGAGCAATGCAAAGAAACGCATCAGCCCTTCGCCACGCAGCAACCCCGACACGAACCACCAAAAAATCTCATAGCGTGGATTGTATTTATGTTGACGCACAAACGCCTCTGGCAAAACTTTCACCCACCTCTGAGTATCGGCGGACATTAATGTGATCTCTCGACGCGCTTCCCAATGCGCGGCAAAGTGTTTAGCGGCGAAGAATTCCTGAAACGTCAAATGCATAAAGTGATAGCTTTGCTGGCTTTCCTCGGCATCATCGGTATGCAGGAACGAAAGTTTTTTGAGGTTAACTTCCAACGTGAGAGGAAGTGACTTACCTTCACGTATCAATTGCTCAATGAGGTCGTCTAAATAAGCAGTATCAAATTCAATACGACCACTTTGTAATCCGTGAAAGGCTAAAGCACTGAGAAAGTTACTTTCTGCTTGCACGGCTTGCTCAATGCGTGAGGCTTTTCTCAACGCTCTTACCGCCTCGTCTGATAAGAGCTTTCCCCCCTCCCGTTTGTCCAAACGCAGCATATCCTTGCGCCATAACTTGTTTATCATCGCTTGATACAACCCGGTGGTGGTCATTTCGCCACGTGTCTCTTGCTGCATGCGTTTGATTTCATCCCAGCTGTAACAAAGTGCCTCGAGTTGGATGGGTACGTTAACCAGCCCTTGGATAGGAGCATTCGCCTGGATGAAGCGTTTCATCTCATCAGCCCGCGAAACCGATATCATGGCTGGGTTGTCGAGATAGTTGATCACGTCCTTTGGGCTAAAACCTAACGTCTCTAGCTCCAGATCCATCGCTTTAGCCTGTTTCAACCCGACAAAAGGACGCGAGGTAATCAATACCGCAGGTTGGTTGAGCAAATTCTTCAGAAACTCAGCCATCGGTTCATTTTCCCCCCATTCCTGTGCGACCTCATCCCAACCGTCAAGCACAAAAAGCGTTTTCTCTCGCGCAGGTCCCTCAATTTGTGCTTTCAGTGCCCGCGCTAAAACCAGACCTTTAGGGTGAGTATGGAAGTAGGTTTGATAGAATAACGTCACCCAATCACAGCTTTGTCTGCCTTTCAGCGTGCGTAGTGGAATCCACAGCATATATTCAAAGCGGTCGCGCCATTGCCCTTTCCGCGTGTATTCGTAAACGATTTTTTTGGATAAGGTCGTCTTACCCACGCCAGCCCGACCGCTAATCAGAATTCGCTTCGGCGTCACCGTCTTGCCTTTGCTTAGTTCCCTCGGTTCAAATAGTTCTTCAAGCGGCACTAATTTTTGTTGAATGGATTCCATCGCTTCGGCGCCCGGTAAACGATGAGAATGATCTAACACAACTTTTTCCGCTTTCGCTTCCTTTTCTTCCCCTTCTTTAGGCTGTTTCTCTTTTTTGCGAATTCTCTCGTACTCCACGATGGCCAGATTGATATAGCAATCCTCCATCGGTAAATCCGAGCCAGACAAGCGTTGAATAACCGAGCTTTTGGCACGATATGAGATTGTCAAAGCAGATTGAATTTGCTCCGGCGATACTATCGCCTCTCCATGGATACGCTTGATTTCTGCAAGCAGGCTTTCATGAGCTCTGTGAACATTCAGTTCCCGTAAATCAGCGCTGTGCTCTTGCTTCAAGGTGTCAAGGGCCGCCAGAGAGGATTGAGTCAAGAACGACGAAAAGTCGCCTGCGGTTAATGTATGAGCGTCGTCTTCTCGTAACCTTTGCAAGCAGGCTTGGTAAATCTTGTTTTCTAATATTGCAATGCACGACGTTTGTCTCACGAACAGGCGTTTTAAGAGTTTAAAGAAACCAATATGCAAGCCTTCGTCTTGGTACGTCTGACGCCCATCCCACAGATTGGGTGTGCACCAGATCAAGTCTTCAATACGAATCGTCGTCGAGTCGAAAATAAATTGCGGTAAACATTGCTCAGCTTTACTGTTGAGCAATACAGGAATAATGCCGTGCTTATCCTGGTAGTGCTGATAGCGGATTTGCAAAAAGGCCAATTCTGTTAACACATGGTGAAATTCTTTTTCTTTTAGATTTGCTTTCACCACGTTGCGCATCTCAACCTCAATCTGAGTGAAATCGTTCGTGTGCTTAGTCACTTCCTGATAAGCACGCTGAACTGCTTCACAAAAGTGCAGATAGTACGGTGACGCCATATAACGGCCCAACAATTCTGAACCGCAAAGAACAACATAATCTACAGTGCCTGAATGGTTGGGTAATAGGCAGAGTTGGCTGGATAGGATGTCGTTGGCTTTGGCCTTATCCTCCATGGCCGCTCGCAACGGTAAAACCTGGTGGCCATTTGCTGAGCGATCAGAATATAAATTAGCGCGCAGATTAGTTAACCATTCAATCAGGCATCGAGAGGCTTCTGCATTGGCTTTGCCCAACCGATGATTGTTATGCGCATACACCAAAAAAAGACTCGGCGAGCTTTGACACAAATCCAAATCTTGAAACTGTTTAAGAATGGTTTCAAAGACCTGCGCCACCCACTGATGTTTTTCTTCCAGACAATCTTCCACTAGCTTAGGTGATGGCGTCAGGGAAGTCTTTGTAGGAAAAAAATCAACAGACCAGGGCAAGCCAATAGTGCTACCTACAGAAGGTAGCGAAGCAGGAGACCTTATAGCAGGTAAGCATTCATCGCCCCATGTTTGCGCTTTTTCGTAACTCTTCTGCGCTTTTTCATATTCTCCCAAACTCTTCAATACTTCTGCCCGTTCAAAATAAACTTCAGCGATATGTTGCCGCAGCAACTTATCTTCTTCGGTTTGAAGAATTTGCGCTTGACTAAAAGCACTCTTTAACTTTGACAAAGGTGGCGGCTTTCTATGTGTATTTTCAGCATGTTTAAAAGTCACTTTAGCTTGGTCATATGAAGCCAAGGCCATCTCGAAATGCTGCGTTGCCTTATAGAAGCGAGCTTGATCCAAAAAGCCTTGCGCCTGCATCTGCAGCTGCTTACTGATCAAATTTTGGGGAACAGAAGTACTCAACATATTGTTATTTCTAGATTTAATGTGTGCTCAGCATTAAAAGGCGCGCCGATCTCAAGAAAACGAATTAATCACTACCAATGCGTCGTTCACTTCTTGCATCTCGGCCGCATGTACCTAAGCAGCGCTGATTTTCAAATGCCTATCATCTAGTTTGATTAGCCTAGTGAAAGCTGAAATTGCCGCTGAGCTTATCAAAGAGGGGAAACAAAATGTGAGAAGGTAAATGGCTGAATTTATGACTTGGCGCATTAAATTTTTCATCGTTTCGCGTCGTCTAAATTGGGATGCATAATATTCGTTATCCAGGGATTACTCTGATAGTTGAGTTAGAGATAAATCGTAAAATCCCGTTTTTTTGCACTCAGGTAATACATGTAGTAATTCGCTTAAATAATGAATTCACTTGTTGGATTACCGATTGAATTTACTTCGCATGGTATCGTGATATCAGTCAATATTGCCTGCTGTGTCAAATGTAGATTTCGATAAAAAATAAGGGAGAGCATGTTAAATATTTCGGAATATTATGCGCAGACGACATTCTGAACATCATCGATGATTTTAATCATGAGGGACTCGACATCGAAATCGATTTCTCACTGCCGTCAGAACGCGTGATTCGTACCTTGGAGCATATTATTGAATGGCGAGGTCCGTCAGAGCGAATTCGTTGTGATGATGGCCCCGGATCTTCCTTAAAATCGAAGGTGTCAGGAATTTTGTGTGAAAGAAGTCATATGATAATGAAGGTAATCAAAAAGTAAGCATATGACAAAGATAGACCAAGCGATATTAGATAAATTTTTAGAGGGAGTAGACCTGTCAAATCCGCACTCGATATTCACAGAAAGCGGGTTGTTTGGTCAGCTTAAAAAGTCACTAGCAGAAAGAATATTGCAGGGTGAATTAGCGCATCATCTCGAGCAAGAACGTAGCGTAGGCAAGATCAAGCGTAATCATAAAAATGGTAGCAGCAAGAAATCGGTCTTAGCGTCAGAAGACAAGCTGGAACTCGATATACCGCGAGATCGAGAAGGCAGTTTCACGCCGCAATTCATCGCTAAGCATCAGCGGCGACTACCGGGCTTTGACGATAAGGTGATCTCGCTTTACGCGCGAGGGTTACCGGTGCGCGAGATTCAAGCGCATTTAACCGAGTTGTATGGCTTAGAGGTCTCGCCTGATCTGATCTCAACGATCACCGCCGAAGTGATGGACGAAGTCAAGGAATGGCAGAATCGCCCCCTAGAACCGATGTATCCGTTGGTGTTTTTTGATGCCTTACGAGTCAAAATTCGAGATGAGGGCAGCGTTAAAAACAAAGCGGTCTATCTTGCTTTGGGTGTACGACCAGACGGTACCAAGGAAATTCTGGGTATTTGGATTGAACAAACCGAAGGGGCAAAATTCTGGCTGAGGGTCATGACAGAGCTTAAAAATCGAGGCCTGTCTGACGTATTAATCGCCGTCGTCGATGGACTCAAAGGCTTCCCAGAAGCCATTACAGCGACCTTTCCGCAAGCGCAAATCCAGACCTGTATCGTGCATTTAATTCGCAATAGCCTGGATTTTGTGAGCTGGAAAGACCGTAAGGCTGTCGCGGCAGAACTAAAAAATATTT
Source organism: Mycoavidus cysteinexigens (assembly GCA_031963415.1). Taxonomy (GTDB): domain Bacteria; phylum Pseudomonadota; class Gammaproteobacteria; order Burkholderiales; family Burkholderiaceae; genus JASSUD01. Next base: position 60,755 of record JASSUI010000001.1, read on the forward strand.
ATCGCGCCACCACCGAAACCGAGGCCGCTGTGGCGCTTGAGGTCTTTGCCGAAAGTCCATGGGGGCTGAAATATCCGCCGATTGCTTCAATTTGGCGGCGCCATTGGCAAGAAGTCATTCCTTTCTTTGCTTACCCGTTAGAAGTGCGAAAAATTATTTATACGACCAATGCCATTGAAAGCCTCCATATGCAAATACGGAAGGTCATTAAAAATCGAGGTCACTTCCCTAACGACCAGGCCGCCATCAAACTCATTTATTTGGCTTTGCGAAATATCACTAAAAATTGGACAATGCCACCTAATACATGGCGCACTGCAAAAGTTCAATTTGCCATTTTATTTGGCGAGCGTTTTACAGCTTCATTATAAGAAGCTGTCATAGTTAACCGTGACCTCGGACACACAAAATATCTGACAGGCTCTAAAAATCATTCAAAATCACCTTGTAAATTGGGGCTCCACTCTATAAGAGAGTTTATGCTGAGTCTTACATAGCAAGGCTGATCGGGGCGCTGCTGGCGTGCTATTTTTCCCTAATTCTATATTTGTCTCTGTTTTGTCCATTTATTTGCCATGAAAGCCAGCGAATCAGGAAAGAGGTCAACTTTCTTGGTTGAAGAAAGAGGAATGCCCGCAGCCTGCTGGGCTTGTTGAGCTGCTTGCTTGAATGCTTCTTTGTTACCCGCATGACTAAAGGGAAAGCTCTGCAGACCCTCATTGGTATAAAAGCATAGGTTGTTATCTTGTATGTAGAAAGGCACACTCTGATCAAAGCGTTGTTTGAGTAAGCATTCTGAATAGATCAACGCTATCTGCTGGCTGTCAAGTGTCGGTAATAGGCAATAGAGCGTCCAGAGGTTTTTGCCTAACGTCTTAGCCACGCTGCGCCTCACCTCATAGTCCTGGTTCTTTATCAACTCGATCAAGGCGAGCAGGACCGGCTTGGATAACGAAGACTGCTGGCCTAACGCATAAGCCGCGCTGCGCCTCACCTCATAGTCCTGGTTCTTTATCAGCTCGATCAAGGCGAGCAGGGCCGACTCAGGTAACGAAGACTGCTCGCTTAACGCCTTAGCCGCGCGGTGCCTCATCCAATCGCTTTTGTCTTTTATCAGCTCAATCAAGGCGAGCAGGATCAACTCGGGTAACGAAGACTGCTGGCCTAATGCATCAACCGCGTGGCGCCTCACCTCATCATCCTTGTCCTTCGTCAGTTCGATCAAGGCTTTCATAACCAACTCGGGTAACGAAGACTGCTCGCTTAACGCCTTAGCCGCGCTGCTCCCCACCCAACTGCCCTTGTCCTTTATCAGCTCGATCAAGGCCTTCAGGGCTGACGCGGGTAACGAAGACCGCTTGCCTAAGGCCTCAGCCGCACGGAGCCTCACCCAATCGTCCTTGTCCTTTGTCATTTCGATCAAGGCTTCCATAGCCAACTCGGGTAACGAAGACTGCTGGCCTAACGCCTCAGTCGCGCGGCGCCTCACCTCATCGTCCTGGTTCTTCGTCATTTCAATCAAGGCTTCCATAGCCAACTCGGATAACGAAGACTGCTGGCCTAACGCATAAGCCGCGCTGCGCTTCACCTCATCGTCTTGGTCCTTCGTCATTTCGATCAAGGCCTCCATAGCCAACTCGGGTAACGAAGACCGCTTGCCTAATGCATCAGCCGCGCTGCGCCTCACCGCATCGTTCTGGTCCTTCGTCATTCTGATCAAGGCCTCCATAGCCGACTCGGGTAACGAAGACCGCTTGCCTAACGCCTCAGCCGCGCTGCGCTTCACCTCATCGTCCTTGCTCTTTATCAACGCAATCAAGGCGAGCAGAATTGACTCAGGTAACGAAGACTGCTTGCCTAACGCATAAGCCGCGTTGCTCCTCACCCCATAGTCCTTGTTCTTTATCAACGCAATTAAGGCGAGCAGGGCCGACTTGGGTAACGAAGACTGCTGGCCTAATGCATAAGCCGCGCTGCGCTTCACCCCATCGTCCTGGTCCTTCGTCATTTCGATCAAGACTTCCATAGCCGACTCGGGTAACGAAGACTGCTGGCCTAACGCATTAGCCGCGCAGAGCCTCATCCAATCGACCTTGTCCTTTATCAGCTCGATCAAAGCCTTCAGGGCCAGCTCGGGTAACGAAGACTGCTGGCCTAACGCCTCAGCCGCGTGGCGTCTCACCTCATCGTCCTTGTCCTTCGTCAGTTCGAGCAAGGCTTTCATAGCCGACTCGGGTAACGAAGACCGCTTGCCTAACGCCTTAGCCGCGCTGCTCCTCACCCCATCGTCCTGGTCCTTCGTCAGTTCGATTAAGGCCTTCAGGGCCGACTCGGGTAACGAAGACCGCTTGCCTAACGCCTCAGTCGCGTTGCACCTCACCCAATTGTCCTGGTCCTTCGTCAGTTCGATCGAGGCCTGGGTAGCCACATCTGATAAGGCAGATCGATAGTTGAGTGCTTGTACCATCGCTCTTTTTGTTGTGAATGTTTCTGCCGCCTTCAGGCAATCGAGCAATAGGTTTTCGGGAAGCGTGGGCTGATACGCCAGTGTAATTTTGCCTGTCTGGTCGATTTCGAATTGCAGCCATTGCGCTAAATCCTGCTCAAGCCTGTCTTGTGTGTCAGGTGACAACCCAACATTCGGTAAACGAGACGCTTCATAGAGGCAGTTCATCATCAAACGCTGATGTGCCGCACCGAACAAATCACGCGGTTCAGCTTCAAGGACATCAACAAATCGATTTAATGCCTGCCCACGCAACAGCCCCGAGACAAACCACCAAAATATCTCATAGCGCGGATTGTATTTGTGTTGGTGAACAAAGGCTTCGGGATGGGCTTTTGTCCATTGCTTGACATTAGTCGACCATAGGCTAATCTCTTGCCCTCTTTCCCAATACTGCACAATATGTTTAGCCGCAAAGAATTCCTGAAATGTCAGATGCATAAAATAGTAATTGCGTTGCCCTTCTTCAGCATCATCCGTATAGAGGGATGAGAGTTTTTTGAGGTTAGCCTCTAACGTAAAGGGCAAATTCACTCCTTCTGCCTCAAGCTGCTCGATGAGCGCATGCAGATCACGATCACTGAATTCAATTTGATTACGCTGCAATCCTTGAAAAGCTAAAGTACTCAAAAAATCCTGCTCAGCTTTCGCCAATTTCTCTAGACGTAATAGGCTTAGCGCATTAACATGGTTCGCGGTTAACTTTTCTCCAGCTTCTCGCTTGCCCAAGCGCAGCATATCTTTACGCCATAATTTATTTATCATCGCCTGATATAACGCAGTGATCGTTATCGAACCTCGAACCTCTGGCTGTAGACGCTTGATTTCATCCCAGCTGTAACACAAGGCATCCAACTGAATCGGCACGTTGACCAACGCCTGAATGACTGGCGTGGTTTGGATAAAGTGCTTTATCTCCTGGGATTGGAAAACTGGCACAATGGCCGGATTATTCAGATAATCGGTGACATTCTCTGGACTAAAGCCTATCGTCTCCAACTCTAAGTCCATCGGCTGCGCTTGGTTTAAATCGACATGAGGTCGCGATGTAATCAGTACGGCAGGCTGATTGAGCAACTGTTTTAAAAACTCGTCACTCCATTCCTGAGGCGCTTCATCCAAGCCGTCGAGTACAAAGAGGGTTTTATCCTTAGCTGCCCCATTAATTTGTGCGACAAGGGCCTTCGCTAAGGCCAATCCATTATGGTGAGTAGGAAAATAAATTTCATGCAACAAACTCACCAGATCACAGCTTTGTTTGCCCTTCAAAACGCGTAACGGAATCCATAGGACATACTCGAAGCGGTCGCGCCATTGTCCTTTTTGCATAGATTCGTAAACGATCTTTTTGCATAGCGTTGTTTTACCCACACCCGCTCGACCATAGACCAGAATCCGCTTCGGCGTCACTGTCTTGCCTTTGCTTAGTTCTCGCGGATCAAACAGTTTGTCCAGTGGTACTAGGTTTTGTACGATGGATTCGATTGCTTCGACACTTGGTAAACGATGAAAGGGGTCTAGCACCACTTTTTCTTCTTTGGCCTCTTTTTCTTTTGCTTCTTCAGGATTTTCTTTTTCCTTACGGACCTTTTCATACTCCACAATGGCCAAATTGATATAGCAATGATCCATCGATAGCGCTGGGCCAGATAGCCGTTGAATATCCAAGCCCTTAGCATCATACGACGCCGCTAATGCTTGGCGAAGCTGTTCAGGATCGATCCGTGACTCACTATTGATTTGTTTGATTTCTGCCAGGATGTTTTCATAAGCTTTCTGAACATTCAGCTCTCGTAAATTCGACGCACCGTCCTTTTTTAAAGCTTCAAGCGCAGTGACACAGGCTTGATTCAAGAAAACCGAAAACTCGTCAGCCTTCAATGTATGCGTCTGATCTTCCCGCAATTTTTTTAAGCAGGCTTGATAGATTTCTTTTTCCATCAACGATATGCATCGATCTTTCTTTTTCGTTAATAGCTGTTTTATGAGCTTAAAAAAACCGACATGTAAACCCTCATCCTGATATGTCTGTTTCCCCTTCCAAAGACTCGGCTTGCGCCAGCGGGTTTCTTCGATGCGAATGGTGGTCGAGTTAAGAATAAATTTCGGTAGACATTGCTCAGCTGAACTGTTGAGCAAGAGGGGAATAATGCCGTGATTGTCTTGGTAGTGCTGATAGCGGATCTGCAAAAAAGCCAATTCCGTTAATACATGGTGGAATTCCTCATTGTTTAAATTATCATGCACAATGTCGCGTATCGCTGTCTCGATCTGAGTCAAGTCATTCGCTTGCTGATAAGCGCTTTCAATCGCCTTATAAAAACTTTGATAGTACAGTGAGGCCATATAGTGGCCCAACAACGCTGAACCACACAGCACCACATGATCAACGGTACCTGAGTGATTGGGTAACAAGCAGAGTTGGCTGGAAAGAATAATGTTGGCCCGGGCTTTCTCTTCTAATGTCGCGGGTCGCGGCAAAGCTTGGTAACCGTTGGCAGTACGATCCGAATACAGGTTGAAACGTAGGCTAGATAACCATTCAATCACTTGTTGAGAAGCTTCTGCATCGGCTTGGCCTAGCTGATTATTATGTGCGTAGACTAAAAAAAGGCTTGGTGAGCTTTGGCATAAGTCCAAATCTTGAAACTGTTTCAAAATGGTTTCAAAGACCTGCGCTACCCACTGATGCTTTTCTTGCGGACAGACTTCCACTGTCTTAGGCGACAGAGTCAGAGAAGCTCTAGCAGGAAAGAATTCAGTGGATTGGGACAAACCGGTAGCACTATCTGAAGAAGATGTCAAAGCAGTAGTCGGTGCAGCGGGCGTGCCTTCATGGCCCCATTTTCGTGCTTTCTTGTCGCTCGTCTTTGCTTTTTCCCACCGCTCCAAACTTCTTAAAACTCCTGCACGCTCAACATAAATCTCAGCGATACGCTGTCGCAAAGACTCATCTTGTGGAGTTTGAGGGGTCTGCGCTTGACTAAAAGCGCTTGTTAACTCTGATAAAGACAAGAGGCGTTCATCTTCGGCATGCTTAAAAATCACTTTGGCTTGGTCATACGAGATTAGGGCCATCTTGAACTGCTGTGCCGTTTTATAGAAACGAGCTTTTTCCAAATGGCTTCGCGCATCCATCTGTAGCTGTTTACTCATCAAATCGTGGGGAACCGGGCTAGCAGCAAGCATATTGTTATTTTGGTTTAATTGTTTGATGTTTTTGAAGAGTACTGACGGTGCCGGCGAACTTATCAAAGAGAAGTATCAGCGTGCGAGGGGGTCAATGCCTGAATTTATATTTCTAATAGATTAGTTTTTTACCACTATGCGATTTTAGCGTTTGGATGTCTGTCGCCGAATGTCCAGGCGTTATTTGAAAAACCACGGCTAGGGAAATGAATGGTTCTATTCAAAATTTAGGTAGAAAATGAGATAACTTTATTACTCAAGCAATGAACGCCTCTCTCAAACGAAAAGGCGGCGGAGCTAAAACCTCTCGCTCAGAAACCGTGACTGTAAGACTTGAGCCAAAACTACGTTATTTTGCTGAGATCGCCGCCCGCAAACAACGCCGCACACTTTCTAGTTTTATCGAGTGGGCAATTCAAGAAGAGTTAGAAAAAGTCTATATAGAAGAGTCTTCTGGCCTTGACTCAAGAGGTACAACCGTAGCAGATACCATGCACAACCTATGGGATGTAGAAGAACAAACTCGTTTTATCAAGTTAGGGTTATTTTTTCCTGACTTGATGACTCACGAAGAGCAAATTTTATGGAAACTGATTCGAGAAAATGGGGCGGTATGGCGGGGTTGGCATGACGGACCAAATAAAGAATGGATATGGTGGGTAAGAGAAGACAAATTAGATTTTGATTTACTCAGGCAGCATTGACCCATTTTTCTTGCTGTCGCTAGAGGAGAAAAAGATCGGTCTGCCTTGCCAAAGCAGCCCCGCTTTCAATCAATACGATCAGCATCTGAGGACGGGAGCGCTGTGGCCGGCGCAGAAGAATTTGCTCAAGGTGATGACATCCCTTTTTAAGGACGGATATAGCAAAAACATTTAATAAACTCACCCGCCCCAACATGAGAAAGCTCGCGTCGGGCGAAAGCCTCACCGAACAGGGTATTACCTTTGAGCGCACTGCAGACGGTCACGGAATTTTTACCATCAATATTATGATGAATGGACAACGTATTCACCGAGTAGTCGGACGTGCATCAGAAGGCACCACTCGAACCCAGGCTGAAGCATTCATTGCTCAAATTCGCACTGATGCGAAGCACAATCGATTATCTTTACCCAAAGGGCGCAAGGTTGCGCTGTCGTTTCGAGATGCGGCCGAAAAATATCTGCACAAGCTTACGCTTGAAAATGGTAAAGATTTAAAAATGAAAAAAATGCGCCTCGACAAGCATCTTGTCCCTTTTTTCAGCAATACGCCATTATCAAAAATCACAAGCTTTGATATTGAACGTTACAAAAAGCAGCGTCTACAGGAACCCTCATTGCGAGGTGGAGATCGAGTCAGTAAGCAAGCTAAAGCGCAAGGTTTTTTACCTTGCGAGCAGTCCACTATAGCGAAACCAGGTACCATTAACCGTAAGCTCGCAGTGTTATCTCACCTTTTAAATAAAGCACTCAAGTGGGGATGGATTAACAGTCACCCCGCAAAAATCAAACGCTATAAGGAAGGCGATGGCTGCATTATTTATTTGACCGTAGAACAAGTAGCTAAATTTATTGAGGCGGCTAAAGCATCTAATAACCCACAGCTTTATCCATTTGTTGTAATTGGTCTTGAAACATCCATGAGGATGTCTGAAATATTGTCGATTCGTCGTGAAAATATCGATGTTGAACGCCGCAGAATTTGGATTCCGCAAGCAAAAGGAGGTAGGCGAGCCCATAACAGAGCATTTGGCAAGCTTTCTAGCAGACTACGTGGCAGCATTACAGCCCGGTACACCTTGGCTATTCCCTTCTCCTGCTGCCAAGTCAGGCCACACCGTCGATATCCGCAAACCTTTTATTAAAGCCGTCATCGCTATCGGCCTAAATCCTGAGCAGATAGTGCGCCACACGTTACGACACACAGCCGTTACGCATCTTGTCCAGGCTGGCATCGATTTACCTACGGTCAAACGAATCAGCGGATACAAAACACTTGCGATGGTGGAACGTTATGCGCACCAGAATGGACAACACATTCAGGCAGCGATGGATATATTTGAACAGAGAATGAGAATTGCCTAGCTATTTTTCTGGCAAAATTACACAGGAATTACACAAAGTTTAAAGTAGCTTGTACCTAGAAATCTGCGAAACCTTTGATATGACTGGTAGGCCGTGTAGGATTCGAACCTACGACCAACGGATTAAAAGGCTATCGAAAAATCCTTAAATATCAATAGCTTACATACAAATCCGTTCCGCAATTATAGCAAATACACTACCCGCAAACCCTTATCCTGCTTAAAGCACCATTAGTTTTGCGGAACAGAATCTAAGTTATTAACAGCTTCGCAAGACTACAACAAGAAACGCATTCTCAGCAGAAAGCATCTCTAAAAAAAACTCCTTCGCTAGCTTAGAGTCTCTGGCTTAGAAGACGGCCTATGATATAGCCAATCTTCGCTCACGCCTAACCATTTGGCTAATATCTTAATTTTGTTAGCAGGAGATTCGGGATCAGAAGGTCCCATGTTCGAATCATGTCGCCCCGACCAATAAAATCAAGGGTTTCTCCCTTTCCCTCCCCTCCTTTTTGCTCCGCAATTCTCCCCTTGCTCCGCAATTTTCATTTTTCTCCGGCAACTTGGTTCTCTTATTTTTGACTGAAATATAGCAAAAACTATTCAATCAGCTTAGCGCGTAGGCGGAACTCTAACCCGCGTCATGCTTAGGAATTACAAGGGCTTGTGGATATATGTTTGCGAAAATCTGTCATTCTTCAAAATCCTGTGAATTTTACAGGACGGGCTACCAGGCTATCTCATCACATCCGTTTACTAGGGTGAGCTAAGGTCAACACCCCCTTGTTTAAGCACCCCGCTCAACAAGAAAATTCGCACTGGATGAAATTGGCGGTAACACTTAAACGAATGAAGAAAAAGAATGAATGCAATAGACAGTTTAATCAAAGGGGGTAGCACGTTATCGTCAACTCGTTATCCTGACCTTAAAACGCTGGATGAAAATGAAAATAAAGAGCACAAACAAAGTAGCGATCAGACTGGCAGCGCCATAGAAAAGCTAGATGCGCCGCTTAAAGCCAATCTGTCAGCGTCCGAGCATGCTAAAGCACAAACTTCGTTAGAAGAAATCGCTTCGACGTACGGTGGCATCTCCCAAGTTCAGAAAGAAAGCAAAACGACCTATCAAGCATTGATAGCCCCTATTCTCTCGTTCTTTACTAGCAGTACATCGATGGGGGCACGGCAAGTACTATCTATTCGAGAAAAAAGTGAAATGGTCGATCGCTTTTTTGAAAAGATGCTCTGTGTACTAGCGTCGCTAGAAGTACCTAATCAACCCAGCCTATTTCTCGTCTATGCGCATCACAATTTTGCTTATGGGCAAGCCAAAGCTGAAGTCGCTAAATATTTAATTAGCAAGCTCTCCCAATTGCGAGTTCAACTCTATTCTGACCAAACTCCAATGGCCCAGCCTTTTTCAGTGTGGAGACCAAACCCTCGAAAGGATGGACAGCTTGAAGATATTCTAACCAGCCAACTTTGCTTGCTGCCGACGCAGTTACGTAGTGAGGTTAAGCCAGTAGATAAGGTCGTTGTCTGTTGTTCTGAAGTGTTAGCCAACTATCTGGACTGGCCAGCTTATGCTGATTTTTGTCTAGCACTGCAACAAGCCTACCTTGTCGATGCTCGTGAAAAAGGAGATAGCAATATACGGCGAGTGGTTAATACCTTCTGCAAACAAGATGGTTTTCATCATGTGCTCACAGAAATGGCTTTTTTGCATATACGCGCAGAAGAATTAGGGGATCAGCACGGCATTATTCCCGTTGAGTTAACCGATAAAAGCTATCGGCCATGTCTAGCCAAGTTTATCGATGACACCACGGTACGCATAAGCGATTTTCGACGCTTTGAGCAGCAAGCTCAGGCAGAGCAAGCTGTGTCTACGAATCAAGGCCGGCATGCAGTGATATTTAAACTCATTGAACGGCTATTCATCACAAGTGATAAGGCTCTAACTGCGTTAGACAAATTTTGGAACGAATACAGCAATTTCGTTGAAAAACTAAAGCAACAATCTGCTGTGCCATCAGCACTCGAATATTTTGACCACGTAGAGGCCACTTTAAATGAAGTGCAGACAGCACTTGACCAACAACCCTCACGTCAACGCGATCTTTCTTTAAGCGATTTACGTCAAGCATTGGCTCAGCACTATTATCACTCGAATCTGTCGATTCAGCGGGTATCAGGCGAAATTGCTTCACTGGAGGATTGCTACATTAATCTCGCCATTGTCGAGCAGCATGCACAACTGGAAAAAGAGAAAGAGATATTAAAACAGCAAGCAGCGGCAGTGACACGCCTACCCAGAAACGAAGATCTGCAAGATGCGGATTACAGCAAGTTAATCACACTAGAACATCTTTTCGATGCGCAAAAACTACGCGATGGTTCCGTTGGTTTTCCAAAGCGGATTTTGATTCAAGGCAGAGCGGGTATTGGTAAAACAACTTTATGCAAAAAGCTCGTTTACGACTATCAACATCAGGCAAGTTGGAAAAATTACTTTGCCTGTGTGCTATGGATACCATTAAGGCACCTTAAGACATTTCAATGCTATAGCTTAGAAAAATTATTGAGCAAACACTATTTCGCTAGTCAAATCAGCGCTAAAGCGTTAGCCCAAGCTTTCCACCCTTATAGAGACAAAACCCTCTTTATTTTAGATGGCTTAGACGAAGTTGTTGGCGAGTTCGAGGACGGGCGTCCATTAGGCAGTTTTCTAAAAGAATTATTGAATCAAAAACATGTTGTCATCACCTCCCGCCCGACGGGCGTCGATCCTCAACGACTTAGTCAGCTAGACCTAGCGTTAGAAACCGTTGGCTTTACACTAGACAATGTACAAACCTATATTCAAACGTTTGTCTCTAAAGTGAACCAAGCAGCCATTCAACAGTTCATTAAGCAAACTCCACTGATCCAAAAACTCGTCAATATTCCGATTCAGCTTGATGCGCTCTGCTATAGCTGGGACTCCCTTCCTGTACCAACTCGAAAGCAGGAAGCTATCACTGTGACTGCACTGTATCAGGCGATGGTTGAAAAGCTGTGGCATAAAGATGGCTCGCGCCTAGAGAAAAAAACACAAGATGGTACATTGCTCTCATTGAATGATATTCGAGGTTTATCACTCAACCAAATCGAAGAGCAATTGATTGCGGCAGAAAATGAGTACCTGAGCTATCTCGCGTTTCAAGGCTTACAAGATAAACGCATTGAATTTGATCTTACGTATCTTAATACGCTCACTGATGCGCTGAATAAAACTCGAGTGAAGGCAGAAAAATTACCCTTGCTTTTAAATAGAGATCTCAAACAAACGTCCTTTTTGCATACCCTTGATGCTCATCTGCATGAACAGCGGCGCACTTATCATTTTTTACATTTAACCTTTCAAGAGTTCTTTGCTGCTAAATTTATAGTGCGGCATCTACAAGCTTATGCAGAAAGCACTAACAACACAGGTTTAACTCTCCAAGAAGATCAACTGCATGCCTTTATTGCGTCGCACAAATACAACCGACGTTATGAGATTGTATGGTGGATGGTCGCGGGACTACTCAAAGGACAGACATTAACGCAGTTCTTCGGACAGTTAGAAGCTGCACCCCGCGACTTGATTGGTCTACGTCATCAGGGGGTGATGACGAGGTGTTTGAGCGAAGCTCGCTCTCAATTAAACGTTCAGTATATCGCTAGGTTGGAAGATGAGTTAAGGCAGTGGGTACACTTTGAGACAGCGTCTGAAAACTGCCAGGCAAGCGTACTTGTTGCCCTTGAGGCTTTCCCAGAGCCCTTATTACTCACTTTCCTAGATCTGTTTGAAGAGAGGGTGAAAATTATGTCAGCCATAGTCTTCCGCCCTGTTTTATCTGAGGCTGTCATATCGATCTTGATTAATTTGCTACAGCATGAAAATAAGCAGATCAGAGAGCGGGCAGGAGCGATATTAGAGAAGCAGAAACGGCTTTCGGATAGTACGATCTCCACTTTGAGCATGTGGCTAAAGCATGAAAATAAGGAGATCAGAGAGTGGGCAACTGTGATATTACTCCGCCAGCAAACACTCTCGGATAGCACGATCTCCGCCTTGATTATGCTGCTACAGCATGAAAATGAGCAGATCAGAGACGGAGCAGTCGAAATATTAATTGATCAGCAAACGCTATCTGGTCGTGCAATTTCTGACCTGATCACACTACTTCAACATGAAAATAAACAGATCATACTATGGGCAGCCATAATATTATCCGGACAAAAAACGCTATCTGATCGTGCAATTTCTGACCTGATCATACTACTTCAACATGAAAATAAGCAAGCCAGAAAATGGGCAACCGGAATATTAGGTAACCAGCAAACGCTGTCTGATCAGGCAGTTTCCGACTTAATTGATCTGCTACAGCATGAAAATGAACAGATCATAGAATTGGCAGCTAGAATATTAGTTAATCAGCAAACGCTGTCTGATCAGGCAGTTTCTGACTTAATTAATCTGCTTAAGCATGAAAATGAACAGATCATAGAATTGGCAGCTAGAATATTAGTTAATCAGCAAACGCTGTCTGATCAGGCAATTTCTGACCTGATCACACTACTTCAACATGAAAATGAACAGATCATAGAATGGGCGGCTGGAATATTAGTTAATCAGCAAACGCTGTCTGATCAGGCAGCTTCTTACCTGACCACTATGCTCAACCATGAAAATGCGTGGGTTAGAGGGGTAGCAAGCCGCATGCTAAATCAGCAAAAAAAACGATCTGATGCCATTCAGCCGCTCTCGCACGCTACGCGGCAGGAGGAAAATAAAGTCATCATCAGCTCGGTAACAGAGTCCACGAACGCACCAGAAGTACTATCTGATCAATCTATGTCAAGCTTAATAGCTGCACTAGAAAATGAAAACAAAAAAGTCAGACAAGCGGCAGCTGACATATTAATTAAACAAGAAACACTACCCGATGAAATCATCTCAGCTTTGATAGTTTTGCTACGCCATAAGAATGAAACAGTCAAAGAAGCAGCCGTTTCGGTGCTAGGCCAGCGCAAGGCGCTGCCCGAGAGAACTATTTCTGATTTGATCACCGCTACTCAAGATGCTAACCACGCTTTTAAGCTTGCAGCTGCCAAAGTATTAAGTTTTCATCTGGATTTACTGTATCCCCTGCTACCAAATTTAGCATCTAATCAGATTGAGGCCCTCTATAGTCTCGTTTTTCTTGCACCCAAACGACAAATTTCGGCGCTTTTTATTCAAAGCGACCACCTCTATTTTTATACCGCGGGAAACCTCAACACAGTTCCTTTAGAAAGCGATCAAGCGGATAAAATGACCCAAGCTTTTATAGCCGTGCAGAGTCGCACACAGCTTAGCACGCAGCAAAGGGAAGAATAAGAGAGCACTTAATTCAAAGCACGTTTGACGATGGCCTTGAATTGCTCCTTCAGAGGCAAATAAATTTAGTGGCCTATCTCAATACTGATCTTCCATCTCCTGCAACCGCCGATAAAATATTCTCCACCCTAACGCCTGCTCCCGCCACTGTCGACATACTCCGGCGTTAAAGGCACTGACTTCTCCAAGCTCAGTAAGCGAAAGGCTGGCGGGTTCTCGGTCAAACTCAGTGGCGGATCCGGCAGATTCGCCCGTAAAGGCGGCGTTGTACACGCGCACGAAGCCAACATTAACGCCAAAGCGGGAAGCATCTTGTTCAGTAACATAAACAGGCACCTCTCTAATAATCGTCTCGCCTTTTTCTTTGACCACTTTGATACGGTCTCGATACTGCACTTCTACTTTTGTCACGACCTTAGCTTGTGCTTCAGTTAGCTGCGCTTGCGCTGTCGCTACTTGAGCTTGATAAGTGGCAAGCGCTGCTTCAGCATGAGCCAGTTTGCCGCTATAGCGCATTGCTTGGAATTGCCACGCAGCAGTACCGAAAGTTAGAGGGATCAACAGGGCAGTAACTGTAAATCTTGACCCACAGATAAGGCGAATTAGCCAACCGATCATGCTTGCCCTAGTTTCATCATATTTACTAAGCGCACCAAACGTCGCTTCACTTGATTAGCCCATTTTGAGGCTAACATCTCTATCGCCGCTGCTTCATACTGACCACTTTGAATAAATTGGAGTGTGCGCTTAAATTCAAGTAACTTTGTAATGTCCAGATTAAAGCCCATATTCATCAGAACACGCTGACGCGCAGCATCTAATTCACGCCACCACGGAAGCTGTTGATCGAGTTCTCGCTTCACACGACTAATATCATTCATCAGCAAATAGCCGTTTTCATCGAGACTAATCCCCACCTCATCTAGATTTCGCCCTGTGCCAATCGTTAGCTTACCCACTGAGTCTAGATAAGGCTTAAGCAGCACGTTTTCATCGCGCTTTAGTTCGGCGATAAGCAATTTGATTTGCTGATCATTCATAACGCTTTCCTGAGTAAACTAGACAAGCAAGATCGCCTCGTACACGCCATATCACGAGAAATAAGGCAAATTTGAGTACCACTTCAGATAAATCAATCGGTCCTGCATATTGCCCCGTTATAGTGCGGATCACGGTTACACCGCAGGCCACAATGAGTCCATAAGAGAAAAGCGCCATACGCCAATTATGAGATTTTTCCTTATGCTGGTAAGTGAGTAGACGCAACGTAATGCCCAACGCAGCGAGCATATTCAGCATCAAAAGCAACTCATTCATTTAGATTGCCTCCAGCGCTTAAGCCATTCGAGTAAATCCAATTTATTAAGCGCATCTAAGCCTTTATGGGTAACTGTGATCACCGCGGCTGAGGCAATAAAAGCTGAAATACCGTGCTCATGAATAGGCAACCACTGGATTAACTCTGGCGCCGCTAAATAGCCCGTAACCATCGACAATGCAAAGTAACTCATACGCAGTGCAGCCCGTAACAACGGCGCATGCAGCACAAATACTGCTGCACCGGCAAACGCGCCCACTAACGCATTACCATCCATCCCAGGCAGCAAGCTAGCTAAGCTCACACCGCAAGCCAACGCTAGGCTGGTTGCCATTGAGCTAGAAGAAAGGGGTTCGGCCATTTCTTAGTCCCTCGATCAATTTCGACTTAACCACGCCGCTTAAAAGGATTAATTGAACAACAAAGCGGTACGCGCCATTGCGGCCCCCACGGTGTTTTTCTCCAGCTTCGACCTTCCCAATAATTCCAGGCTTTCCAACCCAACTTGAGCATGCCTAAACGACCGTGGTAATAAACGTTAAACCCATTGCCAACCGCAATAAACAACACCAGCTGGGATGATTCGACGTAACGAATCACACGCCACTCTTTAGCTAAAAAAGGCAAGCCAAATAGCCAATAATCAAAGCCATAAACAGGATTACGATAAAGCCAATAGACGCGCGCGAGGTAGCGTTTAAACGGTGACGCTCCCCATGATGGGGCAAGATAGCCACCTTCCCACGCCTCATTAAGTGAAGCATCGAAGGAGTGAAACCATTTAAGCCAACAGGGTAGATTGCCGTGCGCATCGGCGAATAACGGTGCCCACCAGTTCACGCCAAGCATCGCTAATGCAGTAAAGAATAAGGAGAGGAGCGCCAGTAATGGATACAGCGCAAGAGAAAGATAAAAAGTCATACATGCTCCATGACAGAGGCCAATGCTAGGGTTAAACGACTCTTAAAATCTTGTTCACACGTTTCTATCTCTGCTTGAGAGCTGGCTTGGTTAATCGTTTGGGCCGCGCGATGCTTTAATCCTTGCGTGATACCTATGATCTGCATCAGACGTGCACCTTTATTTAAGACGTCGGTGCAAAAACTTTCCAAGCTCTCATTAAGCGCGCATGCTTCAATTTCTCTTTCAAAAGCGGTTTGCTCATCTTGTGTGGCTGTACCTGCTTGTATCGCTAGCGCGGTGCGGTATTGATATAAACAAATCATGATCTCGCTCTCATCAGATGCACCTATGGCTTGTTGAAGTTGGGAGCGGGTCATATCAGTTAAGCGAGCAAGCGCTGCTTCTTTTGCTAACGCTAGCATTTGATTTTGAGTTGGGAAAACGGCTTGCGGATAGCCCTCTGCATTAGCCTCAATCTGCGCGCCTTGTGCGTTAT
Source organism: Mycoavidus cysteinexigens (assembly GCA_031963415.1). Lineage (GTDB taxonomy): Bacteria > Pseudomonadota > Gammaproteobacteria > Burkholderiales > Burkholderiaceae > JASSUD01. The sequence goes on from JASSUI010000001.1 coordinate 76,642, forward strand.
CCTTAAGCAAGGCTTGATGCGTTTGTGTACTGATTTCTATCGCATCATGCGGTAGCGTTTTATGTAGGTGGCTATCGTAAAATCCGCCGGTTCTTGCTGAGTAATACAACGTCATCGATTGGTCTCCTTCTTTAACAACCCAATGCGATCCAAAAACAGGGGACAGAAACCCTGCCAGTAGCGCCGAAAGCTATATATAGGTTGAAATTTCCGTTATCTTGAGGCTTCACATTAACCGTCTCCTCCCAATGTTTTTCGCCATCAGCGCCCGTGGCAACAATTGAGAACACAGCTTCAGGGAAAGTAATCGGGAACTTAATCATCGTCCCACGAGGATTAGGCTTTTCGATATATCCCCATTGGATAATCAAACCGTTAGGCAGTGCTTGATAGCCATTACCTCTTTCGGGAAATAATTTTTCATCTCGTTTCCAATAGCGCTCATCACCTTGTTCAGGTGTCAGGTAACGGTTATCTGCGTCTTTTGGCTTGAGGTAGTGTTTATCCGCATAATCAATGCTTACATAATTAGCAAGCTGATTATCGAAGACGAAATTTCCCTGATCGGTATTGTCTACCGTTGCCTTGAGCTTGCCTTGTTTAGACCAGCCAATTTTGACAGCATTCGATTTTTGATCAATGCCCGTTCCTTGTTGAACGGGCGTATAGCCTAGAGTGGGTTGTTTATTAGCCGTGGCTTGGGCAACGCGTAACGGCGTCATGACGGTGCCATTATCGGTGCCAGCAAGCGCCTGCTCTTGAGAAGCTACCGTTGATACGACAATGGCCCACTTTGTCGTATCACTCGGCACAGCAGTGTTGTTATCGACAAGGGATTCGTATACCTCCCAAGGAGCTGCTTTGTTTGCCTGGTAGCGCACGCGTGTGCGTTTTGCATAAGGGTAAGCTTTACCTCCGTTATCCGGCTCCGTAATCCATTCAGGGATTCCAAACATCTGATATTGCTGCAACGCCTCGGTAATGTCGTGAAGCAGTGCATTGTGTTTGTTGCGCTCAATGGGCTTGGCGAGCGGGTCAGTTGCTTGGTCGCGCTGATAGTCGTACCCATAGCCTTGCTCATAGCTGACATCGCCGGTAGCTTGTGTATCGTTTGGTACTTTTTCACGGTCGCCTGCCGTAGCAAATGGTTTGATGAAAAGTCTTTGTTGCATGCGTCACTCCGCAAATGTTCCGTGAGTAAAATTTTTGTAATGCTCGCTGAAGCCAAAAGAGGGTCGTGTCACAACGCGACGCCGCACCCCTACTCCCCCCGGGCGTGGCAATAGATCGTAGCTATCTAGTACGAAAATTAGACTTGGACTGGGCTGATAAGAAAAAACATAGATGACATATGACATGTCGTTAGAGTCGAGCACATAAACTTGGCCTTGCTCACCTAATAGCATTTTCATAAAGCGGTTGATTTCGGGAATCGTGCCGCGTGAAACGAGCTGGAAGTAGCGCAGTCGCAATACAACTCTCTTCTGCTCAAGAGTCAGTTTCACCGTTGAGGATGATTTGCTGCCAAAGCTTCCATGCCCGAAATTCTGATTAGAGGTTCCAAATCCAAATACTGGCGCTCCTGGCTTGGTCGGATTGACTGTGACGCTTAACGGTACGCCAAGTAATATTGCCCAGACTGACAGCCCAAAATCATTGGCAGTACGCAAGTCAAAAACATCCTGCACCCATTTTTTCCAGAAATCGGTATGGTTTTGCTCATACCAAGCTTGCTTACGCTCAAGCAACCCCCGCAGCTTATCGGCGTCGTTGTATTGCCAGAGCAGCGCTTGCAAAAGATCGATTGAGAAATCGAAAGATTGAATTTTCATAGCACGATCACTTGGATAGCCGAAGGTGTGATGAATGCTTTTTCCCAAATTTCGAGTGGAATTTCTGTCGTTACATAGTCAAGTGGCGCAAGGTTAGATATTTCCAAGCGCTGTACATAAATATCGGGCACATAGCGATTGACAGCGGCTGCCAGTTCGAATGGCGACACGCTAGTGCCAACCATAAAGCCAGCTTCATTCTCAAACTGGTTTTCTGCGTAAGCAATGATTGCGTTGCGCACGGTAGTTTGTGGATCGGTTACCGAAGAACCTACGCGTACTATCACGCGTATTAAAAAATAGCGTGGCGTTGGGCGATCAAACAAAATGGTGTATTTTTGTTCTGAAATGGAGTCGATGGTCTCGACGCTCACCGCACCATTCCAACCAGCACCGGCGCTCTTGTTTTTCAGTAACGCCTGGGCAATATCAATGTCTGCCCCACCCTCAACACATACCCAAATTGAGTGGGGTTTCATCGATACGCCATCGATAATCCGTGCCACGCTTTCTGTGTTTTCTCTAAATTGCAGACTCTTTACGCCATCTGTTGCATAAAGTGCAGATGTGATCGCCTCAGAAATTGAGATGCCTTGTAATGCTAGGGTGCGCTTGCGCTGCCTATTTAGGCTTGCATCAGATTGTTCGGGTTGCCCAAGCGTTGCGCTTTCGCTGTTATTGACAGTTTCCCAGCCGAGTACGCTATCGACGATATGCACAAGTGTGCTAGCAGGTGCTGTGATTGCCCCGTATTCAACTGAGCGAAAGTTGATTGTCCCCGTCCCATCTTGCGCTAATACCACGGTATCCGTAGTTTCAAATAAATCTCCTGCTTGGGTACGCGCCCGCCTACCTGGCGGGATAACTGTATGAGGAAGACCTGTCAGCTGAACATTGGCGATAGTCGAACGGGTAGCTTGTGCCCGTTCTAATCCAGTTAGTGCGCAGATTGCATCTAGAAATACGCCGCCTGCATGGTTGGGATTGATCTGATTAGCGAGAAGGGCATTGTTGCGAATGACAGCATTACGCCCGAGCGTGTCAGCAGTAATGAGCACACCTTGTGGCGTCTCCGCATTCATGGATAGATCATTACCAAATACGCTACGCCATTCATCCTGCACTGTGTCCAGTACAGCAGATGTGTCTGGCACAATCACGCCTGTGCGCGTCAAATAGTCGTAGGTTTTAGCCATGATTGGTAAGTTCAGTTGTGCCGAAAATGGTTTGGATGGTTGCGCGATAGTGCAGCACACCATCTTTAAGATCAGCAGTAAAAGCGGTAACTTCGAGTACGCCAGCAATGGCACGTAATGTCTGGCGAGCATAGGCTTCGCATTGCACCAAGTTTGTGTTGTGCCACACTGCATCCATTGTTGGCATACCGCGATCTAAGGCGAACACCATTTCTCCTAACTGTGCTTGCATTGCGTGTTGACAGTTTTGTTTGATGGCTTCTAGGTCATGTGCAATAGCGAGCATGCCATTGCCATCGAGATAGAGATCGTTTTGCTGATTGGTTGCTAAGCTTTTCAAACAGGGCCTCCGCTTATGCCTCTACCGCTTTCAACGCCGCTATGTCGGTGTGATTCGGCGGGCGTATCGCCAAAGGTCACGCCGCCACGTCCGGTCACACGACCGTTGGTTGTCAAATTGCCAGTACAGTTCACCTCTGCTGCATTCAGTTCGATGGTCTGCGCTGTCAATTTAATCTTGTCTGTCCAGAGTGCCACGCGCACCGAGCCGTCCACGCTTTGCAGCACTGCGTTGGCTTCATCTTCATCAGTGATGGCGTAGTTGCGCATCACATCTGGGATGAACAAACCGTCGGCGAAAGAATGCAAACGCTGCGTGTTTGGTCCAGCTTCTGAATTGGATTGCAGATACAGTGAAATATCTCGATCGCTGGCCTTGATCCATCCGGTGTCACCGGGCTTGAGAGGAAAATTCATGACGAAACCGCCACCGCCGAGTGCGAGTACTGGTACGCTAGCTAGTGTAGGGCGGGATAGTGTTTGGTTTTCCGTTGTCAGCACCATGACCTGCGGCTGTACGGTGGCTACGTTACGTCTACGGTCGTAGGTGACGATCTTCGCAGGCAACATGTCATCGACACCCTGCATCAGTTTTTTGAATACTTCGCGTAGCGTACCGGCTAACCCGCCTGTATTGGCTGGATCATGACTAGGAATTGCGTAATCACTCATTAATGTGTACCTGCGCGTTTAGCCTCTGCGATCCAATAGAAAGGCGTATCTCGATTGGCAAGTTCAAAATTTAATTTGTAGATGATGTAATCGCCGGATGCTGCCGGGTTGAGCTTGCTATTGATAATTAGTGCGCCCCCTAGACGAGTTGTTGTATCAAACAGATACTTAACTTTTACACCTTGCTCAGTGATTTCCGGGATACCAATCATGCCGGTAGCTTCGCTTAACACACGCGCCTCACCTCGCAACGCGACGTTGTAGTTTTTTACGATCAGTGTGTCATCATCGACGTAGGCATTGACTCCACCGACCTCACCCAGGCGATCTATCTGTTTTAGTGCGCTACCGACAAACGCATAGTTGGCGATATGTTTTTCCATTGCTTCAAAACGCAATGTCAGCCCGAGATCGCCTGCGATTTGACGCGCGATGGTAGACATTGGGGCTGTCACTGCCTGGCTGCGCGCGATGACATTACCTTTCTGGAATTGTCCTGTAGACGCCTTGAATGTCAGCGTAATATCTGGTGGCTGAGATGGCAGACAGCTAAAAATATCGCCGATAAACATCCGTGATCCACCGGTCGAGCGACGACCTGCCTCTAATACAATCCGCTTTGGTGTGTGATTCTGATTGAAGGGACTGGTCTCGGTTAGCAGATATTCACGATCTGGTCTCGACAGATTCGTGACTCGAACCTCAGCCTCGTTTTGCAGCGCATTAGCGAATTTGGAGCCACTGGCGCTGATGGCCAGATCGTCATAGATCTTCAGTACACCGTTAATCTCGATGCCGACGCGAATGATGCGTGGGTCAAGCTTATCCACGGATCACCTCTAACTCTGCGTTGCTCACGTACAGTAACTCATGGGTGCTATCAAACTTTGTGTAGTCTGGATACTCCCCATTACCAGTCATAAACACGAAATTCCCAGCGTTATCTTCCATATACCGAAACGGCAGCAGTAGCACGCTAGCACCGCACTGCATGCCTTGCACTAGCATCGTTCCGTCGCGAACAATAGTGGCCGACATGACGCCTGACGTCGCTTGTACGGTGATTTCGTAACGGCGACCATCGAGCCGAATCGATAGCGATTGATTTGGAATCGCATCGAGCGGAATTTGAATCATGGGAATTAAATTAAAACAAGATGTTGTAAAGCGTCGATTTATTTTTTTTCGATTTTCCCGCTTGCTCACCGCGCTGAACGGTTGAAGCGTGTGTCTTATTCTTGACCTTATAGGCTGGCAGTTGTTCATACCGAGCCGTAACCAGCAAAACTTCTTTTAGCTTTAATGTGAGCATGATGGAGTCGAATGTATCCGGGTCTTCATCGTGCGGTATTTCGGCGAGCAGCATGTTGGAATAACTGCCTGACTTGGTTTGTATCGTCAAGGTTTGACCTTTCAAGTACATTTCACGGATTTGCCGATAGGTGTCTCGATAAGCCGTCGAAGACAACATCATTAACAGCTCGATCTCGACAGGCAGGATGATCCGGTGGTCGGTAATCGTTGCTCCTGACTCAACTGCATGCTCCATTGTTTTGGATGCTTCTTTGACGCTTGCCTTTATTGGCCGGGCATCAATGAATAGCTGCTGGAAGTCTGCAGCAAACACGCCTACAACATCAATAGCCGCGGTTGGAATAAATCCCGTGATCATGCCGCTACCCCATCATCGAAATGATTTAATGTCGTACTTAATTCCTGACCTAATTCGCGGCTTAATTCATGTTTGATCGCAGCACCATCTGACGCCTGCGTATTGATTGTGATCGGCCCGGTTTGCACACTTGTGTTCTTGCTCGTACTGCGATTCGCGTGCGTGATGCTATTCGAGGTTTGCGCGGAAAGCGGTGTTGAGGTAACAGCCAGTGCCTGCTTACCAGCAATCACACTGGCTCGATTGGCTGAGGTTGTGGCAGTGCTTAGGGTGTTGCTGCTTTGTGCAGGCGCAGCATTGCCGATGCCAAGAAATGATTTCACCTGATTCAGTGCGCCGCTGATGAGTTTAAGTGCGCGTGAGGCCACACCGATCACCGTTTCGATTGCATCAGCGATACCGTTCCAGGCAGACTTAACTGTACTGCCAACTTGGTTAAATACATTGCCGATTTTGGTTATGGCGGATTTGAGTGCGGGTATTCTATTTAGCAGCTTATCGAATGCAGCTTGTGAAGTGCTTGAGAAACGCCGGAGCGCTTTTTCTGGCTGGATAAATAGCGTTACGATGAAAATGAGTCCAGCATTTATCACCTCAAATAGATAAGCGAAAATACTTGCCACTGCAGACACTGCTTTGCCGAGCCTTGGCCAACGCTTGAATAACTCGCCGAGCAGCGAATCGTTGCCGTTAATAAAGGCCATCACGTCTTCATAGGCTAATGCGAATAAAGTACCTACCGCTGCGATGGCAGCGCCGATCAAAAGATAGGGAGCCACAAGTGCAAGGGTTGCGGCTGCCGCGCTTAAAGCCGCTGGCAAGTACATTGTTGTCAGCACTGCCGTAAGTCCGATGAAAAACCCCTTAACTAGACTACTGTGATTGGTCAGATAGATTGTGATTGCCTCAAATTTATTGAGTAGCCACGTCAGGGTTGGCATAACGATAGTCGCAACTGTTGTGAACGTGTATCGGAAAACCTGTCCAAGATCGCCTAACGCGACTTTGGTTTTGCCGAGTTGCTCGGTATACTGTTTTGCGAGTTGCGAGTCGGTTTTATTCAGCACGCCAAGTTCTTTATGTCGCTTGATCTGGTCTTCGATAGCTTGTTTGCCTTTTTGGAGTAAGGCAATGGTGGCTTCATCCAGCCCCATTTTCTTACCCAGTTCGGCAGATTCTGCTTTGCTCAGATGTTCAAATGATTTAGCGACATCCAACAGCAATTGTGGCGCGGTCTTAACGGTGCCGTTTAGATGATGAAAATTTACGCCGAGCTGCTGCAATACTGGCCCGATCTCCCCCTTACCGTTTTTTGCGAATTCAGCGAGCTTTTCGTTGAGACCGATAAGCGATTTTCTAAATTCTTGTCCATTCCCTCCAGCCCGTTTGATTGCTTCGCTCCACGCTTGTAACGTATCGACTTCTACCTTTAGTGCGTCGGCACTTTTACTGATCTCACCAGCATCAGCTACGGCGTGTGCAGCCCCTGCAACCAGAGCGCCGACCGATAAGGCCCCCGCGAGCGCGCGCGTGGCTATGCCAAGCATAGATTTAAATGATTTGCCGAGCTGCGTTGCGGCTAGATCAGCACCTTTGATTTTCTTTTCGAGATTATCAGTTGCCTTTTGAGCTTCCTCCGATCCCTTCTTGACTTCCTTCGCATCGGAATCAAACAGAATGTAGAAAGTTTCCAGGATGCTCATTTTGATGTCCGTTTAATGTGTTCAGCGACGAGCCATTCGTTATAGCGAGGAATGGCGATGCTTTCCCAAAGAATGAAGGCATCCTCCAGGGTGTATGTCGTTCTCAGTTCTTGGAGCGTGGCACGTCCTTCAGAAAGAATCGCTCCGACAAGTCCATCAACGTTTTGGTAATCCACGCTGCCGCTTTGTCCTCGACATTGCTTAAGAAAGTCGAGACCTTTCCGCTTGAGAAAAAAGACGTGTTGTAGTCCATCATGTGAAACTCGATCTTTATCAACGTTTCATAGTCCGGCACATGGTTGTCAACTAGCGCGGCGGTCGATAAGCGCAACTCGCCGTTATCAGCTGACACTGCGACAAAGCTCATGATCTTTAGCATGAGTGCTTCGTTGGTTTTGTAATCGCCTAGTTTTGGTACTGCACTTATTGGGTATTGCGACACAATTTCGCGGCCTGCGATGGCGGGAAATTTCGATAGGATGTACGTAAGATCCTCACCCGCCATTGTCTTAAGGGTGATTTCTTTAGGTTCAAGCAGCGGGCTCATTGCGCCCCCGTGCGATTTTCGAATGCAAAGATATATGGCTTGCTTTTCATGCGTCCAGCGCTGCCTACGCTGTTAGCTGGCATGCCGTCAGTAATCACGCCCTCCGTTAGGGTTAAGGGGGGGCGGCCATCCGAGTAAATCGCCGTCATGGTGATCACGTCCTTTGCACTTTGTTTGCCTCGCCCCACCCTGTTCGCTTCAAGCAAGATCGACATATTTTTGTCGTCATCACTCGCAGGAATTAGGTTGAGCGTAACTGAGATGGGATTAGCCTTAGACCAGGTGATTAAATCGCCGTTAAGTCCCATCGCTTTGTCGTTAACCTGGATACTTGGTATATCGAACGGATCACCATCATCAGCGAACTGTGTGACAGTAAATCCAGTGGGAAAGGTTTTAGATGCACGTATCTGCACCATGAGGCCGAAGCCAGAAATGTTTTCCATCGTTGCTCCTGGCGAGTGAGTTAGATCAGCACGTGCGAGCCTTCCACTTTACGGATAGCATCGTCCTTGCTGTAGATAAAGGTGTAAACCGCCTTGTATTCGGTGCGGCCATCTTGAGTAACGACAGACTGAATCACACAATCTATCCAATAACCGATAGCTTGCACCTGCCGCCATGCGTCAGGGTCGCCTGTCATGCTTGTCACATACAGTTGTTGCGTGTTGTTTAGATCTTTGCCGATACTGATCGTGCCGTTGAATAAGGCCATGTTGATGACACTCTGCAACGTCGCAATCAACTGGCTGCGCCCTTGAGTATTGGCTGACACTTTCGCAAGCGACATCAGTAATTCCATAATCGCGCTACCGGCAGCATCTTTTAGCCATTGCTCATTTGCGTACACATTCATATCCGTTGGCGCACTGGCGCCACCCATTAGTACGCCGCGCTGATAGAAGTCGAGTACCTGGCCAGCAGTTTGCGTGCGGCCGTAATAGTTGATGCGCAGGGCATCTAAACGATCTGATTCAGGCGTCGTTGTCACGCTAGGCGTGAGCGCTGCCTGCTGGAACATGTAATTCTGAACCGAGTTGCGGCGACTATAGTCTGTTGCCGCGAGGATCATCATCGGGAATTGCTCGGGGTATTCTCCTGTGGCGCCAGCAAGCGTCAGGCCGGTACCTCCATAACCTTTAAGCGCATCGTAATAGGCCGATGTGTCAGCGGATAGAACACGTGTATGGAATTGGTACATCACATTCTGTGCGGCATTCCATTTGGCAGCTTCTGCTGTTTCATCTGCTGAGAGTGCTCGTATGAATGTGAATGAACCAAAGTTGTTGGAGGTGTCCGTTGAATTGGTGAGCACATCGCTAATGCTTTCAGATGCAGAGCCATCGGCGAAGATGGCGCGCTCATCCCAGCCCAGCATGCTGTTAATCGTACCCGCCACGACGGCGATTTTCGCGTTGGTGGAGGTGTTCACGGTCGTGAAATTAAAACGGCTGTTAAGCGCATCGAAGCTGACAACAGCACCTTTCCACAACGGGCCGGTACCTTTGGCTCGGATCGCAGTTTGCACGATCGATGCCACGTCGGCATAACCCATTACGTCTTCGAAAGACATCTTCGATATGAGTTTGATGTCTGAACCGAGTTGCAACGTGAACTCGCCTGCAGTCATAGCCTTAAATTGGGATAACGGCGCGGTAACAGTTGCCCCGAAAATCATTGGGGCCGTTGCAGCATCAACCCAGCGTGCAAAGCTAATTTTCTGCGCGCGCGTAATGTTTTTCGAGATCCAGCTGAAATAGAAGGATGCTCGTGCATACTCCTCAGATACGGTACCGAAGTAGCGGCCGACATCATCGGCGTTATCGAATTCGACTATTGCTTTCGGTGGCAGTAATGCATTCGTTGTAAAGAAACGCCCGATAAGGTCACGTCGCCGCACACCAGCTGCGGCACCGACACTGGAGGTAATGTCAACGTATTTGGGAAATCGAATCGCCATGTATGGCTCCTAAACGCGATAAATTTTCTGCTCGAACGTCTCGACTAACGGCACACAGCTTTTAATTGTGTGCCTATGGGTAAGCGTGAAATCAAATGAGGGACTGGCCTCGAATTGCTGCCGATCGTTAATGAAGTAAGTCTGGCGAATATCCTGCACGCGATAGATACCTAGCTCATGCTTTTGTAATGCCTGGCGAGTGGCATCGCTTTGCAAAACTATCGCGCTCAGGTTTAATAGGTCTGATGCCGTCAGTAAGTCAGGTTGCTCCGGGTTTTGGGGTACCAATGCATTGACTTGAAATGAAGTCTGCATCCATATTGATTCCATATGGACGAATTTCTTAGATTCGTGATCCCAGACACTTTTTCGCTGCGGGTAGCCATACCGGTAATCGCCAATCTTATGTAGGAATATCGCCGGGCCGCTTGGCATGCCTTGTTGTGTAGGTTGGTATTGCTGTTTGATAGCTAAATCGGCGATGCCCAACGTACGCAGTCCGTCATGAATCAACGGCAGCATGAGACGGAATAATTGGTTGTCTGTCATAGTTGTACGCAGAGCGCACCGCCCCATCCGTCAATATTGAACCAGTCGGCATCTGACAGTAGTTGATAACGCTGACCGATAAATTCAATCTGATCGCTTGACCGATCTCGGGCTACGTCTTGTAATTCGGTGCATGCATAGAGGCGAATGTATCGTTTCTGAAAATCCAGCCCGAGGTACTGATATAGGTTGCGGTCTATTGCTTGCACGCTACCGTCTAGTGTGACGGGCGGCGCATATCTATTTACATCGATACCTACCTCGTTCGTCTCGCGTCCGATAAATCGGTAATATTCGATGCGCTGCCGACTGATGACAGACAAGGCGAAGCTAAGCAGATTAGAGCCTGGCATCATGGCTTGTCCTCCACAATATGGGTGAGCGTATTTAAAAGCACCCCGGAATCGACTAGCGGTTTAGCAATGGTTAGTGAGACCACCCTTCCCTGCTTTTTGCCACCTAATTTGCTACTTAAGCGTGCTTTTACTGTCTTAACCTTCAGAGGTGGCGTGCATAGTTGTGAAATAGTCTTGCGGATGTCAGCGGCAGCTTTAGCAGAGACTTTTTCCATAACTGATGTGGAGGTTTCGGTGCCACGAAATATGCCTGTGATTCCTACTTGCGTTAGCTTGGCCCACTGAGTGCGCTGCGCTTGGATTGTTGGACGCACGGTGGCGCGCATCGGGATATTTTTCTCAGGAACGCCATGCTCATGTATCGCTGCTATATAGGCGACAGGCGTACCATCCTGATATTTTGATGATTCGAACCACCCTATTTTCCCGACCTTGCCACCGATTTCTTGCAATGCTTTTTGCAGGCGTGCTCCATCAGGGCCAGGCTTGTGTCTCACCTTAGCCATCTGATTGACTCCGTAAAAAAATCCCTTTTCAAGAGAGGTAAGGTTCAGCGATAAATCCCGTGAACCCGGCGAAATGCCGAGCTTTCAGGTAAGCCACTGATATAAAAACCACCAGCAGCGCTGGCTGACAACAACGCTAAAAGCTGCTGGCCGTAAGGGGTGAGCGACAACCACCATTGCCACTGCGATTTGATGGGTGGTGGGGTCAGCGTTACCGTCACTTTGTCAATTGTCGCGGCAGACACCATGCCAGGCGTCTGACCTGCTTTCACTGTGTCAGCCAACGCTACCAAGTGCGCTGTCATGAGATTTAGCGCTCGCGTACGGCATTCGCCATGTAGATAACCGTAACTCTGTGGACTGACATAGCACGTTGCCGCATCCCAATTCGCTCGGAGTGACACATCGGAATAGGCTGCATCGTTTGCGAATGCTGGAAATGACAAGCGAAAGGCGCTGACATCAAATTGGATGAGCACACCCATAATCATTCGCCTTTGGTCTTGGGCCGTTTCTTTTCTGCGAAGTCTTGTGGTACTAGCGGTGAGGACTCATCACGACCAGTCATGTCAGCAGCGACTTTCTCTGGGGCAATCTTGGCACGCTCGACGCGAATAAAGCCGCGTTCAACGTGACGCTGAAAGGATTCATCTTTTTCTAGGAGAATCAAATCTTCTTCAGCAACCTCCGTCACCGTGCCATACGGCGTGATCAGGTTCTTATTCGAGACACCCGTACCACCTTTAATCACGATTGTTCGTGTGCGAATGGGTAATTCGTTTCCACCTTTGATCCAAATGCCATAAGCGGTATCGCAAGTAGCGGTTGAGTACACATAATTCATCATTATCTCCATCAAAGCCCAATACGGCGTACCACTGCATATGGCCGTTTACACATCACGCCAGCTGTCGCGTTGGAGTAGTCTTCTTCATATCCTTTAGCAAGCTGCTGTACGCCAAGTACACGGAATTTCGCTGGCACGATCTGAACGAAGGTTTGACCGCCATCGGTCGATTGATCGTTCACGTTTTCAGCATAGAGATACGCTACGTTATCGCCAGCGTGTGCGCCATCGAACTCTGGACACGACACAACGCGCATTGTCGGGTAGGTTTCTGTTAACCACGCCTGTACGGAATTACCGAAATTGGAGGTGACCGATAGATAATCAACGACTGACGTACCAAGAGCGAGAGTAAGTTGTTCTTTTTTCGGATCGATGACGCCGCGTGCCTGGTTACGCAGATCAGCAATCATCGTGCGGATGTCAGCTGTGATTTCGAGAAAGGTTTTTGATGCCCATTTTGTCGAGCCAGCTGCCCCCTTCGATAACGTGATGTATGCCGGTAGGCTTGGATCGTTCAACAGGCCATAAGTGCGGTTGCCACCATCGTTGTAACCGTAAAAGCCGATTCGATTACGATTGATTTCTAGCGCTAATGTTGCGGCTTCGCGCTTGCCTTCAGCACTGTTGACTTTCATCCGTGATGCGCGAGCTTCTTCTAGCGTGCCTACGCGCATGCCTTCTTCAAACCGTACCACGGTACGCCGCTCGAAGTTGACGTTCCATGAGGAAAGCGGGACGTTTGTATAGTCGCCGTAAGGCACTGATGTACCGGTAAGCTCCATGACTCCCTGGACGATTTCTTCATCTTCCCAAGCACCAGCCGTTGTGATGCCAACACACTCATCGATGGTACGTGCGGCTGTGGCGATGGCGACGAAGCCAGGTAGCCAATTTTGCAGAAATTGCTCTGGCGTGGTGATCGTCGGCGTAGTTAAACCTGGCACTAACGCGGCGTCTAGCGCGGCCATCATGCGTTGCACGGTGGCACCATCCATACCGATGCCAATCCTGGATAGGTCTTGGTAGCCGGCAACACTTGACAACTTGAGAGGCCGTACCGCGCGCGGCCCAATATAAGAATGTTCTTTGCTTTGCATGCTCAATGCCTCAATTGGTCAGGGTGATCACGGTCAATTCCGGATCAGCGGGTTTATAAGCGTTGGAGGCGTAACGCGAAATAACGGTGTTCGGTAACTTAGCTTTCCCCTTTGGTATTTCACTGCCTGCTGAGATAGCGGATAACGCGCCTGTGGTGGTGTCATAAATGACAGTGTCACCCGCATCGGCAGGAGGAGAAAGGTTGACGATAATGGCGCCCATCGTCAGTAATTCGCCAATGCTGCCATTGGCTAATTCCATGGTCGGCGCTAACGTGCCATCAAGTGTGCCGTAGGAAGCGTAGTGCTTGGGATGAACCAAAATACCCAAGAATGGGCCTTTCCCGCCTACTTGAGCCATCCCCTCATTGGCATAGGTATAGGCATAGCCAATGACATTCGGTTTCGTAGATATTAATGTCCACGGCTCTGCTCGTACTGGCCCATCAGAAAACAGTTCGCCTGGCACGCCAAACGTGATGTTGTCGCGTACGGTAGTTTGAAAAGACATGGTATTAAGCTCCTTGCAAATATTTGTCGAGGTCGATTGAGGTGTGAAGTTTTGCATCCATGCCAATCGTGCTACCTGGCCTAACAACAGCACGACCGTGCAGATAGCCATCAAGTGCAGCAATCTCTTGTCCTTTGGGGCAGGAAATGCCGAGTTTTGAGACACCATAGTGCGCAACCTCAGTCAGCGTCTTGTCAGCATGATCGAAAGTTCCTATGTGAGCAGACAGACGGTTAGCTAACGCATCGCGCTTGCTAATTTCACTCATGATGCCCTTGGCAGCACCGCGTTCCAGTTGGGCGATACGGGTGCGTAGCGCCTTGATGTCGGCAGCATCGAAGGTCGCAAAAGCTTTGCCGGATTTTTTTGGCTTTGTGCGAGCAGCAGATGCCTTGCGCAATCCAGCAATCGCACTGTCCATGCTTACACGCATAGCTTTTGGTACTGACTTCGACGCGGTACGCAGCACCTTGATTGCTGCGTCCATGGCTTCTGTTGTTTCTTCCTCGTCTTCGGTTTCTTCGTCATCTTCTGTGACTAAAGCATCCTCATCTTCGGTAGGTGGTGTGTCATCGTCATCTTCAACAGGCGTTTTCTGGCCTTCTGCGTCGGCTAATTCCTCGTCTTCCTGCGCTGCGGTAGACGTGTTCGGCGTAGAACCGACCAGCGCTTGCACTAATGGAATCAATTGCTTAACGACATCGGCAAGAGACACGTCCTCATCTTCCCCTGTCGGTTTATTCTCATCTGCCATGACTAGCTCCTTTGCATCGAATGTAAATGTCATATGATCCAGCACGGCGACATCTGGCCCCATGCGTCCTTCTTGGACAGAAGCAAGGTGATTGCCTCGTATCTTCCGTTGTATGGCGTCATAACGTTGTCCGTTATATTTACCGCTGGTAAATTCATACTGACAGCGGTAACCCGCTGACAACTCACGTTTGCCGCTTTGTATGAGCGCAGCGAGCGACTCGGAGAAAATCTTGATATTGCCTTTCAGTACGCCATTGTCGTAGTGCACCTCTTCACCAATAACACCCTGAATCCCTTTTTTTTCTGCGGCCGTATATCCCGTCTCTTCATTGCCTAACATTTCGTGCTCATCGACCCACGGCAGCAACTTAAAGGAATCGATACAAGCAGGGTCGGCTAATTCCTCTTCAGGGCGGTAAACCATGTAGACACGCTCTGGCTCTGGCGCACCAATAGATCGGCCGAGATAGGGAAACACGCCAACCTTTGACAAAGGGTTATCTCGAATTTCCGCCCAACCGTTGGTATCGATCACGCGCTTTGTCATACGTTATCGCTGGTAAATTGAATGATCGGAATAAAAGTACATTTGCAGTTTGGCTCTTCGCCAGGGTGCACATAGCTGTTGTTGGGGCCGATGGGCGCACCTTTGGCTAAATCAAATAGCTCACCATTGAAATCCAAATGACGTTCACGTGGATGCAGGCCACCGCCGCTGTGTACCCATTCGCCCTGCGTCACGCCAGCTGCTGCGCAACGTCCTTTATTTAGGCTGTTGTAAACCTTACGTGTTTGGTCAAGCGCGATATTTTTAGCACGCCGTTGTGTCATGTCTTCTTGCTTGTTCAGATACGGAATCAAATCTTCTAGTCCGTTGCCGCTGGTAATGGCGCGCATCACGGCACCTTGCACATCAGCCAAATATTGATCGGCAATTGACTTAATCAAACTGACGTTCTCATTAATCGAACTGGCCAATATTTCTTTCGTGCTTGGTGGAATGGCACTGGTTTTTAGCGGTAAGCCGCCTGATAAATCGCGTAAACTAGTATGTAAGCTGCTGTTACTAGCCTTGTCGGCTCCGGCAATCATGCGATCCACAATGGTTTTTGCCTTGAGCGAAAAGCGTTTGCGTATACGGCGAGCCAGGGCATTGGTCAGGATGCGCGCTTGACTAGATATGCTGGCGTCCTGCGCGAAGAATGCTTGGGCGGATGGACTTTTGAATAACGCAACAATCTCTTTATGGGTTGTGGCTGTCATTTCAGTAACAAGCGAGTCAAGGTCTTGTTGATAGCGTGCCTGTAGGCCAGCACTAACGCGTAGAGGCTTCCCGCGCAACAAGGCTGGCTTAAATTGATCTACCCAAGCTGCTTTTTTTCGGGTTAACAACTTACGAGCCATCACCATCATCATCTTTTGGCAATTCGTCGTCTGGATCGTCTATTGGATCGGCAGATATGATTTCCTCAATGCCCGTATAACCGCTATTGGGTTCTTGCGTAATACGCCGACGTTCATCTATTCCATCAATGGCCCCGGATTCCACCAGAATAGCCCCGGTTTCTGCCTCTAGTTTGTTCACTTCTGCGCGTTCTTTTGCCGTCATTGAATCAAGTGGATTCCAGGCAACAGTTGTCTCAAATGGTTCTAGCTTAAATTTAGGTGCAATTTCAGAGCGAATGACGAGTAAGTGATGGCGGTCTAAAAGCGGCGCCAAATCATGGGCTTGTATGCTTTCCAACTCTTCGTGATAGCTCGCCTCTTCAAACTCGCCAGTCGCATTAAATCCCTTGGGAGATGTGCCAAGGAGTTTGGTTGCCGGGACGTTTGCTGCAGCAGCGACAAGCTGATATTGCGTCATGATGACGGCGTCAAAATCTGCCAGAGCCGTATCGAATTGTTCGATTTGCTCTTCTGTGCCCACTACCTTGATCCCATGGTTATCGCGGTAATGTGCCCAGGTCGCCATACGCTGCTCGAACTTCGCTTGGTTGGCAACGGCATTATCGACATCCATATGAACTACCGTGCTGCGCTTGGACAGCGCAAGCAAAGGTGCCTCATTAGCAGTGCGCTCTGATGCATAGACACGCTCGAAAATCTTTTGGGGTATCGACACCCCACCGTAGTAATAGGTCGGTTTCAGCACATCGGGCACTTCGCCCGTGCGGAAAATAATCAGGTGCGAATGATGAATGGGTTTGCCATTCACTCGCCAGTAAGTCGGCTCATAGAAATTGAGGCTTGTTGGATCGGTGACTGCTGTTGTGTTCAGTTCTGGCACAATCCAGTATGGGTCAATCTGTTTAATACCTTTGTAACTACCTGGTGTCACACCGTCAGGGTTGAACGGTTTAGCGTAATACTCAGGATCTGTTGATTGGACGATGAACATGGCAATGCGAATGCCAAATACACGGCCCATGCGCACGAATTCACGCATTTGGTAATTGATTCGGAATCGCTTATCTTCTTTACGTATGGCATCAACTACGTCGGCATTGATTTCTGTGCCGTCGTTGACCGTCACCCTATAACCTTTGCGGATAGCATCTTTACCTGGCATTCCGCATGCTTTGTCCACTAACCAGTGCTGCGCAATCAGTGCGCAGAGTTGGTAGCCGATAAAGCTTTGTGAGGCATACCAACCGACTTGAGCTGCTGGCATATTCTCCTGCCTTAGCGCATGCACACGCTTTACACTATCGGCAATATCGTTCGCATCCATCCCCGCATCAGATGTAGCAAACTCGGCTGCATTCCTTTGAAAGGCTGATGCCTGCAAATGCTCCCACACCTTACTTTGACCAACGCGTAAATCGTGCTCGGTCGTAAAAAAGCCCCCGGATTTTTTAATCTCGGAGGCTTTTGATGAGTCGGCTTGGCGGTTGAGCCAGTTGAACATATCCATCCTAATCCAGATCGAAGAAACCGCGCGGCTTCTTTTCCTTTGGCGCAAAGCGAATCATTAAAGCATCGGCAAGGTTTGGCGAGCGCGTACCTGCAGGGGTTTTGTCTACCACGATCTTGCCAACGCCGTTGATCGTGTAGGTAGGCTGCGAAAGCTCGGTCGTGAGACGTACGAGTTCCGGCAATTCACTTGAGAGCGAAATAATCTCGTCATCCTCAAAAGGAAGATTGTCAGTGACAGCTCGATGCGTTTTCTGAAACCGAGTACGTAATGCCCACCAGGACTGCGCTTTCAGATTCACAAAAAAATCTTGATTGGTACGGCCGTTTACCATTTCCTTAGCCGGATTCACCACGCCGCCTGAACCGCGAAACGGCAAAACAACAATCTCACGCGCACCGCGTTTCTTGCGTCCTTCATTGATCACTCGCGCATCACCACGAGCGCCAGCGCCAAGGCCATCCGAGTCATAGTCGAACGAGCTGTAATTGTGCGTGTCGCAAAGATCAAAGGCTTTCTCGACTGTTTTGTAGATGTCGGAGCCTTCACCCGACCATGATTCAATGTGTTCAACCAAAATCCCGTGCGCACCGCAAAAGGCGTTCAGATCAATACCTTCATCGGCGACGTCTAGTGCGCCGCGACGGATGCCAGTGGGTACCACACCTAGCTTCTTGTGGGCATCGATGGCGGACTGAACCCATTCGTTTGGAATTAGGATGCCTTCGACGGACGCCGTATAGCTAATGTCGATTTCCTGCGCGACGATTACGGGGTTATCGATCTTGCGTTTTTGCTCTTGATACCAAGCGTCATCCTTGCGCGGATCGTCGCGCCAGTGAAATGTAAACAGCGGAATTTTGCCTGCGTGCCGTTTTTGTGCAAACGGATTTGCCATGCCATTCGCCGACGAAATATCTTGTCGGCAGTTCGTTGTTTGAGATAGTGACGCATCTACCAGCAGCGGGCGTTCGAGGAACGCTGCCTCATCGACAAAATAAAAACTTGCTCTGTCCCCGCGACCGATACCATCACCTGCTTCCCCGGCCATCACAGAACCAGTTTCTGGGAAATTGATCCGCATGTGTGGTGCGTGTTTCAACGCATCCCAACCTCCGCGAAATTCAGGTGGTAAAAACGTCAAAAACATTCGTGCTTTGTGGAACAGTGACTTCGGCGAACCGATTTTGTCGACGTATTCTTCTTTGCGTGAACCAAACCCCGCTACTACGCCGTCATGAAAAAGGCAAATCGTTGCTGCTATGCCGACAGTGAGCCAGCTTAACCCCATATCGCGGGATTTTTCCGTGATACCTGGGGATTGCGTACGCCACTTGTCTAAAAACCAATCAATCCATTCCTCCTGTTTCGGGAAGAGCAAAAACGGGATGGCAGCAGGTAATCTGCGCTCGACGTTGCGTGGGTCGAACGTCATGCCCCAATCGATAATGAACTGCGCTGGATTATCTCGGTAGAACGTCTTCAGCGCTGTTAGTATCGATGGGTTAGCGCGAATTCGCCGTAGTCTCTCCGCTCGCCATTCAAATACCTGCACATAATCAGGGTGTCGAAAATCAAAGGGGAACGGAATAGGCATCTCATGAATTCATCATTTGCTGATAGATTTTTGCTGCCTCGATTGGATCATTGGTTGTAATAGCAATTGATTGCACCGGCCCACCGCCGCTTCCCGTCAACTCGACCCGCTGCATATCCTTCCAGCCAGCCTGGGACTTCAACCAGAAAATAATTGATGTGGTGTCGCCACCAATCGCTTTTTTATACAGCGTCTGTGCGACTTTGACGTTTGCCTTCAATTTACCAGTGGCTAGTTCTACGGAAAAGTTCTTGCGTATTGTCGGCTCAGAAATAGGTTTCCCCTTGATGTCTTTGATGAACAGGCCAATTTCCGAATGGCGTAGGCCGAATGCGGCTAGTTGCATCACAAGTTCGCGCTGTTCTTCCGTAGGTTTAAAGACTGAGCGCCCAGCTCCCACACGCTTTCCACCTGATTTACCTTTCACACCCGACATGTGTAGTCTCCATGCGTTCTTTTTTTATTAGTGAAAATGTTCGCCCGTCTTTGGCCAACATTGCTTGCTGCCCAGTGAATTCTTGCCAACGACGGATAATCACGTCGCAGTATTTAGGATCAAGCTCCATTAACCGGGCTGCCCGACCGCGCTTCTCGCACGCGATCAAGGTTGAACCGGAGCCGCCGAACAGATCAAGCACTATGTCGCCGGCACGGCTACTGTTGCAAAGGGGATACTCGATCAACTCAACGGGTTTCATCGTCGGATGCACATCATTGCGCTGCGGGCGGTCGAACTGCCAGACTGTGGATTGCTTGCGATCAGCATACCAGCGGTGCGCGCCGGTGGCCTTCCAGCCATATAGCACTGGCTCATGTTGCCAGTGGTAATCCTGTCGTCCCATTACGAAAGTCTGCTTGACCCAGACGCAGCACTGCGCCACCTTGAAGCCAGCCTCGGCCATTGCTTTACGGAAGTTCATACCCTCGGTGTCGGCGTGGAATACATACAACCCTGCCCCATCCTTCGCAACGGCGAACATTGCGCCGTAGGCCGCCAGTAGGAAGCGATAGAAGTCCTCTGCACTCATACTGTCGTTCTGGAATGTCAGCTTTTCGGCAGTGCGGCCTTCGTAGGTAACGTTGTAGGGGGGATCCGTGATGATCAAATCCACTTTACTGCCATCTACTAGCTGTTCCACATCCTTAATATCAGTACTGTCGCCACACATCACTCGGTGGTCACCACATACCCACAAGTCGCCTGGGCAGGATACGGTAACCTCGGCCACCTCAGGTACGTTGTCATCGTCGATCAAACCTACTTTAGCGTCTGACTCAAGCAATTTACTCAAATCCTCAGCGTCGAAGCCGATCAGGTCGAGATCAAATTTGCAGGCTTTAAGTTCACCTAGTTCCAACGTCAACAGTTCATTATCCCACCCGGCATTTTCGGCTAACTTGTTGTCAGCGATGATATAGGCGTGTTTCTGCACCTCGGTCATGTCTTTAATTTCGATGCACGGCACTTCCTTAAGGCTTAACTTGTAGGCAGCCAAAACACGGCCATGTCCAGCAATAATCCCGTTGTCGCCATCCACCAGAATCGGGTTTGTCCATCCGAATTCACGGATGCTCGCAGCAATTTGTGCAACCTGAGCGTCTGAGTGGGTACGCGCATTACGCGCATAAGGAATCAGCGCCTCGATTAGACGCATTCTGATAGTCAAATCGCGCATGAACACAAATCAAAAAAGCGAAACCCGCACCAACATAAAGCTGGACACGGGTTTCAAAGTCACCTGAAAGGCGTCGAAGGAAAAATAGGGGCGGAAATGCAAAAAGCCCACACTTGGTGGGCTTTGGACGCACGTATTACGTGTATCGAATATTGGCGATTATTGTGGGTATTTCACACAATGTCAAGATTTTTTTCTGACTATCTCGCGCAAGAGCAGAGGCTTTATTAAATGCAAAAATGGCTTTTTCTAAAGCAGCGCAAGAAAATTTATCAGCATGCAGGCGATGGATGTACTGAGGCTGTAAGTTCGATTCCAAGCGCTTTCATGACTGCTAGCGTTGTCTTTAAAGTAGGGTTGCCTTGCTCGCTGAAAGAGCGATAAAGTTGCTCCCTAGAAAGCCCTGTTTTGCTCGCAATTTGGCTCATCCCTTTGGCTCGGGCAACAACACCTAACGCATGGGCAATATATCCGGCATCGCCTGTCTTGAATGCTTCTGCCATAAAAAGAGCATGAGCTTCTTCAGAAATTAGATCTTCTGCTGGATCATAAGTTGTCAATTTTTCAGCCATTTCCTTCGCTCCATTCATCGGCTAAACGTTGCGCTTTCTTGATGTCACTTGCTTGCGTACTTTTATTGCCCCCACATAACAGAACAATAATTGTGTTACCCCGTTTTTGAAAGTAAATCCTGTATCCGGGGCCATAGTGGAGACGTAATTCGCTAATCCCCTGCCCTACGGCCTCGGCATCTCCTGTATGGCCATAAGCCAGGCGATCTAGACGAGATGCGATTAATGCTCGCGCCCGTTCATCTTTAAGCCGCATTCTCCATTTTCTGAATGCTTCCGTTTGTTTTAGTTCTATAGCCATAATGAAAAATGTATTTTATAAACTACTTTCTGTCAAGATGAATTATGCTCTATCGTCGGGTGAGGCGTTAATAACTAAAATTTTATGAGGCAACTCTAACTATTGATGCATCTTCAAGCAAACCAAGCTCAGTAAATCGCCTCTCTACTAATGTCCACGCTGTAGTTTCGATTCCAGATTCATTGGTTTTCGAGTCGCCAAAAATCCATCGACGGATAGCACGATGATGGTTGCTAGCAGTATTTTCATGCACACCACAACACTTAGAGATTTCAGTTAGCTTTTTGCCTTTTTTATTGAATAGCTTTTCGATAATGGCACGCCTTAGTTGATAATGCGAAAAACCAGAGACATAAGCCACAGAGGCATCCGTTAACCAGACAATAGCCGCGCGCCATTCTTCATTCGTCTTATGCTTGGAGCAACAGAGCCTTCCACAATCGCACGGTATATCTGGCAACGCTGCGCGTGCGACCAATACAGCGTGATATAAGTCGGGAAGCTCAGACAGTTCACGGCGAATTTGACCAGCTTGACCAGCGCCATCAAGGCCAACCAATCCCCTCCCCTTTTCAGAAGGCTCACCACGTAGGTGCTTCGCCATGAGTGTTTCACCATATTGTTGATGCGAATAACACAACGCGAAACGCACCACATCAAAAGCGCTCTTGAATTTAATATCCATATCTCCCTTCTGAAAATTAGCCTATCCAACTAGTATTTCTACTTCGACACGAGGCGTGCCATATCGCTTGCTGGCACGCACGTCAACCACTTGTGAATCATCTTTCCACGCCACACCATTCGCGCCGTCCTTAATGGACTTAACGATGTTGTCTAGATCTGGACGTTTGGTATGAGCAATTTCACCTATGGCTGCGGCCCTCTGCTTTTTAAGGCTCCAGCTTGAGGGGATAGAAAAGAACGCTCTAACAATCAGCACAACCGCACACTCTATGGGTGCTTTCTCACCTATCGTTTGCTGCGCAACTAATCGCACAAGGTTTTCATATCTAGCAGTCTTTTGCGGGGTGTAATGCGCGACGTGGCCATTTCTAACGAATGAACGAGCACGACCTTTTGCGACCGGTTCGCCTGGGATGGTAAAAGTAATGGCGTCAGGCATTTTCTAGTCCGAAAAAAATCAAATGAAGTTAGATGATTTACTTGGAATTAATACGATGTGTTCACCGTTTTCGATTTTTGATACTCGTGCAATTCATATATTCTTAATTCCCGTTTTTTCGACCATGTGCTGCCCTATGCTTGAGTTATATTTCATGCCATTTCTTTTCCGCGATAGCTTCCCCAATCGAAAACAACAAACTCACCACCATCCTCGCGCAATCGATCAATGATTCGTTCTCCAAGAAATGATTTAAGACCGGGCTTTATACGCCCCTCGTCTTCATAGTCTTCAAGTGGAATGTTGGCGAGCAACAAAGTTGGTTTGCGTTTTTCATAACGTTCATTGAGTACATCGAACAAAATCAATTTTTCAGTATCAGAGCCGAATTGCTGGCCAACCTCATCAAGAATGAGTAAATCTGGAAAAACCAGTGCTGCAACTGCTTCGCTTTCCGTTTCTTCACTGTCCTTGCGCCACGTTTCCTTGATGCGCCGGATAGCGCGCAGCACTGAAATAAAAAGCACGCTACGATTGTCGCGCTGCATAATTCGTAGCCCAATCCCTGTCGATAAATGCGCTTTTCCCGTCCCAGGTCTACCTACAAATACAGCAGAACGCCCAGTTTTCAACACGTCATCAAATCCATCTGCATAGGCCAACGCAAAGGCCAGCGCGTGCCTTTGGGCGGGCGTTTGCGCAATAAAAGATTTCAAACCGCGGGTTTGGAATCGCAACGGGATCCCCGCTTCGCCGATTTTTCTACGCCATGCCTGCAACTTTGCCTCACGCTCTTTTTTTTCTGCTTCGGCTTTTTCACGCGCTTGAATTTCTTTATTACACGCGGGGCATTTTGACCAGATCGTATTGATAAAACATCTGGCTTCGTATTCACCATGCTCAGCACACCTGTTTATGCGAATTTTAGGTTCAGCATAAATACCCACTTCTGCCAGTGACTTCATAGCCTTCCACCTTTTCCGTAATCAATCTTGTCAAAATTTTCTGCGCGGGGCGGCCAGCGACGATCTTTTACTCGTGTCTTTGGCAAAGCGGTATCTGCCAGTTTTGGAATCAGGTAATTAAGATGAATGCGCTGATCGGGTTTAGTGTGACGTGTCGATTCTGCACAGGCGATGATCTGTTCATCAGAATAACGCGGTATCAGTTCTGCCCACGTCGGCATCTGAGGATTGGCGTCAATCCCAAGTTGACGCAACTTCTGGCAAAGCAAACCAATACGATTTTGCTCAGCTGTTCTTGTTTCAGTTCGTTGCTGTTCCGGTTTTACTAACACGACTACTTTAGTAGGAGTGTTAGTAATATTATTGGTTTATGGTTAGCCGTTGCAGGTGCGTTACAGGTGCGTTCTTGGTCGGCACCTGTTCGCGTTGCAGGTGCGTTACAGGTCTGTTCTTGTTCAATACCTGGTTGCGTTTCATCTGCGCTTGCGTTGTCCTTGAGCATTTCTCTTAGTTGTGCAACAGGTGTGTCCCATTTCGGCGTAAAACCAAGTTCTCGCAGTTCAGCAAATAGACGCGAACGCTCTTCTCGATGGCGGCGCATACGCTCTTTCTCGTGCGCAGCTTTTTGCTCACGCTCCGCATCTCCTTCCCTATATTGGCTAATCTCCTTATCACAACGGTAGTTATGCCAACCATCTTCTTGCAGAATGAAAAACTCTTCGAGCACCGTGTTGACTGCCTCACGTTCTTTCTTAGTGCGAGCACCAACCAAACGTTGTACAACCTTGGGGTCGGCAGGTAAAGGACTTTCTCGCGCATAATATTTCCGGATGAGTCGACTATAGGCAGCGTCCTCCATAAAACTAAGATGGGAAGTCGCTTCAGCATAATCCCCAATGTGGTGCTCGTAATAGTTCATGCGATCAACCTTTGTTGTGCTTGCTGTCTGTCTAATCTGTGATGCAGAACTGCTTGGGGTAACGCCCGAAAATCCGGTGTGATTCAGCAGTTAAAACAACATTCCCTCACCGACAACTGGCAGTCCGAGCAACTCTTGTGGCTTGCGTGTGGCTGGATGGATGGTCTCGCCGTGTACAACGATCTGTTTTTTATCGAGTAGTGATCGCACGCGACCGCAGATGCAGTGCAGTGGCATGCCGGTGATCTCAGAAAGTTGCGGCCGCGTGTAGCGTCCACCAGGAGCGCGCTCAAACACAGCCATCACCTCACGTTCTTTGGGCTGCAAATAACCCTTCACGGACAGTGAGTGGAAAGCAGTGCAGGAGGTTTCAGTAACGGCGTTTCTCATTCCATCTTTCCCATCAGAAGTTTTTTGAGTAATAAATTCTCGTATTCCAGTTTGTCGGTTTTCTCCCGCTCCAAGCACAAGCGCCGCTCCATTTCGGTTTCGAGTGGTCTAAGATCGTACCCACGCGATCGGGCCAGCCAAATTAATGGCACTTCATTCCCGCACAAATCCATAAAGGCGTTCAGTTTGTCCTGCGGAAAGTAATGTCGGCCGCTTCTAGTGATGCGTGACCATTGCGCCAGGTCAGGTACAATGCCGCGCTTTCCAACGATCTCTTTGTCTTCAAGACCGGAAAGTTGCTGACATAATCGAATGGCTGCTGTGAATGACGGCTGCGCATCGATAGAGCATATGTCCACCCGCTGCATTTCTGGCTTCAGGTTTAGTTCTCGCTGCATCGGATCATCCTGCGTCAAATTATTTGTCTCGTGTTGTGTCGTCGTTTTGGGTAAAAATTTTTTATCGAAATACTCGTAATACGAATGCATAGCTGACTGAAAAGGAAAGGTCAGTCAATGCGAGGCAACTCTTCAAGTTCCAAATGAGAAGCGTGGCCTTCAAATTGCTCAATTCATTGGGCTAATGAAAACTCTGCCGGATACAATTCCGGAGAAATTTTGAGCCATTGAATCATCGCCTCTGCCTTTCCTTAGTAGGCGCAGCGGTAAAGATCGATAGCTTTACGTACCGGGACTATTCTTGTTCAGCCAGTTCAGGCCAGATCAAGTGCCAGTCGTCCGGCCGCAGATCGCGACGGGTGATAGCGCCATTGGTGAACCGTTCGATTGATATACAACGAGCGGCAGAGATTGGCGCCTTCCCTGATGCCAATTGTGATAAGTAAGAAAGCGAGATGCCAAGATTTGAGGCAAGGCTAGTTGAAGCGCCCCGTTTAAGCGTTGCAAGGTAGCTTTTTAGGTTCATGTTGGATTACCTCAGTATCAACCGATTAACTAAGTTTATTAAATAGTAAACAAAATATCAAGTATTTGCTTGTGAAATTTTCATTAATCAAAATGAGAATATGGATATAAGAGATATTCGACGCTCCCGCTTAAAGCAGTGGTTTTTAAATAAGTCTATCCCTGAAAAAGAGAAGAGTTATCTGTCGCAACTCATGAGCGGGAAAGCTTCATTTGGTGAAAAAGCAGCGCGTCGGCTTGAGCAAACCTATGAGATGGGTAGCGGGTATCTAGACACTTCGCCCGATGATGCTCCTCAGTCTTTAACCGAAGAGGCCACCGTAAACTCTGAGTACGTAGGTTTTAACCTACTCAACGTCGAGGTCGCCGCCGGTGAAGAGTTTGATAGAAGGGAATCCGCAGAGATTATAAGGCGGGTCGATGTACTGAAATCTTGGGCAAGCACCGCACTCGGCGGCGATCTCTCCCGCATCAAGCTAATTTCGGCTTGCGGTACCTCAATGCAAGGTACGATTGAAAACGGTGACGTGCTGTTTGTGGATACCACAGTCTGCACATACAGTGGCGATGGAATCTATGTAATAGCACATAATGGTGATGTGCAGATCAAGCGCCTCCAGAAGCTGCACGGAGGTGCACTTGCCATTATTAGTGATAACCGTGCCTATGAGACTGAACGACTTAGCAGTGAGGACGCTGATGCAGTCGTGATATGTGGCCGCGTTCTAGCAGCATGGTCGTTGAAAAAGTTCTGGTGAGCTGGCAGGGAGTATCTTTCGCAGCATTTTAATCACGTCTCTTCCCTAAAGATCGATAGTCTTCTTTCTTCCTCCCCCATATTTAAATTGTTCTTGTTTAACCTAACTCAGGTCATCTAAACACCCAACTATTGAGGCGTAGACCTTGGCACAGGCAAATATTGCACTGCTCTGCTAACGACACAAGCCGCATAGTTTTGCCATTTCATTAACGTTTTTTATGCCAAATTTAAATCAAAATAACTTTAAAAATGAAATGGTTATAAAAGTTTCAGTGAGATTTTGTATGACAGGATAAGGTCAAGCCTGGATTAGACTAAGTAATAATCTCGATAAAATTCCCCTTTTGACAATGTTTTACAGCCTAACGACTTCATCATAATCGTGAGCCGCGCCATCTGAAACGATAACGTTTTGTCGCCTTCGAAGGGAACCAACAATGAAGAAAATTTTGAGATGGTTTGGTATTTTTGTCGCAGCACTATTAAACAGCAACATTGTAAGAAACCATTTCTTAAAAAAGGAAGTAACACATGGGTTGGGGCTTCAGAAAATCTTTCAAAATTGCGCCAGGCGTGCGCGTCAATTTATCGAAAAATGGATTAAGTACGTCGATTGGTGGCAAAGGGCTTACATATAATACGCGTGGACGCGTGACGTTTAGCATACCAGGCACAGGAATTCGACATACAGTCAACATAAATAAATATACAAAGCGCCAAGCTGGCATCGCACCATCTTTGAGTGCGCGCACACAAGCAAATACTGACTTTGCAGGCAACCTGGACAGCCGTTTGAGCGACGCTGTGGTTAAATATTTCTGGTCGCATGGCATTTATGTTAGCGAGTGCGAAGCCGTTAATGCACTCGCTAAGATCGAGGATAGCGCGCTCTCAAGCGACTTGCAGCCATATCTTAAAGAAATCAACCTAGCTTTTCAGCTATACGAAGACACTGGCAATCTTACTGCCCAAAGCAAAGAGCGATCAATGCAGGCGTTGTATGCGCTCGAAGAGCGGTTGAGCTTAGCACATGGCAAAGTAACAGGCATTGGGGAAGCTGTGCGCGCGCTGGAGTATGCGCATTCTTTGGTGCCGCAGAAAAAGCCTTGGCAAGCGATCATGCTTACATTTCCAATTGTGCTTGTGTTTGGGCCGCCGATTCTCGCTGCATTAATTCAATCTTCGTCCGGAGAAACAATTGTCCCATCGATTGTTCTATGGAGTGGATGGTCAGTTTATCGGAGTTGGAAATTCTTTAAGCAACGTAATGAAGCAGCAGCGGCCATTGCTAAAGCAAATGCACAATTTGACGCCGTGGTGATTAAAAAACTCTCATTTCGACCAACATTTCCCTGATCCACAGCAGATGCTTTAGCTCTGTCAAAAATATAACAAAACGACAGTGAACGCTCCCAACCTAGAGATAAATGCTTAGAGAATGCTCTTTACACTAAACCCGCCTCGGCGGGTTTTTTTACGTCCCTTGCAAAATATTTGAAAAAGTTTAGCGAAATAGTTTATAAATTACTTGACTTATAGTTTACTATTTACTAAATTACCACTCACGCAATCACCAACGCACAAGTTTATTTCTACTTCGCGAGAGGCATTGCGTAATGCAACGATTAGGCAATGAATCAATAGGAGCTGATGATGAACTATTCCAAAAATCATCTACAAAGCCTTTCTCCTGATGAAAGAAGAGAGGTCGAAGAAGAAAACCTACGGTCAGTCGAAGCAGCTTGTAACAAGCTTTTTACAGAAACAGCAACTTATCGAGAAGCACTGACTCAAGGCAAGTCAACATCATTAGCCGCAGAGCGGGTAGCCCATGCCATCAGCGGCTTTGAAAAAGTAAATATTGCCTTTCGTACAACCTGCTATTGGCTAGGGAGGCATTTCTGATGAACGCTCACAAATTCATGCACCAAGTCGAGACTCATTACGACGCCATGCAAGCGCTATTGGAAAGAAAGCAAGAGGAAGCGGACGAAGCTTACAACCTAGCCGAAGAAGCAGCACAACGAGAACTGATCTTCGATGATCTGCTGGAAGAACTAGATAACTTACCCAACCAAGTCAAAGAAAAAGCACTTAAAGAAGCGGCACAAGGTAAAGCAACTCAACTAATAGCTGATGCTTACGAGCGTTTTTTAGAGAAAAAAACTGGCCATCTTTTAAATCATGCCACCTATTACGCACAGCGAATTAATCACTACAACGCAGCGCTTAATCACTTTCATTCGCATGTACCTAAAGCGTGAGAAACCCTTAGCAGCAAGGAGAGATAAACATGGAAACCAGAATGAACAAGAGAGTGTCGGCCCAAACCAAAACACTCAACCTTTACATCAAAGAACGAGGTGAATTCGGTGCATTTTTAATCAACCAAGACGGCTGTGGATTGGCAGTTTATGAAGATTTCTTGCCAGATTTCATCCCTCTTCAGCCATGCAGTCATTACTTCATGCTCGCCATCGACATGAATACCGGAAAAATTACGAACTGGAAAAAGCCAACGCCTGAGCAGATCGAGAATTGTCTCACCTACTCAAAGCAACCTATACGCCATCAAACATCTGAATCATCAAAGCTTAAACAAAAGCTTTGCGCTCTTGAGGATCAAATCTGTTTGAAACAACAAAAAATAGCAGTGACGCAAGAAGAAATAGCAGCGACGCAAGAAGAAGTCGAGCAGCTCTACAAAGAATTGAAGCAATGCCAAGGAGAAGCAGCATGAGCACTCAATCTACCTCATCAAATCGTACTCCGACCTTCGAACGATTCCTTGATAAATATTTTTGGATTAGTGCCGCCCTATTCTTTCTCTTCATTTTGATGGCCGCTGCCTTAGCTGCACAAGGCGATCTCGAATCAGAGCAGATCACTGTCCAACAAAAAGCCGAAATGAAAGCTTGGGAGCAAGGCTATGAGCAAGGTAAGCAAACTGAGCTAAATCTTTGCCAGCAGCCGAATAGGCCCCGTGAATGAACAAGCTGTACCTATCACTCTCAGAAGTCAGAAATCCTAACTAAGGAAATGATATGCCCTCTGTCATCATCCGTGCCTCAAGCCTTGGCAAACTGTTCGATTGTCCGGCGTCTTGGGCGGCTACCCACCTCGAAGGTAAGCGTGTGCCATCGAATAGTAAGGCCATACTCGGCAAAGCCATACATGCCAGCACGGCTATTTTCGACCAGTCCAATATAGATGGTACCGGCATTACCATTGATGAAGCCGCCGCCGCTGCCGTCGATACGATAAAACAGCCTAACGAAGACGTAATATGGGAAGACGACACACCCCATGACGCTGAAAAAATTGCCTTGTCACTACACGCTAAGTATTGCAAGAAGATTGCACCGCATCAGCATTATCGCGCTGTTGAGATTGAATGTGAGCAACTGGAAATCAGCGATCTTGGCTTGATTCTGACTGGCACGACTGATCGCGTGCGTGAAACTGATAAAGGACTATCGATATGCGATCTCAAAACGGGTAAAGCCGCTGTTGGCTCAGATGGCAACGTTAAAACTGCTGGACACGCTTATCAAATGGGCGTTTATGAACTACTGGCCGAACAAGCTAGTGGCCTATCGATTACCGCACCAGCGCAAATCATAGGGATGAACACGGCAAAAAAGTCAACCTCACAACGCATAGGTACGGGCGAAATTTCCGGAGCACGCGCCGTACTCCTAGGGGATAGTGAGTCACCTGGCATCCTCGAGCATGCCGCCAACATTATTCACTCAGGTACGTTTTGGGGCAATCCAAAATCGATGATGTGCCATGCGCGTTACTGCGCCGCCTTCCACACCTGCAAGTTCCGTCAATAAGGAATTTTAACGATGAGTGCATCAGCAAAACAAACCACCCTGGCCGAAATACGCCGACCATCCCCCGAAGTACCTCAACGCTATGCGGTCGCGCTCACTGATTCACAAGGGTTTGAGCTTGCCCAACGTGCCGCCAAGATGCTCGCCGCATCGCAACTTGTGCCGAAGGAATACCAGGGCAATCTTCCCAACTGCATTATCGCGCTGAACATGGCGCAACGCGTAGGTGCCGATCCACTCATGATCATGCAGAACCTGGTCATCGTACACGGCAAGCCAACGTGGTCAAGCCAGTTCCTCATCGCTACCGTGAATACTTGTGGTCGCTTCTCCGCGCTACGCTATGAGTTCTTCGGAGAACGAGGCACCGACGGTTGGGGCTGCCGTGCCTGGGCTGTCGAAAAAGCCACAGGAGAAAAGCTAGTCGGCACGGACATCACGATTGCCATTGCAAAAAAAGAAGGTTGGTACGGCAAAAACGGCAGCAAGTGGCAATCTATCCCACAGCAGATGTTGATGTATCGCGCTGGCGCGTGGTGGTGCCGCGCCTATGCGCCTGAACTTTCGATGGGACTGCAAACCGCTGATGAAGTAGCCGACATTATCGACATCCACCCTGACGGCACTATCGCCAGTGTCACTAGCGAATCGCTGCGTACCAATGAGGCACACCTTGCCAAAATCGTGCAATCCGGAAAGTCCTTGGCCCCTGCTGCCGTTGAGGCAACAGAACAAGACAGCGGCGAAATTCGTGGCGCTACCACTAGCACACCCAAATCAACCCCATCTCAGCAATCTGAAAAATGGGAGCCAAGCACCGATGAATTGGCCGAAATCCACGCCCGTGAAATGACAGAGGCTAACGGCGAGCTAGTGCTAAAGCCACGCCCTCGTCATGAACATCCTGCAAGCAACATAAAGTGAATATAAGCGGATGCATTTAAGACTTCTCACACATAACTAATGATGAATTAAGGAAATCCATGCCATGACTATCCATAAAGATGACTTTAAAGCCACTCTAAATATGACTGCTGAAACCGTGGGTTGCGATCTGCTGCAAGCGCTTGTGCAGGAAATCAAACTACTTCCCGATCTATGGATAAAACTGCCAAAAATGAAACAGGATGATGTCATCGACCGCTTACGCAATCGCGGTAGAAACCAATGTAAAGATGGCCGTACATTTGATCGCTAGCGAAGGCCGCATTGTCGTAGCCGGCGGCCTCGATCAGATCACAATCAAGGACGGCGTGAAAGCTGTCGTCAAATTCAGCGGCATTGAACCAAACCTGCCCGAACTATTCAAGGCGCGCGGCGAATCTGTGCTAGTGATAGTGGCTAACCATCAGCAACACACAGCAAGTATGGACGAAATTCAAGGGGAGTCTGACCAACGTGTGATGGACTTAGGTCATGAATATGACCCAAACAGTAGCGGCAAAGGCATGCACGACACAGAAATCAACAGCGATGAAAATAACACCATTGACACCAAAGCCGTCGCTATCGCGCATACGCCACTTAACGCAGACTTACAACAAGCCTACAACGACGGCTACCAAGCAGCCAGCGAAGGCAGGTCGCAAGCCGATTGCCCGGTAATGGCTGGAGAATTGTGCATTGAGTGGGTCAAGGGCTGGAAAAAATGGCATGAAAAAAATGGCTATACCAGCTTAGATAGTGCAGCCGCATAAGTGTAAAACAAGGCAATTGGTAAAGAAAATGGCTGAACCTGTATTCCTGAGTCGTGATGAAGTGGCACATTTAACTGGCCGTAAGATGAAAAATGCGCAAATCCGAGCATTGAAAAACATGGGTATTGCGCATTTTGTCAACGCCACAGGACAAGCTATTGTCACTAAAGTGGCGATTGAAGGTCGTAAACATTCAGCAATACCCCACTCCACCCGTGGCTGGTCGCCTGCCGTGCTTAAAGCAAAGTAGCTAGGCTATGGGACGGAAACCTAGCCGTAATCTGAACTTGCCCACTGGCATGCGAGCACGCCACCGCCCATCCGGCACATATTACTATCTCGATACGGGCAAGACTCCCCGACGTGAAATCCCTCTTGGCTCAGATTATCCATTAGCCATGAAAAAATGGGCTGAACTCACCCTGGATAATCAGTGTGCCTATCAAGAACATATTACGTTTCGTTATGTCGCTGAACGTTATCAACGAGAAGAATTACCTAAAAAAGCACCTCGTACACAAAAAGATAATTTGCAGGAATTAGCTAAACTCTATGAGTTCTTTGACAATCCTCCAGCGACACTAAACGATATTGAACCTCACCATATTAGTGCTTATCTCGATTGGCGCGTACAGGACACCATCAAAAGATTCAAAGCGAAGGGAAAACCTATCAAAGGCAATGAAGGGCAAGTACGGGCAAACCGGGAAAAAGCGCTGTTTTCGCATATCTGGAATTTTGCGCGTAGAAAGGGGTTTACGAAAGTATCAAATCCATGTACCGGTATAAGCAACTTCAAAGAAACTGGGCGTGACATCTATATTGAAGATGAGTTATACCAACTTGTGCGCCAAGCTGCCGATGAGCCATTGCGTGACGCGATGGACTTGGCCTATTTGACAGGACAGAGACCTGCTGATGTACTTAAATTTGATGAGGGTCATATTAAAGAAGGCGCAATATGGATAACGCAAAACAAGCGCGGCAAAAAGCTAAGAATTACCATTGAAGGAGAACTAACTAAGGTGATTGAACGCATCCATACGCGCAAACGAGGCTACGAAATAGTAAGCACTGCACTTATAGTAAATGAGGATGGTCAACCCTTGACCAGCGATGCGCTACGCTCAAGATTTGACAAGGCAAGAGAAATAGCAGGAATAAAAAAGGAAGATTTTCAGTTCCGTGATTTACGTGCCAAAGCAGGTACAGATAAAGAAGAGCACGCAGGTATGGCTGCAACTAAAGATCAGCTCGGCCATGCAGATGAAAAAATGACTCAACGGTACGTTCGGCACCGTAAAGGTAAACTCGTAACGCCGACCAAGTAATAATAATTGCGGAACAAACCGAAAATTGCGGAAAAAATAGAGTTAGCGAAAATCGCTGAAAACCTTGATATGACTGGTAGGCCGTGTAGGATTCGAACCTACGACCAACGGATTAAAAGTCCGCTGCTCTACCAACTGAGCTAACGACCCGAAGCCGCGCATTATATAGTAGTTTTGTAGAAAGTTAATAGTTTTTCTTATTCAAAAGCTCATTTATTTCGACAAAATCGCATAAGTTGCTGTTATTACAGCATATTCTTATATAAAAATTTCCACTTCAGCTTGCTTTTTTTCGCTTGCAAAAGAACAGACGCCTCTCCATGTTGATGGTATGGCACGGCAATTGCGCGTCTTCTTTTCAGGATAAGGCTTGCTGCCATTTTGCTGGTTTAGTTTAGGCTCAACAGAAGATTGAAAGGTGGTGGAAAATGGTGACGTTAGTTGGCACGCAGACAGAATTTTTAAATGCAATAAATGCGCTTATAGAGCTAGATTATGATGCAGTTGAGGCATATCAGGCTGCGCTGGCCCGTTTAAAAAGTGAATTTTATAAAGAAAAATTAGCAGAGTTTTTAGCCGATCATGAACGACATATCCAGGAATTGTCTGAGCTGATTATGGCGCATGGCAATACTCCTCCAACAGGACCTGATATAAAACAACATTTGCTCAAAGGTAAAGTCATCGCAGCCAGTATGCTAGGTGACCAAGCTATATTAAAAGCGATGAAAGACAACGAAGTAGATACCAACACAGCTTATGAAAGAATGAATCACCATGCCGGCAAATGGCCTGGCACACTCGATGTTTTAAAGCGTGGCTGGGAGGACGAACAACGTCATAAAGCTTGGTTAGAAGCAACGGCGTAGTCGGATCTTAAAAAACTCTATTAGCTTTGAATATAAAAAGAAAGTCTGAGGAGCCTCTGTCTAATCTGTTGGACAGCGTTATGCTTAGGCATAACTGGCCTTGAGCTAGGCAGAGATCCTTTTGCATATTAAGAGAATGCGTTGCCGTCTACAAACGGCGAGCCTTTAAACGATTTAAAAGAAAAACTCGAAAAGCCCCCTTTCCTTTGGTCATCGTCCTTATATAAGTGAATAATTTTGCTAAAATCCGCCACACTGGCTAAAGGTCTGAGCTACTAAAAATAATACCGTTCACCTGCCGCCCTATTCCCATACTAATGCGCTCTCGCGCATTTTTTGCTTTTTACTTTCATGGCTGTCTTTACCGCGGTTACCCAAACACAACTTACTCCCTGGTTACAAGCTTATGCGCTCGGTTCTCTAGTCGATTTACGCGGGATCGAAAGCGGGATAGAGAACAGCAATTTTTTTTTAACGACTGATCAAAGCGAATACGTTCTGACGTTGTTTGAGAAGCTTCAGGCAAGCGAGTTATCGTTTTATTTGCAGTTGATGCAACATCTTGCAAATCATCAAGTGCGTGTTCCTAAACCTATCGCTCGCTTGGATGGATCGCTCTTTAGCGAGTTAAATGGGAAACCCGCAGCAATTGTCACGAAGCTTGAAGGGAGCGTTCAGCTTAAGCCGACTGCACACCATTGCGCTGAAGTTGGCTCTATGCTCGCGCTAATGCATCAAGCAGGACGTTCTTTCACTCTGCAACAACCCAATATGCGTAGCCTTAGTTGGTGGAACGCTACAGTACCTACACTTCTGCCTTTTTTGAGCCAAGCGCAACGAGAATTACTTTTAAAAGAACTTGCCTTTCAACAAGCGTTTTTTGCTACGGAAGATTATCGGCAAATGCCAGGTGGTCCCTGTCACTGTGATTTATTTCGAGACAATGTGTTGTTTGTCCCAGCGTCAGTAGCCGGCGAACATGACAAACTAAGTGGATTTTTCGATTTTTATTTTGCTGGCAACGATAAATGGCTTTTTGATATTGCCGTGTGCGTGAATGATTGGTGCGTCGATCTTGCAACAGGGCAACTTGATCATGCGCGTACTACTGCCTTTTTGCAGGCCTACGCTCGCGTGCGTCCTTTCACTGCAAGCGAAAAGTCAAATTGGCGCACTATGCTGCGTGCTGCTGCGCTACGCTTTTGGATATCACGCTTGTATGATTTTTATTTGCCACGCTCAGCCACGCTACTTAAAGCACATGATCCAACTCATTTTGAGCGAATTTTGCTAAATCGCATTGATTCTCCAACGCTTGCCTGGTTTTAAGAAAATCTGCTTCTCAATATCCAACTTCTTACTACATTGCTTACTGCCGGTTAACTACTATGTATCTGAACGAACTCCCTGCCAAAGCCGGTTATCAATGGTTCCGCGAAGGCATTAAACTTTTTTTTAGTCATCCACTGAAGGCTTTGTCGATTTTTTTGACCTACATCCTTGTGATGATGCTTTTTTCTCTTGTGCCCGTGCTCGGGCCGATTTTGCCATTGCTGATGTTGCCTGGCTTATCAGTTGGTTTTATGTATGCTGGACGTGAACTTACGGCGAATCAATCTATCTCACCATTTTCGCTACTGACAGGTTTTCGCGATTACGGAAATATTGTGAGAAAGCGTTTGCTATTACTGGGGTTGCTCTATACCTTCGCCGCCTTTATTGCACTGTATATCTCAGCATTAACTGATGGCGGCATGCTTATGCGTTCAGTCATCATGCGAACGCCAATAGATAATCAGCTTCTTGAGCAAAGCACTCTGCTACGGGCCACACTGGTTTCACTCATCGCTTATATACCCATTGCATCCCTATTCTGGTTCGCGCCAACTCTTATTGCATGGCATAACATCGCTTTGCAAAAAGCACTTTTCTTCAGTGCGGTAAGTTGCTGGCGTAATCGTGGTGCTTTCCTCGTTTACACCGTGCTTTGGATTGGGTTTACGCTTACCGTTTCATCCACCCTCACGATGCTGCTTCATTTGCTAGGACTCAAAACACTAGCTATGGGGATGATCATGCCTCTCTCGCTTATATTGACAAGCATGTTCTATTGTTCTTTCTATGCCACTTATCGTGGCTGTTTCGGTGAGAAGACGGCTTCACCTGTTGCTAGTTAATTTTTCTCGCCTCTTCTTTAAACATAACTAAAAAAAATGATGAACCTCTTTAAATGGGAGGCGACGTCTTTTCCTCAATATGAAAATCAAGAAGAATTTTTCGTTAATATTGATAACGATTACGTGCATGCTGTCGAAAGTGGCTCATGCACAGTCTAACGAGAGCACCGCTCAATCAATCCAATCGGCCTACCAAAAACATGTAGTCAAACCCTATCAACAGAGTAACTGGGATTTATACGTAACCGGCTATACCTGGCACGCTGGCTCGCTTTTCGATGGCAAACATCTTAACGCAAGAGCATTCGGAGGAGGAGTGGGCAAACGCTGGACTGATGAAAATGGTCATCAAGATCTAGTCTATGCATTCGTCTTCCTCGACTCGCATAAAGATCCTGAGCCGATAGCAGGCTATGGGCGCCAGTGGTTTATTCAGCCTATCAATTCATTACCTTTTCTATCTTTAGGCGCAGGCTTTACAGCCGGCCTCACGGCGCGAGCAGATATATTGCACTACACACCTATTCCATTTCTGCTGCCCGTTGGCTCAATACGCTTTAGTAAATTCTCCCTGATG
Organism: Mycoavidus cysteinexigens; assembly: GCA_031963415.1. GTDB lineage: Bacteria > Pseudomonadota > Gammaproteobacteria > Burkholderiales > Burkholderiaceae > JASSUD01. The sequence goes on from JASSUI010000001.1 coordinate 113,821, forward strand.
ACCACTGTCATACCACGTAAACGAGGTATGCTTGGACTGTTTTGGGGACGTTATGAGTTTTAACTAGCAAACTGAGCTTGTTCCTGAAAAGCCGATCCCTTGAAATTATGGAAATAATCAAGTCAGGTTAAAGCTGGACTGATGAAAAGGGATATCAAAATCTAGCCTATACTTTCATCCTCCTTGACTCGCAGAAAGTGAAATGATGTGTGTAAATCGCACACCCTCTCGCACGCCCTTATACGCCCTGAGCGACTAATTGAACGCTGTCAACTACCCTCATAGCGCATAAGCGAGGAGCGGTCGAATTTCGTCCGCTATTTCAGGACAGTAGGCCGAAGAACTACGCCTATGCAGATATGATTTCGTATTGCAGACAGCCCCCTACCTTAAAACTGGTCAAGCTTTAAATATGCGCTGTATTGAATTTTTTTATATTAAGAGAGTTCAAAAATGACCGGACCAATAGTAAATGAAGATGCTTTTCCAAAGCAGTATCAGATTCCTCAAATTTAGGGACGGATTGCCGACGAATTGGACATAAAGACCTTAGGTGAACTTGCAAGCGTAAGTCGGGTTTTTGGAGGAATCGCTTAGACTGCTATGGATCTACGACATGGAGATAACTATAACTATTTCAAAGTTTTAGAAATATCTTTGAAAGATCCATTATCGATAACGTCAAAGGACCTATTAGATATCGGGCTATGCGATGAGAAAGATATCGAGAAGATAAACAAAACTTTTTCCGACACAAAGAAAAAACTTTTGCACGCAAATTTATTTGAACTTTTCCCTTCTGAGCAAAAAATCCAAATTCAAAATCTTTTAGATATTCCTGACTCAATTCTGGAGAAAGCTAATCTAACTCATAAAGATAATCCTTTATACCAACCATTCATTAGAGAACTTCTTTTATCTAAGACACAGCAAGACCCTACCTATAACTATTCCAAAATTTTAGAAATATCGTTAAAAAAAAGGAAGATATAACACTGCAGGATTTGGTAGAGGCCAGGCTGTGCACGAAGGAAGAAATAGAGAATAGTGAACCTTTATCTGAAAGTAAAAAATATTTTATTCATGAAAATTTTTTTGGATTTTTTACTTCTGGTAGACGCTCTTTTTTAGACCAAATGACTGAGAATGCTCCTAACTCACAGATTAGTCCTCCTCTGCAGACCAGCTCTCTTCCCCGTAATTCTCCCCCACGGACCAGTTCTCTGCCGGAATCCTCTTCGCAGGCCGCCCTTCCTGCACAGGCTAGCTCTACCCTTCGCCAAAAGATGATTAACGGTGTTAGACAAGCCGGTGGTATTCTCCAACAAAAGGCTTCCTCGTTCGGTAGGCGCGCTTTTAGAAAGGGAAGGCATTGAAAGAGTAATCAAAACGCTCGCTGCACAATTAAATGCACTCAATTACCGCAGCCCTATGACTTTTGAAAAAATTGGGCTGTCTCCAAATAAAATAGAACAGCCTAATTTTGGAACTTTAGTACTCTTTAAATGAAAATAATCAAATCCCGAGTGCGATTCGGTTTTGAATTTTGCCGTATGAAGAAAAGCTTTGCCCGATAAATATCATTAAAAGCAGCGGCCTGCGCTTTGGCGCCCGATCACGCTACTACAGAAATTTTTTAAGCAAGGAACGTCGTCCATACTCATCCCATTTCTAAGCATCAATCACCTGCAACTTAGCAACCGCAAGAGCCAACCATTTTTCCCCATGGCGGCCGAATTTAACGCGCGCGCGGCCTTCAGCACCCTGGCCTTCTAATTGAAGAATGACACCTTCGCCAAACTTCGTGTGAAACACCGACTGACCAAGACGAAAGCCACCATCAGTTTGTTGCTTTGTGCTTGAGTAACTAGAAACTGTATCAACAAATGCATTACGCGTATGTTCCCAACCGTAATTGAAGTCAGCTGATTTTGCAGTTGGAGTGAGCCACTTCAATACGCCTTCTGGTAATTCTTCAAGAAAACGCGAGCGCATCCCATAGCGAGTTTGTCCGTGTAGCATGCGGCTTTGTGCAAAAGAGAGATACAGGCGTTGCCGCGCTCGGGTAATCGCGACGTACATTAGCCGTCTTTCTTCTTCTAAACTTTGCAAATCAGCGATACTGTTTTCATGAGGAAACAGACCTTCTTCAAGCCCAGTAATAAATACCGCGTTAAATTCCAACCCTTTCGCTGCATGTACAGTCATTAGCTGTACTGCAGCTTGTCCGGCTTGTGCTTGGTTATCTCCTGCTTCTAATGACGCATGTGATAAGAAAGCAGCCAGTGGAGTCATTTCATCAATGCCTTGCTGTAGAGCAGTATCAACTTCTACAGCCATTTCCGCTTGAGTCAAAACAGGAGCAGCAACACGATGACTTGGCAGCATACGCGCTGGCGTTGTTAGACCATATCCTGCTTCGTTAACAAAAGCCGTCGCCGCATTCATTAATTCGTGCAAATTATCGATGCGATCTTGCCCTTCTCGCTCGGTTAAATAGTAATCAATCAAGCCACTCGCTCGCGTCACATATTCAACTGTCTGAGGCAAATTAAAATGCTGCGTCTCCACACGCATTTTTTCTAGCAAGCCAAGAAACCCACCTAAGTTAGTGCCTGCTTTACCACTTACATACGGGACTGCTTCGGCTAATGAGCAATTATGCGTACGAGCAAGATCAGCTAATTGCTCGAGTGAACGAGCGCCAATACCGCGAGCAGGAAAATTCACTACGCGAACCAACGCCGTATCATCATTCGGGTTATCTATTAGACGCAAATAGGCCAGCGCATGCTTAACCTCTTGTCGCTCAAAAAAGCGTAACCCGCCATAGACGCGATAAGGAATGCCTGCACCAACTAACGTGTGCTCAAGGATGCGTGACTGCGCATTACTGCGATACAGCAACGCGATCTGATCGCGCTCAACCCCCTGATGTAGCAATGCATTAATCTCTTCGATAATCCAACTTGCTTCTTGCGCGTCGCTCGCTGCTTGATAAACGCGCACCGGCTCACCGCAACCTGCATCAGTACGCAGATTTTTACCGAGTCGTCGTGTGTTGTGAGCGATCAGCTGATTCGCCGCTTCCAAAATATGCGCATGCGAACGATAGTTTTGCTCCAATCTAATGACTTTGCTTAAATTAAAGCTGCGCTCAAAATCAAGCATGTGATTTACATTCGCCCCGCGAAATGCATAAATACTTTGATCATCGTCCCCGACTGCAAACACTGCTGTACGCTCGCCAGTTAAACGCTTTAACCAAGCATATTGAAGTTGATTCGTATCTTGAAATTCATCGACTAGCAGATGTCTAAAGCGCTCTTGATAATGCAAACGTAATTCATCGCGCTCAAGCAATTCATAACAACGTAGCAATAATTCAGCAAAATCAACCACGCCTTCACGCTGACATTGCGCTTCATAAGCCGCATAAAGATCGACGAGCCTTTGCTGAAAATCATCTTCAACAGTGACATCGGCTGGCCGTAGCCCCTGCTCCTTAGCCTGATTAATAAAGTGCTGTAATTGTTTGGGGGGATATTTTTCACTATCCAGATTGAGCGATTTCAATAAACGTTTTAACGCTGACAACTGGTCAGCCATATCCAGGATTTGAAAGGTCTGCGGTAAGCCAGCATCCCGATAATGCACGCGCAACATGCGATTGCATAAACCATGAAAGGTGCCAATCCACATTCCACGCACATTAATCGGCAGCATCGCACCCAGGCGCGCAGCCATTTCGCGCGCTGCTTTATTAGTAAAGGTCACAGCTAACACGCCCGATGGGCTAACGCGCCCATTTTGGATTAGCCATGCAATGCGAGTCGTTAGAACACGTGTTTTACCGCTGCCAGCGCCAGCTAAAATCAGCGCTGAGGCATCAGGCAGCGTTACCGCTGTACGTTGTTCTTCATTTAGAGAGGAGAGTAAATCAGACATTAAATTGATTGGTTTGAATCGATAGCAAATAATTTATCCCGCAATCATACACTTCACACGGTACGAATTAGCGCACCGGGATACCGCTCTCTTTTAAGGAATTTTTACAAAGCCCTTTAGACGGCAGGATAATCAACTGAAGCATCTCTGCAGTACTATTGAATTGCCTACCTCAGCGTACGCAACCCTTGAGGTTTTGCAAATTCCTTAGCTTTTACAGGCCCATAAAAATTATTCTACGGTCCAAGTCTTACCAAATTACGCGAAGCTAGCATCAGCACTGTTTATAATTCGCAGTTTCGAACCTCTTCTGAATGAAATCCTAATGAGTGACCACCCTCTCCCCCTCGCAAAAAGTTTCGAGCCACAGACGATTGAAGCGCATTGGTCTTCTGTATGGGAAGAACAGGGTTATGCGCAGCCAAGCTTCGCTGCTGAGCGCGCTAATTTTTCAATGCAATTGCCACCGCCTAACACGACGGGCACGTTGCATATGGGCCATGCATTTAATCAAACCATTATGGATAGCTTCGCGCGCTATCAACGCATGCGCGGCGCCAATACGTTATGGGTGCCAGGTACAGATCACGCTGGCATTGCAACGCAATTGGTGGTTGAACGGCAACTTGATGCGCAAGGCATTTCACGTCATACATTAGGACGCGAGCAGTTTGTACAACGCGTTTGGGAATGGAAAGAGAAATCAGGTTCAACCATTACGCAACAGATTCGTCGTCTAGGCACGTCGATTGATTGGACCCGTGAGTATTTCACGCTCGATGAGCAGCGCTCGCAGGCCGTGCTTGAGGTGTTTGTACGGTTATATGAACAAGGGCTAATTTATCGAGGCAAGCGCTTAGTTAACTGGGATCCTAAGCTACTCACCGCAGTCTCTGATTTGGAGGTAGTGAGTGAAGAGGAAAACGGTTCTTTATGGCATATTCGTTATCCCCTCGTCGATGGAAGCGGACATTTAACCGTTGCCACCACACGCCCTGAAACAATGTTGGGCGATGTCGCACTGATGGTGCATCCAGAAGATGAGCGTTATCAGGCGCTGATCGGCAAAAAAGTAAAACTGCCGTTGTGCGACAGAGAAATTCCCATCATCGCTGACGAATATGTCGAGCGCGAGTTTGGCACAGGCGTTGTGAAGGTCACACCAGCACATGACTTCAATGATTATCAAGTCGGCCAACGGCATCAGCTACCGGCGATTGAAATTCTGACTCCTACCGCCACAATCAACGATAACGCACCTGAAAAATATCGTGGCCTCGATCGCTACGAGGCCCGCAAAGTCATCGTCGCTGATCTTAAAAGCCAAGATTTACTTGAATCCATCAAGCCACATAAATTGATGGTGCCACGAGGCGACCGAAGTGGTGCGGTGATTGAGCCGATGCTAACTGATCAATGGTTTGTCGCCGTTAGTAAGCCCACTAAGCATCACGCCGCGAACCCTGGCGCATCGCTTGCCAGTGCAGCACTTGAGGCAGTACGCAGTGGTCAAGTCAAATTCGTACCAGAAAATTGGACTAACACCTATTATCAATGGTTAGAAAATATTGAAGACTGGTGTATTTCCAGACAACTTTGGTGGGGCCACCAGATTCCCGCCTGGTATGACGAACAAGGCCGTATCTATGTAGCGCGCAGCGAAGAGCAAGCTTATGAACAAGCTCGCGCGCAAGGCTATAACGGTACCCTCTCGCGTGATAATGATGTACTTGACACCTGGTTCTCATCCGCGCTCGTGCCTTTTACTTCGCTGGGCTGGCCGCAAGAAACGCTTGAACTCGCGCATTTTTTGCCTTCATCATTGTTGGTAACTGGCTTCGATATTCTATTTTTCTGGGTCGCACGAATGATGATGATGACGCTGCATTTTACTGGCCGCATCCCATTTCATACCGTGTATTTGCATGGCCTCATTCGTGATGCTGAAGGCCAGAAAATGTCAAAATCGAAAGGCAATACGCTAGACCCTATCGATGTGATCGATGGTATTACGTTAGATGAGCTGATTACTAAGCGCACAACAGGGTTAATGAATCCACGTCAAGCTTCAGGGATAGAGAAGAAAACGCGCCAACAGTTTCCCGAAGGCATTCCAGCGTTTGGTACCGATGCATTGCGCTTTACGTTCGCTTCGTTGGCGACTTTAGGACGCAATATCAATTTTGATTTGGCACGCTGCGAAGGCTATCGCAATTTCTGCAACAAGCTATGGAATGCAACGCGCTTCGTGCTACTCAACTGCCAGACGACGGCCGAACAAACACAATCGGATAAACAGTCACACAGTATCGAACTGTCTTTTGCAGATCATTGGATCACTTCGCTTTTACAACGCGCCAGTGCCGACATTGAAAAAGGATTTGCCGATTTTCGATTAGACCAAGTGGCGAGCACACTCTATCGCTTAATTTGGGATGAGTATTGCGATTGGTATCTGGAACTGGCCAAAGTGCAGCTACAAATAGGTTCCGCGGCACAGCAGCGAGGCACGCGACAGACTTTGTTATACGTACTCGAAAGTATTTTGCGGCTAGCCCATCCGATTATTCCTTTTATTACCGAAACGTTATGGCAAGCTGTGGCGCCGCTCACGAGCGATACTTTTGCTAACACAGCAGAAGGTCAGCGATCGATCATGGTGCAGTCTTACCCATCGGTTCAAGCTGAAAAAATTGATGAACTGGCAGAACAATGGATGGAGCAATTAAAAGCCTTCATTAATGCGTGCCGCGCGTTACGCAGCGAGATGAATCTCTCCCCTGCGCAGCGCGTGCCGTTGCTAGTAACGGGTAATACCGCTCGTTTAGCTTCGTTCGCCTCATATATACAAGCGCTCGCCCGTTTGTCAGAAGTGACTATCGTAGAAAACGAAGCGACCCTCGACACGCTCGCAAGCAACGCTCCGATTGCGGTAGTAGGAGAACTAAAATTTGCGCTTAAAGTTGAAATCGATATCGCTGCCGAGCGCGCGCGCTTAACGAAAGAAATTCAACGCTTTGAACAAGAGATCACCAAGTGTCAGACAAAATTACAAAATACTCACTTCGTTGCTAAAGCACCGGTAGCCGTAGTAGAACAAGAAAAAAATAGATTAACTGAATTTGAAGCGATGCTCAGTAAGCTAAATGGACAGCTTGCGCGCCTCGCTTGATAAGGCTCAACATTAGCGCTGAATAAATTGAGAGTAGAACTCATCCCCCTGCTCTCGATTTATCCAAATGCCGCCTAGCTCAATTTACTAATAAGGTTTCTCATGCTCGAAGTCAAAAAAGCTGTCTTTCCTGTGGCCGGTTTAGGCACGCGATTTCTACCTGCCACCAAGGCTATTCCCAAAGAAATGCTGCCCATTGTAGACAGACCATTGATTCAGCGAGCTGTCGAAGAAGCCAGCGCAGCAGGCATTACCGACATGATTTTTGTCACTGGGCGCAGCAAACGGGCGATTGAAGACCATTTCGATAAATCCTATGAATTAGAAGCTGAACTGGATGCTAAAGATAAAAACGCTCTACTTAATCTCGTGCATAGCATCAAGCCTGCTGGCATTGAATGTTTTTATGTGCGCCAGCCAGAAGCGCTTGGCTTAGGGCATGCGGTGCTATGCGCGGAGAAACTCGTTGGAGATCATCCTTTTGCGGTGATACTCGCAGATGATTTATTGGATGGCGAACCTCCTGTGCTACAGCAAATGGTCGATGTTTTTAATCATTACCATTGCTCAGTGCTAGGTGTTGAAGAAATTGCACCTGAGGATTCACGTTCGTATGGCGTCGTGGAAGGGAAAGAATGGGAAGACAATATTATTAAGCTAGCTGGCATCGTGGAAAAACCAGCGCCAGAAAAAGCACCGTCAAATCTTGGCGTAGTCGGACGCTATATTTTAAAACCGCGCATTTTTGACCATATCCGTGCGCTCAAACCAGGTGCTGGTGGTGAATTGCAGCTCACCGATGCCATTCAATCATTAATGCAAGATGAACAAGTGCTTGCCTATCGCTACCAGGGCACGCGCTTTGATTGCGGTAGCAAAATAGGTTATTTAAAAGCGACGGTTGAATTTGCGCTACGTCATCCAGAGGTTAAAGATGAATTTGCTGATTATTTGCGCGCTAGAGCATCGATGCTGAAGGGTTAAGCAGCGTTAACATTTTTTAAAAAGATCTGAATTGAATAGACCCTTTTTTAAAAAACTGAGAAGCGCGACACTTTTAAGACATGTGCCTTTATGTGGAAGAGGTGACGCTTATTGCAATTAAATAGATGCCTCTATTTAATTGATTAATATCTGACGCACAAATTATCAGAAAAGCGGAAGTAAAAACAAATTTTCTCGAAATGACGAGGATTAACGTCGGCGCATAAAAAATACAAAAACTTTATCTTGCGTCGCAGTTTCAACGATTTGATTGCCAGTTTGCTTCGCAAAGGCAGCGAAATCTTGGCGGGAGCCAGGGTCTGTAGCAAGCACTTTCAAAATCTGGCCGCTTTCCATATCAGCCAGCGCTTTTTTCGCCCGCAAAATGGGGAGCGGGCAATTTAAGCCACACGCATCAACTTCTTTATCGGCCTGTATCATAAAAATCCTTGTCAAACGGCACACTGCCGCTACCTAATTTAGGCAGATTTTGCTAATAACCCATTCAATGTCTAGAAAAAGAAAGGGGTAGCGTATATCGATCGTCATGTTGGAGTTCGTTCTTTCCTCAACCCAATTTTGCCCCTTGCGTAGATTGGGGTGACGAAGGAACCCCAACACAACCGTCCTTCAAACACCCCCTTCTATCAGCATAAAGACGCCAGAGAGAGCCCAAGCGAGCTTAACCTAAGCGAGCCTCGACCCAAGCTTTAACGCTAGCTAACGCCTCTGGCAACTTCGCCAGCTCAGTTCCGCCTGCCTGCGCTAGATCAGGTCTGCCACCGCCCTTGCCTCCTATTTGCTGTGCAATAAAGTTAACCAATTCGCCCGCCTTCACCTGCTGATTAGTCGGTGCAGTCACGCCTGCGATTAAGTTAGCTTTGCCATCGATAACACTGGCCAACACAATAGCTGCATGCTTCAATTTTCCTTTTAACGTATCAATCATCGTGCGCAGTGTTTTGACATCGACGTCTTCGAGCTGTACTGCAAGTAAACGCACCCCTGCCCCCACCTCGATCGCTTGCACTGCTAACTCATCACTTTGCTGCGTAGCGAGCTTAGCTTTCAGTTGAGCCTGCTGCGTTTCTAGCAATTTTTGCTGCTCTTGTATTTGTACGATGCGCTGAGTCAACTCGGTTGGCTGTACGTTAAGCGCGGCGGCCGCTTCATTGAGTTGCGCTTGCAATGCTTGCACAAAACGCATCGCGTTATCGCCAGTAATCGCTTCGACACGTCGAATGCCTGCCGCGACACCGCTTTCGGAGACGATCTTAAATAAACCTATCTCCCCCGTATAAGTCACATGCGTGCCGCCGCATAATTCACGTGAAACGCCGATTTCTAACACGCGCACTTGATCGCTATATTTCTCACCAAACAGTGCTGTCGCGCCGCTTTTCACCGCATCGTCAAAGGACATCAGATGCGTTTGCGTCGGCGTATTAAGCAAGATTTCAGCATTCACGATTTCTTCTATATGCGCTATTTCATCCTTTGTTAAAGGCGCGTGATGCGAGAAATCGAAACGGGTTTTGCTCTCATCGACCAACGAACCTTTTTGCTGCACGTGTGTGCCTAACACTTCACGTAACGCATGATGTAACAAATGAGTAGCCGAATGATTACGCGCTGTGCGTATCCGTTGTTGCGGCTCAACCTGTGCTTGCAGGGTTTGCCCCACGCTCAGTTCGCCGTGAGTTAACGTGCCATAGTGACCCACTACATCTGTGCGTAATTTCAACGTATCGTTGACGACGAAATGAGCATGCGCTGTGTTCAACGCCCCCCGATCTCCAACTTGCCCCCCTGCTTGTGCATAGAACGGTGTCTGATCAAGCACAACAACGCCTGCCTGCCCGCTCACAAGCCGCTCAACAGGTTGTTCATCAGCATACAGCGCAACTATTTTTGCCTGTTCGCCGATCAAAGTTTGATAGCCAGAGAAAATCGTTTGCTCACCCTCATATTCAAATGTAGACAAAGCTTTAAATTTACCAGCTGCACGGGCTTGTTCACGCTGCTGAGTCATCGCTGCCTCAAAGCCAGCTTCATCCACGCTTAAGCCGTGCTCGCGGCAAACGTCAGCGGTTAAATCTAGTGGAAAGCCATACGTGTCATGCAATTTAAAAGCGATTTCGCCAGGCAATATTTTTAAGTTGGTCTCGCTAGCTTTTTGCTGAATTTGAGTCATCGCTGCTTCAAGCAGGGTCATACCATGCTCTATTGTCACTAAAAAGCGTTCCTCTTCTTGGCACAGTATTTCACTGACACGTGCTTGCTTAGTAGCCAATTCAGGATACGCAGCGCCCATTTCAGCGACCAGATCAGCCACTAATTGATAAAGAAACGGTTCTTTATGCGCAAGCTGATAACCGTGGCGAATCGCGCGCCGAATAATGCGTCGCAGCACATAACCGCGCCCTTCATTCGCAGGCAGCACACCGTCCACAATTAAAAATGACGAAGCCCGCAAATGATCGGCAATCACCTTAAGGGAATTGTTAGTTAGGTCTTCTGTGTTTGTTACACGAGCGGCAGCGCGAATGAGATGCTGGAAAAGGTCAATTTCATAATTGCTATGGACAGCTTGTAAAATCGCTGCAATACGCTCCAAGCCCATCCCTGTGTCAACGCAGGGTTTAGGTAGAGGAGTCAAATTACCGTTGGCATCACGGTTAAATTGCATAAACACCAGATTCCAGATTTCGATATAGCGATCTCCATCTTCCTCTGGTGAGCCAGGCGGGCCACCCCATACTTCAGGACCATGATCATAAAAAATTTCAGAAGATGGGCCGCAGGGTCCCACCTCAGCCATTTGCCAAAAATTGTCAGACGCATAGCGCGCACCTTTATTGTCACCAATCCGTATTAGGCGATCGAGCGGTATCTGAATTTCTTTAGCCCAGATGTCATAAGCTTCATCATCTTCTTGATAAACCGTCACCCACAATTTTTCTGGTGGCAGCTTATACACCTGGGTTAACAACTCCCATGCCAATTGAATCGCTTCACGCTTGAAATAGGCGCCAAACGAAAAATTGCCAAGCATTTCAAAAAAAGTATGGTGGCGCGCAGTGTATCCGACATTTTCCAAATCATTATGCTTACCGCCAGCACGCACGCAGCGCTGCGCGCTAACGGCACGCTGATAAGGACGCTTTTCAAGCCCGAGAAACACATCTTTGAATTGCACCATGCCCGCGTTAGTAAACAATAAAGTCGGATCATTAGTCGGCACAAGGCTCGACGATGGAACAATTTGATGGTTTTTAGAGTCAAAGAACTTTAAGAATTTTTCTCGAATTTCAGCAGCTTTCATACACAAGGAGTCGCGCCTACCACAATGGCGTATAGATGAGATGTTTTAAAAGGAGATGGGAACCCGTCTTTGTCATTGCACGGCCTTTCAGGCGATTTATAGACAGATTCTTAAAAATGCGCTCGATTATACGGGATGTCTTATCCAAAAATTGTATTGAATCAATATCAAACAGGGGAAGACCCGCATTGACCAGTAGACCTTAGGAAACCGAGCATATTGATATATGAAGCTACACCACCACACCCGGTTCTTTTAGAACCTGTTTAGGCTTTCCCTAACGTCCTTGCACCGTCTTGCCGTACTAGTTGTACTGCCCCTGCGGCGGCGCAATGTCACTAGGGAAAGCCTAAACAGGTTCCTAGAGCTTGCTTAGGTTTTTAAGGGGTCTGCACCTTGCATCATAGCCAATTGCCAATACAACTATAGATTAAGGCGCAAAACCTTTAAGCGAAGCGTCATGTAATTTTTTAACAGAGTTACCCAACCCCACCGAGGTTATAGAGTTATTGCTAATCGTTAGGAACCTATGCGAACTTCCAAGGGCCCAGCATGTCTTAGCTATCTGCTCAAAGAGTTTCTTAGATGGTTCCTTAGAACCTGTTTAGGCTCTCCCTAATGGCCTTACGCTGCCGCAGGCAGTAACTAATGCGGCAAGGCGGCGCGCGAGTGCTAAGAAGCGCCTAAATAGGTTATAAGCAAGCTCCAATTTTTTCCATGACATTTATTACTTCTTACCCTCGGGGGCCTTTACTTGTTGTGTCGCCACATCTTAATGATGGGGTATTTAGCTGTGGAGAGCTGATTTCCGCTTTTCCCGGCGCGCTGGTTGCTACCGTTTTTACGGGAACGCCGCTAGATCACAGAATACTCACCCATTGGGATCAGCAATGCGGCTTTAACAGTGCATACGAGGCGATGCGCGCGCGCCGTGCGGAAAATGCAGCGGCACTCGACACACTGGGTGCGGCGCCGCTATGGCTGGGCTTTTGTGAAGCCCAATATGCTGCCAGCCCAACTGTGATGCAAATTGCAACCGAATTGGATCGTGTACTTTTTAGCCTTCGACCAAATTTGGTCGCTATACCCTTAGGTTTATGTAAGCCAGAAAATTATCTCGTGCATGCCGCTTGCGTGGCTGTGCGTAAGAATCACCCTCAACCACTATGGGTCGCGTACGAAGAAATTCCGCAACGTCTGGTCGCAGGTGCGGTGCAGCAAAGATTAGTAGAATTTCAAGCCCATAATATCGTCGCTGCACCCGTTTTTTTTGAATCTGATGTCCCCTATCATTCTCCGGCCAAATATACCGAACGCGCTCAGCGTACAGCCCTGAAGCATCAGGCGATTGAAACTTACAAAAGCCTCTTGCGTGCGTTTAGCTTCCAAGAGTATGCCGATATAGAAGCGCCCGAGCGTTATTGGCAGCTTAAAAACTTAGACGAATTTGATTCTCGTTCTGGAAGCAATTCTTAGGCTTACGGATACCAACGGAACCTCTGCAAACACGCCATCAACACTCTGCTGTCCTCCATATGGCGCGCGCCATACCCTCCCCCAGACACTGGCATGCTATGTGCTGAACGTTAGTATCAATCACTAGCAGCCACTAATTCAGCGACATGGGAGATTTTTATGAGTACAGATATTGTCTCGGTATTGAATAACTTAATTGAAATTTCAAAAGATGGCGAACAAGGGTTTAAAAAAGCAGAAGATGAAACGGCTAACCCGCAGCTTAAAACAGTCTTTGCTGCTTGCAGTAAAGATTGCACAAAAGCTGTCCAAGAGTTGCAGGGGCTTGTACAAAAATTGGGTGGTAAACCAGAAGATAGTGGCAGCCTAAGCGGCACCTTACACCGAGGCTGGATTGAACTTAAAGCTGCTGTCATTGGTATAGATGATCATGCGCTGCTAGCCGAATGCGAGCGTGGTGAAGACGTGGCGAAGAAACATTACCATGATGCCCTTGAAAAAGATCTGCCACCTGAAGTGCGGGCGCTTGTCGAAGCACAGTATCAAGATCTTTTGAAAAACCATGATCGTATCCGCAGCCTGCGCGATCAAACTGAAGACCGCAAATCACCTACCGATAGTTTTTTATAAAGCACAATCGATTTTTAAATCAACAAGCACTCTTTACGTGTAGCTCCTGTGGATTCTTGCGTATCCACAGGGCTGTCTAATTCCCTTCAATTTTTACCAATAAAGAATTCCTTCAAATCTAAGGCCTTTATCTGTTTTAAATAGGCACGCCTTTTGCTAAAAAGCGCTTTTAAGAGTTTGTTTAGGATTTTACTGATGGTCTTGCGCTGTCTTAGACAATTCAACCAGTACAGCAAGACTAGGAAAAGCCTAAACAGGTTTTTAAAACACTGAATCAACTTATATTTCCTAACCACAGCAACTAATTGAGGTGTGTAGTGAATGAATCTTCGCTGGAGTTACGTTCTAAACAATCACTAGCCTTGACCCCGCGTTTACAGCAAGCTGTCCGTCTGTTGCAATTATCTTCGCTAGAATTTGTTCAGGAATTAAACAACGCCCTTGCAACGAATCCTTTTCTTGAATACGACAATCCAGCCGAAGAATCACAGAGCAGCGCAGACGACGCAGATGACGCGGATAGCGTAGCTACCCTAGAAACCATCCCTAGTCATGGCCTAGAGGACGGCAATAGCGATGCTGATATGATCTCTTATGCTTCGCTTTATCCTACTTCGAGCGAAGCCCAGCATGGCGGCAGTCCTACCTCTCTGGATTGGATTCATACGCCTGTCACGCTGCGTAGCCATTTACACCAAAGCTTACGTCTTTGCCCTCTTAATGACCGCGACCGGCTGGCTGCACAAATCATCATCGAATCATTAGACGACGATGGATATTTGCGTGAAAACCTTGCAAGCCTTGCGTCCTTAGCTGATATTGAGCCTGCGTTAAGTGAGGACGAACTGAGCATTGCATTAAAGCTTGTACAGAAACTTGATGTGCCAGGTGTTGGCGCACGCACCCTTTCCGAATGCCTCAGACTTCAACTTGAAGCAATGCCTACCGCCACACCGGGCCGTGAAACTGCAATTAAGTTAGTCAACTCGCATCTGGATAAACTGGCTCGACGTGAACAGGCTCAATTACAAAAAAAACTCCACTGCAGTGCATGTGAGCTACGCATAGCGTGCGCGTTAATCCGTAAACTCACCCCCAAGCCTGGCAAGAATTATGAAAATGATGAAAACAACTACATCGTGCCCGATGTGATTGTGCGACAGGTAAAAGAAAACGGTAAAAAGCAGTGGACTGTCATCACTAATCCAGCTGTGGTGCCGGGAGCGAAGCTATATCACAAATACGCGACTCTGTTCGCTCAATCAGGTGGCACCAGTCGCTCGCCGCTTGCTCAACAGTTACAGGAAGCCCGCTGGTTAATTCATAATGCCCAACAACGTTTCACCACGATTCAACGAGTCGCGGAATGTATCGTCAAGCATCAAAAAGCTTTCTTCGATTATGGTGAAATTGCCCTTAAACCGCTTGTGCTGCGTGATATTGCACAAGAATTAGAGTTGCATGAATCGACTGTCTCACGCGCTACTAGCAATAAGTATATGGCTACGCCGCGCGGAATTTTTGAATTTAAACATTTCTTTCCCCGCGAACTCAGCACAGAAACAGGTGGCACTTGTTCAGCCGCCGCGGTACGCAGCTTATTGAAAGAGTTCATTGAGGCGGAAAACGAGGCAGCACCTTTTTCTGACGTTGCGCTGACCAAAATGCTAGCTAAGCAAGGGGTCATTATTGCGCGTCGCACCGTGGCAAAATATCGGCGCTTGATGAAAGTTCAACCTGCTCAATTAAGACGGCAAGGGCATTAAAAATAAATGCTGAAAACTTAAGTATCCTCTGCCCGCTCTCTATAACAAAAGGATCAATAGAACGCATTTCTCGATGTCTAGAAGGTTATCAGCTTATTTGTTTAAGCCTGGGAGGCTAACGCAGCGGAGCCGGCTTGTACATACATAGATTGGCGGTGCTAATGTGCGCTGCCAATGATTAATTACAGCGTAGCTAATTCTTCTTTATGACGAGCTACCGCTTGAGACCCTCCCGCTTTTTTCGGCTTAACTTTACGCAAATCTTGCAAGAAGTTTTCACGCCAAGCTGATAAATCTTTTTTGCGTAATGACTGCATCATGTCGAAATGGCGTGTCTTTCTTTCTGCAAGTGGCATAGATAGCGCTTGAGCTAACGCATCGGCCATTTGGCCTGTATCAAATGGATTAACGACAAGCGCACCCGGCAGATCATCGGCTGCCCCCGCAAACTGTGACAAAACCAAGGCGCCTGGATTATCAGGATTTTGCGCAGCGACATATTCTTTCGCGACCAAATTCATTCCATCACGCAACGGAGTAACGTAGCCCACATCCGATTCACGCAAAATCGCCATGAGCAAGCTGCGTTCATATTTACGATTCAAATAACGTATAGGTGTCCAATCAAGCTGCGCAAAGCGGCCATTAATCCTCCCCGCCTCCCCTTCAAGGTTCTGGCGAATACGCTGATACGTTTGCAGATCAGAGCGAGTGGGCGGTGCAATCTGCATGAAAGTGACATTACCTTGCAGTGCTGGTGAGTTTTGCAGCAAACGCTCAAATGCCTGGAAACGCTCAACCAATCCTTTGGAGTAATCGAGACGATCAACACTCATAATCAGTTTACGACCCCGCACGCTCTCACGCAGACGAAGCACAGGTTTGCGCGTTGAAAATTGCTCAGCAGTCTGCGCAATCGCATCAGGATAAATACCGATCGGATAAACCGCTGCTTTGAGAGTGCGTCCGTATGCTTTTACCGTGCCATCATCCTCTATCTCCCCATGCACATCCCGCGCAATATAATCGATAAAAGATTGCAAATCGGTGTGCGTTTGAAATCCGACTACATCATAACTGCATAAAGCTTTGATCAATTCAGCGTGCGGCGGAATCATATGCAGTACTTCCGGCCCCGGAAATGGCGTATGCAAAAAGAAACCGATGCGATTTTTTATTCCTGCACGTCGGCATGCTTGAGCAAATGGAATGAGGTGATAGTCATGCACCCAGATTAAATCATCGCGCTGCAAGAGTGGAATAAGCTGTTCGGCTAACCATTGATTAACACGCTGGTAGCCAAGATATTCTTGTTGATCGTAGCGCGATAAATCATTGCGATAGTGAAACGTCGGCCACAACGTTGCATTCGAGAAGCCACGGTAATACTGATCATAATCACGCCGTGTTAAGCCAACTGTCGCATAGGTCAACTTACCATGGCGCTCAAGGGCAAGCTTGGGGTCATTCACCACCTCACCGCTCCAACCAAACCAAACACCACCACTCTCTTCTAACGCACTTAATACACCAACCGCTAACCCTCCTGCAGCTAGACGCCCCTCCTGCACAGGGGCCACTCGATTGGATACAACAACTATTCTACTCATCTGGATCTTCTACTATTTTTATATCTGTTTTCGGCAGTATTTATATTGACCGGCCTGAACCTTACCTTGCTTTGCATAAAAATGCGAATTACCGTTTTTTAATAAACCGGCAACGGTACACCTAAAGTTGATCGATAAAATTTTATCGATCACCAGTTTGATACACGTGAGTACTCACTTTAAGTATTGGATGCATTTGTCCGTGCGCGCCGTATATTGCGGTGGGTCCGTTGGAACAGGATCGCCTATGGGAGGAGGACTAGGATTAGGGCCAGGCTGCGGTGGTTTAGGCGGTGGCGGCGGATGAGGTGGTAAATCAGGTGGTATAGGTGGAGTCGGATCAGGCTGCTCGGAATTTAACAACATGTTGCTTCTCCCTTAATCTGAAAAAGAATATGAGAAGCGTCGCAAGGCATGTGCCGTTTTTCATTCTTTCCTTTTCGTCTCGACTCGCGCCATTCAAAAAACGGGCTAAGAAGAGATTTATCGAACAACTTGAGAAGTACGGCACGCTCTTATTTTTTTATAGCGAGCTTCTCATTTTGAGTTTTCCAACCCAAAATTGGAGAATTTCCGCATACTTTTCCGTAGCAATATCATGTTTTTTCCCACGCTTAATTGTATGGGCTAGTCATGGCATTCTTTGCTACGGAAAGTTATGCAGAAGTTTGAGCATGGCTCTGTTAATTAGAACTGCTCGACTAGCTATTTATTGGAGCTCGCTCCATCATTTGACTCTTCTGAATCTGCCTGCACGCCATATTCAATCAATCGGTTATTGAGCGTTTTTGGCGTAATCCCTAAAACTTCAGCCGCCTGCGCTTTTACCCCTTTGCATTGTTCAAGAGTCGCCAAAATCAATTGACGATCGGCTTCAGCTAGTGAAGTGCCCACAGGAATTCTAGCCACTGCCGCAGTCGGTGACTTTGACAATGAGACTTGCAGCGGCACTACGGCAGTCGTCTCAGATTGTGCGTTAGCCATAATGTAGGCACGCTGCACATAATTTTTCAGCTCGCGCACATTACCCGGCCAAGCATATGAAAGCAGCATTGACTTAATTTGTGCAGGGAAAGTTTTATGCGTGCCATGACGCTGATTGAGTTCTTCCAACAAATGCTGCGCGAGTAGATCAATATCCTCTCCGCGTTCGCGTAGCGGCGGCAGCTGAACCGGAAAAACATTGAGCCGGTGATACAAATCAAGCCGCAATTTACCTTCGTTTACGGCCTGCCTCGGGTCGCGGTTAGTGGCTGCGATTAAGCGGATATCAGTCTCAATTTCCTTATTCGCTCCAATCCGCATAAAAGTGCCTGTCTCAAGCACACGTAGCATTTTGACTTGCAGCTCAAGTGGCATTTCCGTGATTTCATCAAGGAATAAAGTCCCTCCATTGGCTCGCTCAAAATAACCTTTATGCTGTCGATCGGCGCCGGTAAATGAGCCTTTCTCATGCCCAAACATTTCAGATTCAGTGAGATTAGGCGAAATGGCACCACAGTTAACTGCGAGAAATGGCTGCTTGCGCCGTCGGCTTAACTCATGCACCGTTTGCGCCGCGATTTCTTTGCCAGTCCCTGACTCACCAATCAGCAACACTGTTGCACTGGTTGGCGACACTCGGCTAATTTGCTCATAGACTTGCTGCATCGCTTGCGATTTACCGATCATCGGACCAAAACGACCAGAATCCTGCAACTCACTTTGCAGCGAGCCAATCTTGCTGCGTAGCTCACCATTACGCGGCAGATGACTTATGATTTCCTTCACTCGCTGTAAATTGACGGGTTTTACCAAATAGTCTGTGGCCCCCATCTTAAGCGCGCTCACCGCACTCTCAATTGTTGCATGCCCGGTAATCACTACGACCTCAACCGAAGGTTGCAGCGCCAAATCCTCAAATAAATCAACGCCACTCCCATCTGGCAGCTTTAAATCAATAAAAACAGCGTCAGGCATTTGCCGAATAATCTGAATTCTCGCTTCACGTAAATCAGCTGCAGTAGCAATCGTTAGCTCATCGCTACTAATCACTTCGGTTAACGCCTGGCGCGTCTGTAGATCGTCATCAACAATAAGTATATGCGGCATGTAATTAAGATTTTTTTAAAACGTCAGAAGTGCAGCTTTCTAGAGCCACTTAAATTAATCAATAGACGAATCACATTTAAGTGATTAATTCTTAAAGCCCATTTAGAACCTTCCCATATCCGATGAAACAGGCTACGCAAAGTAGCAGGAATCCTGACGTACGTCTATACACGTAGGGCCTGCTTAGATAAAAGAGGCGTCAATACATTTGAGAAAAAATGACTTTCACTCAGGTTTTTACCTGATTAGGTAACTCTAGTGGACTAGGTAAAGTTTTTTTAAATTTTTCGATTTCTTGAGGTTTGCGTCATCCGCCTAAAGCGACGCAAGCTTTAAAAGCACCAATCCATTTATCAACGGCAGTCGTTACTAAATGGCAGATTTTATTCAACCACCTGTTGCAAAATGGCTAACGAATATCGCGTAAAACCGGCCAATCAATAAAAAGCCACGTAAGATATCGGCCTTAAGCAGTGCCAGACTCGCTTTAATCAATAGGCAGCAGCTTTGCAATATTCAATGCAAGGGAGACTAACCGTTATGTCGTCAACGATCAGACAATCTCAAAGCCAGGCTTGTCTTACCCGTACTGCGGCACTACTAAGAAGATCTTGCGGCTTCCCTAAAGCAGTTGTTAAAAATAAAACGGCTTATCTTTCCTCTAGCCTCCTATGCCCGCTAACACAACCATCGCGTTGTTTTAAAACGCTCATTCTGCGCACACTGGAAAAACTTTTTCAGAAAGATTTAGTTGAAAAAAGCGCAGAGAAGCGAGTCATTAAGCCCGCTGATTTACAAAATTTCCGCTTCCATCCATCGACCCAATGGCTACGTCAACAAGGGTATTACGCCACCGCCTACCGGCTAAGCCTATTGCGCGCGATTAAAGACGAGCGTTTGTTTTCACTGCGACAAACCAAGCTTATTTCTTTCGCGCCTAAACCATGCAATGTGATGGTAGGCATGGATAAATATGGCAATCAATATATTCATGCATTTCAGCCACTGGCAGATGACTCACAGATTTATCGTATTACCGCCTCTGAAGCCGTCGTAGACAGCACGTTGGCCGAAGGTCTGCGCCGGCGTATGCGTCATGCAGCACCTGGCGGTGTGGCTATTGCAAAAGCGTTTAACTACCCTCCCCTCAAATTTGAAATTTTTATTGATCGCTCGCACACCGTTTATCTACGGCAGCCAACAGGTGATGTGCTTACTGTTGATACTTTAAATGACTCTTTTAAAGCCGCTGATGTATCAGCGAATGGTCGTTTTATCGGTTTAATTACGGCCGATGGCTTCGTGCGACGCTACGATATTCAACAACGATGCATTCAAGAAATTGATTTAAATGGAGATAGCGATGCATTCACCATTTCCATTGCCAGCGATGGCACGCTCTATATTGGCTCACGCCAGCATACTTATATAGCAACGGCCGACGCTAACAGCGTGATTAAGCAAGGGCCAGGACTGACTCAAACGAATGCAATTTTTTGCTTATCTACTGATGAAAAATTCCTTATTTCACAAAGACGCAGTAAAAAAAGCACAAGAAGATCAGAGATTGTTTTAAAAGATTTAGAAAGCGGTGGCCAAGAAACTATCTTATTATCTGCTCCAGCAGGTCAACTCACGCATGCAGCACGTCCTCACAGCATCGCGTTTTCACCACTCAACGCTCTTATTGCCCTCGGGTATCAAGATGGGCTGATAGAAATTTTCACATTAACCGATCCAAGCAAACCCTATGCTCCACGACTAACAAGTTTCATGCTGCCGCAATATAGCGTTCTACCATGCTGTCCGCTGGTGAGTTTTGCGCACGGATTTGATCAACTTCACATCACCTACCGTGGCCGCGGCAATGCGATTGAACTAGGTACATTCACCTTCGGCCTAAACAACATCTAAGCTATGACGACACAACATACAGATCTCAAATCATTTGGCTTGTTATACGGCTCATCCGCACCAATGCTTAGGCTTTATGAGGAGATTGAATGCGTCGCGCAAACGGATACGACAACGCTAATCATTGGTGAATCAGGCACCGGTAAAGAACTTATCGCGCAGACTATCCATGCGCTTGGACCGCGCCAAGACCAACCTTTTATCGCGCTTAACTGCGGTGCTATTCCAGATAGTCTGCTAGAGGCCGAATTCTTTGGTCACCAGAAAGGAAGCTTTACCGGCGCCACAAAAGATCGCCCTGGCTATTTTGAACTCGCTCACGGCGGCACCCTATTTCTTGATGAAGTGACTGAAATGTCACTCACGCAGCAAGTGAAACTATTGCGCGTGCTGGAGACAGGCGTTTTTTACCGAGTAGGCGGCACTGAACCAATACATTCCAATATACGCATCATCGCCGCGACCAACCGTGACCCCATGGAGGCAGTAGAAGAGAATCTCTTGCGTCAAGATTTACTCTATCGTCTGGCTGTTTTTCTTTTACAAGCCCCACCTTTATCTGAACGCGGCGGTGATTGTGAGCTGCTGGCGCAATATTTTTTGAACGGCTTTAACCAAGAAAAAGGCACAGATAAAAAATTCTCTGCCCGCTCCGTTGAGGTACTCAATACCTACAAGTGGCCTGGCAACGTCCGAGAATTAAAAAATGTCGTTTACCGCAGCTTCATCCTCGCGCAAGAAGATGAAATTGACATCGAGCTTCCTGATACTCAACTCGCCTCCTCACCACCTTCAGACAAACAAACCAACACAATAGATATTTCAATCGGCACACCGTTAGTGGATGCTCAACGCGGCGTCATCTTAGCGACCCTTGAACACTGCGGCGGCGACAAACAGCGCGCTGCCAGAACGCTCGGCGTTAGCTTAAAAACGCTCTATAACCGTTTAGGTGACAAGCAGCATGCACATGAAAAAATGTACACCCCGCCTTGCCTAGAATGAAAAAGGGCTAGACCAATCCAGCCCCTAATACCAGTCCCTTTCAAGCCATTATGCTCGGCAAGACGTCGTAGCCCCGCTCAAACCTATAATGTAAGCAATGTCTCTTTATCGCATCCAATTTAAGCAAAGTTCAACCTAGACTAAGTCTTCTTTTCACTTTCGCTCCTTCTTGCTTTTGCTGTTTTGGCTCCTCTTCTTTTACAAGGATCGCTTTATGCTTTCCTGTTGACGGGTCGCGTGCTTTCAACTCCACCAAAAATTTTTCTCCAGGCCTAATCAACGCTTCAGCTTCTTTCACAGCATAACTATGGTCCAAATTATCTTCAGTATTCGCGTCACGTGAGTCACCGAAAAGCTTTTGACCAATAATACTGGCAGCAGAAACATTAAGAGAAATAGCGTTAAAAATAAATAATTCTATCCCCTGCCTATCTGGATTCATGCTCAAGGAATGTGCATAACCAGAGGCAGCTGCAGGGCTAACGCTAGCTGACTGTGGAGCGGGATCACTCACTACTCGCCCTTCTTCATAGTCAGTGTGACGTTTTCTCCCACGATAAACAGGATTTTGTTCTACGCGAAGTTTTTCTTCTCCCAATAGAGAATCTATGGCTTCTACATAAGGCTTAGCTAAATTAGCTGCGGTTTCTAGGTCTCTTTCTCGCTCTGCTTCTCGAATTGAGGCATTGATCATATAACCAGGGCCTGTATATTCGTACAATAATTTTAATTTTTCTGGATCGTAATTAGGGGACTCGGTGTATTTTTTCATCCCAACAGCTGAATCTGCTACATATTTTTCAAAATCTCCATTTCTGGGTAAAGCAGGATCGTTTCTCCAATTTTCTATTTTCTCTTCATCTACTTTTTTGTAATTTTCTATACTTCTCTTATCTTCTTCCCCTTCACTTTCACTCGAAAAATCTATGTCATCCCAGATGCTTTTTTGTATCGGAGGTTTATCTTTTATAATTTCTTCATATTTATTTCTTGGATAACTGTTAAGCTGAATTCTCTCCTCAGGAGAAAATCTTTCTGAATCATATTTTTGAGGCTCCCTATCCGAATCTTTATGTGATTGAAAAGATGGAGCAGAGCGATTCTTATGTTTATACATGGCTTTTCCTACTTCAACAATTTTCGTAATTAAAAAATATTTTTTTCAAAAACAGAACATTATGTTTTATAGGGAATATAAAGTAGCGCAACAAAGACAGAAGCATAAATACGAATTTAAGTTTATGTATCAGAAGTGGTATCCTACGCCCTATTCATTAGCCCAATACTTGCTACTGGCAGAAGTATCTGTAGGTTATTATCGGCAGCCATTTCTATCTAATCTTTAGGAAAAACATGTATTCCAATATTTCAAATAGCACAAACCGCATTGCTACCTCAAACTATACTGTACAACCCAACTCTCTGAAGTTATCAGACTCATCAAGTCAGCCAGCAGAAATAGAAAATATGGCGATACTAGAAAATAAAATAATCAACCAATTACATCTACTTGAACTTCCCCTAGAGATTATTCTCAACATTCTAGAAAATCTCTCTGCCAAGCAGATAGTATCTTTTATGCTATTGAACAAGGCAGCCTCTATAATCGGCCAAAATTTTTTATTAGATATTTTTTTTAAAGGCCTATTTAATGGCAAAGAAGAATTATTAAGATTTCTGTTTTTATACGAAATAGAATATAAAACGCAGCGAACCGAAGCCATGGTAATATTTTATAATGCCATCATGGATCAAAGAGTTTTACCTTGCAGAGCACTTAAAGTCTTGGAGATTTTACATAAAGGCGAAAGACGTGTTGAAGACCTATTTGGAGCCAGTCTAATCAAAGAAGATGAAATAGAAATCACTAATTTTTATAGAGAAAATTTAATTTCCGACCAAGATATTATTTTTTTATTATTATTTAAAAATAAAAACACAATCCCTGATGCTTTTCTTAGCAGAATGTCATATGTAGAGTTTAAGGAATATTTCAACACACTGAAAAATGATGAAAAGATAAAAATTATAAAAAATACATGGCTCACTCAAATGCCTGACAAATATTGGGAATCAACAATAACCAAAGCCATTGAAGAAAATAATGTTACATTTCTAAAAATTTTTATAGAAAACAATAAATTAAGTAATTTTGACTATAAAGATAGCAAAGGCACGCCTTTTTTTAATTTAGCAGCAATACATAAAGATATTTCTATAGCAGAACTGCTTTTAGAAAACCATATTAATCCCAATATGACTGATGCAGATGAGAACACTCCACTACACGTTGCTGCTAGCCGTGCAATGCAAAATATGATATCTCTCTTATTGAAAGAAGAAACAGGCTTTAAAAAAATAAATCATGTCAATCGAAAAAAGCAAACGGCATTACATATGGCTCTAGCCTTTAAACAAACTGTAGCCGCACACCATTTATTAAATTATAATGCCAAGGCTAATTTATCTGATGCTTTTAAAAAACGTCCATTGGACTATGCAAAATATCATTTAAGAAAGACTTTCAACCCAGGAGAAAAAAACAGTTTTATAGAAATTATTAATAGATTAGAGAATAGCCAATAAAAATATATAATATTAATATTCTTCAATAAAATATTATTAAGCTACTAAAATACAGACTAGCAACCACCACCGCTAGCCATTCACCACCTCACCGCCATTCGGATGCAACACTTGGCCTGTCATATATGAAGACTCCTTACTGGCAAGGAAGACATAGCAACCTGCCACTTCATCCGGCTGACCAGGTCGACCAAGAGGTGTTTTTTTTCCAAATTCGGCGACTTCTTCAGCACTAAACGTAGAAGGAATCAAAGGCGTCCAAATTGGACCGGGCGCCACTGCGTTAACCAAAATACCTTTGGGTGCCAAATATTTCGCTAGCGAGCGAGTAAACGCGACAATCGCGCCTTTAGTCGCAGCGTAATCAATTAAATGAGCGCTGCCACGGTACGCGGTGACCGAAGTAGTGTTAATAATGCGCGCTCCTTCTTGTAGATGCGGTAAGGCCGCTTGTACGAGATAGAACATAGAAAACACATTCGTATGAAAAACGCGCTCCAGTTGCTGTGTTGAAATTTTTTCAAAATCTGCTTGAGGATGCTGTTCGCCCGCGTTGTTAACCAGAATATCTAATCGACCAAATGCGTTAAGCGCAGTATCAATTACCTGCTGCGCATGAGAGGCATCACCAATATCCAGCGCGAGACTTTGGCAGCGGCGGCCTGCTGCTTCGATTTGCTGTTGAGTCACACGCGCATCGTTATGCTCATCCAAATAGACGATCAGCACATCGGCCCCTTCTTTGGCAA
Source organism: Mycoavidus cysteinexigens (assembly GCA_031963415.1). Taxonomy (GTDB): domain Bacteria; phylum Pseudomonadota; class Gammaproteobacteria; order Burkholderiales; family Burkholderiaceae; genus JASSUD01. The sequence continues at coordinate 139,077 of JASSUI010000001.1, forward strand.
ATGCAATCGCCGTGGCGCGACCAATACCACTGTCGCCGCCCGTTACCACAGCCACTTTCCCTTTAAGCTTGCCACTTCCTACATAATCACTTGCTTGACTTTGTGGCGGTGGCACCATCTTGCTCTCAAGACCCGGTTGACGATCCTGATGCTGGGCAATTGGCTGAGCGGGTTTGTCTGACATCATATCCTCCTGTTTTTCCAAAACAGTTGGTAGATGCAAACCGCATACCTTAAAGGCTTGTCTTAATAAGTACTCTCTGCCCTCTTAATAATTTAATCAGCTCACGACTCCACATCTTCCAAGCTAAACGTCTCCGTTTGGTCGTTATATGAGAAAATTTCCGCGTAACGGCCCCAGTTGATTACTGAATCGAGGGTTTCTTGCGCTGCGCTATCTGATAAAAAGTCTTCGAGTTCCTGTTCAAAACGCACGCGCGGAGCGCGGTGTTTTGGCCGCTCGCTTAGTACTTTTTGGATACGTGCGGCGAGTGGAACTTGGCGCAGTAAGTGAGCAGCGAACATCTGTTTGCGTTCTTGTGTCCCATATTCGGCAAATAGTTTGGCGGCGGGCGTCAACAGAATGTCGCCTTCGCGTAGATCGGCAAAGTCGAGGTGTTGCATCATTTCAGCAATTGGAAATAGATCGTCAATTTCTAAATGCAGCGTACGGGCAATTTCAGGCAAATCAGCTTTGCCATTGTAAGGGGGAGCAGCCAAGGTCTCGATCAGGCCTGCCACTAGGTTGGTTGACACTTGCGGCAGCCAGCTGCCAAGCGTTAGTGTTTTACGTAGCTTATCGGTGGCTGGGCGTGCCGTCATTTTCGCGTAGATGCTATCGACTAAACGTCTAAAGGCAGGATTCAAGCGATCACGTGGATGCGCGAATGGCACTTTAATTTCTGCAATCACTCGCCCGGGGTTCGATGACAGCACGAGAATACGATCACACATAAAAACAGCTTCTTCAATATTATGGGTGACTAGTAGTACGGATTTAATCGATAAGCGCTTTTCACTCCACAAATCAAGAAAATCAGTGCGCAACGTTTCTGCCGTTAGCACATCTAGCGCGGAGAATGGCTCATCCATCAGCAACAGAGTCGGATCGACGACCAGCGCGCGCGCGAAGCCTACACGTTGACGCATGCCACCTGAAAGTTCGCGTGGATAAGCATTTTCAAAGCCATCCATACCAATCAAGTCAATCGCGGCCAATGCTCTTGAACGTCGCTCACGCGTACTTACACCAAGCGCCTCTAGCCCTGCTTCCACGTTCTCTAAAACGGTCAACCAAGGAAATAGCGCAAAAGTTTGGAACACCATCGCGACACCTTTGGCTGGCCCAGATAACGGTTCGCCAAGGTATTCGACGGTGCCCCTAGTTGGGCTAATTAAACCTGCAATCGTGCGCAGCAAAGTGGATTTGCCAGAGCCTGAACGGCCCAACAAACCAACAATTTCACCTTCGCGCAAAGTCAAATTGACGCCGTCGAGCACGAGCAACTCGCCTTGCGACTTAGTAAAACCGCGCTGCACATCGGTTAAGCGCAGAATTTCGCGTGTGTTCTTTGACTGATTAGGCTGGCTGTTTTGCTTCATACGATTAATCCAGACGAAGTTTATTCTCGGCGTACTGATACATAGGACGCCATAACAGGCGATTAAATAAGGTGACGAACAGCGACATCACCGCAATACCTAAAAGAATGTGCGGATAATCACCGGCTTCGGTCATCTCAGCAATATAAGCCCCCAGACCGTGTGCGACGATTTTCGTATCGCCCCAAGCAACCGCTTCAGACACAATACTTGCATTCCATGCACCGCCAGAAGCGGTGATCGCGCCCGTCACATAATAAGGAAAGATGCCCGGCAACATGACTTGCCGCCACCATTGCCAGCCACGAATTTGAAAGTTTGCCGCCGCTTCTTTAAAGTCATTTGGGTAAGCCATCGTGCCAGCAATCACATTAAATAAGATGTACCACTGCGCACCAAGAATAATCAACGGCGAAAGCCATACATCAGCGTTAAGTTTAAAACGCACCAACAGCACGACAAAAATAGGAAACAGCAAATTAGCAGGGAAAGCGGCCATAAACTGAACAATCGGCTGAACCTTCTCTGCCAGCGTGGGCCTAATTCCAATTAATACGCCAATGGGCACCCAAATGACTGACGCCAGCACGATCAATAAAGTCACTCGCAGCAATGTCAGTGCGCCTAAGCCTAACACTTGCTTCACATCGCCCCAACTTAAAGCGGTGCGGGTATAAACCAGCACTTGCCAAATCACGTACGAAGCGCTGACTAGAAGCAATAATATCCAGAAAGCATCGACGAATTTTGAGGCAACGCGGCGCGCGGCTGCAGTAGTTTGCACTACAGATAGTTTGGGAAGACGTAAAGGTAGGCGTGCTATTACGCCAAGCATCCAACCAAAAGGCACGAGTAAACGACGAATTAAGCGTGTGCGTTGAACTAAATCCAAAACCCACGATTCAGAAGCAGCACCGGAAGTGGTTTCTAACCGAAATTTATCGGCCCATGCGATAAGCGGACGAAACAATAATTGGTCGTAAATAAAAATCACGACAATCATCGTCAAAATCACCCAACCTACTGCATTCAAATCGCGCTGCACGACTGCCTCAGCGAGATAAGCACCCATGCCTGGCAAGCTAATTTCAGTATTGCCAACCGTGATGGCTTCGGACGCGACAATAAAAAACCAGCTGCCTGACATCGACATCATCATGTTCCAGACCAAGCCTGGCATCGAGAATGGCACTTCTAACTTCCAAAAACGTTGCCAACCCGTCAAATGAAAGCTGCGTGACACCTCATCCAAGTCTCGTGGCACTGTGCGCAGTGACTGATAAAAGCTAAAGGTCATATTCCAAGCTTGCGCGGTAAAAATCGCAAAGATAGCGGCACACTCAGCGCCCGCTACTCGGCCTGGAAATAAGGTTAAGAAGAAAGTCACCGTAAATGAGATGTACCCAAGCACCGGTACCGATTGCAAGATATCTAACAGCGGCACGAGTATTTTTTCGGCACGGCGACTTTTTGCAGCAAGCGCCCCATATGCGAAGGTAAACAGCAACGAGGCGACCATTGCCGCAAGCATGCGCAACGTCGTACGCAGCGCGTATTCAGGAAGGTGGCTTGGGCTTAATGAAATCGTTTGTATTTTCAGGCTCGCCAATGGCGCCATCGTTTGATGCAAACCAGCTGCTGCCAACGCAATGCCCCCCATAATCAAAGGCAGCACAATTAAATCCCAACGATTTGGAAACAAGCGCCAAGCGGGCGCATTGGGTTTTGATAATTGAATACTTAAGCGCATATTGGCTCTCCAAGAGCGGACAAAACAACTCTATACCCAAACTTCATCAGCGTTATGGGCGCTCGTGTGACCTTGCAAGAAGGTAATGTTCAGAGAGATTGAAGAACCTGTTCACGATCTTTTAAAAATCTGTTGCAGGGTTTTAAAAGATCTCCAATGGAGGCTGCTGGAAGAACCCCAACATGCATACCGATCGCCTTTAATAGCCGCCTGTTTAAAGATCATGAACGGGTTCTAAAAGATTCGTTGATTGATGAATCTAAATTTTAATGAGGCAAGTCCTCTTCGTTCTCATCAGGGCGGGATAATACATTAGTCTCCAACATATTCACTTAAATGAGGCAAATTAGGCCGATTGCTTCACAATTTTTAAGGAACGCGATTTAAGTGCTTTGCCAGAAGCGCTGAAACCCCCAATAAAGCTGGATTGTCAGCTGTAACTAAATAAGTCGGAATTTGCGCCAAATAAGCACTAAACCGCCCTTTTGCCTCAAACCGCGTACGAAATGAGGAGTGGGCAAAAAATTCTGGCACCCGCGGTAAGATGCCACCCCCTATATAAATGCCACCCAACGCGCCCAATGTACACGCCAAATTACCGGCGAAGGTACCTAAAATACCGCAGAAGCAATCGAGCGTTTCAGCGGCAAGCGGCTCACCTGCCAAGCCTAGTTGAGCAATTTTCGCTGGATCATCCGTTGCCAAAGCTTGCTTAGCGCGCGCTGCTAACGCCTGATAGATCAACGCAATACCAGGCCCTGCCGCCACTCGCTCAAATGATACGTGCTGCCAGTGCTGACGCGCGTACTGCAGAATATATTCGTCACGTTCGTCAAATGGCGCAAAGCTGGTATGACCGCCTTCGCTGGCTAATGCTACCCAACCTTCAGTAGTCGGAATCAAACCCGAAACCCCTAACCCCGTGCCGGGCCCAATCAAACCGATTGCATGGTCAACTCGAGGGGCTCCTGTGCCTATTTGCATACGTTGCTCTTCGCTTAGCAAAGGCAGCGCCATCGCTAACGCAGTGAAATCGTTGATGACCAACAGTGTTTGCAGATCTAGCGCACGGCGCGTCGCCTCAATTGAGAAAGCCCAGTCATGATTGGTCATCTTGACTTGATCGCCTTCTACAGGATTCGCAATAGCAATGGCTGCATGCTTCACGCCTAGTTGAACCGTAGACAAATAAGCTTGGATAACTTGCAAAATATCCGCGTAATCAGCGCATCGATAGCGTCGAATATGCGTGATGACGCCGGCTTCATTGACAAGGCCAAAGCGTGCATTTGTGCCACCAATATCAGCTAATAGACGTAACTCGCTGGCCGCTGGGTTCGTATTAAGCATTGTTGTTGTGTGCCGCACACCAATAAACATTAAGCGTCACTTTAAAATCATGAATAAGTTTGGAAATCGCATTATTCAGCGGTTGCTCGATCGCTTCTTGCAACACAGCCAATTTACGTTCACCTGCAATCCATAAAAAAAGCTGTCCCATTTGCGCGAATGCCGTAAACGACCAGCTAATCCGCTGATAAGGAGCAAGCTGTGGATGCAGCAGCAGCAAACGCTGCTTTGTCGTCATTGCCTGCTCCCATTCTGGCGCATCGGCAAATAGTGACGCCGTATGCCCATCCTCCCCCATTCCAAGCACTGCCACATCGGGTAAATGAACAAACAACTTATCTGCATTCAGTTGCTGCAAGTGTAAGCTAGGCTCGCAGCTAACATCGACTAGCGGCATAAAATGCGTAGCCTTCGCTTTATTTTGTAAAAGTGTGCTACGTACTAAAGCTGCATTACTGGCAGCATGATGCTCATCAACCCACCGTTCATCGACTAACGTGGTATCAATACGCGACCAAACCAACTCGCTCATCGATAAGGTTTGCAAAAAAAGGGTCGGACTACTTCCCCCTGAAACGGCTAAACAGGCTCGTTCACGCCGAGCGAGTACCGTTTGCAACGCTGCACCTACTGCTTGCGTCAATGCCTGCGCTTGTTCTTGCGGTGTTTGAAAAGTGTGTAATTTAATCACTGGCTGCGTCGATAACTTCATCACTGCCCTTCTTCTAACCAAACTGCACCATGCCGCGCTACCAGCCAATGCGCAGCGGCTGGCCCCCAGCTACCAGCAACGTAGGGTTCTGGTGGTTGGTTAGACGCTGCCCATCTCGTCAAAATCGGCTCAACCCAACGCCATGCCTGCTCTTGCTCATCACGTCGAACAAACAGAGCAAGTCGCCCGTGGATGACATCCAACAACAGACGCTGATAAGCATCCATTTGCTTTTCTTTGAAATAATCATCAAACGCGAGATCAAGGTGCACGTTCGCTAAATTCATCCCCTCGCCCGGCTGTTTGGCTAAACAATACAAATGGATGGATTCATTTGGCTGAAGCTGCATCACCAAACGGTTAGGTGCTGCTTGCAAAGCGCTCACGCCAAGCGCGGAATGCGGTACACGGCGAAAATTGATCACGATTTCCGCCCCGCGTTTAGCAAGTCGTTTGCCCGTGCGCAAAAAGAACGGTACCCCGGCCCAACGCCAATTTTCGATTTCGACTTTAAGTGCGACGAAAGTTTCAGTCGTGCTGTCTTTTCTGACACCTAATTCAGTGTTGTAAGCGGGTACTGCGTTACCTTTAATTAAACCTGCCTGGTATTGTCCGCGCACGACAGATTGCTCAATTTGATCAGGCAAGATAGGTTTTAATGCATTCAGCACGCGCAATTTTTCGTTGCGCACGCAATGCGATTCCATCGAATGCGGTGGCTCCATCGCAACGATAGCTAGCAACTGTAGTAAATGATTCTGCACCATATCGCGCAGCGCCCCGATTTGATCGTAAAAATTACCACGTGCTTCGACGCCGATTTCTTCAGCTATCGTAATTTGAATGTTAGAAACCCATTCACGCCGCCACAGCGGCTCAAACAGCACATTGCCAAAACGCAATGCCAGCAGATTGTGCACGGGTTCTTTACCGAGATAGTGATCAATTCGATAAATTTGCGATTCTGAAAAAATTTTGCCGACAGCATCGTTAATCGCCTGCGACGAAGCTAAGTCATAGCCAAGCGGTTTTTCCAGCACAATACGCGCTTTTTCACTCAACCCTACTTCACCTAGCGCCTGACAAATAGGCATAAACAACGAAGGGCCGGTAGCAAGGTAAAAGATCAACGTGCCCTCACTGCACTTCAGCGCATCGCTTAAACGAGCAAAATCCTCGCGTTTGAGTAAATCCAGCTGCACATATTCAAAGCGCTGCAAAAAGCTATGCCACGTGCTGTCATCAAAAACATCTAGATAAGGCCGTACTGCTTTATCAACCCATTGCAAATAAGTCGCCTTGTCCGATGCGCTGCGTGCCACTGCCACAATTTTGCCCTGCTGCGCCAACATCTGAGCATGATGCGAAGCGTAAAGAGCGGGCAAAACTTTGCGCTTTGCCAAATCGCCAGTTGCGCCGAATAAAACAAAGGTGAAGTGAGGAGCGTCTTGCATAATGGGGGGGTGCGACTGAGGGAGGTTCGCAGACCTCCCAAAAAGATACCGAGTTATTACAGCTTACAGAAAAAAGACCATTACGTGCATTGATGCTGCAGCCCGCTTATGCGGGGAGAAATTCTGAAAAGTTTATAATTGTCTCGTCATAGATATTTTTTCTTGCATCGCTCGTTCTCTGATGCCTGCAAAGTTCCTCTGCTATTCATATAGTGCAAATAAAAGACAAAGCGTACTCGATAGTGGACGCAGCTTTTTTTAGCCAACCATTCGTCTGCATAAACCTGGGATAAAAAATAAGAAAACCGGAGATTAACTATGAAGACCCATAAAATTCTGGCACTAATATTTTTACTAAGCTTAATGGGTCATAGCACCTCTGCACGCTGCGCTGAGCAACTCGAAGTATTACATTGGTGGACTGCTGAGAGTGAAGCCAAAGCTGCCCGCCTGCTTAAAGAAGCAATGGAAAAACAAGGCTATCAATGGAAAGATTTCGCCGTAGCAGGAGGGGGTGGTACGGCAGCGATGACTGTGCTCAAGACCAAAATCATTTCAGGTAATGCGCCCAGCGCGACACAAATTAAAGGCCCAATGATTCAGAAATGGGCTGAGCAAGGCGTGCTCGTTACGCTTGATGCAGCCGCGCAAGACTGGGCGGCGCACCTTCCTGTCCCTCTCGATAAAACCTTACGCTATCAAGGCCATTACGTTGCAGCTCCCTTTTCTGTGCATCGGATGAACTTGTTGTGGATCAATACGCATGCGTTAAAGAAAATAGGTGGGCAAGCGCCTAAAAACTGGGCCGATTTTTTTACTTTAGCCGATAAATTCAAAGCCGCTGGCTACCTGCCAATCGCGCATGGGGGGCAGCCTTGGCAAGACTTGACAATTTGGGAAACTGTTGTGTTATCGCAAGGCCCAGCGTTTTATCGCAAAGCACTGGTCGAACTCGATGAAGAAACATTAAGTTCTCCGCAAATGATTGAAGTCTTTAACATCACACGCAAAATCAGCACTTACTTTGATAAAGGCCGGGCTGGGCGAGCTTGGAATCTAGCAACTGCAATGGTGATTAATGGCAAAGCCGGCATGCAGTTTATGGGAGATTTCGCCAAAGGCGAATTTGTTAACGCCGGCAAAACTATGGGTAAAGATTATTTATGTGCACCTGTACCCAATACTGCACAGGCTTATTTATTCAATCTCGATTCTTTTGTCTTCTTTACACAGAGAAATCACGAGCAAGCGACCCAAGGCCAATTGGATATGGCTAAAACAATTGGCAGCCCTGCTTTTGAAGAACAGTTTGCTTTATATAAAGGTGCGATTCCAGCTCGCCTAGATGTATCAATGGCAAAATTTGATGGTTGCGCGAAGCAATCTTATCAAGATGCAAAAACAGCGATGCAGAAAAAAAGCTACCTTCCTTCGTTAGCGCACGGTATGGCGCAGTCTGAAGCAATCGCTGGTGCAATCAGCGATGTGGTCACTCACTTCATTAATTCCGATCAAGATGCAAAAACGGCTGTTCGGGAGTTAGCGCGTGTGGCAAAAAGATAGTCAATCTATGACCCTACCTTCCTCTTCTAAACATCAGCGCCTAAGCTTAAAGGCACGGGTTGAACATCTGCTTCCTAAACTTATTCTGTCGCCTAGTATCACGCTTAGCCTTATTTTCTTCTATGGCTTTATTTTTGTTACTGGCTACTTATCGCTGACCAATTCGCATCTGTTGCCTAACTATACGTTCAGCGGTTTAGGACGTTACCGAGCGCTTTTTGCGAATGAGGTATGGTGGGTCGCAGCCGCTAATTTAGGTTGGTTTGGGCTTCCTTTTATTGGCGTAAGCATTGGCTTAGGCTTGTTGCTGGCGATTTTGCTAGATCAAAAAATTCGGGGAGAAGGAACACTGCGCGCGATTTTTCTTTATCCGATGGCGCTCTCCGCGATTGTTGCTGGCACTGCTTGGCAATGGATTCTTAACCCAAGCCTAGGGCTGGAAAAAATCGTACAAGATTGGGGTTGGAAGACTTTTTCATTTGGTTGGTTAGCTGATCCAGACAAAGCCATTTTCTGCGTTGTCATTGCCGCGGTGTGGCAGGCTACCGGTTTTGCAATGGCCCTCTTCTTAGCGGGCCTGCGCAGTATCGATGACAGTATTTTTAAAGCAGCACAAGTTGACGGAGCGAATCTACCAACTATTTACTGGAAAATTGTGTTACCCAATCTGCGCCCTATCTTTTTCTCAGTGCTGCTGATTCTTTGCCATTTAGCCATTAAAACCTTTGATTTGGTAGTGGCGCTCACGGCTGGTGGCCCAGGTACAGCTTCTTCATTGCCCACCCTATTTATCTATAGTTTTTATTTCGAGCGCGGAGAGTTAGGCATTGGCGCCGCAGCTTCGATCATGATGCTGGTTACGGTTTGTGTTGTGATTGCGCCGCTTATGTATTTGGAATCGAGGAGTCAGCGCCGTGCGTCTTAAGAAGCTGTCAGTCTCTCGCATAGTCCTTTACGCTACGCTTATCTTATGCGCGCTCTATTTCCTATTTCCTATTTACGTGATGTTGATCACATCGTTTAAAGATCTTGAGCAATTACGCAACGGTAACTTACTTATGCCGCCCACCCATGGCTCTTTTGCACCTTGGCTTAAAGCATGGAGCAGCGCTTGCACTGGCATTAGCTGTGAAGGGATACGGCCTTTTTTCTTTAACTCAGTACGCATCACGATTCCAGCAGTACTTATCTCATCAATCATCGGCGCCTTTAATGGCTATGTACTAACACACTGGCGCTTTCGCGGTGCGCATCTGTTTTTCACGCTACTTTTAATCGGTTGCTTTATTCCATTCCAAGTCATCTTGCTGCCAATGGCACGCCTACAAGGTTTTTTAGGCGTGGCCAACTCCATAAACGGCTTAATCATGGCGCACGTGATTTATGGCATTGCGTTTACTACGCTGTTTTTCCGCAATTTTTATATCACCGTGCCCGATACGCTGATTAAAGCTGCACGAATTGATGGGGCCGGTTTCTTCACGATATTTAATCGCATCTTACTGCCCATCTCATCGCCTATTTTTATGGTTTGCTTAATTTGGCAGTTCACACAAATTTGGAATGATTTTCTATTCGGTATCGTGTTCTCTGATATTGACTCGATGCCCGTTACAGTTGCGCTTAATAATCTTGTTAATACTTCAACGGGCGTCAAAGAATATAACGTTGATATGGCAGCAGCGATTATCGTGGCACTCCCGACGTTACTCGTCTATTTGCTTGCTGGACGTTACTTCATCCGAGGCCTAACTGCTGGCTCGCTCAAAGGTTAAGAAATTATGGCTAGTCTTTCTATACGCAATGTTTATAAAACTTTTGCCAACAGCGTTGAGGTGCTCAAAGGCATTAACCTTGATATCGAGGATGGACAGTTTGTTATTCTGTTGGGTGGTTCCGGTTGCGGTAAATCGACATTGCTTAATGCGATTGCTGGATTAGAAACCGTTACAGGCGGAGACATTCTGATCAATGGGCAGCCCGTTAACGATCTGCCACCCAAAGATCGTGATATCGCGATGGTGTTCCAGTCATACGCACTGTATCCGTCAATGACTGTGCGCGAGAACATCTTATTTGGGCTGAAAATCCGCAAAGTACCTAAGCAAAAACAAGAAGCCATCCTTAAGCACGTCGCTGAGACGCTAAATATTTCTTCTCTGCTTAAGCGCAAGCCATCTGAACTATCGGGTGGTCAATGCCAGCGTGTGGCAATGGGCAGAGCGCTTGCGCGCGATCCTGCGATTTTTTTATTTGACGAGCCGCTTTCTAATCTTGATGCGAAATTACGCATAAAAATGCGTAGCGAGATCAAACTAATGCATCAGCGTTTGGGGACGACGACGGTTTATGTTACCCATGATCAAATTGAAGCGATGACACTGGGTGACAGAGTCGCTGTGATGAAAGATGGCCTCATTCAGCAATTCGGCACCCCACAAGAGATTTACGATAACCCAATCAACCTTTTCGTGGCTGGCTTTGTGGGTACGCCGCCGATGAATTTCATCCCTGCAACGCTTGGCGAAACAAGTCTAGGCTATAGCATCCTGATAGAAACGAGCCTACAAAAAACCGCGCTCAATTTACCTTTTACCTCTCATCATTTACGCGCTTATTTAGGCAAAGAAATTATTGTGGGGCTACGTCCAGAACGCATTACCGACCCACACAGTGCACGTAGTGTAGAAGAAGCTAAAGCACAATCCATCGAAGTGAAAGTTGACATGATTGAGCCGACTGGTCCTGACACGCTCGTCTCTTTTCAACTAAATGGCACGCAAGCTATTAGCCGCGTACACCCTGCCTCACAACCACAAATGCAAGAGCCACTAACTTTATTAGTGGAAACAACTAAGGTTGTTTTGTTTAATCCACAAACGGGCGAGCGCATCGCTTAGCGCTGCGCACCATTACATTAATCAATAACCTATTTAGGGTCTTTCTGGTGGCTTTACCCCTTTACTGTCAATACAACTTAATACGGCAAGCAGGCATAAGGGCGCGAGGGAGACCTGAACAGGTTTTCATTAAACCTTATTTTTTCGGGATCTCTTATGTCTCGCAATGAAGATTTGTTTACACGTGCTCAACGCACTATTCCAGGCGGAGTCAATTCTCCAGTACGCGCGTTTGGTGCTGTCGGCGGTACACCTCGCTTTGTTAAAAAGGCACGTGGACCTTATTTTTGGGATGTCGATGGCAAGCGGTATATCGATTACATTGGTTCTTGGGGACCAATGATTCTTGGTCATTTAGATGAACAAGTACTCGCGGCCACTCATGCAGCACTTGAACAAGGATTTAGTTTTGGTGCACCGACTGAAGGAGAAATAGAAATCGCCGAAGAAATTTGCAAGCTGATGCCTTCCATTGAGCAAGTACGGATGGTTTCCAGCGGCACCGAGGCGACGATGAGCGCGCTACGTTTAGCGCGTGGCTATACTGAGCGCAGCCGCATCATCAAATTTGCAGGTTGCTATCACGGCCATGCTGATAGCTTACTCGTCAAAGCTGGCTCAGGCTTATTGACGTTCGGCCAACCCACTTCAGCTGGTGTACCAGAGGAAGTCACCCAGCAAACGATCGTCCTTGAATATAACAACACCGAGCAGATCGCCGAAGCATTCGCTTTATACGGTGAGCAAATCGCTGCTGTGATTGTCGAGCCTATCGCGGGTAATATGAATTTAGTACGCGGTACGCCAGAGTTTTTACAAACGCTGCGTGATTTGTGTACTGAATATGAGTCAGTGCTAATTTTTGATGAAGTGATGTGTGGTTTTCGTGTAGCGCTTGGCGGAGCGCAAGCGCTGTACGGCATTACGCCTGATCTAACGTGTTTGGGTAAAGTCATTGGCGGGGGCATGCCAGCCGCTGCGTTTGGTGGACGGGGCGAAATCATGGCTCACTTAGCCCCATTAGGCAGCGTCTATCAAGCCGGTACGTTATCGGGTAACCCAATTGCAGTAGCAAGTGGATTGGCTACACTGAAGCGAATTCAAGAACCCGATTTTTATGAAACCATTACCACACGCACAGCACAGCTAACAAATGGTTTAATTAGCGCAGCGCATGACGCTGGTGTTCCGTTTGCGGCAGATCATCTTGGGGGAATGTTTGGTATTTATTTCACCGAACAAGTACCGACTTGTTTAGCTGACGTTGAACGCTGTGATTTAAAACGCTTTAATGCATTCTTCCACGCAATGCTTGAAGCTGGCGTTTATTTCGCGCCATCAGCGTATGAAGCGGGCTTCGTCTCCAGCACGCATGATGAAGAAGTTATTAACGCTACACTGATGGCAGCACGCCAGGTTTTTGCAAATCTAAGAAGTACTCAATAAACCAGCGCCTAACGATTAAGGCCTGCTTGCTGCACTAAAGTGCTGTATGCGCTGGCATGCCTTACTTCGGATTTATTTAGCGCTTCCTAACCATCAACGAGAAAGTTTAAATTCTGGCCTCTGCGTGACCATTAAAATTTATTGCCTTCACCTTTATCCAAATTGAATAACTGATGTTTTCCGATGCTGATTTCGCCTATATGCAGCGAGCCATTGCGCTTGCTGAACGCGGACTGTACACCACTACACCTAATCCACGCGTAGGCTGTGTTTTAGTCAAAAACGGCCAAATCATTGGTGAAGGCTTTACGCAGCCGGTCGGCCAAGCACACGCAGAAATTCAGGCGCTAAACGACGCGCGTGCTCATGGTCAAGACCCATCTGGGGCCACTGCTTATGTGACGCTTGAACCATGCAGCCACAGCGGGCGCACACCACCTTGTGCACAAGCTTTAATTGACGCACAGGTCAAGCGCGTTGTCACGGCGATGCAAGACCCTAATCCGCTCGTGGCTGGAGGTGGCTTTTCGATGTTGCGCGCTGTGCATATCGAGGTACAAAGCGGCCTGTTAGAGCAAGCAGCGCGAGAACTTAATTTGGGTTTTATCTCGCGCATGACCCAGGGACGTCCGTGGGTCCGCTTAAAAATAGCCGCCAGCTTAGATGGCCGTACCGCGCTACCCAATGGTGTGAGTCAGTGGATTACCGGGGCAGCAGCACGAGCTGATGGACACCACTGGCGCGCTCGTGCGTGCGCTCTGCTCACCGGCATCGGCACAGTACGAACAGATAATCCGCAGCTTACCGTGCGAGACGTTGACACCCCGCGTCAACCACAACGCATACTGCTAGATAGCCAGTTAGAAATACCCGTTACTGCACGTCTGCTAGACGGTGCACCTTTACTTATCGTCTGTGCTACAGCACACGCATTAGATAGCCACAAAGCCGAAGCATTACGTCAGCGTGGTGCTGAAATCATTGCGCTCGCTGGCAACGAAACGACCGACCCAACTAATCAACATGAGCCACGCAACGCTAGAGTTAATTTACCGGCACTTTTAAACTTACTCTCAGCACGGGGCATTAATGAATTGCATGTAGAAGCCGGCAGCACGTTAAATGGCTCTTTTCTGCAGCAAGATTGTGTTGATGAGCTATTAGTTTATCTAGCGCCTACTGTGCTTGGCCAAGCAATGGGTATGTTTAATATGCCATCACCTACTAATCTTGATATACGCAGAAATTTCTTTTTTCATTCAGTTGAGCAAATCGGCGAGGATTTACGCATCATTGCTCGCCTTTCCGATTAGTATGACGAACCCCAATACGCACACTCATCACCTTTAGCTTCATATTTTTACAAACGTTGAGCAGGTGCGAAGAACTTATATTTTTACTGAAGGTATTATGTTTACAGGAATTATCACAGCCATTGGTCAAATTGAAAGCGCGACTTCATTAGGAGGCGATGACGCTGGTTTAGTACTGACTATTCAGTGCGACCCACTTTTCTTAGCCGATGCGGCACTGGGCGACAGTATCGCGGTACAAGGTGCTTGCTTAACCGTCGTCACAATCAATCACGATCGTTTTACTGTAGAAGTCTCGCGTGAAACGCTAAATTGCACGGTATCGCTTGATAGACCCGGTGAAGTGAATCTTGAAAAAGCATTACGCATGAGTGATCGGCTCGGCGGTCATTGGGTAGCTGGTCACGTGGATGGCACAGGCACTGTATTGGCCTTCACTCAACAGGGCGAGTCCTATCATTTACAAGTACTCGCGCCCTCTCATTTAGGCCGCTACCTGACCTATAAAGGCTCAGTCGCTATCAACGGAGTTAGCCTCACTGTGAATACCGTAGAAGATCGGGAGCAAGGCTGCGCGTTCTCCATCAATCTGATCCCGCACACCGTCGCGATGACAACCCTAAAGCATTTACAAGCGAATACGCAAGTCAACCTCGAAACCGATCTATTAGCGCGTTATGCACAGCGCCTGATCGCTGCATCCTAAGAAAGCACTGAATAAATCGAAGGCAAGAAATTTAGTGAGCTTGCTGTTTCCGGTTTATTCAGCGCCTTTTTCACTTCCAATTTTGCTGATTCGATTTCTTCCTGCTTTTTTTGTTTTTGCGCAATTAGATTTTCTTTTTCTTGCTTGAAAAATAGCGATAAAGAAGAAGGTTTATCATTTTTGGTAATTTCAAAAAAGCTATTCAAGAACTCAATCTTTTTTCCTATTTCTTTAATTTCTATTGCTTTTTTTTGCAAATTAGAATACTGCTTTTCCTCAGAGAATAAATTTTTCTTTAGCAAAGCAATTTCTAAGCTGGCTATCTCCGCTGATGGAAGCTGCAAATTCAACCAATCAGACCAATATCCCTCGACTGTAAGAGCATGCTTCTCTTCTTCTAACAAAAATAAATATTCCTGTAGACACTCCACAACACATTTAATAAATTTAAAATTTGACAAATAAAAAATATTGGCTTTATTAATAGTTTTCTTTATGCAATCAATTTTTTCTTGCAGTTTAACTAGTGATTGATGCCTTTCCTCAAAAGCAGCAGAATTATTGCGTTGATCTGAAATTGATGTTCTTTTATGTGGCAAGAAATACGATTGCGCCACTGTAATTGCCATAGTTATCTCCGTTATTTTTATATTATTTTTTAAAGCTTTTACATACTTCCTAAGAGCCTGTTTAAAATCTTTTAAAAAAGCGACTTAGAGGCTTGTATAGGCTCATGTTGGGGTGAGGAACGAACCCCAACGTGACGGCTAATAACCTCACAAAACACTCTTCTTTGAGATTTTGAACAGGTTCTAAGAGCTTGATCTGTCTTTTCTACAGTTAACCGGCACGAGACTACAACAAGGTTACGCAGCTTTCTTTCTTGTTTCTCTCTGAAACTCTAATCAGAGGGAGTGAGGATGGCTTAGAGAATACGGTATCATCTTGGCTTCTACACTATCTAAAAACCTTCGTTTACTCCCATGACATTTGCCTCAACCTCAGAAATCATTGCAGACATCAAAGCTGGCCGAATGGTCATCCTAACTGACGCAGAAGAGCGTGAAAATGAAGGGGACATTCTGCTTGCAGCTGATTTTGTCAGCGCTGAGGCCATCAATTTTATGGTGCGTTTTGCACGCGGTTTGGTCTGCTTAACCCTCACACAAGAGCACTGTCAGCGGCTTAAGCTACCTCTGATGACACAGCGCAATGGTGCACAGTACAGCACGGCTTTTACCGTTAGCATTGAGGCGGCGCAGGGTGTTTCAACGGGTATCTCGGCAGCAGACCGAGCCCGTACCGTGGAAGCTGCGGTAGCGCCTAATGCACGTGCTGAAGATATTGTTCAGCCAGGACATATTTTTCCAGTGGTGGCGCAGCCCGGTGGAGTTTTAGTGCGCGCAGGACACACTGAAGCAGGATGTGATCTGACAGCCTTGGCGGGCTTAACACCTGCTGCAGTCATTTGCGAAGTGATGAATGATGACGGCACGATGGCACGCCTGCCTGATCTGCTTAAATTTGCTGAAAAGCATCAGCTAAAAATAGGCACAATCGCTGAGCTGATTCATTACCGTAGTCGTACTGAGTCCATTATCAAACGCGTCGCGCAGCGTTCTATGCAGACTCCATACGGCTCGTTTCGCGCACTCATGTATGTTGATCAGCCGACTGGCACTTCGCATCTCGCCCTTGTACGCGGCACGCCAACGCCTGAACATGAAACGTTAGTCCGTGTGCATGAACCATTAAACGTATTGGATTTGTTAGAAACTAGCAGCCCTTTGCACTCTTGGACGCTGCATGCAGCTTTACAAGAAATAGCTTCGGTTGACTGCGGCGTGGTTGTGCTTTTGAATTGCGATAGCGCAAATGGACATTTAAGCGAAGTTTTTTCTGCTTTTGATGATCGAGAGAAAGCGGCTCACCTCAAGCATCGCCCCCTTGATTTCAAAACTTATGGCATCGGTGCACAAATTCTGCGCGATGTAGGGGTCGGTAAAATACGCGTATTATCTGAACCGCGTAAACTTAATATTCTTTCGGGTTATGGCCTTGAAGTAACAGGCTTTATGCCTATGCCTTCTGCGGCTACCCCATAAGGAGGTCACCAATGGTCTGGTGGTAAGCTAACATAGTGCAACCAACAGATTATTTAACGCCTCCTTAATTAACTATTTTTCCTTTTTATTTTCGAGACTCCCTTTATGGAACCTGGACAGTACCCCCCTAACTATAACGGCGATGGTCTGCGCGTTGGCATTGTGCAAGCGCGTTTTAACGAGGCTATCGGTGATGGCCTAACCAATGCTTGTATCGAAGAACTTGAGCAACTGGGCGTTGTTGGTGAAGATGTATTACTCGTCACCGTACCCGGCGCGCTTGAAATTCCACTTGCATTACAAAAGCTAGCAGAAAGCGGGCAATTTGATGCATTACTTGCGACCGGCGCTGTGGTGCGAGGTGACACTTATCATTTTGATGTGGTAGCGAATGAGAGCGCCGCTGGCATCACACGCATTAGCCTGGATTTTGGGATACCCATTGGCAATGCAGTGCTCACGACTGAAAATGATGAACAGGCTTTTGCGCGTATTAGTGAAAAAGGCCGCCATGCCGCTCGCACCGCGATTGAAATGGCAAATATGTGCAGCGCACTTGAACAACTCGCGCTAGACGACGAGAACGACTGATGAAGAATGCCCGTCATCGCGCTCGTAAATTTGTCGTACAGAGCCTTTATCAATGGCTGCTCACGCAGGAAGACACAAAAGAAATTGAGCGTCAAATGCGTGAGGAACAAGGCTTTGAGACGATTGATCAAGCGCATTTTCAAACCCTTCTATATGGCGTGCTAAGCACAGTTGAATCGGTGAAAGCGCAACTGACACCTTATTTAGATCGGCCACTTCATGAACTCTCACCCGTTGAACATTCGGTGCTACTGATGGGCGCTTATGAACTGGCACACCATCCTGATATACCCTATCGCGTGGTGATTAACGAAGCTGTTGAATTAACCAAAACCTTTGGTAGCGTAGAAGGTTATAAATACGTGAATGGTGTTCTTGATAAGTTGGCCTCTCAGCTGCGTACCCTTGAAGTTCAGCGCGATAAGCAAGCGTCTTAAACCTGTCTACAAATTAGCCAATAGACCTCAGCCGGGAAAAGCTCGGTACCACGCTGCCTTTCTAAGCGCCTTGCCCATCAATTATTTAAAAAAAGAACCTTTGTCTCCATAAATATATATAGAGACAAAGGCTCCTTTATTCGTCTTTCTATTTTTCCCAACCGTTGGAAGGTTTACTAAACAGGCTTCAGTCAATTGATAAGTCAATTGCAAGCATTCATCTTAAGCAACGCAAGATTTTTTACCCTTCTGAATCAGCATTTTAGCCACTCAATTACCGAGTTTAAAAAGACGCTACCTGGCTATCTATCGCTATGATTAGCTTCAAGCCTAAATCATTTTGTCTGCCTATTGTTACTAGCGAATAGACTGAAATTTAGGTCCAGCGCCACATCACTAAAAGAAAGCGCGCATAGCATTTAAGCAAATTCTGAGTACAACGCGAGCAAAGTATCCGTTTGCTATCAGTAGCGCAACCAGACTGATCGTAAGGAATAACACGCGCCCAACTATTCAGCACTGTCTTAATTCACCTGAACCCAATCTGTTGGAGGTAGATATGTCCTTTTCAATTCACTCATCTAGAACATCGATTAGCTCAATGAATCGCAGAGGATCATTTCAGACTTCCCCTGGCGCCATACAATTGGCCTCGCAAAACAAAATACATAAACATATTCACGAAGCGTTAGCCCAACTTCGGTCATTAAAAGACTCTGGTTTAATCGCAAAATTTAAGAGTTTAAAAAAAAATTTAGCGAACAACAGCGCTTTAGAATCAGATGACGCCCCAGAAGAATACTCATTACCTGAAGAAGAAATAGATATTAATGATTATATTACAGGCCTAGAATATTCATTATTATTTTTGAATTCAAGTTTATCTGAAGATATTACGGTAAGACAAAATCAATCAAGTCAAATAAAGTACCACAACATAACATTTGATGATGAAAATATAGAATTCATTGAGCAAGCCAAAGAAAAAATTAAAGAACTATTAGATGAGATAAAACAACTACTTGCCAATCCTTACAAACATCCATCTTTTTTAGAAAAGCGCTGGATTACATGGCTCGTATCATTTGCAGCAGCTTTAATTAATAGTGTTTTAGCTTATTTATGCGGAGCCCATCTGATCAATCTTCCACCTGAAATATTTAGCATGATCAATGCAGTATTGACTATATTACCTCGATCAATTCAAGAAAGATTTAACTTACATGATCTTAATGGAGCCTATAAAGAAAAAGAATGGAAAGAAAACGCCGCTCAACTCGATAGCCTGCAAAAATCACTTGAATCCATATACGACAATTTTCACGCTATTCATGATGAGATAGATAATTTTCTCTTAAGAGAGGGAATGCTAAATGCAATTTATTCAACATTCGCTGTCAATAAACAAAAAAATCTGATTGGGATATAACCTATTTTTATAATTTCAATACCGAGTATAAACTTTTATATACTCAGCCCGAGAAACCCCGGCAAAGCCCCTTAAATGGCAGAATAAATAACCAAAGCTGCCTTTTTACATAGAGTAGGAGGGGCTTGGCAGCAAAGATATGCCTGACTTTAGAGGTTTAGCAGAAGTTTCCAGAGCATCGAGCCAAATAATTGAGATCACTGAAATGCCACTTCGGCAAAACTCCTCAATTTGCGGCTATGTAAACGATCAACGCCGCTTTTGCGCAGCAATTCCATCGCCCGAATGCCAATCCGCATATGTTGTTTAACTTGGGTTCGATAAAACTGGTCTGCCATGCCAAAAAGCTTAAGTGAGCCATGTAAGGGTTTGTCAGACACGCATAAGAGTGTGCCGTATGGCACGCGAAATCGAAAACCATTCGCGGCAATCGTCGCGCTCTCCATATCTAATGCAATCGCGCGGCTTTGCGAAAAGCGTCGCACGGGTTCTGAATAGTTATGCAATTCCCAATTCCGATCATCGACACTGGCTACCGTACCTGTGCGCATCACGCGCTTTAAATCTTGCCCTTCTAACTGAGTCACTTCTGCGACCGCTCGTTCAAGCGCGAGCTGCACTTCAGCTAACGCAGGAATGGGTACCCACAGTGGCAAATCAGCATCCAATACATGATCTTCACGCACATAACCATGTGCCAGCACATAATCACCCAAACGTTGCGTATTACGTAGACCTGCGCAATGCCCCAACATGATCCACGCATGGGGGCGTAACACAGCGATATGGTCAGTAATTGTTTTTGCGTTAGATGGCCCAACACCAATATTCAGCATCGTAATGCCGCTGCCGTCTGCTCTCTTTAAATGATAGGCCGGCATCTGCGGTAAGCGTGCTGGTGCAGCATTCCCACTTTTTTGCTTAGCGGTTTCTGCCAAATTAGCGTTTACTGTTACCACATCACCTGGCTCAACAAAGGCTACGTATTGACTACGGTAAGCCCGCTCTACCGGGTCATCGGTATAAGTCATTAACTGGTGGCAGTAAGCGATAAATTCATCGATATAAAACTGATAGTTGGTGTACAGCACATGCTTTTGAAAATGCAGCGGCGAAGTAGCCGTGTAATGCTTAAGCCGATGCAGAGAGAAATCTACGCGTGGCGCGGTAAACAGAGCTAATGGACGTGGCTCACCTGGCGCTGGTTCATAGGTACCATTAACAATACGATCGTCCAATACAGCAAGGTCAGGCACATCAAATATTTCTCGCAGTTGATGCAATTGCTCGGGCGTTAACTCCCCTTCTATATGAAGGCCTTCGGAAAAAGCAAAATGCAATGGAATAGGTTGTTCAGATAGCCCAACTTCAACCGCAATATGATGATTACGCATTAATAAGCTCAGCTGTTCACCATAATAATCACGAAATAAATCAGGACGCGTCACCGTCGTTTCAAATACACCTGGGCCTGATACAAATCCATACGATTGACGTGAATCAATGCGCGTATTCACTTGTGTGCTAACTCGCACAAATGGATAGCAAGCGCGCACACGCTCCGTGGGAATTTCACCTTGTTGATAGCGTGCAAATGCTGCTCGCAGGCACGCTATACTGGTTTGATAAAGCGCAGCTAGATGTGCGAGCGCTTGATTTGGGTCTTCAATTAACTCGGAAGTTGATGACAAATTCATGATTTAACTTAAGTTGACGAGCGTGTTCTGCACGCTAAAAAAGTGCTGCATAATCAATAGGCATGTAATAGAACCTCTGCAAAATTCCGAGCCAGACAGGCCGACGCGGACAGTATAAGAGTACGGCAAGGAGGCCTTAGTTACTTATCCTGCAACCCGAGGGATTTTGCGAAGACTCTTTAAAAGAGTGCGCTATGCTCTAGTTTAACCATGCGCTTGCCAAACCAAACACTCTTAAGCAAATTTGTGGATAAATTCTTAATTAACAATCTTAATCATATTGAGCAAACCGAAGCTGTTCTCGCTCAAGGTTTTGCTAAGCGTCTAAGCGCGCTGGCGAATCATTTGGGAGCTGCGGCCGCTACCAGCGAGCTGGTGAAACAAGTCGCGCTTGAAATTAGTTGTGCTACTAGCGAAGGACATGTATGCATACCCCTTGCCCCGCTAGCTGCACAGTTGAACTATGCGCTGCCCCATATGCGTGCTAGTTTGCTGGCAAGCGGTGTAGTGTGCGATGGCCGTTCAGTCGATGCCGAACTGCTACCGCTTGTATTGGATGCAGAGGACAGATTGTATTTAGCACGTTATTACGCCTATGAACGCCGTCTAGCTCAAGCATTTATTAGACATACTGAGGCAACATCAGCCAACGTTACTGATGCGCTTTTTGAAAAAGAAGAACGTCTCTCAACTATCGAAACACCTCCTCCTTTATACAAACAACTTGCTCGTTACTTTAAAGCACCGCTTAGCGCAGAAAGTATCGATATACAACAAGTTGCTACGGTGCTCGCTTTATCTAACTCGCTCACCATCATCAGCGGTGGACCAGGCACAGGCAAAACGACTACTGTTGTTGGCATGTTGGCGTGTTTACTTGACGCTAATCCTACGTTACGTATTGCGCTGGCAGCTCCAACTGGGCGCGCTGCGCAACGACTTGCCCAAGCGCTCGCGCTCAATACTCACCATTTACCAAGCACTCTCGCAGCGCGCTTGCCGCGTACTGCTTCTACGCTGCATCGACTGCTTGGCAATCCTCATCTACGTAGCAATCCAAACTCAGTTCATACCGCTTCACTGCCTTACGATGTAGTAATTGTGGATGAAGCTTCAATGCTCGATATCACGCTCGCCGTACAATTGATGGAGGCATTAGCACCCACTACCAAGCTCATCTTACTGGGCGATAAGAATCAATTATCTGCAGTTGAAGCGGGGGCCGTATTTGCTGAACTGAGTGCGCAACCTACCTGGACTCAGCCATATCTGCAGCGATTAGCCAATGCCCTTAACCTTAATCAAGCGAAGCTTAGTGCTGCTTTGCCCTCCGTCTCCCGTTCACTTTCTCGCTCCCAGTCTGAACAAGAATCAACCGCCACCCCATTGGCCAATTGCGTCATTTGGCTTGAGCGTAATTACCGCTTTGCCAGTGATTCAGCAATTGGCCGTTTGTCGCGCGCAATTAATACAGGTGCAACGACAGAAATGTTGGCTGTGCTTGAAGAACAAACTAAGGATCAAGCAGAGGAACCATCAGCCGAGATCGTTTTTATTGAAGATGCTGAAATGAGATTATCCAATCAAACATTAGCGCGACTCGCTACTGGTTTCGAGCCTTATATAAAAGCCTTGGTCGATGTGCTGCGTGATGCATCTGAAAATGATCAGCCATTCGATTGCGCGCCGCTTTTCGCTGCACTTAATCGCTATCGCGTGCTGAGTGCAACGCGCGATGGGTTACGAGGTGTAGATAGGTTGAATACGCTGCTGACTTTATCTGTGCGCCATGCGCTTAATATGCGCATTAAACCTATTTATCCGGTAACTTTAGCTTCTTCTTATCCAGATGATGTTTGGTTTGTTGGCCGCCCCGTGATGATCATGCGCAACGACTACGCATTGGAGCTTTTTAATGGTGATATTGGAATAGCACTACCTTACGGTAAGAATGCTTTACGTATTGTTTTTCCTACTCCACAGGGAGGCTGGCGCTGGTTTTCACCTGCTACCTTACCACCGCACGAAACCGCCTTTGCGATGACTGTGCATAAGTCCCAAGGCTCTGAATTTACTTGTGCGGCGCTGGTACTGCCTACTACCCCAACTCACACGTTAACCCGCGCCCTGCTCTATACAGCAGTAACACGAGCACGAAACCAAGTTGTCTTGGTGGGGACACCCGCTATTTTGACTAATGCAGTAGCCAATCCCGCTTATCGCCACTCGGGGCTCAACACACGTTTACAAGAAGTAATCGCTACTCAAAAAAGATAATAAAAAAGCGCTGAATAAATTAAAAGCAAGACAGGCGCTTACGCCCTCTCTCTTTCAATTAGTTCAGCGCTGAAATTGTTTAAGCAGTGCTAAAAAGGCCAGTTAAGCTGGCTCTGAAATAAATTTGATTAAGCTATTACCAATGCAACACAACACCCACTTTCCAAGCATGATCGAGCGAGTCTTGATTGAAGCCACGCTTGTAGCCGAGCATCAATTCGACATCTTCGCTTGGGCTATAAACTACACCAAGCCCAGCAAAGTGTTCAAAGCGTAAGATATTTGGGTCGTTGTTGCTGTCATAACCATAATCCGCACCAAATTTTGTTTTTGGATTTAACTGATAATACATACCGCCTGAGATATTCCAAAGATTGCGGCGATCTCCAGCCACATTGTTATTGCGCATATAACCTGTATTCAACATCCAAGTCACTTTGCCCACTTCATATTGCACCAAACCAACTGCACGGTAAGTTCCTCGCCCATTGCCTAAGCCCTTTTCTTCATCAGCTGTTGGCAAAGTCATTGAAGGTGCAAACGCGAGAGTCAGTCCATTTTTATCATATAAACGCCACTTTAAATTCAACGAAGGATCATTCATGCCGCGTGCCCATGGCTCTCCATCTTCGCCTAAATGCTGATAAGGCATCGTGAAGGAAATTTGCACATTATCGCTAATCCCATAACTTAACTCTGGCGTAAAAACACGCTCACGGCTTGTTATAAAGCTTGAGGCTTCAGCAGTTACCTCTAATTGCCACTTATCTTTACCTACCAAATCCGTATCGTCGGTCGTCAGTACCCCAGCAACAGAAACTGCCGAACGCGTCATAAAAAGAACTAAAAAAACTAACGCAAGCGCCTTTAAAAAGCGCAAGGCTAAAGCTAAATGCACCGTTTGACGAGCTACGTTGCGGTGAGCAACTTGCCGCAAACTAAACGCTTTAACACGAGCCAATAACGCACGGCTTATGGAAAACATCAGTGATCCTTTAAAAAATTTTAGGGTTGAAAAAGAACGCAACAAAGCGAATGCGCATCGATATAACTCGATGCGCATCAACTAAGAAATAGAGCTAGTAGAGATGATAAAGACTATCAAATGTTAATGAGAATTATTATATATAAAAACCGAATGACGCACTTAAATACTTAACTTGAATGACTTACCCTGAGATAAGGAGTATCGGCACGCTCTGCCATAACACACCTACGAACATTAGATGGAGGATAGGCATAAAAGCTTGTGCCTTTTCGCCTTTGATTTGCTTAGGTTGTGCTCGCTAAATTGATCACCTTTTACACCATCTGCATCTATAGAGCGCAAGCTTTTAACGCAACTGAGACAAGGTTTTTACCCCAAAAGAAAAAGCTAAATATTCAGGTACTTGACTGATACGGAGTTAGAGCTTTCTTAGTAATCTTTGCCCTGTGTAAATGAATCTCTTATCGGCCATCCTATTAGTGTAATTAGGTGACCTCAGAAAGAAGAAGGAAAGGTTATGCTTTATCCTTGCAGCAGTAATACAAAGCCGGTTTTTGTAAAAACCGCTAATGCCCCCTCCCCCGCAGGAAAGCCTGCTCTCCCAAGCATTCCTTTTTCTGAGGAAGAACTTAAAGTACTAAATGCAGCCGAGCCAAGTTTTTGCCGAGACTTTCTTGGGCCTTTTATTCCTACCAGGAAAGACGTTCTAGATAAGGCAAAGATCCAAGAAGAAGACGCCAGTGACCCCTTTGTTAAGCTTTTAGTTCATAGTGAAAGTACTGCTTTATGCAATTTAAGGCTTTCTACTGGAGGGCCAAGAACGGTAGAGATATCTGACAAAGCTTTAGAGACAACAGAAGTAAGAGAGGTACTTGAAACCGGTGACTCTTACGTGGTGACTGCCTCTGAAGATGCGGTTATTCATAAACTTAGAGACGTCGGTACTAAGTTAGACACGCTATATAGAACTCATTTTTATAATAAAAATGACTTAACGCACGAGCGTAGAAGAAAAGATCTGGAGTTATACTTAAACGCTCGACAGTGCATTAGAGACATTCATATTACTTATCTGCAAGAGCAAGAAGATAAAAGTCCTGACGAAGATTATGTGGAGATGTTCACCGCAAGTAGCTCTCATACGCAGCAACCAGCTATACCACAAGCCTCCATCACTGAAATTGTAGACGAATCGGCAGAGTTAAAAGCAATTGAAGGATCGGAGCGTGCCTCCCCTTCCTCTATTAAAAGGACGCCCTCTTATAGCAAACAGGTATCTGTTAAGTCGTATAATGATGCATTAAAAGCCTTTGATACCTTTGCCACTCAAGGGATCGCCATCGAGGAGCTCAAGGACTCTGGTAATGGGTTTATAGATAAAATTTATAGCTTTTTATCCAGCATAGGTGGCTTTGACTTTTCTGCTAAGCTTGGCTTAGCAATTGGAGGCCCATTTGGGTCGCTAATTGCAGGTTCGGTACATTTTCTATTAAAGTTCGGAATATTTGCGAAGAAACGCCAACTAGATTTACAAGTCGCGTTTAGGAAAGAATTACAATCAGTTTTATTAGGGGTTAATATGCCTAGACCAACCGAGGCAGTTACTAATCAAAATTTTGCTTGGACTGCAGGGCAGCTTAATGGTAGCTTGCAAAGATTGGCGAACTCACAAATGAGCCGCGAGGAATTTACCTCGATGGGTGAGGAGCTCGTTTCAAAAGTAGAACAAACGGTACAACGAACCGTAGAGCAAACGTTTAAAAAATCGGTAGAGCAACTTACTTATCGTCGGTCTTCAGTCGATTCCCTGTCTTCGCATACTTCTGGCTTCTCAACCGGCTCCCCCTCTTCATTTGATTCATCGATTTTCGATAATATGGAGAATGTAAGAAGTGGGAGGCCAGCACAGCTTTCTTCCTCTCCTAATCTTTCAGTTGAGCAAATAGTCTCTCGCTCTCCTAGCCCTATTGATAGAGTTCTTACGCCTGAGCTTGAAAGACTCCAAAAACTTGAAGAAGAAAATAAAGCGCTTCAGGAAAAGCTAGAAGCGCAGGGAAAAACTTTGAGCCAAGTAAATGAAGAAGTTGGTGAGTTAAAGAGTATGATACAACAAGGATTTGCAGCTATCTTAGCTGCCCAACAGCCGAAAACAAACTAAGTCATTCTTCATTGAGGCTAAAAAAAAAGATAACTCTCCTCTTATAATACAGGCTGTTGCGCATAGAGCCCCCTATCTTAATATTTAAGGTAGGGGGCTTTCTATTTGCTGCGATTGAGTTAGTACGCCTCTTCAAATCTACCGCACTCTCGCAGCAATTTGAGAAAACGCACCAGGTCAATTACTAGAACATCACTCTCAGACCCGCATTCACAAGCGTTTGTGAATTTTTAGTTGAAGGATCTGCGCCATTAATAGCAGCGACAACTGGCCTACCCGATGCATAATTACCATTAGCTTTCTGATAAGCAGCAAGGCCATAAATGCTTACAGATTTAGAAAGTGCTTGGGTTAAGCTAACGGTAACTTGATGATATCTCGCTTTATTATCGTTAATTTTATTGGTCCAGGTATAGTTATAAGCTACCAATCCAACCAAGCCTGGGGTAAAGCGATAAGCAACATTTGCTTCAGCATTTTGGAAAATAGGGGTTGCGGTTATTGTTCCGCCATTCACTGCAATCGCTGAGTTTTTCAACTCCGTTCTGCTGTAGTTAAGACCAGCGCTCACCCCACCAAAATCTACCATACCGCCTGCACTCATAATTTGCAGCGTTGTTGCGTTCACGTAATCGCCGTAAACCGGGTTTGTTGTAAGCTTACCTGCTTGACCCTCATCCCAAAAATACGAATTGGCTGGATTTTTTGCATTTAAATAAGCGGCACCTAAAGCAACCGGACCATTTGTATAACCTACACCCGCTGACCAGATTTGGTATGTCGCGATGTGTCCAGGCTCGCCATCCAGCATATATGCACCACCAAAGCTTAAGCCTTGATAGTTATTGCTCGTATATTTAATAGACCTATCTAAGCGACGGCTGTTATTAAAGTTATCGATATCACCTGGATGAGCGGCGTATGAACCTGCCCAACGGCCTTCTGTCGATGATTGGCTAGCGAAACCAGCGGCAGTCAAGGGGCTGATAAAATCAGCGATAGAGTCATATTGACGACCAATCGTTAACGTACCGAAATCACTGCTAAGCCCCACAAAAGCTTGCCGTCCAAAAATCTTTTTGTTTTGCAATTGATAGCCGGTATTCACATCAAAGCCACTTTCCAAAGCAAAAACCGCCTTCAGGCCACTACCAAGATCTTGCGTGCCGCGTAGACCCCAGTAACTACCTTGTGTGCTAACGCCAGCGAAGGAGAACTTCGATTTACCGTCACCCTCAGGGCTTTTAACATTGCTTACATAATTGAGGCCGGTATCAACCAAACCGAATAAAGTCACGCTACTTTCAGCTTGAGCAGCGCTAGCAAACATGCTTAAAGCGGCGAGAGCAAAAAACGATTTTTTCATTAAGTCATACTCCAAAAAAATGGGGATTCGGTTTTGTTGGCAGAGAAGGCAATAACGTCTTCTGCATCTCTGACTTTTTTAGAGACCGTTCATATGCTTGTAGGCACGTTTAAAACGGGTTCTAAAATTTATTTCATAAATGCTCAAAACAACCAACACAGAGCAAAAACAAAACAAACTACAAGGCTGTCACTTAGAATCAACAGATAACAGGCATACCTAATCTTCGTCTAGGCACGCTGGTTCTTGGAGGATTTTACTTAGCCGCGTTTTTTCTACTATCGGCCAATGCGCTAACGACATGTCAGACATTGATGAAATAGGGATTAAGAGAAAAGGTGATGCTTCAGACAGAAAATTTGCTTCCCTCCTCAGAAAGAATTCTTGCCGGAGTAAATATAGCTGCTCTTATTGATATAAATTAGATGCGGGTCTATAAATTGTAATAATCGCGATTTGCTCTAACGTCTGACCTTGCCCTCCTAAAACGTATCCCTTGAGAGATAATTACCCTCAAGGAGCAAGTCATGAAAGAGCACTCAAAGCGATCGCGGTACACCCTAGAATTCAAGCAAGAAGCGTTACGACTGATCAATACAGGTCAAAGCGTAGCGTCGGTAAGCAGGCTTCTTGAGATAGCCAATCAGACGCTATTTAACTGGGTTAAAGCAGATCAAACAGGACGTCTAAGTGGCACTCGGAGCAAGGCAGTTAGCGCTGAGCAAATGGAGATATCGCGTTTACGTGCGGAACTGGCTCGCACCAAGATGGAGCGAGATATATTAAAAAAAGCGACGGCGTACTTCGCCAAGGAGTCGGTGTGAAGTACGCGTTTATCAGCCATCACCCTCATTGTTGGCCGCTAGCGGTGCAATGCAAAGTATTGGGTGTTAGCCTAAGTGGTTATCATCAACATCGGCAAAGGCAAACCCATTGCACAGGCCCTAGGCGGCGTCTAAGTGAAGCAGCACTCCTCGTTCATATCAGGGCAGTTCACATGCAATCCAAAGGCGAATACGGTTGGCCGCGCGTGTGGCGGGCTTTGCTGGCACAAGGCCAATGTGTTGGCAAAGAGCGGGTTCGAAAGCAAATGGTCAAGCATGGTATCAGTGGTAGACATAAGCGCCGCTACAGAGTCATCACGACTGATTCTCATCACCACCTGCCTGTTGCGCCCAATTTGCTAGCACGTGACTTTACAGCGAGCCAGCCTAATCAAGTTTGGACGACCGACATTACCTTCATTCCCACCGCACAAGGCTGGCTGTATTTTACGGTAATACTCGATTTATTCAGTCGGCAGATAGTCGGCTGGTCGATGAAACCGCATATGAAGGCAGAACTCGTCACTGATGCGCTACGCATGGCTTGGTTTAGACGTTGTCCTGGCAAGGGACTCATCATACACAGCGATCAAGGAAGCCAATATTGCAGTACGCTATTCCAAGATGCGCTTAAGGCTTATGGCATGCGCTGCTCAATGAGCAGGCGTGGCGACTGTTGGGACACTCAATCTAGAATTGCTTCTGAACGTCAGACCGATCTGACCCGTGCTGGGATTGGCAAGTTGCCTTTGCGTTGACCTGTCGATTGGATTCTGACGTTCCCCGAGTATTGCCGGGCCTGACTTCAGTGACCTAATAGGAGCTTTGTTCTGCACCGTGAGTGTCCTGTCCTGCGATTGGGGTTGGCGATGCGCCAACTACAAAGGACACTTCGATGGATACAAATGAAATCATTCTGGGCGTTGATACCCACCTGGATACCCATGTTGGGGCTGTGATCAGCGAGACAGGAAAGCTTCTCGGGACGTTATCAATCCCCACAAATAAAGAAGGATATTTTGAACTGCTGACCTGGGCAAATTCTTTTGGATTGATCCGGTGTGCGGGAGTTGAAGGCACAGGAACATATGGCGCGGGATTGACCCATGTACTGCGCGATCATGAGATTGCTGTCTTTGAAGTCAACCGGCCAGATCGCTCAACGCGTCGGTTGAAAGGCAAGTCTGATCCCACTGACGCCGAAAATGCCGCACGCGCAGTACTTGCCGGTAAGGCAACCGCTATTCCAAAAGAACAATCCGGTGCGGCTGAAGCGATGCGTACGATTTGCGTAGCTAGACGCAGTGCGGTAAAAGCCAAAACTCAGGCTATCAACCAGCTGCGAGCGATGCTGGTTAGCGCCCCTCAAGATGTACGCGATCGTCTGCTGAAAGTGAAAACTGCAGAATGTGTGAATGGCTGCGTGCGTCTTCGATCATTAGGTAAAACGCCCATGTTACAGACATTAACCGACACATTGCGGCTGCTGGCTAAGCGATGGTTGATGTTGGCAGACGAGCTTAAAGTGCTGGACGCAATGCTTGACAAGTTAACGGGACAATTTGCAAAGCGAATGCGCGAACAATTTGGCGTGGGGCCACAGACGGCCGCAACATTGATAACGGTAGCGGGTGACAATCCTGAACGCTTGAAAAACGAAGCGGCATTAGCAGCGCTATGTGGGACAAGCCCACTGCAGGCGTCATCAGGCAAAACGATCCGGCATCGATTGAACCGGGGAGGAGACCGCTCAGCAAACAATGCCCTCTGGACGATTGCTATGGTCCGAATGCGCAGCGATCTGCGTACAAAACGATATGTTGATCGTCGAACGAAGGAAGGCTTGTCTAATAAGGAAATTCATCGTTGTCTAAAGCGGTATATTGTGAGGGAATTATTTCCTCTCATCGTTGCGGATTTGGCTGATACCAAGTCTCCCACTTGACATAGGAGCGTCAACGCCCCCACTGAGAGCTTGTGGGGCTCCCTGAAAAGCGGGCGACTGTACGGTAAAACCTTTATCACTCAGCGTGAGGCAATGGATGAAATCATCGATTGGATTGGCTTTTGCAATGCCTATCGGCTACATTCCACCCTCAATTACGTCAGCCCTACGACCTTTGAAAAAAATTGGCTCGCCTCTCAACAATATCAGGCAGCCTAGTTCAAACAATTATGGCATCCGTTTAATAGGGGCAAGGTCACCTAGCTGATTGACTAAAACTGACTTTACGCCCTTCCATAAAAGGCCACGCGGTATGGGCGTCTTAAAAAAAATCTCGACACTATATTCATCTTCTGTATTTAGCATAACGTGAATCCAGGATAAAAGCCTGTTAAGCCTCTTTTTTAAATGGTCGATGTTGCTGCCATATTCGGGATTCCCTTTATATCTCAACCTCATCATTTGCGGTATAAAACAACTATGACTTGCCTAAAACCGATGCATCGGTTTTAGGCATTTTTGTTTAAGTCAGGTTAATCCATGACGCAGAGAGTCGTCGCTTTTCTCCTCTCTGTGGATTGAGTTTGAATAGAAAAAATAAGAGACCATCATGTTAAGCATAGCCAGTCAAAAGCTCGCCATTCCCCTTGCACCAGAAATTATCGAGCGCGAACTAGAAAACGCACGCGAATATAAAGACAAAAAACCCGCTATCGCTGACTATTTCTATGAACGGGTCGAAGCCGCGCTGCACAAGCTAGCTGAACATGAAGGGATCAAGCAGCCCAGCTTTTATCAGAAAAAACATTACATTAGATCAGCGCGCGAGGCTAACACGGCTGAACTCAAAGCGCTGCAAAAAAGTATTGCTGATGTGCATTTTGAGCGAGGCGACGTATTTAGCCGACTCAATGAGGGGGATAAAGCCAAAGCACAATATAAAAAGGCGTTCGAATGGGGGCATCCGTCAGCACAAGAGGCATTAAAGGTACTAGGCCAACTGCCTTTGGGTCTCAATAGCCCTTTTGGTTCGCTCAGAAATTTACACAAAATCTCTTCTTCGAGTTCAGGCGGATCTATCGTCTCTGCCGCACCTTCGCACACATCTGTTTCAAACGCGCCTGTGTCTGACGCTGAGGACGCGCCCGCCTTCAAGTTTTTCTTAAGAAACCTGCCCCTCAATCCTCCCGCTTTACCGCAAGCTGGTCAGTCTTTGAGGAATACTGAGCAGCTGGCTTACGGTTTGTTGCTGTTAACGCTAGATCAACAAAAACTCGTGGGCACAGACAAGTTAAGCGCTGAAGAATCCGCCTGGTTAGCGCGCGTTAAGCAAGATCAAGATGACGAAGAACTGCGCCAACTCGCGCAGGATGTGATTCGTGCCTTTGAGAAAGATGAACTCAAAAATGCATCAACCGTAGCGGAGGTGGTCGCGTTAGCGCCGGTTTACGCGCTCGATGATTTTCAAAAGTTGCTTAATAAATTCATCACAAAGCTTAGCGAACTGACGTTATTAGATTTCGATATGCTGCACGGCTTAGCTCGAATGATTCGCCATGCGCCCCCCGATAGCCTGCGTACGAATGACCTCGTCAATATTTTAGAAAATCTGGCTCGCCTAAAAAACACCCACGGCCAAAGCGAAGAGAATCAATATCGCTTAACGATAGCGATCTGCCAGGTGTTAGATGCGATGGCGGATAACCAAGTCACTGATTTAAACCGTGAAGCGCTGCATCAACCGCTGGAAGATTTTTTTAAAGAATTAAGACAATCGAGTGATCCCTATCTTGTCTATCAAGCCGAATATGCGTGCCAGGCATTGGCCCATGTGCCGGATGACGAAACACCTTGGCAAAGTGCTTGGCGGCGTGTGGGGGGAGTCTTCCACGGGACGATGAAATTTGCGAAAGCGGTGAAAGCTTTTGATATCGATGGATTTATCGATGGCGTCAAAGACCTACAAAAACCCGCCGGCGAGATCATTAAATTTACGCTAGACACGTATGATCACGTGATGGCGTTGCAGGAAAGTGGACAAGCGTTGATCGAGAGCCTCAGAGAAGGATTCTCCTTTAATCGAAAACACGCTTGGTACCCCTTGCTACGTGGCTTTAACGAAGTGCCGCCGGCTCAATTTGAAGAATTCAAGCAAAAGCTGATGCAGCCGACGCTTAAATCCAGTCGTTTGCATCCAACCTTTTTATGGGGCTTAAGCGAGCGCTTAGCCCGCATCGCCGCGCATCCTGAACAAGCGTCCGACACGCGAAAGCAAGCGCTACAGTGGTTAGGTGAGTTGTACGAAGATGATCAGACATGGGGCAAGCATCCGATGATCAAGCAGCGCTTAGTACAGCTGATTCGCACGCTGGCAGATCATTCACCTGTTAAAAAAGACGCCGATGCATTATTAACCCGTCTCGGAACAGTCGGCGATACGGCCCAACAAACCTTCTACCAAGGCTGTTTGAATGAGCCATTAACGCCCTATCCGCTCTATGCCGCCCCGCCTAAGCCGACTGCGTTGAGCCTGTTAGATAAAGTTCAACATAAACAATGGTTAGAAACGGATTTGCACCGACTCCGAGCCCAGAGCCTCGCGCATTGGCGCGGTACACTCTATGTGCCGCCGCAAGGTAAAGCGAGTATCTTTACTGCGGATACGGAAACGTTTGATTTAGCTGAAAAAGCCGACGAGTTTTTGAACAATCATCAAAATAAAAAAATGGCATTAATCTTGGGGGATTCAGGCGCAGGTAAATCGACTTTTTTACGCTTTTTAGAGGCCAAGCTTTGGGAAGGCTATCAAAACAGCGACGTCATCCCGTTATTCATCCATCTACCTACGATTGACAATCCCGAGCAAGATTTCGTGACGAAACATTTACGTCGTTTGGAGTTGACCCAAGCACAAATTAAGACACTCAAGGAGCACCGTAAGTTTGTCGTGATTGTCGATGGCTACGACGAAAGCGGGGCGAATGAAAACCTCTACCAAAGCAATCGTTTCAATCAGCCGGGTGGATGGCAAGGTCAACTGATCATCGGTTGCCGCAGCCAACATCTCGGTGACAACTATCGACAGCGCTTTCAACCCGAGGATGCCACTTTGTTTCAAGAATGGGTGGTCGCGCCGTTTGGTCAAACGCAGATTGATCAATATGTTCAAGCGCATGTTGACAAACATCAAGCTGTCGATGATGACCGATTTGATCTACAGCATTGGCAGGTGCAGGACTATCAACGAGGGCTGACACAAATCGATGAAAACTTTAAGCGTACGCCCTTGTTGTTAAAGACTGCGTTAGAAGTCTTACCTCGTTTGTTGATGCTAGGCGAACAGGGCCAAACGGCTTCCTCGTTAACCCGCGCGGCACTCTATGACGAGGCGATGAAAGCGCGGTTCGAACGAGAAAAGAAACGCTTGCAAGGGGCAGGACTTCGAGATGTGCTTGATGATGCGTTTAATGCGTTGGATGAGCATGGCTTTGTTGACCATTGCATGCGGTTTGTAACGCAATTTGCCGTGACGATTTACGAAAAAAATCAGGGCAACCCTGTGGTGGAATACAGTCCTGCTAAAGACGAAGGGACGTGGAAAGAAACCTTCTTTGGTGAAGCCCCTCGCCAAAGGATTTTGCGTCAAGCGTGGCCCTTAATTCGCCATGGCAATCAATATCGATTTGAGCACAAATCCTTTCTGGAATACTTTGCCAGCCGAGATGTCTGTCAGCCGCAAGAAGCAGGATCGAGTGCCGTAGCCAATTCCACCTCAACGAATCACCTCTCTCCCCCGCTGGCCCGTCGCGGCAGTCACGCTTCTTTCATGAGCTTTGAGAGCCAGGACACCCTGCCAGAGGTAAGTCACGTCGAGCCTATCTCTCTGCCTGACTCCCTGTTAACCCGCCGCAATTTGCTCAAAGAACCCGCCATCATTCAGTTTTTAGCTGAGCGAGCCAAACAGGTGCCCAGCTTTAAACAACAACTGCATGCGTTTATCGAGCGCTCGAAAATGGATGCAACCGTGCGCAAAGCCGCCGCCAATGCGATCACGATATTAGTCAGAGCGGGTGTCCAGTTTAATGGAGCCGATCTAAAAGGTATCCAGATTCCAGGCGCGGATCTGAGTGACGGGGTATTCGATTTAGCACAGTTGCAAGGGGCGGATTTAAGGAAGGTGAATCTTCGTAAGAGCTGGTTGCGTGGTGCTGATTTAAAAGGCGCGCAGATGGTCGGCGTGCGCTTTGGCGAATGGCCATATCTGCAGGAAGAGAGCCGGGTGACTTCTTGCACGTATTCACCGGATGGGAAAACGTGTGCGATGGGACTTGACAATGGCACCATCAGTGTCTATTCAACGTCGAGTTGGGAAAAAATCCATACTTTACAAGGGCATACCGACTGGGTTAGGAGCGTGGTGTATTCGCCGAGTGGGGCGCAGATTGCATCGGGAAGTGCTGACCAGACGGTGCGATTGTGGGACGCGCAAAGCGGTTCTCTCGCGCACACCTTACAAGGGCATACCCATTTGGTTTCGAGCGTGGTGTATTCGCCGAGTGGGGCGCAGATTGCCTCGGGAAGTGAGGACAATACGGTGCGGCTGTGGGACGCGCAAAGCGGTTCTCTCGCGCACACCTTACACGGGCATACCGACTCTGTTTCGAGCGTGGTGTATTCGCCGAGTGGGGCGCAGATTGCATCGGGAAGTTGGGACAATACAGTGCGTCTGTGGGACGCGCAAAGCGGTTCTCTCGCGCACACCTTAGAAGGGCATACCGACTCTGTTTTGAGCGTCGTGTATTCGTCGAGTGGGGCGCAGATTGCATCGGGAAGTTTAGACAATACGGTGCGTCTGTGGGACGCGCAAAGCGGTTCTTTCGCGCACACTTTACAAGGGCATACCGACTCTGTTTGGAGCGTCGTGTATTCGCCGAGTGGGGCGCAGATTGCATCGGGAAGTTGGGACAATACGGTGCGTCTGTGGGACGCGCAAAGCGGTTCTCTCGCGCACACCTTACAAGGGCATACCGACTGGGTTACTAGCGTGGTGTATTCGCCGAGTGGGGCGCAGATTGCATCGGGAAGTTGGGACAAGACGGTGCGTCTGTGGGACGCGCAAAGCGGTTCTCTCGCGCACACCTTACAAGGGCATACCGACTCTGTTACTAGCGTGGTGTATTCGCCGAGTGGGGCGCAGATTGCTTCGGGAAGTCGGGACAAGACGGTGCGTCTGTGGGACGCGCAAAGCGGTTCTCTCGCGCACACCTTACAAGGGCATACCGACTCTGTTTTTAGCGTGGTGTATTCGCCGAGTGGGGCGCAGATTGCATCGGGAAGTGAGGACAATACGGTGCGGCTGTGGGACGCGCAAAGCGGTTCTCTCGCGCACACCTTACAAGGGCATACCCACTGTGTTACTAGCGTGGCGTATTCGCCGAGTGGGGCGCAGATTGCATCGGGAAGTCGGGACAAGACGGTGCGGCTGTGGGACGCGCAAAGCGGTTCTCTCGCGTACACCTTACAAGGGCATACCGACTGGGTTACTAGCGTGGTGTATTCGCCGAGTGGGGCGCAGATTGCATCGGGAAGTGAGGACAATACGGTGCGGCTGTGGGACGCGCAAAGCGGTTCTCTCGCGCACACCTTACAAGGGCATACCGACTCTGTTTGGAGCGTGGTGTATTCGCCGAGTGGGGCGCAGATTGCATCGGGAAGTGGTGACGAGACGGTGCGGCTGTGGGACGCGCAGAGCGGTTCTCTCGCGCACACCTTACAAGGGCATACCGACTCTGTTTATAGCGTGGTGTATTCGCCGAGTGGGGCGCAGATTGCATCGGGAAGTGAGGACAATACGGTGCGGCTGTGGGACGCGCAAAGCGGTTCTCTCGCGCACACCTTAGAAGGGCATACCGACTCTGTTTTGAGCGTCGTGTATTCGCCGAGTGGGGAGCAGATTGCATCGGGAAGTGAGGACAAGACGGTGCGGTTGTGGGACGCGCAAAGCGGTTCTCTCGCGCACACCTTACAAGGGCATACCGCCGATGTTACTAGCGTGGTGTATTCGCCGAGTGGGGCGCAGATTGCATCGGGAAGTCGGGACAAGACGGTGCGTCTGTGGGACACTACTTCGGGTCAGTGTTTAGCGGTGATCCGAGATTTTAGTGGAGCAGTCAATAGTATTGACTGGAGGGTAGAACCTAGTGGCACCTATTTGGTCACCGGCTGTGAAGATCACTCGGTTCGCGTATGGCAGCTCATAGAAGAGAAAGAGGGTTATCAAGTACGTCTGCATTGGAGTTCGACGCATGACAGACTGGTCGTGTCAAACACTTCTATCCAAGACGTGCAAGGCTTAAGCCGGATCAATCAGCAACTGCTGCTGCAGCGCGGCGCGGTAGGCGAGCCAGCTTCAAGCTTCGCTCAAGCAGGCAAACAGCTGATGAACGTGACTGCCGCCGTATCTAAATTCAAAGCGCCATTAAACCGTAAGACTTTAGACACGCCTGCTATCACTCAATCACATCCTGTTAGCCCCTCCTCAACCAATCCAATGCCACGGGCCAATGAGCGGCATTTGCTTTCTCATCTTGCTTGATGGAGTCGTAAGCGTGTAAATCACACAAACTGGCAGGGTGCTATCAAGTCATGCAGGCGTGCCTGGTATTTTTTACATGATAGCGGCGGAACGTGAGGCTTCGCGGTAGCTGTGGGGAAAAGAGAGAGGCCAATTCAAAATAAATTGGCCTCTCTCTACCTAAAACCCAATCGCACTATAACTTTTGGTAATACACGAACGTCTATTGACATGCTTGACTGCAACAGTCTTATATCTCAACTAATGAAGTAATTTTAAATCCATGGTCAGAGAAAAATGCGTACTCTCAATTTTCGTACTGCCGCCCTCCCCCCATACTGCATCGATTTTTATTGAAAATCGCGCAAAAAACTCTGCCAAAAATTTGTCAACGGCTTCTGGCAAAGGCTTATAAATACTAGGGAGAAAATTTAATAAAAAATTGACAAATTATTTTTCAAGCCATTGATTTATATAGACAATTTTCATTTTTGGTTCTGGATTTTGATTCCAGTATTCGCCCATTGCTGCGCTGAAAGACTAGGCCATAATCGATGGCCCTAAGCATGTGTTCAGTAGATGCTCAGCTGACTTGATATCCGGACGGCACGGCCATAACAGATCATCTATCTCTGTCCATTAAGTATTTGATACTTGATAAAGAACCGACCCCGTTGGCGCACAATAATGGTGCCGCCCCTGCATTCTCCAAATCTAAATCCTATTGAAATGACCTTTTCTAGGCTCAAGGCGCTGCCCCTCAAAGCCCCTATGCGTCCTATTTATGCAATTTGACAGACTGTCTAAGCTGATTGAAGTTTGGCATGCGTTTGCGGTAGCGCTCAGCAGTATTGAATTAGCTATGTACTGCACTAGCAGAGTATGAGCTTTAATAAGAGAAAATTTTACGAAGCTTAGTGAAGGGAAAACAGCTAGAGAAGGTACCGTTAAATAGACCAAAAAAAGCTGGCAAATCGGAGCCAAAACAGCCCCAAACCATCCCAAATCTTGCCTACTTGATTTTTGTAAGTCCTTGATTTTAAAGGATTTTGTGGTGCGAAGGGCGGGACTCGAACCCGCACACCATTGCTGGCGTCAGGACCTAAACCTGGTGCGTCTACCAATTTCGCCACCTTCGCATTTGGAGTGGGCGCCATTCTAACCGATCTTTATTGGGTTGCGTAAGAATTTCTACTCATTATTTCATCTATCACTGCTCTGGATAATTTTCAGCAAAGGCTCTATTACACACTTACTAATGCAACAAAGCACCTTAGCGCCGCGCTAAACGCTGTAAGCAACTTGCAGTACCCGGCCGCTTGGGCTATTTTTAGCTAACGCTTAGCACGCGCCCCTCTTTTCAAACTTTAATGACTCCAGCACAATGTACTGAGCACCTCAATAGTCAAGCTTAAGAACAATTTAATGGAAACCAAAAATCTCTCAAAAATACTTGTCGTTGATGATGATCCGCGGTTACGAGATTTATTGCGTCGTTACCTCGACGAACAAGGCTTTAATGTCTATGTAGCTGAAAATGCCTCCTCGATGAATAAACTCTGGGTTAGAGAGCATTTTGATTTGGTTGTGCTTGATCTAATGCTACCCGGCGAAGATGGCCTATCGATTTGTCGACGCATGCGCGGTAGCAATGATCACACGCCCATTATTATGCTCACTGCTAAAGGTGAGGATATTGATCGAATTGTGGGCCTAGAGATGGGGGCTGATGATTATCTATCTAAACCTTTTAATCCTCGTGAGTTAGTGGCTCGTATTCACGCGGTACTGCGCCGCCGCGCCCCTTCTGAATTGCCCGGTGCGCCTTCTGAAACGGTGGAAATCTTCAAATTTGGCGATTTTGTACTCAACCTCGCCACGCGCACGCTCACCAAGAATCAGCATGAAATTTCTCTGACTACCGGTGAATTTTCGGTGCTTAAAGTTTTTGCTCGTCATCCGCGTCACCCGTTGTCTCGAGAAAAGTTGATGGAGCTGGCACGCGGGCGAGAATATGAAGTGTTTGACCGCAGTTTAGATGTACAAATTTCGCGCTTACGCAAACTCATCGAGCCTGATCCAAGCAACCCTCGATTTATTCAAACCGTGTGGGGGTTAGGATATGTATTCATCCCAGAAGGCTCGAACTAAGAACCTTTGCTTAGCCATTTTTATTAGTTCAGCATGCCCATACGAATCAATTTGCGTTATCTTCCTTTTGCTTCTGGTGGGCTATTTTGGCGCACATTTTTATTGATCGCGTTGCTTATCACGTTCAGTCTCGCTGCCTGGTTTCAGAGCTTTCGTGTGATTGAGCGCAAACCACGAGCACAACGTATTGCATTACAACTGGTCTCAGTAGTTAAGCTAACCCGCACTGCCCTACTTTATTCCGACCCCGATCTACGTCGTGCACTACTGCAAGATCTTGAGAGCAATGAAGGTGTACGCGTCTACCCACGAGAGTTAACCGATAAATACAAACTGCAGCCTAACGAAGCGTTAAATCGATTAATTGAAGCGAATATACGCGCACGCCTTGGCCAAGACACGGTGATTGCGCAAGCCGTAAATGATAATGCTGGTGTATGGATTAGTTTCAAAATCGACGACGATGACTATTGGGTCGCGCTCAATCGTGATCAACTCGACAATGTCACTGGCTTGCAGTGGCTTGGCTGGGGTGGCTTTGCACTGGCTCTTTCGCTATTTGGCGCAGCTTTTATCAGTAGTTTGGTTAATCGCCCTTTCACCCGCCTCGCTCGCGCCGCCCGCAAGCTGGGCGCAGGTCAAGCACCAGAGCCACTACCTGAACTAGGACTTGGCGTCGCAGCTGAAACCAACCGAAGCTTTAACCAAATGGTACGCGACCTGCAACAACTAGAAGCAGACCGCACGCTGATGTTGGCAGGTATTTCGCATGATTTACGCACGCCGCTTGCGCGCTTGCGACTAGAAACTGAAATGAGTCCAGCCGATCACCAAACGAAAAAAGCGATGATCAATGACATTGAACAAATGGATATGATTATTAGCCGCTTCCTCGATTACACGCGCCCAGTGCAGCGTGCCCCTGAGGCCGTAGAATTGTCGCTCCTAGTACGCGAAGTCGTCGCCCGCATAGCAAGCAAAGATAAGATACATATCACCGTCGATATAGATGAATCCGCCATCATCGAAGCAGATTGGACTGATATGCGTCGCATTATCGACAATTTGCTAGAAAACGCTCGTAAGTACGGACGCAGCACACATGACAATCTACCCCACATCACCGTCATCACGAAAGCACATCAAGGCCGCGTCGAGCTGTGTGTGTTAGATGACGGGCCGGGCATTCCTGAGAATCAACTTAACCTCGTGCTGCGCCCTTTTTATCGTGCTGATACTGCACGTAGCCAAGCTGATGGCACAGGCCTTGGCATGGCTATCGTACAACGTCTAGTCAACCGCTACCACGGCACCATACAGTTAAAAAACAAAATCCCTGGGCCAGGCCTTGCCGTCACTTTAATCTTTCCGAGCTATTCTCACTAACGGCAAAAAAGTGCATCACCGCTTTTCTATATAGTTCGGCTAAATGCCACCTCAAATTTACTAAGATGGTATCTTTACGCTGATAGGGTTAGATAAATCCTATTGCTAAAAATTTTTTACAAATCTATAGTTTTTCAGATGAACAGCTTGGTCGTATCTAGGTAGAATCTGCTAAGAACCTGTCCACAAATTGTCTAAAAGGCCGTGATCCCGGGGAGGTCGGAGCGCAGCAACCGGAGTGTACGTGGATGTACATGAGGATTGCGAGCACCGCCCGACCCCGGATCACGGTCTTTTAGGCGATTTGTGGATAGGTTCTAAGAGTAAGGTACGCTTTTGTTGTATGACAGCTTGCCACCCTCTGCCTTAAGCGGATCACCTGTTGCTATCAGTCATGAATCATCATTTTTAATCCCAGGAGGAAAGCGATGAAAACCGTAGGCGATGAACTTGAAGAATTTACAGTTCAAGCTGTTAAACCCGGCTTTAATCATCATGAAGAGAATGGTGAGTCAGCCTTCGAAACGATTACCGAAGAATCATTCCCAGGCAAATGGAAAGTCATTTATTTCTTCCCTAAAGCATTCACCTTTGTTTGTCCCACTGAGATTGTTGAATTTAACAAGCTCGTAAAAGACTTCGAAGAGCGCGACGCTGTCTTATTAGGCGGCAGTAGCGATAATGAATTTGCCCAACTTGCTTGGCGCCGTGAGCATCAAGATCTGAACAAACTGAATCACTACTCCTTTGGCGATGTAACCGGTGATTTGATTGATCAACTTGGTATACGTGACGAAGAAGCTGGCGTGGCACTGCGTGCAACTTTTATTGTTGACCCTGACAACATCATTCAGCATGTGTCGGTAAACAATCTGAACGTTGGTCGCAATCCACAAGAGGTGTTACGTATTCTTGACGGTTTGCAAACCGACGAACTATGTCCATGTAACCGTGCAGTTGGCGGCGCTACGCTGTAAATAAGCGAGTCATAGCCAATCATATGGCGCGACGTATTTTTTTAGATCGCGCCAAATTGAGCAGCCTTTTCCGCAATTGGTGGGCCGGTTTTTAGAGGCTGTTCACGATCTCTAAGAAGAAAAAATATTAGGGTGGTGCAGCACGCCTGTTGG
Organism: Mycoavidus cysteinexigens; assembly: GCA_031963415.1. GTDB lineage: Bacteria > Pseudomonadota > Gammaproteobacteria > Burkholderiales > Burkholderiaceae > JASSUD01. Next base: position 180,931 of record JASSUI010000001.1, read on the forward strand.
GGGTTTCTTTGTCGCCCCAATCTACGATTCATTTGTAGGTTGGGATGGCGAAGGAACCTCAACATCGCACCAATCACCTTCAATTTCTTCCTATTTAGAGATCATGAGCAGACCTCTAAGAACCTTTTTAAATTTTCCCTGGGGATGTACCGGAAATAGTACAAGACGTACGCAAGGTAACTCCCCCTAGGGAAAGCCTAAAAAGGTTCTTATAGGAAGCACTCATGGAATTCATTACTACAATAAAAAACCTCATCCCTGACTATGCCAAAGATATTCGTCTTAACTTAGATGGCACCATTGCCCGCTCATCTTTAGAAGGCAACGACGCGGTAGGTGTCGCGCTGGCTTCTGCATTTGCAGCACGTAGCCAATCACTTATTAAGATTATCAAAGACGCCAATATTCTCTCCGCTGAAGAACTCAACGGAGCGTTGAGTGCAAGCGCGCTGATGGGGATGAACAATACTTGGTATCCGTATACCGAGATGTCAGACAGCACTGATTTAAAAGGCGTGCCTGCAGGTTTGCGTATGAATGCCTATGCTAATCATGGCGGCATCGATAAACGGCGCTTTGAAATGTATGCATTAGCCGCGTCAATCATTGGCAAATGCCATTTCTGCGTCAAATCGCACTTTAATACACTTCGTAAAGAAGGTATGAGCATTGAACAATTACGCGATGTGGGCCGCATTGCTGCGACCATTAATGCAGCAGCACAAGTAATCACTGCGGAACAAGCTTAAGGATTTGGCTGGCTATATCGTCTTCATACCTGTTCATCATCTTCTAAAAGAAGAAGTACGAAAGTTACGAGGCGTACATGTTGGGGTGACGCAGGAACCCCAACGTAACTGCTATCTCCCCCTTCATCTCTGATGACCTTGAATAAGCTTCTAACTAGAAGCCAACAGTATCACTGCTTGCGCGGCTATACCCTCTTCCCGTCCAAGCGCACCCAACTCCTCATTAGTCTTCGCTTTAATATTGACGCAATCTAATGGCACATTTAAGTCAGCCGCCAAATTGTTACGCATTAATGGTAAGTAAGAGGCGAGCTTAGGCTTTTGAGCGATCACCGTACTATCTAAATTAACTACCTGATAGCCAGCCGCTCTGACCAACTTCATTGCCTCTCGCAGCAACAAGCGACTATCCGCCCCGGCAAAACGCGCATCTGTATCGGGAAAATGTCGCCCAATATCCCCTAGCGCAGCGGCACCTAACAATGCGTCAGTCACCGCATGCAATAAAACATCAGCATCCGAATGACCGAGCAACCCCTTCGTATGTGGCACCTGCACGCCACCAATAATCAGAGCACGCCCTGCCACTAGCGCATGTACATCATAACCTTGCCCAATTCGCAATTTCATTTTGTTACTTACCTTTTCATTTTGAACATATCAGACCGTCAAGTCCCGAGAATCACTTGCCTTAGAACAGAAATAGCAAGTTTAATAAAAGCAGTATATTTTTCACAGTATGTAATAATTACTTCCTAATTTTATATTTTCCTAATTGAGGTAAAAGAATGAAAATAACACAGCCCATTATTTCTAGCAGCCTTTCTCTCAGTCAGGACAAATTGAGTGCAAAGCCGGATAAAGAAGGTTGTGATGAGGAGCACTGCTCGGCATCCAACATTTATGGACATTTAGAAGAACCTTGCCTTAAAACCCCAAACTCATCTATTAAAAAGAGAGAAAAGAAAGAAGAGTATCGTTTATTTAAATTATTAATGAGACAAATAGAGGTAGAGATACTTTATTTGCAAAAAATAAGAGAGATACTTTATCTAGAAGCGCAAGACAATCTCTTATCTCTGCTTAAAAAACTAAGAGATTTATCAAAAAACAATATAGAAAACAACGATAATAGAGAGCAAACCAAAGCCATTGTAGAAAAAATAGACAATCTAATATCTACAAAAGTTACACATCAACCAATGTAGGATGATCTAAAAGACGAATTAAAGCATAAAATCTCATCGCACTTAAATGATTTGAAAAAACAGGGCGAGAAAAAATTAACAGAAGAAATTAATTTTTTAATCGAACATTTCTATAAATCACATTTTCCAAAAGAAAATATTATCACTTTAAATAAAATAAATACATCAATAGAAACCAGAGAGTTATATATCAAAAAAATAGAAGACGACTTAAAAAATATGAAATTAACAAAACCCATCGGCTTAATATCTTAAATTTTATTGATAGCCTAATATTTTTTAGGAAAATCAATATAAAGCATGGTTAAAAATAACTTAAAAATCATGCACTTATGGGCATTCTTTAACATCTAAAAAATATAATTCATATAAGTACAGAGAATTATTTCTTGCTATGCCCAAGCATCGCTTCAAGGGTTTCAAAATCAGCCGGATAAGTTACCTTGAAGTTACACAGACTTCCCATTACTAGGCGAGGTTTATAGCCCAAATGTTCGAGCGCGCTAGCTTCATCGCTCACTTCTTGGGCTGCGTGTTGCGCGCGCTGTAGTGCCGTGCGCAGCAAACCTAATCTAAACATTTGAGGGGTTTGCGCGAGCCATAAATTATCACGGGGTTCTGTGCTAATAATACGCGGGGAGTTGACTGCGCTAGCATCGGTTATCGCTAGCGGCGGTTGTGCTCGTTTGAGGGTATCGGCCAGCGGCAACGCCAAAATGCCTCCGACCGGTTCATCACGCATCGCTTCAAGTAATGTGCGAATTAACGCGGGGGTGATGCCTGGGCGCGCGGCATCGTGTACCAATACCCAATCTTGCTCAGTTGCACCTAGTTCTATCAGTGCTTCTAGGCCATTTAGGACAGAAGCTTGCCGGCTTGCACCACCACAACGACGGACGATAAAACGTAGGCCGTTAAAGCGGCGCGCATCGAAATGACTGTCATTCGGCGCAATGACCACTAGCGTTTGCGACAACTCAAGACATGCATCAAAGGCTGACAAGGTGTAATGCAATAGCGCTCGGCCAGCGATCATTCGATACTGCTTAGGAAGCGCGCTACCAGCACGCGCGCCGACGCCTGCGCAGGGGATAAGGGCAAAGAAACGTTGACTCACTACTAAGCACAACCTTATAAGGTAGAAACTGAAGAAACCCCTGTATAACTCTTGTAGGACAGCCACACATCCTTGTGTGAGCAAAGATAGAGGCATGCTTCACTATCCAAATAATGCAGAGGTTTTCGAATTCTATAATATTACAAGCCACCAAAATTCATTGAAATTTGCGTGGAAAGGACAAGACATCAGCTTTTGTTGATTACTTTGCCTACATGCTCTTTTATAACGTTGAGTGTTTTCTTGGAAAATTTACAACCGCTGATATCCAGCACTTCTAATTTTCTTAATCGTTTTATCTCCAACAATGCTTTATCTGTCAACCCATAGGATTTACTCAAACGCAACTCTTTTAAATTAGGCATCATATCGATTATTTTTCGGAAAAAATGATTAGAAAGTTGTGAACTCTCCAACGTCAAAATTTTCACCTTTTCCAATTTAAATTCAATTGAAAATCCTTTGGCCATTAAGAAATATATTTTTCTAAAATGCACACCTTCTAATTCTGGCATCGCCTGCATCACCGTTTCAAAAGACACATCTGGGATGCGACATAGTTCCATTTTAAAAATTTTTAATTTTTTCAAAGGCATCGCATCTGAAAATATTTTAGTATTTAAACCTTCGCATCTATTCAAATGTAACGCTTGCAGCCCACTTATAATTTGAGTGATATTCTGACAGGCGCTTTCATGGAAAGCCCCTCCATTGATCCGTAAATAGTTCAGCTCTAGATTTTTTAGAAATGAGATTGATAAATCGGATAACCCGGCATCCATATCTATTTCCAAGCTTTTCAAAGCAGGCTGATTTTCTAGCATTAAATATAAATAAGTATCAGAAATCTCGCATTTTGAAATTTTTAGAGAAAATAGCTTTAATTTTGACAAGGCAAAAAATGCAGAACGAGTCAAACCAACGCATGAATTCACCTCTAAACTTCTTAATTTATGCTGATTCTTTATCATTTCATTAAAAGCCATATCAGAAATTTTGCACCTAACTAGCCTTAACGCATTTAATTTGCGGCTAGAGAGATTAAAAAATGCTAAAGAAGTCAAACCGACGCATGAAACCAACTCTAAATTTTTTAGATTGGGGCTATTTTTAAAAAGTGTACTTAAAAAACTATCTGAGAGACGACAGTTAAATAACTTTAAAGAAACCAGATTTGGAGTATATATAGATAGAAATACATCATCATTGATTAAATGACACGAGGATATTTCCAAATATCTTAAATTAGGTTTATTTTTTAGCAATAAACGAAGGAAATAGGTAGAGATATCACTTCCCATCAAACGTATTTCTTCCAAATTTGATGAAGACGCGAGATTTTCGAGCACCAACTCATTCAAAAATAAGCGATGCACTGCTAAAGCACTCATCCTTAATAAAGCATTCCCTAAAAATCCAGTGTCTAAATTAGCCATACTTAAATCATTTAGGCCTGTGCACGCGTACAAGCCAAAACCTCTCAAATTAGGCATTACTTTTAATATTTTTATTAAAGTTGACATAGAGAGTTGACATTCTTTCAGCTCTAACGATTTGGCCTTTTCCCATTTTGAAGAAAAAGCCGCTGACCCAAACGTTATTTCATTAGGCAATATAATCTCAGCTTGGCGCAGATCAATCTGATACAACTGTAGATTTTTTATGGGTAGAGATGCGTTTTCTTTCAGATTCAAATCTGGTTGTTCTTGCAGAATAATTTCTTCATTTTTCCTATTAATTTCTAATTCGGCCTTATCTAACGCTGTTTTTATATTTCTATCAGTTAAGCTCGGATAAGCTTTGATTCTCGATACATTTCTAGCAAATCCTCCCTTTGCCAAACGCAACATCGTCGTATCTGGCCCTGTTTTTTGCAGCAAACTGAGCGCACCTGGCAATTCTGCTGCATTCACGACTTCTATACATCGAATATACGGTGTCGCTATTTGATGCAACGTTTTGCTGACACACCGTAGATTTTTAATATCTTCCGTGCGCAAAAACGGAACAATCATTAACCAGATTTCTGGTGGCAAATTTTTACCTGACTGACACTCATCTTTTTTTGCGGAAAGCAACGAGCAGATCTTCTCTAACAAGTTATAGCGTAACGTTTGACTTTTAACCGCTACATTTGAAGGCAAAGATAAATTGACTGAAGATAATTTACCCTTCACCAGGGCGCGCAATTGATTAAGCCGACCCAATCCGGTTTCAGAAGAATGGTTGTACGCAAAGAAGGAGCTGCCTACGTGGTAGGTTGCAAATTTGGTTAGCGTGCCGACATAAGACATCTTTTTTTCCCATCCTCAACAAAAGTAAATCAACACATTCATCAATAAACAAAATGCATTACTGGGAAAATGAGAAAGGTCTCGTTGTCCTGAAGAAAAAGATGAATCAATGAAATCTCTGCAAAACCGCAAGGAACAGGCGTGTCTTTGAGTACTCCCCATCCAGCCCACAAACGCAACGATTTACAAACTTCCTTTAAAATGCTTTTTTTGCCAACGTTGCGCTGGCTTATCTTCTGGCAATCTTGGATTAATTTATGTCCACAAACGACTCTCCACTCCCCCTCCCTTGCCCTATCCCATCATTGAAATCTGGCCAGCGTTTTGTTTTTGCAGGTGCGCTGGGAAGTGCTGATGCACTTGCGTTGGCGCAGTACTTTGTGGCACAGCGCGCTCAACTCTCATTACTTGCTGTGATTTGCGCAAATGCAGCTGATGCACAGCGCTTACAAACGGAAATCGCTTACTTTGCGCCCCATCTACGAGTGCGTCTTTTACCTGATTGGGAAACGCTGCCTTACGATACATTTTCACCACATCAAGATTTAATCTCTGAGCGGCTCGCTACGCTGCATGATTTAACTGAAGAACGTTGCGATATCTTGCTAGTACCCGCGACGACGGCGCTATACCGAATGCCGCCACGTTCTTTTATGGCGGCTTACACTTTTGAATTTACGCAAGAAGAAAAACTCGATGTCGCTAAGCTTAAAACACAACTCACACTGGCGAGCTACGAGCACGTGAGCCAAGTCATGCGGCCTGGTGAATATTGCATTCGAGGCGGCTTGGTTGACTTATTTCCGATGGGCTCGCCACTGCCTTATCGCATCGATCTTTTCGATGAGCAAGTTGAATCGATTCGCGCATTTGACCCAGACACTCAGCGAAGCCTGTATCCGGTACCTGAAGTCCGACTTTTACCAGGCCGTGAATTTCCGTTTGATCAAGCTGCACGCACAACTTTTCGTCAACGCTGGCGTGAGACTTTTGAAGGGGATCCAGGCCGCACAACGGTGTATAAAGACATTAGTGCTGGCGTGCCGGCCGCAGGTATTGAATATTATTTGCCGCTCTTCTTTGAAGAAACAGCGACAATTTTTGACTATCTGCCAACGAACACGCAGCTAGCGTTTATAGGCGATCTTGACACAGCGATTAAGCACTTCATCGGTGATGCAAAACAACGCTACGCTTTTCTGTCGCACCATCCCGAACGCCCTATCCTGACGCCAGACCAACTATTTCTTTCAGATGAAGATTTTTTCAAGCTAGCCAAACCTTTTGCACGACTCGTACTCGCGACCGAGGCCAGCGATTGGGCAGAACCCATCCCTTCCGTTGCGCTTAAACGCCAAGCTCACGATCCACTGGAAGCGCTGCGCGCTTACCTATCTTGTACCCAACAACGAGTGTTTATCGCTGCTGAATCCGCTGGGCGACGGGAAACAATTGCGCAGTTGTTCAGCGAACACAATCTGCATCCGACTATCGTCGAAAATTTTCATCAATTTATTTATGAATCGACTCCTTTTTGTTTAGGCATAGCGCCGCTAGCGCAAGGGTTCGCCTCGCCAACAGCAGGTTTTGCGTTAATTACTGAAAATGAGTTATACGGCGCGCTTCCACGCCGAACGCGTCGTCAGCAAGAGGGAGCAAGCGATATCGACGCGATGGTGCGCGATTTGTCGGAGCTAAAGTTAGGCGACCCAGTGGTGCATAACCAGCACGGTATTGGCCGCTATAACGGTTTAATTTCTATGGATCTGGGCGAAGGCGAGACCGAATTTCTCCATCTTGAGTATGCGAACCAAAGCCAACTTTACGTGCCTGTTGATCAGCTGCATATGATTTCACGTTACAGCGGGGTTGATGCACAGAGCGCGCCGCTGCACACGCTAGGGTCAGGACACTGGGATAAAGCAAAACGCAAAGCGGCTCAGCAAATTCGTGACACAGCAGCTGAATTACTCAACCTTTATGCACGCCGCGCTGCACGCCAAGGGCACGCATTCGCCCTTTCTCCAAAAGATTACGAGCTTTTTGTTGAAGGCTTTGGCTTTAGTGAAACGCCTGATCAAGCGACAGCAATTGAAGCGGTTATTGCGGATATGACTGCAGGTCGAATGATGGATCGCTTAATCTGCGGAGATGTGGGGTTTGGTAAAACTGAGGTCGCATTACGCGCTGCCTTTATTGCTGTATTAGGTGGCAAACAAGTCGCACTCTTAGCGCCTACTACGCTTCTCGCAGAGCAACATTTCCAGACCTTTTCTGATCGTTTTGCGCAGTGGCCCGTACGTATCGCTGAATTATCACGCTTTAAAACCGCAAAAGAGATTGCTAACTCGATTGCAGCGATTAATCAGGGAACGATCGACATTGTGATCGGCACGCACAAATTACTGTCCTCACAGGTTCAGTTTAAGCAACTTGGATTGGTGATTATCGATGAAGAGCACCGCTTCGGTGTCAGGCAGAAAGAAGCGCTAAAAGCGCTACGTGCTGAAGTTGATGTACTGACCCTCACCGCCACGCCTATTCCACGCACGTTAGGGATGGCATTAGATGGGTTGCGCGATTTTTCAGTGATTGCGACTGCGCCACAGAAACGCTTAACGATTAAAACGTTTGTACGGCGCGAAGATAAAAGCACGATTCGAGAGGCGATTCTGCGTGAACTGAAGCGTGGCGGCCAAGTGTATTTCTTGCATAACGAAGTCGAGACCATCGAAAACCGCCGCGCGATGCTGGCTGAACTCGTGCCTGAAGCGCGCATTGCGATTGCGCATGGTCAGATGCACGAACGTGAGCTAGAGCGCGTGATGCGTGATTTTGTCGCGCAGCGCGCCAACCTCTTGCTGTGCACGACAATTATTGAGACAGGGATTGATGTCCCTACAGCCAACACGATTATCATGCACCGCGCGGATAAATTTGGCCTCGCGCAATTGCATCAGCTGCGTGGGCGAGTTGGGCGCTCGCATCATCAAGCGTATGCATATTTACTTGTGCATGATCCGCAAGCGCTCACTAAGCAAGCTACTCGTAGGCTAGAAGCCATTCAGCAAATGGAAGAACTCGGCTCAGGTTTTTATTTAGCGATGCACGACCTAGAAATTCGTGGCGCAGGCCAAATGTTGGGAGATAAACAGTCGGGTGAAATCCAAGAAATTGGCTTTCAAATGTACACGGAGATGCTTAATGAAGCCGTAAAAGCGCTCAAAGCCGGTCAAGAACCCGACCTCACCGCCCCACTTGGCGCCACCAGTGAAATCAAGTTGCATGTGCCCGCGCTATTGCCTACTGATTATTGCGGCGATGTTCAAGAGCGCCTATCGTTATATAAACGGTTAGCCAGCTGCAATACACGCGAAGCGTTGGATAGTTTGCAAGAAGAATTAATTGATCGCTTTGGCAAATTACCCGAGCCAGCGCAAGCGTTGATTGAAACGCACCGATTACGTATTCTTGCCAACTCCCTCGGTATTCTCAAAATCGATGCGTCGGAAGTCGCCATCTCGCTACAATTTATGCCTAACCCACCCATTGAGCCGTTACGTATTATTGAGATGGTGCAAAAGAACCGTCATATCAAACTGACTGGCCAAGATAAGCTGCGCATTGAGACACCGAGCGCAACACTACAAGCGCGAGTTTCGCTTTTGAGAGAGACATTGCATGCGCTAAGTGCGCCGCAACATGCCAAACCTAAAATACAAACTATTTAGAGTGTGTTCATCATCTTAAAAGAAGAAGTATTAAGGTTATTGGTCCATGTTGGGGTTTGTATCTAACTTACATCGCGCATTGACAAAGAATAAGTTAATCGAATTAGTGTGAAGCGTTGCCGAATTAATAAAAAAAATAATTCAGCAACATTTTTTGTTAAATTTTTTAAAAATATTTATTGAAAAAATAACTGAAATTTAGAAATTATATATTATAGTATGCTATTTTATTTTTTTATTATTTGATCCTCGTTAATTAAAATAAGGCAAAATATCAGGAAAATATTTTCGTGCAGCACTCATCAAATTTTCCTTAATCGAATCAGAATTTTTTTCCAGCAAAATTCTCTCTTCCAATGAAATTAAAATAGAGCCCCTTATAGAATAAAAATAATTTTGATTTGATTTTGAAAAATAATTACGCCAATAAGGAAGCTGCCGAATCAACAAAATTAATATGGGTTGCGCTGACTCTGTTGTCATTTCTTGTAAAAATCTTTTCTTTACGCTGTAAAAAAAATTACGATCCATAATGAAATGATAGTGCCATTCGCGAGACGATTCTATAGCGATTGGCAGCAGTTTTGACGTATTTTTGTATAGCCAATTTTGCACAATTTTCAAATATAGAAGATTTTGCATTGGAAATGGAAATTTCCGCAAATTTTGTATGGTTAAAATTAATAAATAATAATCATTGTTCTCTACCAATTTATCTATTCTTGCCGAGAAATCTATATAAAATTTTTCCTGCGCTTCAATTGGCCAATTTACTAAATTTTCTGCAATGAGAATCGATGTTTCTTCAGGTAAAGTGGGTAAATTCTTATTTAATAGATCGATTGCGTCCTTAATCTGAGTATTTGATAAATTGGCGCGCCAATCTTCACTTAAATACTTATTACTTATCCCTATAAATAGGCTACTTAGCAACAAAGATAATTGATTTCTGCTTTCACTATAAACAGCAGAACTATTATTAATAACTTCCTTATAACGAACAGCGATATCATCAATTAGTTCTGATATAGATAACCATAAAATTTCTTTTGTTGTGTTGGAAGAAGAAGGTGATTTTTCTGTTTGGATTAAATTTCTGCCAATTATTTTGAGCCAAGATAGAGAGGTTGTTGCAGATAATTGCTGCTCAGTTTTGTGTTTTTTCTCACTTTCTTTAAATGCTTGCTTATCTTTTTCTGTTAAAGACAAACACAAATTGATGGCCTTTTTCCACAGTTTAAACGGTACCACGGTTAAGTTTTTTGCAAGCATTTGCCGTGCTCGATTGATAGCTAGCTTTTCTTTTTCTGTAATAAAATTTTTTTCGTCTTGAGTCAGATAGAAACTTAGATTTTCTATAACTTGCTCGAATTCTGAAAACGTTTGCAAATTAGGAAGAACATCTATATAGCGGTTAATTAGATTGGCTGGGTAACTTTTATGAGTTAACGGTGTGGCATTAAAAAAATAATATAAACCTTTAATATCCTTATTTTGCTTCATTGCTAAAGGTGGGGATAAAGCCGCCTCTCTTAAACTTTCTTTTTGCCTTAAGGCTAGATTTTGTAATTTTTCCGGTAGCCATCTTTTTAGAAGGAGGAGAAAAATAAAGTTTTTGCTGAATACATATTCCTCTTTGTTCTGGGCGCCACCAATAGTAGAATTTTCTTCCTTATCAAAATTCATTCTAAAAATAATAAACGCATCTATACCTTCTGTTCTAAAAGTAGTAATAGCTAGGATCCAGTTATTCAAAGTTTCTTCGTCATTTATATGCGCAACGACTTGGTCAAGTAATTCTTGAGGTAACAGAGGAGAAAACGATATTCCAATGTTTGATCCTTTTTTTGGTTCTTGTGGGGTCAATAAATCTTTTTCTACTACAGCTGTTACCGAGGAATGCGAAGCTATGGGGCGGGTCATATCTTTCCTTAAGGAGGCGCTGATTTAATCGCGCTGTCTACTGTCTATATTCGATATAGGCATAGGATACTGCTACGATTTTTCGAGATCCTTTTCCCTTCCCTCGAATAGACCCAAAAAGGGAATAACTGGCACTTTGGTATGAAGCCGCATATTGGTGTGGATGCAGAGTCTGGCCTCGTGCATGCTGTGCACACAACCCTTGCTAACATCGCAGATGTCAGCGAAGGCTATCGTTTGTTGCATGGCGAAGAAACCGATGTATTTGCAGACGCAGGTTATGCAGGCGCCCCTAAGCGCGATGAATTAAAGCCGTGTCAGACTACCTGGCACATGGCAGCACGCCCTAGCTCTATCAAACGCATTAAAGGGGATCTGCTGCCTACCCTAGTTCGGCAACTCGAGCGCGTCAAGGCGCAAATTCGGGCGCGGGTTAAGCACCTTCATTACACACTTCTTCCTCAAACTTCGATTAAATCAGCATTTCCCTAATGGCCTTTTAAACAATTTATGTGCAGGCTCTAACAAAACAACGTGCGCTATCTCTTGTGCTGGATGACCTTCCCATTCTTTTGAATTGTTTAGACGATTCAAAATATTAAACGTAGCATCTGATACTCTTTTATTTGCGTCATTAACTAAGAAAATTAATCTAGCTATCAGCGAGGCCTTTATATCCCTTCCAGAAACTTTTATATAGTCTGGTGACAAAATTCCCAGCATACCTTCATTCAACAACAACGCCAAAAAGAACTTTGCGTCTATCACTGTCTCAGATAATATATTTCCGTATGTATGATTTTCAAAATATTGGCGTATTTGCTTATCATCCCATAACTCAGAAAATACTTTTACAAAAGGAGTGATCACACTCATTTTTAAAGTAAATTTATCCAATTTCGATATTCTGTGATCTTCCCACACTTCTAATTTATTTAAACAAGAGATAAGATATGACGTTGGACCTGATATTTCTTCATCTCGCGTCATGATGCAACTATTCAAATCACGCTCGAATTTTACAAATTTTTGCTTTTCCTTTGCTTTTTTAGAGATTTCATCTGCTTCTGTTTGTAAATAAGCTAAAAATGAATTTTTAAATCTTTTTATTTGCTCATCTGTAATTTTACTATCTGATGAATTTTTAATTTTCAGAAAATCTCTTAAAGCAATAATCATATCTGCCACATATAGTGCTAACTCATTCGCTTCTTGATCATCCCATTTTCTCAATTTAACGAAATCATCCAAAAAATCCATTACGATTTTTGCTTTTCCTTCAGGAGGGTTCAACTCTCCTGTCGCTTGATTATATTGGCAAGCAATTAATTGATTAATTTGCTTTCTAAAAAATTCATCGATAAATTGTGTTCCTTCATTTTTTAACAGCACTGAAAATTTGAGTGAAAATTTTTCTATTTCAGATTTTTTGCTTTTTTTCTTTACTTCACTTTGACTGACAAGACTAATAAAAGCGCCTACTGAAGGCATATTCTTTTCTTTAGCACCTAACACATCCGCTGCCAAGCTTGATAACCAGTGGTTTTTCCACATTTTTGATAGGCTCAAGTGAGTCAGAAGACTGCATAATGATTCTGCTACTCTCACGTCTACTGTATTAGCAAAACGTGTCAAATGCGCAGTAAATTTCTCTTTCTCATCCGTTCCAGGTATATTATCTGTTTGTAAATAATTTAAGAAAATATTTTTAAAATCTGGTGATATTTTTAATCCTAAAAAACTTATAAAAGATAAAATTGTTGCTGCCATATCCAGTGCATGTCGATTTTCCGTCAAATTTGACTGGCTTACATAAATTGCAAAATGTAGTATAGCTTCTGATTTTTCATCATTATGATGATTTATAAAGCGCAGCAAATTATTTGTTATATACCTCAGTGATTCTTCCTCTGATTTATTGTCTGCATTTATATACTCTCTCCAGGTTCCCTCATCTAAAAACAAAGCCAGAAACCCAATTACAGCTTCTTTTATATCGCTAATTTCAGTCAATTTAAAGAAATTTTTTATCGCAATGAAATTAGACTTTTTTTCCAAAATAGCATTCGCCATTTCAGACATAGGGTGATTTTTATAAATATTGCTTTCTTTTAAAGCATAAAGAAATTTTTGGGTAAACTTAGGTATATTAGGCCCTGAATGCGCAGCCAAATTTATCACCTCTAGCTTGAAAAGCATTTTATTCAGCGCCGTTTGGCTACTATAAGATTGAGCATTTTCAAAATATTCTAAAAATTTATTAACAGTTTCTCTCGTTTTACTCACTGAAACATATTTCAATCGAGCAAAATCTGCCGCCGCACCAGCAAGGTTAGAGATATTTGAAACAAAACTATTTTTCGGTAAGTTTGAATGATTCAAATAATTTAAAAAATTAACCGTAGGCACTGATACCTGCCTCAGATAGCGGCGACTCGCCAATTTAATTAAATTATTTGTTACAGCACTGATTACTTCCAATTCCAGTTTATTAGCAAAATATATATTCTGATGAGATCGCCCTTGCTTATCCAACAGATATAATAATTGCGCAGCTCCATTAGCTTCTTTAGCCGTTAATAATCTATCATTCTTAATTAATTCAAAAAAATCACTGATGATAGATAAACTGCTCTCTTCTTCCGAAGCAGTTATTGCCATTCCTGGCCTAAAAGGCTCTTTACACGGACTTATTTCTTTTTCAGCGTGAAAGAAATTAAGTGCAGCTCCTGAAATTGGAAGTCCTCCCATTTTTATCCCCTTTTTATTTTTTTTATGGCTCTAGAATTTGATTAGCGACAGCGCATTCGCCCGCAAAGACGCCTATGCTCCTCTTTAACGCCTCCCTCTCCTACCTCAAGTTTCTTAATTTCGCTGCAGCACTGTGCCGATTTCTGAGGCGATGCAGGTCCAGCGCTAAGCCTTGATCTTTCTACAATCAAAAGACTTCATTAAGCAATGTAAGTTGCGGGGATAGCTGGGAGAAAAGTTGAGTAAAGCAAAAACAGCGTGATGCTGAGAGTGGGAGAGATATTACTAGGAAGGTGTGAGCTTATTGAAGCGTTCACGTAGAATCTGTTTACGATTTCTAAATAGGGAAATATTAAAGGCGATCGGTATGCAGTTAGGGTTCCTTTTTCACCCTAACCTATAATTCTTTGCCGCATTTGGGGTTGGGGCGACACCGGAGCCCCAATTTATGGTCTATTTTATTAACCCTTCATCAGCCGCTTTAGAAGCCTGCATCACGCGTGTGACTAGCACAACGCTAATCGATACGACGGCAATAAAGAGTGTCGCGAGTGCATTAATCTCAGGGTTAAGTCCTAAGCGCACGCGCGAAAATACGATCAACGGCAGCGTCGTTGAGCCAGGGCCTGATAAGAAAGCAGAGAGCACTAAATCATCAAATGACAACGTGAAAGACAACAGCCACCCCGCTAGCAACGCTTGAGAAATAAGCGGTAACGTAATGCGAAAGAATACTTTTAGCGGCGTTGCCCCTAAATCGAGCGCAGCTTCTTCGATAACGGGATTCAGCGCATGTACACGCGAACGTACAATGATCGCGACATAGGACATCGACAACATCACATGCCCAATCCAAATCATCATCATCCCTCGCCCTTTAGGCCAACCGAACCAATTACCTAACTCGATAAACAGCAAGAGCAAAGACATACCTTGAATCACGTCAGGCATCACCAAAGGCGCATTCAGCATGGTGTTATACAACACGAAACCACGCCCTCTTGCCATCCGTGCCAACACAAAACCGGCCCAGGTGCCGATTGCCACCGCAGCAAACGCAGTCATTATCGCAATGCGTAAAGACAGCCACGCCGCTTCGAGCAGCTCTGCATCATGTGCCAACGTGCGATACCATCTCAGCGAGAAGCCTGTCCAAATGGTCATCAGGCGTGAATCATTAAATGAATAAACTATCAAGCTGATAATCGGTGCGTATAAGAACAGAAAGCCCGCGCTTAACAGTGAAAAACGTAATAAACGGTTTGGCTGCATCATTGCGCCTCTTCCAGTTCTTTGCTTTGTGAGTGCTGAAATAACGCAATGGGCACAAGTAATAACAGCACCATCGCACAAGTAGCGGCAGTCGCCATGGGCCAATCTGCATTATTAAAAAATTCATCCCACATAACACGACCTATCATTAACGTATCAGCGCCACCAAGCAATTCAGGGATCACATATTCGCCAGCGGCAGGAATAAAGACCAACAGGCAGCCCGCGATAATGCCATTTTTTGAAAGCGGTAATGTAATTTGTAAAAACGCTTTCCAAGGTCGAGCACCAAGATCATACGCAGCTTCTAGCAACGTTAAATCCATCTTCACCAAATGCGCATAGAGCGGCATAATCAAAAACGGCAAATACGAATAAACAATGCCGATATAAACAGCGGTATTAGTGTGATATAGCGAAAGTGGGGTATGAATTAAACCGAGTGAAAGTAACAGCTTATTTAATAAACCATTGGTTTTTAAAATCCCAATCCACGCATAAACGCGCAATAAAAGCGAAGTCCAAAATGGCAGCATCACCGCCATAATCAACAAATTACGTCTCTCGGGTTTGGCGCACGCAATGAAATACGCCATCGGATAACCTATCAACAAACAAAGCAGCGTCGAAATTCCCGCGACTTTAAGTGAGTTGATATAAGTTTGAAAATACAAGCTATCTTTCAATAGTAAGATGTAATGCGAGAACTGCAGCTTGATATTGAGCAGACCTTCTTCATCCAATGTGAATAGTTCGGTATAGGGAGGAATACCCAGGCGCGAGTCGGCCAAGCTGATTTTAAAGACGATCAGAAACGGCAGCAGAACAAACAGCAACAGCCAGAGGGTGGGCCCAGCCACCACTGCTGCGCGGCCAGAGACAGCCAAACGTTTGAGCCAGCGCCGCTTCATTTCGGCAAGACCCTGGCAGAAGCCGGGCTCCAGCTAATAAACACCTCGTCATCATAAGTTGGAGGCTCAGTCGCTGCAAAGGCCGCGCTTAATACATTTGCGATCACGGTTCTACCTGAATTCAGCACAATGTGGTACACGGTGTAGCTCCCCATATAAACAATCTTATCGACTCGGCCCATCGCCCAGTTGTAATCAGACGATGGCGGCTGATGCGTTACCGCAATCCGCTCTGGACGGATAGAAATAAGCACCTCCATCCCGAGCTGGCTCGTCATGCCGTGGTTAACATAGAGACGCTGCTCAAATTCCTCACTTTCAACAAAAATATGGTCAGGTGCCTCTTCAACGATCGTGCCTAAGAAAAGATTAGACGAGCCAATAAATTCAGCGCAGAAACGACTATTTGGATATTCATACACCTCATGCGGCGTGCCAACCTGCACAATACGCCCATCCGTCATCACCGCTAGCCGATCGCTCATCGCCATTGCTTCTTCTTGATCATGCGTGACCATAATGCATGTGACGCCGACCTTATCCAGAATATCGACTAGCTCAATTTGCGTACGCTGACGTATCTGCTTATCGAGTGCTGACATGGGTTCATCAAGCAACAGCAACTTCGGTCGTTTAACCAAACTACGTGCCAGTGCCACACGCTGCTGCTGCCCTCCTGATAGCTGATGCGGTTTACGTTTTGCATAACGCCCCATCTGCACCAAATTTAGCGCCGCAGCGACCCGCTCGCGGATTTCTGCGGTTGGTACTTTTTCTTGCTTAAGCCCAAAGGCCACATTGGCTTCGACAGTCATATGCGGAAATAACGCATATGACTGGAACATCATATTCACTGGGCGGCGATAAGGAGGCATGCGGGTTAGATCCTCTCCATCTAGCAAAATACGTCCCGAACTGACACTTTCAAAGCCAGCCAGCATTCGCAGTAAGGTAGATTTGCCGCAACCTGAGCTACCTAACAATGCAAAGATTTCCCCTTTTTTAATGGTGAGGTTAACTTGCTGCACTGCCGTCGTGGTATCAAATTTCTTGACCACATCAATAATTTGGACAAATGTCTGATGGCTATCTTCTTCCGCTAGCGAGGCGTTCGGCTCAACCCGTAAATTTGATGAGTCATTCATTACCACCCCCGTGTATTACCCGGTGTATGTCATAAATTAAAGCGCCCAGCAGAATATTTATTCTGCCAGGCGCTAGCATTAAATTAAGCGACCAACTTTAATGGCCCGCTTTTAATTCCAGCCACAACCGAGTCTGCAATCGAATAATAGCTGGCGGCAATGGCTTTAAAGCAAATAAAGTTTTCACTACTTGCGGTGACGGATAAACCGCAGGGTCATTGGCTACTGATGGGTGAATATACTTTTTCGCGGCAATATTGGCATTTGGGAAATAAACTTCATTCGTAATCGCCGCATGCACTTGCGGCGTTTCAATATAGTTAATCCAACGAAACGCATTCTCTGGATGCATCGCATCTTTTGGAATCGCCATCAGATCAAACCAAATGGGTGCACCTGTGCGGGGAATCACATAACGAATTTGATAAGGTTTTTTCGCCTCTTGCACCCGACGATTAGCAATTGCCATATCGCCAGACCAACCAAAAGCAAAACAAATATCCCCACCGGCCATATCATTGATATAGCTAGAGGAACTGAATTGCGTAATATAAGGACGGATTTTTTTTAATAACTCAAAAGCAAGCCGATAATCAGCGGGCTCAGTACTATTTGGATCTTTTCCTAAATAATGCAAAGCAGCTGCAAACGCTTGATCTGGGCCATCGATTATCGACACGCCACAGCGTTTGAGTTTAGACAAATATTCAGGTTTAAACAGAATATCCCAGCTATCGAGCTTTACGTCAGGGCCTAAAATTTTGCGCACTTTAGTCACATTGTAGCCAAGCCCAGTTGTGCCATAACCCCATGGCACGACATATTGATTACCTGGATCGATCTCGGCCAGGAGCTTCATAATCTGTGGATCTAAATATTTTAGATTAGGTATTTTGCTTTTATCCAACGGCAGAAAAAGGTCCGCGGCAATTTGCCGGCCCGCATAATTACTCGTCGGTACCACAATGTCATACCCTGACTGGCCAGTTAAAAGCTTAGCCTGCAGCGTATCATCTCGGTCATACACGTCATAACGTACCTTAATTCCCGTTTCCTTCTCAAAACCAGAAATCGTATCGTGTGCAATATAGTCGGCCCAGTTGTAAACATTCAACTTATTCTGCGCCTTAGCAGCCCATACGCTCGGTGCTATACATAGCAGCAGCGCAAATCGAATCCAGACAACCCACCTTTTCATTTCTCGTTCTCACCCCTATTTCTAAACTTAGAAACCCCTGCATAACTTGTTGAATAACCAATAACGCCACCAAGAAATTATGCAGAGGTTCCCTTTAAAATGCCCCGCCTGCAGCCCCTTCAGAAGGACGTGCACGCTAGCAAATTCTTCTGCCAAATGCAATATAGAAAAACCGCAAATTCTATCCCAATTAATATAAAAATCTATACTTGGTTAAGCAGTATTTACTGATAAGATGAAATCTCCTCACAGAGAATTAAGTCAGTCCACGTGCCAAAGCTCGTTAAACAGCGTCGCCATTTGCTTTTTTTATCTCTCGTCCTCATCAATCATTCTTAAAAATTGCTTACCTATGTCAGCCACTTCCGACCTTCCCGACACCCCATGCATTGGCATCTGCTCCACGCTCTTCGATGAAATATGCCAAGGATGCGGACGCACTGCGTTTGAAGTGTCGAATTGGGTATTTTTTAGTGAGGAAGAAAAACGTGTGGTGTGGGAGAGAATTACGAAAGAAGGGAGTGCGCTACGGTTTACTCGTTCTGCTAAGGATCAGGAACGCCTTAAATAATACGGATAGTAAAAAGCGTAGCTTTACTACAACTTGCATCTAATGGAGCACGAGACCAGGTGAAGCTTTAATTGACTCGCCTCTTTTTAACAGAAATAAAACCCCTCTTCCTTTTCATCGCTATTCCTTGCAGCGCTTTCAAGCGCTTTTCTTTACTTTCATTGCTTCTCTTAACGTTTTTCTCGCTTCTATTTCTTCTTTTTGTATTCCTTGATACAAAATTGGTATCACTTCATAATACTTCTGCGAAATAATAAATTTAAACAAATCCAAATCTTTGTCTTTTTCTTCATATGAGAAATATTTTATATCCTCCGCATCAAATCGATATTTATTACACATTTTTATCAACAACACAATTGCTTTCTCATTATTTCTTTCAATAGCTAAATGAAGCAAAAATAATGTTTTCAGATGCCTATTTATGGGCTCTTCACTCTTTTGATGTTTAAATATAAAATTTTCATTTATTTTATTTTCCGACGCATTAATGACAGATGCGCACTCTTCAATTATATGATGAATTGATTTAATATCTTGATCAACATCATCTCTATCAACATATTTTTTGATAGTAGAATGTATTAAAATTTTAAGCTCTTTTAATTTTTTAACATACTCCTCCTCTGATAGAGGAGCCAATTCAGCTATATTTTTCTGATTTTCATTAACGTTTTTTGATGCACAAATATCATTCGCATTTATTTTAATAAGTTCTTGTAGGGCTTCATAATTTTTATCTGCAAATGCTTGATAAAACATTAAAATATTTCTCTTATACCATTTTTCTGATGAATCAAAAATCTCTTTCGTATTTGCCGAATTTTCGTTAATATTGTTTTTCTTTTTAAACACATCACTGTATATTTTGATTAACGCCTGAGTAGCTTTATGGTTTTGCTCCAAAATTGAAAAATTAAGCGTATGAAGATACCACTCCTTAGGCAGATCAGCAGGTTTAACATTAGAAAATCCGCATACATGCATTATTCTTTCGAGATGTACAAATATTTCTTTCTGTGGCTTTTCTTCCTTTATTTTTTCGGCTAGTCCATTGCAAATAATATCTATTAAATCCTGTGCCAATAGTAGATTAGATTTCCTTACTTTATCGAAAGGCATTTCACCTTGCCGATTACAAACATCGATAGCACCTTTTTTAGCCAAAAACTTAAGTACTTCATCACATTTATATTTCACTGCATAATGCGCAGCAGTATTTCCCTTATCGTCAACGATATTTAAATCAACATTTTTCTTAACTAATGCATTGATCGCTGCAACATCTCCCAATTTTGCCGCATCCATTAGTTGCTCATTTAGCTCTTTTATTGGCTTCATTACAAATGTTATTGAAGCAGAAGAATTATTAATTTTCCGATTGCAATGTTGTATTTGGTCGGACGTTCTAGAAGAAGGGGCTAACAAAGCAAAATCCACATTTAAATTCTTAAGTGAGGGAATGACATATGGTAGCGTTTGAGTTTTTTCTTCAGGATTTGTAGCATTTACTCTGTCTGCACGGTTAGTTATTGATTCTATTTTATCCAGAATTTTCCTAAAAAAATGTACCATCCTCTATTCACCTTTCACAAAATAGACGACACGCCTATATTTCTACTTAAATGTTATTTCCTTAATTTTTCTCTGTTAAATAAAAATTTTTTACCCATTTTTTATTTTAGTGCGCAGTATATTTTTGCTTGTCAGTTTGCGAAATAATGAATGAAAAACGGAACAAACTCGTTCAGGAGATTCCCCTCAGTTTTTCAAGCAAAGCAAGATAAAAGCGAGCTTGACTCAAGTGCATTCCTACAGACCACAAAAACCTAGTAGGGTCCCTCTTATTTAGTGGCATAATCCGCCCTTCATCTTATAATCAGGGCAACCGCATGAACATTCTCGTAATTAAAGGTTGATGAGCCGAGTGGTGTGGATGAAGCTTTTATAGAAGGTGAGTTAGAGTTGGCTTTTTTTGGAGCCAAGAGATGCCGCCGATCCTGGAAGCGTTTAAGGAGTTGCATGATCCGCGTAGTCGGAAGTGCCGCTATTCATTTGAAGAGATCCTATTGAGCGCACTGTGCGCGACGCTATGCGGGGTGGATACGTGGGAGATGATGGTACTGTGGGGGCATAGTCAACTCGCGTGGCTACGCCAACACCAGT
This sequence comes from Mycoavidus cysteinexigens, assembly GCA_031963415.1. Taxonomy (GTDB): domain Bacteria; phylum Pseudomonadota; class Gammaproteobacteria; order Burkholderiales; family Burkholderiaceae; genus JASSUD01. The sequence continues at coordinate 201,967 of JASSUI010000001.1, forward strand.
TGTACGAGCACGGTATTCCGAGTGCGGACACGTATCGGCGAGTATTTAGTGCATTGAGTCCGGTGGTATTCGAGCGGTGCTTTATGAAGTGGGTGCAAATGCTGTGTCCGAGTTTGGCGGATAAGCATGTGGCGATTGATGGCAAGACCCTCAGGGGAAGCCGTCAAAGAAGTCAGGAGGTGGGTGCCCTTCATCTCGTGTCGGCGTGGTGCTCAGAGAATGGGCTTTCATTGGGTCAAGTCAAGACGGATGATAAAAGTAATGAGATTACTGCGATTCCGGAGTTACTGGCGGCGCTGGATCTGAAAGGGGCGACTCTCACGCTAGATGCGATGGGGGCTCAGCGTGATATTGCACAAGCCATCATCCAAGCGAAGGCCGATTATGTGCTGGCGGTGAAAGACAATCAGCCGTTGTTAGCGCAAGATATCAAAGACTGGTTTGCGGCGGCTCAGGTGGCCGAATTAACGCACTCGTATTGGGAGCATAGCGAACATAATAAAGGGCATGGTCGCATTGAGACACGTATCTGTCGCGTGACGGACGATGTGGAGTGGTTGAGTCGGGCGGGCCATCAGTGGGCTGGGGTGAAGCGCCTCGTGATGATAGAGAGTACACGCCAAATCGGTGACAAAATCACGACAGAATATCGGTATTACATCAGTTCCAAGGACGTCAAGGCGAAAGAAATGGCCCGCCTGATTAGAGCGCATTGGGGGATTGAAAATCGATTGCACTGGGTCTTGGATATGTCTTGGTCAGAAGATGCTTGCCAAGTACGAGACAAAAATGCAGCGCGTAATTTAGCGACGTTGCGCAAAATAACGTTGAATATGGTCAGAGCCGCTCAGGCTCAACACCCCACTCGCGTTAGCCTCAAGGGCATGCGCGCGCTCGCCGCTTGGGATACTCATATGCGTGATTCGATTCTCGGCTTTAATTGACTAGGGTGTTCATGCGGTTGCCCTGATCTTATAATTCTTGTAAGATATGCCGCTTGGCGGGCGTCGTATAATGGCTATTACCCTAGCTTCCCAAGCTAGAGACGTGGGTTCGATTCCCATCGCCCGCTCCACACATCCCTTCCTCGATTCTCTTTTTTTATCCAAAACCACAGTAAACAAAAGCCTATCTGGGCCTTGCATTGTCTTTTTTCATTTTCTTTTTTCGTTGACTATTTCAAAAATTGGGGGGATATTTGGGGGTATAAAAAAATAACCTTAAAATTTCTACCCCCACGATATCTACCATGCCCCTAACTGATATAGCTATACGTAATGCCAAACCTAAAGATAAGCGTTACAAAATAAGTGATAGCGGCGGACTGTTTATAGAAATCCTTCCCGCTGGCGGCAAATATTGGCGAATGAAATATCGACTTCAGGGAAAAGAAAATTGTTTAGCACTAGGGGTCTACCCTACTGTTACCCTTATTGAAGCTCGCGCAGCACGCGATACCGCGAAGAAACAAATAGCCGAAGGTTTAAATCCAGCACATGAAAGGAAAAGAGAGAAGCAAGAAACCATTATTAAGCAAGAGCATTCTTTTAAAGCTATTGCAGATGAATGGCTTAAGAATCGTGCAGAACACTGGAGTAAAAAACACGTTAAGAAAATTACAAACTTGCTTAAAAAAGATGTATTTCCCTATTTACGGGCACGTCCAATCGCAGAGATTACCGCAGCAGAGATATTATCAGTGATAAGACGGATTGAAGAGCGAGATGCATTACATACTTCACAAACAGCTTTGCAAAATTGCAGTCAAATTTTTCGGTATGCCATAGCAACAAGCAGAGCGTCACACAATCCCGCCCCCGACTTACGCGGCGCGCTTAAAACACGGCCCGTCAAAAATATGGCTCGCATTAAAGAAACCGAGCTTCCAGAGCTTTTACACAAAATTTATACGTATGGAATGTATCCCGAGGCGAAGGGAGATCCAAAGACTGAGTTAGCGCTTCGTCTAATGGTATTAACCTTCGTCCGTACTCATCAAATGAGGTTTGCTGAATGGAGCGAGATTGACTTTAAAAAAAAAGAATGGCGCATTCCTCCTGAGAAAATGAAGAAGGACTACGAGCATATTGTGCCGTTGAGTACGCAAAGTATTACAGTTCTACAAAAACTACACACCTTAACTGGAAAACATCAATGGCTCTTCCCAAGCATCAGATCTTTTAAAAAAGTAATGAGTGAAAATACGATCTTATTCGCCTTATATCGCATGGGCTACCACGGCCGGATGACTGGACATGGCTTTCGAGGGCTAGCCTCCACTATCCTGAATGAACACGGTTTTGATGCAGACTGGATTGAACGGCAATTAGCACATGTCGAAGAAAATAAAACACGAGCCGCATATAACCATGCACAGTACCTTACACAACGTCGCAAAATGATGCAATGGTGGGCGGATTACCTTGACCAAAGAATGGCAGAAAATACCTTAGTGGAGCATAACCCTTTTAGAAGCCACGTAATAGATCAGGATACCTTGCAAAACTCTCTACCAATAGACGCTCATATTCAGCCAGCACAGCACGCAATCGACTTAACACAGCAGAGCGTTGTCGCAGCAGCGCATAGCGACTCTCGACCAGCTTTATAAGAATTTTTCCCATCCGTTAGCCTTAACAAAGGCGCTCTCAAGGTAGCGCGTAGCGTGTCGGCCTTTGCGAATATGAATAGAATAAGGTTTCTTATGAATAAAGCGATTTCGATGCCAAGTGGCTTGAAGCGAGTTATTGATGAGCCTCACACGCGTGCCAAATTTTCCCTGCTCTAACTTGCTACCGTTAACACGCTGATATTGATTTTCAGCCCAAAAGTTATCGGCCTCTTTCTGTGCTTCTACCACTAACCGTTGAAGTTCTTCTTCAGCTAGCGCCTTCATCCGTTCAAGCCAATCGTGTGTTGCTGTAGCTAGTTGTTTGTTTGTGATCTGCTAACGCGCGGCGGTCGCCTTCGCCTCCATGAGAGCTGCCCAATTTATGTCCATTTCCATTCCGTTACCCACAGTGATATAGCCCCTTCTCTACACCACATACCTATCCTCTGTGGAACATGCGCAGTTCGTGACACATATGGGGAACATGCGTAGAATTGACAGGGATTTCAGCGGATATGTTGGCAAAAAGCTGGCATTTCTTATGAATTTCGTCATCTGCTGGTCGATGCTGTTTTTATTAGCTTTAGCATTACCATATCTACAAAGACGAGACGGAGCTGACTCATTAAACAGCTTTATACTAGCTCCCCCTCCCCTGCTCAAACCTAGGGATTACCCGATTCGCGCCGTTTCTCTTTCTTTTTATAATGCGCCGTTCAAGCCGGGGATATTTGAGTTCAACACGAGAAATGCGTTTTTAACTCATGCACTGACCCAAAGCTAAAAAGAAAAAGGCGAAGAATGCATCACACAATAAGCAGCCTAACCCGAGACATAAGAACCGCTTCAACTTCACCCGCCAACTATCATGAAGTGGCACTTGCTTATCAGGAGCAAGGCGATCTAAAAAAAGCGCAAGCAAGTTATATTCAGGCATTGGAGACAGCGGATCAATCGTACCGTACCCATTCCACTCAAGCCGAAGTAAACCGAACGCTTGCTCGAATTCATCGGGATTATGCTGGCCTGCTGGAAAGCTTAGGCTGTCATTCCGATACAGAAGAGGCTTATCAGCAAGCACAAACCTATGCGCAAAAAGCCTGTGATTTAGAACCCAATCATGCTGAAGGCAACGCTCTACTCGATAAGGTTCAACTTAAGTACGAGCAATTTCTCCAGTCACGTAATGAAAAGACGGAAACTGATCGCTCTCACAAAGCGACCTCGTCTTCCCCCATTCAGGAGAAAAGCAAGCAGGTGAATTATCTGTTTGAGAAGGCGCTCTCTACGCTGAGTTCGTTAGAACTAACTGATCCCCCTAGCCTATTTCTTGTCTATGCCCACAACAATCCCACCCACGGACACGCCGAGGCCGATACCGCTAAATACTTAATCAATAAATTGTCTCAAATTCGAGTCAACCTCTATTCCGATCAGACGCCGATGGGGCAACCGTATTTAAGTGTCTCAGAAGGGCTAAAAAATGATGGCAAGCTCGGCGATATTCTGACGAGTCAGCTTTGTTTGTTGCCGACAAAACTAAGAGACGATGTGGAACCCGTGGATAAGGTGGTCGTGTGCTGCTCGGAGGTATTAGGCCACTACTTGAAATGGGAACATTATGAGGATTTTTATCGAGAACTTCGTGCAGCCTATCTTAAAGACTGCACCTCACTCACTACCGTAGCCATGCGCGAGGTGGTCAGAAAGTTTTCACAGCAAGCCAAATACAAAACTGGATTTCACCATGTGCTCACCGAAATTGCTTTTTTGCAAATTCGAGAAGAACGTTTTAAAGATCGGCACGGCATTATCTCGGTTCCGTTAACGCCTCAAAGCCATGCCGCTTGCCTTGCGCACTTTATTGAAGAAACAGCCGTTCGGATTGGCGATATCCCTCGATTTGAAGCGCAAGCCCAAGCAGGACAAGAAGTCTATTCGAATCAAAGTCGGCACATCGTGCTATTTAAAGTGGTTGAGCGGCTTTTATTCCATGACACGCAGGTCAAACCGTTTCTAGACCAGTTTTGGAAAGGCTATAGCACTTGTGTCGACCAATTAAAGGGGCGGCCAACCGCACTTGACTGGCATCAATTTTCCGAATTGGTGGAAAGCATCTTCGGCCAAATACGAAACGAAATCATCAGGGCCAGCAACAAAAAAATAGAAACCAAGCTGATACATATCGATGAGAAATTGGATAACCTGACACAACAGCAGCAAGCCAAACAGTTGCAAACGTTCCAACAGGAGCACAAGCCGCTGGCTAACTTAGGGTTAGAGCAGGACATTGAGCGCTTCAAACAAAACTACCAACACTACTTAGAAAGTTCAGGCGAAATTCAAGATGCGCTGGCGATGTATGTGCCGCTACGCGGCTCAGCTGAGCAGACGGCGAGTGAATCGTTTGATTTAGCCGCGCATATTGAAAGCTTTTTAGCATCTGAGGAAAAAACCGTCCTCTTGTTATTAGGGGCAGCAGGAAGCGGTAAATCAACGTTTAACCGATACCTCGCCAAAAAGAAATTAGAAACGCATCAGCGGATTGAAAAGAGGCAAGGCGCGGCCCCGCTCGTCTTCTTTATCGAGTTAAGAAGACGAGAAAAACCGAATCAAAATGTGATTCAAGCCTATCTAGAAGAAGAAGGGTTTACGAGTCAACAAATTCGCTTATTACAAACGCATCAACGCTGTTTATTTATCTTTGATGGTTATGATGAAATTCAAGAAAGCGAACGCAATCGCCATTTCTATGATCAAAATAAACTCTGGCAATGGCAACACGCAAAGTTCATCGTAACGAGCCGTCCGGAATATCTAGAGAAAGGCTACTCCCAATATTTTCATCCAAAAGGCTCTTTCCAACGTTTGCAAGAAACGTGGATTGCGCCGTTTTCTGTCGCGGATAGGGCCACGTATATCAATAAGTATGTGGAGCGCAATCAAGCCAATCTTGATCAACAAGGATGGGATGCCGCCAGATATCAAGCGGTGCTAAGTAACCTCTCGACGCTACAAACAGAACTGAATCGCCCCGTGGTGCTGCGGATGATGTTAGCGGTGCTGCCAACGCTGAGTGTGTCTGACTCAGCTAAGTTGACGTTAGGTGCCGTGTATGAAGCTTACTTTGAGCAATGGTGGTCACGTTGGCAAGAGCGTATTGCCGATATTCCACTGACACTAGAAGAAGCTCAGGCGAAAGACGCACTCGCCAGACAAGGTAGCTTTGTTCTAAACGGTTTTGAATACAGTCAACAATGCGCACTTGAGTTGACCAAAGCCAAGCGCGTTGTCGCTGAAAATAGCAGGCTATTTAGAAAAGAAGCATCAACTGCCCACGCGCTCTTTTTTGACGACAGTGCACGCTCACGATTACTCCGCTTTAATGCGCCGCTATCGCGTAATGCAAGGGGGGATTACCAATTTCCGCATAAGTCGATGCAAGAGTATTGGGTGGCACGGGCGATCAAAACAGATGGTGACTATATTGATGAAAACGAATTGACCTATCTTCCACCTGCTCCAGAGGGAGTGCTCAATACGTTAAACCTAGTTCATGAGACCGTTATTCTGGATTTTCTAATCGAAGAAGTAAAACAAAAAGAAGTGTTTAGCGCCTATCTCTTAGATTGGATTGAGGCATCGAAACAGAATGCTGACATTGCCCAAGGTGCAGCCAATGCGATCACGGTGTTAGTCAGAGCAGGAGTGCAGTTTAATGGTGCGGATTTACGAGCTATTCGTATTCCTGGCGCAGATTTGAGCTATGGCGTATTTGATTCTGCTCAGTTGCAACAAGCGGATCTCAGCAAGACGAACTTAACTGGTATCTGGCTGCGCCACGCCAACTTAACTGACGCGCGCATGAAAGAGGTGCATCTCGGAGAGTTACCGAGTTTGCTACTGGATGATTCCGTTGAGGCTTGCTGTTATTCATCAGATGGACGCTACCTAGCGGCAGCGACACGTAGCGGAGGGATTGTACTGTACGATGCGAAGACGTTATCCCATCTCCACACCTTCGAAGGGCATACCGACAGGCTGACAAGCGTCGTGTTGTCGCCCGATGGGCAAATACTGGTTTCGGGAAGTTATGACAAGACGGTGCGGCTGTGGTCGGTCACTGAGAAAAAACCGCTGTACACCTTCGAAGGACATACCCGGTGGGTGACAAGCGTCGCGTTGTCGCGCGATGGGCGAACGCTGGCTTCGGGCAGTGCAGACAACACGGTGCGACTATGGTCGGTCGCTGAGAAAAAGCTGCTGCGCACTTTCGAAGGACATACAGAACCGGTGACAAGCGTCGCGTTGTCCCCCGACGGGCAAACGCTGGCTTCGGGAAGTGGTAGGGCCACGGTGCAACTGTGGTCGGTCGCCGAAAAAAAGTTGCTGCACACCTTCGAAGGACATACCGATGAGGTGACAAGCGTCGCGTTCTCACCCAATGGGCAAACGTTGGCCTCCGGTAGTCAAGACAACACGGTGCGGCTGTGGTCGATCACCGAGAAAAAGCCGCTGCACACCTTCAAAGGACATACCCACTATGTGACAAGCGTCGTGTTGTCACCCGATGGACAAACGCTGGCTTCGGGAAGTTGGGACAACACCGTATGGCTGTGGTCAGTCGCCGAGCAAAAGCCGCTGTACACCTTCGAAGGACATACCGATGAGGTGGCAAGCGTCGCGTTCTCGCCCGATGGACAAACACTGGCTTCGGGAAGCAAGGACAACACGGTGCGGCTATGGTCGATCACCGAGAAAAAGCCGCTACACACTTTCGACGGGCATACCAGCAGAGTGACAAGCGTCGCGTTGTCGCCCGATGGGCAAACGCTGGTATCAGGAGGTATGGACGACACGGTGCGGCTGTGGTCGATCACCAAGAAAAAGTCGCTACACACTTTCGACGGGCATAGCAGCAGAGTGATAAGCGTCGCGTTGTCACCCGATGGGCAAACACTAGTATCAGGCAGTGTGGACGACACGGTGCGGCTGTGGTCGATCACCAAGAAAAAGCTGTTGCACACCTTCGAAGGACATACCGATGATGTGAGAAGCGTCGTGTACTCACCCGATGGGCAAACGCTAGCCTCGGGAAGTGCAGACAACACGGTGCAGCTGTGGTCGGTCGCCGAGAAAAAACCGCTGCACACTCTCGAAGGACATACAGAGTCGGTGACAAGCGTCGTGTGGTCGCCCGATGGGCAAACACTAGCTTCGAGCAGCTGGGACGAAACGGTGCGACTGTGGTCAATCACCGAGCGAAAGTCGCTGCACACCTTTAAAGGACATACCAGAGAGGTAACGAGCATCGCGTGGTCGCCCGATGGGCAGATACTGGTTTCAGGTAGTGAGGACAGCACAGTGCGACTGTGGTCGGTCGCCGAGAGAAAACCGCTGCACATCTTCAAAGGGCATACTGATTATGTGACAAGCGTCGCGTTATCGCGGGATGGGCAAACGCTGGCCTCGGGAAGTTGGGACAAGACGGTGCGGCTGTGGTCACTCACTTCAGGCCAATGCTTAACCATCATTCATGGTTTTAATGGGAACATCAATTCTGTTGCGTGGCAAACAACTACTGAAGGAATCTGGCTCTGGACAGGAGGTGACGATAAAGCTATTCGCCGTTGGCAAGTGCGTCGAGATGGTAATGCATGCCGCGTGACATTACACTGGGCTTCGGCGCAAACAATATTGGCGGCACCTGATATGTGCATCCAAGACGTCATCGGGCTAAGCACATTGAATACGCAGCTACTCAAGCAGCGCGGTGCAACAGGAGAGCCGCGCAGGCTTCTGGAACAGCAATCACAGTCAGAAAAAGCAGCAACACCAACCTTAACCCTATTTGCCGAAACAAATAGCCTAGCTAAATCCATTCATCGCCATTTGGCCTAAAGCTGAGCGTGGGCCGGCGAAATATAAAAATTATTCTAAAACGGAGAACAAATGTGGCCTAACGTCTCAAATCTATTCGGTACCGGGGTCACCCAGCCCTCCCCTGCTGCTACCGTGGGCCAATCCCAGCAACTCAATAGTCATAGAGGCGCTGCAGGGCAGACAACGTATTATGAAAAAATCATCCAGCAAACTAAAATTGAAATACAAAGCGGCGCTTTTAATCAAACAAAAGAAGACGCGCTTATTAGCCTATACCTGGAATACGCCAATTTTTTAAATAAGTGTGGGCAGAGCGCTAAAATAAACGACCAATATAACGCTGCACTACAAAAAGCCGAAGCAAAGCAACAGCGTTATCCTGGCGATCCTCAAGAAAAAAAGGCGCTGCTTAGCCTATACAAAGATTGGTTAAGGGTTTTAGAGACTGGTGGATTATCAGAAGAAGCATTGAGTCTTTCACAAAAAATCCATGCGCTGCATCCAAGCACATTATCCAGCCATACTTCTGTTACGCCTGCTGTATCAGAAAGCAATACGTCAACGTCAACCCAAGCGAGTCACTCTACATCAAACGTTTCACCCTTGCTCCCCGTTTCTCCCGATATCCAAACAAAAGGTAAGTTAACAGATCGTCTATTTGAAAAGCTGCTCTCGATATTGGGCGCCTTAAAGATAACGGATACGCCTAGCCTGTTCCTCGTCTATGCCCATGACAATTCTGCCCAGGGAAAAGCCGAGGCGCACATCTCTCGTTATTTAATCGATAAATTAAAACAAATCCGGGCGATCAATCTGTATTCGGATCAAACTCCGTTAGGACAACCTTATTCTGGTGTGCGGAAAACATCGAAACAGGATGGTCAGTTAACAGATATCTTAACCAGCCAACTTTGCTTGCTGCCAGATCAGTTAAGGGACGACGTAGAGGTGGTCGATAAAGTAGCGGTATGCTGCTCTGAAGTATTAGGCAATTATTTGGAAAAATGGCCGCACTACAAAGATTTCTGCCGAGAGCTTCAAGAAGCTTACGAGCAAGATCTAAAACAGAAAAGTACCGCAGCCATCCGTGCCGTCGTCAACGCATTTTCTCAAAAGAAAAATTTCCATCATGTGCTGACAGAAATGGCTTTTCTGCAAATACGCGCACAAAAGCGAGACGATCAACACGACATTATCCCCGTGCCGTTAACGCCGAACAGCTATGAACAATGCTTGACCCATTTTATTCCAGAAACCACTGTCCGGATGGGCGATATCTATCGTGCAGAGAGGCAAGCTAAAGCGGGGCAAGAGATCTATCCCAATCAAGGTAAGCACGGGGTACTGTTTAAGCTGATCGAGCGACTATTCGTCGGCAACGAAGAAGCGCAAACTTTTTTGGATAAGTTTTGGCACGGATACGGCCACCTGATAACTCGCTCACAGCAGACGTCGGCTATCGATGCATTGGAATTTGACAACCTCGTAGAGGGTATTTTCAACGAGGTGCGCACAACATTTCATAGCCAACTGGCATTCACGGTGCAACAAAGCCAAGCAGAACAAAGAAAAGCCCTACAAGATGTCCCGCAACCACTAGCGGTACTCGGTGAAAATATTGAGCAATTTAAGCTAGCCTACGAAGAGAATTTGAAAGGAACGGGTGAGCTCGATGTACTCTCGATGTATGTTCCCATGCAAGGCATCAAAGAAAGCCCACAAGGTAAAGAGAGGGTTGATCTTGAGGCAGAGTTAGAACAATTCTTTACATCAGAAGCGCGCGTATTTTTATTACAAGGCGTAGCAGGAACAGGAAAATCGACATTTAATCGTTACCTCGCGCTCAAAAAACTCAACGAATACCACCAGCTATCTCAAACTCAAAATGACCCACCTTTAGTCTTCTTTATTGAACTAAGAAGCATTGATAATCCCAATAAAAACGTCATCCAACAGTTCTTGCAAAGCAAAGAGTTTGCCTCCGAGCAAATTGAAGCGTTACGGAAGCACTCTCATCAACGCTGTATTTTTATCTTCGATGGATATGACGAAATCAAAGAGCGCAATCGTAATTTTTATGAACTCAATGAGCTATGGCGATGGGATAACGCCAAATTTGTGATCACCAGCCGCCCTGAGTATTTGGATCAGAATAATTACCAAACGTACTTTCGCCCTAAAGCATCCCCTCAAGCATTGTGGGAAGTGTCGATGGCACCGTTCTCCCCCGAACAACGATCTCACTATATTAAAAACTATGTCGAGAACGCTCTTACTAGCTGGACTGCTGAGAAATACGAGCAAGCCTTTAATCAATTAAGTTCGTTGAAAGAGGAACTAGAACGGCCCATTGTATTACGTCTCTTGTTGCAGATTTTGCCTGAACTGATGGCAGCAGGTCAGAATCCGAAGAACTTAACGCTAGGGGCGGTGTATGAGAAATATTTCCAGGAATGGTGGGGTAATTGGCAATCACGCCTGGGCGCTATTCAGCTGGCGTTTACAGAAGAAGCGGCCAAAGATGAACTCTGCGAAGAGACTGGAGGATTTATCCAGCAGGGTTTTGAATATATACAGGATTGTGCGCTCGCCCTAACAAAAGAGAGGAAATACGTTGCAGAGCAAAATAAAAGATTTCAAGCGCAATATAAAGAGATTTACCGCACTTTTTTTGAAGGAGGGGCAAAGACGCGGCTTTTGCGTTTTAACGCCCCATTACAGCGGAATTCAGAAAATCATTACCGGTTTTCGCATACGTCGATGCAAGAGTATTTAGTGGCGCGTGCCATCTGTGATCCTGACTTTAAATATATCGCCCCGTATCCTACAGACGTGATCAACCAGCTTTCGATTGTAGAGGAGCCGGTTATCTTAGATTTTCTGGTTGAGCAGGTTAAAGCACAACGGTCATTTAAAGCATACCTTGATGCCTGGATAGAAGCTTCTAAGGAGGCTGATGCACCTGTGACGGTGGGAGCCGCCAATGCGATCACGATCTTGGTGAGAGCGAGAATACAGTTTAATGGCGCGAATTTAAAAAGTATTCGGATTCCTGGCGCAGATTTGAGCTATAGCGTATTTGATTCTGCCCAGTTGCAGCGGGCGGATCTCAGCAAGACGAACTTAACGGGCACCTGGTTGCGCCACGCTAACTTAACTAGCGCGCGCATGGCTGGAGTGCAGTTGGGAGAATTGCCGAGTTTGCGGTTGCATAGCACCGTTAGGGCTTGCTGTTATTCGTCAGATGGACGCTACCTAGCAGCAGCGACAGATAACTGGGAGATTGAACTGTATGACGCCAAGACATTAGCCCATCTCCACACCTTCAAAGGGCATACCGATGATATAACAAGCATCGCGTTGTCGCCCGATGGGCAAACACTGGCCTCGGGCAGTGATGACAAAACCGTGCGGCTGTGGTCGGTCGCCGAGAAAAAGCCGTTGCACATTTTTGAAGGCCATACCGGGTGGGTGAAAAACGTCGCGTTGTCAACCGATGGGCAAACGCTAGCATCAGGCAGTGAGGACAAGACGATACGGCTGTGGTCAGTCACCGAGCAAAAGCTGCTGCACACCTTCAAAGGCCACACCGACCGGGTGACAAGCGTCGCGTTGTCGACCGACGGGCAAACGCTGGCTTCAGGAAGTTGGGATAAAACGGTGCGTCTATGGTCGGTCGCCGAGAAAAAGCTGCTGCACACCTTTCAAGGCCATACAAAGTCGGTGACAAGCATTGCGTTGTCGCGCGATGGGCAAACGCTGGCTTCGGGAAGTGGAGACAACACGGTACGCCTGTGGTCGGTCGCCGAGAAAAAGCCGCTGTACACTTTCGAAGGGCATACCAGCATAGTGAGAAGCGTCGCGTTGTCGCGCAATGGACAAACGCTGGCTTCGGGAAGTGATGACAACACGGTACGGCTGTGGTCGGTCGCCGAGAAAAAACCGCTGCACACCTTCGAAGGACATACCCACTGGGTGACAAGCGTCGCATTGTCCCCCGATGGACAAACACTGATTTCAGGCAGTTGGGATAACACGGTAAGGCTGTGGTCAGTCGCCAAACAAAAGCCAATGCGCACCTTCGAAGGACATACTGATTATGTAACTAGCGTCGCGTTGTCGCCCGATAAACAAACGCTGGCTTCGGGAAGTGTGGATAACACGGTGCGGCTATGGTCGGTCGCCAAGCAAAAGCCGCGGCACACCTTCGCAGGCCATAACTGGGGAGTAACAAGCATCGCGTTGTCGAGCGATGGACAAACGCTGGCTTCGGGAAGTGAGGACAACACGGTGCGACTGTGGTCGGTCACCGAGAAAAAGCTGCTGCACTCCTTCGAAGAACATACCAGCATAGTGAGAAGTGTCGCGTTGTCAACCGATGGACAAACGCTAGCTTCGGGCAGTGATGACAAAACCGTGCGGCTGTGGTCGGTCGCCGAGAAAAAGCCGCTACACACCTTCGAAGGGCATACCGACTTGGTGACAAGCGTTGCGTTGTCGAGCGATGGACAAACGCTGGCTTCAGGCAGTGGAGACAAAACCGTGCGGCTATGGTCGATCATCGAGCAAAAACCGTTACACACCTTCAAAGGACATACCAGTTATGTGTCAAGCGTCACGTTCTCGCGTGATGGACAAACGCTGGCTTCGGGAAGTGGAGATGAGACGGTACGGCTGTGGTCAGTCGCCGAGCAAAAGCCGCTGCACACCTTCGAAGGACATACCGACTTGGTGACAAGCGTCGCGTTGTCGCCCGATGGGCAAACGTTGGCTTCGGGCAGCGAGGATAAAACTGTGCGGCTGTGGTCGATTACTTCGGGACAATGTTTAACCGTCATTCAAGGTTTTAATGGAAAAGTCAATTCCGTGGCTTGGTACACGGGTGCTGACGGACTCTGGTTGGCAACGGGAAGTGCCGATAAAGTTGTGCGCCTGTGGCAAGTACACCGGGACGGTGAGGCGTGCCGTGTGACATTACACTGGGCCTCAGCGCAAACAACATTGACAGCACCAGATATATGCATCCAAGACGTTATCGGGCTAAGCACGTTGAATACCCAACTACTCAAGCAACGCGGCGCGATAGGAGAACCGCGTCAGACTGAGCAGCAAGAAGCGCGGTCACCGGTTACAGGAGTGATTGCCTGATTTTCGTTGACTCTCCTTCGCTCATGATGCTCCGATCAAATTTTGTAATTGCCTCACCACATAGTCATGAAAAAGTAGCGTCCAGCCGTGGCGTTGCATTAGAGATCCACAGTGCCGTAGATAGTCGCGTCAAGATCAATATTTTACCCAGTAAGGAGTATTCCCTACCTTCGCAAGCCATTTGACAGCCACACTGGTTTATCAATCTGACGATAAGATCACTTTGCATACCTTTAAAGCAACAGCTGTTGGAGCTGTTGCTGCTTAACGTCATAGACTATGCCCCTAAAGACAAGAACATAGTGTGAATGATCTCAGTTCAGCTCACCTTCTGGCAAATTTTGTGATTCAGAGGATATACGAGAAACTTCTTCTGTAGAGAGTTCTAAAGATAAAGTATTAGTTACCAAGTCCGAATTCTGAGTATCTTCTATCAAATTTGATGATTTTTGAAGAAACGCCATACATGAATCTATCCATTTCAAAAAAAATATCACCCCCATCATAGAAAAATTAGCCCAGTATAAGAGTGATATATATGATTTCATTGGCACCATAGCATCAGAATCTCTCTGCCTTTGTGCAATCAGGTTTTTATTTTCTAAATCTAAATTTAGGGCATCTTTAATGACCAAATTAGTTACAGACAGCTCATTTTGACTCGAGGTCCAAAATAAACTGGCTTTCCATTTTTTCTCTTTTCGTTCTAGTAAAATAATACGAATTAAATTTTCACTCCCACTAACTATAATTTTTGCTGAATTTTCAGCAAATCCTTGCAGGGCAATTGAATGAATGTTTCTAATGAAAGATCGAATGGTTGCTTCGCATTTACCTGTATTTACCGACCATAGCTTCACTGTACCATCCAAGCTACCTGATACTAGCCATCTACTGTCTTGCGAAAAACACATGCTAGTAACTGGCCAATTATGCCCTTTGAGTTTTCGGCGCCATGATGCTCCTGCATTGCTATTTAGCTCCCAAAGCTCTACTGTATTATCGTGATTTCCAGATGCTAACCAACTACTATCTGGCGAGATTGAAACACTCTCAACTGGATCCAAATTAACAATCTCGAATGTTTGGCGCATTCTTTCTACATTATCGTTGTTTATTTTAAATTTTTCTGTTACCCATTTATCATCTAACCATTTCAAGTCAATTTTAGTTTTGTTACTATGCCCCTTAACCGCCTGATGAAATATTGCTCCTCCTTCATTTAATTTCCATAATCTTATTGCCCTATCGTTATCCCCGGCTATTAACCACTCACCATCTGGTGAAATTGACACGCTTTTGATTTGAGCATTACATTCTGCAAGTGTTTGATGTAAAGTTTTTTGAATATTTTTTAATTTCCAGAGTTTTATCGTTTTATCATCACTCGCAGATGCTAACCATTCGCCATCCGGTGAGATCGATAAACTCAAAACATGGCCTTCATGTCCTTCTAGTGTCTGACAAGATGAGGCTTCACCATTGCTCAGCTTCCATAATTTAATTGTTTTATCATCGCTTCCAGACACCAACCACCGACCATCAGGTGAAATTAATATGCTCCTAACTTGACCACTGTGCCCCTCAAGGGTTTGACGCAAAATTGCCCCAGTGTTTCTTAATTCCCAGAGCTTCACTGTTTTGTCATCACTCCCAGATGCTAACCATTTACCATCAGGTGAGATCGATATACTTCTAACCTTATCACTACGCCTTTCAAGCTTTTCCTGAGATTGGATTTCCTTATTTGGCGCCCATAGCTTTACCGTCTTATCCCAACTGCCAGATGCTAGCCACCTACCATCTGGTGAAAATGAGATGCTGCTTACTAGAGATTTATGCCCTTCAAACGTCCGTTTTAACAGTGATCTTTGTGATCTCAAATCCCATAATTTTATCGTGCTATTATCACTGCTCGAAGCAAGCCATTGACCATCTAACATTGGATTGTCACTATCATTTGGCGAAAAAACTATGCTT
Organism: Mycoavidus cysteinexigens; assembly: GCA_031963415.1. Taxonomy (GTDB): domain Bacteria; phylum Pseudomonadota; class Gammaproteobacteria; order Burkholderiales; family Burkholderiaceae; genus JASSUD01. The sequence goes on from JASSUI010000001.1 coordinate 217,589, forward strand.
GTCAAACCAGGCCTGTCTTCAAACGTTTGCCTCAACAATACTTCCGTGTTTTCTAATTCCCAAAGCTTTATTACCCCGTCTGCACTCCCCGAAGCTAACCATTTACCATGCGGTGAGAACGACACGCCGGCAATCTCATCATCATGTTTTTCAAGTGTTTTCCACAATATTGCTTCTGTTTCCCCTAACTTCCAAAGTTTTACGCTTTTATCCGAGCCTCCTGATGCTAGTAACTTACCGTCCGGCGAAGCTGACACACTATTAATCGCATTGTTGTGATCCTCAAGCACGTACTTATTCTCACCTGTTTCTACTGCCCATAGCTTGATTGTTTCATCACTACCGGCTGATACTACCCATTGACCATCGGGAGAGAACGCAACGCTTTTTATTCCTCCAGCGTTGCAATGCGTTAATTTGTGCCTTAATTCACCTGTCTTAACTGACCATAAACTTAAAGTTAACGCACCTTCAGCTAATGCTAGCCATTGGCTATCCGGCGAAAACGCAACACTATTTCCCGGCCGAACCCATCCTAAAAATGAGCTACCAAGGTTATATTTAAGCTTTATATTTTGCTGGTTTTCTTTTTGTACAACTTGATATAGTTTGCATCCGCCATTATGGACACCAACTGCTAGCCATTGACCATTTGGAGAGTAAGCAATAGCCAAAATTTTCCCACCTACTTCTAATGCAGGCATTTCTCCAAATTCAACATCTTTTAAATTCGCTTCGCGCATGTTAGCGCCATATAACCAGCTGCCACACAACTTTACTTTGGTTAAATCAGCTCCTTCAAATCGCGCGTAATCAAATATTCCATGACTTAAATCTGCATTGGGAACCCTAATTTCCCTTAAATCCATTCTGCTAAAAGATATTCCCGCTCTAACCAATATCGTAATAGCATTAGCGGCACCCACCGTCACAGCGGCATTGGCCTCCTTAGAAGCCTCTATCCATGCATGAAGGTACGCTTTAAATTGTGCTTTTTCTTTAACTTTTTCCACCAGATAATCTAAAATTGGTGGCTCTTTAATTAATGAAAGCTGATTCAGCGCATCATTTGGATGAGGTTCCAACGCCTCAAAATTAGGAGGGCAAATGGCTCGAGCCACCAAATACTCCTGCATTGATTTATGCGAAAACTCATAATGCTGCCTCTGCTTCATTTGGAATGGTGCGTTGAAACGCAGCAATCGAGTCTTAGCCCCTCCCGTAAAAAAAACTTCGTGCAGCTTTTGGTTCCGTCTTGCAAAATCCGGCGTATCCTGCGCGGAAAGCAGCCCCGCCTTGGTCAATTCCACCGCACAATTTTCTATATAGGAAAAACCCTGTTGTATGAACCCACCTACGCATTCAGAAAGCTCTTGTTTTGCTTCTTCTTCATTCTGACTTAATACAACACTCCCCAAGCGAACTTGCCACTTGCCCCACCATTTCTGAAAGTATTGCTCGTAGATCGCACTAAGTGTTAAAGCGCTCTTGCTTTGATCTACCTCTCTCACTTCAGGCAGCGTCTGCAATAACATATGCAAGACGATTGGGCGCTCCAGCTCTTTTTTTAAAGTGGTCAATTTATTAAATTCTTGCTCATACTGATCGATAGTCCATCCAGGGCTGTTTCTATAGACATAATTTTGGATGTATTCCAATCTTTGTTGAGAGGTGAATGGTGCCATCCAAACTTCCCTCAACCTATTTGAAGTACCTCTTGGACGGAAAAACACTTGGTAATTCGCATCCAAATACTCGGGACGGCTTGTAATCACAAATTTTGCGTTTTTCCACTGCCATAATTTGTTTAAATCATAAAAATTTTTATTCTTTTCTTTGATCTCGTCATATCCATCAAAAATAAAAATACAACGCTGATGCGAATGCGTTTGTAACGCCTTAACCTGCTCTGATGCAAACCCTTGACTCTGTAAAAATTGTTCGATTACTCGTTCATTCGGTTCTTTAATGCTTCTGAGTTCGATAAAAAAAACTAAAGGCGGATCATTTTGTGTTTGGGAGAGTTGTTGATAATCTTGTAGTTTTTTAAGGGCTAGATGGCGATTAAACGTTGACTTCCCTGTCCCCGCATGACCCTGCAGTAAAAATACAGTGTCTTCTGACTCGAAGAAACGCTCTAGCTCTGTCTCAAGATCGACGACCTCTTCACCCTGTCCGCCTTTCTTAATCCCTTGCACTGGCACATACATCGACAGCACATTCGATTCACCAGTATCTTTTAAATTCTTTTCATAATCTTGCTTAAATTGCTTAATATTTTCTCCCAATATCGCGAGCGGCTGCGATACGGCCTGAAGTGCTCTTTTTTGTTCTTCTTGACTTAAGGTCTCTACGAGGTGCTGCATAAACTTTTGTTGCCATGCAGGATTGCAAAACTGCTGTGCTGTGGAAGAAATCTTTTGGTGTAGTTCTCCCCATATACCACCAAAGATACTATTCAACTGTTTAGCAAACTCAAGCGGGCCAAGTGGATTTGATTCATCATTTAATCTCTCAATACAATCAATGTACCCCTGCCAAAATTTGCTCAGAAATAGTTGAGCTTTATCGTCCTCTACAAGTAACCGTTCGATCAGCTTAAACAACACAGCATGTCGACCTCGATTCGGATATAGCGTTTGATCCTCTTGCTCGAAGCGAGCAATATCACTCATCCGAACCGTGGTGGCGGAAATGAAATGCCCGAGGCACGACTGAAAGCTATTGGGTGTTAATGCAACCGGAATAATGCCGTGATCTTTCTTGTATTTCGCTCGGATTTGCAAAAAAGCAATTTCCGTCAACACATGATGAAACCCTGCTTTATATTTCTCCTCTTGCGAAAATATTTCGACTACCTCACGTACTGCTGAAATACCTTTTAGGTCGCCCTGTTGCAGGTAGGTTTCTCTATCCTCTAGATAAGCCTCGTGAAGCGCCTGATAAAAATCTTCATAATGTGGCCATTTTAAGTAGCTGCCTAATACTTCTGAACAGCACACCGCTACATTGTTAACAGGTTCCACATCACTGCGTAATTGAACCGGTAATAAGCAAAGTTGGCTGGTTAAGATATCTTCCAGCTTTCCGTCTTCCTTACGATCTGTTCCAGCACCGGAATAGGGTTGCCCCATCGGCGTTTGATCCGAATACAGATTCACTCGAGTTTGAGATAGCTTTTCAATTAAATACTTTGAGATCTCTGCCTTCGCCTGTCCATGAGCGGAATTATGATGCGCGTACACTAAAAACAGGCTGGGTTTATTTGACACGTCCAAAGACCCTAACGTGGATAGCGCCATTTCAAATAGATAGTCGACCAGTGCGTTTTTGTCCGCAGCGGACAAGCCAATCGTTTGCGTTTGAACAGATGAAGAAGCAGTTGATCGAACCCATATAGGAGCATTGCTTGCAAATAGGGCGAACGGAGAAGCCACCGATGCATTCTCGTTATTTCCTGATGCATTATTTTCTTGGCTAGATGAATCGACGGTTTCATCAGTATCCGGCTCTCGCTCTTGTTCGGAGGCCCGATCCAAATAATCTTGCGCTCTTCTCTGCGCCTGAGCGCCTGACATCGCCTGAGAAATAGAACTGTTCCTCATCACCCCATCTCCTTTTTATTATCAAAGCCTTCACGGCTAATTTGGTGCGCATTCTATATGAGGTAAGAAGGTGTATAGATTTATTTTTTACTTGGACTGCTTGTTACAAATTTGTATAAGCGCTTCCGGAATAACCATCCAGATGGGTATTTGCTGCATCTGCTGTATTGGGGAGGTTTTTTGATAAACACTGGTTTGTTGACAAAGCAAAAACCGTAATCGCTAAGAAATCCGTTTATTCGGAGGTATTGGCCTTGAAGTTACGTGATTTTTTAAAAACTTGGGAAGGGACGGAACAAGAAAACAAATGAAACCGTCTTTTTATGGCGGAATAGTCTGCCCACAATCTTGAAGAAGATCGTGGGCAGACCTATTAGGGAAAGACTATAGAGAAAGAGAAAGCGCCAAGCTTACATGACAGAGCCTGTCCTAAATTTTGTGTGTTCAGAAGTCATAGGATAATTAAGAGTTTAAAAAAGGCAACTATGACAAAACTAGACACAGGGTTACTGGATCAACTGCTAGCAGGAGTTGATCGCAAGGATCCTCAATCGTTATTCACTGAATCGGGGTTATTTGGTCAGCTTAAAAAAGCGTTGGCAGAGAGGATGCTGCAAGCTGAGTTAGTGCATCATCTAGACCAAGAACGAGCTTCAAAGGAAGGCAAGAAGAATCATAAGAATGGGCATAGTCAAAAGACGGTTCTCACAGGTGATGAGAAACTGGAGCTATCAATACCGAGAGATCGATCGGGCAGCTTCGATCCCAAGCTAATTGCGAAGCATCAAAGACGGTTGCCGGGTTTTGATGATAAAGTGATTTCGTTATATGCCAGAGGGTTAACCACGCGCGAGATTCAGGCTCATTTAACCGAGTTGTATGGCTTGGAGGTTTCGCCTGATCTGATTTCAACGGTTACCTCAGGGGTGCTGGAGGAAGTTAAGGAATGGCAAAATCGGCCGTTAGAGTCGATGTATCCGTTGGTGTTTTTTGATGCGCTACGCGTGAAGATACGAGATGAAGGGAGCGTGAAAAACAAAGCGGTGTACTTGGCTTTAGGGATTAAAGCAGACGGTATCAAAGAAATTTTAGGCATCTGGGTTGAACAAACGGAAGGCGCAAAATTCTGGCTGAGGGTGATGACTGAGCTGAAAAATCGAGGATTAGCTGATATCTTGATGGCCGTCGTTGATGGGCTCAAAGGATTCCCTGAAGCGATCACGGCTGTTTTTCCGCAAACGCAAATACAAACCTGCATCGTGCATTTAATCCGAAATAGCTTGGACTTTGTGAATTGGAAAGACCGTAAAGCGGTTGCTGCCGAACTCAAGACGATTTATCAAGCTACCACTGAAGAAGAAGCTGCACGGGCGTTAGATGCCTTTGCCCATAGCCCTTGGGGTGTTAAATATCCCCCCATTACCTCGATTTGGCAACGTCACTGGACAGAAGTGATTCCCTTTTTTGCTTACCCCATCGAGGTGCGTAAAATAGTTTACACCACCAACGCGATTGAGAGTTTGCATATGCAGGTGCGTAAGGTGATTAAAAATCGAGGGCACTTCCCGAGCGACCAGGCCGCCATCAAACTAATTTATTTGGCCTTGCGAAATATCACGAAAAAATGGACCATGCCGCCTAGACACTGGCAAAGTGCAAAAGTCCAATTCGCTATCTTATTTGGTGAAAGATTTACTGCTTCTTTAACATGAAGCAGTTTTAGTGCAGTGAAAGGGAATTGGCTTCTTCACACAAAGTTTCTGATAGGCTCGGGGGGAGTATTGGAGTGACAGCGAACAAGATAAAAGGCCGATTCTCTGCCATTTATCTATAAAAATTTTATGTTCATGCAAGCTCCGCGGAATACTTTACGCAATTTCCTCACAATAACCTCTCATACTCTGCCAGCACAGCACGCAAACGGCTCAAGACCGCAGAACGTTGTCGCAGCAACATATATTTATCCTCAATCGGCTTTATAAGAATTTTTTCCCATTCGTTAGCATTAACAAAAGCGCTCTCAGGGTAGCGCATAGCGTGTCGACCTTTGCGAATATGAATGGAGTAAGGTTTTTTATGAATAAAGCGATTGCGATACCAAGTGGCTTGAAGCGAGTTGTTTATGAGTCTTACTCGCGTGCCAAATTTCCCCTGCTCTAGCTTGCTACCGTTAACACGTTGATATTGATTTTCAGCCCAAAAGTTATCGGCCTCTTTCTGTGCTTCTACCACTAACCGTTGAAGTTCTTCTTCAGCTAGCGCCTTCATTTGTTCAAGACAATCGTGTGTTGCTGTAGCTAGTTGCTGGTTTGTGATCTGCTGACGCGCGGCGATCGCCTTTGCCTCCATGAGTGCTGCCCAATCTCTATTTATTTCCACTCTATTATCCACAGTGATATAGCACCCTCCTCTACACCACATACCTATCCTCTGTGGAACATGCTCAGTCTGTGACACATAGGGGGAACATACCTAGATGAGTTCCTTGCTTTAGTCACGAAGATAACCGTTTTCGTCGATTACCTATCACGCTGTAAAGGTTGCCAGCACAGCACGTTACGTTCATTACTCAAGCTTGTGTGCGGGTATCGTCACGGGCATGCAAGCTGTTTCTTAAGGACACGTGGTGCCAAGGAGCCATTTTTTTACAAAACCAGTCGGAAGCTTTCTCAGTATTGGAGGGGCCATTGAGCAGCTATGGCATCGCCTTCGCAGTCTTTGGTATAGAAAATCCCCTCCCTCCGCAGATTGCTTATTACCCAAGGCGATTGATTTATCTGAGATTCCACGTTACCCACCGTTTTCTGAAGGGCTGCCTGTTACTCCAGTTGAAGCGATATTGGCTAGCCAACAGGAGCTGGTTGAACGTTTGCGAGCAACGCTTGGATTGAAGTTAGAAGAATTTGATCAATGGGTGTTACCTGTCTTGCGGCGTTACGCTGCCTTTGTGCATCTTTTGCCTGCGTCTGAGCACCACCACCATAGAGGTGCAGGAGGGTTATGGCGTCATAGCTTAGAGGTGGCTGTTGGCGCAGCGCAGGCTTCTGAGGCGATGATGTTCTCAACACATGAGGCACCGCGGTTACGTCGAGAATTAGAGCCGCGCTGGCGGTTAGCGGCCTGTTTCGCGGGACTGTTACACGATGCGGGTAAACCGCTTTCTGACCTCACCATGACAGACCGAGTGGGAGAGCAGATATGGAATCCCTATTTTGAGGATTTAACTGAATGGGCGGCACGGCATGGAATTAAGCGTTATTGGATTCAATGGCCGACCCGCCAGCACAAGCGCCATCAAGTATTCGCCGTGCTGTGTGTGAATCGTTTATTGCCGCAGGCAACGACCGCTTATCTCTCTGCTTTTGGCCCTCAACCTGTCGCTGGCTTATTAGAAGCCTTGACGGGGCAAGCTGTGGATCAACCATTGAGCCAGCTTGTACAGCAAGCCGATCAGGCAAGTGTTTCACAAGATTTAAAGCGCAATGGCTTAGGAACGACGATAGAGGAGTATGTTCTTGGTGCCATTCGGCGTTTTGTGCATTCGGGTCATTGGCGCGTCAATGTGACTGATGCTAAAGTGTGGCATTTAAAACAAGGGATTTTTCTCGATTGGGGACGCGGGTTTCCCGATTTACTCGCGCTTATCCGACAAGATCAAGTACCAGGTGTACCGCAGGAGTTAGATCGGTTAGCAGATTTTTTAATTGAGCGTGGTGTGGCACAACCCTCATGGATTGAAGACGCACAAGGAGGTCGCGCTGGACGTTATTGGCAAGTCCACCTACCCACGCAATCAACCAGTGATTCTTCTACGAAACCGTGGTTATTACGTTTAACGGCGCCGGAATGGATTTTTATCACGAAGGCACCGACTCCCTTGGAGGGACAAATATTACAAAGCATTAAGAAAGAGCAGGAGATAAAGGATTGCCAGCAGAAAGATGTTGAGAAGCAGAAAGCGCCTCCCACCACAACGTCACGGTCAGCTTTATCGTCAGCAATACCTGATGAAATAAAGCAAGAGCCAATAACCTATACGCCTACTAGTGCCTGCGAAGCGTTATCAGTACGACTTGATGATTACGGAGCAGCAACGCCGTTACTACGAGCAGCGATTGAGCCTTTGCTAGCCGGACATCAGCCTCGTGGCGCTATGATCGATCAGTTAGATAGGCATATTGTTATACCGTACCCTGAAGGGGCGCGGCAATTAGGCGAGCCTACCCAGGTAATGACGACTCTCTTTGAGTCAGGCGCAATTAAGCCTGATTTGATGAGTCCAGACCGTAAAGTACAGACTATCCAAGGGAAAAAAGTCTTGGTGTTGGCAGAGGCTTTATCAGAAGCGATTATTAACGCGCTCAACGAAGCCAAGCAGAGCGCTGCTTGGCCCAAAATAGCACCTGTACCGCCATCTGCAAGTGCTAAAAATAAAAAGACACAATCAGAGGAAAACTCTTCCACGGCAGCCTCTACCGATCTTAATCACGTGCCACGCGCTTTCGGCGCTTCACCTGCTACCGTCCAAACGCTCACGCCAACGTCTTCTTCTATCACGCCAGAACAGGCAATTGAGAAACTCTTTGAAATGATACGCACGGGCAAAGGCCCGTGGCTGGTCTCTCCTGTCATCCAAGAAAACGGTCAATGGATAACGGATGCACGCTGCCTGGAGCAATTGGCAAAAGCGCACCCCAATTTCAGTTTGCCTTTGTTACGCCTAACTTTACGTAACTTAGAAAAAAATCGAGTACGCCTAGAAGGAGGAAAGCTTATTTTGGAGGCTGTGCCGAATGGCTAAAGTATTCGACCCGACTACCTACGATTTAGCCTTTCGACCTAACTATGAGGCTTACGCACTCGCAGGGTGGGTCATCGCGGCGATGACGGCGGCGGTTTCCCAAGCCAACAGCGCTTTGCCACTCGGCCCATTTTATTGGCTGATAGGATTGTGCAGCATGATGGCATTACGTTGGCTGCCTGGCACTATTCGTATCGCTCGACTGCGTCGCGGGCTGCGAGGCCGCCCAGCGACACAGATCACATTGAGAGCGCTTTATCAGAAGCAAGTTGAACGACCAGATTCTCTTTGGCTAGGTTATGGCTTTGCTTGGGAACACCGACACACTCAACGGGTGTTTGAAATTTTAAAACGCGATCCCTCGCGCATCGTCAAACAAAAAGACACGTCTACACTCGGTCAGCCTTGGATTCATGGCGTAGAAAGCCACGAAACGCAGCAATATCAGCACTTATCGCACACGGCAGGACATACCCTTATTCTCGGCACCACGGGCGCGGGCAAAACCCGTCTCTTCGATTTGTTAATCGCTCAAGCTATTTTACGGGGTGAAGCTGTCATTATTCTCGACCCTAAAGGCGATCATGAATTGTGTGAGAACGCCAGGGGGATTTGCGAAGCAATGGGACAGCCTGAGCGTTTTGTTTATTTTCATCCGGCTTTCCCTGAACGTAGTGTTCGCCTCGATCCTTTGCGCCATTTCGGGCAAGTCAGTGAAATTGCCAGTCGTTTAGCGGCGCTTATTCCCTCAGAAACGGGTTCCGATCCGTTTAAGTCATTCGGTTGGCAAGCGCTAAACAATATCGCTCAAGGTTTGGTGCTGGTATCGAAGCGCCCTAATTTAGTCCGTCTGCGTCGCTTCTTAGAGGGAGGCACAGCAAGCTTAGTCGAGCAAGCGATCATTGCTTATGGTGAAAAGGTGTTGCCCGATTGGCAAACCAGAGTGAGGTCATGGCTTGAGCGTACAAGACGCAGTAGCCAGGATAAAGCGATGGCTTTAACGCATTTTTATTACGAAGCAATTCAGCCTTTGTATCCCAATCCTGACCTAGAAGGATTGCTTTCGATGTTCCAGCATGACGGCACCCATTTCTCCAAGATGGTAGCGTCCTTACTGCCGATTATGAATATGCTGACCTCCGGTGAGTTGGGGTCATTGCTCTCACCCGATCCGCATGATCCTGATGATTTTCGGCCTATTACCGATACCGCCAAAATTGCTCGTAATGGCCAAGTTGCTTATATAGGGTTGAATATGTTGAGCAATCCGGTGGTGGGTAGCGCTATCGGCTCTTTGTTTTTGTCTGACCTCGCTGCGGTAGCGGGAGACCGCTATAACTATGAAATTTCCCATACGTCGATCAATCTGCTGATCGATGAAGCGGCTGATGCGATTAATGATCCCTGTATCCAATTGCTGAACAAAGGGCGAGGTGCAGGCTTGCGGTTATGGCTAGCGACGCAAACGATCTCTGACCTTATTGCTCGCTTAGGTAACGAACATAAGGCGTATCAAGTGCTTGGCAATATGAATACGCGCATTGCGTTGCGTATCTTGGATCAAAAAACACAAGAATATATGACATTGGGCCATCCAAAAACGCGCCTCAACTACGTCATGTGTACACAAAGCCAGACTGTTAAAGGTGAAACACCTGTACTAGCTAGTAGTAGTCAAACGGAGCAGCTTAAAGAAGAAGAGGCAGAGTTATTTCCGTCGGCTTTATTGGGGATGCTGCCTAATTTTGAATATCTCGCCACGCTTGCTGGTGGCCAGATTATTAAAGGACGTGTGCCAATATTAAACGTAACTGACGATGATATGGCCTACTTCACTAAGAAAAGGACTGAGGCAACCCATTGAAGAAAGAGCAATTGTCGTGGAGCAGTAAGCTATTGTGGTTATTTTTAATAGAGTTGCTTGTTTTAGCCTTGTTGGTGCCAACATATTGGATCGACACGGCGCGTAAGCGGGAAATGCAGCGCATAGAGCAGCGATTAGGAGCCAACACGCGGCAGTGGGCCATGCAAAAAGCGCAAGGTTGGTTTCAAGCGAGCTTTGTGGATTCTGGTTTTTACCAAACGGTGCATCATCTATTGATCCCGACGGAGCAAGAAAGGCAACGATCCAAAGGATTGGAAGATTTTGGGCAAGGGTTATTTAATTGGCTATCTATTCGTCTAGATGCGTTAATACACCTCCTCTACCAATTTTATATTCGCCTTGCTCTTTTAAGCTTGTGGTGGCCTTACCTGCTTTTAGTCGGGATACCGGCTATTTGGGAAGGTTTCATGGTGCGGCGTATTAAGCGCACGAATTTTGATTATGTGAGTCCGGTGCTTCATCACTATAGTATCCGAGGCATCACGCTACTTGGGGCTGGAGTGTTAATGGTCTGGCTTGCCCCGATTAAGCTAGAGCCAATGTTGATTCCTGCCATCATGATGATTAGTTGCTTGCTAGCCGGATTAGCGTTGGGGAATATTCAGAAGCGGATTTAGAAGGCAATAAGCCTATTTGCCAAGAAATTGTTCAATCCCAAAAAAGCTTTATCTTAGATATGGTTAGGAGAAATCAAAGGGACTTTTCAAAAGGGTTATGCACAGATTCCGGGGATAATTCCGGAGTTTGGTGGGGCGTATGAAAAGAATTCCTTACGCAAATCTTAGCGCTATGGATTCATCATTCTGCTTCTTCTGGTTCTTGTTTTTTCAAAATCCTAGCATCAACAACTCCAATTGTCGTTGCCTTAAAAGCCAGTCTAAGGGAATAGAGCAGGCATAATACTGAAAAAAATTTTAGAAATATTCGATATCGCGCAAAAATGCATAAGCGTAACGGCGAGTTAAGAGATGTTGTATGCGTTTAAGTTAGAAAGCCCGTAAGTTGCGGGCTTTCTAACTTTTCCCTGATGTCGAATAGAAAATATTTTTTACTGCTCAATCTCTGAGATGAAGCGCCGAGCAGCGACTTCTCCCAAGTTAAACAAGTATTCCATCGTGGTTGGTGAAAGCGAGGAATCTTCTTCAGTGCTGTTATTGGTCAAATCTTGATTGTTACGTGCAAGCTTGCAGAGTGTTCCAAGCCCCCCAATGATTTTATAGGCATCTTCTAAATGGTTAACGATAGAAGATAAACCAGCATCTTGGGCCGCGGCGTGAACCTGCTCGTCAAAAATATTATGTTCAAACTCGAGAGCGTGCGGGTTATTAAGTAGGAGGGATTGATCGTGATTGAAATCGTTAGAATCAGCCATGATAGGCCCTCCCATCATGCTGGCGATATTGATTTTTGCTTTTAACTTGGCAGATGTGAGAACAACATTGTTCTAGAAAATTAGCACGCGACTGTGCGAGTGCCGTATCATAGATATTAGCCATGATTCACCTCTGTGTTAGGTGGGTTATGGTTAGGCTCTGCTTAGTGTTGACGCACTTTGCAGGGCCGCCTTTTTTAGGGTAACTTCTTTCGAATGATGAGTTGTAGCTTACCGTACATTAGCTAAGTTACAACAGGATCTATCCACGACAAATCATCTTTATGGTGCACCTCCCACATATCATAAGCGTTTTGCATACGTATTAATGTTGCATCGTCAGCGCCGAGGAGCTTACCGAGTCTAGCGGCATTCTCTACACTGAGACGAAGTTTGGCATTGAATAAGAGTGAAATGGTGTTACGCGATGTGCGGATACGTTTTGCTATTTCTAATTGTGATAGGCTGACGCCAGGCAATACGACATCGTTCAAAAATAGGCCGGGGTGAGTAGGTTTTCTATTCTTCGGCTTCATTAAGAGCAATCCTCTATGTCAAGCGAAACAAAGCTTGCACCATCGAATTCAAAAATTAAATACGACGTATCTGTGACACGCATCCTGTATTTGTGCTTCTTACCGCCTTTTATGCGATGAAAACCTGTGCCTGGAATAGCCAGATCATCCAGCTCGTGGGAGGCTTCCATGAAGTCTAACAACTCCAAAACTCTGACTTCATGTGTCTTAGGCAATCCCATTGTCAGACCAGTATGATAAAGCGTCTCGAGGCCCTTGCTTTTAAAAGACTTAATCATGGATAAATGTAGGGTTATGTGGTGCTTTAGTCAAGCTTTATTGTGCAATTCAGTGCCGCTTAATGCTGGATCCGCATCAATCCTTGGGACAGGTCTCTATACGAGGTAAACCAACAGAAAGCAGACGGCCGCTCCGATTAACATGCATAGTGTAAATCCTTATCAAATTTCTATCATTCGGGCAGGACCTGCGCCCTTCTGCTCTTGAGTAGCCACAAAAGCACACCTTTGCCTTTACTTTCAGAGCAGAACAAGACCGCCATCTCAAAAATGGTCATAAAGAGGTACCTCCAAAAATAATACGACAATCCCAGCAATAGCGAGAAATGGATCAGATGGCATGTGACTTTGTGCTCATCCTTTATATCGCCGCACAAAAATGATGTAGCACAAAAGTGAGATATGTGATGCATGTATCTCATATCTAAATTGAGCGAGAGTATTGCTATGATTACTGTCAACGTTCGTAAGCAAGGTGGTGCAGCAGTGAAAATGCTTAATATCGAAGTGGGTGCCAAGTTAGAGCTTGACGTTGTCAAGGACGCTTTCACTGCCAGGCCAGTTTCTAAACATTTACGTAAGCGGTATTCGCTGCATGAGCTGCTAAGAGGCATGACGTCAGAGCAAATGGGGCGACTCAACGAGCAAATTGAATGGGCGTGCGAGGGCGAATCCGTTGGGCGTGAATGTTTATGATTCGACGCAAAGTTGCATATCCTGGAGATGTTTACTGGATCGACCCAAATCCGGTTGCTGGGCGAGAAATGAAGGATAACCACTGCTTCGTTGTTCTCACTCCAACAGGAATTAATGCGCTTGGTGTGCTGATGGCAGTACCTATTACCAGGGGGGCAATTCGCTCGCAATAATGGTTTAACTGTTGCCATCTCTGGACATGGTACAAATGGCGTTGCCGTACGCCATCATGTTAGAGCGTTTGATCTCAATGCACGTGAAAAAGCAGGTACTGCTTGTTACGTGGAGACAATCGACGAAGCCACACTAATGAAATTGTCTCGCGGGTTTTGAGTATTATTGATCCAGAAATAGCGTGATATTTTTATTCGTCAGCGTGCGATCAATGTTTTCAATCCTTTTTAAATGAGACGACGCGGAGCCTTATCCTAAGCTCAAGGAAATTTTAACTTTGAAAAATTTCTTCCGTTGGATATAGCCTTGTATTCAATATCAGCTGCACTGGAGATCCACCCTTTTTCTTGAAGGAATATTAGCCATGCCCGTGTACTGACTTTGCGACAGTTTTCTGGTACCAGAAAACTAGCCTTCATTATTCTATGGTCTTCAAAGAGAAAAACAGCCGTATCCATAGGATGCGCTAACGCAAAATCATTCATCGCTTCTTGAATAGCAAGCTCACCCAAGCCGGATTTTTTTAAAGGGTAGATTTGTAAAGTATGCTGATTGCTATATTGATAGCCGACCTTAGTTTCTACTATTTCTAGGCGTTTAGCTTTCACCCAATCCGCTATCAATTGGCTGGAGGGAGTCGTATTTCGCGTAACTTCATACCACACCATATCCACAATACGTACTTCCCAGCCTGGCTTAAGGAGGAGATCAAGCGATTGCGCATAAGCAAGCGTAATTAACGGGCCTGCATCAGGCAGCAAAAGAACCTGAGTACTCATTTCATTAAAGCGTGCAGTTCTTGCACCATTTTATTTGTTTCTTTGTCCGCGAGATGGGGCATTGGCAGATGTGCTTGTGCCATTAAAACAAAAAGATCTTCTTCACTCTCAAAATTGAGCGCCCGTAGAGCTGCTTTGCTATCTATGCGTCCTAGAGAAAAATCGAGTAGCACTTTGTAATTTTGATTACCAGAAGTTTCTGCTACTTCAAATGTCTCGACTAGATAGCGTAGTTCACTATTAAATAAAGCGCTGATAGAAGTTTCAGTTTTAGCAGCAATAATTTTTGCTCGCTTAAGAAGGTCGCGATCCACTGCACATGTGAAATTGACGGACGTTGCCATAAATTGGTTCCTCCCTACGTATTCATGAATATTCCACATATTTATGTATTGTACATATATATGTGAATAAAACCGCGGAATATTGGCGAAGCACCGCACTTCACTTTTTTCTTATATTTGTTTTCAAAATACATAAGTGATCAATAATCGCACCAAAGCTGACTATTTTTGAGGCTGGCAAATGCTGATCCGCTTGAGTCTCTCGCTGGGCTGTGCAATACTTGTATTGCAAAATGGCTTTTACGTTTGGAGAGAGGTATTTATGACCGCTATTTCTGTCCGCTTACCTAATGAGATCGAATTACGACTTAAAAATTTAGCGAAATTAACAGGGCGAAGCAAAACTTTTTACATTACTGCCGCTATTCTTGAGAAATTAGATGACCTTGAAGATATTTATCTTGCAGAGAAACGTTTAGAAGACATTCAGATTGGCAAAACTAAAACGATTCCGCTTGAAGATGTGATGAAACGCTATGGCATGGAAAATTGAGTTTGACCCAGCTGCAGAGCGAGAACTTGACAAGCTAGATCGACAAATTGCTAGGCGCATTTTAGGTTTTCTATATGAACGAGTTGCTCAGCTAGATAATCCGCGGAGCATTGGAGAGGCGCTTAAAGGTACGCGACTAGGCGAACTCTGGAAATACCGAGTTGGTGATTACCGTGTCGTTAGCAATATTGAAGATAATATATTGCGTATTCTTGTCGTGAAGATTGGAAATCGCCGTGAAGTCTACCGTTCAAAATGAAAGATAGCTATTGAAATGGAAGATCATTCCGCCTTCTAAGTTTTTATCGTTTCCTCCAAGCCCCCGCCTACCATTCTGAACGTACCCTTTCTTGATAGTTCAACCCATCTATATTGTCGTTTTTCCAGATACCAAAAGCATCAATGCTTGCGGGTTTGTGTTTTTCGAGATATTCGGCGCTTGCTATTCGCGTTAATTCAGCCAGACTCTTTTTTCTATTGCACAAATGTTTGTTAGCCACTCAATTTGTCCATCTGGTATACCAACTAATGTACGCATGATTACTCCATAAACAAGCAAGCTGCTGTCTATCTGTTGGGTATTTATTTGACATTGCGCAAAATGACTTCAGCGCAAAAGGTTGTTGGGGTCAAAATACGTGCTTGACCAGCGTTGTCCACTTGTAGCAATCCCGCGCGTTGGTCTCCAGTTACGAGATAGTTCGCTTGACCAGCTAAAGCCATTGTAAACAGCAAGGCTGTCATCAGGATCATGCATTTCGATGCTTTGTGGCAGATTCGGTAGGTGCTCAAGCACAATAGCGCGCTGCACGTTGTTGATTATCGCGCCGATATGGTGTGATGGTAGGATAGCTTTGAGTTTAGGGTAACGACTCACTCGCCGCAGTTCATCAAGCTGCGCCAATGAAGTGATCAGATCGAATTGAGATGCACGCCAGGCGTTATAAATCGTGTCGGGCGCGCCATGCGAAGAGATTAGCGCACTGATGAAGAAGTTGGTATCCAGGACAACTCGCATCAGTGCTCATGTGCCCATTGGACTGCCTCATCAATTAAATTAGATACTTCAATTTCGCTCATGTTGGAAGTAGCTGTTTTAGCTTGTTCAACAGCTCGCTCAAAAATGTACGAACGGACTGCTTCTTCGATAAAACGCGATAGATCGCCTTTGCGTCCGCCGCCCTGTGCAGCGATAAACATACGAACGGACTGATCTGTGTCAGGTGATACGGCGATATTCCAGCGAACTGAGTGCATAACTACCTTGGGGGATTTCGGCGTATAAGTATTTATACACTTAACTTGCTTTTAATACAAAACGAACTAGCTCCTTAAGCCAGGGCCACTATATGAATCTATGGTCGTCCCCGTTTTTGCAACCCTGATTTTTGACGTTGTGGTTGGCTTGCTCGAATCTATTCGGCGTCATATTAAGGATATGTCCCTGCGCCTCGATGAGAGTAGCGCTTAACGAACCTAAGAGCGCCTTCGGACTTTAAAAGACCGGTTCATATACCAGGTTATTCACCAGGCCGATATGCCGTTTACGTCATCAAATTTCAGCGACCGCAAAACCAGACAGGTTGACTTAAATTTAAAAAAAATGAAACAAGACACACATCATCAAACAGATGTAGAGGTCGATTTCATTTCAAATACCGTGTGATGTACTGCTAATGCCCACGCAATTCATGCAAGTTTATTGGCAAGCGCACACGCAACAACATTGGTATGTTGTCGACTCAGCATCGAGCGAACCCAATCAGCCAAACGACCTGTATAACGCTCACATCGCTGCAGATAGGAGCGGGCGCGCTGAACTAGCAAGCGCCTGAGATTCTTATCGCCCCTTTTACTGATGCCAAGAAGTTTTGCTCTACCTCCTGTGCTGTATTGACGAGGCACCAGACCAATTGATGCTGCAAAATTGCGGCCACATCTATATTGCTTGCCATCGCCCATTTCTGCGCTTAACACACTGGCGGTAATTGGACCCACACCAGGGATCGTGAGCAAGCGTTGAGCAAGATCATCAGCAGCAAGTTGCCGATTCAATTCCTTATCCAAGGTACTAATTTGTTCACTCAAGTACTTGAAGCGGGTGTACAACTGCTCGAGTACCGTTACCAGTCTCGAGCGGGAGCGAATGTTCGGCTAAGACTACAGGTAGGCACGTAATGACTGCTTTGCCAACCGGTAGGCTGATTCCAAATTCGAGCAAAAATGCGTGAATCTGATTGACACTCTTGACGCGATCACACACCAATGAATCTCGTGTGCGATGTAAGACAGATAGCGTTTGCTGCGCTTCGGCCTTTGGTGTAACAAACCGCATGCTAGGACGAGAAGCAGCCTCTCAGATTGCTTCCGCATCAATAAAATCGTTCTTGTTCGTCTTGATGAAAGGGCGAACGAATTGTGGTGAGATCAGCTTGACCTGATGACCTAGTTGAATGAGCTTGCGAGCCATCCAATGAGCGCCAGCACATGCTTCCATAACCACCGTGCAAGCATGGTGGTTTCCCAAAAAGGTAAGCAACTGCTTGCGCGAAACCTTTTTGCGAAACACTTCTTTACCCGCTTGATCCTGCCCATGTAAGTTGAATGAGCGTTTGCCTAAGTCAATTCCGATTAACGTTGCCTTTTGCATGATGGCCTCCTTCCCTTCGATAAGAATTTCCCGCCATCGTACCGCTTTAGAAGTGGGAACGACCATCTCATTACGCCTCCATTTGAGCAGTTAGTACCTCATGTAGGAATTCTGAATCCCATCCAGCCATTTTTCTCATTTGCTTGAAATTTACGCAAGGCCTGCATTGTTTCATGATATTGAACAAATTGAGGACTGTTTTTTAACGATGGCGATATTTTGTGCAGCATGCCCCTTTCGAATACGGCTGTCGTCTTCCCCAAAGGAAACATCTAATACCCAGTGGAGTTTATTTTCGATCCCCCAGTGTTGGCGCCTAGCTTGCAATAAGCGCTCAGATCCAGCGGTAAACTGGTGATATCGTAGCGTTTCTCCGTGGTGCTTTTCGCCCCTATGGACTTGCAATTACCCACAAATATGATCGAACTCAAAGCCAATCTGGATATCAATGAGCCTTCGCACTCCCCTCCAGATAACGATGTTCCCTGGCGGAAGATCATTGGCGCGAGCCATATATCCACCAAGTTGAGTGAGTTTGATGGTGTAGCGCATTAGAGGCCCGGCATTTAGACTTTTCGGTGTATCTTTAACCGTTGATCCAGCCGCTGCATTTCGGAGGGCGTGTGCGCAATTTCGGCTGAGAGTTGCGGCCTTGTTCTTTACTGGTTACTCTTGATCCATCTTTGGCTTTCTTTAACATCGCGATGTCCCTTCCTCTGCACATGCAGCGACGTTAGCTCAACTCGATCTTTGTTAGCAGGTTTTAAACTTAAAAAATTGTGGGTAATTGCAAGCTTCATGGACTTGCAATTACCCACAATTTTGAGCGAGCTCAAAACCGATCTGGATATCAATGAGCCTTCGCATTCCTCTCCAAATAACGGTGTTGCCAGGCGGAGGGTCATTGGCGCGAGCCATATATCCACCGAGTTGAGCGAGTTTAATGATGTATCGCATAAGAGGCTTAGCGTTTGCCGTTTTCGGGGTATCTTTAACCAGTTGATCAAGCCGCTGTATTTCAGCGTGGGTGAGCGCAACTTCGGCAGATTGTTCAGGCGCAGCCCTTTGTACCATAGTCATCCAGAAGATACGCCAGCTTACGATGCAAAATACGGAGATGAGATTGGCCAGGCGCTCCGCTGTATGCAGCTTAGCCTCTTCAGCCTTACAGCCTGATTTCAGGATTTTGTGGAATACCTCTATTTTCCAACGCAGTGCGTACCAGTTAAGCTTCTCGATGGCCTGCTTGCGAGAGGTAACAGGCAAATTGGTGATCAATTTCCATTCAATTCGCTTTCTGTGCGCAGGTGCATTTCGCTCAATGGCATGAATCACCGTCAAGTGCAAAACTGGGTAACGACGCTGCTTGCCCAGGGGAGGCAATACCATGATGCGGCGATATCGAAGTTCAAGTGCAACCTGACTTTCCTGGCCTTTGGAATCTCGAATCGTGATCCCATATAAACCTTTAACTCGAACCTCATTCATTTCTTGCTCAATGGTGTGTGTTCCATCTTCCGCAAGCCGATCTACGCAAGAGCGTACCAAGAAATTTGTTTGCTGTTCTTGTGCCAGGCAGAATAATTCGTAAATATCGCTTTCGCGATCTCCTACATGAACACACCGCTGCGCTTCGCCCAGCAATGCGGTTGATTGTCGCAGGTTCTCAAGCCACCGATAACTTTCTTTCTCTTCGATTGGAACACGTGTAGGGTTAATTTTGTTCTTAAGCGCGCGGCCTCCTTTAAATTTCTTGCGCGTCCAGAATTTGATTGCCGCAAGACCAAGGGGAACGCCTTGCGTCGTCACGACTAGACTCGAGTGCATCAAAATCCCACAAGCCGTGTACATCAGGTGGAGTGAACCCCTGAGGCTGTACCGAGCAGGAAGAATAAATTGATACGCTTGCTAAGCTTTTTAAAAGGAATAGCAAGATGTCAGCAAGAGGCCCGTATCGTCGTCATAGTCCCCAGTTCAAACTCCAATTGTGCAATGACATTTGTAGTGGCAAGCTAGGCCGACGCGAGGCTCAGCGTACTTATCAACTTTCAGCCAACCTGATTCAGCTGTGGCTTACTCAATATGAGCGCGGAGAATTAAATGCAGAGGATGTAGCGGCTACTACCATGGCAGAGTATGAGGCCAAGATTGCCGCATTAGAGCGCAAAGTGGGGCAACTCACCATGGAACTTGACCTACTCAAAAAAACGCCATGGCGACGACAAGAAACGAGCAGCGGCACCTCCTCCATCATCAGCGGCCCCCAGGTTGCTCTGTCAGATGGGGATGCCAAATGATCGCTCTTCCCCGAAGTACATTTTATTATCAGCCTGTAGCCCCTGTGAGAGAGTGCGACGATAAGAAAGTGTGCGAACTCATTGAAGCCGTTCAAGAGGAATTTCCAGGGTACGGCTATCGGCGTATTACCCATGCGTTGCGTGCACAAGGATATGTGATTAATCACAAACGTATTGCCCGTATCATGAAAGGGTCGCGGTAGGGACAGCGATTACCCGCTGCCCCCCGCACAGATCCGTACTTGCGGGACTACCGCATACGGCTCCTGCCAAAGGTGTTGACGTTAAACCGCTCTGATGGAAGAGGATGGACTACCCGGCAAGGAGGTAGGTATTTTATGGTCAAGCGATTAAACCGGATCCATGACAGCCTATGTCTCTGACTTCTTCGCATTAAGGCATGCCGCCAAGCGCGGCAAACCTCACTGCAGAACCCCGATAATCGCCGCATGTTTCCCGGTATCGCATAATAATTTAAATACCCTCTGATCACGCGCCGCAGCCATTTACCGATGACTGGCACTGGTTCATGTCGTCGTCGCATCAGCGTTTTCCGAATCGCCGCCAGCGTTGCACGCATCCGCTTCTTGATCGTCAACCTGACGAGCTTAAAGCCGCCACTATGCTCACCACAGCAGTGCGTGAAACCCAAGAAATCAAATGTTTCTGACTTTCGCACTCCACGTTCCCGGCATTGCTGCAACGCAAACCGACCAAATCGTATCAGCCGCGTCTTGTCCGGGTGGAGTTCCAACTTGAATTTGGCAAGACGCTCTCGCATCTCAGCTAGAAATCGTCTTGCTTCGCCCTCGTATTGAAACCCCATCACGCTATCGTCTGCATAGCGAATTAGGATGACATCGCCCTCGGCGTGTCGTTGTCGCCATTGATGCGCCCATAAATCCAGTGCGTAGTGCAGGTAAATATTCGTTAATAACGGTGAAATCACAGATCCTTGAGGCGTACCTTTCCCCGATGCGCTGCGATGTCCATCCTCAATCGTACCTGCTTTCAACCATTTTCGGATAAGCCTGATGACTCGCCGATCCGCAATCCGGTGTTCCAGAAATCGGATCATCCACACGTGATCAATTTCATCGAAGGAAACCACCACAAACTACCCCATCTCACCCTCTTCCCGAGTCAGTTATCATCATTCGAGAAGGCCACCCCTTCAAAGGACAGTCACTCAAGGTGCTAAGCCGGCGACAGTACACTGGGCGGCCGCACTTTCTACTTATTTTTCCCGACGAATCACGTTCACTCATTCCTATTGAATGGACTGACTTCCAAATTGATAGTTCCCACCAGGGGCATTCAGCTATTGCACCTACATCAAAGCTACTGGGCTCAATTTCTGACTTGCTACATATGCGTCAGATCGTCGATGCTTTGCTTTGCCAAGTAGCAAAGGAGAGTAACGATGCAATTAGACCTACCCTTTCCCAATCTACCGACAAACAGCAACACCCTGTGGGAGCAGCTCGACGAAACACAGCGCGAGGAAATGATCAACACGCTTGCGCAAACCCTAGTCAAAGCTTGGATAAACAAAGCAAAACCGGAGAGCAGTCATGAATGATGTTCTTAACAAGATTCGTATCAGTCATTTACAACGCTTGGCTTGTGTCTATATCCGTCAATCTACCCTACACCAAGTCGAACAACATCGAGAGTCAACACAACGCCAGTACGCACTTGCGCAAAGAGCAACAGCACTAGGTTGGCCCGAGGCTCGGGTTAATATATTTGATGAAGACTTGGGACTTTCTGGCGCCAGCGCCACACATCGTAACGGCTTCGCACGCATGACAACCGAAGTCGCCCTTGGACATGTCGGTATTATTCTTGGTCTCGAAGTTTCCCGTTTAGCGCGTAACAATAGTGATTGGTATCGGCTACTTGATTTATGCAGTATGACTGATACTCTCATTGGCGATGCCGATGGTATTTATAACCCAGCTTTATTTAATGATCGTCTGTTACTTGGTTTAAAAGGCACCATGAGTGAAGCGGAATTACATGTCTTACGCGCTCGTCTGGAAGGAGGCATACGTAACAAAGCAGCCCGAGGTGAATTGCGCCGCGGCTTGCCCATTGGTTTTGTGTGGGGAGAGAATGACGGTGAAATACGTATGCATCCCAATGCAGCCGTCATCAGCGCATTGCATGCTGTATTTGCGCGATTTGCTGAATTTGGCTCTGCGCGACGAGTTTGGCTGTGGTTCCGCTCAGAAGGATTATCCTTTCCTCTGCAGCTCAATCAGCTCGCTCAAATTCAGTGGGTGGCGCCAACCTATACGGCTATTCATAATATTCTTACCAACCCAGTTTACGCGGGAGCTTATTGTTATGGAAAGTCGCGCCAAGAGCGTTATGTCGATGCACAAGGCATTCTTAAAACGCGGGTACGTCACTTGCCTCAATCCGAATGGGCCGTGTTGATTCGAGAACATCATGAAGGCTTTATTGATTGGGCAACCTATGAAGCCAATCAAGTTCGCATGAGCGCCAATACCAAACCTATCCCTCATCAAGCAAGTGGGGCCGCAAGAGAAGGCACAGCATTACTTCAAGGCTTGGCCACCTGTGGTCATTGTGGCAGACGACTCAGAACGCACTATCGCGGCACAAATCTCACGCCTGGGTATCATTGTGCTAACAAGGGTATCGTGAATGGCCGTGGCGTTTACTGTCTTAATATCGGTGGTGTGCAGATTGACGCAATGGTCACACAAACCTTCTTACGCGCCATCGATCCTGGTGCCTTAGCTGCCGTTGTTCGAGCTGCTGAACAACTTGAAGCCAATCATGATGCAGCACTTGCTCAATGGCGACTCGCCGTAGAACGAGCTCATTACGAGGCACTGCGCGCTGAGCGGCATTATAGGGCAGTGGATCCTGAGAACCGCTTGGTTGCCCGTGGCCTTGAGTCTGAATGGGAGAAGCGGCTACTCGAACTCACCCAGGCTCAGGAAGAGCTAACACGACGTGAGCAAACGCGACCTCGTACCCTCACTGCCCAAGAGCGTAAGAGTTTGCTCATATTGGGTAA
Source organism: Mycoavidus cysteinexigens (assembly GCA_031963415.1). Taxonomy (GTDB): domain Bacteria; phylum Pseudomonadota; class Gammaproteobacteria; order Burkholderiales; family Burkholderiaceae; genus JASSUD01. Next base: position 240,554 of record JASSUI010000001.1, read on the forward strand.
GGATCTTCAACGACTATGGGACAGCCCCGCTATTACCCTGCGCGACAAAAAACAATTACTTCGTACCTTACTCGAAGAAGTTTCTATTACTGTCTACCGAGAACAATATCGTGCAGATTTGATACTACATTGGCGAGGTGGGAAACTCACTGAGTGCCAGGTTCCTTTGCCGCGTTCACGTCCAGCAACTATCCGCACCGATGAAGATACTATCGCTTTGCTACGCCGACTGGCCCAGCATTATGATGATGCGACTATCGCAGGTGTTCTCAATCAGCAAGGCCGGGTTACGGTGCATGGTTTACGCTTCACTCAGAGTACCGTGAGTAGTTTAAGGCGTTATTGGAAAATCCCGTGCTTCAAACCATCAGAACAGCCTCAAGAAGGGGCTCTACTGAGCATTCGACAAACCGCTCGAGTACTGGGTATGGCACCTTCTACGCTTCATCGATGGGTTAATGATGGTTTTATCGCCGGGGAGCAGGTCACGCCTGGCGCACCTTGGCGTATTCGTGTCAATCAAGCATTACAGGAGCGCATCGTCCCACAAAGTCCACCAGGATATGTCGTCATGCAACAAGCAACTCGGCTGCTTGGCGTATCTCGACAAACCGTGTTGCAACGTGTAAAGCGCGGACAAATTGATGCCGTGCTCGTCTCGCAGGGACGCGCTAAAGGCTTACGCATCAAGGTTCCCAACCAGCTTACTGATCTCTTTGAACATGTTTCATGAACCTAAGGGCATTCTTATGTACGATCCAAGAACGCGCGTATATCTGAATCCAGAATCCAGTTTACTTTTCGGCCAGCAATTCCTTCCGATAAGGCATCTAACGCGTCATGCTGACCGCGCCCTTGCCGAAACCCATACGAGAATCCGAGGAAGTCCTGCTCGTAGATCGCATTCAGTACCGTTGCCACGGCCTGTTGTACGATCTTATCTTCCAACGCTGCGATCCCCAGCGGACGCAACTTGCCGTCCGCTTTTGGGATGTGAACCCGCCTGGACGGTTTTGCACGGTAAGCACCAGTATGTATTTCCTGATGCAGTTCATGCACTCGACCATAGAGTTTGCTCTCGTAGCTTCGCCACGTCTCGCCGTCCACGCCTGCCGCTGCCTGCTTACGAAGCGCATAGAAGCTCTCCACCAGCAGTGACGGGGTGACGTGATGCAGCAATGCCGTGAAGCGTAGCTTCTTATTCCTTTGAGCTGCTTTACGTATACCTTCGAGTCCCTTCAACGCGCTTTTATCCCGGCTCTGAGTCCGGAACGCGGGGTTCTCGTCGGCATTCCCTTTGGCTACACCCCTTCCCTCCATTCCCTCCGTAGGGACAAGCCCTTTGTTCGGCAACTTCTTCGGTACTATGGGTGTATCCGACTTCTCAGCGGCGTTGATGGCTGGATTACGGTCATTGACCTTCCCAGCCCCGTCCGGCCATGTTACGCCGGACACCGATGAGATCTCGCTGCTTCCGTGTAATAAACTTCCCAACATGCACAGGGTCTCCGACCGCGTGGGATCAGTACATGACTTGCGATTATCATCGTGCACCGTGTGGCCTTCCACTTCGCTTAACAGTGTCGGCATCCCAGAATCCTGATTTCGCGGCTCAATGGCTGGCCTGTCGGTTTCCCCTGTCAACGCTTCGACATGCACCTCACGATGCATGCCGCATGACTCGGGGCCAGAGCGACTCGCCATTTCTTCTCCGTATTGAACTTTCATCAACTATCTATTACCGGCTTTGCAGCCGCTCTAAGCGTGTAGCCGTTCCATATTGAAGAGCTTAGGTCAATTGAGTCAATCTTCCTGAATTTAAAGGGAAGACGATGGACAAAGCGGAACAAGAACAAAGGCGAGCCCAGTGGTTAGCGCATGCGTCGAGCTGGGAGCGAAGCGGGCAAAGCCGTGCTGAATATTGTGCGGCGCACGGTCTGAAGCGCGATACGTTCAATAAATGGGTAGTGAAAGCCCGAAAGAATCGTGCTCAAGCTGATGAACGGCCCAATCTCAGTTGGGTGCCGGTGACAGTGAAGGCGGAAGAATCGTCGCAAGGGGTTGTATTACGTGGGACAAGCGGCTGGCAATTGAGCTTACCGATGACAGTTTGTCCTCAGTGGTTAGCCAAATTGTTGCGCGAGTTGCCCTGATGTTGGTGCCTTCGCAAGTGTGGCTGGCGGTTGAGCCTGTGGATATGCGCCGAGGGATTGATGGGCTATCGCAGTATGTTCAACAAACGTTAGGCAAGAAGCCATGTGACGGGACGGCGTACGCCTTCCATAATCGACGGGGCACGCGCTTAAAGTTGCTTATTTGGGATGGCACGGGGGTGTGGCTGTGCCAGCGGCGCTTGCACCGAGGCCATTTTGTTTGGCCACGGGTAGGTGAGATGAGCTATACGGTGACGCAAGCGCAGTGGGCGTGGCTGACGAAGGGGATAGATTGGCAACGTTTATGTGCGCAAGCACCTGCGCACTGGCAAGTGTAGGGGAAAGGGTGAGGGAAAAAATCGTCTTACTTCTTCCCCTTACTCAGCCATATACGCTAAGATCATTCAGATGAATCTTCCTGCTGATATCGCTCGCTTCGAACTCACTGCGCCAGTCTCCGAATGGCTCGCGCAGACGTGTGCGCAGTGGCAAGCTGAGCGTGAACAAGCAGAACAAATACAGGTCGAGCTGACCCATAAAACAGCTGAACTCAAGTTGGCTAAGCTTACCATCCAAGCACTGACCCTTGAACTTGCCCATCACAAACGCCTGCGCTTTGGTCGCCAGAGCGAAACGCTTGCATTAGCGCAACGGCCCCTCTTCGAAGAAACCTGGGAGAGCGATTTAGCAGAAATCGAAGCCAAGACCGAGCAAGTCATGGCTACTATCGCTCCCCGTGCGCCGCGACAAAACGCTGGGCGTCAAGCCCTACCAGACCATCTGCCTCGCATTGAACATCGCCATGAACCTGACTCATGTACTTGTGCCGAGTGCGGTCAAGGTCTAGTTAAGATAGGTGAAGACGTCAGCGAACAACTGGATGTAGAGCCTGCGCGTTTCTTTGTGCATCGACACATCCGTCCCCAATATGCGTGCCGAGCTTGTGAAACGATCACGGCGCAGGCTGTGCCTGCAGCCATCATAGACGGCGGCCTAGCGGCACCCGGTTTACTCGCGTGGGTCGCCACGAGCAAATATCTCGATCATCTGCCGCTGTATCGACTTGAAGATATAGCCACTCGGCAAGGCGTCCATCTCGCGCGTTCCACCTTAGCGCAATGGATTGGGCGTATCGGTGTTGCTCTACAACCGTTGGCTGAACGCTTAGCTGAATTATTACGAGAACGTGCTGTGTTACATGCCGATGAAACGCCGGTGTCGCAATTAGATCCCGGCAAGGGCAAAACAAAGCGGGCTTATTTGTGGGCTTACCGCAGCAACGATCTTGAGGCAGGCTCTCGGATTGCCGTATTCGACTATCAACCGAGCCGTTCAGGCCAGCATGCGCAAACCTTCTTGCAAGGATGGCAAGGCCATTTGGTGGTGGATGACTACGCGGGCTACAAAGCGTTGACGCTCCTATGTCAAGTGGGAGACTTGGTATCAGCCAAATCCGCAACGATGAGAGGAAATAATTCCCTCACAATATACCGCTTTAGACAACGATGAATTTCCTTATTAGACAAGCCTTCCTTCGTTCGACGATCAACATATCGTTTTGTACGCAGATCGCTGCGCATTCGGACCATAGCAATCGTCCAGAGGGCATTGTTTGCTGAGCGGTCTCCTCCCCGGTTCAATCGATGCCGGATCGTTTTGCCTGATGACGCCTGCAGTGGGCTTGTCCCACATAGCGCTGCTAATGCCGCTTCGTTTTTCAAGCGTTCAGGATTGTCACCCGCTACCGTTATCAATGTTGCGGCCGTCTGTGGCCCCACGCCAAATTGTTCGCGCATTCGCTTTGCAAATTGTCCCGTTAACTTGTCAAGCATTGCGTCCAGCACTTTAAGCTCGTCTGCCAACATCAACCATCGCTTAGCCAGCAGCCGCAATGTGTCGGTTAATGTCTGTAACATGGGCGTTTTACCTAATGATCGAAGACGCACGCAGCCATTCACGCATTCTGCAGTTTTCACTTTCAGCAGACGATCGCGTACATCTTGAGGGGCGCTAACCAGCATCGCTCGCAGCTGGTTGATAGCCTGAGTTTTGGCTTTTACCGCACTGCGTCTAGCTACGCAAATCGTACGCATCGCTTCAGCCGCACCGGATTGTTCTTTTGCAATAGCGGTTGCCTTACCGGCAAGTACTGCGCGTGCGGCATTTTCGGCGTCAGTGGGATCAGACTTGCCTTTCAACCGACGCGTTGAGCGATCTGGCCGGTTGACTTCAAAGACAGCAATCTCATGATCGCGCAGTACATGGGTCAATCCCGCGCCATATGTTCCTGTGCCTTCAACTCCCGCACACCGGATCAATCCAAAAGAATTTGCCCAGGTCAGCAGTTCAAAATATCCTTCTTTATTTGTGGGGATTGATAACGTCCCGAGAAGCTTTCCTGTCTCGCTGATCACAGCCCCAACATGGGTATCCAGGTGGGTATCAACGCCCAGAATGATTTCATTTGTATCCATCGAAGTGTCCTTTGTAGTTGGCGCATCGCCAACCCCAATCGCAGGACAGGACACTCACGGTGCAGAACAAAGCTCCTATTAGGTCACTGAAGTCAGGCCCGGCAATACTCGGGGAACGTCAGAATCCAATCGACAGGTGTCATCAGCGGATATAAACTGATACACCTCAGCGATTGAAAATTGATACAGCGACTTGAGAAGATAGCGGCATTTATTGGTGCTGCGTTGATAAGCCAAGAGGCGTATGTGGAAATAAAGTTGTTAAAAAGGCATGGCAAAAGTCTGCGTCAGATTGCCAAGGAAGTGGGGTGTTCGGTGAATACGGTACGTCGTCATTTAGAGGTTTCGGAGAAACCGAAATATGAGCGGCATGAGAAGCGTGAACGTAAGCTAGAGGCGTATGAGAGCTACCTGCGAGCACGCCAGGAGTCGGCAAAGCCGTTATGGATACCAGCGACCGTGCTGTATCGAGAAATAACAGGGAAAGGTTATACAGGGGGGATGAGTCAACTCAGAGCGTTTCTGCGTACATTAAAGCCGAATCAAACAGAGGAGCCGGTAGTTAGATACGAGACGGCGGCTGGAGAGCAAATGCAGGTGGATTGGGTCGAATTTCGTAAAGCGAAGGATCCCCTCTATGCTTTTTGCGCGACGCTGGGTTATAGCCGGGCGAGTTACGTCGAGTTTGTAACCGATATGAAGATCGAGACGCTGATTAAGTGCCACCAGAGCGCATTTGAAACATTGGGTGGGGTGGTAAAGCAGGTTCTGTACGACAATATGAAGACGGTCGTGATCGAGCGCGACGCTTATGGCGTGGGAGAGCATCGCTACCACGCTGCATTTTTAGATTACGCCAAACATAGCGGATTTCTCATCAAGCTATGTCGGCCGTACCGTGCCAAAACCAAAGGCAAAGTAGAACGCTTCAATGGTTATCTACGCCGTTCGTTTTATGTCCCGTTGGTTAGCCAACTCAGCCAGGCGGGGTTGAAGCTGGATGCGCTGACGGCCAATATTGAAGTCAGACACTGGCTTGAAGAGGTTGCAAATGAGCGTATTCACGGTACGACCCAAGTCAAGCCCAAAGAGCGGCTTGAGGAAGAACGTCAATACCTACAAGCGCTCCCCAAGCCATGGCGAGGAGAGATTGCGGCAGCCCGGCCACAAGGTAAAAGTGCGCCCATCCCACAAGGTGCTGAGCGACCAGCAGCAGTGATGGAGCAACTCGCTCAGAAAGTACCTGCGCAGCATGCGTTGGGCGTGTACGAGCGCTTACTGCAACAGGTTGCGCAGGGAGTCGCAGCATGAATTTACAGCACGAAAGGATTACCAGCCTGTGTGGTGCATTGAATCTGCCGTTTGTAGCCCAGAGCTATGGCGCTGCCGTACAAAACGCGGCCAAGCAGGAAACTGCCTACAGCGATTTCTTGGAGGAGCTGCTTAAGACAGAAGTGGCTGGGCGTAAGGTTAGGCAACAAAATATGCTGACCAAGATGGCAGGTTTCCCAGCCATCAAGACACTTGAGGATTTCAATTACGACTTTGCCAAAGGAGTCAAAAAGGCCCAGATAGAAGAATTGGCAGGATTAGGATTTGTAGAGCGCAGTGAGAACATGGTGCTGATTGGTCCCAGTGGCGTCGGCAAGACCCATTTGGCTATTGCATTGGGCTATCGAGCTGCACAAGCCGGTATTAAAACCCGTTTTACTACCGCTGCCGACCTCATGCTGTTGCTGACAACCGCGTATCGCCAAAACAATATGAAGGCGACTTTGCACCGGGCAATCAAAGCTTACCGACTAATGATTATTGACGAGGTAGGCTACGTGCCAATGAACCGGGAGCAAGCCAACCTGTTCTTCCAGGTGATCGCCTCACTGTACGAGAAAAGTAGTGTCATCGTCACGAGCAATTTACCCTTTGGTCAGTGGGATACGACATTTGCACAGGATACAACGCTGACAGCAGCATTGCTGGATCGGTTATTACATCACGCGCATGTTGTGCCGATCGCGGGCGAAAGCTACCGACTCAAGCATCAGCGCCAAGCTGGATTAATACATCCTGCTATCACGGAGAAGGCGTCGAAAGCAAAGTGAGTATAGGTACAGGGGTGTATCAGTTTTAAATCGCTGATCACTGAAAAACTGTATCAATTTTAAATCGCTGTTGACAACAGGTCAACGCAAAGGCAACTTGCCAATCCCAGCACGGGTCAGATCGGTCTGACGTTCAGAAGCAATTCTAGATTGAGTATTCCAACAAGGCGTGACAGAGCTTGGCTGTATGGCTCATGCGAGACGTAAGTTTTACGACTTATATGCGGCGAATCAATCTCCGATTGCCGAGCAAGCGTTGCAGAAGATTGGCGAGTTGTATGAGATTGAAAAACGAGCGCGAGCCAGTCCCCCTGAACGCGAAGCGTTGCGCAGAGAGGAAACGATTCCCAAACTCCAAGCGTATCATCGCTGGCTACTCGATACCCGGGTGAGCGTGGCGGATAACAGTGCCTTGGCGCGAGCGATTGACTACAGTCTCAAACGTTGGGAGGCGCTCGCACGCTTTGCGCATTCGGCAGATTGGCCTATCGATAACAACGTGGTGGAATCCATCATCCGTCCTATTGCGATCAGTCGTAAGAACTGGTTATTTACAGGCTCCGAACGTGCTGGTCGTCGTGCTGCATCGATTCAAAGCCTGTTGGCTACCGCCAAGCTCAATAACCTTAACCCTGCTGCCTGGCTCAAAGATACGCTAGAAAAATTACCCGCCTGGCCTCATCGGCGGCTTGACGAACTACTCCCTTTAAATCCCGCTGTAACCTTCCAACCATCAACCTAGGCTTATTATTGAATAGGCCTAGGCTCATTGCAAAGGTGGAGCCGTTGCACGTTTACCATGAAAGCGCATGGCCTGGGCGTGAAACGGCGGCGACGACGCCCGCGTTTCACTTCCATGGAAGATGAACTGGCAGTCTTTCCCAATTTGTACTGCAATCTCATTCCCAGCCAACCTAATAAAGTGTGGGTGGCAGACATTACCTTCATTCGCATCGCGACAGGGTTTGTTTATCTGGCAGTCATTTTAGACGCATGTATTCGTAAGGTGATTGGCTATGCCATTTCTCGGCAAATCGATACGGAACTTACTCTTGCTGCACTTAAAGCAGCTGTGCAGAGCCGTCGGCCTGCACCTAATATGTGCATCCATCACAGCGACCAAGGTAGTCAATATGGTAGTCGTCGATATCGGCAGGCGTTGCAGCAGTATGGTCTAATTGGCTCTATGAGTGCTATTGCCAATCCCTATGACAATGCCCAAGCAGAGAGTTTCATGAAAACCCTTAAGGTGGAAGAAATCTATTTGGCTGCCTACGAGACTTTCTCCGACATCACCGCTCGCTTGCCGTACTTTATTGAGCATGTTTACAATGCCAAGCGGATGCACTCGGCGCTTGGTTATCTCTCTCCCAATCAATTCGAGGATCAACTCACTCAGCAGGCGGCTCAAATTTTATAGCCTGCTCGGTACAGCCTCAAGGGTTCACTCCAGATTCTTCAAAAAATGTATCAATTTTAAGTCGCTGTTGACAACCATCCGCAAGTTGGCTGATTTGAATCATGCGGGACAAAAAGAAAAACCAACCTGGGTGAAAAGAATGGCAGCACGACGCCGTAAAACGCTTGTCGTATGCCAGAGATGTCATCAGGACATTCATCGCGAACGTTCCTGAAGACACAAATCAAAGGAATAGATCACTGGAGAGCTACGTGATGCGGAAATCGGTCATGCGTAGTTCGGAGGGGGACCATGAGAAAAGTACCCACAAGGAAAACTCGCTTGTGGCCTACCCTACGCAAGTACGGATCTGTGCGGGGGGCGGCGGGCAACCGCCGTCCCTACCGCGACCTCTCAATCTACTTTTCTATTTCAACTACTTCCTTTGCCGATTTATCAAGCATCGACGTTATCCCAGCCTCGACTTGCACATCAACAAAGGCCTTTGTGATCTTTTGACTCTGTTTAGCACTCAGATGAATCGGTTGCCCAGGACCCGTTGCTGTATAAAAGTGAAGTTGGTTGTCTTGAATGTAAAGTGGTGCGATCTTTTCACGGCTACGCGGGAACAAAATCTGAGTATAAAGTACTCTCACCTGACTTCGCTCCAAACGCCCAAGCAAAGTAAAAAGCTGATTCATATGGGAATGGGAACCTAAGGCACTGGCGGCAATCCTCCTGGCATCCGCATCTTGATCCATCAAAGCGTTGATCAAGGCCGACACGGCTTCACCAGACAGCGTACTCTGCTCGCCTAAGGCATCAGCGGCACTCCTCCTGACAGACGCGTCTTGATCCGTCAAAGCGTTGATCAAGGCCGACACGGCTTCACCAGACAGCGTACGCTGATTGCCTAAGGCAGAGGCGGCACTCCTCCTGACAGACGCGTTTTGGTCCGTCAAAGCGTGGATCAAGGCCGGCACGGCTTCACCAGACAGTGTACTCTGATTGCCTAAGGCAGAGGCGGCAATCGACCTGGCATCCGCGTCTTGATGCGTCAAAGCGTAGATCAAGGCCGACACGGCTTCGCCAGACAGCGTACTCTGTTTGCCTAAGGCATCGGCGGCCCTCCACCTGACAGACGCGTCTTGATCCGTCAAAGCGTGGATCAAGGCCGACACGGCTTCACCAGACAGCGTACTCTGTTTGCCTAAGGCAGAGGCGGCAATCGACCTGACATCCTCGTCTTGATGCGTCAAAGCGTGGATCAAGGCCGACACGGCTTCACCAGACAGCGTACGCTGATTGCCTAAGGCAGAGGCGGCACTCCTCCTGACAGACGCGTTTTGGTCCGTCAAAGCGTGGATCAAGGCCGACACGGCTTCACCAGACTGCGTACGCTGCTCGCCTAAGGCATCGGCGGCCCTCCTCCTGACAGACGAGTCTTGATCCGTCAAAGCGTGGATCAAGGCCGACACGGCTTCACCAGACAGCGTACTCTGTTTGCCTAAGGCATCGGCGACACTCGACCTGACATCCTCGTCTTGATCCGTCAAAGCGTGGATCAAGGCCGACACGGCTTCACCAGACTGCGTACTCTGTTTGCCTAAGGCATCGGCGACACTCGACCTGACATCCTCGTCTTGATCCGTCAAAGCGTGGATCAAGGCCGACACGGCTTCACCAGACTGCGTACGCTGATTGCCTAAGGCAGAGGCGGCACTCCTCCTGACATCCTCGTCTTGATCCGTCAAAGCGTGGATCAAGGCCGACACGGCTTCACTAGACAGCGTACGCTGATTGTCTAAGGCAGAGGCGGCACTTGACCTGACAAACACGTCTTGATCCGTCAAAGCGTGGATCAAGGCCGACACGGCTTCACCAGACAGCGTACGCTGATTGCCTAAGGCATCAGCGGCACTCCTCCTGACAGACGCGTCTTGATCCGTCAAAGCGTGGATCAAGGCCGACACGGCTTCACCAGACAGCGTACTCTGTTTGCCTAAGGCATCGGCGACACTCGACCTGACATTCTCGTCTTGATCCGTCAAAGCGTGGATCAAGGCCGACACGGCTTCACCAGACTGCGTACTCTGATTGCCTAAGGCAGAGGCAGCAATTGACCTGACAAACACGTCTTGATGCGTCAAAGCGTGGATCAAGGCCGACACGGCTTCACCAGACTGCGTACTCTGCTCGCCTAAGACAGAGGCGGCCCTCCACCTGACATCCGTGTCTTGATCCGTCAAAGCGTGGATCAAGGCCGACACGGCTTCACCAGACAGCGTACGCTGATTGCCTAAGGCAGAGTCGGCCCTCCACCTGACAGACGAGTCTTGATCCGTCAAAGCGTGGATCAAGGCCGACACGGCTTCACCAGACAGCGTACGCTGATTGCCTAAGGCATCAGCGGCACTCCTCCTGACAGACGCGTCTTGATCCGTCAAAGCGTGGATCAAGGCCGACACGGCTTCACCAGACAGCGTACGCTGTTTGCCTAAGGCATCGGCGACACTCGACCTGACATTCTCGTCTTGATCCGTCAAAGCGTGGATCAAGGCCGACACGGCTTCACCAGACAGCGTACGCTGATTGCCTAAGGCAGAGGCAGCAATCGACCTGACAAACACGTCTTGATGCGTCAAAGCGTTGATCAAGGCCGACACGGCTTCACCAGACTGCGTACTCTGCTCGCCTAAGACAGAGGCGGCCCTCCACCTGACATCCGTGTCTTGATCCGTCAAAGCGTGGATCAAGGCCGATACGGCTTCACCAGACTGCGTACTCTGCTTGCCTAAGGCAGAGGCGGCACTCCTCCTGACAGACACATCTTGAGCCGTCAAAGCGGAGATCAAGATTAAGGTCGCTTCAGCCGATAAAGCTGAACGATTTCCTAAAGTTTGAATAAACCCCAGCTTTTCTCTTTCAGGACGTTCTAATAGCCCTCCGCACAATAGAGATTCCGGAAAAGTGCGCTGGCGACCTAATTCGCTGGAGTCATATCCATTCTGTTTTAGTTCAAAAAGTAACCACTGCATTAATTCGGTTTCCAGCCTCTGGACTGAGATATTCTTCAATTGAATACGTGCTTCATTTAAACACCCCATCATCACCTGTTGATGGCGCATCCCGATCAGATCTCGTGGCGATTGTTCCAATACATTAAAGAACCTTTCCAATGCAGTGTCCTTGAGCAATCCCGCCACCATCCACCAGACGATCTCATAACGCGGGTTATATTTATGGGTGGCAATAAACGCTTTCACCTCATGCCGGGTCGGCATGAAGTCTGAATTCTCTTGCACACCATAGGTATGCACTGAGGTCTTTTCCACATCCGTATACGCTTGTAGATGCTTAACCAAAAATTTCGCCGCAAAATACTCCTGAAACGTTAAATGCAAAAAATGATAGGAACGTTTTTCTTCATCTGGCTCTTCTGCGTCGGCAGTATGTAAAAAAGAGGTCACTTTTAATTTATAGGTATCCGCGTTTATACCTCCTGTTTTATGTAACTCTTCTTCACATGCAGATAAGTCTTCCCAGCTAAATTCAATTTTCTCCGCCTCTAGCCCTTTAAAGGCTAAATAACTTAAATAGTTCTCTTCAGGCGAGATCCGCTCTTTTAATTTATACGCTATTAGCCTCTCTTCAGATTTTCTTTTCTCTAAGCGTTTACTATCCTTTAACCATAATTTACTTACCATTGCTTCATACAAACTAGCTATGGTCACGGCTTTGTTTTTGGATAGACTGCTCCAGCTGTAACACAGCGCATCGAGCTGAATTGGGACATTCACCAAACTCTGAATTAACGGCGTGCGGTTAATAAATTGCTCAATCTCAGCTCGCTCCTTAGCATTAAGCACAAATTTTCCAATATACGTTTGGATATTCTCCGAGCTGAACCCAACCGTTTCCAACTCCAGATCCAGCTCGTTGCACTGAGAAGCGTCAACCCCTGCTGGACGAGACGTGATTAATACGCGAGACTGATTCAGAAGGTCTTTTAAAAACTGATTTAAAGGATGGCTTTCACTGAACATTTCTGTGGCTTCATCCAAGCCATCCAAGATAAACAAAGTCTTTTCTTGATGCTCAAGAAAAGTTTTCCCCAAAGCCTGGGCTTTGGCGTTGCCATGAGTTGAAAAATAACGGTGACATAGTAAATCTTCTAAGCAGTGGAGCGAAGTTGCCTGCGAGGCTAGCTTCAACTGCCGTAAAGGCACCCAGAGGATATTATCAAAAAGATCTTGCCATAAACCATGGCTGTAATACTCATAGACTAGCTTTTTGCATAAGGTGGTTTTACCAATCCCTGCTCGTCCCTGAATCAAAATCCGTTGGGGCACACCTTCTGAACCATTACGTAATTTTTGCTTTTCAAAAAGCTGCTCGAGCGGAATGATCTTATTGGTATTCGTCGCCGCTAGCTGCTCCGCACTCGGTAGGCGCTCAAAAACCGCCGCTTGTTTTTTCAGCTCTTCTTGATCTTTTTCCCGTTGCGCCTGACTTTCCACAATCGCCAAATTGATGTAGCAATCATCCAGCGAGGCTATTTGCCCTGAGATACGTTGGATAGAGAGATTTGAGCGTTGATAATATTGATACAGTGCGTGGCGCAGATCTTTTGAAGAAAAATTGGCTGGACGTAAGCTTTTGACTATCCTGATATGTTCGGATAAATTCCGTGCTTGGTCTGTGTGCAGCTCCTTCTGTATGTCGCCAAAAATACCATCGACTAGCTCGCAAAACGCTGACCAACCAAGTGGCGATGATTCATTATTTAACCGAGCAATACAATCGCTATACCCTTTCCAAAATTTATCCAAAAACGTTTTTGCTTCATGACTACCGACGAACAGCCGCTCAATCAACTTAAACAGCACTCCGTGCCGACTTTGATTCGGATAGATTTCTTTCCCCGCTTGAGCTTGCCTCTCCAAGCGATAGATATCGCCCATCCGAACGGTTGTCTCGTGAATAAAATGCCCCAAACAGGGTTGATAGCTATTCAGCGTTAATGGCACCGGGATAATGCCATGTCCATCTTTCAGCTGCGCTGCCCTGATTTGCAAAAATGCCATTTCCGTTAGGACATGATGGAACCCAGCCTTATAGTCCTCTTCCTGTGAAAATTTCCTCACCACCTCACGGATGGCTGAACAATCGTGTTGTTTACCACCTTGACGATAGGCTTCACGGTCATCAAGATAGGCTTGTTGAAGGGCCTGATAAAATTTTTCGTAATGCGTCCATTTTAAATAGCTACCCAATACCTCAGAGCAGCACACCGCGACCTTATCAACGGGGGTGACATCGTCTCTTAACTGATCCGGTAATAAACAGAGCTGACTCGTTAAAATATCTTCGAGTTTGCCGTCTTTTTTTAAATCTTCCGAGGCACCTGAATACGGCTGCCCCATCGGCGTTTGATCGGAATAGAGGTTAATTTGGATTTTTGATAATTTTTCGATTAAGTATTTAGCAATACTGGCTTGAGCCTTTCCGTGAGCGGGATTGTCATGCGCCTGTCTGTGAACAGGGTCATGCGCGTACACTAAAAACAGGCTGGGTTTATTAGATAACTCTAAGGCACTGAGTGTCGAGAGCGCTTTTTCAAACAGATAATCAGCCTGTTTGCCTTTTTCTTGGATAGATGCGTCAACCTGACACGGCAAGGTCACCGAGCCAAGTTCTGGAGACTGCACTTTATCAACCGGCATTTTTATTGGACTCAGTTGATCGCTTTTTCCCTGACTCACGCTTTCATCTTTGATTAAAAATGAGCTGTACCCAGCGCCAATTTGGCTATACAAAGCTAGTACATCAGGTTGCTCTAAATCCATATGAAGACCGTACTCTAAGGCCTTTTTATAATTTTCCTCAGCGCCTGATCTATCGTGTTTTAGCAAAAGCGTACCATAATAAAAATAGCTCGCTATAAGCTGCTCTATTGTTTTTCTAAATTCAGTTTCATTACGAGTGCATCGCAACCAGTCTTCGGCCTCCCGAATGCTTGCTTCAAAGCATGCCTTGGCTTGCTCTAGATTACCTTGTTCTTCATAGCGATTGGCTTCCTCTCGAAGCCGATTGGCTGCTGGCAAGCCAGAATTTGAAATAGGTGCTGCGTTAACACCTCTATTCCCCATCCCCCTTAACGCATTCAACATTCTCTTTCCTTATTATTTACCAGCACGATCTTGGCACTTGGTATCTTGGTATAAGCGAAGCGAATTCTAAAAGGCTGGTCGAGTCAGATGAATCAGGCAAAACCCGCTTTTTTCATGGCTTTGAGCTTCAATCTTGGCCTCATGCCGCTTTTATCTGAAGATCATCCCTAGGCTTTATCTTTTTATGACAACCTTAAAACGAGGGGGACAGGTCTGATAGCGCTCATTAGCCAACTTACATTGGTTTTCGAAACTTCTGAAAGATTGAAAGGTGGTTTTTAGGCAACTCCAGTCAGAGGAAAATTTAGTTTGCTTTTTAGTCACGGGTAAGATTTTTCTTCGCAAGTTAGCCGTATAAAAATATGGTTATCAATAAGAGTAAAAGCAAGGTAGAACAGATGCTTACGAAATATCGGCCCTTCTATTTCGTTAATCGATGCTGTTTTTGTGCAGAAGGCTGGCTTTTCTCATGATTTTGAATAGTCTCTATAACACTCGTCTTATCTAAACGAGCGCAGATCGCTTTGGCCGCTTTTTCTTTGTCATTCGTATAAATCCTTAACGCATGACTGGCTCGCGTTACGCCAACGTAAAAACTACGTGCATCAAATATTTTTGCCATTGGCGCTAACTCTGCTTTCTCAACGCGTTTTTCATCTTACTTGATAACAATATGAAAAATAGCCCTCTCCTGGGTACTTCCCTGGGCGCTATGAACGGTGACAGCATATGCGTGATCCCAGTGAAGAAGCTGTGAAAGATTGACTTCATGTAAGGAGGGGACATCATCTCGGCAAAATGCTAGAGAGACTTTTTGATCAGTTATGCTTTTCACACGGGCCATTTCTCCGTTTTTAAATACTTCCCCCATTACGAGTAAAACGGATTAAGTCCCCAACGGACAGAGAACGGGTTTCAGCGTTATACACTTCGAGTTTATTGTGCTCTTTAGGTGTCCAAGTAAGCGTTCTGTTATCTACTGTTTGCAGCATGATCGAGACTGCTTTCTCAATCACAGAAGAGACACGTGCATATTCGCCTTTTTTAATATTCTTGCTTTTGTAATCACGGCCAAAGCGCACCACATCGCCTTTTTTGTAATACTGGACTTCTTTAATCTCAACTCGTGTCCAGCCCTTGGATACCAGAATTTCACATTGCTTTTCTTGTAAATCCAACTCCCCTAACTTTTTTGAGGGTGTTATCTAAAAGATAGATAAGAATTTTTCACGCTAAACGAAGTATTGCCACCATTCAATATGAGAAGCAAGTACCGGGTCATCATGTTCAGGTCGATGTGAAATTCCTCGATTTCATCACCTCCGATGGCAAGCCTGTACGGCGTTTTCAATATACTGTCGTCGATGATGCCACGCGAATCCGTGCATTAAAAATTTACGAGCGCCATACGCAAAAAAGTGCGATTGATTTTGTGAACTACCTTATCGACAAATTTCCTTTTCGCATTAACACCATTCTGCATGTACTACAGCCATGAGTTCCAAGCTAAATTCCACTGGCACGTCGAAGATTTGGGGATGCGTCATACTTACATCAAACCTAGAACTCCATGCCTTAACGGTAAAGTCGAGCGCTCTCATGGCACTGATCAGCGTGAGTTCTACCAACTCCTCTCTTATACTGATGACATCAACCTACACGCCAAATTGGCTGAGTGGGAAGCTTTCTACAATTATCATCGCCCCCATGGCTCTCTTGCAGCCCCCCCTATGAGCGCCTCTTAGAAAAAATGCAATAATCCTTTTCTACTCGTCATCCCAAGTCGTTTTCATCACACAACCCCCGCTTCTACTCGAACCGGCAAGAGAGTTCTCATAATCCTTTCAATTTGCTCGTGTGGAAGTTCAATCGACTGCCTTTGGCCTTTTATCGTATCAAACTGAAGTTGATTATTTTGAATGATTAGGGATGTAATTCTTTTACAGCTATGCGGAAATAAGACTTTGGTATAAAGGAATTGAATTTGTTCTGGTGACAAATTTGGAAGCTGTCTGTAAATCTCATCGATATGGCAACTCAACGCCCAAATGGTTGTCAATCTGACTTTTTCATCGTCATCTTGTAATAACTTGATGAGGACAGGAATAGACGATAGGGGGAGTGTTTTCTGTTCAGATAATGCGCTGGCAATAGCATCCTTGACGCGCCAATCTTCTTCCATCGTCAACGCTTGGTTTAAAACAAAGACGATTGCTTTTGGTGGCATTTTCTGATTACCCAATACTTTGGCCGCTTCAATTCTATTAAGAACATCATCATTCAGTAGCACTTCACTCAAAGCAAGGGAAGCCTTTTTCGACAATTTTTCTTGTTTACCCAATGCTTTAGCTGCCCAATATCTAACAATTGTGCTTTCTACTTGTAAAGCATTAATTAAAGCTGAAATCGTAATTTCTGGCAGCGTTTTCTGGCTCTCTAATACTATTGCAGCTCCATCCCTAGCCTCTTTGCGATCACTCTGCAATAAATCAGTCAGATCAGAAATAGTACCCTCTGATAGTTTCTTTTGTCTGCGTAATGTTCCTCGAGCTAAGTCTCTTACTGATTCATTCTCATCCTGTAGCATCTGAATCCAGAGAGAAATAGCATTTTCTGGCAACGTTTCTTCTTTGCTTAATCGTTGAAGTACTACTGGCTTCATATGTTCATTGCCATTGTTTAGAGCGTCGACCCATGCAGAAATAATAGCTCGAGGAAGAAACTTCTGTTTGCCTAATCCTCTGCTTACCAGTTTCCTCACTTGCTCGCTTTCATCCTGTAAAGCATCGCTCAAAGCAAAAATAGCATTTTCTGGCAGTTGGTCATTAGCAGCTAAAGCCTGTGCTGACGCTGATCTAGTACTCACATCATTATTTTTTAGCTTATCGCTCAAGATGGAAACGGCGGCCTCTGGCAGAGTCTTATGTTTAACTAATATCAAAGCGGATAAAGCTCTAATATTCTCGTTTTCATCTTGTAGTGTCTTAAATAGAGTGGGAATTGCAATTTCTGGTAGAGCTTCTCGAGTAAATAATACGACAGCCCCCATAATCCTTATACCTTTGTCATCACTTAGTAGCACGTCTTCTAATGTAGAAAGGATCGCCTCTGATAAAGTTTTCTGTTGATATAAGGCTTGGATAGCTTGAGTTCTAATCCCTATACTTGGATCCTTTATTGCATTAATCAACATTGAAATTACGGAATCTGGCAGATTTTTTTGCTCGCTTAATTTCTTAAAAGCGTTAGCTCTGACTGACTCGTTCTCCTCTTCGAGCTTGGTGCTCAAATCCAGAATAGAGGCCAGCGGTAAAGTGTTATGGTTTCTTAATGCCGATGCCGCTAAACCTCTAATGCCCAAATCGCTGTCCTCCAGCAGAAGACACAAAGCGGAGATGGCAGAGTCGGGTAATGTCTTCTGCTTACCTAATATTTCGATTGCTCTTACCCTTGTATCCTGATCTTGTAGCATATCAATCAAGGCTGAAATAATGCTCTCTGGCAACATTTCATGCATTTTATGAATAAGTAATTCCCCGATAACCATATTTTTATACTCTGTATCATCGGATCGCAGTACTTCAGTTAAAGCTAAAACGACGGTTTCGGATAGTAGGCTTTGTTTGCACAATGCTAGTATTACACTATGTCGAGTCAGCTTATCTTCATCCTGTAGCATCCCATACAATACAGAAATAGCGGCTTGTGTTTGATTTTCTTGCTCACCTAATAAATCAATTACCTCATATTTGATCTTCTTGCTCTCGTTTTTACTTTCATTTTGAAGCAAATGAATTAAATTCAAAATAGTAGTTTCTGGCAATATTTTCTGCGTCCTTAATGCTTTTGTGGACTCAAGTCTAACCTCTTGATGGTTATCCTGTAGCGCTTTCGTCAACGCGGAAATAGCTCTCTCTGGCAAGCTTTCTTGTCTGCCTAAAGCCTGGGCTGCCGCGATCCTGTTTTTTTTGTCCTCATCAAAGAGCTCATTAATCAATCTTAAAATAGCTACATCTAGCTGCGCGCTGCGGTTCTCTATTATTTTGACAGCAGAAGATTTGAGTCTTTCATCGCTACTACTTAGCGCCTCGTTTAGCTTGACATTAGCAGATTCTGGCAATATTTCTTGCTCACTTAATGCCTTAACTGCCCCCTCTCTAATCTTTTTATTTTTATCATTTAATAAGTCAATCAAAGCAAAAATAGCCCCCTCTGACAAAACAGAACGACTCCCCAAAATTTGGATAAATTTCTCTTTCTTATCGTCCGATTGATTTAACTCCTTAAGTAGTAAATGTTCTGGGAACACGAGTTGGCGGCCTAGCCCGCTCAAACCATTTTCATTGCCTTTTATTTCAAAATGGAGTGATTGTTTAAATGTTTGCTCTAATTCCAAAATCTTTGCTTGACTTAATTGACTACGCGCCTCAGTCAAACATCCCATCATTACCTGCTGGTGGCGTCCTCCAATAATATCTCGTGGAGACTCTTCTAATAAAGTGAAAAAGTGTTCTAACTGAGGGCCTTTTAGCAGCCCTGCCACCATCCACCAGACAATTTCGTATCTCGGATTGTATTTATTTCTAGCGATAAATCCTTGCAACTCAGCCATGCTAGGTGCTACTCCTAACGCTTTTGTAAGAGGCGGTGCCATCGCCAACTGCGCTAGCTCCGTGCCATACTTCTGCATATGGTGGACTAAGAATTTCGCCGCAAAAAACTCTTGAAAGGTTAAATGCAGGAAATGATAATAGCGCTCAGCTTCGGGCCGCTCAGCATCGGTTGTATGTAAATAGGAGGTTTTTTTCAGATCGAGTGTCCACGTATCGGGCAAAGTGGTGTTGATGGCAGGATGATTTTCTAATGCTGTCTGGCATCGATCTAAATCATCGAGGCTAAATTCAATTTTTCCAGTCTCTAATCCCTGAAAGGCCAAATAGCTCAGATAATGAATTTCAGACGCCATGATTTTTTCTACGCGCGCTTTGGGTAAAGCTTGGAATGCAAAAGGCCCTAACGGCTTACTTTGTTTGCTTTCCTCTAGACGCGGACCATCTTTGCGCCATAGTTTATCGACCATCGCTTCATACAGCATGGTTACCGTAACCGTTTGATGGTGGGGGAGTCTATCCCAGCTATAGCACAACGCATCCAGCTGAATGGGAATATTTACCAGTCCTTGAACCAACGGTGCGCGTCGAATGAACTGCCGAATCGCTTCCTGATCAGATTCCAGCACAAACTTTGTGATATAGGTTTGCACATTCTCTGGACTAAAACCCACCGTTTCGAGTTCCAAATCGAGGCGATCAAGTACATCAAAGTTCACCCTAGCAGGTCGAGAGGTAATTATTACATGCTCCTGATTCAACAAATCCTTCAAAAAGCGGCTTAAATCATGTGCTTTATACAGCTCACCGACAACCTCATCCAGACCATCTAAGATAAAAAGCGTTTTATCCCGATGTTTTTGGTGCAAAGCCTCTGCTAATGCCAGCGCTTGGCGATCTCCTTGACTAGCAAAGTAACTTTTCCTGAGGAGCTCTTCTAAACTGCCAGCGGAGTTGGTCTTCAGCTCCCGCAGCGGTATCCACAAAACACAGTCAAATTTATCCTGCCAAAGTTCATTTTGATGGTACTCATAGACGAGTTTTTTGCATAAAGTCGTCTTACCAATGCCTGCGCGACCCTGAATCAAAATCCGCTTGGGGACCTCCTCTGAACCATCACATAATATTTGTACGTCAAAAAGCTTTTTTAGCTGAATTAATTTGCTGGGATTGGTTTCCTCAAGCCGTTCACTACTTGGCAAGCGTTCAAAAGCCTCTGCTTGCTTTTCCAGCTCTTTTTTATCTTTTTCCCGTTGTGCATGGCTCTCTACGATCGCTAGGTTAATATAACAATCGTCAAGTCCGATTGTTTTGCCCGATACACGCTGAATTGATAAATTGGATAATTGATAGTATTTATAGAGAGCTTTACGCAGATCAGCTGAAGAAAGTGCAGGCGGGAGTAATTTCTTTACGATCTCTTTATGCAGCACAAGGGTTTGAGCTATACGTTGCTGTTGCGTTCTATATTGCTCCTTCTGTATGCCATCAAAAATGCCATCCACCAGTTCGCAAAACGCCAACCCGCTCAGGGGCGATGATTCATGATTTAACCGAGCAATACAATCGCTATACCCTGTCCAAAATTTATCCAAAAACGCTTTTGCCTCATTACTGCCAACAAACAACCGTTCAATCAACTTAAATAGCACCAAGTGCCGACTTTGATTGGGATAGATTTCTTGCCCCGCTTGAGCTCGCCTCTCCAAACGATAAATATCCCCTACTCGAACGGTTGTCTCGTCTATAAAATGCGCTAAGCATGGCTGATAGCTATTCAGCGTTAATACCACCGGGATAATGCCGTGCCCATCTTTCAGCTGCGCTGCTCGGATTTGCAAAAATGCCATTTCCGTTAACACATGGTGGAACCCAGCCTTATAGCCCTCTTCCTGAGAAAATTTCCTCACCACTTCACGAATGGCTGAATAACTCTGCTGTTTGTCGCTTCTACGATAGGCTTCACGATCCTCGAGGTAAGCTTGCTCAAGCGCCTGATAAAATTTTTCATAATGCGGCCATTTCAGATAGCTACCCAATACTTCAGAACAGCACACCGCGACCTTATCGACAGGGGTGACATCACCTCTTAACTGATCCGGCAATAAACAGAGCTGACTCGTCAGAATATCGTCGAGTTTGCCATCATTTTTTAGCTCTTCTGAGGCGCTTGAATACGGTTGCCCCATTGGAGTTTGATCGGAATAGAGGTTAACTCGGATTTTTGATAATTTTTCGATTAGATATTTAGCAATACTGGCCTGAGCCTGTCCATGAGCAGGCTTATCATGTGCGTACACTAAAAACAGGCTAGGTTGAGGGGATAATTCTAAAGAACTGAGTGTTAAGAGCGCTTTTTCAAATAGATAATCGGCCTGTTTGCTCTTTTCCTGGATCGATGCGCTATTCGGACGTAGCGAGGGCACTAAACTAAGCTTTGGAGATGGCGCATTTTCAACCGGCGCTTTTGTTGCAATCAGTTGATCGCTATTTTCTTCGTTCGCCTTTTCATCTTCGATTAAGAATGAGCCATACCCAGCGATTATTCGTTGATGCAGCATGCGTGCTTCTGGTTGCTTTACATCCAGATGACGCGCATATTCCATGGCTTTTTTATAATTCTCCTCAGCGCCAGATTGATCGTGTTTGCGCAAAAACATGCCGTAGTAAAAGTAGCTCGCTGCAAGCTGCTCATTGGTTTTCTTTAATTCAGCTTCATTACAAGTGCGTTGCAACCAGGCTTCGGCTTCCTGAATGCCTGCTTCAAAGCATGCCTTGGCTTGCGCCAAATTTCCTTGGGCTTCATAGCGATTGGCTTTCTCTTGAAGCTGATTGGCTGCGGGTAAGCCAAAATTTGAAATAGGTGCTGCATTAACGCCTCGACTCCCCATCCCCCTTAATGAACTCCACATTCTCTTTCCTTATTATTTATCAGCGCGATCTTGGCACTTGGTATCTTGTTATAAGCGAAGCGAATTCTAAAAGGCTGGCTGAGTTAGAGAAATCGGGCAAAGCCCGCTTTTTTCATGGCTTTGAGTTCAATCTTGGCCTCATGCCGCTTATCTTTTGAGTCTTTTTCATACCTTCAGTCTTTTTAGGGAAACCTCGAAACTAAATGATCAAGTTTGATAATTCTTACAAGCGGGAGAGCGTTTCATTTGGGTAGCTGGAGCTTCTAGTTCACTTACGCGCGTGGCGTTAGCCCTTGTGCT
The DNA here is from genome assembly GCA_031963415.1 of Mycoavidus cysteinexigens. GTDB lineage: Bacteria > Pseudomonadota > Gammaproteobacteria > Burkholderiales > Burkholderiaceae > JASSUD01. Next base: position 262,677 of record JASSUI010000001.1, read on the forward strand.
TTCCTACAAGGCAACCAACGGCAGAGGGCTTTACGTAGACCACCCTTGAGCCTTCACTCAAACGATAACGCACACGTCGAGCAAAAATTGAGTGTGCCAAAGCAAAGATGAATGAGTTTACATATGCAAGCAACAAGAGCTGATATAGCGAGGGAGTCATAAATTTTGCGTGAAAGAAGTCATATGATAATGAAGGCAACAAAAAAGTAAGCATATGACGAAGATAGACCAATCGATATTAGATAAATTTTTAGAGGGAGTAGACCTATCAAATCCGCAATCGATATTCACAGAAGGCGGGTTGTTTGGTCAGCTAAGAAGTCACTGGCAGAAAGAATATTGCAGGGTGAATTAGCGCATCATCTCGAGCAAGAACGTCTCGCCGGCAAGATCAAGCGTAATCATAAAAATGGCAGCAGCAAGAAATCAGGTAAGCACACCACGATCCCCAGGGTTGTAGCTTGATTGAGCGGCAGCGATACTTCGCTTCAATTTAACGATCAACGGAGTAAGCGTAAAGAGGGAAGTCAGATATTGGCCAGGCCCATGTAGCCATAGCGAGGCTGGCCAAGGATAAAGGCGAGCTAACGGAGAGAGTGCTCGAGACTAAAATTCCAAGGTAGGAGCGCTTCGACATCCTCGACGGTTTTTGCGGCTGGCAAGTCACGCAGTACACAACACAACCAAGTGTAAGGTTCTACGCCATTGGCCTTGGCGGTTTCGATGAGCGAGTAAATCACGGCACTAGCATGCGCCCCCGCTGTCGTATGGCTGAACAGCCAAGCTTTACGGCCAATGACGAAGGGACGAATCGCGTTCTCACAGCGGTTGTTGTCGATGGGCAAGTCGCCGCGCTCGGTATAACGCGTGAGCATACTCCAGCGCTCATGCATATATGACAACGCTTCTCCCAACACACTTTTGGGTATCACACCAGGTAGGAGATCTTCCATCCAAGTGCGTAGCTTCTCGAGAATCGGAATGCTTTGTTCCTGGCGCGCTAACCGGCGTGTTTCATTATCGGCGCCTTGGTAAAGACGTTCAACGCGATAGAGCTCGCCAATCATCGCCACAGCCTGGTTGGCATGACCCTGCCGGCCTTTGGGTTGCACTTTCACTGCCTCAACAAAGCGTCGTCTTACGTGCGCCCAGCAAGCAAGACGTTCGATGCCTTCGGTTTGGGCCAGTTTGTTATAACCCTCGTAGCCATCGGCCATCAAATAACCTTGATAGTCGTGCAACAGGCGTACAGGCACCGCCGAGCTTCGGCTGGGATCATAGTCGTAAATCACCACGGATTGACCTGGTGGTCCACCCGTCTGCACCCACATATAGGAGTTCGACGTCGGTTTTTTGTTCGGGACTTTCAGCACCTGCACCGTAGTTTCATCGATATGCAGGACAGGGCTTTCCAGTAACGCATCGCGCATGAGATTGTGTAAAGGCTGCAGCACAGCGCGACAACCGATCACCCAGCGCGCCAGCGTCTGGGTGGGAACGGGCATGCCATGACGATCCAATACCTTGGCGAAACGGGTCAACGGTAAGCCGTCAACGAATTTAACCGTCAACAGCATCGCAAGAAGGTTGGGACTGGCGTTACTCTTAGGCAACGGTTGGGGAGGTAAGGAGGCAGTGACTGGCGCGTGAGTACTACTAGGGCAGCCATAACGTAGACGAACGTTGCGTAGTACGCGTATCTGCATCGGCACCATGTCGAGTTGCTCACTTACATCCTGGCCAATCACGACCATCGGTGTACCACAGGCACAGGTGCGCTCGGCTTCGGGAACATCGTGTACCACTTCAACGCGTTTCAATTCTGCAGGTAAGGGCCCCCGCTTGCCACGCGCAGGTTGAGCTTTGCTTGCTGATTGAGGGGGAAGTGGGGCAATATCTTGTGCCTCAGTCGTCGCCTGGGCCAAGACTTCAGCCTCATCAAACAAACGACCCTGACCACTGACTTCCGTACTCGGCCCAAACAGGCGCCGCCGGGAGAGCACAATTTGTTCGAGCATGCGCTTGAGTTCATTTTGTGCCTCTTTCTGCGCTTCGATCCATTTGCTTTGTACTTCTCTTTGAACTTCTGCCCATTTGTGCTGGGTTTCTGTCCATAACGCTTCGTACGCTTTCTGTTGCGTGTGCAACAGTGCCGTGAGTCCCTCTACATCAGTAGGCAATGCAGCCGGCAGCTTGACCTCGGGTAGGTCAAACTCAATCGATAACTTTAGTTCTTTGGCGACATGTTCAAGCATGCCGCATTCTATCTATCTCATCTAAGAAATAGTCTTAAAGTAAAGGGTTGGGTGTGGTTTATTTCGCCATAAATCAAATCCTTCCAGCAACCATTCAAATTCTTGTAGGCTAATTGTGAGCGTCGCCTCCTTGCCTCCCTTGGGCCAGGCAAACCTTTCCGATTCAAGACGCTTAAGCCACAGGCAAAATCCATTGCGATGCCAATACAATACCTTCAGCTTAGTACGTGGCCGATTCACAAAGACGTAGAGCACGTGCTTGAACGGATTGAGCCCCAATTCTTGTTCCACCAGCGCACTCAACCCGTTGATCGCTTTCCTAAAATCAACAGGCTCCTGGCACAGATATACCTGATCAATCTTGCAGCCCGGATGCATTAACTTCCTCCCTGCGCTGCACGATTCATTGCCAGCAGCCATGCCGGCGATGGTAAACCCGATATCTCCAACCGCAGCCCTGAAGGCAGAATCAAGCTACTGCACACAGGCTTCTCGCCTGCCATCTCCGTCACACCCAGCGCCACAAACTTATTTTCTCGCTTCGGCTCGACAACTTCTTGCAACAACTTCAGCTTCTTTTTCCAGTTGTACAGCGTCTTATGAGAGAGTCCGTAACGCTTCGCATACTGGGTCAAGGGGACGCCTTCTTTTCTCGCCGCCTCTAAATGGGCTGACCAACTCTTGGCATCTAGTCTCATGCTCGCTCCATCCCGCCATTTCAATTTCGATAGCGGCAAGTATGAATAGCGATTCTTTAAGTGGATAGGCTGGGGATCGTGGCGTGCTTACGAAATCAGTCTTAGCGTCAGAAGACAAACTGGAACTGGATATACCGCGAGATCGAGAAGGCAGTTTCACGCCGCAATTCATTGCTAAGCATCAAAGGCGGCTACCTGGCTTTGACGATAAGGTGATCTCGCTTTACGGGCGAGGTTTACCGGTGCGAGAGATTCAAGCGCATTTAACCGAGTTGTATGGCTTGGAAGTCTCGCCTGATTTGATCTCAAAGATCACCTCAGAAGTGATGGACGAGGTCAAGGAATGGCAGAATCGTCCGCTAGAACCGATGTATCCGTTGGTGTTTTTTGATGCGTTACGGGTCAAAATCCGAGATGAGGGCAGCGTTAAAAACAAAGCGGTCTATCTTGCTTTAGGTGTGCGACCAGACGGTACCAAGGAAATTTTAGGTATTTGGATTGAGCAAACCGAAGGGGCAAAATTCTGGTTAAGGGTCATGACAGAGCTTAAAAATCGGGGTTTGTCTGACATATTAATCGCCGTAGTCGATGGACTCAAAGGCTTCCCAGAAGCGATTACTGCCGTCTTTCCCCAAGCACAAATCCAGACTTGTATCGTGCATTTAATTCGCAATAGCCTGGACTTTGTGAGCTGGAAAGACCGTAAGGCCGTCGCCGCAGAATTAAAAACCATTTATCGCGCCACCCACGAGACCGAGGCTGAGCTGGCGTTTGAGGTCTTTGCCGAGGGCCCATGGGGGCTGAAATATCCGCCGATTGCTTCAATTTGGCAGCGCCATTGGCAAGAAGTCATTCCCTTCTTTGCTTACCCGCTAGAGGTCCGTAAAATTATTTATACGACTAATGCCATTGAAAGCCTCCATATGCAGATACGTAAAGTCATTAAAAATCGTGGCCACTTTCCTCATGACCAAGCTGCCATTAAGCTCATTTATTTGGCTTGGCGAAATATCACTAAAAATTGGACAATGCCACCTAATACATGGCGCACTGCAAAAGTTCAATTTGCCATTTTATTTGGCGAGCGTTTTACAGCTTCATTATAAGAAGCTCTCATAGTTAACCATGACCTCGGACACAAAATCTATGGTCCCCTCGGTTTTTGCAAGACTAATTTTTGATGCTGTGGTGGCTTGCTTAAATCTATTCGGAGTCATTATAGGGAGAAAGCTCCCTGCTCCACGATGAGAGTCGCGCCCGATGATCCTAACAATTTCTTCAGTCTTATCGACTTATTTTGTGTACAGGTTCTTCACCAGGCCACTGTGCCGTTTACGTCATCAAATTTCAGCGTTCGCAAAACCAGTTGGTGAATTTAGGTAAATCGTTAAGTCAAGCTTTGTTTGTTTAATCAGGCATAGCCAGTGTTCTTGTTTCAAAAATCTGATTGCGCGCAACAATCGCCCACGCAATTCTTGCCAGCTTGTTGGCAAGCGCGCATGCGACAACATTGGGGTGTCGCCGTGCCAGCATAGTATGTATCCATGCCCCAAGCTGATCGCCACGTTGATCTGCCCTTCGCATAATGGAGTGGGCGCATTGAACAAGAAGTCGGCGGATATTTTTATCACCGCGTTTACTGATGCCCAGCAGATTAGCTCTGCCACCCGTACTATATTGGCGCGGCACGAGTCCAATGGAAGCGGCAAAATCGCGGCTACGGCCATATTGTTTGCCATCGCCCATATCTGCCGCGAGTACGCTCGCTGTGATGGGGCCAATACCTGGAATCGTCATAAGCCGCTGGCCAATGCCATCATCGACCAATTGCGAGCGCAATTCCTTCTCGATATGGCTCACTTGCTCATCAAGATATTTATAGTGTGTATGCAACCGTTCCAGCACGGCCACCAAACGGGGCGGTAATGAATGTTCCGCTAAGGTAGTAGGCAAGCGCTTGATGGTGGCCTGTCCGACTGGCAGGCTGATGCCAAATTCAAGCAGAAAACCGTGAATCTGATTGATCGTGCTAGTCCTATCCTTGATCAGCGCTTCGCGTACCCGGTGCAAGGCGGATAAAGTTTGTTGGGATTCCGTCTTGGGTGTCACAAATCGCATAGAAGGCCGAGAGGCAGCTTCACAAATGGCTTCAGCATCGACAAAGTCATTCTTGTTGCTCTTCACAAACGGGCGCACAAACTGCGCAGAGATCAGTTTGACATGATGCCCAAATTCCGCTAGCTTGCGGGCCATATAGTGGGCACCAGCGCACGCTTCCATCACCACCGTAGTGCACTGGAAATGGCTAAAGAATTCAAGCAATTGCCGACGAGTGAGCTTCTTGCAAAAAACCATCCGTCCAACCTTGTCTTGTCCATGAACGTGAAACGATGTCTTACCCAGGTCAATGCCTACTAGTGTTACTTTATCCATGATGGTCTCCGTAAAAAACATGCTACTAATGTAGCTAGTTTAGTAGTGAGGGGACCATCTCATTATTCCTGACAGGCTCGCTTAATGAGGTGTCAGCTAATATTGCGCTAAGGCTATTGAATCAAACAGCTTTTATTTTGACCTGCCCCATTTGGTAATAATGGCTTTACTATAGCTCCACGCTGCTTCAAAAGTTCGATGTCCATCTCATTTAGTCCTTGCACATCGTCAATTAAGGTACCGCTGGCATTGAACATAGTTTGGATCGAGGCCCAACGTAGTATTACTCGCAGCCGTTCACTTTCTTGCTGTAGCTGCCACAGGTGGCATACTCTGTGCCCTTTACTGAGAGTGATTAACCAATACTCTTCAGTGTCCGCTTTCCAAACAATTTCGTTAATACCTCCATAGCCTGAAAGAGTGGCAAGCAAACGGCCTGAATCCACTGACCATAGTCTAATGGTCTGACCACCACTTACCGAGACAAGTATTTTGCCATCTGGTGAAAAAAATATCCCCCTAAACAGGCTGACGTCTCCTCGAAGCCAAAGCGTTTTCAAGAGGTGTGGTTTGCTCTCCACTGACCATAGTCTAATAGTCTGATCATCACTTCCCGAGGCAAGCATTTTGCCATCTGGTGAAAATGTCACAATAGCCACACTCTTGTTATGCCCTTCCAGCGTTTTCAGGAGATGAGGTTCACTGTCTAACGACCATAGTTTTACAGTATGATCTTCGCTCCCAGAAGCGAGTATTTTGCCGTTTGGAGAAAATGCGAAACTATGAACACTGCCGGTATGTCCCCTGAAATTTTTCAAGATAGGCATTTCCCCTTCCACGGAGCGCAGCTGAATAAAACAGTACTTGCCCTGACAGGCGAATGTTTTGCCATCTGGCGAAACTACAGCGTTATCAATTAAATTGGGGTGCGCTTTGAAAAACTCACGTGATGATAGCGACCGTCCCGACCACTGCTCAAAGGTAAAATCTCCATCTCCCAAGGTGAGAAAATTGCCATCTATGGAAAATTTCTTACTTATATTTTTCGTCTTCTTAAGCCGCATCTCGCTATCCACTAGCCACAACTTGAGGGTCTTGTCACCGCTCCCTGAGATGAGCATGCTACCGCCTCGCGAAAACGCCACACTTGTTACTGCTTTGGTATGTCCCTCGAAATTTTTTAAAAGAGTTTTTTCCTCTCCCATTGACCACAGCTTGACAGTGCAGTCCCATCCGCCGGAGGCAAGCACTTTGCCGTCTGGAGAAAATACTACACTTGTTACCTCTTCAGTGTGCCCTTCTAAAGTTTTTAGTAGGAACTCCTGATGTTCTATCAGCCATAGTTTAATGGTCCCATCTGAACTACCTGAGGCCAGCATGTTGCCTTGCGGGGAGAACGCTACGCTATTAACGTATTGGGTATGTCCTCTTAAGGTTTTCACCAAATGCGTATCACCATCCATCAAACATAACTTGACAGTACAGCACTCCCCTCCCCAAGCAAGCATTTTCCCGTTTGGCGAGAATGCCACACTATTAACGCGACGGTCATTCCTCAAGCTTTTTAACAACGATACTTCGTCATCTAACGACCATAGCTTGATGGTCTCATCATGACTTGCTGAGACAAGTATTTTGCTATCAGGCGAAAATGCCATGCTCACCACCCTCTTAGTATGCCCTTTAAAGGTTTTCAGGGAGGTTGTTTCGTTGTCTGTCGACCATAGTGTAATAACATGGGAGGAAAAAATTCTTTCGCACATTGCCATAGCTAACATATTGCCATTCGGTGAAATCGCTATGCTTTCTACGAATCCGTATTTGTCCGCGTCCGCATTATTTCCAGGCAATTTGAAAGTGCGAATAAGTTCCAGGGTATGCGCATCATATAGCTTAGCTCCATAATTAACGACAACAGCCATCCATTTGCCGTCTTGTGAGTAGCAACAGGACCAAACAGGATCTGTAAACAACAGAGCTGGATTTTCTCCAAACCGCACACATTCCATCTGCGCGCCCCGTAGATCTGCTTCCCGTAACCATGCCCCTTCAAAATTGACGCGCTTGAGATCGGCACCTACAAATTGTGCATGATCGAATAATCCATAACTCAGATCAGCACCTTCAATCCGAACGCCGCTTAAGTCGGCTCCATTAAACTGCTCCCCCGCTTTGACTAAAGTCGTGATCGCGTTGGCGGCGCCTTGCTGTAAATCAGGCTGTGTCTTAGAAGCGGTAATCCAGCGGTGTAGATAGGCTTTAAAAACAGGCTGAGCATGTAGCCGTTCACTTAAGAAATCAAGAATTAACGGCTCATCGACAATAGAGAGTTGGTTGAGCGCTGCGCCCACTTGAGGTGGATGATCTTCAGTAAGCTGCTCAGTCCAAATATTTCTTGCGACGAAATAATCTTGTAGCGATTTATGGATAAAGTGATACTGTTGTCCATGACGAGTTAACGGCGCATTAAAAAAAATTAAACGATCTTTTGTGTTTGGTTTATACAAATATTGACGCCAGGCTGGAGGAGAAGCCCATTCATGCTCTGCGTCATATTTAGCGAATATCGTTTTAGCTTGTGTGAGAGCTATTGCCATCTTTTGGCTGGCTCGTAGGCCCTTAGCAGTGAAGTGCGGTTCCAAATCCAGCCATGCCGCTTTCTCTTCTTCGGTAAGTGTAATATGTGATAGTCGCTCTTCTGAGCGACTCCACCAATGCTTAACAAAGGCCTCATAGAGCGCAAGGCGAATCATCCGGGCATTGCCACTTTCTTTCCCTAATTTAGGAAGTACCTCCAACGCCATGCGCAGTAAAAAAGGTCGGCGTATCGCTTCTTTTAAGGTGGGCAATCCGTTTAGTACTTCTTGATAGAAAGTGACAACACTGCTATCAAGACCTAAATTCTCAACAAACTTACTGATATAGCGGTGAACCCAATGATCTGAAATGGGGGCAAACCAATATTCCTGCAATGTATTGGTTTGCCCACGCTTTTGAAATTGGCTTTGATAGTTTGCCTTCAAATACTCAGGACGAGCACTAATAATGGTTTGAGCGTGCCATTGGTCTAGTTGATTAGATGTATAAAACTCCTGCCTGGGATCGTCAATTTCATCAAGACCATCAAGAATAAAAATAAAGCGTTGATGTTGACGTAATGCCTGAATCGTTTCTTTATCGAATTTATTCTTGAGTAAATATTTCTCAATTAAATCTCCGCCTGAAGTATCACATTCTGCTAATGCAATAAAAAGTGGAACGGGTTGCGTCGTGTTTTGTTTATAGACTTCCCATAACACCCTGGCTAAGAACCGATTAAAGGTCGATTTCCCTGCTCCTGCCTCACCCAACAGGAGTAATACTTTTTTCTCCGACGCTAAAAACGTTATTACTTTATCCATCAGCGCAAAGCGGCTCGTTGCATACGCGCTTTCTTGCCCCTCTGATTCCACATAATGTGCAAGGGCATCTTTAATTTCATCGACTTCAATCAAGGACTTCAGATATTCCTCTTTAAGCGTCTGAATACTTGAACCCAATTGAACAAGTGGTTGAGTTCGTTCATTGATCGCTGTTTCATTGAGTTTACCAATTTTTTCCAAAAATTGAGTTAGGCGCTCGGCGGAATTGAAAAGTCGACTGTAAGCACGCCACGATCCCCAGCCTATCCACTTAAAGAATCGCTATTCATACTTGCCGCTATCGAAATTGAAATGGCGGGATGGAGCGAGCATGAGACTAGATGCCAAGAGTTGGTCAGCCCATTTAGAGGCGGCGAGAAAAGAAGGCGTCCCCTTGACCCAGTATGCGAAGCGTTACGGACTCTCTCATAAGACGCTGTACAACTGGAAAAAGAAGCTGAAGTTGTTGCAAGAAGTTGTCGAGCCGAAGCGAGAAAATAAGTTTGTGGCGCTGGGTGTGACGGAGATGGCAGGCGAGAAGCCTGTGTGCAGTAGCTTGATTCTGCCTTCAGGGCTGCGGTTGGAGATATCGGGTTTACCATCGCCGGCATGGCTGCTGGCAATGAATCGTGCAGCGCAGGGAGGAAGTTAATGCATCCGGGCTGCAAGATTGATCAGGTATATCTGTGCCAGGAGCCTGTTGATTTTAGGAAAGCGATCAACGGGTTGAGTGCGCTGGTGGAACAAGAATTGGGGCTCAATCCGTTCAAGCACGTGCTCTACGTCTTTGTGAATCGGCCACGTACTAAGCTGAAGGTATTGTATTGGCATCGCAATGGATTTTGCCTGTGGCTTAAGCGTCTTGAATCGGAAAGGTTTGCCTGGCCCAAGGGAGGCAAGGAGGCGACGCTCACAATTAGCCTACAAGAATTTGAATGGTTGCTGGAAGGATTTGATTTATGGCGAAATAAACCACACCCAACCCTTTACTTTAAGACTATTTCTTAGATGAGATAGATAGAATGCGGCATGCTTGAACATGTCGCCAAAGAACTAAAGTTATCGATTGAGTTTGACCTACCCGAGGTCAAGCTGCCGGCTGCATTGCCTACTGATGTAGAGGGACTCACGGCACTGTTGCACACGCAACAGAAAGCGTACGAAGCGTTATGGACAGAAACCCAGCACAAATGGGCAGAAGTTCAAAGAGAAGTACAAAGCAAATGGATCGAAGCGCAGAAAGAGGCACAAAATGAACTCAAGCGCATGCTCGAACAAATTGTGCTCTCCCGGCGGCGCCTGTTTGGGCCGAGTACGGAAGTCAGTGGTCAGGGTCGTTTGTTTGATGAGGCTGAAGTCTTGGCCCAGGCGACGACTGAGGCGAGCCTGTCAGATATTTTGTGTGTCCGAGGTCACGGTTAACTATGACAGCTTCTTATAATGAAGCTGTAAAACGCTCGCCAAATAAAATGGCAAATTGAACTTTTGCAGTGCGCCATGTATTAGGTGGCATTGTCCAATTTTTAGTGATATTTCGCAAAGCCAAATAAATGAGTTTGATGGCGGCCTGGTCGTTAGGGAAGTGACCTCGATTTTTAATGACCTTCCGTATTTGCATATGGAGGCTTTCAATGGCATTGGTCGTATAAATAATTTTTCGCACTTCTAACGGGTAAGCAAAGAAAGGAATGACTTCTTGCCAATGGCGCCGCCAAATTGAAGCAATCGGCGGATATTTCAGCCCCCATGGACTTTCGGCAAAGACCTCAAGCGCCACAGCGGCCTCGGTTTCGGTGGTGGCGCGATAAATATTTTTTAGTTCTGCCGCGACAGCCTTACGGTCTTTCCAGCTCACAAAATCCAGGCTATTGCGAATTAAATGCACGATACAGGTCTGGATTTGCGCTTGCGGAAAGGTCGCTGTAATGGCTTCTGGGAAGCCTTTGAGTCCATCGACGACGGCGATTAATACGTCAGACAGGCCTCGATTTTTAAGCTCTGTCATGACCCTCAGCCAGAATTTTGCCCCTTCGGTTTGTTCAATCCAAATACCCAGAATTTCCTTGGTACCGTCTGGTCGTACACCCAAAGCAAGATAGACCGCTTTGTTTTTAACGCTGCCCTCATCTCGAATTTTGACTCGTAAGGCATCAAAAAACACCAACGGATACATCGGTTCTAGGGGGCGATTCTGCCATTCCTTGACTTCGTCCATCACTTCGGCGGTGATCGTTGAGATCAGATCAGGCGAGACCTCTAAGCCATACAACTCGGTTAAATGCGCTTGAATCTCGCGCACCGGTAACCCTCGCGCGTAAAGCGAGATCACCTTATCGTCAAAGCCCGGTAGTCGCCGCTGATGCTTAGCGATGAATTGCGGCGTGAAACTGCCTTCTCGATCTCGCGGTATATCGAGTTCCAGCTTGTCTTCTGACGCTAAGACCGATTTCTTGCTGCTACCATTTTTATGATTACGCTTGATCTTGCCTACGCTACGTTCTTGCTCGAGATGATGCGCTAATTCACCCTGCAATATTCTTTCTGCTAGTGACTTTTTAAGCTGACCAAACAACCCGCTTTCTGTGAATATCGAGTGCGGATTTGACAGGTCTACTCCCTCTAAAAATTTATCTAATATCGCTTGGTCTATCTTTGTCATATGCTTACTTTTTGATTACCTTCATTATCATATGACTTCTTTCACACAAAATTCCTGACACCTTCACTGAGGGCACAAGATATTGCCCCACTTCCCCCTCAATCAGCAAGCAAAGCTCAACCTGCGCGTGGCAAGCGGGGGCCCTTACCTGCAGAATTGAAACGCGTTGAAGTGGTACACGATGTTCCCGAAGCCGAGCGCACCTGTGCCTGTGGTACACCGATGGTCGTGATTGGCCAGGATGTAAGTGAGCAACTCGACATGGTGCCGATGCAGATACGCGTACTACGCAACGTTCGTCTACGTTATGGCTGCCCTAGTAGTACTCACGCGCCAGTCACTGCCTCCTTACCTCCCCAACCGTTGCCTAAGAGTAACGCCAGTCCCAACCTTCTTGCGATGCTGTTGACGGTTAAATTCGTTGACGGCTTACCGTTGACCCGTTTCGCCAAGGTATTGGATCGTCATGGCATGCCCGTTCCCACCCAGACGCTGGCGCGCTGGGTGATCGGTTGTCGCGCTGTGCTGCAGCCTTTACACAATCTCATGCGCGATGCGTTACTGGAAAGCCCTGTCCTGCATATCGATGAAACTACGGTGCAGGTGCTGAAAGTCCCGAACAAAAAACCGACGTCGAACTCCTATATGTGGGTGCAGACGGGTGGACCACCAGGTCAATCCGTGGTGATTTACGACTATGATCCCAGCCGAAGCTCGGCGGTGCCTGTACGCCTGTTGCACGACTATCAAGGTTATTTGATGGCCGATGGCTACGAGGGTTATAACAAACTGGCCCAAACCGAAGGCATCGAACGTCTTGCTTGCTGGGCGCACGTAAGACGACGCTTTGTTGAGGCAGTGAAAGTGCAACCCAAAGGCCGGCAGGGTCATGCCAACCAGGCTGTGGCGATGATTGGCGAGCTCTATCGCGTTGAACGTCTTTACCAAGGCGCCGATAATGAAACACGCCGGTTAGCGCGCCAGGAACAAAGCATTCCGATTCTCGAGAAGCTACGCACTTGGATGGAAGATCTCCTACCTGGTGTGATACCCAAAAGTGTATTGGGAGAAGCGTTGTCATATATGCATGAGCGCTGGAGTATGCTCACGCGTTATACCGAGCGCGGCGACTTGCCCATCGACAACAACCGCTGTGAGAACGCGATTCGTCCCTTCGTCATCGGCCGTAAAGCTTGGCTGTTCAGCCATACGACAGCGGGGGCGCATGCCAGTGCCGTGATTTACTCGCTCATCGAAACCGCCAAGGCCAATGGCGTAGAACCTTACACTTGGTTGTGTTGTGTACTGCGTGACTTGCCAGCCGCAAAAACCGTCGAGGATGTCGAAGCGCTCCTACCTTGGAATTTTAGTCTCGAGCACTCTCTCCGTTAGCTCGCCTTTATCCTTGGCCAGCCTCGCTATGGCTACATGGGCCTGGCCAATATCTGACTTCCCTCTTTACGCTTACTCCGTTGATCGTTAAATTGAAGCGAAGTATCGCTGCCGCTCAATCAAGCTACAACCCTGGGGATCGTGGTGTGCTTACAAAGCACTGTCATCTCCCATGTATCAACGCCACATAAAATTGCGCACAATGCGCTAAGCAATATTTCTTCTAGCGGGTAACGGCACTGACGGCTACGCGGATCATTTAACTCGCTACAGGCTTGCATCAACGAGGGCATCTAGTCGCTCAAAAAAAGCCAATAGTAGAACCGCTTTAGCTACCTTTTACAATATGCTTCATTTCCTCTATCCCTTTATTTATAGGATTATTCATGCGGTCGCCCTAGGCGACTGGCAATTATGGGCAATGCTATCTATCGTTGCGGCGCTAGCCTTAACGCTACGGCGAGAAATATCTTTCGCTTATAAAAGCTTTTGGGAGGCTCCAAAACTCTTAGTTTTATTTTTAGGCGCAACTAGTGTATGGGTACTCCTGTTCTATGGCTATATTTCTATAACCCGTGTTGATAGCCTTTTGAAGACATTATTACTTACCCCCTATCAGACAGATTGGGTGGGTTACGGATTATTTTTTATCTCTGTTTTACCTTTTCTCTCATACTATTTTTTATTCTGCATATTGAATGAGAGTGGCAAAATTTTTTTAGGTGGACCATCACAGCATCGTGCTTAAATAGCTTTTCACGGTATGTTCAATAAGTGGGGCAAAAAGGACAACCAACAGATGTATATTGGTTGACAGAAGTAAAGTTTGGTATGCCGCAAGACGGGCAAGCTTTTATATATGCCTCTTTACGCAGCAGTTCCCGTGCTAAAGACCAGGCATCGGTAATATCTAAATTTTTCCAATGGGTCATCAAATGTGTTTGTTGGATTGAGCGATACCGCTGCAGCGCCTGTCGCAATGCAGGTAATTGGATCGCTTTATATACATCTTCTCCACCTAAAACACAGTAAAGCACCATCAGTAAAGAAACCTGTAATTTCTCCTCTCGATTGCGCATTAACGTTAAACTGCTGCGCAAACGTCCTTGTCGTCCAAGAGGATAGCCTTGCAAGCTGACTCGTTGAAAGATGCAACGGCATTGCTCACGCCCAAGCCCAGTTTGTCGGCTTGCTGCGGCTCTGCTATAGCCTTCAAAGGCCATTTTGCATGCCTCAGCCCGCCGCGCTAATATGTCTTTTCTACTCACTAAATTCTTCCCACTCATTTCAGCCGTCTATCTAAAATCGTGAAGAGTTTTTTAAGAGGTGCATAGCTATCGTTGCTGGATAAGCAGTCGAGAACCGATTGCTCACTGCAACAAAGTGAGAACTGCAACGGAATGGTATTCGCTAGCTGTATAAGTTGGTTGTAGTTAGCATGCATGATAGCTATGGCTAAACGCGATGAAATACCAAAATAAAGGCAGGCCAAGTCCACATCATGGCTGGCTATTTGATTCACCATGAACCAGTACAGCACAACAAACATTTCTTTGAACGAATGACTGTGCAGCGGTGTCAACGCATAAGGTTGCGCGAGATGCGTTAAAAGCGTCTCCTCTGGCGTGTTCAATTGAAATGAGCATAATTCTTGAGAAGCCAGTTTGTGCAAAATAGCGAAGTCTACCTGCGCAATATGCTTTACAGCTCCTAAGCTAATTTGAAATTGGCGCGACGCTATTTCCGGCTGTTGATCGGCTAAATCCTTCAGTAAGCACCATAAACTCAGATCAAATTCATAAACATTGCGTTGAGTTATCTGATCGACAGAACAAGAGTTGGGCTTTTGAGTAATGACCAGTACGTCTGGGGTTCTTATCATGGCTTATGTGACAATCGTTTTGCTTTCGCTTTGATCAGTAGCGCTGAGGGCACTTAGCTGCTTGAATATCCGCTCGTTAAGCCGAGTCACGCTTATTTGGCACGGCTGCTCTCCTTTTGATAAAACATAATGTGCCTGCTGTTGATTGCCGATAAGTACGGGTGCTGCGCTAGCAAATCCATTACATTGATTACTGGCTTGTGCCATACCAATCAGCACAGCGGGCCATGTCTTTAAGGGGCCGTGTTGGCAATAACCGCAATAACGCTCCACAAATTCATTACGCACATAAGGCCACTCGGCTTCTTTCTTTTGTCCAAAGCCAATCCATCCTCCCATATCCTGTATCACTTGTTAAATGATGACTTCATCAAAGACCACGCTGGCGTAGGTTCCCACCTTGTGCAATGCTTCATCGACTTTTGTCCAGGCAACCAGCGCGTTATCTTTGTAAGACCCATGTATGGCACGCAGGATATCGGCAGGTTTAGGTAAATACTGGCCCTTGTCCAGATTTCTGCCATGCCGCTCAAACCCTTCTATCAGTTCCTCGATTTCATAAGGTCGCACCAAATTCCACCACCAATTCAGCGCCCCCTCTTCGAGCGTTTTCCCATAACCAGAGTGGATGGTCATCAAAAGCTTCACGAACGTGGCTTTATCCTGCGGATGCATTTTTAACCTCCACAGTGGCTAACCATTGGCGAGCAATATGTGCATTGTGCGCTTCTAAAGCATCTTGTTTGTTGGTAACGGAAACGGGTTGGTACTTACGTTTTCGTGCCTGCGAAGTGAGAACTTGGTTCACATAGGCAGGTAGACAAGCAACTGGCTCTGACGCTTTTTCTTCGGCGGCATGTATCGCTTGTTCAACCTGTTTAATGCTGATTTTTGCTTCACACCAGGCTGAGAAAAAGGAATGATTCTTGGGGCGTTTGCCTTCTCGTTTGGCAAAATAGTCGATCCATTCTTCGGGCTTCAGGGGGCAATCGTCGTCTTCGTTTGCCTCAAAAACGATGATTTTTTCAGGATTGTGATTTTTTTTGACGAGAGCGATCTCTGACGACGATGATAATCCCCCTGATGAAGAAGAAATTGAAGGTGAAGATGAAAATGCAGAAGAAGATGTAGATGAAGATGAAGGGGTTAGGTTAAGGTTGTGCGCTTGATCAACCTTATGGTTATCCTTGCTGTTTGCTTTCTTATTAGCCTTCTGCTTAACGCTGACGTTGTCAGGATGATCAGTATGTTGATCGCTCGATAGGTCAGTTTCCTGCTCTTCTTCGTGGCTAGTCTTTTGTTTGAGTAAAAGCGGGTTACCGCCTAACTTTCCGCCTTCAGCCCGTTTGTTACGGATGTGCTCATCTCTGACCATTCTGCGACTGAATACACAGCCCTGCGCATCGCATGAAAAAACACCCGCCTTCTTGAGTTCGTTAAATAATTTTTCAACCATTTTCTCGCGCCCACCCACATTCCTTGCTAATTGCGCGATAGTCATGGGTTTGCCATTGACGACCAAATAGCCATAAGGCGTGTTTTCATGCATGATGCATAGCATCTGTATCCATAGTCCTCGCGCCGCCAATGAGCAACCTTGTAACGCGGGGTCTTTACGCCAATCAGCGGGATAGAATTGAAAAGCAGGATATTTCATCGTGAAGTTTCCTTTTTGAAGTGCTTTTTTCTAAAAGAAATCGAGCGTGAAGCCTGATTTTTATGCGAAACGTCTTTTCATCTGAACAGAAAAGAGTTGTCCCTGGTCGTTGCGGCTCAGTACGCCGGACTCTTCAAGTTCTGCTACCAGTCGGCATACTTTGCGTGTTGATGCGCCAGTGAGACTGGCAATTTGCTTAGTATTGAGAGGTAGCCCGTTTTGAAGAGCTAAACAGCCATACGGTGCAGCTTCATGCATGACACATAACAAATATGCAAAGAATCCTTTTGCCTCCAACGAACAACCACGTAATCCTTTATCGGTTTGCCACAGATGCTTATAAAATCCCCAATCGGTCTGTTTCATCAAGCCTCCTTGAATGGAATGGAAAGAGAATGCTATGTCTTGCTCGCGTAAAATCGCCCTAACTCATACGCTGCTGCGCAATATAGGTAACGGCCTCAGAAGTCAAACAGCACTAAGATGCTTTTCTTGAAGTAGCAAGCAAGCTTTAGATGTAATGTAATTTTATTATAATATTACAAATTACTACGAAGAATTCAATACATGAGTAATTTCGCTTCCCGTGTTATTCAGTCCAGAACGGATAAAGGTTGGTCGCCCGAAGAGCTTGCCGAGAAAGCAGGCATGAGCCTTGATGCCATTGAGCATATAGAAAGCGGGAAGGTGCGCATTGGTAGAAATTATCCTCAGCTTGCCACTGCGCTAGAGGTGGATGTAGAGTGGCTTGCCACAGGAAGGGAAATAAATTCTTCCTCAACTTTTAAAGCATTTGCTCATACCAAAGACAAAAAATTTCCTCCGCCCAATTCACTTGGCGAGCGCCTTAATTCTGCGCTTGCCAATCGAGGCATAGGACAGACAGAGCTTGCTCGCTCGCTTGGTATAAATCCAAGCACTATTTCGCAGCTAATAGCAGGGCGAAACAATAACTCTCGAAAGATCGATGCAATTGCACAGGCATTAGGTGTTAGTGCGAGATGGTTGCGAACAGGGAAAGAAGACGAAGATCCGGTCACACTTGAAAAAAAGGCAATCAAGCAACGTCTACTAGATGCAATTGAGTGCTTGCCAATCGAGCAATTGGAACATGTGGCTAGTATTGTCGAGGCATTGGGGCAAGCGCAAAAAACTGAGCCAGTAAAAATAAAGCCCGATGAAATCTCTCAAAGGCATCCGCTTTTGCAGTCAAACAATACCGTTGTAAAAAGACGCAAGCCTCCCGAGCAAGGACGCATTAAGAAAGCTAGCTAATTTTTAAAAAAGCGCCGCATCTTACCGATTGCGGCGCTTTTTTATCTGTCACGCATTAATCTATTGCTGAGCTTTGGTTGCTTTAACTTATTGATAACAAAGCACTAAAAAGGGATAAGCAAAATTTAATAATGGAGAATTCTTATGGGGGATGTACTGTTGTTTGATGACTTACGGAAAAAAGAAGGAGCATACTTATCCTTCTAGTAAAGCAGAAAATGAATTAATTTGCATTGGGCTAATGATGGTTAAGCGCTTTGAAGATGGCAGCGAAATTTTTAGCATCACTGGATATTACAAAGATCATCGTGACAGCGCTTTAGACAGCGCAGTCGAGCTAACAGCGTATGTCAAAAATCGTTGGCGAGGGTTAGAAGACTAGCCTCTCAGACCATCAAAAATGAATCGCTATCTACGGATGGCGATTTTTTTGCGCAAAAGCTGAAAAATGCAATATTATAATAATATTATATTTTTCAGCTTCCAAAAAATCATATTAGAGATGAATCATGGCCCTTCATAAAAAAACACTACCTTTTCAAGAAACGATTGAAACACTTCCTCCACCCTTATCCCTGCCACTGGATGGCCTAAGCAGCTGGAAAACTCTTAAACAATATTTAGGATTTGGAAGAAGCGCGGCTCGCAAAAGGGAACTAGAGGGGCGCTTTCCTAAACGCATTCGCTTATCCGAGCGTTGCACTGTATGGCCCAATCGAGAATTACACCGCTATTTTGAAGATCCGGTTAACTATCGAGCAAAGGAAGGAAAAACCTCAACTTAAGTCTATTATGAAGATTTCATAGAGCAGGATTTATCACTGCTCTACTACTTAAAAACAATCTCGTCTCACCGCCCTTCCCCTCTGCCACATTATTCCTTTGAATAGCATGCACGTTCAAAAGTAGGTTCTATGCTACTTTTCTCGCACATAGTGGTAAAAATTGCTCCGTAGTAAATTAAATTTATAAAAAATGTATACTAAAAGGGACATATTAAACCAACCAATACAGCAAGATGTTTTGGGGGTATATTTGGGGGTATAAATATTTTTCGAATAGAAAATATCTTTTATTTTCAAGGGTTTTCCATAGAAATAAGATTCTCATCGCCCGCTCCAGTTCGCACTTCGCTGCGCTCGGTTTTTCAGCGTCGCTCTAGGCTGGCCGACTGCCCTCTTCTATCATGCATACCGACGATTTAAACGCTACTCATTCTTCCGCTCCATTTCACTCCCATCACGATAGGGATAACGATAGCGCTGCGTCATCTGTTTACAAAACAGAGCTCGCTGAGACAGATAAAACAGCCCTAATGGGCCGCCCTATTCGCAGTTTTGTTAAGCGTGCTGGACGCATTTCTCACGCACAGCAACGCGCATTGGCGGAACTTGGATCACATTTTTTGCTGCCGTATAACTCCACTTTGTTGGATGCGGTAACAACATTTGGGCGCAATGCGCCACTTGTGCTAGAAATTGGGTTTGGGATGGGAAGCGCTACTGCTGAAATTGCTAGACAGCAGCCGCAAACGAATTTTGTTGGCGTTGAAGTGCACCAGCCAGGTGTAGGCGCATTATTAAAATTGATCGATGAGCATTCGCTTAATAATATCCGCATCATTCAACATGACGCTGTGGAGGTGATGCAATCGATGCTGGCTGAAGCAAGTCTTGACGGCGTGCATATTTTCTTTCCCGACCCTTGGCACAAAGCGCGTCACCATAAACGTCGCTTACTGCAACCTGCCTTTATCAAACTGCTTGCGTCGCGCCTAAAGCCCGGGGCTTATCTGCATTGCGCTACCGATTGGCAAGACTATGCGGAACAAATGCTTGAATATTTAAGCGCAGAACCGTTACTGTGCAACACCGCAGACGACTACGCGCCTCGTCCAGCCTATCGACCTATTACTAAATTTGAACAACGTGGAATACGACTAGGGCATGGAGTATGGGATTTGGTGTTTAAGCGCCGAACTTAAATTAAAAACAGAAAGCCACTTCTGAAATGCACTCAACGTATGCTCTGCTGACTTCTGCGCCAGGGGGAAGAGATCTCACTGCTTGGCATCTCATTGTCTTTCTGCCAGAGCTTGGGCACTACTCTCACGCTTGATTTTTATTACAGATGCTGACGTTAATAATACGAAGAAAAGGGTTGACGTTGGAAGGAAAGAGTTAGAGATTAAACGCTCTATCGCGGTTAATACGCAAGTCACTCGCTTGCGCTTAAAAAAACATGCATCGAAAATTAATCGTTCTATTCAAGACACGGGCGAAGAATTACCTATCGCAATCCCGATGTGATCGTACAGCAAGACTTTACCCGCGTTGATCTTGATTAGCTTGGAGAAACATTAACCGAATCCCTCACATTAGCGCCAAACGCATTCTCCCGTAACGAAGCAAGCTGATCACGCACGTTCGCGGCTTTCTCGAACTCGAAGTCTTTCGCGTAGGCCATCATTTCTTTTTCTAAACGTTTGATTTCTTTGGCGAGCTGTTTCTCGCTCATCTGTTCGTATTTAGCACGCTCTTGTTCTATTTTTAGTTCAGCACGCTCTTGGTCAATGTCGTATACACCATCAATAATGTCTTTGATACGTTTGACTACACCTCTTGGCACGATGCCATGCTTTTCATTGTGAGCGAGTTGTTTAGCACGGCGGCGTTCGGTTTCGCTGATGGCGGCTTTCATCGAGCGGGTAATATTATCCGCGTAGAGAATGGCTTTGCCGTTGACGTTACGCGCAGCACGGCCGATGGTTTGAATCAGTGAACGCTCAGCACGTAAAAAGCCTTCTTTGTCGGCATCAAAGATAGCAACCAGAGATACCTCAGGAATATCTAAACCCTCTCTTAATAAGTTGATACCCACCAATACATCAAAAACTCCCAAGCGCAAATCACGAATAATTTCAACGCGCTCAACGGTATCGATATCGCTATGTAAATAACGCACTTTAACCGCATGCTCAGTCAGAAAATCAGTCAGCTGTTCGGCCATACGTTTGGTCAATACGGTAATTAGCACACGTTCACCCACTTTAACCCGCTCATGAATTTCTGAGAGCACATCATCTACTTGACTAGACGCTGGACGCACTTCAATTTCTGGATCAACCAATCCGGTGGGCCGCACGACCTGTTCAACAACCTGGTCTGACGTACATTTCTCATAATCAGCTGGCGTTGCGGAGACAAATACGATTTGGCGCATTTTGCTTTCAAATTCAGTAAATTTAAGCGGACGATTGTCCAACGCGGAAGGCAAGCGAAAACCATAATTCGATAAATTTTCTTTGCGTGCGCGGTCGCCGTTGTACATGCCATTCAGTTGCCCGATTAGCACATGCGATTCATCGAGGAACATCAGCGCATCTTTTGGTAAATAATCGACTAACGTAGGCGGTGGCTCGCCAGGCTGTGCACCTGAGAAATGACGTGAATAGTTTTCGATGCCTTTACAAAAACCGAGCTCTTGCAGCATTTCTAAATCGAAGCGCGTACGTTGTTCCAATCGTTGCGCTTCGACTAATTTGGATTCTTTATAAAAATATTCAAGGCGCTCGCGCAATTCATCTTTAATCGTTTCTATCGCGCGCAATACCGTCTCACGCGGCGTGACAAAGTGAGAGGATGGATAAACGGTGAAGCGTAGAATTTTCTGACTAATGCGTCCGGTAAGGGGGTCAAATAGCTGTAGCGAATCAATCGTGTCGTCAAATAAATCAATTCGCACTGCCATTTCAGCGTGTTCAGCAGGAAACACATCTATGGTGTCGCCTCTTACGCGAAAGGTACCGCGCTGGAAATCTGTTTCGTTGCGCGTGTATTGCATCGCAATTAGACGAGCGATGACTTCACGCTGGCTCAGCTTGTCGCCGCTGCGTAATGTCAGAATCATTTGATGATATTCACTCGGATTGCCAATACCGTAGATCGCCGAAACGGTCGCGACGATGATCGTGTCACGTCGCTCAAGCAAGCTTTTAGTGGCGGAGAGTCGCATCTGCTCAATGTGCTCATTAATCGACGAATCTTTTTCAATAAAAAGATCGCGCTGCGGCACGTAAGCTTCTGGCTGATAGTAGTCGTAATACGAGACAAAGTACTCGACTGCGTTACGTGGAAAAAACTCACGAAATTCAGAATAGAGCTGCGCCGCTAGCGTTTTATTCGGCGCAAACACAATCGCTGGACGGCCTAGGCGGGCGATAACGTTAGCCATTGTATAGGTCTTACCCGATCCAGTTACGCCAAGTAAGATTTGAAACGACAGGCCATCTTGCACACCTTCACACAATTGGCGAATGGCTTCGGGCTGGTCACCTGCTGGCGGATAAGGTTGATACAGTTGATAAGGCGAATCAGCAAAGGTGAGAAACTTTGTTTCATCTAAGCCGTCTTGAATTTCCAA
The DNA here is from genome assembly GCA_031963415.1 of Mycoavidus cysteinexigens. Lineage (GTDB taxonomy): Bacteria > Pseudomonadota > Gammaproteobacteria > Burkholderiales > Burkholderiaceae > JASSUD01. The sequence goes on from JASSUI010000001.1 coordinate 284,751, forward strand.
TTGTTTAGCCATCTTCGCTAAAATCCTATGTTAGTTTATGACTCAACTAAAGATCCTTTGAGGGAAATACTGAATCAACTACAAGCAATGACTTGCTTTTTTATCTAATGGATGGGTGCCTGCTTCGGCTGTAAGCCCCGATGCTTCATTTAGCAAAAAGAGCTAGCACAAAGAGCCGTGTATGGAAGTCATTTTAATCTTTATTGAGCGCACTATTTCTTCCTTAGAATCGATTCACGATTTTTCTAAGCGCTTATTCACGTTTTATTCACTGCCCGTTTAATTTTTTAATTTTCTGTTGAGCGATCTCATGTCTCTATTCTCTGCTGTTGAACTCGCACCACGCGATCCTATTTTAGGTTTAACCGAAGCTTATAACGCTGATGATCGCCCTCATAAAGTGAATCTTGGGGTCGGCGTTTACGCTGATGATGAAGGCCGTTTACCGTTGCTACGTTCCGCTTATCAAGCCGAGCAAACGCTGCTTAATAAAGCGGCTGCCCATGGCTACTTACCGATTGATGGCTTGCGTGTCTACAATCAGGCGGTGCAGAAATTGGTGTTTGGTGAAAACTCTGATCTTCTTGCACAAGGTCGTATCGTTACCGTTCAAACATTAGGCGGCACAGGCGCTTTAAAAGTTGGCGCTGATTTTCTGAAACGTATCCTACCTAATGCGCGGGTGGCAATTAGCAACCCAAGTTGGGAAAACCATGCTGCGCTGTTTACAAGTGTAGGCTTTGAGGTCGTCAACTATCCGTACTACGACGCGGCTACGCATGCGCTCGATATTGAAGGTTTTTTAGCTGCGTTGAATACCTATGCGCCAGGCACCATTGTCCTTTTACATGCCTGCTGCCACAACCCAACTGGCGTTGATTTAACACTTGAGCAGTGGAAAAAAGTGGTCGCCATCGTGCAAGAAAGACAGCTCGTACCATTTCTTGATATGGCTTACCAAGGTTTTGGCGTAGACCTTCAAAGCGATGCGGCTGCCGTACGTTTGTTTGCTGAAGCGGGGATACCAAGCTTTATCGCCAATTCTTTCTCCAAAACTTTTTCGCTTTACGGAGAGAGAGTCGGCACGTTGTCGATTACGACCTCAGACCAAGAAGAAGCTGCACGCGTGCTATCGCAAGTTAAACGAGTTATTCGTACCACTTACTCCAATCCTCCCACTTACGGCAGCGCGATTGTTGCTCAAGTATTAAGCTCACCTGAATTACACACTTTATGGGAACAAGAGTTAAACGGTATGCGTGAACGTATTAATACAATGCGTCACGCCCTCGTTGAAAAACTCAAACAACTTAAACCGCAACACGCATTTGATTTTATTCTGCATCAGCGTGGCATGTTCTCGTACTCTGGCCTTAACCCACAACAAGTCGAACGCTTGAAAACTGAATTTGGTATTTACGCAACTGGCAAAGGTCGCATTTGCATTGCTGCATTAAATACAAAGAATCTCGAGAGCGTTGCTCAGGCCATTGCGCACGTGCTAGGTTAACTTGAAAGGTTATCGGTGGTCACGTTAGGGCTTTACAAGTTCCAACCCCGCTTTTTCTAAAGACCCCGAACAGTTTCTCAAGTAACCGTCTTCCAAAATTATGGCCGCTCTAAAAGCGGCCTAATCATGTATTACTAGCGTGTTGTTTAACAAACTTACCTAACAAAGGCTAATTCAGCAAATCGGTTTGCTGATTAACATCAGCGCTAGTCATATGCTGCATATTGTTCTTGTTAAGCCAAGTGCGGATGCGTTGTGCATCGCCAAAGCGTGAGTATTTACCTGATGAATCAAGGAAAACCATAATCACAGGCCGATCTGATAACGTCGCCTGCATCACCAAACATTCCCCTGCTTCATTGATAAAGCCAGTTTTCTGCACGCCAATTTGCCATACTAAATTACGCACCAACGCATTAGTGGTGTGATAGGTCAGTGTTTGCCTACCCGTATAAACAGTATGGCTTACATCGGTTGAAAATTGGCGAATCAGGGGGTATTGATAAGCCGCGTTTACCATCTTAGCAAGATCACGCGCCGTCGAAACGTTTTGACTAGATAAACCCGTTGAGTTAGAGAAATGCGTTTGAGTCATCCCCAATTGGCGTGCTTTTTCATTCATCGCAGAAATAAAAGCTGGCCGGCCACCTGGGTAATAACGTGACAACGCAGCAGCAGCACGATTTTCTGAAGCCATTAAAGCGATATGCAGCATGTCATCTCGTGTGAGTCGTGAGCCGACTGATAAACGTGAGTGAGTGCCTTTTTCAGTATCACGATCTTCATTCGTTACCTGCAATATTTCATTGAGCGGTAAGTTAGCATCGAGTACTACCATTGCCGTCATCAGCTTGGTGATCGAAGCAATCGGTAATACGGCACTTGCATTTTTTTCGTATAACAATTCGTTGGTGTTTTGGTCAATGACGTAGGCAACACTCGAGCGCAAAGCCAAACTATCAGGTGTTCTATGCAAGCCAGATGCACGTCCAAACGATAATGGAGCCGGCGTGAACATCACTTTGCGAATACCTGAGCGGTGCGCATACACACCACGACCACGCCGATACACTAAGTGTTTAGCTTTACGCGCTTTAGTACTCGCCACAGCTTTTTGTGCTTTCACCGAGCGCCGTGCCACTTTACGCGCAGGTTTATTTGTCTTAATAACGTGTTTAGCTTTCGCTGGCCGCGACGCTGCTACAGCGGGCGCCTTCTCGGCTGCGAAGGCTGAAGTTGGCGTGACATTGAGCACAATGCCAAGGGCAGTCCAACCGGCAAGTGAATAAACAACGCCAGCCGTCATATTTTGTATCGCCCGCCACAAATTCAATTTTCCATTTTTCATCGGACTTCTTCTATTAATCAGCACTCATTTTTAGAGCCTGTTTAGTCTGTTTAGACGCTCAATAAGTTCTACGAGCTGGTTCAAGATCTTTCTGACTAGTTCTCTACGTAACTTTCTAGTCACTACTTGAAAATAAGCGACCACCACTCAGGCATTGATTTATTTAAGAAACGCATACCATACGCTTAGCTAAGCAAAAAATTTATCAGTAAAAAACCTTTAACCTTAACCTTTCATTAAGCTAGAAATGATGGATTCAATAAAAGGACTGACAAAACTTCTGCTTAACGTCGAGCAACTGTATTTCTTGCTATGAAGCTATATAGAAGTACCTTAATTTGTTTAGATATTGCTTTATCCATAACAAACTAAAGAAGTAGTGATCCAAGCATAACAGGGGGGGCAGATAATTCTGTATGGGAAACGAAATTTCTTATTCAAATACGTAGACAAAACTCGAAGAAGTTATGCATTAAACGTATGAAAGCCCTATCAATACCACAAGCACCAGTCCATAAAGCGCTTCACCATTAGCGAAATTTTCAAAAGAGTGTACCAGATCAGCTAAGAATAACTGAGGAATTGGTATTTTGCTGCCAACATTTAGCGTAATAAAGGATCAGATAAAAAAGAGAAACACGATTCTTATCTTCTTTCACCAATCTTTAGAATGAAGAAAGCATAGCGCTAGGGAAAATCTGCATAACGAATCTCCGCCGCGAGAGAGGACGGCGCCACAGCGTTTTAATCTTCCGTTAGCGTTCCTAAATAGCTTTTCTTGCTGATGCTATAAAAATTCAAACACGGGGACAACTAAGAAGAAATCAAGCCTAACGGATAACAAAACCGTGTTCAGAAAAGCTGCGTTGACTATAACTTTAAGAAAAGGTGTATGTCCTTCGAGATGGATGAAGCTGCACAATTGATGAATGTACATATTCTGCAGTCCGATAAAACTGCACAGGTCGAGGCATTCAATAAAAAAATGCAAGATTAAGAATTATTCTTGCATCAGTAAATGTCAATTTGAAACGCATAGAGAGAATATAAAGGCCCATGTTGGGGTCCGTCCCTCACCCTACCCTTACAAACCTTGCAAAAAGTTGTAGGCTAGGATGACACAGGAACCGCAACATGTAGGCCTCCTAACATTCATATCTCTTCTTGTAGAAATCCTGAATAGGTTCTAATAGTCCAAGTCAATGCTAAAGAATACAAAGCATCACGAATTACAGAATTGTTACGAAATTAACTAGACTTGCGAACTGGTGGCAAGTCAGTACACGTTCCCTCGAACGCCTCCGCTGCCATACCAATCGATTCGCCCAGTGTTGGATGGGGGTGGATTGTTTTGCCTATGTCGGTAGCATCCGCCCCCATTTCAATGGCTAGGCAAATTTCACTGATTAAATCTCCCGCATTGAGGCCAACGATACCGCCGCCGATCACGCGATGCGTTTCTTTGTCAAACAGTAATTTGGTGAAACCTTCATCGCGGGTGTTCGCAATCGCACGGCCAGAAGCGGCCCATGGGAATACGGCTTTGCCATATTGGATGCCCTCCGCTTTACACTGTTCTTCTGTTTTTCCAGCCCAAGCCACTTCTGGGTCGGTATACGCAACTGAAGGAATTTGTATCGCATCAAAATAAGCTTTGCGTCCAGCCGCGACTTCAGCAGCGACATGCGCTTCATGTACAGCTTTATGAGCGAGCATCGGCTGGCCCACAATATCGCCCACCGCAAAAATATGGGGCACGTTGGTGCGTTGTTGATTATCGACTTCAATAAAGCCGCGCTCATTGATTCGCACGCCAGCTTTATCTGCATTCAGCTTTCTGCCATTTGGTGTGCGCCCCACTGAGACCAATACCATATCGTATTGCTGAGGGTCGGCCGGCGCATTTTCGCCTTCAAAGGTGACTTCAATGCCTTCTTTCTTCGCTTCGGCTTTAACAGTTTTGGTTTTTAACATGATCTTGTTAAAGCGCTTCGCATTAAACTTCTCCCACACTTTAACTAGATCTCGATCAGCCCCCATCATCAATCCATCGTTCATTTCAACGACATCAATTTGGCTGCCTAATGCCGAATACACGGTCGCCATTTCCAGCCCGATAATGCCGCCGCCAATGACTAACATGCGTTTAGGAATTTGCGGTAACTCGAGTGCACCAGTCGCATCAACGATGCGTGGCTCATTTGGTAAAAATGGTAATTTCACGGCTTGCGAACCGGCCGCAATAATCGCTTGTTTAAACTTAATAACCTTTTCGCCTTCTGCTGTTTTAACCTTCAAGTGATAAGGGTCAACAAATGTTCCCTCCCCCTGAATAACTTGCACAGCGCGCATCTTCGCCATGCCTGCTAAACCACTTGTTAGTTTAGTCACGACACCTGCTTTAAAACTGCGCAGCTTATCCAAGTCAACTTTTGGCTCACCAAATACGATACCGTGATCATTCAGCGCTTGCGCTTCTCGCATGAGCTGCGCGGTATGCAACAACGCCTTTGAAGGAATGCAGCCTACATTCAGACATACGCCACCCAATGTTGAGTAACGCTCAACTAATACGGCCTTCAAACCTAAATCAGCTGCACGAAAAGCTGCCGAATAGCCGCCTGGCCCCGCCCCTAATACGAGTATTTCAGTTTCTATTTCAGCTGCGCCGGTATAGTTTGCTGCAGTAGGTGCAGGGGTAGATGGCACACTTTCTAAGTTGGCTTGTTGAGTGGAAGGAGGAGTACTCGGTGCTGACGTTGGCTTAGCTGCGTCATCTTTGGGTGCAGTTGCACTTTCAACTTCGGCAGTGGCAATCACCGTACCTTGAGATACTTTGTCACCCGCTTTAACTTTGACCTCTACCACCTTACCCGTCACTTCACTTGGTACTTCAATCGAAGCTTTATCTGATTCAAGCGTAATGAGCGTTTGTTCTTTTTCAATTTGATCACCGCGCTCAATGGACACCTCAATCACAGCAACATCTTTAAAGTCGCCAATATCGGGTACTTTTAATTCAGTGATAGGCATAAATTTTTCCTGATAAAAATGACTCTTAGAGTCTGTTCAGAATCTTAAAGAAGAGTGTTTTGTGAGGTTATTAGCCGTCACGTTGGGTTTCGCTCCTCACCACAACCTACAAAACTTGCCGAAAAGTCGTAGGTTGGGGTGACAAAGGAACCCCAACATGAGCCTATACAAGCCTCTAACTTTTTTAAAAGATTCTGAACAGGCTCTCAGAACCTGTTTAGGGTCTTCCTAGTGATCTTGCGCCGGTGCGCAGAAACACAAAACATACGGCAAGCCGACGTGAGGGCGCTCGGAGAAGCCGAAACAAGTTCTATAACAATACGCGGCGATAGTCAGCTAACACTTTCGCCAAATAAGCATTAAAACGCGCCGCTTCTGCGCCATCGATAACGCGATGATCATACGAGAGTGAAAGCGGCAACATCAGGCGTGGCACAAATTGTTGACCATCCCATACTGCACGCATGCTACTACGGGAGACACCGAGAATAGCGACTTCAGGTGCATTAATAATCGGTGTGAAATGCGTTCCACCAATGCCGCCTAATGAAGAAATAGAGAAGCAGCCACCCTGCATTTGCTCGGGCTTTAACTTGCCTTCTCGCGCTAATTTGGCCAATTCTGCAGTTTCTTGCGCGATATCTAACAAGCCTTTTTGATCAGCATTTTTAATCACCGGCACAACCAAACCATTGGGCGTATCTGCCGCAAAACCAATGTTGTAGTACTGCTTATAAACCAAATTGTCGTCGACAAGACTGGTATTAAATGTAGGGAATTGCTTAAGCGCTGCAGCGCAGGCTTTAATTAGAAACGCCAGCAATGTGACTTTGACCTCAGCGTTTTTCTGCTCTCGACTTAACTGAGCACGGAAAGCTTCTAGTTCAGTAATGTCAGTTTCTTCATGATTCGTCACATGCGGAATCATGACCCAATTACGATGCAGTGCCGCCCCGGAAATCTTTTTAATCCGTGACAATGGCTTAGACTCGACTGGGCCAAATTTAGTGAAGTCAACGCTCGGCCAAGGTACCAAAGACAGTCCGCTACCATTACCAACGCCAGAACCAGACTGCACCTGACTAAGTATCTGCTTAACATAAGTTTGCACATCTTCTTTAGTAATGCGCCCTTTAGGGCCACTTCCTACGATGCGCTGTATATCCGCCCCTAATTCGCGCGCTAATTGTCTTACTGAGGGGCTCGCGTGGCTTGGTCGCCCTGTCGTCGCCGAAATTGATTTTTCTGCTGTGGCTATTTGAGAAATTGGCGTTGGTGTCGCACTGGTAGATTGAGCGGGGGAAGCAGGCGCAGGTTTTGGCTCTTTCTCAGAACTCACTTCATTCGCTTGGGTTGATTGTGTAGCTTGAGAAGCGGCTGCTGGTTTAGTGGATTCTGGCTGGCTCTCTGCTTGCTTGCCTGCCTCTTCAACTTCAAGTAACAAAATTAGCGAGCCTTCAGATACCTTTGAGCCGCTTTGCACTTTCAGTTCTTTTACCTTACCTGCTTGAGGGCTTGGAATATCGATTGTCGCTTTGTCTGATTCAAGCGTAACTAAAGGTTGCTCATGTTCAACCGTATCGCCTGAGCTAATTAATATATCGATGACTGGTACATCTTTATAGTCACCGATATCTGGTACTTTAACTTCAATTACTTGGCTCATTAGGTATCTCTTTAAAAAGCAGCGCTTTTTAGGAAGCGCTGAATCAGCGGAAGCAGCAAGATAATCAACCGAGGCTTGCTTGCCATACTAGAACTCGTTTCATCAATGTCTAAAAGGTCGTCAGCGGGGGGAGGCCGGAGCGGAGGAACCGGAGTGTACTCGACGTACATGAGGATTCCGAGCACCGCCCGCCCCCCGATCACGGCCTTTTAGGCATTGATGGAATGAGTTCTAATGTATTGACAGCAAAGGCATACATTGCTCCCGATTGATTCAGCACTTCCTTTAAATTTATTTAGCGTTTTACTAACACAGTGCACCGTAGCTAGGCGGCACATTAGTACTTTCTGTGCCGCATAACGTCACAACAGACACGAGGCAGAACCTGCATAAGTTTTCCCTCGTGCGGTTTTAAGGACCTATTTTGGGTCTTCCTGAAGGCCTCGCGCCAGCCCAGACAGTACAAAACATATACAGCAAGCCAGTGCGAGGGCACCAAGAAGAGCCTACACAGATTTTAAACAGTCATGGGATTTGATTTTGCTGGGTCAAGCTGATATTTGGCGATCGCATCAGCAACAATGCGGCGTTCAATCATACCTTCATCAGCCAGCGCGTTTAATGATGCGACAGTAATCCAATAGCGATCAACTTCAAAGAAGTGACGTAGTTTTGCGCGTGTATCCGAGCGTCCAAAACCATCAGTACCGAGCACTGCATAACGTCTTGGCACGTAGGCTCGAATTTGTTCAGCAAACGCACGCACATAATCAGTCGCTGCGATAACTGGTCCCGTTGTATCTTGCAACATTTTCTCAACGTGTGAACGTTGCGGCGTATCGGTTGGATGCAATAGGTTGTGCCTAGCGACGGCTTGTCCATCGCGGGCAAGTTCAGTGAAGCTTGGGCAGCTCCACAAATCAGCGCTAACGTCCCAATCGTTTTTCAATAAATCGGCTGCAGCAATCACTTCGTTAAAAATAGTGCCAGAACCTAACAGCTGCACTCGAGGTGCTGTTTCTTTTTTCGCTGCCTTGCTTGCTTCGCCTTTCTTGAACAAATACATACCCTTCAAGATGTCTTGCTCGACACCTTCAGGTAACGCAGGATGAGCGTAGTTTTCGTTCATCAGCGTGATGTAGTAATAAACATCCTCTTGCTCTTGAACCATGCGGCGCAGGCCATCTTGCATAATGACAGCTAGCTCATAAGCAAAGGTCGGATCGTAGCTAACACAATTTGGAATATGCGCAGAGAATAAGTGCGAATGACCATCTTCGTGTTGCAGTCCTTCACCATTTAACGTCGTACGCCCAGCGGTACCGCCCAGCAAGAAGCCACGCGCGCGCATATCAGCCGCAGCCCATGCGAGATCGCCGATACGTTGAAAGCCAAACATCGAATAGTAGATGTAGAACGGAATCATGATCTCGCCATGCGTCGAATAAGACGTGGCAGCGGCAATCCAATCACACATGCCGCCGGCTTCATTAATCCCTTCTTGTAAGATCTGTCCGTTTTGAGACTCTTTGTAGAACATCAACTGATCGGCATCTTGCGGCACATATTTTTGGCCGTCTTGATTCCAAATGCCGATTTGTCTGAATAAACCTTCCATACCAAATGTACGCGATTCATCAGGCACGATCGGCACCACGCGTTTACCGAGCGCTTTATCTTTGAGCAAGATATTTAGAATGCGTACGAAAGCCATCGTTGTCGAAATTTCGCGCTCATCTCCTGTACCTTTGAGCATGGACTCGAAAGCGGATAATGCGGGTACCGGTAGAGACTCTTCTGCTTTTTCGCGGCGAGCAGGCAAATAACCGCCCAGCTCCATCCGCCGTGCACGCATGTATTGCAGCTCGGCCGAATCTTCAGCAAATTTTAAGTACGGTACGTTTTCAATTTCTTCATCAGAAACGGGCAGATTGAATAGATCACGGAATTGCTTCAGTGCATCAATCGGCATTTTCTTTTGCTGGTGAGTGATATTGAGCGCTTGCCCTGCGTCTCCCATGCCATAGCCTTTGATAGTTTTGGCGAGGATAACGGTAGGCCGACCTTTGGTTTGCGAAGCGTGGTGAAATGCGGAATAAATCTTATGTGGATCATGTCCACCGCGATTGAGATGCCAGATATCTTCATCCGTCCAATCGTGCACGAGTGCTTTTAATTCTGGTGTATTGAAGAAGTGCTCGCGAACATACGCACCATCTTTTGATTTATAGGTTTGGTATTCGCCATCTACGACTTCCATCATCCGACGCATTAATGCACCTGTTTTGTCACGTGCAAATAACGCATCCCAACGGCTACCCCAAATTAGCTTGATGACATTCCAACCTGCGCCACGGAAAGTAGATTCTAGTTCCTGAATAATCTTGCCATTGCCACGTACAGGGCCATCTAAACGCTGTAAATTGCAGTTCACGACAAAGATTAGGTTATCTAAACGCTCACGACCGGCAACACCTAATGCACCTGTCGATTCTGGCTCATCCATTTCACCGTCACCGAGAAACGCCCACACTTTGCGTCCTTCAGTTTTGGCGATACCACGCGCCTCTAGATATTTCATAAGACGCGCTTGGTAAATGGCCATAATCGGCCCAAGGCCCATCGACACAGTTGGAAATTGCCAGAAGTTTGGCATTAACCAAGGATGGGGATACGAAGAAACACCGTTACCGCCCACTTCTTGACGGAAATTATCAAGCTGCTCTTCAGTGAGACGACCTAATAGAAAAGCGCGCGAATAAATGCCAGGTGAGGAATGTCCCTGCACGAAAAGAAGATCACCACCATGTTTATCATGCGGTGCATGCCAGAAATGATTAAAGCCCACATCGTAGAGCGTTGCAGCTGACGCAAAAGATGCAATATGTCCACCTACATTGGTATCACGGCCAGCGCGCAAAACCATTGCTATTGCATTCCAACGTGTATAAGAACGGATACGGTGCTCGAGATTTTGATCACCCGGAATAGGTAATTGCTGACTCACAGACAGCGTATTGAGATATGGTGTATTGGAAGAAAAAGGCTGCATCTCGCCATGCAGACGTGCAAACTCGATCTGTTTTTCGATTAGATAATGTGCGCGTTCTGGCCCTTCCGCATGCAATACGCCTTCAAGGGCTTCGAGCCATTCGGTAGTTTCTTGGGGATCTTGGTCAGCAGCTGTGTAGTTCATCATTTCCTTGAATAGAGCGGACATTCTCCTCTCCTATAAATACTGAGTTAGCCTAATCCAACGTAAAAAATGGAATGCTCTCTTTCACTTCAAAATTATGGGAAGTTTACCTGAGTTAGAGATCGATGGCTTCGTGCTTTTTACCGTACAGGTATTCGCAGTAACCCCCCCCCTTGCCTCAGGTTAAAAAGATGCTGAATGAACTGAGAACACAGCGTATCAAAGCTAAATAGCGCAACTAATACAGCAAACATATTGCAGCTATTCGTCCTATCGCCCCCAATTTATTCAACGCCTCTAAATAGTTCTTCCAATCGTTATTGGAAAGGTTGGGATTAACCCAAAGTCCGGTAAAAACCGGAGCATATACGCATTAAGTTAAGATTTCGAGTATATTCTGTCGCGTTCATATCACGGACTGTTATTTTAAAAGCATGCTCATCAAAAGCACACCGCACCGCATTTCAGTAGCCCCAATTATCGATAATCTAAGGAGTTTTGGACTCACCACTTTAATAGAAAATGCTTTTATTACGAGCCAATCAGTACTGCAACAAAGCTTGATGCTGCTGCAGGATTTCGCAAGAGATCTGTTACATCAATCTTTCTTCTCACTATTAATGTTGAATGGTCAAGAAAGTGTATTTGGCGAGACAAGATTTTTTCCACCAGAGAATCTTATGCTGTACGACAGTTGATCAAGTCAAAATAACTGCCATTCGCGTGCAGAAAAAAACGCTATCTTCTATTTAATTTACTATTTGACCTAAAAAATCTCTTTATAACGCCATGCAAAAGTTATGCAGAGACTTTTTTAGCTGCTGTGTTCTACCGTCATTCAATCATTATTTTCTATACACGCTATGGGTGCTAAACGTACCCGGCCTATCGCCGAAGCCTCACAAAATTGTTTGTTCCGCAAGCAACAGCACGCGCACGCCTATTTACTTACTCCTTTAATTTCAACCATTATTTTCTTGCTGGTGATGGGTTTGATCTTTTGGGGGCTTCGTCTGCGTGAACAACAAGAACAGCAACAAGCTTTATATCGATACACCAGTTTGGCTCAGCAGCAAGTTTTACTGACTTTAGGAACGACCCAGGATCAACTCTCTGAACTTGCGCATCGCATTGCTTCAGAACCCGATAAAGAAAATAGCGGCAAACAAACTGCCGCCGAAATCTTGCGGGCTTATCCGGCTATCCTTTTTATTAATAGGCTTGATAAGACCGGTCAACCATACTGGATGCCAGCCCCTAAGGCAAATGCTAAAGCACCATTAATCAGACTGCGCAAACAAGTTGACAGCATGCTACGCACAGCTTTTGATGAAGCTCGCTCAAGCAAACGCCGAGTCTATTCATTGTCACAATGTAACGAAATTAGCAAAGCTTATTTCACCCTTCATATTCCGATTTATCGAGGCAGCACTTTTCTCGGCACACTAGCGACGGTTTATTCGGTTAAACGACTTGCCACCTATGAATTGCCACCTGAACTGATGGCAAATTACACGTTCTCAATTGTTAAAAAGCAGAAAGTCTCTCAATCTATTTCCTCTTACCTACGGCCCTGGCGATATTCTTTATCTTATGAACTCCCCCTTCCGATTCTAGGTGAAGACATTGTTCTCCATGCTGAAGCCTACAGAAGACACTCCTCTCATTTAATCAACAGTACATTAGCCTGGCTCGTCGCTGGGCTTTGCTGCTTTGTTTTATGGAATCTATTGAGTTTATGGAGATACGGACGGCAGAGTCATGAGGCGCGGCAAGCGTTATATGCAGAAACGGCGTTTAGACGCGCGCTGGAAAACTCGATGCTCATCGGCATACGCGTGGTCGATATGCGTTCACGCATGATTCATGTCAATCATGCTTTTTGCCGCCTGGTGGGATGGAGTGAAAGCGAGCTTTTAAGTCAAGAACCGCCATACCCCTATTGGCCCGATGAAGCAAATTGCGCCGAAATGCAGCAGTACATAGAGGAATCTTTAAGAAAAGGATTTACACCTCAAGGAAAAAGCCTTGAGCTTCGTCTGTTTCACAAAAATGGCATGCCATTTAACGTGTCCGCGCATGTATGGCCATTGATCGATAGCGCGGGCCAACAAGCGGGTTGGATTAGCGCGCTGACAGATATCACTGAGTCGAAAAGTATTCGAGAAGAATTGGCAGCCGCTCGGGCGCAATTTACTACTGTGCTAGAGAGTCTAGACGCAGCGGTTTCTGTGCTTGCAGCAGACAAAACTAAACTGCTATTTGCGAATCGTTATTACTGTCGCTTATTTGGCATGCAGCCCACAGGCCATCTCAAATTAGCTGGGGGATATAGTAACTATCGACCTAGCTTTAGAGACCAGAGCCATCCTCATGGAAATACCTCTTCAACTGCGCCAACACTAGCTGAGAACACGACAAACGCGAGCGAAGTTTACGTAGAAAGCATTCACAAATGGTTTGAGGTACGTTGCCAAAATATCCAATGGACAGATGGACATTTAGTGCAAATGCAAATCGCGACCGATATTACGGTGCGCAAGCAAGCACAAGAAGAGTCCAGACAACAAGAAGAAAAACTACAGTTCACCAGCCGCTTAGTCACGATGGGTGAAATGGCCTCTTCACTTGCACATGAATTGAATCAGCCATTGGCTGCCATCCATAACTATTGTTCTGGCACCGTTGCACTGATTAAAGCTGGCGTAACACAACCTGAAAAACTACTCCCTGCTTTAGAAAAAACTGCGTATCAAGCGATGCGAGCGGGCATGATTATTAAGCGTATTCGAGAATTTGTGCAGCGTAGTGAGCCACGACGCCAAGAAGCAAAAATTATGGATATCGTCGCCGATGCCATTGGTTTAGCTGAACTTGAGACACGCAAACATGGTATTCGGATTGTCACCGATATCTGTACGCATCCGCCGACCCTCTATGTTGATCCTGTGCTCATCGAGCAAGTGCTGATTAATCTTTTAAAGAATGCGGCCGAGGCGATGTATAGCTGTCCATTTTTTGAAGCTGACGCGGTGATACGTCTTGTGATACGTGTTGAAAATGATTCAGTTTTTATTAGCGTGATCGACCAAGGGCCAGGCATTAATCCAGCGGCAATAGAGATGATTTTCTCGCCTTTTTACAGTACCAAGGCGGATGGTATGGGGATGGGGCTGAATATTTGCCGCTCAATTATCGAAGCGCACCATGGCCGACTTTGGGTAGAAGATAATGTTCAGAAAGATAGTCAGGCTAAAGGCTGTACTTTCTGTTTTAGCCTGCCGATTACCGTACCTGAGCAATGATCTAGCAAAATTTTTGAACATATCAGCTATTTATCTATAGCTTTATGCAGCCTGATTCATATATAAGAAAACACTTATAGGAGACCAAGAAACCTCTTTGATGGAACGATTTGAGAATTTATGGAAAGTAACACCGTTTTCAATGAAACTATTTTTGTAGTGGATGACAATGAAGCAGTCCGCGATTCTTTACGCTGGTTGCTTGAAGCAAACCAATACCAAGTGTGCTGCTTTGCTAGCGCAGAAGAATTTCTCGCCGCTTATGAGCCGATTCAAGTTGGCTGCCTGATTCTTGACGTTAGGATGGAAGGCATGAGCGGACTTGAGTTGCAAGAAAAATTAATCGCCAGTGGCTTACATCTGCCGACCATCTTCATCACCGGTCACGGCGATGTGCCAATGGCTGTTTCCAGTATGAAAAAAGGCGCGATGGATTTTATTGAAAAGCCTTTTGACGCCACCAATCTACTCGCTTTGATTGAACGCACGTTAGAAAAAGCGCGCAATGAATCCAGTGCTGCACAAGAACAGCACGACACCGACAAACGCTTAAGCAAACTCACTAACCGTGAACAACAAGTGTTAGAAAGAGTTATTGCTGGACGACTGAATAAACAAATTGCAGATGATCTTAATATCAGTATCAAAACCGTTGAAGCCCATCGCGCTAATTTGATGGAAAAGCTAAACGTCAATACAGTCGCCGATTTGATGCGACTTGTCCTAAGCAGGAAATAATTCTGCCTAGGCAGCACACGTATAATTTTGAATTTAAGGAAGCGCTGAATAAACCGGATCGATGCTATGCGTCATGGCAACCATTAATGTGCTGCCTGCCTCCACATTTTCTGCTCACGATTTATTCTGCATTTCTTTAAGAACCTGGCTATCAATCGCCTAAAAGACCGTGATTCGCGTATTGCTAAATGACTACCTTTTAGACAATTCGCGAACAGTTTCTAAGCCACCCTCCTCTCTAATGTTCAACCATGACTGCTCAATTGATAAACGGCAATACCCTTTCCCAAAAACTTCGCGCCGAAGTTGCAACGCGCGCAAAAGCCTTAGCCGACCACGGATATCGGCCTGGGCTTGCGGTGATTCTGGTCGGCGATAATTCTGCTAGTGAAGTGTATGTACGTAATAAAACACGTGCGTGTGACGAGCACGGTTTGTACTCGATAGGTGAACATTACCCTGCGACGCTTAGTGAAGCAGAGCTGCTTGCTTGCATTGCCCGACTAAACCAAGACCCAGCTATTCATGGCATTTTGGTGCAGTTGCCATTACCTGCGCATATTGATAGTCATAAAGTGATTGCTGCTATCTCACCAGAAAAAGATGTAGATGGCTTTCATATGCTAAACGCAGGTGCACTGTTAACCGGGCAATCTGGCTTCCGGCCTTGCACTCCGTATGGCGTGATGAAAATGTTAGAGGCCTACTCCATTCCAACTTCAGGGGCGCAAGCTGTAGTTATTGGTCGCTCGAACATCGTAGGCAAACCGATGGCAATGCTTTTACTTGAAGCAGACGCTACCGTCACGCTTTGTCATAGCAGAACACTTAATCTCGCGACCTATACGCGCATGGCAGATATCATCGTCGTCGCAACTGGCCGCCGCCATACGTTAACAGCCGACATGGTCAAACCAGGAGCAACGGTGATTGATGTCGGGATGAACCGTGATGAAAACGGCAAGCTGTGCGGTGATGTTGACTTTGAAGAAGTGAAACAGGTAGCCGGCTATATAACTCCTGTACCAGGCGGGGTGGGACCCATGACCATTACTATGTTGCTAGTCAACACAGTAGAAGCGGCCGAGCGAGCATATAAATTAGCACTTGGCGCAGCCTAATCAACTAAATGCTAGAAATTCTGCTCAAAGTCGCTAGGAGACTGGTCATAATTTCTAAGAGCCTGTCCATAATCTTTTAAAAAAGCGACTTAGAGGCTTGTATAAGCTCATGTTGGGGTTCCTTCGTCACCCTAACCTACGACTTTTCGGCAAATTTTGTAGGTTGGGGTGAGGTACGAACCCCAACGTGACGGCTAATAACCTCACAAAACACTCTTCTTTGAGATTATGAACAGGTTCTTAAGTAAAGCCAGACTATGCTAATTTACAGGTCAGAAAATTGAAACGATCTTGATGAGTCGCAACGAGAGACTTAATTGAACAACAGAAGAATTATTTATGCTCACTCCTGCTACGAATACTGCGGTTATGCATTCTCTGGCGGCGCAAAAACCGACCGCGTCCTTATTGTCCTCACTTCCGTTAGAAATTCGAGAAAAAATAGAAAATTGCTTGGATTTTTCCTGTCAGCAGGCGTTATTTAAAGCGCTGACTACAGTCACTCGCGATGGTAGACCCATCGATTCGCCTGCGCTGAAGCTATACCTCATCAAAGATAGGATTCATGCGAAATCTCAAGGAGCGCTCATAAGCTCGGATGAAGAGTTAAAAAAATTCGCATTCAGTCAAATACAAAAGTTAGCAAACTTGTGCCAACTCGATCAGATTGTCGAGAAACCTCTGCTTTTTGAGCTGGTATGTCTTGTTAACGATCCAGAGATATTGAGCTTTTTACAGGAGAGTATTCAACAAGACACACAATTAGAGCAGAAGTTATTGAATTGGATCGAGCGATCCAAAACGGAGGACGTGCAACCCATTGCAGCTAATGCGTTAACGCTATTAGTCAAAGCTGGCGTGGGTTTAAGTGGGCGAGATTTTCGTGGCATACGTGTTCCCGGAGCAGATTTAAGTTATGGGGTATTTGATTCTGCGCAATTGCAAGGAGCGGATTTAAGCAAAGCTAATCTACATGCGATCTGGCTGCGTCAGGCAAATTTAAACGGTGCCCGGATGACGGGCGTACAGTTTGGCGAATGGCCTTATCTGCAGGAAGCGAGCGCAGTAGATTCCTGCTGCTATTCACCGGATGGGAAAACGTGCGCGGTGGGCGTTCAAGATGGTTCGATCAGTGTCTATGCCACGTCGAATTGGGAAAAACTATTCACCTTAATGGGACATATCGACAAGGTTTGGAGCGTCGCATATTCGCCCAATGGCCGACAGATCGCCTCCGCGAGCGAGGACCAGACGGTACGGCTGTGGGATATGCAGAGTGGGCAGCCCATCCATACTTTAGAGGGGCATGCCGACGCGGTTCTGAGCGTCGCGTATTCACCCAGTGGGCAGCAGATCGCTTCAGCGAGTTACGACGGGACAGTGCGGCTATGGGATGCGCAGCGTGGACAGCTTAGCCACACCTTAGAAGGACATACCGATGGAGTTAATAGCGTCGTGTATTCGCCCAGCGGTAAGCAGATCGCCTCAGGGGGTGGAGACAACACGGTGCGACTATGGGATGCGCACAGCGGCCAGCTCGACCACACCTTAGAGGGGCATACCGAAATGGTGTATAGCGTCGTGTATTCGCCCAGCGGCAAGCAGATCGCCTCGGCAAGTTGGGACGGGACGGTGAGGTTGTGGGATACGTACACTAAGCAGCTTAGCCATACTTTAGTGGGGCATGCCAATGGGATTTTCTGCGTCGCGTATTCGTCCAATGGCCAGCAGATTGCCTCAGCAGGTTTGGACCAAACGGTGCGACTATGGGACGCGCACAGTGGTCAGCTCAGATACACCTTAGGGGGACATACCGGCAGGGTTAAAAGCGCGGTGTATTCGCCTAGCGGCAAACAGATCGCCTCAGCAAGTTGGGATGGGACGGTGCGGCTGTGGGATGCACAGCGTGGACAGCTCAGTCATACCATGGTGGGCCATAACGGTTGGGTTTGGAGCGTCGTGTCTTCACCCAGCAGGCAGCAGATCGCCTCAGCGAGTTACGACGGCACAGTGCGGTTGTGGGATGCGCACACTGGCCAGCTTAGCCACACCTTGGCGGGACATACCGACAGGGTTTTTAGCGTCGCGTATTCGCCCAATGGCCAGCAGATCGCCTCCGCGAGTACGGACACTACAGTGCGGCTGTGGGATGCGCAGCATGGGCGGCTTAGCCACACCTTAACGGATCATACCGAGATGGTGAATAGCGTCGCATATTCGCCAAGTGGCCACCAACTCGCCTCAGCGAGTGATGACAACACTGTGCGGCTGTGGGACGCGCAGAGTGGGAAGTGTTTAGCGGTTGTGCAAGGCTTTGCAGGAGAGGTTAGGTGTATCGTCTGGCATACCACCCCTGAGGGCGACTATCTGGTGACCGGCAGTGCGGATCATTCTGTTCGCGTCTGGCGAATACATCAAAGAGGAGATCACATTCAAGTCAATTTGGGCTGGAGTTCATCGCATGCGTCACTAACCGTGACCGAGGCTACTATCGAAGATGTACAAGGTTTAAGTTTGGCCAATCAAAAGCTCTTAGCGCAGCGCGGTGCTGTTGGCAAAGCCGCTGAACACACCTCAACCCATGCACGGCCTTTACTTCATCTCGCTTAAGGGGGCTTTGGTTATGAGCTGGTGAAAGAGGTAAGCTGTTTTTTATCAACCCTTACCTTCCCTTCAGTCGCTAGCTGAGGGCAAGCAGAACCTACAAGACAGATGCTACAGCGTAATTTAACGCCAGCATCTTTGATTGAATAACAGAAGAATATTTATGCTCATTGCTATTTCGAATACTGCGATTACGCATACTCCCGCAGCACATCAAACCACCGCATCCTCATTGCCCTCACTTCCGTTAGAAATTTGAGAAAAATCAGCCGTCACGTTGGGGTTCCTCCGTCACCCCAGCATCTAGGCCGATTAACCTGGTATTTCCTCTTGAGATTATGAACAGGTTCTGTTCTAAGAAGAAATATGAAGGTTACAAGACATATATGTTGAGGTTCCAGCGGTATCCCGACATGGGCCAGGGCAACCGCATGAACATTCTCGTAATTAAAGGTTGATGAGCCGAGTGGTGTGGATGAAGCTTTTATAGAAGGTGAGTTAGAGTTGGCTTTTTTTGGAGCCAAGAGATGCCGCCGATCCTGGAAGCGTTTAAGGAGTTGCATGATCCGCGTAGTCGGAAGTGCCGCTATTCATTTGAAGAGATCCTATTGAGCGCACTGTGCGCGACGCTATGCGGGGTGGATACGTGGGAGATGATGGTACTGTGGGGGCATAGTCAACTCGCGTGGCTACGCCAACACCAATTGTACGAGCACGGTATTCCGAGTGCGGACACGTATCGGCGAGTATTTAGTGCGTTGAGTCCGGTGGTATTCGAGCGGTGCTTTATGAAGTGGGTGCAAATGCTGTGTCCGAGTTTGGCGGATAAGCATGTGGCGATTGATGGCAAGACCCTCAGGGGAAGCCGTCAAAGAAGTCAGGAGGTGGGTGCCCTTCATCTCGTGTCGGCGTGGTGCTCAGAGAATGGGCTTTCATTGGGTCAAGTCAAGACGGATGATAAAAGTAATGAGATTACTGCGATTCCGGAGTTACTGGCGGCGCTGGATCTGAAAGGGGCGACTCTCACGCTAGATGCGATGGGGGCTCAGCGTGATATTGCACAAGCCATCATCCAAGCGAAGGCCGATTATGTGCTGGCGGTGAAAGACAATCAGCCGCTGTTAGCGCAAGATATCAAAGACTGGTTTGCGGCGGCTCAGGTGGCCGAATTAACGCACTCGTATTGGGAGCATAGCGAACATAATAAAGGGCATGGTCGCATTGAGACACGTATCTGTCGCGTGACGGACGATGTGGAGTGGTTGAGTCGGGCGGGCCATCAGTGGGCTGGGGTGAAGCGCCTCGTGATGATAGAGAGTACACGCCAAATCGGTGACAAAATCACGACAGAATATCGGTATTACATCAGTTCCAAGGACGTCAAGGCGAAAGAAATGGCCCGCCTGATTAGAGCGCATTGGGGGATTGAAAATCGATTGCACTGGGTCTTGGATATGTCTTGGTCAGAAGATGCTTGCCAAGTACGAGACAAAAATGCAGCGCGTAATTTAGCGACGTTGCGCAAAATAACGTTGAATATGGTCAGAGCCGCTCAGGCTCAACACCCCACTCGCGTTAGCCTCAAGGGCATGCGCGCGCTCGCCGCTTGGGATACTCATATGCGTGATTCGATTCTCGGCTTTAATTGACTAGGGTGTTCATGCGGTTGGAAGGTGTCAGGAATTTTGTGTGAAAGAAGTCATATGATAATGAAGGTAATCAAAAAGTAAGCATATGACAAAGATAGACCAAGCGATATTAGATAAATTTTTAGAGGGAGTAGACCTGTCAAATCCGCACTCGATATTCACAGAAAGCGGGTTGTTTGGTCAGCTTAAAAAGTCACTAGCAGAAAGAATATTGCAGGGTGAATTAGCGCATCATCTCGAGCAAGAACGTAGCGTAGGCAAGATCAAGCGTAATCATAAAAATGGTAGCAGCAAGAAATCGGTCTTAGCGTCAGAAGACAAGCTGGAACTCGATATACCGCGAGATCGAGAAGGCAGTTTCACGCCGCAATTCATCGCTAAGCATCAGCGGCGACTACCGGGCTTTGACGATAAGGTGATCTCGCTTTACGCGCGAGGGTTACCGGTGCGCGAGATTCAAGCGCATTTAACCGAGTTGTATGGCTTAGAGGTCTCGCCTGATCTGATCTCAACGATCACCGCCGAAGTGATGGACGAAGTCAAGGAATGGCAGAATCGCCCGCTAGAACCGATGTATCCGTTGGTGTTTTTTGATGCCTTACGAGTCAAAATTCGAGATGAGGGCAGCGTTAAAAACAAAGCGGTCTATCTTGCTTTGGGTGTACGACCAGACGGTACCAAGGAAATTCTGGGTATTTGGATTGAACAAACCGAAGGGGCAAAATTCTGGCTGAGGGTCATGACAGAGCTTAAAAATCGAGGCCTGTCTGACGTATTAATCGCCGTCGTCGATGGACTCAAAGGCTTCCCAGAAGCCATTACAGCGACCTTTCCGCAAGCGCAAATCCAGACCTGTATCGTGCATTTAATTCGCAATAGCCTGGATTTTGTGAGCTGGAAAGACCGTAAGGCTGTCGCGGCAGAACTAAAAAATATTTATCGCGCCACCACCGAAACCGAGGCCGCTGTGGCGCTTGAGGTCTTTGCCGAAAGTCCATGGGGGCTGAAATATCCGCCGATTGCTTCAATTTGGCGGCGCCATTGGCAAGAAGTCATTCCTTTCTTTGCTTACCCGTTAGAAGTGCGAAAAATTATTTATACGACCAATGCCATTGAAAGCCTCCATATGCAAATACGGAAGGTCATTAAAAATCGAGGTCACTTCCCTAACGACCAGGCCGCCATCAAACTCATTTATTTGGCTTTGCGAAATATCACTAAAAATTGGACAATGCCACCTAATACATGGCGCACTGCAAAAGTTCAATTTGCCATTTTATTTGGCGAGCGTTTTACAGCTTCATTATAAGAAGCTGTCATAGTTAACCGTGACCTCGGACACACAAAATATCTGACAGGCTCTGCGGTTGCCCTGCGACATGGGCCTTTACATCTTCTACTCTGCTTTTTTTAGAGTTTTTGAACAGGTCCTGAGCAGGAAGAAATTAGAAGTGGTTTAAGTATGTTGCACTTTGCTCTTCACCTCAACATGCGAACATCGAGAAACATAGGTGGGTGTGAGAGGCAGACCCTAATGCGCTCACTCACAACCTCCACTCCAATTTTTTAACGAACTGGAATAAGTTCCTTTGAAATTTTGCACAACTTAGGTGTTAGGTTAGGATTTTTTACCCGTAGATTATGCAGCTCTTCCCAATAAAAAAATTCACATCAAAGGCAGCCAAGCAATATCATGTAAAACATTTGGCAATGCCTTCTTTTCACTTTGACACTCAATCTTCGCATTAGGAAGCTCATGAAAGCTGATAACCCCTTACTTGATTTTTCTAATTTGCCACGCTTTACAGAAATTAAAGCAG
The DNA here is from genome assembly GCA_031963415.1 of Mycoavidus cysteinexigens. Lineage (GTDB taxonomy): Bacteria > Pseudomonadota > Gammaproteobacteria > Burkholderiales > Burkholderiaceae > JASSUD01. The sequence goes on from JASSUI010000001.1 coordinate 306,741, forward strand.
AACATATCACCCCTGCCCTCGATTTATTACTGGCCCATGCACAACAAGCCGTTGAGCAAGTCAGTGCAGTTGATACACCCTCTTGGGAGAGCGTTATTGAACCGCTAGAGGCAGCAACTGAACCTTTATCACGAGCCTGGGGTATTGTTTACCACCTGAAAGCGGTAGTCGATACGCCTGAATTGCGCGCCGCCTATGGTGACAATCTACCGCGCGTGACCGAATTTTGGACAAGCCTTGGGCAAAACTTAACGCTCTATAAAAAATATCAAGCTATCGCTGCTGCGAGCGAAGCCTACCAACAACTTTCCGCGGCACGCAGAAAAGTACTTGACGATGCGCTACGTGACTTCCGTTTATCTGGTGCTGAACTTGATGAAGCACAAAAACCTGCGTTCGCACAATTACAAGAACGCCAGGCAAACCTGACGAAAGCATTTTCTGATCACGTGCTAGATGCGACCAATGCTTATTCAATCTTCGTCGACAACGCTGCTGAACTGGCAGGTTTACCTGAAGATGACCAAGCAGCTGCACGCGCAGCAGCTCAACAAGATGGTAAAGAAGGCTGGAAGTTTACACTGCACTTCCCCTCTTACTTCCCTGTTTTGCAATACGCTGAGCATCGACCGCTACGTGAAGCGATGTATCGTGCTTATACAACCCGTGCTTCTGAACTTGGCCCTAACTACGCTCAAGGCAAACCAGAGTGGGATAACACGGAGATCATGCTAGAGCAACTTACGCTACGTAAACGCGAAGCACAGATGCTTGGCTATCAGAATTTTGCCGAAGTTTCACTCGCGCCTAAAATGGCCGAGTCTCCTGAGCAAGTTATCCGCTTTTTAGAAGATCTTGCACGACGCGCTCGCCCCTATGCCGAGCAAGATTGGCAAGAACTTAAAGCGTTTGCAAAGCGCGAGCTTGGCTTGTCTGAATTAGCTCCTTGGGATATTGCGTTTGCTGCAGAGAAATTGCGTCAAACGCGTTATGCGTTTTCGGAAAACGAGGTAAAGCAGTATTTCCCAGAAAGCACTGTCTTGCCTGGCTTGTTCAAAATAACCGAAGCATTATTTAACGTAAGCATTCAGCCTGCTGATGCGGCAGTGTGGCATCCTGATGTGCGCTTTTTTGAAATCTATGATGCTAACAAACAGCTCATCGCGCAGTTTTACCTTGACCTATACGCACGAGAAGGCAAACGCGGTGGCGCATGGATGGATGATGCGCGCACGCGCTGGCGCCATGCGAATGGCGAACTGCAAACTCCAGTGACTTATTTAACTTGCAACTTCTCAGCACCAGTTGGCAATAAACCCGCTTGCTTTACACATGATGAAGTGATGACCCTCTTTCATGAATTCGGCCACGGCTTGCATCATATGCTCACGCGCGTTGAAGAAAGAGCGGTCTCAGGCACTAATGGGGTTGAATGGGATGCGGTCGAACTACCATCGCAGTTTATGGAGAATTTCTGCTGGGAATGGGAGGTGTTGAGTAGCTTGAGTGCACACGTTGATACAGGTGAACCTCTACCGCGTGCCCTTTTTGACAAAATGCTCGCCGCGAAAAACTTTCACAGCGGACTTGCTACGCTGCGACAAATCGTATTTGCGATGTTCGACATGCGTTTGCATACTGATTTCACGCCGGCAGGCAAAACTAGCATTACCGACTTAGCTTTCGAAACGAACGCACATTACCACGTGACTACGCAAGCTGATTTCTCACGCTGGCCGAACACGTTCAGCCACATCTTTGCAGGCGGCTATGCAGCCGGTTACTACAGCTACAAATGGGCTGAAGTGCTTTCCGCCGATGCCTATGCAGCCTTTGAAGAAGCTGCGCAACAACAAAGCCAGCAAGGCCAACCAAGCAGCGTGCTTAATGCAGAAATAGGCTCGCGTTATTTGAAAGAGATCTTAGAAGTCGGTGGTAGCCGTAGTGCGATAAGCTCATTCCGAGCGTTCCGTGGCCGTGAACCGAATATTGATGCGTTGTTGCGGCATCAGGGGATGAGTGGTGAAAAGTTACTTGCTACTACCACGTAAGCGACGATTATTTTCCTCCCTACCTTGGGTAGGGAGCCTCTTATTTCTCTAGTTTATTAGAAAACTCTAAATTTTCGGTCAAATCAAGATAAAAAATTAAGATATTAATAACGGAAATAAATGCATAGCTATTTGAGTTGGATTTTGGGAAAGCCAATTTTAGCAATTTTATTATTTTCTATTTGCTGCTATTACTAACTTAATAGCTTAAATTCTAGCTAGAAAAGCCACAATGAAGAGGATATTTATTCTTGAGGGAATAATTAAATGCTTAAAGACCTATAAAAAAACTACGCACTAGTCGATCAGATGTTTGTGAATAAGCACACTAAATGCCCTTAAGCAGGAAAAGATGCTGACAAGTTGGAACCAGGTCGCTGCAGCGCTGCTGAAGCCTTTTTCTCAGCAGCTATACGGCCGCTAACAGCCTTCTCCATAAACGTCAGTAACTTTATACGTTGTTCCGCTAATTCTTTTTGTTCAGGCGTTAATCCTTCTGCCTTCTGCTCTAATTTTAATATTTTCGCTATTGTCTCCAATATTAATTCATCCTGCATTGTACGTTTACCACTATCATGCCGCATTTCTGTTGATAAAATCTGAGTTGCACTAGCAGCAACATTAATGTTGTTTTGAAGGCTCCTGTCCTGTGCAGAAAGAGCATTTAGCAATGCATGTAAGCTCTGTAGTGTATTTCCCTGTGGTGGATTGGTATTCATGGCATTCTCTAACTTTGTTAATCTAACTAAGAAGAATATTAGACAGGTTTTAAATATTTAAAATATTTAGCAAATATACCCTAATTGCTAAAGGCAATTTTAGTCTAAATCCTCCTGTGAGGGCAAATCGGACGAAACTAGGTTACTTAAATTATTCCAATCTTCATCATTATGATCGCTACGTCGTTCGACAAAGGAGAGTACAAAGCCATAAAGATACAAATTAATCATTTGTTGGGTCTGTTGAATCTTTCTAGTATTTGCTAACTCGGCATCCTGAAGCACAGATTTAAGTTTTTCCTTTTGACTCTCAACTAAATCAAGCAATTCAGCAGCTTGATTTAGAATTCCTCCTCTATATAAATGATGAAACTCATAGAGAAACCAGAGTGCCCCAACAGGTAGGGTTAACAAAAGTCCACTAACTCCTCCCGCGAATAGCGCAGTACCACCTAAGATCAGGCCCCCATTTTTCACATTTTCATATGTCTCTTTTCTCTTCTTTAATCCAGCGCACCTTGTTTTCAATTCCAGAGCTTGTTCTGATATTTCTCCAAAATATTTTTGAATCTCTTCCCTCAAGAATTTCATTTTTGAATCGAATTTACTATCTAAACCACTTGGAGAGAGGGAAGCCATTTGATCCACCTTTCTCATAAGGAGTAGCAAACCAGACTTATTATCCTCACCCAACATCCCAAAAATATCTGCTGAAATCTTTTGAGTTTCTTCAAAATCCTCCTTAAAAGGCAAAAGATTTCTGGTCAAATTAAGTACTGTTACTCGTCTTGATAGAAGCTTAATCTGATGACGAAGTTCTTCATTCTGAATTCCCTCACGCTCGCTATCAAGCATTCTGCCAAAATCGCTTTTCAAGCTAATCTGAACTTTATCAAGATAGGTTACAGGACGGTACCGATCATAGACTGGAGTCCAAACTTTTTCTTTCGCATATTTATACGCGGTCAGAACAGAGTTCTGGACAAAATTCCATAACTTGGTAAGTAACTGAATCGTTGCACTTGTAACGCTCAATTTAACGTTGAAACAAGCTTGATATACCCCCCACCCCAAACCTGTAACGACTGCAACTGGAGCTAGAATGATGTGCCCCGTCAACGCTAGAGCAGCGCCGCTTAAAATCAACGCTGCGCTTTCCCAATAGCTGGGCCGATTTTTTCCTAAATCTTGTATCAATTCCTGAACTTTCTGCGCTATTTCTGCGCAGTGCTTATTGACCTTTTTATTTTTATCTAAAACGGTTTGCTCAGCCAGAGAAGGAAAGCTGGCCTCCTTTAACTCATCAAGCAATAACTCAAAGCTTTCAAAGATATCCTCCACAGCTTTTTTAGTAGTGACTATCCCATTAGCTAGAGAGTCTTTAACCGAAACCGAATTAAGCAGTTCTAATTGCGCTAATAAATTCTCAATCCAGTAGTTAAGGAGGAGAGAGCCGTTGCTGTCTCTTTTATCTATCATCCCGTTAAGGCTATCTTTAATTGTCTCTAGCCGTTTAAGCAAGGCTCCAGTTTGTTGTTCAGCTTCTTGCTGCTCATTGACGCATACTGGTACAGGATCATAAGCCGACCTATTTACAACCATAGTACAGGAACCAGCGGAGATAGAGTTCTTGGTAGTCATAATCCAACTTTCGTAAATTCAGCGTTTCACTGGAACTACATAAGCTTAGGTTTTCATTCTCTGCTGACAGTAGATTCGCTTGTCATGCTTAGAGATTAGCGAGGGTCAGCCACAAATAATTTTTGGACGCCCTAAACATAAGATCGCAGATAAGAATTTTCTGAATCTTGTCAGACATAACTCTTTGCATGGATCAGGTGAAGACCTTAATGATGAATTTTATTTAATCAGAATCGTATAGACAGCAGCTCACTAGTGGTCCTGACCACTAAGTTATTTACGGCAGCTTAAATGGGGAGAAGTCAATTTTTTACAGAACTGCTCTGCCTTCATTAAAATCTCTAATGAATAACTACAAAAACAAACGCCCATCTCTATAGAAGAAATGGGCGCCAATTTGATTAATAGCGATAAAAAAATTTAGTCAAAATGAAACTTTGACTTTGTACAACGAGCTCACCGAAAACGTCTATGCGCAAAAAGCAGATAAACATACTAATGGCGCTTTAGGAAGTTTACTTATACTTCCCAAGCACATCTTAAAAATTGCTTACCGACTATTGAGCGGCCCCTACAAAAGGCTGTTAGTTTTAATTAAGCTATTTTTACTGTTATGTGCGGCAATTTAGACTCTAACCCTAACAATTTAAGATTGCTTCCAATGCTAGCTAGCGCAGCTTTAGAGGAAGGTTGATAGAATTTTTTTATCACCTCATCTGCCTCCCACTTCATATTGAACGCCGAGCCTATTAAGGTTATTGGCTTGCTATTAAATATGAAAGCGGCTAGCCCTGCAAAACTATTGCGTATCGAATCCAGTAGATTCTTTTGCCAACTAGTGGAGGCTGTTTGATCTTTTAACTTCTCAATTTCAACAAAAGCATCCTCATACCGTGCCTTAAGAGCCTCAAAGTTCTCCCGAACTTTACGAGCATTATCAGCATTCAGAAAATGTTGCTCAGGAGAAGTCTTGTTTGCTAAATGCTCTACAACCTCTCCATCCTCTAGACGTCCACCTAAGCCCAGCTCAAATTCTTTTGCTTCACAGCTTAACAAAGAAAATCCATCAACCTTATCTATCGAAACCCCTGCTTTAGCCAAATCTTCGGCCAATCCTTCGTATGACACAAAAAGCCCCTTAGCGTCATCTACTAACGGCAACAATTTGCTCTCGATAAACTTAGTTAAATTTTCTGTAAAGTTATTTGCTCCGGCTTCGTCAGCTAACGCGTTATCGTTATCAACCAGTTCTCTTTTTTTCAAATCACCTAATAGAGAGTTAATCAACTCACTTGCCCTTTTTGTTGCCTTCGTTTTATTTTCGATGTCTGCTTTTAATTCATCGAGTTTGCTCTGCAAATTTTTTTGCTGTTCAACGGCATGCTGATCGTTACTACGGATATTGAAAGACGTGGCTGCTGATTGGTGGGAAACTATCATAAATCAACCCTTCAAAATTTTATCGTTGCACTAGTTACTTACTTTTATTACTGGTCACTACCTTTATTTTTATTACTTCAGCACTCTCAGCTCAGAATCAAAATTCGATACGTTAAGCCAAGCAAGAATAAAACAGACTGACGCTGCGCATATGAACAACTTATCTAAGCAAATTTGTAATACTGGTACACCGGCTTTCCTTTTTTGACAGGCAAAAACTTTAATAGCTTAATTTGAACAAGAGAATATCTACTCACCCTTCAAATAACCATGCCGCCGCAAATCCGGCATATTTAAAGAGATCAACAAACACATCAATGCGAGCGCTGTCACATACCAATAAAAGCTCGATTCTACGCCTAATGATTTCAATTTCAACGCAACGTATTCAGCACTACCGCCAAACGCAGCATTTGCGAGCGCGTAAGCTAAGCCGACACCAAGCGCACGTACTTCTGTTGGAAATAATTCGGCTTTGAGTAAACCGCCAACCGACGTATAGAGCGTCAGGATAGTTAATGCACTCATCACTAAACCGAACGCAATGTAAGGATTCGTTGTCCCTTTCAACGTGTACATGATCGGTACGGTGCATAGCATGGTTAACACACTGTAGATGATCATCATTGCACGGCGCCCAATTTTGTCAGACAGTGCACCAAAAATAGGGTTTAAAAACAGACAGACAGATAATGCACTCATCATTAATACGCTGGCTGTCTTCGGCGCCATACCAGTTGTATTAATTAAATACTTCTGCATGTAAGTGGTGAATGTGTAGAAAGTCAGCGAGCCACAAGCTGTAAAACCAAGAACCGTCAAAATGGAGCGCTTATGCCGAAACAATCCTTGTAGCGTTCCTGCTTGACTGTGAGTACGCACTTCTTTTGAAGTCGTTTCGCTTAGCGAGCGGCGTAGCCATAAAGCAATTAGCGCAGCGAACGCACCAATGATGAAAGGAATCCGCCAGCCCCATGCTTTTAACTCAGTATCAGGCAGAATATGTTGCAAAATCACAATCACCAACAAAGCCAGCAGTTGCCCCCCAATCAATGTCACGTACTGAAAAGAGGCATAAAATCCGCGCCGATCTTGCGTACCAACTTCACTTAAATAGGTTGCGCTAACACCATATTCTCCACCCACTGATAAACCTTGCAGCAGACGAGCCACCAAAAGCAAGGCGGGTGCTGCTTTCCCAATCTGCGAATAAGTCGGTAAACAAGCGATAAGCAGCGACCCGCCACACATCATCAGCACTGCAACCATCATCGCCAGCCGCCGCCCTTGCCTATCCGCCAAGCGACCTAAAAACCATGCCCCCAACGGCCGCATTAAAAAACCCGCAGCAAAAATTCCGGCTGCATTAAGTAACTGAGTGGTCGGATCACTGGCTGGAAAAAAAGATGACGCAAAATAAATTGCGCAATACGAGTACACATAAAAATCAAACCACTCAACCAAATTACCCGATGAAGCAGCAATAATGGCAAAAATACGTCGTTGTCCAGCGTTCATACGTTATCACTCTTTCTAATAAAATCTATTGCAGCGGCCTTAAAGAAACTTTAAATAACTACAAGTAAGGATTGCTTGTGCACCAGTATGGCGGTAAGGCGGGGCTAAACGTTCCTCGTGAAGATTTATCTTATCCGCATCTCAGGAACGCTAACTGGGCACAAAAGTTAACAGGAATTTACATGCTCGTCTATCGCTAGACGCGGCGACTAAGCTTTACAGCGAGCAATTTGGAAAAGCGTGGAATGAGTGATGAATGAAGAATATTTATACAGAAAATACGGGAGGAAACGCTGAATAAAGTGGAGCTGCGCTAATGCCTTCTTGCTCGACACTAATTTGGCAAGAAGGCAAACATAGTCTAAGGAGGATGGGGTATACCTCTCTATTAATTCATGCTGATTCCATATTCGCGAGCCATTTTTGATTGACGCTCTAAAATTTCATTGAAATAAAATATACGATTATCTATAAAGAGCGCATTAAATTTTTCAGGAAATTTTAATAAACCCATAAAAATATTTACATCTACCTCATTCATATTATTACCCGACAGATATAAATTTTTAAGGGAGTTAGGCAACTTTATCGGACTCCGAAAATCCAAACTCAATTTATCCGGCGAACTCATTAAATCATTAATTCCACATTTATCCAACATCACCATCTCCACACTATCCGGCATATATTTTATTATTTTTTTAAGGCCCTCAATACCAATTGGATTTTCAGAAAGGGATAATCGTTTAATTTTTTTATTAAAAAAATTAAAATTTACAAGCCCATCATCACCGCCATCAATCTCATTTGACTTTAATGACAATGCATTAAAATTTTTAGGCAATTTTTTTAATATATTTTTAAATCCAACAGAAGCAACATAATTATCCGCTATACAAAGCGATCTAATATTTTCCGGTATTTCCTCAGAGAAAAGCCCATCAATATCATTATTATTAAAAATTAAGCTTTTCACACTTCTAGGCAAATTTTTAAAAATAAATCCGAGCATATAATCATTAATCTTATCCCCTTCCAAGCATAATCTTTGTATATTTTTAGGCCATGCTTTTGATAATCTTTCCAAGCTCGCTTTACTTATATTCGGATAATTAATTTCTTCACTTTCATCCTCAGTATGAGGAGGGTAATAAAATGACATGGACAACTCAGAAATGCCAGACCATTTAAAAAAAGAAGCAAAATTTTCAACACTCTCATCTCCAAACGATCCAAGACCAAAACAAAGTCGATAAGTATTTTCTGGAATGAGTGGTAAAAGTATTTTTATATGATCATTTGTTAATTCAACCCGATAAAAATCCAAGTTAGCGTAAATTATATCCTTATTATTTTTAAAAATATTTTTGAGTTTATCTAGCATTACATCCACATCTGATCCAGATAGAGATGGCATTTTTAAAGTTAAACCTAGGATATTATTTTTTCGCCCAAAAGCATCCAACATAGTTAGATAATTTTCAACTCTTATATTTTCTGGAGACAGAATGCCGACATACTTTGCATTTTTTATTTTTCCACCTTCTCGTTCCAGAATATTAGATACGTTTAATTTATTATCACTTTGCAGTATGTTTTTTATAAAACAAGCGTAGTAATTTATTTGCTCTTCAGCCCATTCTTTTCTAACATTTTTATTCCCCACAAGAGTTTGAACAGCAGACCACATAAAACCTTTGCTAGTCGATCCAAGCTGCGCCAAATTTTTCATTGATAATAGTTCGCAAATATTCCTTTTTAACTCTACTGGCAGTCTCGAAAATATACCTTCATTATTCCCTTCAATAGCAGGATCTTGTTGTATTACTTCACCCCATCCTTGGGGCTCACACTCTTCTTCATTCAATTTTTCGCGAAGTTGGGCCAACATTAAATTATTAATTCCTAAAATAGGGCTTCCTGTCATCATATCCTCAATATTTAAATTCAACATAGGGTGTAATTGAGCATTCTAACGTGTCTCTGCACATTAGAGGAATTGGGTTTCTATTGATCAAAAACATTTAATGACAATACCAGCGTTGAACCTCGAATAGACGCTTTCGAAAAAGATATTCGATACGCAAGATGGTTTATTCTTTGATAAAGTAAAAAGCAAAGCGATATTCGCCGTAGCAATTAAATATATTTTTCAGATTTTAAAAATATGTGAAACCAGATAATTTATCACCAATATCTTGAAAAATTAGGCTACGAGAATTATCTAATAAAAACTGATAAAAATAAAAAATATTTAAACATTACTTACAACATCAATCAATTTATTAATTTAACAGTAAAATCCGTTAAGACCTAAGGATTTTTGGAGGTTGACACTTAGAATTATTATTCAACATTATAGCTTACAACTAGCATTGAACAAAAATTCCGTATATACAGATCAAAAAAAGAATTATAATTTTTTAGAAATTACTTTAATTAAAATATCAGTTTTTAATTCACTTATCCCTATTGAAAAAGAGAAATGCTTGGTTTACAAAAATTGTTAAACCAAGCATTCCGCCATTTAATATTGAAAGCCAAAAGCCCGCATTGCTTTTAAGAAGTGCTACTAAGCCACTTGACGCGGATTTTTAGAGGGTGATAGAGGATGCATAAAATTATCAATATACCAGGTAAAAAAATGCCCAAAAATTTTGAAACTGAAAGCGAAAGTGGCTAACTGACCCTTTAACTCACTTTTGTCTCTCATATTTGATTCAATATATTCAGATTCTAAGGAGTTAATCGCGATGCCCAACTTAGAAAGTTTTTTACTGATGTCATCTGCCTTATCGACAGCGTGATATCTGAGCATGTAAGCAAACATTGTTTCGTTGCCAGGGCAGCTCGTATAAAACTCGAGAAGCTTTCTCGCATTATCATGTTGTTGAGTTAAATCGCGGATTTTTTCTCTCGCCTTTGTTTCCTGAGCAATTTGGTTTTTGTATACCTGTGATGCTGGCGCTGAAACCGGTGGATAGGTCTGATTTAAAGTAACGTAGCTAGTAACAACACGTGAAATAGCTGAAGCAGCTTGAAAAAGCATATTTATTTCCTTATTTTTATTATTAAAACTAATGAATGCTTTATCTCAATGGAGATTTTCGTGCGCCAATTAATTTTTTTAATTAAAAAAACTCGCACTTAAATCGCACCTTAATTTAACTATAGCCAAGTTAAGCAAAAGCAATCAACAATAATCTACTTAAATAAAAACAAGATTACATTTGACTTTTCTCTGCAATACCGAGGAGAAAAATAATTAAATGATTACAGAGGAAGAGAGATTCCCTAAGAATAGGTTAAGATTTTCTCAAAAAGACAAAAAAATTGGTTAGCTTATTAATATTTTCCAAGCGGTTAAAATGGATTATTCCGTCACCACAGAATTTATGTAGAAAATTCTTAGCTTTTTATTTTTTAGAAGATCTATCTACAACTAGTGTTATTTTTTAAATCGCTAAATTTTGATTTTGAAATTAATAAAAATCATAGCTGTATTTTTCATGAATCATGAGGACATGCAGTTTTTTACTTATTATTCCGTTGTTGCGTTTTTGCTGTCTTACTCATCTCTGTTTCAAGTTATTCGCAAATACCAGTTCCCCTTTGCTGTTGAAAGTTGATTCTTTGCGAAAAAACATAGGTAGGGTTTGACGGCCAAATAACAATGGCGGTAAGCACTGAATAAATCAAGAGAAGCAGAATAATCAACGATTCTGCATGTTGCTCTCGATCTATTCAGCGCTTCTTTAACTGAACTTTAACGTCTATATCGTTTATGAGTTAGATGTTGAACTCCCGACAGACAGCTTCGACAATCGCTGTCCATATCCCTGGATCTCGAAGAATCGGTATTTCTTTAGCAAGCACATTACTTAATTTGCGTTGGTTCTGCTGAATCGAACGAATGATTCGGTCAGCTTGATGGTCGGGCATCTCTACAATTTCTTTCAATGCTTGCCTTGCATTCCCGTGAGTGCGTAAATACTGAGCCTCTTTGGGTATTTGCTCTGTCAACGTACGGCTAATGATGTTGGACATGAAAATGACGTGCTGGCTCAGGTCAGGATAACGCCATAAAGGTTGAGCCAGTTCCCCACCACTGAAAACAAAATTTGAAGCAACGCCATCCGGATAGACATTATGTGAAGGCGCAAAAGACACATACTGTCGAACACCTTGCATTAAGGGCGTAGACACGCGCTCCAGCACCAAATCATAGCGATGCCGCTCATCTACCTCATCGACAATGATTGCAGAAATAGGAAGAATGATCGGCTCGGGAATCACGCCATCGCGCCGCAATATGTCATTGATCAAAAAGCGGTGCACCCGACCATTACCATCGGCTAGTGGATGAATATAGACAAAACCAAAGGCTGCAACCGCACTGCGCATCACTGATGACTGGCCTTGCGTGCGTTCGAGAAAAGTCCTCAGTCCTTCGAGCATCATAGGGACATCTGATGACACGGGCGCCACATAATGCACCACTTCCTGAAAACGTATAGTCTGTCCGACAAACACCGGTGACTGACGTATACCAAAGTGCGTAAGCGTTACCTTCTCTCCCAAAATATCCCGCTGCAACTCGGCCAACTTATCATCAGTCAGTGGCAATTCGCCATGCCCAGTACGTCGTGCCATCGCATCTGCAAATCGTTGCACGCGGCTTGCGTTGTCAGCTTCTCGCTCGATAGCGAAACTCGCTTTGCTCTCCTTAAGCGTCATCCATGCAGCAGCGCGTATCGATAGCGCCTCGCCAAACTCGGCTTTCAATTCACCCAATAACTGACGCACATCCAATTCAGCGGCTTTAGCAAAATCCTCTGTTTTGACGAGGGTCGGACAAAAGTATCGTGTCCCAGGCAGATTGTCATTCACTCGCCAACGCTGAACTTTGCGTACCTGTTCAGGCGAGGCGGTAACCATCTGCTCACTATTGATTGCATCAACATAATTGCCACTCAAACGTTGAGGCACCTGTAACGCCTCCTCCCCCATCAACCATTCATAGAGGAAAGCCGCGCGGCGTGCATATTGACCAGTAGGCTCGGCCATCACCCAATCTTGAACAAAAGATGGGCCGCACAGAGCAAACAAGCGGGCTAAGAACTCGAGATGAGGTAGTTCATGGCGTAAATGGAACTGTAAATGTGCAGCCGCCGTCCCCTCGGGACGCATAACTTCGGGATAGGTTTCCAGTCGCACTCCGTGCTCAACCTGGGTCGCACGGCGGCTTCCGATCTGGCTAAGCACGGGTAATTGCACCATCGGTGTAACACCATAAGTCTTTGCCAACCAAGCAGCACCAATAGGATCAGCCAGAGATTCATTCATAGAAAACTTCTATCGTTAATATCCATTGCATCGCATAAAAACGATTACGAACATAGGTTAACGATCATTAGTCGATTAAGAAAGATAAAAAACGATTAAAAATGAGGAAAATTGCTTAAATTTGATTATCAGCCATCGGCGTATATAAGGTGAGGAGCGAATTCCAACACTAAGGGCCTATTCATAATTTTAGAAAGGGGGAATAGAGAGCGTTATTGGCCCATGCTGGGCTCCGCACCTAACCTACGTCGCACCATTAGGATTTCAATTTACCTTGGCGCCCATGATCATAGGTCGCTTCGGGTCTGTGCACCATTCGCTCCATGAGCCAGGGTAAAGGGCCGCTCCGTGTAAGCCTGCAATTTCCATTGCTAGTGCATGAAGGCAGGCAGAAACGCCTGATCCGCACTGTAAGATAACTTGCTCAGCTGGCCTTTCACCCAGCAGCGCGCTGAACTCTTCATGTAAAACAGACGCCGATTTAAAGTAACCTTCAGCCGTTAAGTTATCTTTGAAGAAACGCTGAACGGCACCTGGAATATGGCCTCCTACGATATCTAGCGTCTCATTCTCCCCCCGATAACGGTCTGCCGAACGCGCATCGATTAGCATGTATTCTTGCGTGCGTAGATTACGCATCACCGTTTCTGCATCAACGGTAGTGACAAGCGATGCAGCAGGCGCAAAGTCCCCTTGGTGAGCAGCAGGCAAAACATCAGTCAGGGGTAATCCCGCTTGTTGCCAAGCGTGCAAGCCACCATCAAGCACAGCAACCGATTCATGGCCTAACCAACGCAATAGCCACCACAGTCGCGCGGCAAACATTCCTCCTTGCGCGTCATAAGCAATCACCTGATGCGAATTGCGCAATCCATAAGCAGCCAGGTGACGGATTAAAGTGGCGCGCTCTGGCAATGGATGACGTCCGTTATATCCGGTGCGTTCGCCCGAAAGTACACGATCCAGGTGCGCATAATGTGCTTGAGGTATATGGCCAACATCATAAGCCGCCTTGCCGGCGTTCTCATCATTTAGATCAAAACGGCAGTCTAAAATGATCGTTGTATCCGGTTTGTCAGCGATACGCGCAGCGAGATTAGCCGCGCTAATTAGCATTGTATAACTATGAGTAGGGGTAGTGCACATAGAGTCATGAATGAGGCCAATTTAAAGAAAATATCTTCCATTAAGCTGCATTGTGGAATGAACCGCCCCTCTTTTCTATAGGCGTACATCATCAAAATTAGTTTGATGATCGAATAAAGTTTGCTTTCAGAAAAACAGAATATGCCACGCAATATCCGTAATTTTCTCTAGACAAAACGCTGAGCTTCTTCCTTAGCATAGAACTCCCTTCTGGCCCTTGCATCTAAAGGGCATTTTTATTTACGCATGATTTATATACGTAAATGCAGGAGGAAGGTAATAGCTTGTTAAATGGCAGCAGGCAATATCGATTCAATTGACATAAAGATCAGAAGATTGAAGCGAATAAGCAAAAGGAAAAAGAACGATGTCTAAAATTATTGTTGCCAATTTCATCCATCAGGTAATGACAGCAAGTCCTGAGCTTGTTGATAAGGCTTCTTCATTCTCGCCACGGAAAATCTGGTATGCGCATGATAAAGACATGGTGGTCTCCTCGTGTCCCGTAAGTGAATATTTTAAACAGTACGCTTGTAGCATCACCGGAGCCACAGCAGAGCATATCGAGGTGTTATGTCCTGACGGAAAGCCTGACGCTTTTTTGGTCCAGCGCTTACGTGAAGACAAAAAAGCGTATCAAACCCTTCTAGATTTCGCTGGAAGTCATTCAAACGTGAGTGCTGATGTGTATATGCAAGATCAGATTACCACTGATTTTTTCGCCGAAGCAGGCATCCCTATCCAGCACTACCATAAACCCGCCTCTCCAAACGTCGTAGACGTAATCGAACGAATCAATACCAAATCAGGTTTTAGAGATATAGCGACTGCGTTGAATATAAGAACCGTGCCTGGAACGACAGTGCAAGGAGCAGCTAACGCTCAAAAAGTCGCGCGTGATCTTTTCCAGCAGCTTGGTCCGTTAATGATAAAGATTGATCGTGGAATGAATGGGCATGGCCAACTCATTATTCACGATGAAACAGACATCAACCATATCCCCGCCTCCCTAAATAAATTTATCGGTTCAGGCGAGCTATACACGATTGAAAAATTGATGACCTTTGTTTCGCTGCCAAGCATTGAGTTTGAAATTACAGAATCGGGGCCGAGAAAAACCTACGACTGCAGTATGAGGTGCGTCAATAACGCCTGGACAGGAATGATTACCCCCGCCCATGATCTATCAAGTCATAACAAGCAACTGATGAATGAATGGGGGGAACGTTTAGCCGATTACCTTTATCAGCAAGGTTTCCGCGGTACGGTCGACATAGATGGAGGTGTTACTGAAGAGGGGACGATCTATGCGAATGAGTCTAATTGTCGGCACACAGGGGGTAGCTACGCTCATTTCTTACTTGAACGTTTGAAAGGTGCGGACTACCTAACGTCAACAACATGGCTAGCTGATAGTCGAGTTAGTGCAAACGACAAGACTTTTGAGGAAGGAGTAGAGGCTCTTTATGCATCGGGACTTGCCTGGGATACGAGTCGCGGCGATGGCGTGATTTTGACGACGGACAGCAGGGAAATTGATAAGAAATGGCATTACTTAGTGATAGCAAACACACCTGATCAGGCGCTTGATACCGAGCAACAACTGTTCGCCACATTAGGCATATAACGCTTGGAAGAAAGCTAAGCCATTTTTCAGCAGCTGCCTGCTGATCTAGATAAAAAAGCAATACGCCAAATATCACCTGACTGTTTAGGAGGAGCTTTAAATGTTAAAGGCTGCTACACCATTTACACAGCAAGAAGACTTCTGGAAGCAAATACCTGGGTATCAGGACGTAAGTGAACAGGATTTCTCTGACCCCGCTTGGCAAGAGCGCAATTGCGTCATGCGCGCTGACAAGCTTCGTGACCTTTTGCAAGATATCGTAGAAGAATCATTTATTACAGACCTAGCAGAGGGACTTTCTCTCTCCACGATGTCGATGAGAATCACGCCGTATCTATTTTCATTGATTGATTGGGATGCACCGCAAAATGATCCGATTCGTCGGCAATTTATGCCGCTGAAATCAGAGATGTCAGCCTCTCATCCATTACTCAAGCTTGATTCGCTCAATGAGCACGGGGACGAGATTGCACAAGGTCTCGTCCATCGCTATCCAGATCGCGCCTTGTTTCTCACCACCGATAAATGTCCTGTTTATTGCCGTTTCTGCACGCGCAGTTACAGTGTGGGTGTTGATACCCCAATCGTAATGAAAGATCGTAATGCACCCGTTGTCGATCGATGGCAGGTAGCGTTGGACTCTATTAGAAAGTCTCCTGCGATCGTTGATGTAGTGGTTTCTGGCGGCGATAGCTTCCGCTTGAAGGCAAGTCAGATGCTTGAATTGGGTACTGAACTGATTAATATGGAAAAGATAAAGCGCATTCGGTTTGCATCGAAAGGGCTTTCCGTCTTACCGATGAAAATTATCAACGACCGTGAATGGACCGAAGCACTGATCCGCCTTTCCGATATGGGGCGTGCCAACGGAGTTGAAATCTCCTTCCATACGCATATTAATCACCCCCGTGAAATAACTCATTATGTTGAAGAAGCAGCCAAGCTGCTCTTTAACCAGGGGGTAATGGTACGCAATCAATCAGTCTTGCTGCGCGGTGTCAATGACGGAAAGATTGAAATGTCTCAGCTAATCAAAACGTTAAGTGACAACCATATCCATCCTTACTACACCTACGCCTGCGATCTGGTGAGTAGCATAGAAGACATGAGAACCTCTATCGACACCGCGTGCCAGCTGGAAAAACATGTGCGTGGGCAGACAGCAGGCTATAACACGCCATTATTCGTCGTTGACGCACCAGGTGGTGGCGGTAAGCGCGATGTTCACAGCTATGAGATATACGACAAAGAAGTAGGTCTTGCTGTGTATACTGCCCCGGGCGTGAGGCCGGGTAAGTTATTTGTTTATCCCGACCCACTGCATAGCCTCTCTCCGAGCGCTGCATCTGATTGGGCAGTAAAAGAGCGTGCCCAGGAGATGGTGCAAACGGTTATTGAGCGCGCAAAAATACAAAGTAGGGCCGCAGCCTGATTAATCGTTTGAGAAGAAGTCCTTATCTTTGCAAACACTAAATAAACCGATAGCGGCTTTCATGTTCTAGGTCTCGCGGTTTATTTAGTGTCTCCTTATCTTGGCCTCATAAAAAAAGATGATTTCTAATCATTCTGATTACCAAAAATTACGTGGCATTGTGTGTATGTCATGTGCTGTTTTCTTTTTTGCGCTAGCAGGAGCAATCGTCAAACTAGCGCTAGCCGAATATCCCGTTAACGAAATCGCATTTTTTCGTATGCTGTTTGGCATTATTCCTGCGGCTTTGTCGATGCGGCTGACGCAGTGCACCAAAAGAGAATTGACCTTTCCTCGCCTGCGCGGTCATTTTCTTCGGGCTACGACGACATTAGCGTGTATGGGGCTATACTTTGCGAGCTTGCCTTATTTACCCTTATCCACGGCAGTAGCACTGGAATACACAGAGGCATTTTTTATTACGCTGCTGGCACTTGCGTTTCTTAAAGAGCGCTTTTATCTGACAACATTAATGGCATTAATCATAGGATTTATCGGCGTTACATTTATCTCGTCACTGACTCCTGCAAATACCTCACTATTAGGTATCAGCTTAGCGTTGCTTAGCGCGATGTTTGGTGCGGTTTCGATTATCCAAATCAAAAACCTTTCTCATACCGAAAACTCAGCTGCCATTGTTTTTTACTTCACGCTGGTTGCGACGGCGATAAGCGCTTGTTCGCTTTTATTTTTTTGGACTCCTCCTAATCTAAGAGACCTAGGTTATATGTTGCTAGTTGGGCTGGCGGCCGGCATGGGTCAGCTCACGCTCACCGTAGCGTGCAAGAACTTACCTGCTTCGTTGCTCGCGCCGTTTAATTATTTGGGTGTGGTCTGGGGAATGGTTTTTGGATATATGCTGTGGGGAGAGAAAGCCTCTCTACAGTCTGTTATAGGCTCCCTGATGATTATAGGAAGTGCGCTCTATTTGAGTACGTTTGGCAAGCAGGTTGAGACTATCAATAAAACTGCTTAATCCTTACGGATAGAAATTTGAGAGTGTTATTCTATAAATAGATTTCTAAAAATTCACTTCCTCTAATGAAGATGATCAATTGCAAACGCTGCGGAGATAGCAGTACCGTCGTCAAGAATGGCAAAGTAAGAACCCAACAACGGTACTACTGCAAATTTTGTAAGCTATTGATTTTAAAGGATTTTTTGGCGGAGACGGAGGGATTCGAACCCTCGATGCGGGTTTAAGCCCGCATGCTCCCTTAGCAGGGGAGTGCCTTCAACCTCTCGGCCACGTCTCCTATTTTGATAGCTTTCACGATAACGACAGGTTTTCGTAAAAGCTGCAATAGAGGAATGTCGCGTATCCAAATATTTAGAATCTGCGCGAAGGCAGAATCATAGCTGGATGACTGCGCTTGGTCAAATTTATTCAATGTTTTTTTAGAGTCTGCTCCGGGTCTCTCAAAAGGCCAGAATAGAGATTGTCGGCACGCACGTTTGGGTTTTTTCGTCACCCCAACCTACGCATTGCTAAATAATCGTGAAGCATGAGTCCCACCAAACTGAACTTACCCATCACCTCTGATGTCTCTCTGTCTAAAAACCTCAAACAGCTTCTTAAGATTGCTCCAACTCAAACGCTTTATGCAGTGCACGCACTGCTAATTCTGTGTATTCCTCGTCGATTAACACAGAAATTTTAATTTCTGAGGTCGAAATTAAACGCACGTTAATTTCTTTTTGCGCTAAAGCATGCAGCATAGTGCTGGCGACGCCTGCGTGAGTGCGCATGCCTACGCCAACGACAGAGATTTTTGAGACTTTGGTGTCACCGTGGATTTGTTTGGCCCCTACTTTGTCTTTTACTTTGCCCTGCAAAATTTCTAGTGTGCGGGTGTAATCGCTACGGCTCACAGTAAAAGTAAAGTCCGTTTCGCCTTGCACACTTTGGTTTTGCACGATCATATCGATGCCGATATTGGCTTGTGCAATCTCGCTTAAGATTTGATAGGCCATGCCAGGTTTGTCAGGCACGCCGCGCACCATGATTTGGGCTTCGTCACGCTGAAAAGCTATGCCAGAAATAACCGCCTTTTCCATAGTTTCTTCTTCTTCAAAAGTGATTAAGGTACCGGAGCACATTTCTTCTTCCAGCGGCATCGCTGGGTCAGTCAGACTGGAGAGTACGCGCGTTTTTAGATGGTATCTGCCGGCAAATTCAACCGAACGGCTTTGCAATACTTTTGAGCCAAGGCTTGCCATTTCAAGCATTTCTTCAAAAGTGATGCGGTTTAAGCGACGCGCGTCTTCTACGACGCGCGGATCGGTCGTATACGCCATCTACGTCGGTATAGATTAAACATTCGTCAGCCTGCAATACAGCGGCTATTGCCACAGCTGAAAGATCAGAGCCACCCCGACCAAGCGTCGTGATGTTGTGATTTTCATCAACCCCCTGAAAGCCGGTAACGACAACAATTCGGCCAGCGTCCAAATCGTGCCGTAAACGAGCGGTGTCGATGGTTTGTATCAATGCCTTGGTGTGCGCGCTGTCAGTTCTGACTGGCACTTGCCACCCCGTATAGCTCACTGCATTGAGTTGCAGTTCTTGCAGCGCAATCGCTAATAAGCCGACGCTAACTTGCTCACCAGTAGCTGTGATCATGTCAAGCTCACGCGGCGAGGGCGCCTCAGATAGTTCATGAGCCAGCCCTAATAGGCGATTTGTTTCGCCAGACATCGCAGAGGGCACGATCACTAGTTGATGTCCTGCCGCATGCCATTTAGCAACACGCTGCGCCACTTTTTTAATGCGCTCTATTGAGCCCATTGAGGTACCGCCGTATTTATGTACGATGAGTGCCATAATGCTTTTTTGCAACCCCTTAAAAATCTATTGCGTGACGAGCAGTCAAAACGAGCGGCCTATCGCCGACTCGTTTGTTGTTGTTCTTGCTGTATTACGTGCTTTCATGACTGCCTGCCTTGCTCTTCTCTATCCTGAACTTTCGTATTCTTTCCTGCCCTTTTCGCTTACGCGGTGCATCGTCAAAGCAGTAAGAATTAGCTGCAGCTTTAGTAAGCTCAGGCATTTCAAACACAAAGGCAGCAGTGTACATAAACATAGATGAAGATTAAGCGTACTTCCCCGCAAGAAATTAAGTAGCGGCTTTATAAGAAACGATGTAAGCCCTCATAAAGCAACGGCTCTATTACTTATCTTCTTGCCAAATTAGACAAAAGCGCGGAGCACCGTTTGTCTCTGTATCTCGCTCTAATGCCTCATTAAGGCCCAGACGTGGAACAAAAAGCAAATCCTGTCCAACATAAATCAAAGGTACATGACGTTGCCAGACAGGGATGTCTGCTTCTTGAAACAGATTTTTCAACGTACGATTTCGGCCACCGCGAGTCTTACGCATACGCTCGCCACCTTGACGCTCGCGGGCAGATAAAGGAGCTGAACTTAATAATGTGGCTGAAACGCTAGCTATAGCTTCTGCACTAGCTGGTATAAATCGGAGTGTTCCGCTCCAATGCGGTAAGTGCCAAGCGGTTTCACCAGACCAATGCAGAACATTTAACTCAACATCTACACGACCAGTTTGGTCATCATGCGCAGAATTCGAAGCACCCTGGTTGTTTGCAGTCGTTTCCCACCAAATACGCTCGCGATAAGCACACAATCGATAATAGCCAGCATGCTCGATGCGCAACGTTTGACCAACTCGATGCTGTTGCAACTGCCGCAATAGATCATCAAGCCAAGCACTCGATGCAGTTGGCACCTTTAATTGACGCATCCAATAACGTATTAGGTTCGCTACGCGCGCCGGGTGTGCATTTAACAATTCGCGTATAGCAGGCCACGATAACGCACAATCACTTAAGGTATTAATTCGAATTACTGGTGTTGAAGCAGCATGCAAAACGGTAGGCAAATCGAGCGCGGCTAACTCATCGAGTAATTGTTGTGTATCTGCTGCATGCCGAGCAGTGCGTACAAGCGTTTTACGATAGGCGGGAAAATATTTTTCAAGGGCAGGTAAAACGACATGCCGCAACGCATTGCGTGCATATTGCAGGTTTTGATTGCTTTCATCCTCCACCCACTGCAGCGCATGCTGCGCTGCATATGCCTCAAGTGCTGCACGCGGTACTGTAAGCAACGGACGCAGTCGCTTTACTTCACGCTGCACACGATGGCTTTGAAACGGCATTGCTGCTATCCCCGCTGGCCCTGACCCTCGCAATAATTGCAAGAGAACTGTTTCTGCTTGATCGTCAGCATGATGAGCAAGCAGTAATAAATTTGCCGCGTGCGCTTCGCATAATTCGTTAAGCGCAGCGTAACGTGCGTCACGCGCAGCAGCTTCAATTCCACGCTCGGCCACTGCCTGCACGTTGACACGACGGGAATCAAATGCAACATCTAATGCTTGCGCAGTCGTCGCACAATGTGCAAGCCACGCATCAGCGTGCAGACTTAAGCCGTGATGAATATGGAAAGCAACGCAACGCGCAGCACCCGCACAGGCTACCAGTGCATGTAATAAAACCGTTGAATCAAGTCCACCGCTAAAAGCTATCGCAAGCTTTTCTGATCGCCCGTAGTGCATAAGCGCTGCACGGACTGCGTCTAATACAACATCAGGTTCTACGTTAATCCGCCGATCCGGTTTCCTTAAACTTGCCATAGCTCATTAATCGCTCAAAACGGCGTTCACGCAATTCAGACACGCTCATTTGCTGAAATTGGCGCAAACTATCTGCAAGTGCACGCTTAAGCGCCGCTGCCATGCCTTTCGGATCGCGCTGAGCACCCCCAAGAGGTTCGTTGATAATTTTATCGATCAAGCCCAAAGTTTTTAGACGAGTTGCTGTGAGGCCAAGCGCCTCGGCTGCGTCCGGTGCTTTTTTCGCGCTTTTCCATAAGATGGAGGCACAACCTTCTGGCGAGATAACCGAGTAAATCGCGTATTGCAACATCAACACATTATCTGCCACCGCAATCGCAAGCGCACCGCCTGAGCCGCCCTCACCAATTATCGTTGAGATAATTGGCGTCGCTAGTTCGGCCATCACATAAAGATTACGGCCAAGCGCTTCAGATTGCCCACGCTCTTCGGCATCGATGCCTGGATAAGCACCTGGTGTGTCGACAAAAGTAAAAATCGGCAAGCTAAATTTTTCGGCCAACCGCATTAAGCGCTCTGCCTTGCGATACCCTTCTGGGCGCGACATACCAAAATTGCGCGCTGCCCGCTCTTTCGTATCGCGCCCTTTCTGATGTCCAATCACCATACATGGATGGCCGTTAAAACGAGCCATGCCACCGATAATCGATAAATCATCAGCAAACGAGCGATCTCCATGCAACTCATGAAAATCAGTAAAAATTTCGTTGATATAGTCCAACGTATACGGACGTTGCGGATGCCGTGCAATCTGCACCACTTGTGCCGGTGTTAGCTTGGCGTATAAATCTTTTGTCAGTTGCCGGCTTTTCTTAGAAAGCAGATCAACTTCTTTAGAAATATCGATAACCGAATCGTCTTGTACAAAACGTAATTCTTCGATTTTTGCCTCAAGCTCGGCAATTGGACCTTCAAAGTCTAGAAAGGTAGTTTTCATTGCTAGTGATTAACGGTTTCTAATAAGCGACAGGCAACGGCTCAAGACTACGCCACAAATACCAAGTTGCAACTGTACACCACGGTGCCCAATTCGCAGCGACTTCACGTGCTTCACTGCGGGTTACAGGCTCGCCGCTGAAATAGTTAATGCTGATAGCGCGCATCAATCCTAAATCGTCAAGCGGCAAAACATCTGGCCTGAGAAGATTAAAAATAAGAAACATTTCTGCCGTCCAGCGACCAATGCCTCGGATTTGCGTCAACTCCGAGATAACCGCTTCGTCATCCATCATGCTCCAAGCATCGACGTGTAATGCGTCCGAAGCAAAATGTTTGGCTAAATCTAAAATGTATTCCGCTTTTCTTTTAGAAAGCCCACATGTCGCTAGCTTTTCATGGCCTAGTTCTAACACGCGGGCGGGTACAAACGTTTCGCATGCTTGCTCAACTCTTTGCCAGACGGATTGCGCCGCTTTGACCGAGATTTGCTGGCCGACAATCGAACGCGCAAGCGTAACAAATGGCTCACCCCGACTGATCAAATGCACTTGACCAAATTGCGGAATCAGTTTTTTTAAAATCCGATCACGCCGCATTAAATCAGCGCAAGCATCAGCCCAATAGGCGGGGCAATCGGTAACAGGTACAAGCGTTGGCTTAGTCATTAAATGCGACGCCATTCAGTGGCGCCATCAACCTTGTCTTCTAAGACGACGCCAGCGTTAAGAAGTTCGGCACGAATACGATCGGCTTGCACATAGTTTTTTGCAAGGCGTGCCTGCTCGCGTGCGTTAATGCTCGCTTCAATCGCCGCAGCATCTAACGTCGAACTCGCGCCAGTCACTTTCTTTTGCAAGAAATCGGCCGGCTCACGTTCCAGCAAGCCAAGCGAGTTAGCTAATCCTTTTAATTGCCGAGCCAATACTGCGTTATGTTGTTTATTGACTTCCGAGGCCAACTCAAATAGTACAGCTACAGCCACTGGCGTATTAAAGTCATCGTTCATCGCATGGCGAAAGCGCTGTGCATATGACTCTGTCCAATCCAATGCCGATGTATCAGAAGGGGTATTTTTAAGTGCGGTGTAAAGACGGGTTAATGATTGCTGCGCATCTTCCAGATGGGCATCGCTATAGTTGAGCGGACTACGGTAATGCGCGCGCAAAATGAAAAAACGCACAACTTCAGCATCATAATTTTCAAGCACTGCACGAATCGTCTGGAAATTATGCAGCGACTTGGACATCTTCTCACTATCGACCTGCACATAACCATTGTGCATCCAGTAGTTAACAAAAGGATGACCGTGCGCGCCCTCACTTTGAGCAATTTCATTTTCGTGATGAGGGAATTGCAAATCTTGACCGCCGCCATGAATATCAAACTGCTCACCCAAAAGCGCATTGCTCATTGCCGAACACTCAATATGCCAACCTGGACGTCCACGGCCCCATTTTGAATTCCAACCAGCATCTAATGGCTCATCTGGTTTAGTGCGTTTCCACAGCACGAAATCTAGTGGGTCTTTCTTCGCGTCATTAACTGCCACTCGCTCACCCGCGCGCAAATCATCCAATGATTTGCCAGAGAGCTTGCCGTACTCAGCAAATTTACGCACTGCATAAAGTACATCACCATCCTCTGCTTGATATACGTAGCCGTTTTTTTCTAAGGCCTCGATCATTTTCAACATGGGTTCGACAAACTCAGTTGCACGCGGTTCAAAGTCGGGGCGAGCAACACCTAGCGCATCAGCATCTTCGTGCATCGCTTGAATAAAACGCGCAGTCAGCGTCGCCATGCTTTCTCCATTTTCTAACGCGCGCCGAATAATCTTGTCATCAATATCCGTAATGTTACGAACATAAGTAACTTGATAACCGAGCTGACGCAACCAGCGTTGCACCATATCAAACACCACCATCACGCGTGCGTGGCCAAGATGACAAAAGTCATACACAGTCATGCCACAAACATACATGCGAACTTGCTGAGGCTTAAGGGGCACAAAGATTTGCTTGCAACGCGCAAGGGTGTTGTAGAGTCGAAGCGGTTCCATGAAAAAGCGAGAGATTGCCGCGGGCTCATTTGAGTCACTGTCAATCAATAAATGGACAGCTTCTATGAGACAATGGCGGGCTTGATGTCGTTGACGGAAAAAATTATCCAGTTTCTGTTGATTAGCTAGCTGACTAAATGCCCTGCCCTTTAATTAGCAAGGTTTTTTCATCAGCCATATCACACACTGTTGCGCGATATTAAAGAGGGCTATTGAGGACTATTAAGTTCTACTGAGCATCCTCACTAAACGCGCTGGAGTATAACATTCTAGATTTCAAGCTATGAAAATTCTCACTCGCTGCTTGCCGCTCATCTTAGGCTTTGCTGTGTGCTTGATGCACAAAGGAACTTGGGCCGCTGAAGCCGCTGCACAAAATAATACAGAAACACAAAAAGCGCAAAACCTCGCTACGCTAAATCAGCTCGAAACACGTGTTAACAAATATCCTCACGATGTCCAAGCGAAATTCAAATACGCTACGCAACTCGCTTATGTTGGACGCGATGCAGAAGCCGTGCAGGCTTTACAGGCATTGATTCAACAATATCCTGAAATACCTGAATCGTATAATAACCTTGCTGTGCTGTATGCAAGACATGGTCAGCATGAGGAAGCTCGAGCAACGCTGGAAGCCGCGTTGCGCGCTAACCCAAGTTTTGCACCGGCGTACCAAAATCTTGGCTCAACTTATTTGCAACTTGCCGCAACAGCTTATGCACGATCTATTCGACTTAATCCGCAAGATAAATTTTCAAAGCAGCGGCTGCAACAAATTCAAGCTATCCTAGCGCCTTCCTTTGCAACTGGGACTGCTAGGTCACAAGCTAAGGAATCAATCAACGGAAGTACTAAACAATAAATCGCGTAACGAAAGCCTTTATTGCTCATAGAAACACCTAACAAAATGGCATAACCATGCTTTTTCTAAAGAACCTCTACAAAAAACCAAAGACTGCGTTACGCCTCCTGGTTGCACTCGTTTTACTGTTTGCATCGGCGTGCCTAGCCTTTGAGATTTCGCAGAGGTTTTCTAAAGAAACTCATTTAAAAAGCGAGGAGAAATTGATGATTGAACTTACTACCAACTTTGGCGTAATCAAACTCAAACTAGATGCTGAGAAGGCACCTAAAACTGCCGAGAATTTCCTGAACTATGTGAAACAAGGACATTACGACGGCACGATATTTCATCGTGTGATTCCTGGTTTTATGGTTCAGGGCGGTGGATTTACCAAAGATATGGATCAAAAGCCGACCGCTGCAACGATCGATAATGAAGCCAACAATGGCTTAAAAAATCTACGCGGCACTATTGCGATGGCACGTACCAATGCCCCTCATTCTGCTAGCGCGCAATTTTTCATCAATCTGGTCGATAATGATTTCCTAAACTTTTCCTCACCTACTCCACAAGGCTGGGGCTATTGTGTGTTTGGTTCGGTAGTCGAAGGATTAGAGATTGTCGATAAAATTGCTCAAGTTAAAACGGGCAACAACGGCTACCACCAAGATGTTCCTCTCGAAGCTGTTGTGATAGAAAAAGCTCGCGTGATCGATTAATTTCAAAGTTTGATGTCAAGCAACCTACCCGCCGCGCGTACGCCAGACAAAGTCTATGCGGCCACTTCACGGCCGCTTTACTTTATTTCGGATTTGCATCTAAGTGAAACGCTTTCGCATACTGTCGCCGCTTTCGAGCACTTTATTGCTAACACGGTGCAAGATGCGGGCGCGCTTTATATCTTAGGCGACTTTTTCGAGGCGTGGGTAGGCGATGATTTGCTGACGATGCCTTTCATGCAGCCTATCGTGCGTTCTTTAACGACGCTTGCTGACCGCGGCATTCCGTTATATGTGATGCATGGCAATCGTGATTTTCTATTAGGTGAGCGCTTTGCTCACGCAACGCAAGCGCAACTAATCCAAGATCCATGCGTAATCGAAGCTTTTGGTATACGCGTGGTACTCACACATGGCGATATCTTATGCACCGCAGATCACGCGTATCAACGCTTTAGAAAGATCGTTCGATGCCGTGCTGTGCAACGCTTTTTTAATAGCTGGCCGCTTGCTTGGCGGCTTGCGCTGGCTGCTCGCTTGCGCGCTAAAAGTCGAGCAACAGGTACGATGTACCAGAAAAATTTAAGCGCAAAGATGGATGTCACCAACAGCGCGGTTAATCAGCTATTTACTGACGCGCAAGCTACAACGATGATTCATGGTCACACGCATCGACCTGCACAGCATCAATATGACCATTTAACACGTTGGGTTTTGCCAGATTGGGATGTTGACCATGACGTTGTGCGTGGTGGTTATTTGCGTTTAGATCAAAATGGCATACAAGCAATTTCAATTATTTAAGAAACGCTGAATAAGACACGAACATGGAGTGGTATGACTTGACATTACAATTAGGGTTTTTTGTAACGCCGTAGTTAATTTTGCTGTTGCTACGTGTAGGTTCGCGCGACGAATAAACTCCAACGTGATTACCAACAGTCTCTATTTAGGTCTTCTAAAAGACCTGACGCAGTTCTTAAAAAAATCGTTTACAGGCTCTAGCGCCCAATTCTGAAGGATTCCACTTATGCACCCGATGCTCAACATTGCTGTTAGAGCTGCCCGCCAGGCAGGGCAAATTATTAATCGCGCTTCACTCGATATTGGCGCCGTCGAAATCGCTCAGAAGCAGCATAATGATTTCGTCACGAATGTTGATCGCGCCGCAGAAGCCGTGATTATTGAAACCTTACGCACGGCCTACCCTGACCATGCGATTTTGGCGGAAGAATCTGGACACTCTGAGCTGCAAGCCGATTCCGATTATCAATGGATTATTGATCCACTAGATGGCACAAGTAATTTCATTCACGGTTTTCCCTATTACTGTGTGTCGATTGCGCTCGCTTACAAAGGAGTGGTGAGTCAAGCGGTCATTTATGACCCAAACCGTAATGATCTTTTCACTGCTTCGCGTGGTGCGGGTGCTTTTCTCAATAATCGGCGCATTCGCGTGGCACAACGCGCACGGCTAGCAGAAGCGCTGATTGGAACAGGCTTCCCATTTCGTCATGAGCAAAACTTAGAAGACTATCTGCAATTGTTTGCTCAGATGACGAAAGCCTGTGCGGGATTGCGCCGGCCTGGCGCCGCTGCACTTGATTTAGCGAATGTCGCAGCAGGTCGTTTAGACGGCTTTTTTGAACAATCGCTGCAGCCTTGGGATATCGCTGCAGGAAGTTTAATCATCACTGAAGCTGGCGGTATCGTAGGTAATTACACGGGAGAGTCAGACCATCTACCGAAAGGCGAAATCGTCGCAGGCAATCCAAAAATCTATGCGCAAATGGTACGCATTCTTGCTCCGCACAGCATCAGCAAGAAAAACGCTGACAAGGTGGCAACGGATTAAAGAAGCATTGAATTAACCTCTTCCCCAAGAGCGGCCCTAGCCCCGCTCTTGGGGAAGAGTCACAGCGTAAGGGACCTGTTTAGAATTTTTCCTCACGCCTCTTTGTCGTCCTAGTTGTACTGTTTGCGTCGGCACAAGGCTATTGGGAAAATTCTAAGCTAGCGCTAAGAATCGTTGCATTAACTGCATGTTTAAAAGCAATGCTTATTCATTTGTTCTTCATCGACGATACGGCGTGCCGTATTGAGATAAGTTTGTGACTGCATTTCTGTCAGGCGTGAAACGGTACGACTGAATTCATTCGCTAGAGGTCCACTCGTATAGAGTTCATCAGCTGGCACCGCAGCGGAGAGAAAGAGTTTCACCTTTTGATCGTAGAGCACGTCGATGAACCAAGTGAAACGACGTGCTTCGGCTACCTGTTGCGGCGTCATGCGCGGCACGTTAGAAACAATGATCGCATGGAAGCGACTCGCCAGTTCAAGATAGTCGTTTTGCGAACGTGGCTGCTGATTGCCGCATAAAGTTTCAAAATCAAACCACACCACATCTTTTACGCACCGTAACGCACGTATTTCACGCTGCCCTATATGCAGCAAAGTATTTTCATCTAACCCTTGCTTTAGGCTATTAAATACCATTTCTAACGCTTGATCTGCAGCTGGGCCAAGTGGCATCTGGTAAACGTGGCGTGCTTGCTCTTGGGCCGACGCATATTGCCGATAATCAATACCGCTATCGACATTCAATATATCGAGCTTCTCATTGAGTAAGCTGATGGCGGGTAGGATCCGCTCACGATGCAAACCATCAGGGTATAGGGTGTCGGGGCGATAGTTAGACGTCATTACAAACTGCACGCGATGTTTAAAGAGACTAGCAAAAAGCCGGTACAACACCATCGCATCAGCAATGTCTGAGATATGGAATTCATCGAAGCAGATGAGTTGATAGCGCTGTGCGATGCGCTGCGCGAGCTTCTCAAGTGGATCAGCGTGGCCAGTTAAGGTTTTGAGTTCAGCATGCACAGCTCGCATAAACTCATGGAAATGCAATCGTGTTTTAGCTTTGCCTGGCACACAGGCGTAAAAGCTATCCATCAAAAAGCTTTTACCGCGACCAACTCCGCCCCATAAATAAACGCCTTTCGGAATGTCTGGGGAGTAGATTAGCTTTTTAAAAAAATTTGAACTTTTAGCGAGATAACGCTGCCACTCGTCATAGCAGCGCTGTAGACGTTCAATCGCCGTATATTGCGTACGATCTGCCTGGTAATTGTGAACGCTGAGTTGATAGGCGTAGTGTTCAATAACATTCATTGACAGCTTGAGGATGATTTTCGAGTACTACGCAGGCTCTATATGATCTGCCTTTAATTGCATGAAGCCCCGCGATCGTGCTCAGTACTGTTCTGCGGGGCTTAGCTAGTTTTTCTTAAGTGGACCTAATTACATATTAAGCGCACGCTTATCCGTTGCCAATGCAGCCTCACGCATCACTTCTGACAGTGATGGATGCGGATGACAAATACGGGCGAGGTCTTCAGAAGCTGCTTTGAATTCCATCGCGACGACTGCTTCGGCAATTAGATCGGAAGCATTTGATGAGACAATATGCACACCCAAAATTTCATCGGTCTTCGCATCTGCCAGCATTTTTACGAAGCCTTCTGCGTGACCCATTCCAAGCGCGCGACCGTTAGCCATAAAAGGAAACTGGCCGACTTTATACGCTTGTCCCTGCTCTTTTAGTTGCTTCTCGGTTTTACCCACCCAAGCAATTTCAGGCGATGTGTAAATAACCCAAGGAATACAGTTGTAATCGATATGAGGTTTCTGTCCATCAATCACTTCTGCGACCATTACGCCTTCATCTTCGGCCTTGTGGGCAAGCATTGGGCCGCGCACTACGTCACCAATTGCGTATACATTTGGCAGCTTGGTGCGGCAGTGTTCATCGACTTCGATAAAGCCACGCTCGTTCACACCTAAACCAATGTTTTCTAAGCCTAAGTTATCGGTATTCGGTACTCGTCCAACAGCAACGATTAAACGATCAGCTTTAAGCGTATGCGCCTCACCTTTTTGGTCTGTGTAAGAAATCGATACGCTTTCTTTGCTTGTTTTAACGGTGTCGATTTTGACGCCTAAGTTAATGACTAGGCCTTGTTTAGCAAACAACTTGGCTGTTTCTTTTGCGACGCTTTCATCCGCTGCGCCAAGAAAAGCAGGGCCTGCTTCTAAGATAGTCACGTTAGCGCCTAAACGTCGCCAGACTGAACCAAGCTCTAAACCAATTACGCCGGCTCCGATCACCGCTAAGTTTTTAGGTACTGTGTCAAACGACAAAGCGCCTTCATTATCAGCAATGATTCGGTTATCTACTGGGAGATTCGGTAAATGACGGGCTTTTGAGCCAGTAGCGATAATGACATCACGAGCAACAATGGTCTGCGCTTCTTCTGCACCACTGACTTCGATTTGGTAACCTTCAACGCCCTTAGCAACAAATTTGCCGTGCCCTTTAAGCCAGGTGATTTTGTTTTTGCGAAACAAGAATTCGATGCCTTTGGTCATTTTGCTGACGATGCCATCTTTACGGGCCAGCATTTTGTCCAAATCAAGCTTAACGTCTTTAACCTGAACGCCATGTTCGGCCATGTGATGCGCTGCACTTTCAAATGCCTCGGAAGAAGCGAGCAACGCCTTTGAAGGAATACACCCTACATTTAAGCAAGTACCGCCCAACGCCGCTTCGCCTTTTGGGTTTTGCCATTTCTCAATACATGCAACCGATTTACCTAGCTGCGCTGCACGAATCGCTGCGATATATCCGCCAGGGCCAGCACCAATCACCACTACATCGAATGTCTTAGACATAACTATTCTCTATTCCATTTCATTAAGGAAAAGCCTACTTATCTTCACAACAAAAATACTTTTGCTGGCATAAAAAGCAAAAAGGCATGACGCCAAAAACAGGGGTCATGCCTTTTTTAAGTTTAGGCTACAGATCAAGTAACAACCTTGCTGGGTCTTCTAACGCTTCTTTCATTGCAACCAAACCGAGGACAGCTTCGCGGCCATCGATAATGCGGTGGTCGTATGACAGTGCAAGGTAATTGATAGGACGCACGACAACTTGACCATTTTCTACCACGGCCCGATCTTTCGTCGCGTGCACGCCTAAGATAGCGGATTGCGGTGGGTTAATAATCGGAGTGGAGAGCATTGAGCCGAACACGCCGCCATTTGAAATTGAGAAGGTACCGCCAGTTAAGTCATCAAGGGTAATTTTGCCCTCTTTAGCTTTCTGACCAAATTCACCGATTTTTTTCTCAATATCAGCCAACGTCATTTGGTCAGCATTACGCAAAATTGGCACGACGAGACCGCGTGGGGAACCTACGGCAATACCAATATCAAAATAACCATGGTAGACAATGTCATTGCCATCAACGGACGCATTCAGAATCGGATATTTTTTCAGCGCTTGTACCGCAGCTTTAACAAAGAACGACATAAAGCCGAGGCGTACTCCATGCTCTTTCTCGAATCTTTCTTTGTACTTAGCACGCAAATCCATCAATGCGCGCATATTAACTTCGTTGAAGGTCGTCAGAATCGCATTGGTCTGCTGTGACTCAAGCAAGCGCTCAGCGATACGTGCACGTAAACGCGACATCGGCACGCGCTGCTCTGGACGTCCATCTAACCATTGTTCAACTTCGATGGGGGCTTTGACTGCGGGTAGCGAGGCTGTTGATTTTGTCACTGCTTTCGGCTGACCACCTTGCTGTGATGCTGCCAGCGCATCAGCTTTAGTCACACGGCCATCACGTCCAGTACCCTGTACTTGAGCGGCACTGATACCTTTTTCATCCAAAATTTTTGCAGCTGAAGGCATCGCTTTCGCTGATTGAGGTTCGCTCGCTTTCGCAGGCGTTTCTTCAGCCTTGGTTTCTTTAGCAGGTTGCGCTGCGCTTGCTGTCGTTGAGGCTTTACCTTCGGTATCGATTTTGGCGATAACTTCATCAGCGGCGACAGTTGCACCTTCTTGCTTAAATACTTCTGTCAGCACGCCAGCAGCAGGTGCAGGCACTTCTAACACGACTTTATCTGTCTCAACTTCAATCAAAATTTCATCGCGCTCAACTAAGTCGCCAGGTTGCTTTTTCCATTGCAGCAGCGTTGCCTCGGCAACAGATTCGGAGAGCTGCGGCACTTTAACGTCTTCGATAGCCATGTATTGTCTCTTTTTCCAAAAATAACTCACGGGGAAAGCGTTGAATTAGCCAGAAAACACGCGGCATTCCGGCTCAATTCAGCGCTTTACTAACACTAGTTAGAGAAGAGGATTTCGCCTCTTCTCAGCACGATGAGGCGCGGTCTACTTTACCAAGGCTGGGGTTTCAATTGGCGCAAACGCACTTTGCATCATCGCCTTTTGTTGCTCAACGTGTTTCGCAAAATAGCCAACCGCCGGTGACGCGCAAGCGGGACGACCACTATATGCCAGTTTTTGACCTGCTTTTAAGCCGGCAAACAAGCGATATTTGATGGTCAACCAAGCGCCTTGATTGTGCGGTTCATCTTGTACCCACACTAGCTCGGTCGCTTGGTCATATTTTTGCAATTCAGCTTCAAGTGCAGCTTGTGGGAATGGATACAACTGCTCAAGGCGAATGATCGCGGTATCTTTACGCTTAGTCTCTTCTCGATGCGCGATTAAATCGTAGTAAACGCGACCCGAGCAAGCCAATACGCGTTTAACTTGTTTCGCTTCGATGGTTTGATCGACTTCACCAATGACTGTTTGGAACGCGCCATTTGCCAATTCAGACAAATCGCTGACTGCACCCTTATGACGCAACAAAGATTTAGGCGTGAAGACAATTAATGGTTTGCGTAATGAACGAACGACTTGACGACGTAATAGGTGGAATATTTGCGCCGGCGTGGTAGGTTGAACCACTTGCATATTTTCATCAGCACATAGCTGTAAGAAACGCTCCATACGCGCCGAAGAATGCTCCGGACCTTGACCTTCATAGCCGTGCGGCAACAACATCGTCAATCCTGACAAACGGCCCCACTTAGCTTCGCCAGAAGAAATAAACTGATCGATCACAACCTGCGCGCCGTTGACGAAATCGCCGAACTGCGCTTCCCACAATACCAGTGTGCGTGGTGCAACTGTTGAATAACCATACTCAAAACCGAGCACAGCCTCTTCAGACAATACAGAGTCGATCACTGTAAAGTCAGCTTGATCATCCGCGACATTTTGCAAAGGCACATAAGTGCCGTCGCGCCAACTTTCACGGTTTTGATCATGGAGCACCGCATGTCGATGCGAGAATGTGCCACGACCACTATCCTGGCCAGTTAGTCTGACGCCATAGCCGGAGGCAACCAGCGATGCATAAGCGAGATGTTCACCCATACCCCAATCTAACGGCTGCTTGCCTTCACCCATTGCACGTCGGTCTTTGATTACGCGCTCGACCAATGGATGCAATTTGAAATTCTGCGGTATATGAGTAATACGCTCCGCTAAGCCTTTCAGTTCAACTAACGGAACTGCCGTGTCGCCAGCATCTGTCCATGCGTGATTTAAGAACGGACTCCAATCGATCGCATATTTATTGTGGTAATTGGAAAGTACCGGATTCACAGTATGACGGCCTTCGTCTAACGCTTTCCGATATTGTTCGAGATATGTATTGGCTTCGTCTTCTTTCAACACGCCTTGCTCAACCAAGCGTTTCGCATAGAGGCTGCGCGTGCCGGGGTGTTGATTGATTTTTTTATACATCAACGGCTGCGTAACTGCCGGCGTATCTTGCTCGTTGTGCCCCAGCTTGCGGAAGCAAACGATATCAAGCACCACATCTTTGTGGAATTTAGTGCGGAACTCAACCGCTAACTGCGTTGCTAACACGACTGCTTCAGGATCATCGCCATTCACATGCAGCACAGGCGCTTCGATTAACTTAGCGACATCTGAACAATACAGTGTTGAGCGAGTATCACGGGGGTCAGAAGTGGTAAAGCCGATTTGATTATTGATCACCAAATGGACTGTACCGTGCGTGCCGTACCCTCGTGTTTGCGCGAGATTGAGCGTTTCCATTACAACGCCCTGTCCTGCAAACGCAGCATCGCCATGCACTTGCACTGGCAATACCTGATCACCAGTTAAGTCGCCACGCCGATCCATACGGGCTTTGGCCGAACCTTCGACCACAGGGTCAACAATTTCTAAGTGCGATGGATTAAACGCCAACGACAGGTGTACTGGGCCACCCGGGGTTGAGATATCACTCGAAAAACCTTTATGGTATTTAACGTCGCCAGCATGCAAATCATCGGCATGCTTTCCTTCAAATTCGGCGAATAAATCTGATGGTAGCTTACCTAATGTGTTAACCAATACATTCAAGCGGCCACGGTGCGCCATGCCGATCACAATTTCTTGAACGCCTGCAGCACCTGCGTGATGCACAACGGTATCCATCGCCGCGATAAAGCTTTCACCGCCTTCTAATGAAAAGCGTTTCTGCCCCACATAACGAGTATGCAAATAACGCTCAAGCCCTTCCGCGGCAGTGAGACGCTCTAGGATTTGCTTTTTCTTTTCATTGGAAAATTGAGGTGTGGCTCGAATCGATTCGAGCTTTTGCTTCCACCACTGTTTCTGCTCTGTATCGCTGATATACATAAACTCAGCGCCAATCGAGCCGCAATAAGTATCGCGCAGCGCCTTAACAATTTCTCTGAGGGTCGCTTGTTCAAAGCCAAAAAACAGGTCGCCAGCATGGAAAGTTTGTTCCATATCAGCTTCAGTGAAATCGTAAAAAGCTGGCTCAAGGGCAGAAATGGAAGGCCTCTCCAGGCGTTTAAGCGGATCTAAATTCGCCCAACGCACACCCATAAAGCGGTAAGCGTCAATTAATGCTTGTACAT
The DNA here is from genome assembly GCA_031963415.1 of Mycoavidus cysteinexigens. Classification (GTDB taxonomy): domain Bacteria; phylum Pseudomonadota; class Gammaproteobacteria; order Burkholderiales; family Burkholderiaceae; genus JASSUD01. Next base: position 341,739 of record JASSUI010000001.1, read on the forward strand.
AGACTTGCTTGCGCGCAGTGGCTAAATTGACATCGCCAATGCGTGGCAGCAGCATATTTGATCTAGCACGCTGAGCGAAGGATTCAATGATAGGCGTATGCGCAATATCGTTGCTAGTTGAACCATCAACTGCTTGGACATTTTGCAAAGCATCAAAATAATCGCGCCAATTGTCGGGAATAGAGGCAGGGTTGTCGAGGTACGCTTCGTAAAGTTCTTCAACATACGCGGCGTTGCCACCGAACAGATAAGAGTTCGACTGGGATTGCTTCATCATAGTGGATTACGCAAATCAAGCGGGGGTTGGAAAAAATTTTATGCGCTATGTAAAGATTAGCATAAAGTGCTAATCAATACTCACGCCCTAGGAACCTGTTTAGAGTCTTCCTAGTCGCCTTTCCCCTAGTACAAATAGCATAGCAAGAAGGAGCAAGGACACTAGAAAAACCCTAAACCACTACATTAATTAGAACTTGTTTAGGTTTTTCCTAGTAGCCTCGCGCGCCGCACACAGTATAAGACGTACGGCAAGACGGCGCGAGCGCGTCAGAGGCATCCTCAACAGGTTCTGAATTATTAGGCTGCTACTTCACGCTCTGCACGACGTCGTTCATTCTCTTTGAGCACACGTTTGCGCAAACGAATAGACTGCGGCGTAATTTCAACCAATTCATCATCAGTAATAAATTCCACCGCATACTCAAGTGAAAGCGGAATTGGCGTCAACAAATCAATGTGTTCATCTTTACCTGATGCACGGACATTGGTGAGTTTCTTCTCACGAATTGGGTTGATGACTAAATCGTTATCACGGCTATGAATACCGATAATCATGCCTTCATACACCGCATCGCCAGGCTTCACAAACATACGGCCTCGATCTTGCAATTTCCACAGCGCATACGCAACAGCATTACCATCATCTTGTGAAATCAGCACGCCATTGCGACGCTCGGCGACATTGCCATCACGCATAGGAGCATAAGATTCAAAAATATGGCTCATTAAACCTGTGCCACGGGTGAGTGTAAGGAACTCACTTTGCAAGCCAATCAAGCCACGAGCGGCGATCCGATATTCAAGACGGGTACGACCACGACCATCTGGAACCATATCAAGCAGTTCACCTTTACGACGCCCTAATTCTTCCATCACGGCACCTTGGTGAGCATCTTCAACATCTACCGTTAGCAACTCAAACGGCTCTTGTTTAACGCCATCGATTTCTCGCACCACGACACGCGGCCGCGAAACGGCTAATTCATAGCCTTCACGTCGCATATTTTCAAGCAAGATCGTCAAATGCAACTCGCCACGACCTGACACTTCAAACACGGTTTCGTCAGCCGTGTCTTTGACACGCAATGCCACGTTGTGATTCAACTCGCGCATTAAGCGCTCACGTAGCTGGCGGCTAGTGACAAATTTGCCTTCGCGGCCCGCTAATGGGGAAGTATTCACGCAAAAGTTCATCGTTAGTGTTGGCTCATCAACACTAATTATCGGTAGAGATTCAGGTTTCTCTGGGTCACACAGCGTGACGCCAATACCAATTTCCTCGATGCCGCTGACCAACACAATATCACCGGCCTGCGCACTATCTACTGTGGTGCGCTCTAGCCCTTTAAATTTCTGGATTTGATTTATTTTACGATTGAGCACCGTACCATCTAAGCCGTTGCATAACGCTATCGCCTGTCCAGCGCGTAACGTACCACGTGTAATCCGGCCAATACCGATACGGCCTACATAAGAAGAATAGTCAAGCGAAGCGATCTGTAATTGCAATGGACCTTCAACATCATCGGCACGTACTGGCACATGTTCTAGCACTGCCTCAAAAAGTGGACGCAAATCACCACTGCGTGCATTCTCGTCTAAGCTTGCATAGCCGTTTAAACCTGACGCGTAGACGATAGGAAAATCGAGCTGCTCTTCGGTCGCGCCCAATTTGTCGAAAAGCTCAAAGGTTTGATTAATTACCCAATCAATGCGCGCGCCTGGTCGATCAATTTTATTGATCACAACAATTGGTCTAAGCCCTAGTGCCAACGCTTTTTTTGTCACAAAGCGGGTTTGTGGCATGGGTCCTTCAACAGCATCGACTAACAGCAGCACGCCGTCTACCATCGACAATACACGTTCAACTTCACCACCAAAATCAGCGTGGCCCGGCGTATCAACGATATTGATATGCGTATCTGCGTATTCGACTGCACAGTTTTTCGCAAGAATCGTAATGCCTCGTTCTTTTTCAAGATCGTTTGAATCCATTACACGCTCAACCATTTGCTGGTTGTCACGAAACGTGCCGGATTGTCTAAGTAATTGATCAACTAGGGTTGTCTTACCATGATCGACGTGAGCGATGATGGCGATATTGCGAAGTGCGCGGGCCATAAAATCAGATGAGAAGAGCTAACAGGCAAGCGTAAAAAAGATAAGCTAAAGCAGGCATCATCAGCCAAGCTGAAAAAGACTACGTCAACGCTTGCGCGGTAGGTTTTGCAAAAACGTGAGATTTTAGAGCATTTTTTAGTCATTGAGCGATTAAATACGAATGCTAAAGCACTGTGGTAATTCATAAGGGCTATCTAACCTTAAAATAAGAAGCCCTTTTTTACTGCTAAGACTATGTTTGAGGGTTGCTCCAGCGTTAGATAAGCCCGCGTTAAATACTTAATAAAGTAAAGAAACTTCTTATATAAAAATGCGCTAGCATACAGCGCTTGCTAATTGGCGCTTTCTAACAGCCCATTCAAAGACATCTAATAAAAATGAGCGATTTACAACCTTCAGATTCCACTGCCCAACCAAACAATAATGGCAAGCGCAAAGTTTTACTAACTCTCTTTGGCGCGCTTGTATTAAGCGCGGCTATTGGCTGGGCGCTGCATTATTTTTTATCCGCTCGCTTTTACGAAAGTACCGAAGATGCTTATGTAAACGGCAATGTTGTGCAGATTACACCGCAAATCACCGGCACAGTTATCGCTGTGCGAGCGGATGATACGCAGCTAGTTAAGGCCGGCGACCCACTTATTTCCCTTGATCCAGCTGATGCTAAGGTTGCGCTAGCGCAAGCACAAGCAAGCCTCGCACAAACAGTGCGTCAAACTCGTACGCTGTACGCTAATACCCATGCGCAGCAAGCTAATGTAATACAGCGCCAAGCAGACTTATCGCGTGCGCGTAATGACTTGCAACGCCGCTTGAAGCTTGTGCAAGCAGGCGCCGTATCACAAGAAGAAATTGCGCATTTACGCGACAGCATTAAGTCAGCACAGGCAGCTTTAGACGCAGCACAGCAGCAACTCGCGGCTAATCTTGCATTGACAGAACGCACTTCAATTGCAAAGCATCCGAATGTACTAGCTGCAGCAGCCAAAGTACGCGAGGTCTATTTAAATGCTGCACGCAGTGAATTGCCAGCTCCCATCAGTGGCTATGTCGCAAAGCGCGCGGCGCAAGTGGGCCAACGTGTAGCCCCGGGTACGCCATTAATGGCAATCGTGTCTCTCGATGAGGTTTGGGTCGATGCAAATTTTAAGGAAGTGCAGCTTAAAAAAATGAAAATTGGCCAACCTGTTGAATTGAAAGCTGATGCCTATGGCTCATCAGTCACCTATCACGGGCATGTGTCAGGTTTTGCAGCAGGCACAGGCAGTGCTTTTGCTTTGCTGCCCCCGCAAAATGCTAGCGGCAACTGGATTAAGATTGTGCAACGCCTACCCGTCCGGATCACGTTGAACAGAGAGGAATTGCAGAAGCATCCTCTACGCATTGGCTTTTCGATGTACGCTAAAGTTAATTTGCGGGATACAAAAGACACGTCCACCCCAAATATTTCTACCCCTCATTACCAGACTAAGGTTTTCGCACAATATGGCGCAGAAGCCGAAAAGGAAATTCAGCGCATCATTGCTGAAAACGTAACAGCGAAGAGTCTTTGACAACCTTCTATAAGTTATCTAGACCTCCCCCATTAGCACTTTCTCGGCACAATACGTAGAGGAAGAACTATGAATGTATCAACCGCTGCGGCGCTAACACACCGTCAGCAAAATTCGCTGTGCCGAGAAACTGTGACGCTTCATCATAAACACGTACACGTAATGCGTCGGCTGATGAGTTGCTCAGCGCTTTATCTGACGCAATAAGATGAGTCTCTTCAAGGGTTAATTCAGCGGGTAATTTAAGTCGCTGGCCCTGCCTAAAGCGAGAGGTAGATGCGTTATCTAAACGTATGATTGGGCAAGTTGAAAGTAAAGCGTCAACAGGTTGCAGCCAACGCATGCGCTCTGTTGGATCGAGGGCTTCCAATGCATCGAGTGACACTGCATTAGCTAACGTTAAGTTAGCCACGCCAAGACGCTTTAACGCAGTTAAATGTGCCCCACAGCCAAGCAACTCGCCGATTTCTTCAGCTAGCACTCTGATATAAGTTCCCTTACTACAACTAACCACAATCTGTAATTCTGGGTTAACACTTGTAAGTTCTCCTGAGCCAGGCAGTACGTAGCTAATCAGCGTCAACTCATAAATAGTGACTGGACGTGCTGCGCGTTCTAACGTAAGACCTGCACGCGCATATTCATATAGCGGTTTCCCCTCACGCTTTAAAGCTGAATACATCGGTGGAACTTGCAAAATGTCGCCTCGCAAACGCGCTAAAGCTTGCTGCACTGAAGCCAAATCACAAGTAACAGCGCGTGTTTGCAACACTTCGCCTTCCGCATCACCGGTAGTAGTGCAAGCGCCGAGCGCTAGCGTTGCTTGATAACGCTTGGTCGCATTAAGTAAATCTTGGGAAAATTTTGTTGCCTCACCAAAGCATAGTGGCAATAAACCTGACGCGAGAGGATCTAAGGTGCCGGTATGACCAGCTTTCTTTGCGGCAAGCAGATATTTCGCTCGCCCTAGCGCTTGATTGCTAGAAAGGCCACACGGCTTATCGAGCAATAACACACCATCTAAGGCTCGGCGTTTTAACGTTGAGCGACTAAGGTTCGCGTCATTCGGGGATAGCATCATGCGTTGTTACTGCATCGGTGTATTGTCTGAGCCGCCATTGTTTATCTACAGTTTTAAAAACTGTTTACAAATTGAGGACGTAGGAAACTAGCGCGCCGCGACCGTCGTTTCCGCGGCACGAATGAAAGCTGGCAAGCATTGTCTAGAAGTTGAAAATATGCGAATCACAGCCTTTTATGAAGATCGTTGGAAGACGCTAAGAGGCTGTCCACATTATCTAAAAGTTTTTGATTCAGAGGCGGTAGATTGAGGTGAAGCGCGAGCATCGACACATAAGCTAGAGGTGTGCATGTTGGGGTTCGTGCCTCCACCTACGATCTGCACTTTGACCTGCTGGGTGAAGTAGCCCTTAGTAATTTGTGAACAGCTTTTTAGAGAACCTTAGTTTAAGCTCTCAATCTTTAGCGCGTGTTGCATTCGCCTGGTCAATCAGGCGCGACATTTCTGCGGCTTTTTCGAGCGTCGTATCAAATACAAAGTGCAAGGTGGGTACCACGCGGATGTGCAAGCGCTTAAATAGCAAGCTACGTAATCTTCCCGCCGCCTCCTTAAGCACCTGTTCCATTTGCGCCGGTTCACCGACCAGCATCGTGAAGTAAATCTTCGCATGAGCATGGTCGGACGTCAGCTCTACACTTTGCAACGTAACCCAATTAATTTGCGGATGACTAATTTCATGTCTAATCATTTCTGATAGATCACGCTGAATTTGGTCAGCAATCCGCAGTGTGCGCTCATTAGCGTTAAGTTTTTTTTGCACGGCTTATAGTTTTCGAGCAACTTCGGTGATATCAAATACTTCGAACTGATCGCCTTCGATAATGTCGTTGTAGTTCTTCAGCGAAATACCGCATTCAAAGCCAGCTTTCACTTCACGCACATCGTCTTTAAAGCGCTTCAGCGAATCGAGTTCACCGGTATGGATCACCACATTGTTACGCAATACGCGCACTGACGAAGTCCGTTTAATCAAACCATCAAGTACCATACAGCCAGCGACAGCACCCACTTTCGGTACACGGAATACTTGGCGTACATCGACCATGCCCGTCACCACTTCTTTTTTCTCTGGCGCGAGCATGCCTGACATTGCTGCTTTGACCTCGTTAACAGCATCGTAAATAACATTGTAATAACGAATATCGATGCCATTGAGCTCGGCAAGCTTACGCGCTTGCGCATCAGCACGAGTATTAAAGCCAATTACGACCGCCTTCGACGCAATAGCCAAATTAAGGTCGGATTCGCTAATGCCCCCCACCGCAGCATGAACCACTTGCACACCTACTTCAGGTGTTGCCAATTTCATAAAGGATTGGACTAATGCCTCTTGAGAGCCCTGTACATCTGCCTTAATAATAAGGGCAAGTGTTTGCGTTTCACCCTCAGCCATTTGGCTAAACATGTTTTCGAGTTTAGCGGCCTGTTGTTTGGCAAGTTTCACATCGCGGAATTTGCCTTGTCTAAATAACGCAATCTCGCGTGCTTTACGTTCATCTGGCAACACCATGACTTCTTCACCAGCAGCAGGCACTTCAGATAGACCCTGAATTTCAACCGGGATTGAAGGTCCAGCTTGTTTGGTAGCCTTACCATTTTCATCGAGCATTGCGCGCACACGTCCGTATGCAGAACCTGCTAATACGATATCACCACGCTGCAACGTTCCTGATTGCACCAAAATAGTTGCTACTGGCCCCTTGCCTCGATCAAGCTGAGCTTCGATGACAAGCCCTTTCGCTGGGGCATCAACAGGGGCTTTTAATTCCAAAACTTCTGCTTGAAGCAACACATTCTCAAGCAAATCATCAATACCTAAGCCAGTTTTCGCAGAAACCGGCACGAACGGCGCATCACCGCCATACTCTTCAGGTAATACACCTTCGTTGATCAGTTCTTGCTTCACACGGTCTGGATTGACGCCAGGCTTATCCATTTTGTTGATTGCCACAATCATCGGCACATCGGCCGCTTTTGCGTGAGCAATCGCTTCTTTAGTCTGTGGCATCACGCCATCGTCTGCCGCCACGACCAGTATTACCAAATCAGTGGCCTTAGCGCCGCGCGCGCGCATAGCAGTAAATGCTTCGTGACCAGGCGTATCTAAGAAAGTGATTACACCGCGAGGCGTTTCTACATGGTATGCGCCAATATGCTGCGTAATACCCCCTGCTTCACCCACGGCCACTTTGGCCCGACGAATGTAATCAAGTAAAGAGGTTTTACCGTGATCTACGTGTCCCATCACAGTGACAACCGGTGGCCGAGGTAGCAATTCGATATCGTGCGGTACATTTTCAACGCTTTCAATTAACAGCGCTTCAGGGTCATCCAGTTTCGCGGCAAGCGCACGATGACCAAGCTCTTCCACAACAATCATCGCCGTTTCTTGATCAAGCACTTGGTTAATCGTCACCATTTGACCCAACACCATCATTTTTTTGATGACTTCAGAAGCTTTGACTGACATCTTATGCGCAAGATCAGCAACGCTAATTGTCTCTGGTATATGTACATCACGCACAATTGGCTCAGTTGGTGCTTGGAAATTTGAGCGCTTTTCATCATGGTGTTTACCACGCCCACCTTTCGAACTGCCACGCCAGACCTCTTGACCCTCTCCTAAATCGCCGCGAGTTTTGAGAGTACGGCGTTTGCCTTGCGACTGTTCTTGCCAGTTACCTGTTTTAGTCGATTTCTTTTTATCCGTTTGGGATGGGGGCGCGCTAGATGGCTTTTTCTTTTCTGCGCTCTCACCAGTCGTCGCAGGTTTATGCAGTGTGCCTTTTTTCTCTTTCGTAGGCGTTGCTGGAGCTGGAGCGGCCGCTGCTGGCTTTGGCTCAACTGCGCGCATCGTTTTACGCGGGGTATTCATCATTTCACGGATAGCGCGCGCCTCTGCCTCAGCGATTTCGCGGCGCCTGTCGACTGATTCTTCACGGCGTGCTGCTTGCACAGCCTTTTCTTTGACTGCAGGTTGCGTGGTTTCTTTTACTGTTGGCTGGTCAGTTTTTATTGCCGTCGTTTGAGGCACTTCTTTTTCAACAGCTTTAATTCCAGGTACTTCCACTGGCTCAACAACGGGCTGCGCTTCTTTCTGAGGAACTTCAGAAGCGATTTCTGCAGCAGGCTGAGGAGCCTCTTCTTTGGTAACTTGAGGAGATTCAACAGCAGGTGTCTCAACAGCAGATGCTGTCTGTACCGGCGCAGGAGCGGTGTTTTGCTCTGGTTCAGTCTGTGGTGTAGGGATAGGCTCTGCTTGCGGAACAAGTGAACTTTCTTCCACAGGGGCTGCAGGATGGGCTTGACTCACTACCTCAGTAGTCGTTGGCTCAGCGGGAACCTCGGCGGAAGCAATAGGAGTAGAATCGGCCGCAACAGCCTCGTTCAGGTCTTCCTCACGTTTGACGAAAACACGCTTTTTGCGCACTTCCACCTGAATCGTGCGCGCTTTACCGGTCGCATCTGCCTGCCTAATTTCTGAGGTCTGCCGACGAGTGAGCGTGATTTTTTGCTTTGTTTCAGCGCCAGCACCGTGCACGCGACGAAGATGAGCGAGTAAACGTCCCTTGTCTGCTTCTGACAATACATCATTTACGCTCTTCTTCTCCACCCCCGCTGCCAGTAATTGCTGAAGCAATGCACTGGCAGACATTTTGAGTTCCGTGGCAAATTCGGCTACGTTATTACTGGCCATTCAAACCTCTTAAAAACTGTTATCCCTAAAATTTACCCAAGCCGCCTAAAAATTTGTGATCTTGGGTTAGAACCTGTTTAGGGTCTTCCTAGTAATCTTGCGCCGCTGCAATCAGTACCGACTGCAGCGCAAGGGTGTTAGGGAGAGCCTAAAAGGGTTCTTAGGCAATGCTCGTAATACGCTTCACTCGAACCAGTGCTCACGCGCTTTCATAATTAGCGCCTTTGCAGATTCTTCATCTAGCTCTGTGATTTCCATTAATTCATCTACCGCTAGCTCTGCTAAATCATCGCGCGTCAGAACCTGATGCTCAGCCAAAGTCGCGAGGAGCTCAGGATTCATGCCATCGAGCGCTTTTAAAGCTGACGCCGCACTTTCCACTTCTTCTTCGCTGGCAATCGCAATCGTTAATAGTGTATTACGTGCGCGGCTACGTAACTCTTGCACCGTTGCTTCATCAAAAGCGTCAATCGCAAGCATTTCATTAAGAGGCACGTAAGCGATCTCTTCGAGACTGGTAAAGCCTTCATCGATCAAAATATCTGCGACTTCTTGATCAACATCAAGTTGATCAATAAAGAGTTGGCTCAATGTAGCACGTTCTTGCGCTTGTTTATTGGCCGACTCATCGGAAGTCATGATATCGATTTGCCAGCCCGTCAACTCGCTCGCCAGGCGTACGTTTTGACCAGATCGGCCAATTGCAATCGCTAATTCACTTTCATCAACCACGACTTCCATCGCATGCTTTTCTTCATCGACAACGATCGATTGAACCGCGGCAGGCGCAAGCGCATTAATCACGAACTGCGCAGGATCTTCAGACCATAAAACAATATCAACGTTTTCGCCACCCACTTCATTGCGTACAGCTTGTACACGTGAGCCACGAATGCCAACGCAGGTGCCAATCGGATCAATGCGTTTATCGTAAGCTACGACAGCAATTTTGGCGCGCAAACCAGGGTCACGAGCTGCAGCTTTAATTTCAAGTAAGCCTTGCTCAATTTCAGGCACTTCGATTTCGAAGAGTTCGATTAAGAATTTCGGCGCCGTACGTGACAATTCAATTTGCGGGCCACGCGCTGAGCGATCAACCTTCAGGATGTACGCTCGCACACGATCGCCGATACGTAAATTTTCTCTGGGGATTAATTGATCACGGCGCAATAATGCTTCAACACGGCCCGACTCAATAATCAGATTACCTTTATCCAGCCGCTTAACCGTGCCGGTCATAATCGTTTCGCCGCGCTCAAGGAAGTCACTCAAAATTTGTTCGCGCTCAGCTTCGCGAATTTTCTGCAAAATGACTTGCTTGGCAGCTTGCGCACCGATACGCCCAAATTCAATCGATTCGATGGATTCTTCAAGAAAATCATCGACTTCGATACCATCAGCTTGCTCAAGCGCTTCAAACAACAAAATGTGTCGATCGGGTTCTTGCAGACCCGCTTCATCTGGCACCACTAGCCAGCGACGAAAAGTTTCATGCTCGCCAGTGGTTCGATCTATCTCAACACGAATGTCCGCATCTTCGCTGTAAAACTTCTTAGTAGCGGAAGCAAGCGCCGCCTCAAGCGCAGCAAACACGACTTCCTGGGCGACATTTTTTTCACGAGCCAACGCATCTACCAGCATTAATACTTCGCGACTCATCGTTTAACGCTCCTTCCTAAAATCTACCTGTGGAACTAAGCGTGCTTTATCGATCTCAGATAGAGCGAAATCCAGCACAACTCCTTCCTCTTTGTCTTTCAATTCTATGCTTATGATGTTTTCGTGCGGCGCACGCAAAATACCACGGTATTGCTTGCGACCCTCGATTGGCCTTTTTAACGTAAGTACAGCCTCACTACCGGCGAAACGTACAAAATCAGCCAGTTTCTTTAATGGTCTATCAAGGCCGGGCGACGATACCTCAAGCCGATCATAATCAACATTCTCAACTTCCAGCACATAATGAACTTGAGCACTGACTTTTTCGCAATCTTCAAGCCCAATACTTTTACCGGCCTCATTGCCTTCTACGGGTGAATGGTCGATAAAAACTCGCAGCAAACCGCGTGCACCCCGTTCAAAATCGACGAGTTCATAACCTAATCCGTTAACTGTCGTTTCTATTAATTCCGTTAGTTGCACACTGGCCTCAAAGATTTAAAACAGGGCAAACTCAAATATCTGCTGCAGCTCACAATGGAGCCCCTGCAGAGTCGCCTTAGGCTGCAAGATAATCAACCAAACGCCGTACTACGATATTGTCTGCGTCGGCTTACCTGGCCCTTTGGGCTTTGCAGAGGCTCCATAGCAGCGATATGAAATAAGCTTTTTGACAAAAAAAAATGGGCCGAATGCCCATCTTTTTTATTTCAACTTGTAGCAAAGCAATTACATTGCTAACAAATGCTTGAAAAGTGCGAATTCTATACACTTTTCAAAGTACTAGCAATAAAAAGCCGTATCAGAACTTCGACCCTGCTGCTACAACGCATGCATTTACTGCCAATACCTTAGCGCTCAGTATCACGCCACCCCTGAAGAAACGGTTATTCGCGATCACGATCACGATACCGCGTACCGTACGAACCTTGTCCGTAACTCCTGCCCTGGCCGTAGCTCTTACCTTGCGCATAGCCATTACCACGACCTTCATCCACACGCTTTCGGGGTAAACGGCGCTCAGCATTACCATTATTTCCATAACCCACCACACCTAGCGCTGTTTGCATCGGATCAGGCTGGCGGCGATGATAGCTGGCATTAAACGAATCAGGCTGACGGCGACTATTATTATTGGCGGCAAATGAACGAGTGGATCTTTCATCCGTTGAATTTCGTAAGCCTACTGTCTTCATTAGCTCACGCACTTGCTGTTCTTCCAACTCCTGCCAGCGGCCGCGCTTTAGCCCACGTGGCAGCGAAACTGAGCCATGGCTCGTGCGAATCAAACGACTCACTTTAAGGCCTACAGCTTCAAACATACGACGCACTTCACGGTTACGGCCTTCGCTAAGTGCCACGTGGTACCAACGGTTGATTCCTTCACCTCCACCATCATGAACACGCAAAAAATTAGCTGGGCCATCGTCAAGCATGATTCCTTTTAGCAGCTGCTGACGTGCTCCCTCAGGTAAAGAGCCAATCACGCGCACTGCATACTCACGCTCAATGCCGTAACGCGGATGCATAAAACGATTAGCCAAATCGCCTGAAGTGGTCAGAAGTAATAGGCCTTCAGTATTGAAATCGAGTCGGCCGACCGCTAACCATTTGGCTGCTTTTACAGTGGGTAAACGATCAAATACGGATGGACGGTTTTCGGGGTCAGCATGACTCACAATTTCGCCGCTGGGTTTATGGTAAAGCAGCACACGTGGTGTTTGGTTAGGCAATTTGCGCTGTACAAGACGTCCATTAATACGAACCTGATCCGTTGGCAAAAGACGTTGACCAATATGCGCTGGCTCACCATTTACTGAGACGCGTCCAGCAATTAATAATTCCTCCATTTCTCGCCTTGAGCCTAAACCAGCATCGGCCAGCACTTTGTGTAACTTCTGGCTTTCTTGTTCAATATCAGGGACCTGCCTCGGCGCTGCAGAATGGCGATTACGGCCTAGAAAACCCTTCCCTCTATTCGCCGCTTCAGATTCATTACGCGCTGCGCGAGGAAATTCAGCAGTAGTGGCCGTTGCCAAGCGCTCTCGACTCCTGCCATGACTTTTAGACGTATTGCCAAAAGCCGCATGCTCTGTGCTATGCATCGGCTTAGTACGCATCTTTTTGACTGCTTTATACGCATCTGCAGCATTATCATTTCGTTGCGATGCTTTAGAAAAAGAGGAGTTGCCTTCTGATTCTTTACTTTTGCCAGCACGACGCCGCGCGATCAAGCTGCGCGGCCCACGTCGCAAGCCACCTCGGCGGGGTTGCGTATCATTATCTTCTGTTGCATGGGAAGTCATATTGAAGGTATTTGTTATTCTAGCTTCGCCCTCTTTTTCAGTAGACTTCGCTCTCATACGCCTGGGTTGAGCGGTCTCTGAGTAAAAGTCGATCGAATTAATCTCTTCGTTGGATTTCAAAACAGCCTCTAAATGGGTGAGCGAGCATCATGTCGATAACACAAGCAATATGCGTTTTAAATACTTGGATGCTCAGTTTCCTGGTCTGGAGAAGACTGCTCAAGCAAATTCGCTTGCAATTGAGCAGATAAATTAGGCAATGGGGGTAACTCGTCAAGCGATAGCAGACCGAGATCATCAAGAAAAATTTTGGTTGTCGCATAGAGCGCTGGACGTCCTGGTAACTCACGGTGACCAATCACTTCAATCCAATTACGCTCTTCCAGTTGTTTAATGATCTGGCTATTTACCGTGACACCCCGAATCTCTTCAATATCACCTCGTGTCACCGGTTGCTTATACGCAATAATCGCCAGCGTCTCAAGCACAGCACGGGAATATTTAAGTACTTTTTCAGGATTTAGCCGAGAGATTAAGCTACGCATGGCCGGCCTACTTTGGAAACGCCAACCGCTTGCTAGCTGGACTAACTCAATACCACGCGCAGACCAATCCACACGTAGCTCTTCAAGCAAAGTAAGCACTGTGCCACGAGTCAATTCATCATCAAACAGCTTAAGCAATTCACTTACTTTAAGCGGCTCTTGAGCACAAATTAAGGCCGTCTCAAGGACAATTTTTGCCTCTTGCTTATTCATACGCGCAATCAGTATGTAAGCTACTATTCATTACTTCTTAATCATTTGATCTAAGAACCCGTTCCCAGCTTTCCTAAAAAGCATTAGCAAATCAAAGTAATGCGTAAAACTGGAACATAGTCGCAATAGATGAGAGCTTGGAGCACGCCCACATTAGGAACAAAACTAAATTGATTACAAATCAACCATATGACGTTAGCAATTTGTTAATTTAGGTATGAATGCTAGGAGGGCTATATCGTAAAAGTCACGCGAAAGCAAAGCTTTCTAGTACGCAAAATCTTCTGCCGCCTGCCAACTCAACAGAAGACGACTAGCTTGAATTTTTCTTGGAGATTCTTACAGACTCGCTAAATTTGGCTGCATATTACCAAAAAATAGAAAGGCGTAAAGCAAAAGTGTCACTAAGATTACGACAAATCTCGCATAGCTGGTCATTTTTTCGCATTAATTAACTTTGATTTTTTTCAAAAGCATTCCTCCTCAAAGAGCGCGGCCGAGATTGACGCAAAATTAGCACAGCGAGGTAAAACATAAAGTGATTATCGATTTGCTCGTTTTTCTTAAGGAAAACAGTTATCCCTATAATTGAGGAAAATTTGCCCTCCCCTTAAAAAAACGCATTCTTTCGCTCACTGTTCAAAGGTTACAATTTTTCACAGAATACATGATTGAGAAGCTGCTTTTTTGTTCCTTTTTCCTGCCCAGCCCTATTCTTATGCAATATGCGAATTTCGCAACCACTCAAGACATTGCGCACTTTTTTTCTGATACTGTGTCGCTCATGGCACCCCCTTCTGTCGAATATGGAGAACTATTCCATGATGTGCAAACACAACGAGTTTTTGCCGACAGTAAAACGTTTCCCGATATGACGCCTGATGCGTCGCCGCAACAGCTTTTAAAGCGTTATCGACGTGAAAAATTAGAGCCTGATTTCAATTTACACACTTTCGTGCATCAACACTTCGCGCCACCAGCGCGCCTTTTTAAAAAACACGATTTAGTGTCAATCATTGAGCCTGGTGAACGAGAGCACGCTCGTTTGCACCACCACCTTGATAATTTATGGCAGGTATTGCGCCATTCTTCAGATCACACTTTTGCACATTACACCTCACTATTGCCACTACCCCACCCTTACGTTGTACCCGATGGCCGTTTCGATGAGCTTTATTACTGGGATTCGTATTTCATTATGTTGGGCTTACAAGAAACGAAACAATATCAACTTACAGCTGACGTCCTCAAAAATTTCGCCATTCTGATTAACCGTTATGGGCATATCCCTAATGCAAACCGTAGCTATTATTTAAGTCGCTCAGAGCCTCCATTTTTTTCACTGATGGTGGCATTAGTCGCACAACATGAAGGCGAACAAATCTACACAGATTATTTGCCAGCGCTTGAAAGAGAGTACGAATATTGGATGAGCGGCGCTGAACATTTAAAAAAAGGAGAAGCTCATCGGCGTGCAGTACGCTTGTCAAGCGGTGTCGTGCTCAATCGTTTTTGGGATGATCAAGTTATACCACGTGATGAAGCTTATCTCGAAGACTTAGAAACAGTCGCTAAATCCCCTCGCTTAGCGACTGATATTTATCGTAATCTACGCGCCGCTTGTGAAAGCGGTTGGGATTTCAGCTCGCGCTGGTTAACCGAAGATAAAAATCTATCAACCATCCAAACCACTGCGTTATTACCGATTGATTTAAATGCATTGCTCTTTCATTTGGAACAAACTTTAGCAAAAGCTAATCGACTAGCTGGGCATACGGCACGTGCTGCGTATTTTGAGCAGCTCGCAACATGTCGACAAACAGCCATCCAGACTGTGCTTTGGGATGAAAAACAAAAGATTTTTGCAGACTATAACTGGCAACAAAACCAACTTAATCACCGTATTACGGCTGCCACCTTATATCCGCTGTTTCTAAAGCTAGCAACGCCTGCGCAAGCGCACCAAGTAGCCGATAACGTAAAACGCATTCTGCTTAAAGGTGGCGGAATTGTTACTACGTCGATACGCAGCGGACAGCAATGGGACGCGCCCAATGGCTGGGCGCCATTGCAATGGATCGCGGTGGCAGGCTTGAATCATTACGGCGAGAATGCATTAGCGCAAACGATTGCTGAGCGCTGGATAAATAAAAATATTCGGGTATATAAGCAAACAGGGCTACTTTTTGAGAAGTACGACGTGGAAGAAGAGCGCGCTGCAAAAGGAGGAGAGTATGAGTTACAAGCTGGCTTTGGCTGGACCAATAGCATCTTAATTAAGCTAATGGCAATGTATCCAAATGCAGTAGAACCTTCTTTGCGACGCTATCTGCGTTGAAAAAACGGTTTCGAGCAAGGGAATCTCTGCATGCCAACTGCAGCAAAGAATGGCTTGACTGCTAGCGCGGCAAAAGAGTCTCTTTTGATTATCATTCCGCCACAAGGGACATACAGGGGCTCTCAGAACTTGTTCACAGTTAGGGTTCGTCCCTCACCGCAATCTACAATTCCAATGTGTGGGCTAAAAGCTCTTACTTGGGGGGACTTTGAAAAACCCAAAACAGGCTTTTTAGAAAGATCGTGAGCAGACTCTTAGAAGATGTCGGCACAGATATGCTGACATCTTCTAAGAGTCTGTTGCAGTTGGTTAGTTATTCTGCTGCGTCCGGTCGCAGCTGCTCCGCTAAGCGAGATACGATCCAGCGCGCTTGCGGCGACGTGTCAATTTCGTTAGATTCATTCACAATAGCCACGCGCGTCACTGTTTCAGTAAGCGCTCGCACATTAAGCTTGTATTGTTTGGCTATTATTTCTTTTTTGCCATGAAAGACTTGATACCAAAAGCCTTGTTGTCCAGCATGGCGATCGTTCGGGTCAACATAACGCACATAATAAAGACCTCGCTCCCGATCTCGATCATCTACTGTAAAGTTCCCGCGCTCAAGTGCTAGACCCACGCGTAGCCACGCACGATCGAAAGATTGGGCCAACTCAAATTGAGTGACTTGAGCACTTAGCGTTTCTTTACCTGACGCACGGGTTGGTTCTTGCTGTACCGGTTTATTTTTAACAGCAGGCACTGGCTGTGCGTTTTGTGGCTCTACAGAGCCAGCTGCTGCCGCTTGCTTCGTCGCTTTACGCTCATCAGGGGCGAGTGCATACATTAAGCGCTGCAAATATTCTATTTCTAACGTTGGATTATTGGGCGTTGCTTCCCACCGAGTCCATTGCTTCGTCAGCCCATCAGATACCTCATGCATACCCAGTTGGCTGATGAATATATAAGTCGCGCCATTTGCACCTACTTCTAAACGAGTACGGTATTTATTTTTTTCAGCGGAGACATAAATGCTGCCCAAGTTTTTTGATAGAGTTTGGCGAATGATGCCAAGCTTAATTGGCGCACGCGTTTGCTTCCAAGCCGTTTCCATAAAGGCACGCTCAGGCTTATCAACAACCAGCGAGAAACCTTGCTCTTGCCAAAACTGACGTAGTAACGGCCATAACTGCGCTGGCGTTTTATGCTGCACCACAAGCCAATGCGCAGTGCCATCACGTTGGATGGATATACCAGGAATTGGTTTAAGTACATCTTTGATAGGCTCAATATTGTGCGGCTGACGTTGATAGGCAGACAGTCTTGCATCTGTATCAGACTGACTCTGATGCACATTGTCCGCTTCACCTGCTATATCAGGCGGCCTAACTAATGGCGAGTCACTAGGCTTTACTGGATGGGCATAATCAATCTCTTGTGGTTCGACCGTTGTACAAGCCGTGGCCAAACCTAATGCAACGCTAAGCACTACGCTATAAAGCAGGGGCGAATCTAACCTTAGTTTCATCGTCTTTCGCTAGGCACGCTAGCGTCTTCTAAAAGTCAATCAAGAAAGCATTAAATCAAGTGAAAGCATGCATTTCTAAGGACTACACTAAATGCACTACCTGCCTTTGTATTCATTGCTTATTGCATTTGATTCAGGGCTTCCCTAATTTAGTGTTTGCAAAGCCTGAGCTTGCAACACTTGTGCACAAAGCCGACCATTCACAACCACTACAAGCAGCACGGCTCGTACCTTGCCCGAAAGCCGTACGCATCAAATCAAATTGTTCAGGGTTAAGCGTCAGACACACATTAGGGGCAACGATACAGCCTAATACTTCACTCAACGCTGCAGCTGCCTGTTTATCTCGTTTAAGCACGCTGTCTTGCGAGCAATGCTGATCATCTGTAACAAGTAGCGGGTGACAAATATCATCAGGCCCTTCTACCAGCAAAATTTTCTCACCTTGAGCCAGGCGCTCAATTAGCTTATCAAAATTTGCAATAAAGGCGGGGTTATAACCCCGGCCTAAATAAGTCAACATGCACAACAAATGGTGAGCGCGCAAGCTAATCATGAATCATAAGAAGCGTTTAGAACTGCTCAGAACTTGTTTAGGATGCTCCTAGTCGCCTTGCGTCGATACAGACAGTAAAAGTTTTGTACGGCGAGGAGATGCCAGGAAGTGCCTCAACAGATTCTTAGAGCCTGTTCATAATCTCAAAGAAGAGTGTTTTGTGAGGTTATTAGCCGTCACGTTGGGGTTCGTACCTCACCCCAACCTACAAAATTTGCCGAAAACTCGTAGGTTGGGGTGACGAAGGAAACCCAACATGAGCTTATACAAGCCTCTAAGTCGCTTTTTTAAAAGATTATGGACAGGTTCTTAGGAACGTTTAGCAGTCGCCTTCCGCGCTGCTTCAACAGTTAATGCAGCTAAGCCGGATTTCAACACGGACCCTAAAATAAAGGGGGCCACGCCAAACAGCCAAGCCTTTTCAGCACCCATTAAATACACAAGCCAAGCGGCTCCTGCTGCAATACAAAGAGCGTGTCCGATTAGCATCACCAAACCCAGATGCCATACGCTTTCCATTCCTTTTTTCTTTTCCACTAGCCAGCCGATAAAAGCGGCCAACAAAGGAAATGAAAGCAAATAACCCGCGGTCGGCCCCAAGAAATAGCCTATACCGGCTGCACCGCCAGAAAAAACGGGCAAACCCGCCGCCCCTTCAGTTAGCCACAAGAGTACTGTGACTGCACCTAAACGCCAGCCATACAAAGCGCCTACGATGACTATCGCAAACGTTTGCATATTCATTGGAACAGGAATAAGCGGCACTTCGATTCTCGATGCCCACGCCAACAAAAAACTTCCAATCACCACTGATAGCGCACGCACGCCCAAAGGACGAGCAGCCAGCCAGGACATAGGTATAAAAGAAGCAGGGGCAATAGCAGAACGACGCATGATGATGACTTTTTAAAAAGTTAACAAAGACCCCGGCTAATTCACGGGCAAGGAATACTTTTGTTGATAAGACAACAGAAAAGCAAATGCAGTCGGCATGATGATAGTTAACTTACTTCGGTCAGAAAGCGATCTATCATCAAACATGGGTGGGCCGTGTTAGGGTCGAACCAACGACCAAAGGATTATGATTCCTCCGCTCAAACCAACTGAGCTAACAGCCCAAAATCAAAGTGCGGAATTATAGCAGCCTACCCCTCAAAAATACAAAAGTGGCTTCTCAATAACCCGGGCCAACTACCACACGACGTTACCTCTTTTAATCAGCACACTTTGTCAGGCTCAGTGAAGCGACTTGCTCTGACACTGCAACAGATCTAGCTTTTACAAACGAAATCCGTTGCAGTTACCCCAGGTCCGATCGGCGGGCCGTTTTAGGCGACTAGGTTGGATACTAGCGCTGACTGATCTCCTCTTGGCACTGGCGTAGACTCACCAAGTGCACCCTTTTGCTTAAGCAAAAGCTTATTCCTTGGACTTAAACCCTGGACGTTCTGAATAGACATATTGGTTACATCTAACGTGCTCTCAGATAAGGCCCGGGATAAGCCAGCTTTGCAGTCATCCATTTCCCATAGCTCCACTGTTGCATTAAAACTCGCCGATACTAAGTGCTTACCGTTTGGCGAAAAATTTACACTACTTGCTAATGCGGTATGTGCTCTAGCTGTATACAGTTCTTCTCCATCCTCTACTTTCCACAGCTTCACTTCTCCATATTCATATCCCGCCGCCAGAACTTCGCCATTTGGGGGAAAATCTACACTATATGCCTTACCGCTGTCTCCATTAAGAGCCTGCAACTCTTCTCCGCTTTCCGCTCTCCACAACTTTACCGTCCCGTCATCACACGCCGACGCCAAAAGCTGACTATCTGGCGAAAAACGTACACTATTTACTCTATCAGTATGCCCTTCGAGAACATGAATTAATTCTCCGGTTTCCACTCTCCATAGTCTTATCTTTTTATCATTACACCCCAATGCCAAAAGCTTACCGTTTGGCGAAAAATTTACACTACGTACCGTTATCCTCCATCCTTCAGGTGTACGGAATTCAAGCGTATGCAATTCTTCTCCGCTCTCTACTTTCCACAGCTTCACTCCGCTGTCATATCCCGCCGCCAGAACTTCGCCATTTGGAGAAAAATCCACACTATATGCCTCACCGCTATTTCCATTAAGGGTCTGCAACTTTTCTTCGCTTCCTACTCTCCACAGCTTTACCGTCCCGTCCCCGCACGCCAACGCCAGGAGCTGACTATCTGGCGAAAAACTTACACTATTTACTTCATCAATAAATCTATCCCTAGGTACTTTAAATACTCGCACCGGCTCAAAAGACTCTGTGCTATACAACCAAATAGTGTTATTACATTCGGCGATAGCCAACCAGCGTCCGTCAGGTGAATGACAACAGGCATTTATCCCGCTATCTAGCCAGATATTGATATTAGGCATTTCACCAAAGTTAACCCCTGCCAGATTTGCTTTTTGCAAGTTCGCTCCACGCAACTGTGCGTCATGGAAACTGACATTGCTTAAATCAGCCTCTTCAAATTGAGTATGATTCAATACTCCATAGCTTAAATCAGCTCCGGGCACTCGAATCCCTTTGAAATCCTGCCCGCTCAAATCGATGCCAGCCTTGACCAATAGCGTCAACGCCTTCGATGCTAGGGCTTGCACCTCCTCTGTTTTTGAGCGCTCGATCCAGTTTAGTAGCTTTTGCTTTAACTCCGGTTTCTCTTCAATTCGTTCCTTTAAAAATCCGAATATCGTTAGATCACCCACCAAACGCAACAGCTCAAAGAGTGCAGGTTTCTCTACGACTTGGTCGAGCTGGCCGCACTTCCGTAATATTTCCAATTGGTTCAACGCAAATGCCGGCAAGCTCGCATCCAATTTTGCTAGCATCTGCCGATATTTCGACGGAACTCTTTGCTGCAGAAGGTGTAATTTTAGAATGGGTGAGTCAACAGGGTCACCATTGCGAGTTACTGTAGTCAATGCTTCAAAGAAAGCCTGCCGACTCGAAGAACTCAGCTGACTTTCTACTTCTTGTTGGATTTCAACGGGGAGTGAGAGTAACGAAGGCGTTGGAGATTTTGGTACTACAAGATTATGTGGAATAGTAGAGCTAGGAATAGAGGTTAACATGGACTTTTCTCGTTAGTTAAATTGTAGTGCCACTACCATAGGCAAAGTTCTAACCTAGAGCGAGTACCTCAGCAATCATGATCAGTAAACGTAAGCCACGGTGGGCAGATTATATAAAGGATCAGTCATTTCTTATTCCGTAAACAACCTTAACATTAGTAGTACAAATATTCGCAGGCAGCCGAACGAAATGAATGATGACATTTCAACTTTGGTGCGAGCTGCAAATCGTTTGAATTTCTGTCTCACAGTAGAGATATAACTGGATGAGGCCCGCGTTCCATCGATGGTTCCCTACTCGGACATGCGAAGCCGGTAACGGTTCGGTGTGAAGCGCTGAGGACAATGTAACCACCGAGAAATCGGTAAGCTACGCTGCGAGGCTTAGGTGCTCTAAGTTCACCTAACATGGACAAACAGCCGCCGGCAAAGAGGAGGAGTCCAACCCGCACTGAAATTCAAACGGAACAGGATAAACCCATAACCCTACCTCCAAGGTAGGTTGACCTCAAGGAACGCTGTTGGTGTTGTGGGTAAGGAAGGAAGCAAAAAGCGAAGGTTACTCTGTAATGGAATGGATAGAGAGTGCAACATTCTTTCGCGCGAAAACGAGCAGATCTTCTTCTGATTAAAATGGGCAAGAGATCAGGTTCTGTCGCAGTAAATGCAGGAGCAAGATAGTATTGTTGCTAAAAATCTGGGGGGCGATATCTTGAATCTCGATACTCCTTACTGCGACAGAGCCGAAAATTCTACTTCTAAACCCTATTAAGTTCAGGGGGAGTTACCGTATTTTTTGTGGAAATTTAAGCACTTATGAAACCGGATAACCTTTTGATTTTTAAGTATTTTTTGGTGGGCCGTGTTGGGGTCGAACCAACGACCAAAGGATTATGAGTCCTCTGCTCTGCCACTGAGCTAACGGCCCTATAAAGCGGTGGAGTATAGCAAAGCACAGTATTAGCCTCAACTGTTTTGTTTCGCAATTTTACTTCTGCTTCGCAGTTTTTATTTTTAGACATTAGGGACCAGGCTAGTCGCCACGCTATTTTATGAAAGATTTCTGCTTATTGATTGAATACTGTTTGATAACACGTTCCAGTTACCG
Source organism: Mycoavidus cysteinexigens (assembly GCA_031963415.1). Lineage (GTDB taxonomy): Bacteria > Pseudomonadota > Gammaproteobacteria > Burkholderiales > Burkholderiaceae > JASSUD01. Next base: position 363,815 of record JASSUI010000001.1, read on the forward strand.
CATATTACAAACGGATAGATTTTAAAAGTTGAATTTTGTTTTTCACTTTCTGCAAGTTCTCTGCCTCAGCATGACGATCTGCTGGGGGATGCCAAAGATGGAATATTTCTGTAGCAAAAAATCCATGCTTGCGCTTTAACCCTGCTTGATATAACCGAACAACAAAATCCCGATCTTCATGCCCCCAACCGATGAAATCCTCGTCAAAACCATGAATGTGCTGAAAATCTTTGCGCCAAACAGCTAAATTGCAGCTTTTAACACCTCGTAAAGAATGGGGTTTATTTTTTCTAAGCAGTCCAACAGGAATTTTTAATAGCGGCAGAAATTTATTTACGTTCCTTCGCATGCGCTCAAGCAGCCATACAAAGCGAGAAGTTTCATGAATTTTTATCTTGCTCGACAAAGCTTTATGAGTGAAATCACACCTTAACAATATCTGGCTGCCTGTCACAAGATACCCCTTTTCAGCCAACCGCCGATGCTGCGCGACAAAATCCCGCTGCGGTACACAATCCCCATCCAGAAAAATCAAATAATCACCCGTTGAAGCTGCTACAGCTTTATTGCGAATGGCAGCAGCCCGGAAGCCCTCATCGGGCTGCCAAATATGACGTATTGTGAGATCAGTTTGTTTAGCCAAAGACTCGATTAGCAATTGAGTTGTGCTTGATGAGCCGTCATCAGCAATAATAATTTCAAAGTCTCTGTCAGTCTGAGCTCAGAGCCCGTTGACCACGGCTTGTAAAGCATCAGGCCTATTGTAGGTTGTTACGATAATAGAAACGTGATGAGGTATAGACATAAAGGATGAGAACGTGTGCTTTACAAGCCGTAAAAATACAAGGTTTGCGCAGAAGTTTCCAATTTTATGTTGAGATAGCAATATAAATACCACAATGAAATAATTTGAAAGCTTTTAAGAGCGATAAAACCCTTGTCAATCTGCATTTCTTTTAAAAATGGTATTAACGTCTCTATAAAAACAACAAAATAGTAGTTGTTTAGCTTTAGTCCAAAACGATTTAGCGATAATGCGCGCTACGCAAGATCAACGATTTTTTATAACATCAGCAAAATGTGCTGCCTCTCTTTATATTTGAGGCAAATATCGTTACGCCTAGCGTTTTTATTTCATCTACTGAGAAAATTTCTCCGTAATCCCGGTAATAAGTGATGCTACGGTCAGGTACCACGCTTGTGCTTGTTGCAACGCACGGTGACAGGATTTTGGAAATGTTCCTCAGTTTGGTATAGCTAAAATTTATAATGAATGCTCAAGTCCCCTACCCTACTCCTCCATCATCACTTGCATCGGTTGCATCCTCTCCAGCCTTATCCTTTCTCTCCACCTCCAGCCCAAATTCACCGAATCTGCAATCCCCGCCATCTTTTTACACCTTTCCTAATGCACTTTTTTACAACCTCCCTGATGATGCACAGATATCGAATTTATCTATAGGAGCGTCTGTATCCATTCATGAAGATAATGCGTCAATGACTTCGCCACTTCTTCCCAATACATTAGACGCTAACTCGGCTATTGGTGCCGCAGATGAAAGAAATTATGACTTCAAAATTAGCAAGTCTACATTTCTATTGGTAGCGCTAATAGGTGGCAGTATTTTCTCTACTACCTGTTTGAGCAGCCAATTTCTCCCCATTCCCTTACCTATTCCTTTTGCGAGCGCCATATTATTAGCCGTATTTTGCATAGGTAGGAGGGTAATTAGAGAGCATGTTTCTCTTATGCGAAGTGAACCCAATACAGGATTGATCGATGCACTCGTTTGACTGAAAGGACACATGGCAAACTATAAACAACAAATGCTGTGGTTACGGCGGTACACTCATATCGCCCAAGTTTTAACGCGCAATACCTCGAGCATTTCAATGATGAGGAGGCACGCACCTTGCTGAGGTATACACAACCCCAAATAAAAAGGAGTGATATGAAACCAGCAACGAAACGACTAACCGCCTTCACTCTCATTGGCGCTATGTTAATAGCAGTGAGTGCATGTGGAGAAAAAGTTAAGACGGTTGACTACTTTAAGGACCACCCTAACGAAATACAGCCTACGCTTGACGATTGCAAGAATAAGACCGTTAATATAGCCGCAGATACGGTAGAAGCGCGTAATTGCCGAGCAGCTGAATTAGCAAAATTAAGAGGTTATTTCAAAGACCCAAAACAGTGAATATCATTTAAGACAAACTAAAAATAAGCGCCCATCATGTTGATAGGCGCTTATTTTTATGCATAGCTTTGTATATCAATATTGGATCAGGTAGAAAACTAATTCCTATCCGCCCAGTTTCTCTAGCGCAACGCTGAATAAATTGTGAACAAAGACAAAGAATACCTTCGCTACCAGCACACTAGCATTTAATAAAAAGAAAGAGGCTTTAGTCAATTATTTTGACGCTCTCATTTTATTCAGTTTGCCCCTAAAAACAAAAAAGGCGGTAGCAAACTAAACGCTTGCTACCGCCTTTCATCTATCAAAAACGACTACTCAAGAAATGGCGCCAGTTTGGCAGAACGACTTGGGTTTTGTAGTTCTCGCATCACTTTGGCTTCAATTTGTCGTACACGTTCACGGGTTACACCCATATCCTCACCCACTTGTTGCAGCGTGCGGTCGGATTTCATGTCAATTCCAAAGCGCATACGTAATACTTTGGCTTTGCGCCAGACCAACGAATCTAGCATGTCGCGCACAACTTCACGCATGCTCGAGTGGAATGCTGCTTCATCAGGCGCCAGCGTATTGCTATCTTCAATAAAGTCACCCAAGTGCGAATCATCATCATCGCCGATCGGTGTTTCCATTGAAATCGGCTCTTTCGCAATTTTTAGGATCTTGCGAATTTTGTCTTCCGGCATCTCCATCTTCTCAGCCAATGTTGCGGCATCTGGCTCTAAACCAGTTTCTTGCAGAATCTGGCGGGAGATACGATTCATTTTATTGATCGTTTCGATCATATGAACCGGAATCCGAATACAACGTGCCTGATCAGCTATCGAGCGGGTAATTGCCTGACGGATCCACCAAGTGGCATAGGTCGAAAACTTATAGCCGCGGCGATATTCAAATTTATCTACCGCTTTCATCAAACCGATATTGCCTTCTTGGATTAAATCGAGGAATTGCAAACCACGGTTCGTATACTTTTTCGCAATCGAAATCACCAAACGCAAATTGGCTTCGATCATTTCACGCTTGGCTTTGCGCGCTTTTAATTCGCCTGCGACCATCTGACGATTAATTTCTTTCAGGTCTTTTAGCGATAACACAACCCGCGCTTGCACGTCGATTAATTTTTGCTGCTCTTCACGCACAGCCGCTAAGTTTCGCTCAAGTATTGTGCTGTATGAATGGCCTTCATCAATGATGCGTTGCGTCCAATCGAGATCAGTCTCGTATCCCACAAAACGTTTAATAAAGTCAGCGCGTGGCATACCGCATTTGTCCACGACGATCTTGACAATCTGCCGCTCAACCGCGCGCACTTCTTCCATCTGGGCGCGCAATGCATCGCATAGCCGCTCAACGATACGTGCAGTGAAACGAATTGACATCAGCTCATTTTGAATCGCCTGCTGCGCTTCTTTATAAGCGTCTGAGTGATAGCTTTCGGTTTCGTACGCATGACGCATTTTGTCAAACCACTCACCAATCACCGCAAATTTTTCTAACGCAGCTTGTTTTAGCGCTTCAAGCTGAGCAGCGTTCTCTCGTTCAGAGACAGCGGCATCATCCTCGTCATCATCTTCACTGTCTTCGTCATCACTCTCGTCTTCATTATCTATATCCGCATCATCTTCATCCACATCAGACAGCGCTTCCATATCTTCAGGCTCTTCACTGATCAGACCGTCGACCAATTCATCAATACGCGTCTCATCATTCGCAACACGCGCTGACATCGCTAAAATTTCAGCAATCGTCATTGGACACGCAGAGATGGCCTGAATCATATCTTTCAAGCCACCCTCAATACGCTTAGCGATTTCGATTTCACCTTCGCGTGTCAGCAATTCAATCGTGCCCATTTCACGCATATACATACGCACCGGGTCCGTTGTGCGGCCAAATTCTGAATCCACACTTGAAAGCGCAACTTCAGCTTCTTCTTCAGCTTCATCATCGCTTGAGACCGCTGGCGCATTTTCGCTAAGCAATAGCGTTTCTACATCAGGAGCACGTTCGTAGACAGCAATCCCCATGTCGCTAAACGTGCTGACGATGTTATCCATCGCATCGGATTCAGCGAGGTCATCAGGTAAATGATCGTTAATTTCAGCGTAGGTTAGGAAGCCTCGTTCTTTACCAAATTTAATTAACGAGCGCAGTTTGGCGCGCCGGTCTTCTAGCTCTTCAGCGGTACCGGGCTGACGTGAAGCAAACGCATCTTTTAGTAAGGCTTTTTCTTTAGCGCGACGATCGCGTACTTTAATTTTTTCTGCTTTAGCAGATACTTTTTTAGTTTGAACGGCGTCGTCCGCCGCCTCTTTCTCTGCAGACGGCTCAGCCGCTGCTTTAACAGAGGGCTTGCTTACGCTCTTTTCAGCTGCAGCCTGTTTCGCAGCGTTAGCTTTGACCACCTTAATTATCTTGGGCTTTTTCTCGGGCTGTTCAACCTTAGCTGGGGACACGGATTTTTTCTTCTCCGCTGAAGCTTTGTCATTCGTCACTTTTACGCTCGTAGTTTTCGCCATTGCAATCTCATCTCGCTAAAACAGGCCGCCAAAAACACGCGATTATAGCAGCACTCTTCTTTTTCACCGGGAGCTGTGCGCGATTGACCGCCTTTGCCCCGTTACCCTGAATCTGTTTAGGATTTTTCTGCGGCGGCGCAAGGCCACCAGAAAAGCCCTAAACAGGTTCTAATGCAAATTGATTATTTTTTTAACTCTGCTGTCTGACGCAGCAGTTCTACTAATTCAGCCGTCTCTTCTGCGTTTAAAGTAGGTTGACTGGATAAATACGTACAGCGTTCGCGTAATGCGTGCTGCCTGAGCTTTTGGATCGCGTCATGCAGTTCTGCACCCGCTAAACTTTCCTGCTGTTGACGCTTTTCGCTCTCACCTGCTAATTCAGAATGATCAAGCAACAGATCACGCACATTTTCATCGTAAGTTAGGATTTCTCGGAAAATCTCTTCATAAGCGGACGCATACATAGAATTTCTGAGTAAATCCGACAGCACTTTAAAGTCGGCCGTTTCGCCTAACGTCTGTGCCTGTGCTAACACCTCACGAAATAAATGATGCGATTGTGTGATGTTAACTAGCGTGCTAATTTCGTCTTCATTAAGCGTGCCAGCAATGCGTGGATAAGCAATTAAATGTCGCAGTACACGCTGCTCATTGCCTGTCACTCGCGGTCGCTCATTACGTGAATACATCACGCGTGCGGTAGAGCGATTCGATTCGAGCTTACACAGCGCAACAATTTCAGCAACGGGCAAGTTAAGCCGAGTACTCAGCATTTGCACAATCTGCACACGTAATGCATTGTCTGGCAAAGCTTGTAATAGCGGCTGCGCATCAAATAAAGCCCTCGCTCGTCCCTCAGGCTGCTCAAGCGCTTTATTTGACAATATCTCTTTTAATAACAATTGCGATAGCGGTAGCGCAGCTTCGACTTGTTGAGCGAACGCCTCTGCCCCATATTCGCGGATATAGCTATCTGGGTCATGCTCAGCGAGTAAAAATAAAAAGCGGATCTCACGGTTGTCTGCGGCATAAGGCAAACAATTTTCAAGCGCTCGCCGTGCTGCACGCTGCCCCGCTGCATCGCCATCAAAGCTGAAAATCAGCGTGTCTGTATGGCGCAGCAAAATACGTACATGGTAAGGCGTGCACGCTGTACCCAGTGTCGCCACCGCATTAGGAAAACCTAACTGAGCTAGTGCTACAACATCCAGATACCCCTCCACGACTAAGGCATAACCTTTTTCACGAATTGCACTACGCGCTTCAAATAGTCCGTACAGCTCGTTACTTTTGTTAAATAGTGGTGTTTCTGGGGAATTCAAATATTTCGGCTCACCGCCCTCAAGCACACGGCCACCAAAACCGATCACTTGACCGCGCACATTACGAATCGGAAACATGATGCGCTCACGAAATCGATCATAGTGGCGCTGGTTGCGCCCTTCCGTCTTTTCGCTAGAGATGACAAGACCAGCTTGGATCAGCGCAGACTCAGCATAACTAGGAAAAACCGCTTGTAGGTTCTGCCAACCACGCGGCGCATAACCTAAGCCAAAGCGAGCAGCAATTTCTCCCGTTAAGCCACGTTTTTTTAAATAAGCAATCGCAACTTCAGTTTCACGTAGCTGCTTACGGTAATAGTCGCAAGCTCGTTGCAATACTTCGACCAACTTACCAGCAATCTCCGTACTTGCTCGAGCAGTGCGATTAGCCTCGCTATTTATTAGCTTATGTGACGCTTCACGCGGCACGGTTAAACCGACCGATTGCGCAAGCTCATCCACTGCGTCTAAAAAGCTAAGGCCAGCCTGCTCCATTAAGAAGCTGATCGCTGTGCCATGCGCACCACATCCGAAGCAATGGTAGAACTGCTTATGCGCACTAACGGTAAACGATGGGCTTTTTTCATTGTGAAAAGGACACAAGCCCAGATAATTCGCTCCCCGCTTTTTAAGCTGCACGTGACGGCCCACCACCTCGATAATATCGATGCGGTTAAGCAAATCCTGCAAAAAAGAGGAAGGAATCCTCATTGCCCGCCTGATAGAACTAAGAATAGAAAGTAGTAAACAGATCGGTGGCAGCTTAACAGCAGCACAACCTTTCATAACTCTTCGTGGTTCTTTAGAACCTGCAGACCTTTTCTAGAGGCATTGCACCTCACCAGAAAGAGTCAGGTTCTTATCGTGTACGCAAAAACCCGCCTGAAGTTATATTCAAGCGGGATGATCGCTATCTATGCAGTAGTGAATACGATTTGGCAAATTTTCAGAAACTGTCTATAAGCAAGCTGCTCAGAGATCAGCTGCTTCAAATTAGTAAAGCCTTTGCGGCAACATTTGGCTGCGCAGACGTTTGAAGTGTCGCTTCATCGCGGCTGCTTTTTTGCGCTTACGCTTGGTGGTTGGCTTTTCGCGGAACTCAAGCTCGCGTAGCTTTTGCAAGCGTCGGCCCTTCTCAACAGTACGCTTGAAACGCCGCATCATTACTTCAAACGGCTCATTTTCCTTGGCTTGGACAGTAGTCATGTGCTCAGAACATTAATTTTATGGATTACAAAACGCGGAAATATAACACACCTGCGTGACAAATTACCAAAAGCTTAGCATCAGATTTAACTTATGTTGTTAATGAGCCTCTACATTACCCCCTATAAAAAGGGAGCTGTAGTTGACGATTCTACCGCTATAGAGATTATGCAAAGGCTCATAAATCCCCCAGAGATAAGGCTTTGCGCTGCTATACTGGCGGCTTTGCTGCAATGGGTTGGCCTCACTATGCTTGTTCTTGGCATTGAAAGTTCTTGCGATGAAACTGGATTAGCGCTCTACGATAGCGAACGCGGCTTGCTAAGTGCGACTTTGCATTCGCAAGTTGAGATGCACGGTGAGTATGGCGGTGTAGTACCCGAGTTAGCGTCACGGGATCATATTCGCCGTATTCTGCCTTTGCTGGAGCAAGCGCTTAAGCAAGCTGAGGTTTCGCCTAATTTAATTGATGCGATCGCTTTTACCAAAGGGCCAGGGTTGGCTGGAGCGCTTCTTGTTGGCGCGAGCGTTGCCAATAGCCTTGGTTTTGCCTGGGATAAGCCTGTGCTTGGCATCCATCATCTGGAAGGACATTTACTGTCCCCTCTTCTGTCAGCTCAGCCACCTGAGTTTCCTTTTATCGCGCTACTCGTGTCAGGCGGCCATACTCAGCTAATGCAGGCTGATGACGTTGGCTCTTATCAAATGCTCGGGGAAACATTAGATGATGCCGCAGGCGAAGCATTTGATAAAACGGCAAAATTGCTCGAACTTGGCTATCCAGGCGGTCCGGCACTGTCTAAATTGGCTATGCTAGGACAACCTGGTACGGTTGTGTTGCCTCGCCCTATGCTGCATTCCAATACACTTGAATTTAGTTTTAGTGGTTTAAAAACAGCCGTGCTAACGCATTTGCATAAACTTAATTTTTCACTGGATGCACAGGCTAAAGCAGATCTAGCAAGAGGTTTTGTTGATGCCGTCTGTGAGGTGTTAGTGACTAAAGCGCTCCTTGCGCTAAAGCGAACTGGTCTTAAACGACTTGTAGTAGCGGGTGGGGTTGGCGCAAATCAGCAATTACGTGAGGCTTTGCAAGCTGCAGCATACCGACATAAATTTGATGTGCATTATCCTGAGCCAGCACTGTGTACAGACAATGGCGCGATGATTGCGTTAGCAGGCGCCTTAAGACTACAACGCTGGCCTCACCAAGCTGTTAAAGAATATGGCTTCAGCGTGCTTCCCCGCTGGGATTTAAACGCGATTAATCCTATCCACTAAAAAAAATTTACTTAGATTGTGGTTAACACAACAAGCTCGATAAAGAGGCGAAAGAGCAAGAGGAAGACCCTAAACTATTGTTCTAATTAAAGCTTGTTTAGGGTTTTCCTAGGGGCTTCGCATCGCCGCAGACAGTACAAAGACATACGGCAAGGCGGCGCGGGGGCGCTAGGGAAGACCTAAACCACCACCTTCATTAGAACTTGTTTAGGGTTTTCCTAGTGGCTTCGCGCCGCCGCAGACAGTACAAAGACGTACGGCAAGGCGGCGCGAGAGCGCTAGGGAAGGCCTAAACCACCACCTTCATTAGAACTTGTTTAGGGTTTTCCTAGTGGCCTCGCGTCGCCGCAGACAGTACAAAGACGTACGGCAAGGCGGCGCGAGGGCGCTAGGGAAGACCTAAACCACCTTCATTAGAACTTGTTTAGGGTTTTCCTAGTGGCCTCGCGTCGCCGCAGACAGTACAAAGACGTACGGCAAGGCGGCGCGAGGGCGCTAGGGAAGGCCTAAACAAGTTCTAAACGTTTATCGCGTTGTATCAATGCATAAGCACTATGATTGTGGATTGACTCAAAATTCTCAGCTTCCAATATGTACGCAATAACCCGCTCATCTTGATTAAGCCGCCCGGCTACATCTCGCACCAAGTCTTCAACAAATTTGGGATTATCGTAAGCGTGCTCGGTCACAAATTTTTCGTCAGGCCGTTTTAAGACACCCCACAATTCGCAAGATGCTTCTTCCTCAGCCATACGTACTAATTCTTCAATAGAAATTTCACCCTTAGCTTCATTATTAATTTCAGCATCAATCGTCACTATTGAGCGTTGATTATGCGCGCCATATTGCGAAATTTTCTTCGAGCAAGGACATAGACTTGTCACTGGCACTTGCACTTTCAAAAAGACTCGTATTTCCTCTGCTCGCACCTCGCCCGTTAGCGTGACTTGATAGTCCATAAGGCTTTGCACGCCGGAAGCAGGAGCCGTTTTATTGATGAAATAAGGAAAGCTAACTTCGATACGGCCCGCTGTTGCCTCTAGCTTTTCTAACATCTGTTTAAGCATTGTACGAAAGTTACTGAGACTAAACGGCCCTGTTTTCTCCTCAAGCAGCGCAATAAAGCGCGACATATGCGCGCCTTTTTTGGTCGCAGATAACGCCACATCCATATTAAAAACGCCAGTCGTGGGCTGCGCCGGACGATTAGCGATACCCACTGAAAGCGGATAACGTACTGCTCGCACGCCTACACGTTGTATTGGAATTTGCCGAAGGTCAACAGTGTCTTGCACATCCGGCATCGTAGAATCAAGATTATTATTTGCAGTCATTAAAATTTTGACCCATTCAGGTCTCTCAAAAAACTATTCTATGGAAAAACCTCTGCATCGCTCCTTTCGCTGGCATGATGCAGAGGTTCTTTTACACGAGCGTGACAGCCACGCACTGAGCCAATTTTTCACAAAGTTGCAAGAAAAGCTCTAATGGCTCGGATGATTCCTTCGCTATCCAGACCACACTCAGCAAGCAACTTTGCTGTATCACCGTGATCAATAAAATGATCAGGCAATCCCAATTGTAATACGGGGTGAGTGAAGCCACTGCCAAGCAAGCTTTCGACACAAGCTGAACCGGCACCTCCCATCACACAGCCCTCTTCAAGCGTTACAAGTACATCGTGCGTTTGCGCGAGTTCGCATACCAAAGCATCATCGAGTGGCTTCACGAAACGCATATTAGCAAGCGTTGCATCAAGCTCCTCTGCCGCTATTAAGCCAGGTGAAACCATCGTACCAAAGGCCAAAATAGCGACTCGCTTGCGCGCCGTTGCATAAGAGCTCGTTGATGTAGCTTTACGCCGAATTTCACCTTTACCTAGCGGTATTTCAGTGAATGCCTGAACCACAGGCACACCCGGCCCAGTACCTCGCGGATAACGCACGGCTACAGGACCCGCTTGTTGCAGCGCGGTATAGAGCATCTGTCGGCATTCGTTTTCATCAGAAGCGGCCATCACCGTCATATTCGGGATACAGCGCAGATAAGCAAGATCATAGGCTCCAGCATGGGTCGCGCCATCCGCTCCCACTAAACCTGCGCGGTCAAGCGCAAAGACCACGGGTAAGTTTTGTAAAGCAACATCGTGGATCAACTGATCATAAGCACGCTGTAAGAAGGTTGAATAAATCGCCACAACCGGACGTAAACTTTCAGCTGCCAAGCCAGCTGCAAAAGTGACCGCATGTTGCTCAGCAATACCGACATCAAAATAACGATCTGGAAAACGCTGCTCAAATTCAACTAAACCGGAACCTTCACGCATCGCAGGGGTTATCCCTACTACGCGAGCGTCAAGCGCCGCGGCATCACATAGCCATTCGCCAAATATTTGTGTATAGGTTTTACTGGAAGCTTTACTGGGCTTGATTCCTTCTGCTGGATTAAATTTACCAGGGCCGTGATAAAGCACAGGGTCTGCTTCAGCGAGTTTATAACCGTGCCCTTTTTGAGTGATGATATGCAGGAACTGAGGGCCTTTCAGTTCTTTAATATTTTGTAAGGTGGGAATTAGTGAGTCGAGATCGTGTCCATCAATCGGGCCAATATAATTAAAACCGAACTCTTCAAATAACGTAGCCGGTGTAACTATCCCTTTCGCATGCTCAGCTAAACGCTGCGCTAGCTCAAGCACCGGCGGTGCCGCTGACAGTAAACGCCGCACTTTTTGTTTTGCTTGAGCGTAAAAACTGCCAGATAGCAAGCGAGCCAAATAACGATTTAACGCACCCACTGGCGGAGAAATCGACATATCGTTGTCATTCAAAATGACCAGTAACGGCAAGTCATCACATACCCCGGCATTATTCATCGCTTCAAAGGCCATACCAGCGGTCATTGCCCCATCGCCAATCACTGCAATCGAATAGCGTGCCTCGCCTTTTAAACGACTCGCAAGCGCCATCCCCAAAGCAGCTGAAATCGAGGTACTTGAATGCGCAGTGCCAAAAGCATCGTAGTGAGATTCAGCGCGACGAGGAAAGCCTGAAATGCCACCATATTGCCTCAGCGTCGACATCGCAGCACGGCGGCCTGTCAAAATTTTATGCGCATAAGTTTGATGCCCGACATCCCAAACAATGCGATCCCAAGGTGTATCAAAAACGTAGTGCAACGCTACTGTCAATTCAACCGTACCGAGGTTAGATGACAAATGCCCACCTGTCTGGGACACGCTTTCTAGTAGAAAAGTACGTAACTCTTGGCTCAGCTGTACTAAATCGCTACGCTTAAGCCTGCGTAGCGCAGCAGGGTCATCAATAGTTTGGAGTAAGTCGTACATAGCTTTTCTAAATGGATTTTTTAGAGTCTGTTTAGCGCCTTCCTAGCTAGCGGCCTTGCGCCGCCAGACAATACACTTTTGCGTCAGGCAGAGTCTAAACAGGCTCTTAACGTGCGCGCTCTATCATCAGATCAGCTAACTTAGCTAGCCGATCCCCTTGCTGTCCAAGCGGCATAAGTGCTGTATGAGCTGCTGCATGCAACTTCTTAGCTAAAGTGCGAGAGGCCTCAAGTCCCAACATCGAGACATATGTAGGTTTAGCGTTACGCGCATCTTTACCCGCCGTTTTACCAAGCATGGCTGAGCCACTCGTCGCATCGAGGATATCGTCTATTACTTGAAACGCCAGGCCAACCGAGGATGCATACTGCTGTAAAGCCACTGCAAATTCACTTTCCTTCGCATGCGTTTCTGAGTTACATAGCACTCCCATGCGCACCGCGGCTTGCAATAACGCGCCGGTTTTCATCCGATGCATCATTTCCAGTTCAGCTGTGGATAAGGTTACGCCAACGCTTGATAAATCAATTGCCTGTCCGCCAGCCATCCCGAGCGAACCACTAGCGAGCGCTAACTCTCTGACCAAAGCAGCTTGCCGTGAAGCAGGCAATTCGGCTGTACTTAAAACGATGAAAGCTTGCGTTTGCAAAGCATCCCCTACGAGCAGCGCGGTAGCTTCATCATATTGCAGATGGACTGTCGCTTTACCGCGTCTTAAGTCATCGTTATCCATCATTGGTAAATCATCGTGCACTAACGAATAAGCGTGCACCATTTCCAACGCGGCAGCCGCACTATGCAACGCAGTCAAAGAGGCTTGCACAGCTTCTCCAGCGGCATAGCATAACAGTGCACGTATACGTTTACCGCCATCTAACACAGCGTAGCGCATCGCCTGATGTAATTGCGCAGGCTGTCTATCAGCAGCAGGCAACAACCTTTCAAGCACCTCTTCTATATTGGCAAGCCTGGCACTCAACCAAGTTTGAAATTCACTCGCGTGTATCGGCACTGCTTGCTACCTCTGTCGTTGAAAAGGGTTGAAAGATTTCACCATCTAATACGCGTACCTGCTGCTCAACTGTTTCTAGCTGCTTTTGGCAATGCTTAACTAATGCTGCGCCACGGCGATATGCGGTGAGTGACTCTTCCAAACTCAAAGCACCACTTTCCATCCGTGTTACCAACGCTTCTAGTTCATGAAGTGCCACCTCATAGCTAGCGGGTATATCATTCGCTGCTTGCGGCATAGTCCGCTCAAGCTGTTGATCAACTTGTTCTGTCATAAGATTTCCTAAATTAAGAAGCCTTTAGGCACCTCTGCAAAATCTTTTGGGCAACAGAATAATCAGCCGACGCCTCCCTTTTTCACATTAGGTACGAGTTGTACTGTCTGCGTCAGCGTGCCCAGCTCTCGGGATTTTGCAGAGATTCTTTCACTCGACTTACTACTCATTTCACTGCTTTTTTATTGGCAAAAAATCTGCCCGATTCTAATCTAACCCTTAGCGTCTGTCTTTAAAAAATACGAAACCTCTGCATAACACTGCCAAAAGTTTATGCAGAGGTTTTTTAAAAACGCCAAGTCAATGCCGACAAAGGTGTGCGCTTGCTGTGCATTCAGTATGTCTTAATGCAATTTAACGCGTGGCGATACACCTCGCCTAAGCCAGGCAGCGACAGTATCCAGCAACATACGCATAAAACCATGCAAAGCAGCGGCATGCCAACGATACAGCCAGTTATACATAAAGCGCGCTAACCATCCTTCGATAAGTAAACTGCCTCCTGCTAGATTACCTACCGCACTAAAGCGGCTAAGCGAAACTAAGGAGCCTAAATCACGATAACGGAAATTAGGAAGTGCTTGATGGGCCAAACGGCGTTTTAATGCACGCACTAAAAAACTCGCTTGCTGATGCGCCGCTTGGGCACGTGGCGGAACAACTGAATTTTGCTCAAGCCACGGGCAGCTCGCGCAGTCGCCTAAAGCAAAAATATTTTCGTCATTTTCTGTTTGTAAAGTTGCGTGCACTTTTAGTTGCCCTAACTGATTCGTCACGAGCCCATCAAGTTGACTCAACACAGTTGGCGCTTTAATGCCCGCTGCCCAAACAATTAAATCAGCATGGAGCATTTTGCCGCTTACCATACGCAATGAATTCGCCGACACACTCGCAACACGTTCACCGACCACTAATTTAATCCCTAATTTTTTCAGCAGCTGAGTGCTCGCCTGTGACATACGTTCAGATAGGGTTGAGAGAATTCGTGGCTGCGCCTCAACAATCACGATACCAATCTCGCGCTGTGGATCAAGTTGATGCAGGCCGTAGGCAGCAAGTACTTGTGCGGTATTGCGCAATTCAGCTGACAATTCAACGCCTGTTGCCCCGCCTCCTACGATTACGATTTGCAAGCGAGGTTGGTCGTCTAACGCTGTCGCATTATCAAGCGAGGTAGCATACTTTTCATTTCCCTCTGCCTCTGCGTGAACATTTATTTCGGACTTTAATGCAACAGTAGATGAGACTACTGATTTAGATTGGTATTGCGTACGCATACAAGCAGCTAACAGACGCCGCTGGAAACGCTCGGCTTGCGCGACCGTATCAAGCGCCAACGCGTGCTCTTCGGCACCCTCGACACCAAAGAAGTTGGTAATGCTGCCAATCGCAACGACTAACGTATCGTAAGTAAGTTCACGGGGTGGGCATAATTCGGCACCCTCTTCATCTAGGACAGCTGATAGGCGAATTATTCGTCTCTTTCGATCAAGCGCAACCAATTCTCCTAATTGAAACTCGAACCCGTGCCAGCGCGCCTGTGCTACGTATTCTAGTTGGTGGGCAGCAGGTTCAAGGCTGCCTGCTGCTACCTCATGCAGTAATGGTTTCCAAAGATGCGTAGAACAACGATCAACTAAAGTAATATGTGCTTTCGGCTGCCGACTGCGTGCGCCTAGATCATTGCCTAATTGAGTCGCTAACTCCAAGCCACCCGCACCACCGCCTACGATCACGATACGATGCATCACCCACCCTCCGCGAAATACGCCTCACTTGCTTTTTAAACGAACATTGCCAAAGCGTCATCGGTTAGAGTGACCCAGGAACCCGAATGTATACTTTCACAGTTTCTATTTCGGTCTTTTGAAAAAACTGAGGCAGACCCTTCGAGAGGTCACGAATAAGCTTTGCCGCAATTAATGTGCCTCTTCCCAATTATTCCCCAGTCCAACCTCTACTAGCAGCGGCACTTTTAGCTGCGCCACGTTACCCATTAAAACGGGTAGTTCATGCTGCACTTGGATGATCTCTGCTTCAGGCGCTTCCAATACCAGCTCATCATGCACTTGCATAATCATTTTCGTGCTCAGCTTAGCTTGGGTAAGCCATTGCTGAACGGCAACCATCGCTAATTTAATTAAATCAGCCGCTGTACCCTGCATTGGCGCATTAATTGCAGCCCGCTCGGAAGCTTGGCGGCGCGGACCATTACCACTATTAATTTCTGGTAACCATAAACGTCGCCCGAAGACCGTTTCAACATAACCCGCTTGTTTAGCTCGAGAACGCGTTTCCTCCATATATCTCGCAACACCTGGATAACGGCAGAAGTAACGATCGATATAAAGTTTTGCAGCATCACGCGAAATACCTAGCGCCGCCGCTAAACCGAACACGCTCATGCCATAGATCAATCCAAAATTGATCGTTTTAGCCACACGCCGTTGATCGCTCGAGACGTCGTGCGGTGACACGCTAAAAATTTCTGCAGCCGTCGCGCGATGAATATCTTCGCCGCGTGCAAAAGCCTGCAATAAATTTTCATCGTCAGATAAGTGCGCCATGATGCGCAGCTCAATTTGTGAGTAATCAGCTGAAATGATTTTGCATCCAGGCGCAGCAATAAAAGCCTCACGGATACGCCGCCCTTCGGCAGTGCGCACTGGAATGTTTTGTAGATTAGGTTCATTAGATGCAAGCCGCCCAGTTACTGCGACTGCCTGAGCATAGTTCGTATGCACACGTCCAGTTTTAGGGTTGATCATCTTTGGCAACTTGTCGAGATAAGTCGATTTCAACTTCGCAAGTTGACGATACTCAAGTAAAACTTTTGGCAATGGATAATCTTCCGCCAACTTTTGCAGCACATCTTCGTTTGTAGACGGCGTTCCACCAGGCGTCTTTTTAACGACGGGCAGTTTGAGGCGCTCGAAAAAAATCTCGCCAATTTGCTTGGGGGAATTCAAATTAAAAGGAGAGCCAGCTAACTGATAGGCCTTAGCTTCTAGCTGCACTAAACGCTCACTCAATTCTTTGCTTTGTTGCGCCAGCAACGCGGTATCAAGCAGCACACCATTGCGCTCGACAATACGCAACACCCGGGAAACGGGCATTTCAATGTCTCGATAAATATATTCTAGACCTGGCTGCTCGGCCAATTGTGGATAAAGTGACTGATGCAATCTAAGCGTCACATCAGCATCCTCTGCTGCATAGTGCGCTGCGGGTTCAAACGGAGCTTGATCAAAACATAACTGCGCAGCCCCTTTGCCACACAGCTCTTCATATTTCACTGTTTTAACGCCAAGGTGACGTAGCGCGAGGCTATCCATATCGTGATTACGGTGTGCTTCCCAAACATATGACTCGAGCAGCGTGTCATGCTCAATCCCAGCCAGCGTAATGCCATAGTTAGCGAGCACTTGTTCATCATATTTGATGTGCTGCCCAACTTTTTTATACTGCGCATCGCTCAACCAAGGCGTGAGACGAGCTAATACTTCTTCCAACGGCAATTGCTGTGGTGCATCTGGGCCACGATGGGTCAACGGGATATACGCTGCATTGCCTGGTTCAACCGAAAAAGAGATGCCGACTAAAGCTGCCTGCAATGCGTTTAATGATGTAGTTTCGGTGTCAAATGCGGCCAGCTCAGCCGCTTTAATTTTGCTTAACCATGTTTCAAACTGCTCCCACGTCAAAATAGTTTCGTAGTGGGTTTCCATTTGCGTGTCTGATGCTATCCCATCATTTGACTGCATGGACAAGGCATTAGCCTCACCCTTTTCGACAAACGTTGCATCGCTTTTCACTATTTCATTGAGCCAACTCTTAAAGCCATATTGCTGATAAAGCGCACGCAACTCGTCGTGATGCTCGGTGCGGCTTAATAAAGAGTTAGCAATGGATTCATAAGCGGTGAGTTCGCAATCTGTACGCACAGTGAGTAGCTTTCGCGCGAGTGGAAGAAAATCGAGTGCCTGACGCAGATTGCCACCTACTGCTCCGCCGATTTCAGCAGCATGCGCGATGATTGCATCCAGCGAGCCATATTGCGTTAGCCATTTAACCGCAGTTTTGGGGCCGCATTTAGCGACACCTGGGACATTGTCAACGGTATCGCCAATCAACGCTAAGTAATCAACAATAAGTTCAGGCGGCACGCCAAATTTCGCTATCACGCCTTCTCGATCGAGTATTTCATTACTCATCGTATTCACGAGCGTGACATGCTCTGTCACCAGCTGCGCTAAGTCTTTATCACCTGTTGAAACGACAACTTTCATGCCGGCTTGCTCTGCTTCACGGGCCAACGTGCCAATCACATCATCGGCTTCCACCTGCTCAACCATCAACAGCGGCCAGCCCAGCGCGCGTACCGCTCGGTGAATCGGTTCAATTTGTCGCACTAACTCTTCAGGCATTGACGGACGGTGTGCCTTGTACTCTGCGTACCAATTTTCCCGAAAAGTCTTACCCTTCGCATCGAACACACACGCGCTATACTCTGCTGGAAACTCTCGCCGCAAACGACGCAGCATATTGATGATGCCGTACAACGCCCCAGTAGGCTCTTTTTCTGGTGAACGCAAATCCGGCATCGCGTGGTAAGCCCGGTAGAGATAGCTTGATCCATCAACTAAAAGTAGCGTTTGACCTGCGAGTGCTTGTTTCATCATGGAGAGAATTTAGGTCGATAAATAAAAAATGAGTAATAGAAGATTAAAAAATTAAATAAGAAATTTTTGATCTTAGCCAACAATGCAACCACAGCTGCGGCAATGAAGAAAAATAATTAAGTCAAATAACATCAACACCTATGAATGACAGAAAAATAATTCCAAGCCTACGTTCACTTGCCGATCAAGAACTTGCGACCGCCAAAAAAGCCCGTGCCTCATGGCAGATGTTTACGATTATGGCAGAGTTTATCGAAGCTGCTGAATACCTCTCGGAGATTCGTCCAGCAGTCGCCATTTATGGTTCCGCTCGTCTCAAACCCTCTTCCCACTATTACAAATTAACCGTCTCGATCGCGCGCAAGCTCTCTGACGAAGGTTTTGGGGTTATTTCAGGCGGCGGCCCTGGCATTATGCAAGCAGCAAATAAAGGCGCACACGCGGGCAGATCCCCTTCAGTTGGTCTCAATATTGAATTGCCACACGAACAGCATGGCA
Organism: Mycoavidus cysteinexigens; assembly: GCA_031963415.1. GTDB lineage: Bacteria > Pseudomonadota > Gammaproteobacteria > Burkholderiales > Burkholderiaceae > JASSUD01. The sequence continues at coordinate 382,159 of JASSUI010000001.1, forward strand.
ACGCCTTTCAAGACATTTCTTTGCGTTTTCGCCATTTTTTCACGCGCAAAGTCACGTTTATGAAAAATTCTGATGCTGTCATCGTGATGCCCGGCGGGTTTGGCACGCTCGATGAGTTAGCTGAAGTGCTTACTCTAATCCAAACTAAAAAGGCGCGACATGTGCCCATTATTCTGGTTGGCTCAAAATTTTGGAAAGGTTTGCTCGATTGGTTCAAACAAACCTTATTACCGATGAAACTCATCAATCCAGAAGACCTAAACCTGATCCAAGTCATTGATGATGCTGATGAAGTACTGAAAGCCGTGCTTGATTTTTATCAAAACGCAAGCAACACCGCGCAAGCAGAAAAAGCGCATGCATCGAAAGAAAGTGAGCGCATGTTTTATTTGTAATAGGCGGTAGCTCTGCGTAGAGCAGAAAACAAAAAATTTAATTAGCTTATAGCAAGATTATTTAATACATTTGACGAATAATCTTGCTATTTTTAAAGAATTTAACACTATAATTTAGCCAAAAAATATATCTCAAGATTAGCTTTTATTTAAATATATCAACCCAAAAAATACATCGTTACTAAAGAAAGAGGTAATTGAAATATTTTTCTTGCTTTCAATTTTCTGATCTAACCAAATATTTTCTATGTCTAGTGGCAAGCTCTGCCAACAAAGTCACCATCGTCAAACGAACTATCGGTGTTCAACTCATATTCGTTAAATTCACCGCTGCAAAATCTTCCGACCCTCCCTCTAAATAAATTATCAGCATTTGGCGTGCCCTTTGTACCGCTGTCACAATCGTCGTCATCATAGTCGTCAGACGAAGCATAGCCTTCAGGTTCACTGCCGCTAAATTCATCTTCACTAGGGTCAAAGTCGCTAAATCCTTCAAAATTTTCTCCAGGGATAATAGGATGCCCCCCAAAAGTGGATGACATGCTCTTTGGCAATGCCTGCAAACCACCTAATTGCCCTGCCGGAACCCCCTTTTCATTCTTAGATATCAACAAATGAGATCGTTCATTTTCTGTATTGCTTTTATTTTCTTGACCACCCAAACACGCAGTAAATAAATTTAAAACTCTATCCATCTACACCTCTTGCCGCTATAAAAGAAAAATATCTAAAAAATTGATAGAGCCTCATTTAAAAAGCACATATCATTTTTGAAAAATTAATTTAATATTCAAAATATTACATTGGCTCCAATTTAATTTCCCGAATGCGAAAAAATGTATTCAATAGCGCAACATATTTAATAATTAATAAATTTTCAATAAAAATAATAAGAATAGCTATCTAATCCGAGAATAGCGCCATACTTTACAACTAGAGAAACGAGCTCATCATTGATGTTTACTTTATTTTCATGCTTTATAAGAAGAGATAATTTTATGGGCCTGAAATGCTGTTTATCACCCTAATCAAGAAACGACTATCTAAGAAGGGCTTGAGCGGAAAAAATTCTTTTTAACGAAATGCATTCATTAGATGAGCTTTTTATGGTCTGTTATTTGCAGATATTTTTCAGCGTTGTATTTGATACTTAACTGATTATTCATCTATTAAGCTAAATAAGATCAACTCAGCATATGGCACATCTGCCGCTAACAATAACCCTCGCCGCCAGATTAGGAGATGGGTATGCCAAGCATTTACTCTGTCGCTCCTCTACAAAGGCAAAGTTCTAGTTCAAACAACTCTGTGGCACCTAGCCAAAGAACCAACCAAACCGATAGGGTGAGCAGTAGTGACCCAGCGCAAAATAATTTATCCGAGGAAGGTCATTACTCAGGCTTAACTTCAAATGAGCGAACGGCGCTAAGAGATCAGGCAACAGTGCTGGCAGATCAGATAGCAGCGATAAGAGATGAGCGAACGATGCTAGTAGATCAGATAACAGCGAGGATAGATCGGGTTTTAGAAAGGATAAATAATCGATACGAGGCCGCCCTCGCGGATATTCGGACGACAGAGGCAAATTTAATCGCTATTGAAGGCACGTCTAGCAACAGAGTAACCATCACGCCAACTGGGAGGGAGCCTAGTATTAGGTCTTCGATTTACTCCTGTACCACGCAGGTGGCCCCTGAATCTTCCTCTGAAACATCTACAATAATCGCCACCGAAAATGCGTCAAATAATCATCAAATAACTCAGGGACAAGTTATACAAGAGGCACCTTATGAAATTAAAGCAGAGATATTTTCTTCGGACGGTCAATGGCGAGCGAGACGTGATTCATACGATATCCTTTGGCTAGGAAAGGTGCAGGATCCCCCCTCCTCCATGCAAAGGATCGGATGGGTAGCTAATGGTAAATTCATAATATTTTCACCCGACAGTAAATGGATAGCCTGGCATGATTTAACCCATAATCTCCGGCTGAGAAAGGTGGAGAGTAATCCTTCTTCTACACCAAAAATCGGGAAAGTAGCTTACGATGGGCCCATTGCGTTTTCACCCAACAGTCAATGGATAGCCTGGCGGGAACAAACAAAAATTGTATGGAGCAGGCTTTCAGCAGAGGGAAACGAAGGCCGATGGGAATACCCTTACGGAGAGAGAGAAGAATTTACGCTTTCTGATCAACATATTATGCTGCCCGGCTACTATTACTCCGCAGAGCACGAGCAAGCACTGAGAAAGCACAGGCAAGCATGGGGAGAATACGAGCAAGAATTAAAAAAAAATGGAGACGAAATCAATAAACTAACAGAGCAATATAACGAAATAGTCCTTAAATATGGCAAGGTTACACATGCACTTTCAATGGCAGGAAACGCTAACGTCTTTTTTCTCTTAATTGTTACTCCCTCGGCCATTACTGCTGCCTTAGTAACAAAGAAGTATGAGGTTCTTTCTGCGTTAATATTAGACGCATTAAGTATGACAACATACATTGCCTTAAACAAACAACAAAATGAGCTATTTGAAGAAAAGCGACGCCTTTCAAGGAAAAAGGAAGGCATTTTAGAAAAAAATAGAGAAAAGATAAAAAAAATAGAAGAAAGAAGAAAATCAATAACAGAAATACGAGACGAGAAAAAATTAATAAAGATAGAAGCCATTCCTTTGAGTTCCGGCATTACCAAGTCAGAAATTAGAACAGAGGTTAATCATCAAGCAGCTTTATCTATATTCTCAGAAAACAAAAAAACACTTCTAACAATTAAAGATCGCCACATCATCAGAATTTTTAATACAGAAACAGGAGAAATAATCCATCGATCTGAATTTTCAGATTCCATTATTAAAGCCGTATTTTCCAAAACTGGAAAATGGTTAGCATTCGCCTGCTTTAGCCCAAGAAACTTTACATACAATAACCGAGACTATCATTCCTACCTTTATACGGTTTCTCTTTTTTCGCTGGAAACATTAAAAATCGAATCACAATTTGATCTTAATTTAATTAATGAATCAATTATACGCAGTAGAAGCCATTTATTAAGCACATGTACAATTTTCAACAATTCAAATCTTCTAAATTATTTATATGATTTTGGACCTCTCTCTTTCTCTCAGGATGAAAAATGGCTGATAGCAAATGAAGATGATAAAGAAATTAATTTTGGATTTCTCTACTCAATCGAATCAAAATCATCTCGAAAAATTTTAGATATATTATCCACATATAAAACAAATAATTTTTTCCATTGGCCACCAGAGAGCAATATATTATGGACAGCTGATAAAAATTATAATAATTTATACAAATGGAAGATTGTCTCTGAAGAAGATAATCTAAAGCTTGAGTTAATATAATTTACTTACCCTATTCGACTCCCTTATAAAATAATAACCTATAAACATCGTTTTGCAATTCGAGTTCAGCAGCAATGAAACTCTTCAAATGTCGTAGATACCTGAATAATTGACCGATACGATGGCGTCGCGTAACTTTCTATTGGCAATACTTTCTCCTCACGTTCTCAATTCAGATCGTCCCTGCTCACGATTCAACTTGATTAAAACGAGATAGCCCAGTACTGCTACCATTCGCTTTTATGGGCGCAAGACGCTAATTTGACAAGCTCTGTTTTGTACATTCGAGATTTTTTTAAAGAGATATGGCCGTGTTGTCTCTTCTTGTTCCGTGGGAGCCTTCGGCGCTCTTGGTCGTGATTTTTATTATCGTCAGTGTTTTATATTGGCGCGGCACATCTCGCCAGCGTGTCCATGCGGCGCGGCGTTTGGCTTTCTGGGCGGGTTTAGCGTTGTTTTATTTATGTTTACATACACGCGCTGACTATTACGCAGAGCACGAGTTTTTTGCGCACCGGATCCAGCATCTGATCTTGCATCATCTGGCACCTCTATTAATTATGGCGTCCTATCCTGGCAGCGTCTTACGTGCTGGATTACCGCTGATGTGGCGAATGCGATTGCGTCATGGGCAACGCGCCAAGCCCGTCCGATTGTTGTCACGGGTTTTGTTGAATCCATCGCTGATTTCACTGCTATTTGTGCTCTCTGTACTGCTTTGGTTAGTTCCTTCTATACAATTCGTCTCCATGCTGAATTGGCGACTGTATACGTTTATGAATTGGTCAGTCGCTATCACTGGTTTAACTTATTGGTGGATGTTACTTGATCATCGACGAGCGCCACCTGCGCGCTTAAGCCCAGGTTGGCGCGTGCTCTCGCCGGCGCTAACAATGACGCCACAGATTATTGCTGGCGCTATCATTACGTTCACTCAGCATGATATTTACCCCATCTTCGATTTATGCGGCCGAGCCTTTGGCTTGCCCGCTTTATTTGACCAAAGTATTGGGGGACTCATCATGTGGTTACCAGCTGCATTATTAGAAGCCATTGGCGGGCTTATTGCATTAAAGCATTGGATGCGACTTTCCGACTCGCGTAGCCGATCTCTATCGGCTACGCACCGACAGAAGGAAAATAGAGAACGTGCAGAAAGCACGATGGGCGAAGCTCAGCGCAGCTAAAATATAAAATATGCGAAGATGCTAGGAATCTGTTCAAAGTCGCTGAAAAGATTAGATGGAAATTCATGGGTAAATATGTTGAAGTTCCTTCTTTACCCCAACATGCACACTCATGACTTTTAAAACTCATCCTCTTTGAGACGTTGAGCAGATTCAAAAATTGATTTCATCTATCTCACTGAGTTTGTCTCGTGCAGATGGACGTATTCAAAGATTTTTGCTATTTTCCGGCCGCAGCAGGCGCGGGCCTGTTTTTTATCATTGGAGTGACACGTGTCTTTAAGACGCTTTTTTTATTACTTAGGCGCTCTTTTTATTACAAGCAGCGCAAGTATATTTAGCCCCTCACTTTGGGCCGCACAACCCAAAGCCCCCGATACGATTGCTGAACGTGTCAAAGCGTGCGCAGCTTGCCACGGTGTTCACGGTGAAGGGGTTGATAATGATTATTTCCCACGTCTCGCAGGCAAACCAACGGGCTATCTATACAACCAGCTCAAACATTTCCGCGACGGTCATCGCAAATATGCGCCGATGAACTATCTCGTCACCTATCTATCTGACGATTATCTTTACAAAATGGCCGAGTATTTCTCACAGCAACACCCACCCTACCCTGCTCCAGAAAAGTTAGACGTGTCGGCCGAATCACTTAAGCGTGGCGAGCAACTTGCACTACGTGGTGATGCCAGCAAGAATCTACCCGCTTGCGTTGCTTGCCATGGCAAAAGCTTAACCGGCATGGAACCCGCCATTCCCGGTCTAGTTGGCCTACACCGTGATTACATTAGCGCGCAGCTAGGTGCTTGGCGCTCAGGTATTCGTCGCTCTGCGTCCCCCGATTGCATGCATATGATTGCTACACACTTAAACGATGCAGATATTCTTGCGGTGGCAAATTGGCTAGCAAAGCAGCCAGCCAACGCCAATGTCCCTCCAGCACCAGCAGGCTGGATGAAGCTGCCACTCTCGTGCGGTAGCGTACCTCGGTAAAGACCAGATTCTAAGAATTTGTTTAGGGTCTTGCTTGTGCCCTTGCGCTGACACAGACAGCGCAGCTAATACGGCAACCAAGTAAAGCCTAAACCGGTTCTAATCGACAAGGAAAATGTAATGTCACGTAAATTTCTGTGTGTTCTATCCATTGTGCTAGCGCTCGCGGCAATCGCCACTGGGCTAATTGTATGGTCACTTAATGGTGGTTTTACAATCTCAAACAGGGAGAGCACATTAACGCAGCCTATCTCAAAAGAAACCATTAAACGCGGCGAATATTTAGCACGGGCGGGTGATTGTATTGCGTGTCATACGGTGCGCGGCGGCCAAAAGTTTGCGGGTGGACTTTCTATCCCTACCCCATTTGGCACGATGTACACACCGAACATTACCCCTGACGAAGAAACCGGTATTGGTACCTGGAGTGCTGATGATTTTTATCGCGCGATGCATAAAGGTCGCTCTAAAGATGGCAGCTTGCTCTATCCAGCGTTTCCCTTTACAAGCTACACCAAAGTCACGCGAGAAGATTCAGACGCGATTTATGCCTATTTGCGCTCAGTAGCCCCCGTGCACCAGCCGAATCGACCAAATGAAATGCGTTTTCCATTTAACCAACGCAACTTGCTGTTGGGCTGGCGCTTATTATTTTTCTCAGCTGGTGAATATCAAGCAGATCCTAAGCAATCCGCTGAATGGAACCGTGGCGCTTATCTGGTTGAAGGGCTAGGCCATTGCGCAATGTGCCATACCAGTATCAATGCACTTGGTGGCTCTAATCAAAACGCAGCATTTTCAGGTGGATTAATTCCGCTGCAAAACTGGTATGCGCCTTCACTCACTTCAAACCGAGAGGCCGGTTTAGGCGAATGGGACTTAACTCATATTGATGATTTGCTGAAAAAAGGGGTTTCTGAACGCGGCGCTGTGTTTGGCCCAATGTCTGAAGTTGTACACAACAGCTTACAGTACATGAGTGATGCGGATATCCGCGCGATGTCGGTCTATTTAAAAGCGTTACCGCAGAAAAAAGAAGCGCCTGAATACTTGCAATTTGAAACCTCAGAAAAACTCGGCGCCAAATTGCTCGCGCAAGGTGAAAAGATTTATCTCGAGCAATGCGCGAGCTGCCATGCGGAAAATGGTTTAGGCAAACCACCAGCTTATCCACCGCTTGCGAATAATCAGTCGATTCAAATGCAGTCGGCAGTCAATCCGATTCGCATGGTGCTCAACGGCGGCTACCCACCTTCGACAAAAGGCAACCCACACCCTTATGGTATGCCGCCTTTTGCTCAACAATTCTCCGATGAAGAGGTAGCAGCAGTCGTTACCTATGTGCGGATGGCTTGGGGCAATCACGGTACAGCGGTATCGCCTCAGCAGGTTAATGATCTGCGTTCTGCTCCGCTTGATTAAGTAATCTCGATGCGCGCTCGATAAGTCTATCGAGCGCGCTTAAGATGTATACCCCACCTACGTCGCTCTTATCTTTATTCCATCAAGCTGGCAACTTAAATTTTTCTTATCTGTAAGTTATGCAAAGTGTTTCTTCCTGCTTATCTTTAGAGGTATGTCTGCAAAGCACTTAGTATCCTTTTCTAACGTTCGCCGCAAAATACTTTTTTTCTGAGGTGCGCTATCCCATTTTTGGGTAGCCTTTACCATGTATTGCATATAGACACATATGCAACGCAGTGGAGAAAAAATGCCCTCGATCGACCTGGAAAAAGGTGTAGACCCAACACCAACACAACAAGAGCAGCCAACTCAATTGCCTTACCAGGGGCCCATATCGAAACTTTTCCCTTCACGCAACATGCTTGTTGGTGCTGCGTGCGTCAGCTTAATGATAAATAACTTACCCACTACAGAAACCAAGGTCATCAGCAGTCTTGGACTTCTAATGATAGGAGTAGTCTTGTGGAACAATCACGCAAGCAGAGTTATAAGCGAAGACCAAGCTAAACGCCAAGACCTGACTATTTCTCAACCTGGTACTGGAAGTCCTTCGAAAAACTCTTCACGGTCAGAAAGAGGGAATAGAGGAGGCCGATTGTAAAAAACAGGGCAAAGACCGTTAAGTCCATATAAAAGAGTAATTTTCCCAACAGAGCGCTTGGCTAAAAAGCACTGGCCGTTAATCCTCTCGAAGAGGTCGAGGCCTGCCAGTCAAATCTTCTAGAAAATGATAAGGCATTTATAAGCAGCCTTACCGAGCTGATAACTTTCACTCATATCTCGCCGCTTCACTAACAATCAAATCCAACGGCAAATCGTGCGGCTCACGTGGCAGCGTATCGACATGCCCCCATTCATATGCGATACCTACTGCTAATAAAGATGAAGTCGCTTTTGCTAAAGTTCGATCATAAAAGCCGCCCCCATACCCCAACCGATAACGCGCTCGATCAAAACCTACACAGGGAATGAGCAGTAGATCAGGGATGACTTCAACCGCATCCGCTGGTACAGGAATTTGAAAGCGACCTTCTGTCATCGCCGCCTCTGGCCTCCAGTGACAAAAGCTCAGCGCCTGAGTCAAGCTTGTCACAACTGGCAACGCAGCGATACGGTCACTGGCATCACTTAGCCATTGCTTCATCAGTTCTCGCGCATCAAATTCACCAGCCATCGGCCAGTAAAAACCCACGCACTTTGGCCTGCGTTCATCTAGTAATGCTCTTATTCGGTTTGCCAACGCAGCATCATTGTCAGAATTTGCAGCATTTGTACGAGCCGATAATAAAGACGCGCGTAACTGCGCTTTCAGATTCTTGTCCCCTGCAACCCTTGACTGCCGTGCTATGCTTGCTTTCATCTTTGCTCTCGCCAATTTTTTGAAAAGCAGTCGACAACAATGTCTTTTTCCTTTGCTTCTTGCTCCAAAGTATATCGACTACTGATAGTTAGCGTAGCGACTCTCGTGCCCTACCCAGTCTACGCCGCAGAACCACCGCCGATACTCACTACTGAGTTTAATGCAGATCAAACTTTTGTTGCATTACAAGAAGCCGCTTCTCGTAATGATGCTGAGCGCGCAACGCAGCTGGCCCGCCAATTAACCGATTACCCATTGCAATCCTATGTCGAATATTTCGCCCTCAAACCGCAACTTTTCGATGAAGAAGGCCATGCAAAACTAAATGTACCTGATCAAGCGATCCTCGCCTATTTGCAAAAATATGAAGGAAGAGCGATTGCTGATCGCATGCGTAATGACTATCTATTGGTGTTAGGTGCGCGGCATGCTTGGCGAGATTTCAATGCGCAATATAAAAACTTCGTGCTTGACGATGACACCCAAGTGAAATGCTACGCATTACAAGCACGCGCAGCGCATGGACAAAATGTTGCAAAAACCGCACGCACGCTATTAGTTAGACCGAGCCAATATGGAGATGGTTGCGTTGATTTAATCCGTGTCCTAGCCCAACGAGAACAACTCAACTCAGATGATGTATGGCATCAAATACGTCTTTCTTACGAAGCAGGTCGGCCTAAAACGGGTAAGCAAATTGCCCTAGCACTCGGTACTCAAGCACCTAAAGATACGCTCCTAGACCAGGCTACGCAGCAACCTGATATCTATTTGAGCCAATCTATTCATCTGGCCCCTGCTGCGCACCAACTCGCTTTATTGGCGATTACTCAAGTAGCACGTCAAAACCCAGTAGCAGCCGCCGATCGTTTTACCGCGATAGCGCCTAAGCTAGCCGCCCAAGAACAAATGCTTGGCTGGGCTGCGATTGCTTATCAGGGTGCGCTTAAGCAATTGCCTAACACATTGGAATGGTACCGTTTAGCCGGTAACACTCCTCTGTCAGATTCAGCGCATGAGTGGCGTGCGCGTGCTGCATTACTGACCAACGATTGGAACACGATACGTTCGACTATTGAATCGCTGCCCACGGCGCTACGCCAACAACCCGTATGGATTTATTGGCTTGGTCGCGCACTTAAAGAAACGGGTAACGCTAGTTTGGCTGCACAAAAGTTTGAGCAATTGACGTCTCGCTTTGGTTTCTATGGGCAACTTGCGAGTGAAGAACTGGGTCGCCCTCTCCGTCTCCCCAAAAACACCGTCCCTACAGAAGCTGAAATCGCGCAAATCCGTAACGTGGCTGGGTTTAGCGATGCGCAACGCTTTTATATCTTGCGCCTGACTTTTGAAGGGAACCGTGAATGGAACTGGACGTTACGCGGAATGAATGATCGGCAATTGCTCGCCGCTGCTGAATTAGCCCGTCGCCTTTCGCTCTACGATCGCACAATTAATACTGCGGAACGGACTAAACAAGCCCACAACTTTTCATTGCGCTACCTAATGCCGTTCAAGGAGCAGATTGAATATGGAGCTAGCTCTAGTCAACTCGATGTCGGTTGGGTCTTTGGCTTAATTCGTCAAGAGTCACGTTTTATCGCGGACGCACGCTCACATGTCGGCGCCACTGGCCTTATGCAGTTAATGCCGACCACAGCGCAACATATTGCGCGCAAAATGGGAATCAATAGTTTTTCCTCGTTAGACTTGACCGATCCAACGATCAACATTCGACTAGGGACGAACTACTTATCAACGATTTACAACAAATACAACCAATCACCTGTGTTAGCGTCTGCGAGCTACAACGCTGGCCCGCGCCGCGCGTTGCAATGGCAAACAGCGCTACCAGCACAACGTGAAGGCGCTATATTTGTAGAAAATATTCCTTATGAAGAAACCCGTAATTACGTTAAGAATGTGTTATCTAACGCGGTCTACTACAACTTCTTATTAAACGGCCGCGCACCTTCTTTAAGAGCACTCTTAGGCTATATCAGCCCGCCTCAATCTTCATAATCTTTACCCCCAAATTGTTCCGGTTGCTCTTCAATTTCTTGAAGAGCAATTCATCTTTTTCATGCTTTGCTATTTGAGGAATCGGTAGGCTGATTCTTCAATAGCTTTCATCCTCCATCAATAAAGCGCTGCTTCGTGAGAGACATCATTAGGAATGGTTCTGCAGAAGATGGTCGGTTTACCCAAAAAAAGCTACGCCTAATACGACCTCCCCCCAACAATCTTGATGCGTCAAGAGGAGCACGCTTTTACTATCTGGCAAGTAAACTGTATAGCTCATCGATAAGAATTCATGCTACCTTGCCAGCACCCTATATTTTTTCAGTGATGTTTGAACCTGATGTTAGGGCGATACAGAATAAATGACGAGCAAAGCATGATTCTGCAGTTAGTGCTTGCTGCGAGGTTTCAGCTATTTAGGCTCCTCTGCAAAATCCCTTGAACAACATTAAGAGCACTCTTAGGCTATATCAGCCCGCCTCAATCTTCATAATCTTTACCCCCAAATTGTTCCGGTTGCTCTTCAATTTCTTGAAGAGCAATTCATCTTTTTCATGCTTTGCTATTTGAGGAATCGGTAGGCTGATTCTTCAATAGCTTTCATCCTCCATCAATAAAGCGCTGCTTCGTGAGAGACATCATTAGGAATGGTTCTGCAGAAGATGGTCGGTTTACCCAAAAAAAGCTACGCCTAATACGACCTCCCCCCAACAATCTTGATGCGTCAAGAGGAGCACGCTTTTACTATCTGGCAAGTAAACTGTATAGCTCATCGATAAGAATTCATGCTACCTTGCCAGCACCCTATATTTTTTCAGTGATGTTTGAACCTGATGTTAGGGCGGTGCAGAATAAATGACGAGCAAAGCATGATTCTGCAGTTAGTGCTTGCTGCGAGGTTTCAGCTATTTAGGCTCCTCTGCAAAATCCCTTGAACAACAGAATGATTAATAGAGACTTCCTGAGCACCCAAGTTATGCTGATAACAAAGGCCACCAGCCCTTGCGGCTTTGCAGAGGTTCTTTTATCTTGCTGCTCCTGTTTTATTTAGCGTTTCCTTAACTCACCGTTATTTATGAATATTTATGCTGTTGGCGGTGCCATTCGTGATGAGCTGCTTGGCCTGCCGGTTCAGGATTACGATTATGTCGTGGTTGGTAGCACGCCTGAACAAATGATTGCGCAAGGCTATCGAGCTGTTGGGCAAGATTTTCCCGTTTTTCTGCATCCCCACACGCAGGCTGAATATGCGTTGGCACGCACCGAGCGCAAAACTGCACGTGGTTATCATGGTTTTCAATTTTATTACGCACCGGATGTCACGCTCGAACAAGATCTAGCACGCCGTGATTTGACGATTAACGCGATGGCACGCGCAGCTGATGCTGAGGGTCTGCCATTTGGCCCGATCATCGACCCCTACCATGGTCAAACTGATTTGAAAGCCGGTATCTTACGTCACGTAAGCCAAGCGTTTACCGAAGACCCCGTACGCATTTTGCGCGTCGCTCGCTTTGCTGCGCGTTTACCTGGTTTTGTCTTAGCGAATGAAACACTCACGCTGATGAGCAGCATGGTCGCAGAAGGGGAAGTCGATGCGCTGGTGCCTGAACGTGTGTGGCAAGAAATCTCACAAGGACTGATGGCGGCTAACCCTTGGCGTATGTTTGAAATATTGCATAAGTGTGGTGCACTAACGCGCATTCTGCCTGAGTTAGTGCAGCTGCTTGTTCAGTCTGAGCCGACCATAACGAATACAGATACGCCGCCCTCCGCTACAAACATAACAAACACGACTAAGCTAGCTTTGATCAATAGTCACACCCTAACTCCTTCAGGTACTCCACCAAGTGATGCAGTTCTAGCTACGCTTACCGTTGAACGTACCAAGGCAGCTCTACAGCGTACCGTCATGCAGGGCTATAAATTGCCGGTTCGGTTTGCGACCTTAGCCGTTTGCATAATCAATGAGTTAGCGCTGGCCCCCTCCTCTTCCTCTGAGGTAGGCAAGCTAAGACAATCATTTACAGAAGAGAAAAAAGACCAGAAACAACAAGAACTAGCACTCAGCGCACTCTGCCAAAGGCTCAGAGTCCCCAATGCGTGCCGCGATCTAGCGCTTCTGGCAACACGCGAAATTGACGCTATTAACAATGCCCTTAGCAGCAGCGCTACTGAACTTGTACAGCTGCTGGAGCGCTGCGACGCATTGCGTAAACCAGCTCGCTTCGTAGAAATCGTACAAACCTGCGAAGCCAGCCGCGCTCCCGTTGCAGAGCAAGATATGCCCTATCCTCAAACAGATCGGCTGCGCGAAGCGCTACTTGCGATGCACTCAGTTGATGCCGGGGCAATAGCTAAACAATTTCTCAATAATCCAGCCTCAATCAAACAAGCTGTACATGAAGCGCGCGTCGCAGCAGTCGAAGCGGTGTTAACTGATTAGTCGCTGCTGACTAATTCGTAAAGTTCTTTTGCGATAGGGGTTTCTCGTCGAGCTGGCTTGTTATAAGTCGCCAAGGGTCGTCTATCAAGCAACAAAGTTCGGTGCGAGTGGTGCCTTTTTTAGAGGGTTATGCTCCCAAAATTTATATTCTTCTAGAAGCCTGCTCATCATCTATAAAAAGGCAGAATAGAGCGGATATAAAGGCCCATGTTGGAGTGAGGTAAGAGCCCGACATGTAGCCGCGTAACCTTCATATTTCCTCTTTTAAAAGAGGCTGAACAGATTCCAGGAAATCTTGGCGTTCGTCTCTTACCCTCTTCCCCGTATTGTTCTTGGGTAAATTCTGCCAATTATTCTAGTGTGGTTACTTCGTGCACTAAAGCGTTGCCGAACGATCTCCGCTTGAAAATGCAGTTAAACCATCTGGCATACCGCGCCCAAAACCAATGACTTTGAAAAGTTCGCCCATTTCTGCTTCGGCCAATAGTTTTTGCACAGCGTTGGCTGCGGGCAAAAAGCGTTGTGTATCTTGTGGATCCAGCTGCTGTAGCAGCTCAAGAATGCCGCAATTCAAAAGAAAGCGAGCTTGCGAGGTATAGCCTAATAAATCTGCTCCCGTTTTTATCGCTGCTTCGGCTAGGCTACTAAATTCCACATGCGACGTAATATCTTGCAGTCCTGGATAAAAGAATGGATCAGCATGCGCACGGTGCCGATAATGGCACATTAGCGTACCGCTAGCGCGTTGCGGGTGGTAATACTCATGACGAGGAAAACCATAATCAATCAACAACAGCGCTCCACGGGTCAACATGCGGCAGACCGTTTGCACGAACGCTATCGCTGCTGCATGGGTTTCAGTGACATAGTCATGCTCTCCCGGCACAGTTTCGCGTAATGCGTTAAGTAACGGGCTGTCAGCCACCAGCCGTTCACCAAAAGCGAGAGGTGCTTCGATAGTGTGCTGAGTATTTTCACTTGATTGGCTTGAACGATAAGTAACACCACGCTCAAACCAACTGCCATTTAAACGCGCAAACAATTGCACTGGCATCGCATCAAGTACTTCATTCCCCAGCGCAACCCCTGCAAATGTTTCAGGCAAAGCGTCTATCCATTGCACACGAGCTATCCAGTTAGGCGCATATTGAGCTAATGTGGCCTGCTGCTGGGCGCGTAGCGTGCCAGACACTTCGACAATCGTATAACGCTCGCAAGGTATCCCTAAATCTGCTAGCGCAAGCAGCAGCTGCGCAGCTAATTTTCCGGTGCCGGCACCAAATTCCATCAGTTGATTCGTACCCGACGCTTGCAACGCTTCGCCTACTGCTCGCGCCAGTGCTTGCGCAAAAAGAGGCGATAATTCTGGTGCGGTAATGAAATCACTACCATCTTCAGCAGTACGGCCAAATTTCGCTGAGCCACCGCTGTAATAACCAAGACCAGGCGTATACAGCGCCAACTCCATATATCGATCAAAGGGGAGCCAGCCGCCAGCTAGCTCAAGCTGCTTTTGAATATACGCACACAGCGCTTCAGAATGAGCCAGCGCAACAGCTTCTGGAGCAGGTAAACTAGCGGCTTTGCAAAAATTAGCATTCATAAAAGAAACGATTCATCATCAATTTTAGATAAATTGCAAACAGCCGTGAGACCTCTTGGAAAAGCAAGCCTTTGAACTCGGTTCCCCATTATTCATTGCATTAATTCATTTATGCTCAACGCACTTTTAGATTCTCGCCTTGCCGATTGTCGGCGGATTTTTCTCCGCAACTATACCGTTAACCTGCACATTGGTGCGTATGACGACGAGAAAAAAGCGGCACAGCAAGTCTTAATCAATGTCGACTTATTTGTACCTTTGGTGTATTCAACGCCTGTTAACGATGAACTCAGCGAAGTGATCGACTATGATCTGATTCGCAACACCGTCATGCAGCGTATTGCACTGGGGCATATTCATTTGCAAGAAACACTCTGTGATGATCTGGCGCAAAGCCTACTTGCGCATCGACAAATTCGGGCCGTTCGTATTTGTCTTGAAAAACCGACTGCTTATCCAGATTGCGATGGTATAGGCGTTGAAGTGTTCCATATTAAAGACGTTTAAATCTGGCTGTTATATTGTCCTACCGCGATAGGCGGGGTACACAAGCATTGCAACGCAGGTAGTGATAGAGGGAAAGAGAAATGGATGTGTTAGAAACGACAAACGCAGCACCGGTGTATTTCAGTAAGAGAATGCCGAATTCAGCTGACGTGTCCCCCATAACCAACGCTGATGCTGGCACTGATGCCGACGCCGCAGCTGAACTGACAACGGACGCGCCGAGTCGCCGGCGGCTAAAAGAAGCTTACGAACACAATAAACTCACCAAGCGACTCGCACGCCTAGTTAGCCAAGCGCTTAGTGATTATCAAATGATCGAAGCTGGTGACAAGGTCATGGTGTGCTTATCAGGTGGCAAGGATAGCTATGCGTTGCTCGACATTTTATTGCGCCTGCGGGAACGTGCACCGTTCCACTTTGATCTAGTAGCGGTAAACCTTGACCAAAAACAACCCGGTTTTCCAGAACATGTACTGCCGGATTATTTAACACAACGTGGCGTACCCTTTCATATCGAAGAACAAGATACATACAGCATTGTGAAACGCTTAGTGCCCGAGGGTAAAACCACCTGCTCGCTCTGTTCGCGCTTACGGCGAGGCATTCTTTATCGCGTAGCAAACCAGCTGGGCGCCACCAAAATTGCACTTGGACATCATCGTGACGATATCGTTGAAACGCTGTTTTTGAATTTGTTTTATGGCAGTAAATTAAAAGGCATGGCGCCTAAGTTGCAGTCTGACGATGGTCAACACATCGTGATTCGGCCGCTTGCTTATGTCAAAGAAAGTGATTTACAAGCTTACGCAAAGCTACGGCGTTTTCCGATTATTCCGTGCAATTTATGCGGCAGTCAGCCCAATTTAAAGCGTGCAGAAATGAAGGCACTGATTCATGATTGGGAAAAACGCTATCCAGGTCGAATTGATAATCTTTTTAAGGGACTCGCTAACGTGGTGCCTTCGCACCTGATGGATCGTGAATTATTTAATTTCACAAACTTACGCCCAACCGGCACGCCTGACGCCAATGGCGATCTGGCTTTTGATGACGAACCTTGCAGCAACACTGCAAATTTGCCCAATCTGTAAATAAACTCGTGAATATTGTTATTTTGGCCGCAGGTGGCGGCACTCGGATGCGCTCTCGCTTACCTAAAGTACTGCATCCGCTCGCAGGTAAACCACTCCTTACGCATGTACTTGATACCGCACGCGCGCTTTCACCCACCAAATTGATTGTGATCATTGGCCATGGCGCTGAAACCGTGCAGCAAGCGACTCATGCACCTGACGTTGAATTTGTTTTGCAACAGCAGCAACTCGGTACCGGCCATGCTGTTCAACAGGCGTTACCGCTGCTAGATCCAAGCGTGCCTACTCTCGTGCTATACGGTGACGTCCCTCTTATCCGTGCCAGCACTCTCACCAGGCTTATCCAAGCATGCGACGCTAATAACGCTTATGGCATCTTAACGGCCGTTGTTCCAGATCCAACTGGTTATGGACGTATCGTGCGTAACCAAACGCAGCGTGTGATTAAAATTGTCGAGCAGAAAGACGCTAACGAAACCGAGCGTGCTATTTGTGAGATTAATACAGGTATCGTAGTCTTACCTACCTCACGCCTGGGGGGATGGTTAGCTGCATTAAAAAATAATAATGCGAAGCACGAATATTATTTAACTGACGTAGTCGAACAGGCCTGTCAAGACGGCGTAGAGATCGTAACCGCAAAGCCAGAAGATTTCTGGGAAACGCTAGGCATTAATGATCAAGCCCAACTTGCTCAACTTGAACGCATCAAGCAACGTCAAATTGCGTCCGAGTTGATGAGAGAAGGCGTGCGTATCGTTGACCCTGATCGCGTAGATGTACGAGGCGAACTTAGCTGCGGCACTGATGTATCGATTGATATCAATTGCATTTTTGAAGGCCAAGTGAACCTAGCCGATAGCGTGCAAATTGGCCCGCACTGTGTGCTCAAAAACACGACCGTCGCAGCTGGCACAACCATCCACGCTTTTACTCATATTGAGAACGCGCAGATTGGCGCGGAAGCTGTTATTGGCCCATATGCACGTGTGCGTCCAGGTTCGGTGCTCGCCGAGCAAACGCGTGTAGGTAATTTTGTCGAAATTAAGCAAGCCAAGGTCGGCGCAGGTAGCAAAGTCAATCATCTCGCATATGTTGGCGATGCTGAGGTAGGCAAACAGGTTAACCTTGGTGCCGGTGTCATTACTTGCAACTATGACGGCGCACATAAACACCGCACAATTATCGAAGACAATGTCTTCGTCGGCTCTGATACCCAACTGGTTGCACCAGTGCATATCGGAAAAAACGCGACCATTGCTGCAGGCACCACCGTTTGGAAAGATGCACCTGCGCATGCCCTCGTGCTCAATCAAAAAAATCAAGTGGCACAAGCTGATTATGTGCGACCTAGCAAAACTCAATTTAAAGGAAATATTGAATAAATTGTGAGCAGAGAATACCTAGCCCAGACAGTACAATAGCGCGGTAACGAATCCGTCGTTGATTATTCTACGACTCTCAGTTTACTCAACGTTTCGTAGAGCCTGTTCATCATCTTGAAAAAAGCAGAATAGAGAGAATATAAAGGTCTATGTTGAGGTGACGCAGAGCCCCAACATAGACCTCGTCACCTTCATATTTCTTTTTTTTAGAAGATGATGAACAGATACTCAGAACCTGCCTATAAATTGCTTGGAAGGTCGTCAGTCGGGGAAGGCTATTAGTTAGCTAAATTTTGCGGTGACTGGGATGTGCATGACGACTACGAGTGCCACCCACGGTTTAGCAAATACACGAATCACGCTCTTCTAGGAAATTTGTAGGCAGATTTAAAATTTGTCCTCCAAAAAAGATACTTCATATGTGTGGCATTGTCGGCGCTGTAGCACAGCGCAATATCGTTCCAGTTTTACTCGAAGGCTTACAGCGGCTTGAATACCGTGGTTATGATTCATGCGGTGTCGCTGTCTTAGTCAACCAGCAAGCGCAGCGGCTGCGTAGTGTCGCGCGGGTCGCCGATTTAGTTGAACAAGTAAAAGAAACAAATTTAACTAGCAATACAGGCATTGCTCACACTCGTTGGGCAACGCATGGTGCGCCGGTTACAGATAATGCGCATCCGCTTTTCTCGCGCGAAACGATTGCGCTGGTACATAACGGTATCATCGAAAATTACGAAACGCTGCGTGACATGCTGCGTGAGCAAGGCTATGACTTTGTCAGCCAAACTGATACGGAAGTGATTGCACACTTGATTCATAGCCTGTATCAAGGCGATTTGTTTAGCGCTGTGCAGCAAGCCGTGCAGCAGCTGCATGGTGCTTATGCGATTGCGGTGTTCAGTAAAGATGAGCCCGACTGCATCGTCGGTGCAAGACAAGGCTCACCTCTAGTGATTGGTGTTGGCGAGGGGGAAAACTATCTAGCCTCAGACGCACTTGCTTTGGCCGAACATACTGATCGTTTTATTTTTCTTGAGGAAGGCGATGTATGCCGGTTAAGCCGCGCCGAAATTATTATTAGCGATCGTGACAATAACAGCGTGACCCGTCCAATCAAACAAGTCGCGAGTTACGGCAATGCAGTTGAATTAGGGCCGTACCAGCACTTTATGCAAAAAGAAATTTTCGAGCAGCCGCGTGCTATTGCTGATACGTTGCCCACTGACGAATTTTTCTCAGCCGCTCAATTCGACGCGTCAGAAGAACTGTTCGCTCAAGTTGACAGCATCCTGATACTCGCGTGCGGAACCAGTTACTATGCTGGACTCACTGCCAAATACTGGCTCGAATCGATCGCAGCCATTCCAACTCAAGTAGAAATCGCGAGTGAATATCGTTACCGCGATTCTGTGCCCAATCCTAATGCTTTAGTGGTTGTGATTTCACAATCAGGTGAAACGGCCGACACATTGGCCGCACTTAAACATGCACAAACATTAGGACACACACGTACGCTTGCCATTTGCAACGTCGCCAGCAGCACGATGATGCAGCACACTGCGTTCTCCTTCTTGACCCATGCAGGCCCCGAGATTGGCGTGGCATCCACCAAAGCCTTCACTTCGCAACTGATTGCACTGTTCATGTTGGCCGTAACGCTTGGCAAAGTGCGGGGGCGTTTAACCATTCACACTGAAGAGACTTATATACAACAACTACGCCATTTACCCGCTGCCCTAAATAGCGTGCTGGCGCTCGAGCCACAGATTATTGCTTGGTCTGAAGCTTTCGCGCGCAAAGAAAACGCGCTCTTTCTCGGACGTGGGCTGCATTATCCAATCGCGTTAGAAGGCGCTCTCAAACTAAAAGAAATTTCGTATATCCATGCTGAAGCCTATCCAGCGGGCGAATTGAAACATGGGCCGCTCGCACTCGTGACAGAAGCCATGCCAGTGGTTACCGTCGCACCAAACGATGCTTTATTAGAAAAATTAAAATCCAATATGCAGGAAGTGCAAGCACGTGGCGGTGAACTCTACGTATTCGCCGATGCTGACACGCGTATTGTCAATGGAGAGAATATGCACGTGATTCGCATGCCCGAACACTACGGGCTGCTCTCCCCTATTCTGCATGTGGTACCGCTGCAATTGCTTGCGTATCACACCGCCTGCGCACGTGGCACCGATGTAGATAAGCCGAGAAATTTAGCTAAGTCAGTTACCGTTGAATAAGAGACGTAGAACTGAAACATCAGCATTTCACGGTCTCGAAGATGAGGGTTTTGAAAGGGTAGCGGTAGGCTAAATCAGTTACTGTTGAATAAGGTCTCTTGCGAGCTTAAATTGAAATGATTAGAATCGTACAAAATATTGTACATGTAGAGGAACGTATGCAAACGCTCAATTTTTCCGAAGCTCGTAAAACCTTGAAATCTGTCTTTGATAGAGTAGCTCAAGATGCTGATATCACGATCATTACACGTCGAGACGCGCCAGATACAGTTGTCATGTCCCTCGATCATTACAACAGCCTCATCGAAACCTTTCATTTATTGAAAACTCCCGCTAATGCAGCGCATCTTGCTCGCTCAATCGAACTATTACGTAGTGGCAAAACTAAAGTGCACGAACTAATAGACGACGAAGGCATGCAATGATATGCCGTTTTGTTCGTTTCACCGCACCGGCGTGGGAAGACTATATTTGGTGGCAAGGACAAGATCGAAAAACCCTCAAACGCATCAATTTACTGATCGAAAACATTCGACGCGCTCCTTTTGAAGGAATTGGGAAACCAGAACCATTAAGGGAAAATTTGTCTGGTTTCTGGTCCCGGCGAATAGATGATACTAATCGATTAGTTTATGAAGTAATGGAGAGCAATTTAACTATTATTTCTTGCCGCTACCACTACGTTTAAATTTTCGCTTGGCCTACTGATACGGCCATATTTGTATGGTTGGGGTGATCTAGAAACCCCAACATGTAGGCCAACTGTTGACCTAGCATTTCTTCTTTTGAAAGATAATGAACAAGCGCTGAATACAATGATTTTTGTTCATATCGGCCGTGCTTCTGCGGCATTTGAGCATAAACTTTTTCCGGCAAAGCATTAGGAGTCAGCAAATCCAGATCGCTCCTATCCTGATCGGTGCGATGAAGAGTCGAGCCAAAGATGTGAGGATTCGCTGCACGAAAACGTTCCACTAATTTGCGTATAGCGTTGCGCTCAAGTTCAAGCACGATTGATGTCCCCTCAAATACGTTGGATTAGCTTGAGAGGAAAGCTCAAGAATCCCTTTCAATTACGGTCACTGACATAACCCTTCCATCTCCAGCGCACCCATCTGCAAATTCATACATTGAATGGCAGCGCCTGATGCGCCTTTGCCTAAGTTATCAAGCCGTGCAATGGTTACGATGCGCTCGGCATTGCCGAATACGAAGAGATCAACACGGTTGGTTCCATTGCATCCCTGAATGTCAAAGAAGCCTTGCTCAAGGTTTTCTTCTGCGCCAAAGGGGGCGACGCGGATAAAAGGCTCGCCTTCATAGTAATCTGCAAGAGCCGCATGTAATTCTTTTGGCCCAAGACGGAGGGTGAAATGTTGAGGATGAAAATAAGTGGTAACCGCCAAGCCTTGATAGAAATTCGCTACCACAGGCGTAAAGATCGGTGCAGAGGCTAAACCTGTGTGCGCTTTCATTTCAGGTAAATGCTTATGCTCCAGGCCAAGCGTGTAATGACGTGGGCTCGCTAGTTTGTAATCTTGGCCCGCTTCATAAGCAGCAATCATTGGCTTACCGCCACCGCTATAGCCGGTAATTGAATAGCAGCTAATAGGATACTCAGGCGGCACAATATCAAGCGCTACCAACGGCCGCACCGACAACACAAAAGCCGAAGCATGGCAGCCTGGCACAGCAATACGTCTAGTCTGACGAATACGTTCGCGCTGCGCAGGGTTTAATTCGGGCAATCCATACACCCAATTTGGGTCAGTGCGAAAAGCCGTGCTCGCATCGATGACACAAGTATTAGGATTTTCAACTAAAGCGACGGATTCTCTCGCTGCGACATCTGGCAGGCAAAGAAAGGTAATGTCCGATGCATTGATCAAAGCCGCACGCGCAGTTTTGTCTTTACGTTTGTCTTCGTCGATGCGCAACAATTCAATATCTCGACGTTGCATTAAACGTTCGACAATTTTTAAGCCAGTTGTGCCTTCTTGGCCGTCAATGAATACTTTAGTCGTCATTTAGGATGACCTTTAGGGATACAACCCGTCGATACGTTAACGAAAATCTGCCTCACTCGTACGCAGTAATTATCTTTGCTTTAAGCGATATTGATTATCTGAATGAGGCAGCCATACTTTAATTTAGCGAGCCAGATTTTTAATCCAACGCAATGTAACAGTGGCAACGCGTGCGCCAAACACTTTAGCTGTTTCAAAATCTCCGTCTGCAGCTGCTTTTTCATCAGAAGCATCAGATGGAGAAAGCGCGAGCAAACCGCTAAAACCATCTACCTAGTTAAGGTCACTGCGCAGCGACGATTTTTTATTCGATAGCAATATGCCCGTTCCCACGCACATCATGCCATGTTACATAGCTAACGTCATTCGGTAAGCAATGGTTAAAAATTCGTCGCCGTTAGCTGTTGCTGAATTCATAAAGCCCACGGCGATTTTATCTTTCCATAACTGTTGGATTTATTCATCGCGCATCGCCGCACCGCCATGGGCGACCGACCACTCAGTTGGCGCGTGCAAGAATTTTTCAACTTCGCTTAACGTAGTTGCATCAAAGTAGTTAGTTTGCTGAGCAACTCGTAATACATCCCACCATGTTGCTAATGCATGGAGTTCGACATCGATATTCTTTAACGTTTGACGGCTTTCTTTGAAAATATCGTAGTGGAACAGCACGAATACATGATTCAACACAGCACCTGCGCGACGCAACGCTTCGCAGAAATTGATTTTGCTTAAGCCATTGGTCGTTAAATCTTCGACTAGCAAAACACGCATTCCTTCTTCCAGCGCACCTTCAATTTGTGCGTTGCGGCCAAACCCTTTGGGTTTTTTACGCACATATTGCATCGGCAAATTCAAACGATCTGCGAGCCAAGCAGCGAACGGAATACCCGCGGTTTCGCCACCCGCTACCGCATCAATATGCTCAGCGCCGATTTCTGCGCGAATCGTCGCCTCGGCCATCTCCATTAATTTTTGACGCGCTTGAGGGAAAGAAATAATTTTGCGGCAATCAATATAAACCGGGCTGCGCGCACCAGAAGTCAACACAAAAGGCTCTGCTGCATTGCAATGCACTGCTTTTATATCTAACAAAATCTTCGCGGTCGCATCAGCGATTTGGGAGTGATCAAGAGTAGTCATAGAATGAGCCTAATCGGGCAGAGAAGAAAGAAAATGAAGAAAGTAAAGAAATGCCGAATTTTACCTGAGGTCAGACACTTCCAACGTGGTTAATCAGATAGCCCTATTTCGCTTCACTGCACCTTTTTTCTAACGTTTTCTTTCCGGATTTTTTGAAAGCTCTAAATTGTAGGTACTGAGACATCAATAATTTTTATCGCGCTTTATATAGTGCGACAAAAAACAGTACAAAATTTAAACGTCCTTCTTCCATAGTTATCTCTGTATATGAGAAAAGAAAATGTCGGATCTAAAAGCACAACCATCCCCGGAAGATACGGACACTGCTAATGAAGTCAAACAAGCTAATACTCGTATCGATTTATTCTCTGGCGTTTCTGCGACTTTCTCAGGGGCATCAGTAGGTTTTATGATCGCTGCAAACCCATTGGCCGCCTCAATAGCATTGGGCGCGAGCACGGTAGTGGCAGCTGCGGGGCTCGCTTATGGAATATTTCAAAAACCACAAACAGTTTCTGAAGCCACAGGTATAAAACAACCTTCAAATAGAATAAATGAGGTTAATGAAAAAACTCCACTTCTTACGGTTTCTAAACCTCGCCGTTCTTACGGTTCATTTTAGATCTCGAGCAGGCCCGTACTGTTCCGGTTTCAGCCATGATGAATCAAAGGGGTGAAACCGGCAAAATACCATTCTCAAACCCTTCTCGTTATTCAAACGCTGAGTTTCCCCAGTAGCTTTATCCGCAAGTTTAACCACGCCCTTTTGCTTCCTAACACACCGTATCAAAATCAAATCTGTTCCAGCAAAAAAAACTTATAAGCAGTTTAACAAACTCCGCAAAGCTCCAAAGGTTTGGCATGTCTTTGCTAAATCATGAGTATGGCAAAGAGACATAACACCACTATAGGGGTTGAGGTCACCGCGCTATGCGAATCTTATAAACATCAAGTTTTGAATTTAACCCGGGCTCAGACAATTCCAACTTGATCACAGGGTAAAACGCTATTCAACAAGGGGTTATTCAGTCTGGTAAAGATTAGACATCCCTATTTCGCTTCGTAGCACATTTTTTCTAGCGTCTTCTTTTCTGTTTTTTAGAACGCACTAAAGTAGATACCAAGATAAACAATATTTTTTATCAGGCATTGCAAGGTACGGCGGTAAAAAAATTGTACGGAATTCATACGTCATTCTTCCCTAGCTATATCTGTATAAAAGGAAAAAAAATGGGTGCTGAAAATCAACCTCTTCCTGATAGTGCTTTTTCGATTGACGCTTCAGCGACTGTGGCAATACCATCTCCCGCTCAATTAAGAGCGTCTAATGGTGCTGTGGTTATACCAATGGAAGCTAGCCCTAAATTGACCGCCGGTGACGAAGCAAAACAGGCTAAATCGAAAATTGACACTCTTGCTAATTCAGCTATTGCCGCCTCCGTAGCGTTTGCGTTAGCAACAATAGTGACGATCGCCAAAAACCGTGAGATAACGCCGATAACGCTCACTTTAGGCCTCGCAACTGGACTTATGGGAGCTTTGATCAAAAACTATCAGGAAATAAACAGCGCTCCTAAAATTGAAAATAAAAATCTTTCAAATGAAACTACAGCTAACGCAATTCAAAAGCCTCCTAAAGCTGCCAGTCGCCGCCATTGATAAACTCATGCTACCCTGGCTTCAGTCATTTAGTTCATCTGACTGAAGCCAGCACAATATCGCTTTCAGCCGTTCTCTTATTTCAGCTCTCAATCTCCTCATAGAGTTTGCTCATCAGCTTCGCAATGTCCGTGGACTCGTAGCACACCGTGACAAAATTAAATTTCTTTTGCAAAAGCTTTTATAGGATGTTGAGATTCCAATCTATTTTGAAATAGAGTCATTAGCCAATAAACAGTAGAGATAGGTGAAATAGCTTGAGTTAATTAATAAATGGAAAAAACAGCCTGCACAAACTCGCAAAGGTTTTGCATCCACCAACTACGTTCGTTGTAAACTACCGTCCTTTCTATCCCAAGTGAAAAGCATGGACGAACAATTTAAGCAAAGTGCGCTCGCCTATCATCAGCAACCCCGTCCGGGCAAGATTGCTGTTACGCCAACTAAACCTCTCTCGAATAGCCTTGATCTTGCGCTCGCGTATTCGCCGGGCGTTGCCGCGGCTTGTGAAGCGATTGAGCAAGACCCACAAGCGGTTAGCCAATATACGTCGCGCAGTAATTTGGTCGGGGTGATTACCAACGGCACAGCAGTGCTAGGGTTAGGCAATATCGGGCCGCACGCGGCTAAGCCGGTTATGGAAGGCAAAGGTTGCCTGTTTAAAAAGTTTGCTGATATCGACGTATTCGACCTCGAACTTGCTGAAAGTGATCCAGACAAGCTGATCGAAGCGATTGCCATGCTAGAGCCAACGCTTGGCGGCATTAACTTAGAAGATATCAAAGCACCTGAATGCTTTTATATTGAAAAGAAGCTTAGCGAACGCATGAATATTCCTGTGTTTCATGATGATCAACATGGCACAGCGATTATTGCTTCAGCCGCTATTTTGAACGGCCTTAAGGTTGTTAAAAAAGAAATCGATCAAGTCAAACTCGTCTGTTCAGGGGCCGGTGCGGCTGCGATTGCTTGCCTTAATTTATTAGTGGATTTGGGCTTACGTAAAGAAAATATTCTCGTGATTGACTCTAAAGGGGTGATTCATCACGAACGCACAGGATTAGACCCAAGCAAAGCAAACTACGCCGCTCACACTTCAGCACGCACGCTGGCTGATGCGATGCAAGGTGCGGATGTCTTTTTAGGATGCTCGAGCGCTGGCGTGTTAAAGCCTGAGATGGTGCAAAGCATGGCTGAACGTCCATTGATCTTGGCGTTAGCTAATCCGGAACCTGAAATCCGCCCAGAAGTGGCGAAACAAGCGCGCGCTGATGTGGTTATCGCAACAGGTCGCTCTGACTATCCCAATCAAGTCAATAATGTGCTGTGCTTCCCATTTATTTTCCGCGGTGCGTTAGATGTCGGCGCGACACGCATTAACGAAGAAATGAAGCGCGCTTGTGTCAAAGCGATTGCCGAACTTGCACAAGAAACCGATCAAGGCGAAGAAGTCGCGAAAGCCTACGAAGGCCATTCGCTCGAATTTGGACCAGATTATTTAATTCCTAAACCTTTTGATCCGCGCTTAGTCATCAAAATTGCACCCGCTGTCGCACAAGCTGCGATGGATTCAGGCGTAGCGACGCAGCCTATTAAAGATATGGATGCGTACCGTGAGCAATTAGCTGCGAAGGTCTACCGCACTAGCATGGTAATGCGGCCCGTCTTTACTGCAGCGAAAGCTAAGCCCGCGCGTATTATTTTTGCGGAAGGTGAAGATGAGCGGGTACTGCGTGCTGCTCAATTTGTACTGTTAGAAAAAATCGCCAAGCCGATTATTATTGGTCGCCCGGCTGTGGTCGACATGCGCTTGAAGAAAATTGGCTCAAAACTCAAAGTGCATGAAGATTTTGAAATCGTCGATCCAGAAGACGATGCACGCTATCAACGGTGCTGGCAAGAGTACCATCAGCTAGGTGCCCGCGCAGGCGTCACGCCAGAAGTCGCCAAAGCAGCGATGCGTAAATTTAATACGCTAATTGGCGCGATATTGATTCGTTTAGGTGATGCCGATGGGATGATTTGCGGTTTAGTCAATCCGTACCATAGCCATCTGAAATATATTGAGCAGGTGCTTGGGCGTGCCGCGGATGTTAATCATTTTGCAGCGATGAATCTGTTGATGCTGCCTGGCCGCAATCTGTTTATTTGCGACACTTATGTGAATGAACATCCAAGTGCCGAGCAATTAGCCGACATGACTATTTTGGCAGCCCGCGAAATAGAGCGTTTTGGTATCGCACCTAAAGTTGCGCTACTTTCTAGCTCGAACTTCGGTAGCATGCCAAATAGCTCATCTGAGCGGATGGCTCAAGCACTCGCGCTGATCAAGGCACGCGCGCCTCAATTAGAAATCGATGGTGAGATGCATGGAGACGCAGCGCTATCCGAAACGATTCGCAAATCCGCTTTCCCTGGCACGACCTTATCTGGTGAAGCTAACTTGCTGATCATGCCTAACTTAGAGGCAGCCAATATCGCATATAACCTGTTAAAAATGACCAGTGGGGACGGCGTCACCGTTGGGCCTTTCTTATTAGGTACAGCGAACCCTGTACATATCCTGACGCCAGCTTCAACTGTGCGACGTATTATTAATATGACTGCAGTGGTTTCGGCTAACTTTCAGGCTCAGTAAGGCTATTTGTAGGTTGGAATGACGAAGCCCCCAACCCATGTCACGCAAGATGGTGGGTTGGGGTGAAGTGCAGTTCGCTTCTAAGCATTAATGGAAGGAATTTTAAAAATAAGCGCTTGCAGGCGCCATGCCAGTAACCGATAGAATAATTTATCGGCATATTTATTCGGCTTAGCGCCTTTTCTCAGCAGCAATAAACCGATCTTTTTATTATCAGAAAGCAACGCGATATCAAGTGCGCTCTCCCCGATTTTGTTTAATGCGTCGAGATTTTTATATTTGCCGTTTTCTAATGCAATTTTGACAAGCTCTACGTTATGCGCCTTCACTAATAGATGAAGTGGGGTGTCCCTCATTTTATTTTTCACATCGATAGGCGCATGTCCCTTTAGCAAAAGCTTTGCACTCTTCATATTTTGCCGATTAAGCGCGTAGTGCAATGCGGTATTGCCAATCTTATCTTTGCGACTGACATTTGCGCCTTTCTCCAACAAAAGCTGCACAATGGCATTTTCTTCAGCCTGTGCAACCCAATGCAAAGGGGTTCTTCCTATGTCATCTAGCAGGCTAGGGTTGGCTCCTGCTTTTAATAACAATGTCACATTCTTCCAATTGCTTGCATCCACCGCCCAGTGCAACGCAGTGCATTTATTTTCATCTCGCACATTGAGGTTGGTACTCTTCTCTAGGAAAAGTGACAAATCCTCCTCCGGTGCAAAAGCTGCGGCCCAATGTAACGGCGTTTTTTTATCTGCATCTTGAATATCGGGGCTTGCGCCTACGTTTAATAAAATCGACGCAATTTTCCATTTCTTAGCATTTGCCGCCCAATGGAGAAGCGTATTTCCTTTTTTATCTTGAACATTAGGGTACTTTATTTTTTGCAAGCACTTCTGCGCATTTTCATTGCCTTTTTCAATTTCACCTTTTAGATACTCCAAAAGGAATAAACCAATTATTCCTACCGGAAAAGGCATTTCTTCGTTGCTTATTAGTTTTATTAATTTATCCAATTCATAGGTGTAATTTTCCAAAGATAAAATACTATTACCTTCTTCATCTATATTTTCTGATAGATTAATACCAAGATAATTAATTAAATTAATTTTTTTACCAAAGGAAAGAATATTGATTAAATTTTCTTCAAGAATTTTTTGGTGAATGCTATTCGGCCCCAGCGCGAAAATATCATGTTCTTGCATGGGCAAAGCTTGCATTGTCTCGATGGCTTTTATTACCTTTTCCTCTACCGGTACAGTGTCTGGCTCTACTGTCCTCGTGGCTAATTGAACTGCACTTGCTTCAGCTTGTATATCTAATGCAATGTCCATTAGCTCTGCAGTACTTAAGGTATGTTGTTGCTCCACTAACCTTTGGTCTACTCGCAACATTTCCGCAAATTCTGCCTTGAACGCTGAAAAACCGGCCAATGCCACGCCTGATGCTTCTTCTGCTGACGCTATCGTTTGCAATAACTGGCTTGATACGTGAGCTAATTCTTTAGCGGCAGAGTGGGCAGCGACTACCCAGTCTTCATGGGAAAACAACCCTAATACTTGTAAGTCTTTCCAGGTTAAATAGTCTGCTAAATCCCCCTCTAAAAGATCAATCGATTTAAACCAATCTATTATTTTAGCAATATCATATTGGGGCTTTTTCATCCCATAATCGAGACTGACTCTTCTTATGAATCTTTTTAATGTATCTCTTGCATTTTGATTAATACTACCAGACTGAGTCTTGGTTATTGTTGAGAGTTTATTAAATATATTAGGAGAGCCAAATATTCCACTCAATCTAATATTCATAATAGATTGCAGGCTCAAACGAGCATCTTTGCAGGTTGATGAGAGATTAATTTGATCTGCCGGCGGCAAGGCACCAAAAATTTCTTCTGCTATGACAGGCACATTCATAGCCGTCAGAAAATTATTATTAGAATAATTATTTATACCAATATTCACTTTAGATAAAACCTATAATAATACACACCTATCACTCAACAAAGAAATTTTATCATAGAGTTTTTACCATATACTTATAACATATTCTTATTATCAACAAGAGAAAAATCTTATTTAGCCACGCGAATTATATAAATAATCTTAAAATATAATTTTAAGAGAAATTTCATAAATCTTGGATAAGGGACATTTACCCGAAAAAATAATTAATTATCTAATAAAAAAAGCCGCAGTTATTATTCTGCAGCCCACGCGCCATAAAAAAATTCTAAAGTTTTATTAGTTAATCCATTAGCTTGACTAATATATTTTTAAAAATTAATAGGACGAATTCTAGAAACAAACGATTTCAGCCACCAAGTAGATAATCGATGAAATAATTTTCCCGTGTATCGATTTGATCTTGCACCTTTTCTTAATAACAGTAAGCCGACCTTTGTATTATTAGAAAGCAACGCCATATCGAGAGCACTTTCACCTGCTTTATTTATTGCGTTTAAATTTTTATATTTTCCTCTTCTTAATGCAAATTTGATGAGATTTACGTCATTAGCTTTTACTAATAAATGAAGTGACGTATCACCGGCATTATTTTTTATATCGATAGACGCATTGTTATTTAGCAAAATTTTTGCATTCTGAATATTCTGCTTACTAAGCGCAAGGTGTAGTGAGGTATTACCTGTTTTATCTTGATGATCGGCATTGACACCCTTGTTCAATAAAAGCTGTAATGTGCTACCTTGTTTAATTTGCGCAACCCAGTGCAATGGATTCCTGCCCGTTATATCTGAAATATTAGGGTTTGCTCCTGCTTCCAATAAAAAGCGCACATTCTTCCAATTTTTTACGCTCACTGCCCAATGCAACGCAGTGCATCCATCCTTATCTTGTACATTGAAATTCGTATTCTTTGCCAAGCAAAGTGACAGCTGATCTTCCTGGGCAAAGGCGGCAGCATGATGTAAAGGCGTCTTCCCGCCGCTGTCTGCAATATTGGGGTCGGCTCCGGCCTCTAATATAATGCTCGCATTCTTCCATTTTTTTGCCTCTGCCGCACGATATAACGCTGTACCGCCTTCACTATCCTTCGCATTGAGGTTTGTACTTTTTTCCAAGAAAAAGGGTAAATCATCTGCCGAACCACGGCATGCCGCCCAATGTAATGATGTTCTTTTACGCTCATCTTGAATATCTGGACTCGCCCCCATCTGCAATAAAAGCGACGCAATTTCCCATTTCTTAAAATTTGCGACCCAATGCAAAAAGGTTCTTCCTTTTTTGTCTTGAATATTAATATTATTTATTTTATCCAGACATTTTTTTGCATTTTCATTACCATTTCTTATTTCATCTTTTATATAATCAAGCAAAAATATACTAATTATCCCAACCGGAAACGGAATCTCCTTATGGTTCACCGCATCCATTAATTTTTTTAATTCATGTTTTGCATTATCCAAAAATATGATACCGTTACCTTTCTCATCCTGGAATTCCGCTATATTTATATTCAGATAATTAATTAAATTAACTTTTTTTCCAAAAGAAAAGATGCCGATTAAATTTTCATCAATGATCTCTTGATGAAGTTTGCTTGGCCCTATACCCGGTACATTCTGGATCTGTAAAATTTCCTCTACTTGAGCTGCTTTTATTAATTTTTCTTGCAAAGATAGACTTTCTTCCTCGATTATTGCCCTTGCCAATTGAGTTTTTTGCGCCTTCGCTTGTATATCTAATGTCATCTGCATGAGCTCTGCAGTATTTAATATCGATATTGCCATGACAGTCGACTGCTGCTTTTCTTCAACCTTATGCAAATAATTTTCTTTAAAATTTTGAAAGCCTACTAATTCCTTTTTTTCTTTTTCTTGTGCTAGCGCTAAAGTTTGCACGAGTTGATCGGCAGATTCAGTCAATTCATGAACCACAAGTCGAGCTGCCGCCTGCCAATCTTCATGTGAAAGCAACCCTACTTTATGTAGGTTTTCCCATGTTAAATAATCGACCAGCTTTCCTTCTACCGAGTTAATAGATTTAAACCATTCTATTATTTGATTAATATCATAGTGAGGCTTTTTTACACCACAATCAAAACTTAATGCTTTTATGATCTTTTTTAGTAATTTTTTCGCATCAATATTAATGATATCAGACTGTTCATTAGTGAAATTTGATATTTTATTAGAGATATTAGAAGAGCCAAACAATCCACCCAGTCTAATATTCACAATAGATTGAAAATTTAAATGAGAATCTTTACAAGTTAATGAAAGATTAATTTGATCTGCGGGTGGTAGAGCACCAAAAATTTCTTCAGCCACCATCGGAACATTGATAGCTTTATTAAAATTATTTCTATAGCTATTATTATAATAATTATTTGCAAAAATATTCACTTTAAGTAAAGCCCATAATAATATTTATCATTTTTCAATCGAAAAATTTTATCATAGTCTTTTTACCATACAATTAAAACATACTCTCATTATCAACAAGAGAAATATCTTATTTAAATATACGCTTTTCGGAAAACATCTTAGAAAAAAATCTAATTGCAAAAAATTAGCGAAAGATACGTCGAACGAAGTGAGTACAAGAGATGAATTCTTAATTCTTGCTTAATAAAAAAGCGAAGAATCTAATCAGGATATTGATATATGCCGTTAATAACAGCACAGAAAAATAAAATAGGCAGCCAAATGGCTAGGCAAGAAGAAAAGTCAAAGCGAAGTCAGCCGAAAAATAGCAAACTTCGCTGCTGTTATTAAATGAACTATTTTTTTGCTACAACTGCTTTTTTTGCTACCGTTTTTTTGGCCGCCGGCTTCTTACTCGTCATTTTCTCAGCGGCAGCTTCTTTTTTCTCGAACTCAAAACTAATTGAGCCATCGCCTTTTTTGACTAAAAAAGCTTTGAAAAGACGCCCAGTACGCGCAGATTTAAAGCCTGTGAGTAAATCGGTGTGCCCGAGCGTCAGTAATTTTTTCATCTGAGTGCGGTTAATTTCCTGCTGCAAAATGATCGTGCCTGAGCGGAAAGTGCAAGTTTTAGGTGTCGCCACCAAGTTTTCGCAAACGTAACTCATCCCATGCTCAAACACTTTACCACTACATTTCGGGCACGGGCCTACCGATTCTTGCTTAGAAAAATCAGGTGCCGGGCCGTCATGATCGGCCGTTTCTTGGCCGAAATCGAATTCAAGCTTGTAGTTGTGTGTGGCTTCGTCGTGCACCAGTTTTAAGATAGCGGCAAAAGGCCGGCCCATCTTGCTGCGAAAGCCAGAAAGTGGGCCAATTTGCTTATCTTTTAATAATTGTTCAGCCTCGCTGCTTTCTAACTGGCGACTGCCTGGTGTTTTGCTAATTGAGAACCCGCATTTAGTACAAGCAAAGCGCCGATAGTTTTCTTTGACTTGTGCACCGCAGTGCGGGCAAGGTGTTTCTAGCGTGACGTAATCACCTGGCACAGTGTCTGAATCGTACTCTTTGGCGCGCTTCACAATCATTTGTGTCATCCGCGCAATTTCACGCATGAAATCATCACGAGCGAGTTTACCCTGCTCTATTTGCGCCAGCTTAAATTCCCACTCACCCGTTAATTCAGGTGCAGTCAGTTCTTCCACATCCAAACCATGCAGTAGCGTCATCAGTTGGAACGCTTTCGCAGTGGGCTGCAGCTCGCGCCCTTCACGCACCAAATATTTTTCCGCCAATAATCCTTCAATAATCGCGGCGCGTGTAGCAGGCGTGCCTAAACCTTTCGCCGCCATCGCTTCACGCAGCTCATCATCGCCTACTAGCTTACCCGCCCCTTCCATTGCTGATAACAGCGACGCTTCGTTATAACGAACAGGCGGCTTAGTCACCAACTGCTGCATGGTGACTTTTTCTGTTTTGACTTTTTCACCGTTAATAATTTCGACCAGATTTGCGTCCTCGCCCTGCGCCTCACGACCATAAACTTCTAGCCAGCCTGGTGCTTTGAGCACTTTGCCTTCAGTTTTAAAGTAATGGCCGACGACTTCGGTAATACGCGTTGTGACGAGATATTCAGCGGCGGGAAAGAAAACAGCTAAAAAGCGTTTAACGACTAAGTCATAGAGCTTTTGTTCAGGCTCCGATAAATTCTTCGGTGCCTGCACCGTGGGGATAATCGCAAAGTGATCGCTAATTTTGGCGTTATTGAATACGCGCCGATTCGGTTTAACCCAACCCTTTTCGAGAATTTGCCGCGCAAATGGCTGGAAAGACTGGCTCTCTCCAAGCATCTGTAACGTCTCTTTGGCTGTGCCAAGATAATCTTCTGGCAACGCGCGCGAGTCCGTACGCGGATAAGTTAGTACTTTGTGCTTTTCATACAGTGCTTGTGCAAGGCCCAATGTATTTTTTGCCGAAAAACCAAAGCGGCTATTCGCCTCACGTTGTAGGCTGGTTAAATCAAATAAAGGAGGCGATAGCTGCGCGGATAATTTTGATTCTTCAGTCGCCGTACCCAGTTTGCCGCGGCAGGCAGCCACAATCGATTCCGCGGCCACTGCGCTCCATAAGCGAGCCTCGCGTTGCTCAGGGTCGAATTCATTTTTTTTGAATTTGGGGTCAAACCAGCGCCCTTCATAAACGCCTTTCGCACAGATAAATTCTGCTTTAACTTCCCAATAGTCACGCGGTACAAAACTGCGAATTTTTTTCTCGCGTGCCACGACAATCGATAAGGTTGGCGTTTGCACACGGCCGACTGTCGTTAGGAAAAAGCCACCGTCTTTGTTATTAAAGGCAGTCATCGCACGTGTGCCATTAATACCCACCAGCCAGTCCGCTTCCGAGCGGCAACGCGCTGCGGCACTCAGCGGTTGCATATCTTCATCAGTGCGTAAACGAGTGAAACCGTCGCGGATAGCTTGCGGCGTCATCGACTGCAACCAAAGGCGTTTGATCGGCTGCTTCGCCTTTGCATGCTGTACGATGTAACGAAAGATCAACTCCCCTTCACGTCCCGCATCGCAAGCATTAATCAAACCGTCGATATCTTTACGACGCAAAAGCTTGCTCAGCATCTTAAGGCGGGCTTCGCTTTTGGCGATTGGCTGTAAATCAAAGTGGGGGGGAATAATAGGGAGATGCGCAAAGCTCCATTTGCCACGTTTCACGTCATATTCTTGCGGCACTGTAATCTCAAGCAAGTGACCGATTGCTGACGACAACACATATTCGTCGCTCTCGAAATACTCATCATGCTTAGTAAAACCGCCTAAGGCGCGGGCAATATCGTTCGCAACCGAAGGTTTTTCCGCAATGATTAAGGTCTTTGACATGACAAATCGTAAAAACTATGGGCTAGGTGAAAGGGAATCGCAGAACCTGTTTAGGTTCTCAAATAGACAAAACGGGAGCATATACCTAATAGCTCAGGATTTCGAGCAGCAACGTCTCTAAATCATCATCTTTTAAAAATTTGACGTATTTTTTAGGTAAACAAAAAAATATAAAGAAAGCTGACATCTGTTTGCGATCTAAAAAAGTGGAGATTCTCGAGGTTATCGGTAGTGATGATGGAGTGAAATCTCGAGCCTGCCCGTAAGCAAGGAAATCCCAACATATCCTTGATTGCATGCAGCGCTGCGGGATAAGATCGCCCCGTTTATTTTGAGTATGGCATGGTATTAGTGTGCGATTCATATGGGTGAGTTATGCATAAGTCCTACGCCAAGACCTATCAACATTCTTCAGATGATTTTATTTTTTAATTGAACAAGACTTATGCTGAATCCTATTTCGAGATCGACCCATCTGCACTATCCCGCAGCACAAAAATCCCCGGCATCCCGTTTTTTATCGATCCCGCTGGAAGTTCGAGAGGAAATAGAAAGCCTGTTGGATTTTTCAAGTCGGCAGGCTTTGTTTAAAGCACTAACGACAGCTACTCGCGATGGTGAGCCGATAGATTCCCCCGCGCTGAAATTACACTTAATCAAAGATAGGATTCAAATTCAATATCAAACGGCTTTAATCCGCTCAGACGAAGGGCTAAAACAATTTGCATTGAATCAATTGCAAAAGCTATCAGACTCAGCGCAACTCGATCGGGTTGCAGAGAAATCTGGACTTTTTGAGCTGGTATGCGTGGTTAACTCCGCTGAAATAGTTAGGCTTTTACAAGAAAAAGTACAACAAGATGCTCAGCTAAAAGAGAAATTATTGAACTGGATAGAGTGCTCCAAAACAGAAGCGGTACAGGCTATCGCGGCTAACGCGCTGACACTGTTGGTGAAAGCTGGCGTGCAATTCAATAATAAAGACCTCAAAGGAATCCGCGTGCCTGGGGCGGATTTAAGTTATGGCGTGTTCGATTCAGCCCAATTACAGGGATCGGATTTGAGCAGAGTCAATTTCAGTGGGAGTTGGCTGCGTCAGGCGAATTTAAGCAGAGCACAGATGACTGGGGTGAGGTTTGGCGAATGGCCTTATCTCCAGGAAGAGAGGGAAGTAAGATCGTGTGCGTATTCCCCGGATGGGAAAGCGTGTGCGGTGGGCCTTGGAAACGGTAAGATCAGCGTCTATGACACCTCGAGCTGGGAGAAAATCTGCACCTTACAAGGGCATACCGGCTGGGTTATGAGCGTGGTGTATTCGCCGAGCGGTCAGCAGATCGCCTCGGGAGGGTATGACAATACGGTTCGGCTGTGGGACGCGCACAGCGGGGAGGCCGTCCACACCTTAGAAGGGCATACCGACAGGGTTAGTAGCGTGGTGTATTCGCCCAGTGGTCAGCAGATCGCCTCGGGCAGTTATGACAATACGGTTCGTCTGTGGGACGCGCATAGCGGGGAGGCCGTCCACACCTTAGAAGGGCATACCGACAGGGTTAGTAGCGTGGTGTATTCGCCCAGTGGTCAGCAGATCGCCTCGGGCAATTGGGACAATACGGTTCGGCTGTGGGACGCGCACAGCGGAGAGGCCAGCCACACCTTACAAGAGCATACCGACTGTGTTATGAGCGTGGCGTATTCGCCCAGTGGTCAGCAGATCGCCTCGGGGGGGTATGACAAGACGGTTCGGCTGTGGGACGCGCACAGCGGGAAGGCCGTCCACACCTTACAAGGGCATACCGCCTATGTTTTGAGCGTGGTGTATTCGCCAAGCGGTCAGCAGATCGCCTCGGGGGGGTGGGACAAGACGGTTCGCACATAGCGGGGAGGCCGCCCCCTTACAAGGGCATACCGACAGGGTTAGTAGCGTGGTGTATTCGCCGAGCGGTCAGCAGATCGCCTCGGGCAGTTTGGACAATACGGTTCGTCTGTGGGACGCGCACAGCGGAGAGGCCAGCCACACCTTACAAGGGCATACCAACAGTGTTACGAGCGTGGTGTATTCGCCGAGCGGTCAGCAGATCGCCTCGGGCAGTTATGACAAGACGGTTCGTCTGTGGGACGCGCACAGCGGAGAGACCGGCCACACCTTACAAGGGCATACCGACAGTGTTATGAGCGTGGTGTATTCGCCGAGCGGTCAGCAGATCGCCTCGGGCAGTGAGGACAAGACGGTTCGTCTGTGGGACGCGCACAGCGGGGAGAGCGTCCACACCTTACAAGGGCATACCAACAGGGTGAGTAGCGTGGTGTATTCGCCCAGTGGTCAGCAAATCGCCTCGGGCAGTTATGACAATACGGTTCGTCTGTGGGACGCGCACAGCGGGGAGACCGTCCATACCTTACGAGGGCATACCCGATCAGTTAATAGCGTGGTGTATTCGCCGAGCGGTCAGCAGATCGCCTCGGGCAGTTGGGACAATACAGTTCGTCTGTGGGACGCGCAAACCGGGGTTCTCGCGCACACCTTACAAGGGCATACCCATTGGGTTAATAGCGTGGTGTATTCGCCCAGTGGTCAGCAGATCGCCTCAGGCAGTTGGGACAAGACGGTTCGCCTGTGGGACGTGGCCTCGGGCCAGTGTTTAGCGGTAGTGCGAGATTTTCATGGGGGCATTAATAGCCTTGCCTGGAAAGAAATATCTAATAGCAGCTATTTGGTAACCGGCTGTGACGATAAATCGGTTCGCGTATGGCAGGTTATCGAAGAAGAGGGACGTTATGAAGTACGGCTATTTTGGAGTTCACTACCTGATAGACTGGTTTTGACAGACACCGCCATTCAAGGGACGGAAGGCTTAAGCCCGGTGAATAAGAAGCTGCTAAAGCAGCGTGGGGCCGCGGGTGAGCTAAAGACCTTTGCTTAGGTGAGAGCAGTAAGTAAGCGATGAGCGTGATAGCTGCGGTTTATAAACTCGAAGTGCCATTACACAAAAGATGACTGAACGGCTGTTGCAAGAGATCAGCTATTGGTTTGCAGAGTGCCGGTTCAGTCTGCGGACAATACAGTAGGACGTAAGGAAACCTCATCCAGTTACTTATTCTGTCGCTCCCGATTTATTCAACGCTACTTTAGGGCGTGTCTATATGAATCTATGGTCTATATAAATCTATGGTCGCCTCCATTTGAGCAAGCATTTTTTAATATCAGACAGAGAAGTTAGATTGCAGCGCTATATTCAGCCTTATTGCAGTCGATACTGATACTGCTGGCTCTGATGAAATACGCTGACTCACTCCTCATTCTTCAAACGAGCTTAATGCTCAGCACGCCCTCCAGGTTTAGTGAGTCACGGTCTAACCTATGTTGTCATCAACTTTAAATACCTGCGCAACTTGTTGAAGTTTTAAACAATCAAAAGGTCAATAATCCCCGCAAACCATTGATCTGCATCGTGCGAGACTTCACCAACTGTTGCCGCATTCGGTGCAATGCCAGTACCGCTTGTTGGGCCTCTGTCTTGATTGCGACCTCTTTGCTTGGCTGCTGCACAGCAAGCCAAATCGCGCGCGCATCCGCAGCGTCGTTTTTGTTACCAACGTTAAGGAAGCGCTGATTTAATCGGGAGCAAGGCATCTCGACGAAGACAGTACAAGGGTACGGCGAGGAGAGATAACGCCGCTCCCGATTAAATCAGCGCTTCCTTAAAGGCTTTGACATACTCGCCAGACAATAGTCTGACTTGATGCCCCAGGCGACTCAGCTCGCGCGCCCAGTGTTGAGCACCACTGCACGACTCCATACCAATGAGACACGGCCTGCGATTGGCAAAATATTCAAGAAATTTCGCGCGTTTGATCGGCTTGTTCACGATCTCGCCTGTCTCACTCTCTACGTAGTGCACTTGGAACACCTTTTTTGCAATATCGATCCCCACGGGTGTAAGCTTCATGACGGACTCTCCTGTTTGCCTGTGAAATATTTATATTTCGCACTTTGGGTACCTAGATACCGTCGGCCTGGAGGGTCCACTTCCTTTGACAACCCTTCAGCCTACCGGCTTCTCTTTAGAGGGAGGCGTTCATTACATTCTTCAATTAAAACGGGCTCGCTGGCTGGTACCTTCCTTCAAAAAGCCCATCTTAAAATGAGGTTGACGGTTTTAATTGAAGACACGCCCTAGTATTAGTGTGCGATTCATATGGATGTGTTATGCATAAATCCTACGCCAAAACCTATCAACACTCATCAGATGATTTTATTTTTTAATTGAACAAGACTTATGCTGAATCCTATTTCGAGATCGACCCATCTGCACTATCCTGCAGTACAAAAATCCCCAGCATCCCGTTTTTTATCGATCCCGCTGGAAGTTCGAGAGGAAATAGAAAGCCTGTTGGATTTTTCAAGTCGGCAGGCTTTGTTTAAAGCATTGACGACTGTCACTCGTGATGGTGAACCGATAGATTCCCCTGCGCTGAAATTACACTTAATCAAAGATAGGATTCAAGTTCAACATCAGGCGGCTTTAATTCGTTCAGAAAAAGGGTTACAGAATTTTGTATTGAACCAATTGCAAAGGCTATCAGACTCAGCGCAACTCGATCAGGTGGTAGAAAAATCTGGACTTTTCGAGCTGATATGCGTGGTTAACTCCCCTGAAATAGTTAGGCTTTTACAAGAAAAAGTACAACAAGACGCTCAGCTAAAAGAGAAATTATTGAATTGGATAGAACGCTCCAAAACAGAAGAGGTACAGGCTATCGCGGCTAACGCGCTGACACTGTTGGTGAAAGCAGGCGTGCAATTCAATAATAAAAACCTCAAAGGAATCCGCGTGCCTGGCGCGGATTTAAGTTATGGTTTATTCGATTCAGCTCAATTACAGGGCTCGGATTTGAGCGGAGTCAATTTCAGCAGGAGCTGGCTGCGTCAGGCGAATTTAAGCTCAGCGCAGATGGCTGGGGTGAGGTTTGGCGAATGGCCTTATCTCCAGGAAGAGAGGGAGATAAGATCGTGCGCGTATTCCCCGGATGGGAAAGCGTGTGCGGTAGGTCTCGAAAACGGTACGATCAGTGTCTATGAAACCTCGAGCTGGGAGAAAATCTGCACCTTACAAGGGCATACCTCCACTGTGATGAGCGTGGTGTATTCGCCCAGCGGTGATCAGATCGCCTCGGGCAGTAGGGACAATACGGTGCGTCTGTGGGACGCGCACAGTGGAGAGGCAGTCCACACCTTACAAGGGCATACCCGCTGGGTTATGAGCGTGGTGTATTCACCTAGCGGTCAGCAGATCGCCTCGGGCAGTAGGGACAATACGGTGCGTCTGTGGGACGCGCATAGCGGGGAGGCTGGTCCCATCTTACAAGGGCATACCTCGTCAGTTAATAGCGTCGTGTATTCGCCCAGCGGTCAGCAGATCGCCTCGGGCGGTAATGACAAGACAGTTCGCCTGTGGGATGTGCACAGCGGGAAGACCGTCCGCACCTTACAAGGGCATACCTCCACTGTGATGAGCGTGGTGTATTCGCCCAGCGGTCAGCAGATCGCTTCGGGCAGTGCTGACAACACGGTTCGTCTGTGGGTCGCGCACAGCGGAGAGGCCAGCCACACCTTACAAAGGCATACCGACAGTGTTAATAGCGTGGTGTATTCGCCCAGCGGTCAGCAGATCGCCTCTGGTAGTGATGACAAGACGGTTCGTCTGTGGGACGCACATAGCGGGAAGGCCAGCCACACCTTACAAGGGCATAACTACGGTGTTTTGAGCGTGATGTATTCGCCCAGCGGTCAGCAGATCGCCTCGGGCAGTGATGACCAGACGGTGCGGCTGTGGGACGCGCATAGCGGGGAGGCCGCCCCCTTACAAGGGCATACCGACAGCGTTAGGAGCGTGGTGTATTCACCCAGTGGTCAGCAGATCGCCTCGGGCAGTTGGGACCAGACGGTTCGTCTGTGGGACGCGCATAGCGGGAAGGCCATCCGCACCTTACAAGGTCATACCGACTGTGTTTTTAGCGTGGCGTATTCGCCCAGCGGTCAGCAGATCGCCTCGGGCAGTGATGACAAGACGATTCGTCTGTGGGACGCGCACAGCGGAGAGGCCAGCTACACCTTACAAGGGCATACCGACAACGTTAGGAGCGTGGTGTATTCGCCCAGTGGTCAGCAGATCGCCTCGGGCAGTGATGACAATACGGTTCGTCTG
This sequence comes from Mycoavidus cysteinexigens, assembly GCA_031963415.1. Classification (GTDB taxonomy): domain Bacteria; phylum Pseudomonadota; class Gammaproteobacteria; order Burkholderiales; family Burkholderiaceae; genus JASSUD01. The sequence goes on from JASSUI010000001.1 coordinate 423,175, forward strand.
TGGGACGCGCACAGCGGGGAGGTCGCCCACACCTTACGAGGGCATACCCGACCAGTTAATAGTGTGGTGTATTCGCCGAGCGGTCAGCAGATCGCCTCGGGCAGTTGGGACAAGACGGTGCGGCTGTGGAACGCACACAGCGGGGAGACCGTCCACACTTTACGAGGGCATACCCGATCAGTTGATAGCGTGGCGTATTCGCCCAGTGGTCAGCAGATTGCCTCGGGCAGTGAGGACAAGACGGTTCGTCTGTGGGACGTAGCCTCGGGTCAGTGTTTAGCGGTAGTGCGAGATTTTCATGGGGGCATTAATAGCCTTGCCTGGAAAGAAATATCTAATAGCAGCTATTTGGTAACCGGCTGTGGCGATAAATCGGTTCGCGTATGGCAGGTCATCGAAGAAGAGGGGCGCTATGAAGTACGGCTATTTTGGAGTTCACTACATGATAGGCTGACTTTGACAGACACCGTCATTCAAGGCACGGAAGGCTTAAGCCCGGTGAATAAAAAGCTGTTAAAGCAGCGTGGGGCCGCGGGTGAACTAAAGACCTTTGCTTAGGTGAGACCAGTAAGTAAGCGATGAGCGTGATAGCTGCTGTGTATAAACTCGAAGTGCCATTACACAAAAGATGACTGAACGGCTGTTGCAAAAGATCAGCTATTGGTTTGCAGAGTGCCGGTTCAGTCTGCAGACAATACACTAGTACGTAAGGAAGCCTCACCCAGTTGTTTATTCTGTCGCTCCTGATTAAATCAGCGCCTCCTTAGATAAACGCTTTACATAGCCATTTCACTATAAGACGTAGCAAGCGGTGCGGCAATAGGTTCAGTCTGCATCATGCGCAGATGAGGGATGCGACGATAAATTTTTAAAGCTTGGGTGTTGATGGCGTTGATGACCTCGCCATGCGCGTAGCTAAGAATATTGTGAAATGCCAGGCCGAAATAATTTTCATAGCTCTCTCGCTCAACATAACCAATGTGCGGCGTGCAGATGACATTTTCCATCCGCAACAGGTTATAGCCTTGCAAAATTGGCTCGCTTTCATAAACATCAACCGCTGCCATGCCAGGATGGCCTTGCGTCAACGCGCTATATAACGCATTTTCTTTAATCAGCTCAGCATGGCTTGTGTTCACAAAAAGTGCAGTCGACTTCATTTGCAATAAATCTTCTCGGGTCACTATGCCGCGGGTTGTTTGCGTTAAGCGTAGATGCAAGCTAAGCACATCACTTTGGGTAAATAACTCTGCTTTGCTATTTGCTGTCGAAAAACCGTCCTCATGAGCCTCCAGGAGTGACGATTCATCTCCCCAAACCGACACATTCATGCCAAATGCGCGGCCGTAATGGGCGACTATCTTGCCGACTTTCCCATAGCCCCAAATACCTAGCGTATTGCCACGCAACATTTGCCCTAATCCGAAATTAGCGGGCATCGTCGAATTCTTAAGTCCGGACTGCTGCCATGCTCCTTGCTTTAAGTTAGCCACATAGTGCGGAATACGCCGTTGGGCAGCCATGATTAAAGCCCATGTCAATTCGGCCGTGGCTACGGGCGATTCACTGCCCTCTAGCACCACAATGCCTCGTTCGGTACAAGCTGCTACGTCGATATGATCACCCACTTTACCGACTTGGCTAATGACGAGAAGATTCGGCAGTCGATCAAGCAACTGCGCAGTAATGCGGGTGCGGTCATGGATTAATACCAGTGCTTCAATATCGGCAAGACGCGCTGAAAGCTGGCCGACGCCACGTACGGTGTTCGTGAAAATTCTGACTTCATGGCCGACCAAATATTGAAAGCAGTCCAATTTGCGAGCGGTGTCTTGATAATCATCGAGAATGGCAATCTTCATCGCCCCTCGGGACGCACGTTGCGCGATAGTCGATGAAGATAAATGATTGGTCGATACCTTATTCACCAAAGGTGAAAAGAAAACGTCCATTGCCAGCCTCCTTGATTCTATATTGCGCTCGTATTCCCCTCTCTCGATCAATTTCAGATCAAGAATTTAATTCATCATCTAATTGATGCGATGAAATACAAGACGATAGGTTGTTGATGTCAAAACAAAGCAGGCTAGATAATGGTTCCACTACAGCAAATTATTGATCAGCGCAAACCTAGAAACCCGCCACGCTTGATCTGAATATTGGTTTAAAGAATGTCCTACTCTTAGGCCGATCACGAAGTTTTCTTCAGAACAGCGAAACGCCTATTTAAATAGTGTTGCAAAAAGCCATAAATGGGTGGACATCGATGTCTGGTGCGTCAATCCTCATCGAGGTTGATACATAATGGATTTGAGGGATGGATATCTGGGAATAAGAATGGATGCTTTCTCGCAAGGATTAAGAATCTATGGATGGTCTTTCTAGGAGGCTGTTCACCTCTCCAAACAGGGAAAGATTAAAGGTCATGGGTATGCATGTTGGGGCTCCTTCGTCACCTTAACTTACGAACTCCAACTTACCACTGGCCAAGACTTAAACTACTAATCAATTTCTCTAATGGGTACAGATGATGAAATCAAGCAGCCGTTAATTCCAATACTTTTTTAACTAACTTATCAATTCCATCAGCAACTTCTGCGATTGATGCCCCTTCAAGCATATATCCTGGTGCAGTGACAACTTTATGCTGGCTATCAACGACAATCTCATCTGTCGTGCAATTAACATGCTGGCTACCAAGCTTATCAATCATTGATGCTAGCTTATTGTCATTACCGATGGTTAGACGAATTGGCTTATCAGTCAGATCGCCCAATAATTTCGGAAGCAATACAGGAGCAATGCAAATAAACCCGATTGGCTTGTTTGCTTGATAGATTTTTCTCACTAGCTCAGTGAATTCTTGATCAACTGAGTAGTCAGCTCCTTGAGTCGCAAAATCACTTAAGTTCTTCGCTACGCCAAAGCCCCCGGGTACCACTAAAGCATCTAATGAAGTGGAGTCGACATTACCTAGAGCACTGATTTTGCCACGAGCTATCCGCGCGGCTTCCACCAACACATTACGATTTTCTGTGGTGGTTTCGCCAGATAAATGATTAATTACATGCAGCTGCTGTTTGTCTGGAGCAAAACAAATTGCTTGCGCACCGGCACGTTGTATCGCTAGCAAAGTTAATACTGACTCTTGTATTTCAGCCCCATCAAAGACACCACAGCCACTTAAAACAACACCAATTCGCTTCATTACTTTGTCTCCTTCGATGCATATGTCAGGTAATTATTTTATATTCACCTTTCTAAGTAAATAATTATTGCTGGAAAGCACTTAAAAGTAGTCTGCGCCTAGCTAATAAGCTTAGGCGTTTTTAACCCTCTTAGATAAGGCTGGGGATGAATCTAGATAAGCTTAAATCGTTAATCTTGAATCAAGGCTCAGCATTGATGATCTAAGACAGCCTCATGATTCTGTGCTCAGAAATAAGCTAATAGCTAACGTTTTCTATGTACGAGGTTATATTGAGAAATGGGGAATTGGCACAAATAAGATGATTGATGCTTGCAAAAAAGAAGGTATACCAGAGCCTATCTTTCAAGAGCGTTCTGGAGGTTTAGCCGTTATTTTTAGATTCAAAACATATATTGGTCAAGAAATCGCTAAACGAGCTATTGAAGCGCTGAATCTAAGGCAAAAAATGATCGCCGAATTTCTGAGAGAAACAAAATCAGCTACAACCGTAGACGTCTTAAATTATCTCGTCTCTAAAAATATTACTGCTCCAACCCATCGAACCATATTAAGAGACTTACATCACCTAAATAAAATTGGAATCGTCGATCTACAAGGTCAAACAAGAGGGGGAATATGGGTTTTGCGAGAAGACGTTCTATAGATAGATCGACATATTGCGACATATTGCGACGCAGAAGTCAGCTCTAATAGCATCAAACGCCGTAAGCATATGAAATACAAGCATCTGTACTAAAGAATTGGAATTAGATTAACTGATGAAAACCATTACTGCACGCGATAACCCCTTTTTTAAGCGGCTTAAGCAACTCGCTGGCTCTGTCACTCGTGAGCGCCGAGCAGGCCAAGCGCTGATTGAGGGGCTGCATCTAGCCAGCGCTTATCTCGATACGTTAGGACAACCGCTTGCCTGCATTATTGCTGAGAGCGCCCTATCTGATCATAAAATGCAGCAAAGCTTGCATCCGATTATGGCTCGCGTTAATTCAACGAACATGGTGGTGTTAGCAGATACGCTCTTCGCACAATTATCGACGTTGACGCGAGCAGCGCAAGGCGGCAACGTGATCTTCTTGATTAATATAGCGGCTTCTGAATTGCCACAGCAAATTACAACCGATTGCGTCATTCTCGATGGTGTGCAAGATGCCGGTAACGCTGGCTCTATTTTGCGCAGTGCAGCCGCAGCTGGTGTTCAATATGTATTTTGCACACCCGGTACCGCTTGCGCCTGGTCTGCCAAAGTGTTGCGCGCGGGGATGGGAGCGCATTTTCTACTGCGCATTTTTGAAGGGATTGAAGTAGATCAGCTCTTGCCACATCTTGCCGTGCCGATGGTCGTCACAGACTCGCATAGCGCCACTTCAATTTACATGCAAGACTTAACCAAACCTGTTGCCTGGATCTGGGGCAACGAAGGCGCGGGCGTCTCCGCCGCATGGCGTGAACATGCAGCACATCATGTCACTATCCCACAACCCGGTGGCATGGAGTCACTTAACGTCGCCGCTGCCGCTGCTGTTTGTTTATTTGAGCAGTGCCGCCAGCACACGCAATTGCTCGAACGCTCCCGCCTCCTCCAAAAGAAACAACGTTAGAACAACAAAACGCTATGAAAAAGATTAGAGTGGATTAGAACAGTGAGCTAGATCAAGACAATACCGAGTTTTTGTTGGTAAGGCATATTTGCCTTCCCGTAAAATCATATTCAACCAATGAGGCTAGTACTAACGTCAGCATCTGTAACTTTCATCGACTACCTTTTGCCAGCTTCGCTGGTGCCCACCACATAGCGATCAAAAGAGCCATCTGCGATTCCAGCCTTTATTTGTCCTTGCCAAGACTTGATCTGAAGGACACTAATTTATTAGTCATAAAGGCTAACGGATTACGAAATAGGCCAACTTTTTGGGCTGTGGAAAGAGGAATACCCACAGACTGCTGAGTTTGTTGAACCGCCTGCTTGAATGCCTCTTCGTTGTCCGCATGGTTAAACGGAACGGTCTGAAGACCCTCAGCAGTATAAAAACACAGGGCACCATCCTGTATGTAGAAAGGCACACTCTGATCAAAGCGTTGTTGGAGTAAGTATTGTTGATAGATCAATTGCATCTCTTGCTGGCTAAGTGTTAGCAATAGGCGATAGAGCGTCCAACGGTGTTTGCCTAACGCATTAGCCGAGATGTGCCTCACCTCCCCGCCCTCGCCCTTCGTCAACGCGATCAAGGTCTGGATGGCTTCGGGTGGTAACGAAGATTGCTGGCCTAACGCATAAGCCACGCTGCGCCTCACCTCCCTATCCTCGTCCTTCGTCAACGCGATCAAAGCCTGGATGGTCTCGGGCGGTAACGAAAACTGCTGGCCTAACGCCTTAACCACGGCGCGTCTCACCTCCCTGTCCTCGTCCTTCGTCAACGCGATCAAAATCTGGATGGCCTCGGGCGGTAACAAAGATTGCTGGCCTAACGCATAAGCCACTCTGCGCCTCACCTCCCTATCCTCGTCCTTCGTCAACGCGATCAAAGTCTGGATGGCCTCAGGCGGTAACGAAGATTGCTGGCCTAAAGCCTCAGCCTCAGCCGCAACCGCAGCACGCCTCACCTCCCTGTCCTCGTCTTTCGTCAACGCGATCAAGGTCTGGATGGCATCGGGCGGTAACGAAGATTGCTGGCCTAACGCATAAGCCACGCTGCGCCTCACCTCCCTGTCCTTGTCTTTCGTCAACGCGATCAAGGTCTGGATGGCATCGGGCGGTAACAAAGATTGCTGGCCTAACGCATAAACCGCGCTGCGCTTCACCCCTCTGTCCTTGTCTTTCGTCAACACGATCAAGGTCTGGATGGCCTCGGGCGGTAACAAAGATTGCTGGCCTAACGCATAAGCCGCGCTGCGCCTCCCGTACTCGTCCTTGTCTTTCGTCAACGCGATCAAAGTCTGGATGGCCGGGGGCGATAACGAAGACTGCTGGCCTAACACCTTAACCACGGCGCATCTCACCTCCCTGTCCTTGTCTTTCGTCAATGCGATCAAAGTCTGAATGGTCTCGGGCGGTAACAAAGACTGCTGGCCTAAAGCCTCAGCCGCGGCACGTATCACCAGCCAGTTCCAGTCCTTCATCAACACGATCAAGGTCTGGATGGTCTCGGGCGGTAACAAAGATTGCTGGCCTAACGTCTCAGCCACTGCGCGCCTCACATCACTGTCCTCGTCCTTCGTCAACGCGATCAAAATCTGGATGGCCTCGGGCGAAGATTGCTGGCCTAACGCCTTAACCGCGGCGCAACTCACCTGCCAGTCACCGTTCTTCGTCAACGCGGTCAAGGTCTGGATAGCCTCGGGTGGTAACGAAGATTGCTGGCCTAACGCCTTAACCGCGGCGCGCCTCACATACTCGTCCTTGTCTTTCGTCAACGCGATCAAGAACTGGATGGCTTCTGGCGGTAATAAAGATTGCTGGCCTAACATCTCAGCCGCGACGCGCCTCACCTGCCAGTCCTCGTCCTTCGTCAACGCGATCAAGGGCTGGATGGCCTCGGACGGTAACGAAGACTGCTGGCCTAAAGCCTCAGCCGCAGCACGCCTCACCTCCCTGTCCTCGTTCTTCGTCAATGCGATCAAGGTCTGGATGGCCTCGGGCAAAGATTGCTGACCTAACGTCTCAACCGCAGCGCACCTCAACTCTCTGTCCTCGTTCTTCGTCAACGCGATCAAGTGCTGGAGGGCCTCGGGCGAAAACTGCTTGCCTAAAGCCTCAGCCGCAGCGCCCCTCACCCCTATGCCCTCGTTCTTCGTCAATGCGATCAAGGTCTGGATGGCCTCAGGCGAAGATTGCTGGCCTAAAGCCTCAGCCGCAATGCGACTCACCTCCCTGTCCTTGTTCTTTGTCAACGCGATCAAGGTCTGGATGGCCTCAGGCGAAGATTGCTGGCCTAAAGCCTCAGCCGCAATGCGACTCACCTCCCTGTCCTTGTTCTTTGTCAACGCGATCAAGGCCTGAACGGTTGAATCCGATAAGGCAGAGCGCTGTCCGCATGCGTGTGCAATGGCACTCTTTGCTTTGTTGGATGTGGTTCCCTCCAAGCACTCGCGTAACAAGAACTCAGGAAACGTCAGCGAATTTGCCAGCGTGCCTTGACCTGTATTGTCGATTTCCAGTTGCAGCCATTGCCTTAAACTCTGCTCCAGCCTGTCTCGCATCTCCCGAGATAGCCCTGCTTCCTTGTCACGAGAAGCTTCATAGAGATTATTCATGATCAGTCGCTGATGCGCCGCACCGAACAAATCTCGAGGTTCGGCTTCGAGTACGGTAAAGAATCGATCCAGTGATTCTGCACGCAACAACCCAGAGACAAACCACCAAAAAATCTCATAGCGCGGGTTGTATTTATGTTGGCGAACAAACGCATCTGGGGGAGCTTTTGTCCATTGCTTGGCATCTGCCGATAAGAGGGTGATCTCCTGCTCCGTTTTCCAACACTGCACAAAATGTTTAGCCGCAAAAAATTCCTGAAACGTGAGGTGCATGAAGTGATAGCTGTACTGTCCGTCCTCAGCCTCATCAGTATGCAGAAACGAGAGTTTTTTGAGGTTAGCTTCCAACGTAATTGGGAGATCGACACCTTCTTTCTCAAGCTGATCAATAAGATTATCTAAATAAACCGTATCAAATTCGATACGGTTATCCTGTAATCCTCTAAAGGCCAACGCACCGAGAAAATCCTGTTCAGCCTTGACCCATTTCTCGATACGTCGTGCACTTCTCAACGAATTAACTGTCTCAGCGTTTAATAATTTCCCGCCCTCCAGCTTGCCCAACCGAAGGATATCCTTGCGCCATAATTTATTCATCATCGCTTGATATAACGCAGTGATGGTCACCGTGCCTTTTGTCTGTTGCTGTAGACGCTTGATTTCATCCCAACTGAAACAAAGCGCATCCAACTGGATCGGCACATTGACTAGACCCTGAACAAAAGGGTTCGTTCGAATGAAATCCTTCATCTCTTTAGCTTGCGTAGCCGGTATCAGGGCGGGGTTGTCCAGATACGCCGAGACGTTTTCCGGACTAAATCCCACCGTCTCCAATTCCAAATCCATTGGATTGGCCTGTTTCAAATCAACGTAGGGCCGAGAGGTAATGAGTACCGCAGGCTGATTGAGGATCTGATGGAGAAACTTGTGCATGGGTTCCTGTTCGCCCCATTCCTGCGCGACCTCATCCCAGCCATCGAGGACAAATAACGTTCTTTCTTTCGCTGGCCCCTCGATTTGTGCGGCAAGTGTCTTGGCTAATGCCAACCCTTTGGGGTGAGATGGGAAATAAGTTTCATAAAACAGTGTCGCCAGATCACCGTGCTGCTTACCCTTCAATGTACGTAGCGAAATCCAGAGCACATAGTCAAAGCGATCTTTCCATTGACCTTTCTGTGTGTACTCGTAGACGATCTTTTTGGATAGCGTTGTTTTACCGATGCCTGCCCGACCGCGAATGAGAATTCGCTTCGGCGTTATTGTCTTGTCTTTGCTTAATTCTCGTGGGTCAAAGAGCTTCTCGAGCGGCACCAATTTCTGCTGATTGGAATGCATCGCCTCAGCACTCGGTAAACGGCGGAAATGGTCGGGCTCCGCTTTCTTTTCATTAACCGTTTCCTCTCCTCCTTCTTCCCCTTCTTTATTTTCCCCCTCTTTAGACTTTTCCTCTTCCTTGCTTACTTTCTCGTATTCGACAATCGCTAGATTGATATAGCAGTGCTCCATCGACATGAGCGGGCCAGACAACCGTTGAATAGCTAAACGTTTAGCCGAATACGATGCCTCCAAAGCAGGGCCAAGCTGATCCGATGAAATCAGCGATTGACCATTAAGCTGTTGGATTTCGGTCAGGAGGCTTTCATACGCTTTTTGAACATTCAGTTCTCGAAGATCCGCGCCGTACTCTTGTTTCAAGGCATCCAGGGCACTCACACAGGCTTGATTCAAGAACCGCGAAAATTCTTCCGCTGCCAACGTATGCGACTGATCTTCCCGAAATTTCTTTAAGCAGCCCTGATAGATTTTCTCCTCGACCAACGCAATGCACCGCTCTTGTTTCACTAAGAGTCGTTTTAAGAGCTTAAAGAAGCCGACGTGCAACCCTTCATCCCGATATGTCTGCCGTCCATTCCAGAAGTTTGGCTCGCGCCAGATAGAGTCTTCAATCCGAATGGTGGTCGAGTCGAGAATAAATGTCGGTAAACACTGTTGAGCCTTACTGTTAAGTAACATCGGGATAATCCCGTGCTCGCCTTTGAGGTGTGCCTCGCGGATTTGCAAAAAGGCTAATTCTGTTAGCACATGGTGGAATTCTTTTTCGTTTAAGTTCGCATCGACGACTTGGCGTATGGCGTCCTCAATCTGTGCAAAGTCATTCTTGCTAGCGGCTTGCTGGTAAGCGTGTTGAATTGCCTCACAAAACCGCTGATAGTACGGTGAGGCCATATAGTGACCCAACAGTTCCGAACCACACAGCACGACATGATCGACGGTGTCTGGATGGTTAGGTAACAAGCAGAGTTGGCTAGAGAGGATGTCGTTAGCTTTGGTCTTCTCTTCCAAAGTGGCGGAAAAGGGTAACGTCTGGTGACCGCTGGCGGAACGATCCGAATATAAATTGGAACGGAGATTCGATAACCACTGAATCACGCGTTGCGAGACGTCGGCATCGGCTTGTCCCAGCCGATGGTTATTGTGAGCATAGATTAAAAAAAGGCTGGGCGAGGTCTGACATAAATCTAAATCCTGAAACTGTTTCAAGATGGTTTCGAAGACTTGTGCGACCCATTGATGTTTTTCTTGTAGCTTGGCTTCTGGTGCCTGAGGCAATGGGGACGGGGAAACCCCTGAAGAAAAATAGGCAGAGGACGGAGCCGGACTAATCACATCATGCTTTGTAGAAGAGGATGACAAAGTCTGTGGCAGACTGTTTAACCAAGCCGCTGCCTCAGGATGGCCCCATGCTTGCGCCTTTTCGCCACTCTTCTTCGCTTTGTCTATGTCATCCAATTGCTTCAAGAGTTGGGCACGCTCGAAATACACCTGCGCGATACGTTGTCGTAAAGCCCCGTCTTCAGCTGTCTGAGGGGTCTGGGCTTGGGTGATAGCCTTTCTGACTTGAGATAAGGAAGGCGTTAGCTGTTGTGCTTTTGCAATATGTTTAAAGGCGACTTTGGCCTGGTCATAAAAGAATAAGGCCATCTCAACATTCTGCGTTTCCTTGTACAGATTTGCTTGATATAGCGCACTTTGCGCTGAAGCCCGTGCTTGGATGATGATGGGTGAGGAAGCAGCATGGCCTAACATAATTCCTTTTCCTTATTCTTATCCACCCTGCTGAAGCACACGGGAAGTAAAATGTTTAACAGTAAACAGGCATACACAGCCTGTTTACTCCAATTTCAGCATTTTACGATTCGTGTCAAACTCAGCAATAAGGACAATCGCTGTTTACGCAAACATCGTCTTCTCAACCTTTGGTCTAAACTTTGGCTTGAGAGCTGTTGTGTTTGTTCATGCTCAACGCCATCTTTAAGGGTAATCCAGATAGTAGGATTGGCAATAAATCTGTAAATTGCTGAAATTTTTGTGAATAATCGATGGACGCTTCAGTGCGGTGGTGTGCTGAACAGCATGAGACAAGCCGATGCGGCCCATTGCTTTGACCATGAACTTCAATCAAGAATAAAAGAACCATGATCCATTTCCCGATACAAGGGGGACGTCCCACGCTTCATCCTTTAGTTAGCGCCAGCAAACGAATCTCAGACAACGTTTCCAGAACTAACGGTTTCCGATCTTTCGGATACGCTCCCTGCCAAAGGCCCTTGGTTCTCCCTAGGCCAACAACCGTTCCAGTCAGCGCGCTATGTGGTGCGTCTCGAGCTAGATGAATTATTCGGTTTGCTCAAAGCACAGCAGTTTCGGTCATGCTGGGGTAAGTAAGGATTACTTCATAAATGAATAATAGGCAGCGCCAGAAAAGAAATGTCTTAAAGTTTGGCTAAAAATGCGTAGGTGCAGAATGCTTTGAGGGTGAAATGTTGCAAATTATGTATATATTGATAATATACGAATAATGATTAATTTTTCCGCCGTTACAGGTTTTGATTGGGATACAGGTAATGCTCGCAAGAGCGCTGAAAAACATAGCGTGAGCCAGATTGAGGCGGAGCAGGTGTTTTTCAATCAGCCATTGCTGGTCGTGGCGGATGTCAAGCACCGTCAAACAGAATCCCGCTGGCATGCTTTAGGTGTGACTGATGCGGGACGGTTTTTGCATATTACGTTTACGCTGCGCGCCCACGATACATTAATCCGCGTGATTTCAGCGCGTGCGATGAGCCGCAAGGCAAGGAGCGAACACTTTATGAAAAAGTCTCTTAAAGCTATGCCGAATTTTTCCTCAGAAGACAAAGAGCGCGTCTTTTGGGAATCACCGAATATGGACAGCACGGCGTATCTCGACTGGTCGAAGGCCGAGCATGCGGTTTTTCCGAACCTCAAACCCTCGACAAAAGCGATCTCGTTGCGTTTACCGGAATCGCTCCTCAGTATGATTAAAGTGTGCGCGAACCGAATGGACGTACCCTATCAGTCACTCATCAAAACCTGGTTGAGCGAGAAGGTAGCGGAAACAGATCGGCGTTCAGCCTGAGCGTTGTCGCGTAAGCCCTGATACATCTTAACGGAAATGTTTATTGAACTGCCCCCCGAAAGTTAGACACTCCGTCTAATTTGAAGGGTGCTTTTCCATGGCTAAATATTCGCAAGAGTTTAAACTTGAAGTCATTCAATACTGCTTAGATAGCATGCGTTGCTACGCCACGGAAAATTTCTTCACGCGCTGACAGCGTAAGGGATCTAGACGAGCGCCGACAAATCGTAGGGATAATCCCTCCATGAGACGATAACACACCATGAATTGAACCCGCATGCTTACTTAGCGCTCGACCAATGTCGCTCAGAGATTCCCCTTTTTTCCACCTTTGCCAGAGTTCAGATTTTTGGCTAGCTGACAGACCAGGCCGTCCCATTTGGGCCATTTACACTATCCTCAAAATTAAAAATGATAGTGTTGCAATGACCAGTTGAACTCACCGCCGCCATACTTAAGAAGCACGGCTCTATCAGAACGCGGCTATTGTCATGATATCTGCTTTTTGCACAGCGTCGTTTTCTCAATCATTATTAATTACGCGCAGCGGGTAATACCTGCCATCGCCCTTGCACAACTTGATAGAAGGTAATCTTCGCGTCTTTTAAATTACCGTATTTGTCATACGCAAAGCGATTCGTCGTCACGCCTGCCCTTTTGATATCTGCCAGCACAGAAAGATATTTAACGGGATCAGTCGAATCAGCCTTTTGCATTGACGTAAACATCGCCATTGCACCATCGTAAGCATAGGGTGCGTAAGTTGGGGTGGCTTTATAAAAGCGCGCTTTGTAGCGCGCGATAAATTTTTTCCCTTGCGGGGTGGTGTCAAGCGGCTCTCCTGTGAGTGCAGCAACCGTCCCTTCAGCGGCAATGCCAGCAGTCTCTAGAAAATAGATGGTTTTCACTCTATCACCCGCGATCAACTTCGCGTTGATACCAAGCCGATGCATTTGCTTAGCCATCGCTGCTGCTTGCGTATCGATACCACTATAAAAGATGGCGTCCGGCTTAAGTCCCTTAAATTTATTTAAAGGCACTGTAAAGTTAAGCGTTTTAGCCTGTATATATTCATGCCCCACAATCGTCGCACCCGCTTTTTTAGCGGCCTGCGCAAAATGATCTGCTAATCCTTGTCCATCCATGGTCTCGTCATTGATAATCGCAAGTCGCTTAAAACCTAATTTTTTGACAACAAAACGGCCCATGACTTTGCTTCGCTGCGCATCTGAGGCCATCATGCGAAAGGTATTTTTAAAACCTTGTTGAGTGTATTCAGCGGAAGCTGCCATCGCTATTTGCGGAATGCCGGCTTGCGCATAAATACGTGAAGCGGACATGCTTGTGTCTGAGTTGAAGTGACCTAGCATCCCTTTGATACCGTCATCAACTAGCTTTTGCGCGACTGTTGTAGCCTGATGCGAATCACCTCGGTCATCCGCTACATCAAGCACAATCTCAATTTGTTTGCCATTGATAAGTGACTTACTCGCATTAAAGTCAGCCGCAGCCAACTTAATACCATCTAAAAAATCTTGACCATAATGCGCCTGCGGGCCAGTTAATGGCGCCGCCACGCCAATTTTTACCTGTTCAATCAAAGGCTGTGTTTCAGCACCCATTAGAATGCCAGGCACCATGCTAACCAGTGCAACTAGCATTAGCCGTTGCATTACATACTTCATTTTTTTCTCCTTTCGCTGGCTGCTGTTTCTCTGGTTGGCTAAATATTGTCCTTAATATTCTGCTTAAGCCAGCTATTTCATATTAGCGTGATTTAGTGCGCATACGGGCGTTTTCACCTCACCCCAACACAACCGCCCTTTAAATAACCTTCATTTTCAAGATAATGAACAGACTCTAAAAAATTATTCAACGTCTTTCTAGCAAAGCTGCATTTTAATTTCAGTGTTTTGTTAACTTACAAAATTTTCATTATTAATAGTTTGAAATTTCACATTAAGAAAGCCAGAAAAGCCCAAAAAACCAAAACCATCCACTGAGATTAAAACTCAAGCGGATCCACCTCAATCGACCAGCGCAATACATCTTTAATTTTTAGCGCATGCAGATGGGATTGCCAAGCGCGTAATACACTTTGCAACGCGATGCGGGAAGTACTTTCAAGTAAAAGTTGCGCACGTTGTACATGCATTACCTTCACAACTATCATCGGCACCGGCTCATAACGTGTCACATGCTCAGCGCCGGGCAGCGTGTCAAGAGCTGACGCAGCACGTGCTAAAAAGTTAAATGCTGCTTCAAGCGTGCGTGCTTCAGCACGTAACAACGCTTGATATGAGAAAGGAGGCAGGCGCGCTTGCTGGCGCTCGGCTAACGTCGCTTTAGCAAAGCCAACATAATCATGGCGCACTAACGCTTGGTATAGCGGATGCTGCGGGTAGCGTGTTTGAATCAAAACCTCGCCGTGTCCAGCTCTACCTGCACGGCCACTAGCTTGCAATAATTGAGCAAACAAACGTTCAGTTGCCCGAAAATCATGAGAGAACAGCGCAATATCCGCATTCAACACGCCAACTAATGTGACACGTTGGAAATCATGCCCTTTCGCAATCATTTGCGTACCAATCAAAATATCAACTTCACCCGCTGCTACCGCAGCAAATAAAGTTTGCGCGCTACCTTTACGGCGTGTGCTATCGGCGTCGATACGCAGAATTTTCGCTTCAGGTAACGCGTGGGCTAGTCTTTCTTCTAATTGCTGTGTGCCACGCCCAAGCGGTGCTAGATCAACATTGCCGCATTCCGCACACGCATGGGGAATGCGCGTATGCCAGCCACAATGATGGCAACGCATCGATCTTTCTTGTTTATGTAACACCAAATAGGTACTACAACGTATACATCCAGCGACCCAACCACAAGCATTGCAGGCTAGCGCTGGCGCATAGCCACGGCGGTTGAGGAATATCAAACTTTGTTCGCCACAGGCGAGTCGCGCGCGTAACGCATCCAACAACGGCTTTGATAAACCTGCCAGATCACCATCGTTGCGATGTTTAGGGATAGACATATCAATCAGTCGTGTAGCAGGCAAAACGGCTTCCGCCACCGCTCTGTGGGTCAAAGTCAGACATGTGTAATGTTTAAGCTGCGCATGGCGCCACGTCTCCAGCGCGGGAGTTGCCGAACCAAGCACGATCGGAATATTCAATTGTTTAGCACGCCAAATCGCTAAATCACGGGCCGAATAGCGCAGCTTCTCTTGTTGTTTATACGCCGTATCGTGCTCTTCATCGACGATGATCAATGCTAACTGAGGCAGTGAAGCTAGCACCGCTAAGCGTGTTCCCAACACGATCCGAGCGCGGCCTGTATGCGCAGCCAACCAAGCACGAGCACGCTCACCTTCGGCTAATCCACTATGTAAAGTGACTAACATCTCGGTCGTTGACGCGGTCAGGCGGGCGCGAAAGAAAGCCTCAAATTGAGGGGTTAGATTGATTTCCGGCACCAACACTAAAGCTTGTGCAGAGGGATTGCTGGCCAAAAGTGTGGCTAACGCGCGTAAATAAACTTCTGTTTTGCCACTCCCTGTTACTCCGTGCAGTAGGAAAGGGGTAAAACCAGAGGCAGCGTTAATAGCTTTTAGCGCAATAGCCTGCTCCTTGGTTAGCTCAGGCGCCGTGTTTAAGATAGGGTCGATGGCTAGCGTGGAATTTTCCCCGCTCCCCTGCCCTGCTGCGGATGTTTGGTGGATCACCCAGCCTGCGTGCTGCCAGGTGTTAAGTAGTTTGATCGCTTGCGGATGCAATGCACGCGCTGCGCTTGCTGTTAGCTCTCCCGCTTCGCGCAAGGCTGTTGCCAGCCTCCGCATCGCGCTAGCCTGAGATGGCAGCGCCGCTGGCAACTCATTTATCCCTGCTGGCGATAAGCGATAAATGTGCTGAGCGGCGAAAAAACGTCTCCAACGACTCGCATCTCGCAAACTTTGAGGCAGTGCGGGTAACACAACTTCCCCCAACGCCCGCTGATAATAGTCCGCCGCAAAAGTCGCTAATGCACGCCATTGTTCAGTTAACGGAGGACACTCATTCCATAAAACCTCTATTTTCCGCAACCGTCCCTGCGGGATCTCGCTATGCTGCGCGAGCGCCCAAACAACTCCGACTAGATGACGTTTACCAAACGGTACCCGCACTAATTGGCCTGGCAAAGGCTCCATCGAAGCAGCACAACGGTAATCAAAAAGCACAGGCACGGGGCTTTCTAATACAACTCGGACAATGATGTCGCTCATCGGGAGTCAATAAAAAATTATATTAAGCCATTAAATTGAGAGGATTTTGTGGATTTTTTCTAGATTCACTTAGACTCAGTACCTCCAGCTTATCCACAACTTTATCAATATCATTTTGATTTTTTTCAATTTCTCAGTTTCCCTTCTTTTTACTTCTTCCTCTTTTTTCTTTTTAATATCTTCTTCTAACTTTTCCTCTCGATATTTCTGTAAAGGCATGTGAATTGCCACTTGATGCGCAAAATAAGCGTATGAATACCAGGTGGGATCCCAGCATGCGCAGCACAAAATGCCTGTCCATATTTAAAAGGAATCGAAAAGTTAGGTAGTACATCCTTAAGCTTCTGTTCTGATTAGCTTTTTTGAGCTTTCCACAAATCTTGTGGATAACTCTGTTAAAAAGTGGTGACTTATTTGCTGAGAAGCCCCATTTGTAAGACTTTTCTTAGTTTGCCTAGATTCTTGGCAATTACATCCAGCCCCCCGTCAATCAGTCCTTCAGCCAAAAAGAGTCAGATTGTTAGCTAGATCTGCTTGCATTTATGCAACTTTTTCAGTAGCAAATTCGATTGTGTATAAGTATGGGTATTAATTCGCAAAAAGGCCCCTTTCAAAGGCCTTTAATAAGTTTTTAAAGAGTTTAAATCGCGAAGATTAGGATGGCACAGCGCAGTCTATTTACCGCGTAATAAACGGCTATAGCTATGCACTTCATCCACCATTTCTGCGACATGTTCAGGCGGGGTAAATTGCGAAATACCATGTCCTAGATTAAACACATGGCCGGGGTGATTGCCGAATTCATCAAGCCTTGCTCGTACTTCAGCGCGAATTGTCTCTGGAGAAGCAAACAATACCGCTGGATCAAGGTTGCCTTGTAGCGCCACCCTGGCACCAATGCGTTGGCGCGCCTGCCCCAGGTTAATCGTCCAATCTAAGCCGACTGCATCCACACCCGAAGCGGCTATCTCTTCCAACCATAGCCCGCCACCTTTGGTAAAAGTAATCACAGGCACGTTAGCAGTATCGGGCTCACTGCGCAGTTGCTGAACAATGCGCGTTATATAAGCCAGCGAAAATTGCTGAAATGCGCGCTCGGCTAGCACGCCACCCCAGGTATCAAAAATCATAACAGCCTGCACGCCAGCAGCGATTTGCGCTTTCAAATAAGCAGCGGTGGCACGCGCATTCACTTCAAGAATTTGATGCAGTAAATCCGGGCGTGCATAGAGCATTGATTTAATGGTTCTAAAGTCGGCCGATTTACCTCCTTCAACCATATAACAGGCAACTGTCCAAGGACTGCCGGCAAAACCAATCAACGGCACACGCTGTTGATTATTAGCATTTGTTAGCACGCGCCGGATCTGGCTCACTGCTTGTGTCACATAGCTTAATTTTTCTTCAATCGCAGGCACTGCGAGCCGCGCTACATCAGCCTCGGTCCGTACGGGATGTGCAAAGCATGGACCTTCACCAGCGACAAAGCTCAAACCGAGCCCCATCGCATCCGCCACTGTCAAAATATCCGAGAAAAGAATTGCTGCATCGAGTGGATAACGATCAAGTGGTTGCAGCGTCACCTCAGTTGCGAGCTCTGGGTTTTGCATCAGCGCAATAAAGTTACCTGCTTGAGCCCGCGTCACATTGTATTCAGGCAGATAGCGCCCAGCCTGACGCATGAGCCATACAGGCGTGTAATCCGTTGGCTCGCGCATTAACGCGCGCAAAAAAGTATCGTTCGCAAGGGTAGGAGAAGTCATAGGGCACTTAGTTCGGGAGATAAGAATTTATTCACGGCCTCGAAGATGAGGGTATCGAGAGAGTGTTGGTCATCCTGTTAGGGCGAGGAACGAACCCTAACAGGATGACCAACAAGTTCTAAAAAATGAAACACTATTAACTAGATAGCAGTTAATTAAGACCATGCCACTATTCACGATAGCCATTTTCTTAGTGGTGACGCTTCACATTTAACTGCGACATTATAGAAAAGGATGCCCTAACAAGTTCACTTTCTTTTCACTAGTTAAATACACGCTCATCAACGGCATCACACTGGAAGCAGACAGTGCTCTCGCCGCTAGCGTAACCGGGACTCGACCCGGCAACTCATAAACGCCCCCATAGTCGCGCTTACTGCGCCTGACGCCTGAGGAAAAGCTCCAAGGCAAAAGCTAAATCCATTCGAGAAAATATACTCACTGAAAAAACGATAAAAGTAAGATAGCCGTTAAGCTATAAATAGAAACGTGAAATTGTTGAAAAAGATAAAGTACCCCGAGAACAAGCGCGCAATTTATTAAAAAACCTGGGAGAGTTTTCTCTCTAATTGCGGGTGCGCGAAAAGTGAGGGCGGCAGGCGCACACAGACTTAAATACAAGTCGAAAGCTTGTCCAGACTGGCGACACTGCCGTGACGCTAAGGGCGGAGGTAAATACGCTTGATGTCGGAGAGGCGGGCTCGAGCAACCATGCCCGTATTTCATCATAAAGTCCCCGCCTTCAGTCGAGAGTCATTAACGCTTAAGCCTCCTCTCTCAACGCAATGCCAAGATTTTGCAATAAAGGCGCATTCTCACAAGCGAGATACCAGCACTCTTCATCGGTCAAATTAATATGCTGGTGCCACGCCCAACAAGGAATGTAAAACGCATCACCCGCTTTCCAATAACTGTTTAACAATGGGTTCGATGCAAGTGGGCGTACAAAAGTACGAAGCCAACGTTTATATATAAGGATTTTATGTCTAACTTTTCAATCTCCTACTGAGATTGAGCGCAATTAAAAGTAAAATTTTTTCTCATCTCAGCGATTAGCTAGCTCTGAATTATTCGATACGCTCGAGCAAATCCAGGATGATGTTAAACGCTGATGATAAATTTATAACCATAAGCAGCTCAATATGGTTACTGAATGGATTATCCCTAAACAAAGATTAGCTTATGCAGCTTGTCATTTAAAAAACAATAAACAAACAAAAATACATCATAAAAAAACGATAACCACGGATTAAAGGCATCGCTTCATTTCCCTTAATATTTCATTTATAAATTGTTGTTTTATTGCAAAAAATTGTATGGAAACAACAAGTAGATCTGATTTGTCCCAAAAAACAAATTTCCAAGCGAAATTTCCATTAAAAAAATCATACTTAGCATTAGAATTCGAAACCTAATTCATTGGGCAAATATAACTTGGTCGATGTCTAATTAAAAAAGCTTTATTCAAAATTCGCAGACATAAGAAAAGGAAGGATAAGGAAAGAAAAGGAAATGAAACTAAAATCAATTATTGCAGTCTCAGCCACGCTTGTGTACGTTAATGCAGCAAACGCACAGGTAGCAGGCAGTTTTATTTTGAATGTGGGTTGGACTCAGGTAACGCCGCGAAATACGAGCTATTCTCTTGGACACAACGCGAACATGCTTCCTCCTGTTGGACCTCATCCCGGCAGGCCAACTCCGGGCGAAATAAGTAATCCCCCCTCAGGTAATCCGCTACCTCCTCCTGGACCACTTCCTGGCAGAACAGTTCCTGGTTGGCCAATTACTAAACCTCATGATGGTGGGCCACCTGAGGCTGGGTCATTTTCTAGCATGTTAGGGTCAGAACAACAAATTGGCTCAAGTAACTTCTTACCTAATAACTTAGATTTGAGTCATCTGGTTAATGGAGGTGTTAAGGCTGAAAGCGCGGCAGCATTTGGTTTGAGCGGTATTTATTTTATTACCGATAACATAGCTGGAGAGCTCGCCATTAGCACACCGAGCAACCATTCATTAAAAGGCACGAATGGCTACGGACAGCTTGGTGAAATAGGTTCTATACGTATGTGGAGCCCTGCCCTGTTGCTGAAATATTACTTCTTAGAGGCTGAAAATAAATTTCGTCCTTACGTAGGCGCGGGTATCAGCCGGACATGGTTTAGCGAAACAAGATTTGAATTGCCAAATTCTGTACCAGGTACGACAACACTCAGCTTAAAAAATAAATGGGCTCCTGTTTTCAACATCGGATTTAGCTACCAATTTACCGATCACTTATTTGGTAATGTGTCCGCAACCTATATACCACTAGAAACAACAGCTACCACACGCACAACGATAAATTGGCGCGGAGTAAAAGATGTCATATATAGCTCGGATAAATTGAAACTGAACCCAATAACTACGTTCGTCGGACTGGGTTACCGATTCTAATTTATTCTGAAATAGCCAGAAATAAAATTAAACACCGTTATCTCAGTAGATCTGTATTTACTACGCAGATCAGATAACGGTGTTTTTTTGCTTAAAAAACCACATGCTCTTGTAATTAGAAAATTGCTGTCGCCATCGGAAAATAAAATTTGGATAAATCTAAAAAATAATTAAAAAAGAATTCAAGGCAAAAATAAATCAATAAACAAAAATTAATGATTCTAGTTCGCCTCTTTAAATAATTTAAAAATATAGGAAATTTTATATCGCAGACAATAATTTTATAGAGCGGGGCGCGCGATCAAGTTTATTTTCTTAGTATTAATTGACTGACTGCGATGTGCTTCTCTGCCCATCGTTATAGTTTTGAATTCTCGTACTAAGCAATCACATAGCGACGAGTATGGACAAAAATTGGGCTTGGAAGATCACAATCATTGATCGATTCATTGCGAATTAAAGGTTGTTCTTCTTTCGCTAAAATTTGGCTGTTTTCAGCACGCCGGCACTGATTTTCTCGAGCAAATAAATGATAGCAATCACTTAGCCAACTGGAAATGTTGTTGTATAGCGATTTGCTTTGTTCAATGTTAAGGCTTGTTTGATCGATGATGATGTGGCTTTTGCGATGCCAATAGCTGGTCATGATCCACACGCCAACCGTAAAAGCGACCGCTCTATCTAACATGATTCCTAGTGAGCTTAAAGATGATCTAAAACCCAGTAACGCGGAGCTTAGCGTGCCAACGGCAACAACGCTAAATAACGCAGTGAACATCGCAAAAGCAGTATCGTTATACGCGCGTAAGGTGCCAGAGAAGATATTACGGATCGGATCTGGAATTAAGCTCGCGGTTGATACGAACAGAAAAAGTTTTGCTTGCTCGATGATTTGTGGATTGTCAGTCGTCTTGGCATCAATGAACAAAGAGATCACTTGTTCAGTGTGCTGCCAGAAATAACATGAGTACTGCGGTAGGAATCAAGGTGCCCACTGTCAAACTCGCATAACCATATTGCTTTGCGTCTTGGAATCGTTGTTCGCCAACGGCATAACGCGTTAATGCACCTGAAACGTGAGCCAAGCCAAAAATAACTGGCGCAATAATATTAGTGGTGTGCCACGCAGGGGCGCTCGCCGATAAATCATCTTGACTAATTAAGCCAATCCATTCGGTTAGCAGAATTACGTAAAACGTTTCTATACCCGCTTGTAAACCGATCGATGCGCCCTCTTTGATTAATTTTGTCGTGCTCAATCCATTATCTGGTCGTTTTAACGACAGAAGTCCATAGGGACGGTAACCAATGTGCCCAAAGGCAGCTGTGATATACCGTACGCCAATATATAAGTCGTGATGACGAGCTGCGCTAAAGTCAGATTTGATGAGAAGTCATACGCAATCGCCGGTAGCGACGGAGCATAAATATCTACACAGCCACCGGTGATCGGCATGATCAACAACGCTGTGCTCGCAATTAATTTTTGTTCTTTGGTTTGGGTAGTGTCAGTCATAGAATCTTTGTTATAGGCGGCTGCCTTTGTACATCATAGATAGCGCTTTATTTCCGATAATTCAGGGAAGATAGACACATCAACTTTGTTCGCGAGTTCTGCTGCGCTAGCGCCGCCTGTTCCGATCTTGCTGCCGATCATTCTTTTCGCCAGCCGTAGATGTTCAGACTTCCATCGTTCAAACCATTCATCGAACTCAATTAATTTATTGATCAGCGTTTCGTGATCAGCGCTGTTCTTGTATAGAAGAATTAACCAATAATCATGATTCTCAGAGGTTAAGCAGTTTATTTTTAAAGCCTCTTGATATAAAAAATTAAGGACGGTGATTTTTAGATTTAACTCAGATGTCTGCTCGCCAAACAGTCCAACATATTTTTCAAGTTGTTTGTATTGTTCAGATTGCGCGACACTCGCGCCTTGTAACGCTTGTCGAAATTTGGAAAAATCGATTGGCGAAAGCGTTTGGATTGCATTAAATTGTGCAACCATCGCTTCCCAATAAAGACAACACTTATCAATGCTGCTGATCAACGTAATAAGTCGCGTCTGATTACTAGAAAATAGTTGATGCAGATTGATAACCTCGACGATTAATACCTTCAGCCAAAGCTCCATTGCTTGATGGGTGGTGATAAAAATCAATTCTTCTTTTTGATAAGGGCTGACAGGTATTTGCAGTTTCAGCAGTCGAGGTAATTGAAGGTAGCTAGTGTAGTCCAACAAAACAATCTCCTAACGAAGCTCCACATAATCCTCGTAGCAACGTCATATTTTCTTGCTGCATTAAGGTGCTGTTTGCATGAGGATTCATTACCGCAGAGGTTATGTAAAAGCTTCCTATTAAAGCCACTAAAAGAAACACTGAAAGTAATGCGAAAAGTAATGCGTTATGCCGCCGCTTGCGCCTCTCTAAAATGATTCGATAAGGTTTTGTTGAGAAGCTAACAAGCGCGTATTCCGTTAGTGCGCAGAAGTAATGTTGTAAAAATAATTTGAGCGTTTTAGTAGCTCGAAAGAAATGGGTCTTGACTGTTGAGCGCATTTCAACGTAATGCTCGAGCGCCAACTGCGCTAATACATCGGTGTCTTGCTTGCGTGATAGAGAAAAATGCTGAGCGGCTTGCTGCCAATTAAATTGATCTCGCTCAAGTTGATCGCAGAAAAGAATTCCATCTTCTAAAGCAGCATTCACACCTTGTCCATAAAAAGGCACAACGGCATGCGCTGCATCACCTAACAGAAGATGATCATGAAAATACCAAGGGCTAACAGAGAGGGTTTTAAGCTTGCCAATTGGAGAGCGAGTAAAACCTTGCGCCAGACGTTCCAGCAATTGAACATCAAGATTGCTAAAAGATTGCTTCAAAAAAGTTTGATATTGATCAGTACCTTTTAACTTGTTTAGCTCAGACAGTGGCCAAAACAGTGTTCCTGTCAAACTCTCATCTTGGTTCGGCAGTGCAATGAACATTCCCTTATCTTGGGGCCAGAGGTGTCCAGATGAAAACGCTGGACAGTGGCTTTGTCGAGCAAGATTTCTTGATAACCACAATCGATTTGTTTAAGCCAACAATTCGTCTCTGGCGCAGCCTGCTGTAGCGTTGCGCGTAGCACTGAGTGCACGCCATCGCATCCAAGCAGAAAATCATACGGTACTTTTTCAGCCAACTTTTTTGAACTTTTAAAGCATGCTATTTTTTTATGGATATCGATCTCGGTACAAGAACACGCTAAATGTATTGGAATGCCATACTCGTAGACGGCTTTATTAAAAAGTAATTCAATGAGTTTTTGACGAGAAACGGAATACAGGCAATCGTACTTATTATGGCTATAAGGTTGAAATAGCCTTCTCTTATTGTTATGCAATATGCGTCCATGCATAGCGGTTGCACATTCAATCAATTTGGTATCGAGCTCTAATCTTGAGAGTGCGGCTAAACCTCTGGTAGAGAGCGAAAGATTAATTGAGCGATGCTCATCGCGCCCAAATAATGAATCCCGACGTTCGTAAACGGCGACGTCAAAGCTCCATTTCTTTAGTAAACAGGCGACGAATAAACCAGCAGGACCAGCACCGATCACGACGATCTTCATAAGCGGACCTTTATATATTTAGCTAGATGATCAACAAAAGTCCAAACCTCACTAAACGTGTTGTAGAGGCCAACACTCGCTATTCGCATCACATTCGGCACGCGCATATCGAATACGGCAATTTCTGCTTCACTGAGAAATTGTTGAATCACTTTTAATAAGGTTGGCTCATTGATCTCGACAGAAATTTGGGCACCATGTGAACCTTCATCCTCAGGTGAAGTGATGGTTAACGGATACTTTGCTAAACGCTCTTTAATGAGAAAAATCAGATAAGCACTAAGCGTTTGATTTTTGGCGTACAAATGATCGAGATTAACTTCATCAAAGAGGCTTAACGCCGCCAATAAAGGAGTAGCGCTGAATATCGATGGATTGCTGAGCTGCCAGCCATTTGCCGACGTAACAGGTGAAAATTTCTCTTCTTGAAAGGAAGCAAAGCGTGTCTGTGGATTATTTCCCCACCATCCACCGAAACGAGGCAAATCTAGATCGTGGTACTTCGCGTGAATAAAAGCGCCACCCAATGCACCTGGCCCACCATTTAAATATTTATACGAGCACCAAACCGCAAAATCGATGTGCCATTCATGAAGATGCAACGGGATATTGCCAATCGCGTGCGCTAGGTCTAGCCCGAGTACGACCTGGTAGCGTTGGGCTAACTTAGCCAAACTCTCTAACGGTAAAACTTGGCCAGTTAAATAATTCACCGCTTCGATTAATAAGACATCAATCTCAGGATGCTGGCTTAAGGTCCGTTGTATCCCTTCAATCGAATATAAGCCGTTTGCTTCTGGCTCAATATAAATAATCGATCTCTCAGCATCCTGACCTCGGCTACGAAGATGGGACTGAATCGCGTAATGATCGGATGGGAAAGTTGTTTTCAACATAGCGACCGCATGTTTTTCCCTTGATGGCCGATAAAACGTCGCAAGCAATAGATGCAGATTCACGGTTAGGCTATTCATCGGCACGACTTCATGAGGCTTAGCGCCGCATAGTCTAGCGATAGAAGGCTTTAGTTTTTCATGAAAGCAGTACCAATCATGGGGGGCGATGAAATGAGCCTCCACCCCATGCTCTGCCCACGCAGAAAAGGTTGCGATTAATTGTTCTTTCGCTATTTGTGGCGCTAAACCAAGTGAATGGCCGCAGAAATAAATCTTCTCTCCTCCATGCTTTGATTGTGGGCAACAAAACCGCTGTTTCATTTTATTAAGCGGATCTTGTTCGTCTAGATAGACAGCGAATGCTTTGCTTGTCTCGTTTAGCTCGTTGAATTGGAGAGAAAAGATCGTCATGATTAAGCTTCCTCTCTCAATGCAATGCCAAGATTCTGTAATAAAGGCGCATTCTCACAAGCCAAATACCAGCACTCTTCATCGGTTAGATTAATATGCTGATGCCACGCCCAACAGGGAATATAAAACGCATCACCCGCTTTCCATTTAATTTCTTCCTCTTCAATAATCGACTTACCTACCCCACTTAATACGTAAATAATCGTTTCATAATTGTGCCGATGCTTACGGGTTGATTCGTCTTTAAGCAGCTTACCCATTGTCATTGACATCACTTTACTTGGCACATCGACGATTCTGACTAAATGTCCTCTGCGCACGCCTAACGCACACTCTCTGCGTGTCACTGAGTATTTATTAACTTGCCTATGAATCAGGGGTTTGCGTGGTCTTTTATATTCGAGTTGATCCGGCACGTTGTGGAAGTCTTTGGAGCTGAAATAGCCATTCATTAGTCTTACTCCGTTTTTCTGATTAATAAACTTCGTAAATGTTGTCTAGAAACTGCTTTCTCGCCTTCAGCATTTGGCCACCAATGCTGATGGCTAAAGCACGAGATTTAGATGAAAGGTCAAGGTGTTGCTGGAGGATCTGCGACAGTGTGTGCGCATGCCCATCGTCATGCTGAATATGCACATTGAAGAAAACGAGATGTTTAAGCGGCGTCTTGTGCCGCTGGAAAGCCACAACGATTTGGCTATAAAGGTAAGGGACGATGGCTTCAGCACCGATAAGCAGCGCAGCCAGGCCTACCAATGAATTTTCGTGCTTACAGCAATCCATCATCGCTTGAATTAGCTGTTTTGTGGCTGGCAACAAGGTGTAGTCGCTCACATCAACTTTTAAGTCTTCCATCATTTTCTGATAAAGCTTGAAATGCGGAATTTTGCAATTGGGTGCGAGCCCAGCTTCTTCTGCTAAGTTTTGCAATAAAGCTTGCGCGTGGCGCTTATCTTCTAAGTTAGCGATGAGCGCACAAAGATAGTTAACAAATTTTCTGGAATAGAAATGATGTTGAGCGACAAAGCCTTTTAACTTAGGTAAGGTTATCGCTGCTTCACGGCAATCCTTTAAGAAATTGCATTGATGCAAAAGATTAAAAGCTTGCTTATCGATTAAAGGATTCGATAACAATTCGCCATAGCTATTTTGTGCAGTTTCTAGATACGCTGGCATAAAAGCTCCTTTTTAAGAATCTGTTCAAAGCCGGTGAAAAGAGTAAATCTGATGCGAAATGGCTGAGTTATGCGCTGTGGGCAACATCGACAGAAAGCGATGCTCACCTTCTGGCGCAGGCGTTAACAGAGAAGGATGCGGCCAGCGCAAATGACATCGAATCGCATGAAAAAATTGCTGATGCGCCATTAAAATGGCTTTGGGAACCCCGGTCGTACCCGAAGAATGTGTAATCAGTACCGGGTCGTTATCACCGTGTATGTACGGCCTAAAAGCACTCCCCTCTTCTGGTTCCGAAGTAATTGAATCGAGTAGTACAGTCTCTACATAGTTAAAGGTAAAAGAAAGCGCTTTAATTTTCTGATCGTGTATCTGATCGACGATCAATAGCTTCGGCGTAACCTTTTCTAAAAAAAGAAGCGCACTTTTAACATCCATATTGCCGTTGATAAACACAGGCACTGCACCGATGTTAGTTAAAGCGATGTAATGAATGAGGTGATAAGGACCTGCTGAAATATAAAACCCAACCCGATCTTTAGCGGTGATACCTCGATTCAAATACCATCTAGCCAATATCTCGGATTCGTGCTGTAGTTGTTTCAAAGACAGCGAACTGAGGCGATGGCTCTGGGGGCTTTTATATGGGATATCGAAATGCAAACGCTTAACCTCAGCATCGCCATACGCATCTAACGCGTGATATAGGAAATTGCCCGCCCCCAATGCACTGCTCTCCGCTAGAAGAGACATTTTTTCTATAGGTATGCGTTTCAATCCCATATTTATCTACCATATAAGATACAAATTAAACTATATGGTTTATATAAAAGCAAAGAGAGGGCACATTGAATAGGTAGAAATACTGAAATTTTGACAGCAGCGTAACGAGAAGGTGACTGATAGAGAAAATAACAAGGAGATATAACACTGCCCATCTGGGTGGGTCAGGCAAAAGCTCAACAGGTGATCAACAGAAAAGATGAGTCATTACCCAACTCCGCTGAAGAAATGATAGAGGCGAACTTCATCAACAGAACTAACCATTGCGATCTCGATAATCCCTATCCTGCAATGGAATTATGGTTTACTTTTTAACTTATATGATTTATTTTATAAACCTCAACTACTCTGTCACACCAGTATTTTTACTTTTTCCGCTCACTCAACAACGAGTGATGAGCAAGTCAATGTATAAAAGTACAAGGCCAGTGCCTACAAATATGTGAGTATCTTATGTCTGATTTTTCAATCTCCCCACGGCCCTCTTCGGAATTAACCATTACGGGGCAAATTGAACGGAATCGCGAAGATGATGCGATGTCCGAGAGATCAGATACGCGCACGTTGAGGAATGAAAGTTCAAGTCTGGACACTGGCTATCATTTTGCTCATCCGTATAGCGATGAAATTGTGCGCCTAGGAATAGGAACAAGCGCCGCGATGGGTTTTATGTTAATCAATTTAGTCATAGAAGCCGTTTCCAAGGGAAAAGAGGCGGTCTTCCTCCCCTATATTATTATTCTGGCGTTACTAAGCTTGGTCGATCTAGGGCTATACGTCATTTTTAATCAGCTAGAAACGCGTGCAAGAGTAGAGCAGTAGTCATTCCCTCTAAACAAAACAGTTTGGCTTAGTCATTCGTTCAGAAGCAATTCTAGATTGAGTGTTTTACTCCTATCAACGAGTTAACACCGATAAGCAAGATATGAGGTAGATTCAGCATTTGAACGAAAGCTTACGATAGCCGGTGCGAAGCAGAGTTTATACCAAGCCTCACGTAACAAGGTTGAGCGGGGCGCTGGCGTACTATTTCCTTCGAATGCTGTCTTTGCCTCTATTTATCAATTTATCAGCCATAAAGGCGAACGAATCACCAAATAGGCCAACTTTCTTGATTGGGGAAGGCATGTCCACAACCTGCTCGTTGTCCACATCGCTCAAGGGAATAGCTTGGATTTTGTGAGGGATACGCACAGCCTGCTGGGCTTGTTTAATCACTTGCTTGAATGCCACTTCGTTATTTTCATGACTAAATGGAACGGACTGGAGACCCTCAGCATTATAAAAACACAAGGTGCCATCCTGTATATACAAAGGCACACTCTGATCAAAGCGTTGTTGGAGTAAATATCTCTTATAAATCCTCTCCATTTCCTGCTTATTAAGCGCGGGCAATACACGATAGAGCGTCCAACGGTGTTGGCCTAACGCAGAAGCCGCAGCGTTCCTCACACCCCAACTCTCATCCGCCGTCAACGCGATCAAGGCCTGGATGGCTTCCGGCGGTAACGAAGATTGCTTGCCTAACGCAGAAGCCGCAGCGCGCTTCACAGAACCATCCTTGTCCGTCGTCAACGCGATCAAGGCCCGGATGGCCGATTTCGATAAGGTAGATCGATGTCCGAATGCCTTTGCCACCACCTTTTTTGTTTCTGTTGATGCTCCCTTTCTCAGGCTCTTGAGCAACAGATGTTCGGGAAGCGTGAGTTGATACGCCAGCGTGCTTTCTCCCCTATTGTCGATTTCACATTGCAGCCATTGCGCTAAATGCTGTTCCAGTTTGTCTCGGAGCTTGGATGGCAATCCCAACTCAGATGAACGAGACGCCTCATGTAAACAACTCATCATCAAGCGCTGATGGGCCGCGCCGAACAGATCTTGGGGTTCGGCTTCAAGGACATCAAAGAAACGAGTCAGCACTTCTGCACGCAACAGCCCCGAGACAAACCACCAAAAAATCTCATAGCGGGGGTTGTATTTATGTTGATGAACAAAAGCTTCAGGATGCGCTTTCGTCCATTGCTTGGCGCCAGCCGATAATAAGGTGATTTCTTGCCCCGTTGTCCAACACTGCACAAAATGCTTGGCGGCAAAGAATTCCTGAAACGTCAAATGCATGAAGTGATAGCTGTATGAGATCTGATCTGAGCCATCGGTATGCAAAAACGAGAGTTTTTTGAGGTTATCTTCTAACGTAACGGGGAGATCCACTCCTTGCGCTTCAAGCTGCTCAATCAGGTTATGTAAATCAAGATCATCGAATTCAATTTGATTACGCTGCAATCCATTAAAGGCTAACGTACTCAAAAAATCCTGTTCGGTTTTCACCAATTTCTCGATACGGGATGGCCTTTTCAGCGCATTAATCTGACTTTCAGTTAACAGCTCGCCGTTCTCCCGCTTACCTAGGCGCAGGATATCCTTACGCCATAATTTATTCATCATGGCTTGATATAACGCGGTGACGGTCACGGTGCCTTGTGTCTGTTGCTGTAGGCGCTTGATTTCATCCCAGCTATAGCAAAGCGCATCCAACTGGATCGGCACATTGACCAAGCCTTGAACAAAAGGATTCGTTCGAATGAAATCCTTCATCTCCTTGGCGTGTTTATCCGGCATCAGGTCTGGGTTGTCCAGATACGCCGAGATATTTTCCGGACTAAACCCGACCGTTTCCAACTCCAAATCCATCGGATTGGCCTGTTTCAAATCGACATGAGGCCGAGACATAATCAATACCGCAGGCTGATTGAGCAGTTCCTTCAGAAATGCGGTCATGGGTTTTTGCTCATCCCATTCTTGCGCCACTTCATCCCAACCATCGAGAACAAACAAGGTTTTTTCTTTCGCTGGCCCATTCACTTGCGCGACGAGCGTCTTGGCTAACGCCTGGCCTTTAGAGTGAGAGTGGAAATAGATCTCATAAAACAACGTCGTCAGATCACAGTGCTGCTTTCCCTTTAACGTCCGCAGCGAAATCCAGAGCACATAGTCAAAGCGATCTTTCCATTGGCCTTGGTGTGTATACTCATAAACAAT
Organism: Mycoavidus cysteinexigens; assembly: GCA_031963415.1. Taxonomy (GTDB): domain Bacteria; phylum Pseudomonadota; class Gammaproteobacteria; order Burkholderiales; family Burkholderiaceae; genus JASSUD01. The sequence goes on from JASSUI010000001.1 coordinate 453,459, forward strand.
CTTTTTGGATAAAGTCGTTTTACCGACGCCTGCCCGACCCCGAATCAGAATCCGCTTCGGCGTTATCGTCTTATCTTTGCTTAATTCTCGGGGATCAAACAGTTTCTCGAGCGGTACCAATTTCTGCGAATTGGAATTCATCGCCTCAGCACTCGGTAAACGTCGGAAATGGTCGAGCTGCGCTTTTTCCTCTCCCTCTTTAGGCTTTTCCTCTTCTTTGCGTACTTCCTCGCGCTCGACAATGGCCAGATTGATATAACAGTGCTCCATCGACATGGGCGGGCCAGACAACCGTTGAATGGCTAAACGTTTAGCCGAATACGACGCCTCCAAAGCAGGGCCAAGCTGATTCGGTGAAACCAGCGCTTCACCATTGATCTGTCTGATCTCTGCACGGAGGCCTTCATACGCTTTTTGAACGTTCAGTCCCCGGAGATCCGAGCTGTGTTCTTGTTTCAAGGCATCCAATGCACTCACACCCGCTTGGTTCAAGAACCGCAAAAATTCTTCCGCTGTCAGTGTATGCGCACTGTCCTCGCGTAATGTCTGTAAGCAGCCCTGATAGATTTTTTCTTCGACCAACGCAATGTACCGCTCTTGTTTCACGAAGAGTCGTTTTAAGAGCTTAAAGAAACCGATGTGCAGGCCTTCATCTTGATACGTCTGTTGCCCCTTCCAGTCACTTGGCGCACGCCATCTCGACTCTTCAATCCGAATCGTGGTCGAGTCGAGAATAAATGTCGGTAAGCATTGTTCAGCAGGAATGTTAAGCAACATCGGGATAATGCCGTGCTCGCCTTTGAGGTGCGCTTCGCGGATTTGTAAAAAGGCCAATTCCGTCAGCACATGATGGAATTCCTTTTCGTTTAAGTTGGCATCGACGACTTTGCGTATTGCGGCCTCAATCTGCGCAAAGTCATTCGTATCCGAGGCTTGCTGATAAGCGTGTTGAATCGCCTGACAAAACCGCTGATAGTACGGTGAGGCCATATAGTGACCCAACAGTTCCGAGCCACACAGCACGACATGATCGACGGTGCCTGGGTGGTTAGGTAATAAACAAAGTTGGCTAGAGAGGATATCGTTAGCTTTGGCGTTCTCTTCCAAAGTGGCGGCAAACGGTAACGCCTGGTGACCGCTGGCGGAACGATCCGAATATAAATTGGAACGGAGATTCGATAACCACTGAATCACGCGTTGCGAGACGTCGGCATCGGCTTGTCCCAGCCGATGGTTATTGTGGGCATAGACTAGAAAAAGGCTGGGTGAGCTTTGGCATAAATCCAAGTCCTGAAACTGTTTCAAGATGGTTTCAAAGGCTTGTGCGACCCATTGATGTTTTTCATCTGGTTTGGCTTTGGATGACTGAGGCGATGGGGTAGGCGCCGCGCTTGAAGAAAAAAAAGTAGAGGACGGAGCCGGACGAATTGCCTGATCCGCAGAAGGGGTTGCCTCGGCAATAAATGCCGTTGGGATGATGCCTTGATAGCCCCATTTTTGCGCTTTTTGATAACTGGCCTTTGCTTTGTCCTGATCACCTAACTGCTCCAGGAGTTGAGCACGCTCAACATATACCTGCGCGATACGTTGCCGTAAAGCCTCGTCTTTAGCTGTCTGAGGGGCCTGGGCTTGGGTAACAGTCTCTTTGACTTGGGATAAGGAAGGCGTTAGCTGTTGTGCTTTTGCAATACGTTTAAAGGCAACTTTAGCTTGCCCATAAAAGATTAAGGCCATATCAAAGTCCTGCACCTTTTCGTACAAACGTGCTTGAGATAGCGCACCTTCCGCTAAAGCCTGCATTTGATTGATGTTTGGGGAGGAAGAAACAGCACGGCTTAACATGATTTATTTTCCTTATTCAAAGCCCATCCCGCTGCAGCACACGGGAAGTCAAACGCCTAGTAGTGTCCAGGCGTATGCTGCCTATTCACTGAAATGTCAACATTGTATGATTCGTGCCAAAATTAGCCATACGGGCAATAACTAGACTAAAGCCCGATTTGAAGACTGTCGTGCCTGAGAAGAACCCGCTTAATGATGCTACTCATTGATACCTCCCCTGTCGAGCTGCATAACTTACATAGAATTGCATAATTTCTTAGCTTATCAAAACTCGCTGAATCCCTTGTTGCCTGGCTAGTTGAGGCGAAATGGGGAGCATAAAAAATTAAAATTTTTGCAAGTAAAAATGGTAGGGTCGAGGACAGGCGCGCACTTTAGGCTCCGGTGGTGTTTCCCCTGCTTTCGTAGCCCGGTCTCAGCGCTACTAGAGCCCCTTCGCCGCCCTCTCGCCTTCGGTTCATTTCCCGAGAACGCCGGTTATAGATCCTACCTTCTTCCAGCGATTTCTCACCGGGGCGAGGAAGGCTTCTTCAGTTGTTTAGCATGTCCTTGTTATCGTGCTATCGCCTTCCACCCCGCCGAAGTGGTGTAGCTGTAACAGTCAGTTTTCAGCTACCCATACTGCTTTCGCCCGTCATTTGGAGGCTTAGTCTTCCGATCTTATTGGCTTCGAGGCTACTTTTGCGTTCACTTTCGTTACACCCCGATAACTCGCACGCTCTTCTAAGAAACAAATTCCAACCCGTTGATTTATAAAAGGAAGTTGATTTATTTTTGAGAGGTTGGCACGAGTTGGAAGCCAAGTTTTTCAGCCCGTTTTGCCAGGTTATGTAATGCTCGCTGTTGATAGCACTGTTCATAATAATCTTGACCTTGATCGACATACGTAGCCCCTTTAGTCAACATAGCGTAGATAAGACGCGCGAGCTTATGAGCAGTGGCGGTAATCGCTTTGGGTCGATCCAGTCTGGCACATAAACGGCGATAGTACGCCCCAAGTGCAGACTGACTTCGCCGTAAGGCCGCTGCAGCCATTTTGAGTGCTTGTGTAGCCCGATTAGCTGTGCGTTTACAAGCGCTCGAGAGGACTCTCCCACCAGAAATTTTGGTACCTGGGCATAAGCCTAACCATGAGGTAAAGTGCTTGGCACTTTTGAACCGAGATAAATCAGGGCCAATCTCTGAGATGACCTTCAATGCCGTCGTTGTATCAATCCCATTAATGCGGGTTAGATCAACGCCACACAAGTTAAATAAATAAGTGCGCAAATCAAATTTAGGCGCATTCTTTGGATGCTTGTTGCGAATAGAAGGGCCGGGCTCACCTACCTGAACTTGCATTTGCTTAAGCATGGCTTCGAGTTGAGCATCACATTCCCGGAGTTGTTCTTGATAAAAATCATACGAAGCGACTGCCTGCTTAAGTGCAAATAAGTGTTCAGCTCGCCAATTACCTCGTAAGGATTTAGCGATTTCTTCTTCACTTGCACGAATCCGGCCATGCTTGAGCTTGGCTAACTTAGCTGCGTTATGCTCTCCTGCTAAGACCGCTCGGATGATTTTTTGCCCTGTCTCACCCACAATATCGGAGATCACATTGCTTAACTGGATGTTCATCTGCGCCAGGGCTTTCTGCATGTGAAGAATATGCCGGCTTTGATAGCGCAGTAACGTATCTCGTTGCCGTGATAGGGAGCGTAATGCGCATATTTCATCTTTGGGCCGAAAGGCACCCGATAAAAGACCATAGCTCATTAACCGCTGTATCCACTGGCAATCCAACACATCGCTCTTACGCCCCGCCACATTCTTGACGTGTCTTGCATTGACCAAATAAACGGTAAAACCTCTCGACTCCAACAGTTCAAACAACGAGATCCAATATACCCCTGTTGATTCCATCGCCACGACTTCTATTCCACACGTTTTTAACCAATCTGCCATCGTCTCGAGATCTTCTGTAAAACTTTTGAATTCTCGTACAGGCTGTTCATCTCTATCCGCTGGAACAGCTACATAATGACTGGCTGAACCTACATCAATCCCTGCTGCATTCGGGTGCGTGATTTCTAATCCTGGTTCTCGCTTGCGTACGGCCATGATTTTCTCCATCATTGAGGGTGCCGCTCAGATTCGGGTACGTTGTCTTACTCACTCTTCTAAACGGGATATCCGATCACTCGGATTCACCAATGTGGCCAACGTCACCCAGGACCACGCTCTTACTCGGGCAATTTGCACCATTGATCGTTCGGTCTTCTTCTGAGCGGCATCCACTCTACTATGCTTGATCGCTAGTCATACGTTTCTTTTACAGGCATTGCGGCGCAAGGCGATTACCCCGCTCTTATAGAGCACTTGTCGATAAGCTTCAGAATTTTGGTTTCCCGCTACCCTGCTATCCTAGCTTGAACTGATTGCGCCTGCATCTGCAGTTGCTTACTGATCAAATTTTGGGGAACAAAAGTACTCAACATATTGTTATTTCTCGATTGAATGTGTGCTCAGCATTAAAAGGCGCGCCGATTTCAAGAAAACGCATCAATTATTACCAATGCGTCGTTCACTTCTTGCATCTCGGCCGCACGCACCTAAGCAGCGCTGATTTTCAAATGCCTATCATCTAGTTTGATTAGCCTGATGAAAGCTGAAATTGCCGCTGAGCTTATCAAAGAGGGGAAACAAAATGCGAGGAGGTGAATGGCTGAATTTATGACTTGGCGCATTAAATTTTTCATCATTTCGCGCCATCTAAGTTTGGATGCCTAATATTCAATAGCCAGGGATTACCCCCATAGTTGAGTTGGCGATAAATCGTAAAATCCTGGTTTTTTTGCACTCAGGTAATATATGTAAGTAATGCGCGCAAATAACGGATTCACTGGTTGGATGAACCACTGAATTTACTTCTCATAGAATCGTGATTTCAGCCAATATTGCCTGCTGTGTCAAATGTGGATTTCGACAAAAAATAAGAGAAAACATGTTAAATATTCCGGGACATTATGCGCAGACGGCCCTCCCTCCTCTTGCCAATAATCAGATTGCATTAGATTTAGCGCAAGCGCGCCAATATAGGAAAGCACATCCAGCGTTAGCTGATTCTTTATATAAGAAAGTGGAAGAAGCTCTACTTGAAATCGCTGAGCGAGAGAATGTGCAGCCGTTGGCAGCAAGTGAGCAAACGCTACTAAAGGAACGAGAAGAACGCTCTGAAACCCTGCAACAAGCAGCGTTACGCAGATATATTGCTGATGTGTATGTCGAGCATGGAGAAGTGCTCGGTAGTCTTCACCAGGCTGAACAAGCCAAAGCGTGTTACGAGCAAGCGCAAGCATGGAGCCATTTACATGCAGCAGCACAGTTAAATCTCGCTTTACCCGCCACCGGCCCTCGACTCTCTCTGAGTCGACAATCGAGCCAGCCAACCTATTACGTTGACCGTCCAGAATTAGCTGAGTTATTTGGCTTGCTTAAAACGCAGAAGAATGCAGTGATTGAAGTAATGGGCCCAGTTGGCGCAGGTAAAACTGCCCTTCTTCAAAGATTGAGCCACTCTGGTCCTGACCCATTTTTTAAGGACTATGATCTGCTGGCCTGGATTGATTGTCGTAGTGTGAGCACTGCCCATACCGATATTCAAGCCATCAGTCATGTACTTGGCAGCAGCAACTTAAACTTCAAAGATGCTTTGAAGAAGGTAGCAAACTATATTGCACAACATTCCAAATCACTTTTGATATTGGATGGTGTGGCATCCCATAATGTCGAGCTTATTGCAAGTTGGCTAAAACCCCTTTCGGGCTCATGTCAAATAATCTATACAGCAACCCAACCCTTATCGAGTACGTTGAGAGAATGTTTAGGGCGTCCTATTGAAGCGATTTCGCTTAAACTTTTTAACGCAGACCAAGCTAGTCAATTAGTTCAGCAGTGTCTACCAGAAGAGCCGCCACTAACAGCTGATGATTCTGCCAAGATTATTCAAATAACGGGAGGACATCCGAGCGTCATTAGAGCGTTATGCCAGCATTATCAAACGATGTCAGTGAGTTGTAGGGGGTTTTCTGCCTTTTTAGCGCAACCGCACAAACACCAGGGTAAGCGAGATGTATTATTGGGCGAGATAGCAAAGGCAAGCCTTGAGTTACTCGAAAAGCAAGCGTTAAATGATCACGCTGCAGCTCGGGCAGTGATACTGCTTAAGCAGGCAGCCGGGCTTGGAGATCATCCGATTCCCTTTGCTTTTTTTGTCGATGAACAACAGCAAGTGGATTTTCCTGCGATTCAAATACTCTATGACAAAAAGCTTGCATTGCTAGAGATTGATCGAGATGCCGAAAACCTGAAACTCAATTCAGCTTTTGTGAGCGCAATGCAAAAGCAGTTTGCGTCAGAGCAACAGTTGCTGCTCGAAAAAAACATCCGACGCCTGTCTGAAGTTTTCAGTTATTTAACAAATAACGAAGGCAAACAAGGACGTAATAGCCGGCCTACTGATATAGAACGTTATGCGGATCTGGTCGATACGCTTTTGTTTGAGACATGCGCTAAACCTTCTTCGCCTGAACATCAAACTTCTTTATTGAGCCAAACGCTGGCTTCGCACAAGAACGGTCTGACTTTATTAAGCCAAGCGCTGGCATTAGGGAGCAGCCTAGCCAGACTTTATTATTTACATCATGGAGCTTTGCAACTGGCTTATGAGCGTTTAGACAAAGCCAAGAGCTTCTTTAAGCTAGGACTCTCTGAGGAGCTGATTACTTCTTTTGAAAAGTTGCCAGCAAGCTTGACATCCTCCCCCATTCGCGAAGAAGAGGTCCAATTACTCAAGCTGTATAGTCAAGAATATCTATATCAAACAGCGACAATCGCTTCTCAATTGATGCCTCGCGGTCAAGTACCTGCTTCAGTGGTGCAAAATTTTGAGAAGAGTTATGCGATTCAAGTCAACTTGGGAGAGCATGTTGATCCTGCAGCAATAGCTTATACGCTGTGCAACTTTACCCGTGCATTGCGCAAGCAGCATCTTTTAGTCGACGCACTTGAAAAGTATGGCGAATTAGAGAAATGGATGGAGCTGCATTCCGACGTATTTGACGAAAACACACGTGCCAAACTGTTGGTCGACCAAGGCATTATTAAAAAGGAGGCCGAAGACGCAAAACCTAATAAGGCTGAACGAAACTACATACCAGCACTCGAGATGCTACTCCATACACGCGATGTTTATCTGCGTCATCAAACAGCCAATCAGCGCCGGAACATGGGCATGCTATCGATTTATCTTGGCGAAGCCTATTTGGCTGCAGGGGAGTTTGAGTTAGGGATCCAGCATACTTGTCAGATCTTGCATTACGATCGCGCGCGTCACCAAGCACGCGCTTACTCCATTCTAGCGCGAGCATTTGATGAAGCTAATTACGGTGCGCTGGCAAAACTCTTTATCGACAAAGCTGAACCTTTACAAATCGACGCTTATAAAGCCACCGCAGAAGCGCTACGTCGAAAGATAGACGGAAAACTCTTAGAACGTTATCAGCAAACTAAGTCTCTTGTACCGATTAATCAATGGAAAGAGCAAACTGATTTAACTGAGTATTGCGAGAAATCATTAGTTGACAGTAGCGCTCCGTCTCAACGTCTGTTACTCCAACAAATAGAAAATCTGGAAGAGCAAGCCTACAACTGGTTATGGCGACATCATGACAAAACTAACCGCGATGCTAAACGAATTGAAAATGCAAAAAAACTCGCTCTGATCGAAAGCGCGAAGAAAGAAGAGGCGGATAGACTTAACTTGCAGCGCGAACAAGACAAACTGTGGTACGAGGATTTTGCACAGCGGACTAAATTAGTCAACGCCGATGCACTCAGCTTTGCTAAACAATTCAAAGAAAAATTGGGCGAGGAAATTTTGCAGCAACTACGCGAGGCGTATGGCGAACCCACTCCGATGGGCACAACTGAGTTAGCTGTAGGCTTAGGCCAGGCGTTCCCAAGCTTGGTGCCTCAAATTCAGTTAGACCCAGCATCTGGCGTGGTGCCAGTCATAGATTTGCCATCGGTTATACAAGGAATAACAAAACCCTTGGGTGAGCGCGCGCGTAGACAGCAAAAGGCAAAAGCTCATCACGCGGCAGACGCTCTTAAAAAGCCTGAGCAACAGTCAAAAAGCCTACAGTTATATCGCAGTGTTAAGCCGGAAATTGATGAAATGGCTGACTATGCGGCACGTTGCTGGCAGCCTATATTTGCCGAGCACACTTGGTCTGAGCAAGACATTCAAGCATTGGTTGAGGATGGCGTGCAGCGCTTGATGGATTACCTTAAAGCTGGGAAAGGCAATGAACACTCTATTCAAGAGCGCATAGTCTTTGCGCTAATGACAGGGGAAGGCAGCAAACGCTTAAGCGTTAGAAAGGAAGAAGCGGGGAAAGCGAAAGGACATTGGACTACACAAGGCTTTTTTGCGAAACCCGGCATTAAAATTGAGGCAGAAAAAAAAGGGGAAAAAATATACTTCCCTTCCACCACGAAAGCGCATCCGGGTGTTTACGGCTATCGCTTCGGATCAACTACTGAGGGACGAGTAGGCCCTCCTCTGTATACAGGGCCATTTGAGAGTGAGGCTAAAGCCAGCGACAAAGCCAAAGAGGCGCGGGGACAACGTTGTGTGGTGATGTAGACTGTAGGAGATTTAAGCGAGCAGAGCCTGTCAGATATTTTGTGTGTCCGAGGTCACGGTTAACTATGACAGCTTCTTATAATGAAGCTGTAAAACGCTCGCCAAATAAAATGGCAAATTGAACTTTTGCAGTGCGCCATGTATTAGGTGGCATTGTCCAATTTTTAGTGATATTTCGCAAAGCCAAATAAATGAGTTTGATGGCGGCCTGGTCGTTAGGGAAGTGACCTCGATTTTTAATGACCTTCCGTATTTGCATATGGAGGCTTTCAATGGCATTGGTCGTATAAATAATTTTTCGCACTTCTAACGGGTAAGCAAAGAAAGGAATGACTTCTTGCCAATGGCGCCGCCAAATTGAAGCAATCGGCGGATATTTCAGCCCCCATGGACCTTCGGCAAAGACCTCAAGCGCCACAGCGGCCTCGGTTTCGGTGGTGGCGCGATAAATATTTTTTAGTTCTGCCGCGACAGCCTTACGGTCTTTCCAGCTCACAAAATCCAGGCTATTGCGAATTAAATGCACGATACAGGTCTGGATTTGCGCTTGCGGAAAGGTCGCTGTAATGGCTTCTGGGAAGCCTTTGAGTCCATCGACGACGGCGATTAATACGTCAGACAGGCCTCGATTTTTAAGCTCTGTCATGACCCTCAGCCAGAATTTTGCCCCTTCGGTTTGTTCAATCCAAATACCCAGAATTTCCTTGGTACCGTCTGGTCGTACACCCAAAGCAAGATAGACCGCTTTGTTTTTAACGCTGCCCTCATCTCGAATTTTGACTCGTAAGGCATCAAAAAACACCAACGGATACATCGGTTCTAGGGGGCGATTCTGCCATTCCTTGACTTCGTCCATCACTTCGGCGGTGATCGTTGAGATCAGATCAGGCGAGACCTCTAAGCCATACAACTCGGTTAAATGCGCTTGAATCTCGCGCACCGGTAACCCTCGCGCGTAAAGCGAGATCACCTTATCGTCAAAGCCCGGTAGTCGCCGCTGATGCTTAGCGATGAATTGCGGCGTGAAACTGCCTTCTCGATCTCGCGGTATATCGAGTTCCAGCTTGTCTTCTGACGCTAAGACCGATTTCTTGCTGCTACCATTTTTATGATTACGCTTGATCTTGCCTACGCTACGTTCTTGCTCGAGATGATGCGCTAATTCACCCTGCAATATTCTTTCTGCTAGTGACTTTTTAAGCTGACCAAACAACCCGCTTTCTGTGAATATCGAGTGCGGATTTGACAGGTCTACTCCCTCTAAAAATTTATCTAATATCGCTTGGTCTATCTTTGTCATATGCTTACTTTTTGATTACCTTCATTATCATATGACTTCTTTCACACAAAATTCCTGACACCTTCAGCGAGCACCTTATAATTAGTCAAGCTACCTAAAATCACTTCCCCTTTTGGCACTGACATTGGGACTGCGAGGGGGACGACGACTCATCGAATTCAAGCCTGCTTCACCATCCTGTTGATAGCGCCCATTTGCGCAATGTGGGTCGTGAGATACCACAACGTCGGCATACTACCCCCCCACATCTTCCAACTCTTCATATAGCTTGACCCACTTTAGTCGGCGACATATTTCTGCATTCATTCAATTATTTTAATTGAAACTATGTATGTAAATCACACTGTTAAAACAGTGGCCATAGAGACCGCTTCTGTGGTTACTGTTGTTTTATTCTTCCCTAGATTCAAGTAGCTTGGTTACTGAGAAGGATTCATCTTCTGGTTCGCTCTTTTTGTTAATCGCGGACAATACCTTCGCTATCGCTGCTTTGACCTCAGCATTCTCATCTTTCTCTAGCCTGCTTAGAAAAGCTACTCGGATTTCATCAAAATGGGCTGCATGGCGACCTAATGCCTCGACTACCTCCGCTCTGATCATAAGATCCTGACCTTCCCCTAGCATTTTGATGAGAGCCCCTCGGATTGCTGGAACAGCATCCGCATGAAAACCTAATCCCCTGGCTAGCCACCTTATGCTCTCGGGTTCTTTCTCCTGCTCGAATCGTTTCAGGAGCGCGTTTTGGAGAGCCGCAACCTTGCTCGCATGATGACCTAATCCCCCAGCTAGCGCTCCTATAATCTGAGGCTCTTTCTCCTCCTCAAATCGTTTCAGGAGCGCGCTTTGGATGGCCGCAACCTCGCTCGCCTGCCGACCTAATCCCCTGGCTAGCCACCTTATGCTCTCGGGCTCTTTCTCCTCCTCGAATCGTTTCAGGAGCGCGCTTTGGATGGCCGCAACCTTGCCCGCCTGCCAACCTAATCCCGAGGCTAGGTATCCTATGCTCTCGGGCTCTTTTTCCTCCTCAAATCGTTTCAGGAACGCGCTTTGGAGGGCCGCAACCTTGCTCGCATGCTGACCTAATCCCGAGGCTAGCGCTCCTATAATCTGGGGCTCTTTCTCCTCCTCAAATCGTTTCAGGAGCGCGCTTTGGAGGGCCGCAACCTTGCCCGCATGCCAACCTAATCCCGAGGCTAGGTATCCTATGCTCTCGGGCTCTTTCTCCTCCTCAAATCGTTTCAGGAACGCGCTTTGGAGGGCCGCAACCTTGCTCGCATGCTGACCTAATCCCCCAGCTAGCGCTCCTATAATCTGAGGCTCTTTCTCCTGCTCAAATCGTTTCAGAAGCGCGCTTTGGAGGGCCGCAACCTCGCTCGCATGCTGACCTAATCCCCCAGCTAGCGCTCCTATAATCTGAGGCTCTTTTTCCTGCTCAAATCGTTTCAGGAGCGCGCTTTGGAAGGCCGCAACCTCGCTCGCCTGCCGACCTAATCCCTTGGCTAGCCACCTTATGCTCTCGGGCTCTTTCTCCTGCTCGAATCGTTTCAGGAGCGCGCTTTGGAAGGCCGCAACCTTGCCCGCCTGCCAACCTAATCCCAAGGCTAGCGCTCCTATAATCAGGGGCTCTTTCTCCTGCTCAAATCGTTTCAGGAGCGCGCTTTGGAGGGCCGCAACCTTGCTCGCATGCCAACCTAATCCCACGGCTAGCGCTCCTATAATCAGGGGCTCTTTCTCCTCCTCAAATCGTTTCAGAAGTATGCTTTGAATAGCCTCTACCTTAATGGCATAAGCTCCTATTCCATACTTTAATAGGATTTCGAAATTACAATCTCTATCTTGAAGTGCATTCTCTACTACCGCTAACGCTGGCTCCGACAAAGTTTGACGACGTAATAAAGTTTGAAAAATCAAATCCTGATATTGGCGATCCTGTTCAATAAATTTAAGTAGCAGATGTTCAGGGAAAGCAGGCTCGCTACCTAATTGAATGCTTTTGTACTCATCTTTTGATATCACCGCTAACGCTAGTCTTTCCGCTAGCCTCTTTTCTAAACGCTTAATAGTAGTTTCCGATAATGAGGCGCGCGCCTCATATAAACAGTGCATGATCAGATCAACATGCTTGTCTTCAAGCAAACCTGGTGCCTCTTGTTCTAATAGAATAAAAAAGCCCTCAAGCGCCTCGCCTTCCAACAATCCAGCAACTATCCACCATACAATCTGATAACGTGCCTCGTATTTATACTGACTCACAAATCCTTGAATCTTTTCGGGTTCTAATACCAATCCGTTTACAACTGCTCCCACTAGCGTTTTAGATTCTCCTTCTGCCGTTAAATAGGGTTGGAGATGCTTTGCTAAAAACTTCGCTGCAAAGAATTCTTGAAAAGTTAAATGTAAAAAGTGATAAGCGCGCTTATTCTCGGCAATCCTAGTATCTGAGGTATGTAAAAAAGAGGTTTGCTTTAAATCATTCTGTAAGAAATATGATAAATTTGGTTGGCGTTTTCGATTAAGCTCCTCCTTAACTTTATTGATATAGTCCAGGTCAAATTCAATCAAATTATCTTGAAGCCCGTGAAAGCTTAAATAAAGCAAATACTCCACTTCATCTGCCATAAGCTGGACAATTTCCGTCTCACTCATCATTTCCAAATCATCAGCAGTCAGCAATCTTTCGCCAGATGTTTTCCCTAAACGTCCCGCATCTTTGCGCAATAATTTACCGAACTGCGTTTGATAAAGCGTGGTCATTGTTACTGATGCTTTTTCATTTGCTAAAGCTTTTGCTTTCCCTCGATCCAGCTTTACTTTTATTTCTTTCCAGCTATAGCACAAGGCATCCAGTTGCACCGGAATGTTGACAAGTTCTTTTATAACTGGTGTGCTATCAATCAGGGCCTGAATATCAGTGGCATTATTTGCTTCGATTTTTTCTAAATAGGTACGAATATTCTCTTGATTAAAACCTATTGTTTCTAACTCAAGATCAAATCCCTCCAATTTGGAAACATCCACCCCTGCTGGGCGAGACGTCACAATTACTTGAGGTTGTGCTAATAAATCGCAGAGCAGATTGCCTATAGGAGTTGTCCTTCCTTGATTCAGCTCAACAGACACCTCATCCAGACCATCCAGAATAAATAGAATTTTGTTGGCACACTCCATCAACTGTTCGGTGAACCTCTTCCCCCTAGCAAGACTAGAAAAATACTTATTAGTTAATAGGTCTATCAAGTTATTAACTTGATAGTGCTTAAGCTGACGTAGTGGCAGCCACAACACCCCATCGAAGTGGTTTTTCCATAATCCTTGTTGATATTCATAAACAAGTTTTTTGCATAGCGTTGTTTTACCAATCCCAGCTCGGCCTTGAATCAGTATTCTTTTTGGAATTCCTTTTTGGCCGTTGCTTAACTGGTGTTCATTGAATAATTCTTCTAATGGAATAGATTTTTGCAGGTTCGTTTGCTTAATCTCTTCATAGCTTGAAAGACGGTAAAATGTGGATGACTGCGCTTTCAGTTTGTCTTCCTCTGCTTCTTGCTGGGCTTTACTTTCGACAATGACTAGATTGATATAGCAGTGCGCCATCGGCAGCGGTGCGCCAGATAGCCGTTGGATAGTCAAGCACTCGGCAGAATACGAGGCCCCCAAAGCCGATCGAAGCTGCTCAGGCGATATCAGTGATTTGCCTTTGATTTGTTGAATGTTTTCGTCCAGATTCTGAAGAACTTTCCGAATGCTCACTGTCCGTATATTGGAGGCGTGCTCTTGTTGCAATGCTTCAAGCGCAGCCACACAAGCTTGATTCAAGAACAAGAAAAATTTCTCGGCCGTTAAAGTATGCGTCTGATCTTCCCGCAGCCTTTTCAAGCAGGTTTGATAAACTTTGTCCTCCACCAGCGAAATACACCGCTCTCTTTCCATGAACAGTCGTGTTAAGAGCTTAAAAAAACCAATGTGCAAGCCCTCATCTTGATACGTCTGACGTCCATTCCACAGGTTTGGTGTGCACCAGATGCAGTCTTCGATACGAATCGTGGTCGAATCAATAATAAACTTCGGTAAACATTGTTGAGCAGTGCTGTTGAGCAACAGAGGGATAATGCCGTGCTCCCCTTTTTTATATTCAGCGCGGATTTGTAAAAACGCCAATTCCGTCAGCACATGGTGAAATTCTTGCTCGTTTAAATTCGCCTCCACCACCTCGCGTATCGCCGCTTCAATCTGCGCAAAGTCATGCGTCTGAGACGCTTCTAGATAAGCACGTTGAATCGCCTCATAAAAACCCTGATAGTAGGGGGAGGCCATATAGCGGCCCAATAGTTCTGAGCCACACAGCACCACATGGTCTACCGTGCCGGCATGGCGAGGTAATAAGCAGAGTTGGCTGGATAAGATATCGTTGGTTTTCGCTTTGTCTGCCGGGGTGGCCGGCAATGGTAAAGCCTGATGCCCTGCGGCTGTGCGATCAGAATATACATTGGAACGCAGGTCTGACAACCATCGAATCACGCGTTGCAAAACTTCTGCATCGGCTTTGCCAAGCGGATTATGGTGCGCGTAGACTAAAAAAAGACTGGGCGAGTCTTGGCACAAATCCAAGTCCTGAAATTGCTTCAAAATCGTTTCAAAGACCTGCGCCACCCACTGATGTTTCTGCGGCGGACAGGCTTGCGGCACCTGAGGTGATAGAGAAACGCCTGAAGAAAAAAATGCAGCAGCTGAGAACGAACCCATGGCGCTATCGGTAGGAGGGATTGAATCAGCCAGCAATGCAGCCGGTATGCCTTCATAACCCCAGGCTTGCGCTTTTTGATAACTCTTCTTCGCTTTGCCCCATTTTTCCAAACTCCTCAACACTTCTGCACGTTCAAAATACACTTCAGCGATACGCTGCCGTAAAGACACATCTTCTGACGTTTGAGGGGTAAATGCTTTACTAAAGGTTCTTTTCAGCCCCGATAAAGGCGGAATCTGTTGGCCTGCGCTCTCAACATGTTTAAAAATCACTTTAGCTTGATCATATGAGATCAATGCCATCTCAAAATGCTGCTCCAACCTGTAAAAGCGAGCCTGTTCCAGATGGCTTTGCGCCTGCATCTGTAGTTGTTTACTGATCAAATTTTGATGAATAGGATTAGCCAACATAGGGTTATTTTTTGAGTTAATGTGTACCCAGTATTGAAAGGTGAGCCTTTCCAAAAGAGCTCATCGATTGCGGCGGACACGTTGCTTATTTTTTACCTCAGCCGCCCGCTTAGATAAATATGTTTTCTAAACGCCTCCCATCATTTTGGTAGGATCTGCCTACTGGATGCCCAGAGCAAACGTCAAATCTATCGAAGAAAGAAAAAAATACGAGAAGGTAAACAACTGAATTTATTGCTTAGTGAATTAAATTTTTCACCGTTTCTGCTTTTAACTCTGGGCAGCCCAAAGAGAAATCGAAATATGGCAACAGCAGCACTTAGAAGAGAAGCTAAGTCTGACATGGAGTCACGTAGATTTATTGAGGAAAAGCGCACACCTTCACGCTGATCAAGCTAAGGCAGGTGAACAATAGGAACTCCCCTCAATAAAGAGGCGGTAGCAATATTGGAGCACTAACGAGGTAAGCATCCAGAGCACGTGCTTACCTACCAAGGTAAGCCTATTAAGGAGGCCAATACAAAAGCTTAGCGCAAAGCAATAAAAGCGATAGGGCGTAAAGAATTTGGTTGGCACGATTTGCGCCACACTTGGGCTTCATGGCTTACGATGAATGGAGCCACTTTAGCGGAATTGCAAGAGCTAGGCGGATGGAAATCTAGCTCTATGGTACGCCGATATGCGCACTTTTCTACTCAACATCTCTCCCAAGTCTCAAGTAGATTAGATGCGTTATGGGATGCAATCTGAAAGGGCTCGCCTTTCATTCACGTTTTATTCACGTTTGTGTTTTTACGAAGATTTTAAGTATTTCCAGAATCCTCGTAATCCCTTGATTTTAAAGGATTTAACTGGTGGGGCATGCAGGGGTCGAACCTGCGACAAACGGATTAAGAGTCCGCTGCTCTACCAACTGAGCTAATGCCCCGAACCGAAGCGCCGATTATAGCAAGCTATTTTGCAAAAGTAATTTGCAGCTTGGCCAATTTATTTTTAGTACTTCTACCTATATAGGCAGCAGCACAATTTACTCTCATCAGACCAAGTAAAAATTTTGATGCCCAGCCAATAACCACAAATCCTAAAGAAGAACGGTGAGAATGTCACTGTCTACAACGCATGCAAATTAAATTAGCTATATGCTGATTTCGCTGAAAAGATAAGTAATGGAATGAGTAACGGCGCCCGATTTTTCAAATATAGAGGTAACCACAAAAAAGGACTTTTCAGGCCAAAGAGAGCGTGCCACGAGGCGAAATATTAGAAGTATCGGAAGGACGCCCCTCCTGGCCTTTTAGCTGCCTAGGACGAACCCTTGCCCTTTCTCCCATTCCTTTCGTTAATTTTGGGGAAGGGCCTCGCACTATTTCCATCATTTCTTGAAAGTGTGGTGACTGCGCAAGGTGTGATTGCTGCTCATTAAGAAACCTTTCTTTCATTTCTTTCGCAATTTTTTGGGTATCGCTTGTCACTTTGAGAGCTTCCCCCAGGTTATATTCCAAGCGACCACATTCATCCGTTGCGTTGCCTAGCGATAAAGCTAAGACTTCCTCGGCCGAATCATCTGGCGAAAGCTGTCCTCTCTTTTGTATTTTGTTTATAGCATCCAAGCTCCTCCTCAATAAATTTTGGAGGTTTTCCGCTTGGCCAGAACTTCGGCTAATCCCTTCTGTGAGGGAATTGTTTATTCCTTCGAACAAATCAACGCCCTCGGCAAAGCTTTTAGAGAGGTGAGACACCTCCTTATTCAAATTTCCAAATGCGTCAATTAATGCTGTCCCCACGCTTTCCGTTTCTTTTTGCAAAGACTCAGCTTCTTGGATTGCTTCTGGTAACAGAGGAGAATCCGACATAACTCCCATCTGCGCCGATGGATTCGAACCTATCCCTGGCTCTCGACCAACATTTCTTCCTAAGCTTATCGCAATTCTTTCATTCACCGTGCGCGCCCCAACAATTGACAAAATTATCTTCAAAATTTAATTTATCTGACGAAATCAAGCTTATCGCTCATCAGCCTAAACGACTTCCTAGCTATTTCCATTGCACAACACTTCTAGCCTTCCGACTTCTTACTGCCTCCGCTACATAGTTTGTGTCACGCTGAACTTGATCCGTAAGGAATATCATAGAATTAACAAGCAATCTCAATTCTGCCACTTCATTAAGTTGCTTTTCGCGTTCCTTCTTCTTCTCTATCTTTCGTGCAACTTTTCTTTCCAAATTGCCTATATCAGTTTTCAGCTGACTCAACAATTCTCCATAATTAGAACTGCACTCTTCTCTCTCTTTAAAATACCCATAAGCCAAAGAAATGGCTGCGATAATAATGCCGAAAAATTTAGTGAATAAAATCGCACAAATTGACAAAACAACAGTAGCTCTATCTTTTGTACGTGAAGAGGGCATAGGAGAACCTGCCGCTTGCTTCTCTTTTTCCAAGAGCTGATCAATTTCTTCCTCAAGACTTTTACATTCGTTAAAGAAATCCTTGATATTGCCTTCTTTGATTTCTAGATCTTCATTTAGCAACTCTGTCAAATTAATAGTTCTAGCGCTAAGCCCTCCAACGATATAGGCATATTTATCTGTTTTTTTGACATCTCTTAGCACACCTTCAAATAGCTCTAATTTTTTAAGATTCTTGTATAAATTGCTCAATAACGTGCGAACAACCTCACTTTCTTTTTCGCTCTTAGATTTTGATCCAGATTTTTCCCTCTAATAAAGAAAGTCACGCTGTAATCTATCGCGCTTATAGCTAGAGAACCTATTATCAAACATTAGCTCGCAATAAGGAGATATGCTACCAAGATGAATAAACATGATTGTCTCTTATAATTTTTTTATAAAGCATGAGCACTAGCCGCAAAAAACTGTAAGAGAGCCAGACTATGCTGATTAATGGATAAGAATAGGCGCGATGATGGCAATATGTAAATTTTATGGCGATAGGGTAAAGCCCTGGGTCAAGCTCAATAACTGACAAGAGATTTCCCTATATTGATTTTGTAGAAAGTATGTAGTAACCAGCGGGATATCTAATCAAAAAAGTTGTCTCTCAAGAGCCAATTTGATCTAATCAAAGTCTATATTTATGTGCCTCACTCCTAATCAATCTCAGCAAGAATTAATTACACTAGACCCACAAGCACGCGAAGTATTGGACTATTGGTTTGGTACACCTGATTCAACCGATTACAACCAAGCACGGGTGTTTTGGTTTCAAGTATCGGAGGCTGTCGATGCAGAGTTGCGTGCACGCTTTCTCACGCTTCATCAAAAGGCAGCAGCTGGACAATGTAACGCTTGGACCGCGACGCCATTGGGGACATGCGCGCTGATTATTGTGCTTGATCAATTTTCACGTAATTTATATCGCAACCAGCCACAAGCTTTTGCGCAAGATGCCCAAGCACTTGCGCTTGCACGCGCGCTTATTGAGCAAAATAAAGACCGCAGCTTACCTACCCCCCACCATCGCAGCTTTGTTTATTTACCGTTTGAGCATGATGAATCGCTAGCAAGCCAACATGAGTCGCTCCGTTTATTTACGGCACTCAAAGAAGAAACAGGGTTAGCCGATCCTCTTGAATGGGCAATCAAACACGCAGAGATCATTAAGCGCTTTGGTCGTTATCCTCATCGAAATAAAATTCTTGGGCGGCTATCAAGCGCAGAAGAAGAAGCTTTCTTGAAAGAACCTGGTTCATCATTTTGAGATCAGCGCTTTCGTCTTGCATACTTTTTTAGCGTCTTCCAAAATTAAGAAAAATGCTTATGCGCTTACAAGCCTAGGCTTATCGTCTAAAAAAAGGTAAGCGCGATAATTAACTTATTCAGCCACCTATAAAAAAAACAAATCAATGTTGACTGAAATTTGCTTGTGCTCGCCAGTCACGACTGCAGTAATTTTTCAACGTGACTGACAAACAGATTAGGCAAACCACCCTCTCCCCAATTAACCACCATGAGTACAGAGCGTTATGAAGCCTTACTGCTTGACTTATGTCGGGTGGTCAATTTTGGAGATCCTAATCATGTTTTGCGGACTCGCTCCATGCAGGTTGAAGGCTTTGATGTGCAATTTGAGCACTTTGAAGAAGACGTCCATGCGATGTATTTAAATTTTCACTATGGCACGGTCACAGCTGGACGCACGCTAGTCGTGTTTCGGTTGATGTTAGAAGCGAATTTATTGATTTACGCGCAAGACCAAGCCCAACTCGGGCTTGATTCTGACACCGGCGGCGCCATTCTGATTATTCGGGTAATCATGAGCGGCGAAGTCACCGGTGAATGGCTCGCTGATTTACTTGCACACTATGCAGAGCATGGTCGGTATTGGCAAAAAAATATTTTTGAATCGACTGACGAAATGTTTGAAGGTATCGCCTCAGGACAGTTTGCTTGGATACGAGCTTAATTAAATACCCAGGCATTTCACTTTAGTGGGTAGAGTTAAGGTAGAGAAATAATTGATTTTTAATGGCCGACAGCATCTTTAATACTCTGGCCGAGTCTGTTCAATATTCTCACCGCGGCATCAACAGCATCCATGCCGGCTTCCCTCTTTGCTATCTTTAATCTCTCTGCTCCTAATCCTTCATTTAATTTTGTGAAGTTAACACCCGAGGCATTATTTTGGTTTAATCCATCAAGAGGACTTCCACTAGTCATTTGCGAAAAAGAAGATCTTCTTGATGACCTCACAGAAGAGGCATCAGACTTAGATGATGTAGATGGCGGACTAGTTATGCCACGAGCGTTATAAATGCCCAAAGCTGTATTAACTTTTGCTGTCATTTCCTTTCTCCTCTAATTAATCCCAGCACAAACCATTTAGCTAAAACCATTTCATCGAATTAGTTCTGACCTCTTAATCTTCCTCACTTTATAAAACAACTCAATCTACTAATATATTCCAAATCCGAAAGCATGACGCGCAAAGCGAAGTCATCATTTTCTTAATTCCCTGCTTACAGTTTTCGCAAAATTTTCTCTGCTCAAAGGTTTTGCTTGAGAAGCGGCATCAAAGCTTTCTAAGAGGCTGTCTACACAGTCATTAGTTACGCTAATACGCCTATTTATTTTCGCCACGACATACGTTTTTTCGTTTTGCTTCATAGCTCTTCAGTGAAATAACAAACAATAGAAGCATAACCACTTTATTGCGACCGGACCTTGTCAAAGCAATAGAACTGGACCGAGTCGCAAAGCGAATGACTATGAGCGACAGCGTTCCTCCTTCTCATCTCCTTCCTCCGTTCGAGCTCGATGATTTTGCCGTGGATGTGGAGCACGCACTAAAAAAGGTTTCAGAGAGATTCGCTCACCCTGCTTCAAGCTCGCTACAAAGTCGCGCAAACCGATCTGCTGGACATACCGATCTTTCCAATATTTCTAGCTCGCAAAATCATGTCGTTGAAAATAATGCTTTCGCCACTTCATCTCATCTCTCTACCAATCGTCATAGCGTAGGCGAAACATCAGCACCACCCGCAGCACGATTACGTCGCAATTCGTCGGTTACGTTGATAGATTCTGCCTCCCCGCATGAGGAGCAACCAGATACTCCCCCTCGCCGATCTATCGATAACGCTACTATTAGCAGCAATACAAGCGAGACCACCCTTGTCAATTCAAGCAGCTTGATGGCAGGGCTAAAACATTACGTAAACATTAGAAAAAATTTACCGTATTGGGTACGTCGCTCTCGATCTCGTCAAAAGGTGAAAGAAGCCGAACAACTGGTAAAGCATATACATGAAGTCTTTGATAAAGGAGAGCTGTCTACATTGTCCATGAACTTATTCAGTGACAGGCCCGATGCGCCGGAATTAGCTACTCAATTAATCAATTTACTCCACACAACTGAGGCTGAGCCAGATTGGCTTATGCCTAGCGCTATCCTCACTACTCAAGTCTTATCCCAAGTTTGCCAAGGCGACGCACAGCTGGCAAAAAGAGTGCTAGAGAGGATGAGCAAAAAGCTCGATATTCTGAACACAGAGCCAATACCAGGAAATGAAGAAGCCAAAAATATCGAAGAAAAAGCCTGGCAATGCATGCAGCGACTAGCCAGCGTAGGAGGGTATGCGCTGGCTGCGGTACTAAAGTTACAAGGTATCGAACCTAATCCAGCTCAACCAAAAGAAACAGACACAGAGATAGCACTAATCAGATATCAACAAGCATGGCATAAGCTACGCAGTTTTTACCCAGGATTAGACGCCGCGCCATCTAACCTAATCGAAGAGATTAAATCTGGTCAGAGACCTTTAATTGCAGAAGCAGAACAAGCAGTGGGGGTTATAGAAGCAGCACGCGAAGTGATAAAACATAAAGCTGCCATTGAAGAAAACGCCAACGGCACAATAGCAGATGAGTTTCTCACACTTAAACAAAAAGCGGCTTATTGGATGTGGGGGCAAGAAATCTACGATACGTCAACACGCGATACCGTTATGCATCGCATGCTTAAATTTTTTACTGACATTCGTGATTATGAAATTAGGCGTAAAGATTTCTCATGGTCTGAACGTTTTAAAGATAACTTTCTACGCGCGCTCAGCTTAAGAAAAACGCCAACACTTGAGGGTAGCAAATTACTTAGCCATATCCGTGACATAAAAACCTCGAAAATATATGACGAGGAGTTTAACAATGCTGCGCAAAGTCTTTGCGCGGGTTTAAGAATGCACATGCATGCATTAGCCAATAACTCGGCCAACAAAGCGCAAGTAGCAAAAATAGCCCTTGAAATTGTCACGCTTGAAATGGCTCAAGACATGAAACACAAAAACTCAGACAACAATATCTTTTTCGATAAAAAAATTGTAAAACAACGCCTTAAGCAACGCATTAAACAACGGAGAAAAGAACTCCAAGCAAGGCAAATATTTGATCAAGAAACATCCAAAATATTCGAAAAAAAATCATCGCAAGTCGTTCGCATCCTGGCTGAAACTTCTTCGCTTTGGAGAGCTTTTAGCGCATCGACAAATCAAATACCTTCCCTCGCTAATTTCATCACTAAAAAACTCAATAAAGAATTGAATGAAGAATTACTCACCCTAAAGGGTTTAGAAGATCGATGGGAAAAATTGAGTGAAGAATTAGGTGCGCTAAGCGATTTACAAGATCCCCAAAAGAAATCGGCATCACTCCTCAATCATCAATCTTTTGAAAGCTCGATCAAAACCGCTCACGACCTCACTTTCGATATAAAAGAACCCCTTACTAATATCAATGAGTTTCAAAAATTGTTCGAGAAAGTGCTCACAAGCCCACCGGGTACGAATTATTTTTCCGCTGGTGGTGGGGAACGAGGTGCTAGTCTTGGCCTTATCCGCGAAATATTGTCTTATGCGCCTGTCGCCCTCTTGCCTGATGCGGGATACACCTTTAACGGTCGAGCTTTTTTTGAAGTTAGACATGATCCTACGTACGGCGCTCAAATGGTTTTTGGCAAAAGTAGAGAGCACTATGGCCGGCTCGGATTAGGTGCGTCAGCGGGTTATAAATTTTTATCTGGTCCCACCAAAACTTTTTTGGGAGTCAGTGTAACTCCAAGCCGTAGGCCAAAATTCACTACGATAGAAGAAGCTGGGCTACGTATCGAGCATGACAATGATCCAGCCTTGAATGAAAAGATCAGCAAACTTTTCTTCAAAGCACTGGAAGAGGCCATTGAAGAGTACAAAAGGAAGCAGCAAAACGCTAAACACGAGCTTATTAAATGCTTTACAGAGAAATTAGCTGCCGAATTTTCTGATAAAAAAGTCTCTCTCGTTTTCAATCAGCATAAAAAATATCAAGGTGAGGTCGCTGTCATTGCCAGAGCTGGATTACTAGTTGGAGATGACAAAACATCAATTGGCGGCAGAATTGGCGCAGGCCTCAACCTAAAGAAAGCCAACGGCATCAGCGAGACATTTTCTTCTTCAAAACGAAAAATAGCGCAAGGCGCTCTGAAAGAAACCAAGATAGATGGCGTGCTAGGCGTCACCCTGGTAACACCTGAAGTTAGATCACCTATTACTAAAGCGCTTGGGCGAACCGTTTATAAAGAAAATCAGGAAAGCCATCAGGTTAGCCTTCAATTCAACCCTAACAATCGTTTCGCGCCGAACATCGTATTCGAGCGTAAAACCACTAAGCTAGATCACAAAATGCCAGGCAGCCAGTTAGTCTCGTTCACACAGTATCAGATGAGCCCAACGTACGCCCACCGCTACAACACACTGCGCCAATTGGAAGAATTAATTGCGCTAGACAACGAAGAAAAGCAGCGGCAGCAACAAACATCCTCTCAAGAGACTTTAATCAACGATACGCGAATGACAGTCTTCTCTCATGCTAGCAAGGATCTGTGGTACCAAGATAAAGCGTGGCAGTTGGCTGACCAACGTACTGAGCGCAGCATTAACCGAAACGATGCAAGTGGTGTAAGGCTTCTCCTCAAAGCGAGAAAGATGGAGCAAGAACAGTTAACTCAACCTGTTGAAACAACTCGCCATTCTCCAAGGCGTAGCCGATGAAATTCTTCCACCCCCCAGAACATTTTGAAACTAACAAAATGCTAGCCAGACGCTTACAAATAACCGATGCGCCTGAGGTATTTCAATATTTACTGAGCGATCCACAAGTTACTTGGCATTTACCTCTCGCCACCCATCTATGTTTGGAAGAAACCCGAGCCTATATCAACTTGTGCGAGTTAGGTTGGCGTGCGGGCTTGTTTTATGTATGGGGGCTTATTGATAAAACGAGTGGACACGTTATTGCGCTAGTCGAAATACGCGCGCATTTACCGCGTGTTGAAATCGGCCTCATTACCGCACACCAACAAGGAGTTAAACGACGTAGAGCCGTTGCGCTAATCCTGGCACAGGTACTGGATTGGCTCACGGCACAACCCGCCGTGTATCGGATTTATTCATGTTGCGATGCGCAGAGCGACGCGGCACACGCTATTGAACATTTAGGTTTTCACTACGAAACACAATTAGTTGGTTGGGAAGCACGCCCTAATCAACATAAGGCTGCTGGCACCGTCAATAGCTATGTATTGCTACGGCCTTTTGACAGTTGGGTCAATAGTGTGTTGCGTACGCAGTTATTAAAGAAACCGTGAGTAAGAGATAAGAAAGCAGTGAAAATTCTGCTTAAACTGCTTAAAGCACGGGCCTTTTTCTTTTTGGATTACGAAGCTTCTTACGCAGAAAAAAGGGTTGCGGTAATTGCGTTAAAACGCCGATCTTGCGAAGGTATCGCTCGTAGAAATTGTTTATCAACTCGCACAAAAGCATTGAGCAAGCCACATCGCTAATGTGCCAGTTTATTGACAGATTCCTAGCATTTTATAAAGGTCGCTGTGTCGATTAGACATCAAACGCAGCAACTCGCGTCATTCGACAATGGCTGACAGCCACGCATAAAAAACACAAAGCTGTCGCTCATTGAAGGTGCGCTCTCTTTTTCCACCTCTCGGTTTGATTACTGTACCGACGGAGTTATATTTGTGAAGGTTGCCGTCTTAACTAAAAATGAGCATCTATTTAAGCTCGCCTGTGACGCTTTTATTGGAGAAGCCGTTAATTGTATTTGTTTTAGCTCAGATCTTTCGTTGTTGCGTGAATTGCCACGTCAATCCTTCGATTTAATTGTCGTTGATGCCCACCACCGCAATTTTGCGACTTACCATCCACTTAGCTCGTGGCGCGAATGTTACTCAGATCGCCGCACGCCGATTATTGTAATTGGCCAACTCTTTAATTTAGACACATTTAAAGAAACCTTAGCAGCAGGCGCTGACGATGTGATTTTTGGACCGATTGATCCGCGTGAACTTAACGCGCGTGCTCATATCTTACTTAATCGCTCCGTGGCCCGTGATAACGCCTGCACCAGAATAGAAATCAATGGCTATGTGCTAGATAAATGTAGCGGCACGGTGGTTTGGAATTCGAAAGCAGTCAGATTGACTTCGCGGGAATTTGCGATTGCTTGGTTATTTTTTTCCCATCCAGGGCATTTCTTTAGTCGTCAGCAAATTTCTGAAGCTATTTGGGGGAATACCGAACAAATCGTTGGACGTACGCTTGAGCAGCATATTTATAAGTTACGAAAAAAACTTAACTTAATTGAAACTAGCAGCGTACAACTCAGAACGATTTATGCATTCGGCTATCGTTTAGAAGCAAGCCAGGCAACTCAAGATAAAAGCGCGAGCACACTAGCAAGTGTATATGACGAGGAAATGCAATAAGCGTTTTAAGAACCTGTTCATAATCTTTTAAAAAAGCGACTTAGAGGCTTGTATAGGCTCATGTTGGGGTTCCTTGTCACCCCAATGTGACGGCTAATAACCTCACAAAACACTCTTCTTTGAGATTATGAACAGGTTCTTAGAAATGTAATGAACGCGTGCGTCTCTCAATAAAGGAGTATTCATTACATTTCTTAATATAAGAGTATGAGAAAGAAGAAGCCCTGAATATTTCACTAAAAGCGATAGCATAACTCTTAGTTAATACCATGTTGCTCAGCGCCAAATCTAAAAAAAATAAAACGCTGTAAATAATTGAAAATTAACCGAATAAATAGTCCTAGCATGAGATCTAGGGAAGTACGAAATAAATCGAGGACCAAGCATATTCACATAAAGAACGCACACCCTCCGATTAATTCAATATTTCCTGAGCAGGCCATTTTTACTTCAATTTAAGGGGGCGCTAAATAAATTGCGAGCAAGGCATACCTTGGCTGCCAGTACATAAGTACTTGCCGTGCGGTCTTAGTAGATTGTCCTGCGACTCCCGATTTATTTAGCGCCTCCTAAAAAGGCCAGATTTGATAAATAGAACAGTTCTTTAGCGCAGTGCAAGGAGACAAGATGTTTTGGACTGTGTATTTCCCGATGATTTCGGTGCTAAGTTTTAATCAAGCCCACCCTACTTTGCGGCAACTGATACTTGATGCAAAACTGCATGAAGCTTTCTCGTTTGCAACGAAACATGCCGATGACGCGCAGAATGGGCCAGCCAATGAAACGCTTTCAGAGAATCTACGCATTTGCGGGGATTTGCAGCTTATGCTTGGTCGCTTTGAAGAGGCCGAAGAAAGTCTGCGTAAATCTAACCGTATCATTCGCCATGCAAAACATACGTTACGCATTCGATCTTGCCGTAATACTGGCTGGCAGGCTTTCTTTCTGAATCGATTCAGCACGGCATTAAGCTGTTTTGTCCGGTTACTCAATGAACACGATTTAGAAATAGATCGGCGTTTAGAAGCATTAGCTGGTGCAACTTTTGTTATGCATAGCCTAGGCTATTTTAACGAGGCGCATCAGTATCTCGACGAAATGGCCGCGCTAGCCGAGGAAGAAGAAAAATTACACTGGCGGCAGCTGGCGTATGCAATCAAAACAGATTTAACGTTGCAACACACGCTACGCCAGTCGACTAAATTTGTGGACCATGTGTTTTGGCATGTAGCGAGTGCAAGTTTCTTAGCGCCAGCGCTCGATAACGTATCCAAAATAGATGCACTCCCTTATTTGTTAAAACAAAGACTCAATTTCTTATCCTCGTTGCGGGCGCTAGCGCATGGCGGATTTAACGTCGCTGAGCAGCTACAAACTCATTTAAGTTGGGCCGTGCAGGCTGAACTCGAGAATTATCAACAAGCGATTAGAATTGAAATCGCACTTGCTGCTCTCTCTGCTGATGCTGCGCGTTTAGCGCATAGTTTTCTCGATTTCAATCACTTTGGCCAAGGCCAAGCCCAGTACGCTACGCTGCGTAACAGCGCAGAATATTTTTACTGCTTAGCCAAAATAGCGCAACAAAGCGCGCATCTTGAAGAGGCCATGCATCACTACGCGCGCTACTCGCTGCTAGCGATGCAATCGATACGTGCTGTCGTATTGCCACCTGATTTTCATCCTAATAAGAAGCGCGCTCGTACCCCTGTACTCATGCCATCTGACGACATCTGCGCGCGTCTGCCTGGCAAATATCGCCGCGCTTATAACTATCTACTGGAAAATATCAGCCGGCCTGATTTATCAGTGCGCGAGGTCGCCGCACAAATTGGCATCACTGAGCGTGCACTTCAATTAACGTTTAAAACTCATGTAGGTTTATCGCCAACTGAGGTAATCAGGCGCCATCGGATGGAGCATATTCGTCAAGATTTATTGAATGAAACTGGCGTATCGATTGCAGATATTGCTGAGAAATGGGGAGTGCACAACCGCTCTACTTTGGTCAATAGTTACCGCCGGCAATTTCATGAAGCGCCATCGGATACTTTGTTGCGTTAGTCAGCGCCACAGATAAAGCTCACCTACTGATGCGTTATTAACTCGCTGGATCGACCGTAAGACGCCTGGCTACTTATTGTCCGCTGGCAGTGACGTATCCTCATCTTTCTTAAGCAAAAAAGACTGCACCACCTCTACGTCGCGTGTGCGTTTAAAAGGAGGAAGGCTTTGCCAGATACGACGACCATACGGTTTATCAACTAAACGTGGATCGCAAATCATCAGTACGCCTCGGTCAGTTTCGGCGCGCAGCAAGCGGCCTGCTCCTTGCTTGAGGGTCAGAATAGCGTGGGGTAATTGATAAGAAGTAAAAGGATTGATTCCCTGTTGTGCGAGCGCAGCCAGGCGAGCGGCCAGCACTGGGTCGTCTGGGGGCGCGAAAGGGAGTTTGTCGATAATGACAAGCGAGAGCGCTTCCCCTCGTACATCTACGCCTTCCCAAAAACTTTGGCTGCCAATCAAAATGGCATTTCCGTGTCGGCGAAAACGTTCTAGCAACTCAGTGCGGCTGGTTTCACCTTGCACCAATAATGGGAAAGACCAGCTGCGTTGTTCGCTGATAGCACGCAAGAGCGTCGCCATTTTTTCGACCGCGCGCAATGTAGTACACAATAAAAAAGCCCTACCTTGAGCTGCTTCCAAAACAGGGCAAGCTGCGTTAACCACTGCTTCGGTGAACTCCGCTGAAGCTGGTACCGGCAAGCCAGGCGGCACATACAACAAAGCCTGCCGTGCATAATCAAAGGGACTAGCGAGTGTTAATGAACGACGGGCATCTAATCCCATCTGCGCTGCATAGTGAGTGAAATCGCCCCGTACTGAAAGGGTTGCTGATGTAAAAATCCAAGCGCGCGGATTCCCTACGCGCTGCTTGGCGAAGATTGACGCAATCGATAAGGGGGTGATGTGCAGCTGTACGGTGTGGGTAAAAACTTCAATCCAACGTACTGTCTGTTCATGTTCAGTATTTTTAGGCGCAGTAGCAACATCATTCGCTAGTGCTTGAGAAGCGAGAAATAAAGTTAATGTTTGCTGCAGTTGCTCTGCGCGCTGCCAACATTGTTTTAATGATTCGGCGCGTTCAGCTTGTGCCTGAAGTGCATCAATAAGCGCTGCAAGCGCCGCTAATAACACTTCAATGGTACTGTAAAACGGATGGTCTTCAGGCAGCTGAGCAAGCGGCAAGCGCGTAGTTTGAGACGCAAACACTAAGCGCAAATCACGCGCTGCTTTTTCCAACGCAGCGCTGAGATCAGCCCAAGCTACAGCATCGCGCGCATGCTGTAATCCTTCAGCTAGCGCATCGCGTGCAAGTTCAAGTAATTGGCTCGTAGAGAGCGTGGTGCCGAAAAAAACTGTCGCCGTATCAGGTAGCTGATGCGCTTCATCAAAAATTAATGTATTCGCAGCGGGTAGTAATTCAGCCAGACCAGTATCGCGCAGCATAATATCTGCGAAGAACAAATGATGATTGACTACCACCAAGTCCGCCTGCTGTGCATTACGACGCGCACGCATCACAAAACAATTTTTATAATGCTCGCATTCTTGCCCTAAACAATTCTCGCGTGTTGAGGTGACGAGATTCCATATCGGCGCATTTTCAGGAACATCGGCGAGTTCAGATTTATCTCCGCTTTGCGTGACCTTCGCAAAGCGAACGATTTTTTGTAATTGCGCAGCATCCTGGCGAGACGGTAAGCGGCCGCTTTGTACTGCGCGCTGCAAATAATAATGGCATAGATAATTGGCACGACCTTTGAGCATCGCTACTGAAACCGGTGCGGCCAAAGCAGCCCGTAGCGTTGGAATATCGCGTAGGAAAAGTTGATCTTGCAGGTGACGGGTCGCCGTTGACAGAATCACCTTCCCTCCCCAACGCATTGCTGGCACTAAGTAAGCAAAGGTTTTTCCTGTGCCCGTGCCGGCTTCTACGAGCAAAGTGCTGTCAGCGTTATCAGTACTCTCCGGCTCACCAGATGGGGAAGATAAAGAAAATGGAGCTGGGTTTGAGGTAGGTTCATGATGTGCGGCATCTTGCTTAATCTGCGGTTCATCGCCAGCAATGGCTTCTCTATCTGCCTGGGTGACTTGCGTCGCTGCTTGAATCGTAGCGGCTACCGCACGTGCCATCATTAGTTGCGCAGTACGCAGCCGGTAACCATCAAAATGATGAGCAAGCAATCCATCTGCGTTAAAAACTTGCTCTAGCTCAAGCGCCCATGACTCCTGCAGTGCCTCGCTCATCGTAGAGGTAGAAGTTTGACTTGATGTGGACGTATCGCTTGCAGTAGCCGGCATAGTGATCTTTTATCCCTTTTTATCTACAGCAGCGCAGAGCAGACGCAAGTCTTGAAAGCACGCGATTATTGCGGGGAAATAATGTTTGCATTTGATCCGCTCTGAGAAGCACCAGAAGCCGCTTTTTGACGACGTTCCTTCTGACGACGTTCAACCTTAGCTCGATGTAATTCTGCAGCACGTTGTTTAGCATGAAAACGCTTAACATTCTCCGCGCGTCGCTGCGCATCTTGCGCACCTCGCGCTCGCGCTGCTTCCAATTTACGTTGATACGCCGTTTGCTTATCAGCGTAAGCCTTAGCATTACTGCGGCGCTGTGGTGCGCTTGCGGCTCGTTGCATCTGTTTTAATTCATATTTTTGCTGCTTTTCTAAATAGCGTCTTTTAGCACCCTGCTCTTCATTGCGCCGTGCCGCTGCGTTAGCTTCTTGTTGTATCTGCTTTTCAGTCGCTTGCTGCTTACGCTTTTGCGCACGCGCAATACGCTCAGCTTCATCGAGGGCCAATTGCTCTTTACGTAATATCGCCTGCTGCTCGCGCCGAGCGGTGCGTACCTTGGCCAAACATGAATTCACCAAAAAGCGGTTGTAACACGCCCGCTCTTGCTGTAAATAATCTCGCTCCATGATGACTTGACGGCGTTCTAATGCAGCTTGGTGCTCATCGAAATTATCTCGACTAACAGTTGAATTTTCATTTTGCGCCTGTGCTGCTGCCAGTTGTTCGGAGGTTGGCACAACTAATTGAGCATGGGCATTGGATAGAGCCACGCTCGTTAATACAAACGCGGCACACAATAGGGAAAAACTACGCATCACAATCTCATGAATAAACATGGCAGAATTTTACCTGACGAAAAACTAAGTGCCTGCTCGCGATCTTTTGACGAGCCTGCTTACCCTCTCCGAGTAGGAAATTATTAAAGGTAATGGGTATGCATGTTGGGGTTGCTTCGCCACCCCAACATGACTGCCGATAACTTCTCTAAAATCGTAAGCGGGCGTTAAACCAAATGAGAATAAGCAGATGTAATCCTGCTGCTAACCCATTTCATGCTTCCAGCACGGTAAATCAAACAATCTGAGGAAATATGACAGATAAATTAGCACTAAAAATCGAGCAATGTTTGGCCGCTGAATTACAAGTTGAATCACGCCAAGTTGCAGCGGCAGTGCGGCTTTTAGATGAGGGTGCTACGGTGCCATTTATTGCCCGTTACCGCAAGGAGGCAACGGGTAATCTTGATGATACGCAGCTGCGCATGCTAGAAGAACGCCTCGCCTATTGGCGCACGCTCGAGGAGCGCCGCTCGAGCATCCTACAAAGTATCGAGGAACAAGGCAAACTCACTGACGAGCTGCGCGCCGCCATCGATACCGCACAAAGTAAACAGACACTAGAAGATCTTTATCTGCCATATAAACCGAAACGTCGCACACGCGCCCAGATAGCCCGTGAAGCAGGGTTAGAACCGCTGGCACAAGCACTGTTAGCTGACCCAACAATAGACCCAACCCATGAAGCAGAAAAATATCTGAATATTGAAAAAGGCATTGCTGATACCAAAGCAGCGCTAGATGGGGCACGCGATATTCTCACTGAGCAATTTGGTGAAACGGCTCCGCTGCTGAGTAAATTGCGTGACTATCTACAAAAAGAAGGAATGGTTTCAGCCTCGGTGATTGAAGGGCAAGAACAGGCCGAGGGCGAGAAGTTTAGAGATTACTACGCTTATACAGAAACTTTTAAATCCATCCCTTCGCATCGTGCACTGGCCTTATTCCGTGGCCGTCAAGCTGGCGTGTTGGCCATTAAGCTTACGCTAAACGACGCGCTTGAAGCACAAACACCCCACCCTGGCGAAGCCATGATCGCCGAGCATCACGGTATTCAATCCAAAGGACGTGCAGCGGATATATGGCTTGCGAACGTCTGCCGTTGGTGTTGGCGCGTTAAGGTACAGCCCCATTTGGAAAACGATTTACTTTCTCAGTTACGCGAACAAGCCGAGCATGAAGCGATTAATATTTTTGCGCGTAATTTAAAGGATTTACTGCTCGCAGCGCCGGCTGGCCCTAAAACTGTGATTGGGTTAGACCCTGGTTTACGCACTGGCGTAAAAGTTGCCGCTGTCGATCGCACCGGCAAGCTGCTAACAACAACCACCATTTATCCGCATGAACCACGCCGCGACTGGGACGGAGCATTGGCTAAATTAGCGCAATTGGCACAAGCCACACAGGCTGAATTGATTAGCATTGGCAACGGTACTGGTTCACGCGAAACCGATAAACTGGTGAACGAACTCATCCAGCGCAATCCGCATTTGAAATTGCAAAAAATTGTTGTCTCTGAAGCTGGCGCATCGGTTTATTCAGCGTCTGAATTGGCGGCGCAAGAATTTCCTGAGTTAGATGTCTCGCTACGGGGAGCCGTTTCGATTGCGCGACGCTTGCAAGATCCATTAGCTGAGTTGGTCAAAATTGAGCCCAAAGCGATTGGCGTTGGACAATACCAGCATGATGTTAATCCACGTGAATTAACACGTTCGTTGGATGCGGTCGTGGAAGATTGCGTGAATGCAGTGGGCGTTGATTTAAATACAGCTTCAGCCGCGCTGTTAACGCGCATCTCTGGCTTAAATAGCGCTTTAGCTCGCCATATTGTTGCCTACCGAGATACACATGGGCCTTTTGCGTCGCGTGAGGTGTTGAAAAAAGTGCCAAGACTTGGCGAAAAAACGTTCGAGCAAGCGGCAGGTTTTTTACGCATCAATCAGGGAGATAACCCGCTCGATTGTTCTGCTGTTCACCCAGAAGCTTACCCAGTAGTCGAACGCATTCTCACCAAAATCGGCAAGCAAGTGGCCGAGGTGATGGGAAATCGAGATTTATTGAAAGGACTACAGCCGCAAGAATTTGTTGATGAACGTTTTGGTCTCCCGACCGTACGCGACATCCTCGCTGAGCTAGAAAAACCTGGGCGCGACCCACGCCCTGAATTTAAGACGGCAACCTTCCAAGAAGGCATTGAAACGGTCGCCGACTTAAAAACCGGCATGATCCTTGAGGGAGTCGTAACCAATGTCGCAGCGTTTGGTGCATTTGTCGATATCGGTGTACATCAAGATGGCTTAGTCCATATCTCTGCATTGGCTAACCACTTTGTGAAAAACCCTCATGAAGTTGTTAAAGCGGGAGATGTCGTCAAAGTGAAAGTGCTAGAAGTCGATTTAAAACGCCAGCGCATTGCGCTTACGATGCGTCTCGATGAAGCTAGCGCCCCCTCCTCCTCCCCACGGGGCAATTCGCCGTCTCCACAAAGCAAAACCAAACGTCCAGCCGCTCCACACGCCAAACGCTCAACGCAGCAAATAGAACCAAGCGGCGCGATGGCAGAGGCTTTTGCAAAATTAAAATGGTGAGTGGGATCACCCTAGCAAATTCGCTACATTGAAATGCACAAATGGGGAGGAGACTTTTGAGCACTGTTTCCTCCCATAAACTGGAAAATTTTGCACCCCGTTTCCTAACCCAGCCCTATAAATTCATTTGCGAATTGGCATTCTAATATCAGATTTGGCGTCTAACTAACCGTGGTTCTTGTTGACTGAGTGGATTGTTTTCTAGGTCGGGTATTTTCGGCTTACGCTTTGCGTTAAGGCAAAGACGAACCGCAACGTATGCTGAAACAAGACCCATGGCAACTCCTATTGCAATGCCAGCCCCTATTTCAGCTCCTCTTTCTTGTTCTACCTTGTTCGGAACAGCAAGGTTGGTGGGGCGGGAGGGACGCTGTGTGACAGAAGGGTTAGGACCAGCCGCCCCTTCAATAAGCTCTTTCCATTTTTCCCGTTGCCCTTGCTCTACTTCCGGCGGTATGGTGGGTAGTGGCAGCTTCCCAGTTGGAAGCAGTCCCGTCAATGTTCCTATATTTGGAGAATTTGACACCGAACTTTGAAAATTTTTCGGCAATCTATCATCTACATCATCTATGCTGCTTTTTTCTTTTGTTGGAGAAGGAGGAGGGATAATCATAATTTATCTCCTAGTTTGGGGTAGCCAATTGATTTACAAAGTAAATAAGTACTTTGTTCTCTGCCCTAGATACGGCTGCGGGTGAATTGAGCAGGCTGATCATTTAAGAGAAAATTTAGGGTATTCACTCCGAAAGCAAAAGCACGCCCAGAAAAAAGGAATACTTTTGCGAAGCGATAATTGAGCGCCGCCCAAACGTAATATTTCTTTTTTTTGGAAATCGTGAACGGGATCTTAGATTAGATAGAAACTAGAACTCATCAACGTATAGGCCACAGATCTTTTAACAGGTTAATTAATCTCTGAGACAGCCTAGCCCTCTTACTCTTCGTTACGTCGCTGAGTGAGACTGGCTCATCTGCCGCTCCCCGTTGCGCTAAAAGTCGTGCATTCATCTTGCTTAAACCGCGTACTCCTTTGATGACCATACCCTCTACATTTAAAGCCTCAGACGCTAAATGACGGCGCAGCATTATTTCTTCATATTGCCTCGATTTTTCTGTAACTTCCCACAGCCTTACAGTCTTGTCGAGACTGCCAGAAGCAAGCCACTTGCCATCGGGTGAAAATGTCACGCTGTTAACCGTCTGCTGATGCCCACTGAAGATTTGCAGCAATTTTCCAGTTCGTGTACTCCATAATCTCACGGTTTTGTCAGCGCCACAGGAGGCGACCAGATCACTATCGGGTGAATACGCGACACTACAAACAGTGTGTTCATGTCCGCTGAAAATTTGCATCAGCTTGCCCGTTAACGCATCCCACACTCTCACTGTTTTGTCACTGCCGCAGGAGGCAATCTGCTTACCATCAGGCGAGCACGCTACGCTAAAAACCCCTCCCTCATGTCCTTTTAAAATATGAACGAGACTGCCGCTTAGCGCATCCCATACTCTCACTGTTTTGTCGAGACTTCCGGAGACAATCCGCTCGCTATTGCGCGAATAGGCGATACTGACAACGCTTCCCTCATGCCCCTTTAAGATATGCAATGCCTCTTCGCTTAACGTATCCCGCAACCACACAGTATGGTCCAGGCTGCCGGCAGCAATCTGCCTACCGTTGGGTGAATACACCGCGCAAACAATACTTCCACCATCGCCTTCTAAGAGATGCGGCGGCGTTTCGTTCTGTACGCTCCACAAGCGCACAGTCTGATCCATATTACTGGATACGATCCATTCGCCGTTAGGTGAGTACGCTAGGCTCTTAATTATTTGACCCGTTTCCAAAGTACGGACTCTGCTCCAACTCGAGGTTTCATAGATATAGATCTTGCCGTTCGACAGTCCCACCGCGCAGTTTTTTCCATTCTCGGAATAGGTGCAGCACAACACTGCACTATCGTGTTGCAAATAAGGTAACTCGCCAAATTGCACACCAGCCATCTGTGCTTCGCTTAAATTTGCATTGTGCAAGTTAGCTGCGTGAAGTTTCACGCCTCTCAGATCTGCCTTTTGCAATTGCGTTGAGTCCAATACCGCATAACTTAAATTGGCTTCCGGCACGCGGATGCCCTTCAGGTCTCGCCCCCTCATATCGACACCCGCTTTAACTAAAAGCTCTAGCGCCCTCGCTGCCACCGCTTGTATCTCTTTTTTTCTAGAGCGCTCCACTAAATCAAAGAGCTTTTTCTTTAAGCCAGAATTCTTTTCTTCAATACCCTCTTTTAATGGCCTAAAAAGCACTGGGCAATCAATAAGCTGTAACAGCTTAAAAAGCATGGGTCTCTTTACTACCTGATAAAGCTGACTGCCACTTAGCTCAGAGAGCTGATTTAGCGCAAATTTCCACAAATCATCATCTGAATTGGCTAAGTCATGCTGATATTCTGCTGGTACGTTGCGCAGCAACAGATGTAGTTTTAAAGCAGGTGAACTGATTAGTTCTCCTGCACGAGTCGGAATGATGAGCGATCTAAGTGCATCCAACAAAGTAGGCTTATCTAAATATTTTTCTATTTCTAAACAAAGTTCAGGTGGCAAATTATTTGATGGTGCCTTTGAAAATAATGGATAGAGGGGGATGGACCGATAAGAATGTGAAACAGAATGCATATCTTTTATTTTTTTATGAGGAAAATTTTTAATTCAAGGCAAGCGCAAGCGCTCCACCGCACTGGCTTAAGCAGCGAGGAGATACTTTTTTAGATCAAATCTTTAGATAAACACAATCGAGTCTTTTGCAATTACCTAGAACTCATTCCATAAATGCCTAAAAGGCCGTGATCGGGAGTCGGGCGGTGCTCGGAATCCTCGTGTACGTCGAGTACACTCCGGTTCTTCCGCTCCGGCCTCCCCCCGCTGACGACCTTTTAGACATTGATGAAACGAGTTCTAGTTATATTTTTTCTCAAATCTCGATCTTTGTACCAAGCTCAACCACGCGATTGGTAGGGATGTGGAAGAAGTCGGATGGTTTTGCCGCATTGCGATGCATCCATGCAAAAAGGCGTTCGCGCCATAACGACATGCCAGGTAGACGGGAAGGCACCACTGTTTCACGGGCGAGGAAGAACGACGTATCCATCGGCTCAAGCGCAAGCTGGTATTGTTGATTTAATAATTGCATCGCTTTTTGTACATCTGGCGTTTCTTTAAAACCATAATCAACTCGCACGATAGATAAGCCGGCTTCTAGTTCTTGTAGCGTAATCCGATCTTTGTCTTTGATATAAGGCACGTCTTGGGTCAGAAAAGTCATGAAGATCGTACGTTCATGCAACACTTTATTGTGCTTTAGATTGTGTAAAAGACTCACAGGCACCAGCACTTCGCCTTCTTCTTTGATATTGCCAGTTAAATAAATGGCTGTGCCTGAAACGCGATGGGGCGGGTCAACCAAAAGCGTGTGTAAAAAGGCTGGCAATGTAATGCCAATTTCAGCGCTGCGTTCTTTAATGAGTTTGCGCCCTTTAAACCAGGTCATCAACAAGAAGAACAGCACCGCACCGAGCATTAAAGGTAACCATCCACCTTCTTTCACCTTAAGTAAATTGGCGCCGAAGAAAGCTAAATCAATCGTAAAAAAGAGGGCAATAAGGGGCACTACTATCCATTTACTCCACTGCCATACTCTTAGCATCACAGTACTGGCAAGCATCGTGGTAATTACCATCGTGGTCGTCACAGCAATACCGTACGCAGCAGCCAAACTGGCTGAATTTTTAAAGGTCAGCACGATACATAAGATGATCGCCAGCAAAAGCCAATTCGCAAGCGGAATATAAATTTGTCCAATTTCCTGCGCTGACGTATGGCTGATTTTCATGCGCGGCGCAAAACCCATTTGAATCGCTTGGCTAGTGAGCGAAAAAGCACCTGAGATAACAGCTTGCGAAGCAATGACGGTAGCTAGCGTAGCTAAAATTACTAATGGCAATAGCGCCCACTGCGGAGCAAGGTAATAAAAAGGATTATCGACTGCACGCGGATTGCTTAGCAGCAGCGCGCCTTGTCCAAAATAATTGAGAATCAATGCTGGCATCACAATGCTATACCAGCCAAAGCGAATAGGCCGCGCGCCAAAGTGACCGATATCAGCATACAGCGCTTCGGCGCCCGTCAGCACCAATACGATAGAACCTAATACCGCGTAAGTTTGAGCACCATGCTCAGACAAAAAACGCAGGCCATACAAAGGATTAAGTGCGCCAATAATGGCTGGTGTGCGAGCAATTTGAGCGATGCCTAGCAAAGCCAGCGTGATAAACCAAAGCACCATAATCGGGCCAAAAAGCTTACCGACAATATGCGTACCACGTTGCTGCAACCAGAATAAGAGAAATAAAACCACAACGGTGATAGGCAATACTGAATTAGCTGCGTGTGGGGTGACAAGTTGCAGTCCCTCTACAGCGGACAAGACAGAGATCGCAGGTGTAATCACTGCATCGCCATAAAACATACAGGCGCCGAATACCCCTAACATCATTAGGCAGGTCGCTATCCGACTCTTACGATTAAAGCCACGCAGACTTAATGCCATCAGCGCAAGCACGCCCCCTTCACCATGATTATCAGCGCGCATGACAAAAACCACATACTTAAGCGCCACCACAATCGTTATCGCCCAGAACAATAGCGAAAGCACCCCCATAATTGAAGTTGAGCTAAGCCCAATACCATGCACGGGATTAAACGCTTCTTTTAAAGAATATAAAGGGCTGGTGCCAATATCTCCGAACACCACGCCAATCGACGCAATAATTAAGGTAGCGAGAGTGCTTTTTGGGGAGGTGGACGCTTTGTTTAGTGAGGGAGTAGACACGATTTTCTGACTCAAAAGAAGAGCAGAATTATATCGCTGAAGCCACCCATCGCGGGGAGTCTAAATGAGAGAGCGAAGCAAAATCGGGACGTGTCTGAGAATCTTTTTAAGAAGTCAAAATAGATGGCTTAAGAAGGTCCTGAACGAATGAGAAACAGCAGCACACCTAAAGCGTTTATTTTTTTTGTACTAGTGTGCTGCTCGTCTTTGTGTGACTTATGCAACCTGCATACCAAACGGATGGCGCAGTAAGATTGTCTCGTCTCGGTTTGGTCCAGTAGAGACCATGTCGATCGGAACGCCTGTTACCTCTTCTATTGTTTTTAAATAAAGGCGTGCATTGGCTGGGAGTTGCGCCCACTGAGTCATACCTACTGTGCTTTGTCGCCAGCCGTCGAAATGCTGATAAATAGGTTCGCATTTTTCGACATCTGCGACGCTCAGCGGCAAAATGTCGACTTCTTTGCCGTTTAACCGATAGCCTACGCACAATTTAATCGTGTCCAGTTCATCGAGGATATCTAGCTTGGTAATACACAAACCAGAGATACCATTGATTTGTAACGAACGTTTTAGGGCAACCGCATCTAGCCAGCCGGTACGACGTGGGCGGCCGGTGACTGAACCGAATTCTTTGCCGGTTTTGGCAAGAAATAATCCAAT
Source organism: Mycoavidus cysteinexigens (assembly GCA_031963415.1). Classification (GTDB taxonomy): domain Bacteria; phylum Pseudomonadota; class Gammaproteobacteria; order Burkholderiales; family Burkholderiaceae; genus JASSUD01. The sequence continues at coordinate 492,047 of JASSUI010000001.1, forward strand.
CGGATCTTGTCGCTGTGGATTATCCGCATCAAACAATTCGCTTGGGAATGGCCCTGAACCAACACGCGTGCAATAGGCTTTCGTGATGCCCAACATGTAATGCAATTGCTGTGGTCCGACTCCAGCACCCGTGGTCGCTGCGCCAGCGATGCAGTTGCTGCTAGTGACAAAGGGATAGGTACCATGATCAATATCTAATAGCGCACCTTGCGCGCCTTCAAACAGCAAATTGGAGCCACTTTGATTCGCTGCGTATAAATGTGCTGAAACATCTGCTGCAAGCGGCGCGAGCTCATCCGCATAGCCCAACATCGTGTCGAGCGTTTGCGCATAATCTACCGCTTCGCCTTCTAAATAATTCGTGAGCAAGAAATTATGAAAGTCGAGCGTTTCACGTAAGCGTTCGCCAAAGCGATTAGCATCAAATAATTCATGCAAACGCAATGCACGGCGGCCTACTTTGTCTTCATAAGCTGGACCGATGCCACGACCGGTCGTACCAATTTTCGCATCGCCACGCTGCTTCTCACGCATTTGGTCAATCGCGACATGGCTTGGCAGAATTAGCGTCACTGATGAAGAAATCAACAACCTGCTACGCACATCAAGGCCAGCTGTTTCAAGCTCGCCAATTTCTTTAAACAATGCTTCAGGAGATAAGACCACGCCATTGCCGAGATAGCATTTCACGCCTGCACGCATAATGCCGGATGGAATCAATCGCAAAATAGTTTTGTGTCCACCGATCATCAGCGTATGACCCGCGTTATGGCCCCCTTGGAAGCGCACTACACCCTGCGCATGATCAGTCAGCCAATCGACGACCTTACCTTTACCTTCATCACCCCACTGCGTACCAACGACAACGACATTACGCCCACCGCTGTTTAAATTAGCTGACATATTTAAGATTTCTCAGAAAAAGTTGAACGATATTTTAACGTGGTTTGATTTAAAGAAGCGCTGCGTTGGGAAAATGCATAGAGATTATTCCTTTTTTAGGACAAGTTTTCGCCAGTAAAGGCGCATGACGTGCATGAGATTTATATAGTTTTAAATAGCACGCCTTATTTTCGAGCAACGCTTTTTAACGTTAGATAAATCGCTATGGCAAATATTGACGATCGTACCAGACGTTTTCTCGAGCATTTTTCAGCAACGATGAACCCTGATGAGGTAAAACTAAGCATAGGAGAGAAGGAAGCAACTAGCCTTACTGCTAAGCAACAAAAGTTCTTCAAGAACGTGGGTGATAGCAGTTTAATGGGGGCGCTAGGTAATGTTGCGTTGCACCTTGGGAGAGCAGTAATGAAGAAACCTGGAGCTAACCCACCGCTCAACGGGATGATAAGTGAATTCACGGCTCACACTGCAAGTACGGTAGTAGTTATAGTAGCGGAGCATCGACAGCGCAACGCTAAAGAAGAAGACACATCTCACCCACAACACAGCATAACGACGGCTGCTAATACTGGATTCAATGCGTCAGTTAGTTCTGCCCTCGCAATTGCAGCAGGCAAATGGGGAGTGGGTCGTGCAGGGCAAGTTTTGTTAGCTGGGGGCTATCATGGTCTTGCAACAGGTGCGGAGCAAGTAAGGCAAAACTCAGATGAGGGAGAGCTTAGAAGTACCTTACAAAAGTCTACGCAGGATTCCTTAGAACCTGACCAGTTTAATCTTAAAAAGAAAGTAGGAATTGGCGTAGCAACTAATACGTTTAGAGTAACTGGAGCAATAATAAGGGTCATGTCGCCAAACTCTAGTCCCTATGCCATAGCTTCACTTATTGCAGGAAGTGGAGCCAGCGGGGTAGCTCGTCAGGCGGGGGTGAACAGTAATAGGACAGCAAAAAATTCGAACTGAGATCCACACGTTGCTATTTATACAACGGAAACAAATAAACGAACTAAGGCTCAGGAAACGTCAAATCAAGAGTTACTCCCTCGGTCTAAGTGTTTGTGGGTTAGGGTTTGTATGTAATCGCCCGCCTTTCTCGCTTATTTATCGCGCCGACACAAAGTGCCCTACCTGCGTCGACGCCTTTACTTTATATAAACAAGATTTTTAAAACCTATTCTCGATCTTCCCTAGACAGAAATATTAGCGTGACTCCACACACATGGTGAGGCGACGGAGGAACCTTCCACATAACGACCGATAATCCTGTAAATCTCGACCTTTTCAAATCCTGAACAGACTCTACGAATCCGAACGCGCTGCGTAGTATTGGCAGATTTGTTTATTTTGCTCGCTTGCTATCAGCATTTGCCTGCGTTGCTAATGGTTGTCGCATGAAACGGAAGAACTCGCTGCTTGGGTCAACAACCATCACATCACGGCCGCTAAAGCTGCGCCGATAAACTTCGAGGCTTTTAAAGAAATGGTAAAACTGCGGCGCACTTTGCAACGCTTCCGCTTCAATTGCCGAAGCTTGTGCGTCACCCTCTCCTTTAATACGCTGCGCTTTTTTATATGCGAGCGCTAGCGTATCTTGGCGCTGACGCTCGGCTTGCGCGCGAATTTGCTGCGCTTGCTCTAATCCGCTTGAACGTAACTGAGTTAGCATCTGCTGCTGATCAACTTGCATACGCTGATAGACAACCTTGGCCTGCTCGGATGGCAAATCAATGCGCTCAAGTCGCACATCAACCACTTCCACGCCCAGCTCAGACATCTCAGTATTAATCTGCTCACGTACAGTGACTAGCATCGTTGATTGATCAGTAGATAACAGATTGGCTAACGTGAGTTGAGCGAGTTGTTTATCCAACGCGGTACCGACTGCTTGTGACAATTTATTTTGCGCTGCTTCAGCATTCGCTTCAAAGTGCATAAAGTATTTACGTGGATTAACGATGCGCCATTTGATCATTAGGCTAATCAGCAAATTCGGACTGTCGGCCACCGTATAGCCATTTGCTTCGGTATAGTGAATCGTTTGGATACGCTTATCTAAACGCACGAGATGTTCAAACGGCAGCGGCCATTTAACCTCTACGCCAGGTGTAGCAATGACACGCCTAAGCTCGCCAAAGCTTGAAACAACTGCATATTCACGTTGATCGACAATAAAAATCATCGACAAGCCGAACCAAAATAAAAAGGCTACGGCAGTTATAAGCGCAAGCATCCGCTTCATTTTCGCTTCCTCATTGCTTAATTATTTAGCGCTTCTATTTAGTCCATCTAGGGAGCCTCTGCATGGCTTCTGCAGGAAGGAAGCTGTAGTTAATTATCCTGCCGCTACAAGGGCTATGCTGAGTTTCCTCCTAACGGACATCTTCGCTGCGATCTCTATTGCGTAAAAAATCGCGCTCGCGTAATGACCATTTGTTAGAGGGGACAGGCTCCACACTACCTGAATGGATTGCTCCAGCCGTGCTGGCGTTCACAGCAGACGTTGCGGCACCGGGGGCAAACTTATCCGACGATTGAGCATTTCTATCTCTGCCAGCCTCACCCTGTTTAGTTTGCAAAGCGCCACCGTTGGCCTCCTTTTGTGCCGCAGTAAACTGAGCCCTCTCGTTAGCTCCATCAGAAGGAAGCAGAATTTGCAGGCTAGCTGCTTTACTGCCATCGATAAAAATCTTCGTCGAATTGCCATAAACTTGCTGCATCGTGTTTACATACATGTGCTCACGCGTGGCAGCTGGGGCTTTTAAAAATGAGGCTAACAACGGTTTAAAACGCGCTACTTCGCCATGTGCTTGCGCGATCACAGTCGCTTTATAGCTTTCAGCTTCATTTATCATGCGCGTTGCGGTGTTTTGTGCAGCGGGAATAATTTCTTTTGCATAGGCTTGTGCTGCGTTTTTTTGGTCTTCATTAGCTGTTCTAATTTTTTGCACTTCTTCAGATACCGATTGCATCTGCTCAGGCAACTGTATGCTTTGCAGGACGACGTCATTAATGCGAATGCCACTTTTACAAGCGTCAAGGATTTTCTGCAAAGCTTGAGCCATCGGTTCACCCAATTGCTCTCGCCCATTCGCTAATAACTCAGCCATGTTGCGCTGTCCAACCACTTCACGCGCAGCAGCTTGCGCTGTCTGTACCAGATCCATTTCTGGATCAACATTATTGAAGAGAAAGGCACGTGCATCGTTGACGTAATAGCGGACGTTAAAACGCACATTAATAATCTGGCCTTCTTTTGTCAGCATTGATGAGTCTTTGACATCAGCCGCCTTAATTACCTTATTACGTCCAATTTCAACTGACCGCACAATGGTTAAATCAACGATTTCATGCGATTCAAATGGATAAGGTAAACGCCAGTGCAATCCTGCCCGCACAGTTTTTTTATATTCGCCAAACTGCAACACGACACCAGCTTGGCCTGTATGCACTGTATAAAAACTACTGCCTAGCCAAACACCTAAGGCTACGCACAACGCAATTACACTGTAATACCAAGTTTGTTTAGGTTCAGATTTGCCGCTATTGCTACCACGGTTAATCTGTTTACGCCCGAATATACGCTGGCAGCGCCGGTTGAATTCGCGCCACAGTTCATCGAGATCAGGCGGTTCATTGCGCCCACTCCCTGTTTTCTTTTCTTGTGGATCTTTCATTGTAAAAACTGCACGTAAGCGCTCTGTCATCATGCGTTCTGATCGTTATCTGCTTTGTCTAAGCCTCAAAGCATGTTGGGGTTCCTTCGTCACCCCAACCTACGAACATCGACGCAGAATCGTAGGTTGGGGTGAGGCACGAACCCCAACATGCACATCAATTAACTCTAATCTTTTTACAGATTTTGAGCAGGTTAAACTGCTTGAATCAGTACATTGCCATGCTGAGCGCCTTAACAGCAAAGGCATTCTCTACCTATAAATTAGTAGACCTTTCTCAGAACCTGTCCACAAATTGTCTAAAAGACCGTGATCCGGGGTCGGGCGGTGCTCGCAATCCTCATGTACACCAACGTACACTCCGGTTGCTGCGCGCCGGCCTCCCCCGGCTGACAGCCTTTTAGACAATTTGTGGACAGGTTCTCAGTGAATCGGGGGCTGTACTAACTCATTCAAGTCGTTTTTCAATAAATTTTTTGTTTGACTTTCGACGATAGCTTGACGCAACACATCTAAGCCAATCCCAGCTTGCGCGCTCAGAAAGACGCGAACGATCTTACCATATTCATCACGCTGCACACTGCTGCTAGCTGCTGCTAACTCAGGCACTTTATCAATTTTATTCCACACCATAATCTGTGGAATGTGCGCAGCTCCAATTTCATTGAGCACCGCATTGACTTGGTCAATTTGCTCAAATCGTGCCGGGCTGGCCGCATCAACGACATGCAACAGTAGATCCGCATGCACCGTTTCTTCAAGCGTTGCCCGAAAAGCAGCTACTAAAGCATGCGGTAAATCACGAATAAAACCCACCGTATCCGACATGACAATTTGCCCTGACTCGCCTAAGTAAACGCGCCGCGAAGTCGTATCTAGAGTCGCAAACAGTAGATCGGCTGCGTAGGCTCTGGCCTTGGTCAGTGCATTAAAAAGCGTAGATTTTCCCGCATTGGTATACCCGACTAATGAAACGGAGAAAGTACCACTGCGTATCCGTTGTCGACGTTGGGTATCGTGCTGACGACGTAACCGCGCTAGCTGCTCTTTCAATTGTTTGATGCGCACGCCAATCAAACGGCGATCTGTCTCAAGCTGCGTCTCCCCAGGCCCACGCAAACCGATCCCCCCTTTTTGTCGCTCGAGGTGAGTCCAAGCGCGTACTAAACGCGTCGCTAAATATTGGAGTTGAGCCAATTCGACTTGCACCTTGCCTTCATGGCTGCGCGCGCGCTGCGCAAAGATATCTAAAATCAAACTCGTGCGGTCGGCAACGCGCGTATTGAAGATTTTTTCTAGATTGCGTTGCTGGGCGGGAGACAAGGGGTGATTGAAAATGACGATATCGATAGGTTGGGGTTGGCTCGCGAGCGCCTCTCTGATTTCTTCAGCCTTGCCACTGCCTATAAAAAGCGCTGCCTCTGGACTCGCGCGGCGGCCCGTGAAGGTTATTAATGGCGTGGTGCCAGCACTAGTCGCAAGTAATTTTAATTCTTCCAAACTAGCGTGGAAATCAATTTCCCCAAAATCTATGCTAACAAGGGCGGCATTAATCAAATTGAAAAGAAAGTAAATGAAGCCAGTCTGTATAAAAATATACCGCTAATATGCAGACTGACTTTTGATTGAAATTCATTTAAGCCAATATTTCTTCTTCTTCCGCCTGTAAGTTAACCGGGCGGGCAGGAACAACAGTAGAAATAGCGTGCTTATAAACCATTTGTGTAACAGTATTGCGCAATAACACTACATATTGATCAAAAGACTCAATATTGCCTTGCAACTTAATGCCATTGACGAGATAAATCGACACTGGCATATGCTGCTTGCGCAGCTCATTTAAAAATGGGTCTTGTAATAACTGCCCTTTAGCACCTTTACTACTCATAGCAAACTCCGTTTTGTTTCTTGAGAATCTATCCGCAAAGCAGATAAACCAATTCATCAAATTAATATTAAGCTCGAATCAGACTTAAATGAGCAAAGTGGATTAAGTCGGATCCAATATCGATTTTTTCTTATGCTTGGCTGCTAGGGGCACTGCATAACTCGCAAGCAGTATCACGCTTAAGATTGTGCTCAATTGTACTATCTGTGCTGAGATGCTTACCCAGGATCTGTTACACACCTCCTTCCGTGAATTGATTGGAAGAGCCATTTTTTACAGTTAATTAACTGCCGCGAAAAAATCATTTCATTCAATTTTTAAGCACTATAGCCGATTTTCAAACCGTGCAAAAAGAATGCATCGAATTATTACGGAATTCGCTAATCTTTTTCGGCATTAAAAGATACTAAATAAATTACAAGCTGAAGAAGTGCTATTTAATGCCATTTCTTTTTTCGCAAATGATGAGGTAGACGCAAGAGGCAGCATAAATCTGACCTATTCAGTATTTTTATAAGGATTTTGTTTAGTACGCAACTCGATACGCAATGGTGTGCCTGTAAGCGAAAAAGTTTCACGGAACTTTCTTTCAAGGTATCGCTGATAGGCTGGGGTTATCTCGTCCAACGCGCTGCCATGAATCACCACAATAGGTGGATTGTGCCCGCCTTGATGCGCATAGCGCGGCTTTGGTCTGCTCAGTCCATGGCGGCGGGGTGGCTGAGCCTGAACCGCTTCCAACAAAATGCGCGTCAGTTTAGGCGTGGGAAGTTTGGCCATCGCTGCGGTATAAGCATCATCAACTGAGCGCATCAGTGGACCAATACCAGTTTTTTCCGTAGCCGAAATAAAATGAAATTTCGCAAAATTCAGAAATTCCAATTTACGCCCAAGATCCGCTTTAATGCGTTCACGAGTATAGTTATCAAGCTTATCCCATTTATTTACTGCTACCACTAAAGCACGCCCTTGCTCTACAACGAAGCTCGCAATATGGGCATCTTGCTCGGTGATATCTTGCCGTGCATCGAGTAGAAAAATCACCACATTGGCATCTGAAATCGACTGCAATGTTTTCACCACGGAAAATTTTTCAACGGCTTCAAAAACTTTACGACGACGACGCAAACCAGCCGTATCAATCAATGTGTATGGCCGACCTTGGCGCGTGAAATCAATATAAATTGAATCGCGCGTAGTACCCGGCATATCAAAGGCAATCACCCGTTCTTCGCCAAGCAAGGTATTCACCAATGTCGATTTACCTACATTAGGGCGACCCACAATGGCAATTTTCGTACCCCGAGAGCTGCTTTCTTCATTTTCTTCTATAGGCCTATTCTCCGCATACACGCGACTTAGTGCCTCGTCGATCATCGCAGCTACACCTTCACCGTGAGCCGCCGAAATTGGAAATGGAGTCCCTAAGCCAAACGCATGAAAATCAGCGCTCGCTACCTCTCTTTGGAAACCTTCAGCTTTGTTTACGACGACCATAATTGGGCGGCCCGTTTTGCGCAGATAGTCGGCCAGCAGAGCATCTTGCGGCGTGCTTCCCTGACGCATATCAACCACAAATATCACCAAATCAGACTCTTGTACCGCTTGTTGCATTTGGCGTGCCATATGCTGCGAAATACCCTCTTCCGCACTCGATTCAAAACCGCCTGTATCGATCACTAAATAAGGGCGACCGCCTAAACGGCCTTCACCATAATGGCGATCGCGCGTCAGCCCAGGCAAATTCGCAACCAGTGCATCACGCGAGCGCGTCAGTTTATTAAAGAGTGTAGATTTACCTACATTGGGGCGCCCCACGAGGGCGATAACGGGTTTCATGATTAAATTTATAACGATAAGGTCAAGGAGACGTTGAATAAACTAGAAGCAACATTATGCTGGCTGTATACATTAGGACCTGTCTACAAATTGTCTAAAAGGCCGCCAATCTAGGAAGGCCTTTAGGTGGCTAAACCTTGCAGCAACCGGAATGCACATAAACACACATGAGGATTGCTAGCCCCGCGCAAGGTTTAGCAAATACGCAAAGCACGCTCTTTTAGACGATTTAAAGACAGGCCCCTAAAGAGAACAGCTGGCAAACGTATGCCTAGCTGCAGGTTTAAACAGATCTCCCTTAGTAAAATAGCTGCATAGCTTGATACGATGAACTAGGAACCGATTTAAAGTCTGCGGAAAATTAGACTAAAGGTGATGGGTAGTCATAGTGGAGTTCGAGCCTCACCCCAACCTACGATTTCACGTCAATGTTCGTGGATTGAGGTAGCGAAGAAATTTCAACATGCCTACTGATCACCTCTGAAACTCCTCTTTTTCATAGTTTTGAACAGACTGAGATATTCTGCCCAACCTCGTTTAAATTGAACTAGCTAGCCAAAAGGCTAAGAACCTGTTCAGAATCTCAAAGAAGAGTGTTTTGTGAGCCGTCACGTTGGGGTTCGTTCCTCACCCCAACCTACAAAATTTGCCGAAAAGTCGTAGGTTGGGGTGACGAAGGAACCCCAACATGTAGGCCGATCAACCTGCTATTTCTTCTTCTGAAGATGATGAACAGGTTCTAACATTTATTAACGCGGCCTAAACCCATATAAACGACCATTCTGCGTTTGCACAATTAAAGTTTGACCCGCCAATATTGGCTGAGCAGTAATGGCACCACTGGTTTTGAGACGCGCAACAAAATCGCCCGTAGCAACTGATAAGAAATGTAAAAAGCCTTTGTAATCCCCCACTACGACTGCAGCACCAATGATAGCCGGAGCGCTTAAATTACGCCCTTGCAGTTTTGTATTTTGCCAATACAAGCGACCCGTTGTAGCATCATAAAGCGAGACCGCCGACCATTCATTAACCGCAGCCAATACAGCTTCAGCCTGGGCCAAACCGCCATAACTTGAAAAAGGATGTTCCCAAATCGCTTGCCCAGCTTGTGCATCAAAGCAGGCGATACGCCCTTGGAATGTGACAGCGCAGGTTTCGCGGCCAACTAAGGTAGGCGTGCCAACAACATCATTAATGCGCTCGACTTCAGTGACACCCGTTGGATAAGAAACAGGGATTTGCCAGTAAGCATCGCCCGTAGCGAGGTTAATCGCGGCCAGCGCACCACCGGGGAAACCCGCGATAATGGCATCTTCACCAGCAAAGGTCATCCCATTTGGTGCGCGTAAATTGAGAGGGATTGAGCGGTTATGGAAAACCCATTTCTGCTCTCCATTTGAGCCATTAAAGGCAGTAATGTTGCCATCGCCAGTGCGTACCAACACAAAGCCATTACCGACTAATGGAGCACTCAGAATTTCCCTTTTTACATCCGCCTTCCATAAGAGCTCACCTTGGGCATTTAATACATAGATATATCCATCTTTGCCCCCAACCGCAGTTAATTCACCATCACTGCCCACTCCTGCCGATAGGGCTACGGGCAATTTCTTGCGCCATATTTCACGGCCATTGTCCGCATTAATTTTGACTACTGTACCGTTAGCTGCGGCGGCGTACACGGCCTCACCGACTGCGGTAGGTTGGAATAAGTATTGTTCAGTTATACCAACATGAGTAGACCACACCTGTTGCACTTCTAACTCAGGTTTAATATTAGTTAGAGAGGTGGGTATACGTCGTGCATCTTTAGAAGTTGAACACGCGCCTAACAGCGTTAAAGTGAACAATACAAAAAGGGCGGGAAAACGTTTAAATAGAGACATGGTTAAGGTTTTATCTCATTAGTGAATTAGTACTTAGCTGATAGTCAACTGCCACAGCAAACTGAAAAATATCGAACAGATGTAGAGTCTATTTAGGTTCTTCTAAACAAAACGCGCTTTGCTACCAGTACAAGCAGTATTTGCCGTGAAACACAACATCGCCAAGAAAAACCTAAATCACGCTTAATTAAAATCCGTTTGAGGCGTCTCTGATAGCTTTGCCTCTAGCACGGCAAAGCGGCGCTAGGAAGCCAGGGAAGAGCTACTTAAACCATTACCTCCATTGGAACCTGCTTAAGCCTTTCTTGCTAACTCGCACCGACGCAGATAGTCAAGACTTACGGCAAGAAGGTGCAAGGGCTCCAGCAAAAGCCTACACAGGTTCACCCCCCAAGCGCATCGAGTTTGAACTTCGTCATCCGTAATAGCGAATCACCCGGACTAAACGCCTGCAACGCTTTACGGTAAGACTGACGAGCCTCATCAGGTTTTTGCTGCGCAACCAGAATATCTCCACGGCGGTCAGCATACAACGCGCGAAAAGCTTCGGATGGTTTTTTCTCCAATAATTTCAGCGCAGCATCATAAGCCTTCTCATCAAACAACACACTGGCTAGGCGCAATCTGGCAAGCTGTTCGTATTCAGCGTCGCTTGCATGCTTTATGGCCCATTTTAATTGCGCTTTTGTCTGTTCCATATTTGCCGCTTGGTAAAAAACCTTTGCGGCAGCTAGCGCCGTCATCTGCGCATAAGGGGTGCGACTAAACTTATTTTCTATCTGCTGCACAATATGCAGAACCTGAGTCTGATCGATTTTTTTTCCTGTTTGGGTAGGCCAATCTGCTAGTTGTTGAAATTGTTCATAAAGCGTCTCAGCTTGTGCGGTTTGCCTGCGTAGCCAATGATTCCAGCCAGTCCAGCTAGTCGCCAGCAATAAAACTGCAGCTAATCCCCAACTGCATAACTTACCCCAACGCATCCACCAAGCTTTGAGGTGATCAAGGGTTTCTTGTTCAAGATGATCACTCATGCGTTTATTTCCTCAGAATTTATTTAGAACTCATTTCATCAATGTTTAAAAGGTCATCCGTCGAAGGAACTCCCTAGTTAGCTACACCCTGCAGGAACCGGAGTGTACTAAACGTATGACCGGCCAGGGTTTAACAAATACACGAATCACGGCCTTTTAGACAATTTGTAGACAGGTTCTTAGGCATTTATTAAGAAATGCGTTCTCTATAGATTGGCAAAAAAATGGCTGCGATTAACAGCCTTTTCTATCAATACTGCACGTCAAATTTATTCAGTACTTCCTAGCGTATCAATTAAATAGTCGATAACAGACTCAACGCGAACCTGCAGTTGAGTTGCTGCGCTACCTTCAACACTACCACGCCGCAATGGTTTAACAGTGACACAGCCCTGTGCAACTTCATCTTCCCCAATAATAATTGCATACGCTGCCCCGCTTGCATCCGCTCGCTTCATCTGGGCTTTGAAACTGGCAGGGGCACCATTTGTACTGCAGTGTACCAGTACCGCAACCCCCGCATCACGCAGTCTCTCTGCGAGCACAAAAGCTTGCATACGAGCCGCTGTACCTTGATGTACCAGATAGATTTCACAATTTTGATACGCGACGCTAGGCTGATCTTCTTTCAGCAAAGCAAGCACCCTTTCAATGCCAAGCGCCCAGCCACAAGCAGGTGCCGGCTTGCCACCCAATTGTTCAATTAGCGGATCGTAACGCCCTCCCCCCGCTATGGCACTCTGCGCGCCAAGCCGGTCAGTGAGCCACTCAAAGACGGTTAAGTTGTAATAATCCAACCCACGCACTAAACGAGGGTTAATCGTAAACGAGATGCCATTAACTTTAAGCAAGCGCTGTAATTCGATAAAGTGCTCGCGTGATTCCTCGCCTAAAAAATCCTGCAAAGTCGGCGCAGCTTCGATAATTTCTCGCAAAGCTGGTTTTTTGGTGTCGAGTACACGCAGCGGATTTGTATAAAGACGCCGCTTGGCTTCCTCATCAAGCTTATCTTGATGCTGCTCAAGATAACTAATCAATGCCTGACGATAGGCTGCACGTTCAGACGCTTGTCCTAGCGAATTGACCTCAAGGCGTACGTCTTTTAGACCTAATTCTTGCCACAGGCGTTGCCCCATTAAGATAATTTCGGCATCAGAATCAGGCCCAGCAAAGCCAAGCGCCTCGACTCCGAGCTGATGAAATTGGCGATAGCGCCCTCGCTGCGGCCGCTCATGCCTAAACATAGGTCCGCTGTACCACAGTCTTTTAGGCCCGTCGTAAAGCAAATTATGCTCAATCACCGCGCGCACCACAGCAGCCGTGTTTTCTGGGCGCAATGTTAAATGCTCACCGTTTAACGCATCGGTGAAGCTATACATTTCCTTCTCAACAATATCTGTTACTTCACCAATACCACGCGTGAAAAGCGCAGTGTGCTCAACTATCGGCGTGCGGATATTAAGGTAACCATAAGCATGCAGCACTGAGCGCGCTACCTCTTCAAAATGCTCCCAAAGCACCGCATCCGGCGGAAGAATGTCATTCATTCCTTTGACGCCGGTCAGTTTTTCAACTTTGCGTTTTTGTTCTGTCATGGAAATTTTTTATTTAAATGAAAGCACATAGCTTTAGAGCCTAAACTACTAACTTATACAGAAGTTGTAGGGTTTTCCTGGTGGCCTCGCGCCGACGCAGACAGTACATCTAGTACGGCAAGGCGGTGCGAGGGCGCCAGGGAAAGCCTAAACCACTAACTTACACAGAACCTATTTAGGGTTTTCCTGGTGGCCTCGCGCCGGCCCAGACAGTACATCTAGTACGGCAAGGCGGTGCGAGGGCGCCAGGGAAAGCCTAAATAGGTTCTCAAGCGTTGCCATAATGAGTTTGCACATACTCACCCACAATCTGCTTAAACTCTTCAGCAATATGCTCGCCGCGCAATGTGCGCACTTTTTCGCCATCGATAAATACTGGCGCAGCTGGATTTTCTCCTGAACCTGGCAAACTAATGCCGATATTTGCGTGTTTAGACTCGCCTGGTCCGTTGACAATACATCCCATCACTGCGACACGCATACCAGCCGCGGCTGGATAGTCTTTACGCCAGCGTGGCATTTGCGCACCCAGATAATCTTGAATATCAGCGGCTAATTTTTGAAAGAAAGTGCTTGTTGTACGTCCACATCCTGGGCAAGCAATCACCATTGGCGTAAATAAACGCAAGCCCATCGTTTGTAAGATTTGCTGCGCTACTTTGACCTCTTGTGTACGCGCTGCATTAGGCTCTGGTGTTAAAGAGATGCGCAGTGTATCGCCAATCCCCTCTTGCAATAGCACGGCCAACGCAGCTGTCGAAGCGACAATACCTTTTGAGCCTAAACCTGCCTCAGTCAATCCAAGATGCAAAGCATAATTACAACGCTTAGCCAGTGCTCGGTAGACGGTAATTAAATGCTGCACCTCACTCACTTTGCAGGACAAGATGATGCGCTCTGCCGGCAGCCCTAATGCGACTGCTTGTTCGGCCGAACTTAGCGCTGATTGCAGCAGTGCCTCTAGCATCACATCTTGCGCTTCCCTCGGTTTGGCAAGACTTGCATTGGCATCCATCAGGCGCGCGAGCAACTCTTGATCAAGACTCCCCCAATTCACACCAATCCGTACCGGCTTGTCATAGCGGCAGGCTGCTTCAATCATCTGCGCAAATTGCGTCTCATGCTTTTTGCCTTGGCCGACATTACCGGGATTAATACGATATTTAGACAACGCCTGCGCGCACTCAGGATAAGCGCGTAACAACACATGACCGTTGTAGTGAAAGTCACCAACCAGCGGAACTGATTCGCCCATACGGTCGAGCTGCTCTCGAATAACGGGCACTGCAGCTGCCGCCTGTGGTGTATTGACTGTAATACGTACTACTTCCGAGCCAGCCTGTGCTAACTCTTTGACTTGGATTGCTGTGGCTATTGCATCTGCTGTGTCGGTATTAGTCATCGACTGCACGCAAATAGGCGCATCGCCGCCAATCGTCACGCACCGCTCTTGCCAACGCACATCAACTGGCAGCGAGACACGGCGCGGCATCGGGCCACTTAAAAAATTTTCGCAGAGGGACTGCATACCCTCATTCCTCATAACCATGAATAAAAATAAAACTGTGAGTAAGAATAAATAAAGAAAACAGTGAATAAGTCGAAAGTGAAAGTCTCGAACCTGCTAGCTATGCTAACAGCAAGGCATTCATTACTTGGGAATTATTCAGCGTCTATTAATTCAAACAAATAAGTGAAACAAGTAAGGTAAGCGAAATAAATGAGTAATAGAAATAAGAGAAGCTCACGTGGGTAAAGGCCTATACACAAGTGAGCTTAATGTCGCCCTGCTTAGCGCTTGCACGCTCTATAGCGTGAGTGAATTGAGTTCATTTCATCAACACTCAAGAACTTATTTAGCGCTTTCTCTGCTGCCGGCCCCCTTACTGGCAATACAAATTAGTACGGCAAAGAAGCACGTGAAAAAACCCAAATCACTACCTTATTCCAAACCTGTTTTGGGTTTTCCTGGTGGCCTTGCGCGGCCGCAGACAGTACATCTTATACCGCAAGGGGGCGCGCCGCGGGGAAAGCCTAAACAAGTTCCCCTCACCACTAAGGTAAGTTGAAGTGCACTACATTATTCTGCCTAGCATTTGCGTATTTTGAAGGGTCGACTCTCTTGCCATCTAATTCGATAGATTCAAGACCTGTTTGGTTACCCACGATTAACTTAAAGGGAGCCACACCTTTTACGGTACGCTCTTGGCCTTGATACAGCACGCCTCCATATATCTCTTTGCCATCTTGCTGGCGTATGCTCACCCAATTATCTTGCGACACTTTGAAATGGATAGATGACAGATGAACTTGGCTTGGCTGATTTGCAGATACTTGCGCAGTCATCGATGCGGCGCTTGCCGCCGCGGCTACGGCTGGTACGCTTGAAGTCGAAGCTAGCGTTGCAGAGCTAGATACCGCAGCTGGTGTTTCTGGCTTAGCCTGATTCAGCGCTGCTGGTGTATTTAAATTCAGGTTTGTCCCTTTCACATCAGCAGACCAGTGTACTGATGCGCTGTTCCAATACAGTGCCAGGCAGATCAATGCTACAGCTATACCGATTAACCATACACGACCTTTTTTTAGACGCCCTTTCCAAATAACTGACTCATGATTGCGTGGCAAACTACCGCCATGCATGCCTGGTGCCGACAATTCTGTCTTAAACAAGCCATCTACACGGTGCAATTCTTTTATGAAAGGCGTTGGATCAATCGCTATCAGTTTTGCATAGCTACGCAACAGGCCCACTGCAAATGCAGGGCCCGGCAATTTATCTAACTCACCCGCTTCAAGCGCACGTAATTTGGCAACCGACACTTTAAGATGAGCAGAAATGTCATCTAAAGCCCAATTCTTCTCCTCTCGCATCTGTGCCAGGCGAGCGCCTACATCACGCGCAAGCTCATAGCCAGGCTTTTTGTCGCTCTGGCTAGCCATTTCTAATGAGGGCTCAGGTACGGGGTTTGACGTTTGCGATGATGGCTCATCTACCATCGATTCATTCTCGTCACTTATCCTATTCTTATCATTCATCCCAGAATCCGTTGAGTTCAGGTGTTCTATGCTGCTCTAATCCGCGCTTTACAGCCTTAGGCCGTTCTGTGCAAGTAGCAGATAAATGCTTGATTCGTTTCTCTTCAGAAGGCGCTGCTTTAGCCGCTCGGTGCAGCATTTCAAGCCCTTCTGACGTTTGTCCTTCGCTGCAAAGAAAAGTACCGTAATTCAGTAGTAATACTGCATCAGAATTACCGCCTTGTGCATCTAACGCTTTCTGAAAATAGGTACGTGCACTCGCTGTATCTTCCAACGCCAATGCTGCTAATGCACGTGCATGCAGTGCATTGCTAGTCGCGCTTGCAGCCAGTGCGCTATCAGCTTGACGGCTCGCTGTTTCCGGCTTGCCTTGTTCAAGTGATTCAAATGCAAGCGCTGTGTAAGCATCGGCCCGGTAGCGTGACGCATCCGACTCCAAGGGAGTATGGGGCTGCTTATCTGACGAAGCACAAGCACCGCATCCAAGCAACAGAATTAAGACTAAATAACGCATCATCATAGCGAATCACCGTTATTCATGAGTGTTACGTTTTTTACCATTTTGCTACGTATTGCTAGGCGCGTACGGTCCTGCACTGCTCCCGCTAATTGACCGCAGGCCGCATCAATGTCGTCACCGCGAGTTTTGCGCACGGTTGTGGTTAACCCTGCATCCATCAGAATCTGTGCAAAGCGCTTAATACGAGTCGCAGGTGAGCGTAGCAAACCAGAACCTGGGAAAGGATTAAAAGGAATCAGATTAAACTTACAAGGTGTATCACGCACTAAATCGATTAATTGATATGCATGCGTGTCGCTATCGTTGACGCCATCGAGCATACAATATTCAAATGTAATAAATTCACGCGGCGCAACTTTTAAATAACGTTGGCAAGCTTGCATCAATTCAGCCAACGGATATTTTTTATTCAGCGGCACCAATTTATCGCGCAACGCATCATTTGGTGCATGCAGCGATACAGCTAGTGCAACAGGTAGTTCCGCGGCGAGCCGATCCATCATCGGAACGACACCCGAAGTCGAAAGCGTTACGCGCCGGCGCGATAAGCCATACGCGTTGTCATCCAGCATAATGCGCATCGCGGTGACAACTGCATCAAAATTGAGCAACGGCTCACCCATACCCATCATAACGACATTGGTAATCACGCGCGAAACTGTTGAAGGGGAATCATTTAGCTTGCGCAGCGCAAACTCAGCCATCCAGAGCTGACCAATAATCTCACCTACCGTTAAGTTCCGATTAAAACCCTGTTTGCCTGTCGAGCAAAAACTACAGTTAACCGCACAGCCAGCCTGTGAAGAGATGCATAGTGTGCCGCGTGTTTGTTCAGGGATAAACACCGCCTCAACGGCATTTTGCTTGCCTATATCAAGCAGCCATTTGCATGTGCCATCTGCGGATACATGTTGATGAATGATGTCGGGCGAACGGATCGTCGCACAAGTCATCAGCTTTTCGCGTAGCGACTTGGCAAGATCAGTCATTTGATTGAAATCAGCTGCTCCACGCTGATGAATCCAGCGCTGCAGCTGTTTGGCGCGAAACGGCTTTTCCCCCAAGCTGTTGCAATAAGCAATGAGCTTGGTAGCGTCAAAATCAAGGAGGTTAACTATTTCTGTAGACGTCATGGAAAGGCCGTTTTTTAGCGTCAGCTTTTTTAGAACTTGTTTAGACCCTCCCTAACACCTTCGCGCCGCTGACGTACTGTTGGTACTGTCTGCGGCCGCGCAAGGCTACCAGGAAGACTCTACATAGCTCTTAGTTAAAAAAGAAAGCAATTTCGGTACGCGCGTTTTCTAAGCTGTCTGAGCCGTGTACTGCATTCGCATCGATGCTATCTGCAAAGTCAGCGCGAATCGTGCCTGGTGCGGCTTCTTTAGGGTTGGTTGCACCCATTAATTCACGGTTTTTCGCGACCGCGTTTTCACCTTCTAACACCTGCACAAAAACAGGGCCAGAAATCATAAATTCTACGAGAGCATTAAAAAATGGACGTTCTTTATGAATAGCGTAGAAATTTTCTGCATCAGCACGTGACAAACTGACCATACGTGCCTCTACCACTTTCAAGCCAGCATCTTCAAAACGGCTAATGATCTTGCCAATCACATTTTTAGCAACTGCATCAGGTTTAATAATCGATAAAGTGCGTTCTAGCGCCATCTAAAGCTCCAAAAAAAATTAATCAAATTTGATAATCTGACTAATAACGTGATCAAGTAAAATTATCTATTAGACCATTTAGGAAATGGTTAAATAAGGTGCGCGCAGCTACTTACCTTAAAGCCTGCTCGCAAATAGTCTAAGAGGCTATTGGTACAGCATCAAACGAATCTGCTATTCTAGCATCATGCACTTACCGCTGTTCAGGACCTAGCCTAATGGCTGCTCTGACTTCGAACCTGTTTAGATTCTCCCTGGCACCCTTAAGCCTCCTTACTGTACCAACTTATACTGGCAGCAAAGGCGCAAGACCACCAGGAAGACTCTAAGCAGATTGTTACGCTAGCTACCCCAAATAGCGCGTACGCTTTACTTGCAAGGAGAAAAGATGAACGAATACCGGACTTATGATTTACAGCGCAACAGCACTTCAGCAGCACTCAACGTCCGTAATCGGGTGTTGCGTAATACTTATTGGTTGCTCGCGTTATCGATGGTACCAACTGTACTCGGTGCTTGGATTGGTATTAGCACCGGTTTTTCACTTCTAGCACGCACAAGCCCAGGTCTTACTCTGCTACTTTTTATGGGCATTGCTTTTGGCTTTATGTTCGCGATTGAGCGTTATAAAAATAGCGGCGTCGGCGTGGCATTATTGCTAGGCTTTACGTTCTTCATGGGGCTGATGCTCTCGCGTATGCTGAGTTTTATCCTCGGTTTCTCAAACGGCCCTACGCTGATCATGCTAGCATTTGGCGGCACTGGGATTGTCTTCACTACGATGGCATCGATTGCCACTTTCTCAAAGCGTGATTTTTCAGGTTTGAGCAAATGGCTTTTTATGGGCGTGGTCGTATTGTTAATCGCTTCAGTGGCTAATATTTGGTTAAAGCTGCCATCTTTGATGCTCACTGTCTCAGTCTTGTCGATTGTTATTTTTTCAGCCTATATGCTGTTTGATGTACAACGTGTTGTGAATGGCGGCGAGACTAACTATATCTCCGCTGCACTCGCTATTTATTTAGATATTTACAACGTGTTCGTTAACTTGCTTGCCATTCTTGGTATTTTTGGTGGTAATCGAGAGTAATGCTCAATAGAAATTGAGTAGATAAAACCCGTACATATTGCACTTTTAAGCCGCACGAATTTTCAGGTTCGCGCGGCTTTTTTATTTTTCATTCACCATTAATCCCGCTCAAAAAGCGCGATAGATTCCACATGCGAGGTATGCGGGAACATATTGATGATGCCTGCGCCACGTAACGTATAGCCAGCTTGATGTACAAGTATTGCTGTATCACGAGCAAGGGTGGCGGGATTACATGAGACATAAACAATACGGCTTGGCATGGGGCCATTGGTTGCTTGGCACTCAGCCAATGCTTTTGCGACTGCTAGCGCGCCTTCGCGTGGCGGGTCAATTAGCCATTTGTCGAAAGCCCCTAATTTACGTAGATCATCGGCAGTGATTTCAAATAAATTGCGACATAGAAAAGAAGTTCGCTCGCTCACGCCATTTAGCTGTGCATTCTCAAATGCACGCTCTGTTAGCTTTTCACTACCTTCGATGCCGATGACCTCCGCTGCACGACGAGCTAATGGTAAAGTGAAATTACCTATTCCACAAAATAAATCAAGAATGCGTTCATTCCGCTTAGGCTCCAGCAAACGTATCGCACGGCTTATCAAAGCACGATTAATTAGCTGATTGACTTGCGTGAAATCGGTCGGCCTAAACGGCATCCTGATGTCAAATTCAGGCAATGTATACGCCAGCTCAGTTTGTATCGGGTCAAGAGGAAAAATGGAATCTGGCCCTTTAGGTTGCAGCCAAAACTGCACTTGATGGTTTTTAGCAAATTTGCGCAGCAACGCTTCGTCGGCTTCAGTTAGTGGAACCAATACCCGTAGCACTAACGCCGTGATGTCAGTACCTACCGAAACTTCGATCTGCGGCATTCTTTCGCGAATCGATAAATGTTCAACTAGTTCACGTAGCGGCACCAGCATGTTTGAAATATGCGGTGGCAAAATTTCGCAGCTGGTCATGTCAGCCACATAACTACGACGCCGCTCGTGAAAGCCAACTAACACCCCTCCCTTTTTCTCCACATAACGCACGGCAAGCCGCGCACGTGAACGATACCCCCAAGCAGGGCCGGCGATGGGTCGAAAAATTTGCTGTGCACGTGTTTGCGCAAGATGCGCTAATTGGTCTTCAAGCACGCGTTGTTTAACCGCAAGTTGAGCATGCACGTTTAAATGTTGCATAGAGCAACCACCACAACGCCCAAAAAAGCGACAAAGCGGTTTCGTGCGTGACGCACTCTCGCGCAATACGCTAATTAGTTGTGCTTGCTCAAAATTGGGCTTTTTACGGTAACTTGAATAGCTCACTCGCTCACCTGGCAGCGCGCCTTCAACAAAAATAACCTTCGCACCCTCCCCTGTTTCGTTAGTCAATCGACCCACACCGCGGGCTTCCAAGTCAAGTGATTCAATATCAAGTACAGGAGCAGTAGTTGTCATAGTTTCAGACATAAACAGAATTTTCGTAGAGGCTGTTCATAATCTCAAAGCAGGAAGATATTAAAGATGATTGGTATGTATGTTGGGGTGGCGCAGCAACCCTAACATGTGAGCCGCGTAACCCTAATATTTCTTCTTTCGGGAGATCATGAGCAGATTCTTAAATAACAAGGAAAACGCATTTCGCCCTTTAAAAATAGCTAGGCAGCATAGCACCTGGCTAAAATTAAAGATGATGAATAAAAAGTGGATAAAAAAAGCTGAAATCGTGCGAGCGTAATTTTAATCGTCAAATGCATTTAAATATTCTGCCCAATGCGGTGCGGGTTCCGCAGCAAGTGCATTTTTAATCAGGCTTAATTCATTCGCATACTCTTGTGCAGTAAAGCCGCCACGCATCAATTGAAAGCGACAATACAGTAAATAAGTATTCACCACGTCGGTTTCGCAGTAGTTGCGGATTTCATCAAGCTGGCCCTGCTGAAAAGCTTGCCACACCTGCGAACCATCCATGCCGAGTTTACCGGGGAAGCCACACAATTTTGCCAACGCATCAAGTGGCACGTTAGCGCGAGGTTGGTAAAGCGCGAGCAAATCCATTAAATCGGTGTGGCGTGTGTGATAGCGACTGATGTAGTTATTCCATTTAAAGTCGCGATCGTCTTCGCCTAAATCCCAATACTTCGGCGCTACCACATTGTTAATAAGCGCCCGATAATGCAATACAGGCAAGTCAAACCCACCGCCATTCCAAGACACAAGCTGCGGCGTGTATTTTTCGATCACTCGAAAAAAAGCTTGGATTAACGTCGCTTCCGTATCTTTTGTGCTGCCTATTGAGCGTACACGGAAACCATCGCGATCTCGAAACACGCAAGAAATCGCCGCTATGCGATGTAAATGATGCGGTAGAAAATCTGAGCCTGTTTTTTCTCGGCGCGCATCAAAAGTTTGTTGCACCAATGCTTCATCGGATAAGTTCAACACCGCCGAATCAAGGCGCCGCAGACCTGCGACATCAGGAATAGTTTCAATATCAAAAACGAGAATGGGCGTCACAAGACAGCCTCCTTTCGAATGCCATTTGAAATGAAGTAACGCTTTAACCACATCAGCGCTTCGTGCTGGAGTTGCCGTACACGCTCGGGCGTGATCTGCATTTCTCCTGCTATTTTATCGAGCGTAGCCGGCTCGCTATGATTTAACCCAAAACGATATTCAATCACACGGCGATGCTTCTCTGGCATGCGTGCAAGCCAGATACTAATAAGCTGCTCAAGTTCATGATAACGCGCTTCGGTATCTGGCGACGGAGCGTGATTATCCGCTAAAAAATCAATTAAGCTATTTTCTGAATTCTCTTCAAGGGGGGTGTCGAGCGAAGTAATGTGTTCATTCAAAGCCAGAATCGCGGCTACCTCTTGCGCTTTTTTGCCGGTTAACTCTGCGATATCTTCAAAGCTCGCTTCTTCATGCTCTGATTGAGCGAAACTGCGAAGTTTTTTCTCAAGGTAATACTTGGCGCGCAACACTTGGTTAATCCCTCGCACCACATGCACTGGCAAGCGCACAGTGCGCCCTTGATTCATAATCGCGCGCTCAATATTTTGCCGTATCCACCAAGTTGCGTAGGTAGAAAAACGAAAGCCACGCTGCGGATCAAATTTTTCGATAGCATGCATTAAACCAAGATTGCCTTCTTCGATTAAATCAAGCAAAGGCACACCGCGATTTAAATAGCTTTTAGCAATGCTGACAACCAGGCGTAGATTGTGCTCGATCATAATTTGCCGCGCAGCAAAATCGCCAGCAAGCGCCAACGTCGCATAATGGCGCTCTTCATCGACTGTCAGTAAAGGTTTAAGGCTGATTTTATATAGATAACGCTGAATGGTGTCGGCACTTAATTCAACGCCTAGTAAAGACCGTTCCTCTACCTCGCTTGCGTCTTCCTCATCGGCAGGATTTAGGTTGGGTTCCTCTGCCGCATCCTCGGCTTGTGACACGGCATCAAGAAACGTATCAAGCGCTTCGTCGCCTGGCTCCTCTCCCGTTTTGTGGTCGAGTTGAGAAGGAGGAGAGAGTACATCGCGCTTTGATTTAGTCATATCGATTGAATTGATTAAAGAGGCCATTAAAAGGCTATTTGCGAGCACATGACGAGGCTGGCAAATTATCAATACAGTTCACACAGAACTGCGCTTGACGCATTTAATTAAGGCAAAAATTACCCCAACGAGAGTTTTCGCCACCAGCTTTCACTGTACTAAAGTAACAGGCTGGCTACAGCATTCCTTTATCAAATCAGGGGATTTTTTGAAAATTCTGGGTGAGTTCCTAGATATGTTCAAAGTCGTTCGAAAGACTAGCGTAAAGATGTAATCCCATTAGATTGGGATAGGGTTAGTTGAGTTACATGATTACCATTAAGATAATCTCCCTATTTCTTATCAATGCGCCGAAAAATAGGTGAAATTACTCATCGTTTATATATTTCTTTATTGAGTTAATAGGTAGCTAAAAGTTCAGCTTGAATGCTTCTGCTAAACAGGTCGAAATTTTTTAAACAGATAAAAAGCAGGCATAGCTTAAATATGCTTCACTCCTGTTCTGACGATACTGCTCTATGGCTATCCGTGCCGTCGTTTTTGCCTACCATGATGTAGGTGTACGTTGTTTAAAAGTACTACAAGCATCAGGCGTCGAGATTGCGCTCGTAGTCACGCATGAAAATCAAGCAAATGAGAATTGTTGGTTTGAGTCCGTTGCAGCGCTCGCAACGACTCGCGGATGGCCTTTGCATAAAACCTCGGAGGCAAACAGCCCTTCACTTTTAAAAATGATAAAGGAGACTTCTGCAGATTTTATTTTCTCTTTTTATTATCGCCAGTTACTCAGTTCTGAAATCTTGCAACATGCAAGACGAGGTGCTTTCAATATGCATGGTTCGCTTCTGCCGCATTACCGAGGCTGCGCTCCTGTAAATTGGGCGATTCTGCACGGAGAAAAGCGTACCGGAGCGACTTTACATGAAATGACTGCGCGTCCAGATGCTGGGGCAATTATTGCGCAAACCGCAGTGTCTATTCTGCCGGATGAGACAGCTGTTCAAGTCATGCATAAGGTCGCGCTAGCAACGGAGACGACGCTTAGGAAAGCTTTACCTGATTTGATTGCAGGCAGGGCGGTGCGCATTCCCAATCGATTAGAACAGGGTAGCTATTTTAGGCGACGCACCATTGAAGACGGCCGTATCGACTGGCAGGCTTCCGCCCAAGATGTGTATAACCTTATACGCGCTGTGGCCCCTCCATATCCAGGTGCTTTTACTGAAATGGCCGAGCATCGTTTTATTATTGGCGCAGCACATCTGCTTGACGCTAAAACAAGCCAGCAATACCAGAACACACGCTTTGACAATGGCGGTGACTCTTTGGGCTTACAAATTCATAATAACGGTTTCGTTGCACGCTGCGGGGATGGGGGAGTTATTTTGGTGCAGACCTTATTCCACGAGGGCCGTGCAATTAGTCCATCTAATTTTGTAAAGCTTATGGGCAGAAGCAATGCTTATGGAACCTTGGCTGCGTAGTCGTTGTAGCAAGGGATGTCTTTCAGCTAATACAAAAGATACGGGTCATCAGATTTACTTATCCTGCCGCTTCCGTTTTTTTTAGCGTTCTCTCATATAAATAGAAATATAGAAGCATACCTTCAACAATTAAGATCATTCTGTTATGGCCCGTATTGCACTGAAAATTGATGTAGATACGTTAATAGGTACTCAAAAAGGGGTACCTACTCTTCTTACGAGTTTAGAGCGTGTTCAAGCAGGAGCAACCTTTTTATTTAGTTTAGGGCCAGACCATACAGGATGGGCATTGCGGCGCGTTTTCCAACCGGGCTTTTTGCAAAAGGTTTCACGCACCTCAGTATTAAAGCATTATGGTTTACGTACGCTTTTTAATGGAGTGTTATGGCCCGGTCCAGATATTGGGTGTCGGGCACAAATCCAGATGAAAACGGTGCGAGATGCGGGATTTGAATGTGGAATTCATGCTTGGGATCATGTCTATTGGCAAGACCATGTGCGCCATCGTGACAATCAATGGACAGTTAGGCAAATGCGAAAAAGTTATACACGATTTTTAGAAATTTTTGGCACACCGCCTACGACTCATGGGGCCGCAGGTTGGCAAATGAATACAGCGGCCTTTTTGCAAATTGACGCATGGGACATAAGGTATGCGTCAGATGGAAGAGGAACGGGACCATACCGACCCGTAATCAACAATACGGCTTTAAATCATGTACAGTTACCTACAACTTTGCCGACTTTTGATGAAATATTAGGAGTAGAAGGGCTAGACGCCTCAGAAGTCGTACAAAAATTACTTGTCCGAACAGATCCTATAGCTAATAAAGATGAAGTACCTGACCAAGTGTTTACGCTACATGCAGAGCTTGAGGGGCAAAAGCTGAATGCAGCTTTTGAAAATTTACTGAAAGGGTGGCGCGCGCAAGGTCATACCTTAATATCATTAGCAGACTACTATGCCGGCCTTAATCTTGATGCGTTGCCTACCTCTCCCATTTCTTGGGGAGCAGTGGCAGGGCGCTCAGGAGAGCTTATCGTACAGGCGCTTTAATTTTTTTATGCACCTCTTATGCAGCAGAAGGTTACCCACAACTATATAAGAGCCTGTTCAAAATCTCAAAGAAGAGTGTTTTGTGAGGTTATTAGCCGTCACGTTGGGGTTCGTACCTCACCCCAACCTACAAAATTTGCCGAAAAGTCGTAGGTTGGGGTGACAAAGGAACCCCAACATGAGCCTATACAAGCCTCTAACTCGCTTTTTTAAAAGATTATGAACAGATACCGTCTTAAACTTCAAGCGGTAATTAAATAATGTTGATCATAAGGTGTTTGATTTTTAATCACCCCAAAGCAAAGGTGAACGAGCTTACGCATACAGGCACCAAGCGCAGTCATTTTGGTTTTGCCTTTTTTGAGTAATCGTTCGTAGAGTGCTTTGACGTGAGGGTTATATCGAATAGCGGTGATAGAGGCCATATACAGCTTGGCACGTAGCGCAGGATTCCCGGCTTTAGAAAGCTTGGGCCGGCCTAAGAGCCTGTTTAGCATTTAATGCAAATCTGAGATACTCATTGCGATGAGAAATACTGCAAGAGTAATACAGATGAGAAAAGCATACCCAAGTGACGTAAGCCGCGAACAGTTTGAAGTGATTCGTCCGCTGCTGGAAGGCGCGAAAAAGAAGCGTCGTGCGCGGAAGTTCGACCTGTACGATATATTTTGTGCGATTACGTATCTGTTGAAGAGCGGTTGCCAGTGGCGGATGTTACCGAGCGATTTTCCCAAGTGGCAAGTGGTGTATTTCCATTACCGTCATTGGATGAAGGTATCCTCGGATGAACCAAGCCTGCTAGAGCAGGCTTTAAAAAAATGTAGTTGGCGCGGTCCGTATAAAACGGGGGCGGAGCGCCAAGACAAGCTTCTGTATAGTTGATTCCCAAAGCGTGAAGAATACGGATACCGCAAAGGCGAAAGGGTACGATGCGGGAAAAAAAGTATCCGGTATCAAGCGCCATATTCTTGTGGATACGCAAGGGTTTGCTCATACAATGGCGATAACGACCGCCAATGTGACGGATCGTGCCGGGGCGCTCATCGCGGTTGAGCGTAGCCATGAGGCCCTCTGCGAAGTGAAGGCTGTCTTGGCGGATAGTGGCTATACGGGACGGCCTTTTGCGCAAGCGATTCACGAAAAACTGGGTGCTTCTGTACAGATTGCCAAACGCCATGAGTTGCATACTTTTGCGGTGCTGCCTCAGCGTTGGGTCGTAGAGCGCTCGTTCGCCTGGCTTGAGAAATACCGACGATTATGGAAAAACTGTGAGCGTAAACTCAATACCAGCTTGCAGTTTCTACACCTCGCTTTTTTAGTATTACTTCTTAAGAAATACTAAACAGGCTCTAAGAATTTTCTTAGTCAGCATGTAATCCTCCCAGTTCGACACATGCGCTAACCACTGTGCTCGCCTTTCCTCTTGTTCTGCTTTGTACATACTCTTCCCTTTAAATTCAGGAAGATTGACTCAAGGGGGCTTAGCTCTTCAAGGTGGGACGGCTGCCCGCTTACAATGAGACGGCCAATCATTGAATTTATATTTTTATTAACACGCTCTTAATCATGAAAGCCGACTAATCAAAAATTGGCCAGTTTTCTTGCTGGGAAGAAGAGGCATGCCAGCAGCCCGCTGGGCTTGTTGAACCACTAGCTTGAATGCCTCTTCTTTTTCTTTACCACTAAAAGGAACGACCTGCAGACCCTTGGCGTTATAAAAACACAAAACGCCATCCTGAATGTAGAAAGGCTCAATTTGATCAGAACGTTGTTTAAGTAAGTATTCTTTATAGATTAACTCCATTTCCTGCCGATTAAGCGTGGGCAATAAACGATAGAGCGTCCAGCGGTGCTTATCTAACACCTCAACTGCAGCTCGCCTCACAGACTGGCCCTCGTCCTTTATGAATGCGATCAAAGCGTTAAGCGCCGAAGCCGATAACGAAGATTGCCGGCTTAACGCCTTAGTCACGTTATACCTCACAGACCAATTCTCGCTCTTTATCGAAGCGACCAAGGCATCAAGCGCCGAGTCCGAGACCGATAATGAGGATTGCTGGCCCAGCACCTCCGCTGCAGCCTCCCTCACGGACTTGATATCATGCTCCAGCAACGCAACCAAAGCATTAAGCGCTGAGGGCGGTAACGAAGCGTGCTGGCTCAACACCTCAGCCGCAGCATTCCTCACGTGTCATCAGCGGATATAAACTGATACACCTCAGCGATTGAAAATTGATACAGCGACTTGAGAAGATAGCGGCATTTATTGGTGCTGCGTTGATAAGCCAAGAGGCGTATGTGGAAATAAAGTTGTTAAAAAGGCATGGCAAAAGTCTGCGTCAGATTGCCAAGGAAGTGGGGTGTTCGGTGAATACGGTACGTCGTCATTTAGAGGTTTCGGAGAAACCGAAATATGAGCGGCATGAGAAGCGTGAACGTAAGCTAGAGGCGTATGAGAGCTACCTGCGAGCACGCCAGGAGTCGGCAAAGCCGTTATGGATACCAGCGACCGTGCTGTATCGAGAAATAACAGGGAAAGGTTATACAGGGGGGATGAGTCAACTCAGAGCGTTTCTGCGTACATTAAAGCCGAATCAAACAGAGGAGCCGGTAGTTAGATACGAGACGGCGGCTGGAGAGCAAATGCAGGTGGATTGGGTCGAATTTCGTAAAGCGAAGGATCCCCTCTATGCTTTTTGCGCGACGCTGGGTTATAGCCGGGCGAGTTACGTCGAGTTTGTAACCGATATGAAGATCGAGACGCTGATTAAGTGCCACCAGAGCGCATTTGAAACATTGGGTGGGGTGGTAAAGCAGGTTCTGTACGACAATATGAAGACGGTCGTGATCGAGCGCGACGCTTATGGCGTGGGAGAGCATCGCTACCACGCTGCATTTTTAGATTACGCCAAACATAGCGGATTTCTCATCAAGCTATGTCGGCCGTACCGTGCCAAAACCAAAGGCAAAGTAGAACGCTTCAATGGTTATCTACGCCGTTCGTTTTATGTCCCGTTGGTTAGCCAACTCAGCCAGGCGGGGTTGAAGCTGGATGCGCTGACGGCCAATATTGAAGTCAGACACTGGCTTGAAGAGGTTGCAAATGAGCGTATTCACGGTACGACCCAAGTCAAGCCCAAAGAGCGGCTTGAGGAAGAACGTCAATACCTACAAGCGCTCCCCAAGCCATGGCGAGGAGAGATTGCGGCAGCCCGGCCACAAGGTAAAAGTGCGCCCATCCCACAAGGTGCTGAGCGACCAGCAGCAGTGATGGAGCAACTCGCTCAGAAAGTACCTGCGCAGCATGCGTTGGGCGTGTACGAGCGCTTACTGCAACAGGTTGCGCAGGGAGTCGCAGCATGAATTTACAGCACGAAAGGATTACCAGCCTGTGTGGTGCATTGAATCTGCCGTTTGTAGCCCAGAGCTATGGCGCTGCCGTACAAAACGCGGCCAAGCAGGAAACTGCCTACAGCGATTTCTTGGAGGAGCTGCTTAAGACAGAAGTGGCTGGGCGTAAGGTTAGGCAACAAAATATGCTGACCAAGATGGCAGGTTTCCCAGCCATCAAGACACTTGAGGATTTCAATTACGACTTTGCCAAAGGAGTCAAAAAGGCCCAGATAGAAGAATTGGCAGGATTAGGATTTGTAGAGCGCAGTGAGAACATGGTGCTGATTGGTCCCAGTGGCGTCGGCAAGACCCATTTGGCTATTGCATTGGGCTATCGAGCTGCACAAGCCGGTATTAAAACCCGTTTTACTACCGCTGCCGACCTCATGCTGTTGCTGACAACCGCGTATCGCCAAAACAATATGAAGGCGACTTTGCACCGGGCAATCAAAGCTTACCGACTAATGATTATTGACGAGGTAGGCTACGTGCCAATGAACCGGGAGCAAGCCAACCTGTTCTTCCAGGTGATCGCCTCACTGTACGAGAAAAGTAGTGTCATCGTCACGAGCAATTTACCCTTTGGTCAGTGGGATACGACATTTGCACAGGATACAACGCTGACAGCAGCATTGCTGGATCGGTTATTACATCACGCGCATGTTGTGCCGATCGCGGGCGAAAGCTACCGACTCAAGCATCAGCGCCAAGCTGGATTAATACATCCTGCTATCACGGAGAAGGCGTCGAAAGCAAAGTGAGTATAGGTACAGGGGTGTATCAGTTTTAAATCGCTGATCACTGAAAAACTGTATCAATTTTAAATCGCTGTTGACATCACGGACATTTCCTTATCTTTCAGCAACTCAGTTAAGGCTTTAAACACCGAGGGCGATAGCAACGACTGCTTGCCTAACAACTTAACGGTATGCTCCCTGACATACGAACGCTTATCATCCATCGATGTGACCAAGACCTCAAATGCCGGAGTTGATAGCAAGGATGGCTCGACTAATGCCTCGGCCGCAGCGTACCTCACGTCCTTGTCCTCATGGTTCATTAAAGCGGTCAAGGCATCAAGCGCCGAAGCCGATAACAAAGATTTCTGACTTAACACCATAGTCGCAGCGCGCCCCACGCTTAGGTCTTTGTCCTTCATCAATGCAAGCAAGGCGTCAAGCGCCTTATCCGGCAACGAGGATTGCTGACTTAACACCATAGTTGCAGCGCCCCTTGCATCGCTATCCTTGCCCTTTATTAATTCGATCAAGGCATCAAGCGCTGAGGGTGGTAACGAAGGCTGTTTGCCTAGCGCCTCAATCACGGCAAGCCTAACCGATTTGTCCTTTGTCAATTCGATCAAAGCGCCAAGCGCTGCTGAAGTCTGCGACAAGGACTGTTGGCCTAACGCTTTAACTGCGGCTAGCCTGGCGCCCTTATACTCGCCCTTTGCCAACTCGATCAAAGTGTCAAGCGCTGCTGAAGTCTGTGGCAAGGACTGCTGGCCTAACGCCTCAACCGCAGCGAGCTTCACATCCTTGTACTCACTCTTGGTCAACTCGATCAAAGCGCCAAACGCGGAGGTCGGCAACGAAGCTTGCTTGTCTAACACCCAAGTCGCAGTGCTTCTCACAGCCTTAAGGTCGCTCTTCATCAACTCGATCAAGGCAGCGAGTGCTGAGACAGGTAATGACGATTGCTTGCCTAAAGCCTCAGCCGCAGCGTCCCTCACAGACTTAATGGCGTGCTTCATCAACTCGATCAAGGCAGCGAGTGCTGAGATTGGTAATGAAGATTGCTTGCCTAACGCCTCAGCCGCAGTGCGCCTCACGCCATTGTTTTCATTCTTCGTCAACGCAATCAAGGCATCAAACATCGAGACTTTGAATAAACGTTGCTTACCCAGCGCCCCAGCCGCAACACGCTTCACGTTATCGTTTTTATCCTTTGTCAACGCGATCAAGGCATCAAACGCCGACTCCGTTAATGAAGGCCACCGCTCTAACGCCTCAGCCACGGCGTACCTGACGCCATCGTCTCCATCCTTCGCCAAGGCAACCAAAGCATCAAACACCAAGGGTGGCAATGAAGACGCCCGGCCTAATGCCTCAACCGTGCCTTGCTTTACATTCTTGTCATCGTCCTTCATCAGCTTGATCAAAGCGTTGAGCACCCAGTCCGGTAACGGAGACTGCTTAACTAACACCTTAGCCGCAGCGCATCTTATGTCCTTATCCCCATCTTTTATCAAGGTAACCATCGCCTCAAGCACCGAGGGTGGCAACGAAGAAGATTTACCTAACGCTTTAGTCGCTTCCTCTCTCACGGACCATTTCTTGTCCCTCGTCAACGCGACCAAGATGTCAAGTGCCCAGAGCGGTAATGAAGATTGTTGGCCTAACACCTTAGCCACATCGCGCTTCACGTCTTCGCTCCCGTCTGTCGTCAACGTGATCAGGGCCTCAAACACTGCCGGTACCGATGCGTG
The DNA here is from genome assembly GCA_031963415.1 of Mycoavidus cysteinexigens. Classification (GTDB taxonomy): domain Bacteria; phylum Pseudomonadota; class Gammaproteobacteria; order Burkholderiales; family Burkholderiaceae; genus JASSUD01. The sequence continues at coordinate 523,149 of JASSUI010000001.1, forward strand.
CTTGACTAACGAGTCAAGCAAGGTTCGCCTTACACCGCGCTGGTCCTTGCCCTTCATCAAAGCCATCAGGGCCTCAAGCACTGGGGGCGATAATGAAGATTGTTGGCTTAATGCTTTAGCCGCAGCGGACTTCACGTCCCAATATTTATTCCTCGTCAACTCAATCAAAGCCTCAAGCACCGAAACGGGTAACGAGGACTTGCCTAACGCCTCAATCGCGGCGAGCCTCAAACTCAAGCTTCCCATCGTCATCAATGCGCTTAAAGCTTGAGCGGTTGCATCGGATAAGACGGAACGTTGTCTACAAGCGCGTGCAATGATTAGCTTTGTGTTTTCGGACCTAGCCTCCCGCAAGCACTCGTACAATAAGGATTCCGGCAATGTCAACGAGTACGCCAGCGTGTTTTCATATATGCCTAGCTTATCGATCTCCAGTTTCAGCCATTGCCCCAAACCCTGCTCTAGCCTATTGCGAATCTCCGGAGATAACCCCGTCTCCGTATCACCGGAGGCTTCGTGGAGATTGTTCATGATCAGGTGTTGATGTGTGACACCGAACAAATCTCGGGGCTCGGCTTCCAGCACCGTGAAGAAGCGATTCAGCGCTTCTCCACGTAACAGCCCCGAAACAAACCGCCAAAAAATCTCATAGCGCGGATTGTATTTATGTTGGCGAACTAACGCTTCTGGGGCAGCTTTCGTCCATTGCTTGGAATCAATCGATAATAAGGCAATCTGCTGGCCCGTTTCCCAACACTGTACAAAATGCTTAGCCGCGAAGAATTCCTGAAACGTAAGGTGCATGAAGTGATAGCTGGGTTGCCCTTTCTCAGCATTATCCGTATGGAGGAACGAGAGTTTTTTGAGGTTATCTTCTAACGTAATAGGTAGATCCACGCCTTGCGTTTCAAGTTGCTCAAGCAAGGCATCCAAATCAAGATCCTTGAACTCAATTTGATTACGCTGTAATCCTCTAAAAGCTAGGGTACTCAAAAAGTTCTGTTCGGTTTTCACCAATTTCTCTATACGAGATGGCCTTTTCAACGCATTAACCTGGCTCTCAGTGATTGGCTTCCCCGCTTCCGACTTACCCAACCAGAGAATATCCTTGCGCCATAATTTGTTGACTATGGCTTGATATAACGCAGTGACCGTCACCATGCCTTGAGTTTGTTGCTGTAGACGCTTGATTTCGTCCCAACTGTAGCAAAGCGCATCCAATTGGATTGGCACATTGACCAGACTTTGGATAAAAGAATTAGTTTGCATGAAATCCTTCATCTCCTTCGCTTGCGCAGCCGGTGTCAGGGCCTGATTGTCGAGGTAAGCGGCGACGCTTTCTGGACTAAAGCCCACCGCCTCCAACTCCACATCCATCGGATCGGCTTGCTTCAAATCGGTATAAGGCCGGGACGTAATCAGCACTGCAGGCTGATTGAGCAATTCTTTCAGAAACGCGGCCATCAGTTTCTGCTCATCCCATTCCTGTGCCACTTCATCCCAGCCATCAAGAATAAAAAGGGTCCTCTCTTTCGCTGGTCCTTTAATTTGCGCTAAGAGTGTCTTCGCTAAAGACCGACCCTTAAGGTGATGCTGGAAATAGGTTTCATAAAACAACTTCTCTAAATCACAATCTTGCCTACCCTTCAAGGCCCGCAGCGGAATCCACAGCACGTAGTCAAAGCGATCTCGCCATTGGCCTTTTTGTGTATATTCGTAAACAATCTTTTTGGATAAGGTGGTTTTACCGACACCTGCCCGACCACGAATCAGAATTCGCTTCGGCGTTATCGTTTTGTCGTCGCGCAATTCGCGCGGCTCAAATAGGTTTTTGAGCAGCACAAGTTTCTGCTGCTCAGAATTCATCGCCTCAGCGCTCGATGAGCGATAAAGATAGTCTGACTGAGCTTTCTCTCCCCCTTCTTGAGAGCTCCCCTCTTCCTTGAATGTTTTCTCGTACTCGACGATGGCCAGATTGATATAACAATGCTCCATCGACAAAGGCGGGCCAGACAAACGTTGAATAGCCAGACGCTTAGCCGAATACGATTCCTCCAAAGCGGAGTGAAGCTGGTCAGGTGCAACCAGCAATTCACCATTGAGCTGTTTGATTTCGGTCAGGATGCTCTCAATAGCCTTTTGACCATTCAGTTCCCGAAGATCGGCGCTATGTTCTCGTTTCAATGCCTCAAGTGCCATCACACAGGTTTGATTCAAGAACAGAAAAAATTCTTCCGATGTCAAAGTATGAGCACTGTCCTCTCGTAATCTTTGCAAGCAGCCCCGATAGATTTTTTCTTCTATCAATGCAATACACCGTTCTTGTTTCACTAACAGCTGCTTTAAGAGCCTAAAGAAGCCAACATGCAAACCTTCATCTTGATACGTCTGACGCCCTTCCCACATATTAGGTGTGCGCCAAATCGATTCTTCGATGCGAATCGTCGTTGAATTAATAATAAATTTCGGTAAACATTGCTCAGCCTTACTGTTGAGCAGCATAGGGATAATGCCGTGCGCTCCCTTTAGGTGCTTATAGCGGATTTGCAAGAATGCCAATTCCGTCAGCACATGGTGAAATTCCTTTTCGTTTAAATTCGCATCCACCACTTTGCGGATTGCCGTCTCCACCTCAGTAAAGTCATTAGTGCGTCTAACGTAAGCGAGCAGCCGTCCCACCTGTACAGCTAGGCGAGCCTATTCAATAATAAGCCCAGCTTGTTGATTGGCAGGTTATAGGTTTTTTAAGGGAAGTAATTCGTCGAGTAGACGGTTTGGCCAGGTTGGTAGTTTTTCTAGCGCATCTTTGAGCCAAGCAGCCGGATCGAGGCCATTGAGTTTAGCGGTAGCCAGCAGACTTTGAATCGACGCAGCGCGGCGCCCGGCACGTTCAGAGCCAGCGAATAACCAATTGCGCCGGCCAATAGCGATAGGACGGATGCTCGACTCGATAGTATTATTGTCTATGGGTAGGTTGGCCGAATGTGCAAAGCGTGCGAGCGCCTCCCATCGCTTTAGCGTGTAATCCATCGCGCGCGCCAATGCACTGTTATCCGCGACCGTCACGCGGGTGTCTGTCAGCCAGCGATGATACGCTTGAAGCTTGGGTATCGTTTCTTCTCGACGCAACACTTCGCGTTCAGTGGGACTGGCTCGCGCACGCTTTTCAATTTCATAAAGTTCGCCAATCTTTTGCAACGCTTGCTCGGCAATCGGAGACTGATTGGCTGCATATAAATCGTAAAACTTACGCCGCGCATGAGCTAGGCAACCGACTTCAGTGATGCCTTGCTGGAATAACGCCTTGTAACCCGCGTAATCGTCCACCACCAAATGGCCTTGCCATCCTTGCAAGAAGGTTTGTGCGTGTTGGCCTGAACGGCTCGGTTGATAGTCGAATACCACGATCCGAGCGCCTGGCTCAAGATCATTACTGCGGTAAGCCCATAAATAAGCGCGCTTGGTTTTGCCCTTGCCTGGGTCTAATTGCGATACCGGCGTTTCATCGGCATGTAAAACAGCGCGTTGCCGTAATAATTCAGCTAAGCGTTCAGCCAGCGGTTGTAGGGCAACACCGATACGTCCTACCCATTGCGCTAACGTGGAGCGAGCGAGATTGACGCCTTGCCGAGCGGCGATGTCTTCGAGTCGATACAACGGTAAATGATCGAGATATTTGCTGGTGGCGACCCAGGCGAGTAAACCCGGTGCCGCTAGGCCACTGTCGATGATGGCGGCCGGCACGGCCTGCGCCGTGATGGTTTCACAAGCGCGGCATGCATATTGGGGACGAATATGCCGATGCACGAAGAAACGGGCAGGCTCCACATCCAGTTGTTCACTGATATCTTCCCCTATCTTGACAAGACCTTGGCCGCACCCAGCACAGGTGCATGAGTCGGGTTCATGACGATGTTCAATGCGAGGAAGATGCTCGGGTAATGGCTGACGTCCAGCCTTTTGCCGCAGCACACGAGGCACAGTCAAGCCCATGATCTGTTCAGTCTGCGCTTCGATTGCTGAGAGATCGCTTTCCCAAGTCTCTTCAAAGAGCGAGCGTTGAGGTGAAGGAAGCGTCTCACTTTGACGACCAAAGCGTAAACGTTTGTGGTGAGCCAGTTCGAGGGTGAGCGCTTGGATTTTAAGTTTGGCTAGCTTGAGTTCTGCTGCTGTGTGGGTGAGTTCGGCTGTTTTATGGGTAAGATCAGTTTGTATTTGCTGGGCTTGCTCACGCTCAGCTTGCCACTGCGCACACGTCTGCGCCAACCATTGTGAGGCTTGCGTGCTCAGTTCAAAGTGGGCCATGTCAGCAGGAAGATTCATGAGCGTGATGTTAGCGGATATTGCTGAGTGAGGGGGAAGAAGCTTGATGATTTTTTTATTCCCCCATCTTCTACACTTGCCAGTGCGCAGGCGGCGGCGCACCTAGCCGTTGCCAATCTATCCCCTTCGTCAGCCACGCCCACTGCGCTTGCGTCACCGTAACACTCGCCTCACCCACTCGTGGCCAAACAAAATGGCCCCGGTGCAGACGACGTTGACATAACCACACGCCCGTGCCGTCCCAAACCAGCACCTTCAATCTCGTCCCCCGACGATTATGGAATGCATACGCCGTCCCATCACACGGCTTCTGGCCTAACGTTTGTTGAACATACTGCGATAGCCCGTCAATTCCCCGGCGCATATCCACTGGCTCAACCGCCAGCCACACTGGCGAAGGCGGCAACATCATGCCAACTCTCGCAATAACTTGGCTAGCCACTGTGGACAAACCGTCATCGGTAAACTCAATTGCCAGCCGCTTGCCCCACGCAATACAAAGCCTGGCGAAGCTTCCTCCGTCTTCACCGTCAGCGGCACCCAACTGAGATTGGGTAATGCATCAGATTGAGCATGATTCTTACGGGCTCGTACTACCCATTTATTGAATGTATCGCGCTTCAGACCGTGCGCCGCACAATACTCAGCACGGCTTTGCCCGCTCCGCGCCCAGTTCGCCGTATGATCTAACCACTGGGCACGCCTTTGCTCTTGTTCTGCTTTGTCCATCGTCTTCCCTTTAAATTCAGGAAAATTGACTCATACACCTAAGCTCTTCAATGTGGGACGGATAGACGCTTACCGTCTAACTGCTTCCTGGTAGGCGTATTGAATCGCCTGACAAAAAACTTGGTAATACGGCGTGTCTATATAGCAACCCAACAATTCCGAACCGCACAGCACGACATGATCCACTGTGCCTGAATGGTTAGGTAATAAGCAGAGTTGACTAGACAGGATATCGTTGGCTTTAGCGTTATCCTCCGGTGTCACAGGAAGCAGTAATGCCTGATGACCGCTGGCTGAGCGATCAGAATATAAATTGGAGCGCAGGTTTGACAACCACTGAATCACGCGTTGCGAAATGTCGGCATCGGCTTTACCTAGTCGATTATTATGCGCATAGACTAAAAAAAGGCTGGGGGAACCTTGACATAGATCTATGCCCTGAAATTGTTTCAGGATAGTTTCAAAGGTCTGTGCCACCCATTGATGTTTCTGTTGCGGACAAGCTTGTGCGACTGTAAGCGAAAGCGAAGGATTCAGAGAAGCCCTCGAAAAAGGAGGTTGAGCAAACTGGGGCAAACCAATAGTGCGATCAACAGAGGATAGCGAAGCAGAAGTCGAGAGAGCGGGTGTGCCCTCGTGCCCCCAAAATTGCGCCTTCTGATAACTCTTCTGCGCTTTTTCAGTCTTCCCCAACTTTTCCAACATTTCTGCCCGTTCAAAATAAACTTCACCGATACGTTGCCGCAAGGACTCATCTTCTGGCGCTTGAGAGGTATGCGCTTGACTAAAGGCGTTTTTTAACTCTGATAAAGACGGTGGGTGGTCAATATTTACAGCATGTTTAAAAATCACTTTGGCTTGGTCATACGAGACTAACGCCATCTTAAACTGCTGTGCTGTCTTGTAGAGGCGAGCTTCCTCCAGATGACTTTGTGCCTTCATTTGTAGCTGTTTACTGATCAAGCTTTGGGAAATAGAGCTAGCTAACATATTGTTGTTCTTTGGATTAATTATTTAATTTGTCTGATGAATGCTGCCAATGCCGGCAAGCTTATCAAAGAGAAATTACTGTTTTTAAAGGTAGTTTTAAGATGAAGTCCGACAAAGCTTTTACATCAATTCTTGTCGCACATGTCGGAATCTGCCCAGTACACACCAGACCTGCTGACGATTCTTCCGTCTTAACCGTCAGCGGCTACCCAACCCAGATTGGGTAGATCAGTAGATTGAGCACGATGCCGACGGGCTCGCACGACCCATTTGTTGAGCCATCCCGCTTCAGGCCATGCGTTGCGCAATACTCAGCTCGGCTTTGCCCGCTTCTCTCCCACCTCGACACATGCGCTAACCACTGCGCTCGCCTTTGCTCTTGTTCTGCTTTGTCCATGTCTTCGCTTTAAACTCAGGAAGATTGACTCAATATACCTAAGCTCTTTAAGGGGGAGCGGTTAGATGCTTACTGAGGACTTCTTTACTTCCTTCATTTTTTTGTAGTCCATGGGAAAACCTGTTGCAAAAGGCACTACGTTTAGTTGATGAAATCGCTCTCACCAATCCACTCGGCCTACCAAAGCCATTGCCTCTTTAACCCCGACGTTATTCCTCGGTCAGATTGGACCGATCTAAAAGCCTCAATGATTGTTTTGCTTTGACTTGTGCTCAGCTGAATCGGTTGGCTCTGCCCCGTCGTTGTATAAAAGTAAAGTTGATTGTCTTGAATATAAAGAGGGGGAATAGGGTCAACGTAGGATGGGTGCAGAACAGCAGTATAGAGTGTTTTTATCTGATGCGACTTCATATGCGAAAGCAAAGTAAAAACCCGATTAATATTAGAGCCTAGCGCCCTCGCAGCCGCTGATCTGACATCACTATCCTCATCCTTCAAAGCCGAGAGCAAGGCCAGCATCGCCTCAGCGGAGAGTGCTTGTTGATTGCCTAACGCACTCGCAGCCGCTGATCTGACATCACTATCCTCATCCTTCAAAGCCGAGGCCAAGGCCAACATTGCCTCAGCGGAGAGGGCTTGCTGATTGCCTAACGCACTCGCAGCCGCTGATCTGACCTGCCAATCCTCATCCTTCAAAGCCGAGAGCAAGGCCAACATTGCCTCAGCGGAGAGGGCTTGCTGATTGCCTAACGCCCTCGCAGCCGCTGATCTGACATCCCTATCCTCATCCTTCAAAGCCGAGAGCAAGGCCAACATCGCCTCAGCGGAGAGGGCTTGCTGATTACCTAACGCCCTCGCAGCCGCTGATCTGACATCACTATCCTCATCCTTCAAAGCCGAGAGCAAGGCCAGCATCGCCTCAGCGGAGAGGGCTTGCTGATTACCTAACGCCCTCGCAGCCGCTGATCTGACATCACTATCCTCATCCTTCAAAGCCGAGGCCAAGGCCAACATTGCCTCAGCGGAGAGGGCTTGCTGATTGCCTAACGCACTCGCAGCCGCTGATCTGACCTGCCAATCCTCATCCTTCAAAGCCGAGAGCAAGGCCAACATTGCCTCAGCGGAGAGGGCTTGCTGATTGCCTAACGCCCTCGCAGCCGCTGATCTGACATCCCTATCCTCATCCTTCAAAGCCGAGAGCAAGGCCAACATCGCCTCAGCGGAGAGGGCTTGCTGATTACCTAACGCCCTCGCAGCCGCTGATCTGACCTGCCAATCCTCATCCTTCAAAGCCGAGAGCAAGGCCAACATCGCGTCAGCGGAGAGGGCTTGCTGATTACCTAACGCCCTCGCAGCCGCTGATCTGACCCACCTATTCTTATCCTTCAAAGCCGAGGCCAAGGCCAACATCGCGTCAGCGGAGAGGGCTTGCTGATTGCCTAACGCCCTCGCAGCCGCTGATCTGACACCACTATCCTCATCCTTCAAAGCCGAAAGCAAGGCCAACATCGCGTCAGCGGAGAGGGCTTGCTGATTGCCTAACATCCTCGCAGCCGCTGATCTGACCCACCTCTTCTCATCCTTCAAAGCCGAGGCCAAGGCCAACATCGCGTCAGCGGAGAGGGCTTGCTGATTGCCTAACGCACTCGCAGCCGCTGATCTGACCCACCTATTCTTATCCTTCAAAGCCGAGGCCAAGGCCAACATCGCGTCAGCGGAGAGGGCTTGCTGATTGCCTAACGCCCTCGCAGCCGCTGATCTGACATCACTATCCTCATCCTTCAAAGCCGAAAGCAAGGCCAACATCGCCTCAGCGGAGAGGGCTTGCTGATTGCCTAACGCCCTCGCAGCCGCTGATCTGACATCACTATCCTCATCCTTCAAAGCCGAGAGCAAAACCAAGGCCGTGTCGGTTAATAAAGTAGGGCGTCTTCCCAAGGTGTTAATGATTCTTACTTTTGATACTTTAGGTTGACTTAAACGCTGAACCAACACATTTTCCGGAAAAATTCGCTGGCTGCCTAAGTGACTGTAAGCGTTGATCTGCTCTTCTTCTTTTATCTCGACATCTAGCCACTGTCTAAACTCTCTTTCTAATTTATCGATTGTGGTTGAACTTAATTGATCACGCGCTTCGTTTAAACAACCCATCATCAGGTGCTGATGACGTAGCCCAATTAAGTCACGCGGCTCCTGCCGTAATAGCTTAAAGAAACGCTCTAATGCCTCGCCGTTCAACAACCCAGCCACCATCCACCAGAAAATCTCATAGCGCGGGTTATATTTATGCATGGCGATAAAAGACGCTAACTCTTCAGTATTAGGCTTAATACTAATGTCTGTTGCTTGTATTCGATGAGACGGTTGAATCGTGCTCACATGAATTTGTAAATGCCGAGCAAAAAATTTAGCCGCAAAGAATTCCTGAAATGTCAAATGCATAAAGTGATAGCTGCGATGGCTTGCCTCACTCTCATCGCCATGCAAGAACGACAGTTTTGCGAGGTTATCTTCTAACGAAACCGGCCACGCTACGCCTTGCTTCCCAAATAGACCAAACAGTCTACGCAGATCACCTTGGTCAAACTCAATTTGATTACGTTGGAGTCCGTTAAAGGCGAGGATGCTCAAGAAATCATGCTCAACTTGTACCAATTGCTCAATCTGGGCGGTGTTTTCAAGCATGCTGACATAACGCTCGGTTAAAGGTTCCCCTTCTTTTTGCTTATCTAAGCGCAACATATCCTTACGCCATAATTTATTCATCATCGCTTGATAGAGCGAGGCGACCGTCACTGAGCCTTTCGTCTCTTGCTGGAGACGTTTAATTTCCTCCCAACTGTAGCAAAGCGCATCGAGTTGAATCGGCACGTTGATCAGTTCATGGATGAAGGCATTGTCCTTAATGAAAGGCTTGATCTCTTCGGCTTTTTCGGTTGGGACTATGTCTGGGTTGTCAAGATAAACATTCACATTCTCTGCACTAAAGCCCACTGTCTCCAATTCCAAATTCATCGAATCGACTCGCGCCAAATTGACATAGGGTCGGGAGGTAATCACCACGGCGGGTTGATTGAGTAGTTGCTTAAGAAAGCCAAACATCGGGGTATTTTCGCCCCATTCCTGCGCGACTTCATCCCAGCCATCGAGCACGAAGAGCGTTTTGTCTTTCGCATCCTCATTAATTTGCGCAGCAAGCGTCTTCGCTAGCGCTTGACCTTCGGGATGACTCTGGAAATAGAGCTCATGAAACAGTGTCACGAGATCGCAGTGGGTTTTGCCTTTCAATGTCCGCAGCGGAATCCACAGCACGTAGTCAAAGCGATCTCGCCATTGCCCGTTCCGCGTGTACTCGTAGACGATTTTTTTGGATAAGGTGGTTTTACCGACACCCGCTCGGCCTCGAATCAAGATCCGTTTTGGAGACTCTGACTTGTCTGCGGCCAAGATCGCTGTCTTGCCCTCATTTAGCCTCACCGTCTTATTTTCGCTTAATGCTCGCGGCTCAAAGATCTTTTCTAAAGGCACTAATTTTTGCGGATTAGAATGGATCGCTTCGGCGCTTGGTAAGCGATAAAAGTAATTTTGTGCTGCTTCCTCCTTAGATTCCTTCGGCCCTTCTTCCCCTTTAAGCTGCTTTTCCTCTTCCTCGCGCACCTTTTCTCTTTCGCCTTCCACGATAGCGAGATTGATATAACAATGTTCCATTGGCAACGGCGAGCCAGACAGCCGTTGAATCGCCAAGCGTTTAGCCGAATACGACGCCTCTAAGATAGAGCGGAGCTGATCAGGCGAGACCAGCGCTTCACCCTTGATTTCTGCGCGCAGGCTCTCATAAGCCTTTTGAATATCGATATCCCGTAGATCTGCGCTATGGCTTAGTCTCAACGCGTCAAGGGCTGTGACACAAGTTTGGTTCAAAAACAAAGAAAAATCTTCTGCGCTTAACGTATGCGCACGGTCTCCCCGCAGCTTCTTCAGGCAGGCGTGATAGATTTCCTTCTCCATCTGACTAATGCACGACTCCCGCGTTACAAAGAGCCGTTTTAATAGCTTAAAGAAGCCTATGTATGCGCCTTCGTCCTGATACGTCTGTCCATGCCAATTGCTTGGCTTGCACCAGATGGGATCTTCAATGCGAATTCGCGTAGATTCATGAATAAATGCAGGAAAACATTGTTCAGCGGTACCGTTGAGCAGCATTGGAATCACGCCGTGTGCTTCTTTTTGACGCGCAGAACGGATTTGTAAAAAGGCCAATTCGGTCAACACATGATGAAAGTCAGGCTGTTTTAAATTGGCGTGGACGACCTGGCGGAGTGCTTCTTCAATCTTTTGCATATCGCCAGAAGCAGCTTGCTCAGCGTAAGCTTTTTGCAGCGCGGCGCTATAGCGCTGATAGTACGGTGAGGCCATATAGTGGCCTAGTACGCCAGAACCACACAAAACCACATGCTTCGCTGATCCTTCATGATTCGGCAACAAACAGAGTTGGCTCGCTAGAATATCGTTGGCTTCGGCCTCATTCTGCTGCGCAGGGGGACGGGGTATAGCTTGGTGTCCGCTGGCAGTGCGGTCCGAATAAAGATTGACGTGCAGCTGGGACAGCCACGTAATAAATTTTTGGGATTTATCGGCATGAGCATGGATGCCACGCTCTTTAAGAGCGCCGTTATCATGCGCATAGACTAGAAAAAGCTTCGACGAGCTCTGGCACAAATTTAAATCCTGAAATTGTTTCAGGATCATTTTAAAAACCTGCGCGACCCACTGATTTTTTTCTTCGAGGCAAGCTTCTGGCGTTTTAGATGAGGGCGTCGGAGAACTTTTCGAAGAAGAAAGTTCAGCAGACTGAGCTAAGCCAACCCCACTATCGACTGTAGGTAGCGAAGTAGGCGTCGGGACAATAGGTAGTACGCCCTCATAACCCCAATCTTTCGCTTTTTTAAAACTCTTCTGCGCTTTTTCTGTTCTTCCTAAGCTCGTCAACATTTCGCCCCGTTCAAAATAAACTTCAGCAATACGTTGCCGCAAAGACTCGTCTTCCGCAGTTTGAGGGTCCTGTGCTTGAGTAAAAGCACTTTTTAGCTCCGCCAAAGGAACCAATTGACGCGCATCCGCTATATCTCTAAAGGTAACCTTAGCTCGGTTATAAAAGATTAAAGCTATCTCAGCATACTGAGTCTTATATAACCTAGCCTGATTAAAGTCACTCTCCGCCTGCATTTGCAGCTGTTGAGTAATCAGTTTTTGGGGGATCGCACTAGCAGTAAGCATTTTTGTTCTTTCTCGATTTAATACGGGCTTGATGTAGAGAAAAGCCTTTGCTGAGCATGGCTGACGCTCATTTTCAGTGGCTTTGTCTGAGGGGGTAGATAAGGCTGACGGAGCTTATCAAAGCGAGGTGCCAGCGCACGAGGAGGTAAACAACTGAATTTATATTTTTAGTAGATTCAGTCTTTTTATCGCGCCTCTCTTACTTGAAACGATGATTTAAGCGATTGAGATTGAGGAGAATACATAGCTTGCTTTTTAGACAGGTTTACACTATCTGCCACCTTCGCTTCTAATCGAAGGTGGCAGAGCCGAGCAGGATTAGAAGACCGCTGTCTAAGAAGCAGCGAGTCCGAAGGCTCTCCTACACCAATACCATTAAGTTAAGCTCTCAAGGATCTGCCTTTCTGCTTCCCCTGTGTAAGCTGAGTCATTTTCGCCAGTGTCCACTACCCCGATCCAAGCCTTGCTGAGGTGCTTCAGCGAGACGTTAAACTCCCAAGCATTTTGCCAGGCCCATCGGGTCAGCGTGACAGACTTCACTCGCAAGCGCTGTTTGACGCTGGTGTTTTTTTAGGTGGCCGCTCACTTCAAGTGGGGCTGGATACTTTTTTATGGCCTTGTCTGATTATGCACAGTGCTTAAGAGCTTGTTCATAATCTTTTTAAAAATGGGGGTAGGAGCTTGTAGAGGCCCATGTTGGGGTTCGTACCTCACCCCAACATGACGGCTGATAACTTCACAAATCCCTTTTTTTGAGATTATGAACAGGCTCTAAGGCTGTCCCACACCAAAAGTTGTAAATAAAGAAGAGCGATGTACAAATTGCACTAGAGTTGAGACTAGGTGAGGCAATGGAATTAGAGGGTGCAATAGAAGAAAGGTGCCTCTGCACACCCTCTTGAGCGGCAGGATAAGCAATTGAAATTTCTTTGCTGTACTAGCGTACTAACAGCAAAAGTATGCCTAACCCTTAGCGTTTTACAGAGGCTCCCTAATTCAATGTTTCTTTTAAAGCTTGGGCAGATAAGCCAAAGGGTCAACAGGCTTGCCTTGGCGACGAATTTCAAAATGCAGCATCACGCGCTCTGCATCTCGATTACCCATTTCTGCAATGGCTTGCCCTTTTTTCACCATATCATTTTCTTTCACTAACAAGGCGCGATTATGCGCATAGGCTGTGAGAAATTGATCATTATGTTTAATAATAATCAGGTTGCCGTATCCTCGCAGGCCATTGCCCGCATAAACTACACGCCCACCGGCAGCAGCTTTAACAAGGGTGCCAGCTACGCCACCGATATTGATACCTTTATTTTTCCCTTCTTCAAAATTTTCTAGCACTGCGCCTTGGACCGGCCATGCAAAAGACGTTGCACTAGCAATGGCTAAAGGTTCATTTTGCTTGATAGACGTATTGCTTGTCGGTGCTAAAGGAACTGGTTTTGGTAATACCAAGCCAGCAGCCTCAGGCGCGCCATTCAACGCCGTTACGCCTGGCGCTGTACTTGTATTCAGCGCTAACGGACTAGCCGAGCTATTCGCAGTTGAATTTGCAGCACTTACACTCGCTGGCGCAACGCTCGTTGCAGGAGGTAGCACGCGTAGTAATTGACCGACTTCGATTTGACTTGGATCTTGTACATTATTCCAAGTTGCGATATCGCGGTAATTCTGCCCATGCTCAAGCGCAATACGATAGAGCGTATCGCCTGTTTTTACTCGATAGTAACCAGGCGGTGCGCTCGCTAACGTACTTCTCTCACCAGAGCGATCAAGCACAGGGGCATTATCAAGGCGTACGGTGCTGCAGGCAGCGAATGCCGTAAGCAACGATAGACAAAAGAAGCGTTGTAACGTAGTCCAATGATTTTTAACTCTTTCAACCGTGCCGCAAGCAGCTAACGCTTGCCGCGCCATTTCTAATAGCTGATTAGCCTTACTCATTTTTTGTAACGTATTCATCGTTCTCAAATGACTCCAAATTTTAAAGGCACAAAAAAGACCGGATCCAGTTGTGATTCACGCCACTGTTTTTCGGCGATGCGCTCAATCAAGGTTAGCACTTGCTTCTCACCGTTCGTTGATGCAATAACCGGTGCAATGCAACGTCCACCGATACTGAGTTGGTCCAACAAAGCGCCAGGGACTTCTAACCCGGCAGCAGCCACAACAATTGCGTCAAACGGGGCCGCACAAGTTAATCCTAAACGGCCGTCACCATAATGTAAACGAAGATTGGGAATGCGCAATGCGCGTAGATTCTTTTTTGCTTGCTCAAGCAGAGGTTCAATTCGCTCAATTGAATACACTTCGCGTGCCAATTGGCTCAAGACAGCGGCTTGATAACCGCAACCTGTGCCAATTTCTAACACATTCAGTGATGCTTGAGGCGTTTGCCTGTCAGCGATAATCAATTCAAGCATGCGGGCTACGACAAAAGGCTTTGAGATCGTTTGACCGTAACCAATGGTAAGCGCAATTTCTTGATAAGCTTGTGCGGCTAACCCTTCTTCCACGAATAAATGCCGAGGTATCGCACCCATCGCTTGCAGCACACGGGAATCTTTAATTCCATTTGCTTGTAAGCGTTCTACCATGCGTTGCCGTATCCGCTGCGAGGCCAACGCAGCATCTGGTACTGCTGCACTCGCAAAAGGCATGTTCTGCTTTTCTCGACCAACTAACGCAGCACCTGCTGGCTTAACGACGTTATCAACTGCCCTGCTTTTCGCAGACACTCTAGGCGTTGCGCGTTCTGCACCAACTGGCGTAACTGAAAAACGCTTCCTTGGTGGTACCGCTGTCATTTATCTGACTCCGCCGTTGCGACCCATTCCTGCACACTCGGCAATATCTGAAGATGGGTTAGATCAAGTTGTAAAGGAGTAATCGATACGGCCCCATTTGCTACCGCATGAAAATCGGTTCCTTCACTGGCATCACGTGCATCGCCCGAAGCGCCAATCCAATACACCGTCTCACCTCGCGGATTCAATTGACGTATCGCGGGCTGCGACGGATGACGCTTGCCAAGCCGTGTAACACGCCATCCTTTTAAGGCTTCATAGGGTTGATTAGGAAGATTTACGTTAAGTAAAAAGGGAGCTGGCAATGGATTTGCCAAGTAATGGGCGATGATGTCGCCTGCTGCGCGTGCCGCATCTTCAAGGTGTAGCCAGCCTTTGTCGGCAAGTGAAAAAGCGAATGCTGGGATGCCGAACATGACACCTTCGGCAGCCGCAGCAACGGTACCGGAATAGAGTGTGTCTTCACCCATATTCTGTCCATTGTTGATACCTGAGACGACGATATCAGGGTGGTAGTCGAGCATGCCTGTTAGTGCAACGTGCACACAATCAGTCGGCGTACCATTTAGGTAGTAGAAACCATTCGCAGCGGTAAACACCGAAAGCGGGCGCCACAAGGTTAGAGAATTTGAAGCGCCACTGCAATTTTGCTGCGGTGCAAATACCGTTACCTCGCCCAGCGACTTGAGCACTTCATACAAGGCCACAAGACCAGGGGAAAGATAACCATCATCATTGCTTAAGAGAATTTTCATGCAATCAATTGTAGCGTTAAGGAAGCGCTCCCTTAGCTCATGCGCTAAGAATCTGTTTAGAAATTGTAAAGTGCGGGCGCCCCTTCCCTTAGTTAGCTAAACCTTACAAAAGCGAGGGGTAATCAATGTACATGAGGACTGCAAACACCGCCCAAGGCTTACCAAATACGGGAATCGCGGCCTTTTAGACAATTTTAAACAGGTTCGACAACTGCCAACGCATGAGAAATTTATGTATCACTCACTCTATAAATAAGTGCTAGGAGTTATAACGGTCGCCGATCAATCACTGCCCGCGCAATTGTGCCTGCATCGGTATATTCAAGTTCAGCACCAACTGGCACGCCTCGTGCCAAACGCGTGACAATTAGGCCGCGCGCCTTAAGCATTTGGCTTAGGTAATGAGCAGTCGCTTCACTCTCATTCGTAAAATTAGTCGCGACAATAACTTCGCGCACCACGCCATCCGTTGCCCGTTTAACTAACTGATCAAAATGAAGTTGATCCGGCCCTACTCCATCAAATGGGCTTAAATGCCCCATTAGCACAAAGTACAAGCCATGATAAGTCATCGTTTGCTCGAGCATTAACTGATCAGCTGGTGTCTCAACCACACATAAGAGCTTGGCATCACGCGCAGAATCTGTGCAAGTCTCGCAAATTTCTGCAGCCGTAAAAGTATTGCAACGTTCACAATGCCGTAAATTCTGCACAGCATGTAATAAAGTTTCGCCCAAACGCGTTGCGCCTGGGCGATCTCGTTGCATTAAATGATACGCCATACGTTGCGCTGATTTTTGACCTACGCCAGGTAACACCCGCAGCGCCTCAATTAGCGAGGCCAATGCACAAGGATAAGACATGCGAAGAAATGTCAACCAAAGATCAATTAAATAGGAGGCACGAAACCACCTGGTACACCACCACTGCCACTGGTACCCGTTGCTGATGAATCCGAGGTCATGTTACTGACTTCTCTTTGTACAATTTCCTCAATTTTGCGTGCAGCATCATTAAACGCAGCAGCAACCAACGCATTGAGCATGGCTGTAATTTTTTCTACAGACTTCTTAGCTCCCGTCAACAACTCATTGGGGTCTTGGCTTTTTTCTTGCAACAATTTGAATACGCCTTCTTCAATAAATAAACGCATCAAATCAATGCTCACGTTACGGGTTTCATATTTGCACGTGACATCGACTTTGACGATTCCCGCGCCTGCCTCTCCCTTAACAGCAGTCCTTTCGAGCTTTTGCTGAATCTTTTGCATGTTTTCTTGCAAAGATTTAGCTTGCTCAATCAGCTCCTCGATATCTTTATTCATCTTTAATTGCTCCTTCTAAATTAGTTATACGATGAATTAGGAAATACTAAATAAACGATGCGTAGAAAATGCCAACGCAGTCCACTTAGCACAGCTAGCAAGCATAACTTACCAGTCAGTATTTTTTAAAACCTATTCAAAGTCTTTCTAGCACGGAGCACATCGCCAAAAAGACTTTGAACAGACTTTTATAACTTATTTAAGGGCCCTCTAGTGGCATTGTGCCGACCCAGACAGGGTACAACTTAGTATGGCAAGGCGGCACTAGGGAAGGCCTAAACAGGTTCTTAAGTTGGACGAATTGAACCTGGCACAATAGTCGCTTCAAAGGTTTGCATCAACGCCTGTGCAAATTCATCTTGTTCGATAGCTTGCTCTGCCTCTTGCTGACGCCGGCTACGCTGCGCTTCATCTACTGCAGCAGCAGTACGAGAGACCGCACCGACCTCTGTGTGGATATTCAAAGGCTGAGCAAAATAATGGCTTAGCGCTTCACTTAATTTATCTACATATACACGCTCAGCAAGCTGCGCTAATGGTACGCGCAAAGTTAACCGATTACCCTCGGTCTGCACTAGCTCACTTTGCATCGCAAGCTGCTTGGCGACACCTCGTAGCGCCAACGAAGCAACGAGAGCAGGCCAACGCGCGCTATCTAGCTGCGTCAATGTCATCGATGCAGGCGCTAGATTAGCCGAATTCTTACTCATCTCTGATAGCTCTATGCAAGCGTCTGTATCAGTTACCTCAGGCTGCCTAACATTAGCATTAGCACGCGAGAAGGTAGCTAACTGAGCTTGGGAAGCTGCAACAGTAGCTGCCCTCGGAGATTCGTCAGAGTTGGTGATAGGCTCTCGCTGCTTTACCTGCATGACGGGGGATGCTTTAGCAGAGGCCACAGCATCGGTTAATGGCGACTTAGCCGTAACGGTTTGTATCGGCGCTGCATGCACTATATTGGGCTGAGTATGTGATTTATCAATATCCGACAAAGCATCAATTTGTGCGGGATAAAAGGCAAGCATACGCAACAGTGTCATCGTGAAACCAGCGTATTCATCTGGCGCAAGCCCTAATTCACTGCGACCCAGTGTTGCAATTTGATAATACAGTTGCACTTGCTCAGGCGTTAAAGTCTGCGCAAAGCGGCGAATATCCTGCGCCTCAGGCCATTCATCAAGCACGACCGTGCTAACACTTTGGGCCCAGGCGATGCGATGTAAAAGGCGTGCTAGATCCTGCAAAGCCGTGGCATAGGACAAGCTGCGCGCCATCATTTCATCTGCGATAGCTAATACCGTTGCCCCATCCGCTGCCACCACTGCATCAAGCAACCTGACGACATAATGCTGATCAAGCATCCCAAGCATCTGCCGCACAGCCTCTTCAGTCAACTCACCTGCCGTATAGGCAATTGCCTGATCGGTTAACGATAAGGCATCGCGCATACTGCCATTGGCTGAAAAAGCTAATAGACGTAAAGCGGTCACCTCAAAATGGAGATTTTCAGTCGTCAGAATCTGCTCCAGATGTGACACCATCTGGAGCAAAGGCATTTGCTTAAGATTGAATTGCAAACAGCGCGAAAGCACTGTAATCGGAATTTTTTGTGGATCGGTCGTAGCTAGAATGAATTTGACATGAGCAGGCGGCTCTTCAAGCGTTTTTAGCATCGCATTAAACGCGTGATTGGTGAGCATATGCACTTCATCAATCATATAGACTTTGAAGCGCGCTGCTACCGGCGCATAGATAGCACGCTCAAGTAGATTAGCCATTTCATCGACACCGCGGTTTGATGCCGCATCCATTTCAACGTAATCAACAAAACGGCCAGCGTCTATTTCTAGACATGCTTGGCACTTGCCACAAGCAGTAGCGGTAATACCTGCTACACAATTAAGGGATTTGGCTAAGATGCGAGCCAATGTCGTTTTACCAACACCGCGAGTGCCAGTAAATAAATAAGCATGATGCAAACGCTGCTGATCCAACGCATGGGTCAACGCTTTCACTACATGTTCTTGGCCAACTAATGAAGCAAAGTCTTTAGGCCGCCATTTACGCGCTAGAACTTGATGGGTCATGAGAAACTGCAATCCATATCGATAAAACGAGAACCGCAATTTACAACGCAATACTGGAAGCTAATGCGGAGAATCTCAAGCCACTCCAAATTGTTCAAAGTATTTTCCAGAGTCTACTTAAGGTTTTCCTGGCCTTGCATCGACGCAAGAAGTACATCTAATGCGGCAAGGAGACACCAAAGCGCCGGAGAAATCTTAAACAGATTCTCAGATTGGGGTGGCGCATATCGCACCATACTATAAAGTTCAGCCCTCTTTAGATATTCCGTATCCTAAATTAAAGCTTAAACTGGAAATCTGGGCAGACTCTTAAAAGCGAGCAAGAGAGTGGCGAGAATACACGCAGCCAATAAGGACTTGTTAAAAGGAAAGATGACGAGCCTGGCCCTCGGCACTGGCGGAAACGGCTGTGGCTGCTTCGTTCCCGACCTGACCAGATTCACCAACCCACCATGCGAGGAGGCCCGTCGATGCGTATTCTAGCATTACCTCGCGAGCTTACAAAAAATTCTTGTTGCAAATATTTTTTCCGGCTTTGTTTAAGGTCTTCCCAGCAACCTACAACGCTGCCACGGAGAGGCTGAGAAAAAGTTTAAAAAAAGCAACACGATGCCAAGGTAAGCTGCCTAAAAAATAGGATTGCATTCAAAGCCGCACTTAAATTCGACCTTTCCTCCGCTAACAACCTTAGAAACATTTGACATTTATCAAACAAATTTTATCTATTGCTCTACAAAGCATGACTAAAACTTTGCAAAAACTTGCGTTGATTTTTTTTGTTTAGTAGCATCACACTCATACTAAGCGTGAGATAGCTACTCAACACTCACATAGCAACGCTGAAACATTCACCATACAAGCGTCAACCAGGTAAATTAATCAATGACTGAACCTATCAAATACGTTAACGACGCCTCGTTTGAAGAGGACGTTATTAAGGCTGACAAGCCGGTACTCCTAGATTTCTGGGCAGAATGGTGTGGCCCCTGCAAAATGCTCGCTCCCATTTTGGACGAAATTGCACAGGAGTACGGTGATCGCTTACAAATCGCTAAACTCAACATCGACGAAAACCCAGCAAGCCCGGCTAAGTTCGGCGTACGTGGCATTCCTACGCTGATTCTGTTCAAGAAAGGAAGTATCGCCGCGCGCAAAGTGGGCGCTTTGTCAAAGCCTCAGTTAACCGCTTTTCTTGATAGCAATTTATAAATAACAGTTTAAATATTATTAGCAACTTGCTCGAGCTGTTTTAAATTTGGCGCATAACAAGCTGTTTTAATTTAGCAAAAGTATATGCCACTGCATTTATACCCCAATGCTGGAAGCAAATACGTTGTGCTAGAATGCCCATAATTCAAATTAATATCTTCTCTTGAGCATTCGCTCCTCTTCTTTCCTCTAATATCTATATCTATATTCCTCTGTCCGAGGGAACCCTGTATGCATCTATCCGAGCTTAAGTCTTTACATGTATCCGAACTGATCGAAATGGCGAATGCCTTAGAGATTGAGAACGCCAATCGCTTGCGTAAGCAAGAATTGATGTTTGCCATCTTAAAAAGACGCGCTAAAACCGGTGAAACTATTTACGGCGATGGCACGCTAGAAGTGCTACCTGATGGTTTTGGCTTTTTACGTTCACCAGAAACTTCGTATCTCGCCAGTACTGATGACATTTACATCAGCCCTTCCCAAATCCGCCGTTTCAATTTGCATACAGGCGATACGATTGAAGGAGAGGTACGTACACCGAAAGATGGCGAGCGTTATTTCGCATTAGTTAAAGTTGACAAAGTTAACCGACAGCCGCCAGAAGCCTCGAAACATAAAATCATGTTCGAGAACCTCACGCCGCTACATCCGAACCAGCCCCTAGCACTCGAGCGCGATATTCGCAGCGAAGAAAATATTACCGGGCGTATTATCGATATCATCGCGCCGATTGGTAAAGGACAACGCGGTTTGCTAGTTGCAGCGCCTAAGTCAGGTAAAACGGTCATGTTGCAACATATTGCACATGCGATTACAGCAAATCATCCCGATGTGATTCTCTTTGTGCTATTGATTGATGAGCGCCCTGAAGAAGTCACTGAAATGCAACGCTCGGTCTCGGGCGAAGTGATCGCTTCAACTTTTGATGAGCCAGCTTCACGCCATGTACAAGTCGCTGAGATGGTCATTGAAAAAGCGAAACGTCTGGTTGAAATGAAGCACGACGTTGTCATTCTGCTTGACTCCATTACTCGTCTCGCACGCGCCTACAATACGGTTAGCCCTGCCTCAGGCAAGGTATTAACCGGGGGTGTCGACGCCAACGCACTACAACGTCCTAAACGCTTCTTTGGCGCTGCGCGTAATGTTGAAGAAGGCGGTTCACTCACGATTATTGGAACAGCCTTAATCGAAACAGGTAGTCGCATGGATGATGTGATCTACGAAGAATTCAAGGGCACTGGCAATATGGAAGTGCACCTTGAAAGACGACTTGCTGAGAAACGTAATTATCCTGCAATCAATTTGAATCGCTCAGGCACGCGCCGAGATGAACTTTTGATTAAGCCGGATATCCTGCAAAAAATCTGGGTTCTCCGTAAACTTATCCACGATATGGATCCAATCGAAGCCATCGAATTCCTACTCGATAAACTCAAGCAGACTAAGAACAATGCAGAGTTTTTTGAGTTAATGCGTCGCGGCGGTTAAAAGCCTGTTTAATATTTTTTAGAGTAGCGAGCACCGTCTAAGAGCCTGCTCAGAATCTCCTTAGCGCCCTCGTGTCGCCCTACCGTACTAAAGTTGTAATGTCTACGGTGACACAAAGCTAGCAGGAAGGCGTTAAACAGGCTCTAGGGCTTAAAGAAACACAAAGGAAACACAAAGCACACAGTCGGCGATTTGCAAACGAGCGCTAAATATGCGGGGCAGCAGTTTTTCAGGCATAATTGCGTTTTTTTCGGCCTCAGGCATGCTGCTCACAGAGTCATTCTCAATTGTTCTGTTATTTAGTCCTGCTTAGGCTATCGGTTTTGTTCGCAAGAGAAATGTTATGAAAGAAAACACTCATCCAGAATATCAAGAAGTACTTATTGAGGACCTCTCATGTGGCTTCAAGTTTGTCACACGCTCAACGATTCAGACTAAGACAACGATTGAGCATGAAGGCAAAACTTATCCGCATGTCAAAGTCGAGGTTTCGTCAGAATCCCACCCTTTTTATACTGGGGCACAAACCCATAACTACGCAGCGACCAGTCAAGCCGAAAAATTCAAACAGAAATACAGCAATCTTTCTGGCATCTTGGGTGGTAGCAAAGCTGATAATCAATCGGCATAAGCCATTGCCCCTTCCCTTTTCTGCGCACTAGCATTCTTGCTACGACTTTTCTATGTTGGATAGCCGAACAGAATACTCGCGTAGATTAGGTTTGCTGCTTAATGCTAGCAGATGTTTCTGCCTAGCTTTTTGCGAGCAGCCGTGTCCATCAGACAACATTTTGAGGCAGCCTAGCTGCCTTTTTTATTACATCATCCTGTTTGCCTTTTCCTTGTTCTTTTTTTCATACAGCAACGCTAGGATCTCTAAACAGGCTCTTATCGCTAGCTACCCTCTCTAATCAATGGCATGAGACCCTCAATTGTCCGCCTCCCTGCTGCCGCAACAAATGCGTTACCTCGCTGGATTTTGTTAGCTCTTTGCGCTGTGTATATAGCAGCTGGCTTATTTGGGCGCGACCCTTGGAAAAATGAAGACGCCGCAAGTTTTGGCGTGATGTGGACGTTGGCAAATGGTAACTGGCACGACTGGCTACTACCCAATCTAGGTGGAAAAGTAATCACGACGAACGGGCCGCTCATGTATTGGCTTGGGGCAATTTGTATACGCCTTTTTGGGTCGTGGCTCGAACCAAGCGATGCATCGCGTATTGTCACTGGCCTACTTTTTTATGCCACTTGCCTTTTCGTTTGGTACGGCAGCTACTTGCTAGGCCGACGCAATGAAGTGCAACCCTTTAAATATGCGTTTGGAGGAGAACCTTCCGCAGCGGACTATGGACGTACCATTGCCGATGGTGCTTTACTTATCTTGCTCGGATGCTTTGGGTTAGCTGAGCGTGGACATGAAACCACCCCTGAGATAGCTCAATTTGCTTGCGTCGCGATGCTGCTATACGGATTAATCCGCAGCCTCGATAAACCCGTACAAGGTGCGCTATGGTGGGGCACAGCGCTTGGTCTATTAAGCTTATCCGCCAATCCAGTATTAGTTGTTGCATTGCTAGCAGGAACCCTGGCCTTATTGTTTGTGGTTAGAGAGTTGCACTGTTCAAGATTGTTAGGGATTGGCTTTCCCGTTTTTGCTGTACTCGCTCTCAGCTGGCCGATTGTCTCGAGCCTTGCTTTGCCTGAAGAAGCGCGTCTTTATTTACTCGACTGGCGTATTGGCAATTGGCGCGAATTTGCGGGCCCCTTCGCCGACCCTTTGCTACATGCGTTCAAAAATCTCTTGCTCTTTACCTGGCCAGCCTGGCCATTGGCAGTTTGGTCATGGTATAGCTGGGCTACTTTGCGGCGCGCTCCGCATATCAGCATTCCTATCTCGATCATTAGCCCACTACTGATCGTCATCTTGTTGCAAAGCCATCAAACAAATCGACTTTTTATTTTGCTTTTGCCAGGCTTAGCGATACTTGCTGCGTTTAGCTTGCCAACGCTTAAACGAGGGGCAATTAATGCGATGGATTGGTTTGCGTTACTGAGCTTTACGATCTTAAGTTCCTTCGTTTGGCTCGTTTGGATCGCTGCATTGACAGGATTCCCAGCTTCGACCGCGCACAACTTAGCGCGCCTGTTACCTGGCTTTTACGCTGAATTTAGTGGCCTAAGACTCGTTTTTGCACTGCTTGTAACAGCTTGTTGGGTACTCCTCGTACGTTGGCGGCTTTCGCGCGCACCCAAAGTGTTATGGCGTAGCGTCATTTTATCCAGCGCGGGGACAACGCTAATGTGGGTATTATTGATGACGCTTTGGCTGCCTTTCGTCAATTACAGCCGTACCTACCGCGATGTCGCATTGCAAATTGCTGCGAAGCTACCCACCCCTTATCAGTGTATTTGGCCCGTTCGCTTAGGAGATGCGCAACTTGCATCATTTGCCTACTTTGGCAAGATGCGCTTTGCGTTTGATGGCAGACCATGCGATGTACTGCTGCGTCAAGATACAGCAGGCTATAGTGAACCTGCTTCACCTCGGCCCTATAGATGGAAATTTATTTGGGAAGGACATCGTCCAGCTGATAATCAAGAACGTTTTCGTCTTTACGTGCTGACCGAGCGCAAGTAACCGTTAGCGCTTAGCACGTTATCACAATACTTATCAGCCTCAAGAATCTGCTCATGATTTTTCTAAAAGTCTATCCGGGTCTGCCAAAAAATTCTTTTAGAGACGTTAGTTAGTACGCACGTTGGGGTTCCTACACCACCTCACCCCACAATTCTTTGCTAGCCTTCGTAAGGCGTGTCTTCAATTAAAACAGGCTCGCGTTGATGATTTTCAGGCGCGCAGCCAAGGAATGTGACGCGGCGAATACTGGATGTGTGTATTCGCAAGGAGCATGACGCTGGCTGCGCGCCTGAAAACCGTCAACTTCATTTTAAGATGGGCTTTTTGAAGGAAGGTACCAGCCAAACCTCTACCGATAGTCTTCATATCTCTCTGCTTAGAGATCACCAGCAGGCTTTTCAAGCCTGCTCAAGGTCTTCATAGCCCAAGATAGAAGCTTGTATACAGCGCAGTAGACCAACTTGCTGCACCATTTGTTATCTTGTCTCTCAAGCCAACAAAACAAAAAAAGCGCTGCTGCAATGGCTTGTTCATGGTCATCGCAGCAGCGCTTTAAGCCACTTAACTTAAGCGTGTTGTACCTGAGTCATATCGATGCCGCGCCGCTCATATTTGACTAAACAGAGCAATGACAGCAGCACTACAACGACCCCCACTACGAGCGCCATGGCGCTCGCATAGTCGCCATGCCAACCCAGCGCGAGGCTTGCCTGTAGCGGCGCATTCACAGCTGCAAGTAAATTACCAAACTGATAAACCAAACCTGGGAAAGTCGCGCGGATACCATCCGGTGAAATTTCGTTCAAATGAGCTGGCACAACACCCCATGCACCTTGCACAGCAAATTGCATTAAAAAAGCACCGGCTGCGAGCATCAGCGGGGTAGTCGAAAACGCCCACAGCGGCAGTACCGGCAAAGCTAACAAAGCCGCAGTCAAGATCGCTCGACGGCGCCCTACTTTTTCAGACCATATACCGAAGAAAAGCCCACCCACAATCGCACCAATGCTACAAGTAATCGTCAACAACGAAACGATGTGTGTATCAAAAAGATGTTGCTCACGTAAAAAGGTCGGATACATATCTTGCGTACCGTGACTTGCAAAATTAAAGCAGGTCATTAGCAAGATCGCATAAATAGAAAGCTTCCAGTTTTGCCCAATCGTCTTTAGAAAGCTTGGCTTAGGATGTTTTTCCATCGCTTTCCAAGCAGGTGACTCCGGCACATGGCGACGGACATAAACCACTAAAAGAGCCGGTAGCACACCGATAAAAAACATCCCGCGCCAGCCTACATACGGATAAAACAGCCCAAAAACAACCGAAGCGAGCAAGTAGCCACTTGGATAACCGCTTTGCAAAATGCCGGACACAATGCCACGCGCGCGAGGCGGCACCGTCTCCATCGTCAACGCCGAGCCAACGCCCCACTCTCCTCCCATCGCAATACCGAAGAGTGCACGCAATACGATCAGCATCGTAAGATTGGTTGAGAAACCTGAGAGCAACTCAAGCAACGAATAAATGGCGATATTTGCCATCAGCGTTGGACGGCGTCCAAATTTATCAGCCAGCCGTCCAAAAATAAATGCGCCCAGTGGACGCATTACTAACGTTAACGTAATGGCTAAAGCTACTGCTGGAATACCAGTATTGAACTCAGTTGCGATATCTTTAAGGACAAACACCATTAAGAAAAAATCAAAGGCATCCAACGTCCAACCCAAATAGGCGGCGATCGTGACATTCTTTTGTGCCCGGGTCCAACTCATATTTTTCTCCCAAATTCTTGCTAATGCCCATTAAAGATGGGACTAATTTGCAAAAAATTCTTGCGTCTCTACGCTTATAAAAAATTGATCGTTTCTAGAATCCGTCCTGAAAATAGTTAGAAGACTAAGATTCAGGAGCGGAACTTAGCAGGAATCCTAACTGACGTCTATCCATGCCTGGAGAATTTTCTTAAAAGTCGTTCTCTACAATTAGTGCGCTGCTTGCGCAATAAATCCTGAATGAATACTTCTTCTCTTTCATGAAATAAAAAAATTTATAAGCTTGAAGAGCGTCCCCCCTGCCCTGGATATAGATGTAGGCAAGCTGATCTCATTTAGTGAGACCAGCAACCGGCGCGGTACCGCGTTACGCTTTTATATGAATGAGCAAATTGCAGACACTAAACTAGAACTCATTTTCTAAACGTCTAAAAGGCCGTGTTTCGCGTATTGGTTAGACGCCGGGCGATGCTCGGGATCTTCATATGCGTTTAACAACCCCCGGTTCACGCATGGTTTAACTAGCAACTGACGACCTGGTAGTAGACATTGACGAAACAAGTTCTAGCTTGAGAAAAGCCGTACAGCTATTCGAGAGATGATGATAAAAGTGCGAAGCAGTTTTATAGATGTGCTCGTGACAAAATACCAAAGACTGTCTCTTTTATTTTCTTCTACTAATAAATTTTATTTAGGCAGTTTTCCATAAAACTGCGCAACCAGTTCTTCTACCAAATAGCGTTGCGCCTCAGGCAGTGCTTCAATTCTGTGCACAAGCGTTAGCGTCTCCAACACTGGCTTATAGGCTCTGTCAGAAGCAGTCTTAGCGTGCGCTAGGTCTGTTTCAGGGGGCGGTCCATAGTGCAGCCAGTGCTCACTAACCCCCAGCCATTCGGCGAGCGTTGTGATCTTACTGGCAGTAGGCATAGTGCGGCCGGTTAACCATTTATGCGCAGTTTGTACCGACACCCCCATACTTCCTGGATGTTTTAAATTAAATAATCGCGCCAAATCAGTTGCACCCTTAATAGGCTTTGCGCTGCGATTCAGAGCAAGTCTTAGGCGCTGTGAGAAGGCGGCTTTTTCTTGAACAGATGGCATAGGCCGCATTCTGCAACGCCCTCACCCACGATATATCACTCTATCAAGCAATTTATTAACTAATTGGTTGACAATTTAGCCCGTCAGTTTTAATCTTCTATCTGAATGGTTAATAAGTGCCCTCTTAGAAGCTACACAGACTCTCACTAAGTTAGCCATTTGTTCATCTATACAGCGCACAGGAAATTGTCATTTACTTAGCCTTACCATAAACCTGGGTCAGCTAAGTAATGCCAATTTTTCTTTTGTTTTACATGTAATGCTCTTTCTATTGTGTCCCGAGACCTCCACACTTTCGTAGCGCGTTATAACAGTGGAATGGATTAGGGATTATTCCTAACTTAGAGGAATATCATGCATAAACGCAATTTCTGTTGCTCTTCTGTTTTGACTTGCCCTTTTTCTCTATTTTTTAATTAGAGAGAGGCTACCATGCGAGTCCTAGCTGGCCCAACAAACGCATCCCATCGTCTGAACAAGAAGAAAGGGCTGATTTATAACAATAAAAATCCAGATCAATCAGCGGAATATGGTCCGTCTATTTCGTATTACCTTTTTAATCGAAACAATCCCAGACAGGCGCTGACTTATTCCCAAAGCAGCGAAAACAATTGGACAGTCTCTCCTCCTCAAAGGAAGGAAGAATCAGCATTTTTTAAAGACGCGGTGCTTATTCAGCACCACTTGGCAATGCCTCAACCGTTAAAAGTTCGACGGCGCATTACACAAGCGGAGCTAACTCAAGCTTTAGAAGCGGCTATTCCCCTCTGCTTAGAGGAACCGAAATTAGCGAGGAAGCAGGAAGCTGCATACTGGATTTCTCCGCCGATGACTTCTATTCCTGACGATATCAGGCAGAAAATAAGAGAGTTAAAAACCAAGCATTCTGATTCGATCCTGAGCTTTATCAATCGTTTATCGACGCTGTTAGATCAAAAAGATATCGATCGGCTTGAAAAGCCTGGTGGAGAATTCAATGAACGACTTCAAGAAATCAGAGATGACTTTACCCGAGCTGAATGTACGCAAGATTTAAAAGGTATAAAGTCAGCAACTAATGCGTTAGCTATATTGGTCTCAGATCTAAGCACATTAAGCACCAATCTGTATCAGTCACAAGCCCCCGATGTGCAAAAAATTGGAGCTCATTTAACGATAAGCATGATCATTTCAGGGTTAGCAACAAGTTGTCTTTCTACAATCGTGGCTCTCCTTTTTCTACCGGGCTTCATCTCTGCTATTACTGGGACCATCGTCGCCATTGTGTACGGATATTTTAAGTTACGACACGTACATCAGGAGAACACCTGCCTGGAAAAAGTGAAGGAATGGGATCAGGCTCGAGCTTCATTACATGATGTTCAAGCAGAAATTAAGAATTTAGAAACTCAAGTTAAACAAGTGGAAGAAAGTATCATGGATAAAATTAATGCGGTCATACAGAGCCATAACAATCTCGTCTCGATGGTGCTCTCCATGAGGCAACAAACAGAACAAATGCAGCAACAAATTGAAGAGTTAAAAGCCCAGCAATCTGAAAAAGCTGACACAAAGCCAGTAATTGAATCTCAACAAGAGAATACTGAGTCGAAAGCAGCTGATCCAACGACAAAAGCATGGGATACGTCAACGGTGAAGCGAGTTGCGTAAAGCCTTTCAAGATCTAAGAATTTATTCACAAATTGTCTAAAGGCCATCAGCCAGCGGAGGCCGGAGCGCAGCAACCTTTGTTTCGGAGGAATAGATGGAGACATTGCGAGCCCCGTCAAAGGCGTCACAAAACCGTGGATACGGTCTCTTAGGCGATTTGTGGACAGATACAAAGCTCTAAACAACCTCTGTAGCAAAAAGTGCCATTACTGCAAGTACATTAGTACCTACACTAGGGCTGCAGTTATTTATCCTGCACCCTTCAGATTAACAGCGGCTCCTTAGTTATAGTTCGTGACGAATAACTGCCTAGCCTGCGTTAGGCTGGACAAAAAATGCGACTACAAAAGAATAATGCCTTCTGCATCAGTCGCTCGGCTCGGACCTTCTCCATGATCACATTCAAGGCAACGGTGGGGATAAACGAAATTTGATTGTGCGCGCTACGGAAAGAACACTCTTATCGTTGCGGGCCTTAGCTTGTTAAAACGTCTCTTATTGAAAATTTTCTTGAGCCTATAACCCATAAAAAATATAGAACACGCATTAATTCAGCACTGACCACCCAAAGAGCTGTGCTGCCCTACTTAGTGGCAAAGAAAATAATCACATCCTAATTTTTATAGCGATTTCTCTTAAGAACATTAAATTTCGTGTACCATCCCAAGCATATATACCAAACTGAGTAGGATAAATATAAACCATGGACAAGGATCGACGAATTTTCTCCATTCTCGTTGTGTCAGCGGGAAATCTTGTTGAGTGGTTTGATTTCTATATCTATTCCTTTTGTGCAATTTACTTTGCACCTGCTTTTTTTCCTCAGGGCAATACAACAACTCAGCTACTGAATACGGCCGGCATCTTCGCTGCTGGCTTTTTTATGCGCCCTCTCGGTGCCTGGTTTTTTGGCCGTTTGGCTGATCGACACGGACGCCGTCTAGCAACTATCGTGTCAGCATTAATGATGAGCGGCGGCTCACTGGCGATTGCTTTTCTGCCAACCTATGCCAGCATCGGCCAGCTAGCGCCTGTGCTACTACTTCTCGCACGCTTAATACAAGGTTTCTCAGTCGGGGGGGAGTATGGAGTAAGTGCGGCCTATTTAAGTGAAGTCGCATACGATAAGCACCGTGGCTTATTTGCTTCGTTTCAACCGATGACTTTGATTTGTGGCCAGTTATTAGCACTCGTCTCAATGATATTGCTACAGCACTTTTTAGCCGATGCGCAATTGAAAGAATGGGGCTGGAGGCTCTTATTTTTAGTCGGTGCAGGTGGTGCGTTGATCGTCCTGTGGCTACGGCGATCATTACAAGAAACCACCTCTGAAGCAGACAGAACCGATCAACACGCCGGCACACTAAAAGGCTTATGGCAGCATAAGCGCTCTTGCCTAACCATCATCGGCCTAACTGCAAGCGGTTCACTGACTTTTTACACGTTTACCACCTATATGCAGAAGTATCTGGTTAATACGGTCGGCCTTCAGCCAAAGCTGGTCAGTATGTTAATGCTGGGCGCGATATCACTTTGCTTACCTCTGTATCCCCTTTACGGTGCGCTGTCTGACAAAATTGGACGCAAAGCAATGATGATCATTTTTAGCGCGCTCACCGCCTGCGTTACGCTGCCTCTGATGTCTGCACTCGCGAAGACACCTAATATGTATGAGTTATTCGTACTGATCTTGCTTGCGTTAATGGTCATGATTTTTTACACCTCTATCGGCGGTTTACTCAAAGCAGAAATGTTTCCCACATCATTACGCGCGCTAGGTGTTTCTTTACCTTTTGCATTAGCTAATGCTCTGTTTGGTGGAACGGCTGAATACATCGCATTGTGGACAAAATCATTAGGAATAGAATCCAGTTTTTATATCTATGTGACAGTAGTGGCATTAATTAGCTTATGCATTTCTCTCACGATGCCAGACGCTCGCCGACAGGGCTACTTACAAAATAAGCCGCTAGAGGGCAGCCTTTAATTTAAAGCCTACAGAGAAATCAACGGCTTTATTCTTGGTGCGTGCCTTTTAAGAACCTGTTCATAATCTTTTAAAAAAGCGACTTAGAAGCTTGTATAGGCTCATGTTGGGGTTCCTTTGTCACCCCAACCTACGACTTTTCGGCAAATTTTGTAGGTTGGGGTGAGGCACGAACCCCAACGTGATTCAGAATGGTAGGTTTCCTTCA
The DNA here is from genome assembly GCA_031963415.1 of Mycoavidus cysteinexigens. GTDB lineage: Bacteria > Pseudomonadota > Gammaproteobacteria > Burkholderiales > Burkholderiaceae > JASSUD01. The sequence goes on from JASSUI010000001.1 coordinate 553,897, forward strand.
CGAGAGGTAAGGACGCTCTTTGAACACTTTAAACCCTACCCTAACCGGAACACAGCATCTGGCACCATCAAACTGCTATTTTTTCTTGTTGATTTTTTTCTCTCTGTAGCAAGCCATCGAGCGCTTCAATCAACCTAAAATCTGGCGTATCAGCATACACACCTGTCGCTCCCATTTCTGAACGCCAAGTTGGACGCACACCACGTACAAATAGATAGAGATAGCCACCGAAGTGGGTTGTGTAGTTGTAATCGGGCAAGCGCATGCGCAAATAGCGATGAAGCGCCAATGTATAAATTAATGCTTGCAGATGGTAGCCCTGCGTTGCCATAACTTCGGCCAGTGCAGCCTGCTCGTAATCTGCCGCTTGCTCACCTAAGTAATGAGATTTCCAGTCAATTAACCAGAAGCGTCCCTGATATTCAAACACCAGATCAACAAATCCTTTTACATATCCACGTAACGCACTGCCTTGCAAAGCAATATCAGGATAACCATGCTGTAAGAGCAGTTGACGTATGGCATTCAGTTCGCCGTGTGCTGGAAAGGTAAATTCCAATTCAGTTTGCTTTCGTGCTGGGTCAAGCGCGGCTAAGGTCAGACCAGCAGCACATGGGGTCAACTCAGTTAACGCAAGGTCGTGTAACAAACGCATCATCATCGCTTGCAGTGACTCGGGCGACACAGACGTTGATAATGGATATTCGCGCACGACCCGCTCAATCACCGCAGGCCATGTATCAGGCTTTGCAAAATCAACTAACTCAAGCAAACGGTGCAAACATTCACCTGCTGCTGCACCGCGAGGGAAATTAAGAATATCGTCGACCGCATGCTCGGTTGCCATTAATTCAGGCGCAGAGGCGGGGGGCAGTAGTGTAGGCGGCATGACGTTCATCGTATGCGCGTCATAATCAGCCAGTATCTCAAATAAATTTTCTCTTTCTCTCGCTGCCTCTCTACTTGCAGTGAGCGAAGTAAAGCTCGCAGTTTGCCAGCTCTCTCGCAAAAACCGATGAGCTGACCGCGCCTGGAAAGTAGCATCGTTTTCTTGCGCACGCGACGGCAAACGTGTAGATGAAACCATTGGCAAAGGCCTAACCTGAATCGTCTCATCAGCCAACACTTGCCAAGCTGCGTTGATTTCTTCTGCCGGTGGCGGTTGCGTAAGCCACGCTGAAAATTCATACCCGCCTCCTGCAATAAGCCAGTTCAACATACTGCCTCTGGCCTCTTTAGTACTTGCGCTCGCGCCGGTCGTATATAGCCCAGCAACGACATAACAGCGATACACAGCGCGTGTAAGCGCAACGTAAATTAAACGTGCTCTTTCTGCTTGCTGCTCACGCTTGGTAGCCTCTTTAGCCTGTGTCATATCAGCCTGCGCGCCCCCATAATGCAAAATTGCACGCGCGCTATTCGCGTCATGATATTCATACGCCGTGGGTAGCGCGCTATAAGTTGCTTTGGGCATGGTCGCGTCATACAAGAAAGGGCAAAACACCACTGGATATTCCAAGCCTTTTGACTTGTGCACAGTAACGATCTGCACCAAATTTTTATCCGACTCAAGTCGCACTTGCATCTCATCGTCGCAACGCTCACTTGCGCGTTGTGCGCTTAACCAGCGCATCGTTGCGGCAATATTCGGCTGAAGCGCAGCCTGCATCTGTATCAGTTCAGTAAGATGCGCTAAATCGGCTAAGCGACGCTCACCATTTGGACCTGCAGCAATGCGCTGCGCAATCTGCAGCTCGTTGCTCAACCCACGCCACATCACAGCAAAACCGTGCGTTTGCCATAGCCAACGGTAACGCGTAAAACGCTCAGCCCAAAAAGCAAGGCCAGGTGTTTCAGATCCAGAATGGCTAGCCGGCAAGCTTAACTCTTCATCGAGTTGGGCTAAGGTGCTTGCTTCTACCCCAAACCAATCGACTGTCAACGCGCCGCGCAAGCGCCGTGCATCGCTAGGCAGCGCAATCGCATGCAGCACGCACTCAAGATCTTGCGCTTCAGGCGTACAAAATACAGAAATTTGCGCTACTTCAACACTGCCAATACCCACTTGTGCCAGTGCTCGCTTAATTAAATTACCTTGCCGATGCGTCTGAACGATAACTGCAATATCGCGTGGATTTAGTCCAGTTTGAGCGGCCGTTTGATGAGCTGTGTCGCTTACGTTATCGCTAGCCGCGCTCATCGAAGAATGCTGCGCAGCCGGTAACTTAAGTAAACGCACAATCTCTGCAGCGCATGCGTGAGCAGCACGCCTTAACGCATCATTTTTAGACAGCATTTCCTCACCCTGAGGCAACGTCCAAACATGCAAATCAGCTGCTGGCTCGTCATGATCGACAAACGGAGCTTGCTTAGCACTACCTGCATGCACTGCTTGATACGTCAAACCATCCAAAACGAAAGCCTGCAGATTACGACTAAACAATCGATTGCACGCAGCAATTAACGCAGCCGTTGAGCGTTGATTAGTCGCCAACGTGTAACACGCACTCGCCTGTTTCCTAGCAGATAAATAAGTATGCAAGTCAGCCGCGCGAAAACTATAGATAGCCTGTTTGGGATCACCCACTAAAAAAAGTGGGCCGTGCGGCGCAAAAATCTGGTTGAAAATATCGAATTGCAGCGGGTCAGTATCTTGAAATTCATCAATCAAAGCGGCTGGATAACGGCGCTTAAGCGCCTGTGCAAGCCAGGGCTGAGCTACTAGGGAAGAATGTAAATTAGCCAGCAAATCATCAAATGACATTACACGGCACACCTGCTTTCTTTCACGCAGCACAGCAGGTGCCCAGCTCAGCCATTCTTTAATCAAAGTCAGCCAACGTTTTGTGTGCTCTGCCTGCGCAGCCTCAATCTTGGCGAGCAGCGTATCAGCTAGCTCAAAAAAAGGATGGGCAGGCGCAACGCAACCCTTTTTAACACGTGCTGCCAAAATCGAAACGGTCAACAAATTGGCTTTCTCACTAAGCGGCGCCTGAGCGTCACCCTGCGCAAAATAATCGTGCCAAGCCGCAAAAGCGAGCGTAAGCGTGGCTGGCTTATAAGAAGTTGCCTTCAGATTGCTCAGCGCCTCATCCATCAATTGCGCCAGCGCCTGATGTTGTTCTTGCCAAAGAGTGCGTGCTGCTTCAAATAACTCAGTCAATGCTAGGTTAGCGTTGCTTGGCTGTCGCTCATTTAATGTTGGTTCAGATAAGGTATTTTCCTCTGCTATATCAAACACAAGATGCGCTAATGGCTTTTGCAAATGACGCTTAAGTTGTTCATCTAGCGCTGCTGGTGTCGCGCTCCGTTCGGCTAACCATTTGGCAAAGTCTGAGTCGGCTACCGCCGCAGGCTCAATATGCGAGCGCCAAAACTCGACAGCCAGCTCGAACCGTAACGCGTCATCCTGCGTCGTCCAGTCAAACTCAAACGGTAACGCAGCAGCAAAAGGCGCTTCTTGCAACGCACGTTGGCAAAAACCATGGATCGTATGAATCGCTGCTTGATCAAAGCTATGCAAAGCGTACTCAAGCCGCAGTCGCGCTTCTTCTGGCGAAACCACGACCCCTATTGTGGTTTCAAGCAAGCGCTTTACAAAAGGCTCATCCTGCGCTGCCCCTCCGCGCAGTACATAAACTAATAAAGCCAATCGAGCACGAATTCTCTCACACAACTCAGCCGTGGCCGCTTTCGTAAAAGTCACCACTAAAATTTGCTCAACACTTAACGCTTTCTCGAGCAGCAGCCGTACATATAAGGCACAAATATTCCAAGTTTTACCTGTGCCAGCTGACGCCTCGATTTGCGTGACGCCATCTAGTGGGCAGGTGAATACATCGAATTCTTGGGTATCTAGTGAGTTATCTGTTTTGGTCATGCCCATTTTTTAAAATGACCTATGTTTGAGTTAAGGAATCTATGCATAGCAAAAAGAGCAAGAATCATAAATATTTTTCGTTTTCTATAAAATATACAAAATTTCGCACACCAATATATTTAATATATTTCTTAGGATATATTAAATAAAACATAATATTAATTTCGCCATTCCATTTCAGAGAAAAATATGCCGTCATCTTTAGATAACATCACGAAAAAAATTTCCACCAAACTTGACGAAATCAAAGATACTTTCTCGTCCATAATAGAAAATATCGCTACCGACATACGCGGTGCACGAAGGGAACCTCCCTTGGAACGAAAAATAATTATGCAACCGATTACAGCAGAACACCCAGCAAATCAATCAAATACAGCCCCACATAATACTCCAGCAAACCATACACCAGAAGCGTCTTTAAATTTTTATGCTCCCGATTCAACTGGTGCGGCAGAAAGGCAAATTCAAAATGCAAATTCATCTTCTGTTAATAACTTACCTATGAATAGCCGTGTATTACAAGATAATAAGTTCTCTTATGATGATCTTGCCAAGCAGTTACAAAGCACAAGGGATAGTTTTAACGAGCAACTTGAATTAAGCAATGCAATACGAAAAGACTCGACAAAATACCAAGCAAAAATTAATAATAGAAAAAATGGAAATAAACATAAAATATAAATAGAAAAATTATTTATATTTTTTAAATATATTTTTAATATAAATACAATAAATTTAAATCACTCTAACTACTACAATTACTGATGGAAGCGAGCATTTAATTCCTATCTCCAATAATTTCAAGATACTCATGCAAAGGCTCAAATACGCTCCGCGCTAGCGCCATAAACTCTTCATCAAGTACAGTTTCCCCCCTTTGCTCACGCAAAGCAGCACGCCAATACGGATCCTGCGCTTCTCCCCTGATTTGCTGAGTGCCAAGCCACGCACTGAAGGCTGCCACCTCACCTTCTGCCACCACAGCCCATGCGCTTTTAGGGAAAAAACGTAAGGGAGAACAAAGGCCAATTTGATAGAGCCCAATAAGCTCTCCTAGATAGTGCGCTGCGTCAGCCACCATTGTGAAGCTAAAAGTCTGAGTTTGCCCTAGCCACAAAGTGCGCGGAATCACGCCTGCTGGTGCCGCAACGCATAACGCTAAATGATGCAGCCATGCATCTAAATAATCACGTGCGTTAGGACGTGCGTAACGATAAAGCACTAGACCTTGCTCCGTCAGCGTTGAGAAGGTGCCGTTTAGCGTCACTGGCACATCAGCAAAGCCTACACAGCTATCTGGCACAGGTAGATCAGCTGGCCATAACGGCTTTAAGCTCGATGTAAATGGGTAGGGAGCGCTATTCACCAAAGCTTTACGCACGCGCACAGCAAATTGTGTCAGCGCGGCTAATTCATGCTCACACCAAATCTTGCCAAGTACCCCGTTCGGTATCTCTGGGCTAGCCTGTGCAATACAGTTAGCACGTTCAACTAATTTAATAGGCAATACGTCATCATTAGACTCAGCTAAATCTCTCATCGTCACTGCGTCATCAGCAAGCAACAGAGGTAATAAACGCATGGCCAACGCATCACGAGTGAACCAATCAAACTCAAAAGGCTCCACATCTACAGGTGCCGAGGTTGAATAACGCAGCAATGCACCCAAGCGATCGCGCAGCAGAGAGCGCGCCGGATGCCTCCAAAATTGCGCAAAGTCAGCAAAAGCCAATTCAGAAACGCTGGATGCAGCCAATGGTCTAGTAAAAAAAGGTAAAAGCTGGCTGCGCTGTTCAGCGGGTAAAGCAAGCGTAGTCGCAACCTCAGCGCGAATTGCATCGTAGGTAAATAGGCGACTGCCGCGCGTCGCAGTCGATGAAAAATAGTCATTTGAAAAAGCTTGCAATGGGTGCTCAATCACAAAACGCTCGCGTGCTGCACACAGTGCTTCAGGCGACGCATCAGGGCCAGCTAACGCTTGGCTTAGATAATCAAGCAGCTCATCGACTGGTGCTGCGGGAGGCAACGGCGCGTTGTCCCGCAAGCTACGGCCGGTATAGGCTAATAACAAATGCTCTCGAGCAGCTAACAATAAATCAAGGAATAGATTTCGCTCATCCGCGCGCCGCTGACGATCTCCCACTCGGCCAAACGCCGCCATCAAATCAAATTCATCCGCGCGCGCAACACTTGGCAACACGCCCTGCTCTAACCCAAGCAAGCAAATCACTCGATATGGCAAACCACGCAAGCTTGGAAAAGCAGCAAACGTCACCCCACCGCTTGGCACACCGCCGGGCGCCGCAGCATCCAGCACAGAAGCTAGCGCACAGCGTATAACAGCAGCAGGGATAAGTGTATCTGGCGCTTCAACGATTATCACCTCAGCCAATTGGGATAATGCTTGCTGCACCTGGGCCACTTGTGATGCATAAGGTGCCTGCGCGCTAAAGAAGCGTTCAAGCGCAGTATTTAGCAAGACATGCCACCCTTCAGCCGTGCGCGCGGTAGCGCATGCCTGTGCAAAATCATCCAGCGCATCGACCAAATCGGATAAACGGCCCAATAACTCCGCCTCTCCGCCTCCCCCCGCTATGGGGAGCCAATCACCTGTGGGCAAGGCGCCCTCTGGCAACGCATAACCAAGATAAAGGCGCATCAATGCATCGGCAAAAGTATGCCGTTTAAGAGAACCACAAGGAGTCTCTTGAACCTTTATTTCAGGTGCAAAACCGCGGCGCGCACCAGCTGCTTGCAGCCAAGTCTCAATCGTTTCAAGTTGCGCCGCTTCAATACCATAGCGTGCTGCTAACGCGTCTACTTGCAACCACTCGAGCAAATCAGCCAACGCAACCTCTCGTTGCGGCAACGTCAACATACTATCCAACGCACGTGCAATAGGGTTGATACGCGACGGAGGCAAACCAGTAATGTGATAAGGAATATGCTGTGGCCCAGACATCGCCGTGGACACACTGCCAAAGACAGCATCAATCAACGGCGCAGCAACAGTTAGATCAGGCACAGCAACTAATACATCGGCCGGCTCAAGCGTTGGGTCTTGGTTAAACAATGCAAGTAGCCGATCATGCATTACCTCAAGTTGTCGTACTAAACTGTGGCAAACATGCACTTCAATACTTTCAACACCATCAACCTCTTCCGTATTCAGCTTAACCGGTTGCTCCTGTAAATTAAGGATGGCGTTCTGTACAGCAGCGAGCCATGTTGGCGCAGGGTTTTCTACATATTTAGCCGCCTCGACCACGGCTGTGTCTTGCGTCATTTCCTGCAGCACATGCAATTGCGCTTGTGTTTGGCGTCCCCATTCGGCTAACAGTGCATTGCCAATTTCCTGATAATCAATCTGCTGCGCTAGAGCTAACTTGGCCACACGGGCGGTACGCACGATGTCATACCAATATTCACGGCAAGGGTTGAGTACATAGAGATGCACATCCATGCAGCTTGCTAGTTCACGCAGTACCGCGAGATGTAAAGGAGCCATCGTGGGCAGCGCAAACACACTCACCCGTTGAGGCCAAGCTGATGGAGTAGAAATGGACTGCGTAGCCTGCCGGCGCAGCTCAACTAAAAAATGCTGCAGAGATAACGCCGGCTCGTTCGAAGCCTGCGTTTCGGCGCTCAAGCATCGCCATAATTCAGCCTGCCAGCGCTCGTCTCCACGCTGCGCTTGATTGGCTATTAACACAGGCTGTGCTGTTTGCTGCGCAGCCTCAGGCGCGGATAAAATCGAACGTCCCTCTTGCCAAGCCAACAGCCAATCAGAACGATAAGTGAGGTACTGGTCAAAAAGCGCCGCGACGCGCTGCGCCAGCTCATAACGCATACGCTCATCAGCTAGGCGTAAATACGCACCCAGTCGCTCATCATCCGCCCAACACTCGCTTTTTGGATCAAGCAAGCGGTAGCAGCGCCATACCAGCCGTTCTTTAACATACAGCGACTGTTGCGGCAGCGTGAACATCTGCCCAACTTGCTGCCATAACCATTGCCCCAGATAAGTGAAATGCACGTTCGCGCAAATGCCAAAGCGTGATGCAAAATCTAGCTCAAGCCGACGACGTAACGCCGTGCTTGGCACAATAATCGATTCTGCTTGCCAGGGATTAGGTAACTGTTGCGTTAGCTCATCAAGCAAAGCTTCAGCTAGCACTTCATAACGGTTTGCATAAAACAGCTTAAGCATCAAACTAGCTCAACATAAAAAATGGATTGGGGTGGATATATAACTATATTAGCCATTCAGCCAAATTTATTGACCAATTAGTAGGATGTTCACGCACAAAAAATACGCTAGACTCGTGCTCTTTTGACGCTGCCCCTTTATACGCGATGCGCTACTCGGTAGGAATTAAAAAGTTTTTATACAGCCAATACTTTTACGGCGGACTACGGATCGCGGTGGGGATATCACTACCTGCCATATTAATGCTGGTGATATTCGATAATCGAGAGCTGGGTTTTACGATTTCGACGGGTGCGCTTAGCGTTTGCACGGTCGACATGCCAGGGCCACTGAAATATAAACATAATGAAATGTTGACCTGCTCGCTGCTAGGTTTATTAGTGGCGTTCGTGACCGGCATAGGAACAGCTAATCCAGCTACGCTCTGGCTGACCGTTGTGTCACTAACTTTTGTGCTATCGATGCTCGTCGTTTATGGTTTTAAATGGCCGCAGATTAGCTTCGCTGCACTTTTTATTATGGCGGTCACGTTTGGTAAGCACTTTACCCCCTCTGAAGCATTGATCAACGCCGCTTGGATTGGCGTCGGCGGACTTTGGTACACGTACTGGAGTACGTTAGTCAGTGGTTGGCAATCGCATCGGCTTGAGCAGCAAGCGATTGCCGAAAGTGTGTTTGCAACAGCTGAATATCTCCGCGCGCGCGCCAATTTCTACGAACTAGAAAACGATCTTGACGAATGCTATCGACAGCTCGTCACTAAGCAAATTACCGCCGTCGATTTGCAAGATGCAGCACGTGATATTGTGCTGCGTAATCTACCCAATCTAAGGGCTGGCAAGCTCGATGTACAACGCACGATGCTGTTTAATCTTTTCATCAATATTGTTGATCTGCATGAAATGGTGGTGGCGGCCCACACGGATTATGTATTGCTACGCAATACGTTTGGCGGCTCGGATGTGATGATTTTTTTCCGCGATCTGATCCGCAAAATTGCGCATGATCTTGAAACAGTCGGTTTGGCCGTATTGCAAGATCAACCGTTACAGCCTCAAGCAAGAGTTAAAGCCGAGTTACGCGCGATTGAATATGAAATCGAAGCAATGCGTAAAAAGCATTTTCCAGATAAACACCCAGAAGCCTATGCAGCACTGGTCGCCACGTGCCGACGAGTATGGAGTTTGTCGCGTCTGATTGACAGAATGCGCAGCAATACCCGCATGGAAAAAAGCTCACTCAAAACAGAGATCAATCTTGATCAAATGCTGCAAGACTTTTTAAAGCATCGCAAAGTCCCCTTCGCGCAGATCTTTTCTAACCTAACACTCAACTCCCCAAGCTTTCGGCATGCACTGCGCGTCACGGCGGCTGTTGCATTTGGCCTTTGGCTTGGCAGGCTTTTACCGCTGACTAATGCTTATTGGATTTGCTTAACCAGTATCGTTATTTTGAAACCAGGTTTTTCGTTAACGAAGCAGCGCAATATACATCGTTTAATCGGCACAAGCATCGGTTGCGCGCTCAGCGTCGTGTTGATCACGTTCGTTAAATCACCTCATACATTGCTGATCATTATGTTTACCTGCATGGTGATGAGCTATAGCTTGCTGCTTTTCAACTACCCAGCAAGTGTCGTCTTTACTTCGTCGTATGTATTGATTTTGTATCACTTGCTTGCCCCTGAAAGCATGCGACTCATTGGAGAGCGAGCGATCGACACAGCAATAGGCGGCGCGATTGCGGTCGCGATGAGCTATCTATTCCCCTATTGGGAATATCGCTTTATGAGGCCGTTAGTCAAAGATGTAATTGGCTCGATACGAGAATATTTCGAAGCGGTGCGCTCGATTAATGAGAAGCTCGCGAACAATGCTCGAGCATGGCTCAATAGCACAGTGAGTAAAGCGAGTGTGTCTGCACTACTCGCTGAGCGCGATCTGCGCTACCGTCTTGCGCGCAAGAATATGCATATTGCATTTGCGAATTTAGGTAACGCTTTTTCGCGGATGATCCTTGAGCCCAAGTCACAGCAAAAATTTGTCGCTGAATTAAACGACTTATTAATCCAAAGCCACGTACTAGCCGCGCAGATCACGTCTGCCGCACCGCTGATCGCAGCCATTGAGAGCACAGATAAACCAGCGCTTGCGCACGCCCTAGCAGTGATAGATAGCAACCTCGCGCAAGCCGAAGCTAGCACAAGCCTACCCGACAAGCCTCAGGTGGAGGCGGCCAATCATCCAAATGATGTCCCTCAACCTGAACGCGTTGAATCAGACACCCATACTAGCGGCACTGAGCGGCTCGATACGATCAAATCCCTGTCTCGCGAACTCGATTCAATGGTAGTCAGCGCCCAGCAAACCGAAGCTGTGCCTGCTGAAATGGTGCAAGACCTTAAATTACTTGCACACCAATGCAAGCAGATGATTACCGTTTCACAGATTATTGTTAAGGATGCGCGCGTTATTCGGTTGCCAGCAAACTAAGAAAGCAATAAGGCCTCACCCCTTAATTATCTACGCCATACGGCTAGGCTAGCGTTATGTAACGTTCTTGCTTCATTAACAGTCGTTTTAGAAGCTTAAAGAAACCAATGTGCAAGCCTTCATCGTACTGCGCTTACCAGAAACAACTATTCAAGGATTTGACTGTGGCATGGTTAGTAAGCGCTGCTGATCGAGAGAGCCAACTCAGGCATACCTATTTCCTCCATGGATTAATCTTGAACATAGCTCGATCCCGAAGGCTGTCCACTTTCTTTATAGAAGTCAGAGGAATGTCCTCATTCTGCTGGGTTTGTTGAATCGCTTGGGTGACCGCTTCTTCGTCATTTGTCATGGGCATACCCACAGCCGCTTGAACTTGTCGAATCGCTTGCTTGAACTCCGCTTCGTCATCAGCATCGTTAAACGGAACGGTCTGAAGCCCCTCAGCGGTATAAAAGCACAGGGTATTATCCTGGATATAAACAGGCTCACTTTGATTAAAGCGTTGTTGGGGTAAGTAGTTTGTGTAGATCAGCGCTATCTGCTGTCTGTTAAGGGTGGGCAATAAGCGATAGAGGGCCCAGCGGTGCTGACTTAACGCATCAGCCGCGCTGCGCCTCGCCCAATGGCTCTGGCCCTTCGTCAGTTCGATCAAGGCACTCAGGGCCGACTCGGGTAAGGAAAACTGCTGGCCTAACGCAGAAGCCGCGCTGTGCCTCACCCAATCTCTCTGGTCCTTCGTCAGTTCGATCAAGGCACTCAGAGCCGGCTCAGGTAAGGAAGAATGCTGGCCTAACGAAGAAGCCGCACTGCGCCTCACCCAACTGTCCTGGTCCTTCGTCAGGCCGATCAGGGCATTCAGGGCCGACTCGGGTAAGGAAGAATGCTGGCCTAACGCCAAAGCCGCACTGCGCCTCACCCAATTGTTCTGGTCCTTCGTTAGCTCGATCAAAACCTTCAGGGCCGACTCGCATAATGAAGACTGCTGGCCTAACGAAGAAGCCGCGTCGTACCTCACCCAATAGTCCTGGTCCTTCGTCAGGCCGATCAAGGCATTTAGGTCCAACTTGGGTAAGGAAAACTGCTGGCCTAACGCCAAAGCCGCGTGGCCCCTCACCTCATAGTCCTGGTCCTTCGTCAGTTCGATCAAGGCCTTCAGGGCCGACTCGGGTAACGAAGAATGCTGGCCTAACGCAGAAGCCGCAAAGCGCCTCATCTTATCATCCTGGTCCTTCGTCAGGCCGATCAACGCATTCAGGGCCGACTCGGGTAAGGAAGAATGCTGGCCTAACGAAGAAGCCGCGCGGCGCCTCACCTCATCGTTCTGGTCCTTCGTCAGGCCAATCAAAACCTTCATGGCCGACTCGGATAAGGAAGATTGCTGGCCTAACGCAGAGGCCGCGCTGCGCCTCACTCCATCGTTCTGATCCTTCATGAGTTCGATCAAGGCATTCAGGGCCGACTCGGGTAACGAAGAATGCTGCCCTAACGCAGAAGCCGCGCTGCGCCTTACCCCGTCGTTCTGGTCCTTCGTCAGGCTGATCAACGCATTCAGGGCCGACTCGGGTAACGAAGACTGCTGGCCTAACGCAGAAGCCGCGCTGTCCCTCACCCAATCGTCCGGGTCTCTCGTCAGGCCGATTAAGACCTGGGTAGCGGCGTCCGAGAGGGCAGAGCGACGGCCAAGTGCATTGGCAACCGCCTTTTTTCTGTTGGCTGAAGTTGTCCCCTTTAGGTAATCCAGCAACAGAGACTCGGGAAGCGTGGGCTGAGAAGCCAGCCCGCTTTGATATGCCTGATCGATTTCGAATTTCAGCCATTGCGCTACATGTTGCATCAGCCTGACTCGGACCTGGGGCAACAACCTCACCTCCGGTAGACGTGCCGCCTCATGCAGACAGTTCATCATCAGACGTTGATGAGCTGCACCGAATAAATCACGCGGTTCACTTTCAAGGACATCAAAGAATCGATTCAGCGCTTCTGCGCGTAACAGCCCTGAAACAAACCACCAAAAAATCTCATAGCGCGGATTGTATTTGTGTTGGCGAACCAACGCTTCGGGCGAGGCTTTTGTCCAGCGCTGAGCGTCACTCAACAGTAAGGCAATTTCCTGCCCGGTTTCCCAACACTGCACAAAATGCTTGGCCGCCAAAAATTCCTGAAACGTCAAATGCATAAAATGGTAACTGCCTTGTTCATCATCAGTATGTAAAAACGAGAGTTTTTTAAGGTTAGCTTCCAACGTAAAGGGGAGTTGTCTTCCTTGCTCTTCAAGCTGTTCGATAAACGTATGTAGATCTCGCTGACTAAATTCAATCTGATTACGCTGCAATCCCCTAAATGCTAAGACACTCAAAAAATTCTGTTCGGCTTTGACCAATCTTTCGATTCGAGAGGGACTTTGAATGGCGTTAACTTGGTCTGCACTTAACGGTTTCCCGCCGTGCCATATATCTAAGCGCAGCATATCTTTACGCCATAATTTATTCATCATCGCTTGATATAAGGCCGTGACGGTTATGGTTTCTGACGCCGCTTGTTGGAGGCGCTTGATTTCATCCCAGCTGTAGCACAACGCATCCAACTGGATCGGCACGTTGACCAACTCTTGAATAAAAGGCGTGGCTTGGATAAAGCGCTTCATCTCTTGGGCTTGCCGCGGCAGCAGGATGGCCGGGTTATCGAGATATGCCGTGACATCTTTCGGGCTAAAGCCAATCGTCTCCAATTCCAAATCCATCGGATTGGCTGGCTTTAAATCCACATAAGGCCGAGACGTAATCAACACGGCAGGCTGATTCAGTAAGTGTTTCACAAACTCAACCATCGGCTCATGCTCACTCCATTCCTGCGCCACTTCATCCCAGCCATCGAGGACAAACAGCGTTTTCTCTTTCGCTACGCCGTTAATTTGCGCGGCGAGTGTTTTCGCTAAAACTTGGCCTTTAGAGTGGTTGGAAAAGTAGATTTCATGAAACAGCGTCACGAGATCGCAGTTGGCTTTACCTTTCAACGTGCGCAGCGGAATCCACAGCACATAGTCAAAGTGATCTCGCCATTGCCCTTGCTGCGTGTAGTCGTAAACGATCTTTTTGGATAAGGTCGTTTTACCGATGCCTGCTCGACCTCGAATCAAGATCCGTTTAGGGGAAGCTGTCTCGCCTTTGTTCAATGCACGCGGCTCAAAGAGCTTGTCTAAGGGCACTAATTTCTGGGGATTAGAATGGATTGCTTCGGCGCTTGGTAAGCGATGAAAGGGGTTGAGCGCCACTTTTTCTTCTTGAGCCTTTTCTTCCTCTTCTTCCTTGCCGATCTTCTCGTGCTCCACGATGGCTAAATTGATATAACAGTGTTCCATGGATAGAGGGGTACCAGATAGACGTTGAATCGCCAAGCGCTTAGCAGAATAGGAGGCTTCTAAAGCATCTCGAAGTTGATCAGAGGGGACCAGCGCTTCTCCATTCATTTGCTGGATTTCTGTCCGCAGGCTCTCATACGCTTTCTGAACATTCAGCTCCCGTAGATCAGCGCTGTGCTCTTGCTTCAACGCATCAAGTGCACTCACACATGATTGATTTAGAAACAACGAAAAAGCTTCCGCGGTTAACGTATGCGCGCTATCTTCTCGCAGCTTTTGCAAACAAGCTTGATAGACTTCCTTTTCCACCAGTTGAATGCATCGCTCCTGCTTCACGACCAGCTGCTTTAATAGCCTAAAAAAGCCTACATGCAAGCCTTCATCTTGATACGTCTGCTGCCCTTTCCAGTGACTAGCCTGGCGCCATTGCGTCTCTTCAATGCGAATCGTCGTTGAATCCACAATAAACTTCGGTAAGCATTGCTGAGCATTACCGTTGAGCAACAACGGGATAACGTTGTGTTTGTCCTTATCGTGCTCATAACGGATCTGTAAAAATGCCAATTCCGTCAGCACATGGTGGAAATCCTTGTCGCCTACATGAGCATTCACCACCTTTCTTATCGCCATTTCAACCTGAGTGAAATCATCTGTGTGTTCTACCGTTTGCTGATAAGCGTTTTGAATAGCTTTATAAAAACCCTGATAGAACGGTGAGGCCATATAGTGACCCAACAATTCTGAGCCACACAGCACCACATATTTGGCCGTGCCGTTGTGATGGGGCAATAAGCAAAGTTGACTAGAGAGAATATCGTTCGCCTTAGCCGTATCCCCTGGTGTGGCAGGAAGTGGTAAAGGCTGGCGACCACCGGCTGAGCGATCCGAATATAAATTGGTGCGCAGAGTCGAGAGCCATTGAATCACTCTCTGAGAAATCTCTGCATCGGCTTTACCTTGGACATTATTATGCGCATAGACTAAAAACAGGCTCGGTGAACCTTGGCACAAGTCTAAATCCTGAAATTGTTTCAGGATGGTTTCAAAAGTTTGCGCGACCCAATGATGTTTTTGCGGCGGGCAGGCTTCTGCTTTTTTAGGTGATGGCGCCAGAGAAATTGTTGAAGAAAAAAATTCAGTAGACTGGACTAAACCAACGGCGCTATCGACAGCAGGCATCGAAGCAGACGTCGAGGCAGCAGAGATGCCTTCATAGCCCCATTTTTTCGCCTTTTCGTAACTCTTCTGCGCTTTTTCGTGTTCCCCCAAGCTTTTCAATACGTCAGCACGCTCAACATAAACTTCCGCGATACATTGCCGTAAAGACTCATCTTCCGGTGTTTGCGGGGTCTGTGCTTGACTAAAAGCACTTTTGAGCACTGATAGAGAAATGGATTTTTGGCGTGCCTTCTCAGCATGTTTAAAAGTCACTTTGGCTTGGTCATACACGAGCAAGGCCATTTCGAACTGCTGGGCCGTTTTATAAAGTCGAGCTTGCTCCAAATAACTCTGCGCCTGCGCTTGCACTTGCAGTTGTTTGCTAATCAGATTTTGGGACGTTGCACTAGCAGTCAACATTTTTGTTCTTTCTCGATTGAATACGAGCTTGATGGAGGGAAAAGCCATGGCTGAGTATGGCTAATGCTCGTTTTTATTGGCTCTGCCTGAGGGAGGCAGAGAGGATTGGCGGAGCTTATCAAAGCGCAGTGCCAGCGCACGAGACGGTAAACGACTGAATTTATAGTTTTAGCGGATGCAGTCTTTTTATCGTGCCGCGCTTACCAGAAACAACTATTCAAGGATTTGACCTTGGCATAGTTAATAAGCGCTGCTGGTCGAGAGAGAGCCAACTCAAACATACCTATTTTCTCCATTGATTAATCTTGAACATAGCTCGATCACGGAGGCTGTCCACTTTCTTTGGAGAAGTCAGAGGAATGCCCACAGCCGCTTGAGTTTGTCGAATAGCATGCTTGAACACCGCTTCGTCATCAGCATGGTTAAACGGAACGGTCTGGAGACCCTCAGCGGTATAAAAGCACAGGGCGTTATCCTGAATATAGAGAGGCTCACTTTGATTAAAGCGTTGTTTGGGTAAGTAGTTTGTGTAGATCAGCGCTATCTGCTGTCTGTTAAGGGTGGGTAATAAGCGATAGAGTGCCCAGCGGTGCTGGTTTAACGCATCAGCCGTGCTGCGCCTCACCCCATCGCGCTGGTCCTTCGTCAGCTCGATCAAGACCTTCAGGGCCGACTCGGGTAGCGAAGACTGCTGACCTAACGCAAAAGCCGCGCGGCGCCTCACCTCCTCGTTCTCATCCTTCGTCAGGCCGATCAAGACCTTCAGGGCCGACTCGGGTAAGGAAGAATGCTGGCCTAACGCCAAAGCCGCGCTGCGCCTCACCCCATCGTCCTGGTCCTTCATCAGTTCGATCAAGGCATGCATACCCGACTCGGGTAACGAAGACTGCTGGCCTAACGCATAAAACGCGTCGCTCCTCACCTCATCGTCCTGGTCCTTCGTCAGTTCGATCAAGACCTTCAGGGCCGACTCGGGTAACGAAGAATGCTGGCCTAACGCAAAAACCGCGCGGCGCCTCACCCCATCGCGCTGGTCCTTCGTCAGGCCGATCAAGGCCTTCAGGGCCGACTCGGATAAGGAAGACTGCTGGCCTAATGCAAAGGCCACGCTGAGCCTCACCCCATCGTCCTGGTCCTTCATCAGTTCGATCAAGACCTTCAGGACCGACTCGGGTAACGAAGACTGCTGGCCTAGCGCATAAGCCGCGCTGCGCCTCACCTTATCGTCCTGGCCCTTCGTCAGTTCGATCAAGACCTTCAGGGCTGACTCGGACGAGGAAGACTGCTGGCCTAACGCAAAAACCGCGCCGCGCCTCACCCAATCGTTCTGGTCCTTCGTCAGGCCGATCAAGGCCTTCAGGGCCGACTCGGATAAGGAAGACTGCTGGCCTAATGCAGAGGCCGCGCTGAGCCTCACCCCATCGTCCTGGTCCTTCGTCAGTTCGATCAAGGCATGCATGCCCGACTCGGGTAAGGAAGACTGCTGGCCTAACGAATAAACCGCGTCGCGCCTCACCTCATCGTCCTGGTCCTTCGTCAGTTCGATCAAGACCTTCAGGGCCGACTCGGGTAAGGAAGAATGCTGGCCTAAGGCAAAAGCCGCGCGGCGCCTCACCCCATCGTCCTGGCCCTTCGTCAGGCCGATCAAAGCCTCCAGGGCCGACCTGGATAATGAAGAATGCTGGCCTAGCGCATCAGCCGCACCGCTCCTCACCCAATCGTTCTGGTCCTTCGTTAGCTCGATCAAGACCTGGGTAGCGGCGTTCGATAGCGCAGATCGATCGCCAAGTGCTCTGGCAACCGCTATTTTTGTGTTGGCTAATGCTCCCCAATTTAGGCAATCCAGCAACAGAGACTCGGGAAATGTGGGCTGAGAAGCCAGCTGGCTTTGGTCTGTCTCTGTCTGGTCGATTTCGAATTTCAGCCATTGCGCTAAATGCTGCATCAGCCTGTCTCTTATCTGGGACGACAAACCCACCTCCGGTAAACGTGACGCCTCATGCAGACAGTTCATCATCAGACGTTGATGAGCTGCACCGAATAAATCACGTGGCTCATTTTCAAGGACATCAAAGAAGCGATTCAGCGCTTCTGCGCGCAACAGCCCCGAGACAAACCACCAAAAAATCTCATAGCGCGGGTTGTATTTGTGTTGGCGAACCAACGCTTCGGGAGACGCTGTCGTCCATCGCTTGGCGTCACTCAACAGGACGGCAATCTCCTGCTCGCTTTCCCAACACTGCACAAAATGCTTGGCCGCCAAGAATTCCTGAAACGTCAAATGCATAAAATGGTAACTCTGTTGTTCATCATCGGTATGGAGGAACGAGAGTTTTTTGAGGTTGCCTTCCAACGTGAAAGGCAGTTTTTCGCCTTGTGCTTCAAGCTGATCAATCAGCGTATGCAGATCCCGCTGGTTAAATTCAATCTGATTACGCTGTAATCCTCTAAAAGCTAAGGTGCTCAAAAAATTTTGTTCGGTGTTCACCAATCTTTCGAGACGAGAAAAGCTTTGAATCGCGTTAATTTGGTCTGCCGTTAATAATTCTCCGCTTTCCCGCTTACCCAAGCGCAGCATATCTTTACGCCATAATTTATTCATCATCGCTTGATATAACGAGGTGACCGTCACCAATCCTTCCGCCTCTTGCTGGAGGCGCTTGATTTCATCCCAGCTGTAGCACAACGCATCCAACTGGATCGGCACGTTGACTAACCCTTGCATCAAAGGTGTGGCTTGGATAAAGCGCTTCATCTCTTGAGCTTGACGCGGCAGCAGGATGGCGGGGTTATCGAGATACGCCGTGACATCTTTTGGACTAAAGCCGATCGTCTCCAATTCCAAATCCATCGGATTGACTTGCTTTAAATCCACATAAGGCCGAGAGGTCACCACCACCGCGGGCTGATTCATCAAGTGTTTCACAAACTCGGCCATCGGCTCATGCTCACTCCATTCCTGCGCCACTTCATCCCAGCCATCGAGCACAAACAGCGTTTTTTCTTTGGCCTCCCCGTTAATCTGCGCGGCGAGCGTCTTCGCTAAAGCAAGACCTTGGGGGTAGCTTTGGAAATAGATCTCATGAAACAGTGTCACCAAATCGCAGTTGGTTTTGCCTTTCAGCGTGCGCAGCGGAATCCACAGCATGTAATCAAAGCGATCTCGCCATTGGCCTTGCTGCGTGTAGTCGTAGACGATCTTTTTGGATAAGGTCGTTTTACCTACACCTGCTCGCCCTCGAATCAAGATCCTTTTGGGGGAAGCTGTCCTACCTTTGTTCAATGCTCGCGGCTCAAAGAGCTTATCTAAGGGCACTAATTTCTGTGGATTGGAATGGATCGCTTCGGCACTCGGTAAGCGATGAAATGGGTTGAGCGCCACTTTTCCTTCTTCCTCGCGCGCCTTCTCTCTTTTGTTTTCCACAATGGCCAGATTGATATAGCAATGCTCCATCGACAGTGCCGGGCCAGACAGACGTTGAATCGCTAAGCGTTTAGCAGAATATGCTTTCTCTAAAGCAGCGCGAAGTTGTTCAGGCGATACCAGCGCTTCTCCATTCATTTGCTTAATTTCTGCTCGCAGGCTCTCATACGCCCGCTGAACATTCAGCTCTCGTAGATCAGCACTGTGCTCTTGTTTCAACGCATCAAGCGCGGTCACACACGATTGATTCAGAAACACCGAAAAATCTTCCGCGGTTAACGTATGCGCGCTGTCTTCTCGCAGCTTTTGCAAGCAAGCTTGATAGACTTCCTTTTCCACCAGTTGAATGCACCGCTCTCGCTTCACGACCAGCTGCTTTAATAGTCTAAAGAAGCCAATATGCAAGCCTTCATCTTGATACGTCTGCTGCCCCTTCCAGTGGCTAGCCTGGCGCCACTGCGATTCTTCGATGCGTATCGTCGTTGAATCCACAATAAACTTCGGCAAGCATTGCTGAGCATTACCGTTGAGCAACAACGGGATAACGTTGTGTTTGTCCTTATCGTGTTCATAGCGGATTTGCAAAAACGCTAATTCCGTCAGCACATGGTGGAAATCCTTGTCGCCTACATGAGCATTCACCACCTTTCTTATCGCCGCTTCAACCTCAATGAAATCATCCGTGTGTTCTACCGTTTGCTGATAAGCGTTTTGGATCGCTTTATAAAAGCCCTGATAGAACGGTGAGGCCATATAGTGACCCAGCAGTTCTGAGCCACACAGCACCACATATTTGGCCGTGCCGTTGTGATTGGGTAATAAACAAAGTTGACTCGAGAGAATATCGTTCGCCTTAGCCGTATCCTCTGGCGTGGCAGGAAGCGGTAAAGCCTGATGACCACCGGCTGAGCGATCCGAATATAAATTGGTCCGCAGAGTCGAGAGCCATTGAATCACTCGCTGAGAAACTTCTGCATCGGCTTTACCTTGGACATTATTATGCGCATAGACTAAAAATAGACTCGGTGAGCCTTGGCACAAGTCTAAATCATGAAATTGTTTCAGGATGGTTTCAAAAGTTTGCGCGACCCAATGATGTTTTTGCGGCGGGCAGGCTTCTGCTTTTTTTTTAGGTGATAGCGTTGAAAAAATTGTTGAAGAAAAAAATTCAGTAGACTGGACTAAACCAACGGCGCTATCGACAGCAGGCATCGAAGCAGACGTTGAGGCAACAGAGATGCTTTCATAGCCCCATTTTTCTGCCTTTTTATAACTCGCTTGTGCCTTCTCGTGCTGCCCTGACTTTTCTAAAATCCGCCCCCGTTCTGCGTAGGCGTGAGCAATCTGTTCGCGTAACGCCTGGTCTGCCGCTGAGTCAGCAGCACGCGCTGCTTTAAACGCTTTTTTGGCTTGGGACAGTGAAACTTCTGCATGATCGCAGAAGAATGAGGCAATCTGGACATCCGACGCATTGCGTGCACTGTCCAAATAGGCGTGCGTAATAGCAATAACCTGCGATGCAGAAAATGAATTTTGAGACGACGATCTCACACTGCCTAACATAGCGCTTTCCTTCTTCTTTTTGCTGTAGCCGAGCAGAAGATGATGAACAGTCTTCAACAAAGAAGTTTATTCTCCTGCTTGATATTTGCGCACCGTATCGTTTATTTGCTGCACAAATTCTTCATACAAAGCCTGCACCTCGCTAATTCCTTGAGCACGGCATTCCTCCTTAAGTTGTACGCATAGCTGACTTAATTTTTGTTCATTTAGCACAGCCAGCGCTCCCCATAGTTTATGCAATTGACTTTGGAAAGCTTGCGTCTCGCCTGTTTCGGATTGCAACGCTAATTCAAACGCTTGTTGCAATGCCGGCAGGTCTGTTTGCCAGGATTCGACGAAGAGGTTTCTTAACTCTAGATCAAATGAGGGTGTATGTTGAGCTGGATCAGACATCTCAGTATTTGGACCAGGTAGTTGTTTAACAGAAGAGGTGTCAGACTGCGCAATATGCTTCTCTTTAGTCGCTCGTAAAATTTTCTTTAAAGCACTACCCAGCTGCGCCATTAAAACAGGTTTATGCAGAACATTCGCCGCCCCCTGAGTTTTAATATCGATCCCTTCATGCGAAATGGTGCTTGCGGTGATGACGATGACTTGCGTGTTGATTCCATTCTCTCTTAACGCATGGATAAGATCGCAGCCATCCATATTCGGCATGCCCAAATCGGTTAGCACCACGTCATACGATCTCTTCTTACATTTCTCAAACGCTTCTTTACCATCGACTGCTTCTTCAACATTGTGATAGCCAAGTGCTTGTAATTGAGAGTGCAGGAGCCTACGGTTCACTGCATCATCTTCCGCCACCAAAATCGACACTTCTTGATGTTCATGCGATTCTTTTTGAACATGCGTGACAGTGAGCGGCTGCGAATAATCTTCATCTAATACAAGCTGGAAAGCTTTACGCAAAGCCCTGTTAGAGAGTGAGGAAACATAAATTGCACCATTGCGGAATTCTGGCTGATAAGGACCAGCTGGCGAAATCACAATGGGTCCGCGGAAATACCGTATCACGGTACTTTGCCAAATTAGCTCGCCGCTACCACCACTTTGCGCAATTACCAAAATTGTTGAACTTGAGTAGGCGCTGATTTCGATGTTTTCGATATGTTTAACCGAGCTAACAACACCTCCACTTAACTCAAACATTTCAGTTAATAAATCAGTCCATAGTGCGGTGCTGCAGACCAACAAAATCGATTGTCCTTCCAAATGCTTCGACAAAGACTGCTCGCTGACCAGCTGAAGGGGCAGATCAATCACAAATATTGTCCCGAGACCTTCTTCACTCGTTAGTGATATCGAACCACCCATTAAGTCGCTGAGCTTTTTACATAAGGAAAGACCCAATCCCGTGCCACCAAAGCGTCGCGTAATACTCGTATCGGCCTGCGTGAACGGAGAGAATAATTTAGCTTGATTTTGTTTTGCGATACCGACCCCGGAATCGGCTACTTGAAAACGTACCCGATAATGCCCTGCCCCATCATCGATAAGATCTGCTTTCAGCATAATCTTGCCGACATCGGTAAATTTCGTTGCGTTACTCAGCAAATTCATCAAGATTTGCTGAATGCGGGCGCCATCACCCATGAAACGATGGTGTAAATGCGGATCGATTAAACAAAAGAAATGCACGCCTTTTTTTAGGATAAGCGGAGAGAAAGTGCGCGCACAGCTTTCGATAATGCTTTTGAGGTTGAAGACAGACGACTCTATTTTTAATTCACCAGCTTCAATTTTGGAAAGATCAAGAATGTCATTGAGCAACACCAATAGGGTTTCAAAAGAACGTCGGATGGTGGCGACGAGTTCTTTTTGCCCCGTTTGAAGTAGCTCTCTATCGAGCAATTCAAGGTTCCCTAATGCCCCGTGCAATGGCGTACGAATTTCATGGCCCATCGCTGCCAAGAACATGGATTTGGCTTGATTCGCGTTGTCAGCCGCGCGTTTGGCCTCGACTAACAGATGCTCTGCTTCCTTACGCGCACTGATATCGCTCAAACCACACAGCACCACATCTCGTCCTTGATAACGCGATGGCGCAAAAGACACAGCAAGATCTCGGCGATTTCCATCAATATCGACAAACGACATTTCGTTGTAGAAAGCATCTTGCTGATTCTTGCCCACTTGATGCACGGTATGCAGATAAGTCTCTAATAATTTTCTATAAGACTCATCGACTTCATCTGGCTCATCTTTTAAAAGGCGATTGGCAATATCATTTTTAATCACGACTTTGCCCGTCTCTATGTCAATTACACTTAGGCCGACAGGCGCAGTTGAAATAACTGTACTGTTGAATTTCTCACTTTCATAGACGCGCTGAGACCTGGCTTGAATCGGAGAGAAAATGTATCGCTCAAAAATAAAGACGAATACCCATAAGATGGTCAACAGGCCGAGTGTAAAGACCAATGTCAGCGTGAACTCGCCTTTTAAACCGACAAATAGTTTGCGCCAATCTAATGCATAGACGGCCACCCAGTCTGGATTAAGAATATGTTGGGTAAAGAAGAGTGTGCCTCCTACCCTAAAAAGTTTGATTTTGCTATCCGCCGCGCGGAACAAGTCCCAGTTTTGCAGAGCAATATCCGCATAGCGCGCGACTTCTGGGACCTGCTTTTGGATCCTTATGAAATGCGCACGTTCCCGAGCGATAACAAAAAAGTTAGGCGTCTCTCGATCTTTACTTAAGAAAAAGCGTGGGAAGTCTTGCGGCCGCACACTAAAAACCAACACGGCAACGCGTTTATCACCGTGATAAATGGTACCGGCGAAGTGAGCCATTGCCTCCCCAATAAAGCTATTCCAATGCAGGGGTATCCATACGATCTTGCCGCGCTTTAATTCCTCGACGGGATATTTAGCTAACTCTTTCTCGACAACGGCAGTTTCTTGACAGATGAAGGTTTGCAGATCAGGGGCTTTTGCTTTATGTAACCCCGTCACTGCATCAAAAGAAGGGTAGATCGCCAAAAAGCGCTTAGACGAGTCATACATAAAACTGTTTAACGCACTCCCTTTTTCCAACATATGCAGCGCAGGAAAAGGAGAGATGTCTCGCAGAATTTTGATTGCTTGCGCTAACTGAGGGGCGTCTTCAGGTTTAGTTAGCGTAGAAATGATGGAATAAGGCTTCACCGTAATATCGTTGCCGGCTACGGTCATTCCATTATTTTCTTTTAATAGACGCTGGTATTTGTGAACAGGGATAAAATCTTCGCCATGCTTGTCCCATAACGGCCAAGTCGTTGATTGGAACATCGTGAAGCCGCGCAAGCGCGCCTCAACTCTTTCCACCGCAGCGCTCACCGCTTCTTTCTGAGCAAAGAAAATGCTCTCTTGATCATTCAGATAGTTTTGGATAAAAGCATAAGCAGAAACGGCTGACGCAGCCAAAATAACAATCGTTAGCACGCTCGCACCGCCGTACAGCAACCGACGGTAATAGCTACCGACTAAGTAAATGGCTTGCCCATGATTCGTGCGTTTACTAAAGCAATGGTCAAGGTATTTAACCATCCCCCTCAATTTTCCTGACAAAACTTTGCGTACGAAGCGAGCAGCTACACGCCACTTTGGAAACCGCTTGCTAACTTGAAATGGTGTCTCCATTTATCCTTTTACCTATTTTTTAGCTAAGGAGACACTGCGCTAAGCGCAAGCAAGATGGGAAACGCCGCAGAGAAAACGCTGAATAAACCGAGAGCAGCAGCATGCTCGCGGCAAGTACTATCTAGCCGCAGCCTTATGTCCGGTTTATTCAGCGCCTTTTAACTTTAGAACTCATTCCATAAATGCCTAAAAGGCCGTGATCGGTGCTCGGGGGGGTGCTCGGCATCCTCATGTACGTCCAGTACACTCCGGTTCCTCCGCTCCGGCCTCCCCCCGCTGACAACCTTTTAGACATTGATGAAACGAGTTCTAGTTTTTTATTTATGCGACGTTCTGAAATTATCTATTTGAAGATACTAAGCGCTCCAGTCTGTTAATTAACTAGACTTGGTGTCTCCTGCGCTATTTAAGGGACGCTGAATAATTTAGCCTCCCCCCTTAAGAAAGCATTGAATAAAAAATCGCCGCGCATACTAGCATAATTTTTTTAAGTCTCTGTTCGCGTAGCGGTTATATGTTTATCAGTTTGGCGTCAACTTTAGCGCCATATCTCCACCCAATAAACGCGCTGCTGCAGTACCAGCAGACATACCAAATTTACGCGCCAAACGGTCAGCAAAACTTTCTTTCACTGTGTAATCCACAATCTGTTCGGCTTTCAGCACTTCTCTAGCCACATAGCCGCTATCTCCTAAAGCGTCAGCTAAACCTAACTCAATGCTGCGCTGCCCCGTCCACACTAAGCCAGAAAAAATGTCGGGATTGTCTTTAAGGCGTTTACCTCGACCTTGCTGCACCGTGGTAATAAATTGTTGATGAATTTCTTTAAGCATCGCCTGCGCATACTCTCTATGCTTAGGCACTTCGGGGGAAAATGGATCGAAAAAGTTTTTATTTTCACCCGCCGTCACTGAGCGGCGTTCAACGCCAAGCTTTTGCATGAGCCCAGTAAAACCAAAATTATCCATACGCACACCAATTGAGCCGATCAAGCTTGCCTTATCGACAAAGATTTTATCGGCAGCCACAGCAACGTAATAACCGCCTGACGCGCAAATATCATCGACCACAACATATAACGGCTTAGCTGAATAGCGATTGCGTAAGCGCCGGATTTCTTGATTAATAATGCCAGCTTGTACTGGACTGCCGCCTGGACTATTAATCCGCAAAATAACCCCGACTGCATTACGGCTCGCAAACGCAGCTTCTAATGCAGCAGTAATACTGTCAGCACTCGCTTGGCTATTTGCCGCAATTTCACCTTCCAAGGTGACTAACGCAGTATGTTTGACGCTCATTGAAGACCGATCACCGGAAAAGAAGACTAAGCGCCCAACGATCAACGCGAATAAAGATAAAAATAAGCAGCGGAAAAATATCTTCCAACGCCTTGCTGCGCGCTGTTCACGCACACTTGCGAGCACCGCTTTCTCTAATAAAGCACGCTCCCAGTTTGAATGAGCCTCTGCTTTTGCGTCAGATTTAGCATCGCCGCGCTCAACATCAGAAGTCAAATGATCGGACATAGATCGCTTTTTCCTTAAAATTAAATAGCACCTCGGACCATAGCCCGCCAGGAAAATGGATAAAGCTTGAAATCTTACACTATATAAAAAGAGATCTGCTCTTTAGAACGCGCCAACAAATTTCATAAACTTTGGTAGAGGATGGCTAACCATTCGCGCGCAGCCAAGCAGTCAACTCAGCGATACTATGAGCGCAAAATTGCGGCGTTAAAGCACCAAATGATGTGGTGGCTTTCCCACTGTGCGCAACGGCAATACTCTGTGCCCCTGCATTGACGGCCATTTGCAAATCATGAATTGTGTCCCCTACCATCAAGGTACGATTCATGGGTTGATTCAGCTCTTCGCCTAACTCTTGCAGCATGGCTGGATGCGGTTTGGCAAATGTCTGGTCAGCACAGCGGGTTGCATCAAAAGCAGAAACCAGCTCGAGTAAAGTCAGCGCGCGATTTAAGCCAGCGCGGCTAGCTCCAGTGGCTATCGCTAATAAATAACCGGCGTCACGTAATTCTTGCAACATATCAGGCACGCCATCAAACAACTGAAGGTACGGCTCACCTGTTAAATAATGGCGTCGATAAGCGTTGGCAAAGGCTTGATAATCTTTGCGATCGAGTTTAGGTACGGCAATCATCAACGCTTCTTGCCAACCAAGTCCAATCGTATAACGCGCCGCCTCGGCATTTGGTACAGGCATATCGAATTCGCGACAGACAGCTTGCATGCTATGCACAATCTGCGCAGTTGAATCGAAAAGCGTTCCGTCCCAATCAAACACAATTAGATCAAATTGCTGGCGTGGCTGACGCGCCGTAGATTTATCTGAGTTAAACACTGATGTGCGATGAAAAATTAAATTAAAGGATGTTGAATTAATTAAAGCTTGAACAGGCGCTCAAAAATTGCTGGCATACCGCAGGCAAAGGAGCTTCTAACACTAATGGCTGACCAGTTAATGGATGTTTAAAGCGCACCTTAAAAGCGTGTAAAAACATACGTTTTAATCCTGGACATGCGCCTGAGCGTGCCAATTCACGGTTTAATGCAAAATCGCCATATTTATCATCACCCGCAATCGGCGCACCTAAATGGGCAAGATGCACACGAATTTGATGCGTACGCCCCGTTTTTAATTCTGCTTCAAGCAATGCGTATTCTGCATAACGCTGTACAAGATTAAATACAGTATGCGCGGACTGGCCATTTGGATGCACGCAAACGCGGCGCTCCCCTTCTGCCGTCAAATACTTATGTAAAGGATCTTTGACCACGCGCCGGGGTTCACGCCAATCGGCATGCACACAAGCTAAATAGCGTTTATCAACTAGATTCTCGCGTAGCTGTCGATGCAAATCGATGAGGGCTGAGCGTTTTTTTGCGACGAGCAAAATACCTGATGTCTCTCGATCAAGCCGGTGCACTAACTCAAGAAATTTTGCTTGTGGGCGCGCATGGCGCAATTGCTCAATCACCCCATGACTCACACCACTGCCGCCATGCACGGCGATACCTGCGGGTTTATCTATTGCCAACAACGCATCATCTTCATACAAAATCGAAAATGCGATTGCGCTTTTTTTACTTAACCCGGCATGTTTATCAGGATGAGTTTCGGCCATTCTTATCGGCGGTATACGCACCTTATCGCCATCCACTAAACGATAGGCAGCATCAATCCGCCCCTTATTCACACGCACCTCACCACTGCGCAGAATGCGATAGATATGGCTCTTCGGTACACCTTTTAAGTGACGAAATAAAAAATTGTCAATGCGTTGACCTGCCGAATTTTCATCAATTTCGATCAGTAAAATCTGCTTAGTGCTTGCCGATTGGCTAGATATTTTGCTTAAGTTATTCATTGTGCATATAATTTGCCCCAGCCATCTCTTGGCAACAACGGAAAGTCTGCCAAAGAAGAGACTGTGCTGCTCGATGCGAATCAAAAGGTTATTTTACTTGCATCGAATACGGAGACACTGAATAAATCGCGAACAAGCAAAGCCGCGGCCAAACAGTACGATGAGTACTTGCTGCGAGGCTGTAATAGATATGAAATCTCTGCAAAACCCCTTGTACGGCGTTATGCATCCTTGCCGTACTAATGTACTGTCTACGTCGGCATACCCTGCCCAAGGGGTTTTGCAGAGATTCCATATTTTATAGATCTCGTTTTATTTAGCATTTCCTCAATTGCTCATTTAAAAAACTGAGCAACAAGTTACACGCAACAAGATATATGTTGACAGGGACAGCGCCCAGAGGTGTGTTCGGTCAATACAGTATTTTGAAATGGCGACGAAGCTTTGACCCAAAAGAATTTTATTGCTCAGCTTAAGGAAACGCTGAATAAAGAAAGGGCCTTATTAGGCTCTCTGTAAAAGCTGTCAATAGTATCCAAGAAGCTCTGGCGCTTATGTTAAGCGCGCACCACTTCGGCAGCTGAGCAAATTGCGCTTGCAGATATAACGATGTAGCAACATTACCTTTATTAAGCGTGCGCGCTAAAAAAGCGAGTTTCTTTTATCCATTTTTTGGATGATGCAAATCGCTAATAACAAAATTCAGCCGCTCTGCTCTTTTAAAGCCTAAGAGGTTATTTAACGTTTAGTCATCTGCTCTCTCTCAAAGCTTCTACCCTAGCGTGTTTTTTATGACTGTTAACAAAGGTCTGCCCAGGCCAAAGGTAAAAATGCCCCACTGCCGATACATGAATACGGCAATGCAGCACGATACCGCTTATTTGACTGATGCCGACCTTTCTTAAAAAAACACTGCGAGCTGTTGCTCTCATGATCTTGATCAAGCGCTGACAGCTCGCTTCGGAGCTATCCAATGAAACGTATGCTGTTTAACGCTACGCAGCAAGAAGAACTGCGCGTAGCTATTGTCGATGGGCAAAAGCTCATCGATATTGATATCGAAACCACCGGCCGCGAACAACGCAAAGGCAACATTTATAAAGGCATCATTATCCGCATTGAACCTTCTCTCGAAGCTTGCTTCGTGAATTATGGTGAAGATCGGCACGGCTTTTTGCCTTTTAAAGAAATCGCTCGTCAGCACTTTAAGGAAGGTGTTGATGCACGCACTGCCCGCATTCAAGATGCATTGTATGAAGGACAAGAGTTAATTGTTCAAGTTGAAAAAGAAGAACGTGGCAATAAAGGGGCAGCACTCACTACCTTTATCTCACTGGCTGGGCGCTACCTCGTCTTAATGCCAAACAATCCACGCGGCGGCGGTGTATCACGCCGCATCGAAGGTGATGAGCGGCAAGAATTGCGCGAAGTCATGGCGCAATTGCAGATACCTGAAGGAATGAGCATCATCGCTCGCACCGCCGGCATTGGGCGTAGTCTAGAAGAACTACAATGGGACCTAAACTACCTGAACCAATTATGGATGGCCATTGAAGGAGCAGCACATAGCAAAGGGCCGCTGCTGATTTACCTTGAATCCAGCTTAGTGATTCGCGCTATCCGTGATTACTTCCATCCAGATATCGGCGAAATTCTGATTGATACTGATGATATCTACGACCAAGCACACGCATTTATGAGCGTGGTCATGCCTGATAGTCAACATAAAGTAAAACGCTATCAGGACGATGTTCCGTTATTTTCGCGCTTTCAAATTGAGCATCAAATCGAAACCGCTTATTCCCGCACCGTGTCACTGCCTTCAGGCGGTGCCGTCGTCATCGACCACACCGAAGCGCTCGTTAGCATTGACGTTAATTCAGCGCGCGCGACTAAAGGCTCAGACATTGAAGAAACTGCACTGCGCACGAATTTGGAAGCCGCCGATGAAGTCGCTCGCCAGTTACGCCTGCGTGACCTCGGCGGTCTGATCGTGATTGACTTCATCGATATGGACGCGTCCAAGAGCCAACGTGAAGTTGAACAGCGCTTTAAAGAAGCACTCAAACACGATCGTGCACGCATCCAGCTTGGCAAGATCTCTCGCTTTGGTTTGATGGAACTCTCACGCCAACGCTTACGCCCGGCGCTCTCCGAAGGTAGCCACGTGACTTGCCCACGTTGCAACGGTACAGGCCATATTCGTGATACCGAATCATCCGCATTACAAGTGCTGCGTATCATTCAAGAAGAGGCGATGAAAGAAAATACGGCGGCTATTCATTGCCAGGTGCCAGTAGAAGTCACAGCCTTTTTGTTAAATGAAAAGCGTCAGGAAATTAACAAAATCGAGATACGCTTCAAAGTAAGCATCGTCCTTATTCCGAATAAACATCTTGATACGCCACATTACAAACTCGAACGGCTACGTCATGATGACCCTCGCCTTGACGAGCCACGCGCCAGCTACAAAATGGTAGAAGAAGCCGCGCGTGAACTAGAAGCAGAAACGCATTACAGCAAACGCGCTGACGAAAAACTGAAGCAAGAAGCTGCAGTGAAAGGCATTACCCCCACCCAACCTGCACCTGGTCGCGCCGGTAATATGCGCAGCCCTTTCACTAACCGCGGTAGCTTTATAGGTTGGCTGAAAAGTTTTTTCAGCGCATCGTCCATGACTAAATCTACTGCAGAGAAAAAACCACAGCAACGTAGTGGGTCACGTAACGCTGGCAAATTTAACGAGAACAGCACTGAGCGCGAACGTCAATCACGTAACTCGCGTCGCGGTAATAATAATCCACGCAACGCTACTGCATCATTGACCAATCCTAGTAATGCGCGCAGCCAGCGTCGTAATGAAGTTGAGAATCGCGCTGAGGCTCGTCCCTCACGCAATCAACAAACAGTGGCAGAACGCACAGAACAAAGCACGCAGGCGCAAAAGCGGGGTAGACGCCAAGAACCACGCGAGCGAGTGCAAGAAGTGGCTGAAACATTCGTTACACCTCAATTTATACAGCCTAATGATGACACTCATCCACTGAACACCGCGCAAAATGCTGCTTTGATGCAAGCAGAAAAAAGTGAAGAAAACCTTTCGCCACGCGAGGGCGAGGAGCGTCGCCGTCGTCGTCGTGGCCGCCGCGGTAATCGGCGCGAGCAGAATAACGAGGCAACCGTAATTAATACAGCTGCCTCTGCCGATACTTTAGAGGAAACTCAAACTGCTACCGCTCAAACAACGCAAAACCCTGGCCAAACTGCCAACAAACCGCCTAGACGTCAAGGCAATCCATCTGCTGGACTAACCAGTTCGACGCCTGCCATTGCGCCAACAGAGCTACCGTTTAAGCCAGTTGAAACAAAACCGCTTAAAGCAAAAGATGAAGCAATATCATCCAGTGATAAGCCTAAAGCGCGTACACAACAGCCGAACGCCGAGCCTAAAGCAGAAGCCCAACCGATGCATCAAACAGAGGATCAAGCGCCTGCTAACGCAACAAGTAAAACGCCTATAACTGCACCAAGTACTCCTGCTACGCAGATTACGACTGCAGCTAAGCAGTCCGCTGACCTTAGTCAGCAACTTGCTTCGCAAGGTAAGTCATTAGCCTCGCTGAAGCCTATCGTCGATGCAACAGGGTTGGTATGGGTGAGCACGGATGCAAGTAAAACAGCCGCGCCTCAAGCAAGTGAGTCTGCCCCTACTAGGTCGGTTGCTCATCCACGGCGCGAACGTAAATCACTGCCGCAAAACCTCTCAGCACCGATTATTCAGATTGAGACAGTGAAGCCGCATTCTTCGTCAGAAACTTAACCAAAATAAACGGCTGCGCCACAGCAATGGCGCAGCCTAATAATATAAGTCCTAGATACTGCTATTTGAGTTAGCTCTAATTGTTCTATAGCTGAAAAGCGCACTTATAGCTTTAACGAGAACAATAACGAAACCTTCTACTGCTCTCGAACAAAACCGCGATGCTATCCGCGAAGTCACGAGTCGATTTCATACACTTAATCCACGAGTGTTTGGCTCTGTTTTGCACGGTGACGATCAAGATTATCGAAGCTATTGAACATATCGAACGTTATAGAGTGATGCAAAAACGCAGGATGCAGTAGTGCGTAACCTTGAAATCCATAGATGTGTCTATGAAAATTTCGAACATCGCCAAAGGCGGCTTCACTCATCGCTAAGCAGACGAAATGCCTGCGTATCAGGTAATGCTTCTACATCACGCAGCTTTTTATGCATCACTCGGGTGCGTACTTCAGCAGCTTCTATTGAGCGTGTGACGGTTTCTAACTGAGATTTAGTGCGCGCCAACACATCGCCAAATTTAGCAAATTCAGTTTTTACTGCACCTAATACCTGCCAAACTTCACTAGAACGCTTTTCAATAGCTAATGTACGGAAACCCATTTGTAAGCTATTCAACAAAGCCGTTAACGTGGTTGGTCCGGCAATGGTGATACGGAATTCATTTTGCAATCCATCTGTTAAACCAGGGCGGCGTAACACTTCGGCATAAAGCCCTTCGGTAGGTAAAAAAAGCAGCGCAAAATCCGTTGTGTGAGGCGGTGCGAGATATTTCTCAGCAATTTTTTTCGCTTCTTGCCGTACACGCACTTCTAGTGCACGAGCAGCCTCTTCAATCATGCTCGCATCGGCGCGTTCCTGTGCATCAAGCAAGCGTTCAAAGTCTTCTCTTGGGAACTTGGCATCGATTGGCAGCCACACAGGCGAGCTAGCGCGCGCGCCTTTTGACTGATCAGAATAATTCCCAGGCAAACGAATCGCGAATTCGACGCGCTCCTGACTGCCAGGCACAGTGATAACATTGGTTGCGTATTGATCTGTCGTTAAGATTTGTTCTAACAACGCACCAAGCTGCACCTCGCCCCACGTACCCCGCGTTTTAATATTGGTCAATACTCTCTTCAAATCGCCAACACCCGCTGCAAGCGTTTGCATCTCACCCAAGCCACGTTGGACTTGCTCGAGTTGAGCAGAGACCAATTTAAATGATTCGCCCAAACGCTGCTCTAATGTGTTGTGCAGCTTTTCATCGACAGTGCGGCGCATTTCTTCAAGCTTCAGTGCATTATTTGTCTCGATATCTTTCAGCTTTGTTTCAAGTGTGGTGCGTACTTCTGCAAGCCGCCGATCATTACTTTCTGACAGTTGCGCGTGCTGTTGCCGGAATGCTTCTCCAAATTGCTGTAAAGAAAGGCTTTGTTCAGCGCGTGCTTGCTGAGCTTGCTGCTGCAGATTTTGTCTAACTGCTTCAAATTGCACGGTGATGCCATCAGTTAACTTCACCAATTGCTGAGCGAAACCTTCAATTTGTTGAGATTGCAGCGAAACCAGATGAGCTACATGCGTGGACAAAGTTTGCTGAAACTGGGTTAATTGCTGCGCTGATTCAGTACGATCAAGACGTGCCGTTTCGGCAATTTCGGCACGCACAGCTCGCTCTAGTTTTTCATTAGCGTCTACCTGCTCAGTGCGGGCAGTCTCAAGCTTATCGAGCAAACTCAGCAATGGAGCGCGGGTGCATATTTGCTCGCGGACTAGCCAAGCAAGTACAACAATTAACCCCAACGCCAAAAGCGCGATAAGAATTTGTATAAGTGACATTAGTTCTAGAAAAAAATTAGCGTAGTTAAAATAAAAATCGGTATCAGTATGCACCCTGACCAGGCCATATATCCTAAGAAGCTAGGCATACGAATACCTCGTGCTTGCGCAATACCACGCACCATAAAATTTGGTGCATTGCCAATATAAGTGTTAGCGCCCATAAACACGGCACCAGCAGAAATAGCTGTCAATGTCACTGCGCCACTTGTCATTAATTGGGCCGCATCACCACCTGCGACATTAAAGAAAATCAGATACGTGGGCGCATTATCAAGCAGTGACGAAAGCAGCCCGGTGATCCAAAAATAATTGGCGCTCAGAGGTTGTCCATGCGCATCGCTAAGCGCTCTTACGATAAAACTCAAAGGCCCATTTTCACCTGCCCGTACCAATGCAATTACCGGCACAATCGTTATAAAAATGCCGGCGAAGAGTTGGGCGACTTCTTGTAACGGCCCCCAATGAAAGGCATTATGTTTGCGCGCCGAGACTGGGGTTAGATAGATAGAAATAAGCGTAATACCGATTAGACAGATATCACGCAGCAGATTTTGAAAAGCCACCGGCGTGCCTAACACATTCAGCGGCTTACCAAGCTGCCATATACCACTCATCAGTACTGCGCTCAGTAAAACGGCAAGCAATAAGAAATTGACTTTGCCTTCAATCCAGATACCTTGTTTCTTGAGAATTGAAGGCGCGAGGCTACTGGCAGATGCAGATGCATTCTTGCTAGCAACTAAATCTAACACCAAGTGCTTTTGTTCTCGTCGATGAAAGTAATAACTATCCAATCCATAAAATAGCGCGAGCAGTAATACCGCTACAAATAACATTGGCCCGAATAAATGTTTGCTTGTCCAGAAAAATCCAACGCCATTTAAAAAGCCAAGAAAAAGCGGCGGGTCACCCAATGGCGTTAACGCTCCACCAATATTTGCAACCAGAAAAATAAAGAAGATAACCACATGGACACAGTGCTGACGCCGTTCATTAGCACGCAATAATGGACGAATCAGCAACATCGATGCGCCTGTGGTCCCTAACGCGCTTGCCAGCGCAGTGCCAAGCGCCAGCAGCGCCGTATTCGCAGCTGGCGTAGCATGCAATTTGCCATGCACGCATAAGCCGCCCGCGACTGTATACAGCGCACTTAACAGCACAATAAAAGGGATATATTCAGCAATCAGCGTATGCACAATTGTGTTGGTTAACACGGGCATACCATATAAAGCCGCACAAGGAAGCACAAACAACATGCTCCAAAACGCAGCTATTTTGCCGAAATGGCGATGCCAAAATGCTGGCGCCAAAATCGGCCCGAGCGCAATTGAAAGCAAAATACCTGCGAATGGCAGGCCCCATGCGACAGCAATAAACATTTCACGGCTGGCTTCGACCGTGCCAGTGTCAAGCGACATTTAGACTCCTAGCATGCTGAAATTATTTCTTTAGAACCTGTTTCGGCTTTCTCTTGAGCCAACTCGTATATCTGACGCAAAGGTGCGAAGTAAGGCACTAGAAAGACGTTAAATAAACTCAAATGATCTAAAAACCTATCTATAAATTGTCTAAAAATCGTGCTTCGCATAATTGCTAACCCCTGGGCAGCGCTCATAATTCTCATATGCGTTTATAACCATTCTGGTTACTGTAAGGTTTGCCCAATTAAGAGCGTCTCTCAACTGATGGCCTTTTGAACAATTTATAGAAAAATTTCTAAATAGCCTTTGCATACGCTGAATTAGCTAAGCGTAATGGCCTGCATTATTCGCTCTTCCGGCATTTTTTAAAAGCATAATGAACTGATTTTCTACACCGCACCATATGCCATTTGGCTGGGTGAATTCATACCATCTGATGGCGTACCATCTCAGTTAACGAGGTATCACGGCTCTACTATTTATTGTAAATACTGAGCTCAAGCATGTTTCATGCATGTTGAGTAGGCAAAATAATAGGGAGTGCCTATCTGATCTTGGAGGGAAATATGTTTGACGATGCGATGTGTAGGAAACCTTTTGCCTCTGCTTCAATATTTTTATTGAATAACATCCGCAACCACACATTCGATTGAATACAACAGAAAAGATTATTGGCGGAGGTGGTAGGATTCGAACCCACGATACGGTTGCCCGTATGGCTGATTTCAAGTCAGCTGCCTTCAACCACTCGGCCACACCTCCTATAGCTCGGTTAGACTTCCGCTAACAGCGTTGCACTTTACAGCAAGTACCGGTTTGTATTACCAGTAAAAGTGCGTCTTATCACGGAAGCACTAAGCAAGTGCTAAAAGTTCAGCATCCTACCAAAATATTTCATCCGCGTCTTGATTTGTTTTATTTTTCTTTTGATTTGCGCAAGATCTAGCATTCAGCTTGGCTGGTAAGCTCCTGCATAACCTCTTGGAAACGTTCTGCTTCCTCTTTTTAGTTATTTATGTATGGCCGCAAAGAGGTGCCAAGCTCATTAGGTTATGCAGAGGTTTGCTAACTTAAACCATTCGCGTGGTCAGATTTATTGACTCTTCATTGCTAGCGGCATAACCAGGTTTAAATTCTTCCAGAAGCCGTACAAAAGGCAAAGCGCTGTTTTTAAAGTCTCCAAGGCTCTGGACCTCTTTCTTAAGTGTTTGAATATCCTGAGTCAATTTACCCACACTTTGCATTCGCGCATTAACCCTACCCAATGCCTCATTAACAATACCCCACGTTTGGCTGCCTTGATCCTGCATATTTTTTACTTCTTTACGAAGCGCATCTTTGTGTTCATTTACTTCTCTACGAAGCGCATCTTTATGTTCAGTCAGCTCAGCATGACGGGCCGCTTCATGTCCTAATTTTTGTTGTTCCGATTCTAGACTTGTAATTTGTCTTGAGAGATTGTGAATTAACTCCTTGATCCGCATTTCACTTGCTTTATTTGCCTTCTGAGTCTCTTCCCTAGAGTCTTTTATCGCTTTTTCAGTACGTTGTTCAAGTTCAGTTTTCAAACGCCCACAGGACTGCTTCCACGTAGAGAGCTCCCGCTCAAGACCCGTCACAGTTTGATTCAGTTCTTCGAAAAGTACGATGTTGTCATCCAATAACCCATTTAGCTCTGCCGATTTTTCAGCCTGTGCATTTTTGAAAAAAACCATTAACTCATCTTTTAGTTTTCCTTGCCCCATACGCAAATCGTCAATAGCCCCCAATAGTTCATTTCTAATAGAAGCTAAGATTTCTTGCTCAGCCTGAAAACGAGCTTCAGTTTCTGCTGTTAAGACACTTAATTGTCCTTGAGTTTCTCGAGCTTGAGCTACCGCGTCCATCAACTGCTCTGCCTCGGTAGCACCAAATTCAAAAGGTCGCAGTGAGTTCTCATCCGACTCACTTGCTGTAGATAAATTTTCAGCACGCCTTAGTTCGTTTGCTAAGCTTCTTGAGCGTATACGCGAACCTCCTACTGATAAAGCTCGTTGGCGTCGTTCAGCTCTGCCCCTTTCAGACCGGTCCAGCCTTTGACTTACTTCTCTAATTTGCTCTTCAAGTGCTGCCTTTGTTTCGTCAACTGCTGCCTTTGTTTCGTTTAGCTCTGACCGAAACTTTTCCTGCAAAACCGGCAGAATATCTGTGAATGCTCGCTCAGAAATTGAATCCGAGTTAGTGGATGACGCAGAGAATGATAAGCCCGCTTCTTCTGCGCAAAGATTTACTGTCATTTCCGCTTGTAATCGGAACTTTTCTGAATGAACACCGACCATTTTAGCGGCGTCTGTAATTGCCCCCTTCAGTTTTTTTGCCTTCTTCCTAAGCTCCTTCTCTAAAGTATCTACCTTTATCGAATTTACCTCTTGACCGAGTTCATCTATCCGTTTTCCTAAATTTTCGCTACGAAAGTCTTGTATTTTTATTTGCGTCGAACGGATTTCTTCGCGCATCGACAAAACTGCTTCCGTTACAAATTTCAAATACTCTTCTAGCGCTATGTGCCTTTCTTCTTTCTCACCCTCTATTTTTCGCTTTTTTAATTTCCGTTGGCCTTTCCTAAGCCCTTCTGCTATTTGCCCTTGTTCTTTTGCTACCTCAGAGAATACGTCAAGCAATTCTTGAGCAAAGCTTTCTTCACTAGAACGCACCTCCCATTCTCCCTGTGTTTGCATCCCCACAGTTTGTTGAGAGTGTCCTACCCCTAATTCTTTTGGCTCTTGCCCAGGCATGCCCGCTACCCGCGAGTCCTCTTCTGATACTAGAGCAACAGCTGCCGTCTCAGTAAATGTCTGTTGTCCTCTAGAGTAGATTTGCTGATCTGTTGGTTCTAACCCAGGCAAAGACGATGTGATGGAGTTGCTAGTACTGCTAAAGCTACTCCTTCCATCTTCGTCCTGATCTCCCTCAAAAATAGAAGGCAATCCACCAGCAAACGCCCCCAGTTTTCCATGGTCTCGTTGCGGACTGTGTGAATACATCATCACTGGGCTACCCATATCGCTAGAACCACTACCCTTTCCAGCATGGCCTGCCGTTGGTGGAGAAAATATTAGCGAGGACCTTTCAGGAGTGGACGCGTGAGGAGTGGATAAATCACCGAAACCAGAATCAATCCACGTCGAACCGCGCGAAACTGGGTAGCGGGTATTTGTCTCTATCCTCAACGGCTGCGCTGGCAGCTCTTCGCCTTCTGGGAACGCGCGCTCGTTTTCGTTTAAATGAGTTTTTAATTGCCCATAATTTTCCTGTAGCTGCTCAATTTGCTCTTTTAAAGAGCCAATTTCCTTCTGCTTATCTGCCTGCTCTCCAACTGTCTGCTTTATATTAGCGAGTTCTTGCTCTAACCCAATTTCTCTTTCTTGCAGGCGCACCAAAGTGGCATTTAGCGCAGCGACCTCTTCTTGCGCAACTTGTGAGCCGGGTTTTTGTTGCCCATTTAAATCCCTTAACGTATCTTTTCCTTCCGTAATTGCTCTATCCAAGCGCTCAATTTTCTGCTTTGCCTCGCTACTAAGTTTTTCCCATTCTTCTTGCATCCTCTCTTTAGTGGACAAGATGCCTTGCTCTGCAAGACTTAACTCCTGCATCTTCTCTATTATTGCTTTCTCAAGACGCATGCGTTGCGCAGCAGAATGAGCTGCTTCTTGCGGCGTAGGCTGATTATCAGCCTGCTCCCGCTCACCTAAGTGGCTTAAATTTAACTGCTCAATCCCTGTACTGAGTCGTTTAATTTTTTTTGCCGCCTTTGTCCTAACCTTTTCCTGCTCTTCTTGTAGCTCTCTTTCAGCAGATATTCTTTTCTTCTCTGCCTCATCTAATTTTTGTACAAGTTCTGCCCTCTGCCCTTGAAGAATCATCAATTCGTTATGGGTACGCTCAATTTCTTCTTGCAAAGGCTGATCACTCTTTTGCTGCACAAGCAATTCCTCGAGTGCTTCTCTTAACGTCTTAACTTCATCTCGTAAAGAATTGATTTCCTGCTGCGTCTCTACCTTGCCCGTTGCAATTGCTTGTTCTCTGTCCTCATCTCTCTGCAACAAATTATTCGTGGTTAGCAAGAGCTGAAATAGCAGATCATGAATCCCTTCTAATTCTGCTTGCCCATGCTGAACAATGATTTGCAAAGCGTTTTTTAGCTGCGTTATCGCCGTGTTGTGCCCTCCAATTTGCTCAACTCCTGCGTCTCGATCTTTTTCGAGGGCCGCCAACTGCTTTGTAATAGCTATTATTTCCTGCTGAACTTTTTGTTCTGCAAGATTCAACGCTGCTTCTTGTTTAGCCTGCTCCGCTTCCAGAACATTTTTCACAGCTTCCGTTTGTTTACGCAATACTTCAGTGTCAGATACTTGCTGGGAGGATAAAGCAGTTAACTTTGTCGCCTGATCTGCAAGTTGCTGGCGTAAATCCTCGGCTTCTGCACTGGCTTCCGTCTTTGCTCCCTGCAAAGCTTCTAACCCTTGCTCAACTGACGAAATACGACCATTCGCCACCTCTAACTTTTCTTTCAACTCGACTGCTGACACTTCAAGCTCGTTACGTAAAGCTTCAGCATCAGCTTTTTGCTGTGTTGCTAGCTCGGTTAGTTTTGTTGCCTGATCGGACAGAAGCTGGCGTAAATCCTCAGCTTCCGCACTGGCTTCTGTCTTTGCCTGCTGCAAAGCTTTTAGCTCTTGTTCAACTGACGAAACACGACCATCCGCCGTCACTAACTTTTCTTTCAGCTCCGCCGCTGATACTTCAAACTCGTTACGTAAAGCTTCAGCATCAGCTTTTTGCTGTGTTGTTAGCTCAGTTAGTTTTGTCGCCTGATCAGACAGAAGCTGGCGTAAATCCTCAGCTTCCGCACTGGCTTCTGTCTTTGCCTGCTGCAAAGCTTTTAGCTCTTGTTCAACTGACGAAACACGACCATCCGCCGTCACTAACTTTTCTTTCAGCTCCGCCGCTGATACTTCAAACTCGTTACGTAAAGCTTCAGCATCAGCTTTTTGCTGTGTTGTTAGCTCAGTTAGTTTTGTCGCCTGATCAGACAGAAGCTGGCGTAAATCCTCAGCTTCCGCACTGGCTTCTGTCTTTGCCTGCTGCAAAGCTTTTAGCTCTTGTTCAACTGACGAAACACGACCATCCGCCGTCACTAACTTTTCTTTCAGCTCCGCCGCTGATACTTCAAACTCGTTACGTAAAGCTTCAGCATCAGTTTCTTGCCGTGCTGCTAACTCAGTTAAGGTGGTCGCTTGAGCAGTAAGTTGCTGGCGTAAGCCCTCAACTTCTGCACTGGCTTCCAGCTTTACCTGCTGCAAAGCTTTTAGCTCTTGTTCAGCTGATGAAACACGACCATTCGCCACCTCTAACTTTTCTTCCAGCTCCGCCGTTGATACTTCAAACTCGTTACGTAAAGCTTCAGCATCAGTTTCTTGCCGTGCTGCTAACTCAGTTAAGGTGGTCGCTTGAGCAGTAAGTTGCTGGCGTAAGCCCTCAGCTTCTGCACTGGCTTCCAGCTTTACCTGCTGCAAAGCTTTTAGCTCTTGTTCAGCTGATGAAACACGACCATTCGCCACCTCTAACTTTTCTTCCAGCTCGACTGTTGAGGCTTCAAGCTCATTACGTAAAACTTCAGCATCAGCTTTTTGCTGTGTTGTTAGCTCAGTTAGTTTTACCGCCTGATCGGACAGAAGCTGGCGTAAATCCTCAGCTTCCGCACTGGCTTCCGTCTTTACTCGCTGCAAAGCTTTTAGCTCTTGTTCAGCTGACGAAATACGACCATTCGCCATCTCTAACTTTTCTTCCAGCTCGATTCTTGAGGCTTCAAGCTCGTTACGTAAAGCTTCAGCAGCAGTTTTTTGCTGTGCTGCTAACTCAGTTAAGGTGGTCGCTTGAGCAGTAAGTTGCTGGCGTAAGCCCTCAGCTTCTGCACTGGCTTCCGTCTTTGCTCCCTGCAAAGCTTCTAACCCTTGTTCAGCTGATGAAACACGACCATTCGCCACCTCTAACTTTTCTTCCAGCTCCGCCTTTGATACTTCAAACTCGCTACGTAAAGCTTCAGCATCAGTTTTTTGCTGTGCTGCTAACTCAGTTAAGGTGGTCGCTTGAGCAGTAAGTTGCTGGCGTAAGCCCTCAGCTTCTGCACTAGCTTTCGTCTTTACTTGCCGCAAAGCTTCTAACTCTTGCTCAGCCGTCGAAATACGATCATTCGCCGCATTTAGCTTTACCTCTAAAGCAGCTTTCACGGCTTCTGTTTCTTCGCGCCATGCATCAGCTTCAGCCTTCTGCTGTGCTTTTAGCTCTTCTAATTGCGTTCCTTGTGCTTCAACTTGTTTACGTAAAGCGTCAACTTCTTTATTCGTCTTTGCTTGAACTTCATGCAGGGTATTCAGCTCTTGTTCGAATAACTCGATAAGCTGTTCTGTCTCACCCAGTCTTCGCAATACCTTACTTTTTTCGTCTATAAAAAACTGAAGGTGCTGCTCGAGCCTTGCTAAAGCGGCGCCTCCTCCATCTGGCTTACTGCTTAATCTCTGCTTTTCTCCTTGCAGTAGATCAGTTCGTTCTTTTATAAGGGCGAGCCGTTTCTTTGCTTCTTCCTTATCGCCTTCATGCGTTTTTAGCTTTGTATGAATAGCGCTAATACTCTGCGCTAAGTGCGCCTGTTTTTGCTCGAGTTCATTTATATCTAATTTGAGCCGCTCAACCTGAGTATGAATTTTCTTTTCTAACTCTGCACCAAGCTCTTCAGCTTTAAATTGTTGCGCTGATATCGCTTGGGTCAGTTCGCTTGCTTCCGATTCTTCTGCAGCAACTCCATTGTCTTGCTGGGCAACTTGTTCTATCGGCTTCCATACTTTTTTCTGCGCAATTTTTTTGCTTAATGCAGCAGCAGAGCCTATTAGCGACTGTAGGCCACGCTCAAACTGAGTCATTTGATCGCTTAGCTTCTGATCCGCCGCATGTAAAACGCTGGTCTCATTTGTTATGAGATGTCTAACAGACGCCAGATCATTTTGAATACCTTGGGTTTGCTGCAGCGTGATGCTTTCTCCATCCTCAATGCGGCTGAGTCTTCCTTCTAACAAAGCTAAGCTGGTTTGAATTTGCTCCAGCACCCCATGGTTGTGTTGGCCTTGAGACTCGTTTACGCGACTAGCTGAGAGCGCTAACAGTAGATTTTTAGTTTGTTCATTTAACTGAACGAGTAAGAATTGAGCGTCGTGCCGTGCCTGAGGATGAGCATGACGACGAGCATTAGAATAGGCTTTACGACGAGCTTTAAAGCTAGACCTTAAAAGTTGTAAAGCAGGTCCTATTTTTTTATATTTTCTTTCGATACGCGCAACTCTGATCCAATCCTCGAAGTTTTTACCAAGCGCACTTAATGTTTGGTCAACTAACCGGAGTGTGTCATTCTGCTTTGAGAAAGGCTGGGTTAAGTCTTGTCTAGCTTTTTTAGCGTCCTCAAGTATTGCCTCGAGGCATTTAGCGTAAGAGGGTATGCTTTTTGTGAAGAGTAGGAGGCCAATTATTAATAAAGCAAGTGTTTCAGGCCACAAATCCTGTTGGATCTGCTGGCAAGCCTCTCGTGTGGACGCTGATAGTTCTTGTATTTCTTTAAGATTTGCAGTCAACTCTCCAAAAGTATCAATGAAAAGCTTCGCCTCGGCCTCATAGGCTTGCTCATCAAAAATTCCCTCTCTAGAGAGCATGCCATTTAACTCTTCTAGCGACTTTTGAAGCTGCTCCGCTTGCTCACTCGCCTTTTCCCAGTGGGCTATTAGCTCGGGCGTCCCGTTTTCACAAGCGGCGATCAATTCTTCTTCAATGCTTTCTCTGGCTTTGGCTATGCCATTGAGATTTTCTTGTGAGAGGCTTTTTTTTAGATGTTTAGACGTAGCCACTGATTCTAGCCATCCTATGACATCTCGCCTGTATGCGTTTGATACATATGGATTAGCTTTCTGTGCAGATGGAGCGGAAGAGAGTGATGCTGCCATAAGGACTACCTTAATTTCTAAAAGATCTCAATAAATTAACAGCCTCATACGCGCTATATATCAGGTATATAACCTATATCTCACCGAAAGAATGCTCATACAAAATTTTTTTATAGGTTATTTACTGATGAGACCTTACTCTTCGCGGGAGCGGATAAGGGATTTCCGAAAGTTTTCCCTAAGAACTTGTTGGAGGGTTATCTGACAAAGCGCCGGCCGATGTGTTAATGCGACTATAGTACGGCAAGAAAGCGTAATACCATCAGGGAAACCCTAAACAGACTTATAAGAGCGGCGCAGGTTGATTGACCCGCTGACATCGATACCTTTATTAGGATAATTTTCTGTCAACCCTGCTCAGCCAGAGCAGTAGAGCTGCTCTGGCAAAAGGAAAAGTCTCTATTTGTCGATATAGCGTAAAAGGCCCTTCTTAATAAAGAAGGCCAAACTATCCCATATATAGCCGCGTCAAATGCTACAGATAGGACTAAAGCTAATACAGACTAATACTAAAATTGGGCGATACCTTACTTAAGGAAGACCTTAGAATCTGTCCACAAATTGTCTAAAAGGCCGTCAGCCGGGGGAGGTCGGAGCGCAGCATAAAGATAGGCGGGTTCACGATTAGCTTAATGTGTATTAAGGATGTGCAATTAGGCTCTAAAAGGAGAATCGGCGCGGCTGGTAGGGCTCAAAACCATAATGCAAGCGCTCGTACGGCTAATTTCAAGTCAGCCACGTTGAGCCACTCGGCTACAATTTCTGAAGATTAGGCATCTCATCAAGATAATTTCCAACATCATTTTTCAAGCTGACCAAGGGGACAGCGGTAAGATTGGCTGGAAAGGGACCTATAAATAGGGGGGAGGCTATTCAGAAAAAAAGGGCTAAACCGTCTCTTGACAGCTCAGCTCTTAGGCCTTTCATTGCAAAGCATTTCAGAAGTACCCTGAGTCCCCCCGACAGGAATCGAACCTGTATCTAGCGCTTAGGAGGCGCTCGTTCTATCCATTGAACTACGGGGAGAGAGGTTTTTTCAAAGGGAGGAGTATAGCAAAGCGCTGATGAGTAGGCTTGGGCTTGGGCATTAGCGCTCTGCTAATTTTTATTAGTTTGATTCTCTATGGGCAAGATCATGCTGCATATTGCACGTTGAGCGAGTGTATAAGAGCTCACTCTGCATGAACATAAGTTGAGAGCCTCTGAATGTGTTTAACCTTACGTTCTACTTCTGCCAACCTTCTATCAAACCCATCCATTTCCGCTCCATCCCAAATGGCAGACTCATCTCCTCCGCTTACCAGCGTCGTATCGCCATCATAAAAATAGTCGAATGATTTA
The DNA here is from genome assembly GCA_031963415.1 of Mycoavidus cysteinexigens. Lineage (GTDB taxonomy): Bacteria > Pseudomonadota > Gammaproteobacteria > Burkholderiales > Burkholderiaceae > JASSUD01. Next base: position 597,862 of record JASSUI010000001.1, read on the forward strand.
TATGCCTCTTGGTCAGGCGTCAGCACATGTTGCTCCCAATATCCTGAGATAGCACTCTCTAAATGATTTATTTGTGAGTGAAGGATCTCAACGTTTATTACGCTATATTCATCTTCCGACGTTAGAGCCCCTAACTCAGAACGGATAACTTCTATACCCAGCTTTGAGCTAAGTTCTCTTTCCAATTCGATCGTCTTTTCCTTACATTCATTAAATAGATTAACTTTATTGAAGTGCGCATCTATTGCAACTACTCCCAGCTCTTTCACATATTTCTTTATAGCATCTAAAGCTGACCGTGCATAATCCGGCTCTTTTTCAAGGAACTTTTTATAGTGCATTAATTCATTTATCAGTTTCTGAATATCTTCTGCTCTTAAGAGGGCTTCCGCTCGTTGCTTGCACTTTAATGCCTCTTCTTTTAGCTTTGACATCAGAGATTCTTCTTTCTCCAGCTTTTCTAATCTTTCCTTTAAATCCATTACTGTTTTTGAATTTACTTCTAGTGCTTGCACCCGCGTAGCGAGGTGGCGAGGGTCTCTATTTTCATAATTTAAGAGTGAATCATTCACTATCTGCTGCACATCTGCCCGGAATTGTGCTTGTTTTCTCGCGTCTTCTCTATTTTGCAAGATTTTCCGCATATCGCCGACAGATGCTGAGCCTATCTCTATCTGATCGGGATGCGATATGGAAGGCCGATTCTCTGCTATTTGAACCATCCCAGCAGTTTGTTTAATTAATTCAACTTGTTCAGCAGCATTCATTATTAACTGTGCAAGGCTTGCTATTTGATCTGACTCACCGCGCAGATCTTCTAACGTGTTCGTCTGCGATGTTAAATGTTGAACTACGCCAGTTGTATGGTTATATACATTAATTGCATCTGCATGCTCTGACAGTAATTTTTCTTTGGCGCTCGCTAACTCGAGTTCCCTCCTCCCCATAGCTTGAACTAACTCACTTGTCTTACTGAGGACCCCAAATAACTGATCACGATTTTTTTCTAAATCTCTCGTTTTTTCCGGCAGCTCACTCTTCAGCTTGTCGGCCGCTTCACTTACTTGTTCCGATTCCTGAATTTCTTCGGACAGAGCCGTCCTTAGTAAATTTAACTGATCGGCCTGTGCCTGTGTTGCTTCTCCTATGTTAGATGCCCGTTTAATTCCTTCTTCTAAAGCACTTACGGCTGTTGCGAACTCATCACGCAGCTGGTTTACGCCGCCCCTCTGCTTCTGCCCAGCATTTAGCACGTCTGCTGCGCGCGTACTCTCTACTATTAGAGCATCTGTGTCTGCTGATAGCTGAGTCTTCGCCTGAGTTACTGCCTTGGTTTGTGCCACCACACTCTGGAGCGCAGACTCTACTGTGCTAACGAGATTCGTTATTGCTTCTTCCATCTCTGCTAACTCATCTTCTTTACTCCCTACTGCATTCATTGCTCGCTCTATTTCACCTGCTTTAGCTGATAGCTGAGCAAGTGTTGCATTTAAAGTAGCTAGGACTGGCTCTGCTTTTTTCAATGCTGCCTGTGTCGCTTCCTCCATCTCAGCTATTTTTTTCAACTGCTGAGCACGTGCTGCATCTATAGCATCCAGACTCACCCCTGAATGAGTTTGTTGATTAGTTAGGGCTCGCATTCCTGCTTTCAAATCTTCAACGTCTCGCTGTAATTTTTCGAATTCGTCTTGATGAGACGTACGCCATATTTCTAATGTTTGTACTCTTGTTTGTATCTCTTTCAGCAGTTCTAATAATTTATTTGCCGCAAGACGCAACCAGTTCACTAACGAGTAGTTAAGAAATGGCGTACTTTCTCTTGGAACATTACTACCTTGAGAAGTTTCGTCAGACTTGGGTATTGATGCAGGCTGATGCCTGTTCGATTTTTCAATAGAAGCTGGCCGCAGAGTTCTTACAACGGAGTTTTTTTGCCTTTCCTGCAGCGCTGAATTTAATCTTTCAATTTCTTGCGCTTGTGAGTCTTGTTTTTCTAGTACTGCTTCGATCATGCGCTTCTGTTCAGCAAGTTGCTTAAGCAACGCGGCATTTTGCTCAGTCAAAAGACGTATCGCCTCGACATCTGCTGGATTGCGAACAGATAGTGCATTTAAGTTAAAAGGATGATTACCCTCGGCTACCGGCGCTTTTACTTTCTTTCGTGGTTTTTCTATTTGCAATTTAGGCGCTGTCGACCCATAAGCGCTATCTGCAAAGCTATGAGACACGCTCTCTGTTGGCGAAATAATGGCATCGGACAAAGAAATTCCGTTGTCTTCGTCAGAAGATCCCGAAACTCTTGCATTTGAGAGCGAAATCGAGCTGTTTAGATAGGAAGAAAAATTGTCCTGATTCCTTACCACGGATTTGCCTTTATCATCTCGACCTGCCGCTTTACGAAGAATTGGAGCTGAAGCAGAACGATCTAAAAATAAACGCCGCCTTCCTTTAGTAGGAATGGGTACCGGATTAGACGAGGAAGAAGGTTCCCCAGCGTTAGAAAAAGCAGGCTCTTCTGCTAATCGTTCAGGAGCGGTGTCTAAGACTACAGACGGAATGGGCTGTTTCGATTGAAGCCCTTCAGTTTTACGCGTGTTTTGTACACTCCCATTCTCGCTCGTCGCTACGACTCCCACAGTTGCGCTGGTGGATGCTGTCGCTGGTGAAGAGCTGGGCTGTGAAGGAATTTCTGACGTTACTTGCTGATCTGTTTTTGGCTTTTCAAATAAAGGAAAACAAGTATGCAAAGTCTTTGTAAATAACACTAAAAGTAAAATCTGGAACAATAACGCTTTCGCCTGCTCTAGATCTGCTGACCATTGCCGGCTACCTTGTGCCATCGGTATAGGCAGCAGAGTTGCATGTGGATGTACTTGCTCTACCTTTAAGAGTAACGCTCTAATTTGTCCGTAAAATTTTTCCTTCTCTCGATTACGCGCATCCTCGTTAGCGGCTTGTTCAATTTCCTCAAATGAGGTTTCCAGACCGCTTAACATACCCTCTATCTCTTCACGCTGCTCTTGCGGTACCTGAGCCAACGCACTCGAAATTAGACTTCTAACTAAAGTAAAGCGGCTATACACAGCTTCTTGACGCTCATTCCCTTCTTGAAATATCCATGCAGTCTGCAAAAGAAGGCCCAGGCTTGAAAGCATGCATTCGGCATGTGGCCAAATAGGATGGGTAAGACCTGAATTGCTTGCTTCAGCATGAAGCTGAGGATTGCAGCCATTTCTCAAAGTAGGTTCGTGACATTTAGCACTCAACAAAGGAGAAGATGAGGGAGAAGGAGAAGGAGTAAGAAGATGACTGTCTGGCATAGCCGTTACCTCGTAACTAATAACTTATTATTTATTAGTAAAGTAGCAGCGCCACCACAACCATATATCAGGTAAACACCTGATATATGGTTTAATATCTCAGTAGAATTCCTAATTGAATTAAGGAGATTATTACCTCTAAGCCTTATTACCAGGGATTCTTAAGGGTTTACCCTAATTGAAATTAGGCCATCTTATAAAAGCATTTTTATGTCAGATTAATCTGAAAAGTGCAGCGCTTATACAACGCATTCTCGTAGTCCGTCAGGCAATCGCGGTTTGGTAAAAATCTTTCTATCCTTACTGAAGCAGATTTTTTACAATGGCTCATCAAATATAGATATCGATCGATATTTATCCCATTGTTCCAGAAGGCGCCCAATCAATTGCAGACGCGGTATAAGTTCGGCGCTTTCGAGTTCTTATCTCTTTAAGGAGTGTCATCTTGCCCAGTGAATCGCGTGTTTGGTTACAGCGTGCTAAGCAAATGTTTAGCGGCTTTGATAAACCGCTTGCGCTCTCGGTGTTTTTGTTGATGGGCGTTGGGCTGGTGGCCCTTTATAGCGCAAGTATTGATATGCCCGGGCGGGTGCAGGATCAATTGCGCAATATCATGGTCACGTTTGTCTTGATGTGGGCCATCGCCAATATTCCTCCTCCACTACTGATGCGTCTTGCTGTGCCGCTTTATACGGTAGGCATTGGCTTGTTGATTGCGGTGGCGCTATTTGGCATTACCCGTAAAGGGGCAAAACGATGGATTAATGTCGGTATGGTGATTCAACCTTCCGAGATTATGAAAATTGCGGTGCCGTTGATGCTCGCCTGGTATTACCAAAAACGCGAAGGCGTTATGCGTTGGTACGATCATATAGGGGGCGCATTGTTGTTGGGACTACCCATCGCGCTGATTGCGAAGCAGCCAGACCTTGGCACCGCAGTACTCGTGTTCGCAGCTGGCTTCGCGGTCATTTATTTAGCAGGGTTAAGTTTTAAGTTGATTCTGCCAGTTTTGCTCGCGGCAGTGATTGCAATTGGCTCAATCATGGCGCTTGAACATAAGATCTGCCAGCCACAAACACAGTGGCCGCTTCTGCATGATTATCAAAAACACCGCGTCTGTACTTTGCTTGACCCTACCTCTGATCCGCTTGGCAAAGGTTTTCATACTATTCAAGCGATCATCGCGATTGGCTCTGGCGGCCCATTTGGCAAAGGCTGGCTAAAAGGTTCACAAGCCCATCTTGAATTTATCCCTGAAAAACACACTGACTTTATTTTTGCTGTCTATTCTGAGGAGTTTGGTCTGGTCGGCGGAGTTGTGTTGTTACTTCTCTACTTATTTTTGATTGCGCGCGGGCTTTATATTGCCGCGCATGGCGCGACTCTTTTTGGGCGTTTATTAGCGGGTTCGCTTACGCTCAGCTTTTTTACTTATGCGTTCGTTAATATTGGTATGGTAAGCGGTTTATTACCCGTGGTTGGCGTGCCGCTGCCTTTTATTAGTTATGGGGGTACAGCGCTCGTGACACTTGGTATCGCCGTAGGTTTAATAATGAGTATTGGACGACACAGAAGGTTGATACAAAGTTAGTCAGTAAACATGTTGGAGTTCCTTCGAGGTAAGTTTTCCAGGGAAAACGGTCTTTGTTTTGTACTGCAAAAAAATATCGTTTTCCTAAGGAAACCCACTCCAAAGGAATCCCAACGCACGCGCCTCTCTCTTTTAGCCCCACCTTTTGGGGAGATAAGCAGAGGTTTTAGTCTCTACATTAGTCTCTCTGTATATCCGCCCAACAATTCGGCGTCTCATATAAACGCACCTTCGCTAGGCGCAGATTTTTTCCATAATGAGCGTCATAAACTTTAGCTAGCGTCTCGAACGCAATCGCAGCGAGGTTTTCTACTGTAGGAGGATGTTCGACCACAATCGTTTTATGGTCGGGTAGCGACTCGAGAAATTGGCGTGTGAGCGTATCGCCTCGATACACAAAAAACGCATGATCCCAAGCGTTGACTAGATGCTCGAGCGCGAGTGATTTAACTTGCGCAAAATCCATCACCATTCCGCCATCGGGCGCGCTATCTGCGCTGATAGGTTCCCCGCTTAGCGTGACTTCAAGCACGTAGCGGTGTCCATGCACATTGCGGCACAGGCTTGCATGGTTAGGCAGACGGTGGCCTGCATCAAATTCGAGTTTACGGGTAATAGTTAACACAACTTTTAAGGAATATTTAGGTATTTGTGGATTTGTAAAGAAAGATGCCAACGCGGATGCTGTTTGCACCAGTCGACGGCGAATTGGGTGTTGAGTTCACGCTCGGCATTATCCATCGGTTGCACAAAGAAATGCTCGAACGCGAGCTTTTCATAATCAGCTAAATTCTGCCGCTGCTGCGGCACGACAACTTTTAGCTCGTTGCCTTGCAAGACAGTCAGCTGCGCATCAGCTTTAGGGCTGACGCAAACCCAATCAATGCCTTCTGGAACAGGCAAGGTACCGTTAGTTTCAATCGCAATGGTAAATCCTTGCGCATGCAGTGCTTCAATTAGCGGCGCATCAAGCTGCAGTAAAGGCTCCCCTCCTGTGCAGACAACGTAGCGATGCGTAGCACCACTAGGCCACAGCGAAGCAATGCGCGCGGCCAGCTCAGTGGCGGTATATTTACCGCCATTTTCCCCATCGATACCGACAAAATCTGTATCGCAAAAGCGGCACACAGCTTGCGCTCGTCCCTCTTCCCGACCTGACCATAAATTACAGCCGCTAAAGCGACAAAACACAGCCGGGCGACCTGCTTGCGCGCCCTCGCCTTGCAAGGTATAGAAAATTTCTTTAACGGTATAAGCCATATCTATGATGCGTCGCAGCAGCTAGCCTTACGCACAATGAATTAATTAGGAAGGCGTTGAATAAATTCGCCGTAACCTCGTTTACGCAACTCGCAAGCCGGGCATTCACCACAACCATAACCCCAGTCATGCAATATTTCTCGCTCACCTAAGTAACAGGTATGGGTCTCGGTGCGGATTAACTCTGTTAGCGCTGCGCCACCAAGAGTATGCGCAAGCTGCCAAGTTTGCGCCTTATCCAGCCACATCAGTGGTGTTTCAATTAGGAAGCGACTATCCATCCCTAAATTTAGCGTCACTTGCAACGCCTTAAGGGTATCGTCTCGACAGTCAGGGTAACCAGAGAAATCTGTCTCACACATTCCGCCCACTAACACTTGCAGCCCGCGTCGATAGGCAATCGCTGCCGCTATAGTCAGGAACATCAGATTGCGGCCTGGCACAAAAGTATTAGGCAGGCCATTCGCGTTGTTTTCGATGGCAACTGACTGAATCATCGCCGTGTCACTAATTTGCGCCAGCAGGGGCAACGCTATCAAATGATCGTCTTGTAAGCGCTCACGCCAAGGCGCAAACTGCTCCCGCAAATGCGCTAAAAAACCAGCGCGACAAGCTAACTCAACGCGATGCCGCTGACCATAATCAAAGCCCAGCGTTTCAACCCGTGTGTAGCGATTCAACGCCCACGCTATGCAAGTCGCTGAATCTTGTCCGCCAGAGAACAACACCAGCGCGCCGTCTTTCGCCTCTTTGCGTGACACTTAAAGTCCTCTAAAAAAAGACGTTACTCTACCATTTAGGGAGAAACTGTATGGATTTACATAGTCATTAGGCAATAACATGTCGATAAATTTTAATAGAACTCATTCCATCAATGCCTAAAAGGCCGTGATCGGAGGTCGGGCGGTGCTCGGCATCCTCATGTACGTCCAGCGCCGGCCTCCCCCCCGCTGACGACCTTTTAGACATTGATGAAACGAGTTCTAGTGTGATGGCAGAAAAGGTTCTCGTGAAACAATCAATTATTGTTCGAATTCTCGTCGTAGTCGGCTTGTTTGCCATCATGGTGAGTTTAGTTTCAGCATTTTTTATTGGCTTACAAACTTACCAAAGTGCCCGTGCTGAAGCGCTTGCCGAGTTAAGGCGCAGCATTACGAGTAGTGGAATAATTACCGCTGAAAATCTACAAAAAGCCCAAAAGAATGCACATCGCTTGCTAGAAATTTGGAATACACCGGCTGTACAACAATCACACAACATCACCCCTGTACCTTACTCAGAAGTATTTTTCTCTGATGTAGGCGATCCTGCTCAGCTCGTTACCACACCGTTTGCCCGCAAGGTACGTTGGGCCGTACAGGTACTCGGCGCCGATACGGACGCTAGCGAAGACACCTTTCTTGACTTTCCAGGGCGCGGCACGGCCATCCACTTTCCACGCACGGCTCCTGATGCTTATGCGTATGAACGGGCACAACAAGTTCGCCATTTACGCAGAAAAGCGGCGCAGACGACCAACAATATTATTTGGGGAAACTTACACTTTGATTCATTTTGGCAGGCCTGGACTATTTCTGTCGCGGCCATCCAGCGCGACAAGGCAGGTAGACCTATCACCATCGCTGGTCACGGCTTACTCATTGATAACCTGATCAAGAAGCCGCTGGTCCTACCCAGTGGCGCGACGGGTTTTGTCTTGACGCATAAAAAGAATTTGGTTTTGCCTTTAAGCGATGAAAAGTCCAACAACTTCGCGCCATCGCTTATCCAGCAAATGCCGTTACATAGGCTTAGCGCCACATCTGCCCCCTTCTATTATTCTTTGCAAAACGCTAAAGCTTACGTCAGACCTTTAGAAGAACTCGGTTGGTATTTAGCCATTGTTATTCCAAATCAGATTCTAGAAGCCCAAGCTTGGGCGCCGATTTGGAAGCAATTACCGATTCGTTTCATCGGCATTATTGGGCTTTGTTTATGCCTTTATTTGGTTATTACTCACATTCTTGCCAAACCGCTCTTACAGTTTATTACTGAGATTGATAAAGGTAGAGCGGGTGGCACTCGCCCTCGTTTGACCTACAGCAAGCCAGATGAGTTTGGGCGTTTTGCTGCGGCTTACAATTCGTTATTAGACGAAGTCGATACGCAATATGTCGCGCTGGAAAAGCAAGTTCAGGAAAGAACCGCCGAACTCGAGATTGCACGCAAGGAAGCGCAACGAGCCAATGAATTGAAGAGCCGCTTCTTAGCCAATATGAGCCATGAAATTCGTACCCCAATGAATGGGGTGATTGGGATGTTAAGCCTATTGGCCGACTCCGAACTCAATACCGAGCAGCGGCGCTATTGCCAAGCGGCAAAGCAAAGTGGCGAATTGCTGTTATCGATTATTAATGAGATTCTTGACTTCTCTCGTATCGAATCCAATAACGTCTCACTCAACCCAGTGACTTTCGATCTACTGAATTTATTAGATCAAATCGTTGAGGTTTTTATCCCCAGAGCACATCAAAAGAGACTCCACCTAGCCCTTGAGGTTGCCCCCGAAGTCCCCGCAGAACTTATTGCTGACGCAACTAAGCTGCAGCAAATTATTACTAATTTGCTGGGCAACGCGATTAAATTTACCCCCTCTGGCTCGGTTACTGTTGCTGTTGACTATCGAGCCGACACTTTATTAGATCCCGATACCAGCTCTCGTGTGGGGCATCTGATCATCTCTGTGAGTGACACTGGCATTGGCATTTCAGCTGAAGCGATGCAGCGTGTTTTTTACCCCTTTTTACAAGCTGATGCTTCCATTACGCGCCGCTTTGGGGGTACTGGACTGGGGTTATCGATTTGTAAACACTTAACTGAGTTGCTGGGCGGCAAAATTCAATTACAAAGCACACTTGGCAAAGGCACGACTTTTACCGTCGATCTTCCGATCAACGAAGCTGCACCACGCGAACGGCCTGAACTCGCGCTATTCGCTCAGTTACATATTGTGGTGGTGTTACAAAATAGCGTCATGCCAACTATCTTGCGTTACGCCTTTGAACGTTTTGGAGTCTCGTATAGCTTCGCCAGCTCGCCTCTCGAGGCCGTTAAGCTTCTACGCCGCACACCATTGACACGTATCGACGCATTGTGGTGCGACACCCAATTTGAGGTACATCAGGCTAAAAAGCTTTTACGTGTCATTAAGGGGCTTTATAGCGATGCCGATCCTAGCCTGCTTTTACTCAGTGACAAAGCAACCTCAAGCCGAGTCGCGCCTGCTAATAAGCAAGGAATTCCCATCCTTGAATGCGCACCTTTACTTTTCCAAGATTTTATTAACAACCTCAACGACATCGCTGGCTTAACAAAAAATGCAGAGCCTGAATCCCAATTTGCGATTCAATCGTATTCATTAAAATTATTAGTCGTTGATGATATGGCGATTAATTTAGAAATTTTCAGTGCGATGGCGCAAAAGCTTGGGCATACCGTGAAAACTGCTAAAGATGCCGTGCAAGCGTTGCAAATTCTGGCTACTGAGACTTTTGATGCAGTGATTTTAGATGGGCAAATGCCAGGCATGAGTGGCATCGAAGCTGCGCGCCGCATCCGACAAAAGAGCGACCCTGTATTAGATCCTGAGGTTTACATCATCGCTATGTCAGCCGGTGCTTTTGAAGATGAACGCACCGCCTTTCTCACTGCCGGCGCCAACGATTTCTTACCGAAACCCGTCGTTCCCAAAATACTAGCGGCAGCCCTTTTAAAGGCAATTAATTATCAATTGGAAAGAAATATCGAGTTGACACCCTCTCAATCCAACAGTGCAGCCCATGATGCTGATCATTGGGGATTTAACGAAGCGCTAATGGATCGTTTTAGAAATGAATTGCAGCGTTTGCATCAACTTGCCCAACGGTACTTCCTTAAAAACGATGTACCAGCGCTATTACGCGAGCTACACAAAATGAAAGGAATTGCAGGGTTATTAGCAGAATGGCAAATTGAAGCAATGATTATTCATACTGAGAAAGTGGCAAAACAAGAGAATTTAATAGAGGTGGAGCAAGGGCTACATAAGCTTAAGGATTTGCTTTATAAGCAAAATTTTTCTATTTAAAAACTTGTTGAGAGTCGCACCGACACGCTTGCGCACCGTTACTGTGGTAGTTTGTACAGCTTGCGTCAGGAAAACTCTAGATGCGTTTTCAGAATTCGCTGAATAAATCTCTCTTAGAAAATGCTAGACGATTTATTCAACTATCTATCCCATCAAGTCACTTCGTTTATTTTTTAAGGAATCGTAGATAACTCAATGAAAAATAAAGATAAATCCCAATAAAACAACAAAAACTTTTGCTATTTTTTATTTATCTTGCTGCTTGAAGAATTTTAATTAATAGCGGCTTTGGCCCGATTGACAAAGCTAAGCGCGTTATCGAAATTTTTCTATTGGCCGATCAAAGCTAAGCGCTCTTGTTTAATTAAGGTATACACCTTATATTCGCCCCTTCGCACTCTTACCATACTGGCATTCTGTCATTGAAGTTAGCCGAAGAGGTCTCAAATGGATGATTTACAAAGCTCTGTAGAGAATTTACAAAATGAAATCTCAAGGCTTGAGAAATTGATGGGGGTGTTTAACCAATTTCCCAAACAACTTGCCGAGCTTCAAGAAAATGCCACACATGACCCCGTTGAACGGACGCGCTTAGAAAAATTACATCAAGCATTGAATAACAATAGCGAGCTCTCTAAAAATTTTCAGAAGATGCAGGAATTAGCCATCGAAATAGCGAAAGTCCACAACACAACAACTACGCTTGACCCTAATATTGGGCTAGACCCGATGGCAGAGTCTGCCGCCTCTATCAGGCTGCCGCAAGCGGATAAAGCGAACCCACAGAATAAGGCAACGCAGGCGCCGAAAAAGAAATTAAAGTCGCGCTCTTTTATTTAACAGACATATTGTGTAGATCGCGCCAATAGCGCGTCTCTCTAAACTAACAGGAACAGTTTCAAGGAACGACTATGCTTAGTGGATTTTTACCCTCAACGCTCCCTTGTTCAAAAACTCAAGCTCAATTTAATAGCTTGATCCAGCAGAATGCCAAAATACTTGCAGCAACTGGAAACTATGATCTCCGTACGGCGCAAGACCTGCAAAAAATTGTTGCGATGATGTCAGGCACGCTGCAGGAAGTGTTAACTGTTTCTCGAACAACACTTCAGCAAAAACTTGCTGAAATTACCCTATTGGAAGAAAAAGGCCAGCGCCAACCTGCCACAGGAGAAGCGCGTGCATCGCAACAACAGCCTGCAAGTACTAAAACAAACTTGGCAGCTAACCTTGCCGCAGCTCCTTACAAAAACGAAACACGCGCGCAACAAGACACTTCACCCAAAGATAGCCAGAAAATCTATGCTGGCGAACGTACCTCTCATAGCGAAACGTTAGATGAAACGCTACGTTATCAGGATGATGCACAGTACACGCTAGCCTCTAGTAAAAACGGAGCAGAGGATTCTGCTGATCAATATCGCAGATCGAAGACTTATCTAACTGAAGAAGAGTTAGAAAAGATAATAAATGGGAAAGACAGCACTTCATCGGGCTCGATGAATTACTCTGCTACATCCTATTCGTTAAATGAAGAAACCACTCAAAAGGCGGCATTCTCCGCCACTAGCTTTGGGGTGGAATTGAATGACAGGACTCGATATAGGCTTGATCTGTCTGATGATCAATTTAGTTTGGAAAGAAGCCAGCCATATAGCGTAAACACCCCAGGTACAACTTTCTCTCCAAAAAACACGATGGGATGGTTAATGCGCGTATTTCAAGAGATAACCGATACAGCGCTGGAAGTTCTACAACTTCTAGGGCAAAAAGCGGAAAGAAGTACAGCCATCGTGAGACAAGTGACAAAAGCGTCTAAAGATATTAAGGCTGCCTTAGAGAAAGTAGGCGAAAACGGCACCTGGAAGTGGGGTGATCAGAAGTATGAGAACGGAAATCCAGTGTTTGACGAGGATGGAAACCCAGTATTTGTTCCGAAGAAAGAGTATGAAAGCATTTTCCGAACTATGAGAGAGCAAGGCATTACCATCGATGGGATGGACGTATTGGATTGGCTACAAAAACGCTCGAAACCATCAGAAAAAAAAGATTTATGGACTCATCTTTCTGAGGAGCATGGATACAATCCATCTTTCTGGGAAAGACTTGAGATGGGTTGGGATGCTTCGCTTTCCCAACGTACAGGCACTCCTCACTATGTGGAAGATGAGGCAAAAAAGCTTGCTGGCTGTAAAAAAAGTCATGACGTCGAGATGTTAGATATAAAAGAAGGCGAGATCAGTAAAGGTGATCTGCTTAGGCTCTCAAGTGTACTAGACGATGCAGTCGTAGAACGTAACGATGCCAATAGTAAGCTCCAAGGGCAATTGACGGCTCAAACGCAGCTTTACCAAAGCTTTCAGAACGCCGTTATCAATGTGGGTTTTATCATTGCCGAGCTGATGAAATCAGCATTTGTCAAAATGCCTATTTAACTGATGAAAACTGAGGAAATTCTTGATTTTCTCGCCCAAGGTGGCGCTTTACGAATGTTGACCAACATTGACGAAGCTCAACTGCAAACGCTGTATGCTTTTGCTTGTCAACAGGTCAAACGTGGTGAAGTAGCTATCGCTGAAAGTTTATTCCATGCTCTATTCTGCCTTGATTCGTGGAATTTTAATTATGCGTTAGCGCTCGGGTTGTGCCAACAGTCACGAGGCGCTCATCAAGAAGCGTTGCTTCATTTTTTCAGGGCGGGAACTGTGAAAATAACGGACCCTCGTCCTTCTTATTACGCTGCACTGAGCTATCGGAAGTTAGGCGAAGTTAACTACGCCAGGAAAGCATTCTCAGCAGCGTTGCGCTGGGCATCAAACAGACCGCAGCATCAAACTTTAAGACAGCAGGCTGAACGGGCATTGGCTGAGCTTCCGGTAGAAAATCGTGGTTAAAGCATTACCTTTAGGGCTTATGAGAGTGAGCCCAAATTTCAATGTAAATGATTAAATGCACGCACAAATAAAGTCGCGTCGCAATAAATGAATCTCAAATAAGGAAGTCGCTATGGATTATGCATCAGTTATTCATTCGTCTACGCGCTCCTCTTTTCACTATCCAATTGAGCTTCGAGAAGAGATAGGGCAAAAGACTTCTCGCAGCCATAAAGAGGTGGATACTTCTGTCCTTAGCTATGCGAAAACTGCGCGGCTATCTGATGAAAAGATTAATGTTGTTGACCATAACTTAAGTATTAACCGACGCCAGCGCAATGGCGCGCACGAAGATCTATACAGCAAGCTACCAGATGCAGAGGAATTTGAGCCGGTTACTGAGTCACAAGCAAAGCAGGTATTAGTAAAAATCCATCATGAAATGCATGAGTTCAAAAGCCTGTTTAACCACAGCACTCAGGCAATCGATGACTCATCAGGACGGTTCACCAACCTCAATGGCACATCCTTTCGATATCTTGTTTACCTCATCCAAGATCTGTTCTTTGATACATATCAAGAAGCAATAAAGAATTATGCTGAGACCAATGAGATCCTTAGCAAATGCTTCAGAGCGCAAATGCAAGCTAGTGCAGAAAAAGAGCAGCAGCGACTTGAACAATTCAACGAACAAAGAGCAAAGGCTTATAAAAGCGGGGCAGTTTTCATAACTGTCGACTGGATATCTGCAGCTTTCCTCCTAGGTTATGGTATTAGTACCGTTATGACTGGGGGATTAAGTGCAATTCCTGTCGCCGCGTGTTTCGGCGCTACTGGCCTAGCAGCAGGTATTAAAGCATGGTTCGAAGGAGATGCATTAGAGCAGCGCGCCTCAGGAAACAATAAACAGGCAGAGGAATCTGGCCGCATTGCCCAAATCGCTGGTGTCATTGAATTCGCTGGTTTATTCCTCACATTGGGCGTAGGATTAGCAGCTAGAACCGCTGCAAAAAATGCGGCAATTATAGAAAGAATAGGGGCTGAGATTAACTTGCCGCTACAAAATGAGTCAGCTATAACTCCTCTAGAAATTGCAATAACCGCACAAAGAGCAGCCCAAGCTGAGGGTTTAAGCATCGAATTAGGCATCTTTGAAACATTAGATCCTCCTCTTTGGGAAACATTTAGTGGTCTTACACCTGCAGTGGCAGAGGCTGTAGCTTCACAATGGCAAGCGATGCAATATATGCGAAACCTTTCTTTTGCGCTTCAATCTTTCAATATAGCAGCTGATGGTCTACTTAAAGCCTATACCGCGCAATGCGAAGGCATCATACAAACGTTAAGTCAAGAAGCAGGGGCGCTTAAAAGATTTGCACAAACCGTTACCCATCAACTTATCAAAGAGAGTTTAGAAAACCTTCAGCTTAATGCTAAGAGGTTAATCGAATTGCTGAAAGCATCACAGCTATGGCTCACTAAGCATGCTGAAACTATACGTCTAGCAAGCGATTCTATCGCTATCAATGCTTAATTTTGACTGAGGAGATCATTATGAATAGCCCTATTCCAGTCGCTGTATCAGACCAAGAAATATTGCCATTTTGTCAGGTAGACTGCGGCTATGCTGCTGTAAACGAAAAAAGCAGTGTGTATTTAATTAACGGTAAAGAAAAAACCGACTTTGACCAGTGGATGACTGAAATACAACAAGGCGTTAAATCATTCGATGCCTTAATGATCATGATCAATAAACTGATGCAAGAATTCGCCCTCGTAGTACGTGATGTAAATATGCGAATTAGAGAGAACTATATTCGGCAAAGGATAGATGAGTTTACAAAAGCTGTTGAGAAAGTGATAGGCAGTATTAAAAGCATAGCTAATATAGAAGCGTTTATAGGCTTTGGCGAGCTGGTAGTATGCGGCACAATAGGAGTCTTTCAGCTACGTTCCCAACAATGGGCTAATATTCTTGGAAGTTTCAGAGATAGTGCTGTAGGTCTGGGAGCCCATGCCGGGGGAGCCTTGCTTAAGAAAGCGCCTCAAATTGAGGGCGAGTTGGGCAACAAAGAAAAAACCCTAAATGACGTCTGGCATCAAATAGAACAAAATGCCCAGGAATGGTTTAAAGAAGCGTCCCGTCTTTTTGCTCAACTGGCTGAAGTAATGGCTAATTTCTGGCAACAATTGCAATCGGTGCTTAGCGTTCCACGGCATTAATGTTTGATCAGATTAAGACGCAGTGGCGGATAATATCCTCGACCCAAACGACCCGGTAGCCTGCCATCTCGAATCTTTAGGGCATGCACTAAAGCCCTATTACTTTCTAGATTCAGATTGGCAAATTGGGTATCAAGTTCAGTTAGGTACTGTGCAGATCGCCTTTCGCACTGAAGGCGATACAGTTATAATCTGCGACCTTGTTTCAACCAGTCAGACTGATACCGGTTTGGCTGGTAGTGTCGCACGCTTTTTACGCTTTGCACGTGATGTGATGAGATTACCTGGTGTGCAACGCATCAAGGGAATGATGCTTGATGGAATCGGCTCATCTGAAGAACAAGCAAAGCGCGCAACCCTGGCAGAGCTACTGATTAAACAAGGCGCTACGCCGACTTTTGAAGGGCCTTATCGCTGGCTTGTGTTTGAAAAGCAACATGAGCGCATAACGCCACCCTGATTGTTGTCTACAATGTTGTGCCTACCAAGCACTACAGAAAATACAAAGGTAGGCATTAGGAAGACAGGGGCAAAAAAGGTGCAAGAATTGCATAATTATTTTCAGAAAATATCGTTTTTTATAGGCTAAAAGGCTGGTGAGTATGACATCTCGTTTTGCTTGGAAACTTGTCTTTCAGGGTGGGTTGCTCTCAGGGCAAGAATTACACCTACCCGAAGGTGAATTGACGCTCGGCGCGGGTCATCAATGGGATATCGACCTGCTACGGCTCGATAATCACAATGATCAGCACTGCATACTGCGCGTCAAGGAGGAAGGTGTCTCTCTGTTGCCGCTTGGCATGCCTTGCAAAGTTAATCATCGTCGAGTCAAGCAAGAAGAAGTCGCACTGCAATCTGGTCAAACAGTCAACATCGGCGGCAGCACATTTGCGCTCGCACGTGCCGGCGAACACATTCCTTTTGTTACCCACAACCCTCGCAATAACTGGTTACAAGTCTTAGGTGTAGCGCTCCCAGGTGGACTCGCCGCGGGTATTCTCGTCACCCTCCTCTACGCTAGCCAAGAGTTGCGCGCTTCTGTGCCAAGGCCTGCAGAAGAGCCGTTTAATGTCGGGCAATATCAACAAGCACTCAAAGAAACCGGTTTAACGCAAATTCGTGTAGAACGCGATTCAACAGGCGCATTGACCCTTTCTGGCTCATGCTGGGAAGCCGCTAAGCTTGAACCCTTTCTAAACCAATTAGTCGCATCTGGCGTTGCCTATCGTAATCAGGTGATGTGCCAAGATGATCTGCAACGCAGCGTCGCCTATGTGTTGCGGGCCAATGGATACCAAGCTCAAGTCACCCCCGGCCCAACGCTTGGCTCAATTGCGATCTCAGGCAGCATCCGCGCCGATGATCAATGGGCTAGCGTAAGCCGCCAGCTTAACCATCTGCCTGGTTTGAAAGCCTGGTCGGTTACAAACAATGCTGAGCAGACGATCGACTCCCTCGTGTTAGCTTTGCGCGAGAAAAACCTTCTCTCTCGTCTAAGTGTTGTTAAACAAGACGATATTTTGACAGTCACGGGACAATTGCCAGCTGAACAACGTCAGTCGCTGCAGCAAGTCCTTGAAAGCTACCAACAACAACAACACCTGCGCGTCGTTTACCAAGACATTCCAGCCTCTGAGCAGGAAGCCAACATCTTCCCAGCGCCAATCGCGAGCTACAGCGGCAATGCGAATGCTGCTTCACTACAACTCTCTAACGGTATACGTGTGCAAACTGGCAGCACGTTGCCAAGCGGCTACACAATTACTGGGTTAGACGCCACCGGTGTTGAACTTCAAAAAGAAGGGCAATTGGTTCATCTTCCCCTCGGTCTATAGTCATCCTCAATGTTTCGTATTACCGAGCTCGAAGATCTTTTATATGCGGATAAAAGCGGAAGTTATCGCAAGCAATTAATCGCTATGCTTGACGCTGAGAAAAAGCGCCTGCAAGAGGTCGTGCAACAAGGGTGCACGACCGCACATTACCGCATATATACGCGCCAGCTTGCTGCCATTGAGCAGACTTATCCAGTGATAGAGACCATCTGGGGAGTTTATCATGGCTCTTTTTCTACGATGGCAGCGCCACCTAATCTCGCTGGCGCGAATCGCAACCCGAGAAACACGGGGTGAATTCTTGCTTAAAGAGCAAAACGCCAAAGATGAGGACGGAAAAAATGCGACAACCAGCATTCCAACTCCGAAGCTAAAAGCTTATTTACAATGCACACTCAGAAAATAAGCAAGCCTCTGGCTAATGATGATTTTGACGACACAAGCTGTGAAATTCCGCCCTGCCTGGAACAAGTTCCTTACTTAGAAATACAAACAACTGGCCCTAGTTACGCAGAATTTCATTTCCGTGGCGCCTTCGGCCGCATGCAGAATTGCGCATTAGGCTTGTGCGTAGCGCTTAGCTTCCCACCTCAACCGGATTATTTGGCGCAAGCACAGCATATTTCCTTATTACTCGCCGCAAGCGAACAAACATTAGATTTCGGGCTACAGCGCGAAGGCGAGCGCTGGTTACTTTGGAAGCGTTTTGAAGCTAACGCATTGAACTCACCCGCAGCCATACGCATAGCGCTAGATAATCTATTAGCGCTCATGCGTTTTTTGCATGGCCAATTCTCTACACCCAAACGTCCACCAAGTTCCCACACCCATCATCAGCCACTAGCTGCACGTTTTGTATAAATATATCTTCAAAGCATAGTAGTCGCCCTAGCGGGCGTCAGGCGTTTGAAAGAAACAAAAAATAATCTCTATATATCAATGTTTTATATATTGTTTCTTAGGAGCGTATCGAAATATATCCCACGAAGAAGTGCACTCTCTGGCTGACCCTACCCCGGCTTTAGTTCGATGGGGGAAAATTTTCCTAATGTTTAGCTCCCAGAAACTTAGATTACCAAACAATGTTTCTCATAATCCTAAGGAGATGCTGATTTCTTAGTATCGGCATTGGCATTGGATACTGCTATGCTTTTTCTATGAGTAATCCTCGCCAGAATGATTCACGACCTCTCTTGTAGTAAGGGTTTTTCGTCGAACCAATGTTTTGTAAATTTCCGCAAGGCTACCTGGATTGCGCGAGCATCTTTCATATTATTCCTAAAATACTAATCAATTATCCTCACAAATCTCGCCGGAACAAACTTAATGAATATCAAAATCTACAATAAATACCCCAGGAGAGAGAAATAACATTTATCTTAATATTTCAAACTTAATGCAATAAAACTATTAAAATTTACTTTCGGGTTTAGTAATTAATTCATAGTGAAGTTCTTATATCGTATTTGAGGTGAACTAATGTTTGAAATTAAAAGCTCCTCTTCCTCGTCTCGTTCTTCCTCTCCATCTCCATCACACGTTTTATTAGGCAATGATAGGCAGGCCACTTTAGAAGAAGACACTAGTCCATCGCGCTCATATTCACCCTCACTTTTTTCATCACATACTCTAACGGCTGAGTTAGATAGTATGGGGTGTTTATTACAGAACCGAGATGCTGAAATAGCGAGACAAAATAGTGAAATAACGGCTTTATATAGCAGGTTAGCGCAATATGAATCAGCAAGGGCACTCTTGGCCGACCTCTCTTCAATTGATATCTCACCAAATATTGGAGGTGCGGCAAGACACATCAATGCTGAAAATGAAGACTTCAGACAAAAAGGAAAAGCAACATCTCAAGGCGATATACAAGAATCTGGATTTGGCCACGTTGGAGAATCTTCGAAATCGAAGCCTACTTTTTCTGCGACAACAAATTTGATAGATGAGGCAAGATGGCAAGCTAATTATCAAGCTACAAGCTCTAAATCTAATAATGCAGAAAACAATAATGCTTTATCTGTAGAAATACCTCAATGCCCATCTATTACCATTGATCCTGAAGACGTCGAGCTGCTACAGCAAGCTTTACGAATGCAGCGTACCTATGCAGAGTGTGAATCTATTCTAGAAAATAGGCCTGATATACATTCTTTTGTATCTAATCTTCGCGAGATTAAAAGTCAACGAGATGCATTTCTTATAATAGCAGGAACACTTGGTTTGCTTGGCTTTGGAACCGGTATTTTTCTTGCAGAGAGTGGAATAATGCCGTCCGATGAAGGAGCCACTCAGATTGTGCTGTCTATTGTCTTTTTGTTTTTTGGTGCTTGGGGCTTTATTTTTGCCGGCAAATACAAAAGCGATCAAGGTGACAAGATCATTGAGCGGCTAAATTATAGTGCTAGCTTTATTAGAGTGGCTTGAGTAATGATGCGTATTGGAATCTTCATTTTGCCATATCCATCATGTGACCTGCCCACAAATTTAGCTACGTAAGTTAACAGTATCTGCTTCTAAATGATTTTGCCCCAATTTAAGCTCAGTCTAAAATTTGGGCAGAGTGAGTTCAACCGGTCATTGCGCCACTATTCTTAAAATTATAAATAATAGCGTTGCAATGAGCGGTTGAACTCAACAGAACCAACTTTTGAATAGCATTTCAATTGTTACTGCAATAAGCAGCGATATATCGCAACGCAATACACCAATCCGCACGAATGCCCGCTACACAACAAAATTAGCCGAGCTACTCCAATTACACATCCTACTCTACAAACCTACCTTTTTTCACTTTAACGAAATTACTGGTTTCTACCGAAAAGCAGCCAGCTCCATCGACGCGATGAAGCCATTGAATGCCACGTTATGAAAACCGCCATCTCTTTTTGCACCACCAAAGATGTTAGCCCGCTCGCCACTATTAAGACGACAACAAAGGTATATTCCTCGCAATGAGATCACGCAAAGATCCTTCAACACCTCTTTACAATCCCTAGAACGTTTCTATTTGTACGCACAATGTACTGATTCTGCCGTCTACTAATGTACACTCCGGTTTTAATAACTAGAGAAATGCTGAAAGGCTCTTAGAAATTGTTTTAAAAGGACTATGGTGAAGCGAATATTTTTGATTTTAACCATTCTGCTCTCCACTTCAACATGGGCATCAACGCATATTCCATGGCGCAATGGCTCGCCTTATTTCATTACGACGCGCGGTGCAAAAGTAGCGGATGTATTGAAAGGTATTGGCGCGAATTATGGTGTCCCCATCATTGTCAGCCCAGAGGTCACCGACTCTTTCGTGGGTACCATCCGTAACGCCGCACCTGACGAGATCATCGAGCGCTTCGCGCAGCTTTTTAGCCTGGCGACTTATTACGATGGTCAAGCGCTTTATGTCTATAAGATGCAGGAAGTCAGAAGCCAAATTATTACGCCGCGTTATTTAACGACGGGTAAGTTGGTTGATTATCTAGGTCATACCCAAGCTGCCACACAGCAGTTTTGTTCTCTGCGTAGCGTTTCTAACTTTAATGCGCTTGAAGTATTTGGCGTACCCGCCTGTATCGAGCGTGTGAGTGCGTTAGCTAAAAATCTTGATGAGAAAATTTTAAATCAGGCCAAAGTGCAAGAAACAGTCAGAGTTTTCCCTTTGCGTTTTGCCTCAGCTAATGACAACGTCTATACCTATCGCGGGCAGCAAGTTCGTGTGCCTGGTGTAGTCAGTGTGTTGCGCGAAATGGTGCAGAATCGTTCGATTACCGGTGAAGATGTGCCGACCACTAACGCGCCAACCGCTAATATCGCAGTTAATGTCGCGCTTCCTACTTTTTCCGCTGACTCGCAGCAAAATGCAGTGGTTGTGCGCGATCGAGAAGTCAACATGCCAATTTATGCAAGGCTGATCAAGCAACTTGATTTGCAGCCCGCGCAAATTCAAATATCGGTCGCTATTATTGACGTGAACGCGACTGATATCGATATGCTCGGTGTCGATTGGCAAGGCTCGGCACACTTTGGTAAAGCTGGCGTCGGCTTTAATACAGGCAAACCATTTCAACAATTTGGTGGCGGTATTAATACCGTATTAAGCGATACCAATGCTTTTATGATGCAAGTGAGCGCCCTTGAACAGCATTCAAAGGCCAAGATCCTGTCACGCCCATCGATTGTCACACTCAACAATACGCAAGCAGTGCTTGATCGTAGTATCACGTTTCGCACCAAGGTAGAAGGCGATCGAGCCGTAGAGCTTGCTAAATTTGAAACAGGATCATTGCTGCGTGTAACACCACGATTGATTAAGAATGTTAATGGCAAAGATCAAATTATCTTGATTCTGAATATTCAGGATGGGCGTCAAGAAGAGGCAATCGGCGGAACGGAAGTATTGCCAAGCATTCGCAACGCTGAAATTACGACACAGGCCACTTTACGCCCTGGGCAAAGTTTGCTGCTTGGTGGCTTTGTACAGGATGAGCAAAGAGAAAATGTACGCAAAATTCCTTTGTTCGGCAACTTACCTATTCTGGGTGGGCTGTTCCGCAGCAAAGGAACTAAATCCGAGCGAGTTATTCGACTTTTCTTGATTAAGGCTGAACCTCGTTCTATCGATTAAAAATTCAATGAGCGCTGTCCCTTTTGCATGGAAACTAGTCTTTCAGGGTGGCTTGCTCTCAGGTCAAGAATTACATCTGCCTGAGGGTGAGCTTACGCTGGGGACTGGCTCGCAATGGGATATCAACCTCTCACAACTCGATTATCGCAACGATCAACATTGCATTCTGCGCGTTTCGCAACAGAGTGTTTCTCTGTTGCCTCGCAATATGCGTTGCAAAATTAACCAGCGCCGCATCAAGCAAGAGCAAGTCACCCTCCAGCCAGGGCAAATTATTAGTGTCGGGAATTGCACCTTTATTTTCGCGCGTGCGGGTGAACATATCACGATTACTCAACCTGAAACCCGCCGTCACTGGCTAAAGGGTTTGAGCATCGCGGTGCCATCAGGGTTAGCTGCTGCTGTCCTTTGCACGCTCTTATATGTTAGTCAGGTGTTGCATATTGGCTCATCAAAGACAACTCAGAAATCTTTTAACCTCGCGCAATATAAGCAGGCCCTCAGTGAAACCGGCTTAACGCAGATTATTATTGAACGTGACCCAAGCGGCGCACTGACGCTGTCTGGCTCATGTTGGGAAAGCGTGAAGCTCGAACCTTTTCTGAATCAATTAGTAGAAGCCGGTATCGCTTACCGTAATCAAGTGATATGCCAGGATGATCTACAACGCAGCGTGGCTTATATCCTTCAGACGAATGGATATCAAAATGCGCAGGTTGCATCAGGCCAAACACTTGGCTCAATCACCATCTCTGGCAATATACGTGCGAACAAACGATGGGCGAGCGTCAGTCGCCAGATCAATCGCCTACCTGGCCTAGAAACTTGGTCTGTCACCAATGATACTGAGCAGGCTGGCGCCTCTCTCGCTTTGGCTTTGCGTGAAAAAAATCTGCTCTCCCATCTGAAGATCACCAGACAAGACGATATCGTGACCGTCACCGGCAAGCTGCCAAATGATCAGCGCCAATCGCTGCAGCAAATTCTTGACAATAATCAACAACAGCAGCACTTACGTATCGTCTATCAAGATATCCCAAGCGTATTACCCGATCCATTGACAAACACTGCCCCAACCTTCGCTGCCGCTCCTATTTCCAGCGAGCAAACACAAGTTGAGTCAGGTAAAGATAATTTATTAGCGGGTTTATTTCGCTCCGCGAGCCTGCTTTCAGGATGGCTTGGTTTGACTGAAACGGCAGGCTATTGGAGCTTGAAAGCACTCAATGCGAAATTACAAGGACAAGGAGTCGATGAAAACTATGTCGCGCTAATGAGCCGCCGCTATGGCATACCGCTGCAGCTCGCGCTCAAAGTTATATGGATTGAATCACGGGGTCGGCATACTGGAGCAGATGGAAATGTGTTGATTTCACCGAAAGGCGCACTCGGCATTATGCAATTAATGCCACGCACGGCGAAGGAGCTGCATGTTAATCCACTAGACGTGCAGGACAATATCCGCGGCGGCCTCATGTATCTTGCGCAGCTATCGCGTAAATACAAAGGCAACTGGGAAAAAGTCATAGCTGCTTATAATTGGGGACAAGGTAACGTCGATCTTGCGCTCGCTCGTCATGGAGAGAATTGGCAACATGCACTGCCTCGAGAAAGTTCAGATTACTTGCTTCAGGTGCGTAATTAGTGCACGAGCAATAGCCTAACGGTGCTCAAGAAGCGATCAGAAGCTGGAGCGCGCGTTAAGCTATAACGAGCCCTCTACGACTATATAGACTTTAAACTACAGCCCTCACTGATGAGCAATAAGTGAGGGTTTCTGCATTGAGCAATACATCGATTGGAAGCACTAAATAAACCACAGCCTCACAGCCATTACTCGTGTGCTGGCGAGCAACGACATCCTTTGCTCGTGGTTTATTCAGCTTTATCAAAAAAGCTATTTTTTACAAAATATCATCATTCAATAACCCAAGCCGATAAGCCCAACGTGTCAATTCAGCTGCGTTATGCGCATCTAGCTTTTGCATCAGATTGAGGCGATGCGTTTCTACCGTTTTGGGACTCACCACTAACACCTCAGCAATCAGCCGATTAGGATTGCCTTGCGCAACTAATTTAAGCACTTGCTTCTCGCGTGCTGTGAGTGCGTGGTGGGTACTTTTATTTGGGTCGGTAATGAGCGCTTCAATCTGAGTTTCATCAAGTGCTGGGTCTAAATAAACTCTGCCTTGAATGACAGCCTCAATCGCATTCAGCAGCTCTTTCTTGCCGCTGCGCTTAAGTACGTAGCCTGAAGCCCCTGCATTCAGTGCTTCAGCGGCTCGTACCTCAGTCGCAGTGGCAGTGAGCGCTAAAATTCTAATTTCTGGAAAGCGACGATGAATCTGCCGAATGGCTTCGATTCCGTCCAATTCAGGCAGTGTCAGATCCATCAGCACAATCGATGGCTGAATAGAACGACACAGTGTGATGGCATCCCGCCCATCTGCAGCTTCAGCGACAACAGTCACATTTGGGATTTCGCTAAGTAAAATGCGCAAACCTTCACGCATTAAACTATGATCATCAACGATCAATACTGTACAAGATGCGCCGGCAGCCATGCGTTTCCCCTATTTGCGATTCCAATCTATTATTCCTTTTGCTTGTCTCAAAGCCTTTTGTATTGCTTAACCCTGAGTAAGTAGAGTGGTCATTTATTGTGCGATTAAAACCTTAAAAACTTCAAGTCCAAAGCAAATCCGATGATTATCATGATTTTGCATCTGCTTCAGATTTGTTTAGAACCTTCCTGGCGCCCTTTGCGCCTCCCCGCCGTATTCAATTTGTACTATCTGCGTCGGCACACAGCTACCAGAAAGGTTCTAAACGAATTCTCAGAAACCTCTATGGAATGCCCTTCCGCTAATGTAGTCTAAGCACGGCAAAAAGGCATAACGACTCTATAAAGTTTCACAGAGTTTTCCTAAAAATGCACAGGTAAAGGCGAAGTATATAAGCCTTTGATCGATTCTTCACTACTTTCTACTCAAACTAATTCAAGTAGTTATCTGAATTATTTTTAAGAATTCAGATAACTACAATCAATAGTGCGCGCACCTCACCTGCTTTAATAGGTAAATAAACTGATTTGTAGACTGTCGTGCTTCCCCCACAAATAAAGGATAAGCAAGCAAATTCGCTTTACTTTTCAGGGATTAGCCTGGTATATAATCCGTTTCCTTTCCTTATGTTCATCCTTTGTGGTGATCGCATTAGGAAAATACGGAGTAGGCTCTTAGCAGACTATTCCTCACTCAAAATCGATTTTGTGCTTTTAAGCTGTTCTTCGTTTAGGCAAGAATTGATCAAAAACACAACGTCATAGAGAAATCAGCATGAACTTCTTAGATAGCATCACCCAACTCACTACTCCTCGTATGCAAGAAGCCATGGCTCAGGCACTAGACGCAGCGGCTAGAGCAAAAGGCGGAGATCCAGGAGCGGCTCAGGAAATTCAGTCGTATATGGCTATGTATCAGGTATGGTTTCAGCTGAATGTTGAGATGACTACATTGGTTAAAACGCTGAGTATGTCAACCTTGCGTGGTATCAATGCATGACGAAATTAAGTCGTGACGTAGCTCGCCTGATTGTTGAGGCGGCGATGGCTGCACCAAGCTATGGGCTAGTTCCTCAAGCTAAAGCGTTGCTCTCAGCCTTTCCCGTACTTGACTTAGATCGTGAAATAAGAGCTATAGCACGCGCCTTTGTTTATTTTGGTATGCATCGCCCCCGTGCAGCTTTAACGGCGTTAAATGGCATAAATGGAGAAAAGGCGCAGAGTTTGCGCTCTGTCATTACTTCTTATTTGAAGCAAACTGAATCCGAAAAACGTGCGTCTTAGTCAAAAGATCTGCATAATGCAGGCCGCATAACGCTACTCATTTAGCTGTGACAGAGTTTTCTCAGTCTATTATTGATTTATTACTTTATTCACTCATGGAGCGTACCCATGACCCAGCCAGTTCTCGACATAGCAGCAGTCACCTCAGCGGCGGTAGCTCAGCAATCTCAGAACACCGCTATCAACCGTTCCCCTTGGCCGTCGATGCAGCCAGATTTGGCAGCGGTTGACAGTTTTAATGAGATTTTCGCCAGCACAATGGCAGGCAGTCTCGAACTTCAAAAAAAGCTCAAGCCGCTTCAGCAACAATCACTTAATCCTGACGCGATCCTTCAACTACAAAAACTCATGGCCAATCTTTCAGTGAATACAGAGTTCACAGCAAAAGTTCTTGGCTCGCTTTCTACCGCGCTTAAAACCTTAGTTAGTATGCAATGAAAAAATATTTGAAATTGTGGTGCTCATTAGCGTTAGTTTGTTTGCTCAGCGCGTGTAAAGTCGCGCTTTATTCCGAGCTTAGCGAGAATGAAGCGAATCAAATGCTTGCCATTTTGATGGCGAATCAAATTGACGCCTCCAAAGAGGCGGATAAAGCCAAAGGCTTGACGCTGCACGTACCCAAATCGCAATTTATTAAAGCGGTTGAGGTGTTGCGTCAAAGCGGCTATCCGAAGCCTAAGTACGCATCGGTCATGGATGTGTTTCCCGCGAATCAGCTCGTTTCATCGCCTGAGCAAGAGCGCGCCAAAATGGAATATCTGAAAGAGCAGCAAATAGAAGCTATGCTGATGAGTATGGATGGGGTCGTCAGTGCTAATGTCAACATCGGTACCCCGCTCATCGAAACATTTGGTAGCGAAACGGCTAAATCAACGGTTTCGGTCTTCATTAAATACTCACCAGCGATGAATCTAGTTGCTTACCAAGAGCAAATCCGCGATCTCGTGCGCCAAGGCATACCTGGTATTCCGAACAATAATATTAGTGTTGTAATGGTGCCAGCGGTCTATCGCTATGTGCAGGCGCAAACACAACCCTCCCCGCTTCCCAACAAATGGTGGGCACTTCTTGTGCAAAGCCCGATTCTATTTGGCACCACCGTCGCGCTGCTACTTGCATTGATTGGTTCAGCTATCGGTTTTTCAATTTGGCAGGCGCGCCGTAACTCCTGATGACAGTGCTTGATCCAATCGACGTACGCTTTTATAAGCTTATCTGGCGTCCTGCTCAGGCTATGCACAAAGCCTGGTGGGAGGCGCTAGCTTTACAAGCCTGGCAGCCCATGTACGAAGCGAGTCCTCGCGCTCGACGCTGGATTGATAACGCTATTGCCACTCAGCGTGGTTTCCCGCAGCACGGCACGTCTTATACGCTCACAGCAACTGAACGCCAGCTGTTACAAATCTCGGAAAAGTTACCGGCCTTACTACTGGCGCTTGGTCTGTTGCGTTTAGGGCGCGCTGAATATTGGATGCTGAAGCCTTACCGCACAGCCTTACAACCCACATTAGATAATGTTGCTTGCACGCAAATTGGCGTCTTTGCCGCTGCCTCAGCCCCTGTAGGCTTCCATCTAAAAGCCCCGCTTTTGGAGACAGCGCAAGTTGCTGTTGCTGCACAACAGCATGGCATGGCGTTATTAAAAGCGGCTTTACCAGATAGTGTGGCGTTAAGGGCTCTCGAAATCATGTTCGCCCCACAGCCACATGAGGAACAGCAGGTTATTGAGCAATCAGTCAGTGCCTACGGTTTCACTCTTTTATTACGGCTGGCGCGCTTTTTGTAACTTGCTTTTTACCAGCTTACGTCAAACACTATTGCTTGTTACAAGGCTTTTGCAATCCTTATTCATCTATGAATCCGTTTAATCTCCCTATTGAGCAATTAGATAAGCTAGACGAGCTAGCGCCGGTCATTAAAGGATCTACCTTTAATTTATTAGCGCAGGCTAACACGCTGACTCAGCGAGCTAAAACACAAGCGCTTGACGTCGTGCGGCAGGCTAACCTCGAAGCTTTAGCAATTCAAGAAAAAGCGGCTCAGCTAGGTGAGATCCAAAAATCTAAATTGGTTTACAAAGTTCGAGACGAAACGCGCGATGCTGCACTCAAAGAAGCCCTGCAATGGCTAATCGATGAGCAACAGCTAGAGAAGGTGATTATTGATAACCTTGAAGCGCGTGTGCGTGAAATCATGGCTAGCGTCGTTGAAGAGTGGTTCGCCGAACAAGATCAAGTCGCACAACTAGCGGCCCGCCTAGCCACGATAGTACGCGAACGCGCACAGCAACGGCCCTGCAAGCTGCGCTTACCTGCTAATGCAAGCACTGAGATTGAAGCGCAACTTAAAGAGCTGGTCGATCTCAATGAAATTGAGTGCGTGGCTGATACCACGCTCAACCCAGAGCAAGCGATTATTGAAACTGAATTCCTAAACGTCGAGTTTGATTTAGCTCGGCATCGCAGCACCGTTATTGATGCGCTGCGCAAGATGTATCTTGAGGAGGACGTGGAAGATGCCAACTAACCCATTTGTGACCACCCCAATCTCTTCGGTTGTCCGTCCGCAAAACGATCGCCCTAGCCAAAGAGATGGAAGGGTCAATCGCACAGGCGAGGCGCCACCTTCTCAGACGCCAACTAGAACAGCCCCACAATCGCCGCTAGCTGCAGCATTCGCCTACTTCGACTCTCCTGAAGAAATGCAGTGGATGGAAGAGCACTTAGCAATGACAAGGCGCCGCAGCCGTCTGCATGATGATATTGGCGCTCCACACGAAGAAACGAGCAGCCAGCTTGAACGGCTACTTGCTAAAGCCAGTGCATTCGATGAGTCAGCGTTAAGCGCCTTGCTGAGCAAATTTCCAGGCCTTGAAGATAGCCACAACCCCTGGGCAATGCTCAATGCAGCCAATGATCCAGGACTGGCTGCACTACTTATGGCAGGGCTACTCGGCGCAAGCGAAGAACGTTGGCGCCGTCTGCGGAAAAAACTTAACGAAGAGACGCTTAAAAAATCACTAGCGCGCTATTTGAAAGAGCGTGGCGGCGAGGTGGCTATTAGCCTCTTCTCATTTTTAGAATTTAACGAGGTACAACAACTTAGCACAATGAAGGAGCTGTATCGTTATACCGCCGATTCGTGCCGTACGTTGAGCGAATTATTTAATCATTTCGTCGCTTTACCCGATCGTGACAAGAAGCTGCGCGCCCTATTGCGCGCACTCGCGTTTGAGTTATCACAAACACCCGTCGAAAGCCGCGAGCATGCAGGCTTAATCGCGTCGATAGAACACCTCTCCCAGCTAACAGGCTTTTTAGGCTTAGAAGCCACCTGCGCTGAAACCGCCACTAAACTTAATGGAATAACCAGCTCGCGCCATGCCCATTGAAGCTAATCACGTCCTTAAAGAGCTGATCTTCATCAGCGAGCAAGCATGGGTAGATGCTGATTGGCTTGAAGGACGCGTCGCGATGCTGATTGGCACAGGCGATATTGAAATGAAGATACAGTGTGCAAGGGTATTGCGTGAGGTATGGAAAAATTTATCCGTGAAGCTGCTTGAAGATGAAGAAAAGCACAAACATGTATTAGCGGCTTTTGACACGCTGATATATACGCTAACGGATCAAGAATAAAACAACTGCAGCATGACGCCTACCGCGCAACACAATTTTGACGAGTTTATACAGTACCTAAGAGTTCCCACCTGGCGCGAGGGGAATTTAATTGAATGGCAACAAGATAAGCACCGTTTTGTCGCCGAGTGGCGAAATAACTTCCTGCTATTCTGTATTATGCTCGCCAGACCAATGGGGGATACCAGCCCCATATTAGAGCGTTTATATGGACGTGCCGCGCCACAACGGTTCAGCGGTCTACCCATCAGGGTATATCAAGATCAGGAATCAATTATTGGTGCGCTAGCGATTCCAGAAGAAGCCGTACGCACAAGACAGCTGATGCAGCTGCACGAAAACTTGCGCCGTATGTTTGATATAGAAATGCCGTAAAGCAAGATTAAATTAGTTGCTTAGCAAAGTTGCAGAAGGATTCCGAGCACCCGCTAAGGTTTAACGAAGGCTCAATGGAGACCTTTTCCTTCGGACGCATCTGCCATCTGATCGATTTTTAAGGAAACACATGAAAAGGTTGAACGCTATTCTTTTAGCAGCGTCGCAACGACAAGACGTTGTCTTAGTTGGCGTCATGATGATCGCCATCTTCATGATGATCTTGCCGCTACCGACCATCTTGGTCGACGTGCTAATCGCCGTCAATATCATGTTATCAATCATGATCATGACGATTGCCATTTACATTCGTAATCCGCTCGACTTCGTCGTTTTTCCTGCCCTGCTATTGATCACCACGCTATATCGTCTAGCGCTCACGATCACCACCAGCCGTCTTATTTTGCTACAGCATGATGCGGGTGAAATTGTTTATGCGTTCGGTAACTTTGTCGTTGGAGGGAATGTTGCTGTCGGAATTATCGTCTTCACCATTATTACGATCGTACAATTTATCGTCATTACCAAGGGCGCGGAACGGGTCGCCGAAGTGACTGCACGCTTTACTCTTGATGGTATGCCTGGTAAGCAAATGAGTATCGATGGTGATATGCGCGCAGGAGCAATTACCGTTGAAGAAGCCAAGCAAGGACGCGAACTGTTGCAAAAAGAAAGCCGCTTATACGGTGCAATGGATGGCGCGATGAAGTTTGTTAAAGGCGATGCGATTGCGAGCATTATCGTTGTGCTGGTTAATATCGTCGGCGGTATCGCAATCGGTATGATGCAATACGATATGAGCGCAGGCAAAGCACTTTCTACCTATGCGGTACTCTCCGTCGGTGATGGCCTGATTGCACAAATTCCAGCATTGCTGATTTCTATCACAGCTGGTTTGGTGGTCACGCGCATACCGAGCAGCGCCGACCAAAATCTTGCCGAACAAATGGTGGAGGAAATTACCCGGCAGCCGTGGGTAATGCTAATTTCAGGTTTAGTACTCGCCACGTTCGCTGTCATTCCTGGATTTCCAACCCCTGTTTTTGGCACCTTAGCGTTGCTTGTTTTCGGGCTTTGGTACTATTTGTATCGCCGTGCGAAACAGCCTAGCGCGCAAGCTAAGCCAGCCGGGCCTCGCACAAGCAAGCAGGCAATTGCCTCTACATTAGCCAAACCTTTAACAGTGCGTGTTGGAGTAGAAACCGCGGATCCCAACCTGCTGGCAGCCGCGATTACGAGATTTTGTGATCGTAAATTTGACGAGCTTGGTCTGCAGCTTCCCCTTCCTGCAGTGGTTCAAGATACTGAAATACCAAGCGATGCCCTCGAAATACAACTGTACGGCATACCCGTTCTCTCCTTCTCGATACCT
Source organism: Mycoavidus cysteinexigens (assembly GCA_031963415.1). Taxonomy (GTDB): domain Bacteria; phylum Pseudomonadota; class Gammaproteobacteria; order Burkholderiales; family Burkholderiaceae; genus JASSUD01. The sequence goes on from JASSUI010000001.1 coordinate 628,931, forward strand.
GAGAACACTGGTTTAGTTTGGGTAAGCGCCCATTTACTTGGCGATGTCGTGCAAGAAAATCGTTTGCAATGGGGCGTACCTCTTTCTTGGGTATCAGAAGAACGGCAAACTGAACTGGCGAATGCAGATGTACCTGTCTATCTCGCAGAAGAACGCATCGTAGAGCTGCTCAATGCAGTCGTTGAACGCTACGCTGAAGATTTTATCGGCGTACAAGAAACCCGTATCTTGCTCGATGCGGTAGAGTCGCAATACCCAGAGCTAATCCGTGAATTGCAACGTTGCATCGCGATCCATAAAACATCAGAAATTTTGCAACGCTTAGTGTCAGAAAAAGTTTCAATACGTGATCTGCGCTCGGTCTGCGAAGCCATGGTGGACTGGTCGAGCAAAGAAAAAGACGTTGTGCTGTTGACCGAGTACGTACGCATCTCACTACGCCGGCAAATTTGCCACTCTTTTAGTGGTCCTAAACGCCGTATTTCAGCGTTTCTCATTGGAGAACGCATTGAAACGATGGTGCGTGAATCGATTCGCGAAACGTCAGTTGGTACTTACTCAGCGCTAGAGGGTGAGAAGACAGCAGCGATTATCCGACTCATCAGAGAACACCTTGACCAGTTAGACATCTCCGTGCAACCCGTCTTGCTCACGGCCATGGATGTGCGGCGCTATATACGCAAAATGATTGAGCGCGATTTCTTCAGGCTTTCTGTGCTCTCGACGCAGGAGATGATGGAAGACGTCGATGTTCAAGTGCTCGCGAATATCGAACTATTTGACGAGAGGTTATCTTATGAGGCGGCCTGATGCTGAGCAAATTCAGCGCGAGCTAAACAAACGGTTGCAGCTGCCGGTCATATCAAGCGGCGTACGCACCACAGGGCGCGTTCACAGTGTCGATGCAACGGCGTTGCACGCTTATTTACCTGGTGCGCAGCTCGGTGAATTATGCCGTGTCGGTCCGCAACAGCTGATGGCTGAGGTCGTTGGCGTACAGCAAGAAACCGCTGTTCTCTCGCCGTTTGAAGAGCCATTAGGGATTGCTGCTGGCGCTGAAGTTGAACGTTTGGGCCATCAACTCGAAATTGAATTAGGCGAACATTTAATTGGCTCCGTACTAAATGGCTTCGGTCGTGTTTTGCATGGCCATGCCCCTAATGGTCCCTGTGAGACACGTCCGATTAACAGCGAAGCGCCTAACCCACTAACTCGCCCTCTTGTGAGTGAACCATTACCGCTTGGCATTCGGGCGATCGATGGGTTACTGACTTGTGGCAAAGGGCAGCGCGTCGGTATTTTTGCTGCCGCTGGGGTGGGTAAAAGTACGCTGTTGGGCATGATGATGCACGGCAATCTCGCTGATGTAGTGGTGTTAGCACTAGTCGGCGAACGGGGGCGTGAAGTACGCGAATTTCTTGAACGCGTCTTTGATGAGCAAACGCGCGCCCGGGCAGTGGTTGTCGTAGCAACCTCAGATAGGCCAGCGCTTGAGCGCTATAAAGCAGCATATGTAGCGACCACCATTGCTGAATATTTCCGCGACCAAGGCAAAAGCGTACTCCTGCTCGTTGACTCCATCACACGCTATGCACGTGCAGCTCGACAGCTAGGGATTGCTGCAGGTGAACCGTTAGCTGCGAATGGCTATCCGCCTAGCGTATTTGCATCGCTACCGCGCTTGCTTGAGCGAGCCGGCCAAGGTCAGCATGGCGTCATTACAGGCATCTATACAGTCTTGGTAGAAGGCGACAATATGAATGAGCCCGTGGCCGACGAAACACGTTCCATTCTTGATGGACACATCATCCTCTCGCGTGCACTCGCCGAACGCAACCATTATCCGGCCATTGATGTGCCTCGCAGCATTAGCCGCGTCATGCCACACATCACATCGCCTGATTTACAGCAATCTGCAGGCAAATTGCGTCGACTCTGGTCACGTTATGAGGACATCGATTTGCTAATACGCGTGGGTGAATATCAACGCGGCTATGACGCCGAGGCGGATGAAGCACTAGATAGACGCGCAGCCATTACTCGTTTTCTATGCCAGAAAGAGGCAGAGCAAATTGAGTTAGACGAGACGCAGGCAGAGTTAGAACAAGCCGTAGGATATTAAATCCAGAAAGAACCTGTTTAAGATTCTTCTAGTGGCCTTACGCCACCGCAGACAGTGCAAAAACGTACAGCAAAAAGGCGCAAAAGCGCCTGCGAAAACCTAAACATCTTAAAGAGCCTGTTTAGGGTTTTCCTAGTGGCCTTATGCCACCGCAGACAGTACAAAAACGTACAGCAAGAAGGCGCAAAAGCGCCTGCGAAAACCTAAACATCTTAAAGAGCCTGTTTAGGGTTTTCCTAGTGGCCTCGCGCCGCCGCAGACAGTACAAAAACGTACAGCAAGAAGGCGCAAAAGCGCCTGCGAGAACCTAAACATCTTAAAGAGCCTGTTTAGGGTTTTCCTAGTGGCCTCGCGCCGCCGCAGACAGTACAAGGCGTACGGCAAGGCGGCGCGAGGCCGCTAGGGGAAGCCTAAACAGGCTCTCGAAATCGTAGAGGATGAAGCGTGTGGGAAAGATTAGTTGCTGTTAAGCGCCACCGAGAAGACCGGTTACGCACTGAAATAAATAGCATTGATGGAAAGATTCGTTCTTTACATGAGCAGATTGAACACCTTGATCGGGAGCGAGCTGAAGTTATCGAAGTCTGGCGCCAGCGCAGCGAAGAACAGAGTGTTTATAAGGAAGATAAGCTGAAAGAATTGCGCCGTGAGTTAAGCGGTTACCATACTAAAGCGGAAAAATTGCAAGCAGAACGCGCGCAGCAGCAAGATGAAATTAGGCGTTTGGAGCGGCAGCGCGGTGAATTAAATGACGCGCTGCGGCAATGCATTGCCAAGCAGGAAAAATTGCAACTCCTACAGAAGGAGCAAGATGAGCATCGACCCAATCCACGCTATTGAAGGAAAGCGTCAACCAAATTCGTCGCAGCATCAGCGGCAGCCTTCGCAAGATCAAGCGCAGTATTTTAAAAAATTGCTTAGGTCTCGCCACGATGATAAGCCCAAAACGTTACCCCATTTGCTTGCTTTACTCATGTTGCCGCTCAGTTGGTTTAATATCACGGCTGACAAATTATTGAATAAAAGTGGCATCAGTCAAAGCAAAGGAATAAGCGCTGGCATTGACCCAGTTATTCAGCAATTTGCTAGCACAGCCTTTGCGCCAGACGCGAGCGTGCTCACAAAAAATCGTGGCACGCTTGAATTACGAGTCGTCTCTCCTGGTGAGCTGTATGGCGCCCAAATGGTCGTTGCCGCACAAGCAGGCCAAGACGAGAAAAAGAAAATCCGCATGACCATTAGCGCGGCTTCTCCAAAACAGCTGAAAGCGCTGCAGTCGATTCAGCAAAAATTGGAAAGCACCGTGCCAGCTGGTTATGAACTAGAAATTCAAATTAAACACCCTCATGGTTGAACCTGCTTTTTTTGACATACCAACTTATCCACCTGCGCTTGCTCGCTTATATCAAATGATTGGCGCGGGGCGATTTGCCAAAACCGATACTCTGGCAATGCAACTTAGCGTTACCCCTCCCGCTGAGTCTAATGATGAAACTCGCTATGAACTATGGATGATCGAGCTATCACTTGAGGGGCAAAGCGTGCTTGCTTGGGTCGATGAATCCATGCTGCTTGAATGGCTAGAGCCAACCATACCTGTGCCAGATCTTGCTTCATTAGGGCCTGAGCTGCATCAAGCTGCGCTAACCTGTGCGCTCGCTCCTTGGTTTGACTGGTGCGTACAACATGACCTTGCACCGCCTTCAGTGAAAGCGCTCAACGGGCCAATCTCCATGCTGCAGCCACCGGCTTTCACTTTATCTTTAGTAGAGCCAAAGCAACGCCTGTGGCTGAGCCTATACCTTGAGCATTTTTCGCCTGCGTGGCTCGAAGGCCTAGCGCAGACCTTACCCCACAAGGCACAACCTGCTGAGCGCACAATAACCATCGGCGCTAATGCAGGACTCGCACATCTGAGCCTGGCAGACCTTAGTGCGTTGAGTGTAGGCGATGTGATCATGGCCAGCCATCAAGCACCGCTTGCCGACAAAGGCTTGCTACTTGCTATCGATCAAACGTGGGTTCAAGTGCAGCAGCTTGACGAGAACCAATTTAAAGTTGAAAACATCATGCATCAATCAGACGACGAAATTAATTCTCCTTCCGATATTCCCAATACGTCACTAGAAAGTACCGTTGCGTCATTACCCATTACGCTCGTCTTTGAAATTGGGCGCATGAGCGTGCCTCTATCACAGCTCGCCGAACTCAATATCGGTGATGTGTTAGAGGCCGACTTTAAAACCACGCCAGAAATTAATATCCGCGCACAAGGCCAAGTCATTGCCAGCGCGACCCTAGTGCAGATTGGCGAACGTTTGGGCGCGAAAATTACCCATATGATTCAGTCCGAGACTACTCATGATGCAGCTTAATACCCCGCTCCAGCTCGCCCTTTTACTTTTTTTTCTATCGATTTTGCCGACCCTAATCATATTAGGTACGTCATTTTTGAAGCTGTCGATCGTACTTGGGATTTTGCGCAATGCTATTGGCTTACAGCAGGTGCCACCTAATATCGCGCTGTATACGCTTGCGCTGATATTGACTGCCTATATCATGGCGCCGGTTGGCTTTCAGGTCAGAGACGCGCTCAACGAGCATCCGATTAAGTTAGATTCGCCCGCAGCACTCGAAAAAATAGATGATTCTGTCATTTCGCCATACCGTGCTTTCTTAAAAAAGAACACGAGCGCTAAACAGATACAGTTTTTTGCAGATATCGGCAAACGCACTTGGCCTGAGCAATATAAAGATCGTCTTAAAGCGGATTCATTGCTAGTACTCATGCCAGCATTTGCGGTCGGCCAATTAATTGAAGCGTTCAAAATGGGCTTGCTGATCTTCTTGCCATTTATTGCAATTGATTTAATTGTGTCGGTCATCCTGCTTGCACTTGGGATGATGATGATGTCGCCACTGACAATTGCGTTGCCTTTCAAAATCCTTCTGTTTGTGCTGATGGGTGGTTGGGAAAAACTGCTCTCACAACTAATACTGTCGTACTCATGAGTGACGCTATTCTGGTCCAGTTGACCACTCAACTATTGTGGATCGTGGTGATTCTGTCATTACCTGTGGTCACAGCGGTGGCGGTGGTGAGCCTTATCATTGGTATGTTGCAAGCGTTAACGCAATTGCAAGATCAATCACTGCAATTCATTTTTAAGCTAATCGTCACAGGTGTCACATTGCTGATTATTTATCATTGGATGGGCACAGTATTGCTCAACTACAGCAATCTGGCGTTTGACCATCTTTCTAGCATGAGGCATTAAGGTCATGCTTGACTGGGTGCCACTATTGCAAACCTTGATGATTTGCATAATACGTCCATTCGGGGTGATGCTGCTTCTGCCTGTGACCAATACGCGCGTTTTGGGCGGGGCTCCCGTCAGAAACGCCATCGTGCTACTTGTCGCGTTACCGGCCCTACCCTATGCGATGACAGCAGTTAGTGCTGCTCCGCTAGATATGATGTCGCTACTAAGCATCATCATCACCGAAATCACAGCTGGGTTTTATATTGGCTTTTTGGCAGCGATTCCATTTTGGGCCATTGAGTCAGCGGGTTCTTTGATTGATATGGTACGTGGGGCAGGTTTAGCTGACTTGTTAAACCCAACCTCTGGCGCCAGTACCTCATTATTCGGACTATTTTTTGTACAGCTAATCAGTGCCCTTTTCTTCACCTCTGGCGGCTTTAATTTACTGCTCGAAGCCATTTATCACTCTTATCGGTTACTGCCGCTTGGTCAAGCGCTGGCTTTAGATCGAGAAACGGTTCTGTTCATTATCAAACAGTCACGTGTGGTGTTAGATCTCGGCATCGGCTTTGCCTTACCTGCCGTGGTCATTATGATTTTGACCGATCTCTCACTTGGTTTAATTAACCGTGCCACTGAGCAGCTGGATGTATTCTTTCTGGCAATGCCGATTAAGACGCTACTCACCTGCATGATGCTCTTAGTTGGAATGAACTCAATGCTGCCTGTTTTTGTTGAGCGTATTCAGTCAATCGGAATCTTCGTACGCGCCCTTTTTACTTAAGAACATCAGACGCAACACTAAGCTCGTCGTGCAATTGCAATGGCAGAAAAAACCGAACAACCCACTCCTAAAAAACTTCAAGATGCGCGTAAAGAAGGTCAGGTCGTTAAAAGCGAGTTGATTATTCGTGGCCTGCAGCTGTTGACTGGTACCTTGTGGTTCTGGTTCGTAGGCAGAGCGCTTATCGTTCGTTTGCAAGATGCATTAGCCAAAACGATCGAATACTCAACGCTTCCCTTTGAGCAAGCCCTCAAACGAACTTTCGCCACTTGCGCAGAAGTTTTTGTACATTTAATGGGCTCATTGGGTATTGCGTTATTCTTTATCACGGTCTTCGCAAGCTTTACGCAAACTGGCTTTTTATTTGCACCGGAGAAGTTGAAACCCAAATTTGACGCACTTAATCCGGTCAATAATATAAAAAACATCTTTTCGATCAAAAAACTATACAGTTTGCTTCGCACCGTTTTAATGGTCATCTTGTTGACGGCTATTTTTGTGCACATCTTCAGAAGATATAGCCGCACCCTCGTTTATCTGCCGCATTGCGGCTTATCTTGTGCGCTCCCTGTCGCTTCCACGCTAGCCGGCTGGCTGCTATGGTGCTTAATCGCTTTTTATACGGTCTTTGCATCAATTGATTATATGTTTGAGCGCTTCCAACTGATGAAGCAACTACGGATGTCTAAACAAGATATCCAACAAGAATTTAAAGACACAGAAGGCAGCCCAGAAGTGAAAAGGCGTGTTCGTGAAGTCCACGAAGAAATTCAAAATAGCCCAATTTCGTCACGGGTTGAGCGCTCAACGGCAGTGGTGCGTAACCCCACTCACATTGCTATTTGCCTCTATTACAAGGCCGAAGAAACACCACTACCGATGGTGACAGAAAAAGGTGCCGGACAAAATGCCGCACAAATCATTGAATTGGCGCAACAATTTAAAGTACCTGTCTTTGAAAATGTACCGTTGGCTAGACAGCTAATGACTAGTACGCAAGTCGGCGATTACATTCCGCAAGAATTATTCGAACCCGTTGCTGAAGTATTACGAATGGCGATGCTTGAACTTGAAGAAAGGCAGCTCGAGGAAGATGAGGATCTGTTAGAAGAGGATGAAGAGGATATAGCTAAGGAAGAGGGCTCAGACGAGTAAGGGGAAGTAGAAAAAGTAGCAGATTTCAAAGAGAGCGCGACTATGCTGCATATCAATTGATTCAGCATTTCCCTCAGAAAATAGAGCAGATATACTTCGGCCTTCAGTCTCGGGCGTACACCGTATAGGCCAACACACCCGGTCAGAGCAAACTTGCCCCTTTTTTTACGCTGAGTATTTCCCATCATGAACGCTGCCGAACTTATTCTTCTTGCCGCAATTTGGGGAGCTTCCTTCCTCTTTATGCGCTTGGGCGCACCTGAATGGGGACCGGTCGCACTTATCGCATTGCGCGTCAGTATTGCAGCGCTAATCTTGTTACCCGTACTGCGTCAGCCTGGTGCGCTTCGCTCAATCAGCAAATACGCCTTACCGTTATTGGTGGTAGGCGTCACAAATTCTGCCGTGCCATTTTCTTTGTTTGCTTATTCCACCCTTTTTCTTAGCGCTGGCTTTAGCTCGATATTAAATGCCACTACTCCACTGTGGGGCGCGCTGATTGGTTATCTATGGCTGGGTACGCCGCTCACCCGCTTGCAAGCGATCGGCCTGCTCACAGGTATCACTGGCGTGACCATGCTAGTCTGGGAAAAGATCGATGGAAATACCTCTAATACGCTACTCGCCGTCATGGCTGGACTAATGGCTGGAGCACTATATGGTTTTGCGGCTAATTATTTGAAAAAATATCTTCAGGGCATGCCATCACGCCTGATTGCCTTTGGCAGCCAATTTTTTGCAGCACTCGCACTATGGCCGATCGCTTTATTGACATGGCCTAGTCAACCTGTTTCTATGCAAGCTTGGATAGCCGTTGTAATGCTAGGTGTAGTCTGTACTGGTTTAGCCTATACCCTCTATTTCCGCTTGATGGAAAACGCTGGCATTACCTATGCGATGTCAGTCACCTTTTTGGTTCCGGTTTTCGGCACACTTTGGAGCGTATGCTTCTTAGGCGAGAGCGTTAGCTTAGGCATGCTGATCGACAGTCTAATTATCTTGTTTGGCATTGCACTTACGTCAGGCAAAATTAATCGCTTCACGCTACGGCGCATTAGCTCCGCTCCTTAAGTTGGATAAATTGTCTCAAACGCTCAAGCAACTTGTTGCTCAACGACATATATCTAATCCTTTTTGCCCACGCCATCAAACGATTGCGTAGGCGAATAATCCATATGGATACTGTGGCGATTAATGGAAAGATAAACGCCAAATTTTCCTAGAAGCTTTTCTCGACGCTCTCTCACGCTGCTTTACTGCACTATAGTTGCACCGTCTGCGGCGGTGCGAGGCCGCTCGAAAAACCTTAAACAGCCTCTTAATAAGTTGTTTGAGGATCTTAATCAGGAATATTAATGCAACATTACGGCTTAACCCATTTATGGCAGCAGGGTGATTTAATTACACGGCTAATAGCATTCACATTACTGCTTACATCAATAATTTCTTGGACCATTATTCTGTTTAAAAGTTGGTATCTTTCGCGGCTGAATGCACTTATAAAAAAGTCCGAGCCCATATTTTGGCGCGCCGATGATTTGAATAATGGCATCCAAAAATTGAGCCCCTTCCCAGATCACCCGCTTCTAAAGCTCTCGCTTGCAGGTCAACAAGCCGCTAACCATTATCAAAACCTACCGCCTCAGCACGAGCAAATGAATAAGAGTGATTGGATTATTAGCTGTCTGAAGATTTCAATTAATAAAAGTATCGCGCAGATGCAACGCGGCTTAGCGATACTAGCCTCGATTGGCTCAACGGCACCCTTTATTGGTTTGCTTGGTACGGTATGGGGCATCTATGATGCGCTACTTGCGATTGGCGAGAACGGCCAAACTTCGCTTGGGCACGTCGCTGGCCCCGTTGGTGAGGCACTGATTATGACTGCGTTGGGACTTTTCGTCGCTATTCCAGCAATCCTTGGCTATAACATGCTCATGCGCGGCAGCAAAACCATTTCAAGCAAACTTTATTGCTTTGCTCATGATTTGCATGCTTATCTTTCGCTGGGAATACATCCTTATTCAGCGCAATGAAGCAAGCATGAATTGCATTTGGAGTATCTAAATGGCGAAATATCTGCTCAAAGCCGAGCATGAAGATAACTTAATGAGTGAAATTAACATGACACCGCTTGTCGATGTGATGCTTGTTTTGCTGATTATTTTTATGGTGACGCTTCCTGTTATTCAGCACGAGGCTAAAGTCAATTTGCCCAAGGCTAGCAGTCAGCCGCGCGCTACAAATTCTGCGCATATAAAGTTAACAGTACGAGCGAATGGAGCGATGTTTTGGGAGCAACAAGCCATCGATCAAACTGCGCTGCAAAATCATCTGATTGCTACGGCGCAGGCTAGCTCTCCACCTGAGCTTCACCTTTATGTTGATCGTACTGCTCATTATGAATATGTCGCCCAGATTATTTCAGCCGCACAAGCGACCGGTTTGACTAAAATTAGTTTAGTTACCGCGCCAAAGCCGTAATAACCTTTAAAACCTGCTCATGTTTTTTTAAAAGCCTGTTCCAAGTTTTTCTAAAAATAAAGATCGCGAATAAAGGCTGTTGGTGCGCACGTTGGGATGACGAAGGAACCCAATATGCACCAGTCACCTTTAATATCTTCTTATTTGGAGATCGTGAACAGATTCTTACAATCGCCTCATCACTAACGCCTTTTTTATCAACATAAAATGTTTACCCTTATTTTCATATTTGCTCTAGGCGCAATGTTAACGTTGAAGCTATGGCTAGCGATGCGTCAGATTCGTTATGTGCGTCAACATCGTGATGCTGTGCCTGCGCAATTCCAGCACACAACGCCTTTACCCAAACATCAGCGTGCTGCTGATTACACTGTCGCTTGCACGCTCTTAGCCATCGCAGAAACGTTAGCAAGCGCAGCGGTCTTAGTTGTGCTAACGCTGTTAGGTGGTCTGCAATCGCTCAATAGTACGCTTACAAACTGGCTTGGTACGGGTTATGTTGGCCAACTCTCCTTGCTAGTAGCAGTGCTTGTGATTAGCAGTGTAGTGGATTTACCTTTTACTTATATTCGACAATTTGTCATTGATGAGCGCTTTGGCTTTAACCGTATGACTAAAGCTTTATTCTTGCTTGATCTAGTTAAAGCAAGCGTGCTGAGCGCGATTCTTGGCTTACCGCTTATTTTTGCTGTGCTGTGGCTGATGCAACAGGCAGGACAAGCTTGGTGGTTATGGGCAGCAGGGTTATGGATGGGATTTAATTTACTTGCGTTGGTGCTTTACCCAACTTTAATCGCACCGCTTTTTAATCGCTTTGAACCTTTGCGGGATGAGACGTTACGTGTGCGGATTGAGAATTTATTGAAACGCTGCCAATTCGCTGCCAAAGGGCTTTTTGTGATGGATGGCAGCCGCCGTTCAACGCACGGCAACGCCTACTTCGTCGGTTTGGGCGCGGCCAAGCGAATTGTTTTCTTCGATACTTTACTCGCTCGTCTTTCAAACGACGAAATCGAAGCTGTGCTAGCGCACGAATTGGGTCATTACAAACGGCACCATATTACGAAAGGACTCATTGTAATGTGCGGCATGAGTTTTGGGCTTTTTGCATTATTAGGTTGGCTCGCTCAATGCACATGGTTTTACACGGGACTTGGCGTCACACCATCGCTCACAGAAAGCCAAGCACACATTGCTCTAACGCTCTTTTTCTTGGTGTTGCCTGTTTTCTTATTCTTTCTGAGCCCGGTTGCCAAACTGCTGTCACGCCGCAACGAATTCGAGGCTGATGCGTTTGCTGCTAGCCTAACCCCTACGGATGATCTCGTACGTGCATTAGTGAAACTGCACGAGGATAACGCAACCACTTTAACGCCAGACCCGATCTACAGCACTTTTTATTACTCTCACCCCCCTGCTGCGCAACGCATTGCACATTTGCTTGCAGCGCAACCTATCGGACAGATAGCTCAATAGTATGCAATTGCCTAATCATCAGTCTGCTCGCGAAAATACTTAATGACTCCAGATAACAAAAAAAATATTGAGCAAGGACGAGTCATTGCCACTTACGGGCGCCACTATTGGGTTGAACCTGAAAACGGTACAGCACCACTGCAATGCTTTTTGCAAGGTAAAAAAGAGGCGATTGTGGGGGACAAAGTCAGTTTCTCTCGTCGCTCAGACAAACAAGGTTTAATTGTTGAAGTTGCGCCGCGGCGCAATCTGCTGTATCGATCTGACCAATTTAAAACCAAGCGGCTAGCGGCTAATCTTGATCAAGTATTGATTATGCTTGCGACGCTGCCTCATTTTAGCGATGAGTTACTGGGACGCGCGTTGATTGCTTGCGAAGCGCAAGCAATCACTCCTTTATTGGTTTTGAATAAAGTCGACCTCATAGAGGAGCTAGCGGCTACACGTGAGCGTCTCAAGCTGTACCAACAACTGGGCTATCAGCTGCGCGAAACGTCGATCAAAAACCAAAGTGACACAGCTAGCCAAGAATTAGGTCAGCAACTTGCAGGTCAAGTAACACTTCTGGTTGGACAGTCTGGAACGGGCAAATCAACGCTTATTAATTTGCTTGCTCCTGAAGCTAAAGCTGCAACTGGGGAAATCTCTACGGCGCTTAGAACGGGCAAACATACAACAACTGCAACCCGCCTCTATCCCCTTGTTCAGGGCGGGGCCATTATCGATTCGCCCGGTTTTCAGGAGTTTGGTTTATATCATTTGAGCGTAGAAGAATTAACGCACGCTTTCGTAGAATTCCGCCCCTTACTCGGCAACTGCCGTTTTCGTAACTGCCAGCATTTACAAGAACCAGGCTGCAGTATCTTAGAAGGGGTAGAGAGTGGATTAATTGCAGCGCAACGACATGCACTTTATGCACGGCTCATACAGCAGAACAAATCATTGATATATTAAACTCCTCACATGACCTAACCAACGCGCTCGCCTTTGCTCTTGTTCTACTTTGTTCATCAGCTTCCCCTCAAATTCAGAAAGAGTGGATCAATACCTCTAACTCTTCAAGGTAAGGCAGCTGCACGCATACGCTATGCGAACCTAAGCATAAAAACAGCCTATCACGCTGGAATTTATCCAGGCATGGACATCTCACTGCTTAAAGTGTGCGTTAAGCAAGGTGAGAGAATAAATGCTGCTCGTTTGCCAATGGTATTGGATTGGCTGAGGAGAGAACCAATGAATGCGATTGAGTGGTAGGAGGCGTATCCACGGTCTTGCGGTTTAATGGCGCTTTGAATTTAGACACCGCAGAAACCACGCTCATCACTCGTTGACTGGTCTCACCTAAACGTGAAGCCGGCTCACCCACGGCCCCGCGCTGCTGTAAGAGCTTCTTATTCATCTGGTTTAAGCCTTGTACACCTTGAATGGCCGTGTCTGTCACCATCAGTCTGTCATACGTTGAGCTCCAAGATAGCCGTACTTGATAACGTCCCTCCTCGTCGATGACCTGCCATGCGCGAACCGATTTATCGTCACAGCCGGTAACCAAATAAGTACGATTAGCTATTTCTTTCCAGGCAAGGCTAGTAATGCGCTCCTGAAAATCTCGCACGACCGCTAAACACTGACCCGAGCTCACGTCCCATAGCTGCACCGTCTTGTCATCACTGCCCGAGGCGATCTGATCACCGCTGGGCGAATACACTACGCTACTAACTAATAAGGGCCGTTTAGAACGTTCTAAACGGCCCTTATTAGCTAAGCAGAGTTCTGCGTAAAATTTAATAGCCTTTCTTTAACCTATCCACACAGCGCAAGTTAGCATTAATAGCAACACCATCCACAGCACCACAGCGCGCCATACCAAACCTACCCCTAGTTGCAGTGCATGCGGTGTACAACTCTCACTTGCTATCACAGGCAGAGTCTCTTCTGCCAATACTTCTAGACTTGATGGTTCGGCCACGGGCCCCATCAACTGCATGCCTAATGCACCGCCACCAGCGGCCAGTAGCACACCATCATTAGTGTCTGGCCATTGCTGCGCATCACTACGCCATGCATGAATGGCTTCTTCAAAATTACCGACAATCGCAAAACCAAAGGCGGTTAAGCGTACGGGTACCCAGTCGAGTACAAAGAAAACTTTACGTGCAAACTCACCAAAAAAAGCGCGTCCTTCTGATGCATCGCTTGGTGGGTAAGCTAAATATTCAGCCACACGATATAACACCGCACCGGCTGGCCCAATTGGCATCAAAAACCAGAAGAAAACGCCAAAAACACGCCGATGCGCGGCAATCACCGCATGTATTAACGCATGCCGAACAATTTCACTCACTGGCATATCAGTCGTGTCAAGCTGAGTCCAAGCATGCAGCACTTCTCGCGCACGCTCAACGTCTTGCTGATTTAATGCTTTTTGGATTGAAGTGAAGGAATGGCTAAATTGCCTAAAGCCAAGCGTGCTATAGACAACCGCTATATTCCAAAGAAAGGCTAAGAAGAAATTAAATTGATAAAGCCCGTAGTAAATTAACCCTGATACTAACGTCCAAGGCAAAGCCACACTTAGCCAAGCGAGTACGCTATGTTGTCGTCCATTCTCGCCATACTCAACAACACTTGTTACATGCTGCTTTAAAAGCGTAGCAAGACGATTTTGGGGGGATAAGGCACGTATCTGTTCAAAAATAAGTGCAAACAATACGGAGAAAAAAGTCATGCGAACTAACCTCGCGCTTCTGGTCAATAAAGCTCGTTATAGAAATTATTATTTAAGAACTTACCCCAGATTGCCTAAAAAATCGTAGCTGATACTTTTAAGCATTGAGTTAGGCATTGAGGGGATAAATTCTAGCTTTAGGAAACACTGCATCACTAGGTAACAGTATCATCTCTTTTTAACGTATTCCTAATGTTTGCGCTAGCCTCAAATGTTAAGGTAGACGCTGACCGAATGTTCTTAGTTTTTATTCATGATCTCTAAGAACCTGTTCATAATCTCAAAGAAGAGTGTTTTGTGAGGTTATTAGCCGTCACGTTGGGGTTCGTTCCTCACCCCAACCTACAAAATTTGCCGAAAAGTCGTAGGTTGGGGTGACGAAGGAACCCCAACATGAGCTTATACAAGCCTCTAAGTCGCTTTTTTAAAAGATTATGAACAGGCTCTTAGAAGTCTGCTTCAGGTCTTTCAGAGGAACTCAATAGGAGGCTATTAGTACACGCGTTGGAATTCTTTCGTCACCCCAAACCTACGATTTTTTGGCAATGTTTGTAGGTTGGAAGGAAGCCTGAACCCTAACATAGCTATCGATGCCCTCTCAAATCTCTCCTTTTTTGAGATCATGAACAGCTTCCTAGAACCGATACCAATTCTTACGTTTCTGCAGCGCAATTAGCCAGCGTCAAATCTCTTTGGGCTGGCTTCTTGAAGCAAATTTTGGCAACGGTTTTTTAGTGGGCAGGATTAAGCTGCCTGTGCTGCACGGCTCTCATGCTTTTCTTTAATACGTGCTGCTTTACCAGAGCGATTACGCTGATAGTACAGTTTCGCACGACGCACAGCACCGCGACGTTTAACAACGATGCTATCGAGTAACGGTGAATAAGTTTGGAAAGTTCTTTCAACACCCTCGCCCGCTGAAATTTTGCGTACGATAAATGATGAGTTTAGGCTGCGGTTGCGTTTAGCTATCACCACACCTTCAAACGCCTGAACGCGCTTGCGGTTACCTTCGACGACATTCACATTCACCACCACCGTATCGCCTGGGGCGAAATTGGGTAAGGTCTTGCCAGCGAGCAAGCGCTCGATCTGTTCTTGTTCGAGTTGTGCAATTAGATTCATCATTGACTCCTAAAATTCTGTTTCGCTATGGCGCGCGAGCCACGCTCGCTCTGCCTCAGTCAGCTTGCCTTCTTGACATGCTGTTTGCAGTAAATCTGGTCGTTTTTTCAACGTACTTAAAAGGGCTTGCTGACGGCGCCATTTGCTGATCTGTGCGTGATTGCCTTCGAGCAGTACGGCCGGCACCTGCATACCCTCATATTCTTGGGGGCGCGTATAGTGTGGGCAGTCGAGCAAACCATCTACAAAACTATCTTGCGCAGCTGACTCGGCATGATTTAGTACACCTGGCAGCTGTCGAATCACAGCATCCATCAGTACCATCGCTGGCAGCTCACCACCTGATAATACAAAATCCCCAATACTGACTTCTTCATCGACGCAACGCTCAATCACACGTTGATCAATTGCCTCATAACGCCCACAAACTAAAATTAGGCCCGGCTCAGCCGCAAGCCTCATCACGCCTGCGTGCGTCAATGCACCTCCCTGAGGAGAGAGCAAAATCACACGTGGTGAACTTACGCCGGCCTCAGCCTGTGCCAAACGCGCCGCCTGCATCGCTTTCTCTAGCGGACGCGCTAACATCACCATGCCAGGGCCACCGCCATAGGGCCGATCATCCACTGTACGGTAGTTATCCGTGGTGAAATCGCGTGGATTCCAAGTACGTAATGCGTAATGATTGTGCGCTGATGCGCGACCCGTCACGCCCCATTCCGTGAGCGCATGAAACATATCTGGAAAGAGCGTAATAGTATCAAACTGCACCGCCCTCTCCTTTTATGGAAATACGAGAAGTATAAAAGCGCACTTGCTTAATTGAGCACCTCTAGAGCCTGTTCAAAATCCCATCTTTTCACAGACTTTGAACAGGCTCTTATATCGCTTCTTCCCAATTCACAACAATCTGACGCTTGATAAAATCAATATCTGTGACATGCGCAGCAACAAAGGGAATCAGTCGCTCAGCCTCAGATTGAGCGCCTTTTTTATCCAGCTTGCTATATGCAATGCGTAAAATTGCATGCGCACTATTATCTAGCAAGCCAGTCACTCGACCTAACGCAATACCCGTTTCGGTGACTACATCAAGCCCGATCAAATCGACCCAATAATATTCATCTGCTGCGAGCGAGGGAAAATCTGCACGGCTCACGCTGATGTGTGAACCTTTAAGAGCTTCAGCCTCATCACGATTGGTACAACCTATCAGCTGCGCAACTAAATGATTGCCCCCATGTAACTTCGCATGAGATACCGTCACGTTTTGCGTCTGGCCATTCTTCGTCAACTGCCAACGCTTTGCATGAAGCAAGGCGCCGCCGCCTTTGCTCGCTTGCGCGTGCGGATAAATTTTGAGCCATCCACGCACACCATACGCGCCGCCTACCACGCCCACTTCAACCCACTCATCTGTTGCATTAGGCGCTGCTGTAACAGGCAACGACGATTGATCAGACACGCTAATTGAACGCACTGAATCAGCGGTGGCACGCTTTGACGGCTTACGCACGAAAGTGCCAAAAGAAGCATCCATCAAGCTAGCTTTTAATTTATCCATTCCTTTACGCCCTACACTGTGCAGCAAAAAGCTTCTGCCAACACAGCGCCAAAGGCCAGGTAGGTACTCAATTAAGCAGCAACAGCCAAATCTGCCGATTTACGCACTTGCTTAACTAAGCGCGCTACGGTATCAGACAATTGTGCACCGTTGTCTTGCCAATAAGTTAAGCGATCTTGCGCGATACGCAGTGTTTCGCCTTTGCTGGCTACTGGGTTGTAAAAACCGATCTTTTCAATAAAACGTCCATCACGACGATTACGTGAATCAGTGACAACAATAAAATAAAACGGACGCTTTTTCGCGCCACCGCGTGCCAAGCGGATAATAACCATGACTCATTCCTTTAAAAAACTGCTATGCGGATCCGTTCGAGCTTTCTTAAACGCAAATTTAAGCAAGCTTCGGAAACCTTTGATATTTCATGTAATTTGAGCGCTGGCCTTGCGCTTAGCGGCGAATTAGGCAGCGCGCTTGCCTGATCATTCAACGGTCTACAGTTAGTTAGGCAAGTCAAAATAACTATTCCCAAGTGACTGCCAAATATCAGAAAGCAAATTCAAAACGGGCGATTATAACTGAAACTTCTCTAGTTGAGAGTTTGTTTAAAATTTACTGCGGGGCTCTGGTACAGAAACGCAATCCGTTAAGCATGGATAGAAGAACCAAACTCAAACTTATACTGCAAGCTGCTGACCTAACAGTTCTTCATTATCTGCAGTCAAAATCAAATTCAATGCACATTACCTACTGAAGGGCTGACTGAGTTTATAAAATACAGCTGTGTCAATACACTTTTTACATAGAGAGGCATCACATAGCATGACGCAAGAGGCTGGGTAGCGGAAACTTAGCAATACGTTTCTACTGCCCAACCTTTGGCAAAGCTGCAGTTTTACTTGCTTTATTCATTAATAGAGTAACAGGCTTATTTTTTGCCCTTATCTATCCACACGGCTAACGCTATTGAAATTTGATGCGCAAGATTTCTCTCAACATCTATCAACATACTTGGTTTTAAGTCTAATTGGAATTAGAAGGGATCTAGAGATGATCTTCATCAGAACGTGACTGCGTCAATTGTCCCTTCTCCGAAACAAAAATACTAAGGTGAGAAAAATGCAGAAGATAGGACAAGCATTGCACAGCTCAAGACTCATCCTGATACCAGCTCATAATTTCCATAAAGAGGCTCTCGATTATCAAAAGCAGAGGAACACAAAGGATGCGGAAGAGTGTTACCGTAAAGCACTCAAGGTGGCGGAAAATGCATCCCAATTCCATAAATCTAAAGTAAATCAAGATCTTGCCGCCCTATATTTTGACTATGGCTGCTTTTTAGAAACAGAGGGCCGTGCTACTGATGCTGAACCGGCTTACCAACAAGCTTATGATCACATATCGAAGGCGATTAAGGACGCACCAGGTCAACCCGAGGTGCAGAATTTATTTAAGGATATCAGTCTTCAATACAATAGATTTTTGCTTACTCAGGGAAAAGAAAAACAAGCGGATAAAATATTTGAGGATATGATCAAACGTCCTGCTCCTTCCGCTGTTCACTCTGCAAGCATTAGCCAACATTTTTCTTTACCATCTCCGAAATGGATTCCTTATAGAGGAGATGCTGATCAAAGTAATATTTTGTTTCGCAAAGAAAACTTAGATCTCAACGCACGTTTCGAGAGACTAAGAACCAAAAACCAGTCTACCCAAAAATTGTCGACTGCTGCCTCTCTACTAAGTTATACGTTACCTAAGCAGAATGACCCTATAAGAGAAACCCGTCATTTGGCTTGGTGCATACAATCCAATGATGCGTCTAAAGAGGATAAAGCCATTTGGTTACAAAAAGCTAAGCAGGTAATCGAGCAGTTTAAAAGTCAGAATAAAAGCCTCGCACATGTTCAAGAAATTGTAGCGCTCTCTTCCATCGATCATTTGCAGCTGCACCGCGAGATCACCAATGCACTTTTAGAGGAACTAGGGCCACAAAAGAAATACTTCCTCAACCTTTTCTTATTGCGGGGAGTGTCCGTAATGATGCTTCAGCGCTGTCGCTTCAAAATAGATCCCCATGTAGCAGGGGATTGCATCACATTAGTACAAACATTACTTAACTTACTAAGCAGTATTCATATCTACAGAAACCCTGAACAAACCATAACTTTATTGCAAACCCTCTCGCTCGCCATAGATTGGGCAATTTCTCACCATATAGAAGGAGTAGATCGAGTAGAGTTTGAGACCCCCCTTCTCAATGCACTTAACAGATTCGACAATGAGAAAAAATATCCTGAGTTAGCATGGCTCGTTGAATATATTCGGCAAATGCTAATGCACTTACCGAACGATGAGACACTTTTAGAATCCCTGCAACGCCGAATGAAAGTTGGCCTGTTAGGCATATTTCAGGCAACAGCGTTCGGTTTAAGTGTCGTTGGGACACAGGGTATCGAGCTTGCTGCCGCGATCATCCAACCCGACAAAATTTTGGACATTTATTCATCCTTTGAAGAAGCGCTCGGAGGGATTAAATGGCTTAGGCGCGCCCGTTGGTACGGAGAACTCTGTTTTATCGACCTGCTCATTGGTCATGGCGAGTTCGATTTATTAGAAAAACATCTTAAAAAAAACCAGAAGAAGTGGGATGAACCCTTTTTACGCGGTCTATGTGATCGATTAGAGCGACTAGCATGCGACTCTACAGATCAAGGCGACAGTGCGCTTAAGCTGCTTAAAGCGCTAGAGTTAGGCGAGGTTGAATGGGCCCGACCTTCCATTCCCTCTATCGAAAATTATGCAACACAATGCCTTAATCGTGTAGCACTGATGTGGCCGACTCCCAGCTTCGATGAGATGGAACAATATGGTTACGCCCCTCCCGCTTGGCACCCGTTTTGGTTTGCACAGCCAAAAGATGGTTTATGGCAAGAGGTTTCAGCTCACACCACTTCACTAGAGGAGCTACATAAAATACTGAAAGATCAGCATCTAGCGGCACTTGAACAAAATCAGGCACTTCAGGAGGCCCTCCAGCTCTATGTGGAGCAGCGTGGCAGAGTAGAAATACAAAATAAAATAAAGACTTTAGACCCTCTTCTAAAAGAAGTTAAAGAACTTCTCTTGGCAAACAAAAAGCTAGTGATCTTGTTAACAGGGAATATCGGAGTGGGTAAAACCACCTTCTGCCGCAAGTTAGAAAAACAACTATGGGATGAAGTAGAAACGTACAAAGTGATTCCACTTCTGATTTGTTTACCGAGCATCGACAAGCCCGAGCATGATTTGATTGCAAAAGCATTAAAGGAAAAAGGTTTTTCAGAAACTGAGATTCAAGTATTAAAAAACAAGCAAAAATTCGTTTTCATTTTGGATGGCTATGACGAGATCCGTCAAATTCAAAATCTGTATCTGAGCAATCATATCAACCAGGTTAATAGTTGGCAGGGTCACATGGTCATCAATTGTGGCAGCGAATACTTGGGGCAGAACTACCACAACCGTTTTCAACCGGATCCGCAGGACAAAAACACACTCTTTCATGAAGTCGCGATCGAGCCGCTTACAAATACAGATCCGTATGTAGAAAAATATGTGAATTGGCACCAAACGGGCTGGACGGTGCAAAATTACAAAGAGGCTATCGAACGATTACATTTAAAAAGCTTAGTCAGCAATCCATTTTTACTGCGTGTTGCGCTAGAAGCATTACCTCGCCTGGAAAATGATGGGAAAAGACGGACTGACATTCAGTTACGTATGGATCTGTACGATGAGTTTATTAGGCGGAAATATGAGGGCGGCCAAGAAAGCTTAAGCGCACAAGATTTAAAGGATGACCAAAGAGAGCTTTTTATAAAATTGTGCGACGATGGATTTGCTGAACATGGGCTCCGGTTTGTGCAAGATCTGGCAGTGCATATTTATACAGAGAACGAGGGCAATCCAATTGTTGAATATTCAATGTACAAAGATGAAGGGAGTTGGAAAGACACTTTTTTTGCGCACACGGCCAAACTTCAACTACTGCGCAATGCATGGCCGCTTATCCGTAGCGGTAATCGATACCGCTTTATCCATAAATCGCTACTAGAATACTTTGCGGCTCGTGCTCTCTTTAAGTCGTTTGATGCGTGCATGACACCGAAAATCCGTTCTCGTCGTGGGAGTGATGCGTCTGTCTATAGTTTTGAAAACCAACCTGCTCTATCCCTCCAAACACGACAAGATGTATGGCTCGCTCCCAAACACTGGGTTAATGACCGGGGAGTAATTCGATGGTTAACTAAGCGCGTAGAAAAAGAGCACACATTTAAGGATAAGCTTCTCCAGATTATTGAGCGCTCTAAAACTGATGTAAGTGTACGTCAAGCGGCAGCCAATGCGATCACGATTTTGGTCAAAGCTGGAGTGCCATTCAATGGAGCAGATTTCAAAGGGATTCAGATTCCCGGGGCCGACTTAAGTTATGGTTTTTTTGATAACGCTCAATTCCAATCTGTCTCACAAGACCAACAGACCGATCTAAGAAGAGTATGGATGCAAGGGGCACGGCTGTGCGATGCGGATTTTAGAGGCGCCAAAATGCATGGGGCGCAGTTTGGGGAATTACCAAGTTTGCAGTTTGACAACAAGGTTAACGCTTACTGCTGCTCACCGCATTGGTTCGCCATCACCCGAGGTAAGAAAATTAGTCTTTATCAGCCCCTTACCCTTCAAAAGAAAAAGGCCGTGGTTGAGCACGAAAAAGTAGCAAAAGCTGCGAGTATCGCACTGTCGTCAGATGAGCGACACCTCGTCTCCGTAGATACAGACAAGACGGAGGTACTGGTGTGGGATTTAAACACACCCCGCGCCCAGCCGCATAGCTTGAAAACCGAATATCAAGTTACTAGCTTGGCGCTGTCGTCAGATGGGCATTATGTAGTTTTCGGGAGTACAGACAAGAAAATGTGGGTGTGGGATGTAAACAAACCTCAAGACTCTAAAGACAGGCTCCATTGCTTGGGAAGGCATGATGATGAGATCACGAGCATCGCGCTGCCGTCAGATGGACTCAGCGCTATCTCTGGCAGTAAGGACAAAACGGTGCGAGTGTGGGATCTGAACGCAGACGACGGCAAGTTCTGCACTCACAAATTAGAGGGGCACGACAAAGCAATCATTAGTGTCGCGCTCTCGCCGGAGCGGCATTATGCTGTCTCCGCCAGTAAAGACCATACGGTGCGACTATGGGATCTAAACGCAGACGACGGCAAGCGCTGCATTCACATCCTGAACGGAAAGTATCCGATTACTAGCATGGCCCTGTCATCGGATGGACGCTATGTAGTCTTTAGTGGTGCGGACAAGATAGTACGGGTGTGGAATTTAAGTAGACCCAACGACAAGCCCCATATCTTAGCTGGACATAAGACTCGAGTCACTAGCATTGCACTGTCACCGGATGAGCACTATGCCTTCTCTGGCAGTAAGGAGATGATGCGAGTGTGGGACCTGCACGCGCTGAGCTGGGCGTCTCACACCTTAGCAGGGCATGACAGAGGAATTACTAGCGTGGCACTGTCACCAGATGGTCGGTATATCGTCTCCGGAGATAAAGATAAGAGCATATACATATGGGATTTGCTTGCACCCGTTGCCAAACCCCACCCCTTTAACGAACATCACAGGGTTAGCAACATCGCACTGTTACAGAATGATCAGTATATCGTTTGTAGTAGCACGAGAAAGACAGTGCAGGTATGGGATTTGGTCACCGCGAGCAGCGTCCCGCTCTACATCTTACCGGTACATGACGGTGAATGGGTTACTAGCCTGGCACTATCGTCAGATGGGCGCTATGTAGTCTCCGGCAGGACGGACAAAAAGGTGCATGTATGGAATTTAAACAAACCTGACACCGAACCCCGTCGCTTGGAAGGGCACACGGGCAAAATCACTAGCATCGCACTTTCGTCGGATGGGCTCAGTGCTATCTCTGGCAGTACAGACAAGAGGGCGCTAGTATGGGATTTAAAAGGCGTAGAGGAAAAAGGCGTGGGGGATATAAACACAACCAAGGCTCGGCACATTTTGAAAGGGCATCAGCAAGAGATTACCAGCGTCGCGCTGTCGTCGGATGGGCTCCAAGCTATCTCTGGCAGTAAGGACCATATGGTGCGAGTTTGGAATTTAAATGGCGTGGATGCCACACCTCGGTGCATCTTGGAAGGACATAAGGATGAGATCACAAGCATTTCACTGTCGCCGGATGGGCTCTATGTCGCCTCTGGCAGCAAAGACAAGACGGTGCGAGTGTGGGATATCACTGCGGAGAAGTGCCTAGTGAAAATCAAAGATTTTAATGAATATGTCCATGCCCTCGATTGGAAAAAAATGGGAGACCTGGACTATTTAGTCACAGGCAGCGGGGATAAAGCTATTCGTTGGTGGCAATTGATTAAAGAAAATGGTCAGTGGCGGGCGATCTTACGCTGGACTTCCGCGCAACAATCGCTGATTCTGTCTAACGCAAATATCGAGGGGGTCCAAGGTTTAAGCCCAAGGAGTAAGCTTCTTTTGAAGCAACGCGGGACGAAAGGGAACCCTGCCCCCACCACTTACACAGCCAGCACAAGGGCAGCGCCAGCTTTATACGTATAGGTATGAACGCTGCTCTTCTTTCGCAAGCGTTAGCATTAAAAGCATATGAGCATATCTGATGATAACGCTCGCGATAAGATCTGCGCAGAACATGAGCAATAGCCGCTCCCTGAGCGCAAGACTTGATCAGGCCAAGGGGGCGGGCTACGTAGGCCAGAAGAGAATGCCTTATAGCGACTTTACATCAGCCTTCATTACAGACTACAGCTTTTGAACTTTGCTTTAATTCATACGCCACTAGAATTCACTTAATCCAAAGCAGACACAAGTTCCGGCACTAACTCAAACAAATCGCCGACCAAACCATAATCAGCGACGCTGAAGATCGGAGCATCAGCATCTTTATTGATCGCGACAATTACTTTGGAGTCTTTCATACCGGCTAAATGTTGAATCGCGCCTGAAATCCCAACGGCCAAGTACAACTGTGGCGCCACAATTTTGCCAGTCTGACCGATTTGATAATCATTCGGCGCAAAACCTGCATCAACAGCGGCGCGTGACGCACCAAGCGCTGCACCTAATTTTTGTGCCAAAGGCTCGAGCAGGCTGAGGTAATTTTCACTTGAACCAAGACCACGGCCGCCTGCTACGATGACTTGCGCGGCTGTCAGCTCTGGACGATCAAGCGGTGTCAAATTACGACTAATAAAGTGCGAGCGCCCAGTATCAGGAGCTGCTTCTATCACTTCAAGCGCTGCGTTGCCTCCTTGAGTACTCACTGCCTCAAAGCTTGCTGAGCGCACGGTTAATACCTTGATTGGATCACTTGATTGCACCGTGGCAATCGCATTACCCGCATAAATTGGCCGCTCAAACGTATCGGCGTTAATTACCGCTGAAATCTCTGAGATTTGCGCAACATCACATTTAGCTGCAACCCGCGGCGCAATATTTTTACCGTAGGCTGTCGCCGCCATCACGATATGGGAATAATTTTTAGCCAACTTAAGTGCTGTCGCGCTGATATTCTCGGCTAGCCCTTCGGCTAAATGAGGGGCATCTACAACCCATACTTTCGCGATGCCGGCGATCTTAGTCGCTTGCTCGGCAACACCTTGTACACGATGGCCCGCTACCAGCAAATGACACGCTGAGCCAATTTTCTGCGCAGCGCTAATCGCATTCAGCGTGGCACCTTTAATTTCTTGATTGTTATGTTCAGCAATAATCAGAATTGTCATTTTGTTTCCAGCAAACAGTTACAGTACAAAAGCCGTCCTGTCGTTTTTAGAGCCTGTTCAGCATTTTCCTGGTGGGCCTTGTGCCCCCGCAGACAGTACAACTAGTACGGCAAGGTAGCGCGCGAGCGCCAAGGAAGCGCTAAACAGCGCGCTTACAGAACCTTTGCCTCGTGTTTCAATCTATCAATCAGCGTTTTCACATCAGGCACTTGTACACCTGCCGAACGTTTTGGCGGCTCGCTGACTTTTAATGTTTGCAAGCGAGCTTTCACATCGACCCCCAAGCTTTCTGGTGTCAGCGTAGCCAGTGGCTTTTTCTTTGCTTTCATAATATTTGGCAAGGTGACGTAACGTGGCTCATTCAGCCGCAAATCGGTTGTAATCACCGCTGGCAGCAGAAGCGATAGCGTTTCTAAGCCACCGTCAATTTCGCGTGTGACATGCGCGCATTGCTGACCATTTTCTTCAACCAATACGACTTTTGAAGCGAAGGTTGCTTGCGGCCAATCGCACAGCGCAGCTAGCATCTGGCCGGTTTGATTCGCATCATCATCGATAGCTTGCTTACCTAATATCACCAGCTGAGGCTGTTCTTGTTCAACCAACGCTTTTAAAAGTTTAGCCACAGCAAGTGGCTGCAATTCTTCATTGGTTTCCACCAAGATCGCACGATCTGCCCCAATGGCTAATGCTGTACGCAACGTTTCTTGCGCCTGCGCGACACCACATGACACGGCAATAATCTCGCTCACAACTCCCGCTTCTTTTAAACGTACGGCTTCTTCAACAGCGATCTCATCAAAGGGATTCATCGACATTTTCACATGGGCCAATTCAACCCCTGAACTATCAGACTTCACTCTTACTTTGACGTTGTAATCGACTACCCGTTTAACCGGCACTATAACTTTCATGCGTTACTTCCTTAACCAGAAATTCTTTAGGAATCCATCTCAAGGCTAACTATTACCATGCGGCAATTGCAGCCCCTTTAAATTGTTCAGCAATATATTTCTTCACGTCAGGCGAGTGATAGGCGCTAACCAGTTTAGCAACCCATGGCTGATTACGATCAACCGCGCGTACCGCAATTAAATTTGCATACGGCCCCTGTGCTGGTTCAAGCGCTAGCGCATCTTGCGTCGGCACCAGCTGCGCTTGCACAGCAAAATCAGTATTAATGGCTGCTGCATCAACATCATTGAGCACACGCGGTAATTGCGCAGCATCAAGTTCAATCATTTTCAGCTTTTTAGGATTATCAACAATGTCCAGCACTGTCACTTGCAACCCAGCTTCGACGCGTAATTCCAATAAGCCTTGCTGTTGCAGCAACAGCAGTGCACGTGCACCATTCGTAGGATCATTTGGAATAGCGATACGCGCACCTGGTTTTAGCTCTGCCAGCGATTTAATCCGTTTGGAATAAACACCCATTGGAAACGTCACCGTGTAGCCCACATTCACCAGTTGATAACCACGATCTTTCACCTGCGCTTCTAAATAAGGCAGATGTTGATAGCTATTAGCCTTCAATTCACCTGCCGCTAGCGCTGCGTTAGGTTGCACAAAGTCAGAAAACTCAACGCTTTGAATCACCAACCCCTCTTTAGCTGCCACTTTTTTCACCACTTCCAGAATTTGCGCGTGTGGGCCACTCGTCACGCCTACTTTAATTTTCTCCTCAGCTTGTGAATTCATCGAGAAAAATGCGACCGCACCCACTGTAATAAGCAACTTAAAGATGTGACGGAATGACATACAAGCTCCTGTGTGCAAGAGGTGAAAAAGTTAAGTAGCTTATAGAAAGACTATATTGCCACGATTAATTTGCCTAAGCTTCTTATTTAAGAGGCTTAAAGCTCTTATTTATAACAACGCTTTCTTCCAAATCATAACAAACCTATCTCGTAGCGCTTGAAGGATCGAACGAATCAAAAAATGAAGCTGTGCAACCGTTAAGCAACCGAGAAAGGCATTCTAATAAATTATTAAAAGAATCAGATTTCTCTTAGAATGCTTATGTCAACAGAAAAAGGAGTAATGATATGTCGGGCCCATTACCGCCAATCGCTCCGCCTCCCTTCAGGGGGGCTCGCAGAAGATCGCTTAGAAGCTGGGGAAATAGTCTTACGGCCCATAGCGCTGCTGCTAGGCAGCTAACTAATACACGTCTAGCTCAGCATATACGAGCAGCAAAAGAATTCTTCAAAAACTCTCTTTCAATTAACACCCTCGCTGCGCTTCTCCACAATGTTGAAGACGAAGTTCACGAGCTAACCTCAATGGCAGCTCCTCATGAGGACGCACAAGAAGCAAACCCATCCCGAAACGAAAATGAAGCTCTTGGCGAGTCTAACTCTGCTGGCCCACACGTAGCAGGCGCGCAAGAATCTCGAGCAGAAGAACACTTAGCGTCACTTGGAAGCACTGAAGAAAGCATACAGACGTCGGAGGAAATTGCATCAGCAGCCGCTTCTTCCTCCAATAAAGCCTCACCATTCGGGGCGCTAAATGGATTAGCAGCATCACTTCCGCCCGCGGGCAGTGCCGACGAAAGTACTGTGCAAGCTCAGATTATCGAAGCATTTAACTTGGGCCTCGCTGCTATCGAATACATCGATCAATACGCGGCGCTAAATGAGTCAAATGCGCCATCCCAAGACCAGACGCTAGCGTTTATCGCGCAAATTGATAGCCGTGTTCAAAGCCTCAGAAGCCGCATCGAGCTCACGACTCAAAATAGGCCGCTAAACGCTACGGTTAAACAGCGCTTAGCATTTATTATGAGCATGTTGAGCTTTATGAAGCATTTACTAAAATCAGGAATAAGGTCGAATATTTCCACCTCAGCGCTGTCAAACAGGGCCTCCGCTAAAAAGCTTTCAAAAACAAAAAATAAAAAGCTTATGCGAAGCATGGCCGCTTTGCTTAAAGAAGAATTAGAGTCAAAACCTATACTCCCACCTAATAGAGTTTTCCTTCGTAAACAGCAGGAAGGAGGCGGCGGCGGAGAATCAAAAGACCCTAAATTCATGGATTCAGGAGGCGAAGATGAGTCTTCGCAGGAGCCCAACGAAAAAGCCCACGCACCAGAGCCATTGGTAGAAGGTGAACAAGAAGAAGAAAATTATCCTTCGGCATCTGACCCTGTGCAGCGTGAAAAATTTAAAAATAAACAAGAAAAATTATTTCACCATGAAGCAGAACTTTTACGTAAAGGCCTCATAGAAATTTTTAGTGAAAATGATATTTATTTGCCAGAGAAGTATAGCGACCAAATACTGTTATTCATCATTATCGACGGGCTAGCAGTCGGCACAACAGACGATAGCGCCTATCATTATGTGCTCCAAAACTTGATGAACCGGCTTCCCATCTCAAAAAAAATAACATCGTTTCTGAAAGAAAAAGGAAGGAAATATTGGAAAATCCTGCAAATATTGAAATCTTTATACCTAGAAGATGGGATGAACTTAGAGGAAATAGAAAAAAATCTAGCCAAACACGCAAAAATTAGCCATTACGAAGACAAGCCTGCTCCGGCAGAAATGCTAAAAGCTGCGCAGATTTAAGCAATTTAAAGGGGAACTGCTAAATATAGCGAGAGCAAGCACTCAAGCCAATCAAAGCATCGAAAATAAAGGTATAGCGGCAATTACCTTAGAGTTTAATCAGCCTACGCTTAATTTGAATTACTCAATCAATCGGGTGACGCTACCGCAAAGCATCACCTAATCTACGACTCTTTTCATAAGCCTAATTGCTCTGCTCTGGAGCAAAGCTTTTGTGCCAATACACTCGCAACAATAATTTTTAAAAAGCTTCAACTTAAAAGGAGATGATGAAAGATGAAGTATGTTGGGATCACCATATTGACCGCGGCTATTTGTTTTGGTGCGCGGGCATCTGAACCAAAGCACATTAATAAAGATTGCTGGAAAAACGCTGTCTCACAGCTTGACCTAAATGGCTGCGCAGGCTCTGAAACAGAAACAACTGATGCTGAGCTTAATCGTGTATATAAAGCAATCAAAGATCGAAATAAAAAAGATGCTATTTTTCTTAAATCCCTTAAAAAATCTCAGCTTGCATGGATTAAATATAGAGACGCCCAGGTTGAGATGAAATTCCCTCCTTACGGTAGTTCCACTGATACATCTTATTACTATGGTTCGATGCAACCTATGTGTGAAGCTACCTATGAAACCCAGCTAACCCGCGAAAGAATTAGCGTGCTCAAAGAATGGCTAGTTCGTCATGGAGATGATGGTTGCAGCGGGTCTCAGCCTTAAATCTAAGAACCTGTCCATCATCTTTCAAAAGAAGAAATATCAGATCAATCGGCCTACATGTTGGGGTTCCTTTGTCACCCCAACGTAACTGCTGCTCATAACCGCGCAAACTTCTATTATTTATGGCCTAAGTGGCGCACCAATTTATCACCCAGCGACTGCACCAATTGCACAAAAATCACCAAAATCAACACAACGCCCAACATCACCTCTGGCAAAAAGCGTTGATAGCCGTAGCGAATGCCAACGTCACCTAGCCCGCCACCACCGATAGCCCCTGCCATCGCTGAATAGCCGACTAAACTCACAAAAGTCATCGTTAGACTAGCGACAATGCCAGGCATCGCTTCAGGCAACAACACTTTATAGACAATCTGCCAATTAGTTGCGCCCATCGCTTGCGCAGCTTCAACCAAGCCTAGGTCAACTTTATGCAGCGCCGTTTCGACAAGGCGCGCAGCGAACGGAATCGCAGCAATCGTTAAAGGCACAATCGCAGCTGCTGTGCCAATCGACGAGCCAACTAGAAATCGCGTTAAAGGAATCACAGCGACTAATAAAATAATAAAAGGGGTTGAACGCACCGTATTAACGATAAGACTCATTACGCGATAGAGAAGTTTATTTTGTAACAGCCCTCCCCGATCAGTTAGATAGAGCAATACGCCAAGCGGTAACCCACCAGCTGCGCCAAGCACACCAGAAATGCCAACCATCAATAAAGTTTCACTAAATGATGTGGCAAAAAGGGTCAACATCTCACTCGTCATCTGGTAACTCCTCTACCACTACACCGTGTTCTGTTAAAAAAGCGATCGCTTGCGCAACTTTCTCGGGTGCACCACCGACTAACACCGACAGCGAGCCAAACGGATGCCCTTGAATGTCATCAATACGTCCATGCAAGATGTTGAAATCCAACTCGTAACGACGAATCGTTTCTGATAGCAACGGTTGATCTACGCTCATGCTGGTAAACGCCAGCCGCAGTAAATGCTCGTTTCCTTTACGTAGGCGAGAGCGCACGCGTTCGTTGAGTGCTGGCGGTAGTTCATGCGCTAATGTTTCGCCTAAAAGTGCACGGGTAATCGAATGACGCGGTTTTAAAAACAATTCAGTCACTTTACTTTGCTCAACAACACGACCTGCATCGAGCACTGCGACTGAATCGCAAATTGCTTTGATCACTTCCATTTGATGCGTAATCAACACAATAGTGATTTTTAGTTCGTGATTGATACGTTGCAATAACGTAAGAATTGAACGTGTCGTTTCGGGATCTAGTGCGGAGGTCGCTTCATCTGATAACAACACACGCGGCTTTGGATGACTAGCAAGTGCACGAGCAATACCAACTCGTTGCTTTTGTCCGCCGCTTAATTGAGCGGGATAACGATCTTTATAAGCACTCAAGCCCACCAGATCAAGCAAAGGCAATACAATCGAATCGATTTGAGCGCGTGGCATGCCCACTAGTTCGAGGGGCAGTCCAACATTACCTTGCACCGTACGCGATGAGAGCAAATTGAAATGCTGAAAAATCATTCCAATCTCGCGCCTAACCGCGCGCAAATCATGCGCATTAAGCGTAGTCAAATCGCGATCATCAATAAGAACGCGCCCAGAAGTTGGGCGCGTAAGCAAATTGATCGTGCGCAACAGCGTACTCTTACCGGCTCCGCTACGGCCAATAATCCCAAAAATGGTACCCGTTGGAATCGTCAAATTAATGTCACGTAGCGCATCAACTGGTCCCTGCGGCCCTTTAAAGCGCTGTGTGATACTGTCAAGTTCTATCATTACCGTTACATGCTGTTTGTTTGGCTGCTATTAAAGCATTTATCAGAATCTATTCAAAGTATTGCTAAGAAAAAACGCCTGACTGCAAGTACTAAACAATAAAACCTTCCGCACTTCAAATCCTATGTCGCTTGCCACATCATATAAACAGAGGAAAATTGGCACGACGACATTTGCGCCCGCTTAGAAGGTCGACATGAAATATAAATATATTAAGGAACAGAAAAGATAAAAATAAGAAGAGTGAAGCTGTAGCGCTCGGCAGTTTGAACAAGCGAAACATGCTTGTGGGTAACGCTATATTATTTACTTGAGGTGCTAAAGAATGAAAAAACAGGTTTACGAAGGCCAGTGCAACACATCACCTCAATGGTTTTTTAGTCACGCCGTGGACATCATCTATGCCACGATCTTACAATCCTCACCCTCACCTAACAGCTAAAACTATTCAATCAGCTTGAAGTTGATGTTAGCTAGTATGAGAGCTGCGTTTCTCCCGTATTGTGATTAGAAGAGTAAAAAATCCCACATTCCGCTGCTCCGTAACTTCTCAATAATCCAGGGCAAATGCTACGAGAAATTGCGTCGTTTGATTAGCTCGCTTGGCCAGGATCCGCATGCTTGCTTAACCTAGCGAATTTTGCGCTGTCTTTGCTTAAGCGGTTTACTGTCACTTGCCCCGGGTTATTGAGAAGTTACGGAGCAGCGGAATGTGGGATTCATGATTACTCCAGAATTATCTGAACGTACACAGGCTAACGAAACTGTCCGAAACCGTGCACTATATTTACTCATAAAAAACCCCAAAAAATTAGAACTTTTAGCGTCTAACTTTTTGGGGTCAGTTCATCTTGCCAGGGGCATTTGGGGTATACCTATTTGGGGTCAGTTCCGGCTGGGGGCCAAATGACACCCTAAGCTGGTCTGTGGTCGTTTTGCTGGATGGGAGAAATAGGAGAGTGGTCCAAACAGGAGGCTGGCGGCCGAAGCAGTGGAAGCGATCGGTTTGACATTATTGAACATCCACCAGAAAAACTGGGTCACACTCGACAATCAAAAAATCAGTTGATTAAGTCAGCCCCCAGTTTGGACCACTCTCCATATAGAAAGTTCTTCCGTAGTATTGCTCTCAGAAAAGTTTAAGCCAATTTTAGGAGGCCTTGTGCTTGAAGAGCGGCAATGGTTTGCTTTGTTGCTTCAGAAGCGGCAAGTTTTGCTATTTCTTCTTTCTCCTTAGCATGCCGTTCCTCCTGCTGCTTTAACATTGCGTCAACTTCTCTGCGACTTATCGGCGCATCCTCTGGACTAGAGGAAAGATACCCTGAATCACTAGAATCTCTGCGTACTTTAAATTGGTTAAGAACAGGTATTACTGAACCGATAAAATCATCTAATTTCCTATTAGAATCTTCAGCCGCTTTTCGTGCGGCCGCTGCATCATCTTTGGCTTGCTGGATATCTTCCAGCTTCTTATCAACCTGTTCGTTAGCTTCAGTCTGAATTTGATTCTTATCTTCCACCAGACTTTTTATAGCATTCTGATTCCGATAATTATTGGCTAACAGTTGGTTTATCACTTCTTCCTCCATTAAGGGATTTTTGTCACGCAATCCATCCAGGAGTTTTTTAAAAGACTCCCATTTTTTGATGTCTTGCTTTAAGGAATATTGCTTTGACTCAATGCCAAAACTAGCGAGAAGAGAAGTACAAAACAGAGGAGCACCGACTCCACCCGTGAACGCGATGATATATCCAATGCCTGATATCAAGCTGGTAATCATGCGAACCCCAAAAGATTGCTCCGTAGAAAGAACATCATGGTTTAGAAAATTAATGATCTCGTCAAGATTTTTGATGGTCGGGCCTAATGAATTTAACCCTTTCTCCACCCTTGCGCGTTTATCATACCAAGCTTGTGTTTCTTCTTCAGATGCGCCTTCGAGTGCCTGATAAATAGATTCATCATGAAAATCTTGCTTGATTGAATCAAGTGCTGTTTCCATGTTTTCTAAATTTTTAGTCAGGCTTGAGGCTTTGTCGCAAAGTCCAGCAAAATCGGGCAGCTTCTCATATTTGCGCTCTTCTAAATATGAGCGTATTTCATTGAATATAGCAAAAGCATCCTTCATGGTGTGCTTTTGCTTATTAAATACTTTGTCTAAAAATGAATAAGTGATAGGAAAGGTTAATTTAGCCTGGCTTTTAAATTTTTCCCTATTAGTGAGTATTTCAAATTTTTCTGTTAAGCCGTTAGAGAATACTTTAACGGGGTTGCCTGCGCTTCTTGCAGAGGCAGTTACGCTTGCTCCGTTAGGTGCACTAGGGTACGCATCAGAAGTTGTGTCACGCTCGGAAGTGTGAGTCGTTTTTTCTGAATCAGCAGATAATGTTTCTGCGGCTTTTTGTAGTGCGTTTTGTAGATTCTCTTTTGTGATATAGCTTTTTGCTATAGGTGAGACGGTAACTTGGGGCGGTACTGCTTCTTTTTCTGTATAGGCGTGAGGATATTTACCCATTGGCAGCTGCGTTGATGTAATTGCCCCTAAAAATGCTGACATTCCATTTCTCCCCCGCAGAACTAAAGCTGCGGATTTAAAAATAAGATCAATAAGAAATTTCCGTAATATTTTCTCTATTTATTGCCTGGTGTCTTTAGGGAAAAACCTTATCTTGTCGGATAGCGTAATTAGACTCTAGACCCGCCAATATGGAATTTCTCAGCCTTGTCGGCGGACGTCTATTTTTCCGAGAAGGTGGTAGCCTTCGACTTCACCGACTACTATCTTTTTCTGCATGCCGTGCTGCTTGGAATGATGACTGCCCCAACGTTAGATAACGACGAAATCCCCTAACAAGTCGCGTATAAATTCCACTTCATACCAACGATTGAAGTTTTCCTATCGCGCTTTCGCTATCGTTCCAACAATCATATCTTTTATGTGTCTTCTCAATTTTCTTTGCCATCTTCGTTAAAAACGGCTGCTTCTTGTCTGTCCTTGCTGATTTGACTGCGCTTCAATTACGGGGTTAATAAGCCCAACCTCTCGGAATTTTTCTTGAGTTTTAGCGCAATCTGAATGGCCTACTCAATTGCGATGTTGCCATTCACCAAGGCATAGGTGAAAGGTTTACCTGTCTTGTTGGGGTTTGAGCGCCGTTTCTCGCACTCGCATAATGGTTTGCCGAGTCGTCTTAAATTCTCGTGCAATCTCAGCGATGCTGGTACCGGCATCTAATCGTTTTACAACTTCTTCTTGCTGCTGAACATTGAGCACGGGTGGCCGCCCAAACTTTTTACCCGCTGCTTTGGCTCGGCTAATGCTAGATTGTGTTCGTTCTATCAGTAAATCGCGTCCGAATTCGGCTACGGCTGCAATCACTTGCATGGTCATTTTCCCTGCCGCACTGGTGAGATCGACACCGCCAAGGGCTAGACAATGCACGCGTACACCTGCACTGGCAAGCTGCTCGACAGTTGACCTAACGTCCATTGCATTACGCACAAGCCGATCAAGCTTGCTCACTACCAGCACATCGCCTGATTCCATCCGGTCAATCAGTTTCATAAAGCCAGGACGTTCTTTCGCTGCTACGGAACCACTGATGTTTTCTTCGATTAGCCGACGTGCCTCAATGACAAAGCCAGCTGCCTCGATTTCCATACGCTGATACTTGGTCGTCTGATCGAGTGTTGAAACGCGGTAGTAGGCAAAAACACGTGGCATAGGGCTGATTCCGTCCGAAAATAGTGTGCGAGTTATAGCTTATGTCCGGAAAGCATTTTGCTTACTTTCGTACACTATTGGGGCAGTATGACCGAAACTGCTCGTTTTCGGACAGCTTCGTTAGCCTGTCTACGTTCAGATAATTCTTAAATAATCCTAGCTAAAGATAAGGGGAAAAACTCTGATGGGTTGAGCTTACAACCCCTATTTTGTTCGTTTCTTAGTCATAAAGGCTAGCGGATCACGAAATAAGCCAACTTTTGGGGCTGTGGAAAGAGGAATGCCCACAGACTGCTGAGCTTGTTGAACCGCCTGTTTGAATGCCTTTTTGTGGTCCGCATGGTTAAACGGAACGGTCTGGAGACCCTCAGCGGTATAAAAGCACAGGGTGCTATCCTGTATATACAAAGGCACACTCTGATCAAAGCGTTGTTGGAGTAAGTATTTTTGATAGATCAATTGCATCTCTTGCTGGTTAAGGGTTGGCAATAGGCGATAGAGCGTCCAACGGTGTTGGCCTAACGCATCAGCCGCAGCGTGCCTCACATACACTTTCTCATCCTTCATCAACGCGCTCAAGGCCTGGATGGCTTCGGGCGAAGAGTGCTGGCCTAACGCATAAGCCGCAGCGTGCCTCACATCCTCTTTCTCATCCTTTGTCAACGCGCTCAAGGCCAGGATGGCTTCAGGCGGTAACGAAGATTGCTGGCCTAACGCATCAGCCGCAGCGCGCCTCACCTCCCAATACCCATCCTTCGTCAACGCGCTCAAGGCCTGGATGGCTTCAGGCGAAGATTGCTGGCCTAACGCATCAGCCGCAGCGAGCCTCACATCCTCTTCCTCATCCTTCGTCAACGCGCTCAAGGCCTGGATGGCTTCGGGCGAAGATTGCTGGCCTAAAGCATAAGCCGCAGCGCGCCTCGCCTCCCAATACCCATCCTTCGTCAACGCGCTCAAGGCCTGGATGGCTTCGGGCGGTAACGAAGATTGCTTGCCTAACACATCAGCCGCAGCGCGCCTCACATACTCTTTCTCATCCTTCATCAACGCGCGCAAGGCCTGGATGGCTTCGGGCGAAGAGTGCTGGCCTAACGCATAAGCCGCAGCGCGCCTCACATCCTCTTCCTCATCCTTCGTCAACGCGCTCAAGGCCTGGATGGCTTCGGGCGAAGATTGCTTGCCTAACGCATCAATCGCAGCGCGCCTCGCCTCCCAATACCCATCCTTCGTCAACGTGCTCAAGGCCTGGATGGCTTCGAGCGGTAACGAAGAGTGCTTGCCTAACGCAGAAGCCGCAGCGTGCCTCACATATTCTTTCTCATCCTTCGTCAACGCGCGCAAGGCCAGGATGGCTTCGGGCGAAGAGTGCTGGCCTAACGCATAAGCCGCAGCGCGCCTCACATCCTCTTTCTCATCCTTTGTCAACGCGCTCAAGGCCTGGATGGCTTCGGGCGAAGAGTGCTGGCCTAACGCATCAATCGCAGCGAGCCTCACCTCCCAATACCCATCCTTCGTCAACGTGCTCAAGGCCTGGATGGCTTCGGGCGGTAACGAAGAGTGCTTGCCTAACGCAGAAGCCGCAGCGTGCCTCACATACTCTTTCTCATCCTTCGTCAACGCGCGCAAGGCCTGGATGGCTTCGGGCGAAGAGTGCTGGCCTAACGCATAAGCCGCAGTGCGCCTCACATCCTCTTTCTCATCCTTTGTCAACGCGCTCAAGGCCTGGATGGCTTCGGGCGAAGAGTGCTGGCCTAACGCATCAGTCGCAGCGCGCCTCACATCCTCTTTCTCATCCTTCGTCAACGCGCGCAAGGCCTGGATGGCTTCGGGCGAAGAGTGCTGGCCTAACGCATAAGCCGCAACGCGCCTCACCTCCCAATACCCATCCTTTGTCAACGCGCTCAAGGCCTGGATGGCTTCGGGCGAAGAGTGCTGGCCTAACGCATAAGCCGCAGCGCGCCTCCCCTCCCCATACCCATCCTTCGTCAACGCGCTCAAGGCCTGGATGGCTTCGGGCGAAGAGTGCTGGCCTAACGCATAAGCCGCAGCGCGCCTCACATCCTCTTTCTTATCCTTCGTCAACGCGCTCAAGGCCAGGATAGCCGATTTCGATAAGGTAGATCGATGTCTGAATGCCTTTACCACTGCTTCTTTTGTTTCTCCTGATGCTCCCTCTCTCAGGCACTTGAGCAACAGATGTTCGGGAAACGTGAGTTGATACGCCAGCGTGCTTTCTCCCCTATTGTTGATTTCACATTGCAGCCATTGCGCTAAATGCTGTTCCAGTCTGTCTCGGATCTCGGATGGCAGCCCCATCTCAGATGAACGAGACGCCTCATGTAAACAGCTCATCATCAAGCGCTGATGTGCCGCGCCGAACAAATCTCGAGGTTCGGCTTCAAGGACATCAAAGAAGCGATTCAGCGCTTCTGCACGCAACAGCCCAGAGACAAACCACCAAAAAATCTCATAGCGCGGGTTGTATTTATGTTGGCGAACCAACGTTTCGGGAGGGGCTTTCGTCCATCGCTTGGCGTCAGCCGATAATAGGGTAATCTCCTGCCCCATTTCCCAACACTGCACAAAACGTTTAGCCGCAAAGAATTCCTGAAACGTGAGGTGCATGAAGTGGTAGCTGCATTGACTCTGATCTGAGCCATCGGTATGCAAAAACGAGAGTGTTTTGAGGTTATCTTCTAACGTGACAGGCAGATCCATTCCTTGTGTCTCAAGCTGCTCAATCAGGGTATGCAAATCCAAATCATTGAACTCGATTTGATTACGCTGCAATCCTTCAAAAGCTAATGTACTCAAAAAATCCTGTTCGATTTTGACCAATTTCTCAATACGGGATGGCCTTTTCAGCGCATTAACCTGACTCTCGGTGATGGGTTTTCCCCCTTCCCACTTTTCTAAGCGGAGAATATCCTTGCGCCATAATTTATTCATCATCGCTTGATATAACGCGGTAATGGTCACCATGCCTTGTGTTTGTTGCTGTAGACGCTTGATTTCATCCCAACTGAAACAAAGCGCATCCAACTGGATCGGTACATTGACCAAGCTTTGAATAAAAGGATTCGTTTGAATGAAATCCTTCATCTCTTTGGCTTGCGAAACCGGCATCAGGGCTGGGTTATCCAGATACGCCGTGACATTTTCCGGACTGAACCCCACCGTCTCCAGTTCTAAATCCATTGGATTGGCCTGTTTCAAATCAACATAGGGCCGAGACGTAATGAGCACCGCAGGCTGATTGAGGAGCTGATGGAGAAACTTGTGCATGGGTTCCTGTTCGCCCCATTCCTGCGCGACCTCATCCCAGCCATCGAGGACAAATAACGTTCTTTCTTTCGCTGGCCCCTCGATTTGTGCGGCAAGTGTCTTGGCTAATGCCAACCCTTTGGGGTGAGATGGGAAATAAGTTTCATAAAACAAGGTCGCCAGATCACCGTGCTGCTTACCCTTCAATGTACGCAGCGAAATCCAGAGCACATAGTCAAAGCGATCTTTCCATTGACCTTTCTGTGTGTACTCGTAGACGATCTTTTTGGATAAGGTTGTTTTACCCGCGCCTGCCCGACCCCGAATCAGAATCCGCTTCGGTGTGATCGTCTTGTCTTGGCTTAATGCTCGTGGGTCAAAGAGCTTCTCGAGCGGTACCAATTTCTGCGAATTAGAATTGATTGCCTCAGCGCTCGGTAAACGTCGGAAATGGTCGGGCTGCGCTTTCTTTTCTCCCTCTTTAGACTTTTCCTCTTCGTTGCGTACTGCCTCGTATTCGACAATCGCCAGATTGATATAACAGTGCTCCATCGACATGGGCGGACCAGACAGCCGTTGGATAGCTAAGCGTTTAACCGAGTACGACGCCGCTAAAGCCGAGCGAAGCTGATCAGGTGAAACCAATGATTCACCATTAAGCTGCTTGATTTCGGTCAGGATGCGCTCATACGCTTTCTGAATGTTCAGTTCACGAAGATCGGCGCCGTGCTCTTGTTTCAACGCATCCAGCGCACTCACACAGGCTTGATTCAAAGACCGAGAAAACGCTTCCGCTGTCAACCTATGCGACTTATCCTCGCGTAATTGCTGCAAACAGCCTTGATAGATTTTTTCTTCGGCCAATGCAATGCACCGCTCTTGTTTTACTAATAGCCGTTTTAAGAGCTTAAAGAAGCCGACGTGCAAGCCTTCATCTTGATACGTCTGTTGCCCCTTCCAGTTGCTCGGCGTGCGCCAGATTGAGTCTTCAATCCGAATCGTGGTTGAGTCGAGAATAAATTTCGGCAAGCACTGTTGAGCCTTACTGTTAAGCAACATCGGGATAATCCCGTGCTCGCCTTTGAGGTGCGCCTCGCGGATTTGCAAAAAGGCCAATTCCGTCAACACATGGTGAAATTCCTTTTCGTTTAAGTTAGCATCGACGACTTTGCGTATGGCGGCCTCAATCTGTGCAAAGTCATTCGTATCCGAGGCTTGCTGATAAGCGTGTTGAATCGCCTGGCAAAACCGCTGATAGTACGGTGAGGCCATATAGTGACCCAACAGTTCCGAGCCACACAGCACGACATGATCGACGGTGCCTGGGTGGTTAGGTAATAAACAAAGTTGGCTAGAGAGGATATCGTTAGCTTTGGCGTTCTCTTCCAAAGTGGCGGCAAACGGTAACGCCTGGTGACCGCTGGCGGAACGATCCGAATATAAATTGGAACGGAGATTCGATAACCACTGAATCACGCGTTGCGAGACGTCGGCATCGGCTTGTCCCAGCCGATGGTTATTGTGGGCATAGACTAGAAAAAGGCTGGGTGAGCTTTGGCATAAATCCAAGTCCTGAAACTGCTTCAAGATGGTTTCGAAGACTTGTGCGACCCACTGGTGTTTTTCCTGTAGCTTGGCTTCTGGTGCCTGAGGCAATGGGGGTAAGGAAACATCCGTTGGAAAAAAGGTCGTGGACGGAGCCGGACTGATCGCGCGATCCGCAGAAGGGGTCGTATCGGCAATAAATGCCGTTGGGATGATGCCTTGATAGCCCCACTGTTGCGCTTTTTGATAACTAGCTTGCGCTTTGCCAACGTTTCCCAATTTCTCTAACAATTGGCCTCGCTCAAAATAAACCTCAGCTATCTGCTCTCGTAATGACTTTTCTTCATCAGTTTCAGGGGTACGGGCTTGGCTTACTGCGTCTTTCACCTCTGTTAATGGCAGCACTTGCTGGTCACCTGCAATCTGTTTAAAAGCGACTTTGGCCTGTCCGTACAAAATTAAGGCTACCTTGAAATCTTCCACCTTCTTATGCAATCTTGCTTCATATAGACATTTTTGCGCAATTGCCTGTGCTTGATTCATTGCCGAGGTTTGAGAAACAGCGTGGCCTAATATCATTAACGTGTCCTATCCAGTGCTCGCACTGCTAAAGAAAGCAGGAAGCAAAATACTTAACCGTGTCCAGGCATATATTGCCTATTCACCTAAACTTCAGCATTGTACGATTCGTGCCAAACTTAGCCATACGGGTAATAGCTGGACTAAAACTTGATTTGAAGACTGCCGTGTCTGAGAAAAACTCGCTTAATGATGCCACTCATCGGTACAGTCACCCTGTCGCGCTGCATAACAATGCATAATTTTGCATAGAATTGCATAACTTTTTAGCTCATCAAAACGCGCTCAATCCCTTGCTGCGGGGTTATTTGAGGCGAAATGGGGTGCATAGAACCCCCATTCCGCTGCTTATTTTGTAACCTATTTTTTTTACTATATTTTTTTAGAATTTACACGCGCAAGTTAATAGAAAAAATCGTTATTAATCAAATGGTTATAAGGGAGCAGTGGAACGTGGGGAAAATGATCGTATTAGTCACAGGCGCTTCTAGCGGATTTGGTGCTGCCATTGCAAGAATTTTCGTACTCGCAGGACATCGCGTTATTGCTGCAGCACGTCGTACCCATCTTTTACAATCGCTCGCCGATGAGCTAGGCCCAACTTTATTGCCCATCACGCTCGATATGCGCCAGCGGGACGCGATTGCTAAATTACCTGAAACACTGCCACCAGAGTTTGCTGAGGTAGATGTACTGGTAAATAACGCAGGCCTGGCACTCGGCCTTGAACCCGCCCACCAAGCAAATCTAGAAGACTGGCAGACGATGATCGACACCAATATCAGCGGCTTAGTGCATATTACGCATACCTTCCTACCTGGCATGGTGCAGCGTAATCGTGGGCATATTATCAACCTCGGCTCCATCGCTGGTAATTATCCTTATCCAGGCGGCAATATCTATGGTGCGAGTAAAGCCTTTGTACGCCATTTCAGTTTAAATCTACGCGCAGATTTATCCGGTACCGCGTTACGGGTAACCAATATCGAGCCAGGTTTATGCGGCGGCACCGAATTCTCCAACGTGCGCTTTAAGGGAGATAACGAAAAAGCCTCGGCCCTGTATCAAGACACTCAACCCCTAACAGCAGAAGATATTGCAGAAACAATTTATTGGGCCGCCACACGACCCGCGCATGTGAATATCAACACACTCGAAATCATGCCTGTCACACAATCATTTTCTCCGCTGCATGTGCAACGGCAGCGTTGACGATTGCATGCCTCTTTTACCAATCGCTTATTAATTACTCTGCCCTGCTATTTGCTTATCAGCATTTCCTTTAAGCAGAGTGCTTCGTACTCTGCTTCTTTACCCATTTTTCTGCTTCCAGATAAGAAGAAAAGTCTTATTGAGCGCTCGCTCAAGTTTTTACATCATAGTGATAGCAAAGCTCGTTCGTTCAATGTCTACCACATTGAACGAATAAGTCTTAGACAACTGTTTC
The DNA here is from genome assembly GCA_031963415.1 of Mycoavidus cysteinexigens. Taxonomy (GTDB): domain Bacteria; phylum Pseudomonadota; class Gammaproteobacteria; order Burkholderiales; family Burkholderiaceae; genus JASSUD01. Next base: position 670,119 of record JASSUI010000001.1, read on the forward strand.
TTTCTCTGCGCGATCTTATGTCCTTACTCAGATCAATCAAAACACGCTGCATGTTTGCCAAATCCGCGCGCTGACATCTTTTCCTTCTAATAACAATTAATAACGCACTGGCAAGTTCAATTTCTATTGGTTCATCTTTCTGGTGAAAGCCTATCTTTCACCACGCAATTGATCAGGTGGAGCAACAACGACCAGCCAGCACCTATTTTAGGAATATATTGAGATGCTGCTAGCACATCTTTCTGCTTCTTTACATCATCGTCATGAGCAATCTTATCGTTTGCTGGAGATGCGTCAAAAATCTAACGCTAATAATCCTCAAGAGGCGACCCACACTATTAAAGCTCGACGTAGAAATAGCGCTTCTGCCTCGCTTAATTCTCCAATAAATTCGCCTAATGCTTTGATTGACTTAAATATGCAGCTGCTGCGGGCGCGGTGTCACAAACTTAATCAAGCAGCTACCACGCTCAACCATTATCCATTAGCACAACTGGGTACAGCGCCCAAAGAGTTACAGAAACACTATTCACAAAAACTTACCCAACTCGACCATTTGCGCGATGGATTGGATTGCTATGTACCGCTAGATGGGCAAACAAGCGAACATTCATCAGTCCGTTTTGCACTGCTCGATAAGGTATTTGTTTTTTTAGACTCGCCCCAAAAGGTGCTTTTATTAATAGGAGAGGCGGGTTTAGGCAAATCAACTTTTAATCGCTACTTATCTCGCCTGCTATCAGCTGAATGTATTAAGAGTGATCCCACTGATACGCCGATTACGCTATTTGTCCCATTAGATAAATATTCGATTAACTCAGAAGGCGTAGATTGGGTTGAGAACTACTTACGCCAGCAGCAATTTTCGCTTGCTACGATCAACGCTTTGCGTACTCAACAACGTTTTATCTTTATCTTAGAAGGAGCGGATGAACTACCTAGCACCCAGTATAAAGAGGGCCTTGAGCGAATACTTGAGGGCTGGCAAGCTAAAACCATTATTAGCGCGCGACCAGAATTTACACAAAAGCCTTGTTGGCTAGCGTTTCAAACAACTGCTCAAGCAAGGCTATGTCAGACCTATTGGCTTGCCCCTTTTTCTGAGCAAGCGGTGCAAGCCTATATTCAAAAATATGTTGAACAAGTGCAGCCTACAGGTTGGAGTATGTCTCGCTATCTAAAAACTTTAGAAGATGCTCCTCTTTTAAAGGCAGTAGTACGGCGGCCTTCTTTATTGCAGATGGCCTTAGAGGTATTGCCATTGAGCGCACAAAAGATACCAACGAGCGTCGCTGAGCTGTGCCACGCTTGGCTAACGCAATGGTGGGAACGTAGCGCGCAACGCATGCAAGGCATTTCATTCACGCCAGAAGAACAAGCTGCATTAAAAAAAGTCCAACCCTATCTGTGCGCAAAAGGTCATCACATTAGTCAAAAAATGGCTATCTCTTTTACTCAGGCAAGAGTGACACAAGAGACTCGTGCAAATCAGCGAAGTTTAAGAAATGGAGCACCAGAACATTCATTTCAACAAAGAGATGTATCGCCCCCAAGCACTTTATTTTCTACAACGTATAAGTTGTACGCTGAAAACAATACCGACCAACGATTGACGTTTTTTAATCTGCCAGTATGCGAAGAGAGAGGTAACTATCGTTTTATCTATCCAGAAGTACAAACCCATTTAGTGGCCTACACTATTTGTGGAATGTTTCATCGCACGGTAGAGGTGCAGCCAGAGTCGGTTTTAAATCAATTCTCTTTAGTGCATGAAACGAGCATCCTGGATTTTTTAGCTGAATATGCTCATCAATCTGCGGCATTCAAAACCCATTTGTACGACTGGATTTATCAATCAAAAAATAATCCGCTACTCAGTATCGGCGCAGCTAATGCGATCACTATCCTGGTGCGCATGGGAGAAGCTTTTACGCAAACAGATTTACGGAATATTTGTATCGCTGGCGCAGATTTACGGTACGGTATTTTTGATCATGTTGATTTGCGTGGTGCGGATTTACGGCGAGGGCTATTGGAAGGAGCATTGCTACGTCATACGCGATTAGAAAATGCACAACTGCACGGTGCACAATTTAACGCCCTACCCTATTTGCCTCAGCCAAGCCAAGCTAAAACTTGTCTTTATACGCCCGATGGTAATCATTTTGCAGTTGGTTTAGCAGGTGATCTTAAACTCAAAAAAGGCGCAACAATTGCGCTATACCAAACCAGTACTTGGAAGAAAATTCATACTTTCACACTGCAAAGGTACGACATAGATACAACGCAAATTGCTTTCTCTGCCAATAGTCACTATTTAGCGGCAGTCGATGCGCAAGGAATCGTTCGGCGTTGGGATATTCCTTATGGGGAAGAGTTATTTTCTTGGTATCCCAACATGGGCGATCAAATCACTCATTTAACTTTTTCACCGAGTCACCCCGCTTTGCTTGCCGTGCAAATTAAAAGTCAGGCTGGTTGGTCAATTGAATTCTGGCAGCAGCATAAACGCACCTCACTTTATGCTGAGCCAATGCGCTACCACTCTCAGTTTCTTTGTTTCTCACCAAACGGTGCATGGTTAGCCATCGCCTCAGCGTATAAAAAGCAAGTGCAGCTTTGGGACATAGAAAGGCAACAAGTCATAAACACTTTCTCTTGTGCTGCGCCGTGTCATCACCTTGCTTTCTCGCCAGATAGTCGCTTGCTTGCTCTGTGTGAATACGGCGTGCAGCTTTCTGTTTGGGAGATTGCCACTCAAACATGTTTATGGACCACACAAGATGGAGTAAGCAGCGCGCGGGCGGCATTTTCACCTGATGGACAATTCATTGCCGCTTATGATCTCCATCACCCCCTCTCTCAGCCCAACGCACTGTTCACAATACGCTTATGGCATGCGAGTAGTGGGGAGTTATTTCATCAACAACAGGGCCACACCAATGAATTAAGCACAATCGCCTTTTCTCCAGATGGTACGCACTATGCGAGCAGCAGCGTAGATAAGACCGTACGTTTATGGAAAATACCGCAGCGTCCACCATATGTTCGCAACGGGCACATAAAAACCATTAGAGGCACTACATTTTCTGCTGCTGGCAGCCTGCTCGCCACATGCGCAGATGACCACACTATTTGTTTATGGAAAATGCCCCAGGGCCAACTCATGCAACAGGTTAAGCGGAATAGTAGATACCTAGGCAAGGCTCAAGCACTGTATTTTTCTACCGATGGTGAATGGCTTTTTGTGCAAAATACGCGAAAGAAAATAGAACTTTATCGGGTACACAACGAAACTGAATTACGGACTCAACCAGTCTCTAACAATCTACGCGCTTCAAACAAAGACGCAGATACGATAGATATTCTTTTGGCACCCAATGGAAAAAAACTTATCAAGCAAAAAATAGAATTTCTAGAAATCTGGAATCGACAAACTGGCAAAAAAGAACATAGTTTTTATCTGCCAGATTTACATCACTGCTTATTTTCAGAGGATAAGCAACGTCTTTTAGCTGTATGCATCCACGATACATCGATATCTGTACGGGATGTAGCATCGCAGTGCTTAGTGCACGCTATTGAACTGGCAGCGCATTCCTCAACTCTCGTTGACGTTATTTATTCACCGCGGGGTGAATGGTTCGCCACAACCCATACGCAACATAGCGTAATCATCTGGCACGCTCATTCTGGTGAACAGAAATATATTTTTGATAGTACGACTAACGCCGTACAACAAATCGTCTTCTCGCCCGATGACAAGTGGCTCGCGGCCATCAGCCAAAATCATACAATGCATATTTGGAAAGTAGCGTGTGGAACGTGTGTTGCAGAGATCCATCTAAAAGATGCAAATATTCATAGTGTGGCTTGGCATATCGACGCCGAGCAAAGTATATACGTGGTCACTGGCAGTGATGATGCGATCGTGCGGCTCTGGCAATTACAAGCTCACGGGTCAAGCGCTTCTCTTGTGTTATGGTGGGCTTCCGGCCAAAAGCAATTGATGGCAGATGCTACGGTTTTAGAAGGAGCACAAGGCTTAAGTCTTCTTGATCGTACCTTATTGACGCAACATGGAGCGCTGTCAACAACACACACCATCGCTGCTGTACCCAAGCAGCGCCGACCTTATAAGGCAAGAACTTGCCAGAATTTTTCGTTATGTGCTGTGATGTAAGTGTCATTTATCCAGAGAGACCTTTAGAACAGATAGCATAGGTATGCCAATAACATATTATCTGTACTAGTCGATGACTCAATCTGCGAGCAGTTCCATAGGACCTGCTCACAATCTCAAGGAAGAGAAGTCTACGAGGTTATCGGTAGTTATGTTCGGGTCCCCTCGTTAGCCCAATGTGCAGGCTAACACCGTCTAATTAGATCTTTTAAAAAACCTAAAGCAGGAATTAAAAAAGATCATGAACAGGTTTGATGAACCTATTCAAAATTTTTCTGGCAAAGTATGTTTGGCTTTGCCACCGGTAGATTATTTCGACGAAAAGGCGCAATGCCGTCGGAAAGACCTTGAAAGGTCCTAAGGTTAACTAAATGGAGCTCCTTTTCATGACCGCTTCTTCCTCCATACAAGATGCAGTACGCTATATCAACGGATGGATTCGCATTGGAACACTGAGTTGCCTGCTGACAAGCTTTTATGGCATTGCCATCGCACAATCAGCTCCTACACAGTTAGCACCTGCTAATGCGCCTTCTTCAGAATATGTTTTTGAAGAAGAAATCGTACCGAAACATTATCTCAATCATGCTGAGCTGAACAAATTCATCGATAAGATGGTAGGCCGCTATGATTTCAACAAGCAGGCGCTGCAAGCGCTTTTTGCGCAAGTGGATTATTCAGCAACTGCCGTTAGACTCGTTAATCCTGCTCCGACTCAGGCAATGCGTAATTGGCGACGCTATCAAGCAGCCTATTTAAATCCGGCGTATATCAACGCTGGCGTACGTTTCTGGCAGGCTAATGAAGCGGCATTGCAACGAGCATCTACTGAATTTGGCGTACCGCCTGAAATCATTGTTGGCATTCTCGGCGTAGAGACGCAATACGGCCGCATCATGGGTAATTTTCGCGTGTTGGATGTACTGACCACGCTAGCGTTTGACTATCCGGACGTTGCCAATCGTGAAGAACGTCAAAAAATGTTTCTCCAGAATCTTGCTGACTTTCTACTATGGACACGTAGCCATAACCTCGACCCCCTCAGTGTAAAAGGCTCGTATGCCGGTGCGATTGGTATGCCGCAATTTATGCCAACTAGCATCCTGAACTATGCGGTTAACTATGATGGAAACTCGTTCATCGATCTACGTGCAAGCGCCGCTGATGCGATTGGCAGTGTTGCTAACTTTTTAAAATCTCATGGCTGGGAAACTGGCCGTCCTGTGCTCTGGCATATCGCATCTGACACAGGCAGCCAAGGCATAGCTGCCGCGGCCGCCGATGGACAGGCTGAGCCGCATTGGACGCTCAATCGGTTATTTAAAGCTGGCTTACTGCTGAACGAACCTCAACTCGAGCTTTTACCAGAACTGAACACGCCTATTACCGTGGTTGATCTACCTACACCAGGTTTGCCTACCGAATACAAGCTCGGTTTAAAAAACTTCTATGTACTGACTCGTTATAACAAAAGCTTCTTCTACGCGACCGCTGCTTATCAACTGGGCCAGCAAATTAAGGACAGCCTGCAAAACTCACAGGTAATGGATGAGGATAAAGACGATTCACCTAGCACTGGATTTGGAGCATGGCTGCGTCAGTCGACTTAACGTGAACCCTCCTAAGCTAACCTTAGCTTGGGAGAAGATCATCATTTACTTAATAAGAAGAGGATAAAGCTGGTTTCTGAGAGAGTATCAGAATAGCTACTGCAGCTCTCCAGCGAGCACTGATACTGATGTACTCGCAATGAAGGCCCTCCTGACTCATGGTTTATCACTGCCTCCTTAACTGCTCGTAATTTTTAAGCAAAAAGATATTAAAGGTGAGCGATATGCATGTTGAGGTTCCTTCGTTACCCTGACCTACCCTCTTTTTTTGTGGTTTGGAGTAACGAAAGAACCCCAACATGCGCTGCACCAGCTTCTATTTGCGTCGTTTGAGAAGTTTTAAACAGGCTTTTAAATAAGCTTTATTTTTCTGCTGCCGCATTTGCCTGTTGGGTAGGAGAAGCCGTCGTTACAGCAGAAGCTGCCGCTGCAGCAGGGCTAGTAGCTGTTGCATCCACAGGCGTGCTACCAGCCTCGATACTCAACCCTTCCTGCTGAAGTTTTTGAACAGATTTAGCACCGATGCCGCTGACGCGGGCAACTAAATCAGCTGCATCTTTATACGCACCATTTTTTTCGCGTTCATCAAGAATCGCTCTCGCTTTAGCCGGCCCAATTCCCTTCACGCTCTGCAATGCAGCTGCATCAGCAGTATTAATGTTGACCGCCGCATAAGCACCGTTCAAAAAAACAGCGAAAGTGATAATAAATGTGGAAAGTTTATAGAATAGTTTTTTAAACATGGCTCATCTCCATTAAAAATAGCCTTGTGCAAAAAAGCGCCCGATAACATCTACGCGCTCCGTTGTGCTCCCGTGCATTCACAACTGAAAAGCACTTCCTTCAATAAATTTTTAACGTCTATTAAAGAAAGCTCTGACAAACGGTGAAAGCACTGAAAAGCTTCTAGAGATGGCAGTATAGAAAAGAGAAATAGAGATCTAACAGCTAGCCGATTAGCCAATTTATGTAACGCTTTACGCCTTCTTCAACGCTTAAGAAAGCATCCTGATACCCTGCGTTGCGCAGGCGAGTTAAATCAGCTTGGGTGAAGCATTGGTATTTGCCACGTAACGCGTCGGGGAACGGAATATATTCAATTAACCCATCTGTCACCATCGCTTCGAGTGACAACGGTGCATCACCTTTATTTGCGCGGAAGGTATTAATGACAGACATAGCAATATCATTGAATGGTTGAGCGCGGCCTGTGCCTAAATTGAAAATACCTGATTGCTGTGGATTGTCAAAGAAGTGCAAATTAACTTTAACGACATCTTCGATTGATACAAAGTCGCGCATTTGCTGACCAGCTTCATAACCGTTGTAAGAGCCAAAAAGCTTAACGCAGCCATGTTCACGAAATTGATTGAAGTGGTGCCAAGCAACGGATGCCATGCGCCCTTTGTGCGCTTCGCGCGGGCCGTAGACGTTGAAATAACGGAAACCTACGATTTGGCTATTTACGTGAGTTAAACGGCGTACGACTTGATCAAACAGAAATTTTGAATAGCCATACACATTTAAAGGCCGCTCCACCGAGCGTTCTTCAGTAAAAACGTCGGAGCCACCGTAAATCGCTGCAGATGATGCGTATAGAAACGGCACATGCTGATCGATACAAGCTTTCAATACATCACAGCTGTATTGGTAATTGTTAGCCATCATATAACGGCCATCCGTTTCCATCGTGTCTGAGCAGGCACCTTCGTGAAACACTGCTTTTACTTCACCCCACTGACCGCGAGCAAAACGCTCTACAAATTCCGCTTTATCGAGATAATCCTCAATTTCACAATCAACAAGGTTTAGGCATTTGTCGCCTTGAGTCAGATCGTCTACGGCAATAATGCGCGTTTCATCACGATCGTTCAGCGCTTTAATCAAATTACTACCAATAAAGCCGGCAGCGCCAGTCACAACAATTATCTTGTGTTTATTCATTTGCATAGTTCGCTTATAAGTATTTGTTCGCAATCTGAGGTTTTGTAGGTAATTGGTAAGCGCGTTAAGGTTCGTCCTTCCCTCCGATCCACGAACAATGCCAAAGAATCGTCGAGTGGAGCAAGTACAGGAACCTCAATGTGCGCACCAATAACTTCTATTTTTTTTTAAGACTCGAAACAAAATCTTTCGGAAGAGCAAAATTTTAGGTGGATGAGGTAAAAAGCTCTTCATATTTAACCACTGCCACACCCAACTTCCCTACTGCAATACCCGCTGCGCGATTAGCATGGGTCATCGCATCTAACAGCGGCATGCCTGCACCGAGTAACGTAGCAAGAGTGGCAATAACCGTGTCTCCCGCGCCTGATACATCAAAAACTTCGCGTACATTGGTAGGTATATGGACGCTACCTTGTGCGCTATAAAGCGACATGCCTTCTTCAGAGCGCGTCAGTAGCAGCGAGTCAATTTCAAGCGTATTGCGCAATGCTGTCACGCGAGCCTCTAAATCATCTTCGGAATTCCATTGACCAACCACTTGAGCCAATTCAGCACGGTTTGGGGTAATTAGTGTAGCGCCGCGATATTGCTCCCAGTTAGGTCCTTTCGGGTCGACCAAGATAAATTTACCCGCTGCTCGCGCCTCAGCAATCATCGCGGTGATATGCACTAGTCCTCCTTTAGCATAGTCAGAGAACAGCACAACATCATGCTTGGGCAACAGTGTTTTAAAGCGTTCTAAGCCACTTAATAACAATTCATGATCTGGCGTATTTTCAAAATCTATCCGCAGTAACTGCTGTTGGCGAGAAATAACGCGTAATTTAATCGTAGTAGCGAGATTCGCATCATGCTCGGGATAAGCTCTTACACGGTTAACATGGAGTAATTCGAGTAAGCGTTGAGCTGGTTCATCGTCCCCTAATACGCAAACCAAGCTAGCTTGGGCGCCTAGCGCAGTAATATTACTGGCGACATTAGCCGCTCCACCTAAGCATTCTTCGCAGCGCTTAACATGCACCACAGGCACGGGGGCTTCCGGTGAAATACGATTTACTGCGCCAAACCAGTAACGGTCGAGCATCACATCGCCTACGACTAATACGTTTACCGCATCTAGCTGCGCACGTGAAATTCGTGCGGCATCATAGGTTGTATCAGGCAAACGAGTAGGTAGCCGAGCATCCATGCCGCTGGTAGTTTGCATATTAAACGCTAGTGGCTCTGACATGCGGACGACCTATCGAGTGGTATTCAATCCCAAGTTCGCTCATGACAGCAGGGCTATATAAGTTACGTCCATCAAAAATTAATGGCGTCTTGAGTCGTTTGCATAAAGAATCAAAATCTGGGCTTCTGAACACTTTCCATTCGGTCATGATCAGTAGCGCATCTGCGTCATCCAATGTTTGCATTTGATCTTCGCTAAATATGATTCGCTCGGCCGCTTCTGGTATTTGTTTGAGGTCAACTGCGAAGGCACGCTGTGCCTCGTTCAGCGCGACCGGGTCATGCGCTACTACCGTGGCACCACGCACTAGCAATGCGGCAATTAAAGAGCGGCTTGGGGCTTCCCGCATATCATCTGTATTAGGTTTAAAGGCAAGCCCCCAAACAGCAAATTTGCGCCCAGAAAGATCGTTACCAAACCGATGCGTAATTTTTTCTACCAACACTTGTTTTTGCATCTTATTTACGGTTTCTACCGCATGCAGAATGTGTAAATGCTGGTTATGTTGCGCTGCGGTACGGGCTAACGCACGAACATCTTTGGGAAAGCACGAGCCGCCATAGCCACAACCGGCATACAGAAAATCATAGCCAATACGCCGATCAGAGCCGATGCCTAAGCGCACTGATTCGATATCCGCACCGACTCGTGCGGCCAAATTAGCAAATTCATTCATCAGCGAAATTCGCGCTGCTAACATCGCATTCGCTGCGTATTTGGTAAATTCAGCAGACGGCACATCCATATGCAGCATGCGGTTATGATTTCGGTTAAAGGGCGCATATAGGCGCGTCATCAATTTGCGCGCTTGAAGGCCAGACTGATCATCGTCACAGCCGAGCACAATCCGGTCTGGCCGCATAAAATCCTCAACCGCCGCCCCTTCTTTGAGAAACTCTGGATTCGAAACCACGGAAAATGAATGCTCGACAGAACGCGCTTTAAGCTCGCTCATCATCACACTGTGCACGCGGCGTGCAGTACCAACCGGCACAGTCGATTTGTCGACAACGACTTTGAAGTCATTCATATAGCGGCCAATATTGCGCGCCGCTTCTAACACATACTGTAAGTCTGCTGAGCCATCTTCGTCTGACGGTGTACCTACTGCAATGAATTGAATCGTGCCATGTTGCACGGCTGCAGCAATATCTGTCGAAAATTGTAAACGCCCAGCAGCGCGATTGGTCGCGATGATTTCTTGCAGCCCTGGTTCATAAATCGGCACTTCGTCACGGTTCAGCATGTCAATTTTGTTTTGATCGACATCAAGACAAAATACATTGTTACCAATCTCAGCCAAACACGCGCCAGTCACTAAGCCAACGTAACCGCTACCGATGATTGTAATGTTCATCTATGTTTAATCCTTTGAGCAGAATTCATGCAAGAGTAAGGACGTTGTCTTGCAGCTTTAAAGTTTATTTACCAATCGCCTAAAACGCTGTGATCTAAAGACAGATCAAACAGATCTTTAAGCGTCTTTTCAAGACCGCTAAGCAGATAAGCACGTGGTGATTCCTATCTCACCCAAACCTACGAACATCGACAAAGAACCGTGGGGAGGGTTAACGTAGGAACCCCAGGCCAAACCCAAAGCCCCTATTTCAGTCTTTTAATAGACCTCGCGTAGGTTTTTAAAAAGATCGCCAGCAAGCGCTAAGCACTTGTAACCGGCTCAAATCTGCGCGACGCATAAGTTTCCCAGCCATTACAACCAGGGCATTGCCAGTAAAAAAGCCGGGCGCGAAAACCGCAATTCTGGCATACATAACGATGGAGATTTTTGGTGCGCTGCCTCACTGTCGCATGCATCGCTTTGAGCTCACTCAATCTGGGCTCTTCAGCATTCACCATTTGCGCTTCCAGCAGGCGCAACATGCCGGTTAGGCTGGGTGATTTTTGCATTTGCCGGCGCGCCAGCTCATACGCTACTTCTAACCCCTCATGTTTAGCAACGTATTGATAAACAATCGTCAGCAATTCACTGGATGGATGTCGCTCAAGGTATTCAAGTAGCAAACATGCGCCATTGGATGCCTGATTTAGTGCCGCATATGCGGTCATCAAACGGTCAGCAACCAAGGGTAAATAGGCTGCATTTTGCTTTTCAATTTGCTGCCACTGTGCAATTGCGGCAGCTGGCTGCGCGTTGAGCATTTCCACATCGCCATACAAAATCATCGCGCGCGCATTGGTGGCGTTAACGCTAAGTGCGTGCTCGAGCTCTTGCTGCGCTTGTCCTATATCTTTGCGTTGCAGCGCTTCTTCTGCTAGTTCGCAATGAAATTGAGCAATCTCTTTTTTATAGGAACGCACACCCATTGCCTCAAGCTGCTTCGCTATCACAAGCGCTTGACCCCAATCTTTCTGAATTTCGTACAGCGTCAAGAGAGATGTTTGCGCCTCTTTCGCATAAGCACTCTCTTGCAAAGCACTTAAGGCTTGGAAATTAGCTTCAGCACGATCTAGCAAACCAGCTTTAAGAAAATCTTGGCCCAGTTCGTATAACGCATGGGCGCGTTCATTGGCTGGAAGATCAGCGCGGCTGAGGAGATTTTGATGGACACGGATAGCGCGCTCAGTCTCGCCGCGGCGGCGAAACAAATTACCTAGCGCAAAGTGAAGTTCAGTTGTTTCTGGATCAAGTTTGACAACTTCAATAAAAGCATCAATTGCTTTATCAGGCTGCTCATTGAGCAAAAAGTTAAGTCCACGAAAATACGAGCGAGGTAAACGTGCACTCTCTGATAGTAAAGATTTCAGATCAAAACGAGCCGCCATCCAGCCAAGGCCAAACACCAACGGAATAAAGAATAACCACCAAAGATCAAAATCCATGTGCGATGAAGAAATAAAATGCAAAGATAAGATGCAATATGCAAATGTTAGAGTCTATTCAAAACCTATTTGGCTGCGCTGTGCCTTTGATACCAATACAACTAGTACGGCAAGGCAACGCAAAGACCGCCAGGGAAAGCCTAAACCATTAGCTCAATTAGAACCTTTTTAGGGTTTTCCTGGTGGCTTTGCGCCGACGCAGACAGTACAACTAGTACGGCAAGGCGGCGAAAAGGCGCCAGGGAAAGCCTAAACCATTAACTCAATTAGAACCTTTTTAGGGTTTTCCTGGTGGCTTTGCGCCGACGCAGACAGTACAACTAGTACGGCAAGGCGGCGCAAAGGCGCCAGGGAAAGCCTAAACCATTAGCTCAATTAGAACCTTTTTAGGGTTTTCCTAGTGGCTTTGCGCCGACGCAGACAGTACAACTAGTACGGCAAGGCGGCGCAAAGGCGCCAGGGAAAGCCTAAACCATTAGCTCAATTAGAACCTTTTTAGGGTTTTCCTGGTGGCTTTGCGCCGACGCAGACAGTACAACTAGTACGGCAAGGCGGCGCAAAGGCGCCAGGGAAAGCCTAAACCATTAGCTCAATTAGAACCTTTTTAGGGTTTTCCTGGTGGCTTTGCGCCGACGCAGACAGTACAACTAGTACGGCAAGGCGGCGCAAAGGCGCCAGGGAAAGCCTAAAAAGGTTCTAAGCAAGGGGGGGTAGAGGGGGAACCTCCTCTCCTACCTTAACCGACGATGCTTCTTGCGCATGTTTTAGCTCGCGCTTAAGGCGTCCAATTTCAAGTTGTTGCGGCAAAACCGAGAGCCATGTAAATAGCCAACCTGCTAATAGACCGACCAGAAAAAAAGCCAGCCCGATCAAAATCAACGGTGCTTGCCATACATAACCTGCCAAGACAAGTTGCACTTGTTGGGTGTTGGTCAATGCTAAGCCAAGGAAAATGATAAATACCACTGCTCGTAGCAGCCAGACAAAGAATCTCATGTGATTAGCTCAATGACAAAATGAGTTCTGCAAAAACATTAACGGCCCATACATACGAGTCACTTACCCAATACTTCGTGCAGATAGGCCGTTTGCATTGTAAAGGAAACGCTTCAAGAACCCGTCTATAAATTGTTTAAAAAAAACAAAATTCGCGTAGAGGCAAAAAAAAAGCGCCCAAAGCAGGCGCTTACCATAAAAATAAAATTCCGCATAATCACTGACGTGATCAGGCCCATTGTTGAGCTAAGGCAACGCGGGACAAGGGAGCTCAGAAAATTTCCGAAAAGCTTTAGAACTTGTTTAGGGCTTTCCTAGTGGGCTTGCGCTGACGCAGACAGTACAAATATGCACGGCAAGGGAAATCCTAAACAGGTTCTAAACCTCGCTACCCACTTGTTTACGTAACTTACTACCCGCTCTGAAATAAGGCGCATATTTTTCAGGGACGTAAACTTTTTTACCCGACTTAGGGTTACGCGCTTCTCGTGAAGCTCTGCGTCTTAAGCTAAAACTTCCAAAGCCACGAATTTCAATCCGATGGCCTGCTGCAAGCGCATCGGCCATCGCGTCAAGAATTAATCTCACTCCAGCATCTGCATGCTTGAGTGAGAATTGCGGGAACTGCTCGACTAATTGAGCTACGAGTTCAGATTTAGTCATGGCGAATTCAGTTATAGCTTGCCGCTTTTTGCGCATTTGAAAAAAAATTGCATGGCCCAAAGGCCATGCAAACGAGAACCCGTTTAGGGCTTTCCTGGTGATTTTGCGTCGGTGCAAGCAGTACTAGTACGGCAAGGCGGGCAAGAGCGCTCGGGAGAGCCTAAACGGGCTTTAAGTACTAAACGTACAGCTAAGTGCTTGACTACTTATTAAGCTCAGCTTTTAGCAACGCACCAAAATCAGTTGTGCCGTTTCTCTCTGCTTGGGTAGCTGCAGCTTGAGCTTGCGCATCTTTTATCGAAAGATAAATACGGCGTGCTTTTTGGTCAACGTTTGCTACTGTTAGCGTGAGTTTTTCGCCTTCTTTCAACACGCTACGCGCATCTTCTACACGCTCATGCGAAATTTCAGATACTTTCAAGTAGCCTTCTACTTCAGCAGCTAACTCGATAACAGCGCCTTTCTGCTCAACTGATTTAACCGTGCCCTCTACCTTGGTGCCTTTTTCATGCATACCAATAAAGTGGTTGAATGGGTCGCCATCAAGTTGCTTGATACCCAACGAGATCCGCTCTTTCTCAACATCGATGCTAAGCACAACGGCGTCCACTTGTTCGCCTTTTTTGTATTTGCGCACAGCTTCTTCGCCAGGCTCGTTCCAAGAAAGGTCAGAGAAATAGATCAAGCCATCGATATCGCCTGGCAAGCCAAGGAATAAACCGAAATCAGTGATTGATTTGATGGTACCGGTGAGCTTATCGCCTTTTTTATAGTTACGATTGAACTCTTCCCATGGATTTTCTTTGCACTGTTTCATACCAAGGCTGATACGGCGACGCTGCTCATCAATTTCGAGCACCATCACTTCAACTTCATCACCTACTTGTGCGACTTTGTTTGGTACGACGTTCTTATTAGTCCAATCCATTTCAGAGGCGTGGACCAGCCCTTCAATACCTGAATCAGCTTCGATTTCAACAAATGAGCCGTAATCGGTAATATTGGTCACTTTACCGAACAAGCGAGTGCCTGCAGGATAGCGACGGGCAATGCCTTGCCATGGATCTTCGCCAAGTTGTTTCAAACCTAACGATACGCGTTTCTTCTCTTTGTCAAACTTCAAGATCTTAGCGGTTACTTCTTGACCAACCGCCAGTACTTCGCTTGGATGCTGAACGCGACGCCATGCAATATCAGTGATATGCAATAGACCATCGATAACACCGCCATCCAATCTGACGAATGCGCCATAGTTGGTGATGTTTTTGACCACGCCTTTGACGATTGAACCTTCTTCCAAGGTCTCCAGCATCTTCGCACGCTCTTCGCTTTGCGCAGCTTCGATGACTGCACGACGTGACAACACAACGTTGTTGCGTTTGCGATCCAACTTAATCACGCGGAATTCAAGCGTCTTACCTTCGTATTGTGATTGCAGCTGATTCATGTCTTTGCTGACCGGATGCGCATCAATCAACGAACCTGGTAAGAAGGCGCGAATACCATTGACCATCACAGTCATACCGCCCTTGACTTTACCAGTAATCGTACCGGTCACAAGCTCGTTATTATCAAGTGCTTTTTCAAGCGCCAACCATGAAGCAATACGTTTTGCTTTATCGCGCGAAAGTACCGTATCACCACGGCCATTTTCTAACGCGTCGATTGCAACAGCAACGAAATCACCTGCTTCGACTTCGATCTCGCCTTGGTCATTCAAAAATTCTTCGTGTGGAATGTAAGCTTCAGATTTTAGGCCAGCATCAACGATGACAAAATTGTGATCAATACGAACGACTTCAGCGGAGATCACTTCGCCAACACGCATGTTTTGACGAGAGAGCGATTCTTTAAGTAAAGCCTCGAAGGATTCGGAAGGAGGAGTTGAAAGTTCTAGATCAGACATGAAAGTAGATAGTGCAACGCTGCTTTAGAACCTGCTTAGGCTCTCCTTAACGCCCTGCACCGCCTTACCCTTGTACTGTCTGCGGTGGCACAAAGCCTCTAAGAAGATCCTAAGCAGGTTCTTATATTCTGGAAAGCTTCTAATAAAAATTAGAATAAAAAATGGCAGCGCTTGCAAAAAGTTAAAAGATTAAAAAATTTTCTACAGGCGGTTTATACCCTCTGTAGACCCCGAATTTAGAAAACGCTCAATAAACTAAAAGCGGCTTTAGGCCGCTTGTCGAATTAGATTCGCTATTTAATTCAACGTTTCCTTAGCTTGATGCTCAGTCAGCTCTTTAAACCATTGCATCACTGTCGTTACCGATTCATCGATACAAAGCTCAGAGGTATCTAGCATCTTCGCCCCCTGCGCAGCTCTCAGTGGAGCAACTGCCCGCCCACTATCACGCGCATCTCGCGCCTGGAGATCCTGCAAAAGGGCGCCCATGCTAGCAGAAAAACCTTTTTCTATCAATTGTTTATATCGTCTTTGCGCGCGCGTTTGGACGCTAGCTGACAGGAAAATTTTCAGATCAGCATCAGGAAAAATTACCGTGCCCATATCACGTCCATCCGCAACCAAGCCGGGAGGTAATCGAAAAGCACGCTGGCGCGCCACTAACGCGGCCCTCACGGGTTCATAAACAGCGATTTCAGACGCCCGCACGCCGACATCTTCAGCACGAATTTGATGTGAAACATCAACGCCATCAAGCTTAATGCAGCCTTCTTTAAAAACAATATCAAGCGCGCCCACCAACTGCACCAGCGCCTCAACATTATCTACTCCTATTTGCTGACGCAGGCTGGCCAATGCAGTTAAGCGATATAACGCACCACTATCCAAATAGTGAAAGCCAAGCGCCGTGGCAACGCGTTGCGCGACGGTTCCTTTACCCGATGCAGTGGGCCCATCAATAGTGATAACCGGAACATGCACCAGATGGTGCGATTTAGCATGCTGACGAATTTTTGTCATGGACGTACTATCCGACGAAAATGTTCAAAATAATCGGGGAAAGTTTTACTCACGCATTCTGGTTCATTGATGGTAATAGGCACGCCGGCCAAACTAACCAGCGAGAAACACATCGCCATCCGGTGATCATCATAGGTATCAATCATCACATGCTGATTTAGTTTGGCAGGAGGCGTAATCTGGATAAAGTCTTCACCCGTTTCAACAATCGCGCCCAGTTTGCGCAGCTCAGTAGCCATTGCCTCAATGCGGTCAGTTTCTTTCACGCGCCAGCTGGCAATATTACGCAAAGTTGTCGTCCCCTCAGCAAATAAAGCTGCAATAGCGAGTGTCATCGCGGCATCAGGAATATGGTTGCAGTCCATATCAAGCGGCGCCAGTCGGCGCAATGATGGAGCAGGAGAACTATCTATCGCGCTTGAAGCGAGGGGAGCACTGGCTTCAAGCCAATCTTCGTCTTGCCTAATTTGCGCCCCCATTTGAGACAACGCTTGAGCAAACTGCACATCGCCTTGCATACTCGCATGCCCTACTCCTTTGACTCGCACGGGGCCACCGCCAAGCACGCCTGCCGCGAGGAAATACGAGGCTGACGACGCATCCCCTTCTACACTGATATAGCCAGGAGAGCGGTATTGGCTGTGCGCAGGCAAGATAAATCGATGCTCCTTATCGTGGCTTACTACAATCCCAAAGCTTGCCATCAACCTCAACGTCATGTCGACGTAAGGACGAGAGATTAACTCTCCGACAACTTCAACAATGACCGCATCGCCATACACTACCGGAATACGCGGCAAAGCCATTAATAGCGCGCTTAGAAATTGACTAGAAACGTCACCGCGAACTTTAATTGGTTCTCGTATCGCTAGCTGCACGGGTTTTATAGCCAGCGGAGGAAAACCTTCCCCACCCAAATAATCAACTACCGCGCCTAATTGCCTCAACGCATCAACTAAATCATGAATAGGCCGAGCACACATTCTAGGTACACCACTAAGCCGATAAGCACCATGATTCACTGCTAACGCAGCTGTCAGTGAGCGCATTGCAGTACCCGCGTTACCTAGGAAAAGCTCGGTTGATCTCACTGGAAATGTGCCTTGCGTGCCTTTCACTTTATAGCAACGCCCCGTGCGCGTAATGAAAACACCCAACGCTTCCAAGGCCTTTAGCATCACCTGGGTATCATCGCAATCCAATAGGTTATCGATAATCGTGTCACCCACACTTAGTGCGGCTAACAATAACACTCGATTAGATATGCTTTTTGAGCCTGGTAACTGCACCTCACCAGAGGCTCGCGTGTACGGACCTAATTCGAGGCAATTCATGGTTAATCCTATGATTTTTGAGAATCCGTTCAAAGTTTGTGAAATAAAGGCAGACACCTTAGATAGGCTCTAAATGCGCGCTCATTTGCGGCTCACCCATGTGCCACTGTAAGCGCTTGTCACTTGCACGGGCGAACAGACTTTCTAAAGTCGCACCATCTCCTATCTCAAGTGCCGCGCGCAGATTATTCAGCACACTCAGATAAGCATCAAGCTCGCTTAATAGCGCATTGCGATTGGCTGCACAGATATCGCGCCACATTTCAGCATTAGACGCCGCAATGCGAGTGAAATCACGAAAACCACTTCCTGCAAACGCCAATTTAAGGTCGGCATTTCCTGAACGCAGCAGTTGTTCAATCAACGCAAACGCCAATATATGAGGTAAATGACTCACCGATGCAAAAATGGCATCGTGCTGCTCAGCCTCCATCGAATAGGGAATAGCGCCAGCGGCACGCCACATATCGGCAATGCGCTGTACTGCAGTTGGTGTATTTTCAGGTAGTGCGCATAACACCGCTTTATGGTTTACATAGAGATCTGCCAATGCTGCTTCCACACCACTTAACGCGCGCCCAGCAATTGGGTGAGCGGGAACAAATTGTCCGATTTTGCCTTGCAATGCAGCTCTTGCTGCAGCGATAGCACTAACCTTTGCACTACCCGTATCTGTCACGAGTGTATGTGCTTCAAGATGGGGCGCTAGACGTGCTAATAAACCATAGGTTTGGCTTAATGGCGCGGCCAATACTATTAGATCTGCCCCCGTTAAAGCCTGGGCTAAGCTAACATCATCGTGCAAGGCCACAGCTTGGTCTATCACACCTAAATCCACTGCCCGTACGGCCGAGGGAAAGGTACGCTCAACACCAACAATTAAACCTTGGGGATGCGCGCGCCGTAACGCCAACGCAAGCGAACCACCAATTAATCCGACGCCAAAAATAACCAGCTTTTGAAATGTAAACTCTGCCACGTTGACCTCACTTCAACCATGAGTTTGTGGCGCTTGGGCACATGGATAAGAGCCAAGAATTTTGATAAACACAGCATCTTGCCCCAATTCTGCAAGCGCTGCAGCTACAGGCGCATCGGTGAGGTGCCCCGCTACATCAATATAAAAATAATATTCCCAGGCACCACTTTTTGCCGGACGCGACTCAAGGCGTGTCATTGACACTTGGTGACGAGAAAAAGGCTCTAGCATTCGATAGACAGCGCCTGCTTTATTCTCGACCGACAAAATAAGTGAGGTTCGATCGTTCCCAGTAGCCTCAGGCAAAGCCCCACCAAGCACGATAAAGCGCGTACGGTTGTGCGGTTCATCCTGAATTTTTGCATGCACAATTTTCAGATCGTAACAACTTGCTGCACGCTCGCTACCAATCGCCGCAATACTTGGATCTTGCGCTGCCATTTGCGCAGCTTGTGCATTACTTGCAATCGCTTCACGAGCGAGATGAGGTAAATGCAAAGAAAGCCAGTGTTGACATTGTGCGAGTGCTTGCGAGTGAGCACAAATGCGGGATACACCTTGTAAACTTCCCGTTGCAGTCATTAAGCTATGCGAAATGGGTAATGAAATCTCACCACTAATCATCAGTGGTGTTTGCAACAACAAATCCAATGTGCGCGAGACCGCTCCTTCAGTCGAATTCTCAAGTGGCACAATGCCAAAATCAAAAGCTTTCGCTTCGACTAAACGAAACACTTCATCGATAGATAAGCAAGGTGCGCCCTGCATCGCATCGCCGAAATACGCATACATCGCTTGTTCACTATAAGTACCAGCGGGACCAAGAAAAGCCACTGTCAGTTTTTTCTCAAGGGCACGGCTCGCTGCCATAATTTGTCGCCAAATAGCGGCAATATGTTCATCCTGCAAGGGACCTTGACTGAGTTCTTGTAAACGCGCCATCACTTGCGTTTCTCGCTCAGGCTGAAACACAGGCGCATCCACATCATGTTTCAGCTTACCGACCTCGAGCGCTAATTGAGCACGCTGGTTCAGCAGCGTAAGCAATTGCACATCAAGTGCATCAATACGCTCTCGCAAAGGCTTTAATAAAGCGGACAATTCGTGGTCCATACATACCTGGGAATCAAAAAAACGGAAGACCAAATTAAATTGAGATTTCCATCTCAATGTCACAAGCAACTAAACATTGCTTCGCGCAAACGCTTTTGAAAAAAATGCACAACACATTTGAGAGTAACGATAAAAAATTTTTTGTTTTTTTAATCTTTGGGCGTACCCACCTCGCCTTAAAATCTCACTTTGAGGCGAAACGCTTTAAGGAGGCCGTAAGCGGGTGCTTAAGCTAAACGTTAGTGCTCAGGCGCTACGTTCGAACTCTCGCATATACTCGACTAATGCCTGTACCGCTTCCGAAGGCACCGCATTATAAAGCGAGGCTCGCATGCCACCGACTGAAGAATGTCCTTTTAACTGCAATAAATTCTGCTCACGCGCACCGCGCAGAAAATCTTCTGTGCGCGTTTCATCTACCAGGTGAAATGGCACATTCATTAGTGAGCGCACACTTTTTTCCACATGATTGATATAAAAATCACTTGCATCGATCATGCCGTAAAGCAATTTTGCTTTTTCTCGATTACGGACTTCGAGTACGGCTAAACCACCTTGTTGCTTGAGCCATTTAAAAACAAGGCCAGCGAGATAAATCGCGTAGGTCGGAGGGGTATGGTAGATCGAGTTATTTTGCGCAACCGTTTTCCAATTAAACACTGACGGACAAATAGGCAAGGCTCGTTCTAGCAAATCTTCTCGAACAATCACTAAGGTCAGACCAGCAATCCCAAAATTTTTCTGCGCGCACGCATACAGCACACCATACTTGGTGACGTCCATTGGCCTAGACAATAGATGGGACGAAGTATCAACCACAAGTGGTACATCGAGCTGGGGCAGATCAAAAAATTCAACACCATTGATAGTTTCATTGCCACACACATGCACATAGGCAGGATTATCGGAAAGCTGCCATTCAGAAAACGCGGGCAAACGTGTGAAGCCATGCTGTTCAGTCGTCGCAGCGATATGGGTGCGGCAATAACGCTGCGCTTCTTGATACGATTTTTGTGACCATACGCCCGTCACAATATAGTCTGCCTCAGTGCGCGTACCCAGCAAGTTAAGCGGGATAAAAGCGTTTTGCCCCTGCCCTCCACCTTGCATAAAAAGTATTTTGTAATTGTCAGGCACTGCTAATAATTCACGCAAATCAGCCAGCGCTTCTTCGTGAATTAATTGGTACTCACGGCCGCGGTGACTCATTTCCATCACACTGATACCTGTGCCGCGCCAATCTAGCATTTCACTTGCTGCTTGCTGCAACACTTCAATGGGTAACGCTGCCGGTCCGGCTGAAAAATTAAATGCTCGCATAGTGATCAATCTCGCCGCTACGGCGAGGAACTAACATATCAAAAACTTGTTTAGGGTTTTCCGAGTAGCCTTGCGTCGCCGCAGCGAGTACAAAAGCGTGCAAGAAGCCGGCGCGAAAGCGTCGGGAAAACCTAAACAAATTCGTAAAAAAAATGAAGTAGTAACGCAAAAGGCCGTTTGCACTCTCATACAAACGGCCTGTCTAACCTACTAGAAAGACTGCGAACGAATTCTCAGTTATTTTTTAGCAGGAGCTGCGCCAGGCTTAACTGCCGCCACTTCTTTATCGGCTTGCGCGCGAATTGCTTTAATAGCTACTGGCATATAGTTTTGCAGTAGTCCATTAATCACATCACGGCCAACTTGATCTTGTACTTGGATAAATTTTTGACCCGTTGCACTCAAATAGAATTTCGTTAAATCACGGATTTCTTGTGTTGAATAGTGACTTGCATAAGCCTGCGTTTGCGCTTTTATCGCGTCTTCGCGGAATTTAGGCGTTTCAAAAACTTTACCCGCTTCGGCTACTAATTTTGGTACCGCATTTTGTTGCAATTGTGGCACGAGCGCGCGCTTTTGCTCTTCTTTCAATTTTTTGTTTTCAGCGAGTGCATCAGACAAAATCGCTGGCACTAACTGTTTAGACTGCATCTGCGCGCTATTGCCGATCGCTGCGGCTAATTTGTCGCCATCAATCGCAGCTAAAAGCGCTTTAATCGCTGCCTGTTTTTCCGCATCAATTGGCGCTGCCGCAACTGGTGCAGGCGCTGCGCCTTGTTGATTAGATAAGGCTTGCGCGAATACCAAAGTTGGTGTCAAGCAAGCGAGCAGCACCCATTTTTTTAACTGTTTTTGCATAGTTGCTCCTAAAATTCGATTATTCATCACCGCTTGGGTCTTCCCCATCGGTATCAGCATCAGTCTCAGTTTCCACATCAAGGTCTGTTTCAGACGTACTCTCTGCTACTCGCTGTAGGCCTGACAATTTACTCCCTCCGTCAAGAGCAAGCAGTGTAACACCTTGTGTAGCGCGTCCCATCTCACGAATTTCTGAAACACGGGTGCGGATAAGCACACCTGCGGTCGTAATCAACATGATTTCGCTATCTTCATCAGCCAAAATTGCTGCGACGACATTACCATTGCGCTCCGAGGTCTGGATCGCAATCATGCCTTTCGTACCACGCCCATGCCGCGTGTATTCGCTAATCGGTGTGCGTTTACCAAAGCCATTCTCAGTCGCAGTTAGCACAGATTGCTGTTCATTTTCAGCAACTAACATAGCGATCACTTTCTGGTCGGCCGCAATTTGCATACCTCGTACACCGCGTGCTTCACGCCCCATCGAACGTACATCGCTTTCATTAAAGCGCACGGCTTTACCAGCATCGGAGAAAAGCATCACATCATGCTCGCCATCCGTCACTGCAGCACCAATTAGATAATCGTCTTGATCTAAATTGACGGCGATAATGCCCCTCTTCATCGGTCGGCTAAACGCGGTGAGAGGCGTTTTTTTCACCGTGCCGCGCGCGGTTGCCATAAATACATATTTATCTTCGGCAAATTCTTTAACCGGCAGCACAACCGTAATCTTTTCGTCTTTCTCAAGCGGGAATAAATTAACGATTGGCCGTCCAAGTGAGGTGCGTGTGCCTTGAGGCACTTCATAGACTTTAATCCAATACACGCGGCCACGATCTGAGAAGCACAAAATATGGTCGTGAGTATGCGCGGTGAAAAGTGTTTCAATCCAATCATCTTCTTTGATCGAGATCGCTTGCTTACCTCGCCCACCGCGTTTCTGTGCCCGATATTCCGTCAACGGTTGTGATTTCACATAACCTGCATGCGAGATAGTTACCACCATATCTTGGCGTGTAATCAAATCTTCATCGTTTAATTCAACCGCCTGCAATTCAATATGTGAACGCCGCTCATTACCGAACTCGCGTTTCAGTGCAGCTAACTCATCGCTAATAATTGCTTTAACACGCTCAGGCTTAGCCAGAATATCTAACAAGTTCGCAATTTGCGTCATCATTTCCCGATACTCAGAAACAATTTTTTCTTGTTCTAAGCCGGTTAAGCGTTGCAAGCGCATTTGTAGAATTTCTTGCGCTTGTGTATCTGATAAACGGTATAAGCCATCTGCTTGCATACCAAATGCAGGATTCAGCCCTTCCGGTCGATAAGCAGCGCTACCACCTGGTGTTTCACCAGCTGAGCGTATCAGCATCTCACGCACTAATTCTGAATCCCAAGCACGTGCCATTAATTCTTGCTTCGCGATAGATGGTGCTGGGGCAGCTTTAATGATGCGAATAAATTCATCAATATTCGCCAGCGCAACGGCTAATCCCTCAAGCACGTGCCCGCGTTCACGGGCACGGCGTAATTCATACACAGTACGCCGGGTAATAATTTCGCGTCGATGCGACAAGAAGCAAGCCAGCATCTCCTTCAGATTCAGCAGTTTTGGCTGACCATCAACGAGTGCGACTAAGTTGATACCGAAGGTATCTTGTAATTGGGTGTTTTTATACAGATTGTTCAGCACAATCTCTGGCATTTCACCACGCTTTAGCTCGATTACGACGCGCATACCGCTTTTGTCAGACTCGTCTCGAATATCGGAGATGCCTTCTAATCTCTTTTCATTGACCAGCGCAGCAATACGCTCAAGTAATAAGCGTTTATTCACCTGGTACGGAAGCTCGTCGACAATAATGGCTCGGCAACGACCCCGATCAAGGTCTTCAAAATGCGTTTTAGCGCGCATCACAACGCGTCCACGACCGGTTCGATAACCGCTGTGCGCGCCCGATACGCCATAGATAATGCCCGCCGTTGGAAAATCAGGCGCAGGCACGAAGGCGATTAATTCATCGATTGAAGCATCAGGATTTTGTAATAAATACTGACAAGCATCGACAACTTCATTCAGATTATGCGGTGGGATATTAGTTGCCATCCCCACGGCGATGCCGGAGGAGCCATTGATTAACAGATTGGGAGCACGCGCTGGTAATACAAACGGCTCGCTTTCACTGCCATCGTAATTCGGTACAAAATCGACAGTTTCTTTATCCAAATCCACCAGCAATTCATGCCCGATTTTCGCTAAGCGAATTTCGGTGTAACGCATTGCGGCGGGATTATCACCGTCGACCGAACCGAAGTTACCTTGCCCATCAATCAACGGATAGCGCAGTGAAAAATCTTGCGCCATACGCACGATCGAGTCATAGACAGAGGCATCGCCATGCGGGTGATATTTACCGATTACATCCCCAACAATACGTGCAGACTTTTTGTATGGCCGATTCCAGTCGTTATTCAATTCATGCATTGAATACAGAATACGACGATGCACCGGCTTGAGTCCGTCTCGCACATCGGGGAGCGCCCGTCCAACGATCACGCTCATTGCGTAATCCAAATAAGAACGTCGCATTTCCTCTTCAAGGGAAATGGGCAATGTCTCTTTAGCGAATGAATCCATATGTTCTATACAAGGGCAACCGCGTAGAGGAAGCTGGCGATTCTATCATGATCTTTTATTGGAACCTGCCTTTCCCGTTTACGTAATAGACCGCACCTTACACATTTGCAAAAATGCGAAATGATGCTCGCTCACCGCTAATGCGTTTTTACACAGACCAATTTATTCGGCTTTTTCATTGAAGACTTTTTAAAACCTTCGCATAAATTGTCTTGAAAGATTTTTGAACACCTGATACCGGGCTCGGCTTTTGCTTATAGAGGTTATAGATTTTTGCGGTCTGATTTTAGGTGGCATAGCTTATGCTAAATATCCTCGCAAGCTTTATTGTTAAACCCTAGCAAACTTTTTTATAGATAAAGGCTGTTATGCTTTCGCTAGAATTGCTCGACAGCATTTTTACAGTTTGCAGTGCTATACTTTTTGGCACGTAATGGGGAAGCGCTGAATGGGCCGGGAACAGGGAATGCCAACGCAGGCAATACGGCAAAGAAGCATAAAACTACTCCCGGCTTATTCAACGCTTCTATAGGCAACACAACAATATTAACTTTGCTTATTAGGTTCCCAGTTAAACAACTGCGGTAATCTCAATTCCGAGAGGAGAAATATGAATAAATTTTCAAAGCTCGCGCTCATTGCGGCTACCACAGTTATGGCTGCTTCAGTGTCAGCGCAAACTCAAACAGCCTACCCTGGCTCAGCTAAAATCGGTGCAAACGTTGTACAACAACCTACCGCTTCAGGCGGCGTGACAGCCTCTAAACAGCCTGTCAACGACAATTGGGTAAGCGGAAACGGTGACACCGTTTGGTTAAACGGTAATGGCGAGCGTTGCATTCGTTCCGGCTTTTGGACACCAGGCACCGCCAATAAAGGGTGCGATGGTGCTTTAGTCGAAGTAGCACAACCCGCCCCTCCACCAGCTCCTGTTGTGGAACCCGCTCCTGTTACGCGTGAAAAAATCACTTATCAAGAAGAAATTCAATTTGATTTTGATAAAGCTGTACTGAAAGCAGACGGCAAAGCACAACTCGATGCGCTCG
The DNA here is from genome assembly GCA_031963415.1 of Mycoavidus cysteinexigens. Taxonomy (GTDB): domain Bacteria; phylum Pseudomonadota; class Gammaproteobacteria; order Burkholderiales; family Burkholderiaceae; genus JASSUD01. Next base: position 695,813 of record JASSUI010000001.1, read on the forward strand.
TTGAGAAAGCTAAAAATCTAGAATCTACTGAGGCAGTGGTAGTAAATGGCTACGCCGACGAAATCGGTTCTCCAGAGTACAATAAAGATCTCTCAGCACGTCGCACGGAGCCCGTTAAAGCCTACTTGGTTAGCAAAGGCGTTGACGAAAACAAGATCTATACAGAAGGTAAAGGTCAGAGCGAGCCCATCGTGACTGATTGTCAAGAAAGGGTTCCTGCCGTCAAAGCTCAAGCTAAAAACAAGAAAGCTAAGGCAAAAGCCGCTCAAACTAGACGTGCAGATTTGATCAAATGCTTAGCACCAAACCGCCGCGTTAAAGTTGATTTTGTAGGCCTTGGCAAGTAAGCACAAGCTGTTAAAGTACCACTAAGGTCTGCTTTAATTAAGACCTAAAACGGCGAGCCCTGCTCAATGAACTGACCCCAGAAAATTAGAACTTTTAGCGTCTAACTTTTCGGAGTCAGTTCACAATGCAGGGCTTTTTTTATGCTGATTTCGTCATGATGACTTGCAACTATTTAGAATTCTTTTATTTATCCAAGAACCTGTCTAAGGTCTTTAAGTAAGAAGATTGAAAGTATTTGGTGTGATGTTGAAGTGACGAAGGAACCCCAATATCACTACCGATAACCTCTTCCCTTTGAGATCGTGCAGAGTTCTAAAAGCGATGGGCCATCTTTATGAAAAATGTTGACTCAAACGAAGTTGAGAAATTCGATGCGCTCGCGCATCACTGGTGGGACCCTAACGGCAAATTAAAAACACTGCATCAGCTCAATCCGCTCAGGCTCAATTGGATTAATAGCCATGCAAAACTTGCTAACAAGCGCGTGCTCGATGTGGGATGTGGTGGCGGTATTCTTGCCGAAGCAATGGCGGCCTGCGAAGCACAAGTTAAGGGAATTGACCTCTCGCAGAAAGCATTAGCTGCGGCCGAATTGCATGGCCTTGAGAGCGGACTTAGCGTGGCATACGAAGCGATTTCCGCGCACGACCTAGCCGCCCGAGAAGCCAATAGCTACGACGTTGTCACATGTATGGAAATGCTTGAGCATGTGCCAGAGCCAGCAGCTATCGTAGCTGCCTGCGCGGAATTGGTTAAGCCAGGTGGATGGGTTTTCTTTTCTACACTCAATCGTAATCTCAAAGCTTATCTCCTGGCCGTTGTAGGCGCTGAATACATCACCGGCATGCTGCCGCGTGGCACACACGATTACGCGCGTTTTATTCTGCCAGCTGAATTAGCTGCGTTTGCGCGTGCGGCACATCTCTCTGTACATGCTTTTAAAGGCATTAGCTATCATCCATTTGGTCAATATTTTTCGCTGTCAGATGACACTAGTATTAACTATATGGTGGCGTGTAGGCGGGAAGCTTAAAAAAGAGTGGCGCCACTTACTTTTAAGGTTACGAGTAAGCATTCATCTTTATGTACGCTAAACAGACTCTGGTTGCTGCATCAGTGTTTTCTAAATCTTCCTTTTTTATGCGCTAAGGACCGACTTAAAGGTTCTATGCAGAAAGGTAATAGAGGTGTGTGGTAAGCGTGTTGGGGTAATGCAGGAACCTCAACATGAACATCCATTATGTTAATTAAGATTGGTTTAAGGCTTTCTAGTGTCTTCCTTAAACAGTACAAATAATGTACGACAAGGAATCGCAAGGGTTCCAGGGAAAGCCTAAACCAATTCTCAGCATTGAAAACTTATGACTAGCTCTACAACTCAAAACGCACAAGAAGTTTTTCTATCCACTGCCTCTGACGGGATCCAGGCCGTTCTTTTTGATTTAGATGGCACGCTCGTAGATTCAGCACCAGATCTAGCTGCTGCCATCAACAAAATGCTCAGTGCACGCGGCTTACCAGATTTGCCCTCAACAAGGTTGCGGCCAGTTACCTCTGCGGGTGTTGCTGGCTTGCTGGGTGAAGCTTTTGGCGTCAATGCACAGCATCCTGATTTTGCAGCAATGCGAAAAGAATTTTTAGGTTTTTATCAAGAGAACATTTGCGTGTACACGAAGCTCTTTCCAGGCATCGATGTATTACTTGCTGACATGTCGGCTAACCTTATACCTTGGGGCATTGTGACGAATAAGATCGCTCGCTTAGCAGATTTACTCGTTACTGAATTAAGCTTGCATCACGACGCGCTTTGCATAGTAGGCGGCGACACCACTCCACACGCCAAACCGCATCCTGCCCCTTTATTGCATGCCGCTGATCAACTTAAGATTGCACCAACCCAGATTATTTATGTGGGAGATGATCTACGCGACATACAAGCTGGCCACGCTGCTGGCATGCTCACCGTTGCTGCTGCCTATGGTTATTGTGGGAAAGATCATTCACCGGAGACTTGGAATGCCGACTATATCGTTGACTCTCCAGCACAGTTGCATGCTTTGCTGCTAGATTTAATAAGCAGGGAGCGACAGAAATAAAGAGAGGAGTAATAACTTTGACATCTAGCGAGGTACAAAATCCTTTTCCGTCTTTCTGCGCCTTCCGGCCGTTAGGATCTGTCTATGATGTCAAAGAATAGAGATTTTCGAGATTATCGCTAATCATATTGGAGCTCCTTCGTCACCCCAACCTGCGTCATGCGCAATGGTAGGTGTGGGTGTCACAAACCCCAATATGGGCCAATAAAATACTCTATGTCGCCTTTCTGAAGATTATAGATAGGCTCTGGCTCTACGTATTTTTATGCTCCACAGGCATATCAGCTGGCCTTGGTTTTGCGCCTGTTTGCTCAAGCCAGCCGCCGCCCAGATATTGGTATAAGCCAATCAGATTACTTAAGCGTGCCAGACGGGTTGTTATCACCTGCTGTTGCGCTGTGTATAGATCAGTTTGCGCAGCTAATACATTGAGGTAACTATCTATACCATTCTCATAGCGTAGTTTCGATAGATCAAGGCGACGCTGAGTGGCGCTTGAGTAACGCTCAAGCGAAGCGAGCTGCTCATCATAGGTACCGCGCGCGGCTAATGCATCAGCCACTTCTCGGAAAGCCTTTTGTATCGTTTTTTCATATTGCGCGATCGCTATGTTTTTCTGCACATGCGCTAAATCTAGGTTCGCGCGATTGGCACCGCCATTAAAGATAGGTAATGTAATTTGCGGCGAAAAGCTCCAGGCTGCCGTACCTGCTTTAAATAAACCATTTAAATCTCGGCTAGCCGAACCATATTGTCCCGTTAATGAAATACTTGGGAAGAATGCAGCACGTGCTGCACCAATATTGGCATTCGCCCCGCGCAAACTTTCTTCAGCACCTAAGATATCTGGACGACGGATCAATAGTTCAGATGGCATGCCTTCCTGAATATCGACCAAAATTTGCTGGCTATTTAACGGTAGAGGAGCAGGTAAATCAGTGGGGACAGGTTCGCCAATTAACAACGCCAGCGCATTTTCTGCTTGGGCGCGTGAGCGTAATTGCGCTTGATAATTTGCCCGAGCTTGCTCAATCGCACCTTCTGCTTGCTGCCTATCAAGCTCTGAACCGAGGCCAGTTTCAACTTGTACTTGAGCAAGCTTGTATAGCTGCTGCGCCGTTTCAAGCGAAGAGCGTGTCACTTCAAGTTGTTCATCATGCGCACGCATTGTCAAATATTGCGTCGCTACCTGCGCCACCAAAGCCATTTCAGCTGCTTTACGGGCTTGTGCGCTCGCTAAATATTCAGCTAACGCTTTGTTTTTCAGGCTTCGTACTTTGCCAAAAAAATCTAGCTCCCACGACGCAGCGGCTCCAACTGTGTAGTTGTTTAGAAGAACTGGATTGGGAGAAAAGCTCACATTACCCGGCGTACGGCTACGACTCTGACTACCTACTGCATTCAATTTCGGCAAAAGGTTTGCACGCTGAATTTGATATTGCGCCCGTACTGCCTCAAGATTTAACGCCGCGATGCGTAAATCTCGATTGTTATGTAACGCTCTCTCAATCAACTGTTGCAAGCCTGGGTCGCCGAAAAATTGTCGCCAACCAATTTCAGCAGCAGGAATAGAAAGCTTATCAGTGTGCATATTTTGATAAGCGGCACCTGTTGGATAAGCATCAGCAATTGGCGCTACCGGCTTTTCATAACGTGGACTTAGTGTGCAAGCAGACATCAACGTTGCAAGCAGCATAGTCGGGTAAAAAGTTTTACGCATGGTCAGAGTGTCCTTTGTGATCAGCAGCGCCATCCTTTTTTTCTGTTTCAGAAGATGGCATATGTTCAAGCGCATCCGGCGCTGCCTCAATGGGCGCCTGATCCCGAGCGAACTTGTCACGAATCACGACGAAAAACAGCGGAATAATGAAAATAGCGAGGAACGTAGCGGTTAACATACCGCCGACTACACCCGTACCAATCGCATGTTGGCTGCCAGCGCCTGCTCCTCGACTTAACGCTAAAGGCAGCACACCCAACATGAAGGCCATCGACGTCATCACGATTGGACGCAAGCGCAAACGAGCGGCTTCAAGCGCTGAATCCAGCGCACTTTTTCCTTGCGCTTGCAAATGTTTAGCAAACTCAACAATTAAAATGGCATTTTTCGCAGCTAAGCCCACCGTCGTTAACAAGCCTACCTGGAAATAGACATCGTTAGACAAGCCGCGTAACGCAGTCGCTGCTAATGCACCAATAATCCCAAGCGGCACCACCAAAATCACGGCAAATGGAATCGACCAGCTTTCATATAAAGCGGCCAAGCTTAAAAACACGACCAAGATAGAAATCGCATAAAGCAATGGCGCTTGTGAGCCAGAAAGTTTTTCTTGCAGCGAAACACCAGTCCACTCATAGCCAATGCCTGGCGGCAGTTTGGCAACTAGGTTTTGCATTTCTAGCATTGCATCGCCCGTGCTTTTACCAGGCGCTGCCGCACCTTGTATTTGCACGGACGGGACACCGTTATAGCGCTCTAATTTGGGTGAACCAGAAGTCCAGCTGGTTTTGACAAACGCAGAGAACGGCACCATGTCCCCTTGTGCATTACGTACGTACCAGCGATGAATATCTTCTGGATTCATCCGATAAGGCGCGTCACCTTGCAGCAAAACCTTTTTAATACGGTTGTCTCTATCAAGAAAGTTATTCACATATGACGAGGCCCAGGCAAGCGAGAAGGTTTGGTCAATTTCAGTCAATGACACGCCTAATACACTCGCTTTCTCCCGATCAACCTCGACATGGAATTGCGGGGTATCTTCTAAGCCATTGGGACGAACCTGGAACAAGATAGGGTTTTGCGCGGCCATCCCCAATAACTGATTACGTGCTTGCATCAATGCGTCGTGCCCAAGCCCGGCCCTATCCTGCAGCTTCATATCAAACCCGCCGGCTTGGCCTAACTCCATGATGGCGGGTGGATTGAGTGGAAAAACCACCGCATCCTTAATTTGCGAAAAACGCATAAAAGCACGTTGCAAAAGCGCCTGTGCTTTCATATCAGGTGCATGCCGTTCTTTCCAATCTTTGAGTTTCACAAACGCAATACCCGCATTTTGGCCGCTACCGGCAAAGCTAAAGCCGCTAATACCAAAGACGGATTCCACTACCTTGCTTTCTGCATCGAGGAAGTAGTCGGTAACTTCATTGAGCACTTTCTGCGTGCGGGGTAGCGTCGAGCCAGGCGGAGTTTGTACCAGTACAAACAGAATGCCTTGATCTTCTTCGGGTAAGAACGAAGTCGGTAATCTAACGAATAACAAACCTGATATCGCAATAACGCCTGCGTAGACAGCGAAGGCAATTTTGCGATGCGCGAGCACTTTTTTGATGCCTCTTTGATATTTATCTCTGCTGCGTTCAAAAGTGCGGTTAAACCAACCAAAGAATCCTTTTTTCTCGTCGTGATGCCCTTTTGCGATCGGTTTAAGCAATGTCGCGCATAAAGCCGGCGTCAAGATCAGCGCAACCAAAACGGAGAGCACCATCGCCGACACAATAGTCAAAGAGAACTGCCGATAAATCGCACCGACCGAGCCGCCAGAAAACGCCATTGGCACAAATACAGCGGACAACACAAGCGCCACACCAACCAACGCCCCTGTAATTTGCTGCATCGCTTTACGTGTCGCGTCACGAGGGGAAAGCCCTTCTTCAGCCATCACCCGTTCGACGTTTTCAACCACCACAATGGCATCGTCAACTAACAACCCAATGGCTAACACTAAACCAAACATCGTCAGCGTGTTGACCGAAAAGCCAGTCGCGGCCATCACAACGAAAGTTCCCAGTAGAACGATTGGCACAGCAATTGTCGGAATTAACGTCGCGCGCCAATTTTGCAAAAACAGAAACATCACTAAGAAAACCAAAACAATGCCCTCGAACAAGGTTTTGATCACTTCACGAATGGAGAGTTTGACAAAAGGCGTAATGTCATACGGATATTTAACGACTAAGCCAGCAGGGAAGTATTTGGATAATTCAGCAATACGCTCACGTACCAATTTAGCCGTTTGCAATGCGTTAGCACCGGTTGCTAATCGAATCCCAACCCCAACGGTCGGGGCGCGATTGTAGCGGCTATCAAAACTGTAATCCTCACCACCTAATTCAACCCGTGCAACATCACCCAAACGAACTTGTGAGCCATCACGGTTGGCTTTTAGCACAATCTTGCGAAATTGCTCAGGGGTATTGAGCAGGGTTGATTCGGTAATCGCTGCGGTTAGCTGTTGGCCTGGTACAGCGGGCATACCGCCTAATTGTCCAGCTGCAATTTGTACGTTTTGGGCACTTAACGCATTTTTAACGTCGACGGGAGTTAAGTTATAGCTCGTTAACTTGTCGGGGTTAAGCCAGATGCGCATCGCATATTGCGAGCCGAACAACGAAACACTACCCACTCCATCAACACGGCTGACCGTGTCTCGAACATTGGATGCGACGTAATTGGCCAAGTCATATTTATCCATCTTGCCATCAGCCGACACGAAGGCGAGCACCATCAAAAAGCTGCCGGTTGATTTTTTGACTTTTAGTCCTTGCTGTTGCACAGCGCTGGGTAACAGTGGAACGGCAGATTGCAATTTATTTTGCACCTGGACTTGTGCTACATCAGGGTCAGTGCCTGACGAAAAGGTCAACGTGATTTCGACGTTACCCGTGCTATCGCTGTCTGAAGACATATACAGCAAGTGATCCAAACCATTCATCTGCTGTTCGATCACCTGCGTTACCGTATCTTCTACTGTCTTAGCCGAGGCGCCGGGATAGTACGCGCTAACTTGCACAGAAGGAGGGGCAATTGACGGATATTGAGTAACCGGCAAAGTGCGAATCGCAAGCGCACCCGCTAGCATCAGAATGATAGCGAGCACCCACGCGAAAATCGGGCGATCAATAAAAAATCTGACCATAAAAAACAGCTCCTTTGCTGCGCCGCCAAGTTATAAAAAGAGCAAAGCGCTGGCTTTGCTACGTTTCTAGTTTGATGCAATAGAAATATTTACGGCTTTGAGAACCTTTTCAATGCTTCAAAGAGGATGGGATTTAGAGATGGTAGGTGAGCATGTCGGGTTTCCTACTTCTCCCCAAACCCACGGACATTGAAAAAGCCGTAGGCTTGGGTGAGAGACGAACCCCAATATGCATACCAATCGCTTTTAACTTAATCTCTTCACAAACTTTGAATAAGTTCTTAAGCACGGCAAGCCTAGACGACTCGCCATCAAAATGCCATTGAGGCTGACTACACTTCAGTGCCTGATGTCGTATCTGGCGCACTTGCCTTTTTAATCGTTGTAGGATTATTGGCAACGGCGGCGGGTACTGCTTTAACTGTCATACCAGGTTGTACTTTTTGTAAACCTTCCACGATGACTTTATCGCCAGCCTGTAAACCACTCGCCACTAACCATTGATCTTTAAAAGTCCGGACGGTGACTAGGGTGCGCGGCGTGACTTTATTTTCCGCATCAACAATCAGCGCGACAGGTTGCCCTTTTGCATCATGCGTAACCCCGACTTGCGGTACTGTCAATGTCTGATTAACGCCCTCTTCTAAATGAGCACGCACAAACATGCCTGGCAATAATTCTTGTTTGGGATTAGCAAAGAGTGCCCGCAACCCAATCGTTCCTGTCGTTGGATCGACGGTAATGTCTGAGAATTGCAATTTACCTTGCAGTGGATAACGTGTGCCATCTTCTAATGTAAGGCTAGCTTTCACTGTGTTATCACTCGTCTTCTGCTCGCTTTGTGCAAGCTCCCGACGCAGACGCAATAATTCCGTGCTCGCCTGCGCAACATCTACATAAATTGGATCAAACTTCTGCACAATCGCCAGCAAAGTCGCTTGATTGGCCTGTACATACGCACCTTTAGTCACGAACGATTTGCCGATACGCCCAGAAATGGGAGAAACAACCGAGGTATAGTCAAGGTTAATTTGTGCCGTTTTGACCAGTGCTTTACCTGCCGCGACTTCTGCCTTTGCTTGAGCGTGCGTTGCAACCGCGTTATCGTAATCTTGACGACTGATTGCATGTGCTTTGATCAGTTTTTTGTAACGCGCAATTTGTGCATTCGCAGCGATCAAATTAGCTTGTGCTTTCATCAAACCTGCTTTTGCATTATCCAGTTGTGCGCTGTAGTAAGCTGGGTCAATCTTATACAAAAGCTGCCCTGCTTTTACCTCGCTCCCTTCTTTAAATTCACGCGATTGCACAATGCCATCTACACGCGCACGCACTTCAGCCACTAAATAAGCGGATGTGCGCCCGGGTAGCTCAATCGTCACTGGAACAGTTTGCGGTTGCACCGCAACGACGCCCACTTCAGGGACTTGTGGCGGTGGTGCTGATGGTTTTTGTTTGCAGGCAGCTAATAGCCCAACCGCGATTGACAATGTCGCGGCCCAACGTAAAGAAATCCAATCGATGCGCATATAGCGGCCTCTTTTTTATCTATCGAAAACTAAGGAAGATCCGCTGCAGGCTTCCCTTAGGTAGAACCTAAACCTTATATCATCTGCCTAAAAAGCAGGCAGTAGTGAATGCACTTAATAAACCATCAGAAAAAAATCGATGCGTGGTGCTATTAGTAGCTTATTAGTATCAGCTAAAAAGGCTTGCAGAGAAAATTATCCAAACGGACTACTTTTTCTTCTGAGTCCACTCGCTATTATTTCTGAATTACAGCATTCGACTTCGCAATCAATTTCGTGCTTTTTGCCCTGTAAATAGAACTCATTTTTATTAGAGCGGAAGGCATGAATTATATGCTGGTAACGGGCAATTTTTGCAACATTATGATTTCGCCGCCTTTACTTTAATATCGACCTAAGAAAGTGCCGGCAATCGCAAACACCAAGCATCAATCCGGGCAACAAAAATGCAAGACCGGCAAGCATAACACTGTTTTTGGCTTATGCGACACTCTCTAGATACAGTCTTAAAGGCGTATCGCCAGGACACTGTGGAGGAAATTTCAATGCACGTTAACGTATATTTCGCCTTCATTGCCCTTGGCATTTCAAACGAAGGAGTCAATCCTGCCACCACACTAAACGCCACGCACACGGTCAAAAAATGGTTACAGGAGAGCGAGCTGCAGAGGCCGGAATGGGTTTATCAGCAAGCTGCATAACTTCAGCTATTGCTGCTTTTCTCCTAATCGACTTTCTTCGCGTGCGAGTAGCTTGCGGATATTTGAACGGTGGCGATATATCAATAAAATACTAATCACTATCACCGCTAGGGAAACCGGTCCCATGCCTGCTACCACAATCTGGTAAAGCGGCGCCAGACAAGCTGCAATCAATGCGGCCAATGATGAATAACGGAAACACAACGCTACTGTCAACCAAGTAATGGCTGTAGCGAGTCCAAGCAGCGGATGAATGGCAAACAAAACTCCGGCTGCTGTCGCAACACCTTTGCCACCTTTAAAACCAAAAAATATCGGATATAAATGGCCAATAAATACTGCGCAGGCTGCTAAGGCAACCGCTAATTCGCCAGCTCCGTAGTAGTGGCCAATTTTTCTAGCCAACCACACCGCGCCGATCCCTTTGGCTGCGTCCCCAAGCAAGGTAAGAGCGGCAGCTAATTTATTACCGCTGCGCAGCACATTGGTTGCACCAGGATTTTTTGAACCATATGTACGCGGGTCAGCTAAACGTAACGCAGCGCTTACGACCACCGCAAACGACACAGAACCCAATAAATAAGCCATCACCACAATACTTAGATAAATCATGAACTCCTCGTTTAAATCAAGGTTAGGGAACGCCGAATAAATTGGAGACAGCGTTATGCCTCACCGCAAAGTGAATAGGAAGCAGTAAAAATTTTCACTTGAAGTATGCATACAAGATAAATTTAAAAACATCGCACTTATCTTTGCTTCGGTCGGCCCCACATTAATTCGTATTGCCCTACTCGGCTAAATAAGATCCCTCCTAAACTCTCCACCAGAAATCTTGCGCATCTTACTCTTTACTCTACAAAACTCACGATAGTTTTGAGGAAGATTTTTATGCGAAGGTTCGATAAAACTCATACCCCAAGTTTTATAAGGAGTGCTCAATGCCTACCATCCCCTCCGCCTTGTCTACTACAACATCCGCTCTTGACCCAGCGGCATCACCAACCCCTACGGATAATTGGGCGCCCCCTTCTGCTTCATTAAGCCCAAATCCTAATATTATTCAGGCAAGATCCTCTTTTACCGGCCTCGAACCTCGACGAAAAGAAATGGAGGCTAGAGGTGGAGGAGGTAGAGGCGGAGGCCCAAGCAAAGGAAAAGGTAAAGGAGGGAAAACGCCAGGCGGAGGGGAAAATGAAAATAACAATATTATTGAGTGCCAAAACAGCAATATCACTGCTTGTGTCGATGGCGCCCCGCCGACTCTCTCATTCAAAAGCAAGCTGCTAGTAGGCGCGAGCATAGTCACCAGTTTAGCCATCCAAGTATTAGTCGTCTAAAAATTAATGTTTGCCACACCATTTAGCCACGAGGATGATGCTTGGCATGCAGCACTTTCAAACGCTCATGAGCGACGTGCGTGTAAATTTGCGTGGTGGATATATCGGCATGGCCCAACAGTAATTGGATAACCCGCAAATCGGCACCGTGATTAAGCAAATGGGTAGCAAATGCATGACGCAGCGTATGGGGGGATAACGGTGAGTGAATATCCGCTAGCCTCGCGTATTGTTTGATTAAATTCCAAAACTGTTGACGGGTCATACCGCTTGCGCGAGCTGTAATAAAAAAAGCATCAGCTGCCCGCGCGCGCAGCAAAGCGGGTCTTGCCTCATGCAGATAACGCTCTAACCAACTACACGCCTCTTCACCAAAAGGGACTAAACGTTCTTTCGAGCCTTTGCCTAGGATACGCACCACCCCTTCATTAAATCCAATTTCTACCGTCTTTAGCGTCACTAACTCAGAAACACGCAAACCACTTGCGTACATGAGTTCAAGCATCGTTTTATCGCGTAATCCAAGCGGGGTATTAATATCGGGAGCGTTGAGCAAAGCCTCAACTTGAGCCTCGGATAGCGTCGTTGGAAAACGCAGAGGTTGGCGCGCTGCGGCAATTTTTAACGTTGGGTCAGTGGCAATGCGTTGTTCACGCAGCGCCCATCCATAAAAGCGCCGGAAGACAGAAAGCCTACGATTGGATGAAGTCGCCTTGCCGTCGCCACGCGCGGCCATATATTCGAGTAATTCGACTTCAGTAACGTTTTCTAAGTTTTTGTCATCAGCCGCAAGCCATTTCGAGAATAGCTGCAAATCACGTTGATAAGCGTCTAGCGTGTTGCGTGCTAAACCATGCTCAAGCCACATCGCATCGCCAAACATTTCGATAGCCACACAACTTGCTTTGTATGACGGAGATTGGGCTAATGTAGCGTTGGCGTCAGTTGCCTGAAGGTCTTCTTGGATGTTGTGCTTAGCAACTTTATCAGTGAGGTTGTTAGTTTTACTGGACATACCCCATCACACCTTCATGTGCAAGCAGCCAGCGTTTTATTGAGAGCCAATAATCAGTATCCATACGCTTAGCAAAACCACCCATACCCGTAGATGACACAACACGATGGCACGGAATGACCAATGGAAAAAAATTAGCGCCACAGGCTTGTCCTATAGCACGTGGCCCGCTATCCAATGATTTAGCAATGCCACCGTATGTTGACACCATACCCAATGGAATTTGATTAATTGCTTGCCAGACACGACGCTGAAAAGGGCTACCGACTTCGGCAAGAGGTAAATCAAAAGTGATGTCAGGCTGCGCAAAATAGCGCTCAAGCTGCTGCACTACTCGCTTGGTAAGTGGCTGATGCGGCGCTATCGCACGCATTGAAGGAGGGACAAAAACAATTTCCTGCACTAAATCAGCGCTGGAGTTCAAGCGAATTCCAACTTTTCCAAAGGGTGCATTGATGACTGCATCAAACATATTGTTCTCCTTGAAGAATCTGTTCCGGATCCCAAAGATGAGGAGGTGAGAGGTTATCGATAGTTATGTTGGGGGTTCTTTCAAAATTCCTGCAAAGCCCATAGCACGTGCTCACGTACCAACTCGGAGGAAACTTGCGCACGCTTTTGCAAAGCGTCAATCATAGCGGTACGCTGCTCATTTTGCAGTGGCTGAGTCTCATTCATTGTATTAAACGAGCGCAGCGCATTACCCAAAGCAACCGCGATATTGCGCAGCCACCGCTCATAACCAATACGGCGAATGGCACTGCCCGCAAGGCGTTCGTTAAATTCTTTTTCTGACCAGTTAAATAAATCTAGTAACGTCGCTTGATCTAATCCGTTTCGAATCTCGAAATCATTCAGCGTGGCGGCCTGAGCAAATTTATTCCACGGACACACTAACTGGCAATCATCGCAACCATAGATACGATTGCCGATTAAGGGGCGTAATGCTTCGGGAATACTCCCTTTCAATTCAATGGTTAAATAGGAAATACAACGGCGTGCATCTAAACGATACGGCGCAACAATTGCCTGGGTTGGACATATATCGATACAACGTGTGCAATGACCACAAGAGCCACTTTTCACTTCAGCTGTCGCTTGACTAGAGGCGGGCACAGCATCATCAGCTGGCTTAGACAACGCTTCTTTAGCAAAAATGACGCGCTTTTCAGCATCGGTTGGCAGCGGCAAATCAACGTAAATTTCACCCAAAAAAAACAGCGAACCCGCATCGCGGTGTAAAAGCAATGTATGTTTACCCCGCCAACCCAGGCCCGCTTTCCGCGCAAGCTCAACTTCAGAAACAGGAGCCGAATCGACGAAAACGCGGTGACCGAAAGGACCGATCTCCGCAACAATTTGATCAGCCAGCTTCTGTAAGCTTTTGCGCATCACTTTATGATAATCACGCCCTCGCGCATAAATCGAAACAACCGCTGCATGAGGGTCTTTTAAACGCGCCTCTTCTCGTTCACGGAATTCACGATAACCTTTTGCCTCCTTAGCTGTTGAGGTTACCGGCTGTAATGATTGACTAGGCACATAAGACATCCGCACCGAGATAACGCGCACTGTGCCTGGTACAAGTTCAGCCGGCCGGGTGCGCTTTGTCCCGTGTTTCGCCATATAATCCATTTCACCGTGATAGCCAGCTGCGAGCCAAGCGTGTAGCCCTGCCTCAGCATGCGATACATCGATATCGCTAATGCCAACCGCATTAAAACCGAGCGCTTTGCCCCAGCCCTTGATACGCTGCGCTAATAACGCCAGCATTTGCGTATCCAGGCGAGTAGAAGGTTGCGTCGAAGCAGGCGAGGTAACTGGCTTAGTCATCAGGTTGGGTTTCAGCAAATTCCTAGGGGCGAGCTGAGGCAGCAAATCAGCTCGCTCCATGTTGTGCGAATCATCATATTGCTATTTTAAGCATGCCTTTTATGTCCGATGTATCCAAGGTATTAAGTCAGCGCCTATTCACGTTGCCTAACGAAGAAGCCACTGAAAAGTTTGGTGCGCACTTCGCGCGCGCGTTACGCGCCTCATATATTGACCATGCAGCCAGTAATGACAGCGCGTCAACCAGTTTCCAAATTCATTTAATTGGCGAACTCGGGGCAGGTAAAACCGCCCTCACCCGCGCTACGCTACGGGCACTTGGACATACAGGTCGAGTACGTAGTCCGACTTATACCCTGGTTGAACCCTATACATTGGTAAGCAATGGCCGAGCGCTTAACGTTTATCATTTTGACCTGTACCGCTTTACCGATCCAGCAGAATGGGCCGACGCGGGCTTTCGTGAATACTTTAACGAATACGCACTCTGTTTAATCGAATGGCCGCAACAGGCAGGCGCGCTACTAGGCACCCCTGATCTAGCATTTACTTTAGAAGTCATTCCTGAAGGGGGACGCTACCTAACAGCCCACGCATTTAGTGAAATAGGAAAAGAGTGTCTTAACCAATGCTAAAAAAACTATTCCGTCCACTCAATTCCACTGTTCTCGCTCCACATAACTGGCAGCGGCGCCAGCTGCTGCGCGCCGGTGCGGCAATGTTGCTATTAAATGTCGTCTCATTTAAAAATGCTTACGCGAAATCGATTGTCGCAGTGCGTGTATGGCCTGCGCAAGACTATACGCGGATTGCCATTGAAGTAGATGAACCTCTCGCTTATAAAGCCCGGATTTTGAAGCAACCCGATCGGATAGTGGTGGACTTAAGCAATCTGAAGCTGGATAGCACCTTGCGCGAGCTAGTAGCCAAAATTAAGCCGAACGATCCACAGATTCAAGCTGTACGCGCTGGTCAGTTTGCCCCTGATGTAGTACGACTGGTGTTTGATTTAAAAGGCGCGGTCAAACCACAGATTTTTACCCTCAACCCGATTGGCGGTTATCGTTACCGGCTTGTACTCGATTTATATCCCGCTGTTGCGCCTGACCCTTTACTTGAGCTATTAGCTAAAACCGAGCAAAAAGAAGCGGCGCTTGCGAAGCCTAATCAACCGACGCTTAGCGGGCTGCAAACTAAACCTAAGCTTGATGAAAGCGATGCGTTCTTTGCGCGTTATGCCGGTACAGACAGTACATCCGCTACTGCCTCGGATAAAGATAAATTAGATCGCAAAACACCTCCCCCTCCTGGTGCCAGCGCTGGCGATGACAAATATAGACTCAGCGCGCGCGCACCTAAACAGCCGCGTATTCTGCGTCTGCTCACCGTCGCGATTGACCCTGGTCACGGTGGTGAAGACCCTGGCGCCATTGGACACAGTGGAGTAAAGGAAAAAGATGTCGTGTTAGATATCGGACGTCGGCTACGGGAAAAAATCGACGCTCAACCCAATATGCGCGCGATGATGACACGCGATGATGACTATTTCGTGCCACTTCATGTACGTGTGCAAAAAGCCCGTCGAGTTAACGCTGACCTGTTCGTCTCCATCCATGCTGATGCTTTTATCAAGCCAGAGGCAAATGGCTCATCAGTATTTGCGCTCTCCACCACTGGCGCTTCCAGTACAGCGGCTAAATGGATGGCGAATAAAGAAAACGCATCCGACTTAATTGGTGGCGTCAACATTAAAAGCCGCGACCAAAGCATCACCCACGCACTGCTTGATATGTCGACCACCGCGCAAATTAAAGACAGCATGCGCTACGGCCAATTTGTACTGAAGGAAATTGGACAAATTAACAAACTACACAAAGGCTCAGTCGAACAAGCTGGGTTTGCCGTTTTAAAAGCACCTGATATTCCCTCTGTGCTTGTTGAAACGGCCTTCTTAAGCAATCCAGCTGAAGAAGCTAAACTAAAAAGCAGCGCTTATCGGGAGCAGATGGCTGAAGCTATTTTGCGCGGCATTAAACGTTACTTTGCTGCGAACCCGCCGCTTGCTAAGAGTCGTATGACTTAGAGCCGGCTTACGATTTCCCGAGAAAAAAACATTAGGGTTATTTGGCATGCATGTTGGGGTGAGGCATGGGCGCTAACATGCATGCCAACAGCCTTTATTGGGATTCTCTGGGAAACCGGGAGCCCATTCTTAGAGTTTTACTCTCGCGTACGACGTAACTTTTGGTGTACCCACCTGAAAAGCCAACCGATAAGCAAAGGGAAAACCGCTGCGCTAATCCCAGCTAACACGATGACATTCAGATATTTTTTGATAAATGGCAAATTGCCGAAGAAATAGCCGGCAAGAACTAAGCTGAAAACCCACAGCAATGCGCCTAATACGTTAAACATTTGAAATCTGCCTAAACGCATGCCACCCACGCCCGCCACAAAAGGAGCAAAGGTCCGCACGATTGGCATAAAACGCGCCAGCACAATCGTTTTGCCTCCATGTCGCTCATAAAAATTGTGTGTTTTTAAAAGCGCAGCCTGATCTAGCCAACGCCAATGCGCATCGAATACCTTTGGCCCGATAAAGCAACCGATATGATAATTAAGTGTATTGCCAAGCACTGCTGCAATTAACAACAGCGTAATTAATAAAGGCAAAGACATCATCCCTGTTGCGCAAAAAGCACCGCCAACAAAAAGCAACGTATCTCCTGGCAAAAACGGCATCACCACGAGGCCCGTCTCACAAAACACAATCGCAAACAGCACCACATACACCCATGCCCCATATTGCTGAATGAAGTCCCCTAAAAAGCGATCGATATGCAGCAACATTTGCGCGAACTGAAGTAACGTCTCCAATCATTTCTCCTAACTTTTAAAATATAGCGCTCACTATCATACCGAAAACACAACAGGGCAACGCCTCGGTGATTTATTTTCAGATTTTAGGGAGCAGGAAGATCACCTTTTTATTTGCATCGGCCCTGCTCGGATAAGCTTAGATTAAGCACGAGAGTATTTACAAAATCAGCCGCGCTCTTTAGAATCGCGCCTTCTATCACTTATTTCCTACATAGCTTTTGAGGCGTTTAGGGAATCAGTTCTGGAAACGGGGGTATAGCTCAGCTGGGAGAGCGCTTGCATGGCATGCAAGAGGTCAGCGGTTCGATCCCGCTTACCTCCACCAATAAAATCAAGGGTCTTGGCCAAATGACCCTAGAACGTTCTAATATTCATTGCGAATTTTGCGTAAAAAGCGTTCTATCTTCCTCAGCAATAGGGGATTCTTTTCGTTCTACTTTCACTGCCTGTCATATCAAATTTGGTATGGGCGCAACTTGCTCGCGCGAGGTAATGAACAATACATCGCTGCCTCTGCTTGAACAGTTTGCCTCCGTTTGCCCCGGGTTATTGAGAAGTTGCCCTTTTTATTTACCCCTCCCTGGGAAAATCTAGGCATCACCTGATTCCTGCTGCTGCCTCTTATCTCTAGTATTCGTCTGAAACTCATTTTCTGTCTTGCTTCTCGCTGAAATGTGATCGGCGGTGTGCTGTTTATTCATCAGCGCAGCCGTTTTGCCTGCTCCTGAGAATGGGCGTCCTCCCTTCCTGATGATTGGCGTGAGACAGTCAATGATTAAAAACAAAACGAATAAGGACAACCATGCTCTCCCGTCTCACAGCAAGAATAACGGAATCTCGGCAACCCAAAGAAAATGCGCTAGAGCGTGCAAAAAAATGCCTAGAAGACGCCAAGCAGCAAAAAGAGGCAGGCAAAAACGACGACGCACTGCGCAGCCTAATTCAAGCCAAAGCGGCCTTTAAAACACAGCTTAAAAGTGGCGTGCAAATCGTCGAAACCAAGCGCTTATTGGCCGAACTCCATCAGCTGCGTGCGCAGATTTTGCCCTTAACCCGTGACTTCACCATTGAGCAGGTACGCCAAAGCTATGTCAAAGCACAAGCCTACTCGCCTGATACGGCACAGCAAGAAGCAATACAAGCCGGCTTAGATAAGCTAGCACGCCCCCAAAACGCAACCCCCATCCAAAGAAGAGCGACTATTCTTCCTTCCACTGTGCTGCCTGCGCCAGTGTTAGCAAAGGGGTTGCCTTCTCCTTTTTTTAGATCATCTTCGTCGCGCTCGCCGGTAGCACACGATTATCAGCTGGTGGAACCCAATGCAATTCAAAATACGCGGCATCTCGCGTGGTGTTTGCAGCAAACACATCAAGATAAGACACAACATCAACAACACTATGCGCTTGCGCGTGAAGTCGTCGAACGCTTTGCTCAGCGTGCGGGCAAAGATTTAACCTGTCTGCAAGAAGCTGCCGAATTAGCAGCGGTGCCTTCTTTAGAAATTTATCGACGGTTAATTACGCATACCGTCGCGGCGCTCAATCCCACGCAACATGCGACGCTTGATATGGGTGTGGTACAAGGCCTGGCCGCCATCGTGCGTCAATGCCCAGAAGCATTACTCAAAAAAGACGGCGGCATACGCGGCGACACCTGGATCAGTGTCTTAAGCGTGTTAATCACGCGTCTTGATACCGTCTACAAGGGGCAACCTGAACTCGTCAGAGAACTCATCGAGGCCATCTCGCAATTGCTCGATGCGATGGTGCAAGCTGGCGTATCAGGGATTAGTCGATTGCAGTTGCAAAAACCCTTAGCTGATCTTTTAGGTGGCGCACTGAATCCTCATCAAGATCAGGAACTCGCTTGGCACATTCATTATGCGCGCGAAGCGCTCACGTATCTCCCCAATGACGAGAGTCGAGGGGAGACCGTGTTGCGCTGTCTCTTCTCAGCAGGCAAAGGCGTGTTGAGCCTAGCCAGTGCCATCAAAAATTGCGATGTGGATAAATTATTAAAGAGCTTTGATTCTTTTGAGGAAATCTATGCCGGGGTGCGTGAGGTAGCCACCTCTGTCGTCGACTTGAATGCCGCTATCTAAGATGTTCAAGCCATGGTCGAGTCATTGGGGGAAATCAACACCACCTACGCAGAGCGCAATCGTCAGCGCGGCTGGTATACCGCCTTGCAGTGTTTGGATATGTTGATCGAGAACAAAGAGTGGGACAAATTCGAGCAGTTTGTTCGCCGCAGTCACTATCGTCAGCACGTCTTCTTTTTACAAGGCGTATGCCAGCGGCTTGAGCGTATTGTTTGTGTTGAAGACGATCTGAAGATTCAAACACAAGCGATTCTGTTTCTGAAGAGTTTAGAAGATAAAGCCACCGCGCAATGGTGCGCTCGCACAGGATGGCGGTAAGCCCTCCACGGCGCAAGCTGATATCGAGCGCGTTCAGCAAATGGCACAGGCAAGCTTAGCGCGGTTAGATAAGCGAGCCAATCAAACACAGGGTCTCGCGGATATCGATTTCTTTGACGATTGGTATGCGCTGAGCAAAGACAACCTCAGCACGCAACTCCTACAAGCAGCACGCCGTAAGCTAGACAAATCTGTCACCAAGCAATTATTCGACACCTTGGCAAAGCATATTCAGAAATTAGGCACGGATTATTTAGGTGGATTAGAACAAGATCAAGAAATCAAAGATGCGCTCGCCAACTATGTGCCGCCTGAAGGGATGACTTTGCGCGGTGACACCCGTTTTGATTTAGCCGAGAAAATCCAAGCTTTCTTGGATTCCGATAAAAAATCATTATTGCTGTTAGGTGAAGCAGGTGCGGGTAAATCGACATTGAATCGACACTTTGCCCGTCATTTATGGCAAGCCTATCTGGAAGCGAAGAAACCTGAAGAGCAGGCGATTCCGGTTTTTATTGCGCTCTCCAGTCTACCCACCACCTCCCCCAACCTTGTCAACACGTTCTTTAAACAACAAGGTTTTACCGAAGAACAGATTCATACCTTACAAACCCAGCATCGCTTTGTACTGATTTTAGATGGATTTGATGAAATTGAAGATCGGCATCGGGACTTCTACAAAGATAATCAACTCGCGGCATGGCAGCACGCCAAAATTATTATCAGTAGCCGCCCGGAATATTTAGGTTCTGGCTATCAATACAAATTTCATCCATCGGGTGAACCTAACGCGCTCCAAGAATATCGTCTAGCGCCTTTCTCACCCGCGACGATTGCGCGTTATGTTGAGCAATACTGTAAAAATCACCCTCACGCCACCTGGTCTGCCAAACACTATCAAAAAGCCTTGAAAGAACCGAATTTACAGGCGTTAGTGAGTAATCCGTTTTTACTCAAAATGACGGTCAGTGAGTTGCCCAATTTAAGTGCGACGGATGGACAAGGGCCTCGTTTAACTCGGTTATCGCTATATGCGCAATTTGTGAAGAGTTGGTTTGCACGTTCACAGCAACGTTTAGCACATATTCGACTCGATGCAAAAGAAAAGGAAGAGTTTAAGCGTTTAGAGGAAGAAGGCTTTGATGCCCATCAGATGGATTTCAGTCAAGAACTCGCGATCCACATGTATCAAGCAGGGGAAGTCGTCAGTAGCTATACAAAGACGACCTCCTCTTTCAGAGGAAAAAGCAAAACGCATAACGAACCGGATTGGCACGCAGCTTTGTTAGGCAATGACTCTATTGAAACCAAACTTAAGCGGCTGAATGCGCCGCTGATTGTCCAAGATAAAGCCAATGGGGCCAGTAAAACCTATCGCTTTATCCATAAGTCCTTACGCGATTACTTTGTCGCACGAACATTATGGGAGGAGTTCGATGAACCGCATGAATTGCCCTTTTCTTCTCAGTTTAACACCCTAAATCTCGTCGATGATCCAGCGATATTGGATTTTTTGTCAGAAAAAGTCAAACAAGCGCCGGCATTTAAGGCGCAACTTCTAAACTTGATTGAACGGACAAAGACAGAGGCTGAATTTGCCCAAGGCGGGGCCAATGCGATCACGGTATTAGTCAGAGCGGGAGTGCAGTTCAATGGCGCTGATCTGAAAGGTATCCGGATTCCTGGCGCGGATCTCAGTTATGGGGTATTCGATACCGCCCAGTTATAAGGCGCCGATCTGAGCCAAGTCAATCTGCGCAATAGTTGGCTGCGCCAAGCCAATTTAAGCGGGGCCAAGATGGAAGGGGTGCAGTTTGGGGAATGGCCGTATCTGCAGGAAGAGAGCGCAGTGACCTCCTGCGCGTATTCACCGGATAGGAAAACGTGTGCGGTGGGACTTGGCAATGGCAACATCAGTGTCTATGCGACATCGAATTGGGAAAAAGTCCACACTTTACAAGGGCATACCTCCTCTGTGATGAGCGTGGTGTATTCGCCCAGTGGTGCGCAGATCGCATCAAGCAGTTCTGACAAGACGGTGCGGCTGTGGGACGCCAAAACCGGCGAAAGCGTGATCACATTACAAGGGCATACCCACCCTGTTAGGAGCGTGGTGTATTCGCCCAGTGGGGCGCAGATCGCTTCGGGAAGTGTAGACAAGACAGTGCGGCTGTGGGACGCGAAAACCGGCGAAAGCGCGATCACATTACGAGGACATACCGACGCTGTGATGAGCGTGGTGTATTCGCCCAGTGGCGCGCAGATCGCTTCGGGAAGTGAGGACAATACGGTGCGGCTGTGGGATACCGCCTCGGGTCAGTGTTTAGCGGTGATACGAGGTTTTGGTGGGCCAGTCACTAGCGCTGACTGGCGGGTAGCGCCTACTGGCACTTATTTGGTCACGGGCTGTGCCGATCACTCTGTTCGCGTATGGCAAGTCATAGAAGAGAATGGGGAATATCAAGTACGTTTGCATTGGAGTTCAACGCATGACAGACTGAATGTGTCGAATACCTCTATCCAAGGTGTACAAGGCTTAAGTCTGATGAATCAAAAACTCTTGCAGCAGCGCGGCGCCGTCGGTGAGCCATCCCCGTCTTCCAATGATGGTACTGAAACGTTGGACAATGCTTCTGCGTCACCCGCCAACCTTCTCACTGAGCAAACAACAAGCCCTGTTTCCTCGCGTAACCAGCCATCCCCATTTGCTAAGCTTGCCTAACAGCGTCATCACAGGTGAATCGAGATTGCCTATTTCTGTTTTTCTACGATCAACGGAAATAGGCAATCCTTTCAGCCAGCCAATTAAAGCCTATCGATATACTGAGTTATTCTTTCTAGGACAGCTTCAAACGACGGCTGTTCTTTAAAATAAATCGCAGATTTTTGCTTAAATTCTTCGCTATATAACCGCTTGGTTTCAGGGTTCTTAAAAACAAAAGCTGGATTTAATCGAATCTCCATTTCATCCTGAGATCTAAAGCGATTTGCTTTATGCGCAAGGTATTCTGCACTACCTATAAAGTTCCGTACCCGCTGAACTTCCAGCAGCCTGTAAATATCATAGTAATGACGTAGAAAATTAATAGGAAAAATTTTATTTTCTTGTTGCAAACGAAATTTTGTTGAAACAGCTTGCAGTTTTTCAACAAAAGTATATTCAGGGCAGTAACAATTTACCTGCTTGGCACGATTATCAATAATATCTAGTCCTAACGAAAAAGCTTTTTCAAAGGCCCAGGAGCTGATATCTCTGGGCAAATAAGGAGCAGTTTGATCAAATCCAACTTCTAATAAAATTTCCGCTTTTAATTCAGGCATCTGGACAAAGTGCGAGAAATATTTGCCACTAATACCTGCACCTCTCATTTTCTCTACATCGTCAAAACGAGAATCTCGACTAAATGTCACCCCTGGAACATTTAGTGTCGTCGCAATGCTTTCAAAAAATAAACGGCGACTTTCAATATGAGCTGGTTTAGTGTGGTTTTTCCCGGTTTTTACGGCCTCTGATTGGTTCGGATGAATGCAAATATCTATATCTTCGCTAAACCGTTCGATGATGCCGTACCCTTTTGATAAAGATGTGCCACCCTTTAACTCAAAACGGAACCCCTGTTGTTGAATACCCCACAAGACATGCATCAACCAATAGTCTTTTTCAACGAGAGAGGGTAATAGCGCTTGCTCGTGAGCAACAACCTCGAATAGTGCTTGCGCATCGGGTAATTGATGAAGAAAAGGAGTGTTCATCGGAGTATTTCCTCAAAAAATCGGCGTGTGCCAATTTTTCCGTAAGACCTTGCATTGTTGAGAAGCTGATCACGATCAAAGTGAGCAAGATTTTTTCTAATGTCAGGTTTAACAAACTCTGTTTCTTCAGCCAGTTCTTCTAAATTATTGACGAGGTCGACCAATAAAAATTCAGGCGTGAGATGGGAGGGAAAGCCTCTTGTAGGACGTCGGAAGTCGAACTGCCGACCATTGAGCACTAATAGATCATGTCTTTTACGGTTATATACCACCCAACGATTATAAAGCTGCGTTAAGCCTAGTCCCAAATTGTTGTATTCATTCCATGAGTACAACAAAAAATGATCATCCTGTAAAAAGCATCTCACTAGATCTTCTTCCCTCGGCGGTAACCGACCAAAACGGCTAACAGCTGGGCTGTAATAAAGCCCAGGTCCGACTTTTTCTAATACACCTTTCTTTGTTAGCGTCATTAAATCTCGATCAACTGCCTTAGAGAAAGACAACAACGCGCTACGCCGATAGACATGACCAGCTTCTAGATGAGTGCGAAGAGCTTCATAGCTTGAGGTATGCATGCCAGTATTATCAGTTATGGCAATTAAAATGCAAAATTTTTATTAAAAATTCATGCAAGTTAAGACTCGTGAAACTAGCGAAGAGCAAATTTTGTTAAGCTAAAAATGTTCTAATATTATTGATTTGGTCTACGGTAATACGAGGCTTTTGGGATACGTTCGAGTAAGAAAATATTAGAACATTTGGTTAGCGTCTCTCGCTTGTCAGGCTTAATCTATCAGGCTTTCAAGGCATTACGCACACTTGGTGACGGCCTGCATGGCATGCAAGAGGTCAGCGGTTCGATCCCGCTTACCTCCACCAATAAAATCAAGGGTCTCAGCCAAATGACCTTTGCACCTTCTAACAAGTATATTGGAAAGTTCTTCTAATATTCATTGCATTTTTCGCTCAAAAAGCGTTCTACCTTCCTCAGTAATGAGGCGTTCATCTCGCTCAGTTTTTACTGCTCTTCACATCAAATTGGGTAGGGATATTGACCTGCCAACATAGCCTTGTAGACAGCAAAACAACTGTCATACATAGCTCATCCTATACACTTAACTAGTCTGGGTTAGCGTGTCGCTATTTCTGCCAATTTCAATATAAGAACAATTCACTTTTTTGCAAAACAAGATTTTTGCAGGTCAATTTTATTTTTTATTGCATAAATTCTGCTTGCAAAGCCTATTATTGCGCTCAAAATGAATAAACACATATTTATAGCCTTAAGAAAAATGATGATATGAAGGCTGCCGATAGAAAATGTAGTAAATCACGCAGGCTTTGATTTCTTTTTCCTTCAACTTGCTGGTATTGTTTTGAGCGTATACGATCTGGGACTCAACATTTAGATAAAGACGCATGAGACTGGAAAAATACTTTCCACTTGATACGGTTAAGGGTGAGTTCAGAGTCTGGACGCAGATCGCTAAGCCAGAACTGCACTTGCCGGTAAACGTTCTTGACATTTGCGAATACGGCTTTACTGAAATCCTCAACAACGTCATCGACCACGCTCAGGCGCAGAACCTCATTATTCGAGGCCAACAGAACACGATGTCCACTGTCTTTGAAATCGAAGACGATGGTATTGGCGTGTTTGCGAAACTTTGCGCTCACTTCGGGTTGGATTCGGACATCCACGCATTGATCGAGCTGGTCAAAGGCAAACTCACCGTCGCGCCAGAGGCACATAGCGGTGAGGGTCTATTTTTTGCCAGCAAGATGTTTGACCGCTTTGTCATTGAGTCAGGAGAATTGTCGGTTTCGTTTGCGCATTGTGAATGCGAGGTACATAACGTAGCGCCTCGCCAAGGGACACTCATTCGGATGGAAATCGCCAACGACAGCCCCACAACGGCAGCGCAAGTGTTTAATCATTTCTGTGATACGGAAGCGTTAACCTTCTATAAAACACGCTTTTTTATCTCGCTCGCAGCCTTCGAAGGCAATTTGATTTCGCGCTCGCAGGCCAAACGAGTAGCAGCACGGTTTGAGCAATTCAGTGAAGTGGAACTTGACTTTACGGGCGTCGAGAGTCTGGGACAAGCATTCGCTGATGAGCTAGTACGAGTATGGCCTATCGCTCACCACCAAACGAAACTACTAATAGTCAATGCCAACGAGACTGTGCTCAAAATGATTAGCCACGTTAAGGGACGGATTGATTTGCCGCAGCCAATCCCAGCGAGCGATCCTAAAGAAAAGTAACAAAACCATTCCGAAATAAGTCCGACCTGGCTGGCGGAGTGAACTGTAGGCAGTGGACATATTCCAGTATTCGCGCGTCACTTGACTCATGCAGTCCCGTCCTTGAATGATCGCTTGCCAAAATTCCGTTGCATTCTTTGCCTGTGGAAAACGCCCCGACAAACCAACGATTGCAATTACAGTCTGGTATTGGGGTTCCTGGATGTCAGACAGCTAATTCTCTTGCGTCACCTGCTTCTTCGTTAGTAGCGACGCGGAGCGCGCGCGATGTCTCACTCTATGTCTGAGAAGCAAAATCAGCCCACATGATACTAGTCCGGGGCCAAGATATTGCCATCTCATCCTCACATTACATGGCTAATGACTAATGCATGCTGATTTACAGTAATCGTTTATGATGAAATGCCGATATGAATCTGGACTTTCTCTGGGCCACTATACAACTCAAAGTCCGTGAGATAACTTCGCTTCACATGTGGATGCTGCTCAAAGTACGCCCAAATTGAAGCCCAGGTCTGCATAAGAGCTGTGGGTAATGGGCCATGAGATTTGAAGACTAAGTACTTGCCTTCCTGAACCTCAATATTACTGAAGTCAGGATTCGCAGCAGTGACAGACACCCCAGCAGTGACATTGTAAAAACTGGTAACGTCAGAATCGTAAGTTGAATACACACCAAAAATCGGCGTATCGGGTAACCGGCCCGGAATTTTGTCTGCAGCGCCACTAGCGAAGAACTGCGCCCACAAGCCAGGAATTTTCGCAGTTTCCTGATTGAACTCGTCGCGATTTATTGTGCGTGTGATTAAGCCAGATACTAAAAATCGTGAAACATGCGTAATTTTTGGTTCCATAAAAGTCCTAATTTGAATTCACTTCTATCAGAATATCTCTGCCAACGGCCGGGGCCTCCCTTCTTCCTGTAACTATCGGATGGAAGACAGCAGTATATCGACAACACCACGCGCCTTAATCAATCCTTACGAGAATAGACACACCACAGCAAAACAAACTACTGAATATGTTCGAAGTCGCGTAGGGGGAGCTTGTAGAGTCAATTGATTTGAAACAATCTGATTGGATAGCGAAAGTCCTTTCGCCAAAGAACGAAGAAATTCTGATCTGAGATTTTTTGAAGCCCAGCGTGCTTACTGGAGGAGAGAGCCCGAATCGAACCGACGTTGACGGCTTTGCAGGCCCCTGCATTTTCCTTATTTCACAAGGGTTTCAGCCATTTCCGCTTTCGCCATTTAGCCAAATTTGTCGCAGGGAAGCCTTATTAGGCGGAGATATTCATCATGATGGCGAAAGTGATTTTTACCCTTTTCTCGAAGAAGATTTGCGAAATATTTCAAACTAAGGAGGAAAGAAGCTATAAGTCAGTGGTCAAAAATATCTGTGCAATTTCTTGAATGGACAGGGTGCGTATCACCTGAGTAGTGTGCCTCTAGGTGTTGTTAGTATCGTAGTTGCCAGTTTTCGAGATATAGAGACAGCCTAGTGGCACGCCTACGTGTCACGCAAGAAGTCAACGGTTCGATCCCGCTTATCTCTACCAATCTATCTGTAGAAAATGTCTGGCAAAAAAATTTACAAGCGTAGGAAAAAATTCGGTAGGGTGGGGGGGGGGGGCTAGTAGCACTCTTCAAGGTAGAAATTGGATCAGCTAAGCATTCATAGCTCCATGCTTGCGCTTTTTCATAACTCTTTTTTGCTTTATCCCGTTTCCCCAAATCCTTCAAAATTTCTGCGCGCTCAAAATAAACCTCAGCGATATACCTGCGTAAGGATTCATCTTCCGAGGTCTGAGGAGCACGAGCTCCACTCACCGCGTTTTTAATCGTTGAAAAGGGAACGACATGGCATGCACTCGCCATATTTCTGAAAGTAACTTTTGCTCGGTCATAAAAAGTCAACGCTAGCTCAACGGACTGCGTCTTATAGAGTCGAGCCTGTTCCAAATCACTTTGCGCGTGCACTTGTAGGTGCTTACTGATCAAATCTTTAGAAATTGGGCGAGCGGCAAGCATATTATTATTCTCCAACTTAATCGTTTGATTTGTCTGAGAAATGCTGACGAGCTTATCAAAGGAAAATAGCAACGCGCGAGAAGGTGAATTACTGAACCACCAGCTTTGCTGTACAATGACTTGATGACATCGTTACTTACAGTCTCATATCAAACAAGCCTATCAAGCTTAGGGGGCAGTACGGGTAACTTCAATATTTTTTTCAATTACACACAGGCACGCATGTAAAAATTTGACAGCCTCATCGTAAACGGAAAGAGTCCTGGGCTGAGCAGGATCATTTAATGACCTTTTCCTAAATAAAAAAGAGAATAGTTATGCTTACTTCTATTTCGCCTTCTGCCATTAATCACTATCCGCTGACGCAAAAGACCTTAAAGCCGTCATTCCTCTCGTTATCCTTGGAAATTCGAGAGCAGATAGAAGATCTGCTAAATTTTTCGGGCAGGCAGGCTTTGTTTAAAGCATTGACCACAGTAACTTGTAATGGTGAGCCTATAGAAGCGCCCGTGTTGAAGTTACACCTAATCAACGAAAGAATTCAGAAGAAATATCAAGGCGCTCTAATAAGCTCGGATGAAGGGTTGAGAAAATTTGCGATGAGTCAGTTGCAGAATTTATTGGATTTAGGGCAATTCGATGAGATCGTAGAGAAAACTGCATTTTTTGAACTGCTGCAGCTTGCTAACGATCCGGAGATATTTAAATTTTTACAAGAAAGAGTCCAACAAGATACGCAGCTCAAAGAGAAACTATTGAACTGGGTCGAACGATCTAAAACAGAAGAAGTGCAGCCTATCTCCGCTAATGCGTTAACGCTATTGATTAAAGCAGGAGTGGGTTTAAGTAGACGGGATTTCCGTAGAATACGTGTTCCTGGGGCGGACTTAAGCCACGGCGTGTTTGATTCTACGCAATTCCAAGGGGCCGACTTAACCGGAGTAAAGTGGAAGGGCAGTTGGTTGTCTGGCGCTAATTTAGATGGAGCAAATTTAGCAAGAGTGGATTTTGGTGAAAAGCCCACTTTAGGAATGAATGGTCGGGTGCAGGACTGCTGTTATTCACCAGATGGGCGTTGGCTGGCTTTGGCCGAGCGAAATGCTATTCATCTTTATAAGGCAGACACTTTGCAAAAAATCCACACTTATTCAGGTCATGAGCATGAAGTGCAGGCTATCGCGTTCTCAAGCGATGGGCAATGGCTTGCGTCTGGAAGTATGGATAAGACGGTAAAGCTGTGGCATGCAACAGGTGAACGCACTCTAGTTCGTTCTTATGCTGGGCATACGCATCATGTAAAGAGTATTGCATTTTCAAACGACGGACAGTGGCTTGCATCTGGAAGTGGCGATTCGACGGTAATGTTATGGCGAGTTGTAGGTGAACCTGCTCTATCGCATTCCTTTACCGCGCATACCGACGGTGTGTTAAGCGTAGCGTTTTCAAGCGATGGGCAGTGGCTTGCGTCTGGGGGGTATGATTGTACGGTAAAGCTGTGGCGTGTGACGGACGAACCCACTCTGGTCCATTCCTATATTGGGCATGAGCGTGGGGTGATGAGCGTAGCGTTTTCAAACGATGGGCAGTGGCTTGCATCTGGAAGTTATGATGGCAAGGTGAAGCTGTGGAACGTGGCAGACGATTATGCTTTGGCTCATTCCTATGAAGGTCACTCGGCTTGGGTAAATAGCGTCGTCTTTTCAAGTGATGGCCAGTGGCTTGCGTCTGGAAGTATGGATAAGACGGTAAAGCTGTGGCGCGTAGCAGGCAAACGCGCCCTGATCTGTTCCCATACTGGGCACACGCATGCGGTGAATAGTGTCGCGTTCTCAAGCGATGGGCAGTGGCTGACATCTGGAAGTGACGATTCGACGGTAAAGTTCTGGCGGGTGCCGGATGATTCCGCCTCGCCCCCCCGCCATGCTGGACATACGAATTCTGTTAATAGTGTCGCTTTTTCAAACGACGGGCAGTGGCTCGCATCCGGAAGTAACGATTCGACGGTAAAGTTGTGGCGTATGATAGGCCCGAATTCGTTGGTTCACTCCTATACCGGACATACAAATGCTGTGACAAGTGTTGCATTTTCAAATGATGGGCAATGGCTTGTATCCGGAAGCGGAGATTCGACCGTTAAGCGGTGGGGCGTAGTGGGCGAACGTGCGCTAGCCTATTCTTATAACGGATTGGCGTGGATGAGGAGTGTCGCGTTATCAAACGATGGGCAATGGCTCGCTTCTGGCAGCGTGGATGGGAAGGCATATTTATGGCGTGTAGCGGCCGAACGGGCTCTGCCTCACATCTACACTGGCCATACATCTTGGGTGAATAGCGTTGCATTCTCAAATGATGGACAATGGCTTGCTTCTGGCAGTTTGGATCAGACGATAAAGTTGTGGGGGGTCGCAGTGGGTAGACGCCTCCTGGCCCATTCCTATACCGGACACACGGGCTCTGTGACGAGTGTTGCGTTTTCAGGCAACGGTCAGTGGCTCGTGTCAGCAAGTGAGGATAAGACAGTAAAACTCTGGCATGTAGGAGGGGAACGCGCTTTGGCCTACTCTTATACCGGGCATATGAATCATGTGAATAGCGTCGCTTTTTCAAGCGATGGGCAATGGATTGCTTCCGGCAGTAAAGATCAAACGGTTCGACTATGGTCTGTTCTAACAGGAGACTGTCAAGCAATACTCAAAAGCTTTGTCGGCGCTATCAATAATGTTGCATGGAAACCTAGCCAGGATGACGCAGCCATATTAGCCACAGCAGGCGCGGACAACACAATTCGCCTTTGGAAGATACGGTACAGTTCAGGTAAAGTAGGCACAGCTTCATTGGATTGGACCTCACAGCAAGACACGCTTGTGGCTACAGGAGCACTTATCCAAAATGCCCATAACCTTAGCCCTCAAAATGCAGCTTTGCTGAGACAACGAGGCGCAATATAAATCTATTAAAGAAAGGCGGGAATCTTTGAGTTGGCTCGAGAATCCCGCTGTGTTTGCTCGTAGTGGTGCGAGGGTATGCGTCGATGCAATGGCTTTCTCTCATCCGACCAGGCACCGCGGCATTTGAGCTTTGGTTTGACCTTCCTAAAACGCTCTAATATTCATTGCCAATCTTGAGCAAAAAGTGCTCTACGTTCCTCAGCAATGATGTGGCTCAAAAGGTTAGGCTAAAATTGGGTCAGCCCCCCTAAAAGTTTGAATGGGGTTCCAACTTTTAGGGGGTAGTTAAGGATGATCGATCCAATCCTATTATCTGTTTAGGCAGTTAGCGTGAATACTGGCGCTTCTGCTCTTTCTGCGGGTAATCGCTGTGATTTCTGCTCTACAGTCTTGTGCGACTCATCAATCACACCGCGTTGTTTGAACAGACGGCTATTCATTGGATCTAAACCTTCGATGTCCCCTATCTTGGCGTCAGCGAGAGTTAATGTGTCTTGCCCCGAGGTCCACCGTAGCCTAACCTGCCATTGATCATCCTTCCCAATCAATTGCCAGCAGCGGACCATTTCGTCTTCGCTGCCTGTGATCAGATAATCAAGGCCATCTATGTTTTGCCAGTTAGCGCTGTTAACGCCTCCGTTAAACCCTTGAACTGTCGCTAAACATTGACCGGAAATGATATCCCATACCCGCACTGTCTTGTCCGCACTGCCGGAGACCGCATACCGACCATCGGCAGGCAGATCGACGCTCATCACCCAATCTTGGTGTCCGCTTAGGACGCGAGGCACCGCCTCAGACTTTTGCCAATCCCACACCCGCACCGTATTATCTATGCTGCCCGAGATTACATATCGACCATCAGCAGACACCACGACGCTCGTCACCTCATCCTCATGTCCGCTGAGGACATAGGGAGCAGCTTCAGGTTTTTGCCGGTCCCACACCCGTACCGTATTATCCACGCTCCCCGAGACTACATATCTCCCATCGGCTGATATCGCGACGCTAGCCACTTCATTCTCATGCCCGCTAAGAACGTGAGGAGCAACTTCAGGTTTTTGCCAGTCCCACACCCGCACCGTATTATCACTACTTCCAGAAACCACATATTGACCACTAGCGGATATTACGACGCTCTCCACCCAATGCTCATGCCCACTAAGGACGAGGGACGTAGCCTCGGGCTTTTGCCGATCCCACAGCCGTACCGTCCTGTCCCTACTACCGGAGACCACATACCGACCATCGGCAGATATTCCTACACTATTCACCAAATCCTGATGTCCGCTGAGGATGCAGGGCGTGGCCCCGGGCTTCCGCCAATCCCACACCCAAACTGTATTGTCCGAGCCCCCGGATACGACATGCCAACCGTCGGTAGATATCACCGTACTATCCCACGAAGCAGGCTTGCTAAGGGCATCGGGCGCAGTCCCGAAAATTTGCCAGTCCCACACCCGCACCGTCTTGTCCGTACTGCCGGAGACCACATACCGACCATCGGTAGACAGCGCAACGCCAGTCACCTGACTTTCATGCCCCTTGAGAATGCGTGGTACAGCATCAGGCATTTGCCAATCCCACACTCGCACCGTACCGTCCCACTCTCCGGAAACCACATACCGACCATCGGCTGACATCGCGACTCTTGTCACACGGCCGTAATGTCCACTGAGAACACGTGGTACAGCCTCAGGCTTTTGCCAATCCCACACCCGCACCGTTTTATCACTGCTACCGGAAACCACATACCGACCATCAGCTGATATCGCGACGCTATTTACGCTGCTTTGATGCCCGCTGAGGACATGTGGCGCAGCAGCCTCGGGCATTTGTCGATCCCACACCCGCACCGTTTTGTCCCTACTGCCGGAAACCACGTACCGACCATCGGTAGACATCACAACGCTAGTCACGTCAGCCCTATGCCCCTTGCAGAAGCGTGGTATAGCCTCAGGCGTTTGCCAATCCCACACCCACAACGTACAACTCCCGTAGACCATATACTGACCATCGGCTGATATCGCGATGTTATTTGTTGAACCCTCATCCCCCCAGAAAACGCGGGGCACAGTGTCGGGCGTTTGCCAATCCCATATTCGTACCGTATTGTCATCACTCCTGGAGAACACATATCGACCATCAGCCGACATCACGACGCTCGTCACCTTATCTTCATGACCAATCAAACGTCCTTTTTCTTCGAGTGTGTGGGTATCGTACAGTGTCACGGTGTGACCATATGCCACGATCAACAATCGACCATCCGATGAATAGCAGCAGGCATTAACACCGCTTTCGAGCTGCAAGCCCGGTAATTCTCCAAACTGCACCCCTTCCATGCGCGCACCGCTTAAATCTGCGTTTCGCAGCCAAGCACTACTCAGGTTCGCTCTACGCAGATCTGCACCTGCCAATTGAGCCGAATCGAATACACCATAACGTAAATCTGCTTCGGGCACGCGTATCCCTTTGAGATCCTGACTATTGAATTGCACACCACCTTTCACCAA
This sequence comes from Mycoavidus cysteinexigens, assembly GCA_031963415.1. GTDB lineage: Bacteria > Pseudomonadota > Gammaproteobacteria > Burkholderiales > Burkholderiaceae > JASSUD01. The sequence goes on from JASSUI010000001.1 coordinate 728,414, forward strand.
TAACGTCAGCGCGTTAGCCGCTGTAGACTGCACCTCTTCTGTTTTTGATCTCTCTACCCAATTCAATAATTTCTCTTTTAACTGAGTATTTTGTTGGATTCTCTGTTGAAAAAGCCTAAATATTTCTGGATCGTCAATAAGACATATCAGCTTAAAAAATGCAGATTTCTCCACAACCTGATCGAGGTGCCCTGAGTCAGATAGCTTATGTAATTGACTTAATACGAATTGCTTTAATTCATTATCTGAGCTTATTAACGCTCCGTGATATTTCGCCTGAATCTTTTCTTTGATTAGGTGTAGCTTCAGCACCGGCGAGTCTATAGGTTCGCCATCATGAGTCGCTATAGTTAGTGCTTTAAAAAAGTTCTGCCGACACAAAAAATCTAGCCGGCTTTCTATCTCTTCTCGGATTTCTAAAGGAAGCGAAAGGAAGGATGGCTTTACGGTTTTTTGTGCTGCGATGGCAGGGTTTGAAATGGAGTTGAGCATGAATATTCTCGTCCTTATTTAAAAAACATCATCAAATAATCCCAGCTAGCCTCAAATTCTTTAGCCACCTCATAAAATTGGATGTAAGGGGATAAAGGTAAAGAGGACTGTCGGTGTGTCAGGAGCAAATAAAATTGTCCGGCTTTAAAGCACGTAATTTTGTCCGTCCTTTTGATTGAATAATGGGCATTCCCATAAATCTGGCAAGGTAGCCATAGAGAATCCGGAAGACGCGATTTGATAAGGTTCACTTAGGGCGTGTCTTCAATTAAAACGGGCTCGCGTTGGTGGTTTTCAGGCGCGCAGCCAAGGAATGTGACGCGGCGAATACTGGACGTATTCGCAAGGAGCATGACGCCGGCTGCGCGCCTGAAAACCATCAACCTCATTTCAAGATGAGCTTTTTGAAGGAAGGTACTAGCCAGCGTGCCCTGCTCCTTGCAGGGCACGCTGGCTAGTACCTTCGCGAGCCCGTTTTAATTGAAGACACGCCCTAACGTGGCAGGAGAAAAAACGTAAGCTTTTAGCCAAGAGCTAATAGTAACCAATCGAATTGTAGAAACTCTTCTGTAACAGGCTTTGTAGATTTAGGATATGGCTGTGCTAACACTTGTATTCATAGTGCTAACCATGAAATTTTGCTACGCTAAAGATGTTCTAATACCTATCGATTTGATCTACGGTAGTACGGGGTTTTCTGAGCGCTTTCAAGTAGAAAAATATTAGAAAATTTTATTTTGATCTTCGCTTGATTGCCTTAGCCCATCTGGCTTTGGCGGAATCAATGCCACATTTCAAACAAACCAGACCTGCATATCCCGTTTCTTCAAATAATTCTATCCAGCGTAAACGCTTTGCTATTTCTCTATTCATCGCTCAATTTTAATTGAAACGATGTCTATGAATCACACACCTGACCAGCCTCTTCTTTTGCTTCCTCCCTTAAACAATCGGCTGTTTTGCCTGTGTTACGACAACGCGACAACTCAAATAACACTACATTAACCAAATTGTGATAAATTTAAACCATCAAGGTTAAGTGTTGCCATTAGAATGCGCAGGAATTATCCACTGAGGAGCTAGGAAGTGAGCCTAAATGATTTTCTCTTTAATTATGTCCTCGTCTTTCTTTTGTTAAGCGTAGGTATATTTTTCACGTTTTACTTTCGCTTTATTCAGGTACGCGCTTTAGCACATAGTGTGCGTATGCTTTGGCAAAAAGACAGCAACAAAATCGCCGGTGTGACGCCGTTTCAAGCATTTGCAATTGGCTTAGCTAGCCGCGTTGGAACAGGTAATATCGTAGGCGTCGCAGTTGCTGTGACAGTGGGTGGGCCAGGTGCGGTTTTTTGGATGTGGGTCACTGCCTTAGTTGGAATGTCATCCGCTTTTGTCGAAGCAACGCTTGCGCAGATTTTTAAAGTGCCGCATGGCGATAAATCTTTTCGAGGCGGACCCGCTTATTACATTCGTACAGGCTTAAATTCGCGCTTTTTTAGTACATTATTTGCGCTTGTTTTCGCAGCGACTTTTGGCTTCGCATTCAATGCAGTGCAAGCTCATTCGATTGCAGAAGCTTTCCACCAAGCATTCAACTTAACCCCTACGACAACTGGCGTAATCCTAATATTGATAACGGCGCCTGTTCTATTTGGCGGCATACACCGCGTAAGTCAGGTTTCGCAAATCATTGTGCCCTTTATGGCAGCTGGCTATTTAGCGCTCTCAGGCTATGTGGTAGCTCAAAATCTGCCTGCTTTACCCGGCATCTTCTCGATGATTTTCAAAAGTGCATTCGGCGTGCAACAAGCTGCTGGCGGAATCGCAGGTTATGCGGTTAGCCAAGTGATGTTGATTGGTATCAAGCGCGGTCTATTTGCGAATGAAGCCGGTATGGGAAGCGCACCTAACTCAGCGGCAATGGCTACGACCTCTCATCCAGTTACGCAAGGTTTATTGCAAATGTTGGGTGTGTTTATCGATACGATGGTCATTTGCAGCGCTACCGCTTTTATGATTCTCGCTTCTGGCCAATATGAAATGGGCATGCAAATGGAGGGCGCCGCACTGACGCAACGCGCATTGGCTAGCGCAGTTGGAGATTGGGGCAATATCTTTATGGCAACAGCAATTTTCTTCTTTGCTTGGTCATCTATCGTCGGTAATTATGCTTACGCTGAAGGCAATGTTGAGTTTATTTCACGGAAAAAGCTGGTATTACCTCTTTTCCGCCTAGGCGTACTACTTGCAGTCATCGTTGGCAGTCTCAGCAGCTTGCCAAAAGTATGGCAGTTAGCTGACACTTGCATGGCTGTAATGACCATCATCAATTTAGTCGCCATCGTGCGCTTGAGGAAATACGTGCTAGCCGCATGGCAGGACTATGCAGCACAACGGGCAAACGGCTTAAACGAGCCGATCTTCAATCTTTCAGTCGTCCCCAACTTTGTTTGTAAGCTAGCTGAGGCTGTGTGGGGTAAAAAAGGCAAAGTTAATGCGTAATCAATTGATTGATTAGATCGGTTTCTCTGCCCTGTCCTGATAAAAAGCTGTTCTTCTGTCAAAAAACAGCCTGCTGCTTATAGCAGGCTGTTTTTTTATCTGATGAGTAGCAAATCAAAGGGCTATTTAGATAGGTTAATTGGATCAGCCACCCATTACGAAACCTTTGCAGCAAGAAATGCTGTAGTTAGACGGCACATTAGTATTCGCTATGAGGCTGTGGTCAATTATCTTGCTGCTAGATCAACTCAGCGGCTTGCTTTAATTCGGCCAGCGCTGCCCGTGCGGTAATGCATGCCTTAAGTACAGCCTTGCTTTCTAAGTCATGCGCAATGGGTAATTTGGGCAGTTGGTTGTATGGGACATGAGGGTGCCAGGAAGAGACCGGCCCGCATGTATCAGAAGAACGCTTCATGTCGTTAGCAACGACATGTTATTAATTCATGTCGCAATATTCTAACTATTGCGACATGAATTAATAAGCAAAGCATGCAGGCTTGCAAAAAGCGCATCAAATTATTCTTGCGCCACTTCGTCAACTTTATTTTGCAATTGCTCTTTCCGCTGCGCGATACGCTGTCCCAGCTCTTGCAGATCAAGTGGCTTCTTGCGCAGACACGGGAATAGATCCGCCTCTTCTTCTTCGACATGATGTTTAACATTTTCAGTTAACACCTGAAAAGTGGCATCGAAGCCTTCATCTTGAGGAGTGAGCTTAGTAAATTTTTCAATCAGCGTTTTGACAAGGAAGTGCTCAACATACGCTTCCTCGATTTTTTTCTCGCCTTCGCCGCCTAGCGCTTCCTTAGCAGCGGGATAGAGTATTTCTTCTTCGAGAATGGTGTGAATAGTCAACTCTTCACAAGCCTGACGCACTAACTCAGCCTTCTGCGCTTCGTCAGTGGTACGCTCAAACTCATCAAAAATTTTCTCAACTGTACGGTGATCTGCTTCAAGTAAAGACAAAGCATCTTGGGCTTTTTTATCGGAGACTTGGGATGCGGAAGTATTTGGCATAGAGGTACCCCTTCAAGTTAAGTTGGCAAATTCTAATTAAGCAATCTAAGTACCCAATTCAATTACCTTTAACTAAATAAATTACCTTTAACTAAACATTAATCTCCGGATTTTTAAAATATAGCTAAGAAAACGTCCGAAATCTTTCAGAGGAATTCGATAAATGGGTTGTCACTCCGATTGAAATTTTCTCCATTTATGAAAATTATGCTGTTTAGCAAAACACCGAAAGTATCGGATTTAAATCAAGGATTTGCTGAAAATTTAGCCCAATGGCCCCACTCTAATCGAGAAAGAAAATATCGATGATATCTCCTACGCCTAGCTCTGCCTTTACACCTTACTCAGCCACGCACAAATCGCCAATGCCTTCATTAATTTCATTACCTATTTGGCTTCCGCCTGAGATTAAAGAACCCATAGAAGATCTGTTAGACGCACAAGCTTGGCTGAATTTTTTCAAAGTAGTCACTATCGCAACCCGCGACGGGAAGCCTATCGATTCCCCCGTGTTGAAATGGCATTTGCTACAGAAAAATGTGCCTACAGAATATCAATACGACGTAGCAAAATCGGATGAACGCTTGCAAGCATTTGCACTAGATCAGTTAAAAACGCTATGGAAATTAGGTCAGCTAGACAAAATCGTAGAGAGGCCTGCCATTTTTAAATTGCTATGGTTATTGAGCAGCCCAAAGCTATTTAGATTTCTACAACAGCGAATAGAAGAAGATGTTGAGTTAGAAAACAAGCTATTGAACTGGGTCGAGCGCTCCAAAATGGAAGAAGTTCAGCCTGTAGCCAGAAATGCTTTGTCCTTGTTAGTCAAAGCGAACGTAGATATGAGTGGGCAAGATTTCAAAGACATCCGAGTGCCGGGTGCAGATTTAAGCGGTGGTCAATTTGATGCCACTGGTTTTGACGGAGCTGATTTACGGAATGTTGATTTTCGCCGTGCACGGCTACGGGGTGCCAATCTACAACGAGCAAATTTGTCAGGAGTTAACTTTGGGCAGTTGCCGACTATAAAGGTGAGTGATAGTCGATACGGCTACCCCTACTATTTTTGTTCACCGGATGGGCGCTGGATAACTGTTGAGGTAAATGGAGAAGTTAAGCTTTACGATATAGAAACCTTCCAGTTAGCTCATACATTTTCAGGTCAGACCGGTTATTACTACGACGACAATATAGCTTTTTCACCAGATGGCAAATTTTTGGCATTAATCGAGAACTGGAGAGAAGGAAACTGGGATGAGCCTTTGGTGCGATTGTGGGAGGTAGAGAGTGAAAGGGAGTTACATAGCTTCCACGGGCACAGAGGGGGCAGTATAAGAAGCCTAGCCTTCTCACCAAACGGTAAGTTTTTGGCCACGGGGGGCGTCGATCACACGGTGAAAATATGGAGCGTAGAGGACGGAAAGCTTTGCTATAACCTTACCGGGCATACCGATAAAGTAAACAGTGTCAAATTTTCGCCAAATAGCAAATATTTAGCATCGGGTAGCCGAGATGGAAATGTGAAGCTATGGGAGATAGAAAGTGGAAGAGAATTGCATACACTGCAAGGACATGACTGGAAGGTAATTGCAGTGAAATTTTCGCCAAATGGTGAATTTTTATTATCGTATGGCATGGATTACAGATTGAAACTTTGGAAGGTAGAAGGTGGAGAGCATTTGCACACATTTGAATGTGGCAGCCACTATTATTCAGCACATCACTTCATTTTTTCGCCCGATAGTCAATCTATCGCTTCTTTTACTCCGTGGAATGACGGTCCAGCGGTACGTTTATGGAGTGTCAAGAATGGAAAATTATTAAACACACTCACAGGTCATAGCGACCTTATCTACAGCATCCAATTTTCTCCAGATAGTAAGTTCCTAGCATCTTGCAGTCGCGACGGAACAGTCAGATTATGGGATGTACAAAGTGGAAGAGTAGTGCGTAAGTTTAACGCGCACATTCATAGAACGGGATGGGTAAATTTTTCGTTAGACAGCAGATTTCTGATATGGGGTCAAAGCGGAACTTTAAATTTACAGAGACTAGCGCAGCACAAAGCCCGTTCATATTGGGGGCCATCTCAAAAAACGCTGAAAGTAACTAATGCACTTATTCAAGATGCCCAAGGTTTAAGCCTGATGAATAAAATATTGCTTAAACAAAAAGGGGCACATGGGGAACCTGCACCAACGACAGAAAACCGCAGGCCATAGCCAACAGTCAATTAACTGCTTGATAGCCATTACTTTTTTATTGCGTCGAATACAGGTTCGTCAGGTACTAACTACGACTACGCTCGTTTTGCACGTACACTTTAATGTAGCATACGTACCGTACCTGACACTGACACGTTAACCGTCGTTTTGCCTGCTTCAATCGGTACCTCACTTTCACTCCTATCTGCTGCACGTGCGGAAGAGAAAGTTGCCATCATCATCGGCTCTGGTATGCCAATACTATTTTGCTGCAAATTCACATCAACAACACCATAGTCTTTATAGCCAAAAGCTTGTGCTGCCGATTTTGCTTGTTCGCGAAATGCGGCAATCGCCTCATTCGTTAGTTTTGCTTGTATTTCCTGTCTGGCTTTAGGCGATAAAGAAAAACGTACTGAGCTAACTTGCATAATCGGCGAGAGGCGACCAGCTAACTGAGAAATAGCAGCAAAGTCAGTTGACTCTAGCACTAATTCTGTGCGACCACGCCAGCCTTTGATGCGATTGTCACGATCATTTGCTGGGTAAATATTAAAAGCCCCAGTCCGGACAGACACCTTACTTTGCGATTTAGCAGTGCGCAAAGCTTGGTCAGTTTTTTGTTTAAGGGTGGAAGTTAAAGAGGCTGGGTCGTTACCCTGTTGCTCGTAGAAAAGCGTGATATGCGAAATATCCTGCGTAACTTGAGTGCTAGCTTGCGCACTTAATGATAATTTGTCGCCTGTGTTTTGCGGTACTGCACCTTCACCTGGACAAGCCTGAGCCGGCAAGGCAAAACAAAGTGCGGCCAGTAAAAACCATTGTGCAGCTACTATACGTTTTTTCATTTCCTAACCCTTCAAGTTACGTTAGAACGGGCTCACTATCTTTCAAAAGAAGAATTATCAGGGCTATGTGGCACATATGTTGTGTTCCTCCGTCACCCCCACACGCGTACCCATGACCTTTACATTTCTTCCAGTGTAGAGATCGTAAACAGGTTCTTTGAAAAAAACGGCACCGGAATTCCGGTGCCGCCTAAATAAATTCCCCACCTCGACCGCTGGACCACGATCCTGAACCTAAGGGTCCAAGTGGTCGCAGCTAGCAATATTTCAGGTACATCAACTATACAATTTGACGCGCACTTCCATACTACAAATTGCCGCAACCTATTTATCGTAATATTGATTCAAGGATTTTATGACCCTAACGAATCGGGCAGGGAAACCGTACAACCTTTTTACTAACTAAAACCTATCCTTTCAGAATTTGTTTGAGTCTTCTTGGTGGCATCACGCCTTTGCTACCCTACAACCAGAAGAGCACCAGGGAAAGCCTAAACAAGTTCTCACTACTAAAGTACTTCATTACTCTGCTTAATAGCATCATCAATTTGTTGATTCATGTGTTGCATTGTACGCTGGATTTCTGCGACTGGAAATGCCTCTCCATGATGAACGCTTTGCTGTAATTTGAGCAGGTCAGAAGCAATCGCTAACGCGGCCATCACAGCCAAACGATCAATACCTCGTATTGAACGCTCGCTCAACTCACGCATTTTTTGATCAACCAGCACAGCTGATTTGAGCAACGTCGCTTCATCTTCGGGCGAGCAAACAAGCCGATAAGGCTGGCCAAGGATGTCTACTTCAACTTGTTTATTTGTCATGCATCATCTCTTTTTTTGAGAAATTTTGAATAACCCAAAAGTCATACCCTATCTTTTTGGGATCAGTTTAGGGTGTTCTTAGTGGCCTGCGCCAACGCAGACAACACCAACGCGCAAGGGAAAGCCTAAACATCTTAAAGAACCTTTTTAATTTCTCAAGGCAACGGTTTAGGCTGCTGCCCTACTTCTCTCGTCTGCTGCAAACTTTCAAGAACATCGTTTAAACGTAATTGCGTATCGTCAATTTTGGCTGCTAATAAATTGCGTTCATGCCGCAACGCTTCGAATTCTTCACGTAAAGCATCGCGCTCTGTGCGCGCTTGCTCAAGCGTAGTCCAGGCCTGCGCGAACCTTTGCTGCAGTTCATGTAATTCGTGTTGATAACGAAAATTAATTTCGATTAACCGTTGAATATTTTGCGCTAATAAATTGAGGTCATTAAGCATGAGATAGCACTTTCGTAAGATGAAAACATTTTAACGCTGAATTGCCGTAATTTATAAGAGAATCGAAACCGAATAGAGTGCTATTCAGCGATGTCATTGCCAGGGAAGCTGTAAAAATTTTAAAAACCTGTTTAGGGTTTTCCTAAGGAAATGCTGAATAAACACATACCAGCGTACGTCAAGGCAACGCAAGAGCGCTAGGGAAAGGCTAAACAGCTTTTAGCTTCTTGACGCTCTCAAAGAGTCCTCCTTACACTTGCACCTTTTTAGGGTGTCTCTGATGCGCACGCTGCTTACTGCAATGGGATTGCTTGTTTTTAGCAGCCTGCCATTACTTGGATTTGCCCAATCCGCTAACTCACCTATAGCTGTTTGCACTAGCGTAAATTGTGCCAGCAACCCGACTACCGCCAGCTCAAACCAATTCGACGATACTGAAACAGCAGAGGATCCTCCACTAGAAACGATCGTTGTCACTGCTTCGCGGTTAGCTCAACCTGCCGAACATGCACTCGCCCAGACGACTTCTTTTGATGCGAAAGCCATTGCAACGAGTACCGCTATCGATCTCCCAAGCCTCTTACCCTTCGTAAGCGGCGCGCAAATTATTAGAAACGGGGGAATGGGTGCCGCTAATAGTTTTTATTTGCGCGGGGCTAACACTACCCAAACTTTAGTTTTGATCGATGGCGTGCGACTAGATTCAGCCAGTCTTGGTAGTGCGCAACTCTCACAGCTTATGTTAGATGACATAGAGCGCATTGAAGTGGTGAATGGGAATGTTTCTGCGTTATATGGTTCACACGCAGTGGGTGGGGTGGTGCAGATTTTTACCAAGCAAGGCAAATCTTCGCCTACCAAACCAGCATTCTCGACTGAATATGGCAGCTTCGCCACTCAACGCCACCGCGCAGCCATCAATGGCTCTTTAGGTAACGCTAGTAACACAACTTTTCATTTAGGATACTCACGCTTAATCACCGATGGATTTTCCTCACTAAATCCACGCAAAGTGCCTAACGCTAATCCAGATGCGCACGGCTTTAACAACACCAACCTGAGTCTAGCCTTAAAGCATCAATTCAATGCAGATTGGGAAGCTGGCTTACGCTTTTACGAATCACAAGGCACCTTCATCTTCAATAACGCGTACGACCTACCTACCGACATCAATCGCGCCAATAATCGTCTGCGCGTTTTTTCTACTTTTCTTAACGGCCAATTTAATGCGCATTGGTTAACACAACTGCTTGCTGCTAGCAGTGAAGACCACAACACTAACTTCCTCAACAACACCTTTAATAGCCGCTTTAACACAACCAATTACCAATTCACGTGGCAAAATGAATTCGCGCTTAACGACTTGCAAAAAATATTGTTTGGTTACGAGCATTTAACACAGCGGCTAGAGTCTGATGTTTATGCAGCACCTAATAGAGAGGTGGATTCCAGCTTCGCTGGTTATCAAACAGAGTTTGGCCCGCATCAATTTCAATTTAATCTACGGCGTGACCAATATAACGATTTTGGTATTGCACATAGCTATTACGCGGGTTATGGCTATGCTTTAGATAAACATTGGAAGCTTATTACTAGCGTTTCCAATGCTTTTCGCGCACCGTCTTTTAACGATCTTTATTATCCGAACTATGGCAACCCTGCATTACGACCTGAGCGCAGTCACTCAGCAGAAGTTGCTTTGCAATACACGTCCCCGATCTTTGGCACCTTACGTCTAACTGCCTTTCAGACTTATTACCGCGATCTTATCGAGTCAGTACAAACCACACCTGGCGTTTATCATGCACAAAATGTTGGACGTGCAAAAATACAAGGTCTAGAAACTTCATTAATTAGTCATCTGCTAAAAAATGAAATACGTTTCACTGCCACCGCACAGAATCCAATAGATCAACAGCGCGGCACCATCTTGCCGCGCCGCGCACGGCATTTCGCTTCGCTGAGCGTGAGTCGCCCTTTCGCTGGCTGGCAAATCGGCGGTGAATGGTTAGTCAGTGGCGCGCGTGACGACAGCGGCTCAAAACTCGCTGGATACGCATTGGTTAATTTAAAAGCGCGTTACAACCTAAGCAAAGCCTGCTATATCGTGGCCCGCGTTGAAAATTTATTTAACAAGCAATATGAGCTTGCCTACGCCTACCAAACTCCACAACGTAGCGCTTACGTTATGTTTGGCTGGCAGCCTCATTAGGATTTATGGTTACCCATCGCAGAAGGCGGCGCGTAGCAAAAACCGCTTAACAAGCCAAACCGGATAGCATCTATGCAGCTAAAAAGAATACAGCTCATGAATCTCTACCTAACTCCAAAAATGTGGCTTGCCTTTGCTGTCAGCGCAGAAGTACCTACTAAAGAAAAGGGGGACCTTAGTTGATCACCCTACAGCCCTTGGCGTTACGCAAAAATTCTCTGGCCCGCGCGTTAACACTTTGGTCAATTCTTGTCGCCAGTGCGATCTTAGTATTTACCGCCTCGCTTATGCTTGGCAGTGTGTCCATACCGCCTACACAGATTTGGCATGCGCTATACACGCACGAGGAGAGCATAGCCACGCAAATTCTCTATACCTTACGTATACCGCGCGCTACCGCAGGTTTTACTAGCGGGGCACTATTAGCACTCGCTGGCACGTTGCTGCAGGCATTGCTACGCAATCCGCTCGCTGATCCTTATGTACTTGGCGTATCGGGCGGCGCAGCTAGTTTTGCGTTAGCGGCGATGATGCTCTCTTTGTCAGGTGCTGCGATTCAAGCGGCTTCATTTATCGGCGCATTAGTCGCCATCTTTTTAGTGCTCGGTATTGCACGTCGCGAGTTGTGGCTCAGCAACGCGCAGCACAACTCACCGCCTTTACTTTTAACAGGCGTAGCATTGGCTGCTGGCTGGAGTGCGTTGATTATGTTGCTATTAACTATCGCACCTGAACGAGCACTGCGCGGCATGTTGTTTTGGCTTGCAGGTGATTTAAATGGCGCTAAGCATACGCTACCGGCTGTGCTTACTTTAATTAGTGCATTTGCTTTAAGCCTACCGGTCGCGCCACGACTTAACGTACTGTTACATGGTGAAACCACAGCACGTGCGCTAGGCGTAGCTGTGGCTCCATTAAAGCTTCGCCTATATTTAATCGCCTCGTTGAGTACCGCGATTGCCGTTACTACAGCAGGCACTATTGGCTTTGTCGGCCTCGTCGCCCCACATTTATTGCGGCTTGCATACGGTAACGATCAGCGCATCTTGCTCCCCTCCGCCATGCTAGCCGGTGGCATATTAGTCATGGCTGCTGATCTAGCTGCTCGCACTTTAGTCGCGCCGGCCCAGTGGCCGGTTGGCGCGCTAACTGCAATCTTGGGGGTGCCTCTGTTTCTTTGGATTTTGCTCAAAACCTGTCCACGCTCTCTCTAAAAGATCAACTGATGATTAAGGTGCGCAACCAGCTCTCTCCTGCCCCATCTACTTACACCAACGACGCTCTGCCATCTCATGGGCTAGTAGTTCACTCTTTAACAATCCAAGCTGGCCAGCGGGCGCTTATCTCTAATCTTTCACAGCGCTTCTTACCGGGTGAAATGTGGTGCTTGGTGGGACCCAACGGAGCGGGCAAAACCACATTGATGCATACTCTTGCGGGTTTAGGTACGCCCAAGCACGGCGCCATTGAGTTAGATGGGCTTTCGCTCAGTGCTTGGCCGCTGGCTGAGTTGGCACGACGACGCGCACTCATGCAGCAAGCTAGGCAAACGGTACTTAATATGAATGTATTCGATACCGTCTTACTATCCCGTTACCCTTATTTAACTGGCTGGGGGTGGGAGTCAGAAGTTGATCAAACTACAGCATTTACTGCGCTCGAAGCCTTTCAACTCACGCCTCTAGCAGACCGCTTAGTCAGCTCTTTATCTGGCGGAGAGCAGCAGCGCGTCGCGTTAGCCTGTGTCCTCTGTCAACAAACTCCACTGCTTTTACTCGACGAGCCACTTGCTTCACTTGATCTAACGCATCAAATCAGTTGTTTGCATTTATTGCGCAATTGGCTAGCCGATCAACCTCACCGCACTGTCATCTTTTCGTGCCATGACTTAAATCTGGCGCGTCATTTCGCGACTCATGCACTTTTACTGGATGGCACTCACGCGATTGGTGGCGCTGTTTACGATATCTTGAACCCTACCCTGATCAGCCGAGCTTTTCATCATCCTTTTAAACTCGTCTGCGATGGAGATAGCGAGGTACTAATGCCGGCTCTCACGACTTCTCACTATGTAAAACAGGCAAGTCAATAAAAAGCATATTGAATAAACGAGAAGTAGAAGAAATCTCTACAATCCTTTACTCACCTTTTTACGTCGTTGCCGAGCTTTTTCAAGAGATTCGCATAGCTGCATAGCTCCTTTTATTAAGCGAGGCCCAGGGCGATCGATGAGGTCGCTCTGAATAGCAAACAGATTATTATTCGCAACCGCGTTAAGTTGAGACCAATGACGCCAAGAAGTTAAGTTCATTGGTAATTTTTCCGCTGATTGAAGGCGAGGGGTTGTGGCGATGATCACTTGTGGGTCAGCTGCCAGCACAGCTTCAGTTGAAATCGTAGGAACCAACGGCAACAGATTGGCAAATATATTATGTCCGCCACATAAAACGATGATGTCATTAACAATATGCTGACCATTCAACGTCATTAATGGGTTATCTGCGACTTGATAAAACACGCGCACGGAAGGGCGTTTTGCATACTGCCGACGCAACGTCTCAAGTTGACGTCTGAATTGCATAGCAGCAGTTTGCGCCTGCCTATTTGTATTCAATAAAACGCCTAGCCTTTCAAGATTAGTCGCCACTTCATTCAGCGTGCGCGGTTCACTGTAAAAGATGGGAATCTGCAACGCATGCAGCATGTCAAGTTGACGTTGTGTATTACCTGTGCGCCAAGCTACGATTAAATCTGGTTTAAGTGCAACAATTCTTTCCAGATCAAGCGCACGGCTATCACCGACACGCGGCACCTGTTGTGCAGCACTTGGATAATCACTAAAGCGAAGCGTACCCACCAACCGCGCACCACCACCCGCTGCGAAAATAATCTCAGTAATATGCGGCGCTAAACTAATCACCCGCTTTGCGGGCTGTGTCAAACGAACCAGCGCTCCCCTATCATCTGTGACCGACAGCGCCGCTGCCCACACGACAGATGGCGCAGTTAGTAACAGAATCAAACAGAGCAGACGCATTATCGGTAATCGTTTGCGGCGCAATTTATCTCTCATATTTCGCTGCTAATGTGGCAATAAAAAAACTATCTCTCCTTGTTCGTTTTGAGACTTATATTTTCGCTCTCTCTACAGTGGGCAATAGCGTAATTTGGCTAGACTTTACGAATCTGCTTAAAGTCTTCTGATGGCGTCGTACCTCCCGACAAATTACAGTTGTCCTAACAACCAAAACATCCTTTGCCAGAGAAGCTTTGAACCTATTCTAAAAAAAGAACAAAAATAACCGTAAAGCACTTATGTTATTGAATCATTACACTCAAATTGCCCCTTACGCACTGCAAAATCCCCAAGAAACAAATCTAAATCTCGTACAGAGCACTAGCACTATACAAACGGAACTTGAGTCCATTCAACAGCCATTGATTCAGCCACTCCCTTTACACCTTGTCCAAACGCCCGATTTCTTTGCTATGGACCAACCGTTTTTGTGTGATGAGCAAATGGACAACGAAATACATAATGCTATCCCTCCACTTTTTGCCGATCTAAACAACGCTTCTTTAACGCAGCCTTCTTTTTTATCGAATAACGACTTTATTCCTTCTCATTTTTCACAGGCATGCGAGGCCATTAGTTATGATTTTCCAAACCAGTTTACTTGGTCCTCTCTTCCAATCCCTGCCGCTGATTTAACTTCTCAACCTATCTCACACGTTAATTTGCCAGCAGAAGAGCCCGTTACTCCTGCTAAGACGAACGATGATTTATTTCCCATATCGCACAAAACGCGCAAAAAACGGACTGTGCAACGCCTTTCCAAAAACCATCAATATCAGCCTATCGCACCACGACTACCCTTAAAGCAGAACCCAAAATTAACTGCTCACAGTACTTCTCATGGTACGAGTCACCCGCTTCCTCAACCTACTCTACCTTGTAACAATTTGATGCCTGCAAACCCAGTTAAAGACGCTGAGAAGATTGGACAAGTGCTCCCTAATACACTTCATGAAAACAAGGATAAGGTAGAAAAGACTGCTCGGCCCTCCTTTCGGAATAGAAATACGCCTGCGAGAGCAGCACAAAACCGTATGGCACAGAAAAGATCTAGAGAGAGACACAAAGAATTCGTGAGTGATCTAAAGGAGCAAAGCAAAGAATTAGATGATTTAAAAAATGCAGTCGAGAAATTCAGCAATCAAATAGAGCAATTTCAATTGCCGCCAAGATTAGCCGCATCAAAAATGTCTGGATTAGAAATATTGGGCGTATTGAAATCCGAAATGTTAGAAATGCTAAAACAATCAGTCCATCTAGCTTAAGTAGGAAACATTCCTAGGGCGTGTCTTCAATTAAAACTGTCAACCTCATTTTAAGATGGGCTTTTTGAAGGAAGGTACCAGCCAGCGTGCCCTGCTCTTTGCAGGGCACGCTGGCTGGTACCTTCGCGAGCCCGTTTTAATTGAAGACACGCCCTAAACAGTCAGATGAAAACAAGGCGGGTTTGTATAGATTGCAGGCAAAGCGTTGTAACACTGTCCCAATTATTCAAACCTGCCATCGTGCTTGTTTATATTGCTTTCCTTCCTATTTCAAAGGCGGTTCTGCAACTTGTAATGGAACCGCATCACGTTGACCTGTGACGCGATTGTGCTCATCAACAAAAACCAGGTTCGGTTTAGTACTGCCTGCGCGCACCTCGGCATCATCGACAAAAGCAAAGGTGGCAATAATAATCAAATCACCCACTTGCGCACGCCGCGCGGCTGAGCCGTTTAATGAAATCATCCCGCTGCCGCGTTCACCGCGTATCGCATAGGTTGAGAAGCGCTCACCATTATTGATGTTCCAGACATCGATACGTTCATTTTCTACGATATTGGCTGCTTGCATCAGCGCTTCGTCAATCGCGCATGAGCCTTCGTAGTGCAGTTCACACTGGGTGACGGTGGCACGGTGGATTTTTGATTTCAGCATAATGCGCTGCATAAATTTACTCTCACTAATGTTAAGTATCTGTTCAACGCCTAGAATTTGTTTAAGTTTTTTCTGGTGCCTTTAGGGATATAGGCCTCACCGACACTAGTTGTAATGGCAGCAAAGGCACAAGGCCACCAGGAAAACCCTAAATAGATGCCTACAAAGCGAACCTTTAATCTCGGTACAGCTCGCACTTGCCTCACAGATCGTAAAAACTTCGACTAGATTTCTAGATTATCTATTAAACGAGTTGTACCCAGCTTAGCCGCTGCTAATACCACCAACGGGGCTTCGCTAGAAGCGCTAGGAACGCTCAGCTCGGCACGCTGACGCAACGCGACATAATCAGGCTGCCAACCATACTGCTTAAGTAGGGCACAAGCCTCTTGCTCTAACGCGGCAAAGTCACGTCGACCTGCGACAATTTGCTCACGCAATTGGGTCAGCGTAGCAAATAAACGCGCTGCTTCAGCACGCTCCGCCTCAGTGAGATAGTTATTACGCGAGGATAACGCAAGACCACTCACATCACGTTCTGTGTCAGCAGCCAGAATTTTTATAGGCAACGCAAATTGTTCAACCATTCGACGGATGATCAACCATTGCTGATAATCTTTTTTGCCAAACACAGCCACATGTGGCTGAACGCAGCAAAATAGTTTCATCACAATAGTACACACGCCTTCAAAGAAACCAGGCCGGTGTTCTCCTTCAAGAATATCGCCAAGCTCGGCTGGAGGATAAACTCGGTAGCACTGAGGCTCAGGGTAAAGTTCTTCTTCGCTTGGCGCGAACAATATATCAACCTTTTCGCTCTCCAACGCTTCGATATCTTCCCCTAACGTTCGAGGATATTTCGCAAAATCTTCCTTTGGACCAAATTGCAGGCGATTAATAAAAATACTGGCAACAACTATCTCACTGTGCTGTCGTGCCAGACGCATCAACGATAAATGTCCTTGATGCAAATTGCCCATCGTAGGCACCAAAGCGATACGTTCATGCCCGCTTAATTCCGCGCGCAGTTCTTCAATAGAGTGAATGACTTTCATTTAGATAATATGCTTTAACTGCTAGCAGTTAGGGAGATGTTTAATCTCAGTGTGGGTCGAAGGAAGGAATTGTAAAAAGCGACAGAGAAAAAAGCAAAACGCCATCGTTTGCTTTAAAAACGCAGCGTTTGTATTACGTAGGATAACGATTAAAAGTAGAACTCACTCCATCAATGCCTAAAAGGCCGTGATCGGCGCTCGGGCGGTGCTCGGCATCCCCCCGCTGGCGACCTTTTAGACATTCATAAAACGAGTTCTAAACTATCTGATGTCCAGTGTCATGATTATGCGCACGGTGAGAACCATACTCAGGAAAAGATTCAAATGAGGAGAGAGCAGGAGCCGATTCGTCAGCACCTCTAGCGTCATTAAATAAAGCAGGCCTTGCGCCATGAACATGAATAGCGTAATAACCAATCGCCACTCCCACTATCAAAGCGATTGACGAATAGTTGACTACCTTCTTTAACCATTCTGCTTCTTCCCCAGTCACTGTCTCGATAGCTGCCTTAACTATAGCAAGCGTAACAAGCGCAGCCGCTCCACCCAGTGCCAGATCCGAGAAACGGCAGTTTCGCAAACGCTCGCTAATCGATGCGGCAATGCTGAGGCTATCATTTGTTGAGTGATTATCCTGGTCGATTGCTGCTTCATCGTCCGCGTGAAAAGCAGAGCTATCAGTAGAGCGACCCACAGAGCCATAAGATCCCAAACCGTTAGTAAAAATTGAAGAGATAGAAAAACTTTCTGCCATGGAACTTCCCCTATTTAATTCCTTGTTCTTTCATTTAGGTATGAGCTAAGCGGGAATATTATTCATCGCATGCACGTGCAGATTTGCGCATACTCCTCGCAAGGAATATGCGCAAATCTACCTTTTCTATCTTAATCTTCTACTAGGAAATAGCTGCGAGCGAATACTTAAATAATAATGCAAGAATAACGATAGAGAGGGTAAAGGAGAAAAATACAAAAAACCAAGCAGAACACCACCCTCAATCAGAGTGCAGCGCCTTAACTATTCGCAGACTAGCTAAAGTCAACGTGGCCGCCACAGTGACCTCCACTATCGTAATGATGGTCATGAGAAGAATGGCTGGTATCGATGCCATCATAAGAATAGTCAGTATAAGAAGACGATCCTCCACGATAGCTGCCCGACCCCCTAGATGAGGTATTTGATGAGATGTAGAACACAAAAGCAAGCGCCACTACTAAGTATGTGTAAAGTGTATATGTAATCACTTTTTCTAACATTTCCGATTTTTCTTTAGTCTGTAATTTAACGACTAACTGAGCAATACTAACTCCAAAAAGAGTAGCGATTGTGGCTCCTGAATAAATGAAAAAACTGGCGGTCCAACATGCAGGGCCAAGTCGGCAATTATTGTTAGATGCAGGAGAGTGAGGAGGCTGCACGGTAGCGCTATAGCCATTTGACCATGGAGCATTAGCATTAACGCTGCCAGATGATGCAGGAATACGAATTGGTGTGCTTTCCATTAAATTTCTCCCTTTTTACGTGTCTGACCTTTCATTTAATGCAGGTTGTAATAGCTTTCTACATCGTCCAGTGGCCTACCGATAACGTGCGCAAGGCGCATTCCCTATCTTAGTCATTCACTAAAAAAATCTGCGGGCAAATACCCTAAATAAGGCAAAGCGTGCAATAGAAAAGAGGAATGGAAAAAGTATAAGAAACCAAGCAAAGTACCGCCCTTGATCTAGAAAGCGCGACACTTTAATTAATAGAAGGTTACTTAAACAACCGCATAACCGCTGTCCGGATTACTAGAAGAAAACTCACTGCTACTGCAGGCCCATAAATGATTATCAATAGTGGAAGTCGACCCTCTGCTATCACCAGAGCGATTACATGGGACAGTTACGAGAAGATAGAGCGCAGTAACAGTTAGCCCTAGTAAGCAAGCGACAGCGGAAAAATCGATCCCCTTTTCTAAAGATTTCGGTCCTTCTTCAGTCTTGCCCCTAGTGCTCGCATAGGTGATGTAAAGCGCAGTGAGGCACGTCACTGACACTATCGAAGCGGTGCGGAGATACCGGAGATTAAAACAATCATCGAGTAGTTGCGAATGAATAGACTCTCGATCAAGGTCAGACTCAGGGTCAGACTCAAGGTCAGACGTTAGATCAGCTGTACGTGGCGTAGCGCCATAATGACTAACTTGAGGAATATTAGCGTGACCAGAAGGTAAAACAGAGCGCATCCAATTTCTCCAATTTATTTTCTCATCTTTCACTTTATGAAGGTGGACGGGGCATTATCGATTACGTTCTAAGAACCTGTTCATAATCTTTTAAAAAAGCGACTTAGAGGCTTGTATAAGCTCATGTTGGGGTTCCTTCGTCACCCCAACCTACGACTTTTCGGCAAATTTTGTAGGTTGGGGTGAGGTACGAACCCCAACGTGACGGCTAATAACCTCACAAAACACTCTTCTTTGAGATTATGAACAGGTTCTAAGATTGGCTTTTATTTCTTCGATTGAGCAACCAACAATATACATAAGCCTGTTACTGCTATCTTAATCATCCGCGAGGGGAAATCTGCAGGCGAACACCTGAAATCATGCAAGCCTTATTTATACTGGCACATAAGCCAGGCGCACATAGATCGGTGCAAATGGTTCAGCTTGTGTAATCTCAACAAGTGCTTCACGTGATAATTCAAGCAGCGCAATAAAATTCACGACGATAACCGTCACACTGTCTGAGCTTTTGCATAGCTCAGTAAACTCAATAAAACGCACACTTTGCAGTTTGCGCAAAATCATACTCATATGTTCACGCACAGAAAGCGTGGCTCGAGCGATTTTATGATGCTGCGTCAGGCGCGCGCGTTTGAATAACCCAGCCCATGCTTCATACAGCTCTATTGCCTTTACTTCGGGTTGCTGCATCATCACGCTTTGCTCGGTATAGACATTGGCGGGTAAAAAATCGCGGTCTCGTCGAGGGAGTTGATTCAGCTCCCAAGCAGCTAGTTTTATACGTTCATATTCCAGCAACCGGCGCACAAGTTCGGCACGTGGATCTTCATCTTCTTCATCCTCATCGACCTTCTTTACAGGCAATAACATGCGCGATTTAATTTCGATCAACAGCGCTGCCATCAGCAGATATTCAGCGGCCAGCTCAAGATTGCGCGTGCGAATTTGCTCGACATAATTCAGATACTGCTGGGTGACCTCCGCCATAGGAATATCCAGCACATTGAAATTTTGCTTACGAATGAGATACAGCAATAGATCAAGCGGCCCTTCAAAGGTTTCAAGAAAAACCTCAAGTGCACCGGGTGGAATATAAAGATCATGAGGCAGTTTCAGCACTGGCTCGCCATATAAGCGTGCCAATGCATTGCCAGTAGAGGTAGAGGGGGACTGGGTCGAAGGAGAGACTTCGACAGGTTGAGAAGGGGTGGAACCCTCAACGATCATTGCTATACTCCGCTTCTTGCCGCCAGCACGGCGAGAAGGTGCAGGATATTGTGGAGAGCCTAAACATTACTTAGAACTTGCTTAAGGTTTTCCGCGTGGCCTTGCGCCTTTGTTGCTAATACCACTAGTACGGCAAGGCGCTGCAAAGGCAGCGCGGAAAACCTAAACACATTCTAAAAGTTTTGATAGTAAACATAGGGGGGCTGCTTAACACGCGACTGCTGCGCGCGTTTACGTTCTTCTAAATCGATCGGCTCTTTATCCCATAACCGTGCACGACCGAAGCGCTGCTTCTCTTCGAGAGAGGGGTTATGTTGTTTGAACTGGTTGAGAAAGTCGGTCAATTCCGATTTGTATTCTGAAGTGGCGGCCATATCAAAACTTTTGAAAGCGTTTAGGACGTCTGAATTCTACTGCATTTATAGTATGAATTTATATTGGCCCATTTCGTGCAAGATGCAAACCCATCCTAGAAAAATTCTTTCAGCATCTTTTGAAGATACCTGCTCATCATCTTTAAAAAAATCAGCAGGCTCTAACAAGATGTACTTTTGAAGCGAATATTGGAGAATTTACTTGGCAAGCACTCTATTTAAACGAAGCGAAAAGAAAATAAGCTTAAAAAGCAGGCTATGTAAAAATTCGTTAGCCTGCTGCTCTCTAGCGCTCGCTTTGCTTGCCACGCCTGCTGCGGCTCAATATGATGTGGCAATTAAAGCACCGCGCCCAGTGAAAAAGCTGCTTAAAGAACATCTCGATATCGCCCGTTTTGCAAAGCGCGACGATATTTCTGATGAGCAGTTTGATTTTCTAGTGGTAGCTACACCGCAGCAGGTGCGCGAGCTAGTCGAGACCGAAGGCTATTTTTCACCGGTGATCAAAACCGATGTTTCAACTAAAGGAAGCGGCCGTAAAAAGGTTACCGTAACAGTTGACCCTGGCCTGCCCACTAAAATCTCTTCTGTCCAATTGCGTTTTATCGGCCCAATGCTGAGCGAAGCGCCAGCGCAAAAGCAAGCGGTGCAACAGGCCTGGCCCCTGCCTAAAGGCGAGCAATTCAGCCAAAAGAGTTGGGATAACGCCAAAAATACGGCGCTAAAAGCCTTGCAAGCCAAACGCTACCTCGCAGCCAAAATCACCTCTTCACAAGCACGGATTGACGTGCGCCATCGCCAAGCTGATTTATCAGTGGAATTCGATAGTGGACCCACCTTCAAGCTTGGGCCAGTGACGGTCAATCGTTTAAAACGCTATCCCGAAAAGATTATTCACAACGTCAATCCTCTGCAGGTTGGCGAAATTTATAGCCTAGAGCGTGTGCTTGAACTGCAACAACAAATTCAAAACACCCCCTATTTTTCAAGCGTGGCAGTTGAAGTCCCGCCGAATACTGAAAAACCAGAACAGGTGCCTGTTAAGGTTAAAGTCAGTGAATACCCATACCACTCAGTACGCAGCGGGATTGGCTACACAACAGATGCAGGTGCCAAAGTACAAGGGCAATATTCGTATAACAATATGTTTAATCGCGCTTGGGTGCTAGAAACACAAGCCCTGTTAGAACAACGCGAGCGCAAGGGTATGCTGCAACTTTCCACACCACCTGATAGCAAAGGATATAAAAACTCGTTCCTCATCTCGCACGAACGTAAAAATGTGCAAGCGACCGATCTTTATAGTTTGCGCGTCGGGGCCATGCGTACGCATACCAGCCAGCATTTCGACCAGACCTATTCAGCACTCTTATATCAAGATCGACTAGAGCAAAGTAATGGTTCATCCGTCTTGAGTCGCGCGTTAGTGCCTAGCTTAACTTTAGTGTGGCGCGCAATTGATGACCCCACTTTTCCACGGCACGGTCATATTCTTTCAATCTCTCCAGCCTTTGCTGTCAAAGGTGTGTTAACTGATCAATCGTTCGGGCGAATGTATTTATCTGGACGGCAATATTTCTCGTTAGGCAAAAACGATCTTGTATTTTTGCGACTAGAAGCAGGCGGCGTATTGACTGATGGCTCGGCTGATAATGTACCCGCCTCGCTCAGATTTCGCGCAGGCGGCAGCAATTCGATACGCGGCTATACCTATGAAAGTATTGGACGCCGCTTAGGCAATTCCATCCTACCTACTAAATATTTATTGACGACTAGCGCTGAATATCAACATTGGTTGAACCGCGATTGGGGCGTAGCAATTTTCTACGATGTGGGTACAGCAACTGACAATTGGACACAAAAAGTAATGTATCAAGGATATGGCATAGGCGCGCGCTGGCGCAGCCCAGTTGGCCCGATCAATCTAGACCTTGCCTATGGCGTGCGCAGACGTGCATTTCAACCTTATTTGACGTTGGGAATCGCGTTCTAAATGCATTGATAAAGGCTTGCATGCCTCGCCCTCTTTGTATTTGAATTGTTTAACCTATTTTGGCCGTTTCACCACGCTTAAAAAAATGACCCCTAACAATTCCTCTGACTCAAGCACCACCGCCCCTTCAGAGGCGCCATCACAACAGAGCCCAAGCAAGCTACCCACTAGCAGATGGCGACGCGCGCTAATGGTGACGGGAATTACATTGCTCACTTTGTTGATGCTGCTAATCGGAACATTTTTTTATGCACTTAACACTGAGCAAGGCACGCGCTTTGCCTGGCGTGCTGCACTGACTTTATCAGGTGGGCATCTCAGCGGCACTCTTGAAGGCGGTAAGCTTAAAACGGGACTGCAGCTACGTGACGTGAAATGGCAAACCAAAAAAAACGAAATTCTTATCGACAACTTGCAAGGCCAATGGGCGCTGTCACCTAAACCTTGGCGCCTAGTCGTTAATTTTCTTCATGCAGGTGTCGTTGATCTACGCTTTGCCTCGGCCAAAAAATCAACCAAAGCAACGCCGCCAGATAGCTTGACCCTACCCATTGGTTTGGAAATACGCGATATACAAATCAAACAGATACGCTCACATGCCGGCGCTGCCGTCACTGAATTTAATCAACTCGCGTTGCAAGCGCAGAGTGACGGGCGCCAGCATGAAATTAATTTAAAAAGCCTAGAAACGCCTATTGGAAAGACTCACGCTTGGCTCAAACTTGATGGCGTACGCCCCTTCCCGTTGACCGGCCGAATCGGCTTAAATGCACAAGCTGAAGGAGAAGAAGCTTTTTTAGATACGCACTTATCAGGTTCTCTCTCTTCGCTCATCGCTGATCTTACGGCGAGTGGGGAAAAACTCACTGGGTATGGGCATATTGAAGCCTTACCCTTTTCTGCGATTCCATTAAAAATTGCCACGTTAAAAATTGAACATTTCAACCCGCGCACTTTTGCTGCGACTGCTCCACTGGCTGACTTATCGTTGCAAGCACATCTGCAACCCGTGCCAAAGCAGGCGTCAAAGCACGCACAAGGGGCAAACAGCTCAGATCAAACCGATGAATTGATTGTAGCAGGACCGCTCACTATCATTAATCGGAGACCAGGGACGCTTGATGCTCAGCGCATACCCTTACTAAACGCGCATGCGAACATCCGTTTAAGCGAGCACAAACAAAGCTTTGACGAACTTCGGATAAGATTTCTGCAGAACATAGCTTTAACAGGAAGCGGTAGCATTACCAACGGCCACGGCCAGATCAATTTGCACACTGACAAACTCAATCTCAGCGCCTTCAACAAAAACTTACGCCAAACTCAGTTAAGCGGCCCCGTCACCATCTCACTCGCCCATAAATTGCAACAGGTGGAGCTTAAACTCAACGATCCGCAGTTAGCACTGAGCACCCAAACTACAGTCAGTGCTGAGGCTGGGCAAACCACCATTAACAGTACCGTGCGAGTAAATACAGGGCAGGCGAAGCTAGCTGGCACCTTAAAAAAAAATAAGGCGGAGAACTATAAGTTTGAAATGGCGTTAGAACGCTTTACCCCATTGTCATTTCTCGACCCATCATTATTAAAACAGATGACACGTCCTCATCGAGGACAATGGCTACCCTCAGCCAAACTCTCCGGCACATTTACCGCAGAAGGCAAACTTACCCAACCCTCGGTAAAAGCGACTTACACATTGCATGACAGTGAATATGGTGGTCTTCCTTTAACTGGCGACGGCACGCTGCAGTTCACTAAGAAACGCTTATTGCCAAGTGACGCACAACTATCCATTGCCGGTAATCAAATTGATGTACACGGTAGCTTCGGCAGCGCCGAAGATAGATTAATTTTTAAAATCGATGCACCGCAGCTTGCGCGACTTGGATTTAATCTCGCAGGCTCGCTACAAGCAGATGGCGACATCAGCGGTACGCTTATCCACCCGCATGTTAGTGCTAACTATCAGGCGCGCTCGCTTGCTTTTGGCCAACATCATTTAGCGAGCGCGCGAGGAAAAGCCGAATTAAGCGATGGAGTTAACGGCGCATTAAATTTAACGATGCATGCAAATGGTCTAACCACCTCGAGTATTTCTTTAGCAGAACTTAATCTGAATTTGACGGGAACACGCGCGAAACACGCTTTGAGCGCAAATGCGACAGGTCAAATACACAAGCTGCCACTTGCGCTGACGATGGCTGCACACGGCAGCTTAACTGATGAAGGCGAGCAAACTCGTTGGGCCGGCTTATTGACCCAGCTTACTAACCGTGGCACGCCGGCGATACAACTCAACGCACCCGTTGCCGTTAGCGTTGCGCCGCAGCAATTAACAATAGACATAGCCCGTTTAAATATCGAAAAAGCGGCACTCAACTTACGTAAATTGGCCTACGACCATGGACATATCCAATCGAGCGGCAAGTTAACCGGTGTCGATCTCAACCAGCTTTTGCAAATTAGCCCACTCTCTGCCGAACTCACCGCGCTCAAAACTGATTTGGTATTCGATAGTGACTGGGACTTTGTAATTAATCAGAACGCATCTGGCTATCTACGGTTTAAACGTCGCGTTGGCGATATTACATTCAGCAAAACTCGAGGTGCGCCGCTCGCCCTTGGCATCACTCAACTCGATACTCGTGTCGATTTTGCAAATGATCAGCGAGCCCATTTAACAGCACGTGCTAACGCAGCACGATTAGGTATTTTCGAAGCCGCACTGCAGCTGCCCCTCACCTTTACCGAAGGTCAGCTCAACTTAACCGATACGCTAGGAGAACATAAGCCGATATCCGGCACCGTTATCGCAACCGTTCCTTCTTTAAAAAACACAGGTAGCTTATTAGGTCCACAATTTATTTTAGAAGGGAAAGCCGGACTCAATCTCAGCGTAGCTGGGCAAGTTAGTCGGCCAATTCTTTCTGGCATGTTAACGGGCGATAATTTAGCGCTGTCCTTGCTAAACGAAGGCGTTACGCTCAAAGAAGGTGTAGTGCGCATCGCTTTGTCCGACAATACCATCACTTTTAAACAAGTCGAGTTCCACGGCGCGAGCGGTGTGGTAACAGCTAGCGGAGGCATTCAACTTGATCATGCGAACCCTGCTATATCCACTCAGATCCAAGCCAAACAGTTAGAGCTCTTTGCGACACCCGAACGACAGCTTTCTCTTTCTGGACAAGCCAATATAGCTAATACTGGCGAGGGCAATAAACTTGAAATCAATGGTGCTTTCACCGTCGATCGAGCCCTTTTAGATTTACCCGCCACTCACGCCCCTCAACTTAGTGAAGATGTAGCAATCATCCACTCCTCTGGCGAAGCAAAAACGCCAAGTAAGAAAATTTCGCGCGGGGAAAAACCAGTGGGGCAGTTCATACCCACCGCTAATATCAGTATTGACCTTGGCAATGATTTTCGTTTTCGCGGCGTCGGCGCCGATTTAGATTTACGCGGCAAATTTACCGTTACCAGCGCCCCCGAAGAGCCATTGCAGGCCACCGGTGACGTCAAAGTACTGCCAGGCTCAACTTACGAAACTTTTGGCCGTAAGCTGAAAATTGAAAAAGGCTATTTCACGTTTAATGGCCCAATTGATAACCCTGGCATCAACATTCTAGCGATGCGGCGTAATCAAGCCGTGGAAGCTGGCGTCGCCGTCACGGGTACCGTACGCTCACCACAAGTTCGCCTCTATTCAGAACCGAACGTACCCGATGAAGACAAACTCTCTTGGCTATTATTTGGACATGGCGCTAACAGCGGCACCAACCTGGGCCAACAAAACACCATGAATGCGGCAATCGCACTGTTAGGCAACACAAGCGGCAAAAAAATTGCGAAAACGATTGGCTTTGACGAATTCTCTATCGGCCAAAGTGAAGCTGGCCTCACTGACGCACAAGTAGTCAACGTTGCTAAAGCAATCAATGAGCGCCTTATTTTGGGCTACGAGCAAGGCATTACAACAAGCGCCAACCTCTTTAAACTCACGTGGCACGTCTCACGCAGCTGGTCGCTTGCTGCCCATACCGGCACATTAAATGGGTTGGATTTAATCTTCCAGCGACGCTTTAACCGCCTCTTTAAACATTCAAAGAGGGCTAAGAAAATAGAGGCAGATAAAGCAAGCAATGAATAACGACAAAACTATTTTTTACTGCATACTCGTTAAAAGCCACTTCGCGTTTTCATTATTCTTCTCTGATTAAATTTAGGCCTGAGTAGTTGTAACTACTCAAGCCTAAATATTTGAAATTTGGTTATTTCTTTATCAAATAACGAGGTCTTCTCTTTGTCTCTATATATATTCTGCCGATATATTCTCCAAGTATTCCAATCCCGATCAGTTGGACGCCGCCCAGAAATAATATCGAGACAACGATAGAAGGGTAACCTGCCACAGGGTTACCGAAGGCGAGTTTATCTATGATCATCCAAGCGCCATAAATGAACGCTATAGTTGCAACCCCAAGACCAATATATGTCCAGATACGTAAAGGAATAGTTGAAAAGCTAGTGATACCTTCGAGTGCAAGGTTCCATAATTTCCATCCGTTGAATTTACCTCTGCCTGCTGATCGCCGAGTCCGCGTATATTCAACAACATCCGTTTTCCCGCCAACCCAACTTAATACACCTTTCATAAACAGATTACGTTCGGGGATAAGCTTAATGTTTTCTACCATTTCGCGGCTCATTAAGCGGAAGTCACCGACATTCTCTTCAATTTTTTGATGACTGATTTTGTTGAGCAGCTTGTAAAACCATTGCGCTGTTCTGCGTTTCAGGCGACTATCAGCAAGGCGGTCTGAGCGCTTGGCAAGAACCATATCCGCCCCTTTTTGCCATTTCTCAATCAACTGAGGAATAACTTCAATCGGGTCTTGCAGGTCAACATCGATCGGTATAACCGCATCTCCACTCGCATGCTCAAGCCCTGCGAATAAAGCGGGCTCTTTACCAAAATTGCGCGTAAAGCTAATAGGAATAACGAGAGAGTCTGAAACAGCCAGTGCATTAATCATGGACTCAGTCGCATCTTGACTACCGTCATTAATAAACACGATTTCAACTTCGTACTGTTTTAGCGCGTCATATTCACGAACCTTTTTATAAAAAATAGGGATCGCGTCTTCTTCATTAAAGACAGGGACAACAAGAGAAATTTTCATTTTGCGCCCCTAAATACAATTAATTTAGAGTAAATAAA
Organism: Mycoavidus cysteinexigens; assembly: GCA_031963415.1. Taxonomy (GTDB): domain Bacteria; phylum Pseudomonadota; class Gammaproteobacteria; order Burkholderiales; family Burkholderiaceae; genus JASSUD01. The sequence goes on from JASSUI010000001.1 coordinate 756,056, forward strand.
GCCACAAAAAAGGCTGATAGTCGAAAATACAATAAGGGTGAGGAGACCTTGTAAATTAAATATATCGGCTATATGCCCTGTTAACGCAGCCAGTGCCCCTAAAAAGCTCGTGAAAAGTAAATATCTCACCACATTGGCCTCTGCACCGAAAGTCCACTTTGCATTGGCAAAAAAACTAAACGTCGCCGCAACACAAAATGCAGTGAAATTTGCAATTGCTTGAGATGATTCGACGAATTTGAGCAAGAAGGCGAACGCCACCCAATGAATAAGCGTATTAAGCATGCCGACTGACATATAGCGTAAAAACAATTTAATCATTGGTAAGCGTTCGCCTCATCCGAATTACTATCTCAATTTAGAAATCGCAAGCCTTTCCTTTACAAAGTAGATAAATTTTATTTTGCTGTTTATCCAACACAAAAGTAGCGTAGAGATCACCTACTGATGGATCGGGTTCGCCATTAATCACGAAATAATCCGCTTCTTTTGCTAGGCTTGGAAAAGTTAAAGGGGGAGCAGGAAATCGTAAAACATCAATAGCCGCCGTGATATTCAGCCCTTTTGCAGTTGGAACATTGATATATAGCGGCTTGTCTTTCGTTTTCGCCAAAATTTGTTTAGCAATAGATAAGGAATCCGCTCTATATTGAGCTTGATAATAAGGAAAGAGTCCTAGTGCAAATACATATTTAATAATCACCGCCGCCAAAAACCATTTTAGACAGTGGTTAATATTCACCTGTTTTAAACGCCAAAGTGCTTTAGCTATCCATAATGCAATAAAAGGATACAAAGGCAACACATAACGGCTAGAGGTCTCAGGTACAAACCAATAAGGGATAAAACTCAATACGATTAGCCAACCGAGAGTTGCCATCGTGCGCGGCTCTTTTTCTGGTTCTGTTATGCGCTTAGTAAAAAAGAAATAAGCTAATAGCCCCGTTGCTGGTAAAAAACGTATCAGAATCTCAAGCGGGAAAAAAACGATCTGTTTGAAATAAGTTCCTAGTTCAGGAAAAGAGAATTTTTGCAAAACATCATACACCATGCCAGCGCCATTGGACCCTGAAGTAAGTGCGCCCCATAACAAAGGGAAACCTATTATCAAACACTGCGTTAACAAATTAGCTGGTTTTAAGATAAACGCTCGCTTGCCTGCTTGTTTTACAAACAGCGCAAAAGCAAGGAAATAAAACACATAGGCTGTTAAAGCCTTTGTTAAAAAGGCAGCCGTAATAGACAGTGCAGCTAGCCAAACGAATGAATAACGCTCTTCAATATTAGCCAGCCATAAAAAAGCGATAGCGGTGAGAATAAAAAAGCCAAACAAGGGATCAGAATAAGCTAACCACCCGTGGTACATCAGCGCATCACCCGTCAAATAAACAAGCAACGCAAACAGTGCAAAACCACTTTCTTTAAATAAGCGCTTGGATAAAAAAGCCAATATGAAGCCCGTTCCAATCGTGGCTAACAGCGTGATTAATCGGGCAGCCATGATCATATTCGACCACCCTATCAAATTCGCAAGAGGAATAATTAGCCAGTTATAAAGGGGAGGACGGCCGTAGTTGATACCGTATAAGATAGGATATAAAAAATGCTGCTGATACCACATCTCATATGAACTGATCGTATATACCCCTTCTTCGCCAATATGAGGCAGCGGTAAAGTCGCAAAAAAGCTTAATAATGCTAACGCGAGAATTAAATAGCTATAACGAATATTTAACTTCCCCACAGCACTTCTTTGTTTTTCTAACATAATTGATCGATTTTGAGGTGGACGAAAATCGATATCTTAACGTTACTTTGAGATAAGTAAAGCAATAAAAAAGTGAGAAAAAATATGGGCTTGAGCAACGGGAATTGCTCAGGCCCATATTATGGGTTTTGAAAATCTGTTTTAAGCGCTAAAAATTTTTAAAGCGCGGTTTTTAATTAATCAGGAGAATACTCATGGTAACGCCAATCTCAAACATTGCGATGATGGCTTATCCGGCCATGCAAAAACCTTTGACACCTTTACTTACTTCGTTACCGACCTATCTCCCACTCGAGATTAGGGAGATATTAGAAAGTCAATTGGATGTCGCAGCCTGCCAGAAATTTTTTGAAGCGCTAACGATTGTGACACGCAACGGAGAACCGATAGATTCACCGGCATTGAAATGGCATTTGTTAAAGCAAAAGGTGCCGGCGGAATATAGGTATGAAATAGTGAGATCAGACAAAAGTCTGCAAACATTTGCGTTGAACCAGTTAAAAATATTGAGCCAGTCTGGCCAATTCCAACAACTCGTGGAGAAGCGAGCGCTGATGGAGCTAATAAAATGGGTAGGTGGGCCAGCGCTATTCAGATTTATGCAGGATCGTATCGAAGAATGCGTTGAATTAGAGCGCAAGTTACTGGATTGGGTTGAGCGTTCCAAAACAGAGGAAGTGCAGGCTATAGCAACGAATGCCTTAATGCTGCTGGTCAAGGCAAATGTAGATATGACTGGTTATGATTTCAAAGGAATTCGAGTGCCAGGTGCCGATTTAAGTGGAGGTCAATTTGATAATGCGAATTTTGAAGGGGCGGATTTATCGCATGTGAATTTCCGCCGCGCAAAATTGCGCGAAGCCAATTTACAACGAACGAATTTGACTGATGTCCGCTTTGGAAAATTGCCGATAATAAATTTGGGTAGTGGAGTGACCGATTGTTTTTCCTCGCCGGATGGGTGCTGGTTAGCTGTTGAAACGCACGACGAGATAAAGCTTTATCACTTGGAAACGTTAGCGTTAAGGCATACGCTCCCACGATATGGTGGCTTCAACGGGTATACGGATGCTGAACGTTATAACGAGTATGAAGGACATGAGCGTTACGGTTACGGTTACGCAGAATATGGCCGATATCATGACGATAGTATATTTTTTTCACCGGATAGTAAGGTCCTGGCACTCCCCGGGGGATGGGATGAGCCAATCAGGCTATGGAGAACAGATAGCGCAGAGGAATTGCATGTCCTCAGCGGGCATAGAGGTTTTGTAAGAAGCATCGCCTTTTCGCCAAACGGCCAGCTTTTAGCCGCAGGAAGTACAGATGGCAAGGTGAGATTATGGAACGTAAATGAGGGAGAAGCATCGCACGTCCTTGAGGTGTTTGCTAATAAAGTACTTAACGTGAAATTTTCACCAGACGGTAAGCTTCTCGCAACGGCTGGTTACGGCGGGGAAGTGAAACTATGGGATGTGGAAAGTGGGCAGGTACGCCGCACAATTCCCGTGTTTTATGACTCGCCGGATCCGTATTACGGTAAGCATAAAGTAAGCGGTCTGAAATTTTCACCGGACGGTAAATTATTGGTAACAGGTTATTGGGATGTCAGATATTACATGGTGCAGCTATGGAGCGTTGAGAGCGGAAAGCAACTGCACTATTTTGAGTACAGACATAATTATGTGGACAGCTTGGATTTCTCGCCAAATAGCGAACTACTGGTCGTTTTTAATAGACGGGAAAGAGATGGGAGCGGCGTGGTATGGAGCATAAAGGAGGGAAAAGAGTTGGCAACGCTTTACGGGCATCATGACCTTGTGGATAGCGTGAAATTCTCGCCAGACGGTAAGTATTTGGCAACAGGCAGTCGAGATAGAGCGGTGAAGTTATGGAGTACGGAGAGCTGGGAAGTACTGCATACATGCGTTGCGGATGGTAAGGCGAGATGGGTAAATTTTTCGCTTGATAGTAAGCTTTTGATGTGGCGAGCAGAAGGGAAAGATAAGAGCGTGGTGAAGCTACAGAACGTGAATGAGCAAAGAGCCGGTTCATACTTTGGGCCTTCGCAAAAGAAACTAAAAATAGCGAGCGTATCGATCGAAGGCGCTCGAGGTTTAAGTCTAATGAATCAGTTGCTGCTTGAGCAAAGTTAGAGGTATCGAATAAGCCCAGCTTGCTTCTCGTCCAGCTCGATTGAGGATTTGAAAAAGGATGGAAAGCTCGAGGATATTGTCACCAATCAGCTGTGTCTACTGCCCGCTCAGTTAACCTAGGGTCCATCAACCTAGAAGTCGGCGGGCTTGCTTGAGCGGATACGATTTGTGTCAGGGAAATTCACCAGTGGGGAGATCGGCGGGCCGTTTTAAGCAGCTAGGCTGGATACTAGTGCTGACTGATCTCCTCTTAGCATTGGCGTAGGCTCACCAAGTGCACCCTTTTGCTTAAGCAAAAGCTTATTCCTTGGACTTAAACCCTGGACATTTTGAATGGACATATTGGTTACGTCTAACTTGCTTTCAGGTGAAGCCCGGTATAAGCCAGCTTTGCGGTCATCCATTGCCCATAGCTCCGCTGTTGCATTAGAACTCGCCGATACTAAGAACTTACCGTTTGGCGAAAAATTTACACTACTTGCCGTTGCGGTATGTGCTCTAAACGTATGCAATTTTTCTCCATTTTTTACTTTCCACAGCTTCACTTCCCCATATTGATATCCGGACGCCAGAACTTCGCCATTTGGGGAAAAATCTACACTATATGCCTCACCGCTATCTCCATTAAGGGTCTGAAATTCTTCTCCGCTTTCCACACTCCACAGCTTTACCGTTCCGTCATAACACGCCGATGCCAAGAGCTGGCCATCTGGTGAAAAACGTACACTGGTCACTCCACCGTTATGCCCCTCAAGAATGTGAAATGCTTCTCTGGTTTCCACTCTCCATAGTCTTATCCTTTTATCATTACACCCCAATGCCAAAAGCTTACCGTCTGGCGAAAAATTTACACTATGTACCGTTACCCTCCATCCTTCAGGTGTATGGAATTCAAGCGTATGCAATTCTTCTCCACTTTCTACTTTCCACAGCTTCACTCCGCTGCCATATCCCACCGCCAAGACTTCACCATTTGGAGAAAAATCCACACTATATGCCTGACCGCTATTTCCATTAAAGGTCTGCAACTTTTCTCCGCTTTCTGCTCTCCACAGCTTTACCGTCCCGTTTTCACATGCCGCCGCCAGGAGCTGACTATCAGGCGAAAAACTTACACTATTTATTTCATCACCAGGTCTATCACTAGGCCTTTCAAATACAAGCACCGGCTCAAAAGACTCTGTGCTATACAACCAAATCTTGTTACTACATTCGGCAAAAGCCAACCAGCGTCCATCAGGTGAATGACAACAGGCATTTATCCCGCTATCGAGCCAGAAATTAGGCATTTCGCCAAAGTTAACCCCTGCCAGATTTGCTTTTTGCAAGTTCGCTGCGCGCAACTGTGCGTCATGGAAACTGACATTGCTTAAATCAGCCTCTTCAAATTGAGTATGATTCAATACTCCATAGCTTAAATCAGCTCCGGGCACCCGAATCCCTTTGAAATCCTGCCCGCTCAAATCGATGCCAGCCTTGACCAATAGCGTCAACGCATTCGCTGCTATGGCTTGCACCCCCTCTGTTTTTGAGCGCTCGATCCAGTTTAGTAGCTTTTGCTTCAACCCCGGTTTCTCTTCAATTCGTTCCTTTAAAAATCCGAATATCGTTAGATCACCCACCAAACGCAACAGCTCAAAGAGTGCAGGTTTCTCTACGACTTGGTCGAGCTGGCCGCGCTTCCGTAATATTTCCAATTGGTGCAACGCAAATGCCGGCAAGCTCACATCCAACTTTGCCAGCATCTGCTGATATTTCGACGGAACTTTTTGCCGCAGAAGGTGTAATTTTAGAATGGGTGAGTCAACAGGCTCGCCATTGCGAGTTACCGTAGTCAATGCTTCAAAGAAAGCTTGCCGACTCGAAGAACTCAGCTGACTTTCTACTTCTTGTTGGATTTCAACGGGGAGTGAAAGTAACGAAGGCGTTGGAGATTTTGGTACTACAGGATAATGTGGAATAGTAGAGCTAGAAATAGAGGTTAGCATGGACTTTTCTCATTAGTTAAATTGTAGTGCCACTACCATAGGCAAAGTTCTAAACTAGAGCGAGTACCTCAGCGATCATGATCAGTAAACGTAAGCCACGGTGGACAGATTATATAAAGGATCAGTCATTTCTTATTCCGTAAACAACCTTAACATTAGTAGTACAAATGTTCGCAGGCAGCCGAACGAACTCATCGCGGGGGTGGCCGTTTAGCCAACATCAACAAATACATCGGCTGCAGGACAAAATATTAATTTTTGCCCTGTTTATTAAAGAATCTCTACCCAGCAGGATAATTAACTACAGCATCACAGAAAGTACTCATGTAATGCCTAACCGCCTCATCCTAGTTACCCTGCGTTATGTTTGCAGAGCCAGGATTTGCTGCCAATGAGGCTCGATTCACTTCTATCAACTTTTCAATTTGCTTAGGGTCTAAGCGTTTCATTAGATGTTGATAAGGCTTGATAGGCTGTGTTGAAGCAAGTGGAGTATGCGCATCGCGCCAACTCAGTGGCTGAATCTGCAAAAAACTTTCGACTTGAGCAGCAAGTTGAGGCAGCACTGGTTTTAACATCAATGTTAATAAACGGAACGCTTCTAGACTGATGCTACAACTTTGATGCAAGTCATTTTCGCAAGCAGCATCTTTTGCCTGTTCCCATGGTTTAACCGTATCGATATAAGCATTGACTGCATCAGTTTCTTGCAGAATGGCGCGGATAGCGCGTGCGTTATCTCGCTCTTCGTAGCAAACGGCGGCGGTTGGCACAGCAGCTCGCAGACGCACTAATAGCGGATGATTCATTACGCTATCTTGCACGCAGCTATTAAAGCGTTTAACTAAAAAGCCTGCGGTGCGGCTGGCGATGTTTAAGTATTTACCCACCAAATCACTATTCACCCGCCCGACAAAATCACCGAAGTTCAAGTCGAGGTCTTCCATCGTCGTATTGAGCTTCGTAGCGAAATAGTAGCGCAGCCACTCTGGATTAAGCCCCGTCTCTATATAACTTTGCGCGGTAATAAACGTACCGCGTGACTTCGACATTTTTTTGCCATCGACAGTTAAAAAGCCGTGCGCGAACACATTGGTCGGTGTGCGATAGCCTGAAAATTTAAGCATCGCTGGCCAAAATAGCGTGTGGAAATAAAGAATATCTTTGCCGATGAAATGATATTGCTCAGCGGTGCTATCTGGCTTTACCCAATCTTCAAAATTCAGATTACGCGCTTCGCATAACGCTTTAAAACTCGCGTAATAACCCACCGGCGCATCCAACCAAACATAAAAATACTTGCCAGGCGCATCAGGAATTTCAAAACCAAAATAAGGCGCGTCACGTGAAATATCCCAATCAGCTAGCGTCGCCTCGCCTTCATTGCCAAGCCATTCGCGCATTTTATTGGTCGCTTCAGGCTGCGCTAATTTTGCTACCCAGTCACGCAAGAAGGTTTCACAACGTTTATCAGAGAGACGGAAAAAATAATGTGTCGATTTTTTCCGTACCGGCGCTGCTCCAGAGAGTGCCGAATATGGGCGAATTAAATCAGTCGGCTGATAAGTCGCGCCACAGACTTCGCAAGAATCACCATATTGATCTTCAGCTTGGCATTTTGGGCAGGTGCCTTTGATAAAACGATCGGGCAAGAAAATTTCTTTGACGGGGTCGTATGCTTGTTCAATTTCGCGCGCTTCGATTAAACTTGCTTCGCGCAACGCGAGATAAATTTTTTCAGAGAGCGTCTGGTTCTCAGCCGAATCCGTCGAGCCATAGTAATCAAACGAAATATTAAAGCTCTCGAAATCACGCCTATGTTCTTGCCAGACACGCTCAATCAGCTGTTTCGGCGTCACCCCTTCTTTCTCAGCACGCAACATAATCGGCGTGCCATGCGTGTCATCCGCACTCACATAACAAACTTGATGACCGTGCATACGCAGCGCACGCACCCAAATATCCGTTTGAATATATTCGACTAAATGACCTAAATGAATCTGTCCATTCGCATAAGGTAGCGCAGAAGTCACAAAAATACGGCGGGGAGAGGTGGGCATGGGATAAAAGTGAAGTGAAGCTAGATTAGAAAGGAGGAATTCTAGCAAAGCAAGCGTACAAATTAAGGAAGCACTTAATTCTTAACCCAGGAACACAGCATAGCGACACCGCTTTAGAGGTAACTTAATTCAGTAGCCATCAGTTCACGCATTGGCCAAGGCAAAACTCGAGGCTGTCAGTTTCTCCTCAAATGCCCCTCCCTGCTGATGCTAAACGCGGTTGGGACAATTAAAATTTGTCTGATCAACCTAATCCCATTCAAGAAGGATACGTATGTTCAACCCTATTTCAAGCTCCACTACAGCATCCTACCCCGCGACACAACCATCTCTAAAAGCCACATTCCTGTCGTTGCCTATCGAAGTTCGAGAAAAAGTAGAAAATCATCTAGAAAGATGGGAGCAGATGTATCTCTTTGAAGCATTGACGAGGGTGACGCGTGAGGGCAAGCCAGTGGATTCACCCGTGTTGCAGTTACATTTGCTGCAACAAAGGATTGCGACAAAATATCATCAGAGTTTGGCCTGCTCGGACAAGAGTTTGTCCGCCTTTGCGTTGAGTCAACTGCAAAGATTAGAGGAACAAGGGCAACTGGATAAGGCTGTTGAGAAGCGTGCCCTTTTTTGGCTATTAAGTCTTGTAGGTGATCAAGCAATATATGGCTATCTAAGGGAGAGAGTTGCACAAGATCCAGCGTTAAAGGAAAAACTACTAAGCTGGGTCGAACGCTCAAAAACAGAAAACGTGCAGCCGATGGCTGCCAATGCTTTGACCTTGCTAGTCAAAAGCGGTGTCCAGTTTAATGGGGCAGATTTAAGGGGAATACGTGTACCTGGTGCGGATCTAAGTTTTGGGGTCTTTGATTCAGCGCAGTTGCAAGGCTCTGATTTAAGCAACACCTATCTTGTGGCGAGTTGGTTGCGTCAGGCAAATTTAAGCAACGCACAGATGGCCGGGGTGCAGTTTGATGAATGGGCCACACTCCAAGAAAAGAGCACAGCGTATACCTGCGCTTATTCACCGGATGGGAAAAACTGTGCGATAGGTTTTGCAAATGGTGAGATCAACGTATACGACAAATCAAGGTGGAAAAAAATCCACACCTTAACCGGACACACCAAAGTTGTTAATAGCGTTGTGTATTCCCCCAGCGGTACTCACATTGCCTCGGGCAGTGATGACGGTACGGTGCGGCTGTGGGACGCATGCAGCGGCACCATTACGCATACCTTACGCGGGCATACCAAAGCTGTTAGGTGCATAGTGTATGCACCTAGCGGTACTCAGATTGCCTCGGGCAGTGAAGACAAGACAGTTCGGCTATGGGACACGGCAAGCGGTGCACCGGTACACACCTTAGCAGGACACACTGGCACTGTTTTGAGCGTGGCGTATGCGCTGAGCGGGGAACGGATTGCCTCAAGCAGTGAAGACAAGACGGTGCGACTGTGGGACACGGCAAGCGGTGCTCACGTGCAAACCTTAGAAGGGTTTACCGGCGCTATTAGGAGCGTGGCATATTCGCCCAGCCGCGCTCAGATCGCCCCCGATTTTGACAAAAGAACAGTGCGGGAGTGGGGCGCGCCCCTCCGCCCTCGCTTGTGCGCCTTAGCAGGACATACTAAAGCTGTGTTAAGCGTGGCATATTCACCCAGCGGTGCGCAGATCGCCTCCGTCAGTGGTGACAAGAGGGTGCGACTGTGGGACGCACACAGCGGTGCGTCCACGCATACCTTAAAAGGGCATACTGATTGGGTTCATAGCGTGGCATATTCGCCCAGCGGTGCGCAGGTCGCCTCCGCCAGTAATGACAAGACGGTGCGACTGTGGGACGCACACAGCGGCGCGCCAGGGCGCACCTTAGAAGGACATACTGATTGGGTTTATAGCGTGGCATATTCGCCCAGCGGCGCCCAGATCGCATCTGGCAGTTGAGACCAAACAGTGCGGCTGTGGGACGCGGCAAGCGGCACACTCAGGCATACCTTAGAAGGACATACTAATTGGGTTAATAGCGTGACATATTCGCCGAGCGGGGAGCAGATTGCCTCCGGCAGTCAGGACAAAACAGTGCGGCTGTGGGACACACACAGTGGCACAGCAGGGCTTATCCTGAAAGGACATACTTACCGGGTTAATAGCGTGGTGTATTCGCCCACTGGCACCCAGATTGCCTCCGGCAGTGAGGACAAAACAGTGCGTCTGTGGGACGCAGCAAGCGGGGCGCCCGGGCACACTTTAGTAGGACATACCGGTGCTGTGAATAGCGTGACGTATTCGCCGAGTGGGGAGCAGATTGCCTCCGGCAGTCAGGACAAAACAGTGCGACTGTGGGAAGTGTCCTCGGGGCAATGTCTAAAAGTCATTCAAGGGTTCTCCGTTCACGTCTGCAGTGTTGCATGGAAAGCAACGTCCAAGGGGAACTATTTAGCGAGCGGGAGTTTCGATAATTCAGTGCGGCAATGGGAGATGAAAAAAAACCACGAAGGCTATAAGGTCAGACTGATTTGGAGTTCCATGCATTGGGCACTGAACGTGGCGGATACGTTAATAGATGGTGTACATGGGTTAAGCAAGATGAATAAAGCGCTGTTGAAGCAGTGTGGCGCGCAAGAAGGAATTATATTGTCAGATTTAGCCTGAGAGAGGATATATGGGTGAAACGACTTTGGTTGACAGCACAGATAACGAACACGAATTTCAGGCTAAATTTGATTGGCATGTCGAGGACTTAGGGCTGCGGCATGCATACATTAAATCTCGAACCCCTCGCCTTAATGGCAAAGTCGAGCGTTCTCATGGCACTGATCAACGCGAGTTTTACCAATTGCTTTCTTACACTGATAACATTGATTTGCATGCCAAATTGGCCGAATGGGAAGCTTTCTACAATTATCATCGACCTCACGGTAGTCTCCAAGGAAAAACTCCTTACGTAATAAATCCGTATTGCTTTATCGTGACGAGAAAGGTTTGCCAGTCGCGCTTTCTAATGTTTGCCCGCATCGTTTTGCTCCCTTACATAAGGGCAAGCTTAAAGATGGGATAGTGGCATGTCCTTATCATGGATTGGAATTTGGCGCTAATGGAAGATGCGTGCACAACCCACATGGCGATGGACATATTCCAGCTAGCATGAAAGTACGCAGTTATCCCGTGCGCGAGCGTTTTAATGGTATCTGGATTTGGGTGGGCGACGTTGAGCGTGCAGATGAAAGTTTACTACCCGATTTAGATTTTCTTGACCCTGCGCATAATGTAGTGAACTGTCGTTATATCCATCTCAAAGCGGGCTATATGTTGATTGCTGAAAATAATTTAGACGTCAGCCATCTTCAATATACGCATGCGAACACGGTAGTAGCAAAAGCATTAGCCTCACTCGAGCAGAATATTCCCAGCAAGGGCATACCATCCGAGCAAAACGCATCATGCGCGGAGAGAAGCCACCGTCCACGATCTCAAAGGTACGGTCTATTACAGACGGCGACATACTGATAGATAGGATGCTCGATGTAAGTTGGGCTCCGCCAGGTGCAGTCACGCTGACCATACGTGTCACCCGTAGTGGAACGGAAGAACAGATCGGCTATCCATCTAAAGGTGGCCAATTTCTAACACCCGAAACAGAAACTAGCACGCATCAATTTTTTGCTTTTGGCTTACCTGCCCATACGGGCGAACAAGGTCAGAAATTCGTGGAGATAGCAGCTGAGTCCACCATATATCCGTTTAAAGAAGAAGACGGCCCTATTCTTGAAACACAACAAGAATATGTCGGAAACCGTGCCTTTATGTCTTTGCAGCCTAAACTTTTAGCGGAAATAGATAATGCAGCCGCTCGGGCACGCAATTTAATGGATAAATTGATTGCTGAGGAAAAAGAAGAAGTCTCTGCTTCGCAATCTGCTTAACGCAACTTTAGCTGTATTGCTCAAGAGCCTACCTGCAATTTTTTGAGTAAAAAGTTGTTTATAGGCTCTTAAATGCTGCGCATTATTTGCAAATAATGATCGATCAACAGTGCCAAAAAAAGCAACGACAGATAGATGATCGAATAGCGGAAGGTTTGACGAGCTAACGCATCAGAGTAGTTACGCCAAATACGCCACGCATAACGAATGAAAATAGCACCTAATGCAACTGCGGCGATCAGATATAAGACACCGCTCATTCTCGTGGCAAATGGTAATAGCGAGACACCAAAGAGGACAAAGCTATAGAGCAAGATATGTAGACGGGTAAATTTTTCACCATGTGTAATCGGTAACATGGGTAGATTAGCCTGCTGGTAGTCTTGCCGACGATAGAGGGCAAGCGCCCAAAAATGAGGTGGCGTCCAAACAAAAATAATCAGCACGAGAATCCAAGCTTCAGCAGGCACTGAGTTAGTTACCGCAGCCCAACCGAGTGCTGGGGGCATTGCGCCAGATGCGCCGCCTATCACAATATTTTGTGGCGTCGCTGGTTTTAAAAGCAGGGTGTAAATCAGCGCGTAGCCAATGAAAGTGGCAAGCGTGAGCCACAAGGTCAGTAAGTTGGTGAATAAATAGAGCGCGAGCATGCCAAGAGTGCCTAGACTAGTGGCAAAAATAAGAATCTGCCACGGCAAAATTTCACCACTTGCTGAAGCACGCCAAGCTGTGCGACGCATTAGCGCATCGGCTTTTTTTTCAATGAGGCAATTGATTGCAAAAGCCGCCGCGGCAAGCAACCAAATACCTAACGCTCCACCCAGTAGAGTAGGCCACGGTACGATGCCCGGGCTGGCTAGAAACATGCCAATAACTGCGCAAAACACCGCCAGTTGCGTAACGCGCGGCTTAGTTAGCGCGTAATACTGGGCTAGGCGTTGGCGGTTCAATAACGGCACAGTGATACTTCCCATAAAGCTAATCGTCAATCTTAATAATTTGTGCAAAGGGTATTAATTCTTTAGAACCTATTCAGGACTTCGAAACAGGAAAATATTAAAGTGATGAGTATGCATGTTGAGGTTTGTTCATCACCACAACATAGGCCAATGAAATCCCTTATTCTGCCTTTCTGAAAGATGATAAACGGGTTCTAAGTCACACTCATTGCGGCTGACGACGCGCAGCGGCAATTCGATAATTCAAACCTACGCTCAATAACACTAATACAGCCGCACCACCATTATGAGCTAGTGCAATCAATAGCGGCCATTTCAGCACAATATTAGAGAGGCCAGTAGCAAACTGTACAACCAGCATAATCAACAGCCCTGTTGCCCATGGGCGTAATGCGCTGAAATGACGTAGCTGCATCCCTAACCAAGCCAGGTACGCTAACACCACAATAGCAAAGGTACGATGCGTCCAATGTATTGCTACGATTGCCTGCTGCATGATTAATTCATCACCCGGTACCCGACCTAATGTGCGCCATACCTCAAAGCCTCGCGCAAAATTCATCGGTGGCAGCCAAGCGCCATTGCAAGTCGGAAAATCTGTACACGCCAGCATCGCATAGTTTGCGCTGACCCAACCGCCGAGTGTAATTTGCACAGTTAGCAAGCCCAGTCCAATCAGCGCTGCTGGCTGCCAATGTACTAGTGTTGGATCTTGCTTTGATATCACAGTACGACTCGAGGCGAACCAACCTAATGCGCCAAGCAACGTGATGCCTAGCAGCAAATGTGTTGTCACCACCCAAGGCTCTAGTTTTAAAGTCACGGTCCAAGCACCAAACGCACCTTGCAAACAAATCAGCCCGAGCAAACCAAGCGGCCAAGCTAAAGGAATACGCGACGTTTTACGCTTCAGAAAAGCTAAGACCACCTGCGCGACAATCAATACACCCAAAGTCATCGCCAGGTAACGATGAATCATCTCAATCCATGCTTTTGTCATCGTCACCGGCCCATTAGGTAGCGCCTGCTGCGCGGCATGAATTTCTGCCTGCGCAATCAATGGCGATGATGTGCCATAACACCCGGGCCAATCAGGACAGCCAAGGCCAGAGTCTGTCAAACGTGTGAAACTACCGAAAATAATCAGATCAAGTGTTAGCCAAACCGTTACCCATACCAGCTTGCCAAACTTATCGGTTTCTTTATGCGTCAATACATAAACCAGCGGGATAAACGCTAGGCTGAGACCGATGAGAGCCAATTGCAAAATGAACATGTTGTGAATGTCTTTCTTTTCTACAAATTTACGCAGTTAGCACGCACATTAGGATTTCTACGTCATCCCAACATAGGCTAATAAAATCCTCTGTTCCGCCTTGCTGAAATATCAGGAACAGATTCTAAGAACCTGTTCATAATCTTTTAAAAAAGCGACTTAGAGGCTTGTATAAGCTCATGTTGGGGTTCCTTCGTCACCCCAACCTACGACTTTTCGGCAAATTTTGTAGGTTGGGGTGACGAAGGAACCCCAAGTGACAGCTAATAACCTCACAAAACACTCTTCTTTGAGATTATGAACAGGCTCTAAGACAGAGCGGTGTCACCCTTTCCTCCTCTAACCAATACCCGACCATTTCAATAATTTGGTCAAATCTTTATTGATCTTAGTCGGGTCAGCATTCTTTGGAAAACGCATCATTAAATTGCCATTCGGGTCGATCAGATAGATGTGATCTGTCATTGCAGTGTTTGCTTCAGCAGGCAACCAATCGGCTAATGCACTGGCATCAGCTTGCAGCAAACGAATATTAGGGTAGAGGCTTGTAATGGTGGTGGCGACTGGCGCATTGTCTGTGCGGAGCCAAATGGTATCGACACGTTCGCGCTCGTTGCCTTGCGCGGCGCGTATTTGACGCATGAAATACAGTTTCTTAACGCACTTCTCCGCGCAAGTGCTGGCATCGACCATTAGCATGAGCCACTTGCCGCTTAGTGTATGCATTGGCACCAAACCATCATGCTCAGTACGCACCGTAAGCGTGGCAGGGATGGGACGCTGCGGCTCAAGCAAGGTGCCGTAGTTAATCACAGCCCCAGACGGTTTAAAGAAGTAGTACGTTAAATAAGCAGCAATCGCAGGCGCTAGGGAAATTGCAGCAACCAGCCAAAGTACCCACGCACGGCGGCGTTTAAGCGGTTTTTGCGCGACATGGGTTGATTCGCTGCGCGAGGCTACGCTGTCTGACCATGTTGGTGAAGTACGATAAGTTTTTGCCATTTTTTACTCACTTGCTACATCGCGTTTCGCGCTGCGCACAGCGCAATACAAACCCAGAATCAGTGCAACCGCAGACATTGCCCACCATTGCACCATATAGCCGTAGTTACGCTCAACACCGGCCATTGCAGCTGGCCATTCGCGTATCAGGTGATCGTTTATATCATTGTTGGTTTGTTGGATTAAGAACGGTTGCAGCGGCAAACCTGTTTCTGCTCGATACTGTTCAATCTCTAGGTTTTGTCGAATTTTAGTATGCGCAGCCGAACCACCCTTCCCTAATTCAAATAAGCGAGGCGGATGCGCGCGCGCAATTCCCCTCACTTTGACCTCACCAACCGGTGTCTCATACGGAGCCAGTGCAGTGCGTTGCGAAACATCGCGTGGTAACCAGCCACGCTCTACCAGCACATAACCGCCATCGTTAAGCGCCAGCGGCATCAGTACATAAAAGCCAGGAATACCGTTATGCGGTCGATTATCCAGATACACCGCATACTCAGGCATAAAATGACCTTGCGCGCTAACGGGCCGAAATTCAATCTCGCTTAAAGGAATAAGCTTCGCACCTACTGGCACTGGCGCTGCTTGCTCAAAACGGGCTAATCGCGCCGCCAACGCTTCTTTTTCGTGTGCACGCGCGCGCTGCCAGAAGCCCAAACGTAACGTCAGTGCTACCACAGCGAGCACTAACAACGCCGGCCAGAAACGTATTTTTAAGCGCAACATTCAATTAACCCTTTGCAGATAGGCCACTCTTGATAAAGAATACCGATCTAGTGAGCGGTATTGAAAAATCTATGACTCACCTCTGACAGCCTAAAAGCCTAAACTGATTCTCAGGAAACATTTACGACATGTCTACTATGCCTATTTTCGTTGCTATCGTCTTCTCTCTGATTATCGCCAGCATGGGCTGCGCGCTTTATTTTATGATGCACGACCGTGGTACCACCAAACGCATGGTGTACTCGCTGATGCTACGCGTTGGCTTATCGATCGGCCTTTTCTTATTCATCCTATTTGCTTATTGGATGAACTGGATTCAAAGCACTGGTATCCGCTACGTTAGTCACTAGAACTCGTTTCATCAATGTCTAAAAGGTCGTCAGCGGGGGGAGGCCGGAGCGGAGGAACCGGAGTGTACTCAACGTACATGAGGATTCCGAGCACCGCCCGAGCGCCGATCACGGCCTTTTAGGCATTGAGGGAATGAGTTCTAAGTAAAAAAGCGGGATCTAACCCCGCTCTTAGTGTGCTTAGTGTGTTTTCTTGCTAACGCTGAACTGGTTTTAGAACAACTTCTAAAGCCAGTAGACGACTACGTATACGCCTAACCACACCACATCAACAAAGTGCCAATACCAAGCCGCACCTTCAAAAGCAAAATGGTGATCTGGCTTAAAGTGGCCACGAATCAGTCTCACTAACACAACGGTTAGCATTAACGCGCCAAGCGTGACGTGAAAACCGTGAAAGCCGGTCAGCAGGAAAAACGTTGAGCCGTACATACCCGAGCTGAGTTTGAGATTAAGCGCGTGGTAGGCATGAAAATACTCAAAACCCTGCATAAACAAAAAGATCACGCCAAGCAATACGGTAGCAGCCAGCCAAGCGCCTGCTTTTTTGCGGTGATCATCGCGCAATGCATGGTGTGCGACTGTTAATGTCGCGCCAGAGAGTAATAATAAAGCGGTGTTGATAGTAGGTATGGGCCATGGCGTCATCGACTTGAAATCTGCATTCAGGCCAGATGGCCCTGAGTTCGGCCAACCTGCTGCGAAGTCCGGCCAGAGCAATTTGTGATCAAGATTACCTAATGCTTGGTCAGTAAACTGACGAGCGTAAAAAAGTGCACCGAAGAAAGCTGCAAAGAACATCACCTCAGAGAAAATGAACCAGCTCATACTCCAGCGATACGAGCTGTCGATACGCTTGCCATAGACGCCACTTTCGGATTCATGAATCGAAGCGCCAAACCAGCGCCATAGCACAATAAGCAGCCAGCCTAAGCCTACGGCAAACGCAAACGGCGCCCAATTTTGGTGATTAAGCCAGCCCGCTAGCGCAAGCATCATGCAAAACAAACCAAACGCAGCGGCAATGGGATGCCCCGACGCATGTGGCACAAAGTAATAAGGTGTTTTGGATGGGGTTTGTCCATGCGTGGTCATTTCATTACTTCTCTTCATTTTTAAAGCGCTTAGAAACTATTTAAAAAATTATTTGCTTGGAGCCTATTCATACTCTCAAAAGATGAGGGACAGACTTAGAATTTGTTTAGGGTTTTCCTGGTGCCCTTGCGCTGCCACAGACAGTACAAGACGTACGGCAAGGTGCCGCAAGGGCGCCAGGGGAAGCCTAAACAAGTTCATTTAGCATGTCTAACTACCACATGCGCAAGCATCACTAGCACACCAACAAAGAGCGCCGCAGTAACTAAGCCCGCGACAATCACATGCAGCGGATTCAGTTGCATATCACCCTCTAGCCCACCTCGCTTTCGTATTCCCAAAAATGACCAAAGCACCGCTTTTATCGATTTTGCGAAACTCATCTTTTTCACGGAAGGCTGTAGAGGTTTTATGTCATTCATGCTGCACCACTCGCACTCTTATATTGCGCTTCTATTAGGCTCACTTTGAACAGTTTATTCCTTGCAAACCGTCCATACAGCATGCAAGGAGAGATTTTCATCTACTGAACCTCAGGCGGTGTTTCAAAAGTATGGAAAGGCGCTGGGCTTGGAACTGTCCACTCCAATCCTTGCGCGCCGTCCCAAGGTCTATCTTCGGCTTGTGCAAGGCGCTTGCCAAAATATTTAGGGAAATACACAGGCAATACAACAAAGAACAAGAAATACACTTGCATTAAACCAAAGCCAAATGCGCCAATCGTTGCTAACTGGTTGAAGTCGGTAAATTGCGCCGGATAATCAGCGTAGCGGCGTGGCATACCGGCCAGCCCTAGGAAGTGCATGGGGAAGAAGGTGATATTGAAAAAGATCAACGAACCCCAAAAGTGAATACGCCCACGTTTTTCGCTGTACATATAGCCAGTCCATTTTGGCGCCCAGTAGTACCAACCTGCAAACAGCGAAAATAGCGAACCCGCTACCAACACATAATGGAAATGCGCGACCACATAATAAGTATCGTGCAGTGGTACATCGATTGGCGCGATCGATAAGATTAAGCCGGTAAAGCCACCAATCGTAAATACAAAAATAAAACCAATTGCAAACAGCATGGGTGTTTCAAAAGTCAGTGCGCCACGCCACATCGTCGCCACCCAGTTGAACACTTTAACGCCCGTTGGCACCGCGATCAGCATCGTTGCATACATAAAGAAGAGCTGACCGGTCACTGCCATCCCTGTCGCAAACATATGGTGCGCCCAGACGATAAAAGACAAGATCGCAATCGAAGACGCTGCATACACCATCGAACTGTAGCCGAACAGTGGCTTACGCGAGAACGCCGGCACAATCTGCGAAATAATGCCAAACGCCGGCAAAATCATAATGTAGACCTCTGGATGACCGAAGAACCAGAATAAGTGCTGATACAGAACAGGGTCACCACCGCCAGCTGCGTTAAAAAACGAGGTGCCAAAGTGGCGATCAAATAGCACCATCGTGATCGTGCCGGCTAACACGGGCATCACAGCAATTAACAGATAAGCGGTAATCAACCAAGTCCATGCAAACAATGGCATTTTCATCAATGACATGCCGGGGGCACGCATATTTAAAATCGTCACGATGATATTAATGGCGCCCATGATCGACGACGCACCCATAATATGCAGCGCAAAAATCGCCAAATCCATGCCAGGCCCCATTTGCACTGATAGAGGCGCATACAAGGTCCAACCAGCAGCCGTCGCGCCGCCCGGTACAAAGAATGAAATGCTTAGCAATAGCGCAGCGGGTGGCAATAGCCAAAAGCTAAAGTTATTCATCCGTGCAAACGCCATATCCGCCGCGCCGATCTGCAGCGGCAACATCCAGTTTGCAAAGCCCACGAAGGCCGGCATGATCGCGCCAAACACCATGATCACACCGTGCATCGTCACTAGCTGATTGAAAAATTCAGGCTGCATAATCTGCAGCCCTGGCTCGAACAGCTCCAAGCGAATCAGCAGCGCCATCACGCCGCCCACTAAAAACATCGTGAACGCAAAAATCAGATAGAGCGTGCCAATATCTTTATGGTTAGTGGCTAACAACCAGCGCCGCCATCCATGCGGCTGCTCATGCGCATGTTCGTCACTACTTAGATGATCATGTACGATTGTCGTCATTACTCTTTCCTTTTTGCTGAATCGGACGCGCTTTGAATAACCTGGCCTTTACCTGTGCGCACGGCTTCGATTTGTGCAGGCTGCACCACATCACCTGTATGGTTGCCCCAGACATTGCGTTGATAAGTAATCACAGCAGCTATATCGAGGTTATTTAATTTTTTATCCCACGGTGGCATTTGCGCTTTACCGTGTAGCACCAGCTGAATATGCTCAGCTAATGGGCCCGTGCTGACAGGGCCGCCATCTAATGCAGGGAAAGGTCCCATGCCCTTACCATTGGCTTGGTGACAAACAGCACAGTTAGCTTGATAAACGTCTTCCCCTCGCGTTTTCAGCTCGTCCATTGCATAAGTTTGAGACGCTAACGATTGACTTGGGGCAACAGGCTCAGCGGTTTTTGCAACAACATTGCTCTCGGGTATCACAAATTTTTCGCCGCGTAGTGTCGCTGCGGACCATTTTGTGTAATCTGCTTCAGATAAGACTTGCACCACTACCGGCATAAAAGCGTGATCTTTACCGCACAATTCAGCGCAGAAACCACGGTAAGTCCCTACCTTCTCAGCTTTAAACCAGGTGTCACGGACTAAACCTGGAAAAGCATCTTGCTTAACGGCAAACGCGGGAACGTACCAAGAATGAATCACATCAGCGGCGGTCGTCACAATGCGTACTTTTTTATTGACTGGCACAACTAGCGGATGATCCACTTCTTGCAAATAGGTGTCAGAAATTTCGCGCTTTTCTCCCAATACTTGGCGTGGGGTACTTAATGTAGAGATCAGATGAATACCAGCGCCTGGGCCTTGTATGTACTCGTAGCCCCACTTCCACTGGTAACCGGTGACTTTGATGGTGAGATCAGGATTGGTCGTATCCTTCATATTGATAATCGCTTTGGTCGCAGGCAATGCCATTAACGTAATAATGACGAACGGCACGACCGTCCAAACGACTTCAACCAGCGTACTTTCATGAAAATTAGCGGGCTTGTAACCTTTCGATTTGCGGTGCACCACAATCGAATAAAACATCACGCCGAACACACCAATGAAAATCACCAAGCAGATGATTAACATCATCGTATGCAGGCTGTAGATTTGCTCAGCGATTTTGGTCACCGGCGGCTGGAAGTTCAACTGGTTCACCGCTGGTCCACCCGGACTATCATTCACGGCATAAGCCAGCCCACTTAACCAGCAGATACTCAGCCCTAATATACTGCGCAAAACCTGTTTGATTATCTTCATTGTCTGCTTACTCAATATTTCTTAAACACTTGTCTTTTTTGAACCTTGGGCATAGCCAATTTGTTCGACCCGCACCGTTGCATGCCCTTTTGGCATCGCTTTCAGCGCAGCTTTCCACGCATGACCGTAAATCACTTCAATAGTTAAAGGGATCGTGCCATCTGGTCCGCGTTGCGTTTCCAGCGCTGCCATCAACGCCTTAGTCCGCGCTACATGGGTACGCCGACTAATTAAGCCTTTTGAGCGATGCGGCACATCAAAAGGATAAGCCCCCCAGCGTCGCACATCATTTAAAAGCGATTCAGGCGAGCTATACGCAATATTAAGCATTTCCATATCCATCACAGGCGCTTCGAAATTATGCTCAACCAGCATATCGCCGACTTCATGCATATCGACGAAATTAATTATCCGCGGATAGACGACTTCTCCATCAACCATTTGATAGGCAGTGCGTAACTCGCGCAACGAATCAGGCCCAAGCATACTAAACATTAACAAGCCACCAGCTTGCAACGCTCGGTTCCATTCAGCCAAGACACGATCTGGCCAAGGATGCCAATGCAATGCCAAATTCGACCACAGCAAGGAGAAAGTACTCGTTGCAAACGGCAGCTTAGCAAAATCAGCTTGTACGAGTCGCTTATGCTGTTCACTCCATACGCGGCGCACAGCGTTACGCCACTGTGCCCACCATTGTTTAGTCTGCCCTTTTTCAGGGGAGGAAGGGGAAGCGGCACCAGCCAGCATTTGCTGGGAAATATCCAAGCCGGTAACGGTTGCGCTCTTAAAGCGCTCTTGCAGCATGCCTAAATCATCCCCGAGTCCACAGCCTGCATCCAACACATGCGTGGGCGCGAGCTTAATATAAGCAAAGCGCTCGTGCATGCGCTGCGCGACTTCTCGAGGCAAAAAATCAACCTCATTAAACGTCGCAGCACGGCGATCAAAAATCCGCTGCAGACGCTGCGTATTTAGATCGGGACGAATCGGCTCGATGTGCGAAAGAGATAAGGTAGTCAATTGCTAAAGCACTCTAAAGTATACTCATTTGCTTGAAAGACACTGAATCGATCGGGCATAAGAGCATTATGCTGACCGATTACGCCAGAACTTATTAGGCTCTCCGTGATAGCTTTGCGCCGATGAATTTATTACGGCAAGAAGGTGCCTGGGAAAGCTTAAATAAATTCTAAGGTGCGTATTGTCGCAAATTTAGACCCAGGCCAGTGTCAGTTATTTCCCTTGCCCATCAGTTTTAGCATGCTGCACTTCTGCTCCACCCTATTTACTGCGGCACTTAGACTGCATTTTATCGTGCCTGCTATTCAACGCTGGAGCCGCCAGGCTCGCGTGGCTTTACTATGCGCTGCGCTGCCTTGCCGATGCGCGTTGTGCAACCATTCATCGCCTTCTCTTATTTGCCCCTCATGCGAACAAACACATTGGCCTACGCAGCAGATGCGCTGTCTGCGTTGCGCGCTGCCGATTATTAAAGACGCGGATACTGCCAGCATTCGAGACACTGCGCTACCCCTATTAGGGCTACAAGAGGCTCGTATTTGTGGCCACTGCCTGACCAAACCACCCGCCTTCGACGCGACGCTTGCCCTTGCCGACTATGCTGAGCCGTTGGCTACGCTAGCCCGTGCCTTAAAATTTAACGCACGGCTCGCTCTCGCGAGTACCTTCGCACAGCGGCTTGCGCTCCTGTTGCAAGAAAATAACAGCATCTTTGGGCAGCCTGATTTGATTATCCCAGTCCCTCTTTCTCAGCGCAGATTGATAACTCGCGGTTATAACCAAGCTTGGGAAATTGCACGTCCACTGGCTCACCTGCTGGCTGTCCCTGCTTACCCCAGTTTATTGGCCCGCATTATAGATACATCAGCGCAAGCAAAGCTTGCTGCTGACGCACGCCAACGCAATGTACGCAAAGCCTTTGCACTTTCTTCTTCCTTTTCTTCAACTAGAAGCGGCAAACAGCGTTCAGGGAGTCTTTGCAAAACCTCAAAGGCCAGACATACCAGTACAGACAGTACACAAGTAATCAATGTAAAAAAGGGCGGTATAACACCGCCTAGGGGAGCTTGCAAAAAATCCCTAGCCGCTCCCCTGCAGGGATACCACGTTGCTGTGGTCGATGATGTGATGACCTCGGGTGCCACGCTAAACGCTATCGCGCGCACGTTAAAAAGTGCTGGGGCTGCGCGCGTGACAAATTTAGTCGTCTTGCGCACAACGCAGTCATAATAGCGCCCCTGACTTTTAGACTTGTCAGTGCGAATCTGTTTAAAGTCCGCGAAAAGATTAGATTAACAGTGTAATAAGCATACAGCTGGAGATCGTGCCTCACCCCAAACTACGGTTCTGCGTCAAGCATTGCAGGCTGTGGGACAAAGTTTCTTCCAACAGCATGGTGGAATGCTTTTAAATAGATTTTGATGATTAATAACCCTCGTCTCTATGTTCAATATCGTTCTTATTGAGCCGGAAATTCCGCCCAATACCGGCAATATCATCCGTTTATGCGCAAATACCGGCGCGCGTTTACATTTAGTTGAACCCCTTGGCTTTCCATTAGACGATGCCAAAATGCGCCGCGCAGGGCTGGATTACCGCGAATATATGCAAATGCGCGTGCACCGTAATTGGCAAGCTTTGCTTGAGAGCGAGAAACCCGAGCTTGATCGTCTCTTTACCCTCACCACCCGCGGCACTCATTACTTTCATCAGCCCACGTTCAAAGCCGGCGATTGGTTTGTATTCGGCCCAGAAACACGTGGCATTTCCGCTGAAATGCTAGCGCAATTTCCGCCAAGCCAACGTCTACGTTTACCGATGCAAGCTGGCAGCCGCAGCCTCAATTTATCAAATGCAGCCGCGATAGTGGTTTATGAAGCATGGCGGCAACTAGGTTTTCCAGATGGAATCTAACGCTGATATCACGTTCTTAGTAAGCATGTTAGGGAGCATATCGCACCCCGACTTACGTACGCTGACAAAAAATCATAGATTAGGATGATGCAGAAACCTCAGCAGGCATACCAAAAGCCTTTATTTGCTTTCTTGTAAAACTTGGAACAGCTTTTATAAAGCCGCAATATTTAATGAATTCTCTGCTTTATCGAATAAACGAAAGGACTTCGTGTTTCGCAGTGCGTTGCAAGAGCGTTTGAGCTGCCTCACGGGGTGCACAACCTTCAAAAAGTACTGAACAGACGGCATGTGTAATAGGCATTTCTACGCCTCGCTCACGCGCCAACGCAAGTACAGCGGATGCGCAGCGTACGCCTTCGGCTACGTGACCAAGCGTAGCTAGGATTTCATTTAAAGGCCGACCTTGCGCAAGCTCTAAGCCTACCGTTCGGTTACGCGATAGGTCTCCCGTTGCGGTCAGGATTAAATCTCCTATCCCCGATAAGCCTGTAAATGTTTGCGCCTGCGCGCCCAATGCTACGCCTAGGCGTGTCATTTCGGCTAAGCCGCGTGTAATTAGCGCAGCGCGAGCATTTAAACCGAATGCCAAGCCATCAGCAATACCTGTCGCAATCGCTAAGACGTTTTTAACTGCACCGCCGACTTCAACACCAATCACATCATCACTCGTGTAAATGCGTAGCGCATCGTGATGCAATGCCTGTAATGCTCGCTCACAGCAAGCGCTAGAGGTGCTGGCGATGGTTAACGCAGCAGGTAAACCCAATGCGACTTCTCGCGCAAAGCTAGGGCCAGATAAAGCACCACAGCTGTACGATGCACCTAGTATCTCGGCCACGATTTGATGGGGTAAGCAATGCGTCTGCTCTTCAAAACCTTTGCATAGCCAAATAAGATGTTTGGGTGCGCCGTACTGATCACGCATTGCTTCACACAAGGCGCGCATGCCAGCCACCGGCGTCGCAATGATACACAGCGCATCATCAGCTGCTGCATGCGCCAAGCATGCCTCTAGATCGCTGCTACAGCGTAAGGTTGGCGCAAGCGGTACACCTGATAAATAAACGGTGTTTTCCCGTTTGCGGTTAAGCCGCTCGATCAATGACGAGCTACGCGCCCACAGTAATGTATCGTGATGCTTAGCCAAATGGTTCGCGACCGCCGTACCCCAAGCGCCTGCGCCCAAAACTGTAATTTTCATATCGCTGGTTTAATGCACAGTAGGAGAGGTCAAATCAGCTGCCGTGTCACCTGCTAGGCCTGACTGTGCATCGTTAGCCGACTGAGCTGCAGCATGCGCACGTCGCTGCTCGTACAGTGCTTGGAAATTAATATCGATCAGATGGATTGGCGGAAAGCCTGCGCGCGTGACAGCGTCAGCAATATTGGCACGCAAATAAGGAAAGAGGATGGTCGGACAAGCAATATGCATTAAGGGTTCAATCTCTGCCTCAGGCACATGACGAATTTCAAATATGCCGGCTTGCTTCGCTTCAATCAGTAGCGCGACTTTATCATCGATTTTTGCCGTAACCGTGCCGGTGACAATACTTTCAAATACGCTTTCTGTTAGCGGCTTTACATCAATATTGACTTCTACTTCAATCGTAGGCTCATTGGTGTTCAAAAAAATATCTGGCGAGTTCGGCTGCTCAAGCGATAAATCTTTGAGATAAATGCGTTGCATATTGAAATACGGCTGCGGGTTTTGCTCCGACATAAAAACTCCTTTAGATAAAAAAGTCAGCTAGTTGCGGCAAGCCTATCAAAATCGTAGGCGAGAAACACCTTACTTGCATCGACTCGCGACAACCTGGCTCAGAAAGAGGAGAAGCCGCTCTGTTGTGACTTCTTAGTTTAACTAGTCCACCAACGGCTTTTAGAATTTTATTCACGATCTTTTAAAAGCCTGTTTAAGCTCTTCTCACATCCTCGCTCCGACGCGGACATAGCAAAGCGTACGGCAGCCGGCGTAAAGGAAAGCCTAAACAAATTCTTAAGCTGCAGCCTCTATCTTAAGCCGCAGCCTCTAAACCTGCAGCTTGCGCTAAAGCCTGTGCTTTATCGGTTGCTTCCCAGGTAAATTCAGGCTCTTCGCGGCCAAAATGTCCGTAAGCGGCAGTTTTTTCATAGATTGGGCGCAATAAATCCAGCATCTGAATAATGCCTTTTGGACGCAGATCAAAATGCGTTTGCACTAACTCAGTAATCGTCAAGTCCGATACCCGGCCCGTGCCAAATGTATTAACCATCACCGACGTTGGCTGCGCTACCCCAATCGCATAAGACACCTGAATTAAGCAACGCGAAGCTAAACCTGCTGCGACGATATTCTTCGCTAAATAACGTCCTGCATAGGCTGCCGAACGGTCAACTTTAGAGGGGTCTTTGCCAGAGAACGCGCCGCCGCCGTGCGGTGCAGCACCACCGTAGGTATCGACAATAATTTTTCGGCCAGTTAGCCCACAATCTCCTTGTGGACCACCAATGACAAAGCGGCCAGTTGGATTCACCAAAAATTTAATATCGTTTTTAATCAGCTCAACCGGCAGCACAGGTTTAACAATTTCTTCAATTACCGCTTCACGCAGCGTGGCCAATTCAATATCTGGCGCATGCTGGGTTGACAGCACCACAGTATCAATACTGTAAGGTTTGTCGTTCACGTAGCGCACCGTAACCTGTGCTTTTGCGTCTGGCCGCAACCATGGCAAACGGCCATCCCGCCGCAAGTCAGCTTGGCGTTCGACTAGCCGATGCGCTAAATGAATGGGTAAAGGCATGAGTTCCGCAGTTTCATTGCACGCATAACCAAACATTAAACCTTGGTCGCCTGCGCCTTGATCTAGGTTGTCGTCATGCGCAGAATCGACGCCTTGGGCGATATCAAGCGATTGCTTGTCATACGCTGCGAGTACAGTACAGCCACGGTAATCAATGCCGTAGCTGGTGTCATCGTAGCCGATGCGTTTGATCGTATCGCGTGCCACTTGCGTGTAGTCAACATTTGCACTGGTTGTAATTTCACCGGCAAGCAACACTAAACCTGTATTGCAGAGTGTTTCTGCGGCAACGCGCGCGTATTTGTCTTGCGTGAGGATAGCATCGAGAATCGCGTCGGAGATTTGATCAGCCACCTTGTCAGGGTGTCCTTCTGAGACGGATTCTGATGTGAAGAGATAATCGCTAGTCACTTTAGCCTCCTTGAGAGCCGGTGGATTAAGCCTGTTCGCGCATAATCGGAGCAGCCCCTTCATGGAGAAAAGGCAACAGGCATCAAATAAACTTGCGAAGGGGAAGGAGGTTGAGTGCAACGCATACATGCACGTTGCTTTGCTGACTCTCGAGCGCTGTCCCGCTATCCCTGACGTAGCCGATCTCGAGGAGAAGTGACGACGCTTTAGCGGATTTTGCTCGCGATGCTCATCGCGCTCGCCCCGCAAGTTGTCTATTAAATAGGCGAAGCCGGTATTATAGCGGCTTCAACAGGCCTGCATAGCCTTTGGCCACCGCGATGCCTGTTTGCTCTCACTTTTTTCAGTATTTTTATAGAACCTGTTTAAGGTTTTCCTAGTAGCCTCGTGCCGACGAAGACAGTAAAACTCGTACCGCAAGGCAGCGACGTTGGGGCGACGCACAGACCCCAACGTGGGGGCTAATAGCTTCTATTTTTGCCTTCCTTAAAATCTAAACAGTCTTTTATAAAGATCGTGAACAATTTCTCAGTTTCAACATACAGAATCAATGCGTTATTTCAATCCCAGCAACATCCTCAAAAGTGTGCTTAAAAATTTTCCTAAACGCCTTTATCTGGCAGAGCGACTGACGATAGGCTTGCTCAAATTTTTCGCGATTTTGCCTTACGGATTAGTTGCCAGAATAGGCAACGCACTAGGTGCTTTGCTCTATCAGCTGCCGACTCAGCGCAAATATATCGTGCATAGAAATATCGATTTGTGCTTTCCAGATTGGAGCGAGGCACAACGCCAGCAAATTGCTAAACAACATTTCAAGCATGCGATTCGCAGCTATATTGAACGAAGCGTGCAATGGTTTGGTTCAGCGAAGAAAATGGAAAAGTTGACACAGGTAGAAAGCGCAATTGATCTTGCTGACCTCAACTCCCCCCCTACCATCTTTCTTGGCTTTCATTTCGTTGGCATTGAAGCAGGCTCGCTTCTTCTTAATTACTCATTAAAGCGCCGGTGCGGTTCTTTATACCAGCCGATGTCCAATCCTAAAATTGACCAAGTAGCGAAAGAGGCACGCTCTCGTTTTAACGCGGAAATGGTATCTCGCAGCGCCTCAGCGCGAGCAGTTCTACGAATGCTGCGCAACTCAATGCCCGTTATGCTTGCCGCAGATATGGATTACGGCATAAGTAACTCGGTGTTTGTGCCCTTTTTTGGCGTCAATGCGTGCACTTTAGCGAGCGTGGCCCACCTTGCCGCGATTAGCGAAGCCAGAGTCGTCCCTTTCGTGTGCGAAGTCCTACCCAATTATCGTGGTTATAAACTGAAAATCTTCGAGCCTTGGGCTGATTATCCAAGTGATGACCCTGTTGTTAATGCGCGCCGGATGAATGCGTTTCTTGAAGAACAAATTAAACTGATGCCGGAACAATATTATTGGATTCATCGACGTTTTAAGACTAGGCCTGAAGGGGAACCCAGCTTGTATCAAAAAAAGCCTCGCGCGGGACAATAAGGGAAAATCCGCTATTTCATGGATACTAAGTAAGCGGCTATAGGATTGATTTAGGTTTAATTAGAGCTAAGAGGGATAGTTTAAGTCCAGCATTCTGCTTTATTTCCGGCCCCTCTCGTCATCTATCCAGACCTGCTGCCGTTTAAGAAGGTAAGCTGAGCTATCTCAATATCCACACGGTGATTTTTAATAAAATTGGCTTGCGTTACAACAAGACTTTTCTTTATCTGCTTTGTAAGCTCTTCAGCATTCATCGAAAACTTATTCCAGTGCCCTTATTTTTATTTTCAGGTTATATCTATATTACTTTTAAAACCACCGTTGATTTAGCCTTGCTTAATTGCCAGCCGAAACTTTCTTTAATATATGTTTTTGTCGAGCTAAATGGTGTGCGAACTTCATCATCGCGCATGTGCGTAAAAAGATCAGTTTTTGAAGAGGTATTGGAAATATTAACTAGAGAAATGTCTGCCGCTGCAATGCTGTTGGTGGTAGCAGGCAATGCCTCGCCTTCTTCGCAGATGGGTTTTAGCAATACTAATGGTATCGCCTCGGAGGAAAAGGATGGAGGTAATGCAGGCTTAGTCTTGGCAGTTAAAAGCAAGTAAGGAAATAAGAATAGTGGAATAGCCTCTGCTTCCCGTTTCTCTGCGGCGCTAGACAATACTTTCCCGTCTTTCATTGATTTTAATGGTATCGAGTCGTTCGAAGAAGGAAGAGCTGCGGGGAGAAAAATCCGGGTAATGGATGAGATCATATAGAAATTTTAAGGAAGGAGTGAATATAGTTGCGAAGCGCTTGATACGCTTGAATAAGAGGCCACTTTATTGCCTGCAATGGCAGCAATAAAAGAGCTTTGCCTAATTCGGTTGGCAATTCTTAATTTACTGTGGCTCAGTAGACGTCAAGCTAAACCTTAATGCTGCATATTCTACAGGATGCAAGGCTGAGCTTTTTGCGGCTGTCGTATAAAACTGGAGTTGTATGGAAGCTTTAAAACAAATCCAACAAGAAATGGAGGATTTTTACTAGAAATTTCTAAGAATACTAGCGTGATGAAAATGCTGAAAATACGGGAGAGGCTATACGTTTATGCCAAAGACTGAGCACAATTTTGTTAGCCGAATAATTATAAGTTTAGGGGCATAGTTAGGTTAGGTAACCTAGCAATCTGTGGAATAAAACGAAACAAATCATTAGATAAAGCTTAGCAGGGCGGTCAATTTACCACCCTGCCTCTATCTATGAGGATAGTTTAGTCCGGTAAGAGCCTAGTTTCTAAGAAGTACTCTTATATTACCTTCTTCGTTATCTTCCGGAAAAAGAAAAATTTTACTTCAATTCCAACAATATTATTAGCCAAAAGCAGCAGCATTAGGCCTTCTATCAGCGTTACTTGAAGCCTGAGGAGCTTCAGCCATACCCGATTGACGTGGACTAGAGCCCAATAGAGCTTCTAACGCTGCTTCTAATTTTTCAACTCTATTGCGCATCTCAGCTTCAGCTTTCTCTTTCGCTGCTAACTTTTCTTCTAGTTCTTCTATTTTCTTTCGATCCTCGTGCACATTGGCATCTATTCTATTAATTTGCGTTCCATGCGCATCTAAAGTCACTCTGTGATCAGTTAAAGCAACCCTATGATCGGTCAAAATTGTTGACATTGCTTCATTCCCTAAAAGTATAAGTTGTTTAGCAAGATTATCTAGTTCGTCAATACGCCCTTTCCACTTCGTCGCACCTTTGCCCTTATATTTGCCATAAAGCCAGAAGCCAATAAACCCAGTGATAAAGACAGCCGCACCGAAAAACCCTACAGCGGCAATAGCTGCCCCTGTATAGTAAAAGAAGCCTGCGCTAGTTACGGAGCATACACTAGAAATCAAGCCATGAAGAAATCGAGAGTCTGCAAGCTTAGGTACCTTACGTAAGCGCGACTTGGTCATATCGTTGGCATGCTTACCAAGCTCATTAACATGCGCCGTAAACTTATTTGCTTGTGTTTCAGTGAGACCAGAAGAAGGCTGACAGCTCTCTATAAGCTCTTTAATCGACTGCAGTTCTGCTTCATATTTTTCAAGAAGCTCGCTAAGCCGTTTTTCTCGAATATTTCCGAAGAGATTTTTGATTTGCTTAAACAGCGACGAGCTATTTAATTCATCCTTCGACTCAGTTAACAATTTCTCTGCCTTGCTAACGGCAGTCTCAAATTTTTCTTCGAGACTCCGAGTCGGCACAGACGCTGATGAATTTTCGCCTGATTCCGAGGTAGCTACCCCTAACTCCGGCTTTCCAAGCAAACTAAGTTCTTTTTGATCACTTCCAAACAGCTCTTTAACTCGCTTAAAAATCACTGACGACAAGCCAGTTAATGAACCCCTGAACTCGGTTAGCAATTCTTTCGCTTTGTTCAGAGTAGCCTTTAATTCCTTCTTCAAGCCCTGCTCTGCCACAGGATCAGACGTAGTAAGTGAATCGCCGGTTTCAGATTTCAACGTAATGGCAGGCAGATCCGACTCAACCGCACCTTCTCCTACTATAAAAGGTTCTTTCCTGCGCTGACGCTGAACAAGACGGTATGCTTTTAAGAGCGCATCTCCATTTTTACGTGCATCAGAAAGCACTACTAAGCTTTGCGCATAAGCAACTAAAGATTTAAGTACCTGAGTAGTATCAGCTGAATCAAAAAAGAGTCCTGACTGACGAACCTTACCCTCTATTTCTGATGGTCCGCCTTCATGGTCACCTATTACCGTGTCTGCATTGCTAACGTTATCACTATCGTGACGATAAAGCGACGGGCGAGTGGCGTCGGAATTTACGCTACTAGTTGGGCCCAAACCACTCATACTGCACTCCTCCGGCAATAAGTCATTGTCTTAAGTAACAATCCTTTTAGCGCTAATAAAGCTGAAATTAAAAGGATGGGTACTGTTGGCACTGCTAACGTTTTCACTGGCATAACATTCTCGCTGATTTAAGTGCAAAAGAAGCCGCTAAGCAGAACCAACACCCTTGACACAAATATGCCTAAAACCTTTAAACCATCTAAGCGATACAGAAACGGCCACTAAAAAACTATTCTTTCAAAAAAATTTAGCAGATTCTTATCTTTTTTCAGTCTACCAGACATCCGTTCAATCCCTTATTTTTCTCAGATTAGTCTGTGCTGTCTTATTCATTTCAGAAAAGTTCTAAACCTACTCCGATCATTAAAGGTTCATCACGTTAATTGTTTAAACCCTTAGGCTTAATATAAGCTTGCAGCAGTCAAGTTGACTTGGGCAATACGGCTTTCACGGTAGACCGTGATTACTATATATATATATATATATATATAGTGATCACCCTACCTACTCCTTAATTTCTCAAACAAGTCAAAAATACCTATGAAACTAAAATTCACCAAAATGCACGGCGCTGGTAACGATTTTGTAGTGTTAGATGGAGTACGCCAGCAGCTAGCGTTAACGCCTCACATAGTGCGCTGGCTGGCTGACCGGCACCTGGGAATAGGCGCTGATCAAATTTTGGTAGTTGAGCGCCCAACGGTGGCTGATGCAGATTTTAGGTATCGTATTTTTAATGCCGATGGCGCTGAGGTCGAACATTGCGGTAATGGCGCACGTTGCTTTGCTAAATTTGTGCATGAGTCCGGTTTAACGGATAAGTGTAGAGTTCGCGCGCAAATACAAAAAGGCGTGCTAACGCTCGTTATGCAAGAAGATGGCGA
This sequence comes from Mycoavidus cysteinexigens, assembly GCA_031963415.1. Taxonomy (GTDB): domain Bacteria; phylum Pseudomonadota; class Gammaproteobacteria; order Burkholderiales; family Burkholderiaceae; genus JASSUD01. The sequence continues at coordinate 788,115 of JASSUI010000001.1, forward strand.
GGTGACTGTTGAAATGGGAACACCAGAGTTTGACACCGCCTGCATCGCATTTAACGCAACAGGACTAAGCAGTCGAATAGATGGCACTGATTGTCTATGGCCGCTTCAAGTGAATGACAAACTAGTGTGGCTCTCACTCGTGTCAATGGGAAATCCGCATGCAGTGCAAGCGGTAGAGGATATAGATACAGCGCCAGTATTACAGGATGGGCCTTGCATCGAAGCGCATCCACGCTTTTTAACGCGGGTGAATGCAAGCTTTATGCAAATTATTGATCACCACACAATCCGGCTACGCGTCTATGAACGCGGCGTAGGTGAAACACTAGCGTGCGGCACCGCAGCATGCGCCGCTGTGGTAGCGGGCATACGTCGCCAATTACTTACCTCCCCCGTAAAAGTACACATGCGTGGCGGCCAATTGACAATTAGCTGGCATGGCGATCAGGTACAAATGACTGGCCCAGCTGTTAAAGTTTTTGAAGGTGAGATTGAGCTTACGAACAGCCCACAATAAACCTGTTGAGGTCTTCCTAACAAAGAGAAGCAAGAGCGTCAGAAAAACGCTAAACCAATTTCGCACCAGAAAACAACACGCGTTGGACGCCTATCTCGTTTCCTGCTACCTTCTGCCCCTGCTTTATCTTCTCTCCGTTATTCCTGCGCTCTCCATCATGAATGATCAAGAAGTCGCCGACTATCTATTAGCTAATCCAGAATTTTTTAATCAGCATGCTGATTTGCTGACTCAGGTAAAGTTGGCAGACCCCTATCGGCAACGAGCAATTTCTCTGCAAGAGCGTCAATTGCAATTGCTACGCGATAAGCAGCGCCAACTCGAACGCCAGCACAATGAGCTGATGCGCTATGGTCAACAGAACGAGACCATTGCTAGCAAAATTAATCTCTTCACCGCGCGTTTATTAGCTGAGCGCTCGCCACAAGACATGCCGCAAGCCGTACTGACCGGCTTGGCTGATATTTTTGAAGTCCCTCAAGCTGCGTTACGTCTATGGCAAATTGCGAAGCCTTATGAGCAAGCAGACTACGCCCGTAATGTTGATGAAGCAGTGCGCTTGTTCGCCAATCACCTGACTACGCCTTATTGCGGGGCTAACACGGGCTTTGCTGCAGCGCAGTGGCTGACTGAGGTGCCTCAAGCATTGACAAAAGATAAAGCGGAAACTGAATCAAGCACCTCAACCGCTTCGCTCGTTTTAATTGCTCTGCGTGATACGCAACAACATACATCAGCCGAAGCATTTGGCTTATTAGTGCTCGGCTCACCTGATTTGCAACGCTTTCATTCAACGATGGCCACTGATTTTCTCGTACAGATCGGAGAATTGGTCAGTGCCGCATTGAGTCGTTTGCTGCCCGATTATGCAGCGGCAGCATGAAAGCTTCAGATGATCTGATCAAGCAATACCTTAATCATTTAACACATGCACGCAAGCTCTCTGAACATACTTTGCGTAGCTATCGTCATGCTCTATCAGAATTATTAACGCTTGCCGCTAAACGTGAATTAACGGCGCTTGGCGCTGCAGAAATTCGTAGCGGCTTAAAGCAGATGCATCAACAAGGTTTATCTGCTCGCTCACTTGCTCATCGTTTATCTGTTTGGCGCAGCTTTTACCGTTGGCTAGCACTACAGCAACCTTTGAGCAGTAACCCTGTGGCCGCCGTGCGTGCGCCTAAGCGTGCTAAAACACTGCCTAAAGCGTTATCCGTAGACGATGCAAAGACTTTAATGGAAGCGCCTCATCAAGCTAAAGCTGCACCCGAAGCGTTGCGCGATTATGCGATGCTGGAGCTTTTCTATTCATCAGGCTTACGCTTATCAGAGTTGGTGGGATTAGATGTCAGTTATATTGAGCAAACGGGCTATCGCTCACTTGGTTGGCTTGATTTGACACAGCAAGAAGTGCATGTGACGGGCAAAGGCAAGCGTCAACGTGTAGTACCCGTTGGGCAAAAAGCGATTCAAGCTTTGCAAGCTTGGCTCGAGGTGCGTTCTCAATGGATTAAAGACGACCCTACTCCGCTTTTTATCGCTAAGCGTGGCAAACGCATGTCACCTGCTGTTGTCTATCAGCGTGTTAAGAAACTAGCTTTACAAGCTGGCATTCCAACGCATGTACATCCACACGTATTGCGTCACTCCTTTGCAAGTCATATTTTGCAATCAAGCGGTGATCTACGTGCTGTGCAAGAAATGTTGGGGCATACGAGCCTCGCCGCGACTCAAATTTATACAAGTTTGGATTTTCAGCATTTGGCACAGGTTTATGACAAGACCCATCCACGTGCGAAAAAAAGTTAACAGAAAGTTTACCTAACCCATCTAGCACCGCATACTGTCACAAGCAGTACTGTAACGATGACGAAGAGGCATCGCTTTGCTCGGGGTTTATTCAGCGTTTGCCTAACATGCGTTAGCGTAAATCCTAATTGTGTCAAGAGAGTTGCAATGATTTCGTTTGATTCAGTTACAATACGACCCGATTAACGTCAGGTATCCGCTTAAAGCTCGAGCAGCGCTGTATTGAACATGAGTGACACATGTATTCTCCCACGGCCTGGTAGAGTGTATTTAAAAGCACACACTAGAATAGTAATAGATGACAAAAAAACGACTCTTGACTGAAGCTGAATTGCTCGGAATGAGCGAGAAGGATTATATGAATCCTGAACAGCTCGCTTTTTTTAAGCATCGCCTCGAGCAGTTATTGGCCGAGATTATGCATAACGCCGGCCAAACGACCGAGACTTTGCGCGAAACCGTCGTCGCACCCGATCCAGCTGATCGCGCAACGATCGAGGAAGAGCTAGCGCTAGAGCTGCGCACCCGAGACCGGGAGCGGAAGCTGCTGAGCAAAGTACGCAAATCACTCGCGCGGATTGACTCAGGCGATTATGGTTGGTGCGAAGAGACAGGCGAACCGATTGGTATCCCTCGCTTGCTCGCGCGCCCGACGACCACGCTCTCACTCGAAGCACAAGAGCGACGCGAGCTGCGGCAAAAACTATTCGGCGATTAAAATACACAACATAAAATAAATCATCAGCTGTAGCTAACTACAGCTGGTTTTGTTTTATTACTCGTCGCTAGCTGATGCTATGCCCCATTCTCGGCACCTACCATAGGCGTCGAGGAGGGGACTCTTGCTCCGTTGCTACGCTAGAAATGCACACTGATGCGTGTGCATTTTTTTTGACAGGTTTTTAGCGCCTGTTCACGATCTTTTTAAAAATCTATTGCAAGTTTTTAAAAAGACTCCAAATAGAGACTATTGGGGTGCACGTTGAGGTTCCTTCGTTACTCCCTACAATTCTCTGGAAATGTTCGAGGGCTGAAGGGATGAAGAAGCCCAACAGCATACCTATCACCTTTAATAGCTTCCTGTTTAGAAATCGTGAACAGGTTCCCCAAAAAAAGGCAAAGACATGGAACAATTTCACGGCACGACGATTGTTTGCGTCCGCCGCGGCTCAGAGGTGGCGCTTGGCGGAGATGGTCAAGTCACGCTTGGCAATATTGTGATGAAAGGCAGCGCCAAAAAAGTGAGACGCATCTACAACAATAAGGTATTAGTTGGTTTTGCTGGCGGCACAGCTGATGCTTTTTCGCTGCTAGATCGTTTTGAAGCCAAGCTTGAAAAGCATCATGGCAATTTAATGCGCGCCGCCGTGGAGCTTGCTAAAGATTGGCGTACCGATAAGATTCTGCGCCGCTTAGAAGCGATGCTGATCGCCGCTAATCTTGAAACTACCCTGATATTAACGGGCAATGGCGATGTGCTAGACCCGGAGAGCGGCGTATGCGCAATTGGTTCAGGTGGCGCTTATGCACAATCAGCCGCCCTTGCTTTAATCGAAAATACTTCGCTATCTCCACGTGAGATTGTTGAAAAATCGCTCGGTATTGCTGGCGATTTATGTATTTACACCAATCGAAATCTTCTCATTGAAACGCTTGATTAAGAAGTTGGCATGAGCAATATGACTCCCGCTGAGATCGTCTCAGAACTTGATAAACACATCATTGGTCAAAACAAAGCTAAACGCGCGGTAGCGGTCGCCCTTCGCAACCGCTGGCGGCGTCAACAAGTGGCAGAACCACTGCGACAAGAGATTACGCCGAAGAATATTTTGATGATTGGGCCAACTGGCGTTGGTAAAACAGAAATTGCACGCCGTCTTGCAAAATTGGCAAATGCCCCATTTATCAAAATCGAAGCAACTAAGTTCACTGAAGTCGGTTATGTCGGCCGCGATGTCGATAGCATTATTCGAGATCTCGCTGAAATTGCGATCAAGCAAACACGCGAAATTGAAATGCGCAAAGTAAACACGAAAGCGCAAGAGCAAGCTGAAGATCGCGTTTTGGATATCTTAATCCCTCCCCCTCGCACACGCACAATCGATGCGCAGCAAGAAACAGGTGATGATATTGCACGCCAAACATTTCGCAAAAAACTACGCGAAGGTCAGCTAGATGACAGAGAGATTGAACTCGATCTCGAAGCCCCTTCCACGATGATGAACATCATGGGGCCGCCTGGTATGGAAGAAATGACGGAGCAAATCCGCAGTATGTTCTCAAGTCTTGGCAGTCAGCGCAAAACGCAACGCAAAGTCACAATTAAAGAAGCGATGAAGCTGCTGACTGATGAAGAAGCGGCCAAGATGCTCAATGATGACGAGGTGAAAGCACAAGCGATTCGCAATATCGAGCAGAACGGCATCGTCTTTCTCGATGAGATTGACAAAATCGCGTCGCGCACCGAAGGCCACGGTGGTGAAGTATCACGCCAAGGCGTACAACGTGATTTGCTACCGCTCGTTGAAGGCACAACGATTAATACCAAATATGGGATGGTTAAAACCGACCATATCTTGTTCATCGCAAGTGGCGCGTTTCATCTTGCAAAGCCCAGCGATTTAATTCCTGAATTACAAGGGCGCTTTCCGATTCGCGTAGAACTCGACTCATTATCGGTAGAAGACTTTGAAGCCATCTTAATGTGTACGGATGCGAGCTTAGTTAAACAGTACCAAGCGTTGCTTGGAACTGAAGATGTACAGCTCGAATTCAAGCCAGATGGTATTCGACGGCTTGCTGAAATCGCTTTCTCGGTCAATGAAAAAACCGAAAATATCGGTGCGCGGCGACTCTACACAGCGATTGAAAAGCTGCTTGAAGATGTATCGTTTGCAGCAGATCAATACGCGAATCAACCCGTACAGGTTGATGCCGCTTATGTTGACGCCGCGTTAAAAGAAGTCGCGAAGAGTGAAGACGTTTCGCGCTACGTGTTGTAACTTCGATCACCTCGCCAATCCGATGTCAGCCAGACCAGATTCCCCGCGTATAACTGCTGCGCTAAAAGCTGAAACGCTTGCTGAAGCACTGCCTTATATTCGTCAATATCACGGTAAAACGATCGTCATCAAATACGGTGGCAACGCGATGACTGATGCGCAGCTCAAGCAAGGCTTTGCACGCGATGTTGTGTTGCTCAAACTGGTCGGCATTAACCCAGTCATCGTACACGGTGGTGGTCCACAAATTGATCAAGCGTTAAAGAAAGTCGGTCGCCTAGGCTCTTTTATACAAGGCATGCGCATCACCGACGAAGAAACCATGAATGTGGTTGAGTGGGTGCTCGGCGGCGAAGTGCAGCAAAGTATTGTGAAGCTGATTAACCAAGCCGGCGGCCAAGCGGTTGGACTCACTGGCAAAGACGGCGGTTTATTGCGCGCACGCAAATTATTAATGCCCAATCGTGAACGCCCGGGTGAATTTATTGACCTCGGCCAAGTGGGGGAAGTCGAATCAATTAACCCTGCTGTTGTCAAAGCACTGCAAGACGATGCGTTTATTCCTGTCATTTCACCGATTGGCTGTGATGAAGAAGGCATCTCATACAACATCAACGCGGATTTAGTCGCCGGTAAGCTAGCTGCCGTGCTGAAAGCTGAAACCCTATTAATGATGACAAATACGCCAGGCGTATTAGATAAGAACGGTAACTTACTGACCAATTTAAGCGCACGAGAAATTGACGAACTGTTTGCCGATGGTTCTATTTCCGGTGGCATGCTGCCGAAAATTTCATCCGCGTTAGATGCGGCTAAAAACGGCGTACGCTCTGTGCATATTGTTGATGGTCGAATTGAACATTCCGTGTTGCTCGAAATTTTGACTGACCAACCATTTGGTACCTGGATTCGCTCGAATTAATCACGCATCACTTATGTCGTCCTCAGTTGGTCTGGTTTCCCGCAGAAAATACATTTTGCAGAACCGCTCGTCCTACAGGATTGGGGCAACGCTCAAGCCCGTGTCGCTGATACCTTTGGCATTAAACGTTTTGCCGCGGTGGTCGGGGAAGCTTAGGCGGTATGCAAGCGCTCACCTGGAGCATGCGGTATGCGCAACGCGTCGCGCATTGCATTGTGCTAGCGTCAACACCGAAACTGTCTGCACAGAATATTGCATTCAATGAAGTGGCGCGTTCAGCCATTTTGTCTGACCCTGATTTTCACGGCGGCAATTATCATTCGCAGCAAGTCAAACCGCGCCGAGGGTTACGCTTGGCGCGCATGATTGGGCATATCATTTATTTATCCGATAGTGATATGGCTAATAAATTTGGCCGAGCGCAAATTCAATCAAACGCAAACGACACGTTTCGCTTTAGTTACGATGCTGAGTTCGAGGTTGAATCTTATCTGCATTATCAATGCCGATAAATTCGCTGAATACTTTGATGCAAATTCCTATCTGTTAACAACGCGTGCACTCGATTACTTTGATCCAGCACATGCTTACGATGGTGACTTGGCTGCTGCGCTACAACACACGAGTGCACATTATCGGGTGGCCTCATTCACCACCGACTGGCGAATGGCATAACACGCCGAATGTACAGGTGCTGACGGTGCATGACTTTGAAGCCCTCGCGCCGCAGGCAGGCATCACTATTCTCGATCGAGTGGTTTTGCATGAAGGACAGACTATTCATTGGGACCACAATTGGCGCGGGAGTATTGCTGTCTATCGTGTAAAAAAGCGCAGCGCTTAATTTTTATCGTTTCATTTATGTCAATGATTTCTCCGAAGAACCTACTAAAAAAAATGCTAAAAGGTCAGAAGGAGCAAGAGGCCGACGCACAGCGCACAGAAAGAAATGCTGAAGCTGATGCGAAAGGCTGGCATCTGTACCTCAATATACGGATGTTAATTTGTGTATTCCTTGGCTTTACCTCTGGTTTACCGCTGTTTGTACTCGTTAACTTACTACAAGCATGGCTGCGTTCTGAACACGTTGATATCAAAACCATTGGTCTTTTTGCGCTGATTCAATTTCCTTACACGTGGAAATTTCTATGGGCGCCACTGATGGACCGCTTTGCCATCAACCTTGCAGGTTGGCGACCGGGCCGACGACGTAGCTGGATGCTGGTCACTCAATTATTAGTGATGGCAACCATTGCGATGCTCGGTTTGTTTTCGCCGCGTTATGCAATCTGGAGCGTAGCAGTCCTCGCTGTCGCACTTGCGTTCTTTAGCGCAAGCCAAGATGTGGTACTCGATGCGTACCGCCGTGAGCGATTAGCGGAACATGAGCAAGGATTAGGTGCTGCGATCTATGTCAATGCCTATAAAGTAGCTGGCCTCGTACCTGGATCATTGTCTTTAATCTTGGCCGATCATCTACCGTGGTCAACGGTGTTTCTCATTACCGCCGCATTCATGCTACCCGGTATTCTCAGCACGCTTTTTATTAATGAACCTACGATACAAGGCACACGTCCTCAAACACTTCAACAAGCAGTAATTTTGCCGTGGCGCGAATTTCTCACACGAGATGGATGGCTTGGTGCATTACTCATCTTAGCGTTTATTTTTTTCTATAAACTAGGCGACGTCATGGCAGCGTCGCTCGCGACCTCATTTTTTCTTGACCTAGGTTTTAGTAAAACGGAAATTGGCACCGTAGCCAAATTGGTTGGCTTTTGGGCCAGCATTACTGGAGGTTTGGTGGGTGGTGTAACGTTAGTGAAACTTGGTACCGCGCGCGGCTTATGGATTTTTGGGTTAGCGCAACTTTTATCTATTTTTGGTTTTGCTTGGCTCTGCAATCAGAGCCCAACACCTCTCGCGTTAGCGTTGGTGATAGGCTCAGAGACATTTACTGTTGGACTTGGCACAGCGGCTTTTACCGCCTACTTAGCGCAGACCACTGACCCGCGCTATACCGCGACTCAGTTCGCTTTATTTACTAGCCTCGCCGCAATACCTCGTACACTAGCCACAGCTAGCACAGGGTATCTAGTTGATCATATGGGTTGGTTTAATTTTTTCCTACTCTGCGCAGTGCTAGCCTTGCCTGGTATGTTGCTATTGTTCAAAATTGCGCCCTGGAAATCACCCAAAGCATAACTGAAGAGAAAAATGATGAATTATTTTCGACGGCTATGGACATTTTTCTTCGCTTGCCAGGTCGTCGTCGCCAGTGGCATCACATTTATTTATGCGGCAGATAATACCGTAGATATCAACGACGCTAATGTAGCAATCTCTAAGAATCTGCCCGAGAATCAGTCAAAAGATCATCAGCCAAAAGGAAGCGCTACGTCGGTAAAGCCTAGTAGCAGTGACAACAATGCAGACCACACGCTGCTAGACAATCGATGGGCCAGCGGCCCTAACAAAATTAGCTATGACAACCTTAACTTGCATAGTTCTATTTCTCCGCAAGTTTTCGATCAGCAAGTTGCTCAGGCGTATCAACTTTTACTCAACAGCACCAATTACAAGCCACTTCTATTACCTGCGCAGCATAAACAAGTTAAACGGGTACGAACGATAGTGCATAAGCTTGCGCCGTATGCAATGAAATGGAATGAACAGGTGAAAGATTGGCAGTGGGAAGTCAATATCATCCGCTCCGCTGAGATACGCGCCTACGGTTTACCTGGCGGAAAAATCATCATATATAGCGGCTTACTTAAGCACGCGCGGCTAAATGATAATCAACTTGCGTTATTACTCGCGCATCAAATCGCACATGCATTACGTGAGCATGTGCGTGCTCATCTCAGTGAAGCGCCGCTCATTTTTGATACGTCGCTTACCCCTTCGCTTTTATTTGGTTTGTCACATCCCGGTATTGCGATGCCTAGCACGCATACACAACTTTTATCCGTGCAATATTCCCGTACTGATGAAACTGAGGCTGATGTGATAGGGGCTGATATTGCCGCACGCGCTGGTTACGATCCGCGTGCGGCCCTCGTGTTATGGCAGCGGCTTAGTAATATGTCTCGTCATACACAGGTGGATTTTGTGACGACGCATCCATTTACCCAAGAACGCATGAGAGATATGCGAAAAAGATTACCAGAATTATTGCCAACCTATACTAAGGCACGCCGTAAATCTGCCGCTGCTTCTCGTGCTCACTCGACTACGAAGCACTAAATAAATTATCGGTAAACCAAGATTGGCTCAACCAATAAATCAGCCCTGCATTGAAAACAGGCACCCACTGCTTGCGTATTGAGAATTTGTTTATTTTCATTCAAGACCCCATCACTTGCCTTCACTGTATTTTCATTTACATCAAACATTTTTTTCATTTCTAAAAAAAACAATGAAGTGCCGATTTCTAAAAATGCTAAGAAATAAGGCACAACAACTAGAGAAATAAAAGCCGCGTTTACAAGCCTTCAATAGCGGATAAGGTCTCGGGTGATGCAATCTACCTAATTTTTTTAACATTACGTTGTTTGCACCAATAAAAAAGCACTGCTGTTTTACTCTCTACTATTTTCAAGCAGAGAGTGAAACAGCAGTGCTGATAATTTATTTATCTCGCCTAAATTAAAACTTATAGCCAATACTGACAAAGGTAGTGATTGGGTTTAGTTTATCCCCTAAATCGAGTCCAGCCATCTCCAATTGCGCCAAGCACATCTCTTATCCTGATAACAAAAAGGATAAACCTTAGCAAATGAATCGATTTGTTGCGCAATGAGGCAGGTATCTCTTGAAATAATAATTAGCCTAAAGCTTTACCAGGAAAGGGATTCCAGTCTTGTGTATAACGACATGGGTTTACCCACGGCCCCGCGCTGCTGTAAGAGCTTCTTATTCACCTGGCTTAAGCCTTGTACGTCTTGAATGGCCGTGTCTGTCACCATCAGTCCGCCATGCGTTGAACTCCAAGATAGCCGTACTTGATAACGTCCCTCCTCGTCGATGACCTGCCATGCGCGAACCGATTTATCGCCACAGCCGGTAACCAAATAAGTGCGATTAGCTATTTCTTTCCAGGCAAGGCTAGTAATGCGCTCCTGAAAATCTCGCACGACCGCTAAACACTGACCCGAGCTCACGTCCCATAGCCGCACCGTCTTGTCATTACTGCCCGAGGCGATCTGATCACCGCTGGGCGAATACACTACGCTAGTAACAGGGGCGGTATGCCCTTCTAAGGTGTGGCCGGCCTCCCCGCTGTGCGCGTCCCACAGCCGCACCGTATTGTCCCAACTGCCCGAGGCGATCTGATCACCGCTGGGCGAATACACCACGCTGTTAACACCGGCGGTATGCCTTTCTAAGGTGTAGCCGGCCTCCCCGCTGTGCGCGTCCCACAGCCGCACCGTCTTGTCCCAACTGCCCGAGGCGATTTGATCACCACTGGGCGAATACACCACGCTAGTAACAGTGGCGGTATGCCCTTCTAAGATGTGGCCGGCCTCCCCGCTGTGCGCGTCCCACAGACGCACCGTCCTGTCAAAACTGCCCGAGGCGATCTGCTGACCGCTGGGTGAATACACCACGCTACTAACAGGGGCGGCATGCCCTCGTAAGGTATGGCCGGTCTCCCCGCTGTGCGCGTCCCACAGCCGCACCGTCTTGTCCACACTGCTCGAGGCGATCTGCTGACTGCTGGGCGAATACACTACGCTAGTAACATAGGCGGTATGCCCTAGTAAGGTGTGGCCGGCCTCCCCGCTGTGCGCGTCCCACAGCCGCACCGTCTGGTCATGACTGCCCGAGGCGATCTGCTGACCGCTGGGCGAATACACTACGCTAGTAACAGCGGCGGTATGCCCTTGTAAGGTGGGGCTAGCTTCCCCGCTGTGCGCGTCCCACAGCCGCACCGTCTGGTCATGACTGCCCGAGGTGATCTGCTGACCGCTGGGCGAATACACCACGCTCCTAACCAAGTCAGTATGCCCTTCTAAGATGGGGCCGGCCTCCCCGCTGTGCGCGTCCCACAGCCGCACCGTCTGGTCATGACTGCCCGAGGCGATCTTATCACCGCTGGGTGAATACACCACGCTATTAACCCAGGCGGTATGCCCTTCTAAGGTGTGGCCGGCCTCCCCGCTGTGCGCGTCCCACAGCCGCACCGTAGCGTCCCAACTGCCCGAGGCGATCTGATCACCGCTGGGCGAATACACCACGCTAGTAACAGAGGCGGTATGCCCTCGTAAGGTATGGCCGGCCTCCCCACTGTGCGCGTCCCACAGCCGCACCGTATGGTCATGACTGCCCGAGGCGATCTGCTGACCGCTGGGCGAATACACCACGCTACTAACAGAGGCGGTATGCCCTTCTAAGATAGGGCCGGCCTCCCCGCTGTGCGCGTCCCACAGCCGCACCGTCTGGTCATCACTGCCCGAGGCGATATGCTGACCGCTGGGCGAATACACCACGCTCCAAACCAAGCCAGTATGCCCCTCCAAGGTGGGACCTGGCACCCCGCTGTGCGCATCCCACAGCCTCACCGTATTGTCCCGACTGCCTGAAGCGATCTGCTGACCGCTGGGTGAATACACGACGCTTAAAACATCGCGGGTATGCCCTTGTAAGGTGCAGACCTTCTCCCAGCTCGACGTGTTATAGACACTGATCCTACCGTTGTAAAGGCCCACCGCACACGCTTTCCCATCCGGCGAATAAGCGCACGAGGTCACCATGGCCTCTTCCTGCAAATACGGCCATTCGCCAAACCGCACTCCTTCCATTTTTGCCCCGCTTAAATTGGCCTGGCGTAACCAACTTTTGCGCAAATTGACCTTCCTTAAATCCGCCCCTTGCAGGTCAGCGTAATCGAATACACCATGACTTAGATCTGCGCCAGGTATGCGTATTCCTTTGAGGTCTTTATGATTGAATTGCACACCGGCTTTAACTAACAGCGTCAGCGCGTTAGCTGCGATAGGCTGCACCTCTTCTGTTTTGGACCGCTCTACCCAATTCAATAATTTCTCTTTGAGCTGAGCGTCTTGTTGAACTCTTTTTTGTAAAAACCTAAATATCTCTCGATCGTTAGCAAGACAGACCAACTCAAAAAGTCCAGCTTTCTCTACAACCTGATCGAGTTGCCCTGAGTCTGATAGTTTTTGCAATTGACTCAAGGCAAATTTCTTTAACCCTTCGTCTGAGTGGATTAAAGCCCCTTGATATTGCTCTTGAATCCTTGCTTTGATTAAGTGTAATTTCAGCGCGGGCGAATCTATAGGTTCACCATTACGCGTTACTGTCGTGAGTGCGTTAAAAAAAGCCAGCCGACTTGAAAAATCCAACTGGCTTTCTATTTCCTCTCGAATTTCCAGCGCAAGCGTAAGAAAATCAAAGTCAGTAGATTTTTGTGCTGTTAGATAAGGCAGGTTGATAGGATTTGAAATAGGGTTCAGCATAAATTTTGTTCAATTAAAGTAAAACTATCTCCTGAGCGTCTGATCCGCCAAGGCTCCAGGGGGAGGGCAAACGCGCGAGTGTGCTACAAACGCACAAATCATATCTGCTGGGAATGAGCAAACGGGGCGACATCTATCTCCGAACTCTGATGATACATGGGGCGCGCTCTGTGATTCGCTACGCCGAGCAGAAACCTGGGTCATGCAGCTGGATCAACAGTGTGGTTAATCGGCAAAATAAAAATGTGGCCGCCATAGCACTAGCCAACAAGAATGCACGCACCATTTGGGCATTGCTGTTCCACGCGCGCAATTATGAAGCGAATTATGCGAGCGCAATAGCAACAGTGTAATAAGCAGTGCCAACAATACAGTTAATACAAAGCATGGAAACATGCATAAATGATTTGTGCGTCTGTGGCACACTAGCGCGCTTGCCCTACACCTGGAGCCCTAGCGGATCAGACGCTCAGGAGATGGTTTTACTTTAATTGAACAAAATTTATGCTGAACCCTATTTCAAACCCTATCAACCTGCCTTATCCAACAGCACAAAAATCTACTGACTTTGATTTTCTTACGCTTCCGCTGGAAATTCGAGAGGCAATAGAAAGTCAGCTGGATTTTTCAAGTCGGCTGGCTTTTTTTAACGCACTCACGACAGTGACGCGTAATGGTGAACCTATAGATTCGCCCGCGCTGAAATTACACTTAATCAAAGAAAGGATTCAAGAGCAATATCAAGGGGCCTTAATCCACTCAGACGAAGGGTTAAAGGAGTTTGCCTTGAGTCAATTGCAAAAACTATCAGACTTAGGCCAACTCGATCAGGTTGTAGAGAAAGCTGGACTTTTTGAGTTGGTCTGTCTTGCTAACGATCGAGAGATATTTAGGTTTTTACAAAAGCGAGTTCAACAAGATGCTCAGCTCAAAGAGAAGTTATTGAATTGGGTAGAGCGGTCCAAAACAGAAGAGGTGCAGCCTATCGCAGCTAACGCGCTGACGCTGTTAGTTAAAGCCGGTGTGCAATTCAATCATAAAGACCTCAAAGGAATACGCGTACCTGGCGCCGATCTAAGTCATGGTGTATTTGATTCAGCACGATTACAGGGATCGGATTTGAGAGGAGCCAATCTTAGCGCGAGCTGGCTGCGCCAGGCGAATTTAAGCAAAGCGCAGATGACTGGGGTGCGGTTTGGCGAATGGCCGTATTTGCAGGAAGAGAGCAAGGTAACCTCGTGCGCCTATTCGCCGGATGGGAAAGCGTGTGCAGTGGGCCTCCGAGACGGTGGGATCAGCGTCTATAACACCTCGAGCTGGGAGAAAATCTGCACCTTACAAGGGCACACCTCCGCTGTTTGGAGCGTGGTGTATTCGCCCAGCGGTCAGCAGATCGCTTCAGGCAGTCGGGACAAGACGGTGAGGCTGTGGGATGCGCACAGCGGGGTGCCAGGTCCCACCTTGGAGGGGCATACTGGCTTGGTTTGGAGCGTGGTGTATTCGCCCAGCGGTCAGCAGATCGCCTCGGGCAGTTGGGACAAGACGGTTCGGCTGTGGGACGCGCATAGCGGGAAGGCTGGCCGCACCTTACAAGGTCATACCAACTATGTTTTTAGCGTGGTGTATTCGCCCAGCGGTCAGCAGATCGCCTCGAGCAGTGGGGACCAGACGGTGCGGCTGTGGGACGCGCACAGCGGGGAGGCCGTCCGCACCTTACAAGGGCATACCGCCCCTGTTACTAGCGTGGTGTATTCGCCCAGCGGTCAGCAGATCGCCTCGGGCAGTCATGACCAGACGGTGCGGCTGTGGGACGCGCACAGCGGGGAGGCCGGCCTCACCTTACAAGGACATACCCACTGGGTTAATAGCGTGGTGTATTCGCCCAGCGGTCAGCAGATCGCCTCGGGCAGTTTGGACAAGACGGTGCGGCTGTGGGACGCGCACAGCGGGGAGGCCGGCCCCACCTTAGAAGGGCATACCCACTGGGTTAATAGCGTGGTGTATTCGCCCAGTGGTCAGCAGATTGCGTCGGGCAGTGATGACCAGACGGTTCGTCTGTGGGACGCGCATAGCGGGGAGGTCGGCCCCACCTTACGAGGGCATACCAACAGGGTTATTAGCGTGGTGTATTCGCCCAGCGGTCAGCAGATCGCCTCGAGCAGTTTGGACAAGACGGTGCGGCTGTGGGACGCGCACAGTGGGGAGGCCGGCCCCACCTTACAAGGGCATACCGCCGCTGTTACTAGCGTAGTGTATTCGCCCAGCGGTCAGCAGATTGCCTCGAGCAGTGAGGACAAGACGGTGCGGCTGTGGGACGCGCACAGCGGGGAGGCCGGCCCCACCTTAGAAGGGCATACCGCCCCTGTTTGGAGCGTGGTGTATTCGCCCAGCGGTCAGCAGATTGCCTCGAGCAGTGGGGACAAGACGGTGCGGCTGTGGGACGCGCACAGCGGGGAGGCTGGCCACACCTTAGAAGGGCATACCGCCCCTGTGACTAGCGTAGTGTATTCGCCCAGCAGTCACCAGATTGCCGCGGCCAGTGGTAACAATACGGTGCAGCTGTGGGACGCGCACAGCGGGGAGGCCGGCCCCATCTTAGAAGGGCATACCGCCTCTGTTAGTAGCGTGGTGTATTCGCCCAGCAGTGATCAGATCGCCTCGGGCAGTTGGGACAAGACGGTGCGGCTGTGGGACGCGCACAGCGGGGAGGCCGGCCCCACCTTAGAAGGGCATACCTCCACTGTTAATAGCGTGGTGTATTCGCCCAGCGGTGATCATATCGCCTCGGGCAGTCATGACCATACGGTGCGGCTGTGGGACGCGCACAGCGGGGAGGCCGGCCATACCTTACAAGGGCATACCGACTGGGTTAATAGCGTAGTGTATTCGCCCAGCGGTCAGCAGATCGCCTCGAGCAGTGCTGACAAGACGGTGCGGCTATGGGACGTGAGCTCGGGTCAGTGTTTAGCGGTCGTGCGAGGTTTTCATTTTCAGGGGGGCATTACGAGCCTTGCCTGGAAAGAAATAGCTAATCGCACCTATTTGGTTACCGGCTGTGCCGATAAATCGGTTCGCGCATGGCAGGTCATCGAAGAGGAGGGACGTTATCAAGTACGGCTATCGTGGAGTTCAACGCATGGCGGACTGATCGTGACAGACACGGCCATTCAAGGCGTACGAGGTTTAAGCCTGATGAATAAGAAGCTCTTACAGCAGCGCGGGGCCGTGGGTAAACCCATGTCGTTATACACAAAACTGGAATCCCTTTCCTGATAAAGCTTTAGGCTAATTATTGTAACTTCTCAATAATCCGGGGCGGGCAAGCTAGAGAAAGTATCTCGACATTGCCGGCCAAGCTCGGTTCGTGTACTAACTGATTACTCGAATACCTAGCTTTGTTTCGGTAAACACAAGCGCATGCAAACGACCATCAAGAAAACCTAACGCACGATAGCATCCTTCTCCGTAATCGCGCTGGTCGTCTACTTGCAGCATCGTGGCCGGAATATCAGAAAAATCAATTTCACTTTTTGGCTTAGCTGCGAGTTGCACTGAAAAGAGCCAGGCTTTTTTCTTGCTCGGATGCGCACGAAGTAATAACACGTATATACAAATTAGCGCTAGGAGTTATTTTTATGCCAACTTTATTCAATACCCGTAGCACCCGTCAGTTTAAAGCAGGGAACTCACAAGCTGTTCGCATTCCTTCGGAGATGGCATTCCCTCCTAAAACAGAGCTTGTGGTTCACCGTGAAGGTGATCGTCTCATTGTAGAACCAAAGGAAAGAAAGCTAGGGGAGGTTCCCAAACTTTTCCACGCACTGGATAAATATTTCGTTGGTAATCGTCCTGACTTTGAAGAAACCGAAAGGGACTGGTCATGATGAAATGCATGCTCGATACGAACATCTGCATCTATCTCATCCGAAAGCATCCCCCAGAAATCGTGGAAAAGTTTGATGCATACCGTAAAGGGAGATTGTCATTAGCTCGATTACCTGGGCAGAACTGTGTTGTGGCATCCAAAAAGACGGAAGCACCATCATTCAAGAATTGCTATCGATACTAGATGTTTGCCCGTTCGGTGTTGAGCAGGGCCGCTTGTATGGTGAATTGACTCATCACTTTCCCAACAGGAAGGCAAACTTAGATAGGATGATTGCAACCCACGCAATGTCATTAGGTATTACGCTTGTGACTAATAACACGGATGATTTTGCAATCTATGAATCCGCCGGTTTACGCACTGAGAATTGGGTAATGTAAAGCTTATGGGGCCGATTTAGTATCGGTTAAATTAGGCTAGAGAGCCTCAAAAGATAAAGTGCTCAAAAAGTACGGCGGAATGCTATGACGTGATTATGGTCTCCCAATCCAGATGCGTTTCTCTGGATATCCTTAGCGGTGCTGTTTTTCCTATTCTTCCCTCATTAAGAATCTTCATGTGTAGGACTTACGCATTGATAGCCATTCCAGTTTGTGTTTTATCTAATAGATTAAAAGCGTGTCGGGTTGCTGCTACCCGACACGCTTACACACCCTGTATTTATACAGCAGACTCGCCATCAAACTTTGATACGCTAGCCCTTCTTTTCTTTGATTAACAGAGAATGAGTACAGCCATGCGAACCTGAGTATAGGAACAGCCTATTACACTGGACTTTACCCAGGCATGGATTTCTCAACGGAGCGCTTAAAGCGGGCGTTAAGCAAGGTGAGAGAATAAATGCTGCTCGTTTGCCAATGGCATTGGATTGGCTGAGGAGATAGCCGCTGAATGCGATTGAGCGCTAGGAAGCATATCCACGGTCTTGCGGTTTAGTGGCGCTTTGAATTTAGACACCGCAGAAACCACGCTCATCACTTGTTGACTGGTCTCACCTAAACGTGAAGCCGGCTCACCCACTGCCCCGCGCTGCTGTAAGAGTTTCTTATTCATCTGACTTAAGCCTTGTACGCCTTGAATGGTGGTGTCTGTCAAAACCAGTGTGTCATGTGTTGTACTCCAAGAGAGCCGTACTTGGTAACGTCCCTCCTCGTCGATGACCTGCCATGCGCGAACCGATTTATCGGCACAGCCGGTGACCAAATAGCTGCGATTAGCTATTTCTTTCCAGGCAAGGCTAGTAATGCGCTCCTGAAAACCTCGCACGACCGCTAAACACTGACCCGAGCTCACGTCCCATATCCGCACCGTTTTGTCATCACTGCCCGAAGCGATCTGCTGACCGCTGGGCGAATACACCACGCGCATAACCCAGGCGGTATGCCCTTGTAAGGTGTGGCCGGCCTTCCCGCTGTGCGCGTCCCACAGCCGCACTGTCTCGTCAAAACTGCCCGAGGCGATCTGCTGACCGCTGGGCGAATACACCACGCTACCAACCCAGCCGGTATGCCCTTCTAAGATGGGGCCGGCCTCCCCGCTGTGCGCGTCCCACAGTCGCACCGTCTGGTCATCACTGCCCGAGGCGATCTGCTGACCGCTGGGCGAATACACCACGCTCAAAACCCTGTCGGTATGCCCTCGTAAGATGTGGCCGACCTCCCCGCTGTGCGCGTCCCAAAGCCGCACCGTCTTGTCCTCACTGCCCGAGGCGATCTGATCACCGCTGGGCGAATACACCACGCTAAAAACAGCGCCGGTATGCCCTTTTAGGGCGGGGCCGGCCTCCCCGCTGTGCGCGTCCCACAGCCGCACCGTCTTGTCCCCACTGCCCGAGGCGATCTGATCACCGCTGGGCGAATACACCACGCTCCAAACATAGGAGGTATGCCCTTGTAAGGTGTGGCCGGCCTTCCCGCTGTGCGCGTCCCACAGCCGCACCGTATGGTCAGAGCTACCCGAGGCGATCTGCTGACCGCTGGGCGAATACACCACGCTATTAACAGTGGCGGTATGCCCTTGTAAGGTGTGGCCGGCCTCCCCGCTGTGCGCGTCCCACAGCCTCACCGTCTTGTCCCCACTGGCCGAGGCGATCTGCTGACCGCTGGGCGAATACACCACGCGCATAACCCAGGCGGTATGCCCTCGCAAGGTGGGGCCGGCCTCCCCGCTGTGTGCGTCCCAAAGACGCACTGTATTGTCATGACTGCCCGAGGCGATCTGATGACCGCTGGGCGAATACACCACGCTATTAACCCCGCGGGTATGCCCTTCTAAGATATGGCCGGCCTCCCCGCTGTGTGCGTCCCACAGCCGCACCGTATGGTCCCAACTGCCCGAAGCGATCTGCTGATCGCTGGGCGAATACACCACGCTATAAACACCGGAGGTATGCCCTTCTAAGATGGGGCCGGCCTCCCCGCTGTGCGCATCCCACAGCCGCACTGTATTGTCATCACTGCCCGAGGCGATCTGATGACCGCTGGGCGAATACACGACGCTCCTAACAACATGGTTATGCCCTTCTAAGATGTGGCCGGCCTCCCCGCTGTGCGCGTCCCACAAACGAACCGTCTTGTCAAAACTGCCCGAGGCGATCTGCTGACCGCTGGGCGAATACGCCACGCTACTAACAGGGCCGGTATGCCCTTCTAAGGTGGGGCCGGCCTCTCCGCTGTGCGCGTCCCACAGACGCACCGTCTTGTCATTACTGCCCGAGGCGATCTGCTGACCGCTGGGCGAATACACCACGCTATTAACAGCGGCGGTATGCCCTTGTAAGGTAGGGCCGGGTTCTCCGCTGTGGGCGTCCCACAGCCGCACTGTCTGGTCCCCACTGCCCGACGCGATCTGCTGACCGCTGGGTGAATACACGACGCTTAAAACATAGCGGGTATGCCCTTGTAAGGTGCAGACCTTCTCCCAGCTCGACGTGTCATAGACACTGATCCTACCGTTGTAAAGGCCCACCGCACACGCTTTCCCATCCGGCGAATAGGCGCACGAGGTCACCATGGCCTCTTCCTGCAAATACGGCCATTCGCCAAACCGCACCCCAGTCATCTGCGCTTTGCTTAAATTCGCCTCACGCAGCCAGCTCGCGCTAAGATTTGCTCCTCTCAAATCCGATCCCTGTAGTTGTGTTGAATCGAATACACCATGACTTAAATCTGTGTCAGGCACCCGTATTCCTTTGAAATCCTTATTATTCAATTGCACGCCGGCTTTAACTAACAGCGTCAGCGCGTTAGCTGCGATAGGCTGCACCTCTTCTGTTTTGGACCGCTCTACCCAATTCAATAATTTCTCTTTGAGCTGAGCGTCTTGTTGAAATCTCTTTTGTAAAAACCTAAATATCTCTCGATCGTTAGCAAGACAGACCAACTCAAAAAGTCCAGCTTTCTCTACAACCTGATCGAGTTGCCCTGAGTCTGATAGTTTTTGTAATTGACTCAAAGCAAATTTCTTTAACCCCTCGTCTGAGTGGATTAAAGCCCCTTGATATTGCTCTTGAATCCTTGCTTTGATTAAGTGTAATTTCAGCGCGGGCGAATCTATAGGTTCACCATTACGCGTCACTGTCGTGAGTGCGTTAAAAAAAGCCAGCCGACTTGAAAAATCCAGCTGACTTTCTATTGCCTCTCGAATTTCCAGCGCAAGCGAAAGAAAATCAAAGTCAGTAGATTTTTGTGCTGTTGGATAAGGCAGGTTGATAGGGTTTGAAATAGGGTTCAACATAAATCTTATTCAATTAAAGTAAAACCATCTCCTGAGCGTCTGATCCGCTAGGGCTCCAGGTGTAGGGCAAGCGCGCTAGTGTGCCACAGACGCACAAATCATTTATGCATGTTTCCATGCTTTGTATTAACTGTATTGTTGGCACTGCTTATTACACTGTTGCTATTGCGCTCGCATAATTCGCTTCATAATTGCGCGCGTGGAACAGCAATGCCCAAATGGTGCGTGCATTCTTGTTGGCTAGTGCTATGGCGGCCACATTTTTATTTTGCCGATTAACCACACTGTTGATCCAGCTGCATGACCCAGGTTTCTGCTCGGCGTAGCGAATCACAGAGCGCGCCCCATGTATCATCAGAGTTCGGAGATAGATGTCGCCCCGTTTGCTCATTCCCAGCAGATATGATTTGTGCGTTTGTAGCACACTCGCGCGTTTGCCCTCCCCCTGGAGCCTTGGCGGATCAGACGCTCAGGAGATAGTTTTACTTTAATTGAACAAAATTTATGCTGAACCCTATTTCAAATCCTATCAACCTGCCTTATCTAACAGCACAAAAATCTACTGACTTTGATTTTCTTACGCTTGCGCTGGAAATTCGAGAGGAAATAGAAAGCCAGTTGGATTTTTCAAGTCGGCTGGCTTTTTTTAACGCACTCACGACAGTAACGCGTAATAGGGAAAACCGCGACCACCCGACCATGGCACAATCTGGCTATTAGCAAAAATGCCTAAGACTCATGCGTGCAACGCATCGGTCTTAGGCATTCTGTATTTGTCTTTTCACCGTTATACGGTAAATGATGAGATTCAGATATAAAGGAAAGTCCCGACTTTCAATTTGGCCTACTAAGCAGAAGTTGTGGACGGTATTATTGCGCGAAGCCTATGAGCCGCAAGACTTATTCAATGAAGCCAAGCCATTACTGAATCTTGAGGGCGGCAGGTCAGCTGGAATAAGGATTTGAAAATCTTTTACAAGCGCTTAAGAGCAGCAGGAAAACCCGCAAAAATCGCACTGATTGCTGTTCTTCGTAAACTGATTTCTATTCTCAATAGCATCATGCAGCGTCAATCGCCTTGGGTGGAAAATTCAGGTTGATTTTTATCGCAGATGCTGACGTTAGCCAACATTCTTAAACCTGACCTTCCCCCGTTTAAGCTGCCCTAGATGACTTAGGGGTCAGGGCAGCTTAAACGGGGGAAGGTCAATACGACATAGAAACACCACTACAAAGTCATTCACCCCTTTCCTAAACCTAGACAGGCGCTGAATAAACCGCAAATAAGAAATACCATGACTAGATAACAGCGCATGATTACTTATCGCAAAGCTGTATTTATTCTGCTGCTCTTGGTTTATTCAACGTCTTTCTATTGCTTCTTATCGTTTTATTAATTGTGCATCTGTACAAATAGATGCACCGCTTCTGCTAAACGATTTTCCATTAGATGAATAGAATTTTTACGTTCCATCAGCGGGCAATTCTGTCCGAGCAGGTGTGTTGCCTAGTACACGATAAGTTGAAGTAACTTGTGCAGCAGCTAACATTAATGCGGAGTCAGTCGATGGTCTTTGCAACACAGGATTTTTATGAGACCTAAGCGGTACAGGAGAGCGCATACCAGGGATTGGCTTTGGCCCCATGCCTTCAGCCCTACTACACCATATGCGAAGCTTTTCAAATTGCCAGTTGTTATAAAGTGCAACGGCTGAAGCACGGTTGGTTGCACCCAATAGTCTAAACACGCTTGCTAAATGAATTTTGACTGTTCCCTCACTAATACCTAATGTTCGCGCAATCATCTTATTTGTGTTGCCCATATGAACTAAACGCATAATCTGATGCTGGCGAGGCGAGAGACGCTCCATACCACTATTGGGACGACGCGGAATTTTCTTGTCGGGAGGATGATTGTGATTTTTGACAGGGAGACTTTCCTTTGACAGCGTCGAGTTTAACGCGCCCACTGGCACGTAATGGCCACCTAACGATACCAATTCAAGGGCGCGTAAAATCAGACGAGGATCGAGCCGGCGAGGGATAACACCAAGTACGCCCATATGTAATAGCGAATCAACAATCTCAGAATCTGTGACGTCGCTCAAAATAGCAACTTGTAACGTAGGGTATTCACGCAACGCATTCACCAGATTCGCCACCTGCATCCAATGTGATTGCCCATCAATCACTAAAAGGTCAGGCAAACCAAATCTTAAAATATGCATAACTTGTTGCCAGTTTTGTGCTTCTGTAAATTTCGCGTGCCGATCTATTTGCCTCAATAACGTTTTGAGTCCTTCACACCGTTCGGGCTGATCGTCGAGTACAAAAAATTTCACTTGGATCTCCCCCTGGTACATTGCCTGATGGTAAGTAAAAGAATTAACCCATCGCTTAGGACCCCCACCAACGAAAGATGAAATGGGTCCTTATGCGAACATGCATCAACTCTTAAGTCATCATGACAAATTTACTGCGCACTTGCGCTCTATCCAAAAGCTATAGGGCGAATAGCAAAGAAATAAGGGAGAAGAAAAAACTGAGCGCGTAAAACAATGGCTAGCAAGTTAACACCTTACTAGCCATTTGCATTTCTAAATCAGAAGGAACGTTTCTAAAGAACAAGGCCTTTAATGAAAACAGGGTTGAACAGTTTCAATTTCTTCTGGCATTTCCGCATGCACAATTTCGCCAAGCGGATCGACGTAAAGTGGTGCATTGCAGTCTTCGCAATACTCAGGCTCAAAGCGATCAGCATGACGACGAATATCGGTAACACCTCTTTTTTTCAACAGCGAAATAATCTGCTCAAGCGGATTATCTAGCGCCATTTCGTCGTCATCTAGATTACTTTCATTTTCGCGCTCGTAAAGCGGCCAGATTAGGCCATGTAGCACGTCATTATCGCCACGCTGTGTAAATCCTATCCGGTATTCACTAACACGCGTTTCACCAAAACCACCAATCACAGCGCGCAAATCACTCGCGTTGATTTCGAGTGCATCTTCTAGAAAACGCACAGCGACATTCAGCATATGCGGTCGGATAGATTCATCTGCAGATCGGCATGCTGAGTAATATGCATCGGGCAATAAACACTCCCATTCGCAGCCAGGCAAGATGCGTCCAAGCTCTACATTAACTTGTTCAGTCCATTGCTTTAAACAAGCTGCACGATCTAAATAGACGTCACTTTTTTCATCTTGCCAACGAAATAATGCAGTGCCTGTAGGCACGACCACCGCCGCTAACAAAAAGCGTGGGTCAGCGAGAATCGGCGAGGTCTCCGGCAAACTATTTGTATTTAGATGTAGTGGGTTACCAGTCAGTGCTGCTTGCGCTAACTGTTGGTTAAAGCGATAAGTCTCCACATAATTACGCGGCAATTGATCAATACTATACAAATAGGGCGCAACGCTCAGACGGGCCCCATTCGCTAGCACACTGTCTTGCAAACATTTATGCAAAGCTTGCATAGCTTCAGCTTTTAATACACCAGAGGGAATTGAATAACGCGTCCAAGCCAAGGTGGGCACGGCAATCAATAACACATCCCAGTTTTTATCTTCGTACTGCAAAGTCAAAGATTCACTATGCGTTTCAGCAAGTTCCGCAAGCGCACTATAGGCATCGTCGACCTGGCTTTGCTGAAGACGATCAAGCGCAGCCTCCAGCGTAGCTTGATTGCCGTTGCGCAAAATTTTTGCGAGCAACAAGCCAATACGAGCTTCCCAAAAGCTGTCTTCGACTCGACTCCCTGAAGCAAAGAGCATAAGCGATAGGCCGATTAATTTTTGAGCATCAGCAGGCAGACGTTTGGCGTTTGAAGAGCGCATAAAAAAATAATTTCCAAGGTGAAGAAAGTGGAGAGTACGTATTTTAGCTTTGTTGGCGAAAACCACTCTTTTCCGCAAAAAGAAGCTTACAACTATGTTTTAGCAGAAAGCAGGTACCGTTTGTCTATTTGTAAGAAATGTAAGACTCTGAAAAATAACTATCCAAATTCATAAATTCAGGTTAGTAATTGATACCACTAGCGTTTTGCGTTTGAATGCCAAACTTTCTACAAATATTTTTAATCACGGGAAAGGTTTGCTGGCATAAACAATAAATGGGTAAGTCAAAAAAATGACTAATAAATATGACACGTCCAATCATCCTTGCAAACCTTCCACTCATATCGGTAGCAGCCACTCTCACTGTTTTTTCGCTGCTACAGCACATTAATTTAGTAAGGAGATTGTCACTATGTTGCGAATCGCACAAATTGCTCCCCTACATGAGGCGGTTCCGCCTAAGCTCTATGGGGGAACTGAGCGCGTGGTTTCTTATTTAACCGAAGCCCTGGTGGAGTTAGGCCATCAAGTCACCCTGTTTGCCAGCGGTGACTCGCAAACGAAAGCAGAACTGAGACCCATTTGGCCAAGTGCATTGCGACTTGACCCATCAGTGCGTGATCCTATCGCTCCCCACATGTTGATGTTAGAAGAAGTGTGCAGAGCGTACGAAGAATTCGATATTCTGCATTTTCACATTGATTATTTCCCATTCTCGCTGTTTTCTCGCTTTGGCGCCCCTTTTGTTAACACGCTGCATGGCCGACTTGACTTGCCCGAGTTGCAACCTGTGTTTAATACTTTCTCAAATGCACCCGTCGTTTCTATTTCCAACTCACAACGTTTGCCACTACCACAAGCGAATTGGATGCAGACCATTTATCACGGCCTGCCAGCTGACTTACTGACGCCGCAAACGGATATTCAACCCGAATATCTCGCGTTCCTTGGTCGCATTTGTCCAGAAAAAGGTGTTGATGCTGCGATCAGAATTGCAGCTCAAAGCGGATTGCCTCTCAAGATCGCAGCCAAAGTGGATAAAGCAGATAAAGTCTATTTTGAGACAGCGATCGAACCTTTATTGTCACAAACACACGTAGAATTTATTGGTGAAATTAATGAAGCGCAAAAACCGGCGTTCTTATCCGGCGCGAAAGCGTTGCTGTTCCCAATCGACTGGCCAGAACCATTTGGACTGGTGATGATTGAAGCGATGGCATGCGGCACCCCAGTGATCGCATACAGAAACGGCTCCGTGCCAGAAGTAATTGACGATGGCGTTACCGGCTTTATCGTCGAAGATGAAATCGGCGCGCTAGGTGCGCTTGCGCGACTCAATGAATTGCCGCGCGCTAAAATCCGCGAGCGTTTTGAAGAACGCTTCACCGCTAAAGTGATGGCGAATAATTACCTGAACCTGTACACCGAAATACTGCACTCGCGTAAACATCCGCATCTACGGCAAGTTGCTGGCTAGTCGTGCGTAACTAGATAAGTGTCGATCAGCGCAGCGTGAAACAATCATTGATTTTAATCGCTGCGCTCTCTTCTTTAGCCCCCTCTTCCCCTCCTCCGTCTGATCACTGCCAAATGCAGGTAACGCTCATCTCTTTTGTCCCTCTACAGCACCTTGCAAAAAACCAACATAGAAAACCACTTAATTTAAGAATAAACCATAGAAGCTCAGGTAAAATACTTACCCGCTTTTTATAAGAATTTTCTTAATTTTTTTCGTTATCCGTCTACTTATTTCGTAGTTTGTGACGCAGAAAATTCTTGTTGTTTGTAAATAAAGAAGTTCCCCTAACTTTATTCATAACACTGAGAGAAAATATGGCTGGCCCTATTTCCAAACAATCCTCCTCCCCATACCCCCTGTCACCCTCTTTTAATGAAAAGTTACCTAATCAACCTGATCAACCTACACAACAAGGAAATGGAACAGAAGCTTTACGCCCACAGCATAATTCGCGACGTCCTCCACTCACAGATTCCGGCTACTTTTCTCTATCCACTTTAGGCCTAAAGCAACCTCAAGCGCTTCTAAACCCGATCTTAAAAAGTGACTCCCAAGCACAGTTAGCGCAAACTGTCTCAGTTTCAGCAGAAGAAGTTGCGGCTCATGTCACTTACAGCGAAGTAAAAGAAAGTGAATGGCCAGCAGAAGCAAAGGCTTTCTTTGCTGCTATGGAAGATCTATTTAGCTTACTCAACACAGAAGCAAAAAAATATCAGGAAAATCAAAAAATAATCCAAAAAAAGATAAAATTAAATACAGCCAATATCAAAATGGTTGAAATGCACATCAAATTCGATCAAGAAAATCCCGAATTAAACGAAGATTTAAATTGGCTTCACCAACAAGCAAAAGAATTATACCAAGCCGAATACAACCTAAATAATAATAATAAATATATATTAATCAATGAAAAAATAGATGAATTAAAAATAGATTTTTTTGCATTATATGGAAACACAAACCAAAAAAAACCAACAAATATTTTCAATATGGAATGAAATTTATTCAAAATTAACAAATTATTTACACCAAATAAACATCAATTATCGTCAAGATCAAAATCCATATCAGGCATATGCCATGCCGGCAATAGCATTATTAATCAAAAATCTATACAACGAACATAATGCCAACTCTTTTCCTTTTTTGAAAAAAGAAGTCAATGAAGAGATTTCAGAAAAAAACAATAGCCCCGCAAAAAATCTAGAAAATATTTTTAAAAAAATATTTCCATTAATAAGTCCATCTTTATATGCCAATATTGTTTACGAAGAATATCAAAAAATTCTGATAGATAGAAAGAGTTGGGAAAGTCGAGAAATATGGGAAGAAATGAAATTTTTTCTTTCTGAATTAATGAAAAATTTACACCATTCGATTAATGAATTAGAGAAAAAAGAAAAGTGTGGCACAAGCGATACCAAAGACGACGAAACTCTACGGGACCATATCAATTGGATAGATAATTTATTCTATGAATTACTCGAAATACGTAGAGAAATTATACTGCCTTTATTTAAAATTTCTTCAGGAAGAAACAATTTTGGAAGAATAATGGCCATAAAGGAAATGTATCGCCCGCAGCTCCCAAAGACATGCGCTATATTAGGAAAGAATTTAGAAAATTTCATTTGAAATAAATAAAAAAAAGGGGTCAATAAAAGCCGACGCCAGCTTTTATTGATCCCTTCTTTACTATTGAAAAAAATGGCTAATTACCTCGTAATTGGCACACAACTACAAAACAAATTCCGATCTCCATGCGCATGGTCAGCGCGTCCAACAGGTGGCCAATATTTGCGGGTTTTCAATGCCGGTAACGGATAGGCCGCTACTTCCCGAGAATAAGCATGCGACCAATCATTAGCCATCACTACAGCCGCTGTATGAGGGGCATGTTTTAGCGGATTATCTTCGCGCTCAGCGTGCCCTTCTTCAATCGCGCGAATTTCTTCTCGAATTGCAATCATTGCATCGATGAAGCGATCTAATTCTGCTTTCGGCTCGGATTCGGTAGGTTCGATCATTAATGTGCCGGCTACCGGGAAGCTCATCGTCGGTGCATGGAAGCCGTAGTCAATTAAACGTTTAGCGACGTCATCAACCGTTACGCCGCTAGTTTCTTTTAACGGACGCAAATCGAGAATGCACTCATGCGCAACAAGTCCGTTGGGGCCGGTGTATAGAATCGGGTAATGTGCAGCGAGTTTTTTCGCCAAATAATTCGCTGACAAAATCGCGCTTTCTGTAGCGGCCGTTAATCCTGCTGCCCCCATCATCGCGATATACATCCATGAAATCGGCAAAATCGATGCTGACCCATAAGGCGCTGCAGAAACAGCACCTATACCTTGCGCATCACGTTGGTAAAGACTTGCTGAGTGATTCGGTAAGAAAGGTTTAAGATGCGCCGCTACCGCAACTGGCCCAACACCTGGTCCGCCACCACCGTGTGGAATGCAGAAAGTTTTGTGTAAGTTCAAATGCGAAACATCACCGCCAAACTCACCTGGTGCGCTTAAGCCAACCAATGCATTCAAATTAGCGCCATCGACGTACACTTGGCCGCCATTTGCATGAATTAAGTCGCACAGCTCACGAACATTTTGCTCAAACACGCCATGAGTCGATGGGTAAGTAATCATGATGGCTGCCAGCTCTTTTGCATGCTGTGCTACCTTGGTCCGTAAATCAGCCATATCAATATTACCGTTGGCATCGCATGCGACCACTACTACCCGCATACCGGCCATTTGTGCTGACGCGGGATTGGTACCGTGTGCTGAGGCTGGAATCAAGCAAATATCTCTTTGGGCTTCACCGCGCGACGCATGGTAAGCACGAATCATCAATAGCCCTGCATACTCACCTTGAGAACCTGCGTTAGGCTGCAATGAGACTGCCGCGTAGCCAGTACAAGCTGCCAGCATCTGCTCAAGCTGCTCAATCATCTCTCGATAACCAACTGTTTGAGCAGCAGGCGCAAACGGATGCAAATGCGCGAACTCCGGCCATGAAATCGGCAACATCTCGCTTGTTGCGTTTAACTTCATCGTGCACGAGCCAAGCGGAATCATTGTGCGATCTAAAGCAAGATCTTTATCCGCAAGGCTACGCAGATAACGCAACATGTCATGCTCAGCGTGATGACGATTAAATACAGGGTGCGTTAAATAAGTACTGTGGCGAACGACGGAATCAGGCAATACCTGTTCATCTGTGAGAGCAGCATCAAGTTGCTGTAAATCAGGAAGCGTTAAGTTAGGCGAATCTTTTTTAGCAGCGGCAAAGATTTGCCAAAGTGCTAACACATCATTGCGCGTCGTCGTTTCATCAAACGATACACCAATGCTCGTTTGATCGATTTGACGCAAATTAATCTTTTGCGCCGCCGCCTCAGCATGTAATGCTGCTGTGTCGTTACCGCTGGCAATCGTGAGTGTATCGAAGTAAGTCGAGTTCGTAATCGTGTAACCCAACTGCTTAAGACCCATCGCAAAAAGCGTCGTTAACCGATGTACACGTAAAGCTATTTTGCGCAAACCATGAGGGCCATGATAGACCGCGTAGAAAGAACTCATGATGGCGAGCAATGCCTGCGCTGTACAAATATTTGACGTCGCTTTTTCCCGGCGGATATGTTGCTCACGTGTTTGCAATGCCAGTCGCAACGCGGGTTGCTTTTGCGCATCCACCGTCACGCCGATCAAGCGACCTGGCAATTGCCGCTTAAACTCATCGCGCACCGCAAAATAAGCGGCATGCGGTCCACCAAATCCCATTGGTACACCAAAGCGTTGCGTACTGCCAATCGCAATATCCGCTCCCCATTCACCTGGCGGAACCAGCAACGTAAGCGCTAACAAATCGGCCGCTGCCACAACATAACTACCTGCCTCATGCAGCGCCGCAGCCAGTTCACGATAATCGCTTACATCGCCATTAACCCCCGGGTATTGCAGCAACACACCAAACGCATTTGCATTAATTGCGTCGTGCGCTGACCCAACGACGACTTCAATACCAAGCGGACAAGCGCGAGTTTTAACCACTTCAATGGTTTGCGGCAGCACATCGTCAGCAATATAAAAAACTTTTGACGTCGAACGACTCGCGCGCTGCAACAACATCATCGCTTCAGCCGCTGCAGTCGCCTCATCCAGCATCGATGCATTCGCCACAGATAATGCGGTGAGGTCAGTCACCATTTGCTGGAAATTTAATAGCGCTTCTAAACGCCCCTGTGAAATTTCAGGTTGGTAAGGCGTATAAGCGGTGTACCAAGCGGGGTTCTCTAACACATTGCGCAAGATAACGCCTGGCGTATGCGTGCCGTAATACCCTTGTCCAATAAACGAACGGAAGACTTGATTTTTGAGCGCTAGCTTACGCAATGCGGCTAACGCTTCTGTTTCGCTTTTGGGTTCGGTAAAAGAAGCCAGGGACAATGACTCAGCGCGACGAATTTCAGTAGGTAGCGCCGCGTTCATTAATTCAGTGCGCGAACTAAAACCCAACACATCCAGCATCTGCTGCTGATCTAAAGCAGTCGGGCCAATATGACGCATAGCAAATGCTCCGCTGTCTTCTAACGAAGCTAAGGGCATTGACAAAAGTTGACGATTTAGCAAATCAGATGTGTTCGGGTTCATGCTTGGTTTCACGATGAATAAGTGAGGGTAAAAAAGCGTAATAAGACAAGCTATCTCATGACAAGGAGCTGAATAAAACCCATAGCGTTATTCGCTTGCGGTTTATTCAGCGCCTCTTTAAATAGGATATAGCACCTTTCATAAACCTTTCATCAGCCTGATGAAAGGCTTATTCCGGTGCTTTTAAAATCAATCACCAATAAGTTCTTGATAAGCTTGCGCCGACAACAGCGTATCAAGGTCTGCTTGATGGGTAACTTTGAGCTTAAATAACCAAGCAGCGTAGGGTTCTTGGTTAACTTGCTCTGGTGCGCTCGCGAGTTCTTCGTTTACCGCGACCACTTCACCAGCGATTGGCGCATAAATATCAGAAGCAGCCTTCACAGACTCAACCACAGCAATAGCATCTTTCGCATTCACCGCTTTACCGATTGCAGGTAATTCGATAAAAACAATATCGCCAAGCGCTTCTTGCGCATGATCGGTGATACCGATTAAAGCGGTGCCGTCCGCCTCAACACGCACCCATTCATGCGACTCTGTATATTTCAAATCAGCTGGCACACTCATTTAAATTTCCTTTTATAGAGAAACGTGAGAATAAAATTTTTAGAACCTGTTCATAATCTTCAGAAGAAGAAATAGCAGGTTGATCGGCCTACATGTTGGGGTTCTTTCGTCACCTCAACCTACGACTTTTCGGCAAATTTTGTAGGTTGGGGTGAGGTACGAACCCCAACGTGACGGCTAATAACCTCACAAAACACTCTTCTTTGAGATTCTGAACAGGCTCTTAAAACTTCTATAAATCTAGAAATAATCTTTTAGAGGCCGCTATCAAATGCTAGCTAACTAGCGCTTTACCATGCCGCACAAAAGGAAGTAATACGACACTTGCCGGCAATAATTTGTCTCGAATTTGGACTTGTACCGTCATACCAGCACAGACATTTAGCGGTACTCGAGCAAGTGCAATTGACTGCTTGAGCGTTGGCGAGAAGGTGCCACTGGTAATTTCACCCTCGCCCGCAGGCGTAATTACTTTCTGATGCGCGCGCAATACGCCACCTGCTGTTCCATCTGGACGCAGAATTAAACCAACCCATGCATAGCGCTGGCCTTTACTTAATAAAGCATCTTTGCCAACAAAATCACGCGGCGCAGCAAGGTCAACGGTCCACCCTAAACCTGCATCAAGTGGCGAGGTATGTTCGTCCATATCTTGTCCATACAGATTCATACCCGCCTCTAAACGCAACGTATCACGAGCAGCTAAGCCACAAGGCCGAACGCCTACTTGGTAAAGTGCTTGCCATACATTTTCGGCAGTCTCAGATCGCATGATTAATTCAAAACCATCTTCGCCGGTGTAACCCGTGCGTGCGATCATCATTTCACCGAACGACGCTTCATCAGATATCACAGCAAAGTTAAAGGGTTTTAAAGTTTGACTCTTGCTCTCAGTGAAAGGTAGCGCGCTCCAAACTTTCGTTCGCGCCTGTGGGCCTTGTACAGCAATCATTGCTAGATCACGACGAACTTGAATCTTGAGGCCAACACTTTCACCCAAATTCAGTTGCTCGTTGAGTTGATTAAGCCAATTGATATCGTGCTGTGCGGTCGCTGCATTCACGACCACACGCAAAAAATCTTCATTGAAAAAATACAGAATGACATCATCAACCACGCCGCCATCTGCATTTAATAAACAAGAATAAAGCGCCCTTCCAGGCGCTTTCAATTTATCGACATTATTTGCTGCCGCGTAGCGGAAGAAAGTTTGCGCACCGTGACTGCCGGTGGCACTCGTCACGTCAATCACGCACATATGTGACACATCAAACATACCTGCATCAGTACGCACTGCTCGATGCTCATCAAGCTGCGAACCATAATTAAGAGGCATCTCCCAACCACCAAATTCAACTAAGCGCGCTTTTAGCGCACTATGCGCGGCATACAGAGGGGTGCGCTGGAGTGTTTTTGGACTTTGCTCTTGCGGTGGCGTTTGCTTCAATTCAGTCATTCAGGTACCTAATTTGTTTAGAAATCCTGCACAACCTTGCCACTAGCCACTGCACGGTCACACAGAAATTCCTGAGCTATTTTGCCAGTGCGTATTTTACTATCCGGTGATTGACTGCTGCAGAAAACGATAATCATTGCTTGGGGCCAGCTCATGATCTTTTAAAAAATCAGAGTCAAGCCATCGCGACTGGCGAATAATCGAGCCAAACATTTTGTGCCTGCGCGATTTCTACTTGCGCCTGCGATACCTCAAAATAGCGGTCTATTAGCGCGTTGATGTAGAGCTTAATATTTTCTATTTTGATTACATTCCGCCATGCTGGAATTTCTTCTTGCGCTAATTTCCCTCGAGCATTTCTTATCTCTTTAGTAAGCATTCCTTTAATAACGGTCATCTCCTCCATTGAAAAATATTTTCTTAGCTCAATGCCCTGTTTGTTTACGCTTTTTCTCTCTAACTCAAGAAGCTTAGCTAGGACGAATACCTCTTCAGAAGCACGATTTTGTTTTACTGGGTCTTCGACCTCTTCCTGCATCGGAACCGATATAGAAATGCGCAACATCTGATAAACAGAGGGTTTGAGCATCACGTAGCTGTGCAAAAAATCTGCTTCAAAATTATCAATATAAAAAGGAATGAGGTTTATCTCTTCTAGATAAAAGTACGGATCTGTTAGCGCTTGAGCGTGCATGCCTTTGATCGCTTGCTTCTCTAGCAGCAATAAAATTTCAGCCTGTTGCCAAATTTTCGCTGCCTTTTCATGCAACTCATTTAATGAACCGCAATAAGTCTGGTATTGCTCTTGAAGCTCTGTCTGCGCTTGCTCAATGCGTTTGAACTCATCTTCTGCTGCATCCCACTCGGCTTCCATCGCTTTAAGTTCATTTGTGTTCTTTGCTAAGTCTTTTGCTATTTGCGCAAGTAAAGCCCGCTGGGTAGTAGGATTTTTATACAACGCTCTTTGTTGATCGCGCAGTAATCGACACTTATTTGCTTGCCTGGTAAGCGCCCGATAGTCTTGCGCTTTGCGCATAAATTTTGTGTTCAGTGCTTGTTGCTTATCGACAAACTCTCTATTTTTATAATTTTTTTCGCCGATTGCATATTGCAACTCTCCGCCTTCTTTCCATAACACCAACAACTGCTGTTTGAGCTGTAGACATGAATCCTTGATATTTACCATTCCTGCTGACGCAGCACAGCTTATTTCTGGTTCAATTGATGAAACTGAGTACGCTGATGAAGAGCTTCTTCTCGTACTTTCTGAAGAAGAAGATTGAGTAGATGCAAATTGCGGGCTATTGGATAGGCTAGATAATCCATAAGGATTGCCCATATTCTCCTCCTGACAGTGAATAAAGAATGACGAGCGACGCCTTCCCCCAAAGCACGGTTTTTTAGGCGATTGGTGCGGGCTTTTTCGGCCAAATGGAAAACGAACTGCTGAGGAAAGTCACGATAGCGCTCAACTCGATATATTTTTTTTGATATTTATGAGCACATAAAAAAATTAAAAAGAATTTTATGTACGCGCTACCGCACCCACAATGAGAACTTTCTGCAACTTGCTATCATTGGGCAATTAACAACTCGGAAATTCTCTCGGCCAATTGGCTGTCTTTACCTCTATGTCCGCTAATCTCAATGCTGCGCAACGCGAAGCGGTGCGCTATTTCGATGGTCCCTGTTTGGTGCTTGCCGGCGCTGGCAGTGGTAAAACGCGCGTTATTACGCAAAAGATCGCTTATTTAATTGAAGAAAAAGGGTTTCAGCCTAAACACATTGCTGCGCTCACCTTCACGAATAAAGCAGCAGCAGAAATGCATGAACGTGCAGGACAGCTGCTCGCAGGCAAAACCTTAACTGCGCCGGGCTACGAAGGACGCCCTGTCTCGCTTAAACAGCTGACTATTTGTACTTTTCATGCATTAGGGATGCAGATGTTGCGGCAAGAGGCCGAGCATGTTGGGTTGAAACCGCAGTTTTCGATTATGGATGCGGGGGATTGCTTTGTAATGCTGCAAGAGCAAGCGGCTACGACTGATAAAACATTAATTCGACGCATTCAAACCGCTATTTCTTTATGGAAAAACGGCCTTGTTACTCCAGAAGCCGCATTAGCCGAAGCCCGTGATGAAGACGAGCAACAAGCAGCGCTGATTTATCGCAACTACGCGGCGACACTGCAGGCTTATCAGGCAGTGGACTTTGATGATTTGATTCGATTGCCTACCGAAATTCTGGCAGCGCACGAAGCCGTGCGTGACAAATGGCAGAATCGTCTGCGTTATTTATTAATTGACGAGTATCAAGACACCAACGCCTGCCAATATGCATTACTCAAACTACTAGCTGGCCCACGAGCAGCATTCACTGCAGTAGGTGATGATGATCAAGCGATTTATGGCTGGCGTGGCGCAACACTTGAGAATCTGCGACAACTCCAAGTTGATTTTCCACAGCTGCAGGTGATCAAACTTGAGCAAAATTACCGTTCGACAGTCCGTATCTTGACCGCTGCTAATCAAGTGATTGCAAACAATCCAAAGCTTTTTGAAAAAAAACTTTGGAGCGAACATGGGATGGGCGATTTGATCACGATCACCGCTGCGAATGATGAAGAGCATGAGGCAGAATCGGTCGTGTTTCGCCTTTCCGCACATCGTTTTGAGCGACGCGCTCACTTTCGTGATTATGCAATTTTGTATCGAGGCAATTTCCAGGCGCGAGTTTTTGAGCAGATACTGCGCCGTGAACGCATTCCTTACATTTTGTCAGGCGGGCAATCGTTCTTTGACAAAGCAGAAATTAAAGATCTGTGCGCTTATTTACGGTTAATTGCAAATGCTGACGATGACCCTGCCTTTATTCGCGCTATCACGACACCGCGTCGTGGTGTTGGCACAGCGACACTAGAGGCACTTGGGAATTTTGCTGGGCAAGCTAAAGTTTCGCTCTTTGAAGCAGTCTATATGGGTGGACTTGAAACACGACTCGCAGCGCGGCAAATTTACCCGCTGCGTGCGTTTACCGACTTCATTCAACGCATCGCTGATCGCGCGGCGAACGAGCCCGCTAGCACCTTACTTGATGAATTAATGTCAGGCATCGATTACGAAGCCTATCTATACGATACGTTTGATGAAAGACAAGCGCTTATCAAATGGCAAAATGCCTGTGAGTTTCTTGATTGGTTAAAGCGCAAAGGCACAAAGCCAGAAGCATCGATTTTGCCCAATTCGTCAAATGCACAAGCGGATAGCCAGCAGAGCGCAGAAAACGTCGATGATCCAGGTAAAAACCTTTTGCAACTCATTCAAACCGTGTCTTTGATTTCAATGCTGGAAGGGCGCGAGGAAGATCAAGATGCCGTGCGTTTATCCACTATCCATGCAGCTAAAGGATTGGAATATCCGCATGTATTTTTAGTTGGGTGTGAAGAAGGCATCTTGCCGCACCGCGGCAATGAAGCAGGTAGCACTGAACAGGCTGTTGACGAAGAAACCCGAGCAGCTCGCGTTGAAGAAGAACGACGTTTAATGTACGTCGCAATCACCCGTGCCAAACGCAGTTTGCACCTGAGCTATTGCACGAAACGCAAACGCGCAAAAGAAACATTAAAGTGCGAAGCTTCCCGTTTTATCAAAGAAATGGCACTTGACGACGCACCACCCCCCACCGCAGATGAAGCCCCACTGAGTCCAAAAGATCGCTTCGCTAATTTGAAGGCGTTGCTAACGACGTGATAAAAATTGACTAAAAATATTGAAAAAATACAAAAGAAAGGAGCGCTATAAGCTATTCAACGGAAGCGCGTTTAACCGACATTCCGCTACTCCTCCTCCCAAACTCCTTGAATTTAACTTTGCCTCATATCTACCTTGCGATGGATAGGTCAGCACTTATCAAGACGCTCAGGATAATGCCTGATTCTCGTTAACCCTCTTTCTTCTTATGATTCGCCGCTAATATCGTCGATATGAGCGTTCAGCATAAGAATTGAGTTTTCAACTCACAACCCGCTGGCCCGAAGCTAAAACGAAAAAGGAAAAATATGCTCTCGAGGATCACCGCCAAGATGGTGGAATCATGGCAATCCAAAGAAAAAGCGATGGAGCGTGCACAAGCATATTTTAAGCAGGCACAAGACTGCCAAGCCCACGCAGAAAAAGATCAAGCGCTGAGCTATCTGATTAAAGCGAAAGCGGCGTTAAAAACGATTCCTCCCAGTGACCCAAAGATCCTTGACGCGAAACGCTTACTGGCTGAAGTTCACATCACCCGTGCACAAGTGTTGCAATTAAACCGGTCTTTTACGATAGAAGACGTGCGCACCAGCTACGAGAAAGCGAAAGCCTATTCTCCTGACGCGGCTAGGCGAGATGAAATCCAACTCCTGCTCGACCGCTTATCTTGTGCTCCCTTGTCATCCTCCCTACAGCGGCAACCCACGCTCCGACCCTCTGCGGTATTACCTGCCCCCATGATGGCAACCGGTTTGCCTGCTCCTTTCTTTACCCCCTTCTCGTCACCCGCCCCCCAGACGCCACACTATCAATGGGTCGATCCCGCTGACATTGAAAATACGCGGCACCTTGCCTGGTGCCTGCAACAAACGACCGGGGATATGGCTCAACGCAAACAGCTGTATTCCCTCGCGCGTGAGGTAATAGAGTGCTTTGGTCAGCGTGCCGGCAAAGATCTATTCTGCTTGCAGGAAGCCGCCGAATTAGCGGTGGTGCCTCATGCCAAACTCTATGGACAATTAATTCAGCATACGGTGGATACGCTCAATCCCACCCGACATGCGACGCTGGATATGAGCGTGGTACAAGGGCTAGCCGTGATCGTGCGCAACTGCCCCGAGGCGTTGCTCAAAAAAGAAGGTGGCGTGCGGGGTAATACCTGGACCAGTATCTTAAGTGTATTAATCACACGTCTTCACACCGTACACAAAGGGCAGCCTA
This sequence comes from Mycoavidus cysteinexigens, assembly GCA_031963415.1. Classification (GTDB taxonomy): domain Bacteria; phylum Pseudomonadota; class Gammaproteobacteria; order Burkholderiales; family Burkholderiaceae; genus JASSUD01. The sequence continues at coordinate 825,471 of JASSUI010000001.1, forward strand.
AACTCGTCAAAGAACTGATCGAGGCCATCTCGCAATTGCTCGATGCAATGGTACAAGCGGGGGTGGCTGGTATCAGTCGAGAGGACTTACAACAACCATTAGCCAATCTGCTGCGCAATGACGAGCAACTGAATCCCCATCAAGATACCGAACTCGCTTGGCACATTCGTTACGCACGCGAAGCGTTAGCCTATATCCCGAATGATGAGAGTACAGGTGAGGCGGTACTCCGTTGTCTCTTCGCTGCAAGCAAAGGTGTATTAGGCTTAGCCAGTGCCATCAAAAGTTGCGATGTGGATAAGCTCATAGAGAGTTTTGATCGTTTTGAAACAGCGTTTGATGGGGCAAAAGAGTTAGCGGATACGATTGGGGCCGCAGGCGGTTTAAAAGACGCGGTCAAAAATGTCGAAGAGATGCTGGCTTCGTTTGGCGAAGTGAAAACCAGCTATGAAGATCGCACTCGTCAAAAAGGTTGGTATACCGCCCTGCAATGCTTGGATATGCTGATCGAAACCCAAGAATGGGAAAAATTCGAGCAATTTGTTCGACAAAGTGCGTATCGGCAGAACGTTTACTTTTTACAAGGGGTATGCCAGCGGTTAGAGCGCATCGTTTGCATGGAAGACAATCAGAAGATCCAAGCGCAAGCGATTCAGTTTCTCAAAAGCTTGCAAGACAAAAGCACCGTGCAAGGGTGGCTAGGAAAGAACTTAGGGAAGCCATCACCCGCTCAAGCCGATATTGAGCGCGTTCAACAGATGGCGCAGGCAAGCTTAGCGCGGCTAGAAAAACGGGCTCATACCACCCAGGGTCTAGCGGATATCGATTTCTCTCTCGATTGGTATGCGCTGAGCAAAGACAATCTCAACACACAACTCTTACACAAGGCACGCTGTAAGCTAGACAAAACTTTAGCCCAGAAGTTATTGACTACATTAGCGCCGCAGATCAAGAAATTACGCGCCGATTACTTAGACGGGCTAGCCCAGGATAAAGAGATCAAAGATGCGCTAGCCAATTATGTGCGGCCGGAAGGAATGGGTTTATATGACGATACCCGTGTTGATTTAGCAGAAAAAATCCAAGCTTTCTTAGCGTCAGATAAAAAATCCTTGCTCCTGTTAGGCGCGGCAGGCTCGGGTAAATCCACGCTAAACCGACACGTCGCGCGTGATTTGTGGCAAGCGTATCTCCAGGCGAGCCAACCTGAAACGCAGGCCATTCCGGTTTTTATCGCGCTCTCCAGCTTGCCTCAGACCTCGACTAACCTGGTGAACACCTTCTTTGTGCAGCAAGGGTTTACCGCAGATCAGATCAAGACCTTACAAGATCAATATCATTTTGTGTTGATTTTGGATGGATTCGATGAAATTGAAAATCGCCATCGGGATTTCTATAAAGATAATCAACTTGCCGCCTGGCAGCATGCCAAGATCATCATCAGCAGCCGTCCCGAATATTTAGGTGCAGGCTATCAATACAAATTTCATCCTGCTGGCGAGCCTTTAACATTACAAGAATATCGCATCGCGCCTTTTTCACCAAAAACGATTGCGCGGTATGTCGAGCAATATGCTCAACATCACCCTGACGCTCGCTGGTCTGCCCAAGACTATCAGACCGCCTTTCAAGAGCCGAATCTCCAAGCGTTGGTGAGTAATCCCTTTTTACTCAAAATGGCGGTCAGTGAGTTACCCGCTTTACAGGCAGCAGGCTTACAAGGAACCTCATTAACCCGACTGATTTTATATACGCAGTTTGTGAGCAGCTGGGCTGCACGCTCACAGCAACGGATGGCCCACATTCAACTGAACCCTAAAGAAACAGAAGAGTTTCAACGTTTAGAGGCAGAAGGGTTTGATGCGCATCTGATGGATTTTAGTCAAGAGCTGGCGATGCAAATGTATCAGGCAGGGGAAGTCATTAGCCGCTATCGCGACATGACGTCTTTATCGACAAGCAGACGACGAGCTCAACCCGATTGGCGCACCCACTTGTTGGGGAATAAAGCGATCGACATCACGCTCAAACGCATCAATGCACCACTGATTATCCAAAGTAGCGACCAGCATGGCGATAAAAGCGCTCGCTTTCTCCATAAATCCTTGCGCGATTATTTTGTCGCGCGGACGTTGTGGGAAGAATTTGATGAACCACACGGACTGGCTAACGGCGCTTGGTTCAATACGCTCAATCTGGTCGATGACCCCGCGATATTAGATTTTTTATCGGAACGAGTGCAGCAAGTGGCTTCGTTTAAGGATCAGCTTTTAGCGGTGGTGGAACGCAGCAAGACAGACGCCGGATTGAAGCGGGCCGCGGCGAATGCGATGACCGTGTTGGTCAGAGCGAGGGTGCCGTTTCTGGGAACCGATTTAGCCAATATACAAATTCCAGGGGCCGATCTCAGCTATGGCATCTTCGATGCGGTTCCAATGCCAGGGGCGAATCTGAGCCAGGCGAACTTAACGGGTGCCTGGCTGCGCCAGACAGACTTCACCGGTGCGTGCATGGCGGAGGTACTGTTCGGAGAGTTACCGAGTTTGCAGTTGGAAGGCCAGGTTTGGGCTTGCTGCTATTCGCCCGATGGGCGCTACTTGGCGGCCGCGACAAGTGAAGGAAAGATTACGCTGTATGACGCTCAGACGTTAATCTCTCTGCACACCTTCGACGGGCATACCCGTCTGGTGACAAGCGTGGTGTTTTCACCCGATGGGCAAACGCTGGCGTCAGGCAGTTGGGACCAGACGGTGCGGCTGTGGTCGATCGCCGAGAGCAAACTGCTAGCCACCTTCGACGGGCATACTGAGAATGTGACAAGCGTGGTGTTTTCACCCGATGGGCAAACGCTGGCGTCAGGCAGTGAGGACATGACGGTGCGGCTATGGTCGATCGCCGAGAGCAAACCGCTAGCCATCTTCGACGGGCATACAAACGGGGTGGAAAGTGTGGCGTTTTCGCCCGATGGGCAAACGCTGGCCTCAGGCAGTCAGGACCAGACGGTGCGACTGTGGTCGATTGCTGAGAGCAAACCGCTAGCCATCTTCGACGGGCATACAAACGGGGTGGAAAGTGTGGCGTTTTCGCCCGATGGGCAAACGCTGGCCTCAGGCAGTCAGGACCAGACGGTGCGACTGTGGTCGATCGCCGAGAGCAAGCCGCTCGCCACCTTCGACGGGCATGCCGGCTGGGTGACAAGTGTGGTGTTTTCGCCCGATGGGCAAACGCTGGCGTCAGGCAGTTCGGACCAGACGGTGCGGCTGTGGTCGATCGCTGAGAGCAAACCGCTCACCACCTTCGATGGGCATACTGGCTATGTGAGAAGCGTGGTGTTTTCGCCCGATGGGCAAACGCTGGCGTCAGGCAGTTGGGACAGTACGGTGCGGCTGTGGTCGATCGCCGAGAGCAAGCCGCTAGCCGCCTTCGACAGGCATACCTCCTGGGTGAATAGCGTGGTGTTTTCGCCCGATGGGCAAACGCTGGCGTCAGGCAGTTCGGACCAAACGGTGCGGCTGTGGTCGATCGCCGAGAGCAAACCGCTCGCCACCTTCGACGGGCATACTGACATTGTGAATAGCGTAGTGTTTTCGCCCGATGGGCAAACGCTGGCGTCAGGTAGTGGGGACGCTACGGTGCGGCTGTGGTCGATCGCCGAGAGCAAACTGCTCGCCACCTTCGACGGGCATGTCGACTGGGTGAGAAGCGTGGTGTTTTCGCCCGATGGGCAAACGCTGGCGTCAGGTAGTCATGATCAGACGGTGCGGCTGTGGTCGATCGCCGAGAGCAAACCGTTAGCCACCTTCGACGGGCATATTGACAAGGTGACCAGCGTGGTGTTTTCGCCCGATGGGCAAACGCTGGCGTCAGGCAGTTTTGACCAGACGGTGCGGCTGTGGTCGATCGCCGAGAGCAAACCGCTCGCCACCTTCGACGGGCATACTGACTCGGCAACAAGCGTGGTGTTTTCGCCCGATGGGCAAACGCTGGCATCAGGCAGTCATGACCAGACGGTGCGGCTGTGGTCGATCGCCGAGAGCAAACTGCTAGCCACCTTCGATGGGCATACCAACGATGTGACAAGCGTGGTGTTTTCGCCCGATGGGCAAACGCTGGCGTCAGGTAGTTTTGACCAGACGGTGCGGCTGTGGTCGACCACCTCAGGTCAATGCTTGGCCGTGATTCAAGGGTTTAATGAAGGAGTCAATTCTGTTGCTTGGTACACAAACGATGAAGGAGACTGGCTGGCGACCGGAAGTGATGACAAAGCCGTGCGCCTGTGGCGGGTCCATCGGGAGGGGGAAACGTGTCGCGTCACATTAAGCTGGACCTCCATGCAAACCATATTGACAGCGCCTGATATGTGCATTCAAGACGTTATTGGACTGAGCCCGATGAATACCCAGCTACTCAAGCAGCGCGGGGCAATAGGAGAACCGAGTGAGACTGTAGCGCAGCCATCACAGCCATCGCTGACAGAAAGCGCAGAAGCACCGACAGTCATGCTCGCTGCCCAAGCGAAGAGTCGATCCAGCTCAAGCCATCTCAATTTTGCCTAAAGCTAAATAAATTCGGTATCGTTTGAACCAAATAGACGGCCATCGCTGACAATACGCCCAGCGTAACTACTCAAACGCTTATCTAGCCACTGAGCAAGTTACAAATCCTGGCATGCCGAGGCAACCAACCAGGCCATGATCATCTAGTACATGGGTGATCTTGGCTGCTGCACATTGACCCATCATCCGCCTCCTGAAAAATCAAGCAGCCATCTCAACATCATACGAGGTCAAATTCAATGGGTTGGGGAGGAGAGGTAGCGGAATGTCGGGTTTAGCCCGAAAGCGACAGATTTTCAGCGCCGCTTCCGGGAAGCCTAACGAACTAAGCCTTAGCTGAGCGTAATTTGTTTTGCATACTGCTCAAAGGAGGTGGGCTAGCTAAGCTAGCGATAATGATGGCGGTCGATGCGAGAAAGAAACCTGGAACGATTTCATACAAATCAAACCAGCCGTATTGCTTCCACACTAAAACAGTGACAGCGCCGACGATCATACCGGCTAGCGCGCCTTGCTTAGTCATGCGCGGCCATAGCAAAGAACCCAGTATCACTGGACCAAAAGCCGCACCAAAACCAGCCCAAGCATAACTGACCATACCTAACACTTTGTTATTTGGGTCAGAAGCTAACCAGATTGCAACCAACGATACGACCAGCACCATAGCGCGGCCAAACCAGACTAATTCGAATTCACTGGCCTCTTTGCGCAGGTAGGTTTTGTAAATATCTTGCGTGAGTGCGCTCGAGCACACCAATAATTGGCACGAAAGCGTGCTCATCACAGCAGCCAAAATAGCGGCCAGCAAAATACCCGCGATCCAAGGATTGAACAACAGTTTGGCAGTTTCAATAAAAACTCTTTCTGCGTTGGCCATGACTCCATCAGCCTGTTGCGGATTCAGATGAAAATAGGCAATACCAAAGAAGCCAACGGCCACGGCGCCAGCTAGACACAATATCATCCAGGTCATGCCGATACAGCGCGCTTTAGGAATGGTATTGACTGATTCAGCTGCCATAAAGCGCACTAAGATATGAGGTTGCCCAAAATAGCCAAGTCCCCAAGCCAACATTGAGAGGATGCCAACCGCACTCAAATCGCGGAACCAATTTAGATTCGCGGGCTCCACATTACGCACGACTTCGATAGCTTCACTCGGGCCACCAGCAGCGTATATCACCATCAGCGGGGCAACGATCAACGCACCGATCATTAACGAAGCCTGAATCGTGTCAGTCCAACTGACCGCCAAGAAACCGCCAATAAAGACATAAGCAATGGTGGCAAATGCCCCCAGCCACATCGCGGTGACATAAGGGACGCCGAACATACTTTCGAATAAGCGCGCACCGGCCACAATGCCAGACGCAGCGTACAGGGTGAAGAACACTAGAATGACTATCGCTGTAATAATGCGCAGCAAGCCACTCTGATCTTCGAAGTGATTGCTCAGGTAGTCTGGTAGCGTCAGCGCATTACCCGCTTTCTCGGTATACGCACGTAGACGGGCGGCAACAAACCGCCAATTCAACCAGGCACCCAAGATCAGGCCAATTGCAATCCAAGAGCCACGCACGCCGTACAGGAAAACGGCACCTGGCAAGCCCATCAACAGCCAGCCGCTCATGTCCGACGCGCCAGCAGAAAGCGCTGTCACTACACTACCTAAACTGCGCCCACCTAAAATGTAATCTGACAAGTTACTCGTGGCCCGATACCCGAACCAACCGATAAGTAACATGCCCACCAGATAAATGGCGAACATGACGATGGTGGGTGTGTTAGCGGTCATTTTGCATACTCCTTTTATTTTTTAGAAGCCACCTACAAATTGTCTAAAAGGCCGTCATTCGAAAGCCGCGGGTTCCGAATCACTATCTCTCAGGCAATTTGTGGACAGATTCTTGGGAAACGTTATCTCAGCCGATACTCATTAAGCTTGCGTTGCCGCCAGCAGCCGCGGTGTTAATGCTGATGCTGCGTTCGGTCAAAAGGCGTGCCGCTACATAGTCTGCGCCTGCCTCCAGTGCAGCGGTGGACAATCCCTGCACTGGCACAATCGCGCCAGCATGTTTAGCGATGCGCTGGTTCCACTGGCGTAACGCCTCGTTGTCACCCTCGAAAAGCATGGCTGCAAATTCAATTTGCTCAAGCTCCGCTTCATCAATACAACTCAGGTGTTGTTCCAGATCTGATGGTAAATCAGCAAGCCAAGCACGTGCCGCTTTTTCGGCTAAAAACAATGCTGTGTTGCCGCTGGCAAGCACACTCGCCAGCTGTGCGCTTGCCCCCGTTGCGCTAGCTGCGACACATAGCACAGGGCCGCGTGGCGCCAAGTGATAGATATTGCGTTCACCGGTCGGGCCAGACAGAAGCAGTTGCTGGCCTGAACACAACCCGTTGGCTAAGCGCTGGCAACGTGCCTGTGCCGCTGTATCTTTTAGATGCTCGAACCAGCTTTGTAACGACACGAAAGACGCCGCTGGCAGCGCTTTGGTCAGTGCCGGTTGCACCGGTGCTTGGCTTAACAGGCGCCATAGATAGACAGGGCCACCCGCTTTTGGACCTGTACCTGACAGACCCTCACCACCAAAAGGTTGCACGCCTACCACTGCACCTACGGTATTACGGTTCACATAAACATTACCAGCGGCAATGCGCATAGAGACTCGGTCGATGGTTTCATCGATACGGCTATGCACACCAAAGGTTAGGCCGTAGCCAGTGGCATTGATTTGGTCGATAAGGGTATCGAGTTCTTCACGGCGATAACGCAACACATGCAATACAGGGCCAAAAACTTCACGCTCTAACTCAGTAATCGATTCAATCTCAATCAGCGTGGGCGCGACGAAGGTACCGGCATTGACAGCACGCTGCTTCGCTTCGTCAAGAGCAAGACGAAGGACTTTATGGCCGCGTTCGGCCAAGTTCCGCACGTGCGCTTCGAGACTAGCCTGCGCTTGAGCATCGATTACTGGACCTACATCGGTTTCCAAACGCTCGGGGTTACCAAGTTGTAGTTCTTGCATAGCACCTTTGAGCATTTCAAGCATGCGGTCTGCTACTTCTTCCTGGACGCACAACACACGTAACGCTGAACAGCGCTGACCTGCCGAGTCGAAGGCCGATTGCAATACATCGGCGACGACCTGCTCTGGCAACGCGGAGGAATCGACCACCATCGCGTTCTGTCCGCCTGTCTCGGCAATCAGCGGAATGGGTTGTCCACGCTCATCTAAACGCTGCGCCAGTTGCGCGGCAATACTACGCGCTACTTCTGTCGAGCCGGTGAACATCACGCCGCGCACTCGCTCATCGGCTACTAATGCAGCGCCTACGGACTCACCGCGTCCAGGCAGCAACTGCAACACGCCAGCGGGCAAACCAGCTGTGCATAACAAACGCACTGCCTCGGCAGCAATTAATGGCGTCTGCTCAGCTGGCTTCGCTAGCACGGTATTACCCGCTGCTAGCGCTGCTGCGACTTGACCTGTGAAAATAGCGAGAGGGAAATTCCACGGGCTGATGCACAGCACGGGGCCGAGCGGTATGTGCTCGTCATTATTGAATTCTCGTTCTACCTGTTGCGCATAGTAACGGAGGAAATCGACTGCCTCTCGTACCTCAGCAATTGCATTGGAGAACGACTTACCGGCTTCACGCACGAGCAGGCCCATCATGATGGGCATCTCGGCTACCATTTGATCAGCTGCCCGATGCAAGCAAGCAGCTCGCTCGCTCACAGGTGTGTGACGCCAGCTCGATGCAACGCTAGCAGCAGTAGCCAACGCAGCAGCCACGTCCGCCTCGTCAGCTTCGATCACCTGCCCGACTACATCTGCATGCTGTGCCGGATTACGCACTACTTGCGCGCGGGCTTGATTCCACTGTTTTTCTTCAGCTAACACGGGCTGCGCGCGCCAGTCGCGCTCGGTGCTGGCTAATAAATTTGCCGACAGGGAAGCTAGGCTGTGTTCATTGCTCAGATCTAATCCAGCTGAATTTTGCCGCGGCCAGCGTTCGCCCGGCTGCGTATAAAGTTGTGCGGGTAATGGGATTCGAGGGTGTGGTAACCCTAAAGGATTAATCGCTTCAGCTACCCTCACTGGATCAGCAATTAGCTCATCAATGGATACCGATTGATCAGCAATGCGATTAACGAATGAGGTATTCGCGCCATTCTCTAATAGACGTCGCACCAAATAAGCCAGCAACGTTTCGTGCGTACCGACCGGCGCATACACACGACAAGGGCGCCGCCCTAAACCTGGTGCAGGTTCGCTCGTGATTTGTTCGTATAGCGGCTCTCCCATGCCGTGCAGACACTGGAACTCGTACTGCCCCGCATAGTAATTTTCACCTGCCAAGTGATAGATAGAGGCTAGTGTCTGTGCATTATGAGTCGCAAATTGTGGATAGATTGCATCTGGCACTGCGAGCAGCTTGCGTGCGCAGGCGAGGTAGGAAATATCGGTGTAGATCTTGCGTGTATAAACCGGGTAGCCTTCTAGCCCATCAATTTGAGCACGCTTGATTTCACTATCCCAATAAGCGCCTTTGACCAAACGTACCATCAGCCGATGGCGACTGCGGCGTGCTAGATCAATCAGATAATCAAGCACAAACGGAGCACGTTTCTGGTACGCCTGCACGACAAAACCGATACCGTTCCAACCTGCTAATACCGGATCAAAACATAAGGCCTCGAGTAAATCCAGCGATAGCTCTAAACGATCCGCTTCTTCAGCGTCAATATTTAAGCCGATATCGTATTGGCGAGCGAGGTGCGCGAGACTCTGCAAGCGTGGCAAAAGTTCGTTCATCACGCGCTTTTGCTGTGCGCGGCTGTAACGTGGGTGCAAGGCTGAGAGCTTAATCGAAATGCCTGGACCTTCGTAAATACCACGCTTGGCGGATACTTTACCGATAGCGTGAATAGCTTGCTCATAGTCTTCGTAGTAGCGCTGAGCATCAGCCGCAGTGGTAGCCGCTTCGCCCAGCATGTCAAACGAATAACGGAACCCTTGGGCCTCGCGCTTACGGCTGGTGACTAGTGCTTGAACAATCGTCTCACCCGTCACAAACTGTTCGCCCATTAAACGCATCGCCATATCCACGCCTTTGCGAATCAGCCCCTCGCCACCTTTGCTGATTAAACGGCCTAACGCTGCTGATAATCCACTTTCGCTATTGGTGGCGACCAACTTGCCTGTCAGCATTAACCCCCAAGTCGCAGCGTTGACAAACAGTGATGGAGATTGACCCACATGCGCACGCCAGTCACCTTTACTGATTTTGTCGCGGATCAGCGCGTCACGAGTCGCACTATCCGGAATACGCAGCAACGCTTCAGCCAAGCACATCAGCGCTACGCCTTCTTGACTAGACAGTGAGAATTCGTGAATCAGGCTCTCAACCCCACCCTCTCGCCCACGCGCGCGCAGTCCTTGCACCAGTTGCTGAGCCAGCGAATCAATACGAGCCGCCAGTTGCGCATCCTGTACCTTAGCCTGCTTGATTAGCCAAGGTACACATTCGGTCTCCGGCCGACGATAAGCGGCAGTGATAGCTGAGCGCAACGGCGACTGCGGCATTAGATCTTGGGCGAAATCTAAGAAGGGTTGTGGGAGTGTCGTTGATTCTGAGGATGAGCCGTCTTCTATTGCTACGGCATTTGCGTGCATCTCTTGTTCAGTTAGAGGCACGCCACGTTCGATTTGTTCGAGATAGGTCAGAAGAGATTGTTTGATAAGCCAAGGCACTGTGCGATTACTACGCACGGCACCTTCTTTGAGGCGCTGGAAAAGGGTATCGTCGACTTTGATGCCAAAGGTACTGGCCATGATGAGAATTCCGTTGCAAACAAAAATGACATCTTAAGTAGCCGCAGCAGCTCCAACCCTACTGAAAATGAGTTAACCACTTATATAAAGTTAACCCTTCATTTTGAGTGCACTGCGTTCAACCCAAGTACTAAGAAGAACAAATGCCAGACGGCGCCAGCATTACGTAAAAAACGCTGAATAAACCGAGAGTGGCAAGATAATAATCAGCCTGCTGTATTAGTAGCAAAGGCACTTCTTGCTCCCGGTTCATCCAGCGTTTTCATTGTTTTTCTTAATTTTTTTTAAGAATGCCTCATTGTAAAACTAAACTAAGTTGTTTAGAAAATAAATCAGCCTAAAAGTTGCTCATCAATCACATCACATAGGCAATGGATAGTCAGCAAATGGACTTCTTGAATACGCGCTGTTCTATCGCTCGGCACACAGATATGCAGATCATTCATGTTCAGCGCCATGCCGATTTGTCCACCACCTTTACCAGTCAATGCGATCACCGTCATTTCTCGTTCGTGTGCTTGCTCGATTGCAGCTAATACATTCGCCGAATTACCAGACGTAGAGATAGCCAGTAGTACGTCGCCTGGTTGACCAAGCGCGCTCACTTGCCTGGCAAAAATTTGCGCAAAAGAATAATCATTCGCCAGCGCCGTTAGGATCGAAGAATCCGTAGTTAGCGCCAAGGCAGCTAAACCTGGGCGCTCACGCTCAAAGCGACCTATCAATTCAGCCGCAAAATGCTGCGCATCGGCAGCTGAGCCCCCATTACCACAAGCGAGTACCTTGCCATTGTTAGCAAGTGACATAAATATCATTTCAGCTGCCGCAGCAATAGGCGCAGCTAGCGTTTCTAGCGCTTGCAATTTTAGTTCTGCACTATCACGAAAATGCTGCTGAATATTTTGTTCAATTGTCATGAAACCTTCCGTAACTTCTCTACAACCCGTTGCATTAATGTCTAAAAATCTGTCTACAAATTGCTAAAGGCTGCCTCACCCAGAGAGACCAAAACACAGATCGTAGATACCGCCTTCGAATTATCGACTTTTAGATAATTTGTGGACTGGTTCAAAAATTTAATTAAACGCATCGACTAACCAGTTAATTTGCGTGCCGTCGAAGGCTATCACATCGAAACGGCAGACAGGTAATGGTCCGCGCCATTGGCTCAGATAAAACTCTGCAGCGATGCGTAAACGAGCGCGCTTAGTCGCAGTAATACTAGTGCTAGCACCACCGAATCGAGAACATGTGCGAGCGCGAACCTCAACAAATACAAGCGTGCCTTTTGCGTCGCGCATGACCAAATCAATTTCCCCGCGCCTGCAGCGCACGTTATGGGCAAGCAACTTCATGCCTTGGCGCTGCAGATACGCCAAAGCACGCTTTTCAAACTTAGCACCGGACAACAGAGACATTGATTTGCAAAAAAGATTGATAAAAATGGAGCACCGTTGAGGCGTTCAAGGTTTGCGAAAAGATAAGACTAGGGGGGCCCCCGTCTCCGACTTATAATCCGATAGCCAAGTTGTAAAAGGCTCATAGACGTTTCGTTGCCAAATATCTATTTCGGTAAAATCGAGTCGTTATATGAATCTCTTTCCCTATCTCTATCTGATCCAACGTGACTGATCAACTTTTACTGGCTGCTTCTCAAGAATATCCAAATTCAGCGTTATACGTAGTCGCTATGCCTATTGGCAATGCCGCTGACGTTACATTGCGCGCTCTGCATGTGCTGCAATTAGCTGATGTGATTGCAGCTGAAGATACGCGTCATAGTGCGCCATTATTGGCACGTTATGGCATTCATAAACCTCTGTTAGCGGCGCATGAGCATAATGAACACACAGCAGCAACTCAATTGCTTGAGCGTTTGCGCGAAGGCGCGCGCGTTGCTTATATCTCTGATGCTGGCACACCGGGAATATGCGACCCAGGCGCACGGCTCGTCGAGGCGGTGCGCGCCGCAGGCTTCTCGGTCATTCCTATTCCTGGGTGCACTGCATTCACAACAGCGTTAAGCGTAGCTGGCCAATGGGCCAATACTTTTACTTTCATCGGTTTTCTGCCAAGCAAATCGAAGCAACGACTAGAACAACTCAGTTCGCTTACCTCCTCTGCTCATACGTTGATTTTTTATGAAGCACCGCATCGCATACTCGATACGGTAGCCGCGCTCGCTGCGACTTTTGACGGCGCACGACAGCTGTTGATTGCGCGTGAGCTGACTAAGCTACATGAAACCGTGCATCTGTGCCCATTAGCCGAAGGGCTAACTTGGCTTAATGCTGACGCGAATCGGCAACGGGGCGAATTTGTATTGCTATTGGAAGGGGCGCGCTCGAATGAAGAATTAGCGCTTTCTGAACACGACAAAATGTTACGTATTTTGCTCAAAGAGATGTCTGTTAGCGCTGCTGCAAAAGTAGCAGCAGCACTCACTGGGGCATCACGTAATGTGCTGTATGCCCGTGCTTTAACATTACAAGCGGTATAGGGCGTGGTTTATTTCTTTTTCAAACCGCGAATCTCAACCCGGCCAACACCCTTCAAGCCTATCGCCTTCGCTGCGGCAGGGGAGAGATCGATAATACGTCCGCCATGGAATGGGCCACGGTCGTTGATGCGTACAACAACTTGCTTACCATTCGCTAAATTGGTTACGCGCACATAACTGAAGAATGGCAACGTACGATGCGCTGCGGTGAAAGCATCCTTTCTGTGAATTTCACCACTGGCTGTCCGTTTGCCGTGAAACTGACGTCCATATTGAGATGCCTCGCCACGTTGTACAAATTTTGAAATATTAGGTGTGGTGGTAACCGTAGAAGGTCTTCTTAGTGCGACTCGCTTAGGAGCATGCGAAGAGGAGGAAGCTGCACAGCCAGCAAGCAATAAAACGACAGCTAACGTTGCATAACTTTTTTTTTGGAAAAACTTGAGTGCCATAAAAAATCCGTCGTAAGGAGATAACCAAAGTTAGTATGACTTTTAGATGATAGAAAACCGTTCGCAGAATTGATAAAAATGACTCAGGTATCGCAGTGCTAGATCGGGATAAAACTCCGAAACGAGGACCTTCTGTCTAAAATCTGAAATCGCGTTGAAATCAACTTACCACATAACTCATTTTTTTCTCGCTCTTCGTTAGAACCTTACGGACAATTTCCGAGAACTTGTTTAGGAGCTTCCTGGTAGCCTTGCGCCTTTGCTGCCAGTACAAATACGTATGACAAAAAGGCAACAGGGCGCCATGGAGACCCGAAGCAGGTTTGACCAAATTTAACAGACTCTATGAGAACCAGAATTATTCCCGTTACTCAATTCAAGCAAAACTGCTCACTTTTGATATGCGAGGCAACCGGCCATGCCGCGGTGATCGACCCCGGTGGCGAGATCGAACGTATCGAAGCAATACTTGATGAAGAACAAGTGAAGTTGGAGAAAATTTTTCTAACGCACACACATATTGATCACTGCAGTGGTGCTATGCTGCTTGCCAAGCGCCGCCAAGTGCCCATTGAAGGGCCGCATGAAGCAGATCTATTCTGGCTTGAGCGCCTGCCTCAACAAAGTAAAGCGTTTAATTTCCCGCCCACTGAAGCTTTTATACCTGATCGCTGGTTAATCGATGGCGAGCGCGTGCATTTTGGTAACGAAGAACTTGAGGTTTACCATTGCCCAGGCCATGCGCCTGGGCATGTTATCTTCTTTAGCCGCGCTCATCAGTTGGCTTGGGTGGGGGATGTTTTATTTTCTGGCACGATTGGTCGCACCGATTTTCCACATGGTAATCAGGCAGAGTTAATTCATTCAATTCGCACTAAACTTTGGCCTTTAGGTGACGAGGTGACCTTTTTTCCAGGACATGGGCCAACCTCGACTTTTGGCAAAGAACGTCGCACAAACCGTTATGTTGGAGAGGAAGTTAACGCATGACAGAAGAGCTTTACGTCAGCACAGATATTGAGGCAGATGGGCCAATTCCCGGCCCACATTCGATGTTAAGTTTTGCTTCTGCTGTGTATACCGCGGATAAGCAATTAATAGCGACCTTTTGCGCGAATCTTGAAACGTTACCTGACGCTAACCCTCACCCGATACAAGCAGCTTGGTGGGGAAAACAGCCTAAGGCTTGGGAAGCCTGTAGACGCGATATGCAAGCACCTGAAATTGCGCTGCCAGCTTATGTGGAATGGGTTGAAACGTTACCTGGAAAGCCGGTATTTGTGGCTTTTCCAGCGGGTTTTGATTTTACTTTTATGTTTTGGTACATGATGCGTTTTGCAGGCCGCTGCCCATTTTCATGGTCGGCACTCGATGTCAAGACATTGGCTTTTGCGATGACCGATTTACCTTATCGCAAATGTATTAAGCCACGCTTTCCAACACGCTGGCTTGATGCACTCCCACATACGCATGTGGCACTCGATGATGCAATTGAACAAGGCGCACTATTTTGCAATATGCTCGCTGAATTACGCGCGCAGCAACAAAAAATGGCTCAATAAATATAGCGGGGAGCGAAGAAAAATTCAGAATGGGCGAAAAACACTGAATAAACCCAGAGCTGCAGAATAAATATTTACTGCAGCTCGAGAACAAATTCGCGATTTATCCAGCGCTTTCTTAAATGGCTATTTGCTAAATCAGCTAAATAACTATCGTTCAATTAAATATTGACCATAGTTTTTACCAGCAATCCACTTTGGTGGCTTGCCACGGCCGGACCATTCTGCGCCGCTCAAAGGATCACGATATTTTGGCGCAACGGGCTGGCGCGGCTTGGCTTGCTTAGCGCGGCCGAAACCAAGATCTGCAAGCGTAACGCCATAGTCGGCTATTTTTTGTTTAATTTCACTGACGATAGCAGCAAACTCTTTTTCTTTAGCTTCCTTGATTTGTTTCTCAAGTGTTTCACGTTGAGCAAGTAATTCTTTATAGGATGACATTTTGCATTTCCTCTAAATGTTAAATATAGGAGACGCTGAATCAACTGGGAGCGGCATTTATTATGCCTATCTACCTTACAGGCTAGTGATAAAAAACGCACTCATTACCTGCATTTTATTCGACATTTCCTATGGATCCAGTTATTTCCGATTTGCTTATCAACTCATTAGATTAGCGAATGCGAATAATACAGATTAATTCAGCAGTCGGAAAGACATAATGAAAAATATTTAATCACCGCAATAGATTAAATATTTGCAATATACGCTGCATGAGGCGCGCCACTATATTTATCTAAATTAAGCAAACAAAAGAAGCAGAAAAGTCTGAGCAACATAATTACAAATTTAACCGACTTATTAGGGAAATTACTGATAAGGTGAAAGCAAACTTCCTTTTTCCTGGTTAAAAATTTACTGCTTAGGTTAAATTTTATAAGTATCCGTTATCAAAATTTCCTCGCCCTACTTCTAGTTGTGAATTTCGACACGTTTTTTCAATTTAAATTTTTAAAAATAACTATGAGACTTGTATTACGTTACTTAGTCCTTCTCTCAATCTTTACTATTTTTACGCGCACAGAAATTTAATTAAGAATAATCTTACAATTTTTTTAAAGACTAAGAAAAATCTGCAAAATCCTTTAGGCCGAACATGAATCCGCTGCCAGGACATTAGTAGCCCATACAAAAAAAGGGCTGTAATTGTTTATCCTGCTGAACTTTGGGTTCTGCAGAGATTTTCTAGGGATCGCTAATAGTTACTACGTTCTACAAGGTTATATCGATGTTTTCTCTGACTCCCGCTAAACGGGCACGCTACGCCACCATGGGACTTTTTTTTACATTTGGCATGATCTATGCCTCATGGGGAATACATATACCCACCCTAAAAGAAAAGTTTGAATTAAGTGAGGCGATGCTGTCATTTGCTCTGTTTGTCGTCGCCGCCGGCTCAATTGTCGTGATATCGCAAATTGGCCCATGGATAACGCGCACAGGCAACCGGACGGCTTGCACGATAGGTGGATTACTTATGTGTGGCTGCGCGGCGTTGATTCTTTATATCCCTTGGTTTGTACCGCTCTTGCTGCTACTTGCATTCTTTGGAGGTGGCATTGCCGTTCTCGATGTAGCGATGAATGCCGAGGCCAGTGCAGTCGAAACAGCTGTGGGTCAGCCGATTATGTCTTCGCTACATGGCATGTATAGCGTAGGGGGAATTATTGGCGCAGCCGGTGGCGGACTTTTGTTTTCATATGGCATGACGCCGCCTGTACATTTTGCCCTCACCGCTGCTTTTGGAGGTGTATTGGTGCTGCTGATGCGCCCTGCTCTATTGGCAGTGCCGGGGCCGGCTCATGTTTCGACACCACCTACACATTCAATTCGTCCAGCGATGCGTGGAGTCTGGGCACTTGGTACATTAGCCTTCATCGCGTTAATTGCAGAGGGCGCCATGTACGATTGGCTAACGGTGTATATGCAGGACGTCCTTAAAGCCAGCCAAGGCATTAGCAGCGCGGCATACGCAGCTTTCTCAGCAGGTATGGCAATTGGGCGTTTTTCTGGAGACAGTGTTCGAGCACGTCTTGGAAGCGAAAAGCTTTTATTCATCAGTAGTGCTGTGGCTAGCTTAGCCATGCTGATAGGTTTTCTCCTATCTCACCCTGTGGCGGCACTCATTAGCTTCACGCTAGCAGGACTCGGATTCGCTAATCTGATGCCATTGCTAACGATAGCAGCCGCTCGCATTAAGGGAGTACCAGCTGCAGAAGGCATTGCACGCGTAGCAGGAATGGCTTACACAGGACTCTTAATCGGGCCTGTTTTAATCGGTGCGGTAGCGAATATGACTAATTTATCGATCGGATTATCACTAGTTGCCGTCTGCGCCGCATTAGTGGCAATCTGTGGACCACGCGTACTGCGTGCGGAGCGTTTGCATAACGAATAACAGTTATATGGAATACGGCAATCGCATTGCAAGCGGTAACAGTTGAACTTGTAAGCGCACGGAACCCGTCATGTTGAAAAATACCTTGACCTCAATTTTCCTGAAAGGGCTGTTTTTTATCGGGCTGCAGGTTTGCTTTATGTCTGCTAGCTACGCGCAAGCTAGCACGCCAATTGTGCGATGGGAGCTGCAAGTTCTTCAGGAGGGTCGTCTGGTGGATAGCTTTAAAGGAGCTACGCCGCTTGGACAGTCATATACAGCGACGCATCGCTACCCTGTGAATGCGAAGCGTGCCTGCAAAGATCAAATGCTTAACGATGAGCCAGATGAAAGCAATAACGCGATCAATGATAAGAAAAACGATAAAAAAGATCATCCAATCAATGAGTTGTCGCGCACCATTACAGTCGTGCCGAATTATATTGCGTTGCCTTTGATTACTTTTTCAATCGAGGCGCAAGAGCAATTGGAGATACCTCATTCTTTTTCCTCTCGACCTTGTTCGCCGTACGCAGAGCCACGCACAGTTAATGCCAGTCACCCTACGCTAACGGTTAGCGAAGGAGCCTGGAGTAGCTGGCAAATTCTTAAAAAGAAGCCCCTGCTTACCTACCGGTTACGCGCACGCATAGCCACCCCATAATTTGCACGTCAGATGCCTGCTTTTCGCTCTAACTCAATTTCTCCAGCACAAAGTTTCACAGCAGTTAGCTGGAATTTGCACAAAGGGCGTTCTCCGCTTGGCTTTCGGGCGTGGAGAAAAATGCGACAGTGGCTACAATCTGCCAATGCAGATGTTTATTTTTTACAAGAAGCGCTCGCGCAACGGATACCCATCGCAGCGCGACCTAACGATGATGGCACCGACGGATTAGGTGATGATATATGGCATTGCCAGACCACAGAATTTGCTTCTACGTTGCGTTTGCAGTTCACCTTAGGGACTAATGTCTTTAAGACGTCACGCCAACATGGCAACGCTATATTGGCGGCGCATCCATTAGATGAAAGCGGGCGCTGGGATATTTCTGCCCACCGTTTTGAGCGCCGCGGATTACTCGCGGCGCGTATTGATATTTATGGAAGATCTGTTACGTTGTTGTGCGCCCATTTGGCGCTCACGCGCGCCGCACGATTACGCCAAATGCGCTGGATTGCGCAACAAATTGAACACGAAACACCCACGGGCCCCCTTGTGCTTGCAGGTGATTTTAATGACTGGAAAAACGATTCGATCGCGCTATTTAGAGAAATAGGCCTAATTGAAGTGGCAACAACATTAGGCATAAAGGCCAACACCTTTCCCTCATTTTCACCAAAACTTGCGCTCGACAAAATGTTTGTCCGTGAGCTTACGCCGGCCGAATGGCTAGCTCCAGCACCAAGCACAGCTTGGCTATCTGATCACTTGCCTTATACGGCACGTTTATCATTCGATTAGCGAAGCCTGCCCATCTATTTCTTCGCAAAGACTAATCAATAATGAAAATAACTCTTATTTAATCTAGAGATAAAATAACGCTTACTTCTCCTTGCAACCGAGCTAACCTTATGAGTAATTTAAATCAGCAGACCGTATTAAGCGTGCATCATTGGACTGACTCGCTATTCAGCTTCACTTGTACGCGTGATCTCTCTTTTCGTTTCGAAAATGGTCAATTCACGTTAATCGGCCTTGAAGTGAACGGTAAACCGCTTATCCGTGCCTATAGCATGGTCAGTACAAATTATGAGGAAGAACTGGAGTTTCTTTCGATCAAAGTACAGGATGGTCCGCTTACCTCGCGTTTGCAGCACCTAAAACCCGGCGATCAAATTTATGTGAGTAAGAAGGCAACGGGTACGCTCTGCGTTGACAGTCTATTACCCGGTGAAAATCTATGGATGCTTTCGACAGGCACTGGCATCGCTCCGTTTATGAGTCTAATTAAAGACCCGGCGATTTATGAACGTTATGCGCGTGTTGTTCTCACTCATACCTGTCGTTACGCAGCTGAACTCGCTTATCAAGACTACATTACGCAGTCCTTGCCACAGCATGAATATCTTGGCGAATGGGTGCAGCAGAAGCTTATTTACTATCCAACCGTTACGCGTGAGCCATTTAAAAATACCGGGCGCATCACAAATTTAATCGAAAACGAAAAATTATTTGCAGATGTGGGCCTCCCCCCTTTTTCAATTGAGCGCGATCGACTGATGTTGTGTGGCAGCCCTTCTATGCTAAAAGATCTACGTGCGATGCTAAATGGAATGGGATTTAAAGAAGGTAGCCATGCGCACCCCGGTCATTATGTAGTCGAAAAAGCTTTCATTGATTGAGGGGGCATTGAACAAAACGAAAACGAATTTCCTTGAAGGTTAAGCAACCCATTTATGTTGAACCTCTACCGTTGCAGTTGCTTAACTCTAATTGAGTAGAACTCATTTCATAAATGTCTAAAAGGCCGTGATCGGGGGGAGTTTAGGCGATTTGTAGACAAATCCTTAGACATCCGCCGTCATTCATCCGTCATACCTTTATTTACACTGTGCTTTGCTTGCCAAGCTGCCAATTGCATAGGACGTAACCCATAGCGAACCAACACACCTTCATGCAAATGCCGCAACTCCTCAAGTACCAAGGCTCGAACATCTGCGCGCTTTTCTTCAGGTATTCCATGCTCTTGCAAATAACCCTGTAGCAAAGTTAAAGCATCCTGCTCAGGGCGTATTACCACATCGTGCACCATGCGCTTAATCAAAACGCCATAGGCCAAACGTACAGGGTCTGGCTCAACTAAATCTCGCTTAATAACAACATACTCTTGGGTCGAGCGCTCATAAGCCCAGAGGTATAAATCTCTTAATAACTCAATGCGAGTTAACTCATAAACACCGAGAATGGCGCAGCTATAGGCCGCCTCCGACACGCCCAGAAAAGTAAGAGGACACAGATTAGCACGCAGTAAAGGTAAGTTCGCAGCCAGCCTCGAAACACGCTTATTCACATCAGCAAACGGTTGCAAATAAGGCAGATGCACCATCATGAAAAAAGACTGCTCGAATGGGTCAATGATTCTGCTCGCTTTATTTAACAACTTATCTAACGCCTCACTAATTTGAGCTGGCACGGCAAGCGGTCGATAGACGCTTTGACCAATCTCTACTGTGTGTTGACGTATGCGCCCTTCGTCAGCTGGATTCGATAATAAATTTTCTGCTAATAAACTGTGCAAATTAAACAGCGTGTAACGATTACATCCAATTACCTCTGCATTCTCCACCAGAAGCTCAATCGCCGCTTTATGATTGAGAATCATCTGGGTTTCAAAAGCCGTCTTATTTGCAGCGACATGGCCATGCTCAACCAATTCGCGTGTATCGAGACGAGAATAAGTATTCCCTTCTAATTGGCTCGACGCCCATGACAGGTCAATTAACAATCGGTTCAGTATCGTACGGCCATACGTACCAGCAGGTAAGTTAGCTTGGCCAGCATCACCCATTTTCCATAATTGACGGCGCAGTGGCGCGGGCAGATACCAACTCTGATTGGGCTGATAACTCTCTAGAAAATTCCATTGATATCCAACTGGCTTACGCGCCATAAGTGGCCGCTTGACATACGTCAGAATCTCTTGGCTATCTAACGATAAAGAAATAGCATGCGGGAAAGCGGCGCTGAATTCAGGCGCAGTGGCTGAGGATTCGGCAGCCGCTAAATATCGTCTAGCGCGTCCTTCTCCCACGCCCACGATTCTTCCCTGAGTAATCCATTGACTCAGCCACCGTTGAACTGTTCGCCGCGCCAACTTAGGATGTAAAGCGAGCAGCTTAGCTAAAGTAAGACCTTCGGAAGAATATTGGATAGAGAGTAATAATTGTTCAGCAGATCGCACCATTTACCGCTCTTCGCATCTTAGAATGAAGCAATTATGGCGCAGTTTCTATAACCGCGCCATTTTTGTGGCGCAGTTATAGAAACTGCGCCACTTTCATGAGACAGTCCCCCTTACCTACTTAAGGAGTCTCAAAAAAAATGCTTAAGCAATAAGCGGCAAAAGGTGCTTGAAGCAGCAGAGTCAGCATCGCGCTGATCTCAACGCAGCCAGGAGCATGAAACATTTCCACGACAATTCCACGCTTTTTTACTGAAATTTTTTAAACCAAATGGGTTATTTATTAGTACAAATAGGTTAAGATAAATACCTCGTTATTACGCCTTATCAACTAGCAATCATAGCGTGGTGAATAGTGAAAAAAATACCTTTATCCGATAAGGGATCAGCAAGCCTCTTTGATCTAGCCTCTCTACATATCGATACCAAGCAATTTGGCGACAAATTGCTTCCCTTTTTCTCTCGCCTAGCTTGGGATAGCTATGAGTTACGCGGCCGTCAATTAGCTACGCTAAAAAGCTGGTTACTTGACAACCACCAAGCAGAGGTTGACCAAACAGCATCGAAGCTATTTTTAGCGGGTGAGTGCGCAATAAGCGATTTAAAAGCTTTCCAGCAACTTAACGAAACGCAGAAAAATGCGTTGCAAGCAATGCCTTTGCGACGTAAAAGAGCCGTAGCGACCTTTTTCCTAAGCCGAACTAATGCGAATGAACAATGGCATGTTGAACGGCGGCCGACCGATATTTTTGTACAAACTGATAGCACTTTTTATCCTGCTGAACGGCAATTTAGCGAGATGGAAAGCGCCGTGACAGAAGATGAGGATTTTCAAAAAATTTTGCATTTTCTACCTCAGCTATTAAGCGCACAGGATGTACACCCCAAAAAGCTTAAAGTGATCTGTCATCAGGTCTCGTTGCTCGCCACGCCAGATACGCCTGGACATGGTTCACCTGAAGGCATTCACCAAGATGGCATGGATTTTATTGTGTCAGCGCTGGTTATTCATCGGGAAAATATCGAAGGCGGTCTTAGCCGCATTTATCACTGCCCTACTACGGGTAACTATGAGTTGGATTTCAGCCATCTACTACAGCCAGGCCAAGGATTATTTCATGCTGATCGTAATACCCAAATATGGCACGATGTAACACCAGTCACGCTGACTCCTGGAACTGCGCAAGGAAGGCGCAATACGCTGGGGTTTGATTTAGAAATTATGCTTTAGAGAAGCACTGAAAAAATCGGGAATAAGCCATATCGAGGCTACACAACCGTAAAGCATGGCACCGATATAGGGGCGATACAGGCTCATCATTTATGCTGACGTAGGAGAGGAAGATGAATTGGTGTGAATATGAGATAGAGGGGCGCGCGTGCTAGAAAGATTCGAAGCCAACCAAGATCGCAAGTTTGATCAGATTCGCCGCGAAATAAAAGAAATCCATCAAAAACTCGAACAAACTCAACAGAAATTTGAATATAGACTCGACAATAAAATCGAAGATAGCATTCGGCGAGCTTTTAATGAGCTGAAGCAAAAAATGGATGGTTTAAATTTTGATAATGTGATACGGATGATTTGCGTCGCCTCTATCCAAATTAGTCTGACCGTTTTGATCATATCAAGCATGAAAATAGTTAAGCATTGAGTAAGCAAGGGTTTTATACAAACGGCCTAAGCCAAACAGATAACTACATTAGCCACATCTTTGTCAGCAAAATAACTCCGTGTTGATGCAGTAGATAAGAATGAGCGGAAGGTGACAATGGATAATGTGACTTCAAGGAATACGAAGATTTTTGAGCAATACGAAAATCTGGAAAGAGCAGGGATGGCTCCCTCAATAGCTCAAGCAATCAGAGATTTTGTATTAGCTACACTGCAAGATAAGGTGAACATAGTGGATTGGCGGGAATACAAAGCAGAAAGAGCGAGCGAGTTAGAAAAATTTGAAACCAGCCAGGACCGTAAATCTGATCAAATTTGCCACGAAATAAAGGAAACTCAGCAAGCGCTCGAGAATAAGATCGATAGTAATATCGAACAAGTCCGTTACGAGATAAAGGAAAACCGTCAAGCGCTCGAGAGTAAAATCAACAGTAACATTGAGCAGGTTCGCTACGAAATAAAGGAAACCCGTCAAGCGCTCGAGAGTAAGATCAACAGTAATATTGAGCAAGTTCGTCACGAAATAAAAGAAACCCGTCAAAAGCTCGAGAATAAGATCGATAGTAATATTGAACAGGTTCGCTGCGAAATAAAAGAAACCCGTCAAGAATTTAAAAGCGATATTGAAAAAACTCGTAATGAGCTCGGTGAGAAGATGAATCATCTGAGATTTGAACTTGTGCGATGGATGATTGGCCTCTTTTTTGCCCAAGTTGCTTTCAATATTGCGATAGTGACAGGTATTAAGATATTTGGGCATTAACGGAACACCGCGTCAGCGGCTAAAAACTGCTCACGATCTCTTGAAAGAAAAAATATTAGAGATGTTCGGCATACATGTTGGGGTTTCTACATCACCCCAACTTACCGTTTTTTGTGTATTTTTGTAGTTTGGGTGACGCAGACGCCCGACATGTGCATTAATTAATTCTATTTGGGGCTTTTAAAAAAACTAAAACAGGTTTTTTAAATGATTGTGAATAGGGTTTAAGCAAAACGCACCTTTATTGCCAACGCTGTTGATATTGCACTGCTAGGCAAAATTTAAACAAGGTTTAAGGAGTCAACACCGTGGGCAACGCTTTTGCCCATGTGTAAGGCCAATCACGGCTGAAATGGAGGCCACGGCTTTCTCGTCGTGCGAGTGCACTCTCTACAATTAATTCAGCGACTTGCACCAGATTGCGTAGCTCTAGCAAATCACGGCTAATACGAAAGTTTGCATAATACTCATGGATTTCATCGCGCAGCATTGAAATTCGCTGTTTTGCACGTGCTAGCCGCTTATCCGTACGGACAATACCCACATAGTTCCACATCAAGCGGCGCAGCTCATCCCAGTTATGCGCAACCACCACTTCCTCATCCGCGTCTGAAACGCGGCTCTCATCCCAACTTGGCAAGTTTATGGTTGAGGTTGGCGTTGCTAAGTCAGTTTGTATCGCTTGTGCAGCCGCTCGACCAATCACTAAACATTCGAGCAGTGAATTGCTAGCCAAACGATTGGCGCCATGCAAACCGGTATAGGCAGTCTCGCCTACTGCATAAAGCCCCGCTATATCAGTACGGCCCGCCAAATCAGTGACAACGCCGCCACAGGTGTAATGCGCTGCGGGGACAACAGGAATAGGTTCACGCCTGATATCAATGCCTAATTTCAGACAACGCGACAAAATCATTGGGAAATGTTGCTGTAAAAACTCAGCACTTTGATGGCTAATGTCCAAGTAAACACAGTCAACACCGTGCTTTTTAATCTCAAAATCAATCGCTCGCGCCACCACATCGCGGGGAGCAAGCTCAGCGCGCGCGTCGTGCTGTGGCATAAAGCGCGTGCCGTCTGGCAGTTTGAGAAGCGCCCCTTCCCCGCGCACCGCCTCACTAATCAAGAATGATTTGGCATAAGGGTGGTAAAGGCAGGTTGGATGAAATTGGATGAACTCCATATTGGCGACCCGGCAACCCGCCCGCCAGGCTATCGCAATACCATCGCCAGTCGCGGTATCAGGATTAGTCGTATAGAGATAGGCTTTGCCAGCCCCACCCGTTGCCAACACCGTTTGACGAGCGGCTAGCGTTAAGGTGCGACCACTTTGCAAATCAAGCACATATAGTCCATAACAGCGCCGATCAGGCATGCCTAATCGAGGCGAAGTGATTAAATCAATCGCAAAATGTTCTTCAAATAATGTGATATTCGGATGCGCTCGTACCCGCTCAATAAGCGTTGTCACGATTGCGTGACCTGTCGTATCGGCTGCATGTACGATGCGGCGCTGACCATGCCCACCCTCACGGCCCAGGTGCAAACCAACCGCGGCCTCATCATCACGGGTAAACGGAACTTGTTGCGCGATCAACCAGTCAATTGCATCTCGCCCGTGTTCAACAATAAAGCGCGCGGCTTCTTCTTCGCATAAACCACCACCAGCGGCTAATGTATCTCGCAGATGATTTTCTACGCTATCTGAAGGATCAAGCGCTGCTGCAATCCCCCCTTGCGCCCAACAGCTTGCGCCCTCGGTTAACGAACGTTTTGCAATGACTGCAACGCGACACGTCTGCGCTAAATTCAACGCAACGCTTAAGCCTCCCAGCCCACTACCCACTATTACAACATCAAAGTCCATCATTGAAGTCTTCTTGCACCAATAACATTAGCACCACACTGGTAGCCAACAAGGCTCGCAGCATAGCGCCGTAGATCTAATTTAGCCAGCACAGTTGGCTAGCCATGAGATAAATAACAAGCTCAACATATCGTCCTCTGTTAGATCTTATTTAGCGTATTCTTGGCGCGGTATGTTGAGATAGTCACTACATTAGTGCTGGACGTAAGACATACACATTACCAAGGAAGGACTAAACAAGTTATTAGCTTACGCATGCTATTTGTAATGCTATTTATAGTGTTATTTATAATGCTATTTCTTAAAAGATAAAGATTCACTCTATCTAGCGGATCGGGCAACGCAAAACCCCGAAACAATCTCCCCAAGCGAACACACAAAAATGCGACGCCTTTTGTCTCACTGGAAAGCCAAGTTGGAATTTTATCTAATACGCGAATGGCAACACCGTGGCTTATTTGCCTGGCTACTGTGGCCGCTGTCATGGATATTTGGTGCGCTTGTAAGACTACGGCGTATTAGTTTTATCTTGGGATGGGCGCGGGTAACGCATCTACCTGTTCCTGTTGTTGTAGTCGGTAACTTAACGATTGGCGGCACAGGCAAAACGCCCACCGTGATCGCTTTAGTAGAAGCATTACGCGCAGCAGGCTTTACCCCTGGTGTTATCGCGCGCGGTTACGGTGCGTCAATCGCTGAGCCACGTCCCGTCACAACAGTTTCCACAGCACAAGAAGTCGGAGATGAACCGCTGTTAATTGCTCGCCGTACCAACGCACCGATATGGGTTTGCCCTGATCGAGTGGCCGCTGCGCGCGCTTTGTGTGCAGCACAGCCTGAAGTGGACGTGATCATTAGCGACGACGGCTTACAGCATTATCGATTGGCACGTGATTTTGAGCTGGCTGTGTTCGATCATCGTTTGGCAGGCAATCGCTTCTTACTGCCAGCAGGCCCACTGCGTGAACCGCTTCAGCGTGCGCGCGATGCCACGCTTATCAATGGCATCAATGAGCGCGAATTACCTAACTGGCCGAATACTTTTTCTATGAAGCTTAAGCCAGCGCCTGCCTGGCATCTCGAAAATCCAGCATTACAGCGCCCACTCGAACGCTTTATGAACGAGCGCATTTTTGCCGCTGCTGGTATCGGTGCACCTGAACGCTTCTTTGAAACCTTACGCCAACATGGATTGCAACCTAGTACACACGCGCTGCCTGATCATTTTTCGTATGTCACCAATCCATTTAACGAGGTAAAAGCTGATGCCATTCTGATTACTGAGAAGGATGCAGTAAAATGCCAAACGATGTGGCACGATGCGCGGCTCTGGGCAGTACCCATCGAAGCTACGTTAGATGCACGCTTAATTGCCCTTATTGTGGAGAAGATCCGTGGACGCTCGTCTACTTGAAATTTTGGTTTGCCCGTTGTGCAAAAGCCAGCTCACGCATGATCGCCGGGCAAAAAAATTGATCTGCCAGGCCGACAAACTCGCCTACCCTATTCGAGATGGCATACCCGTTATGCTAGTTGACGAAGCAGAACAAATCGTCGAAGGCACGCTGGTAGAACCAGACCCTACTCCCTCTTCAGATACTCAATAAACATGTCTTTTATTGCCATTATTCCGGCCCGTTTGGCCTCAAGCCGCCTGCCGGAAAAAGTACTGGCAGAAATCGGTGGCAAGCCAATGGTTGTGCATGTTGCCGAGCGAGCACGCGCTTCCGGTGCACAACAAACGTTAATCGCTACTGATTCGCCACGCGTTGCTGAGGTAGTGCAGGCCTATGGCTTTGAAGCAGTAATGACACGCGCTGAGCATGCTTCAGGGACAGATCGCCTGGCTGAGGTGGTTGAGCGATCCGCTTGGCCGGACGATACACTAATTGTTAATGTGCAAGGCGATGAGCCACTGCTTAAACCAACCCTGCTCAGTGAAGTTGCTGCGCATTTAGCGAAACATGATGACTGTGCGATTGCCACTGCTGCTTATCCTATTAACCAGGCAGCTGATGTATTCAATCCCAATATCGTCAAAGTCGTGCTTGATAAGCATGGACGTGCGCTTTATTTTTCACGCGCGCCAATTCCATGGGGGCGGGAAGCTTATCGATCCTTTCCTGAGGTACAAACTGTTACCCTTCCACCTCAACCGGTATACCACCACATCGGTTTATACGCTTATCGTGCAGGTTTTTTGCGTCGCTTTATCCAGTTACCTCGCTCAACGCTCGAAGAGACTGAAGCACTTGAGCAATTACGCGCGCTTTGGCATGGCGAGCGTATTGCTGTACTTATCACTGCCCAAGCACCTGCTGCAGGGGTCGATACGCTCACTGACCTAATACGAGTGCGGACACTATTGGCCGGGTAAAACTCTTAATCATCGTGGCATAATTCAGAATTTATGTAGATTTTAGGTGTGTTAAGCATTGTATTTTTTGCTTAGGACCTGTTTAGAGCTCGCTTGTAGCCTTCCGCCGAGAAGATGCTAACCGGGCTCTACAAAGAGTTTAGTCAAAGTGCATGCTATTTCCCTCACATCTAAAAAATCGTGTCTATGTCCTACTGCATTTACCGTTTGAGGAAGTAGATTAGGAGCTTTTGCTTAAATTCAAAAGCTTAGGGCTTATTTAGGTTCTCCTAATGGCCTCGCGCCTTTGCTGCCAGTACTAACTGCGCAGCGAAGAGGGGCAAGGGCGTTAGGAAGACCCTAAACAGGTCCTTAGGCAGAAATTCCTTAGCTATTTGGATAGTTTCTATCAAACAGTAAATGGAGCAAGATAGATCAATTGAAGAGGAACTCAATCATGCGCTTGATCCTGTTAGGTGCGCCTGGCGCAGGCAAAGGCACCCAGGCAACTTTCATTAAAAATCATTTTGGCATTCCGTCTATTTCGACAGGCGATATGCTGCGCTCTGCTGTGCGTGCAGGCACACCGCTTGGTCTAAAAGCGCAGAAATTTATGGACGCGGGTGAATTGGTACCAGATGAGCTAATGGTTGGCCTGATCAAAGAACGGCTCGAGCAGCCTGACTGCGCCAAGGGCTATCTACTTGATGGTTTTCCTCGCACTATCCCGCAAGCTGAAGCTTTAACCCAGGCGGGTATTCCAATCGATTACGTGCTTGAGATTGACGTGCCATTTGACGAAATTATTATGCGCATCAGTGGCCGCCGTACACACCCCGCTTCTGGCCGCACTTATCATGTTAAGTTTAATCCGCCCAAAGTTGAGGGCAAAGACGATGTCACGGGTGAAGCGTTAATTCAACGCGCTGATGATAAAGAAGAGACCGTGCGCAAACGTCTTGAGGTCTATTTAGCCCAGACCAAGCCATTGGTTAATTATTATGCTGATTGGACCAAACACAGTGGTCACAGCTCGCTACAAGCTCCTCATTATCGACGTATATCCGGGCTTGGCGATGTTGATGAAATCTGTAAGCGCGTCTTTGATGCATTGACTGTACAGCCACAGCAAGCCGTACCACAAACAGCAGAGAATTAATCTTTAAGCCCAGGCCACAAACTGTCTAAAAGATCATCAGTCGAAGGAGCTCGGAGCGTAGCAACTGGAGTGCACTCAATGTGCATGAAAGCTCTGAGCACCGCCCGAGCGCGGATCACGGCTTTTGGGGAGATTTGCGGACAGGCTCTTAGAGATGACTGGCGGGCAAACTAGAGGGTATACCTCATCCTGATCTATGTTTCATTGTCAACGTGCGTAAGTTAGAGTGGTGCAATAATTTTAACGTGCGCACTGTCAAAGCTCGAATACGAGCCGTGAAACCACAGCAAATTATCCTACTGCTTCCGGTCTATTGAGTGTCTACCTACTCATCGCCCGGCGGTAGACCTTGCCGTAATTTAGTAATGTGCATTTCAATCATCGCCGCGTCACCCGCGTTAGGTCGTTGCTCAAGATAAGATTCCAAATCCTCAAGTGCCGCCGAACAATCGCCAACCTGCATAAAAGCAAAACCACGATCTCGCTTTTCTTCAATCTCTCGCGGCAAAAGAATCACCAGTCGCTGCTGCACCGCAAGCAATCTCGACCATTGCTCGCTCTGCAGATAAATCATTTTTAGATTACGCAGCAGATTTGCAATAATTTCCCGACGTGGTGTGGGGTGCAGCAACGCACTGAGCACATTCAACGCTGATTTCTCGCGCTGATTGTCTCGCATATAAGGTTCAAGCATTTGCACCAATCTAGCTTGCGAAAGCACCTTCCCTGAAATGGGTTCAATAATAATCTCACCTGCTAGCATGCTTAAGCGCAGCAAGAAATGGCCAGGGAACGATACCCCTTGCACGCGCAACCCAATCTGCCCAGCCATTTCAAGGTATAGCACAGCAAGTAACAGTGAAGTGCCCCGGCGCTTATGCAGCACAATGTTCAGATAGCTATTTTCTGCAGCATAATAATTTTTTAAGTCGCTCGAGAAGCCCAGCTCTTGGAAAAAAAACACATTCAGCAGCTGCATTTTTTGAATCATCCCAGCGTCTGACGGCAGTCGCCTCTTGAGGCGCATCACAAGTGTGTCGATTTCAGCCAATATACTTTGCAAATCGAGATCGGGATAAACATCTTGAGCAATAGAAAGAGCTGTTTCAGTCAGTGGCAAGGTCTCATCCTCAGCCACGAGCGCACGAAAATATTCAAGCATTCCAGAGATCATGCTTTGACCCGTCGTTTGAAATAGGAATACTTAAACCCCATCAGCCATAACATAGAAAAATACAGTACGGCGCTAGTAAGTAAACTAATGCCAAGTAAACCAATGCGCATAAGCGGCGTATCGCCTAGCGCAAGCCAATCAAAAGCCTGTCTAAACCACAGCAAAGCGCCTGCTAACACAACACACGCTCCTGCTAAACGTATAAAAAATAATCCCCAGCCTGGAGCAGGTAGATAAATGCCCTTTTTACGCAAGCCAATAAACAAAAACAACGCATTGACGCATGCACCAATCCCAATCGATAGAGATAACCCAGCATGGGCAAACAGTGGTACAAGGAAATAATTACAAAGTTGGGTAATGCACAACACGACCACTGCAATAATGACTGGCGTTTTAATATCTTGCTTTGCATAAAAACCCGGCGCTAATACCTTAATTAAGATAAGCCCAAGTAACCCAACGCCATATGCGATGAGCGCACGGCTGACCTGCACCACATCTGCGCTAACAAAGCGGCCGTAATGGTAAAGCGTAGAAGTAAGCGGCATCGCATAAAGCAGCAACGCTACTGCGCTTGGCGCGGCTAGTAAGAAAGTTATCCGCAATCCCCAATCAAGGAGTGCCGAATATTCGTGAACATCTGACTCAGCGTGTGCACGCGCCAAGCTCGGCAACAAAATAGTGCCGAGCGCAACACCTAACAACGCCGTAGGAAACTCCATTAACCGATCAGCATAAGACAGCCATGACACGCTCCCTTTGGCAAGCCGGGACGCAATATTGGTATTGATAATTAAGCTAAGTTGCGCAACTGATACAGCAAAAGTTGCGGGCACCATCTTAAGCAGCACACGCTTTACACCAGGATGCGCAAATGCCCGCCAAAAATTAAAGCTAATCTTTGGCAGCATTTGGATTTTGGCAAGCGCAGGCAGCTGTATTGCCAGCTGTAGCACTCCGCCTATCACAACCGCTAACGCTAACGCATAAATTGGAGTCTGTAGATGAGGGGCAATGAATAGTGATGCAGTAATAAAACTCAAATTGAGCAAAGTTGGGGCAAACGCCGGTAGTGAAAACTGCTGATAAGTATTGAGCACACCCGCTGCTAGCGACGTTAAAGAAATGAGCGCGATATACGGAAACATAATGCGCGTCATCGTGATAGCTAAAGGGAAAGCTGCACTTCCTCTCAGCCCGCCAGCCACCATTAAAATCACCCAAGCTGCACCAACTACTCCAATTGCTGAGAGTAGCACCAACGTCCACGCCAACACAGTTGTCATACTATCTACCAGGCGTTTCGTCGCAGCATGGCCTTGCTGATTTTTAAATTCAGCCAAAATGGGGACAAAAGCTTGGGAAAAAGCGCCCTCTGCAGAAAGGCGGCGCAGCATATTGGGAATGCGAAACGCAACGTTAAAAGCATCCGTGAATTGGCTTGCGCCAAATGTACTCGCGATCAACGTCTCGCGCGCAAGACCAGTAATACGCGAAAGCAGAGTGAAACCACTGATTGTAAGAAGAGCTTTAAATAAATTCATATTCTGCACATTATACGAACCACCTATTAGCAGCTATACCGCCATCCGCTGATAGACCACCTGCAAATTAACCTAAAAATTGTCAGGCAGAAAATATGTCTAATTAGATAAGAAGAGACAAAAATTAAGATCTATGGAGACGCTGAATAAATCGGGAGCGGCATCATACTTCTTTGCCGTACTACAGTACTAGAACCCGTTCCATAAATGCCTAAAAATGTGATTCGCATTTGTCAAATTAGGGGCTGCGCTCGGGGTTGTTGTAGCTCATATACGGTTGGTACTCTCCGGTTCTCGGCCTTACTCAACACTATCTCTGCAAGGCTTATCAAAACTCGAGAAATCTGACGAGAATTTTCGACGGTATCTATTCCAAGATGATTTTGCTATAATCCGCCCCTTAAAAGATTTGACCGTTTTGTGAATCCCCAATCATCTTTGCTGGGGATATCCAGATTCCACATTCCTATAGAAGTTGCTCGGTTTCGCTACTATGCGTTACTAACGGCTTTTATTTAAAGAAAGATAGGTAAGAGAAAGACTATGGCCAATACTGCACAAGCCCGTAAGCGCGCCCGTCAGTCAGCCAATGCACGCATTCATAATGCGGCGCAACGCTCCCAGTTTCGCACTGCTATTAAAGCTGTGCGCAAAGCCATTGAGCTTGGTGACGTAAACCAGGCGAAAGAAGTGTTTCAGCATTCTGCAAAAACGCTTGACATCATCGCTGACAAGAAAATCGTGCACAAAAACAAAGCAGCTCGTCATAAGAGCCGCTTAGCTGCTGCGATTAAAAAGCTCTCTGTGTCAGCTGCTGCAGCTTAAATTTAAGCACTTCTTAGAGTCCGCTTAACATTCCCGACTGCATTTTGTTTACCTCCAGCGCACCAGTGCCGGAGGTTTCATCACGTCTTATCAAATAGCTCACAAGCGGACGTTTATTATTTCCCGTCTTTAGACAGCGTAGCGTTTGTGCTAGCTCCACATCTCTTCACTCATCCCCTGAGTTGATATTAGCATCCGGCAGCGAACACGCTTGCGTAATTAATAAGCCATTATCTCTCGCAAAATTCATCACAAAATCAAAAGCCATCGGCTCAATTTGTTTGAGCTCCTCATCCACTACCACGCACTTTACGTCGCCCATCACCATAGGCCGCACATAGTAAGAATATTTCAGCCGCGCATTGGGGCCACGCCCACTTGGCACAAATGAAGACAAGACCCCACATAAACGTTCAGCCCAATCACTAGGGCGAAATTTTTTGCCCTCCTCCGTAATGCCCTGAATAAAATACTCGCGTGCTTGTGTTTCGGCCATAAAAATGCTTATTTCAAATTGGTAGCCAGCTTTTTTGCTGTCATTTATAAATTTAAGAGAATGTCCTATAACCCCTGCCACCAGCGCCTAACTGGAAAAATGCTGTAGTTGGTTAACACATCGCTAGATGGGTTATGCAAAGATTATCTAATCGCTATAGCTTAAAGTTTGGGAAATAGTGAGTAAACTAACACATGCCTGGCTTATTCAGTGTTTCTCTAATGCTCAACTTTATTGCAAACCAACTCAACTTTTCATTTTCATGAGCGAGCAAAGATGAACAGCATACTAGATATAGGAACGGATAAGGAACTTCTCGCAAGAAATGCGTCTGTCATAAGTCCACTAAAACGACAAAGAGACGCATAACAACATTGCTTACTCTAATTTAGACAAAGAGGCATCCGATGTTAATTGCTTTTCTTGCGCTTTTCTTGCGCTTTGCTCGCTATTTTCTTATTCACTAAAGTAAACACAGTTGCTCGCAACAAGATTCTCAAATTAGCGCTTGTAGTTAAAATTATTGATCATTCGTGTCGCCGCAACGAATCGACGCCATTTATAATTTTTAGATGATTTATAAGGAAGATACCAAGCCAATCATCAATAATTAGGTAAAACGCGGCTCTTTATTTATTCATGATTTTAGGAAGATATCATGCATTCAATATCTTATTTCTCTTCATTTAGCCCTTGCCGTAACTCATCGGCAAGGTTATCTTTAGATCAAAAGAGCGCTCCAACTTTGGAATTAAATGAAGAGAATATAAGAGATTTTCAGCATACTTCTTCGCCATCATATGCTGTAAGCGCTCAGCCATCTTCTCAAGAGATAAGAAGATTTCTTGAAGTCTCCTATTTCTTTAAAAAACGCTCAAAACCAAAACAGAAGAACCTAAATTACACAGAAATTTTAAGAAAATTAGAAAGCAGAAAATTAATAAATTTTAATCAGTTAAAGAAAGAAATTTTTCCCTTAATTAAACAAGAAAAAAATTATTTTCTTGCCAAAGAAGGCAACATAAAAAAATATTTTTATAGCATTGAAAATAACTTAACCAATCTCTGGGGAGATATTGCAGTTGCGACAGATGGCTTTAAAGAGCCGGCCGCCTTCACCTCAATAAGGATACTGGACAACGAAACTGAAGCATGGCTCGATGTAAAAGAGTTTCGTAATGCAGCCATTAAAGAATTGCTCAGCCGCTTTACCTTGGATCAATTTAAATCAATTCTTACCAATCTCTCGCTTGATCAGCTTACTGATTTAATCGCTGATACAACCCCCATCAGTCTGCAATCCGAGCAATCTGATAGGCTCATCGATCAAGATATCTACGTGGAAATTGTCACACGTCTGTTTAATTCTTTGCAAGAAGCAAAAAATATCTTGAGCCACCTTGGCCTGCGATATTTAGGTAAACCTAATTTACCTTATTGGCAAGCCACTTTAGCCGTTGCCGCTTTAAATCCAATACGCAAACTGATCAAAACTGCCGAAACACTGCGAACACTAACGCAACGTAGTGAGGTACCTTTATTTTTGCATACAGCTACTTATTCTCTTTATGAACAGCTTTTAACCGATTTAAAAGAATACAAAAATCGATTCCATATTCAAGCACTGCAAGAATTAAAACAAGCACTGCAAATACTTCAAGAATGTAGTTCGCCGCCTCTTGCCCTCAATCAGCAAATGCTCGATTGTTGGCGCAACCTCTGCGAAAGGATGGCCATGCATTTTCACCATACCTTAATTAGCAACCATAACGCGCAGGATATTGTCCATTCTATTCATGATTTATTGCTTGCCTGCACAGAACTAAGCAACTTCTTAGGCATCGATGCTAGCTTTGGACCTTTGCAAAATTTTATCAATCGTTCTATTTTGCAAAAATTTATCGACCACTCTATTAAGAAACTAACACCATACCAACGCAATCAATTAGCCAATAAACTAACTTCTGCACCAATTGATAGGCTAAAAAAATCGCTTTCAAGCGCTTTACAATTAGAAGATTTAAACACTCTAAAATCAAATAATCTAAAAACCACGTATCTAGATAAATACCCATTGCAACAGGCACAAATACAGCAGATTCTTAACTGCTTGCAAATTCCATTTAAACGCCACAGCTCTCTACCACATTTTTCGTATCAGCTTTTCAATTACTTTTTTGCTCCTCAGGCAACCGATTATCTCAACGCAATACGGGATATATTTAAAATAGATATTTCAATACCAAATAAAGCCGAACAAAAGCAGCCTGTATCCGTGCGTGTGCTACGCGGCGATGTGCCGGCTAAAACCATAGAAACCATTCAAGAGCTATTACAAAAAGCAAAAGGAAAAGAGCACCTCTCAGAAGAGTTGATGAAGAATTGCCAAATTGACTCTCAATACGTTTTAGATGCAACGCGTGGTGCTATTAGAAATAGTGCCTTTAATGGCAAACGAGTATTTAGCAAGACTCAAGAAGAAACTACAAAAAATGCAGAAAAAAGAAAACAATATATTGTTGCGTCTTTATTGAGAAATTTTTGCGGCTCAGATCAATTGACCAGCACTTCTGCTTATCTTAGCCAGACCCCCTACAATCTTATTGACCGCATCCTACCTATTAATGAAGTGGTCACTCTTCCTGGTGGCAAGCCTATTACAGCGCTCTCTTCAAAAGATAATTTAATGACATGTAACGTCACCTCTCCGACTAATAGAAGACGCTCGGCGTTTATTGAAATTACTTTTGAGAGCAAGAACATCAAAAATGCTTTAACGGATGAAATAGAGCCTACCCCTCTAAAATCTGGGAAAAATTATCTACGCTGGAACACCACGCTAGAGGTCAATCAAGATCAAGTCAAACTAGCTGGCCCAATTACTTATGAGTATGCTTTAACCCCTAAAATCATCCCTCAATCGGCCGCGCCCGATCTCTCTGCCACAACATGAAAAAGCATTGCAAATGAGCGTTTAATCTTCAGCATAGACTAGCGTTTGGAGGAAGCGAAAATATTCCCCCCTGGATAATTCGTACGTCCTTGAATGACAAAGGTTTTTAAGTAAGCTATCGTTTTATAAATTGCAAAAAACAAGCAATAGAGAAAATAGATCCTGCAATTATTGATGAGAAGAGAATGAGACCAAAGTCTCGACTGATTGAGTCAGATATGTTCAGACAATCATTGAGAAAGCCAAGCAACATAAGCGCATGCGCAAGACATTACGTGCATCGCGTTCACGAGTAGGGCAAGGCCCTTAAGCCCTATGAGTTTGGTATCAAAGTATTCATTACCATCACTCACAAGGAAGACTTAGTGGTTGGGACACGCTTGAAGCCAGACAATCTCATGATGGACATACACTTAATGAAGCCCTCGAGCAGGTGGCAATCTTGAGTGAGGTAGCGCCAGAGGTTGTCATTGTGGATTGTGATTACAAGAGGATTAAAGCCGACAGTATCAAAATCTATCACGCTGGCTTACGTCGAGAGATCGCGCATACCCTATGCAAAATCATCAAATGACGCACTGCTACTGAACCTACGATTGGTCATATGAAAACTGATGGCAAACTTGGTCGCAATTGCTCAAAGGCGCACCAGGTGATGATATCTATGCTGTACTTTGTGGCGCTGCGCATAACTTACGTGTGATCCTCAGAAAGTTGAGGCTTTTTTACCTACCACTTTTATCCATTTATGCCTGCCTCGGCCAGCTGTCGCTTTGCATTTTTAGGGCAAGTTAATTCACTAAACGATTTATTCAAGACAAACTAAATAAATTACAAAAATAGGCGCGCCGTAACGAATTGAGCAACTTCTTATGCTTAAAAAATGGCAATTTTTACACAAAATGATGTAGTTTGATCTAATATTCAGCCGTTCTTGTTGGTCTTATTATGCTTCATTACGAGAGACGAGCAGCACAGAAACAACTCGACATATATTTTTACATCACTCTAATTCAGCACCTTTTCCACAATATAAAAAATTCGGCTTTTTAAAAAATTTTTCGTCCATCCCAAAAATAATAATAAAAAATTAATATAATATATCAATCGAGATCCTTTCCCATATCTTAAAACACACTAATAACATAAAAACCAGCGCCTCAGAATTATATAAATCTCAATTATTATAAATTTTGCTTTTTAATTACATAATTAGTGATATGATTTTTTCAAAGAAAACCATATTATCTTTGAATAATCATATTCACTAGCGAGTGTAAAAATGCAAGTTTATCTAATTCTAACAGATGGCGAAAATTGCCTACTTTCTCAAAAAAGGCTCACAAACGCTTTTTATCAAGGTAGGGTGAAAACAAATAATAGACAAGAACCAATAGATAGCGTTGTGAATCAAGCAGGGCAAATGGCACCTAGCGCTGGTGGTAAGGTTGAGCACGGTCATCCTGTTGCAAACGCCCTCAGGGAGTTCCACGAAGAAACAGGTATAGATTTGTTAAGTGGAGAAATAGACGGTCATCAAATTGAAATTTCAGGCTCTAATATAATTTTGCCGAACGGCGATACAACTTGGATTGATTCTAATGAGACATCAAATCAACCAAATCTTTCAAAATATCATGGCCAGGACTATTGCACAGTTGTTTTGCAAGTAAGTAAAGAGACACTTGAATTCATTGAAAAAGAAGCAAATAACAATTTAGAAGTGTATAGAAGTGGAAGTGAAAGCGAGGGTGAAGATTTAGGTAAAAGAGCAAGAAAGGAAGACGACTCCATTAAAATACGTCGTCCTGCTGGCAAGGAAGTTGAAGACTGGGAACTGTATCAATTACAAAAAGTAAAAAATGAAGATATTAAAGATAAGCTTGGAGTTAGTGTAGATGTGGAAAAATTCGTGTACTCAAAGCTAGAGACCGAGAAACAAGGTCAAGGTTTTATTAGCGGGGGATTCGAAGAAACGGATGTGGCCCTAGAAAAACTTGAAAAAAAATTGGAACGAGAAGCAAAAGGTCGTGGGTATAGCCAATCAATCGATTGGTACAAATCTATTGGAGAACAAATTACAAATGTTCATACTGATACTAGCAGGAATTTAGCGGAAGCAAGACCAAATATAGGAAATATTTTGAAATTACTTGAAGAGAGAAGGCAAGAAATTAAAGACAGAAGTATTCCAGGAGATAATACCCATAATACTAAACATAATTTTAGTAGGAGATTATAAAAAAAGAATATTACACAAAATTCTGCATTATTTTAAAAACCATCATGACCCATCTTAAAGATTAAATATCTCTAAATATGAATAAAAGTGAGATATGATGACTATAGATTAATTACACATACGGGAGATAGCTGATGAATATTAATAGATTACCACCCGAAACACTTTTTAACATTTTTAAGTATACTTCTATTTCTGACCATATAAATCTTGCCAAAACATCTAAATCAATTAAAGAATATGCTGATGATAACTCTCAATGGGATCAGTTTCTCAAACCCTCTGCTCGCCCCTCTTTAGAAGAACGAAAAAGAGGTGTCTTATCTAAAAATATTTTTCGTGACAATTTGCACGCCCGACTTTTTCTATTTTTGCAATTTGATCGCAAAGGGAAAGCTTATTACCAGGAAATTCAAGAAAAATTAGGCAAACTAAACTACCTTACAGTGGGCTTAATTAGAGGATCTTTAAAAGAGCTAAGGGAAGTAGATTATATAGATGCTTTTAAAATTATTTTAGAAAATAAAGAGTTATATAGTAAATTCAGCAGTATCTCCTTATGCCGTACTATTCAATATTCTCCTCCAGAAGATGCTGAAACTATCTTGGGAATCATTGCAAAAGATGAAGCACTTTATAGCAAATTAAATTCTGAAGATTTATCTGGCCTAGCTCGATCTCTACCAAAGTTGAAGACTGTCATAGAAGAGGTTCAAAAGAAGTTGGAAAGAATAGATCCTAAAGTCCATAAGAAAATTGTGCCAAGACATTAATAAATCGCACGTCAAATAAGATAACAAAACGGGGCTTTGCTCAGCTCCAGCCTATAGAGGGAATTGAGCAGCCCCAGCTTCACTATAGCTTGTTACCCAAATTTATCTACCGATCTCTCTGACTGCTAGCAAAGCATTTCATCTATTACCCAATTAACTAACATTCAACAAGACTTGTAGAAAAAATTTTTTTCTTCTATTCTGGCGCGCGTTTTACAATGCTTTTTTTCACCTGTTTTGTTGAACCTCTGCAAAATCTCAGCGGCAACGCATGCCTTTGCTGCCAGTACATTAGTACCCAATGTAATAAAGGAGGCCTCAGTTTATTAACCTGCGGCCATTGAGTGTTTTGCAGAGGTTCCTTGTGACACGCTTTTGGAGATTGACTTATGCACGATCTAACCCCGCTGCTGCTGTCAAGGTTACAGTTCGCCTGGGTAATTGCATTGCATATTTTGCTGCCTGCTTTTACGGTTGGTCTTTCATGTTATATCGCCCTACTTGAGGTGGTGGCATGCTTCACGAAGCAGGATATCTATCGTCGCATTTCAAGTTTTTGGATTAAGATTTTTGCCATATCGTTTGGTATGGGCGTGGTCTCAGGCATTGTGATGCCATTTCAGCTTGGCACTAACTGGAGCCGCTTCTCCGACCTCACCGCTAATGTGCTTGGCCCGTTAATGGGTTATGAAGTGTTAATGGCTTTCTTTCTTGAAGCTGCCTTTTTAGGAGTCTTACTGTTTGGTCGTAAGCGCGTACCAGAATGGGCGTATGCGTTATCGGCCGTATTTATTGCAATCGGCACGCTGATCTCATCTTTTTGGATTCTCTCCGTCAATAGCTGGATGCAGACACCCACTGGCTATGTGATGCAAGAAGGGCGTTTCTTCCCCTCTAGCATGACGGACATCATATTTAACCCTTCCTTCCCGTATCGCTTCTTCCACACTGTGTCAGGCTTTATGGTTACTGCGGCTTTCGTCGTCCTCGGTGTAAGCGCTTACTATTTAAGACAGAAACGTGCCGTTGAAGAAAGCCGTGTTTCAATCAAACTCACACTTATTTTGTTGGCCATCATGGTGCCAGCGCAAATTGTGATTGGTGATTTGCATGGACTTAATACCCTCAAATATCAACCGCTCAAACTCGCAGCGATGGAGGGTATTTGGGAAACCCAAACGCGTGCGCCAGCCCACCTGTTTGCGATACCCGATGAAAAAAATGAGAAAAATCATTTTGAAATTAGCATTCCAGCTTTGGGTAGCCTTTACCTTACACATGGTTGGGACGGTGAAGTACGCGGCATAAAAGAATGGCCGAAGGAAGATCGTCCACCTGTTGCGATAGTTTTCTTTGCATTCCGTATTATGGTTGGGATAGCGTTGATTATGCTTGCGATGGTCGTGGTAGGAATAATCCTCCAGTTACGCCAACGTTTATCTCACAGTCCATGCTATTTACGACTCTGCACGTGGCTCTCGCCGATTGGCTTTATTGCTGTGCTAGCAGGTTGGGTAACGACTGAGGTAGGGCGCCAGCCTTGGACAGTGTATGGATTACTGCGTACCTCTCATTCGGTGACGCCTTCATTAACAACCACTGATGTGGGCATCTCTATCGCGCTCTATTTACTCAGTTATCTGCTGATTTTTGGTGCAGGACTCGGCATCTTAATCCGCCTCGTGCGGATTGGGCCGACGACGCCTGAAAGCGAGCCATCAGATCATTCAGATCACAATGAGCGTGCTGCACGTCCTTTATCGGCTGTGTTACCGCAAAAATAGAGCGTAAGTAAAGTGCGTTATTCAACAGAGCATCTGTCCTCAACCATCTCATGGTAAAAACGCAGGCTGCTTTTATTTAAAACTCATACAAAGGAGATAGCCATGGCACTCGATCTTGTGCCGCTGTGGGCCGGCATTTTAGCGCTCGCTGTATTTATGTATGTGCTGCTTGATGGCTTTGATCTAGGCGTTGGCATTATTTTTCTGATGGCAAAGGATGAAGCCGAACGTGACCTGATGGTAGATTCAGTCGCGCCTGTCTGGGACTTTAACGAGACCTGGCTGATACTCGGAGCAGGTGGTCTCTTCGCTGTCTTCCCGCTAGCTTTTGCGGTGATTTTGCCAGCCGTTTATTTCCCTATTTTGGTGATGTTACTCGGCCTTTTATTGCGTGGCGTGGCCTTTGAATTCCGTGGCGTCGCTGGCAAACACAAATGGTTATGGAACCATGCGTTTAGCTATGGCTCTTTGCTCGCTACATTCGCGCAAGGGATAGTGCTTGGCATGTTCATTCATGGCTTCCCAGTCAATGGACGAGACTTCGCTGGTACCAGCTGGGATTGGCTCGCGCCCTTTCCTCTGCTAACAGGTATAGGGCTCGTATTTGGTTATGCACTGCAAGGCTCAACTTGGCTTGTGATGAAAACCGAAGATAAATTGCAAGAATGGGCACGTAAGGCGGCACGCATTAGTTTAGTCGGCGTGGTCTTATTCATTCTTCTAATGAGTGCCTGGACGCCGCTGGCTGATGCGCGCATTGCAGAGCGTTGGTTTAGCTTGCCTAATTTACTGTTCTTAGCGCCCGTTCCCGTGCTTACTGCATTGCTCGTCTGGCAATTATGGGTCGGCCTTAAACGAGGATATGAAGCTATCCCTTTCCTATGTTCAGTCGGCCTCTTTTTACTAAGCTTTGTAGGCCTAGTGATCAGTCTGTGGCCCTATATCGCCCCGCCTCATATCACACTACGGGACGCAATTACATCACCGACCTCGCACACATTCTTGCTGGTCGGAACGATGTTTATCGTGCCGATCCTGTTGCTTTATGTGTTTTACTCATATTGGGTCTTCCGCGGCAAAGTACGGCATGATCTACATGATAGTGGCTATTACTAAGATAGCTAGGCACTTAAAATTGCCCAATGTATTTTGGGCAATATTCTAAAAGAAAAGGGCGCAACCATTGGCGCCCTTTTCTTTTGAGGCACTACGTCGGAGGAAAGCCAAAAAGCTTGAAATAGTTGAAGCGCCTTGACCTTCCCATCATTGGAAGGATTAGCCTGAGCATGATCAAACTCAAGCCCAGGAGTCAGCATATGAGCAAACCGATTAAATATCATCCCTCCACTACCAGGACTATCAGCTTGTCCATCAAAGGTATGAGCTGTGCCTCCTGTGTCGGTCGGGTCGAACGCACACTCAAGGCCCTGCCCGGCGTTGCCGAAGCCACTGTGAATCTTGCTACCGAACGAGCCATAGTGCGCGGCGTGTCCGACACCGATCAGTTAATCGCTGCAATCGACAAAGCCGGCTACAAAGCACGGTTCGTCGAGACCGCAGCACCGACAGTTGACGAAGAAGCCGTGGCCTGCAAGGACGCCGAGCGTGAGGCATTACGGCGCGATATGCTGACCGCCACGGTACTGGCACTGCCGATATTCATCCTGGAAATGGGCTCGCACCTGATACCGGCCATGCGTCACTGGGTGGCGCATACGCTAGGCACGCAGATGAACTGGTATCTGCAGTTCGCCCTGACGACGCTAGTGCTAGTAGTGCCAGGGCGGCGTTTCTACATCAAAGGCATCCCCGCACTGCTGCGGCTGGCGCCAGACATGAATTCGCTAGTGGCATTGGGCACTGCAGCCGCCTATGTGTTCTCCGTAGTCGCTACCTTCATGCCTGGCCTGCTGCCGGTGGGTACGGTGCACGTCTATTACGAGGCCGCTGCGGTGATCGTGGCGCTGATTCTGCTCGGACGCTACCTGGAGGCGAGAGCCAAAGGCCGTACGTCACAGGCTATCCAACGCCTGCTCGGTCTGCAAGCCAAGCTGGCCCACGTGGTGCGCAATGGCGTCGCGCATGACATCCCGATTAGCGACGTGTTAACCGGTGACATGCTCGAAGTGCGCCCCGGCGAGCGTGTACCAGTGGATGGTAAGGTAGTTGAAGGCCGCAGTTACGTCGATGAATCCATGATCACAGGCGAGCCGGTGCCAGTTGAAAAGACCGTAGGCAACGAGGTGGTCGGCGGTACAGTCAACCAGCAAGGTGCGTTCACAGTGGTCGCCACTGCCATTGGCGAGCAGACCGTGCTGGCGCAGATCATCCGCTTAGTGGAACAGGCGCAGGGGTCCAAGCTGCCAATCCAAGCAATGGTAGACAAGGTGACACTGTGGTTCGTGCCAGCGGTGATGACAGCTGCCCTGCTGACCTTCGGCACCTGGCTAGTCTTCGGCCTCGCGCCTGCATTGACTTTCGCGCTGGTCAACGCCGTGGCAGTGCTCATTATCGCCTGCCCGTGCGCGATGGGGCTGGCCACGCCGACGTCGATCATGGTCGGCACCGGACGCGGCGCCGAACTAGGAATATTGTTCCGCAAAGGCGAAGCACTGCAACTGCTTAAGGATGCGAAAGTGGTAGCAGTAGACAAGACCGGTACCTTGACTGAAGGTCGCCCAACGCTGACCGATCTGGAAATGGCACAAGGTTTCGAGCGCTCCCAAGTGCTAGCGCTGGTCGCGGCGGTCGAATCGCGTTCCGAACACCCCATCGCCCGCGCCATCGTCGAGGTCGCGAAACGAGAGGGTATCGCACTGCCGGCGCTGGACGGCTTCGAATCAGTCACAGGCATGGGCGTGCGCGCCAGCGTGGATGGCCAACGGGTAGAAGTCGGTGCTGACCGCTTCATGCACTCGCTAGGATTGAAGGTGGACGCCTTCGCGCTGATCGCCAAGCGGCTAAGCAATGAAGGCAAATCGCCGTTGTACGCAGCCATCGACGGACACTTGGCTGCCATCGTCGCGGTCGCCGACCCGATCAAGCCGAGCACACCAACCGCCATCAAAGCGTTGCACCAACTAGGCCTGAAGGTGGCGATGATCACCGGTGACAACGCGCGCACGGCCCGAGCCATTGCCGACCGCCTGGGCATCGACAAGGTGGTAGCCGAAGTGCTACCGGCGGGCAAGATCGAGGCGGTGCGCCAACTAAGGGACAGCCACGGGCGCCTGGCCTTTGTCGGTGACGGCATTAATGACGCACCAGCACTGGCCGAGGCCGACGTGGGGTTAGCCATCGGCACCGGCACTGATGTAGCGATGGAGGCCGCGGACGTGGTGCTAATGTCCGGCAACCTACAGGGGGTACCCACTGCCATTGCGCTGTCTAAGGCGACCATCGGCA
This sequence comes from Mycoavidus cysteinexigens, assembly GCA_031963415.1. Taxonomy (GTDB): domain Bacteria; phylum Pseudomonadota; class Gammaproteobacteria; order Burkholderiales; family Burkholderiaceae; genus JASSUD01. The sequence goes on from JASSUI010000001.1 coordinate 869,688, forward strand.
ACGTCCGTCAGAACCTATTCTGGGCGTTCGCCTACAATACGGCGCTGATTCCGCTTGCCGCCGGCGTGCTGTATCCCGCTTACGGGGTAATGTTGTCGCCTATTTTCGCGGCTGGCGCGATGGCACTATCAAGCGTCTTCGTGCTTGGCAACGCGCTGCGCTTGCGTCGCTTCCAGCCGCCCTTGGCGGCCGCCGAAAATGTGTCATCCTAAACTAGGAGAAACGTACATGAACATCGGCGACGCGGCCAAGGCATCGGGGATTTCAACCAAGATGATCCGCTACTACGAACAGGTCGGCCTGATCTCGTCGGCCGGCCGCACCGGCGCCGGCTATCGCATCTACTCCGAGGCCGATATCCACATGTTGCGCTTTGTCCGGCGCGCCCGTGACCTGGGTTTTTCCGTGGCAGAGATTGGCGAACTGCTCGGGCTGTGGCGCGATCGCTCGCGCAAGAGCACTGACGTCAAACGTTTCGCACAGCAGCACATCGATAGCCTTAAGCGCCGCATCGTCGAGCTACAGCAGATAGCCGATACGCTGCAAACGCTGGTAGCCTGCTGCGCTGGCGACGACCGACCCGATTGTCCAATCCTTGCGGACCTTGAAAAGCCTGAGGATATGCCGGGCACTCGGCGCAGTAAACGACGTGCGGCGTCCACTTTGATGAAACCTTGAGGACAGCGATCACCATACAGACTGCTCTCGCCATCTGACATATGCATTTCGAGAACTGGAAAACCTCGGAGGTGTTGTTTCGGAACGCGGCAAACAGCGTGCTAGCGGATGCCTACATGGATAATCTGCACGTTACCGCAGCTGACGAACTGACGCTAGCCTGCTATCAGCTCGAACACCGACAGCCGAGCCTAAGCAACTACCGAGGCGCATAGCTCACGGCGTGAGCAGCGGACGTCGAAGTGTACCCGGTCGAGATTAAGGAGAACGGACTACCGAGCATTTCTCGGCAGTTGCCCTTTCACTCAACCTTTTGTTGGAGTAGATATTTTTAAGAGGCAGACTCATATGGTCTACCAGAGATATAAGATAGGTATTTAGAACGGAATATCATCATCCATATCGTCAAAGCCTCCTCCTGCTGGAGCATTCATGGGGCTAGTCGCTGGTCGGCTTGGGACATTTGAGCGAGAGAACTGATCATTGCTGCCCGCTGATTCACGCGTAAATCTTCCCTCCGCTGGTGCTGCACCACCGCCTGCGTCTGTGCGCGCGCCAAGCATTTTCATTTGGTCTGCAACAATCTCGGTGGAGTAACGGTCTTGCCCACTTTGATCTTGCCATTTACGGGTACGGATGCGTCCTTCGAGATAAATTAGGGATCCTTTTCTTAGGTATTCCCCAACAATTTCAGCCTGTCTACCGAAAAAAGTCACCCGATGCCATTCGGTGAGTTCTTTCATTTCTCCTGTGCTTTTATCTTTCGAGCGCTCACTTGTAGCCAGTCGAATTGACGCCACTGCATCACCACTTGGTAAATAACGCACTTCAGGATCGGCTCCAAGGCGACCAATAAGCAAAACTTTGTTCAGGGATGACATTTATTTCTCCTATTAAAGGCGGGTGCGCTAGAGGGCTGGATGATGCCCGTCGCTGCAACCATTTTGAGGATAGGTTCGGTTTGTAGGCAATTCACGTTTCATTGTCGTTGCGAGCATGAGCCACACAAAAAGAAGTGTTGCACAGCCGATAAATACGCTAGTCGGTCCGTTAATTTTCAAAAACCAACCACCTAATGCGCCACCAGCAAAATAACCTAACGCTTGGGTTGTGTTATATACGCCCATTGCCGCACCCCGACGTGCGCCGGGAGCCAGCTTAGACACTAGTGAGGGCTGCACAGCTTCAAGCACATTAAAGCCTGTGAAATAGACCAACAACATGCTAGACATCCACGCTAGCGTATGCGGTAAAGCAATCATTAGCAATTGGCCAATTAGCATACAAACGATAGCAGCCAGCATCACTATTTTTATCTTCCCTCGTCTTTCAGCGGCAATGATTGGGGGCAACATCAGTAGAAAAGAAAGCAGCATCACTGGCAGATAAATTTTCCAGTGAGCGGACATCGCTAAACCAGCTTCATCTACCAATAAACGCGGCAGCACAATAAAAAGCGCAATTTGCGTTGCATGCAAAACAAAAACACCCGCATTGAGCCGCAACAACTCAGCATCGCGTAACACATCACGGAAAGGGGCTTTGTTGTGCTGTGGCGCTATCGCAGGATCAGGGATTAACCACCACACCATCGCAATCGAAATTAGCGCTAAGCCTCCCATACCTGCAAACAGAGCGCTCATACCAAACCAATTAAATAAAATAGGTGCGACCACCAGCGCCACTGCAAATGACACGCCCACACCAGCACCTACCATAGCCATTGCCTTAGTGCGATTCTGCGGCTGCGTAAGATCAGCAATTAAGGCCATCACAACTGATGAAATTGCTCCCGCCCCCTGCAACGCACGCCCAACAATCACCCAAGTCAAATTAGACGCAAGCGCTGCAACAACACTGCCCAGCGCAAAAATAAATAAGCCAGCCACAATCACTGGCTTACGTCCAAGCCAATCTGAAGCCCAGCCGTAAGGGATATAAAACATCGCTTGTGCGAGCCCATAGATACCTAACGCAATGCCGACAAGCGTCGCATTATCACCACCTGGCACTCCTTTCGCATACAACGAAAAGACTGGCATCAGCATAAAAAGACCAAGCATGCGCAATGCAAAAATCAGCGCGAGCAACACCGTTGCGCGACGTTCTGGCGCACTCATGCGGGTCGGTAAAACAGATGAATGGGACATGAAAATGTTCTAACTATCTACAAAAGGCTGAATAAATGGAGAGCAGCAGGATAATCAACCGCGTCTCGCGGCAAGTACTTTTGTATGGATGGTAAAGGTATTCCTTGCTTGTGTCTGACTCAGCATTTAGCTAGCTTTTGATAAGTAAAAAAACGGCTAATTTTAAACCCTGTTGGGAAGTAGCTGAAAAAGATCCATCACTTTATCTCACAACAGTACAACTAGTACGGTAAGGAGACGTAAGGAAAAGCCTAAGCCTCTTTCTAAATTAGAACTTGTTTAGGGCCTCCGTGGTGTCTGCGCCGGCGCAAGACCGCCAGGGAGGCCCTAAACAAGTTCCTAGAAAAACGGCTATAGTAGCAGGCTTACTCTTTGCCATCGTTTAGTCATGGAAGAAATTCGCATTCGTGGGGCACGCACCCATAACCTGAAAAATATCAATCTTGATTTGCCACGCCACCAACTGGTGGTAATCACAGGCCTATCCGGCTCTGGTAAGTCGTCACTCGCTTTTGACACGTTATACGCAGAAGGTCAGCGTCGTTATGTTGAAAGCTTATCTGCTTATGCCCGGCAATTTTTGCAGCTGATGGAAAAGCCTGATGTTGATTTGATCGAAGGACTATCACCAGCGATCTCGATTGAACAGAAAGCGACCTCGCATAATCCACGCTCAACGGTTGGCACGGTTACCGAGATTCACGATTATTTGCGGCTTTTGTATGCGCGTGTTGGCACACCTTATTGCCCAGACCATAACCATCCGTTGGCAGCGCTCAGCGTCTCGCAGATGGTTGATATTGCGCTCGCGCTGCCTGAAGAAACTAAGCTGATGATCTTGGCGCCGTTGGTGGTTAACCGTAAAGGTGAACATCTTGATCTCTTTGAAGCGATGCAAGCACAAGGTTTTGTCCGTTTTCGCATCCGCTCAGGCGGGGGTACCACTACGGCTACCGAGGCGCGCATTTACGAAGTCACTGAACTGCCAAAACTGAAGAAGAACGATAAACATACCATCGAAGTTGTCATTGATCGACTCAAGGTACGCGCTGATGCCAAACAACGCTTAGCCGAATCATTTGAAACCGCATTAAGGCTCGGTGAAGGCCGTGCGATCATGCTGGAGATGGATAGCGAGCGTGAACAATTATTCAGCGCGAAATTTGCTTGCCCGATTTGTTCATACTCACTGCAGGAGTTGGAGCCACGCCTGTTTTCATTCAATAACCCGATGGGGGCGTGCCCAGAGTGCGATGGACTCGGTCAGATGACTTTTATCGACGCTAAACGAGTTGTCGCGCACCCCTCGTTGTCGTTAGCCGCAGGCGCGATCAAAGGATGGGATCGACGCAATCAATTTTATTTCCAGATGCTGCAAAGCCTGGCGACGCATTATTCTTTTGACCTTGATACGCCTTTTGAAGAGCTACCGGAAAAAATCCGTCGAACTGTTCTTTTCGGCTCAGATAAGCAAAAAATTTCTTTCGTCTACCTCAGCGAGTCTGGCCGCACGACAGTGCGCGAGCATGTATTCGAGGGCATCATCCCGACCTTAACGCGACGCTTTCGTGAGACCGAATCAAGCGCTGTGCGCGAGGAGCTCGCGAAATACCAAAACAGCCAACCTTGCCCATCCTGCGGCGGAGTTCGTTTGCGACGCGAAGCACGTCATGTCAAAGTCGGCGAGGGCGAACAAGCATTCGCGATCTATGAAATAGGAAATTGGCCGTTAGGCAAAGCCTTGAACTATTTCTCCACGTTACAGTTAACCGGCGCCAAGCAAGACATTGCTGACCGGATTATCAAAGAGATTACCGCTCGCTTAACGTTCTTGAATGAAGTTGGCTTAAATTATTTATCGCTAGAACGCAGCGCAGATACGCTTTCAGGCGGTGAAGCGCAGCGTATTCGACTTGCCTCGCAAATTGGCTCAGGTTTGACGGGCGTCATGTATGTGCTGGATGAACCATCGATTGGTTTGCATCAACGGGATAACGATCGACTCATCAACACGTTGAAACATCTGCGTGATTTGGGGAATTCGGTGATTGTCGTTGAGCACGATGAGGACATGATTCGCGCCTCTGATTATGTTGTGGATATGGGCCCAGGCGCGGGTGAACACGGAGGAAATGTGGTGTCGCATGGCACACCGCAGCAAATTGAAGCGGATAGTCAGTCATTAACAGGTACTTATTTATCAGGCCAACGCTGTATCGAACTGCCGGCCGAGCGTAAACAAGCTGAAGAGCGTTATATACGAATTAATGGCGCGCACGGCAATAATTTAAAACATGTGAATTTTGACTTACCTCTTGGATTGCTGACCTGCGTCACAGGCGTATCAGGCTCAGGTAAATCAACGTTAATTAATGACACTTTATATCGAGCTGTCGCGCATGAACTTTATGGCTCGACCACAGAAGCCGCGCCTTATGAAACGATTACCGGAGTTGATGCGCTCGACAAAATTATTAACGTCGATCAGGCGCCAATTGGACGTACGCCACGGTCTAACCCTGCGACCTACACTGGTTTATTTACGCCGATTCGAGAGCTCTTTGCAGGACTGCCTGCAGCCAAAGAACGAGGTTATGATCCCGGCCGTTTCTCTTTTAACGTCAAAGGTGGACGCTGCGAAGCTTGCCAAGGTGATGGCGTGATCAAAGTAGAAATGCACTTTCTGCCAGATGTCTACGTGCCGTGCGATACCTGCCATGGCAAACGCTACAATCGCGAGACATTAGAGATTCAATACAAAGGCAAAAATATCAGCGAAGTACTTGAGCTAACCGTCGAGCAAGCGTATGAATTTTTCCGCCCCGTGCCCGTGGTCGCACGCAAACTTAAAACGCTGCTTGATGTAGGGCTTGGCTATATTCGTCTCGGCCAGTCGGCAACTACGCTATCAGGTGGAGAAGCGCAACGTGTCAAACTCTCATTAGAGCTTTCCAAGCGTGATACAGGCCGCACGCTCTACATTCTGGATGAGCCGACGACGGGGTTACATTTCCACGATATTGCATTACTGCTTGAGGTGATTCATCGATTGCGTGATCATGGCAATACGGTAGTGGTGATTGAACACAATCTTGATGTGATTAAAACAGCTGATTGGGTGATTGACCTAGGCCCAGAGGGCGGAGCTGGTGGTGGGCAGATTATCGCGCAAGGTACCCCTGAGCAAATTGCGCAAACTAAAGCAAGTTTCACTGGTAAATACTTAGCACCGCTTTTAAAACAGCGCTCAACGCCGATAAATAATAAAAAGAAACAAAAAGCCTAATGCACGCTAAGTCTATGAGAGCAACCCTCTCCTTTCACCCTCGCTGTGAGAGATGTTAAACATCTCTCACAGGTGCCCTCATGTATAAGCGTTCAGCATGCAGAAGGAAGTACAACGATTTCACCTACAAAGTGAGATTGACAAATTTTGAGTGGGTTTTAAGTTAATTTCACAGCATACGATAGGGCGACCCACCTTTTGTTTGATAGCGCCAGGAGAAAATAATGGCAGAAGATAATCGATATTCTCGAGCAAATACACATCGCTTTCGTGCTATTACTACCCCCCACCTCACCGCGGTCAAAATCGCCAGCTATCTGCTTACCAGTATTGCGTTGTGGCTTATCTTACAATTTAAATTATTGGGTAGTCTGTTAGCGGGCGTGTTGGTCTTTCAGTTGATTCATTTACTCACTCCGCCTTTAGAAAAGCGTCTACCTGGGCCGCGTGCACGTTTGATTGCCGTCGCGTTGCTTGCTGTCATTATCACTAGCGCGCTAGCTGCTCTCATTCTCGCGGCGAGCGCCCTCTTTCAACACAATATGCCAAGCGTACAGGAGCTGCTTGACCAGTTGATGCTGATTATTGATAAAGCGCGTGACCATCTGCCTGCTTGGCTGTGGGATTATTTGCCAGATGGAGAAAATGAGCTGAGAGAGCATGGCATTAATTTACTCAAGTCCCATTTCAGGCAACTGCAACAAGGTGGCATGAATTTCGTCGTAGGTATTGTGCACGTTGCACTTGGCATGATTATTGGCGCGCTTATCGCTGTCGGGGTGACGCAGCTCAACCATCGCGAGCCTCTCGCTGCCGCACTGATTAAGCGAGCTAGCTGTTTTAGCGAGACCTTTAGGCGCATTGTTTTTGCTCAAGTCAAAATTTCTTTCATTAATGCTGTTGCCACTGGCATTTATCTACTCTTCGCGCTGCCTCTCTTTGGCACCACTTTGCCGCTGTCAAAAACCTTAGTGCTCATTACCTTTGTCGTTGGCTTGTTGCCAGTCGCAGGAAATTTAATCTCAAATACGCTAATTGTCGTTATATCTCTGTCAACTTCGTTATCTGTTGCAATAGCATCACTGACTTTTCTCGTTGTCATTCACAAATTTGAATACTTTTTGAATGCCCGCATCATTGGGGGCCAGATTGAAGCACGTGCTTGGGAGCTACTGTTAGCGATGGTTGCGATGGAAGCTGCTTTTGGCATTTCTGGCGTCATCGCTGCGCCCATTTATTACGCTTATTTAAAGCGCGAGCTAATGAATGCAAAACTTGTTTAAAAATTTAAGAAATATTGAAGCAGAGAAGCAATCTTATTTCTCAAGACGAGCGTAATAGCATTTCGTGCTGTAAATAAATTCAACCCAACCTTCTTTTTGATGCGCGTCAAAAAGGTTATTCGCCGCTCGCAGCATCGCGTCATAGTTAGGGTGACCTAATTTTGGCGTATAAGAAGCAGAGAGTAAGCGGCCTAAAAAGCCGTTCTTATCGAATCTTTGTTGTTGGGCAAACTCAGTAAAGTTAACGCTTGCGGGTGCGAAAAATTGTTGAATAACTTTCTCACTCACTTTTTTTGCGTCGACCTCTTTATAGTCAATGCCATATTGAGTTAATAGCACGTCATATTGCGCCATCAACGGTGACGCCTCAATGAGCCGCACATTCCAAATCAGCATACATAAACCACCTGGCTTTAGGATGCGCTGAAATTCCGTTTTCGTTTTCTCTTTATCGAACCAATGAAAGGCAGTCGCGGCGGTAATGCAATCGACACTTTGACGATCCAAACCCGTCGCTTCAGCAGTCGCATCGACGCTTATAAAATTTTCGTAATCAGCCAGTTGCTGTTCTGCTTTTTCTCGCATCTCTGTATTAGGCTCAATACCAAATACTTTGTATTGATGATCAAGCAATAGCTTAGCGAATATGCCTGTGCCTGAACCCATATCAGCGACTACTGCACCAGGTTTCAGCCCCCCTTCTCGTTGGAGCAGTTCGACAACAGCAGCAGGATAACTCGGACGATATTTGGCGTAATGCTCGACGGTGTGACTAAATCTTGTAGTAGGAGTAAGATTTTCTTCCTGCATAAAAGAACCTTTAATGCAATATGAGTAGAAAGCTTAGAGGGCAGCCTTATAGTAAAGCTCAATGTGTAAGCCTGCCAGAACTCCTCGCTACCATACGTGCGTGCCGAGTATGCGCAGCTGACCTGCCGCTTGGACCACGCCCTTTATTGCAAGTCGCAAAAACAGCCCGCGTCTTGCTAATTGGCCAAGCGCCGGGGAGGCAAGCTCATCAAAGTGGCATCCCTTGGAATGATTTAAGTGGAATGCGTCTAAGGCAGTGGATGGGAATAGACGAAGAAGTATTTTACGATGCTTCACGCATTGCCATTATTCCGATGGGTTATTGTTATCCAGGCACCGGCCAGCACGGCGACTTGCCGCCGCGACGAGAATGCTCAGATTTGTGGCTTAAACGCCTATTAGAACAATTACCTTATATTGAATTAACACTGCTGATAGGAGCCTACGCTCAACGGCATTTTCTCGCAGACTCTCGCCAATCTCCCCTAACGGAAACGGTTAAAAGATGGCAAGAATATGCGCCACGCTATTTCCCCCTGCCCCATCCTTCACCTCGTAATCAGGGGTGGCTCAAAAAAAATCCTTGGTTTGAACAACAGTTGTTACCAGAGCTTCGCTTACAAATCTCAAGTTTACTTAAGCAATAGCCTATTAAAGCCCTCTATCAATTTATCCAGAGAGGAAATGCAAAAAATGACGCCCCGCTCTCCTAAGACATTCACTATTTTCCTCAAGCGAGCTTATGACGAACCCACACCACAGGATGGATATCGTGTACTTGTTGATCGAGTATGGCCCCGTGGGCGCAGTAAAGAAGCCCTTCAATTAGCTGAATGGGCGCGGGAGCTAGCGCCAAGCGCTGAACTCCGTAAATGGTTTGGACATAATCCCAAGCGCTGGGAAATTTTCCGAACACGTTACCAAGCCGAGCTTGGCGCTCCTGAACAGCAGAAGCGGATGCAACTAATATTGCAAGCTGTAGGAAACCAACCCCTTACGCTAGTTTATGGGGCAAAAGATGAGCAGCACAATCAAGCTATCGTCTTGCGTGATTTTTTATTGCAGATCGCAAGCAGCCATTCTTCGTAAAGTAAACTTTCAACTTGCTGCTGCGTCACCGAGTCAAGTGACATTAAGGACGTAACCCAATACTTGCCCAATTCTTCTTTAGACGACTGTGCATTTAGCGCGGGCAATGCTTCCTCATTCTGCTCCCACTACCTCTGCTCAATTTCAATCTCTTTAGATTGATCAAGTGCACCCGGTCTTTTAGGCAATGTCACCCATAACACACCTTTTCTAAAACTTGCTTTAGCTCGGCTAGGGTCAACAGAATTAGGCAACATCACAGTACGTTGATAAGTACCATAAGCAATTTCTCGCTTCACGTAATTTTGACTTTTATCAACTTTGGCACTGGTTTTCTCTCCTTTAATGGTCAGCTTATGGTCTTCGATTGAAAGCTTCACATCGTCAGGCCCCATACCCGGCATTTCCACTTCAATTTTGAATTCTTTCGTATCTTCCAGCACGTCTACTGCTGGGCTAATCATTAAACCTTCCCAATTGCCAAAAGAAGAAGTTGCAAGATTAAAGGCTTCTTGATAAAAATCTTCAATCAGTTCGTCAAAAGCGGCAGGCATAGGCAAGAAGGGGGCCGACGATCTGGGTGACACTGCGATCGGTAGCGACGACTTTCTCCAATAGGACAAAGGATTTTTCATGATGAGCCCTCTCAGCAAAATAAATGGCTAAGTCTAGGAATCTCTGCAAAACCCATTGGAGCGCAGGTTGATCAACTGCCACGACAGAGATCCCCTCGAATATCCCAAAAAATAAAAAATTCTGAACAAATTTTGGTGGTCTCACATCGAGCAATTTTTGTACCCTATCAAGGCCATAGCTACACAACTAAAGCAGAGACAAGGTTTTAGATTGATATGTTGAAAGATTATCAGTAGTCATGTGGGGGATTCACACCTCGCATCAACCCACCATTTCGCACGCAATGGTGGGTCGAGGTAAGGATCGAACCTTTTGTTTATTGTCTATTTTCAGTTCGGCTGTATAAGCGAGGCAAAACGCGCTAAATCCACATTCCCACCTGACACTACGACGCCCACTTTTTTACTAGAAATAGTAAATTTGTTTTCAAACACTGCAGCAGCACCGAGACAGCCGGTTGGCTCTACGATAATCTTCATACGGCTTGCAAAGAACTTCATCGCTTCTATAAGCGACGCATCGCTCACCGTGACGACGTCATCGACAAATTTTTGCAAAATAGGAAAAGTATACTGGCCCAAATGCTGAGTCTGTGCGCCATCAGCAATCGTCTTTGGCGTATCGATATGCACAATTGCGCCGCCACGTAAGCTACGCTGGCCATCGTTACCTGCTTCAGGCTCAACACCAATCACTATACAACTCGGATTCATCGTCTTAGCAGCAATAGCACAACCCGCGAGCAAGCCACCGCCGCCAAGCGGCACGAACAAAACATCGAGCGCACCGACCTCTTCGATTAATTCTTTGGCCACTGTCCCCTGCCCCGCGATAACGTGCGGATGATCATAAGGAGGAATCAGTGTCAATCCTCGCTCTTGCGCTAAGCGCAAACCCAATGCTTCGCGATCTTCAGAATAACGGTCGTACAGCACAATCTCAGCACCATAATCACGCGTCGCAGCCACCTTAATCGCCGGCGCATCGCTTGGCATTACTATCACAGCCTGCATACCAAGCAATCGTGCTGACAATGCAATCGCCTGCGCGTGATTGCCTGATGAATAAGCAATCACCCCCTTGCTGCACTGTGCCGACGTAAATTGCGCGATCGCGTTATACGCGCCTCTAAATTTAAACGCACCAATACGCTGAAAATTTTCACATTTGAAAAACAAATTTGCGTCAACGCGCTGGTTTGCCAATGTAGAAGTTAGCACTGGCGTGCGATGCGCAGCATGAGCAATACGCTGATGTGCTTGGTCAATATCTTCAAAGGAAACTGCTAATGAATTGGGAGCTAATAAGGTTCGCACAGTCTGGACTCAAGAATATTTTTATTAATGGAACAGGTTTAAGCAACAGCAAAATTGTCTTGTTCGGTAGGTAACGCCATTAAATTAATTGAGACATACCATCAAAGTGATCAGCATCGCAGGTACGTATTAAGTCTAGAACTTCTCGCAGAATAACAGGTGCTTCGGATAATACAGACAGATCATGGTCTGGCACGCGAAACGCGAGAAATGATTCTAATAATCGACGAGCGATGTTAGGCATCGAGTAATAATTTTCTAGTCTTTGCTCTACTGGTTTATGCGCTTGTTCGTAAACTTTTTTAAACAAATTCGGGATAAATTATTCGCACACCTAAACCGCTGAGCCAAACGTAGCCGCATTCAAACCGACCTCTACCTATACTTCCCTCCCTCGCTTCCGTCATTAAAACTCTCGGGATAATGCCTGATTTTCTCTGCCTCTCTTTCTTTTTATGCTCCGCCGAGCCTAACGACGGTAGGCGGGTTCAGCATAAGCTATGCGTTTTCAATGCGTATGTTCACCCCAAGCTAAAAGAAAGAAGGAAAAGAATGCATAAGATAGGCAGTTTAATCGGGAGTACGCGAACCACTTCAATTTCTACTGGTACTGATCACCAAGCAGTACTTAATTATCAGAATCAAGGTGATCTTGAGAGAGCGCGAGCAAATTATATTCAGGCACTGGAGTTGGCAGATCAAGTGTGCCGCACCGATTCAACTCAAGCCGAGGTAAACCGCACTCTTGCTCGAATTAATCAGGATTATGCTGGCCTGCTGGAAGACTTAGACTGTTACGCGGAGGCAGAAGAGGCTTATCAGCAAGCGCAAATCTATGCCCAAAAAGCCTGTGATATCGAGACCGATCATGTAGGTCATGCTTTGCTTGTTGAGATTCAACGTAATTACAAGCGATTCTTACGCTCGCAAAAAGAAAGTACAGAAGCTGATCAAGCTCGCAGAGCGGCTGTGGCTTACGCTACGCAGGAAAAAAACAAACAGGTGAATTATCTGTTTGAGAAAGCGCTCTCAACACTGAGTTCGTTAAAGCTTACTGATTCCCCGAGCCTGTTCCTGGTGTACGCCCACGACAACCCCACTTACGGACGTGCTGAGGCCGGTACAGCTAAATATTTAATCAATAAATTGTCTCAAATACGAGTCAATCTCTATTCCGATCAAACGCCGATGGGGCAGCCGTATGTAAGCATTTCGGAAGCGCTAAAAAATGATGGAAAGTCCGACGATATTCTGACTAGTCAACTCTGCTTGTTGCCAGGGAAATTAAGAGACGATGTGGAACCCGTCGATAAGGTAATAGTGTGTTGTTCTGAGGTGCTAGGCAAATACTTGGAATGGGAACATTATGGCGATTTTTATCGGGAGCTTCACGCAGCCTATTGCCAAGATTGGATATCATCCACTACCTCAGCTATTCGTAACGTGGTCGAAAAATTTTCCCAGCAAGCCAAATACAAAGCCGAATTCCACCATGTGCTCACCGAAATGGCTTTCTTGCAAATTCGCAAAGAGCACCTCGAAGAATACCACGGCATTATCCCGGTTCCGTTAACGCCTAACAGCCATGCCGCTTGCCTGGCGCACTTTATTCCAGAAACCTCAGTTCGGATAGGCGATATTCCTCGATTGGATGCGCAATCCCAAGCGGGGCGAGAAGTGTATCTGAATCAAAGTCAGCACATCGTGCTGTTTAAAGTGATCGAGCGGCTTTTATTTCATGACGCTCAGGCCAAACCCTTTCTCGACCAGTTTTGGAAAGGCTACAGCACTTGTGTCAACCAATTAAAGGAGCAATCTGGTGCCCTGGATTGGCATCAATTTGCCGAGTTAGTGGATGACATCTTCGGCCAAATACAGCATGAGATCATCAGGCGGAGCAACAGAAAAATAGAAACCAAGCTGGCACATATCGATGAAAAGTTGGATAACCTAGCCCAAAAGCATCAAACCAAGCAGTTACAAGCGTTCCAGCAGGAGCACAAGCCACTTGCAGAGCTGGGAGAAGACATTGCGCGATTTAAACAAAACTATCAGCACTATTTAAAAAGCTCCGGTGAGATTCAAGATGCGCTTGCGATGTATGTACCGCTGCACGGCTTAGCTAACCCAACCGCGACTGAATCGTTTGATTTAGAAACTCATATTGAACGCTTTTTATCCTCCGAAGAAAAAACCGTTCTCTTGTTATTAGGGGCAGCAGGAAGCGGCAAATCGACGTTTAACCGCTACCTTGCTAAAAAGAAATTAGAAGCACATCAGCGGATTGAAAAAGGGCAAGGCGCGACCCCGCTCGTCTTCTTTATTGAATTGAGACGACGGGAAAAGCCGAATCAAAATGTGATTCAAGCGTATTTACAGGAAGAAGGGTTTAACGATCAACAAATCCAATTACTACAAACGCATCAACGCTGTTTATTTATTTTTGATGGATATGATGAAATTCAAGAAAGCGAACGTAATCGCCATTTTTATGATCAAAATAAGCTCTGGCAATGGCAACACGCGAAGTTTATCGTGACGAGCCGTCCGGAATATTTAGCGCAGCGATATGCGCAATACTTTCATCCCAAAGGTTATCCGCAACGCTTGCAAGAAACCTGGATTGCGCCGTTTTCCCTTGCAGATAGAGCCACGTATATCAACAAGTATGTGCAACGCCATCAAGCCAATCTTTATCCAATAGGTTGGGATGCCGCACGATATCAAGCGGCGCTAAGCGAACTCTCGACGTTGCAAGCAGAACTGAATCGTCCAGTGGTGCTACGAATGATGTTAGCGGTACTCCCGACGCTTAGCGTGTCTGACGCAACTGATTTAACGCTCAGTGCCGTATATGAAGCTTACTTTGAACAGTGGTGGTCACGTTGGGAAGAACGTATCGCAGAGATTCAATTAACGCCAGAAGAAGCCCAAGCGAAAGCCGCCCTAACCAGACAAGGGGGATTTGTTCGGCACGGTTTTGCCTATAGCCAGCAATGCGCACTGGCGCTGACCAAAGCCAAGCGTGGGGACGCTGAAAATACTCAACTGTTTAAAAAAGAAGCCCCAGAAGCTCACGCGCTCTTTTTTGATGATAGTGCGCGGGCACGACTGCTGCGCTTTAATGCGCCGCTATCACGTAATACAAAGGGGGATTACCAGTTTCCGCATAAGTCGATGCAAGAGTATTGGGTCGCGAGGGCGATCAGAATGGCAGGCGACCCTACCACTGAGACTGGATTGACTTATCTTCCGCCTGCGCCTGATGGGTTGCTCAATACGTTGAATCTGATTAATGAACCCGACATTCTGAATTTTTTAGTCGAAGAGGTAAAACAAAAAGAAGCATTTAAAGCCCATCTATTAGCGTGGATTGAAGCCTCAAAAGGGAATGCTGAATTCGCCCAAGGCGCGGCGAATGCGATCACGGTGTTAGTCAGAGCGGGGGTGCAATTCAACGGGGCCGATTTATCTGGCATTCGCATTCCTGGCGCGAATCTGAGTTATGGCGTCTTCGATTCGGTTCAATGGCTGGGGGCAGATCTGCGCAATGTGAACCTCATGGGTGCTTGGCTGCAGAACGCAGATTTAAGCGGCACACTTATGGAAGGCGTACAGTTTGGCGAGTTGCCGGGGTTGCAGTTTGAAGATGAGGTTAATGCCTGCTGCTATTCATCGGATGGGCAGCTGTTAGTCGTGGCGCACGGTAGCACTATCACCCTGCACGATGCGCAGACACTCGAAGAACAAGGGCGGCTGATTTGGCATAAAGGTGATGTGAGGAGCGTCGTACTGTCAGCCGATGGTCGGTATCTGGTCTCCGGCAGTGAGGACAATACGGTGCGGGTGTGGGATTGGCAAACGCCCGAGGCGGCGCCTCGCGTCCTCAGCGGGCATGAATATACGGTGACTAGCGTCGCACTGTCAGCCGATGGTCGGTACGTGGTTTCCGGCAGTGAGGACAATACGGTGCGGGTGTGGGATTGGCAAACGCCCGAGGCGGCGCCCTGTATCCTCATCGGGCATGAAGATCGGGTGAGTAGTGTCGCGATGTCAGCCAATGGTCGGTATCTGGTCTCCGGCAGTGAGGACAATACGGTGCGGGTGTGGGATTGGCGAACGCCCGAGGCGGCGCCTCGCGTCCTCAGCGGGCATGAAGAGTGGGTGATGAGCGTCGGGATTTCAGCCGATGGGCGGTATCTGGTCTCCAGCAGTGTGGACACTACGGTGCGGGTGTGGGATTGGCAAACGCCCGAGGCGGCGCCTCGCGTCCTCATCGGGCATGAAGATGGGGTGAATAACGTCGCACTGTCAGCCGATGGTCGGTATGTGTTCTCCGGCGGTTGGGACAAGACGGTGCGGGTGTGGGATTGGCAAACGCCCGAGGCGGCGCCTCGCGTCCTCCGCGGGCATGAAAGTCGGGTGACTAGCGTCGCACTGTCAGCCGATGGTCGGTATGTGGTCTCCGGAGGGGGCAAGACGGTGCGGGTGTGGGATTGGCAAACGCCCGAGGCGGCGCCTCGCGTTCTCAGCGGGCATGAAGATTGGGTGGCTAGCGTCGTGATGTCAGCCGATGGTCGGTATCTGGTCTCCGGAGGGAGCGATACGGTGCGGGTGTGGGATTGGCAAACGCTCGAGGCGGCGCCTCGCGTCCTCAGCGGGCATGAAGAGTGGGTGCATAGTGTCGTGATGTCAGCCGATGGTCGGTATCTGGTCTCCGGTAGTAAGGACAAGACGGTGCGGGTGTGGGATTGGCAAACGCCCGAGGCGGCGCCTCGCGTCTTCAGCGGGCATGAAGATGAGGTGAGGTGCGTCGCACTGTCAGCCGATGGTCGGTATCTGGTCTCCGGCAGTCAGGACCGTACCGTGCGGATATGGGATTGGCAAACGCCCAAGGTGGCGCCTCGCGTCCTCCGCGGGCATGGATGGTTGGTAAATAGCGTCGTGATGTCAACCGATGGTCGGTATGTGGTCTCCGGCAGTTGGGACGCTACGGTGCGGGTGTGGGATTGGCAAACGCCCGAAGCGGCGCCTCGCGTCCTCAGTGGGCATGACAGTGATGTGACGAGCGTCGCTCTGTCGGCCGATGGTCGGTACGTGGCCTCCGGCAGTCATGACAAAACGGTGCGGGTGTGGGATTGGCAAACGCCCGAGGCGGCGCCTCGCGTCCTCAGCGAGCATGAAGATTGGGTGACGAGCGTCGCTCTGTCGGCCGATGGTCGGTATCTGGCCTCTGGCAGTGAGGACAAGACGGTGCGGGTATGGGATATCGCTTCGGGCCAACGTTTGGCGATCATTCACGGGTTTAACGGAAACGTTAAAAGTGTTGCCTGGCAGAACATAGACGGCATCGATTATCTGATCACGGGGAGTCACGACAAAATGGTTCGCTGCTGGCAATGGCTGCCAGCAAATGATCAATGGCAACTCAAGTTACGATGGACATCAGGACAAGAAGTATTGACCTTGGTGGGCGCCAAGATAGACGGCGTCGAAGGATTAAGCCTAATGAATAGCCGACTACTCAAACAACGCGGTGCGACAGGAGAGCCCAGCAAGATTAAGGAAGAGGAATCCCCGCCATCGCTGATAGCCAGCGCAGAAACATCGGCGTTAATGGCCCCTATCCCAGCACGTAGCCCATTCAATCTTGCCTGAAATCGGAGAAATGGAAGCGCTCAGTCTTCCCGCGTGGATAAGTTATCAAAAAGGCGATGCGTTCAATGTAACGCCTAGCGGCTCTCACCAACCGAACTAGACGTTCTTTCTCGCAAGAGGGCTGCTGCTTAGCTTGAATTTAGCTGTACCGGCCCTTAATTTGAATTGCCAAATAGCCGCAAACCCTTGAATTTATTGGTGGAGCGGAGGAGGATCGAACTCCCGACCTTCGCATTGCGAATGCGAGGCTCTACCAACTGAGATATTCAAGTAAATAGCAATGGCGCAACTATAGCTATCTTTGCTTGGCATTGCTACTGTCGGTGGAAAGCCTTGTAATACGAGGCTTTAAAGCTGATGTATAAATTAAATAAGAGTGCAAATGGTGAAGAATTATTGATTTTTTCAACATTCTTCGGAGACAGCGCAATTTGCCATTTGCAGTCTTAAAAAGTCAAAAAACAGGCTATGCAGTTATGTGTTTGTACGTTTTGTACGTTTTGGATTTGATGGATAACATTGAATGGAGGAGGGGGAATGGCCTCTTTTTTAATAAAAAAGAGTTAAACGATCTGTAATGATAGATGCAATTTTTATGAAGAATTGCTAGAGGAAAGAGACAGATTAAAACATTAGAAAATTATTTATGATGCCCAATAAAAAAGCCCGATGCGGGAACATCGGGCCTTTTTAGAGTGTCGCACACAACGGACTCCCTAGAACAACTAACTGCACTTCATACTAGGATAAAGCTTCCGCAGTGTCAACACTTCAGGGCGTTCTTCCTGGAGACTACATGACTCTCACTGCCAATAGTGAAGGAGCAAGGATTTATCCTGCCTCACCTCAAGGGTTACGCTCGCCCTTATCCATCAATAAGCGTTTTCCACAAAAAATTGCACTTGCCATTACGGCTATTACAACCAGTCCTGCGCTTACTTCGCTGTCTTGTACCGCCAAGCATATTTTGGCGTTTGTTGTGCGCTTAGCTGAATGTACAGATCCGATGAAACCCTCCTGGGCCTTCAAAGCAACCATAGCTAAAGAAATAGGCGTCAGCGAATCAACTGTTTATCGTGGACTAAGTGAGCTTACTCAAGCTGAATTGATAGAGCGACTAGCCCAGGAGCGGCATGCGCACAATGGACTCCTTTCTGTGGCAAAAATTAGGCTCACAAGAAAAGTATGTGTATATCTTGGCTTAATTAATGATCAATGCTGCTCTTCAAAAGGAGCGGATAATGATAAAAAAACCACCTCAAAATTTACTTATAAACATCCGTCTCTCAATTTAAAAGACGGCCATAATAATACCTTGCTTTTAGCAAACCAAAATAATCAGTTTTTAAAAAAACAGTCTGACCAGCCTGAGAAATTTTTTATAAAAATCGCTAACCGAAAAATTCCACAAGAACTGGCCTGGCTAGTGCAAAAAAATGATTTATCGCTTACTGGACTTTTAAGCTTAATGGGTTTGGCTCGTCAAGCAGGGCATTTTCTTTCCGATATCGTCAGTCGATGCCAAACAGCCATTCAACCTCATACTGGACGAGCACTTTATGCTTATTTGAGAGCACTTATTGCTAAGCCTATCGATTATGGCTACCTCCGAGCACAGAAGGAAAAAGAACAGGTACAGCAAGATCAAGAAAAAGCAGAAAAAGCCCACCGCGAAAAAACTATAAAAGAAGGCATTAAAACATTCCGAGGACGAACCTTCTTATCTACTGAAGGTATCCGTTATTCTTTTGAGGATGAATCCGGCATTAAGGTAGCCTTTCAAAGGGATGGAAGATGGTATACAGGCTATACGCCTATCCATCAGACTTACAAGCTGATTACAGCCATCAAGTCGGGCAAGCTACGCGAAATAGTAAAAGAAGAAAAGTTATCAGAAAGTGGAGGCTTATCTATCAATAAGCTAGAAGCCAAATTACAAGCATCTGCTTATATTAAAAAAATGCAAAGCATCTTCATCAAGAAAGGGGAAGCTGGTTCCCTCCCTGAAAGTCCAATGAATGCTGTAGAGGCATTAGGCTAACAGCTATAAAGCAGATAAACCCTTGTATCGAGTCATACAAACTGACTGTGTTAGGTGCTGGATTTTAGGGAAACAACATGCGGGATTTAGATCGTATTGCATAGCGGTTCTGTAGCGTAGGGGCTTTTACTTGTTAAACATACGCCTATATCTATACGTATTTGTGCGACTTCATTTCTTTTTTATATCAGTGTGTTTTATTTTGAATATTTCATATATTTTTCTCGGTCAATCCAATCTAATTACCCAAATTGGAGAATTAGAAAGACACAGATACCCATTTATTTTAATAAATTAGCAATAGAAAGCAGAACATTTCAACGATCAAATAAAAATATTTATATTTTTAAAAGGCAGATGACGTTTTGTAAAAGAAAAAAATAATAATTGGGAACTGTAATGTCAGTATCAGGAATTAATACTATCAACCAAGCTTATATAGCCACAGAAAATGTCTGCAACCCTCTTTTTGATCTACGCAATGCAACCGATAACCTGCTTATACATTTAGAAACGCTCTTAAAAAATATGGTTTCTTATCAAGTTAAGCAAGGCCATTTCAAAAAATATTACGACATCTTGCCTAACGAAAAATCTACATTTCGTTCAGTCAAAGTGAGCTACGAGGGACAAGCGGTATACAGTAATCAGGAGGCACGCGCCGCACAGATAGAAAAGTTCAACGAATATATAGAAAGGCTCACCGCGTTTTACCACGCAATGGGAACACAGCAGATCGATGTATGGCGTACCGCTCTAGCACAGCTAGAAAGCTTTAAGCCACAGGTACAAATTGATGGGATGGTGCATGAATATATCCGCTCCTTACCCATTCAATCGCAACGGGAATGGCAGCGGCAGTTAAGTCAGGCAGACAAACAATGCGGGAAAGCTTTGCGTGCATTGGCTGAGGTGAACTGTTCAGCTAGCACCCATGCTAGCTGCCCAATTCATTCATCCCCACCTCTATCTGAGTTTCTGCAAAAACTTGTGCGAGTAGCAACACGCTTTTTAGGCTATTTGCGGCAAAGCCTTGAGCCTCTATGGAAAGATCACCTAGAACCAGAGGTGGCTGATCACTCAGTGGTTAAAGATGTCATGTTTTTTGAAAAAAGTAAGCTATAAAAGGCTGAAAAACGCAAGATTAATGCGCAATGAAAGCATAGCAAGCGAACTGAATCCGTTATTTATTGCAGAAGTACGGCAGATGCAGATCATACCGTTCGGATAAATCACACTCGCGCTTAATCGTTTCGATCATCCAATCATGGATACTCATTTCTGCTTCTTTAGCTGCAACAAACGCCTTTTTATAGAGAACAGGATCCAGGTGTAGTTCAAGCTTATTGGAGAATGACGGCGAAGGAGTCTCGCCGCGTTCTTTGCAGAAGCTTAAGTAGGCTTCGATGGAATCAATAAACGCCTGCTTAAGCTGAGCAACGCTCTCGCCTTGGAAAGTGATCACGTCAGGGCTATTAATAATCTCACCGTGCAAAAGATTAGCCTCTGAATCAAACTTAACACGCCCACCGATAAAACCTTTATGTTCTAGCATTGCTTTACCCTTTCTGTTCTAAAAGATGTCTAATGGCGAGCATCGTGCCTACATCCACTACAGTTGGAGAATGCAGCCTATGCAATATGGCTTTGTTGCCATCCAATACAATGCTTACCCTTGAATCAGCACCTTCAATTACGTCAGCGCCCAACTGATTGACTAAAACTGATTTTACGCCGCCCCATAAGAGACCACGCGGCACGGGCGTCTCAAAAAAAATATCGAAACTATATTCGTCTTCTGTATTTGGCATAGGTTTATGATGCGGTAGAGGGGTTCAATAGGTTTTGACTGCGCTTGAATAAAACGCCGCCTGGCGCGAGAAAGAGCATATTTAATACCTGATCGCTTTATTTCAATAGTTCACAAACACACGCGCTTCTCTGTTCGTCCGACTTTTTCCTACCAATCAAAAAGAAACAATTCGCTTTAATTTCCCAAATTGAGGAAATAAGCCGCACTCACATAGGTCAAGGCTCTGTCAGTATTGAGAGAACTAAGAAATGATCAACATGAGATGCTGGGCGTTTTAAAAAGATTTCTTACAGGGACGAGGCAGCCGCATGGAGGCACAACACTCGTGCCGCCGACCTCCTATATTGATGAAACGCTGCCGCGTTACCCCCCTTTTATTCGGGGCCTTCCTATTGTGCCGATTGAAAAAGTCTTAGCCACACAAGGCGAATTGATTGAGCGTCTAAGCGGAGCTCTTGGTTATACCCGCACCGATTTTGCGCAGTTAGTCGCGCCTGTATTAGCCCGATATGCCGCCTTTGTCCATTTCCTGCCCGCCTCTGAAACGCATCATCATCGAGGCGCAGGCGGTCTATTACGTCATGGACTCGAAGTCGCCTTTTGGGCGGCACAAGCTTCTGATGCGTTGATATTTTCAATGGAAGGAACACCGCGTGAGCGACGAGAGAGTGAACCGCGCTGGCGTTTAGCAACCTGCTTTGCTGGACTACTCCATGATGTAGGCAAACCTCTGGCTGATCTTTCAGTAACAGATAAAAGCGGTCACGTGATTTGGAACCCCTATACCCAGATGCTAACAGATTGGGCCAGCGACCATGATGTTCAGCGCTACTTTATTCATTGGCGAGCACAGCGCTATAAACGTCACCAGACACTTTCTATCTTGATGGTGGAGCGCATTTTACCATCGCAGACGTTGACTTACTTAGGCAAGTCCGGCCCAAAGATTGTCGCAGCCATGCTGGCGGCAATTGCAGATATGAACCTTGATCAACCCATCGCCAAATTGGTCTTGCAGGCAGACCAAGCCAGCGTTGCTCAAGATTTGCGTCAAAGTCATTTAGAGCAAGACGCTTTTGCTTATGGCATGCCCATCGAGCGCTATGTGTTTGATGCGATGCGCCGTTTGATTCAAACTGCCCAATGGAAGGTCAACGTAGCAGGCGCTATCGTCTGGTATTTTCACCAAGGGGTTTTTGTTCGGTGGAAACTAGGTATTCACGATCTTTATCAATTACTGGATGACGATCATATTCCAGGTATTCCTAAAGACCCCGATACGCTTGCCGATATTTTGATCGAGCGTGGATTTGCATTGCCTTGTGCCGTCACAGAAAAAGGAGAGACGGCTTCTTATCGATATTGGGAGGTTATCCCGGAAGGTTTGCCTACAGACAGTGTGAGCATCAAACCCACGTTTTTAATGCTACGTCTCGCCTCACCCGATTTGGTCTTTACGACTGAACCTCCAACGCCCGCGAAGGCAAAGATCGTAGATCACATCGATCATGAGGAAATAGCTTTATCAGCACTAACCTCAAAAGCAGAAAAAATAAAAGCATCCCAAAAGGCGGAAACAAAAGAAGTTGAAATTGAATCCGTTCATTCTCAGCCTGACAAAGTGCTATCAGAACCTTGCCTTCGCCCCACTGAAGTTCTAACGGAACAATGTGCGTCTATAACAAAAGAACGAACTCAACACAATGATAAAGATGAAATTGAGCCACACCTTGATCCCAAAGCAGTACTAGAAAAATTGATCAGTACCTATAGGGAAGCGGCGGATATTTTAAAAGAAGCGATTTGGCCGACGTTGGACGGTAAACAGGTACTCGGCGAGGTGATTGAGCTTTTCCAACACAACGTGGCAATTCTCTATCCTGAAGGTGTCCAGAAACTCGGTATTGTCGCGGAGGTAACGAGGCAATTATCCCAAGCTAACGCGATTGTCTCTGATTCGATTTTGCTTGGGCGTAAGGTACAAGAGTGCAATGGCAGAAAAGTTCTTATGCTAGCAAAACCATTATCCGAAGCAATAATCGCTGCACTGAATGAGCTAGCTCACAATGAGGATATAGCCACTGCAAAGAAAGCTTATCAGGGGGTTAATCAACATCCCTATCAAAAGAAAAGATTTGGAAATCAAGAAGAACAACGCCCTTCCTTTGTTCTATCCAAACCCGCAGCTGAATCGGCCTTGAGAGAGGAATCAAGATCAACAACAAATAAAACTACAACACTTCTTGTTGATACTCAACCTATTTTACTCAGTCACGAAGACACCTCAAAGAATCAAGATGACAAAGAAACATGTCAGCAGAGCGAGCTAAATGTTCTGTTCACACTAAAACCAGAAACACAACCAGAAAAAGAACATCTAGAGGATATGGCTTTCACACCGCAGATAACCTACGAAAGAGCCATCCAAATGCTGAAAACCATGATTCAAGAGCGTAACGGGCGCTGGCTTGTCACTCCCGTAATGCAAGAAGACATTCATCTCGTCACTAGCGATCACGCGCTAGATCGAATGATTGAAGCGCACCCAGAATTGGGCAATCAATACCAACTGCGTAATCGCATTCTGTTAGATCGACATACACCGCTGTTGCGCATCCAGGCAGGTCAATTGAGATTAAAAATAAAAGAATAAGAACATGCCTTTACAAGATGACTCTTTAGCCTATGAATCTCCCTGGCGGCCAAACTATGAAATGCTATCCGTAGCGGGATGGGTGAGTGCGGCAATCATCGGATTGGCAGTGCGGTCGCTCAGCACAATGCCTGCTGAACCTTTTTATTGGATCAGTAGCATCTGTGCCTTCATGATTTTGATCAGACTCCCTAAAGCTGTTAAGTTGCACCGACTACAAAAACGTTTGCGTGGGCATGGCCTTTCTTTTTTATCTTTGCACGATCTCAAAAAAAAGATGGCAAAACATTCTAATGCCCTGTGGTTAGGATACGGTTTTGTTTGGGAAAACCGCCATACGCAACGAGCCTTTGAAGTGCTTAAGCGTGACTGGCAAGCGATTGCGCCTCCTATCTCAAAAAAACAGACCACACAAACGGTTGGACAGCCTTGGATTCATGGCCTGGAGCTTAAAGAAGAAGAGCAATATCTGCCGCTAAATCATCTAGAGGGACATACTTTTCTTCAAGGGACGACTGGCAGCGGTAAAACGCGAATGTTTGATTTGCT
This sequence comes from Mycoavidus cysteinexigens, assembly GCA_031963415.1. Taxonomy (GTDB): domain Bacteria; phylum Pseudomonadota; class Gammaproteobacteria; order Burkholderiales; family Burkholderiaceae; genus JASSUD01. The sequence goes on from JASSUI010000001.1 coordinate 893,650, forward strand.
CATCGCACAAGCTATTTTCCGTGAAGAGGCGGTGATTATCATTGACCCCAAAGGCGATAAAGAAATGCGGGACAATGCACGCCGCGCTTGCGAAGCCATCGGTCATCCTGAGCGATTTGTGGCCTTTCATCCTGCCTTCCCCGAAGACAGTGTGCGCCTTGACCCGCTACGCAACTTCACGCGGGTCACTGAGCTTGCAAGCCGCCTCGCTGCGTTAATTCCGTCTGAAACAGGCGCTGACCCCTTTAAATCTTTTGGCTGGCAAGCGTTAAATAATATTGCGCAAGGCTTAGTGTTGATTTGCGAGCGTCCAAACCTCATCTTATTGCGCCGCTATCTAGAAGGTGGCTCAGCAGGTTTGGTCAGTCGTGCTGTACAAGCATACAGTGCACGTGTCTTGCCTCATTGGGAAAACAAAGCTAAGCCATATCTTGATAAAACCCAAGCAGGTTCACGCGAAAGGCGCGCTACGGCGATGATGCGCTTTTATTATGATGAGGTTCAGCCTGAACATCCCAATGCAGATTTAGAGGGACTGCTGTCGATGTTCCAACATGACACCGCCCACTTTGCCAAGATGGTGGCGTCTTTGTTGCCGATCATGAATATGCTGACGTCAGGCGACTTAGGCAAGCTACTTTCACCGAATCCCAGTGATTTAAAAGACGAGCGACCTATCACAGACACGGCCAAGATCATTAACAACGGCCAAGTCGCTTATATTGGCCTAGACTGTTTAACCGACAGCATGGTCGGCAGCGCAATCGGTTCTATCGTGGTGTCAGATTTAGCTGCCGTCGCGGGAGATCGTTACAACTACGGCATCAATAACCGCCGAGTAAATCTTTTTGTTGACGAATCAGCTGAAGTCATCAATGAGTCAGTCATCCAATTGCTCAACAAGGGTCGCGGAGCGGGATTCAGTTTATCTATTGCCGCGCAAACTTATGCTGACCTGGTAGCGCGCCTAGGAAATGAGCACCGGGCACGTCAGGTATTGGGCAATGTGAATAATCAATTTGTCTTGCGCATCATTGATTCCGAGACACAGCAATACATCGTAGATGGCCTACCTAAAACCCGCATCAAGCATGTGATGCGTACACAGGGCCAGACAACGCTTAGCGAATCTCCCTGGTTATATGGTGGCAATCAAGGAGAACGTTTGATCGAGGAAGAAGCCGATCTGTTTCCTGCTCCGCTACTCGGCATGCTGCCTAATTTGGAATATATCGCCAAGATTTCAGGGGGGAAAATTATTAAAGGGCGTTTTCCTGTGCTGACACAATAAGGGGGTGCTTAAGATGAAACTTCCTCTATGGCTGTGCGCTTCGCTACTTGCGGTGGAATGCGTGATGATTTTGGTCTTCATTCCTGGGAGATGGACAGAGCATGCTATTCAACAGGAATCTGCGCTCATCAAACAGCATTTCGGCAATGAAGGCTATCTTTGGATCAAAACTCAAGCTTCGAAATGGTTTCGAGCAAGCATAATCGATTCTGGTATTGATGCCGGTATACGTCGTGTTTATCTGCCCGACAAAGCAAGACAACCATCTAAAGGGATGGAACATTTTGCACGCCCCTGGTTTACATGGTTAGAAGGTCGCATCCAAGCACTGATAAATGTGATCTATCAATTCTACGTACGTTTAGCTCTGCTGCTTGCTTGGCTTCTGTATATGTTAATTTTGCTCGTGCCTGCTATGTTTGATGGATGGATGACGTGGAAAATCAAGCGCACCAATTTTGATTATGTGAGTCCTGCTATTCATCGTTATAGCTTGCATGGTTTGGTTTTCTTGCCTATTGGATTGGGATTGATCTTTTTATTACCCCTTACCATCAACCCGATGATTATCCCCGTTGCGATGATGCTAGCGTGCCTTTTGTTGGGATGGGTATTGGGGAATTGGCAAAAACGCATTTGAAGCATTTTTCAACAATGTCCGTTTATTCTGTGTTTCTGAAAATGTACCCGCCTTGGCTTCTTTGAGAGAGGAGGAAGCTTGTCTATTTTTCGTTTCTGTGGTTTCGGTAAGGTGATATTTGAACAGGCTGAGGTTGTCAGGTAGTAGGAGCATAGTAATGCGCTCCTACTACCTGACAACCTCGCTTATGCAGTGGTTTCATTTTGAAATGAAATTAAGTAGAGATAGTGTAAGTTGCGTTGGGTCGCCAGATTGCTTTTCCGGAGCATCTGTTGCTGAGAGCCTTAAAGCAGACTAATGGCGAAAAAGGGTTCTGTCGCAGTAAATGCTGAAGTAGAATATATCGTTGCTAAAAATCCAGAGGTTGATATCGTGAATCTCGAGATTGCCAAGGTACTCAAACGCCTGCACTATCCGCTAGAAGTAATGCTGACCTGCGTACGTTGGTATGTAGCCTATCCGCTGAGCCTGCGTCATCTCGAAGAAATAATGGCCGAACGCGGTATCAGCGTTGACCATTCCACGGTGCATCGCTGGGCAATTAAGCTGCTGCCTGCATTGCAAAAAGTTTTTCGCCGATACAAACGTCAGGTAGGCAAGAGCTGGCACATGGACGAGACTTACATCAAGGTTTGCGGCCAATGGAAGTATCTGTATCGTGCCGTCGACAAGCATGGCAACACCATTGATTTCCTGCTGCGTGCCCAACGTAATACCGCTGCGGCACGGCGTTTTTTCGAAAAAGCCATCGATCAAAACAGTCTCCCTGAGAAAGTGACTATTGACGGGAGCGCTTCTAATTTAGCCGCCCTGTCCGACATCAATATCGAGCGGGAGGTGTTCATTACCATCCGAAAAACGAAATATCTCAATAACATTGTCGAGCAAGATCATTGGGCCATCAAACGCATTGCCAATCCAATGCTCGGCTTCAAGAACTTTCGCTGCGCCGCCATTCTCTTGGGTGGCATCGAACTTGTGCATATGATCGCCAAGGAGCAACTGCGCTGCAACGAAGGTGCATCCATGTCCGCTGTTCAGCAATTCTATTCTATGGCCGCATAACTTATTTCCAAACAGAGCCTTTGCGAGATGTACTTCTTACTGCGACAGAACCGGAAAACTTGCCTAAACAGGGAGAAAGTGTCGTGTCTGCCGGCGGCAGAGGTTCCTTAAAATATGGGGATTACCTGATTTCTCCCTCTTTTCGTTGTACTACTCTTTGAGTCAAAGCGAGTTTGCTGCCTAGAAGTTTAAAGTCTAATAGCACTTGTATCGTTTCTGTATTCCCGCTATCCATCATTAGAGTTTCGTTGTTCTGCCCCCCCTTTTTCTGCCAGCTGTGTTACCCAAGAGCTGCGCCGAGAATGGGTTGTTGAAATATAAAGAATTTGCCTAAGACGGAGAAAAAAATGTGGAATGTATCCAATCAGCCCAATGCTGAGAGCACTCAGTTTTCTCCTGTACTCATCACTGCCTCAGATTATCTCCAACAGGCACCCCTATATCAGCAAAATGGCAATAGAGCAGCACAACAAGCGTATGACACGGCCATCGATCTGGCTGAAGCTGAAATACAGAACAGTGCTTTTAATCAAGCAAAAGAAGGCGAGCTCATTAGCCTGTACTTGAAATATGCCAATTTTCTAAATACATCCGGGCAGAGCACGGATAAAGTGAAGACACTGTATGACGCTGCAGTACAAAGAGCTGAGGCACGGCAGCAGCGTGATCCTGCTGATCCTCAGGAAAAAGCGGCGCTGCTTAAAATATATGAGGATTGGTCAATCATTTTAGTGGCTTGTGGATTATCAGAAGAAAGATCTAATCTTTTACAAAAAATCCGTGCGCTAGATTCCAGCCCACTACCAAATCATGCTCTCAGTGCTTCTGCTGTTTCGCCAGGCAGTGCATCGGCTTTGATCCAAACTAGTCAGCCTACCTCAAGCACTTTGCCCTCGCGCTCAGTTGTTCTCGCTATCCAAACAAAAGGTGAGCTGTTGGATTATCTGTTTGAGAAGATGTTCTCGACGTTAGGATCCTTAAAAGTCTCCGATATCCCTAGTCTGTTTCTCGTCTATGCGCACGACAATTCTGCTCTGGGACAGGCCGAGGCGGGCATCTCTCGTTACCTAATCGACAAATTAAAACAAATCCAAGTGCTTAATCTGTATTCGGATCAAACTCCCCTAGGGCAACCTTATTCTGATGTGCAGAAAACCTGGAAGCAGGACGACCAACTGTCAGATATCTTAACCAGCCAGCTCTGTTTGCTGCCAGATCAATTAAGCGGCGATGTGGAACTGGTCGATAAGGTGGTGGTGTGTTGCTCTGAGGTATTAGGCAAATATCTGACAGAATGGCCGCACTATGGAGATTTCTATCAGGCTCTTCAAAAAGCTTACGAGCAAGATCTCGAGCAGAAGAGCACCTCAGCTATTCGTGAAGTCGTCAAAGTATTTTCCCAAGAAAAAGATTTCCATCATGTGCTCACAGAAATGGCTTTTTTGCAAATCCGCGCAAAAAAGCGAGGAGAGAAACACGGCATTATTCCAGTGCCGTTAACACCGAATAGCTATGAACGATGCTTGGTGCCTTTTATTCCCACGACCACGGTTCGTATGGAGGATATTCCTCGTCTGGAAAGTCAAGCTAAAGCAGGACAAGAGATATACCCCAATCAAGGTCGGCACGGGGTACTGTTTAAGCTAATCGAGCGGCTATTGGTTGGTAACAAGGAAGCTCAGACGTTTTTGGATAATTTTTGGAAGGGGTATAGCGATCTTTTAGCTTGGTTAAAGAATGAACCATCTACATCCACATTCGGTGGACGTGGCCTTGAGCTGATCGAGCTCGTAGACCGTATCTTTGGCGACGTAGAGAAAGAGCTGCATAAGAAGCTCTTCGCTACAACGCAGCAGTTTTGCGATTCTGGCTGGCAGCAAGCTGCCGTGCAACTATTAGATCAATTGCAGCATCTATTTCCACTCTGCATGCAGAACGCGGAAGCTTTACAGAGACCACTTCCCCCTCGTTTCTCGTCCATTGAGCTGCGCGAAGCGCTGCGTCGGCATGACGAACGATCTGATTTATCAATCCAGCGAGTGTCAGGCGAAACAGCCTCGCTGGAGGACTGTTATATCAATCTGGCGATTGTCGAAAGTCAGGCGCAACGTGACAAAGATAGAGAGGAGCTGGAAAAGCAGGCAGCAGCTTTTAATCGTTTGCCAAGCGGTGAACAGCTTGAGGCGACTAATCAGAATAAATTAATTTCGTTAGATCAACTCTTTGCGAGGCAGAAACTGCGCGATGGGTCAGAGGCGATCCCTAAGCGGATTTTAATTCAGGGACGAGCGGGAATTGGTAAGACCACTTTGTGTAAAAAGCTGGTTTATGAATACCACCACAATAAACTTTGGCAGGACCAGTTTGACTGTGTGTTGTGGGTACCGCTACGGCAACTCAAAACGCATCTCCCTACCCGTTTCGAAGATTTGTTTTGCAAATACTATTTTATCGCTCATGAAGAAGATCGAGCGAAAGCCCTAGCTAAAACATTTTACGCGCATCGAGACAAGACGCTTTTTATTTTAGATGGTCTGGATGAGGTGATAGGTGAATTGGATGATCGTAGTCCGCTCAAGAAATTTCTAGAGGAGCTGCTTAATCAAAAGCATGTGGTCATCACCTCTCGGCCGGCCGGGGTGGACACTCGAGTACTTGGAGAATTGGATTTAGAGTTAGAAACCATTGGGTTTAGCCCAGAGAATGTCCATACTTATATTGAAAAATTTGCACCTGAGTCGAACCAAGCTGCGATTCAGGAATTTATCAATCGCACGCCTGTAGTTCAAAGCTTAGTGAATATCCCCATTCAGTTGGATGCGCTGTGCTATAGCTGGGACAGACTTCCCAAACATCAAGCGGTGACGATGTCGATGCTCTATGAGGCGATGGTCGATAAATTATGGCGCAAAGACAGTATACGTTTAGAGAAAAAAGAGGAAGGTCAGCTATTAGGAACTGATGTCATTGATAGTTTGTCAGAAGCAGAGCTGGAAGAGCTGATGACAGCCGAGGTTCATTATCTCGGTTATTTAGCATTTAAAGGATTAGAGGCGGGGCAAATTGAATTTAGCAGACAAGATCTGGGTGATCGCAGGCAGGAATTGAATAAGAGCGCTCAGGCAGGAAAAATATTCCCTATCAGTTTTACCACTAATCTGAAGAAGACCTCGTATTTACACACAGCTGATGCAAAGCGACCTGAAGGCGAGCGACGTTATCATTTCTTACATTTAACGTTTCAGGAGTTTTTTGCGGCAACGTTCCTAACAAAACACCTGCAAGCGTATGCAAAAGTGGAAAGCGCCTCTACTCCCGCCTACGTTATGCAAAAGAGTTTAAGCGCCATCCCAGACCGCAATGAGGTAGAAGCGTTTATTGCCACGAATAAATACAATCCGCGGTATGAGATCGTCTGGCGGATGGTTGCAGGTTTACTCAAAGGCGCTGCGCTGGAAAATTTCTTTCATGTTTTGATCCAAGCGCCACGAGATCTGATCGGGGTGCGGCATCAACTGGTAATGCTTGGGTGTTTACAAGAAGCCCAGGCGCAATTGAAGGACGACGCTATCAAACAACATTTAGAAAACGAAGCCAGGCAGTGGCTAGAGTTTGAGGTAAATGGACGAAGCGACTACAGTCGTTTAGGTAGTCAGCGCGTTTTTCCGGAGCATCTACTGCTGGAAAGCCTTAGTCAGGCTAAGAAGGAGAGAAAATATCCCATCATGTTAACTTTGGGAAAACGTCCAACTTTGTCTGATAAAGCAGTCTTGGCCTTGATGGACTCATTAAAAGATGAAGACGAATATGTCAGGTCTGAGGTCGAGAATGCCTTAGGCCGTCATACTGTGCTGCCCACCGACACCGTCAAAGCCTTGATAGATACCTTAAAGGATGAAAACTGGTATGTCAGGTCTGCGGCCGCGAAGGCCTTAGGTAGTCAGACTGCACTGTCCGCCGACGCCATCAAGGCCCTGATAGGCACCGCGCAGGATGAAAGCGAGGATGTCGTGTCGGCGGCTGGGAGGGCTTTACACAATCAGACTGCGCTGCCCCTCGACGCCCTCAAGGCCTTGATAGCCTACTTGAAGGATGAAGACGAGGGCTTCAGGTATGTGGCCGCGAGGCTTTTAGGCAAACAGACTGCGCTGTCCCTGGATGCCGTCAAGGCCTTGATAGACACCTTGAAGGATGAAGCCAGGGATGTCAGGTCTGCGTCCGCGATGGCCTTAGGCAATCAGACTACACTGTCCCCCAATGCCGTCAGAGACCTGATGGACGCCTTGAAGGATGAAGACCGCAAGGTCAGGTCCAAGGCCGCGGAGGCCTTAGGCAAACAGACTGCGCTGTCCCTGGACGCCGTCAAGGCCCTGATAGACACTTTGAAGGATGAAAACTGGTATGTCAGGTCTGTGGTCGCGGGTGCCTTAGGCAATCAGATTACACTGTCCCTGGACGCCGTCAAGGCCTTGATAGACACCTTGAAGGATGAAGCCAGGGATGTCAGGTCTGCGGCCGCGAAGGCCTTAGGCAATCAGACTGCACTGTCCCCCGACGCTGTCAAGGCTTTGATAGATACCTTGAAAGATAAAACCAGGGATAGGGATGTCAGGTCCGAGGCCGCGGAGGCCTTAGGCAAACAGACTGCGCTGTCTCTGGACGCCGTCAAGGCCTTGATAGACACTTCGAAGGATAGAGACTGGGAGGTCGGGTTTGCGGCTGCGAGAGGCCTAGCCTATCAGACTGCACTGTCCCCCGACGTCGTCAAGGCCTTGATGAACTTCTTGACGGATGGAGACTGGAGTGTCAGGTTTGCGGCCGCGGGTGTCTTAGGTCGTCAGACTGCACTGCCCCTCGACGCTGTCAAGGCCTTGATAGACACCTTGAAGGATGAAAGTGGGGGTGTCAGATCCGAGGCCGCGAGGGCTTTAGGCCTTCAGACTGCGCTGCCCCTTGACGCCGTCAAGGCCTTGATAGATACCTTGAAGAATGAAAACTGGTATGTCAGATCTGAGGCTGCGAAAGCTTTAGGCAATCAGACTGCACTGTCCCCCGACGTCGTCAAAGCCTTGATAGACACCTTGAAGGATGAAAACTGGAAGGTCAGGTCTGCAGCTGCGAGAGCCTTAAAAGGCTATCAGGCTGCACTGCCCCCCGACGCCGTCATGGCCTTGATAGATACCTTGAAGGATGAAAACTGGGAGGTCGGGTCTACGGCTGCGAGAGCCTTAGGCAATCTGACTGCACTGTCTACCCACGCCGTTAGGGCCTTGATAGTCTCCTTGAAGGATGAAAAATGGCACGTCAGGTCTGCGGCCGCGGAGGCCTTAGGCAATCTGACTGCGCTGTCTACCGATGCCGTTAAGGCTTTGACAGCCTCTTTGAAGGATGAAGTCAGCAATGTCAGCGTTGCGGCCGCGAATGCCTTAAGCCGTCAGATTGCACTGCCTACCGATGCCGTCAAGGCTTTGATAGCCTTCTTCAAGAATGAAAACGGGTATGTCAGGTCTGCGGCCGCGAGTGTCTTAGGCAGCCACATGAATCGACTTTTCACTATGTTTGGGCACATGGAGCGAAACCAGGTAGAAGCACTCTATACTCAATTCTTGTTCCCGCTCAGTTGTAAGCAGATCTTATCACTCTATATTCAAGCCAACCAACTTCACTTTTATACAGCGACGGGGCCTGGACAACCTGTTCAGCTGACAGCTGGGCAGTGTCGAATACTTAGTGAGGCTTTTACAGCTGCTCAGACAAAAGCTGGGATCCCTATACCCAATGCTTATTCCCATACGGTAGCGAGCAAATCACATCGCTCTATATTCAAGCTAGCCAACTTCACTTTTACACAGCGACGGGGCCCGGGCAATCTGTTCAGCTGACAGCTGGGCAGCGTCAGAGTAAACAATGGGATGGACGCTCCCCCCTTAAACGGCATCATGATGTGCCGAAATGGGATTTCAAATTGACCCATTGACAGACGGGAGCATCCACCATGAAGGTTACAACAGTAGGTATCGATTTGGCCAAAAATTTATTTCAATTACACGGCGTAGAGGATCGGCATAGGGGGGATCTTCTCCGCCCCTGCCACACCACCCGGCATGCGGGTCCGCACCGGGCGGTTCGAGAAGTTGAGGTTAAGAAGAGAGTTTAGGCATACCGAGCCGATCAAAGTAAGCAATGGTCAGTATTTTGTTCAGCCCAAGTCCACTATTGTGCCACCAGCGACGACCATTCTTTGCTATCTTCGCCGCTAGAATATTTGAGGCACCTAGTGCTAGCAGTTTCCGATAGATCGTTCTGCCGTGTCGCCATTGTTTCAGTTGAAGCGCCCTTAATCGATGTCGCATCCATTCATCCAATTCTCGAAAGACATTGGGTGTTTGGGCTAATTGATAATAGGCTTTCCATCCTAATACGTAGCGTCTAAGCTTTTCGATCACCTGTTCCATACTGCGTCCTGCTGATCGTCCGGTCAATTGCCTGACTCGAGCCTTAAACGTCTCTCGTGCTTGTGTGGATACGCGACGCTTGACCTCTCTTTTCGGCGCAGCCCATAGGCTATAACCTAGAAATTTGCGGCCAAGTGCGCTGGTCACCGCACTCTTAGTCCCGTTGACTTTCAAATGCAGTTTTCCGTACAAGCATCTGAGTCGTGCCATCACTCGATGTCCTGCTCTCCAGCTACGTACGTACACATTGTTATCGTCCGCGTAGCGGACGAACCGGTGGCCTTGCTTCTCTAATTCTCGATCTACTTCATCGAGTAATACATTAGCAAGTAACGGCGATAGCGGCCCACCTTGCGATGTGCCTTGATTCCGTTTTATCTTGACGCCATCTTGCATCAACCCTGCATTCAGATAGCTTCGTATAAGCCGTATCACGGCTTTATCTACGATGTGCTTCTGAAAGCGGCTTATCAGTATGTCGTGGTTAACATGGTCGAAGGAAACCACCACAAACTACCCCATCTCACCCTCTTCCCGAATCAGTTATCATCATTCGAGAAGGCCACCCGTTCAAAGGACAATCACTCAAAGTGCTAAGCCGGCGACAGTACATTGGGCGGCCGCACTTTCTACTTATTTTTCCCGACGAATCATGCTCACTCATTCCTATTGAATGGACTGATTTCCAAATTGACAGTTCCCACCAGGGGCCTTCAGCTATAACACCTACATCAAGGCTGTTGGGTTCAATTTCTGACTTGCTACATATGCGTCAGATCGTCGATGCTTTGCTTTGTGTCAACAGCAATGTAAAACTGACCCACTTTATTGCTGATCAGCAACTTAAAAGTGCCCCACCTCGCTTGATGTTACGGATTGACGAGCCTGAATAATGCCGGCCTTACGTTTGTCTTTAAGTCTAAAGCTCTCTCCTTTAATGTGAGTCACATGGGCGTGGTGAAGTAAACGATCCAACATAGCAGCGGTGAGCGTGGTGTCATTGGCAAAGGCTTGATCCCATTGTCCAAAGGACAAATTGCTGGTCATGAGCAAAGCGGCTTTTTCATAACGTTTAGCGACGACTTGGAAGAATAAATTAGCTTGGTCTCTTTCCATCGGGAGATAACCGATTTCATCAATAATAAACAGGCGTGGCGCGCTTACATTGCGCTGAATAAACGGTTCTGTCGCAGTAAATGCTGAAGTAGAATATATCGTTGCTAAAAATCCAGAGGTTGATATCGTGAATCTCGAGATTGCCAAGGTACTCAAACGCCTGCACTATCCGCTAGAAGTAATGCTGACCTGCGTACGTTGGTATGTAGCCTATCCGCTGAGCCTGCGTCATCTCGAAGAAATAATGGCCGAACGCGGTATCAGCGTTGACCATTCCACGGTGCATCGCTGGGCAATTAAGCTGCTGCCTGCATTGCAAAAAGTTTTTCGCCGATACAAACGTCAGGTAGGCAAGAGCTGGCACATGGACGAGACTTACATCAAGGTTTGCGGCCAATGGAAGTATCTGTATCGTGCCGTCGACAAGCATGGCAACACCATTGATTTCCTGCTGCGTGCCCAACGTAATACCGCTGCGGCACGGCGTTTTTTCGAAAAAGCCATCGATCAAAACAGTCTCCCTGAGAAAGTGACTATTGACGGGAGCGCTTCTAATTTAGCCGCCCTGTCCGACATCAATATCGAGCGGGAGGTGTTCATTACCATCCGAAAAACGAAATATCTCAATAACATTGTCGAGCAAGATCATTGGGCCATCAAACGCATTGCCAATCCAATGCTCGGCTTCAAGAACTTTCGCTGCGCGGCCATTCTCTTGGGTGGCATCGAACTTATGCATATGATCGCCAAGGAGCAACTGCGCTGCAACGAAGGTGCATCCATGTCCGCTGTTCAGCAATTCTATTCTATGGCCACATAACTTATTTCCAAACAGAGCCTTTGCGAGATGTACTTCTTACTGCGACAGAACCGATTTTGACGCCATTATGGTGTTTTATAGGAAAAAACTCTCGATTCCCGACATCGATCGGAAGGAGAAAAATCTTAAGATTAATCCGGCCTTTCTAAGCAGGGTGCAAAAACAGTATGGGTCAGAACAGCGTTCGCTGCTGGCAAAAAACATCCAGATAAACAAGTACCCTTGCTTAGCAAAGTACTGGAATTGGGCAGCAGTCTAGCTAGACTCCATTACATGCATTACGGTGAGTTGCAGTTAGCTTACGATTGTTTGCAAGGAGCTCAACGTTTCTTTGAGCAAGGGCTATCTGAGGAGCGCATCGCGCAGTTTGCTCAACAGCCAGAGGAATTTATTGCCCAGGATATCAACGACGAAGAGGCCACATTACTTAGGCTGTATGCTCAAGAATATTTGTATCAGTTAGCCACCATCGCCTCTCAGCTTGTTGGGCGCAGCCAAGTGGCAGCGGAAGTGGTGCATAATTTTGAAAAGAGCTACGCCATTCAAATTAATTTGGGTGAAAAGGAAGATTCTAAATCGATTGCTTATACGCTGCGTAACTACACGCGAGCTCTACGCAAGCAAGGTCATTTACTTAATACGCTTGAAGAATATCGAAAATTAAGGCAATTGCTAAACCGATATCCAGAGGTGTTCGATGAACGCGCATGTGCGGAACTTTTGCTTGATGAGGGGATTGTCCAAAAAGAAGCAGAACTCATTTCATAAATACCTTTGAGTTGAGTTAATTTTTAGTCGCATGAAGCGACGAGAAGAACTAACAGACGAACAGTGGGCGATACTCGAGCCCCTTATTCCCATGCGAACAAGGCGCGCCGATGGGCGAGGTAGGCCGGAGAAGCATGGGGATCGAGCCGTTTTAGCTTAAGCTCGTGTGTGCTGCACGCGCTTCTATCAGCTGTGTTTGCAAAAAATGCATCGAGGAGGGATTATTGAAACAAAAAAAATTTGCCTAAGACGGGGGAAGAAATGTGGCGCAACGTATTAAATCAACCCTGCGGCGGGGGCACTCAACTCTCGCTTGTCACTGCCTCAGGTCATCTCCGACAGGCACCCCTATATCAGCAAAATGGCAATAGAGCAGCACAACAAGCGTATGGCACGGCCATCAATCTGGCTGAAGCTGAAATACAGAACAGTGCTTTTAATCAAGCAAAAGAAGACGCGCTCATTAGCCTGTACTTGAAATATGCCAATTTTCTAAATACATGCGCGCAGAGCGCGGATAAAGTGAAAGCACTGTATGAAGCCGCGCTACAAAGAGCTGAGGCACGGCAGCAGCGTGATCCTGGTAATTCTCAAGAAAGAGCGGCGCTGCTTAAAATATATAAGGATTGGTCAACTATTTTAGTGGCTTGTGAATTACAAGAAGAGGCATCGAATCTTTCACACAGAATCCATGCGCTGAATCTGAGCACATTAACTAGTCATACTTCCATTGTTTCTACTGTGCCGCAAAGCGGTACATCAGCTTCGATCCAAACGAGTCGCCCTGCGTCAAGTGTTTCGTCCTTGCGTTTAGTTTCTCGCGATACACAAGAAAAGGGTGCGATGGTGGATCGTCTGTTTGAGAAGATGCTCTCGAGATTGGTGGGCTTAAACATATCTTATACCCCCAGTCTGTTTCTCGTGTATGCACATGGCGATTCTGCTCAGGGACAGGCCGAGGCAAGTACCTCTCGCTACTTGATCGATAAGCTAAAGCAAATCCGCGTGCTTAATCTGTATTCGGATCAAACTCCGTTAGGGCAACCTTATTCTGATGTACGAAGAACCTGGAAACAGGACAGTCAACTGACAGACATCTTAACCAGCCAACTTTGTTTGCTACCAGATCAGTTAAGAGACGATGTAGCGGTGGTCGATAAGGTAGTGGTGTGTTGCTCTGAGGTATTAGGTAATTATTTGAAAGGATGGCCGCACTACGACAATTTTTTTCGAGCTCTTCAGAAAGCTTATGAACGAGATCTGAAGCAGAAAAGCACCTCATTCATCCGTGAAATCGTCAAAGAATTTTCTCAAAAGAAAGATTTCCATCATGTGTTGACAGAAATAGCCTTTTTGCAGATTCGGGCAGAGAGGCGAATAACGCAACATGGCATTGAAGAGTTAGCAGATCAGCACGGCATTATCCCAGTATCGTTAACCTCGAATAGTTATGAACAATGTTTAGCGCATTTTGTTTCCACCACAACGGTTCGTATTGAAGATATCCCTCGCTTGAAGATACAAGCCCAAGCGGGGCAAGAGATATATCCTAATCAAAGTCGGTACGAAGTGCTGTTTAAGCTAATCGAGCGGCTGTTAGTGGGCAATGAGGAAGCGCAGATTTTTTTGGGTAGATTTTGGGACGGATACGGTCGCCTTATATCACGCTTAAAGCAGACGCCATCCATAGATGCACTGGAGTTTGACCAACTCGGAGAGGGCATTTTCAATGAAATAGAGATAGCGTGGCTTAAACAATTAGCGCGTATTGTGCAACTAGAGCAGAGCAAAGCCCTGCAAGCCGCCCCTCAACCGCTGGCGATACTGGGCGAAAATATTGAACAATTTAAGCAAGCCTATCAAGAGAGCTTAAAAAGAACGGGGGAGAGCGATGTCTTATCCATGTACGTCCCTCTCAAGGGCATTAAGAAAGGCCCGCAGGGCGAAGAGATAGTCGATCTTGATGCAGAATTAGAACGATTTTTTGCCTCAGAGGCAAACGTATTTTTATTACAGGGGATTGCAGGCTCTGGGAAGTCGACCTTTAATCGACATTTGGCGCTTAAAAAACTGACGGCTTACCAGAGCCTCTCTCAAACCTCAAATGATCCGTCATTGGTTTTCTTTATTGAACTCAGAAGTATTGAAAATCCCAATAAGCAAGTCATCCAACAATTTTTGCAAAGCAAGGGTTTTGCCTCAGAGCAAATTGAAGCGTTACGAACGCATTCGCACCAGCGCTGCATTTTTATTTTTGATGGGTACGATGAAATCAAAGAGCGTAATCGTAATTTTTTTGAGCTCAATGAGTCATGGCAATGGGAAAAAGCTAAGTTTGTGATCACAAGCCGTCCGGAATACCTGGATGCGAATTACCAAACGTACTTTCGTCCGAAGACATCCCCTCAAGCATTGCAGGAAGTGTGGATCGCGCCGTTTTCGTCAGAACAACGCTCTTGTTACATTCAGCACTATGTCGAGAAAAATAATCCACCCTGGAGCGTAGTGCAATACGAGCAAGCCTTTCATCAATTAACACCGCTTGGCAAAGAGTTGGAGCGACCGGTAGTGTTGCGCATGCTGTTGCAGATTTTGCCTGAGTTGGAGGCCAACCATCAAGCTGCAGAGAACTTAACGTTAAGCGCGGTCTATGAGCAGTATTTTCAGCATTGGTGGAGAAATTGGCAAGATCGTTTGGGGGCAATCCCCTTAACCGATGAAGAGGAGAAAGCCAAGCAAGAATTTGCTGAACGTGAAGGTGGGTTTATCCCACAAGGCTTTACCTACATACAAAATTGCGCACTAGCCCTAACTAAGTCAGGGTTGACGATTGCTCAGGATAATCCAAATTTTAAAAAGCGATACGCAGACGTGTACGAAGCATTTTTTGAGGGAGGGGCTAAGACACGAATACTACGTTTTAATGCGCCATTCCAAATTAAACAAAAGCAACGTTATGATTTTTCGCATAAGTCGATGCAGGAATATTTAGTTGCGCGTGCCATTTGTGCGCCTGATTTTGAGGCCATGGATCCCCATTCAGAAGATGTGCTCAATCAACTTTCGTTAGTCAACGAACCGGTCATCCTTGATTTTCTGGTTGAGCAAGTTAAGACACAACCGCTGTTTAAAGAGCACCTTCATGCCTGGATAGCAGCCTCTCAAAACCCTGATGCTTGTGTAACGATAGGGGCAGCTAATGCGATCACGGTGTTAGTGAGAGCTGGAGTGCAATTTAATCGTACGGATTTACAGGCTATTCGGATTCCTGGCGCAGATTTGAGCTTTGGCGTATTTGATTCTGCCCAGTTGCAAAGTGCGAATCTCAGCAAGACGAACTTAACTGGCATCTGGTTGCGCAACGCAGATGTAACGGGGGCGCGCATGGACGGGGTGCAGTTTGGGGAATTGCCAAGCTTGCAGTTGGAAAGATCTGTTAATGCTTGCTGCTATTCGCCCGATGGGCGCTACCTAGGGGTCGCAACATCAGGAGGAAATCTTGCGCTGTATGAGGTCGAGACGTTAGCGCATGTGCATACGTTCGAAGGACATACCAGCTCAGCGGAAAGCGTCGCGTTCTCAAGCGATAGTCAAACGCTGGCATCGGGTGGTAAAGACAATAAGGTGCGGCTGTGGTCGATAGCCGAACAAAAGCCGTTGCACACGTTCGAAGGACATACCGACTATGTGACAAGCGTCGCGTTCTCAAGTGATGGCCAAACGCTACTAGCATCGGGCAGTTCTGACAATACGGTGCGGCTGTGGTCGGTAACCGAGAAAAAGCCGTTGCACACGTTCGAAGGGCATACCAACGTTGTGACAAGCGTCGCGTTCTCAAGCGATGGCCAAATGCTGGCTTCGGGCAGTGTGGACAAGAGAATACGGCTGTGGTCGGTCGCCGAGAAAAAGCCATTGCACACGTTCGAAGGGCATACCAACGTTGTGACAAGCGTCGCGTTCTCAAGCGATGGCCAAACGCTGGCCTCGGGCAGTGTAGACAAGACGGTGCGGTTGTGGTCGGTAACCGAACAAAAGCCATTGCACACGTTCGAAGGACATACCCGCTTGGTGAAAAGCGTCGCGTTCTCAAGGAATGGCCAAACGCTGGCCTCGGGCAGTGAAGACGAGACGGTGCGGCTGTGGTCGGTAACCGAGAAAAAGCCGTTGCACACATTCGAAGGGCATACCTACGAGGTGAAAAGCGTCGCGTTCTCAAGCGATGGCCTAACGCTGGCCTCGGGGGGCGGTGATGACAATACGGTGCGGCTGTGGTCGGTAGCCGAGAAAAAGCCGTTGCACACGCTCGAAGGGCATACCAGCTGGGTGAGAAGCGTCGCGTTCTCAAGCAATGGCCAAACGTTGGCCTCGGGCAGTCATGACAATACGGTGCGGCTGTGGTCGGTAACCGAGAAAAAGCCGTTGTACACATTCGAAGGGCATACCGATTCTGTGACAAGCGTCGCATTCTCAAGCGACGGCCAAACGCTGGCCTCAGGCAGTAGGGACGAGACGGTACGGCTGTGGTCGGTAGCCGAACAAAAGCCGTTGCACACGCTCGAAGGACATACCGACTATGTGACAAGCGTCGCGTTCTCAAGCGATGGCAAAACGCTGGCCTCGGGCAGTGATGACGAGACGGTGCGGCTGTGGTCGGTAGCCGAACAAAAGCCGTTGCACACATTCGAAGGGCATACCTACGAGGTGACAAGCGTCGCGTTCTCAAGCGATGAAAAAACGCTGGCCTCGGGCAGTAGGGACAAGACGGTACGGCTGTGGTCGGTAACCGAACAAAAGCCGGTGCACACGTTCAAAGGGCATACCGACTATGTGACAAGCGTCGCATTCTCAAGCGATGGCAAAACGTTGGCCTCGGGCAGTGATGACAAGATGGTACGGCTGTGGTCGGTCGCCGAGAAAAAGCCGTTACACACATTCGAAGGACATACCAGCTATGTGACAAGCGTCGCGTTCTCAAGCGATGGCCAAATGCTGGCCTCGGGCAGTGAGGATGATACGGTGCGGCTGTGGTCGATTGCTTCATGCCAATGTTTAACCGTGATTAAAGGTTTTAATGGGGGCGTCCACTCTGTTTCTTGGTACCCAAGCGATGAAGGGGAATGGCTGGCAACGGGAAGTAATGACAAAGTGGTACGCCTTTGGCAAGTGCATCGGGACGGTGAGGCGTGCCACGTGACATTACACTGGGCCTCAGTACAAACGACATTGACGACGCCAGATATCTGCATTCAAGATGTGATCGGACTCAGTGTGAGGAATACACAGTTACTCAAGCAACGCGGCGCGACCGGAGATCCGCACCAAACTGAGGAGCAAGAAGCGCGGTCATTGCTGACAGAAACAGCAGAAGCGTCAGCATTCAAGCTACCTGCTCAAGCGAATAACTGCTCTGGATCGATTCATCTTAATTTCGCTTGAAAACGAGCGAGTCAGTGTGCATTTGAACTGGTTTAGCCTAAATAAAGAAAGCTTCCCTTTCTTCGGTTTGCCCTACATGGAAAGATGGCCTATTTTTTGCGCTTATTTATATGTTTACGTTTATGTTTTTGGAGTTAAACACTTTGGTATATGTCTCCTATCGGTGGCTATAAATGCTGAGCCATAATCCAGAGGTAAAACAATGAAAAGAAAAATTCACTAACGAGCAAATTAGATAAATGTCAAAAGTAAATGAAACGAGAAGTGAAGGTATGCGGAGAGTGCGGTGCAAGCGCTACCTTAAGGACGGAGTAAATGCGGCTAAATAATCAAAACAGAGCGCAAAAGTAAAAATAGAAGAGAACGGTTTTTTGTTCGTGATAGGGGTGGTTTTAGAAAGAAGTAGCTAAGTTAGAGGATTTTTCTTTATTTTTACTATTAATAATTTTCCTATTAAAAATAACGCAAGAAATGGAGTTTATTATGAATGAAACTATACCCACGGCGTCCTCATCAAGATCCTCAGTCAATTACCCATCTATTGGCGCCGCCAATCAATCTCAAGGAGAAAGTGATTCTTTAGAAGGACCAGAGGATCCCCTTGTTAATGTTGAAAGCTCCCAAGTTCTAAACGAGTCCAGTTTGCCTGCGTCGGAGCGCCGGTTTTTCCTCGGTAGGCCCTCGATTCCCCCTGCCCATTATGTGCGCCGAGAGCAGTCGGACCAATTACTTAGACTGCTGAGAGAGGAGCCCCGAGCGCTGATTGAAGTCATCGGCTTGCCCGGGGTGGGCAAAACTACACTGCTTCAGCGCCTGATTGATCCGCACCATGATCCCTTCATATCCTACGATTTGATTGCTTGGATTGACTGCAGCAGTGTGAGTCGTGCCCATGCGGATATCCAAGCTATTAGTAATACGCTTGGTCATCGCGGCCTAAGTCCGCAGGGAGCTTTGGGGCAAGTAGCGAACTATGTGCAGCAACATCCACGTTCACTCTTGATATTGGATGGGTTGACAGTTGGCAATGTCGATTTTGTCTTGAAAGATCTAAAGCCTTCCTTTGGGGCTGCTCAACTAATCTATACGACGACCCAGAGTTTGACCGATACACTTAGCCAAAGTTTAGGGCGATCCGTCAAATCTCTTTGCCTAGACCCTTTTACCTCAGATCAAACGAGGCAGTTAGTTCAGCAGTGCCTGCCCATAGTGCACCTCGAGGCAGGCGATCTTACTCAGGTCATTGTGCTGACGGGGGGGTATCCGGGCGTCATTCAGGCGTTGTGCCGGTGCTATCAAAAAGTGGTCGTGGGGCCTAGGAACTTTTCCGACTTTTTGAAGCAAACGGGGAAACACCAGGGGGCGAGAGATATCTTGCTAAGCGAGATTGCGCGGGAGAGTCTGGCATCACTTGAAAATGGGGCGAAGAAGAATCCGATTGCAGCTCGGGCATTGGATATTGTTAAGCAGGCGGTCTGGCTGGGAGACCACCACATCCCCTTTACATTTTTTGTCAATGTGCACCAGCAAGTTGATGAAGACGCTATAAATATGTTGTATGAAGAGCGGCTCGCAATTCTGGATATCGATAATCGAGAGACTCATCGAGAGGCGCAAAGTCTTAAGCTTAACCCAGCCTTTTTAAGCGTGATGCGAAAACGGTATCAATCAGAACAAAACCAACTGCTTGCAAAAAACATTCAGCGTTTGTCTGAAATTTTCAATTATTTGACTGATAACGAAAGCCGAAATGGCCAGAACAAGCGGCCAGAAGAATTAAAACCCTATGCAGATCTGGTGCGAACACTCCTGGATACCTGCGCTGAGGCTCCATTTGTTGAGCATGTGCCCTTACTGAGTCAAGTGTTGACGCTGGGCTGCAGCCTATCCAGACTCTACTACCTGCATCACGGCGAGTTGCGGCTGGCCTACGAGTGTCTGCAAAAAACGCAGTGCTTCTTCAAACAGGGACTATCCGAGCAACTCATCGCGCATTTTGCACAGACACCAAAACCGAAGAAATTTACCCCCCGACCCATTTCTGAGGAAGAAACCAAGTTACTCAAACTGTATGCACAAGAATATCTGTATCAATTGGCTACCATTGCTTCTCAGCTGGCTCCGCGCGGCCTAGGCCTGGCGGCGATGGAGGTCAGTCAGAATTTTGAGAAGAGTTATGCCATTCAGATTAATTTGGGCGAAGCGGGTGATCCTGAAGCGATTGCCTATACGCTGCGCAACTTGACCCGGGCTTTGCGTAAACAGGGGCGTTTAGTTGATGCGCTCGAAGAATATGCAAAATTACAGCAATGGATGAAATTGGCGAAACACTCGAAGGTGTTCGATGAGCGCACGAGAGCAGAGCTTTTGGTTGACTGGGGGATTATCCAGAAGAAAGCAGAAGATGCTAAGCCGGAAGGTCAACGGCATTACCAGGATGCGATAGATATTCTTCACGAGACGCACAATATTTATCAGAAACACGATACACCCAACCAACATCAGGCGTTGGGTATGCTGTCGATTTACCTTGGCGAGGCCTATCTGGCTGCGGGTGAATTCGACAAAGGTATCACGCATACCTGCCAAATTCTTTATTACGACGGCGAGCCTCGAGAAAGACGGGCGCGCGCTTACTTCAATCTCGCGCGGGCGTTTGACAAAGAGGGGGGATATGAGGTCTTAGCTAAGCTCTTCATTGATCAGGCCGTGCCTCTGCAAATCGAGGCCTATCAGACTACGACAGAGGCTTTACGTCTCCAAATAGAACAAAAACTACTGCAACGCTATAACCAACCTTACGAGCAACCTGTGCCACGTCGAAGCCGCGGCCAAACAACCAATTGGGAGACGCAAGCGCAGCTGACAGAGTATTGCAAAGAACAGCTGCTAGCAGCTAGCGCGCCGCAGAACGAATTGTCCCGTGAAGCGATTAAAGAATTAGAGGGCACTGCTTACAAGTGGTTACGGCAACGAGATTTGGAAGCAGGCCTCGCAGCCAAGCAAGCCGAGTTTGAGCAGAGAGCTGCTGCGCTTGAAGCACGGGAAAGAATCCGGGAGGAAGAAAGTGCGTTACTGAGTCAGCAACACGAACTGTGGTATCGCAGTTTTGCGATAGATATTCACTTGAACGAGGAAAAGAATCGATACACTAGATATTTTTCCGCTCAATTCAGAAACGAGCTACTGACTCAAATTATTCAGCAGTTGCGGTTTGCGAGTGGAGCAAAGGTGCCAATGGGTAAAATCGAAGCAGCAACAAAGCTGATCCAGATATTGTCAGGCGTATTGCCCACGATCCAAATTAGCAGTACGACAGGAATCACGGGGACGGTGAATCTCGCTGCCATTGTGCGGGAGTTAACGGGAGTACTTAGCGAGTGGCATCACAGTCATCTAGAGGCAGCCGCCCAGCGCGTAGTAGAACTCTTCAATGAGCCTGAGCCACAGGAAATGCAATTGTATGCCCGCATCCAGCGGCAGGTAGAGGCGATGGCCTACTATGCAGCTTGTTGCTGGCAGCCTGTGCTATCGGGGAAAAACTGGCAAGAGGAAGATATTCGGAATCTGGCCAAGTATGGTGCGCGTCGTGTGATGGATTACCTGAAAACAGAGGGCGCCGGCAGGCTGTCTCCTCAGGAACGAGTGGTATACGCCCTGAAAAATGGTAAGGCGAATACCCAATTGACTCAGCTTAAAGAAGGGAAGGGAGGATGGTTGCCGCAGGACTACTGGAGCATCCAAGGATTCTTTGCCCAGCCTGGTGTTAAGGTGGAAACCGAGGAAGAGGGGCAAAAGCTATATTTCCCATCCTGGCAAGTACGTCCTGACGTTTACGGGTATCGCTTCGGATCGCCGGTTGAGGTGCGCACCAGCCTATATCAAGGGCCGTTTAAGAACGAGGCTGAGGCGCAACAAAGAGCAGAAGAGGCGCGACACCAGCAAAATCCTTGTACGGTGATGTGACTCCAGGAGGTTTAAGCGGCCTAGCACTAGGCTAGAACGATCAACAGAGGAGAGCCTGGCATGTTTGGCAATACTGCTTCTCCAACCCTGATAAGCAGACAATTACAGGTACAAGCTCAAAGCTATTTAGATCAGGCTTGTCTGCAAAAGGAAGCGCAGCATTTCGAGATGGCCTTAGCCCTATATGACCAGGCAAAAGTAACCTTTAGACATGCCGCGGCTGCGCACCAACTAGTTCCGTTATCTGAGCTGAAAAGCGCTGTAGCCAAAGCCCATACACCTCAGACATCAGAAGAAGACTCACTGCGGCAGCGTATCGCGGAGGTCTATTTTGAGCGCGGAAAACTCTTTGAGAAATTAAAAAAACCCCGGCAAAGCGCTGGCGAGTTATGTCAAAGCGAAAGCATGGGGGCATCCCGACGCGGTGGACAAGCTGCGTGGGTTGGATCAAAAGCGATCACCCAAATGCGCCACAGGGTATTCCTTCTTTGACCAGCCTAATAGCCATGCAGCGCCCAAAAGCATTGATGAAAAAAGCGCGTTAGTCGATTATCTATGAGCCTGTCAGATATTTTGTGTGTCCGAGGTCAGTGTTAGCTAATGCCCACGCAATTCGTGCCAGTTTATTGGCAAGCGCACACGCAACAACATTAGTATGCTGCCGAATCAGCATAGAGCGAACCCAGTCAGCTAAACGACCTGTATAACGCTCGTATCGCTGCAGATAGGAGCGTGCGCACTGGATAAGCAAGCGCCTGAGATTTTTGTCCCCCCTTTTACTGATGCCGAGAAGTCTGGCTTTGCCTCCTGTACTGTATTGGCGAGGCACTAGGCCAATCGATGCGGCAAAGTTGCGGCCACATCTATATTGCTTGCCATCACCCATTTCTGAACTTAGCACGCTGGCGGTAATGGGACCCACGCCGGGGATGGTGAGTCAGCGTTGAGCAAGATCATCGTCACCAAGTTGCCGGTTTAATTCTTTGTCAAGAATGCTGATTTGTTCGCTCAAATACTTGAAGTGGGCTTGCAGCTGCTCGAGAATCGTTACCAGCCTCGGCGGGAGCGGATGCTCGTCTAAAACAGCTGGCAGGCGCGTAATCGCCGCCTTGCCAACCGGCAAGCTAATGCCGAACTCGAGCAAAAATGCGTGGATCTGATTGATTGTTTTGACGCGATCACGTACGAAGGAATCCCGTGTGCGGTGTAAGACAGAAAGCGTCTGCTGCGCTTCTGTTTTCGGTGTAACGAATCGCATGCTGGGAGGAGAAGCAGCTTCGCAGATTGCTTCTGCATCAATAAAATCATTCTTGTTGGTTTTGATGAAAGGGCGAACGAATTGCGGCGAAATCAGCTTGACCTGATGGCCCAGTTGAGTCAGTTTGCGAGCCATCCAATGAGCACCAGCGCATGCTTCCATAACCACAGTACAGGCATGGAAGTTTCCAAAGAAAGTAATCAATTGCTTGCGCGAGATCTTTTTACGAAACACTTCTTTGCCTGACTGATCTTGCCCATGCAAGTTAAATGAGTGCTTGCCTAGATCAATTCCGATTAACGTTGCCTTTTGCATGATGGACTCCCTCTCTTTGGTAAGAATTCCCCGTCATCGTAATTGCTTTCGAAGCGGGGGCGACCATCTCATTACGCCTCAATTTGGGCAAGCTTTTTTTAAATTTCGTGCTGTTTTTCTGCATCCCGAATAGCTTGTTCAATATCTGCTAACCGCTCACGCAATTGCCCCAGTTCGACAGCTTGATTGTGAGCGGTCTGCTGAGAAGCAGTAAGCCTATTTTGCAATTTTTCAAGCTGTGTTTTTAAGTCATCAACGGTTGGAGACTCATCAATCAGTTCGCGTTTTGCATCCTCAGCTTGCTGTTGGGCTTATATGTGTAAGGGGGATATCTTTAGTCGCGTAAATATGCATTTGATCGACATAAGCGCGGTAATCGGCTTGGCGTAAGCAAGGCGCGTTGAAGAAACAGGGTAGCAAGGCAAGAGAAGAAGCGTAAAGTGGAATGTCGCCCAGAAGAAGACCGATTTCACATTGATGCAATTTGCTCGAACATAAGGTGTTCAGTATTTGACACGATAGGCTAAGCATTATTTGGTAGATAAAATTGGTACGTAATAATTTTTACTAAAGTATTTATGAAATCTTTTATATTGAAAATAATGGTTGTTGCAAGAATAATTTTTTAAATTTCGAATCGATTAAAAAATTAAATTTATTAACAATTTCTCTTTTTATTGATTTAATAATGAAAGCCCCGAGTCTGAATTTTCTATATTTTAATAAAATTAATAATCCCCAAAAAACTGAGCTAACTGAGGTTAAAGTTGCTAGTGAAGTTGATCAAAAAGTAGTTGAAAAAAGCCGCTCAGAAAATTCACCTCAATCTAATATTTTTCTGAATTTATTATGCACAGCTGTTTTTGGCAGCGCACTTTATTACATAAATTCAACCCAGGGGGAGTCTAATCGCTTCTTTGAAAAGTCAGATTTTTTATCTCTATCGCTCTTCTTCGCAATGGGGGTCTTGTGCAAAAAATTGAATGATCGTGTTAGAGGTCTAGAAAGTAAATTGGAACAATTTCATCGTAATAGCACCTCGGTTCGCTGGGAAGAAATTGAAAATAAACCCCGTAATTTAAAAGAATATTATCTTTATGAGGAAGTACTTCATGCGTCAATTACTGACGATTTCTTTCATACTGATGATGAATGGTACCGTGGGGTGCACCGCACAAAAGCGGCTTACTTTTTGCCAAGAAATGATGCGCTTGTTGAGGCATATCAACCTGGAAGATTTGTGGAATTTATCAATGGGGAGAAACGAAAAATTACTAGTGTCGAGATAGTTCATTCTAAGGCAATGGTTATAAATGTGGATGGTGATCTGTTTAATCCAGATAAAGTTGGCGTGCCAAGCCGTTATTTACTCCTTCCTAGTAACGATCAGTTTCATAAGCATATCGATGTTGTTGCATAAGTTCTGTTATTTTCTATATCCACACATGGACTCCCGCTTATGAGCAAGATTAGTTTGCATGTTGAGGGTCACGACTGCGTCCGTACATTCGGCTTGTAAGTGTGCGTATTTACGCACCAGCCACGATGGTAATTTGCGCGCTTGCTCCTTATCGGCCTTCTGACTTCATACAGCAGCCGTCGGATATATCAGGGTTTGCAAGCGCCGGTCCGACCGGTTCGCCATGCTTGCCAATTCTTGCGCAATCGAACAGAAGTTGGGCTGTACTCTAATAAAATAGGTAAGTCATGCTACGTTAAATTTCTCTTCATATCTTAGTAGCGCCCATGCGATGCGAGCTGTCTTATTTGCCACAGCGATCGCAGCAATGTTTACGTGCCGGCGCTGCATAAGTTTCTTGATCCATTGGCTATGTCTGTCGTCACGACGATGCACAAAATGCATGACGGCACGGGCACCTTGTACAAGTAAGGTGCGTAGGTAACTATCCCCTCGCTTGGTAATGCCGCTGAGTTTAGTCTTTCCCCCACTGGATTGTTGTCTAGGCGTCAACCCAAGCCATGCTGCAAACTGTCGCCCATTTTTGAACTGCGATGGATCGCCTACGCTGCTCACAAGCGCAGTCGCAATCACAGGGCCAATACCAGGCACAGTGGCTAACCGCTGACAAACCTCGCTTTGCTTGAAGATGAGAGCCATCTCGTTGTCGAGTTCATCGAGCCACCGCTGCATGACATTGAGCTGTTCCAGATACATGAATCCAAGGCGTCTGAGTAAAGGAGTCATACGAACGAGCACTCGCATCATCGATAAGCATGATGATATTTTTCCGCAATTGAAGTAGACCGATTGGGAAGACAAAGCCTTCTTCAGCAAACATACTACGGATCTGATTGGATTTGGCAGTACGTTCTTGAATAAGGCGGGTGCGCATCCGATGCACAGACTGCAACGATTGCTGCTCGGCACTCTTGATTGTGACGCAGTGGATATCTCGTCTAGTCACTGCGGCGCAGATTGCCGCTGCATCATTGGCGTCATTCTTACCACCCACGCGAAATGGCGTTACATATTGCGTGGGCAGTAAACAGACAGTATGTCCTAACGAAGTCAATTCACGCGCCCAAAAATGCGAGCTGTGGCAAGCTTCTATGCCGATCAGGCTGGGTTCAAGCTTAGAGAAAAATTTCAGCACCTCAGTGCGACGCAGTTTACGCTGCATAACCGTGTCACCATGACGATTAATGCCATGAATCTGAAAGACGCTTTTTGCAATATCTAAGCCAATGGTAAGGGTAGGCATAGCTTTTCTCCAAGAATAAGCGTGAGTGGTCACAAGTTTCACCCCGGAGGGAGCGGGAGTCCATATCATCAACTTTGGGTGCCAGATATGCGTATCCGGAGTCCGTAGAGAAAGTGCGCAGACAATGCCGAAGTTTGAAGGGCGATCCAGCAGAAACTGACGTTTCACGCTTTACAGAAGAGGCGATCATCCATGTTGAAGGATGGGAATGAGTCAACGGTGACTTGGTGACGGTTTCCCTGCAAGGTGACTATGGTAAGCGCCGATCGGCCTTAATTATTCAGTCAGACTTATTATCTGATTTAGATAGCGTTTTGCTGTGTCCGGTGACAAGTAATCTACGCAATGCTGCATTTCGCGTTACCATCGAACCTAATATGACCAATGGCCTGTATAAACTCTCGCAAGTTATGGTGGACTGGAGTGAACCCCTGAGTCTGGACCAAGCAGGAAGAATAAATTGATACGCTTGCTAAGCTTTTTAAAAGGAATAGCAAGATGTCAGCAAGAGGACCTTATCGGCGTCATAGCCCGCAGTTCAAACTACAATTGTGTAGCGACATTGGTAGTGGCAAGCTAGGCCGACGTGAAGCTCAGCGCATTTACCAAATCTCTGCCAATCTGATTCAGTTGTGGCTTACTCAATATGAGCGAGGCGAATTGAATGTTGAGGACGCGGCTGCTACTACAATGGCAGAATATGAGACCCAAATAGCCGTATTAGAACGCAAAGTGGGGCAGCTCACAATGGAGCTCGACCTGCTTAAAAAAACGCCACGACGACAACCCGAAACCAGCAACGACAGCTTATCCATCATCAGCGGCCCTATGGTTGTTCCATCCGATGGGGGTGCAAAATGATCGCGCTACTTCGCAGTACGTTCTATTATCAGTCCGTCTTGCAGACCGAAATAGCGGATGACAAACAGGTACTTGAACTCATTGAGGCTATCCAAGATGAATTCCCAGGATATGGTTATCGGCGTATTACGCATGCGTTACGCACGCAAGGTTATGTAATTAACCACAAACGTATTGCCCGTATCATGAAAGAGCATCGTCTGAGCGTGAGGCGACGCCGTCGCCGGCCGTATTTCACCTCAGCAGAGGATGGTCTGGCGGCCTTTCCTAATTTGTACTGCAATCTTATCCCTAGCCAGCCGAATAAGGTATGGATTGCAGATATTACGTTCGTTCGTATCACAACGGGGTTTGCTTATTTGGCTGTCATCTTGGATGCATGGAGTCGTAAAGTGATTGGCTATGCCATTTCTCGACAGATCGACACAGATCTCACTTTAGCTGCTCTCAAAGCAGCTGTGCAGAGCCGTCAGCCAGTACCCAATACCTGTATCCATCACAGCGACCAAGGTAGCCAGTATGGCAGTCGTCGATACCGTCAGGCGTTGCAGCAATATGGCTTAATAGGATCAATGAGTGCTGTTGCTAATCCCTATGATAATGTCCAAGCAGAGAGTTTCATGAAAACCCTTAAGGTGGAAGAAGTCTATTTGGCTGGCTACGAGACTTTCTCCGATATCACGGCTCGTTTGCCGTACTTTATTGAGCATGTTTACCATGCCAAGCGAATGCATTCGGCGCTTGGTTATCTCTCTCCCAACCAATTCGAGGATCAACTCACTCAGCAGGCGGCTCAAATTTTATAACTTGCTTGGTCCAGACTCAGGGGTTCACTCCAGATGTGTGTCAGTTTATATCCGCTGATGACAACTTCAAGCGTTGATACAGCAAAAAACTCTATCAGATTGGGCTATTGAACTGTTAACTTGTGGGCTAGAAGATGAAGATTGTTATCTCAGGTCAATCGCTGCAAAAAAATTGGCAGAACATAAAACGCTACCTGAAGATACGATTGCTACTCTAATTGATAGGCTATCCTATCAGGATGAGATGAGCTTAAGAAATTTTTTCAACGCCCTAGACCAGCAAGAGCCACCTTCAAACCATATTATTGAAGCTTTGGAAGCGTGGCTATTGAAAAATGAAGATAGATTTAACCGCTGGATAACTGATAAAGCATATGAAGCCCTATTTAAACATAAGAAGCTGACTTCACTACCAGCTTGCTACCAGAACAACAGATCAAATCCAAAATAGTTAATAAGTTTGATGGCTCCAGCGTGCGTACCGCACCTTCAGTAACAACACGCTGACAAGAAAAGCCACCCAGGATTTGAGAAATTTAGATCCTCAATATATGATCATTTTAAAAGCAAACGGAAAAAACGTTAAAAATAGGCTAATAGCAGCTATTTTTAACGAATTTATCCTAACTGCTGCAACTTCCAAAAAAGCGCGATAAAATCGGCATTATGTAAAATCATTCCTCCGCATAGATTACCTTTATCCCAGGAACGGGCTCTATGGCCATTCTTTTACTCTTGGATCCCTGCTTCGCTTTGCACTGCTTTAAAAGATGCAACCACTTTATTTATCTTCTCTATCTCCACAGGCTCGGTTTCCCCTGGTCCGGTTTCCGTATAAAAATGGAGTCTATCGCCTTGAATATAGAGTGGCGCAATATGAGCGGCACTGTGACGAAACAAAATCCTATACAGCATTTGGATTTGATCCGCTTCCAGCTCAGGTAGCATCGCGTAAACCCGCCTAATCTGTAAGGACAACGCAGTGGCTGCCGCATACCTGCTCCCGCGGCCCTTATCCTGCACAGCTTTGATCAATGCCTTAATGGCCTCCATAGACAGCGGCGTCTTCTGCCTGCCTAACAGAATGGCCGCTGCCTTCCTGATATAGTCACAGTTATCCCCTAAATCCTGGATCAATGGCTGGAGGACGGTATCTGGTAGAGTCTCATGCCCCGTCTTCTGACTTTCTAGCGCACGCGCTGCCAAATAGCTGACATAGTCTTTGTCGTGTAAAGCCTCGATCAATGCCTGGATGGCGTCCGTAGACAGTGTCTTCTGCCTGCCTAATACATGGACTGCTTCCTGCCTGACATCATGGTCACGATTCTTATCCTGTAAAACCTGGATGGCCTCCATAGACAGCGTCTTTTGATTGCCTAACGCATAGTCTGCTGCCGCCCCAACACCAGAGCTTTTAGCCTGTAAAGACTGGGCGGCGCGCTCAGACAGCTTCTTCTGCTTGAGAAAAAATACACTACGAGCGGCCTCCTCCCTGTCAAAACGGTCTTTATCCTGTACAGGCTGGAGGGTAGTCTCTGATAGAGTCTTATGCTTGCCTAACGCATGGGTTGCCGCACCCCTGATATCAGCGTGTTCATCCTGTACAGCCTGGTTCAATGCCTGGATGGCGTCCGTAGACAGCGTCTTCTGCCTGCCTAATATACGGGCTGCTTCCTGCCTGACATGATGGTAACGGTTTTTATCCTGTACAGCCCGGATCAA
Source organism: Mycoavidus cysteinexigens (assembly GCA_031963415.1). Classification (GTDB taxonomy): domain Bacteria; phylum Pseudomonadota; class Gammaproteobacteria; order Burkholderiales; family Burkholderiaceae; genus JASSUD01. The sequence goes on from JASSUI010000001.1 coordinate 922,892, forward strand.
TGGCTGGAGGACTGTCTCTGATAGTGTCATATGCCCGCCTAATGCAGTGGCTGCCGCATTCCTGATATAAGCGTGTCTATGCTGTACAGCCTGGATCAATGTTTGGATGGCTTCCTTAGACAGCGTCTTCTGCCTGTTTAATACATAGGCTGCTGACCGTGCTCCCCACCCGTTACTGTTTTTATCCTGCGGAGCCTGCTGGATCACACGGATCAATGCCTGAATGGCAGCCTCCGAAAATGTCTTCTGATTGCCTAACGCAAGGTCTGCTTCCGACCTGGTGTCTTCATCTCGTAAAGCCTCGATCAATTTCAGGACAGCGGCCTCTGACAAAGCGGGGCGGTCTCCCAAGATTCGAAGAATAGCCTTTTCTTCATCTTGTAAAGCCTTGATTAATTCCAGGCTGGCGGTCTCTGACAAAGTGAGGTGGTGTTGCAAGATTTGAAGATTAAATTTTTTCTCACTCTCAATCTGATTCAAGGCTTCGACCAGCAGACGCTCGGGGAAGATTTGCTGGCAACCTAATGCGCTCCCCACATAATAGCCTTGACTGTTTTCGATCTCGAAACGCAACCACTGCATCAGCTCTGCTTCTAGCTTATCGACGGTTGCTTTGTCTAATCGGGTGCGGGCCTCATTCAAGCACCCCATCATCACCTGCTGATGACGGCCCCCGATCAGGTCACGGGGTGCCTGTTCTAATAAAGCAAAGAATTGCTCCAGAGCCGCATCCTTGAGCAAGCCCGCCACCATCCACCAGACAATCTCGTAACGGGGGTTATATTTATGCGTGGCAATAAATGCTTCCACCTCATGCTGCTTCGGCATCACATCCAAACCCATTTGTACCCTATAAACGGGAACAGAGGACCTTTCCACATCAGTATATGTTTGCAGATGTCTGACCAAAAACTTCGCCGCAAAAAACTCCTGAAATGTTAAATGCAGAAAATGATAGCGTCTCTCGGCTTCAGGCAGTTCTGCATCAGCTGTGTGTAAATACGAGGTCTTCTTCAGATTAGTGGTAAAACTGATAGGGAATATTTTTCCTGCCTGAGCGCTCTTATTCAATTCCTGCCTGCGATCACCCAGATCTTGTCTGCTAAATTCAATTTGCCCCGCCTCTAATCCTTTAAATGCTAAATAACCGAGATAATGAACCTCGGCTGTCATCAGCTCTTCCAGCTCTGCTTCTGACAAACTATCAATGACATCAGTTCCTAATAGCTGACCTTCCTCTTTTTTCTCTAAACGTATACTGTCTTTGCGCCATAATTTATCGACCATCGCCTCATAGAGCATCGACATCGTCACCGCTTGATGTTTGGGAAGTCTGTCCCAGCTATAGCACAGCGCATCCAACTGAATGGGGATATTCACTAAGCTTTGAACTACAGGCGTGCGATTGATAAATTCCTGAATCGCAGCTTGGTTCGACTCAGGTGCAAATTTTTCAATATAAGTATGGACATTCTCTGGGCTAAACCCAATGGTTTCTAACTCTAAATCCAATTCTCCAAGTACTCGAGTGTCCACCCCGGCCGGCCGAGAGGTGATGACCACATGCTTTTGATTAAGCAGCTCCTCTAGAAATTTCTTGAGCGGACTACGATCATCCAATTCACCTATCACCTCATCCAGACCATCTAAAATAAAAAGCGTCTTGTCTCGATGCGCGTAAAATGTTTTAGCTAGGGCTTTCGCTCGATCTTCTTCATGAGCGATAAAATAGTATTTGCAAAACAAATCTTCGAAACGGGTAGGGAGATGCGTTTTGAGTTGCCGTAGCGGTACCCACAACACACAGTCAAACTGGTCCTGCCAAAGTTTATTGTGGTGGTATTCATAAACCAGCTTTTTACACAAAGTGGTCTTACCAATTCCCGCTCGTCCCTGAATTAAAATCCGCTTAGGGATCGCCTCTGACCCATCGCGCAGTTTCTGCCTCGCAAAGAGTTGATCTAACGAAATTAATTTATTCTGATTAGTCGCCTCAAGCTGTTCACCGCTTGGCAAACGATTAAAAGCTGCTGCCTGCTTTTCCAGCTCCTCTCTATCTTTGTCACGTTGCGCCTGACTTTCGACAATCGCCAGATTGATATAACAGTCCTCCAGCGAGGCTGTTTCGCCTGACACTCGCTGGATTGATAAATCAGATCGTTCGTCATGCCGACGCAGCGCTTCGCGCAGCTCAATGGACGAGAAACGAGGGGGAAGTGGTCTCTGTAAAGCTTCCGCGTTCTGCATGCAGAGTGGAAATAGATGCTGCAATTGATCTAATAGTTGCACGGCAGCTTGCTGCCAGCCAGAATCGCAAAACTGCTGCGTTGTAGCGAAGAGCTTCTTATGCAGCTCTTTCTCTACGTCGCCAAAGATACGGTCTACGAGCTCGATCAGCTCAAGGCCACGTCCACCGAATGTGGATGTAGATGGTTCATTCTTTAACCAAGCTAAAAGATCGCTATACCCCTTCCAAAAATTATCCAAAAACGTCTGAGCTTCCTTGTTACCAACCAATAGCCGCTCGATTAGCTTAAACAGTACCCCGTGCCGACCTTGATTGGGGTATATCTCTTGTCCTGCTTTAGCTTGACTTTCCAGACGAGGAATATCCTCCATACGAACCGTGGTCGTGGGAATAAAAGGCACCAAGCATCGTTCATAGCTATTCGGTGTTAACGGCACTGGAATAATGCCGTGTTTCTCTCCTCGCTTTTTTGCGCGGATTTGCAAAAAAGCCATTTCTGTGAGCACATGATGGAAATCTTTTTCTTGGGAAAATACTTTGACGACTTCACGAATAGCTGAGGTGCTCTTCTGCTCGAGATCTTGCTCGTAAGCTTTTTGAAGAGCCTGATAGAAATCTCCATAGTGCGGCCATTCTGTCAGATATTTGCCTAATACCTCAGAGCAACACACCACCACCTTATCGACCAGTTCCACATCGCCGCTTAATTGATCTGGCAGCAAACAGAGCTGGCTGGTTAAGATATCTGACAGTTGGTCGTCCTGCTTCCAGGTTTTCTGCACATCAGAATAAGGTTGCCCTAGGGGAGTTTGATCCGAATACAGATTAAGCACTTGGATTTGTTTTAATTTGTCGATTAGGTAACGAGAGATGCCCGCCTCGGCCTGTCCCAGAGCAGAATTGTCGTGCGCATAGACGAGAAACAGACTAGGGATATCGGAGACTTTTAAGGATCCTAACGTCGAGAACATCTTCTCAAACAGATAATCCAACAGCTCACCTTTTGTTTGGATAGCGAGAACAACTGAGCGCGAGGGCAAAGTGCTTGAGGTAGGCTGACTAGTTTGGATCAAAGCCGATGCACTGCCTGGCGAAACAGCAGAAGCACTGAGAGCATGATTTGGTAGTGGGCTGGAATCTAGCGCACGGATTTTTTGTAAAAGATTAGATCTTTCTTCTGATAATCCACAAGCCACTAAAATGATTGACCAATCCTCATATATTTTAAGCAGCGCCGCTTTTTCCTGAGGATCAGCAGGATCACGCTGCTGCCGTGCCTCAGCTCTTTGTACTGCAGCGTCATACAGTGTCTTCACTTTATCCGTGCTCTGCCCGGATGTATTTAGAAAATTGGCATATTTCAAGTACAGGCTAATGAGCTCGCCTTCTTTTGCTTGATTAAAAGCACTGTTCTGTATTTCAGCTTCAGCCAGATCGATGGCCGTGTCATACGCTTGTTGTGCTGCTCTATTGCCATTTTGCTGATATAGGGGTGCCTGCTGGAGATGACCTGAGGCAGTGACAAGCGAGAGCTGAGTGCCCCCGGCGCGTGGTTGATTTAATACGGTGCGCCACATTTATTTCTTCTCCCCCGCCTTAGGCAAATTTTTTTTGTTTCAATAATCTCTCCTCGGTGCATTTTTTGCAAACACAGCTGATAAAAAAGTGCGTGCAGCACACGCAAGCTTAAGCAAATAGGTAACAAAACGCTAAAGAAGTGAAAGGTATCAGTCCTATTGGATCTCAAACGTAGAGTCGAAGGTCTATTTCAGTCGGCTCTCAAGAAACAAATTTCAAGTCATTGATTTATAAGGATTATTTTTTGTTTCTTCCAAACGCCTGACGCCCGCTAGGGCGACTACTATGCTTCTAAAAAATTTCCTCAAAAAGCAAAAAATAATCTGGAGGGTATGCCCTCATTTAGACAGTCCTCACCCCCCCAGATTTTCGCCGATCGCAGCCTGTACAACATGCCAGACAACAAAAGCGTCGTTGATAAGCTGTACGAAGGATTGGCAGCGCCAATGAGCCACGTATTGCAGCGATGGAGAGAGGCGCTGGTAAAAGGGCAAGGCTCATTTTGAACTGATGTCAAGTAGCCAGGGCATAGCCATATGTCTCGCCTACCTGAGGTCGATCCCCTCAACATCGCGAGCATGCTTCAATGCGTTGTATTTCATTTGCACCCCCTCATCAATACAGGGCATGGCCTGACAGGTAGAGAGGTTGGTTTTGAAGTACTAAACGGACCTGAGGCATCAATGATCGGGATGACGTTGAAAGGGAAACGGGTAGTGGGTTTCTTCGCAGTAATCTGTTGCGTTTGAATTGGAGCGGGTTTCGGCGCACACTGACGCCGATATCACTTTGCGCTTGTGGGCGGCAGGGTGGGGATCAGGACCACCTGTGCCCGGGCCACATGACGCTTGGCCATCATGGGCATCAGCCAACCTGAGAAGGTGATTGGCCATCTCTACAGAGAATGAGATTCCCCAACCTTTCATCGGCACAGCGGACTCACGGGCGCATTGCGCAACGATAGCTTGAAAATAATCGGCGATGAACCCCCTTTGATTTCGATCCCTTAAAAATCAGTGTTTTAAGGCTTAGGTCCGGTTGAAGGGGCTTTCGTCATCATCGATAAAGAACGGAGCAAGGATTCGCCACAGAAAGCAAATCGTTAAAGTCAAAGAGAGCCATTTTGATAATGCCGCCTCAAAATTTGAGCAGCCGTTATCAAGTGCCTAATCGAATGAATATCTTGATGGGCTTGATGCGCAAACAGCAGACAAAAGCCCGCGAAGAAATGAGAAGGGGGTAGAGATGGACCAAACAGGACAGTTATCAAGTCGCTCCACCAGCGCCTCAATACCGGCCTCTTTTAGAGAGGCATGGAGTTATCAAGCGCAAGAAAAAGTGGAGGATAAAGGGAAGGCAAGCTATGCGGCAGCGTCTTCTGTAGTACCCCACCAGACCCATTTGTCTGCGTCGGGTCCCCGGTTTTCCTTAGGACCACGTCCGCTTCCCTCCGTCCCTTACGTTCCTAGTGCGCAGTCAGACCGCTTACTCAAACTGATCAACGATAAGCCCGGCACTTTGATCGAAATCGTCAGCCCGCCAGGAGTGGGTAAGACCACACTGCTTCAATATTTAATTGATCCACGCGATGATCGCTTCGCGTCCTATGCTCTGCTTGGTCGGATTGACTGTAGTACGGTGAGCCGTGCCCATGCAGATATTCAAGCCATAAATCAGGCGCTTGGCCATGGCAGCCTAAAACCGCAGGCGGCCCTGCGTCAGGTGGCGAACGATATACAGAAAAATCCCCGTTCACTCTTGGTATTGGATGGGGTGAGGTCAAGCAATGTCGATCTTGTCTTAGCGTGGCTAAAACCTTCCTTTGGATCCGCTCAACTTATCTATACGACGACCCAAAGCTTGGCAGATAGGATGAGTGAACACTTAGAACGCCCTGTTGAATCACTTTCTCTGGGCCTTTTTACGCCTGATGAAGCGAAGCAATTGGTTCAGCAGTGTTTACGCAGAGAGCCCAAAGAGTCACTTGAAGCGTGTGATTTTGCTCAAGTCATTAAGATGACGGGAGGATTTCCAGAAGTTATTCAGGCACTGTGCCAACACTATCAATCGAAGCGGGTGATGTTTAAGCACTTTGCCGAATTTCTGGCGCAACCGGAGAGCTACCAGAATACGTGTGATACCTCATTGCAGAAGATCGTACAAGCCAGTCTCGAGTCACTCGAAACGGAAGCAGAGGAGAGTCCCATTGCGGCTCGAGCATTGAATCTCATTAAGCAGGCAGCCTGGCTCGGAGATCAACCCATTCCGTATAAGAAGCTTTTTATAGAAGAGCCGCAGGGGGATGAACGTGCCATTCAAATGTTGTACGACAAAGAGCTCGTGATTCTGAACATCGATCTGGAAAACGGAACTTTGAAGCTTAATTCGATCTTTCAGCGCGTTGTGCAAAAACGGTATGAGTCAGAACAACATGACTTACTAAAAAAGAACATCCAGAGCCTCTCTGGAGTCTTCAGTTATTTGACAAATAACGAAGGCGTAAACGGTCGTCAGTGTGAGCCTAAAGACTTAATCCCCTATACGGATTTAGTGCATACGCTCCTTTTAGACACCTGCAAGAAGGAATCCTTCGCTGACGAGGTGGCCTTACTCAACCAAGTGTTAGCGTTGGGTAGCAGCCTGGCCAGAATCTATTACCTGTATCACGGCGAATTGTGGCTAGCCTATGATTGCCTACAAAGCACAAAGCACTTTGTTATGCAGGGGCTATCTGAGGAGCGCATCGCGCAGTTTGCGCAGAAGCCAGAGGAATTGACTGCCCAGCCCATTGAGCCTCAAGAGGCAGCTTTACTCAGACTGTATGCCCAAGAATATTTGTATCAAGCGGCTACCATTGGTTCTCAACTCGTTGAGCGTGGACAAGTACCAGTGGAAGTGATGCAAAATTTTGAGAAGAGTTACGCGATTCAAGTGAATTTAGGCGAAGCAGCGGATCCTGAATCGATTGCTTATACACTGCGTAACTACACGCGAGCTTTGCGCAAGCAAGGTTATTTACTCAATACGCTCGAAGAGTATAAAAAATTAAGACAATTGCTAGACCAATATCCCAAGGTGTTCGATGAACGCGTACGCGCGGAGCTTTTGGTCGATGAGGGGATCGTCCAGAAGGAAGCAGAGGATAGGAGACCTCAAGATGAGCGGGACTACCAAGCTGCGATAGATACGCTGTCTAAAACACACAATATTTACCTGAAACACGAGACATCCAATAAGCATCAGGTGCTGGGGATGCTATCCATTTACCTCGGTGAAGCCTATCTGGCTGTAGGTAAATTTGAGCAAGGTATCACGCATACCTGCCAGATTCTGCATTACGACGGCAAGAGTAAAGGAAGACAGGCGCGCGCTTACTTTAACTTAGCGCGAGCGTTTGACGAGTCGGGGTATGGAGCATTGGCTAAGCTTTTCATTGATCAGGCTGCGCCCCTCCAACTCAAAGCCTATCATTCCACCACGGAAGCCTTACACCTGAACATAGAGAAAAAACTGCTGCAACGCCATCAGCAAGCTACGTCGGCCCAAACCAATACTCGAACAGCCCACTGGAAAACACTAGAAGAGCTGACAAGGTATTGTGAAACGGAATTGGTAGCCGGCAGTGCGCCGTCAAACATTTTATCCCGTGCACAGATTCAAGCTTTTGAAGACAAAGCCTACCACTGGTTGCGGCAGCATTATTCAAAAGCAGACCTCGAAGCCAAGCAAGCCAAGCTTGCTGAAGAGGAGACCGAGCTTGACGCATACGAAAAAGCCGAAGCGGAAAAACTTGAGGTGCAGCGTAAGCAAGATGAACTTTGGTATCGTGAGTTGGCACAACGAATTAAATTGGACTTATCAGAAAACCCACGTGCATACCTTTTTGCCGAACAATTCAAAGAAAGGCTAAGGAATGAAATTGTTCAGCAGCTGCGCCATGCATATGGCGAAGCGATGCCGATGAGTAAAGCCGATTTGGCAACGGGATTAATTCTGGCATTTTCAGGGTTATTTCCTCAAATCCAAGTAAATGCCACAGCAGAAGTCACAGCCACGATAGATCTAGCAACTATTGTGCAGGGGGTAACGAAAACGCTCAGTGAACGGCAACGCAGTCAGCAAGAAGCAGGCGCCCAGCGCGTGGCAGGTGCTTTTGAAGAGCATAAGCAAAAGGCAAAAAGTCTGCAAGTGGTTGAGCGTATCGAAGAGCAGATCGAGGAGATGGCCAACTATGCAGCGCGTTGCTGGCAGCCTGTTCTCTCAGCACAAGACTGGTCTCCTACGGATATTCAGACGCTGGCCGAGTATGGCGCGTGCCGTCTGATGGAGTACCTAAAAACAGGAAAAGTTGATAAATTGTCTTATCAAGAACAGGTGGTATTTGCGCTGATGACAGGGGAAACCAATAAACGCCTAACTCAACCTAAAATGACAGAGTCGGGGCGCTCAAAGGGTAAATGGAGTGTCCAGGACTTTTTCACGAAGCCGGGTATCAAGGTAGAGAAAAAGAAAGAGGAGCGACAACTGTATCTGCTGCGCGGGAAGGCATACCCCAGTATTTACGGCTATCGCTTTGGCTCGCCAATTGAGGTACGTGATCTCCTCCGATACACCGGGCCATTTACAGATGAAGCTAAAGCACAACAAGAAGCAAAAAGTGCGCGAGAGCGGGGTCGTTGTACGGTGATGTAAATCTATGGGTTGTTGAGATATAAAAGATTTGCTTAAAACAGAGAAAAAACGTGGGTAATATATTAAATCGACTCTGCGTTGGAACCAGTCAGCTCTCGCCCGTTCATACTGCCTCAGATCATCTCCAGCAGGCACGTCTACATCAGCAAAATGGCAATAGAGATGTTGCACGACAAGCATATGACACGGCCATCCATTTAGCTGAAGCTGAGATGCGGCACGACGCTTTTAATCAAGCTAAAGAAGACGCGCTCCTTAACCTGTATCTGGAATACGCTATTTTTTTAAATAAATATGAGCAGAATACAGATAAGGTCAGAGCACTGTATAGCGCTGCAGTGCAAAAAGCTGAAGCGAAACAGGAACGTTATCCTGACGATCCTCAAGAAAAAGCAGCGCTGCTTAAAATATATAGGGATTGGTCGAATATTTTAGTGGCTTGTGGATTACAGAAAGAAGCATCGAATCTTTCACAAAGAATCCATGCGCTGAATCTGACGGCCGTGCCGGCCTCCACCCCTTGGCAGCAGCTGCCGATTGCAACACCTACCCTACCTACTCGGGAAAAAAGCGCATTAATAGATCGTCTATTTGAAAAAGCGCTCTCGACACTTGCTTCCTTGAAAATACCGAATAAGCCGAGCTTATTTCTGGTGTATGCACACAATAACCCTGCTTGCGGAAAAGCCAGGGCGGAGGAGGCTAAATATTTCATCGAAAATCTCTCGAGCATTCGTGCCCCTTTGTATTCAGACCAAGCTCCGATGGGGCCGACGTATTTGAGTTTGCCAGAAGAGTTGAAAGCCGATGGCAAGCTTGAAGATATTTTAACTAACCAGCTTTGTTTGCTACCCGCTAAGCTAAGAGAGGACGTAGTCCTGGTTGATAAGGTAATCGTGTGTTGTTCTGAAGTGTTGGGAAATTATCTAGCCTGGCCGCACTATCCAGCCTTTTATCAGGCCCTTCATCAAGCCTATCGCGAAGACCTTGAGCAACGGAGCACGGTGGCTATTCGCAAGGTCGTGCGGCGATTTTCTAATGAGGAACTCTATCAGTCAGGTTTTCATCATGTGCTGACAGAAATGGCTTTTTTGCAAATCCGAGCCGAAGCGCGCCCCGATGAACACGGGATTATTCCGGTGTCGTTAACGCCGAATAGCTATCACGCATGTCTTGCTCACTTTATTCCAGCAACGACAGTTCGTATAGAGGATCTCAATCGCTTGGAGAAGCAAGAAGTGTATGCAAACCAAGGTCGGCACGGAGTGCTGTTTAAGCTGATCGAGCGGTTGTTAATTAGCAGCGATGAAGCAAAGACATTTTTGGACAAGTTTTGGTCGGGGTATAGCAAACTGATAGCACGCTTAAAGGCAATCCCTGATGCGTTGACCCCGCTAACATATGACCAACTCGTAGACGATATCTTCAACGATATCCGTACAGTACTGCTCAACCAGTTAGCACGCACTGTGCAAGAGAGCCAAGCCACACAAAGACAAGCGCTACAAGCTAATGCCGAACCCCTCGCTATACTGGGTAAAAATGTCGAACAATTCAAACAAGCGTATCAAGAGAATTTACGAGGAACGGGTGAGCTTGATGTGTTATCGATGTATGTTCCTGTTCAGGGCATCAAAAACGGAGCGCAGGGTGAAGAGCCTGTTGATCTTGAGCAAGAGTTAGAGAGATTTTTTGCTTCAGAGGCGAGCGTATTTTTATTACAAGGGGTCGCAGGCTCTGGGAAGTCGACCTTTAATCGACATTTGGCTCTTGAAAAGCTCAAGGGGTATCGCCACCTTGCCCAAACTGCCAATGATCCCCCATTGGTCTTCTTTATTGAGCTCAGAAGCATTGAGAATCCGAATAAGCAAGTCATCGAACAATTCTTGCAAAGTAAAGGATTTACTGCAGAGCAAATAGAAGCGTTACGCACGCATACCCATCAGCGCTGTATTTTTATTTTTGATGGATACGATGAGATAAAAGAGCGCAATCGTAACTTTTATGAACTTAATGAATTGTGGCGATGGGAAAAAGCGAAGTTTGTGATCACGAGCCGTCCTGAATACCTGGATGCAAATTATCAACCCTATTTCCGCCCTAAGACGGCCCCGCAAGCCTTTTGGGAAACGTGGATGTCGCCGTTTTCCTCAGAACAACGCTCTCGTTATATTGCGCATTATGTTGAAAAAACCAAACCGCTTTGGAATGTTGAACAATATGAGCGCGCTTTTAATCAATTAACTCCGTTAGGCAAAGAATTAGAGCGACCGGTAGTATTGCGCATGCTGTTACAGATTTTGCCTGAATTGGAGGTCAACCCTCAATATGCGAAAGGTTTAACGTTAGGTGCAGTTTACGAACAGTATTTTCAGCATTGGTGGGGAAATTGGCAGGCCCGTTTGGGGGCGATCCCCTTAACGGAGGATGAGGCAAAAGCCAAGCAAGAACTGGCTGAGCGTAAAGGCGGGTTCACTCCGCAAGGTTTTACCTATATCCAAAATTGTGCGTTAGCGTTGACCAAGTCGGGGTTGACGATTGCACAGGATAACGAAAAATTCGAAAAGCAATACGCAGACGTATACAAAGCATTTTTTGAGGAAGGACCTAAGGCACGGTTACTGCGCTTTAATGCGCCATTCCAAATCAAACAAAAACAATATTACGCATTCTCGCATAAGTCGATGCAGGAGTATTTAATGGCACGTGCCATCTGTGCGCCTGAATTTGAGGAAATCAACCCTCATCCAACTGATGAACTCAATCAACTTTCGTTAGCCAACGAGCCGGTTATTTTAGATTTCTTGGTTGAACAGGTTAAAGCGCAGCCGTCGTTTAAAGACTACCTTGTTGCTTGGCTAGAAATCTCCAAGCAGGCTGATGCGCCTGTGACGGTGGGCGCAGCGAATGCGATGACGATCTTGGTGAGAGCGGGAATACAGTTTAATGGAGCAGATCTAAAAAATATTCGCATTCCTGGTGCGGATTTGAGCTTTGGAGTATTTGATTCTGCGCAGTTGCAAGGGGCGGATTTAAAGGAGGTCAATCTTCGCAGGATTTGGCTGCGCCAGGCAAATTTAAGCGGCGCGCAAATGGCAGGCGTGCGTTTTGGCGAATGGCCTTTTCTGCAAGAAGACAGTGGGGTGACAACCTGCGTGTATTTACCCGATGGAAAAACCTGCGCCGTAGTTCTTGCGAATGGTTCGATCAGTTTGTATGAGACGTCGAACTGGAAAAAAGTCCACACTTTAGGCGGATATACCGATGAGGTTCAAAGCGGGGTGTATTCGCCCAACGGCCAGCAGATCGCCTCCTGCGGTGATGATAAGACTGTGCGGCTGCGGGATGCGCAATCCGGTCAACTCAGCCACACCTTACGCGGACATACGTCTGAGGTTTATAGCGTGGTGTATTCGCCCAATGGCCAGCAGATCGCCTCTTGCAGTTGGGACGAGACCGTGCGGCTGTGGGACGCGCAATCCGGTCAACTCAGCCATACCTTAAGCGGACATACCATTTGGTTTAATAGCGTAGTATATTCGCCCAACAGCCAGCAGATCGCCTGCGGCAGTGATACCCATACCAGGCTACTGTGGAGTGGGCAAATCGCTGACTTCAGCTACCCCTTACGCGGACCTACTTCTTCTGTTTGGAGCGTGGTGTATTCGCCCAACAGCCAGCAAATCGCCACCTGCAGTCGGGACTACACCGTGCGGCTGTGGGACGCACAATCCGGTCAACTCAGCCACACCTTACGCGGGCATACCCGTTCTATTGATAGCGTAGTGTATTCGCCCAACGGTCAGCAGATCGCCTCCGGCAGTGAGGACTCCACCGTACGGCTGTGGGACGCGCAATCCGGTCAACTCGGCTACACCTTACGCGGTCATACCCATTGGGTTACTAGCGTGGTGTATTCACCCAACGGACAGCAGATCGCCTCCTGCAGCTCAGACAATACCGTGCGGCTGTGGGACGCGCAATCCGGTCAACTCAGCCACACCTTACGCGGACATACTGATTCTGTTTGGGGCGTAGTGTATTCGCCCAACGGACAGCAGATCGCCTCCCGCAGTGGTGACAAGACCGTGCGACTGTGGGGCGCGCAATCCGGTCAACTCAGTCATACCCTAAGCGGACATACCTATGATGTTAATAGCGTGGTGTATTCGCCCAACGGCCAGCAAATCGCCTCCTGCAGTTGGGACAAGACCGTGCGGCTGTGGGACGCGCAATCCGCTCAACCCAGCCATACCTTAAGCGGGCATACCTATAATGTTAATAGCGTAGTGTATTCGCCCAACGGCCAACAGATCGCTTCCAGCAGCTCAGACCAGACCGTGCGGCTGTGGGACGCGCAATCCGGTCAACTCAGCCACACCTTACGCGGACATACCGATTCTGTTTGGGGCGTAGTGTATTCGCCTAACGGCCAGCAGATCGCCTCTGGCAGCTCAGACGAGACCGTGCGGCTGTGGGACGCGCAATCCGGCCAACTTAGTCACACCTTACGTGGACATACCAATGATATTTTGAATGGTTTGAATGTGGTGTATTCGCCCGACGGACAGCAGATCGCCTCTGCCAGTAATGACAATACCGTGCGGCTGTGGGACGCGCAATCTGGCCAACTTAGCCAGACCTTACGCGGACATACCGCTCATGTTTTGAGTGTGGTGTATTCGCCTGACGGACAGCAGATCGCCACCGGCGGTTTTGACCATACCGTGCGGCTGTGGGACGCCCAAACCGGTCAACTCAGCCACACCTTACGCGGACATACCGAAATTGTTAGGCGCGTCGTGTATTCACCCAACAGCCAGCAGATCGCTTCCTGCAGTAATGGCAAGACCGTGCAACTGTGGAACGCCCAAACTGGTCAACTCAGCCACACCTTACGCGGACATACCGATTCTGTTAGGAGCGTGGTGTATTCGCCCAACAGACAGCAGATCGCCTCCTGCAGTGCGGACAAGACCGTGCGGCTGTGGGACGCGCGATCTGCTCAACTCAGCCACATCTTGCACGGACATACCGATGAGGTTGAAAGCGTGGTGTATTCGCCCAACGGCCAGCAGATCGCCTCCTGCAGTAGGGACAATACCGTGCGGCTGTGGAATGTTACCTCGGGTGGATGTGATGCAGTGATTCAAGATTTTCGCAAGCCAGTCAATAGTCTTGTCTGGAAAGCGGCCCCTGACGGCAATTATTTGGTGACGGGTTGTAATGATAAGTCCGTTCGCCAGTGGCAGGTGATAAAAGAGGGAGAAGAATATAAGGTGGTTCTGTGCTGGAGTGCGACGCATGACGTTTTGACCCTGACAGGGGCCTCAATCGAGGGCGTGCAAGGGTTAAGTCCTCTCAATGAGCAGCTGTTAAAGCAGCGCGGGGCCGTGGGCGAACCAGAGGCCCCACGCTTAGCCCAAACAGGCAAGCAAGTGATGAATGTGGCCGCTGCGGTATCTCAATTCAAAGCCCCCTTACCCCGCACAACGTTGGATACACTCTCTTCAGTCAATCCAAGCTCACCGGCCAAAAAGCAACCCTTACTTTCGAACCTAGCCTGACAACAGCGTTTAGTTGTTTACAACTTGGACAAAGGGACCCATCTTTTGTAAACCTCTGAATGAGAGTAGGCGTTCAAGATGGGGCGGCTGGACATACATGGTAAGCAATGGGATGTACACTCCCGTGCGACGCGAAGTTTCGTCAATGATTGTCTCGTGCGACCTGAAGTCGCTTGAATTTCTGTTTCACAGGAGAAACCTGACCTGATGAAACCAGTTGTTCCGTCAACTGTTCCCTACTTAGACATGCGTAGCCGGTAACAGCTGCGTGTGAAGCTCTGAGGACAACGTAACCGCTGAGAAATCAGTATGCCAAACCGCGAGGCCAGGCAGAATCTGCTAGCACTAAAGCGGAGAGGTGCCAGGGATGCACGAGTATGACCAACGAATGTGAATCTCTGCAAACTGAAGTTGACCCCGTTTTGATGTGCCCCCCGAAAGTTGGACGGGTAAGCTAGCTAAGAATGTAAAACATGGTCGTGCACCAATATTTGGACCATTCTAAAATGGAAAAAATTGGCTTTTAAGATGATGTTAAATAGCCGAGTCCGAGCACTGACGGGCGAATTCGGCAGGCGTTTTCCACTCCAAAGCGGAGTGGGGGCGTTCCTCGTTATAGTCCCGACGCCAAGCCTCGATTTTGCCTTTAGCATCGTCTAAGGACAAGAACCAGTGTGCATTGAGGCATTCCTGCCGGAAACGACTATTAAAGAATTCGACTTTGGCATTGTCAGTGGGTGTTCCTGGCCGAGAGAAGTCCAATTCCACTCCATGCTCATAGGCCCATTTATCCATCAGCTTGGAAACAAATTCGCTGCCATTATCGACCTTAATGGTTTTAGGTAACCCCCGTGTCATACGCAGTTGCTCTAAAACACGCACTACATCCTCTGCTTTCAAGCTTTGACCCACGTCAATGGCCAGACATTCACTGGTGTAGTTGTCCACGACGGGTAAGGTTCGTAAGCGGCGACCATCAAACAGGGCATCGGCCACAAAGTCCATACTCCAAATTTCATTGATATGAACCGCTTGCCGTTTAGGTTGCCTTAGGCGTCCTGCTTTATGACGCCTGGGGCGATAATGACGCAAAGACAGTCCACAGGCTCGATATAAGCGGTATACCCTTTTATGATTATCTTTAAAGCCTTCTCGTCGCAGTAGCACATGGATACGTCGATAACCATAGTGAATACGTACGTTGGTGATTTCTTTGATACGCATCACCAATGCCGTACTATCTTTTGCCTTAGACGCATAGTAATAGACTGAACGAGGCAATCTGACCGCCCCGCACGCTTGGCGGCGGCTCACCACGTAACGATTCACCAGATGATCGACACAGGCTCTGAGACGAGAGGGCTTTAGAGCTTTTTTGATAGCACATCCTGTAACATCACTTTGTCTAAGGACAGCTCCGCTACCAGTCGTTTGAGCTTATTATTTTCTTCCTCTAACTGCTTCAGTCGTCTTAACTCTGACGGCCCCAATCCACCGTATTTCTTACGCCATTGGTAAAATGTCGCCGGCGAGACCCCCATCTTTCGGCATACTTCTTCGACCGATATCCCGACCTCCGTCTGCTTTAACGCAAACGCTATTTGCTCTTCCGTATATTTCGATTTCTTCACGGCACAATCTCCTTTTCCTATTCAAAATTGTGCCAAATTTTTCTACTTTTAAATGTCCAGTTTTTGGGGGTAGGACCAATGACATAAATTAGAGCTGATGTTATTTCTTGAGATAAAATTTCTTGGCTACCTAGCGCATAAACAGCCCAAGCCCTGACACTCCACTCTTCA
This sequence comes from Mycoavidus cysteinexigens, assembly GCA_031963415.1. Classification (GTDB taxonomy): domain Bacteria; phylum Pseudomonadota; class Gammaproteobacteria; order Burkholderiales; family Burkholderiaceae; genus JASSUD01. The sequence continues at coordinate 938,779 of JASSUI010000001.1, forward strand.
TCGTTCTGCAGCGCATAGATTAGGGCTGATATTACTTCTTGAGATTTCAGTGCTTGAGATATTAGATTACCCAGTGCACGAGCGGCGCTAGCCCTGCCAACTGACTTTTTATTATTTTTCAGGGCATAGATTAAGGCAAGGGTAGATAATATTTCCTAATTACCTAGTGTTTGTTCAGGTCACTCCGAAAATTTCTGGACTATTCACCATTCTTCTAGTTTTTTAGCTTTATCAATACGTCAGAAACTGCTTAACCCCTGCTTTTTGTGCAGCGAGCAAAAGATCGTTATCTAGCGTAGCGATGGGTAGATTTTCGTGCAATGCAAGATTCAGATATGAAGCATCATATGAAGATAACCCATAGCGCCGTGCAAGGTGCAATATTGCTCCTGTAGTTTGCTCCGTTGTTATGCTATGTAAACGAATGTCCAATTGTTCGAGCGTAGCGATAAAAGCCTCGCTATCTGCTTCAGTAACCATGTTTTTAGCTTCGGCTCTAGCAATCACATTCACAACCTCAAGTCCCCAAACAGAAGGTACGAGCGCTGCTGATGTGCTCATGGCATCAAGTACACGTGTTGCATATACCAAGTCCTTTTCCATTCCATCACCGAAAAACCAGCGCATTACTACAGAGTTATCCAGCACAAAATCTGCTTTCATGCACGTCCTTCTTCAATTAACGCTTTAATATTGATTCCTTTTACTCGCTTTTTCTTCATAAAAGCTTTCATTTTTCTTACAGCGTCGGCAGCTCCTTGTGAATGCATTTCCTGAGCAGGTATTAAATGGGCAACAGCTACACCTCGGTTAGTGATCACGTATTCCAAACCTTCTCTAATTCCCCGCAGTAACGCTGGAAGCTTAGTTTTGGCTTCATAAGCTCCTACTTCTATTCTTGTGCTATGCATCATTCTCTCCAGAAATAGCAATTTAGACCAGTCTATAGACTGGTCTAAAATATATCAAGCTCTTCTCTAGTCAATTTTTTGAAATCCTCATGCATATCCAACGAGTTAATAAATTCGTTTGGTAAGCATTAGCGTTAAGGGGAAGTTAGTATAGAAAAACTATAAGGTAGGGAGGTATAAAGCAAAAATATATTGCTTCTGATGGATTAATGTCAGCTGTTTTACGCTGATTTCTAATATCTCTGAAAGGGATGATAATCTAGCAGAAGCAGAAACCGCCAAACCTAGAATTAGACCTCAAAAACCCGAAAAGCCGTCATGATAGCTATCGCTTGGAGCGCCGCCTTTTCAATTCATCGCCCAATACCGTTGAATATTTTGCCTCGACAGACATAATGACAACAAGCGTGATTGCAATGATCAGAAGAATTACTACTCCAAGTTGATCCCATTCACTCATTGGCATCTTTATTAACGCATACAAAATATCGCCACTCGTTCCAATATAAATCAACTTACATACAGTTAAAGAAATCGTATTAAAGCTTGAGGGTAAAACTGAGTAAGCATATTTTTTCTGTATTTGCCTTAAATCCGTTAACAAGTAGGAGGCAAATATAGAAAAGAGCGTCCAGCTGAACCAGCCCCATTTTATGAATAGTTCTACATGAGCGGCTTTCAGTAAATTAGGCAATACTTCTATCGCTAAAAAACCATAAAAAACGAAGAAGCTCAGAAAACCTATAAAAGTGAGGCATTCGGATAAAGATGGCAGTGCATCAGTATCTTGCTGCTCTTCCGAATCAGGTATTAGGGATAGCATACGTTATTTCTCCTTAGACAAGAATAAATATATTGATGCGTTGTGACAGAGTGGTTAAATTTGACCAAGCATTTTAATTTTTAATCCCCCTTTACTTATCCATTTCTAATTGCCCAAATCGGGCAATTTGTTGCCATTCGTCCCCCCTCTCCTTGCTTAACAATATCGCCATATTCAAAAGCAACAAGGCGATGAAACCCATAAAAATCCCGCGCCGTATCGACGAACCGCCTCACCTCCTGCTGTGGAGTTTGGATGAGATCATTCCCACGTTAATCGGTCTTGTGATCGGCATGATGCTAGGCAAGGCATTCATTTGCCTTTTATTGGGACTGCTCGTCACGAATTTGTATAAACGCTTTCGAGATAATCATCCCGATGGTTATTTATTGCATCTGCTGTATTGGGGCGGATTTTTGATCAATGCGGGTTTGTTGGCAAAGCAAAAACCGTCATCGCTAAAAAATCCGTTTATTCGGAGGTATTGGCCTTGAAGCTGCGTGATTTTTTAAAAACCTGGGAAGGCACAGAACAAGAAAACAAATGGAATCGTCTGTTTATCGCGGGACTGATTGCGATGCTGTGCCTGATGACGCTCAAACTCTTTAGCAAAGAAACGATTGTGACGATTCACCCGATGACGTTAACTGAGGAGGCTTGGGTATCTAAGCACCAAGCATCAGCCTCTTATAAACAGGCGTGGGGATTTTTTCTCGCGCAGCTCACCGGAAATATTACGCCGAGTACCGTGAATTTCATTAAAGAACGGATTGGTCCCCTTCTCTCCCCTGAGATTTATCAGCAAGTGATCGACACGATAGAAGTCCAAGCCAAACAAATCCAAAACGATAGAGTCACGATGCGCTTTGAGCCGCGTGTAGTCGAATACGAATCTGATTCCGACAAAGTATTTGTCTACGGTTACTCGTTTGAAAAAGGCGCTTCTTCGCAAGAGCAACGGAGCGATCGGACTTACGAGTACGTGATCAAGGTTGCTCACTATCTGCCGCTCATTGAGCGCATCGATACCTATATCGGTCAGCCCAGAACACAAAAAGTACTCGCGCAACGCCAACGCGAAGAAGAAAGAGCGGTGCAGGAGAAGGAAAAACCATGATGAGGATACGCAATAAGGTATTCGTTCTGTGCGGTGTATTCGTGCTAAGTCAGGCTTGGGCAGAAGAAATAGCCATGCCGATTGTGCCGCTTAGCGTGCTAAAGCAAGATCAAGCGGCCTTCCCTTCCATGCCTCAATCAATCGCAACAAAACCCATAACCCCACCATTAGAAAAAACGACCTCGCTACTGATGGAACCCGGTGTCAATCAAACACTACCGATTGCATTAGGTCATTTAAATCGGATTGTGACGCCTTTTAGTCAGCCTAAAGTCACGACCACTTCTACGGGTAAGACGGAAGTGCGCGATCACGTGATCTACTTAGCGACTGAAGAACAAGCGCCCGTCAGTCTCTTCATTACCGAAGATCAAAACGAATCTCAAGCGTTAAACCTCACGCTCATTCCTCGTCGCATTCCACCGAGAGAGATTTTTTTAAAGCTCGCACCAGGTGCGCGTTTACCGAGCAGCTACGCCAATTACCAGGCAAAGCGATGGGAAGCCAGTCAACCTTATGTGCAGACCATCCGCACTTTATTTCGTGATCTGGCATTGAGGAAAGTCCCGCAGGGATACATGCTGCAATCCATGACACATCAGACATTTCCTGTCGCTTGCCGCCAACCTGGTGTGGCGTTTGATTTTTCAAAAGGACAGCGGCTAGTCGGTCATCACTTGGCCGTCACCGTAGGCATCGCAACCAACATATCGCGCTATCCGCTTGAATTAAAAGAAGCATCTTGTGCATCAGCGGAAGTTGTCGCGGTCGCTGCTTGGCCCCGTTTCAAGCTACAACCAGGGCAACGCACCGAAATTTATTTGGCGCAATCACAAAAGCAAACCTATACGCCAGCAAGCCAACGTCCCTCCTTATTGGAAACGCACCCATGATGCAAAAACTATGGGACAAGCTCAATCCCAATAAAAAGCGTGCTGTGGTAGTGATTTTGGGGGTAGCGGGCTTGTTTGCGGTCGTGAGTTTATTTTCAGGTAAAGGTGGACAAACGCATAAGTCAAGCAACCGCCAAGACACGATTCGGCATGTGCTCACAGATCGCAACACCCGTGATATTGGCATCGATTCACTGAGTGCCGATCTCAAAATCGTCTCTGACGATAACAAAGCACTACGTCGAGAGTTGACGCAAGCTATTAAGGAACTTGAAGAAACGAAACAAAAAGCCACGCTATTTAGCGAAGTGGATCGGGAATTAACCCATCTACGACAACAATTAGATGGGCTACTTCAGCATCAACAAGACCCAGCAAACATAAAAAGAACAACACCATCAGAAAACTGGGCAGCGCCAAGGGGGGATGATGAGACAGAACAACACAGTAATGATGATCCCGCTACGTTATTTCAAAACGCGCCAGTCCCTACGCGCCTTCCTCAACAAGATACCGCCTTTAACCGTGGCGAAGGTGAAACGGCCAACTCGAATCTTCAAATTATCAGCCACGTGGAAAAACCAACTGAATCCCCCCAAACGCAAAGCACACAAGAAGAAGAAATTTATCTGCCAGCAGGGGCATTGATCACGGGTGGCCTGATTAATGGCCTTGACGCACCGACCAATCAGGGGGCCAGACGTGAACCTTTTCCCGCCACGCTTAGGATTGATAAAGAAGCCATTTTGCCTAACCAATTTCGAGCCGATGTCCGTGAATGCTTTGTCGTGATTGGCGGCTATGGCGATCTGAGTTCAGAGCGGGCTTACTTACGTAGTGAGACGTTATCGTGCGTGCGCGAAGATGGTGGCGTAATCGAATCACTGCTTGATGCTTATGCGGTTGGAGAAGATGGCAAAGCTGGCGTGCGGGGCCGCTTGGTATCCAAGCAAGGACAAATTATCGCTAAGTCGTTGATGGCAGGTTTTCTCGGCGGCCTTTCCAAAGCGTTTGATATCAATCCTATTCCAGCGATTAACACCAATCCAAGCAATCAAACTTCATATCAGTCTGTATTTTCAAACGATTTACTTCAAGGGGCTGCCGTCAAAGGAGCCAGCCAAGCACTAGATCGGATTGCACAGTTCTACATTGACATGGCGAAAGATATTTTTCCCGTCATTGAAGTGGATGCAGGCCGTCAGATTGATTTGATTGTGACGCGAGGCGTGACATTACAACTTCGATCTAAAGGGGCGAAGAAATGAAAAAAACAGCCTATCTCCCGTTGATAGCCATGCTCTGCATGCTATCCGCGTGTTCATCGCTCAACATCGGCAAAAGTGAATATAGCTGCTCTGGCATACCGAAAGGGGTGCGCTGTATGTCAGCGAGGGAGGTTTATGAAGCGATGCATCGAGGTGATCTGTCTATGTCGGTAAAACATGCTGCCCCTTCGTCATCCCGTCAAACCGATAAAAAAGCCTGCACAGATTGCCCTACCCCACCCTTCTTACAGGTGATGACAGAAATATCACAAGCGGAAAAAACTGCGATCACACAAGCATTAAACACCTTCCAACCCATACAGCCCACTGCGCTTCGTACACCCTCGCAGATTATGCGTATTTGGTTTGCTCCTTGGGAAGACACACAAGGAGATTTGATTGATACGGGCTATCTCTATACCGAAATTGAACCTCGGCGCTGGGTTATGGGCAAGTCCATGATCAATGCTGATCAAAGGTTGAGACCACTCCAAACCATTAAACCTCGGTCTAAACCTGAAACCTCCCAAACAGAAACAGTCAATGGAGAACAATAAGATGATGAAAACAGAAAAAATCATCAAGCAGCACAAAGTTGTATGGACGGTGCTGATACTGGCGAGTTGTGCCTTTGCCTTAATGCCAGATATCGCACTAGCAGGAACAGGCGGCAAAGAATGGGGAGGGTTATGGACAATGGCAAAAGACTGGATGCAAGGCGACTTCGGCCGCTTCCTTTCCGCCTTCTTTGCGATAACGGGCATCGCAGCTGGCATCGTTAGGCAAAGTTTGATGACTTTTGCAGGGATGGTTGGTTTGAGCATTGGGCTATACAACGCACCGACCATTATCGAATCCCTGATGACTGCGACTTTATCTTATGTAGAACATGTCCTACCGCTCATTCCGCTTGGTAACGGTCTAATCACAATGTAAGTGGAGCAACCTTATGCGTAAAAAATGGATAACAGCGTTCACGCTCACTAGTCTCTTTATTTTTCCTTTTCAAGGGTATGCACTGGATACCGCTCAGACAACCAAACTCAATCTTAAGGACAATCCCATTGAAGATATCGTTACCTTGCCTATCAAAGGCATACGCGCCGTACAAAGTAACGGGCAGACCGTGTTCGTGTCGGACAATGGCCGCTTTGTCTTGACCGGAGAACTCTACGATCTTTGGTACAAAAAGCCGCTAAACACATTGGCTGACATGCGAGAGATTTCTGATCGTATCGATCTCAAACGCATGGGGTTGGATATCGACACGTTAAATACGGTTTCGTTGGGTGCTGGCCCTAAACAAGTGGTGGTTTTTGTGGATCCACGCTGCCATTACTGTCATGCGTTGATGAACGACGCTCAAGCATTGGTTAAACAATACACATTTAAATTAGTGGCGATTCCTGTTCTCGGTGAGGAATCTAACCAACTCGCCAAAACGATGTCGTGCGCGAAGAATAAAAAGCAAGCATTGAAGGCACTCGTCAATCAAACCTTAGACAAGCTCCCTACTCGATCAGCCTGTTCCACAGAGCAATATGATCGAACCTTGCTAACCGCTCAATTGATGAATATCGAAGGTGTACCTTATGTAATTGCACCCAATGGTCGAATCAGCTATGGCCGCCCCATGAATCTTAAAGCTTGGTTGGAAGCGAACTCATGAATGACTTCATCACATTCAAGAGAAAAACAGAGGACGCGCTCATACCGGAATATGAGCGAGCTTCTAGCATTATCCCGGTATTAGCTTACTGTGAAGAAGATCATGTTTTTTTGATGGATGACCAAAGCCTTGGCTTTGGTTTTATCTGTGAACCTTTGGTTGGCGCGGATGACAAAATCCAGGAGCGAGTTAATAGTTTTCTGAATCAACCTTATCCCGCCCATACGCTACTGCAATTTGCATTATTCCGATCGCCCGATATTTATCAGCAGATGACGCAGATGATCGGGTTGCGTGATCATTTTCGGCATCCTTTATTGGATACGGTCATTCAAGAGCGTGCCGCTTTTTTACAAGCGCATACTCAAAAACATCTAATTGCGCATACGCAGAGAGGGATTTTCAATAATGGCTTGGTGCAAGACTTAAAGCTTTTCATCACTTGCAAAGTTCCCATTAAAGGCAATAGGCCAACGCAAGAGGAATCTGTGCAATTAGCGCAATTAAGAATCAAAGTCGAATCTTCATTGCGCACAATTGGCTTACGCCCTCAGTCCATCACAGCAGAGAACTATATTCGGATCATGAATACACTGCTGAATTGGGGAGAGGATGCGGCTTGGCGGCATCAGGCGGTGCAGTGGGAAACGGATAAACCGATTGCCGCGCAAGTCTTTGACTATGACAACGATATTGAAGTGAAAAAAAATGGCATACGGCTAGGTGAATGCCACGTCAAAGTGCTTTCCGCTAAAAAGATCACTGATCTTTTCTATTTTGGCGACGCCATTACCTATATCGGAGACTTAAGCGGAGGTAATGTAAACCTCAAAGAAAATTATCTTATCGTCACCAATTTGTACTTTCCTGATACCGAGAAAACCAAAAGTGCATTAGAGCGCAAACGCCAATTTACCGTGAATCAAGCCTACGGGCCGCTCCTTAAATTCGTTCCGGTATTGGCAGATAAAAAAGAAAGCTTCGATAGCTTATATGACTCGATGAAGGAAGGCGCGCGGCCCGTTAAGATCAGTTATTCGGTTGTCCTCTTTGCGCCCACCCAAGAAAGAGCCGAGTCTGCTGCGATTGCTGCGCGAGCGCTCTGGCGAGAAAACCGCTTTGAGCTGATGGAAGATAAATTTATCAGCTTTCCGATGTTCCTCAATTGCCTACCGCTATGCACAGATCGCTATGCTATACGCGATTTGTTTCGCTATAAAACCATGACAACAGAGCACGCGGCGGTCGTGGTTCCCCTTTTTGGAGAATGGAAAGGCACCGGCACTTTTCATGGTGCATTGCTATCTCGCAATGGTCAACTTATGAGCGTGTCTTTGCATGACAGCGATACGAACAAAAATGCGGTGATTGCTGCCGAAGCGGGATCAGGAAAATCTTTTTTTACCAATAATAAGATTTTGTCCTATCTCTCCGAAGGGGCACAGGTATGGGTTCTTGATGTGGGGCGTTCTTATGAAAACTTGTGTCAATTACTCAAAGGAGATTTTATTCACTTTGGTGAGGGTAGCAATATTTGCTTGAATCCCTTTGAGTTGATCGAAGACTATGAAAATGACGAAGATGCTGTGGTAAGTATTGTCATTACGATGGCCTCTGAAAACGAGGCACTCGATGAATGGCAAAGCGCGAAGCTTAAGCAATTAATGCGCGAGTTATGGGATGAAAAAGGCAAAACCATGACGGTCGATGATATTGCTAAGCGCTGTCTCGAAGGGAGCGATCAACGCATTCAGGATATCGGGACACAACTTTATCCCTTTACGAGTCAAGGCAGCTACGGCAAATATGTCTGTGGGCCAAACACGATTCGCTTCGATAACCCCTTTACTGTACTTGAACTCGATGATCTGCAGGGACAAAAACATTTACGCCAAGTCATCTTAATGCAACTGATCTATCGGATTCAGCGCGAAGTCTATTTAGGTGAACGTGGCCGCAGAAAAATCGTCGTTGCTGATGAAGGATGGTATCTAATCGATACTCAGTCTCCAGATAGTAAGAAAAGCAGAATCGCTATCTTTATCGAACATGCTTTTCGCACATTCCGTAAGTACGATGGTTCTTTCATTCTCATAACCCAATCAGTCAATGATCTTTATCAAAGTCCGGTAGGCCGCGCTATCGTTGAAAACTCAGCCAATATGTTCTTATTAGGCCAAACCGAAGAAACCATAGAATCTTTAAAGCGTAGTGGACGTCTTACCCTCTCTGAGGGTGGTTTTAATCTGCTAAAAACTGTGCATACGATTGGCGGCGCGTATTCCGAGATTTTTATTAAGTCCAAAAGCGGAATTGGTGTGGGACGGTTGATTGTCAGTGATTTTCAAAAACTACTTTACTCGACGCATCCTGATGATGTGCATGCGATTAGACAGTACAGAAAACGGGGATTATCAGTACCAGAGGCGGTTGAAGCCGTACTGAGTGAGCGCAAAAAAGTAGCTTAAAGGGGTGAAACTTCAATTGCTTTGAGTTCGATATGCACAGCCTTTGAGGATATCTAAAAAATATCTATGCGCAGTATTGGTGACACTGTTTAATCGCACCTCTCTATCGAGAAAGAGCTGCTCACTAATCAATCTGCTTTGGTTGCTCAATTTGAACAATTAGTATTACCTGAACTCAAATCCTGACGTCTTTCCATCACAGCATGAATCTTATTCAATCGATTGTGCTAGTGGTAGTGCTATGCTTAGTTGGTGGGCTGAGCTAGGCTTATATTTTTCTCAAGCTCACCGCGCTGCAAACGCAGCTTGATCGATCTCCTCCTATCGTAGCGATGGATGTCACCAACCTCATCGCATCATCTCCGCCACAAGCTTCGACATCAGAATTAGATCAACACATGGCAAAGACGCGCCAAGCTTTTTTATCGTTACCAGAGGCCGGTTATTTAGTTTTGGACGCCAATTGGATCTATATGCAGCGCCCCGTTGAGGAACTCTTAGCCATTGAAGGTGCCAACTAAGAAGTTAGTGCTCAGAAGTGTCTCTATAATTTTCTGACAGAACAGCCCTCACGCTGCCTGATGGCATGCCATCAGGAAATGCAGAGTTATTTGTGCACACTGACTTAATCCTATAAATAGCGTATAGAACATTCATTTTCCTGATCTTAGACTGACATCATGTTTGCCAAGCAGCTCCTTCTATTTTTTGAAGCTGTCTTTTTTGCAGGCGAGTTAAGTCGCCGCCATCAAATTTTTCCGTCGAAAATTGTGACCGCGAACAGAAAGTAGGCGGGAAGTTTTAAGGAAAAATTTATTGTTGCTCACTTATCTAGGGTATTAAAAACTCGCCTTATTCTTTAAATAAGGGCAAGATTGTGCTGCCGATAAACCAAAGCTATAGTAGTAGCAATTGTAATAAATCTCTATCCGCACAGCCTCTCCCTAGCCCGATAGATCAGCAAGCTGATCAAAATGAGCCCTTTCCTCTTGTTGAATCGCCAAAAGCGGAAGCAATTGACTCTCATAAAGAAATCAAGGCTTTTTATTCATTCCCTGCTGAAATCAATTTCCTTATATTGGAAAATTTTCGCTGGTCAGATTTTTATGCATTTTTACAAGTAAGCCGACATTGCCTCGAAATTTTTTATCAATACCTGTGCAGCCGATTTCGTATTGATGTTTCAAAGGAAGATAGCGCGGCTAAAAAAGCATCTGAAATTAACAACTTTCTTAATGAAAATAAAAATATTGTTAAATACGCATTGTGTTCCGATCAAGCCCATTGGAAGGCACCTCCTCATATTCAGATTTTTCATTTCTTTATCCATCATATTTTTTTTAAATCACCTCTATTAAAGCGCAGCCCTCTTTTGTTTCTTCGATGGATTATTAAAAATGAAGGTTCTTATCGATTAACACCTCGAAAATGTATAGAGATGGGCCTGTTTCCACAAAAAGAGATAACCATCGCATTAGACGAAAAATTTTCTAAAAGGCAAAGTGATTTTATTATCGAGCAAAGTCTACCCATTTTTTCACAGAAATCAGAAGCTTCTATTGATCACTTTATAAAAATACCTAAGGATGAGCTAAAAAAAGGCATAGTTAAAGCATTTTCCACACCAGGAGGGGAACAGATAGCGACGGATATGCTCGACAGTAATATGTTTCGAGTCGCACATCGATTGGCTAGAGAAAAACAAGAAAATCCAGCAATATGGTTCTTTAACAAAGCAATAGATCGTAATTCTACGGAGTTAGAACGAAAGCGTTGGAAAGAATGGCTGAGAAAATGTATTGCCTCGGGAATTAGAGTCGGGCATTACGAAGAAGATCAATCCCTCAGTATTGCCTTTGGAATTAGTGCAGGGCCTGAGAAAGAAGATCAATCCCTCATCTACGATGCAATAGACAAGGGAAATGAAGATAAAGAATTAATTGAACTGGCACTGCGCACTGGAGCCGATCCAAACCAAACTGGATCTAGTGGAGAGCTCCCATTGCGTTTAGCCATTAAGCGAAATTACTCGCTTGAGATTATTAATCTGCTAATTAAATATGGAGCTAATCCAAAGCCTCGCCATTATTATGGTAGGTCTGTGCTCTATGCTCTTTTTGAAAAAGAACGCAGTGATTTCTTCCAGAAACCTAGTCAGTTAACGTGCACAAGTAACGTTTCGCCAGCAGACATCGCATTTGGCACTGAGTCTGGAGAAGAATATAAAGAAACCTCTTCGTACCAACTTATTACAAAAAAACTAGCCATTGCTAAGGCTTTGTTTCCTCAAGGAGGGTTGTACGATGAAGAAACAGGCAACACAGCATTATCTGTGGTCCTCCAAAATTATCATGATAATCCTGAGATCATTCGCGCTGTGCTTGAATATGGAGAAAAACCTGACCAGTTAGTACCGTGCCGTTATGGGAGTGCAAAACAATTCTCGGCTTTATCCATGCTATGCGAAGAAAAATGGAACGGTTCCGATGAGAACATTATCAAAATTGCCAAGCTATTGATCGAATACGGGGCCAATATCTACACAGAAAACTTTCATGGCACGTTGCTGCATCAAATCATATACGCATCAGATTTTTTTGGATCAGAATTTAATTCCGAATTATTTTCCTTTTTTATACAAAATGGATTAAACCCTAATACAAAAAATAGAAACGGCGACCCTCCACTACTTTACGCAATCAAACAAGCAAAAATATATCATATAGAATTCTTATTAAAAAACGGTGCAGATGCAACTTTGACAGATTCTAATAACGATACTGCGCTAGACTTGCTACTTTCAAAGAACTTTACTCACGCAGATCAGATAGTCAATATCATCAATTTCTTATTCGACCACGGAGCAAAACTTGAACACCTAAAAACTCAGACTTGGTTTCGTCTTTTTACAGCCCCCACATATTTTGAAAGGCATGATGTAGATAACTGCAAAGAGCTTTTCAAAATAATAAAGGCCCTAGTTGAGAAAGGTTTTAATCTTAACGTCACAGATAATGCTAAACAACAAAGTGCATTACATCTCGCCGTGCAAAATAAGAAATTTACTGGTGAATTTATAAAAGATTTGCTGCAACTTGGCGCAAGAGCTGATCTCAAAGACAGATATGGAGCAACACCGTACACCTTGGCATCTCACAAAAAACGGGAAGTTCTAATAGCATGTGGTATATACATCTGAGAGATAGCATAAGCAGAGGTTAAAAGTGATTTCACTTATTTTAAAATGGTGACATCGCCGCTACTCCTTGCTCACTGAGTAGACAAACCGCTTTTTTATCAAACGATACAAAGATTGTCTGCCCACGTGTCATGGCTCTCCCAGTATAAGCATTAACCCCATCAGCAAAATCTCCACCACATTGCATCATTTCAAGTCCTGCTGTGACTTCATCCTCTTTAATAGTGAGCTTAGGATCACTATCGAGCAACATCTCGATCACTGATTGGATTTTTTCGGTGGGTAATTTGTAAAGCGAAGTCAGCACCCAAACTAACTCACAAAATACATGGGTAGGAATGATAATTTCATCCGCCTCATTGAATAATTTGGCAACCGCTTCATTTTGTACTTTGTCAGCCTCAGATTTGACCAAAAATCGGAGCAAAACATTTGTATCTACAATCGCTCTCATTGTTTGCTCTCTAAACCCGAAATACCTCTTTTAATATATCCTTGCTCAATAGCGTCTTGCACTTCATCATCGCTGTAATTTTTGTCAACTTTAATACAGCCTTGTAAACTATTTAAGCTAATCGAATTGGATTTAGCTTGAATTTTTAAAGCACCGCCAGGTAATTTCTTCACCATAACTTGATCGCCAGGTCTAATGCCTAAGAAATCAAGAAGTGCCTTTTTCAATGTAAATTGGCCCTTAGCGGTCAGTTTCATTACGCTCATCTCATCTCTCCAGCCAACATATTTGTAAGGTAAATTTTACATTACTTTTTTAAAAAAATGGGGAGGATTGGCAGCCCTGTTCAATACTCTCTATCAAGAAAAAGCTTCTCCCTAATCAACCTGCTTTGATTGCCCAATTTGAGCAATTAGTGCTGCCTGAACTCGAATCCTGACGGCTTACTATCACTGCATGAACCGTATTCAATCGATTGTGCTGGTGATAGTGCTGTGCTTAGTTAGTGGGTTGAGCCAGGCTTATCTTTTTTTCAAGCTCACCGCGCTACAAGCCCGCCTTGATCGATCTCCTCCCGTCGTCGTGATAGATGTTGCTAACCTCATTGCCTCATCTCCATCACAAACCTCTCAAGCGGAGTTAGATCAACACATGGCAAAGGCGCGCCAAGCTTTCTCGGCATTACAACAAGCCGGTTATTTAATCCTGGATGCCAACGCGGTATTAGGCGCACCTGCTGATCTTTATTTAAGTAGAGAGGTCATGGCACCGTGAGTCTTTTTGTCAAAAAAATGTCTTGGACGCAATTCTGGTGCAAGGCCACGTTGATCTTAGCGTTTCTATGGCTCGCTAGTAGTGCGTTTGCCAATCGCTACCGTATCGGCATCGATGAACAAAAAGAAAAATGCTTGCCCGATTCTTCGGTCTATTTAATTGATTTGAAAGATAAAAAATTAAAGCGCGGCCACCTTTATGCCTTTTCCTTTCAAGGTAAGCGGATGCTCAAAATTCTCACCGCTATGCCAAACGATACGGTAGAAATTGATCACTCGCAAAAAATCAAAGTCAACGGCCAGGTTGTCGCAGAAGGCTTATATCTCGCGCACCAATTAGGTTATCCCGACAACCATTTCTACGGAAAAACCATTCTTAAAGAAGGACACTATTGGTTTATGGGCAAAAGCTTTAATAGCTTTGATTCGCGCTATTGGGGGGCGGTCAAAGAAGATCAAATTATTGGTCGAGCATATGCACTGTTTTAAGAGGATTTTGGCGATATTGTTTGCAATAGCAATAAAAAGCAGTTTTGCCTCTTCTCTGTTAACACCAGAAGATGAAGCCCTCATTAAAGAAGGTCAACGTATCGCTGAAAAAGCGCGCCAATTAAAACAAGCCGATTGGCAACAAAACGTCCATATGGACACAGCGCAGCAGAAAGCCAAGCATTTTTTTAACGAACTACAAACTTCATCGTCTGCCTTCCAAGCTATACAGCAATCATCAACGAATGAAGGAATGGCGACTTCCTACAAAACGCTTATCTTTGCCTCTTATTCATTGGGAAAGCAGGGATTAAACGACCTACTAGAGAGCGCTTCTGCGCATCCTGATGCTGTAGTGGTATTTCGGGGCATTCCCAAAAATATGAGTTTAGGAGAAGGAATCATAGCCATTCAGGCATTGGCTGCACAAAAAAAACCTGTTCCTAACATCGTCATTGACCCTACGCTGTTCAAAAAATACCACGTCGCAGCGGTGCCCACGATGATGATATTGAGGAATTCACCCTCATCCGGACAAGCACCACAAGTCCTAGCGAGCGTTCAAGGAATGACTAATCTTCAGTGGTTAGCGCGTCGGGTGGAGCAAGGATTCATAGGCGATCAAGGTATCAAAGGCCCTACTGAAGTGATTGGTGAGCCTGATTTGATTGAAGTATTACAAGAACGTCTTGCCCATATTGATTGGGAAAAGAAGAAACAAACGATTGCGACACAGTTCTGGCGCACACAAGATTTTTATCGCTTACCGCCTGCGAAGAAAATACAGAAGCGCTATATCGACCCAAGCGTTATCGCAACAGACAATATTCAGGGGGACGATGGCACCGTTTTAGTTCAACGTAATACGACAATTAATCCATTAGCACTGCGGGATTTTACACAAATAGTGATTGTGTTCGACCCTTTAGACAAGCGGCAATTAGCCTGGCTCACTCAAACGATACCGACTCTGCAAAAACGCCCAGGTGTATCACGTCTGACGCTCATCGCCACGCAATTTGATCGAGAAAAAGGCTGGGATGCTTATACAACACTCACTGATGCATTAGAGGCACCCCTCTATCTCTTAACCCCCGATCTGGTAGCACGCTTTTCTTTAAGAGCAACCCCTTCGGTCATTACTGCGCAAGGTAAGCGCTTTGTGGTCGAAGAAATGGTTCCACCTCCTACTAATCATAAAGAGACTCCTCAATGAAGCAACTGGAACGACCGATCATGGGCTATCACGGCGGCAAATGGCGTCTAGCCCCTTGGATTATTTCGCATTTTCCTGCACATCGCATTTATATCGAGCCATTTGGTGGCGCAGCGTCTGTGTTGTTGAGGAAAGAGCGTAGCTATTCCGAGGTCTACAACGATTTAGATGAAAGCATTGTTAATGTCATGGAAGTTTTACGGGATCCATTACGCTGTGAACACTTGGCTGAAAAACTGTCTTTTACGCCCTATGCTCGTGTTGAATTTGAGAAGGCCCGCGAAACCGCGGAAGAACCAGTAGAGCGCGCACGTCGCACCCTGATTCGCGCACAGATGGGGTTTGGCTCGGCGGGAGCAACGCAAGCATCAAGCGGGTTTCGCGGGAAAGCAAAGCAAGGTTATGTGATTTCTCGATGGGCCAAGCTTCCTGGCTCAATACGAGATTACGCTTCGCGTTTGCAAGGTGTGATTATAGAAAAACGACCTGCGCTACAGGTAATACGCGAACGGGATACGCCAGAAACGTTGTTTTATCTCGACCCACCTTACCTCCATGCGACACGCCAAATACGAGGAGGATGCTATCGGTATGAAATGACCGACGAGGAACATGTTGAATTGCTGGATGTCTTGTGTAGTTTGCAAGGCATGGTGATATTAAGCGGCTATGCTCATCCGCTCTATGAGGAGCGATTAGAAGGATGGAAACGTGCCGAGAAGCAAGCATTAATATCAGGACGGCACGGAGCAAAATGGCGTACGGAGGTGCTTTGGATTTCGCCTAATGCGCAGAAAAACACGGCACGCCAACTGCCTTTAGGAGTGAACAGTACGGCAGCACACAATGAGGAAAAGCAGCATGCGCTTATTAATGCTTAGCCTCGTACTCATCAGCTGCTTAGGCTTTAGCCCCGCGCATGCCGCCGACCCAGGTTGCCAGAATGCCAATGTGATCGGCCCTAAATTGATTACGGATATCTGCTGGTCGTGCCTGTTTCCAATTCGATTAGCCGGTGTCACGATCAGCGGCCCAGGGGGTCGCATCCCTGATGATGCCGCTAAAAACGTACTTTGTGCCTGTCCTGATAAAGCGGGACTCCCTAAACCAGGGGTCACGATCTCCATGTGGGAACCAGCGAGGTTGATTGAACTTCAACGAGCGCCAGGCTGCTCATCCGTTTTAAATGGCACACGTTTTCCGTTTAATCGCACGTTTCAAGGCCATCATGGCAATGGCGACATGGATGGCGGCGATGGTTCCTTTATGCACTATCACGTCTATGCCTTTCCGTTGTTGTCACTCCTCGATGTGTTTGTAAAACCGAACTGCAATCCAGAAGGTTTTACGGATATCGATTTGCTTTATCTCTCTGAATTAGACCCCACTTGGAATAACGACGAACTGGCCTTTTTTACCAATCCTGAAGCCGCACTGGTGGCAAATCCTGTTGCAGCGTTGGCGTGTACCGCTGATGCGGTAGCGGCTACCGCAGGCAAACCTCTAAAACAACTATTTTGGTGCGCAGGGTCATGGGGAGCGCTGTATCCATTAAGCGGCTTTCAAAATGGCGGCAAAGGTGTGATTCGAGATAGCAGCCTGCTCACCGCAAGAGTGCTAGCTGCTTTGCATCGACGCGGCCTGATGTGGCGCACGATGGGTTCCGATGCACTGTGCCGCGGCAAAATTTCACCCACGCTACCCAAAACGCAATATCAATTCACGCTCTTGCATCCCGTGGCTGAAACCCATTCAGCTCATGTGATAGGAGAATCAACGCTCACTTGGGGGATTGCTAAGACAGTCCCTGCGGTAGGTCAAGACCCGATTTATACGGTATGGCGGTGGAATGATTGCTGCAATAATTAAAGGGTGGCGGCTATGGAATACAGAGCATTTTATAGAGGCGTCGCTTATGTTCTGCTGATAACGTTTTCCACTTATACATTTGCCGCGCCACTCAATAACACAACCGCTGCCGCCCGTGATACAGCAGCGTCGGTAGCGGCCCCATCGCCACCAGATTTTAAAGAGTTAGGCCAGGAAGCTAAGACACTTGGCACCCATCAAGCCCATTCACTCAGCAAGCAAGCTGACTCAGTAAAAGATGGGGTAATGAGTGTGCCTGTTTTAAAAAATGGTCAATTTGAAGCAGGTAATACGACCGTTTATGTCGATGACTTGTTTCCAGGGACACGGCGCGACAACCCTGATGCTGCCAATACGTATTTTCCGGATGGTAAAAAGCCCGATCTCGACGAATTAAAAAACGTCTATAACCTCGATAAGGCGATGGGTCAGGCTGGAGAAACGACCAAAAAAGGGCTATGGAAAGAAACCCAACAGGCACATCCTTCAATCGCGGGTTCTGCCTATCAGGTCGTGCTTGACGCATCACGTCGCACGCGGCCCGACTTCAGCAACGACCCCTTGCTCAATCAAAGCAAGCACACCTATCAAAAGATCGACAAGATATCCAAATGGTTTGGTGATTGTTCAACCGATACTACTTACGAGCGCAAGGAACGCACGGCGCATATTCCAGATTATCAACGTTGTACGCAGCTTTATAAGCCTGCTGGTGGATGCGTGATTCAACATACGATTGAAATTGATACTGAGCCAACCGATATGGTGTTTCTGGTCGATAACTCAGCGTCGATGGATTATGCGATTAACGACCTACGCAACAATGTGCGCACCTTTGCCAATCTGATTATGCAAGGTAAAGCACGTAACCTGCGGCTAGGCGGAGCTGCCTTTCGGGATTGGGATTATGGATGGCACAACGTACCGTTGTCTGACAACATAAATCAATTTCAGAATTGGATAAATGGCGTGGTTACCGCGCCTGCACCGACACGTCCTTTCGCGGTGGTGAAATGGGCCGCGGAGCATTATGAGTGGCGTGATAATGTCCATCGCGTGATTGTGCTGATTGGTAATGATGATTATGGCTGTGGTTTCTATCCAGGGATAGGAGGATGCCCTAGCCGAGATGAAGTCATTAATGCTTTAAACAGTAGAGGGATTACGCTTTATCTTTTCCACAATAACCCCGAAGTGGAATCCATTGGCAACCATTTAGCCGATTATTTCTCTGGCCCCCGCCTGCTTAAATTTGCGCAGTTCTTTACCGTCGTCACCGATCATTGGTCGCCTCAATCGTGTATTAATGATGCGATTGCATCATTAGAAGAATTTTGCCAAGGTACTTATACCCCTACACCCGCCACCGACAACACCTGCGTCAATTTATCGGGATTTGACGTGTGCAAGGACGACCCGATTTATCAAAAACTTAAACCACCTCCGATTCCCAATGTGCCGAAGTTGGCCGCCAAAGTGGATGTCTCCGCATTACGCTGTGACTATAACCACGGCGAAGGTACCTGTTGGACGGATGCACAAGGCAAAAAGCAGTGCTTACGTAACGATAAAGATATCGATCAATGCCAACCCTTAGAAGCAAACCCCAAGTGCGGATTTGTCAGTGCGCAATGTGTGGAAGGAGCAAAAGGTTCTTGGGGGAATTGTTACGTCTGGGAGCGCACCTATGATTGTGGTGAAGATATCAAAGTACCGACCATTGATAAGTCAACGCAGTATCGCTGTGCTGGCCCCGTGCGCTGTATGGGGGAAGATTGCTTAGGGATAGATCGCTCGCAAAGTACCGACTTTGCGAAAGCGGCAGCGTTACTCAATGCGGCACAGTTCATGACACAAGACATGGACTGCAAGGATGTGACGAACAATAACAACCTTTATTGTCGTGCCTTCGCTGGCAAAGGAAATGAATGCAAGGTCGCAGTTGGGGGTGTCCAAAATTGCTGCAAGAACCCGACCAATCTGTCAATGAATGACTATCTCACACTTATTTTGTCCGTCCCTAAGCTCGACGGCGCAATGATGAGCATTGGGGATGGCAGTACCTTGGCCGGTGTCAAAGGCGCGTATCAACTCTTACGCAGCCCGGCGCTCAATGGATGGACACAAGTCACCAAGCCATTTGTCACCTACTTAGAAAACATGACAGGCGCATTTAATAATTTTGTGCAGCCTGTGACCGATGTCGCCAAACAAGCGCTGTCGGCACTCAAAGATGAGGTGACAAAGATGACCTCTAAAGTTCTTACTAATGCTTCAACGACTGGAGCAGCGGGTGTCCCTGCGGGTGCGCCGCAATCGATGACCCAGCAATTACTTGGCCAACAAGGTGCAGCGATGCTTTCCACTGCGATGACGGTCTATACCGCCTATGTGGTCACGATGGTCATGATTCAGGTCATTTGGAAGTGTAAAAAAGAAGAGTTTGAGATGAATGCCAAGCGGCAGCTGAAAAATTGCACACATTTAGGCTCGTATTGCAAAAGCAAGATACTGGGTATGTGCATCGAAAAGCGAGAAGCCTATTGCTGCTTTAACTCTCCACTCTCTCGCATTATTCAAGAACAGGTTAGACCACAACTAGGTTTAAGTTGGGGAAGCGTCAAGCAGCCGCTATGTGACGGAATCCCAGTGGATAGGTTGATCGAAGTGAATTGGGACAAGGTTAATCTCGATGAATGGATCGGCCTTCTTCAGCAGAATGGACATTTCCCGAACCCTGAGCGATTAACGCCTGACGCATTAACAGGGGCAGGTCATCCTTTTAATACGGATGGCCAGCGTAAAAATATTGTCGATCGCTCCACAGAACGGTTAAAAGGGGTCGAAGTCGATAAGCTTCGAGATCAAGCGACGAAATTAATAAAGCCGGATACCGGCTCACATTAATTCCAGAGATATTTGTTATCTGGATATTTCATAAAGCACCAATAATATATACAAAATTTATCTACAAATTATTAATTCATATTCTTCATTTAAAGTAATTTAAATCAATAAATTAAAATTTATCAAATAAATATACTTATTCAACGAAATTTGGCTTAAACAAAGCAAATCGGAGAAAAGCACATGACGTTACAAGAAAGCAAGAAAGATGGAATAGAAGCTCTTGAAAAATCATTCATTGAGACAAGAGATTTAATAAATTTTTTCGAGGTGACTATTTCTTTTCTAGAAGCTAGCCTACCTAGCTTACAAGGGGAAGAAAAAGACATATCAAAGAAAGAAATAAAAGATTTAAAAAGGCGATGTTTGCGCGATATTGAGCTACTAGAAGCCCTAGAGGTGGTGATAAAATTAGAAAATCCTGCTTCTAAGCTTCTAAAAGAGAGCATCGAAAAAGAAAGGGTAAAAAGCCTTTATTCAAAATACAATTCTCAAACAAATAGTATCGAAACCCTTAATGATTTGCTTAAGAGAAGAAACCTCAATGATATCTCAGAAGAAGATGTGATTGATTTAAAAGAAGAAATAATTAGCATTTATAACAATCTAATGGATTTCTTAAAAGAAGCCTATCTCCACGCATCAGGAAAAAGCAAAGATAGTATAGAAAAAACAATAAAAATCACTAAAGATACGCATTTAGCAAGGCTTAATATAATCGATTATTCTATAAATTTGATACGCTCTGGGAAAGATGCCTCTGAATTCATAAAGAAAGTTTTAAGAGGATTATCCCAAAATTAGTTACTTATATCCTTTTGTTGACCTTTCGCCCTCCGCAAAATTGCCTTCATTTATCAGCGTTTGCGGAGGGCTTCATATTTGGTCATTAAATTGTGAAGCCTATGTTTTTCTTGATAACTGCCGTCGCTGCTTTTTTATTCTGTATGAAAATATACCTGATGACGCGATGTTAGCCGTGCTCAAGAGATTACAAGATGAAGAAAAGATAGTTCACTCTGACGTTCTTGTTGCATTGAATCGACGGGAAAAATTACCTAATTACGTTGACGCTCCTAACAGTCATTAGATTTCTTAAAGATACAAATATAGAAGAGTATAAGAATTGGTGGGGCAAGGAGAATGCAGTTGAAATCTTAATTAAATACAAACCGCAGCCTATAGTTGCCACTGTGGCTTTAATCACAACCTTACAAGAAGATAAATCCGTAAGCACCCGCGCAAAGGTTGCGAAGGTATTAGGAAGACTGGAAACTTTACATGACCCTATTATTCAAGCGCTAAATGAGACATGGTATGACAGGTTGCTGAAGCTTTAAAAAAGGTTAAAACGTTACCTGAAAATGCTATATCTACCTTGATTACGATGTTAAATAGAGATGAAGAGACGTGGGTCAGATTAGCAGCTATTGAGACGTTAACCCAACAAAAAATATCTTCTAAGCCTGTTATTCAAGCACTGCTTCAGGCATTACAAGATGAATATTCGCGTGTCAGGCATATAGCGCTTAGAGGATTAAGGAGATTTAACGCATCGCATGAGATTACTCGACCAGCCTTAATTAAAATATTACAAAAGGATGAATAATGGCCCGTCAGGGGAGAGGCAATCAGAGCGTCAATGGCTCATAAAGAGCCTTCTAGCAAGCTTATTCAAGCCTTGAAAATAGCTTCGCAGGATATTGATAAAAATGTTCAGAAAGCAGCAAACAGCGCATTAAAATTCTATTCAGTCTCTATGTGGTACAGAGTAAGAAATCCATGCCGGATATGCTCTGATACGGAATAGGCATAATTTATTTTTCTGCGGCCTTTTCAACTTCATCTTCCTGAAGCAGCTCCTCATCAACAGTTTCTTGGCTGATTTCCTCCTCGTTATCATCTAAAGGCACTTCTACTAATTTTCCTTGTGCATGAGCGGCTGTACGAGCACGTTTAGCAATGCTTGTAATACGATCAGCTAGTCTCAGCAAGCGTTGCTGCCACTGATAGGTTCCATCTTTACGTTGTTTGTTGGTCAGAACACTATAGAGCCATAGCGTATCTATCTGTTCTATTAGAACATCTAATTTCTTTACTAATCTTGCAAATTGGGCAACCAGTGGAGAATTAATTTCAATATCGTATTCTGCTGGATGTGTATATGTTGGTCTGCCCGCAATACCATGATCTTTTATTAATTTTCTGAGCTGCGCTTCAGACTGATCGAGATCCTGCTCAACCTTTTTAAGGTTTTCTAGTAATTCCCCAACCTCGCCTATTTTTTCTTGAGCACTAATAATAGGAAGAATAACATCAGCGCCAAATAGCGCATGCTTCACACGTTCAAACTTTCTTGTCATCACCCTTTGAGCTTGCAAACTGTTTATTGTTATCGTTTCGTTAAGAACAGGGCAAGAATAGATAGTCCGCTCTTGAGGATGCTGCTCCACCATTTGCGCTTCAGCCATTGTTAAGCTCCTTGTGAGGAAAAGATCAACGAACCTCTCCAAGATATCCTTTATTAGCTTATGGCCTTCTTTAACAAATTCGCCAAATTGCGGAAGCATTTGATACTGGCTACCTGAGCTACTGCGCTATTTTAAGGATTGTTTAGTCATTGCATGGCTAACCTGTAGGTAGCTGGCCCTTATAAAAAACAGCACTTGTCTTTTTATTCAATGATCTTCTTCTATCCCCTGCGGGAGCAATACCCTGCATGGGGTGCTGCTCCTAACTATTAATCCTAAAGGAGCAACAACATGTCTATCGTGACTTTTATTGTCGTTTTAATCATGGGCTTAGGCTTTTTATACATAGGCGCAAGCGTTTTTGCAAAGAGCTGCTTATTACTAGTCAACCTACTCCGTAAACATATGGGAAATGACTGGATAAAAAGCCATGCCTTGCCCCTAACAAAACAAATTGCTAGTCGTTGTATTCAGTTAGCTAAATACACGATAGCGAAAGCTCGTCGTCAATCTAAATCAACAATAGATTGGGTTGAACTAGATGAGCCAACTTTTTTAAGAAAAGGCAAAAAGATCGCTTGCCGCTAAACCAGGTGCTATCGGTTATCGGTCTCATTGCATTTTTAATTATTTATCCATCAGCTCAGTTGGGCGACTATGCCCAACGCGGCATAGATACGCTCACTGATTTTTGTAGGAGCATATCTATGTCCCTCTATAGAAATTTTAATGTCAGCGAAGTTTTCAATATGCCAGATGCTCCCGCCAATATGACGGTTACTGGCTATGTTGATGACACCAACCCTTTCATCCCAAAAATTGATTTCAACTATGTTTTTCGTAAAGATTTTTTACGAGAAGTGCTGGCCTTTTTAAGGTTCCCTGCGAAAGATTCTCTTTTTGTTACGGGGCCAACTGGTTCAGGCAAAACATCAGGCATTACAGAGATTGCAGCGCGGCTCAACTGGCCCGTGCAGCAAATTACAACACATGGGCACATAGAGCTGACTGATCTGGTTGGACATTATGCGTTTATTGCATCCCAACCAGGCGATGCACCTGCCATGCAGTTTGTTTACGGTCCATTAGCAAGAGCTATGCGTGATGGCCATATTTTGCTTATTAATGAGTTGGATTTGGCTGACCCTGCTGAAGTTGCTGGATTGAATGACATTCTTGAAGGTCGAGCTTTAGTCATTGCACAGAATGGTGGCGAAATCATCGAGCCTCATCCTATGTTTCGCTTTATCGCAACGGGTAATTCTTGCGGTGCTGGCGATACGTCAGGTCTTTACCAAGGAGTCATGATGCAAAACTTAGCAGCAATGGATCGTTTTCGCTTTACAAAAGTAGCCTACGCTGATGAAGCGCAAGAACTTCAAATCCTTGAGCGAATAACGCCGCAGATTCCAGAAGTTATTCGGAAAGCTATGGTTCGGCTAGCAAACGAAATGCGTCGTCTTTTTATAGGCGAAAACGGAGAAAGTGGAAAAATTAGCCTTCCTATATCGACTAGAGGGTTAGTACGCTGGGCGAATTTGGTTTGTGATTTTCGTGGCTCGCCTAACAGGATGGAATATGCGCTAGAGCAAGCGCTATTAGCCCGTGCTGTACCGGAAGACCGCACCGCGATTTTGCGCCTTGCAAATGATATTTTTGGGGACCTCTGGTAATGCTGGATACACCCAAACCTGTAAAGAATATTTTGTTAGCAGTCTAAAAAACAAAGCCATAGAAAATAATGGTGGCTTAACAAATACTTTTTATTTTTAATTTTCTCCTGCTGGGGATGTTCCCTAGTGGGGCATCTCTGTGCAGGGTTTTTCACTAAACAATATGAAGTGAGGAATAAAAATGCCAGAAAGAACAGATTTTAAACGTTATTCGGATGCGCATGCAATGTTCATCATGGGCTTTGGCAAGCTTGGTGAAGCGCTGCTAAAAGAAGTCGGTGACGATTTACAGCAAGCTATGGAATTAATGAATAGTTATCGGGGAAAGTATCTCGACCAAAAAGCCTTTGTTCGGAATATTTCTAGAGAGGCAAGTCATCTAGACCAAAGTACGGCTAAGACAAATGATGATTCCGCTGTACAAGATGTATTTAGCTCTGGAAAATTTCTATTCGTAGAAGTAGATGGCCTAATCCATGTGTTTGAGAGGAATCGGTCATTTTAATTCAGGTATTTCTTATCCATATAAGCAAAAGAAAATGCTGCGCTTTTTAAAGAGCATGGCAGAAGGTAGCTGGCCTTAAAAATAAACAGCAGATGAAATGACATTACTTAGTTAACCCCATTGGGCGTACTGCCCGATTGGGGACTTGGTGCGCCCATCTCTTTCTCGGAACGCACCATGACTCAAATAAGATATCTTGATTTTCTAAATATTATCCAACTTGACATTAACATCTGGAGCGGGCAAACCCGTCTTTCTACTTCAGATATTAAATTAGGCACAGGTGGAGAAATCCCTCCTGAAAATCTTATCCATTTAGGGACCAAGAAGATTTGTGACCCTGTAAAACTTAACAGCTTTCATCGGCTAAAAACCAAAGCAAATCGTCTGTGTCTTCAGCACGGTATCCCATTTATGAATGGTTTTGCCTTACCCAGTGGTAGCGCAACAAATGATACTCGTTCAAAGCTAGAGGATATCGTCTTGGAGTTTCAGCGAGAAAAACAAAAATTTATTAATAATTACGATGCTGATATTGATGCATGGATTAAAAATAATCCTAATTATGAAGATGTTATTCGCATAGGTTCCATGCCATCTTATGAGGTTGAAAAACGTTTAGGTTTTGAATACCAGATTTTCAAAATCCAGCCTACGGTAAATTGCCAAGCAAGTGCACAAAAACTAGAGATCAAAGTTCAAGGACTAGCAGATCAATTGATCGACGAAGTTGTAGAGAAGGCCAATAAACTTTATACAGAAAAGTTTGCAGGGTGCCAACAATGTAGTGTCCGAACGCGGGTAGTGCTACAAAGTTTACGTGACAAGATACATGGACTCTCTTTCCTTAACAGTGAGTTTTTTAGTTGGCTAATAGATATGCTCGATAAAACCTTGCATGGCTATGACGTTCATGCTCAGGGAAACCAGATTGTCGCTCCATTTTTTTATCAGGCGATGGCTGCTGTTGCGATCATGCGTGATCGTAGCAAGATCGAAGATTATGCCAACGGCTTATTCACCCAAGAAGAAATAGCCGCTTACTTAGAGAGTGGTCAGCAAACTTCACACGCTTTATCTGTCGGTCTCCCAGGGAATACGAATACTGAAGGTACTGATGGGCAAAGCAATGACGAAGCCGTACTAGAAGAACCCGAACAATCAAAATCTTTTGAATCATTCGTTGATGATATGAGTGAGGATTGCTTCTTCTAATTTTTAAGATTTATTTTTTTATTTATTTACCCCAGAAGGGACACGCTGTGCTTCCTTCTGGGGGCATAGCCTGTCTCTTCTTTTTATTTGGAGATAAGGGATGGGAAACCAACGTACTCTGCATAATGCCTTGCCGATCGTAGCAGCGGCATATGGCAAGAAATTTGGTGTCAAGGTAGAGATTGGAGGGGATATCGCACATACAGACGGTAATACGATTGTGGTGCCTAATATTCCTGATGATTACCCCCATAAAGATGCACTCTGGGGGTACTTAGCGCATGAAGCGGCGCATGTCCGTTTTACGGATTTCACTGTGAAAAAACGGGGAAAACTCCACGCTAGCGTGCACAATATATTAGAAGATAGCCGCATCGAACGCGCCATCATGGCGGAGTTTCCCGGAGTGCGCCACACCCTGAATGAGACAGCACGTTATATGCTCCATGCAGGGCATTATGGTGAAGTTACAACGGAAGATCATCCCGCCGCAATTATGCTTACTTATAGTCTGTATTGGCTACAAACCAAGCTAGTTGGGCAAACCGTGCTCCAGGAATCTTTGGATAAGGCTAGAGCTGCATTGGAAAGCGTATTTTTTCAAGATGTTATCGTGAAGCTCGATAATTTATTGAAACAAGCCGCCTTTCTAAAATCTACTCAAGACGCTGACGCGCTTGCTTCTTCGATTATCAAAATGTTTAAAAAAGAAGAAAAAGCGCAAGAAAAAAAACAGACACAAGAACAAAAAGAACAACAAGAGCAGCAGAAAAAACAGCAAGAAGAAGATCAGAACCAAAGCCAAGATCGAAGAGAAAGTCAAGAAGGTCAAGGCCAAAACCAAGTCCCAGACCAGGATCTATCTCCAGAAAAACAAAGTGCGGTGGAATTGCTTCATCAATTGCTTCATCCAAAAAGTAAGGATTTGCCAGATGATGCTCACACGCGCCTGAAAAACGAACTCAATCAAATTGCTCAAGATAAGGGTAATACTGACTATCTGACAGTATGCAATGCGGTGCCTACTCAAGACGATACTGAATTCGGGAGGAAATTACTCAATGAGGTCAAAAGCCTCACCTCTAAAATACGAACGCAGCTATATGGCCTTGTACAAGCTAGCCAACGAGTTAACACACATCATCAATACTCAGGAAAACGTGTGAACCATCGTCAGCTACACCGCATCGCGACTGGTGATACTCGTGTGTTTATTAAAACTAAGCGCAAGCAATTTCCTAATACAGCCGTACACCTTCTCGTGGACATGAGTGGTTCTATGTGTGAAGGAACGGGAAATGGCAAAGCACGTGAAGATATTGCACGGGAAGCAGCTTTAGCACTGGCATTGGCTTTAGAGGGGATTCCTGGTGTTAATGCAGCGGTTACTTTCTTTGGTGGCTATCCTCCGTTGCCACCGGTGTATAGGGTTATTGAGCACGGCGAGAGAGTTCAAAGTCAAGCAGGGAAATTCGCATTTAATGCAGATGGAGGAACACCTATGGCCGAGGCGCTTTGGTATGCCGCTCATAAGCTGTACGAGACGCGCGAAAAGCGCAAGGTAGTCATAGTAATAACAGATGGAGGACCTGATAATGCTCCTGCCTGTAGAACAGTTCTGAATCTTTATAAACAAAGCGGTGTTGAGGTCTTTGGAATTGGTATAGAAAGTAGTGTAGTTGCTTTATTGTTTGATAAGCATATTGTTATTAACGATGCTACCTGTCTTCAACGCGCTTTATTCAAGCTGATGGAGCAGTCCCTGACTTCCGCTTGAATATAAATCTTTACCGTCTCATTCTCAGTAGAGGATGAGACGACTTCTACTAGTCCACATTTCCCAAGACCTCAACGGGGTTTTATCTATAAATCAAATAATGATGGGTTCTTGGAAAGCGTCCTGGACGCTCGATACGGTAGCTGGCCGTCATAAAAACAGCATGATATTAAATTGAATTTCAACTTAATCAATAAACGATTTTTTTGAGATCGTGCCTAAGTTGAGTTAATTAAATTCAACTAAGCCATCTTTATCGAAAAATCAACTTATCTATTTCACCCTGCTGGGGATTACCCCTGCAGGCGGGTATCTCCCTGGTATTTTTTAACTACTACTTGGAGGTACTGCAATGAAAAAAATTTCACACCTGAAAGAAATAATAATTAATCTTTTTCAAAAAAATTTATTGCGAACAATAAAAATTACAGTAAATAAAAATCAAGAATTTAATATGACTCATGGATATATTTTATGCAAATATGACCAAAAATTGATTAGAAAAATTTTAAAAATCTCAAATATTGATATTTCTGAAATTCAATCATATATGGATAGATACTATCTTGGCTCGTATAAAAGCAAGATAGATTTCGCAAAGAAATATGCAAGAAGCTATACAATTTCAAGTGATATCAATGAATTTATAGATTATAAAAAATTAGCAAAATATTTATTAAATAAAGAGATGTTTTTTTATATAAAAACTAATGGTCGCATCCACGTTTTTACAACATAAAAGATAAATTTTCATTGAATTTGGGGTTATAGAATTTTCAATTAAAAATTAATGCTCTGCTAGGAGCTACCCTAGCAGGGTGGCTTTCTTTAGTAGGTTTTATATTCAAAGAGGAAAGCATGAAAAATCATGAAGCAGATAATAAAGAAAACCCCACGCTAAACAATTCGTTTGAAGAGCACGATGAACGTATTGTTTCTATTTTAGTCACTGATGAAACAGAGCGGATGAAATTCCTCCCTCATTACCTTGGAGTCTTGTGCGTCCATATAGAGAGTTATATCTACAAACTTATGCGGTCCTTTAGTAAAGACTATGACGGTGGTGAATGGGGTTTTTGTAGATTAAAGAAAATTCACTGTGATAATTTTAAAGGTTTTTATATGAGACCTCCTGAAGGCAAATATCAATTTTCCTGTTCAGGAAATTATTTTGACGGTGAGCTCTCTGCTGATACAGCCGGTATTGTGGTAACACTATATGCTCTCAATATTTTTATAGCATGCATCTATTGTAAGCATGATGCTTTTAAGACATTTATTGATAAATTACCAACGTTGCAGAAATTATACGATGCACTTTATGAGTTTGCACGAGAGCATGCTGAATGGAAATTGATTCGAGCAGCAATTGATTAATATTTCCTCATATAAAAAATATTTATATATTTGATTAACTATTCCCCTATCGGGAGCTATCCCGATAGGGTTAGCTTCTTGTGTATGGTTTTTTGCATTTAAAAAGAAGCCCATGAAAAATCAAGAATTAAAAGTTAAAAAAATAAATAATAATCTTTGCAATAAACACATTACCGCTACTTTGGTCCATAAATCAGATAAATTTAAATTTTTATATAATTTTTTTGGCGAAAAATTATTCAAAATAGGTAAATGCCCTTTCTATGATTGGCTTAACAATATCTGCAAGGGCAATACAGGAGAAGAGTGGAATATTTATATCCTATCAAATGGCGGCTTTTATATCGCCCCAAATGATGAGAAATTTCCATCTTCTAGTGACCTTCTTTCTGCTGATGCTACGGGTATTGTTGTGACATTAGTTAATTTACAAACTATGGCACGAGGCCTGGGAAAATCGAAAGGTCATTTTGCTAAGCTTTATAAGCTATTGCGCCGTTTTGCAGCGCAGCATGCCGAGCGCGAAATGATTTTTGCTATTTGTTAAGTTATTTTTATTCTATAAAGATATTTTTATAGCCTAATAAAACAATAAAGCGAAAGCTATTTATTCAAAAAAACGATAGATTTAAAGTCATTCCATTCCCCGTCGGGAGATATTCCCGGCGGGGATATCTCCTTGGCGATTTTTTCTTTGTAGGAATATTAACGCTTAGGAGAAACGCAATGTCATACATTAAAGAAGAAGTGCAAAACTCTTTAAAAGACCGTTGGTTATCTATTTCGGAGGCATTAGCGCCGTCACTGAAATCAGCAACCAATAACCTAAATAACCCAATCAACTATTCTCAATGTAAAGAAGAAGTGCTAGATGCCGCAAAGGGCCATTGGCTATCCATTCTAAAGGCATTAGCACCCTCACTGGAACCAGCCATCGATAACCTAGGCTGTTGGGTCAATTGCCTTAAACCTAAATGCTCCGGTAATTTTCGTATCAATAAAAAAGATGCCGATGATAAGCCTTCTGGCTTTTGCAACAGCTGCGGCTTTTATCGTGGCGGTCTTTCTATACTGTCATGGATCACTGAGCAAGCCGACGAAGTTTGCTTGGCTGCCGTAGCAGATTATTTAAAAAAAGTCTCAGAAAATCATTTGCAAGCAGCCTCACTTGATATCTCTTGTGACACTTCTTCTGAGGATGAGAACAGACAAAGAATTGAGCGAGCCTGGTCTGAGAGTGTTACCTACTCACAGCACGACGCTCCAACGATGTCTCGGTATTTTAAGCGCTGTCATCTCAATTTTGATGAAGAGGTCGTCGCAGAAACTGATTCTCTGCGTTTTCATCCTAACTTAGATTATTTTGAGGAAGATAAAAAGCTGGGAAAGTTTCCCGCTATTGTGTGTGCGGTTCGGAATGCGACGGGAAAGCTCATCACACTTCATCGCACGTATCTCACAAGAGACGGCAATCTAGCCCACGTAAAAAATCCTCACAAGTTTATGCCTTTACCTGAAGGCTTACATCTGGCGGGAGGAGCCATTCAACTGGGTAAACCGCTTCAACTCAAACACTCAGGTAAGGATGGAAAAGAAGACATTCAGGCGAATGTGATAGGCATTG
Organism: Mycoavidus cysteinexigens; assembly: GCA_031963415.1. Lineage (GTDB taxonomy): Bacteria > Pseudomonadota > Gammaproteobacteria > Burkholderiales > Burkholderiaceae > JASSUD01. The sequence goes on from JASSUI010000001.1 coordinate 969,477, forward strand.
CGGAAAGTCTAGAAACAGCATTATCCGTTTTCACTGCAACGCTTATTCCGACCTGGGCCACGATAACTGGAGATCAGATGAAAAAATTTGATGCCCCTAAAGATATCGATACCGTGATCATCTGGGCTGATAGGTATCTATGGGATGAGGGGCAAGTGTTTACGAATGTTTTAAGCAATAAATTACAAAAACAAGGCATTCAGGTTCATGTTTGCTCTCCAGATGAGGCAGCCATACCTTCTCCACGCAACCGTATGAATTGGAACGATGTGTTGAAAAATCACGGCAGATTTGTATTTCCGCAATTTGATTATTTAAGAAACTTTATTTTAAGAAATAAAAAATAAAATCAATATTTTTCTGTAAGCAAAAAAAATCCCTGCATGCCACGTAATAGTGTTTGCAGGGACAAATAATGTTCTAACGTGAACAGCCTCAAGCCCTGGCCTTATAGCTAGGCGTTTGAGGTTTACTTTAATCATTATTAGTTCGTAAGCAGATTTTTAGAAGTGTCAAAATTATGGGCGAAAACCTTCGTGCAGGGAGGGCTGCCTTATGCGACGGCTATCTATGTATTCGATCAAATTGTGTGCGATGGGTATCGCAAATCATGTGCGAAGAAAGCACTGAATTCAGATATATTTATGGTTATCGTGCCTCTATGACAAAGGTCGCGTATATTGAGCTGGCATTATTAATAGCCACCGCTCTGTATCTACTCTTCCAAGAATTCAACTTTTTCCTGCAAGACTTGCTGCCTTACAAATATCAAGCAAGTTCTGCACTAAAAATACAGCAAAACCGATCAATGGCAGATTTCTGTCTTGCTCAAACAAAGGCAGCTTAGGCTTAGATAGAAAAGCGTGAAAGCATAATTATTTACCTCCCTCTTAGCATTTTGATTTTTCTCTACCATCCTTTCCGCTTCCTTTGCACAAAACAGAGCTACATCATCTGCAGTAGGAACAGCATGATCATTAAGCGCACTTTGTACCTCTTGGGCAATATTGGCGAGTGCTTCCCGTAGTAGATTAGTCAGTGGCAAAGGTCTTCCTTGGCTAATCATATTAACCGCTTGAATATGTTCGTTTTTTAACTCCTCAAACCGTTCATCGCAAGCCTGACTACTCATGTAATCCATATTGATTACCTACTGTCTATAAAGAAACGTTAAGGCGCCTGTAATTGCGCTAAAGACGATGTATTGAATCTCTCAAAAAAGGCAAAAATTTTATGTATCGGGGCAATTAAATTCTAAAAAACTACGAACCTCCTACTCACAGCGGAGCAAGCGTATAGCTAGAAATTTCTGCACAGGCATGCCAAGGCTTTCTGTTTTTTTGCCTTTCCTGATGATATCCAAAGCCCCCGTTTTTTATCCATATAAGATAAAAATTAATTATTTAGTTTACAATAATTGGCCTTAGCTCAGTTTTTTGATCTCATGCCTACCAAAGAAGAGAAAGCCGATTTTGCTCAACGTTTGCGGCTTGCTTTAAATCGGTTTGCTCATCGCAACGCCCCAGCAGTTAAAGGGGCAACTGATTTAGCTCGGCAGTTTAATTTAAGATATTCGAGTGCAACCGAAACTGGGATAACTCCGCAAACCGCACATAAATGGTTAACGGGACAAGTTATACCAAAAAAGGACAAAATTACGACATTAGCCGAATGGCTAGGAGTAACAGAGCACTGGCTGCATTATGGGCCGCCCCCTCAAAAAGTAGCCGTTAAGAATGAGCAAGCAGAAGAAATAAAGTATCCACTTTCACCTCAGACATTAGTGCTCATAAAAAAATTTGGCGCCTTGTCAGAGCATCAGCGTTATTTAATTGAAGAGATGATGATGCAATTCTTAGGAGGCTCTCTTGAATAAACACTCTGCTTTGAAAGCATCTACTTAAGTAAAAAGTTTATTTTCACCCCGTCATTTATTCTTCGTGTTTGCACTTCAACAAGGTTGTCCATTTTTAAAAAATGGCAGATGACAGAATCAAATTTCTTGTAACTTTTTATAAAAATCAATTAAACACCTGAGTCAAAGAAGCAAGATTGATAATTGACTAATCATTTGATATTTAAGGATTTTTTGCCATGACGGGCTATTCTCTATAAAAGAAACTGGGATGCAAGTTAAGGTTTTTACCTAGAGACGCGGATTAGCGGATTCTTATACTAATCAGATTATTCTCATGAGTCTTGTTTTCCGATAAGGAGCGGCAGAATGTATGGTGATGGCGGAGTATTAACAATAACATCGACAGAACTACCATTTCGGCTTCCTGCCGATTATCAGCCTCCAGAAGAAAAATCTGTCCCGCAAACACCAGCAGAAAGCCAAGAAGCTCATAACCCATCCGTGGACTGCACTGACGTATCTTCTGATTGGGAGTGTGTGCATGTTGAAAAAGGGTTAATGGGAAATGCAATATTCAGTACACCGCTTACTGTGGCGATTCACCAAAAGACTGAACAAGAAAATCTCAGCCGTCCCAAAGACGAACCTCCTGTTTCCTTTCAATACTTTATTGATGAGTTTGAAAAGGTATTGAAAGAGCAAGGCAAAGAAATTAATGATCTTTACCGTGAAATAAGCCAAGGCTTATGGGCCTCTTCAGAAGAGAAAACCATACGAAAGGGGCTTATTGAAGCGAGTCGAATTGTGTTTGACCTCGCGGAAAACATGGAGTGGCTTGACCAACAACTAAGAGAAGGGAAAAAAACAGAGGGCGAAGTTCAAGCTGAACAACTGAAGCTTAAAAAAAAGCTTAAGGAAAGAATTGCCGCGCTGAATGAGAAAATTGACAATTGCACGACTGCTAAATCTTCCTTTGCTAGTGTTTGGGATAGACGGTTAAATCATTTTACGTTCATACTTAATGCGGGATGCCAACTCTGCAAAGTTCCTGAAATAGGAAACCTTATAACTGTTATCCTCACAGGCATTAGGACTGCAATACAAGAATATTCGGATGCGAAGAAAGAAAAGGCAGAAGGAGTCTCCGAGGAAAAAAGTAAAGAGGTACCTATTGGAGAAGTTATCAAGAGTATAATTTCGCCGGTCAATGACTTTCTAGAAGAGAAAATAGATATGAGTGGAATGCCTACATCTGGGCCAATAAATGCTCTTTCGCAGAATGTGACTAGCTTAATAACTGCCAGTGAGCACTCTAACCAAAAAATAGATGTCTTAGTCAGTCAGCAGGCTGAAGCAAATAAACAGCAGAAAGAGTTAAGTGCCGACATTAAAGCTCTTGTGGCAACAGCTCAAAAGCTGCTCCCTCGCAATGCCTCCAGTGATTCGCTCTCCTCGGCTAATGATTCGGGGGTAGAGGTGAATGGAGCTATGTCTAATGCTCATGGAATGTTACGCGCTGATTTAATGAAAGAGTTTAAGACTATATTAAAACAATGTACCAGTGATTTAGTAAAGGGTCTTGAAAAAGACAAATTGAACGAAAAAATAGATGATGATGATGATGAAATTTTCTTAGAAAAAGATCAAGTCATAGATATTTTTACATGGCTAACCGATAAGAAAATAAGTAAGGATCAAAAGATTCTCAATATTTTATCCAATGAGTTATTGAAGCAAAAGTTTGGCCTATTGAAGCCGCAAAGAGATTCCATTCTTTGGCGCTTGACCGAAAATGGAATCTTAAAATATTGGGAGCTTTTGCCACAACTAAAAGCGCAATATAAATTGGATGGTTATAAAGAAAAAGCGGACAGCAAGATCAATGAAAGAATTATGCATATCATTGACCCATCCAGCAAACAATCTTTTTTTGCTTAAAACAGATAAAAATTACCAGTTAAAAAGCAAAAAAATATAAAGCGCTGTTCACATACAGCGCTTTATTGCTTTTAAAAGCAAAGATTCCTTTAACTCACCTAGTCTAAAAAGAATTTCATCGCGTATTTTTCAAATAATCTTACGGTTGTGTATACATAGTTAGTACAATCAATCACTTACCGTTTCAATTTTGTTATCCCGTACCGTATCTTCATCGCAGTTCAGAGGATATGCGCTGCGAATTCCCCAAGCGTAAAAAATCAACGATAAGACCGATACCGTGAATATATCCTAGCCAAAGAGAATCTTACCGCCAAACTGCTTAGGGCCACGATAAGCTACCATCCGATGCCAAACTGGCAATCAATAACTTTGAGATGTTTATTTAACATCCCTTCAAATTCAGATTTATTTTTAAGTAAACCGCAACGTTTTAAATATAGCATATTTATTGAGGTGGATTTTAATATTTCTCGCACATCATCGGCCTTTAGCAAAAATAGCGGCATTAATTCATCTTTAAGATTATAAAAATCTATAGGTGACGATTTTATTGAGGATGTTATTATTTCTGTACATTCACGAATATCTATGGAGGTAGATAGCAATATATTTATCAACTTATCACCATCTATAGGTGAAGATTTTAATGTTGCCATTACATCATCGAGCCGACGATCATAAAGCTTATTGCCTGATAAATCTACAAAACTTACAAATGTTTTGCTTAAATTTTCTAAAATAAGCTTTATACTAAGCTTATCAATATTATTATTTTCCAAAGATAAAATTTTAATATTTTTCGGTAAATTTTGCGTTAAATGTAATGCCCCTTCATTTCCAAGGCTGGCATCATCTATTGAAAGAAGATCGATATCCATATTTTTTAAATATCTGGATAAAGTCTCTACCTTTTCTTTATCAATTGGGTCTCCTACTAGAGAAAAAATGCCTATTTTTTTGTTAAATATTTTTTGCACCAAGGGTTCAATATGATCTGTGCTAAATGAATTTCTATCAAATATTAAATATGGAATTTCAAGTATCTCTAAATTCTCATTTAAAATTGATAGCAACCTCTCCATGAATTCAGATTTATTATGCACAGACCTATTATCAACTTGGATAGCTAACGATTTTAAGTCTTTTCTACCACGCAGCGCATTAAATACTGCATTAAATATAATATAGGGTCGCTCTTCATTTTTATAATATTTATCTGATAGATTAATACAAAAATGTTGTTTTCCTGCAAGCACAGCATTAATTCTAGCCTGAGTTTCAGCTACGGAAAGGTCTTCGTAATATGCAACTTGCCTAATTTCACTTCTACATTTGCCCCCCTCTTCTTTCGCTGTCCGCGTAATTTGATTTTCTAGCTCATTTTCCATTTTTTTACTCATTCTATGAATTAATTATTAGAGACTCTGACGAGAGATATTAATAATAATTTATTTGATTGACTTTATTAGCGTCACTAGGGAATATAGTGTAGCTCAGATAATAAAAGCTACGGTCTCGCGATATATTAAAAAGAAAAAATATCTAAAAGATGCTTAGCTTACTAAGCGTGCTTTAAAACGGTACCTTATTGCGCATCGTTATCACATACCTGGCATGTAGCTAGCGCACTCAATAGCTTACCGTCTTGTCGTCGTTATGGCCGCACAGCGCCCCATCTAGACTTATAGGATATGCGCTTCGCATACCCCAAGCATAGAAAACCAGCGATAAGATCATCACTGTGAATATATCCCACCCAAAAGGAATCATATTTTTACCGCCGAACTCTGTGCTACCGCAATAAGAGACTAAAGCCATGATAGGCAAATAAGCCATTAACCATGCTGCACTCTTAATTGCAGCGCCCCACTGATGATTGGCATGATTATCTTTAGCCTGATAGTAAAAATAAAAAGGCAGCGCAATCACGATCAGCACAATAATTTTTCCGGTTAACGGCCAATGCGCACCGTACAAAATTAACGAAGCAAAAATAAAAGCGCATGGCGCAATCAATCGCATACCAGGAATACGCAGCGGCCATTTAAGTTCCGGTACGGAACGACGCAACGCCATGAGGCTAATTGGCCCGGTGAGGTAAGAGATAACCGTCATCACAGAAATAACCGTAGCCAGTGAGCTCCAACCCCGAAAGAAAAACATAAAAAGAAATGCCACGCCAAGATTGAGCCACATCGCCGGACGCGGTACGCCATAGATGGGATGGACTCGGCCAAAAATCCTTGGCAGTGTATGGTTGCGCTCCAACGCATAAATCATGCGTGAGGTCGTCGCCATATAAATAATGCCTGTCCCACTTGGGCTGGCAAAGGCATCAAGGTATAACAACATCGCCAGCCAGTTTAAATTCAAGGCAATGGCAAGTTGCGCAAAGGGCGAGCTGAACTCTAGGTTATGCCATCCTTTTTGCAAGTCGGACGGAGAAACTGCGCTAATAAAAGCAACTTGCAAGAGTAGATAAATAACGAGTGAGATCAAAATTGAGCCAATGACAGAAAATGGCACATTTCGTTCAGGATGCTTTGCTTCACCAGCAAGATTTATCGGGCTTTGAAAACCATTAAAACTCATCACAATCCCGCTGGTTGCTAATGCCGTTAAAACCGCTGACCAGCCATACGGGGCAAAATTATGTGCGCGATAAACGTCTAGATGGGTTGAATGAAAGCTACTGACGATCAGCGCAATAGCCGTAATGAGTGGAACTACAAATTTAAAAACCGTGATCCCGAAATTCGCTCGTAGTAAAGCTTTCGCTCCCCAGTAATTCAACAGAAAATAGAAAATAATCAACAAGCCTGAGAGCACTAAGCCGCTCAATTGCAGGGAGCCATCCACGTATAAATTTCGTGTCCACTCCCAAGGCCACGAACTCATATACTGAATCGACGCCTCCGCTTCAATCGGAATCACGGAAACAATCGCAATCCAATTCGCCCAAGCACTAATAAACCCTGTCAGTGGGCCGTGTGAGTAATAAGCGTAACGCACCATGCCGCCAGACTCTGGAAACATCGCACCTAGTTCTGCGTAGGTTAGTGCAATCATCAAAATCACAAGCGCACCGATGAGCCATGCCACAAGCGCGGCTGGCCCTGCAATTTTTGCGGCTCTCCATGCACCAAAAAGCCATCCTGAGCCAAGAATAGAACCTAAGCCTGTTAGCACTAACGAAGTCAGGCCAATATGTCTTTTAATGACCTTATCCATGAGTAACCCCCCATGAAAATATCCCTGGTTTTAATAACTGGGTGGTGAGATAACCCACAGAAAAAAGAGCAGAAACAAAAGAGACAGCACAACACGCAGAAACATAGAAATCGAACCCTTCAACGAGACGCCAAGCTGGCTCAGCAAGAATGGCAAAGATCTGCCGTAAATTTGCGATTATCATCATGGTGAAAATTTGAGTAGTAGAAGGCCGCGCCAGGCTGATGTACCAACCTGGCGGGGGAAAGATGGGCATCTCATCGGTTGATCAAGCCGTGAGACCTCTCTTTCGCATCGCTCATGAGCGATGCTAGGCGGCGGGGTACCGCTTAAGTCTACGTTAAGCCACTAAGCTCAGCTTAGATTTTTCTTGTTCATTCGCTGATTTAGGCTGTCCTTCTCTGGTCTTATCTTTTTTCAAGATTTCAACTTCATTAGCTAGCTCGTTGATTTTTTCAAACTGAGCCTTCACCATTGCTTGTAAATCCGCAATGGTTTGACTCTGTGCATTACTTCTATCTTGCATCTGTTGATTCATCTGTTGCGTCGCTTGATTGACGTAAGTAGTAACTTGATTAACGATGTTGTTATCCATAGTGCCTTCTGCTTGTTGAATTTGAGTAAGTAAGCTTTTGCTCTCTCTTTGTATGTTTTTCAGGGGAGCGCGATAGGTATCCCATTTCTCTTGCTTAACCTGAGAAGCACGTCCCTGTTTCGTATACCAAAGCCGGAAACCACCCAAAACAGCACAGGCTATCAAGCCAATGACGGCAGAAGTAGTGGCGGACAGTACCGTAAACGTTACGGCTGTAGCCAAACAACCTCCTACCACGCTCCATAAGGCGGTGCTTACGCCTAAACGAAACTCGGCTTTTTTGACATCAGGGGCTTGGGATTGACAGAGGTTAGTGCTAAAAGTGGTTAGGTCTGAGAGCAAAGTATTGAGTGCTATTACTGCTGAACGTAGACCTTTTAAATTTTTTTGATCTTGCGCTTCAATAAAGGCCGTTTTGATCTCTCCAAGCCGTGTTTTGAACTCTCCACCAGGCTCTTCGAGTCGGTCTATATCTTCCTCTTTGATTAACGAGAACGATAAACGCCAGATAAAACGCTCAATGGAGCCGAACTGATTTTTTAATTCCTCGACTTTTTGCGTAATATCTTCTGGAATAGATATCGCCTTTATAGAAAAAGGGGGTAGGCTCACCGTCTCCCAAGATGTAAACGTCCCCGTTTTTTCCAAACAAGAAGCTTTAGCCACCACTAAGGCTTGGCTTAATTCTGCTGGTGTGACGAGACGCCTAACCTTGAGTTGTAGGGGCACTTTTGGTTTAGGCTGAGTGAGCGCGACCTCTTTTAAAAGTATGGGTTCTTTCTCGCTCTGAGTCGAAGATACCCCCCATTCTTCCGTGGATGCTTGGGAAGGTTTTGAGATTTGCGTAAGGCCATCCTGATTAGGCGGAAAACGCTCAATGTGAACGTATTCCGCTAATTCCTCTGATCTATCGTTTTTATCAGCTAGCGCTACCTTTTCGTTTAGACGATAAGGGGCCGCTGCTGATGCAGCTAAAGTTTGCATGGCAGCCTCTCTTAACGTTGAGATAAAGCAAGGTTAGAAGAAGGCTGAGGCGTTTGACTTAACGCTTCTGGTGGGAGATAGCTTTTAGATGCAACACGCTTATATAGCGCGGGAAAGAAGTGAGAAATATGTTGAGAATGCCCCACAATAGCAGAATGCTTTGCAGGGCACTCTTTACTACTAGCTGAAATTTTGGGGAATAAAGAAGAATTATGCGGAGGGTCTGGAATAGAACTTTGATAATACATGTTTGGCTCCATTTGCGGTTTTTACCCACCACCCCTAATGCTAAATAAGGGTGGCGACCGAAACGGAAGTTAGCATACCGATGGAGCACCGGCGAGCCTTGCGGCTCCTCCCGCTCGACCGCCAAAAAAGCTCGGCACAGCGAAGAAAAGCCGCATTAGATGCAACTCAGCGGCTTTTTGCCGCTCCATTCGGAATGCTAATTCCGGCCACTGTTGTATCCAGCGACATTTGGAATATTAACTATTTCTTAATCATTGTCAAATTTGATCATAAGAATCACCTGAAAACCTTAGATATACTAACCTCAGCTCGGGATAAGAGATGAAGTTATACTACGAATGTCTTCTTGATATAAAACAACGTGATTCTAAGGAGTACTTGAAAACAATACGTAACAAGGAGGGAGAGAAAGAAAAAAAGGAGGGGCACAACTAAGGTATAGGTGCAGTTATTGCTCAGATCAATGCCTTGCCACGCTGCCATAAATACTACTAGAAAGGGTGGCAGCCAAAACGGAAGTTAGCATACCGATGGAGCACCGGCGAGCCTTGCGGCTCCTCCCGCTCGGCCGCCATAGAAAGGCTTGCCAAAGCGAAAAAAGCCGCATCAAATGCAACCCTGCGGCTTTTTGCCGCTCCATTCGGAATGCTAATCCGGCCACTACTGTATTCAGTGGCATTTCCAATATTAATTATTTTTTTACTGCTGTCAAATCTTTATATGATTAAAAAAGGTCGCTAGCAATCCTTGCTAAAGAAATAGAACTTCAACTTCCTTTGCTAATTGATATTGCAATAGACGCAGTTTCTACTGAAACAACTTCTGTGTCAGGCGTTGCACATAGCATTTTTTTCAAACGCTTTTTCAGTCGCTTTGATGTTCTTGGCACTTCCCAAATATCGTGCATCATCTTTCGGCTAGGATAAAAGGTTTTTAAGAAAATAATATTGGGTGGCTCCTCTAAAAACGGCACTTCATAGAGATATGGCTTTGTATCTACCTTCATAGCAATAACAGCTATTTTATGGTCAGGATGCCTTTGTTGATTGGCCTCTACCGTAGGGACAATATCGTTCGCTGCAAGCACAGAGATGACGGAGAAAAAATTAAGACCATATTCCTCTTCTTTTACTTTGTTCTTGTTAGCCAAAAATTTAAAGACCTGTCCCTTTATTTTGACTAAAACGATATCGTTCTCAGTAGATACGGCAGGAGAACCGAAATCATCCATTACATCCCCCCTATTAGAACTTGTCCTTACCCACATTTAGCGAGATGAAAGCCGATGAGAATTTGTTGTAAATCTTTCCAGCCACGCCAAAGTGTTTGCCAACCAGGTTTGGAATCGGATTTTCTGGCGATAAATCCCCCCATTTTTGCCAATTCCAGTCGAAACTGGGAGGTGCTTAATTGATGCGGCGCAACGCCAGCGCGCTTAGCCAAAACAACGCAGGCATCGTGATCAAATACCTGGCACGCCAATAGATCAGGCTGATCATCCGCTACCTTGCTGGTCTGCAGCAGTCGAGCAGCGATAATACCGGTGAATCCTAATAGCGCCTTGAGCCTATGAGCGCTCTTCAGCTGTGCCGCTTCGATTTTGCAGCCCGTTTTCAAGCATTTGTGATATTCCTCTATAGTCCACCGTAGGCGGTACCAGTCTACGCATTGCATGGCTTCTTGTTTGCTGTGCACGGGCCAAGTTGCCAACAACACCCATTCAAGACCTTTTTGCGTTGCTTCCCAAACCCTAACCAATGAGGCTGCAAACGGCGCACGCGCTTTGGATGCTGGATCATTACGCGGCGGCTCAACTTGAATCGGCGACCATGCCAGATGCATATTCGCTGTTCGTGCAGCTTGACCCGGCCGGGCACGTAAGGGGAGTGCGAAATGAGCCTGGGCTGGCAGCTTTCTGGCGTGACTCATCAACCGACTCGTCAATCCATCCACTTCAATTCGCCTATCAATAAATACACGAAGCAAACATTGCCATCCAGCCTGGATAGCCTGTTGCCAATACCCAAAAATATCACTGCCACGGTCTCCCACACTGATCCAACAGGTACCGCTTGGCGCTGGGCCAATCACCTGAATCGTATTGCCCCAAACTTCGGATTCTTTGTTTCGTCGTGCGTAGCGTTGATAACGGGTTTCATGCGTTTTATAAGCAACTTGGCCACGACTCCATACTTGCTGATAGGCGACCCCCAACCAGTGCTGCTCAGGTGTCAAGGCCACGCAGGAATGTACCAATAGCCCCTTGCCACGGCCATTTCCAATTGGCCCTAAACCCTCCACTGCAGCGTGTCGAGTGTAATCCAGTTCCGTCGTATCCTGAACAAACAAAACCACTTCGTGCTCACGCGCTATTTTTCTTACCCTATGCCAGTGCGGTGTTTGTAAAGCTTCGTGCGTGACTTGCTGATGCGATAACAACCGATACGCCGCTTTTAGATTACCCCAGTTCCCCGTTTGTTTCGGCAAGCCTAGGTCGGTTGACCCCGCCAGTGCTGCGCCCAATCGCAGTGCTCGACATCTCCTGCGAGCATCCCCAAGCTCAACTGACGACCATTGTTCCATCGCCCAATTTTCTGCTGACAGCATCGTGCAATCCTAAAAATGCAATCCTAAAGAACTCTAGCATCATTGAAAATGTGGGTAAGGACAAGCTATTAGAATGGTCAACGCTATAAGTTTTGTTAGTACTCGCACAGGGGGAGAGGTTCTGCTTGTGCTAGTTGGAAAAAAGAAGCTCCTCTATAAGACTTATGCCATTTGCCTAAAATTTAATCAATTCCCAAAAAGCCTTATCTTGGCTGAAGTTAGGAAAGATCAAAGATACTTGTTAACGAAGTTATACACAGGATTTGTGCATATGTTTGAGATTTTGCCGTTAGATAGCTACTATCTCTCCCCCCTCCTCTTTAAAACTTCTTAAATTGCTCTTAAATAAAGGGATCTGTTATACGCGACATCCTTGCCTCATCATCTTTCCATCGTTGTAAACAGGGTTAAGGATATAGATTGCTCAGTAAATAGCATATGCCCTAATGCTTCTTCACGTACTCGACCAATATATATTTGCGCAATCTGCGCCATCTCCTCATCGGCCACCTATCTTTCTGGAGCGACCCACATAAACTTAGGCGTCGTGGACTTGAGTTAAGCAACACAGCAAATTAATGCGCATCTTAGATTTCTTCAACGCGAATGCTCGTAGTCATAAGTTATAGTGCTTCTATCCAAGGACTCGAAGGGCAACGCATCAAACGATGCGCAAAAAATAGGAAAAGGCGCTCATGGTTTAAAGAAATTGAAGAGATATCTGGGGCATTCATCGTAGAATAAGAAATGTCCTTAGCATCGTTCAGCAAGCAAAGCAGAGTTTGAAGTGAAAGACTAATTTTGCAAATAAAGAAAAATATCTTATTGATTACATAATGAACAATGTTGAAACCAATCCACCTGCCAAGGCGGATGAAGCCTGGAAGCATGTTTTAAACGCTTATTTTGAATCGTTCATGCGCTTTTTTTATCCTGAGATAGCCCAAAAATTGATTGGGCAGCGGGCTATGAAACGCTAGACCAGGAGCTTTTAAAGATCACCTCTGATTCGATGATTGGCTTGAGGCGAGTAGACAAGCTGATAAAGGTTAAATCTTTAGAAGGAGAAGATTGCCTAGTACTGCTGCACGTTGAAATTCAAGGAGCAAAAGATCTGTACCTTGGAGATCGACTCTTTGAATACTTCTACAGATTGTGTGATCGGCATAAGCTACCTATTTTGACATTAGCCATTTTGGCCGATAAACATGCTCGCTGCCAGCCGTGCGATTACACTAAAGAAGTATGGGGTTATCAGGTTTGCCATTTTAAATTTTTAATCAATAAGTTATTGGATTACCAAGGCCAAGAAGACCAACTAATAGAAAAAAATAACCCATTTGATACGGTCGTCGCAGCACACTTAGCTGGATTGAAAACCCGTTCAACACCCGACACACGCTATGCGTCAAAACTCACTCTAACCAAGAAGCTCTACGATAAGGGATTAGGCCGAGAGGAGATTATCAATTTATATACCTTTATCGATGGCATCTTGACTTTGCCGGAAAGCTTGGAGAATCGCTATAATGAATCAATTGAAGAATTAGAACGGGAGCGTAATATGGCTTATGTGACCAGTATGGAACGCCTTGGTGAAGAAAGAGGTTTAGAACGAGGTTTACGAGAAGGCGCGGTACATACGGCCTTGTCTCTTGCTAAACGTATGCTTGAGAAATTCAGCCTTGAAGAAGTGAAAAAAATCGTCAAGGACTCAACAGGGCTGGATATAACCGATAAAGATATAGCCGAGTTGAATGCTTCAAAACCAACTGAGCATTAAGCTTTATAAGAAATTAGTCGGTTTACTCAAGCAATGTAGCTACCCTTTTGCGGTGTAATTAGAACATTGGCCCCTTCAGCAGACAAATGCGAAGGGGCTTTGTCTTTATATAGTTATAAATATTGCTATTTTTATGCTGATTCTAACCGCTCTGCATGGACGCATAGACATTATAGTTCGCTTCAGAAATAAGCTGGCTTAAGACGCGCCAATTTCTACTGTCACTCATAAGCCCTCCCTTCTTTGATGGGTTTTACCCTGCCGTGCTGGGCTTTCGCACGCTATTCTCTAAAAGCACGGACTGCGTAGGCGGCCTTTATGATTGGCTCTGTCGCAGGAGATCAAATTGTGCAACGAAGCCCCACCCCACGCTACCATATTTGGTTTCATGAAATTCCTATCTAATTCCCCATTTTTAGCAATTAAGACAACTCGATAGTTTGTATGAGAAATTAAACTATCTATTTGAATTCACTCTGTTGCTGGTAGTTTCTTGTAATCAACTCTAGGAGTTTTGATAAAAATATTATTTTTATCATTTCATATATAAAAATGGAGACTTGAATTGACTAATGTCAAAGCGACCTCATTTTTAAAACCATTTCTTAAATAGCCTGACGGGAAAATGTGGTTTGTCACTCAATATGCACATATCCTACCAAGGAGATTTAATAAATATATAGAACCATTTGTGGGTAGCGGTGCCGTTTTATTTTATTTACATCCTGAAAATGCTATCGCTGGTGATCTTAATTCGGAATTAATCAATACCTATCATGTGATTAAAAATCACTGGGAAAAAGTCGAGATAGGGTTGATAGCGCATTAGGAAAACAAGAGAAACTATCTCCCGAAGCAACCTCAATTTTGATTGAGGCGAGCGCGAATAAAGATTGGGCTATAAGTTATACAGCAAGGGGAGCCTTACGATAAAACCCTCTTTCTAAAAAATCGCAGTATTGATACTCGCCATCAAGAATGGGCATGAATGCAAACATGCCTGGGATTTACACATTCGTGCAATAGATGGACTTTGCGAGGCAATTTCCAAACTCTAAGGAGCATACAAATTTACTCAGATTTGTAATAACGTGGAATCAATAGATAAAAGCTAAGCGCTGAAAATAAGGGTTGACGTTGAACCATTAGCGAAAAACATCCGTTGCCTTGACATGAGTTACAAGGATTAAGTTACAGGCTAGCCCACTCTTTTCAGCTTAATAACCTGATTTTTTTATTCAAATTGCAACTTTTATAAACATTATTAACAAAAACTAAGGTGTGCTATGCAATCATCTATACCCAACCAACAGCCGAAGCAGAATGAAGATTCGCTAGACTCAGGCATATCCCTATCGTTTAGCACATATCTTTTGTTTTTTGCATTAATGGCCGCATTTTTATTTCATGGTTTTTTGCTCATCGAGGTTGCGCCTAATTTTTTAAAAGCAGCAAATAAAACCCCATTTTTCCAATGGGGATGGATAAGCTGGTTACTTTTTTCCTTGGTTACCACGTTTATCCTCACGGCTTGCCGTTTGGAAAAATGGGAAAAGAAAAATTCTCTCCCATTTTCAATAGTAATTTCCCCTATGGGACTTGTACCCTTTACATTATGTTTTCTCATATATTTCTGCACAAATCTCGAGATTATTGAAGTATTAAGCGTCACTCCCTTTGATCAATTAGGGGAGCAGGAGCTCGGACTACTCCTCTCTACGGCTTTATTCGCAGGTCTTATGTTGTTTTCAAGTTTCTGCACTTCAATTGAGATTGGCTCTGTTCTATTAGGGCGTTTGCGGCAAGCAACTCAATAAAAAATAAAATGAGACAAAAATAATATCTAGCGAGCCGCCTAGGAAAAAGTACTCTTAGGCGGTTCTTCGACTAATTGAATTAGCCATGACTTTGGCTTGTTCGGAGAAGATATTTATCGCTCGCTAGCCCTACGGACAGGGTAGCATTGTTCAATATAGGTTTGCGAAAAGTCGTTGCCAACAAACAGTAATGGCTCATTAAGTGATTTGGCGAGTGCGTATACCGCACAGTCACCAAAATTGAGTTGAGCTGGGTGTCCTTGTCCTTTACCATATCGCTGAAAAGCTATATCGGCAAGACTAGCTTGCGTTTCATCGAAGGGCATAACGATGAGAGCGATTTCTTCGAGAAAACGCTGCAGTTTCCCCGGCATAGTGCGATGTTCACGTGCGCGCACCACAATATTTGCTTCTAGTAGGCTGACCGCTGATATTCGACACACTCTATGCGCTTCTAAGGCAGCAACGATACGTTCACGCTCTGTCTCCTCCTTTAGCCAAGCCAATACAGCAGAAGTATTAATTACCATATGCCGTGCTCGTTGTAGCCTAGAATGTCGTTACTGCTACGGTTATCAGCTGAAGTACGCGATGGCAGCATATCGACTTCGCGTGCTAGCTTGGCAAGCCGTTCTCGTAGCGGCGGCTTTTTAGTGACTAACCCACGCATACCAGCTAGAGACAGCAAGCTTTCACGGACTGCCTCCATAACACTGACACCTTTAGCCCTAGCGATTTGAAGCGCCAGTTGCTCCATTTGTAAATCTTCAATCACAATAGCCATATTTTTCCCCCTTATTTATGAGTATGGTAAACATTTCAGGGGTAGCAAATAAAGCCGCCATTTAAACTTAAAGCTTCTGAAATATCTTGCAAAAGGTAATAGAGTCTTCCCTGACATTTTTTAGGGAATGTGAGCAATGAGCGAAATAATCATTTATGAACCAGCAGACGGCGGGAAAGTTACTGTTCGGCTTGAAGGCGAGAGTCTTTGGGTGACTCAGGAACAGATGGCCGAACTATTTGGCCGGGAGCGTTCGGTCATTACTAAGCACCTCCGAAATGTCTTCCATGAGGAAGAGCTTGAGGAAAGTTCAGTGTGTGCAAATTTTGCACGTACTGCCAAAGACGGGAAGATTTATCAAACGCAACACTACAACCTTGACGCCATCATTTCTGTCGGATATCGCGTCAACTCCAAGCGCGGCACGCAATTTCGCCAATGGGCAACCGGTATTCTACGCGACCATTTAATGCAGGGCTGGACGCTGGATCGCGCCCGTTTCGAGCACAACGCCGCCGAACTGGAAGCAGCGCTGACGCTAGTCAGGAAAACTGCGCAATCCCCCGATCTTATTGCCGATACCGGGCGAGGATTGATCGAGATCGTCAGCCGTTATACTCAAACCTTCTTGTTATTGCAGCGCTATGATGAAGGATTGTTGACCGATCCAAACGGTACGACCGGTGGTGTAATACCGTCTCTTAACGAAGTAAGGCAATCTATCGCCGGCTTGAAAGCCGATCTCATGTCCCGTGGCGAGGCCAGCGATTTATTCGGACTTGAACGCGGCGATGCGCTTGCAGCGATTCTCGGCAACCTTGATCAATCCGTATTCGGCGAGCCGGCCTATCCGACCATTGAACGCAAGGCGGCACATTTATTGTATTTCGTTATCAAGAACCATCCGCTGGCAGATGGTAACAAGCGCACGGGCGCTTTCCTGTTTGTCGATTTTCTGAACCGCAACGACAAGCTGATGCGAAAAGGGCAACCCGTCATCAACGATATTGGACTCGCGGCATTGGCGCTACTGCTAGCCGAATCGGCACCAGCACAAAAGGAAACGATGATCCGCTTGATTGAAAACATGCTGGTCGGAGCGCAGTAGCAAGCCATGAATGGACAACGTATTAGGTACATCCGGGTCAGCACCTTCGATCAGAACCCAGAACGGCAATTGGAAGGCGTTCAGATTGACCATACCTTCAACTATAAGGCTTCGAGTAAGGATATTAAGCGCCCGTAACTCGAAGCGTTGATGAGTTTCGCCTGTGCTGGTGGCACCGTGGTTGTGTATAGCATGGATCGCCGTCCCGCAATCTTGATGATCTGCGTCGCATTGCGCAAATGCTGACGCTACGCAGTGTGCGTATTGAATTTATCAAGGAACATCTTAGTTTTACCGGCAAAGATTCACCAATGTGCTCTCTCTCCTGCCCTCGTTGAATTCTGTACGTTTAAGCCTCTCTCTTCCGTGATAGGCTCTACCCTGCCATGCTGGACTTCCGCACCCTATTTTATGAAAGCGTATCTTACGTAGGCAGCCTTTATTTGTGACAAATTAAAAAAACCTAACGCTTTTACAGCGCCCCAATTTGCACATACCGGGCCGCTAAAGCTCCCGCTACCACGCACTTTTCTTCACCAAGTTAAAAGATGGAAAACCCAGTAATAAAGCTGAAGAAAGGGAACCTGTATTAAAAGAATATTGTATTTATTAATCGTAAGTTTTAAATAGTCGATCTTTTCAAAGAAGCATAAACTGCTTGGAAAACAAAAAAACACGCGCAACAACACTATGAAACGTCATCTTCTCAACATATTTTTACTTGGCATGCTGCTTTTAGGCTATGCCATAGTAACTAATACCGGCTTTGGATGGGTGCTAATGGCTGTGCCTACGTTGGTATGGGGTAAACCCGTGTTAAGGCTAGTCCATAAAAATAGATGGGCAGCGGCCTTATTTTGGACAGGTTTAATTTGGTTGAAATGGCAATTAGCTTTGCCTCTTTTTCTGCTTTATCTCGCGCTTAAAGGCACACAAAAAATCACTTCATTGTTTAGTAGAGATGAGACTCTGCCAAAAGCACATCACAACTATGTCGGAGAGATCGAATCACGTTTTGAGATGTTTTTTAACCCAGCGACAGGAAAGCCAATGATGGGGCTTCGCGATACAGAGGGAAATCCATATGGAGTGAATTTACACGTATCTGATTTAGATGAAGATTAACCTTTAACACATTAAGAATTATTCTCTAAAAATGCCGATTAGCAATGTTATAGCCCCTCACTGCCGTTAAATAACTCCCTGCTCTATCCCCTGCCCTCGTCGAATTTTGCAATACATTCACCAGCTTGTCAGTGAACTCCTCATTCGCTTTGCTCAATACAGGCTTACCTCTAATATCTAATTGAACAGCCCCATCAGCCTTTCTTTCTGCATATTCCATCTTGAGATTTTGCACAGCCTGCGCCATCCTGCCTGAATTAGTATCAAAGGATTCCGCATAGACAGCTGCTTGAGTAGCTGTTAATCCATAACGGTTTTGCGCAACAGCCTGCAAGGTATTCTTAAATTGCGTACCGTATTGCTGCATAAAAGCTTGTGCTTTATCTGCTCCCGCCTCAGTCGCAGAAGCCAATGCAGCGGCATAAAATGCCCCTCGCTGTTCCAATGTCATTTCTTTGGCTGCTGCTGATAAATCAGAACCTCCAGCCAGCCATTTTTTTGTCTGATCGTATCCTGTCACCGCTGCCCCGATAACGTTGCGACCCAACTTGGCACTTCCTGTCACAAGGGAACCCGCCCAGCCCGCTGCTTTTTGCACGGCTTGATCGCCTTGCTCTGTGGCAGCAATAAATTGCTCTCTTTGTGTAGGGGTGAGATGGCGCAGTTGCTCCATAGCCTGTGTAAAAGTTCCAGAAGCGGCTGCGCCTCCTGCAATTAAAGCACCCCCTGCTTGTTCTGCTCGACGCTTTAACCAGTCTGTCGAGTTATCCCAGCCCCCCCAACCGGATGCGCTCCAAGACATGCTAGGTAATGCATGAAGTAAGTTATTTCGTGCTTTTGCTTCTTCAGGCGCAGACATTTGCCGCTCTCGTGCTTGCGCTCTAGCTTGTAAAGCGGATGACTGACTCTGGTGCTCTTTTTGTACTATTGAACTACTAGCAGGCAACTGATCAATTTCTGCGCTAGGCTTAGTTTCTATGGTAGAAGCAACAGTAGAGCTCAAATCTGAGGGAATGATCGGCCCATTTCCAATAGCATTTTCAATCTCTGAGCGTTGCATATCCGCTTTTGGCTTTTGAAGATACTGATTGGCCGCAGGCTGACTATTAAAGCTAGTATTCCATCCTCCAGCCAGATTAATGGCTTGCAATGCAGCTTTAAAGCCTGTTAATTCCTCCCCTGGCACATAATGACTTGTATTCGTTAGCGCAGTAAGACGTGCGGCCGCCTGCCCCACTCTAGGATTCATGCCATAGGCGTGATAACGCTTTTCTAACTCAACCGCTTCTTGACGCACCTCTTGATTAGCATGGCGGATGAAATAATCATTTAAAGACGCATTCGCTTCAGGCGTGTTCGCTACCGCTGCCCCAAGCGTCTTAAAGTCGGTATTTGTCATGGCCCCTATTTGATTTTGCAACTGACTCATCTGGGTAAAGGTATCGGAAGCAGACACAACTTCGGATGCGGCCTTGGATAAATTGCGAGACAGTGTATCTCCCCAAGTTCGGCTAAAACGCTCCCCACGTTGCCGCTTAAAGCTCTCTGCCAATTGATTTGTGAATCCTTGCGAATCTGATTGTTCAAGGCGCATGCCTTTCATAAATTGCGACACATCGGCGGAGTTCCATTGAGACTGATCAGTAGAAGAAGAATTTGACGCTCCGGTTAGTTTGCCGTCTAAGCTTACACTAGCGCTTGCCCTGCCTTGCACGTTAGGCGTACCCGAACCGCCACTCGCTTTTTTAGCTAAATTATTAAGTTTGGTGCCAACTAATGGCATAACAGCTTCAACGCCTGCGCCCGCAGTTAAGGATCCCGAGAGCTGCGCAGTAATCGCCCCCTTCACCGCATCTGCATGAGAATCATCCACCTGAAACTTATCCATAAAGCTTTTCGCTTGCTGGCTGACGAATTGACTCTGCTCCGTATGTTGCGAGGTGAAATTCCGCCCGATATCAGACAAGCGAGCATACGCTTTCTCTTGACTAACACCTTCTACTAATCCCCGACTGAGTACGTTTTGAAAGGCTTCAGATTTTTGGTGTTGAAGCGTGCTGGCCGAGTTCATCCCTGATGCGAGAGACGAACCTAAAGATAAGGTACTTATCATGCCTTCAGCCCCCGTCGCAATCGCACCACTAAAAGGGCTATGGCTAAACGCAGGCTGACTCATCATGACTGGCCCTTGTCGTAACAAATCAGGAGATTGCACTTTTTGATCGACGTATTCCGACCCTGTTACTTTTCCAGCAAGATTAGTCATCGCGTAACTGGAGCCTGACACGATAAAGAATGAAATAACGGGAGTAGCAGCCGCGAGCATGCCGCCCGTCGCAATCCAGCTTTGCAAAATTTCGCTAGACGAAGCCAGCGCATACATCGAGTTCAACCCCGCTGCGCTATAGCTCGCCATTTCGTTCGCTGCCGAGGTATGAATAAACAAATTGATAATAGAGAGCACTGGCATCCAAAGCTGAATCCACAATAGAACTTGCGCATATTTACCTGCCAACTGCGCACCGAAACTTCCCAACACAATCATAAAAGCGAGAATCGGCGTAATCGCATACACAAATCCCTCGAAGAAAGTCAGCATCGGACGCACGACCGTCATAAACATTGACTGTTGAGTGGTCCACTGCGTATTACGCTGTTGAATCGCCTGATTGACCATCAAAGCCGAACTAAAATCCTGAAAATCCTGATATCGACCCGCCGCCGCTTCTGCATAGAGTGGTTCGAGAATCGCAGTTTTAAGATATTCGGTTGCGCTAGTCGTGGTGGCGCCCATCGCTTGTAGCGCGTCGCCTACCTCACTCAGTACATTCTTGTCAGCAGATAGATTGGCTCCCAATACATGACTCAATGCTTCGATAACCGGCTGACTATTCAGATGCGCCATCGCAGCATTAAGCGCAGTAAAAGCCTCTGTACAAGTGGCATCTTCTCCTTGGGGATTTGCTGAAGAGAGATAAAGCCGCGTGCCATACAACTGAGAATTAAACTTAAGCGCAGCATCTATCGGGCTGTTCATCAAACTGTCTAGTGACGTTTGGCTAAGATCAATTTTGGTGAGCGTACATTCACGGATATAGTTCTCCCATGAATGACGGACATCGACATCCCCCCCACCATTGGCTTGATTTAACGCAGTAAAAATAGCGGAGTCATAGCTACGGCGGCGCACATCGTTAAGCAATTTCAGTGTTTCAGCAAAGTGCCGATGAGTCACACTCGGCACGATAATTCCATAACCTGTTTCAAATAACTTAGCCGCGTTATAGCCAATATTTGAGATGACACCACCCGCAAAGCCTATCCCTATCGGCGCTCGGCTTACGACACGTACATCACCTGTATAGGCATCCTCAATGGTGATCGTGGTGGTTGGGCCAAATAAGCAGGCATAGAGCAGCCATCCCGTCAGCACTTGCTGAAATGGCACACCCCTGGCACCTCCTTGGAATATTGACTGAAACGTAATAAAAAACACACCAAGCAGTAGCCCAATACTAACCATCTGCTTAAAGTCACCTGTCCCCGTGATCATCGAAACCGCGATCAGCACTTGTTCTAGAAAGGCCGAGTCCCCAATGGAATACAAAGTGAAAGTAGACACGGTTTATTCCTTGGTTTTCGGCGCTTTAGAGAGCGTCGTCAGCAGGTATTTTTGCTTGCGAATATTTTCAAGCAGATTGTTATATTTGGTGATTTGCGTCGATAACTCGCCGTACTGTGACAATAGCAATGCATATTCGTTGCGGATTTGATTTTGGGATTGCGTAAGTAACTCTAGTGCAGCTTTCTGGTAGGGACTGTCGCTATTGGCTAAAGCAATGCGCGTTGCGCGTAGCAACTCTTCAGCAAAGCTATACACCATATGAAGCGCTAATGCGCCAGAGGATTCCGCCGCAAAAATATGAGCGGCGTCTTTAGATAGCACGGACAAATTACGCACAATCGTGCCAATGCCTTCAGGTAAATGAGCAGCAAAAGCTTTTTCTTGATCGGTTAGCGTCCCTACGTTCGTTGCATACTTGAAGATCACGCCAGGCGTTGTGCTGGTTCCTAGTAACACATCGCTAATTTGGGATCTGATGCCTTTAAGCTCAACTAATAGCGTACCGCTCTCGGTGCCTGCTAGCAGGCAATTCTCCCGATCATTCGCGCAGGAATACACGCGAAGAGAACCGCCCTCGATGAGGTCAGACAAAGAAATTTTATTGCCAGGTAAGGTGATTAATGGTGTTGTCTTCGCGTTGGCTTGTGCAGGATCATCCACTAAATCGCCGAGAATAACAGTCCCTGTCAGTGACATGATCGCTTCAAGAAGTGCGTCATCTCCCCCTTTAAACCACATCTGGGCCTGATTTTTCTTAAGTTGCTTCCAAACAATATTACCGATGAGTTTTTGATAGTCCTCGGGTTTTTGCTCTCTCATTTTCTCTGGTGGGCTTTGTCCGTTGGTTTCTTGCCGAGAAGAAAAAAAGTCTTCAAAGAGTCCCCCAACCGTCCCCTTTAACGATGCATCGGTTTTAAATTTAAGATCAAAGCCAGAGGTCATATCATTGACTACCCCTTGTGCAAGTTGGCAAGAATTGCCGAGATGTTGATTCAACGCTTGCACTTTCTTTTGAAAGTTTTCAATCCACTTCGCCCCATCTGGAAAGACATTATCGAGTGCAAGCTGAAACGCATACCCTTTGGCATTGGCCGCGATTGAACGTAAAAGCTGTACAAGCTGATCGGTGTTAATAAAAGAGAGAGAGCCGCCGAAGAGGTCCACCCCTCCGCAACCGGCTTTCCAAGAGGGTGGAATCAAGCTAACTAGGTTTTCATCAAAAATCCGTGTTTTAGTCGTAAAACGACCACCAGCCATGACACCTCGCCGTTGACTTTCATAAACACCTGGCGGCGTGGTGTGGCGCATTTCATCGAATAATTTATCCATTTGCGCTTGTAAGCCATCGGCATTCGCGCTCCCCACGACACTGCAAAGCACGGCTATTGCGTAGAAGCTTTTCCTATGCCTTCGCCACGTTGAAATCAATCTCACGTTACGGCTCCTTACTCATCTTTTTAAGGAAATCAACCAGCTTTGCTGGTGGAATAAAACCATCATTGCTCGGTGGTTGAATGGGTTTTAGCTGCTCTGCTGCGTGAGCTGGAGAAGACAAATAATTGGCTGCGTTATCGTCCACATTCATCACAGGGCGAGCTTGATTAAATGCTTTTTCAGATAGCCAATTTTTCCGCTTGGCGGCCACCAAAATTCGATGATTAATTTCCGGCAAAGACATCACGCCTTGCCCAATTGCGGCGAATTCTCCATCCGCCGTGGCGAGAAACAACGCAGGGACAGTTTGAATGCCTAACTTCTGAGCATGGCCTTCATCGACTTTAAAGTTAGGAAAAAGATGGCTAGGTAACGGCTGCCCATCCAGTGACACTGGAATTACGGTGAACCCTTCGTTTTGCTCTAGTACCTTAATTAAAGGGGCTTGCAATTCACAGTACGGACAATCAGAGCGAAAGAAAAAGAAAATCCCCAAGCGCTTGGTTAGTGATTTAACCAACTTAATTTTATCCATCCCTGCTTGCCTATCGATTTGCTGGGACGCAAAAGTCGCAGAGGGACGACGGCTTAATTCGTCTAATGAAGGATCGCCCAGTGTGACGAGTTCCACCCCATCCGCAAATTGTTCTGAACGATCAACGGCAAAGCGTTGTAGATAGAGAAAAGCCCGAATATTGTCGGGTGTAGGCTTATCCCAAGCCGCATCTTTGTATTTCTGTAAGTTTTGCCGAAACCAAGCGGCCGAAAACGGCAAAGGATGTTTTGCAAGTGGATTTTCTTTAGGTGGGCTGGATGGCAAAGAGGCGAAAGCAGGCTTGTTAAGTTCAATAGCCCTTTTTTTCTCGACGGGCATAGATTCATACCAAAACCAGCCTTGGGCTTTTTTCGCATAAAAACCGCGAGACTCTTCAGCCTTAATATTCCTTAAGGCACTGAGCATGCACACCGCCACCAGCACCCAATAGGACAATTTTCTTAGCATCATGAGGTTTTGCGTGCTGATTATTCAATATGGTATTCAGCATCGGCAAAACTCTTGTCGGAAGAATTGCCTAAAAAGGGAAAATAGATTCAATTCATCTTCAGTTGGAACAATCAATACCCTTACATTACAACTTAGCGAAGCCACACTAACTAGCATGGGTAAATGAGTGCCGCTACCACTACTAAACAAAGGAAATCAATAATTAACCTGACTTTGGCTCTACGATATTGCACAACAATCAGACATCTTTTACACTTTCCCCGCTTAATTTATTGATAAGCACTCATATTTGATTGTTGCTCACGCTTCGATTCCTCTTTGCTTTAAGCAAAGTATTTTTACATTGATTTTTTTCATTATCTCTTCGGCATAGAAAGCCTTCTTTCTTTGCCCCGTTATTTCAGGCTAATCATCTGCCTAAAATAATAGCTTCTCGCCTTGAGCTTTGCTCAACGGCCCTTATCTTTCTTTTAGGAAGCGTTTAAAGCCTTTTGGGCTTTAAACGCTTCTTACTTTTCTAATTACTCCCAAGAGCCATCGGCTTTAAAAAATCGCTTAATCGCACAGCCCATCTATGCGCTTTATCGTTTGGAGGTTCAATAACTTTATCGTTTTACATTGGCTTAGGCATAGCCATCCTATGCCAGTGATAGAAAAACAAGCTGGCAATACAAGTAAAAATTATTTTTTATCGGAGACAAATATGCTGAACCGTTCATCACGGTGGCTATTTTTCGCTTTCTTCTTCAGTTGGATACCAGTTGCCACTGCCTTTGATCTGCAGGGGACTTTCTTTGAGCAAGCAGCCAAACGTTATGCCATCGATGCCAAGCCGCTCTATGCCATCGCATTGGCCGAATCTGCTTTGAGTAGAGGAAACCATCAGGTCAGCCCGTGGCCTTGGACACTACGCAGTCTCCCTCCCCCTTTTTATACCAGAACCCAACAAGAAGCAGAAAGCATGCTGGCTGCTTTCCAAAAACAATTTGGACGGAACATTGATATCGGTGTGATGCAAATCAGCCTGCATTGGCAGAAAAACGCATTCAGCCATCCGGCCACACTTCTGGATACCCAAACCAACATCATGCTAGGGGCCAACATGCTTTATGACGCTATCCAATCTGCACCGCAGGATCTGGAATTGGGCGTAGGTCGCTATCACCACTGGAAAAACACGGTTAA
This sequence comes from Mycoavidus cysteinexigens, assembly GCA_031963415.1. Classification (GTDB taxonomy): domain Bacteria; phylum Pseudomonadota; class Gammaproteobacteria; order Burkholderiales; family Burkholderiaceae; genus JASSUD01. Next base: position 994,809 of record JASSUI010000001.1, read on the forward strand.
AGCACGTGCTTACGGTAGGCACGTTTTAACTTTCTACCGCAACTTAACCACTCTTTAGGAGAAAAAAACTATGTTGAACATAGACCCAGTAGGTGAATTAGATAACCAAGCAATTCGACTTGATCAAAAAAAAGCCGATCAAGCTATCTATGAGTTTGACTTGAGTATGTGGTTGTCACTTAAACAACTTGCTCAAGCCCATCCCAAAATAGCCGCACGTCAATTTGGACTCAGTGCTAAAACAATTGCGTACATAGCACAGGCAGAGCAAGAAACCTTAATGCTATTTGCCTCTGGCGTCCTTACTTCATTCAGATTAGAAACTAATGAGAAAGATATTCTGCAATGGCTAGCGCAACCTAGTGATCGAATTCTAGGTTTGAATCAAGAAGAACGCTATTTCAATACCACGCATGATGCGTATTGGTCACTTTTACAGCGTGCAGCTCATCGTGAATGGGAGGTGGCAAGCGTTACTTTTAGCATTTCACCGCAGCTTGCACAGGCAATAGCGCAAGCCACGGATAATCAACTGAGATACCTAGCCCGTCAAGAGATTCGCTTTACACCACGCTTTCATGAGTCGGTCATTCAGGAGCTAATAGAAGATGATGATCCGACCTATACCGTACTCAAAAAAATGCTGCAATCTCTAGCTAACACTAAAAAAAACTAAACAGTCTCGCTCAACAAATAGGACACAGCCCCATGTATAAGGTCGGTGGAATTTACCATCCAGAGCATGATGGTTTCGGAGGCAATGGCGAATTGAATGGTGAAGCCTCTGTCAGATGGGTACTCAATCAACGCCCTAATCTTACGAACAAATGGATTGCGGCTCGATACATGATGCTGTCGGGTTTTGCGTCTAGCATTGTGATGATTGAAACAGGGTTGATCTACACTAAAATCTCCCGACTCTATCAAGAGTTGGAATACGAAGGACACGAACTTAAACGAAAATATCAACCCATCAAAAAAGGACACCAATTAATCAACAGCCACATGGCGAGAATACAAGCCTCCGTTTTGGTGCAACTTTATCTTTGCCTTAATAATGATGTCGATATAAAGGATGCCATTAGTATTCGCACGCTATATCAAGCATACCGCATGTACCACGCCATCCGAAACGAAGTCATAGTGAAAAGAAAAGCGAATTGGCTGCCATTTAACATTACGGATGCATGGTGCCTTTTAAAAGAGATGCAAGACGGCGAAGCCACGATTAAAAAATACAAGCCTTGCAAATGCCATGTTTATAACTCTATTCACCAACGCACTTATATTGATTGCCCATTCTGCAGGAGATTAAAAAAGAGTGACTTAAGGTAGAAAAACACCCTTAACCATAGTCTAGTTTTCCACATGTGGAATGCGTTGCCTTACGTTCCACATGTGGAATGTATCCTTTACATTCCACATAGATAGATATGTGAAACGCAAACAAAATGAGCCTAAAGAAAAATAGGACAAGCCAAAATTTAAAATAAAGAGGCATCAATGACAGACAAATCCTTTGACTGGTCATTCTTATTTGAAACCCATAACCAAGCGTTACGTGCGGATATCACCAATGAAGATCATGAGCGTGAAGCGATGGCATTCATCCAGTCTGCCTACAATCTGATTGATCGAGAACTCATGCGTATTGCCACCGATGCACAAAGTCAGGCGGACGTATTTTGGGAACAAAATCGGGTTATGCGTAAAACGGGCGGGGGAAAAGAGCAAGGCCAATATGGAACTAGAATTAAACTGAATAAATCCTGTTTATCAATACAGTGGTATCGCAATCAATACCATATAGGGAAAAGCGATCAGATCAAACCACCGTTTTCTCACTACATCCCTAAAGGACGAGCTGGCTACCGTTACCCTAAAAGTACATTCACAGACATACACAATTCCTGGGAAAAAGATTTAATTGAACAAATCGAACAACGTTATGGGAGTCTACGCGCTCAAGCGGAGACGCTTTCAGAGATGCGTAATCTATTGAGGAAATATAAAACGCTGATCTTTAAAAGTTACGGTGCCGCAATAGAAAAGTAAAAGAAAAAATGGCATTCATTAATGAACGGTTCTTTTAGCACAGCAATCTTCATATTTTTTACCTGAGCCACAGACACATAGAACAGGCATAGTAGTTTTTGAAGAGATCTGGTAAAAATTGCTCGCCTTACTTAAATTTGGAGCATTTTCTAGACGCTGAGACGCAAAATATTCATAAATTCCTGGAACATTAACGATTAACTGTGCAATCAATCGATCTCGCTGTTTTTTGCTCACAGGTTTCTCGTAAGAGCGCATAGCCAGATCAGGATGATGTTCATAGGCTAAAGCGAAAATAGGAGCCAGCAATCCCGCTTCTTCGTCGTTTTTTAATAATTCACCCCATCCCGTTCCACTTAATTCCATCCCGCGCAAAAAACCTATTGCCCAATCATTACCGCAAATCTTCCCCTTTTCATCTTCAATAAATAAAGGAAGCAAAACAACGCTAGTTTCCAGCGCATGAGCCACATGCTTCCAATGACCTTGGATTAATTGCTTAAATTTTTGAGCTTCTTGCGCATTATTAAAAATCTCTTCGGCAGGCTTTTCGCCGCCCCATAGTTCAGGCAGATACTTCTCTGGCGCAACGCACCTTGGCGCACAAATTAAGGCAGCAAAGAAGCCATCCAAAGCTTCTAAATTCATCGCACGTTGAGCGGCGAAACGATTCATCAAAAGATTGAGCCATTCGTACTCTGCTTCGGCTAAGCGAAAGGAATCAGACATTAATAATTACCGAAAAAACATATCGAGGCATTGAGTATTTAATGCACAGGCTAATAAAAGAACTGCGATAAAAAGACATACACCATATGAAGCCAATCGTTAAGCATTTGCTTCCTGAAATTGACAAAATTATAACAACTGAGTTTAAAAGTAACGCTCTACACTACAAACATACAAAGAACAGTATGTAATCACCATAAAAAGCATGAAATGGTTTTATTTTTTAAAAAATTGCATAAATAGGTTCATGAAAAACAATAACCATTCATAGCTGACAAACCGCTTTTGGAGAAAAGTATGGAAGAGGCATCGGGTAGTGAAGAAGATAATACATTAACCCCTGAATTATTACCCCTTCAGGTCTTAAAAGTAGAAGACGTAGTTAGAAAATTCGATTTTCATGCTACTACCATTAGGGCGGAAGCAGCACGAGGAAATCTACCTGCCGCAAAAATAGCGGGGGAGTGGAGATTTATTTATATTGATCTAATTAAATGGATCCGTGCACAATATCGGTGCACTGTCTCCGTAGATAAGGAGAAAGTATGTCAATCAAAATCTACGAGAGAAAAGATAGCAAAGCCCTGTGGGTCCGCATCACGTTCCCAATCGGAGAAGCGTTACGCTGCTCTACTGGAACTGAAAACTGGAAAGAAGCCGAGGCCTGGGCTATCCAAAAGCAATACGAAGTATGGCGAGAGCGGAACTTAGAAACCAAGTCCCAATTTCCTAACAATGAGGCTATTGTAGAGCAATCCCCAGAAATTGAAACCAGTTATCTATGGGAGGAAGCTGTTGCAAGGTGGTGTGAGGAGAGTGAGCATCTAGCCACGTATGACGAAAGTTTAGGTCGATTTCGTTGGTTTGATACTCATCTTAGAGGTGTTGCATTAGCCGATATCACGCAACAAAAAATTGCAAATATTGCTTCAATCAAAGCGAAGCAGACCTCTAAGGCTACGGCGAATCGTAATATGTCATTACTAAGAGCCGTATTACGGCGTGCAGCGGATAGCTGGCAGTGGATCGATAAAGCGCCCAAAGTGAGCATGTTTAAGGTTGCTAAACGGCGTGTGCGCTTTTTGACAGTTGCAGAGGCTGATGCTTTAGCAAAGCGTTTACCTGAACATTTGCGGGACATGATGCTATTTACTTTAGCAACAGGCTTACGCAAATCAAATGTCACAGGTTTGGAGTGGTCGCAGGTAAATTTAGAAGCTAGAAAATCTTGGATTCATCCTGAACAAGCTAAAGCTGGCGATGCAATCGGAACACCGCTTAATGAAAATGCCTGGAAAGTCTTAGAGCGCCAGCGAGGAAAGCATCACACACGTGTTTTTACCTACCAAGGTAAGCCCGTTAGAGAGGTAAATACAAAAGCTTGGCGCAAGGCTTTGCGAGATGTTGGAATCAAAGACTTTCGTTGGCATGATTTGCGGCATACCTGGGCATCTTGGCTTGCAATGAAAGGGGCTACTCTTTCTGAATTACAAGAGCTAGGAGGGTGGAAATCCCCTGAAATGGTGCAGCGGTATGCGCATCTGTCAACGGATCATCTAGCTCGCACCTCAGCGCGGTTAGATGATGTGATGAATTTGATTTCTATTTAGCTTACGTGTACGTTTTTTGTACGGTGGCCTATTTAAGATTTTTGCCAAATAGCCGCAAACCCTTGAATTGATTGGTGGAACGGAGGAGGATCGAACTCCCGACCTTCGCATTGCGAACGCGACGCTCTCCCAGCTGAGCTACCGCCCCATATGGAGAGAAAATTCTAGCACAGGGTTTATTGATTTTTAGCGCAAGAAAATTGACCAAAAATTAGCCCTATTCGTTATTTGCACGCTAATTCTTTGCAATTAAACGAATAGGACGGAGGAACTTTTACGAGAATGAAATTAATCCGCTATTTGCTAAGTTCAGAGGTGGAGTTTTTTATCGGAGCCGGCGCTTGTTGTTCAAGTGGCTGGGTTTTGATGGAAGTTTGAGAAACCACACCCGTTTGCACATCAGCGTTGGATGTCGTGGACAGTGCCTCTGAGTTGCTAGGCGCCGCTTGTGCGGAAATTATCGCGGCTCTCTCGCGGGCTGCTTCAGGTTGTATGTATTGAAATACTTTTACGACTTGCAACACACCAGGCACACGGCTTGTTACATCGGCTGCCAAATTGCCCTCAGTCACGCTGACGAGCCCCATCAAATAAACTATGCCGCGCTCAGTAACCACTTTTAGGAAATTCGCTGAGAGCTTTTCTTCACGAATCAAAGCGGTTTTAACTTTGGCTGTTAAATAAGCATCATTTGAACGAGCCGGCAGCGAGCTCGCGCCTTGCACGGCTAGCTCATTAATGATGCTACGTACATTTGGTAAGTTACGTACCAGTGTTTCGGCTTTTTGTTTGGCTACTTGAGTCGGCACTTCACCGGTTAATAACACATGTCGGTTAAATACAGCGATATTTAAATGCGCTTCTTGAGGCATCTGGCGAGAAAATTGAGTCACAGCTTTAATTTGAATTTCTCGATCTTCTGTTTGCGTGCCAAAAGTACGACGATCAGAAACGATCATGGCTCCACCACCAGCAGCTCCAACAAGAACAAGTGGACATCCTTGCAGCGAAAGCGTTGCGCTCAATGCCAACATACCTACGTAAAACATTTTTTTTAAGCGTACTGCTTTCATCAATCGTTCTCCTGTTAAAAGTGTTTATTCAGATTTATACCCTACAATAGGATATCTTTCGCTTAAGAGCATGTTTGTCTCTCTTCTAAAAGAAGAGAGACAAACATGCTTTAACAACTGGGTCATTCTCAGCTTATTTTCTCATGACTTTCCTATGATGCTCGCTGCTTTACCCGTTCAATCTATTGTAGCTGCGCTTAATCATCTTCTTACTCGTGAGGCATGGGCGCGTGCGCGCTTGGTACCGTACGCGGGCCGTTCCGTTTGCATTATTACCCCCTTCTTTCACTTAGACCTAACAGTACAGCCAGATGGCCTAATTACGCCACGCCCTAAAACAGAGGAAAATCAGCGTTACGACGTATCGATTACATTACCCTTCACAGCACTCTCAGCTGTATTGACTCAAGGGAAAACCGCATTAAGTAGATATGTGAAGATCGAAGGTGATGCTGAGTTTGCTGCAACCTTGGGCTTTCTCGCGCAACATTTACGATGGGAAATGGAGGAGGATTTAGCTCAGCTCATCGGCGATGCCCCTGCTTACCAGTTAAGCCGGATCTTCCGGGCTGGGCAGCAGCAGATACGCCGCACACTTAGTCACTTGGGCGAAACAATTGCTGAATATTGGCTTGATGAAAATCCCACGTTGGTGCGTCACGCCGCGCTCCCTGAGTTTGCAACAGAAGTTGTGCAGCTGCGCGATGCCGTGGCACGACTCGAAAAACGACTGGAACGCACACAAGCAAGCATGCGCAGAATGGAGCATCTCTCCGATGATTTAAAACCCAAAACCCATCGCACAGATAGTACGAACGTACAACAAGCGGAAGATGGCAAGGCTATCGATCATGCTAAACAGGCGCCAACCGCTAACGCCCCTATTAATCGGTAAATAACACGATGCGCTTTTTACGTTTTTGCAAAATCTTCTTTACTATTCTGCGCTTCGACCTCGCTGAGCTTGTGTTAGAGCGTGTTAAGCATAGACGCATAAAGTTCTTTCTGCGCGTACTCACCTTTGGCCGCAAACTTGATCAGCTACGAGGAGTGCGCCTGCGCCTGGCTTTGGAAAGTTTAGGTCCGGTGTTTGTGAAATTCGGGCAAATGTTGTCAACTCGACGCGATTTAATCCCAGTCGAGATCACCGATGAACTGGCCAAGTTACAAGATCAAGTACCTCCTTTTTCTTCAGAGCTTGCGGTCACGATTATTGAAACCTCACTAGGTAAGCCGATTGAAGTTTTATTCGATGATTTCAGTTTGATTCCTGTTGCAAGCGCGTCAGTTGCGCAAGTGCATGCCGCACGCCTCAAAACAGGCCCCTACGCTGGTCAAAAAGTGGCCGTGAAGGTATTACGCCCCGGTATGTTGCCAGTTATCGAAAGTGACCTTGCGTTGCTGCATGATCTTGCTTATTGGATTGAGCGCGTATGGGCAGATGGCAAGCGCTTAAAACCACGCGAAGTAGTCGATGAATTTAATAAGTATCTGCACGACGAGCTAGATTTAATCCGCGAGGCTGCCAACGGCAGCCAGTTGCGGCGTAATTTTCTGCACTCCAAAAAGCTACTCGTACCCGAAATATATTGGGATTACTGTACGCCGGCTGTGCTAGTCATGGAATGGATGGAAGGCGTACCCATTAGCCGCGTTGACACTTTACGTGCAGCAGGTGTTGATATTCCTAAGTTGGCGCGTGAAGGCGTCGAGATCTTCTTTACGCAAGTTTTTCGAGACGGTTTTTTTCATGCGGATATGCACCCAGGCAATATTCAAGTCAGCCTGGCGCCTGATCATTTGGGCTGTTATATCGCGCTCGATTTTGGCATTGTCGGTGCGCTCTCTGACTTTGACAAAAATTATCTTGCGCAAAATTTGTTGGCCTTTTTCAAGCGTGACTATCATCGCGTTGCGATGCTGCATTTGGAGTCTGGCTGGGCGCCGCCAAATACACGTGTGGAAGAATTAGAAGGTGCGGTTCGTGCTGTTTGCGAACCTTATTTTGATAGACCACTTAAAGATATCTCGCTGGGGCAAGCATTAATCCGCCTGTTTCAAACTTCGCGGCGCTTTAACGTAGAAATTCAACCGCAACTCGTGTTACTGCAAAAGACACTGTTAAATATTGAAGCGCTGGGGCGCGATTTAGATCCTAACCTCGACCTCTGGAAAACAGCCAAACCCTATCTAGAACGCTGGATGCGTGAGCAAATTGGCTGGCGTGGCTGGCTTGATTGCTTAAAGCATGAAGCACCTCAATGGAGTAAGACGCTGCCGCAGCTACCGCGGCTGATACATCAAGCGCTGTCTGAAAAAAATCAGGTGCAGTCCGCCAATGATGAATTAATGCGACGTTTGCTTAAAGAACAAAAGCGCACTAACTATTTGTTGCAAGCGATTTTGATTTTTGGCTTAGCCTTTGGTGGAGGGATAGTGCTAGCGCATTTTTGGCTGGCATAGGGATACACAGGGTAAAATCCTACTCATCTGCGTAGAGCCTTACCGCTATAATTTCAGAACCTTTGTGGAAATTGTCTAAAGAGTGGAAATTCAAAGGCCGTAAATTGGATTGAGGTACAAACCCGAACATACACGCTCATAGCCTCTTTTTTTGCTTCGCATGACCAAAATTCATACGGAAAGATGAGTTAAAGCTATGATTTGTGGCAAACGTTAAAGAGTTGGTGTTCCTTCATTACCCAGCCTACGGCCCCCGAATCACTACATTTTAGATAACTTATAGACAGGCTCTTAGAGCCTGTTCAAAATCTCAAAGAAGAGTGTTTTGTGAGGTTATTAGCCGTCACGTTGGGGTTCGTTCCTCACCCCAACCTACAAAACTTGCCGAAAAGTCGTAGGTTGGGGTGACAAAGGAACCCCAACATGAGCCTATACAAGCCTCTAAGTCGCTTTTTTAAAAGATTTTAAACAGGCTCTTAGCATTGCTGATTATTTTTGATTGAGTTTAACCATGCCAACCTACGCTTATCGCTGCGAATCATGTGGGCACCAAGAAGATGTGCGGCAAAAAATTACTGAACCTCACCTTACCCGCTGCCCTAACTGTGCACAAGATACTTTTCAACGCCAACTTACTGCCTCGAATTTTCAACTCAAAGGATCTGGTTGGTACGTGACTGATTTCCGTAACAGCAATAAAAGTAACAGCGACACGAAAAAGTCTGAGTCGTCGACTTCAGCCCAAACCTCAAACACAAACGAATCTAGCGCCAGTGAAAGTAGCAACGCTGACACGAACGCAAATCAGCCTACTACCACTACTGCATCAACCAACAACGCTAAGGGGTCGTCTGCCAATAAATCGACTCCCGTTGCAACCGGCTCATGAAAATAGAAAAATCCATGCTGAAAACGTATTTCCTAACCGGCTTATTGGTTTTAACGCCGATTATGATTACGTTATGGGTACTTAGTTTAGTGCTTGGGGCAATGGATCAAACCCTAACGCTGCTGCCGGACGCATGGCAACCGAAGCATTTATTTGGGTTTAATTTGCCTGGACTAGGCACGATCCTTACGTTGGTTTTTGTTTTTCTAGTGGGTTTGTTCACACAAAATTTTGTTGGACAAACTTTAGTGCAATGGTGGGAAGCTTTGCTATGTCGCATTCCGCTAGTTGGGCCACTATATACGAGCGTTAAGCAAGTCTCTGACACCTTATTTGCACGGGATGGCACGGCTTTTCGTAAGGCGCTATTAATTGAGTATCCACGCCCAGGCGTGTATAGCATTGCGTTTTTAACGGGCGTACCGGCGGGTGATGTTGCTGATCATCTTGCAGAGGATTATGTGTGTGTATATGTACCCACCACGCCCAACCCAACTTCTGGTTTTTTCTTGTTATTACGACGCACAGAGGTGATTGAACTTGCGATGACGCCTGAAGCAGCGTTGAAATATATTGTCTCAATAGGGGTAGTTACTCCATCTACCCAAGCTAAACGTTAACAAACCTCTGCATAACACCTGTAACAAGGAACGCTGACGCGAATAGGTTGTAGTGCGGCAAAGAGACATAACACTGCTACAGGAGTTAGGCAAAGGTACCGTAGAAAATGTTGCTCTCTAGTTTTCTACTGATTAGTAGAACTCATTCCATAAATCTTTTTTAGCGTTAGCACGAACTGCTAGCGCTCCACACGCTGTCTTTTATTTTTCCGAACAATGAGAACTGAATACTGTGGCTTGGTAACTGATGCCTTTCTAGGCAAAACAATTTCGCTGTACGGCTGGGTGCATCGTCGCCGAGACCATGGCGGCGTCATTTTTATTGATTTACGAGACCGTGAAGGTTTAGTGCAAGTCGTATGCAGCCCAGATAACGCGGAGATATTCAAAATTGCTGAAGACATACGCAATGAGTATTGTCTACAGATAACTGGCGTCGTCCAGTTACGGCCAGAGGGTACGGAAAACACAAGCCTTGCAAGCGGCAAAATTGAGGTGTTGTGCGAACAATTGACCGTTTTAAATGCTTCTGCGACTCCACCTTTCCAGCTAGATGACGATAATCTTTCCGAAACTACGCGCCTGACACATCGGATCCTCGATTTGCGCCGGCCTTATATGCAGAAGAATCTAACGCTGCGTTATCGCGTTTCAATGGCTGTGCGCAAATATCTCGATGAGCAAGGGTTTATCGATATCGAAACACCTATTCTGACGAAAAGCACACCCGAAGGTGCGCGTGATTATTTAGTGCCGTCCCGCGTGCATGAGGGGCATTTCTTTGCATTACCGCAGTCGCCCCAGCTCTTCAAACAGATGCTAATGGTTTCTGGCTTTGATCGCTATTATCAAATCACGCGCTGTTTCCGCGACGAAGATTTGCGTGCTGATCGGCAGCCTGAGTTTACGCAGATCGATTGCGAAATGTCATTTTTGACTGAGCAGGAAATTCGGGATCTTAGCGAAGACATGTTACACACCGTCTTCCAACAAACCCTCGACGTTGATCTGCCCACCCCATTTCCTGTGATGGACTATGCGCAAGCACTGAAGCGCTTTGGCTCTGATAAGCCCGATTTACGCATCAAGCTTGAGTTAACCGAGCTGACTGACGTCATGCAAGACGTTGACTTCAAAGTCTTCAGCACCGCTGCCAAGATGAAAGATGGTCGCGTCGCTGCTTTGCGCATACCACGCGGAGGGGAACTATCACGCGGTGAGATTGATGCTTACACCGAATTTGTACAAATTTACGGCGCGAAGGGATTGGCCTGGATTAAAGTTAACCAAATAGAAAACGGCCGTGACGGTTTGCAAAGCCCAATCGTTAAGAATTTGCATGATCAAGCGCTCACCGCCATTTTGGAGCGCACCGGCGCACAAAACGGCGACCTTATTTTCTTTGGTGCTGACCGCGCAAAGATTGTTAACGACAGCCTTGGCGCACTGCGTGTCAAGATTGGCCTTTCCGAGTTTGGCACTGAGCAAGGTTTATTTGAGGCTGGTTGGAAGCCCCTGTGGGTAATCGACTTTCCGATGTTCGAATATGACGAACAAGAAGATCGTTGGGTCGCCGTGCACCATCCATTCACAAGCCCGAAAGACGGCCACAGTGAATTGCTTCAGTCCGATCCAGGCAGCTGCCTTGCAAAAGCCTACGACATGGTGCTCAACGGCTGGGAGATTGGCGGTGGCTCAATCCGTATTCATCGCGAAGAAGTGCAAAATCAGGTGTTCCGTGCGCTCAATCTGAATGCTGAAGACGCAGCCAGCAAATTTGGCTTCTTACTGGATGCACTACGTTATGGTGCCCCCCCACATGGTGGTATTGCGTTTGGGCTTGATCGCATTGTGACGATGATGGCTGGTGCTGACTCCATCCGCGATGTGATTGCATTCCCGAAAACTCAGCGCGCGCAATGCTTATTGACCCAAGCACCAAGCACAGTCGAGCAAGGCCAATTGCGGGAACTGCATATTCAGGTAAAACAGAAAGTGAATCCTCTACCTTGAAAATCTGTTTACGCTCTTTGAGCAGGAAGGGATTAGAAGTATGCGGTAAGCGTGTTGGGGTGCTTACATCACCCCAACGTGTGAGCCAACAGTTCTGTATCTTGTTTGATGAGATGCTTAGCTCTATTTGTGTCTTTTGAAAATCCTGGTATAGGCGCATAGAAAAATCATGCGCAGATGAAGGCCTCGGTGGGGTAAAGGAAAAACAGGTTTTAAAGCTTTTCAGTTATCGGAACCAATGAAAACCTACACGGTTATACAGATCTTCTATCACACTCCCTTTTTTATTTATGCAAACGACCCTTACCGATGCTCCGCTAACCTCACTGAAAAAAGCCAAACCAGGCCCTGTTTTCTCAGTGTTGCTGGCGATTAGCTTTTCGCATTTACTGAATGATCTGATTCAATCATTACTGATCGCTATTTATCCTCTGCTCAAGAGTTCATTTCATTTAAGTTTTGGACAAATTGGGCTAATTACGCTTGTCTATCAATTCACCGCTTCTCTTTTGCAGCCGCTGGTTGGTCTATATGCAGATCGCCGCCCTCAAACTTATTCATTATCGATAGGCATGGGGTTTACCTTTGTTGGCTTACTGTTGCTGGCGCGCGCGCCTAATTTCGCCTCTTTATTGGTCGCCGCGTCATTGATTGGGGTAGGTTCTTCAGTCTTTCACCCAGAAGCTTCTCGCGCAGCGCATATGGCCTCTGGCGGTCGTTATGGCATGGCGCAATCGCTGTTTATTGTCGGTGGCAATATTGGGACAGCACTCGGGCCGTTACTTGCCGCGCTCATTATTCTTCCCTATGGTCAAAACTCGGCCGCATGGTTTGCAGGCGCTGCGTTACTGGGTGGCCTTTTGTTGCTAAAGATAGGTCAATGGAGCAAGAAAAATTTCAACATTAAGGTCAAACCTACAGCGGCTCACCATGCCGCTAGCGGGCATTCAAACAAGACAATGACATTCGCGTTAACCATTCTTGTGGCGCTCATTTTCTCGAAATATGTCTACCTGGCGAGCTTACAAAGTTATTACGCTTTTTATTTGATTAGTCGCTTCCATATTTCGCCAGCAAACGCACAGCTGTATCTATTTGCATTTTTATTCTCGATTGCGGCTGGCCCTTTAGTCGGTGGCCCAATTGGTGACCGCATTGGGCGTAGATGCGTCATTTGGATTTCTGTGTTGGGCGCGGCGCCATTTACGCTACTTTTACCTTACGCAAATCTATTTTGGACTGGTGTGTTAACAGTGTTGATTGGGCTTGTTTTGTCCTCAGCTTTTCCGGCCATCCTAGCTTATGCGCAGGAGCTGATGCCGAATCATATAGGCATGGTGTCTGGGCTGCTGTACGGCTTCGCGTTCGGCGTTGGCGGAATCGGCGCAGCGATATTTGGGAAATTGGCTGACCTGACAAGCATTGAATTTATCTACCAAGTTTGTGCATTCTTACCGTGCTTAGGCGCCCTCACCTACTTTCTACCGAAGCTTGATTTGTCGAAACTGAAAGCACATGAGACGCCATAAGAATTCATTCAAAATCTGCAAGAGCGTGTTCATCATCTTTTAAAAGAAGACATATCGAGTTAATCGGCCTACAGGTTGGGGTTCCTTTGTCACCCCAACCTACGACTTTTCGGCAAATTTTGTAGGTTGAGGTGAGGTGCGAACCCCAACGTGACGGCTAATAACCTCACAAAACACTCTTCTTTGAGATTCTGAACAGGTTCTAAGATAAATCATTAAATAACGCGCTTTCGGTTTTTTGTGAAAGCGCTTTTTTGTGACGGATTTCTTTTGATAGCGCAAAAAATTCCTGAATCTGCGCTGGTTGTGATCCACACCGCAGACCTTCAGGTCCTTTTACTTGAACGTACTGGTCACCCAGGCTTCTGGCAGTCTGTGACAGGCTCTAAAGATCATCATGACGAGCCATTGCTAGAAACCGCTCGCCGTGAAGTCGCTGAGGAGACCGGCATTATCGTCGGCACTGTTGACGTGCCACCTCACGCATTGGTCAATTGGCAACATCAAGTCACTTACGAAATCTATCCATTGTGGCGCCACCGCTATCCCGCCGGCGTCACGCATAATACTGAACATTGGTTTGGCCTGACTGTGCCTACTAGCACCCAAGTTACGCTAGCTCCCCACGAGCACACGTCTTATCTATGGCTACCTTATCAAATCGCTGCCCAACGCTGTTTTTCCCCTTCTAATCGAACTGCCATTCTGCAATTACCTAATCGCTTATCGCTCGCCTCAGGCTAGTCTTTTACGTCCTTCTTTGTTCTTCCTTTTTTAGATTTTTCTGCCGACGCACCCTCTAATAGGCTGCTTGTTTCGTGACAGAGAGGCTGCAAATATGTGTGCTTATTGGAGGTTTTCGCTGTTCTAGAAAAGCACTGAATTAATTGCAGGGGCTTTCGTCGCCAGCAGGTAATTCAGCGCTTTTCTCGTATCAATTTGTTTTGTTAAGACGCTCTCTTAACAAAAGAACCTCTGCATAACCTCTTGAGTAAGGCATACCTTTGCTGTTAGCCCATTAAGTACAGCAATCAGGCCAGTTGATCATCCTCCCACCCAAGAGGTTATGCAGAGGTTTTACAAATCAGCAAAACCATTTTTTCTTTTATTACGGCCTCTTCGTGGCTTAGCGCATTTATTTGATCATGTGCAGCGGATCTTCTCTTGTACCAGCACAATAAAAATACCTTTGCCGTTAGCCACGGATGCCCTTGACCAATCTTTGGAGATTTTTATGGGGCAATATGTTGCGCCTGTGCGCGATATGCAATTCGTACTACACGAATTACTTAATATTCAAAATGAATTTAGCCAGTTACCTAACCACAATGAGTTAGATGCTGAGACCATCGATCAAGCGCTCATTGAAGCGGGTAAATTTTGTGCAGAAGTTCTTTTCCCATTAAACCGTAGTGGCGATGAAGAAGGCTGCACTTACCATGATGGACAAGTCACTACGCCCAAAGGATTTAAAGAAGCCTATCAAGCATTTGTGCAGAGCGGCTGGCCGTCTTTGGCATGCAGCCCAGAATACGGCGGACAAGGTTTGCCCTATGTGATTAACAACGCGCTTTATGAAATGCTAAATAGCTCCAATCAGGCTTGGGCGCTGTACGTTGGGCTCTCTCAAGGCGCTGCTGAATGTCTGTCAGCACATGGTACCGATGAGCAAAAACGTGTTTATATGTCTAAGCTGGTTTCGGGAGAGTGGACCGGCACAATGTGCTTGACCGAAGCTCACTGTGGTACTGATCTTGGTCTATTGCGCACCAAAGCTGAGCCACAAGGCGATGGCTCATATCGCATTAGCGGTACCAAAATTTTTATTTCAAGCGGTGAACATGATCTTGCTGAAAACATTGTGCATTTAGTGCTCGCCCGTTTACCTGATGCGCCAAAAGGTAGCAAAGGTATTTCTCTGTTTCTGGTACCCAAATTTATACCCGAGGCAAACGGTACATTAGGTGAACGCAATAAAGCGCAGTGTGCTGGCATCGAAGAAAAAATGGGCATTCATGGTAATGCGACCTGCATTATGAATTTCGATGATGCGCAAGGCTGGCTGATTGGCGAACCAAATAAAGGTTTGCAAGCGATGTTCGTGATGATGAATTCAGCACGCTTGGGCGTTGGTCTACAAGGCTTAGGTATGACTGAAATCGCTTATCAGCAGGCACTCGCGTATGCGAAAGAACGTCTGCAAATGCGCTCTCTGTCAGGCGCTAAAGCACCGGAAAAAGCGGCTGACCCGATTATCGTGCACCCTGATGTAAGGCGCATGTTGTTAACACAGAAAGCATACAGCGAAGCGGGACGTGCTTTTAGCTATTGGATGTCTTTATTAATTGATAAAGAGAAACATCATCCTGAACAAAAGGTACGTGAAGCATCATCTGATTTAGTCGCCTTGCTAACCCCTGTTGTAAAAGCTTTCTTAACCGACAACGCTTGTGAATCCACTAATCTTGCGATGCAGATTTTTGGAGGACACGGATACATCAAAGAATCTGGTGTTGAGCAATATGTGCGCGATGCACGGATTAGCACGATCTATGAAGGCACCAACACCGTTCAATCGCTAGATCTGCTAGGGCGCAAAGTATTAGGTGATATGGGCGCAAAACTCAAGAAATTCGGCCGCCTTGTACAAGAGTTTATTGAACAAGAAGGTCTGAACCCTGAGATGCAGGAATTTATCGACCCTCTCGCGAGGCTCGGTGACGAAGTGAAAAAGCTCACGCTAGAAATCGGCATGAAAGCCCTCGGTGATCCAGATGAGGTTGGCGCTGCAGCACCTGCTTACTTACGGATACTAGGACATCTGGTATTCGCTTATCTATGGGCCAGAATGGCACGCATTGCGCTTGATAAGCAGGATGCGAGCCTTCCGTTTTACCAAGCCAAACTGGCGACCGCGCGTTTTTATTTCGCGAAATTACTGCCCGAGACAACCTATTACTTGCAAGCGCTACGCGCTGGTGCCAAGCCACTGATGGAGCTCGAGGAAACACTGTTTTAACGCTCTCCTCATCACTTCTTTGCAATTCATAAGTAATGAGGCTTAACTCAAGTTGACGACAAGTCACAAAAAAACTTGCGTAAGGAAGGTCTATCTGCAGATTAGATAGACCTTCTCTAAGAACCTGTTGACAAATCGCCTAAAAGACCGTGAGCCGCGCTTTTGTTACGCCTTGGGCGGTGCTCGCAATCCTCATGTACACCCACGTACTCCGGTTGCTGCAAGGTTAATTAACTGAGGGCCTCGCCCGGCTGACAGCCTTTTAGACAATTTGTGGACAGGCTCTAAGCCTCTCTTTCGTTTTCTTCCACCCAAGGAAAGTTTGTGACACATCTAATTATTCGCAAAGTAGCCGTACTTGGCGCTGGTGTTATGGGGACACAAATCGCTGCGCATTTAATGAATGCTAGGGTGCCTGTCATCTTGTTTGATTTACCAGCCCAAGAAGGTCCTAAAAACGCGATTGCTCAGCAAGCGATCGCTCATCTGAGAAAACTCAAGCCTGCGCCATTAGGTCTCGCAGCGGACGCTCAATTTATCGAATGCGCCAACTATGAAGATCATCTTGAAAAGTTGAAGGAATGCGATTTAGTGATCGAAGTCATTGCTGAACGAATCGATTACAAGCATGATCTCTATCAAAAAATCGCGCCAGCGCTCTCCAACAATACCATCTTAGTTTCCAATACCTCTGGTTTATCGATCGCTGAGCTTGGCAAAGTTTTACCTGCCGAGCTCAAAGCACGTTTCTGCGGTGTTCATTTCTTTAATCCTCCGCGCCATATGCAACTGGTTGAACTCATTGCGACGCCAGATACCAGTGCTGATTTATTGAATGGACTTGAAGCATTTTTGACCAACACGCTAGGTAAAGGTGTTGTGCGAACCAAAGACACGCCCACTTTCATCGCTAATCGAGTCGGTACTTTTGCGATGCTTGCGGTAATGGCAGAAACAGAAAAATTTGGCTTAAGCATAGATTTAGTTGATGATTTAACCGGTAAACGTTTAGGTCATCCTAAGTCAGCAACCTATCGCACTGTCGATATCGTAGGCCTTGATACTTGGTCTTACGTAATTAAAACGATGCGTGACAATCTCGCTGATGATCCATTTTCTTCGCTTTATCAAACACCAGCTCTGCTCACTAAGCTACTTAATGAAGGGGCACTGGGACAAAAAAATGGCGTAGGGTTTTATAAAAAGGTAGGTAAAACCGTCACTGTCATTGACGCCAAGCTCAACGAATATGTCGCAAGTGGTACCAAAGCTGACCCACTAATAGAACGCATTTTGGCACGCAGCAGTAACGAGCGATTGAAGTTGTTACGCGAATCCGCTCATCCACAAGCGCAGTTTCTGTGGTCAATTTTCCGCGACATCTTTCACTATGCTGCCGTCCACCTTGAGACCATTGCAAACAATGCACGCGATGTTGATTTAGCAATACGTTGGGGCTTTGGCTGGAGTGAAGGTCCATTCGAAACTTGGCAAGCCTCTGGTTGGCAGCAAGTCGCGCAATGGATTAAAGATGATATTGAGGCCGGCAAAGCCCTCTCCAACGCACCGTTACCTGCTTGGGTCTTTAATGGTCCGGTAGCCGATCAAGGCGGGGTACACACCCCAACCGGCTCATGGTCGCCCATGGCTGGTGCATTTGTCGCCCATAACAAAACAGGTGATCAAGATAAACCATTATTCCGTACCTCACTATTCGGCGAGCAACAGACCCATCCGTCCGAATACGGCAAAACCTTGCTTGAAACGAATGCTGTACGCATTTGGGTAGACCCTAGCCGCGCTGAAGATGATTTAGTAATAATTTCGTTCAAAACCAAATTGAACACAATTAGTCCAGATGTACTAGAGGGTCTGACCCAAGCCATTGAGATAGCCGAGAAGGACTATAAAGGGTTAATCATCTGGCAACCCTCCTCTTTACAAGCCGATGGTGCTTTCTGCGCAGGTGCTGATCTTAAGTCGCTACTACCCAAATTTATGGCAGGCGGCGCCAGCCACGTTGAACCTGTGCTGGTTCAATTTCAACGCACGATGCAGCGCTTGAAATATGCGCAAGTCCCGGTTGTCAGCGCCATTGCTGGACTCGCACTCGGCGGCGGCTGTGAATTAGCGTTGCACAGTGCTAAACGGGTTGCACACTTTGAAAGCTATATCGGTTTAGTTGAAGTGGGCGTTGGCATCCTACCGGCAGCCGGTGGCTTGAAAGAAATCGCACTGCGTGCTGCCCAAATGGCGCAATGCACAAGCAGAAAAAGAGGCGATTTAATTGAGTTTTTACAAGGTTCGTTCCAAAACGTAGCGCTAGCCAAAGTCTCTGGCTCTGCCCTTGAAGCACGTTCGATGAATTACCTCAAGGAAACAGACCCGATTATTTTCAACCGCTACGAACTACTCGAAACTGCCAAGCGCGAAGCACGCGCAATGGCTGCAGCTGGCTGGCGTCCACCTTTACGTCCAACGGGTATTCCTGTCGCTGGGAAAGCAGGTATTGCCGCGTTTAAGTCATATCTCGTCAATCTGTGCGAAGGCGGTTTTATTTCCGACCATGATTTGCTTATTAGCAGCGCCATTGCCGAAGTCATCTGCGGTGGCACCGTCGAGGCAGGGTCGTTGGTTGATGAGGAATGGTTGCTTAAGCTTGAACGCAAAGCCTGTGTTGCGCTAACTGGGAACAAAAAATCTCAGGAGCGACTGATGGGTATGCTGCAAACCGGCAAGCCTGTACGTAACTAAAAGCTTGCCCTAACAACTTGAAGAGAAACAATAAATAGCCATTTGGCAGAGGTGCATGTTGACAGCAAAACATGCATCTTTACTGCTAAGGAACCTCTGCAAAACTCGTGTAACAGCACTTGTCTCCTTGCCACTAAACGGATCAGGCAAACAGAGATAGCACCATTACAACGATTAGGCAAAGGCTCTCCAACGCAGCCTGCCATGCCTACAACTTTTACTGATACAAGCAAGATGAGCCAACTACTGCAAGATGCCTATATCGTTGCGGCTACCCGCACACCAGTTGGGAAGGCGCCGCACGGTGTATTTCAACATACACGCCCAGATGAATTATTAGTCCACACCCTCAAAGCAGCGTTAGCGCAAGTACCAGAACTTGATCCAAACGTAGTCGAAGACGCGATCATCGGTTGCGCGATTCCTGAGGCTGAACAAGGCCTCAATATCGCCCGCTCAAGCGTGCTGCTAGCCGGTCTACCTCATACCATTGCCGGCGCGACCGTTAATCGCCTGTGTGCTTCTAGCCTCACAGCATTAGCGATGGCGGCTGATCGCATTCGCACAGGCGCGGCAGATGCGATTATCGCTGGTGGTGTTGAATCAATGAGCATGGTGCCAATGACCGGAAATAAGCTCTCTCCCTCACCTCGCATTTTTGAAGATAAAGAAAATATCGGTATTGCCTACGGCATGGGTTTGACGGCTGAAAAGGTCGCTCAACGCTGGAAAGTAAGCCGTGAAGCGCAAGATCAATTTGCTTTTGAGTCACATCAGAAAGCGTTAAAAGCACAAGCAAATGGATCCTTTAACGACGAAATTACACCGATCAGCATTTCCAATGCATTTCCTGATCTGCAGACCAACGAGATTCACCATCATGCTCGTAGAGTCGCCGCTGATGAAGGACCTCGCGCTGATACGTCGTTAGCCGCGCTAGGTAAATTGAAATCTGTCTTCGCCGCGCAAGGCTCGGTCACCGCGGGTAACAGCTCGCAGATGTCGGATGGCGCTGGCGCATTGGTTCTGGTTTCAGAAAAAATGCTAAAACAGTTCAATCTCACCCCCTTAGCGCGCTTTGTGAGTTTCGCTGTACGCGGTGTACCGCCTGAAGTTATGGGTATTGGTCCGATTGAAGCTGTCCCCGTTGCGCTACAAGCAGCTGGATTAAAGCAATATGAGATCGATTGGGTTGAATTAAACGAAGCATTCGCAGCCCAATCACTAGCGGTCATCGATCAGCTTAAGTTTGACCCGGCAAAGATTAATCCACTTGGTGGTGCTATCGCTTTGGGCCATCCACTCGGCGCAAGTGGCGCAATTCGCGCAACCACCGTTGTGCACGCACTACGTCGGCATCGTTTGAAATACGGCATGGTTACGATGTGCGTTGGCGTTGGGATGGGCGCTGCAGGTATTTTTGAGCGGATGTGAGAACGCTGCGCGAAGTCGCTATTTGGACAAATTCTTACACCTACTATAGCTTAAGGAAGTAAAAAGACCTCCCGCAATAAAATAGGGTAGACATTCTCAACCAAATATGAGAAATTTAAACTTAATAGTTTAATATTATCTTGTCGAAGATTGAGATTGGTTCGCCCGGT
Source organism: Mycoavidus cysteinexigens (assembly GCA_031963415.1). Lineage (GTDB taxonomy): Bacteria > Pseudomonadota > Gammaproteobacteria > Burkholderiales > Burkholderiaceae > JASSUD01. The sequence continues at coordinate 1,015,167 of JASSUI010000001.1, forward strand.
GGCTCACAAACATGACATCGTTCGCGCTTTTTTAGGCAACACCTTGAATTTAGTCGATCGGTGGCAAAGGGCGAGGGCGATGGTTAGCGTCAAGCGCGACATAAGTCAGCGTGGCTTCAGTCACTTTGATAATTTCATTAGTCGTGCGAAATCGCTCTGCATAGACTTCAACGACGACGGTTATCGAAGTGCGGCCAGTTTTTATGATATCGGCATAAAAACTAAGCAAATCGCCAACTGCTACAGGTTGCTTAAAAGTGAAGGAATTAACTGCTACTGTTGCCAGCTTGCCAAGTGCGCGCTTTCCGGCAGCAATGGTTCCAGCAATATCAACATGTGACATGATCCAGCCCCCAAATATGCTGCCATTAATGTTGACATCTGCTGGCATCGGCACCACGCGCAATACAAGTGTCTTATCTTTGGGCAGTGAAATTTCTGTTTCGGTCATCATATTTCCTTTTTTAGTGGGGGGAGTTGTCAATTCTGCGACAATAGCGGAATTCCAGAATAACACTGGAAGAAATCAACTATCGACCACTTAAGTGGTCGATAGTTTTTAAAGCCTATGCTTTGCTGTTGAACACAAAATTTATCGCCTCTTACAAGAGGTTTTTACCCTATCACTTTTTCCGTCTGGCCGGAGAATTTATGTCGCAACACAATGAGATTCCCTCCTATATGCAGCCCACTGAATTGGGCCCTTGGAGCATTTACTTACAACAAATCGATCGCGTTACCCCTTATCTCGGCTCTCTCTCGCGCTGGATTGAGACGCTTAAGCGTCCTAAGCGCATCATGATCGTTGATGTGCCAATCGAACTTGATAATGGAACGGTTGCACACTTTGAAGGTTATCGCGTTCAGCACAATACTTCGCGCGGCCCAGGTAAAGGCGGGGTGCGCTATCACCAAGATGTGACTCTTTCCGAAGTGATGGCATTATCAGCTTGGATGTCGATTAAAAACGCGGCGGTGAATGTGCCTTATGGCGGTGCTAAAGGGGGCGTGCGTGTTGATCCGCATACGTTATCGCGCGGCGAGATCGAACGGATTACACGACGTTATACGAGTGAGATTAACGTCATCATTGGGCCTAACACGGATATCCCAGCACCAGACGTCAATACGAACGAACAAATCATGGCGTGGATGATGGATACCTATTCCATGAACCAAGGTCGCACGACAACCGGTGTAGTCACAGGTAAACCTGTATCACTCGGCGGCAGTCTTGGACGCCGTGAAGCGACAGGTCGCGGCGTGTTCGTTGTGGGCTGCGAAGCAGCGCGTCAGCTTGGCTTAAGCATCGCTGACACGCGCGTAGCAGTACAAGGCTTCGGTAATGTGGGCAGTACCGCAGCACGGCTTTTCCAAGAAGCACAGGCAAAAATTATTGTGGTGCAGGATCACACCGGCACGATTTATCAGCCAGCAGGCCTTGAAGTTAACAAACTGATTGAGCACGTGGAACTCCACGGCGGTGTAGCCGGCTTTGAAGGTGCTGAGGCAATTCCTAACGAAGATTTTTGGCGTATTGAATCCGACATCTTGATTCCAGCGGCACTTGAGCGACAGATTACAGAGAAAAACGCTTCCCAAATCAAAACCAAACTTATCATCGAAGGTGCGAATGGCCCAACCACGCCACAAGCCGATGATCAGTTAACCGAGCGCGGCATCTTGATCGTGCCAGACGTCATTGCGAATGCAGGGGGCGTGACGGTTTCTTACTTTGAATGGGTGCAGGATTTCTCAAGCTTTTTCTGGAATGAAGACGAAATTAAGCAGCGTCTTGAACAAGCAATGCGTGAAGCTTTCGCATCCGTCTGGCAAATCGCTAGCGAGCGCAAAGTATCGATGCGTACCGCAGCCTACATCGCAGCCTGTACACGCATTTTGATGGCTCGTGAAATGCGCGGACTTTATCCCTAATTGATTGAAGAACCTGTTCAGAGCCTCTAAAAAGAAAGATATTAGAGGTGACTGCTAGGCTGCTTGGGGCTAGTCCCGGCCGGCGAATATTGGAAAAAACGCAAGTCGGGCTCTCGTAGGAGCTCCAAGTGAGCACGAGCCTACCCCTATTTGATCTTTGAAAGACTTGGAACAGGTTTTAGAAGAAGCACAGGATAAATCATGGGCAAAGGCTAATAAGCTAGCGCTAATCAGGAGACATAGCGCTGCTGCTGATTGATCCAACGTTTCACTAAGAATAAAGATTTTCTGCAAGGAGTTTTATATGCCAGGTCTAAAAAAAATATTGGCTGTATTTATTGCATGCGGCGCCGTCGCAGGCAGCGTGTACGCACAACAGAGCGGCACATTAGAAAAAATTAAACGCAGCAATGTAATTGCATTAGGGCATCGCGAATCGTCGATACCTTTCTCTTATTACGATGAGAAGCAACAAGTGGTCGGCTATTCTCAGGAATTTACCGATGCTATCGTTAATGCAGTTAAGCAAAAGCTTAATTTACCGAATCTGCAGCGCACACAAATGCCGCTCACCTCGCAAAACCGCATTACGTTGATACAAAACGGCACTGCTGATATTGAATGTGGCTCCACGACGAATAACCGCGAGCGTCAAAATCAGGTCGCATTCTCTAACAACATTTTTGTTATCGAAACACGTCTTTTAGTGAAAAAAGACAGTGGCATTAAAGATTTTTCCGACCTCAAAGGCAAAACTGTTGTCACTACCAGCGGTACAACCTCTGAGCGTATCTTGCGCAAACTCAAACAAGAAAAAGGTTTGCCCAAAAACATTATTAGCGCAAAAGACCATGGCGAAGCGTTCTTAGCATTAGAACAAGGTCGTGCGGCAGCATTTATGATGGATGATGCACTGTTAGCTGGCGAGCGCGCGAAATCCAAACAGTCTCAAAATTATGAGATCGTAGGCACGCTTGAATCAGTGGGGTTACCACGCGCACGTGAAGTATATGGTTGCATGATGCGCAAAAATGATCCTGAATTTAAAGCACTTGTTGACCAAACTATTGCTGATCTACAACGTTCAGGTAAGGCCGAACATTTTTATAAAAAATGGTTCCAATCACCTATTCCGCCGTCAAACTTAAATTTGAATTTCCCATTAAGCCAAGCAATGACAGAGCTATTTAAAAACCCGAACGATAAGGCGCTTGATTATTAAGCAAGTGCGAGCAAGGCACTGAGTAGATCGGGAGCAGCAGAATAAACAACTGCAGCCCACAGTAAGTATTAAAAAATCCTGCCTACCTCACTGTAGTAAGAAATGTCACTACAGACAGCACATTCGTGCCCAATATAAAAAGAGAGGTGAGACGCCGCTACAAAAGGTATATAGCGGCGTCTTAATGTGTCGGCGAGTAGAGATTCCTCTCTCCCAATTTACTCAATGCTTCCTTAATTTTCGTTATTTAAGCGTTAACTGCGTTTTTTTAAAAAAACTGATGCAACGGAAAATATAAAGTGACCGAACCCACGGGAGACGCCTCTTGTAGGCAGCATGAGCCACAGAAATCCCGTGGTGTCTCTTTTGTCAGGATTGACTAAAAAATAAAGGAAACGCTAAATCAATCGGGGGCAAGGAATCCTGCCTGGACAATACATTAGTAGTTGTCGTGAGGCTGAAATTAATGATCCTGCTGCTCTCCATTTATTCAGCGCTTTTGAAAAAGAACATAGCGAAGTTCCTTTATTAGCCATTTCTTTTATAAGGGAAAAGCGCCCAATGCCATACTATTTCTGCAGGAGTTAAATTCGAATGGCTTATCACTGGAACTGGGAAATCTTATTCAGCCCTGTCTCCACAGGCGAACCAACTACTTACTTTGGCTGGCTCATCTCAGGTTTTCAAATTACCATCGCGCTTTCGTTATCAGCTTGGCTGGTCGCGTTGGTGTTCGGCTCTTTATTTGGCGCGCTGCGCACGCTGCCCAATCGAGGCGTCGCCGCTATCGGCGCAGTTTATGTGGCTGTATTTCGTAATATTCCACTGATTGTGCAGTTTTTTGCTTGGTATTTTGTGGTGCCGGAGTTTTTGCCAACCTCAATTGGCAATTGGTTTAAGGAACTCGCACCTAACCTACAATTCTTTGTGACTTCCATTATCTGCCTCGGCCTTTTCACCGGCGCCCGTGTTTGCGAGCAAGTACGCTCAGGGCTGAATGCGCTACCACGTGGACAAAAGGCAGCGGCGCTGGCTTTAGGCTTAACCTTGCCACAGACTTATCGTTATGTATTAATGCCTTCAGCCTTTCGCATCATCGTACCGCCGCTGACTTCCGAGTTTTTGAATATCTTTAAAAATTCAGCCGTTGCCTCAACCATTGGTCTACTTGAACTTTCCGCCCAAGCCCGCCAATTAGTCGACTACACAGCACAAGCTTATGAGTCATTTATCGCTGTCACTATTGCCTACTTTGTTATCAATATGGTGGTGATGCTAGCCATGCAATGGGTCGAAAAGAAAGTACGCGTGCCAGGCTTAGTAGGGGGAGGTAAATAATGGAATTTTTCGATTGGAATACGATCACGTCTTCAATACCGCTTCTTGGCCGCGGTTTATTGATTACGTTACAGATCACGCTTACCGCCATCATCGTTGGGATTGGTTGGGGTACGGTCTTAGCGCTGTTTCGGCTCTCATCGATTAAGCCACTCGCTTGGTTTGCGAATATTTATGTGACCTTCTTTCGCTCGATCCCGTTGGTGATGGTGTTGTTATGGTTTTTTCTGATTGTGCCGCAGATACTGCAATCGGTCTTGAATTTGCCAGCGCATACTGACATCCGCTTAGTCTCAGCGATGATTGCTTTCTCTTTATTCGAAGCGGCTTACTATTCAGAAATCATCCGAGCAGGCATACAAAGCGTGTCACGCGGCCAAACACAAGCTGCTAGCGCGCTGGGTATGACTTATACCCAGTCGATGTTCTTGATCGTGCTGCCACAAGCGTTTCATGCGATGCTCCCTCTATTGCTCACGCAAGGCTTAGTGCTCTTTCAAGATTCATCGTTGGTTTATGTGATAGGGTTAGCGGACTTTTTCCGCTCTACGACAATTATCGGCGAGCGAGACGGCAGTACGATAGAAATGATTTTATTCGCAGGTGGCTGTTACTTCTTAATGGGGTTAGCTGCTTCTGCGTTAATTAAGCGAGCACAAAAAAGCGTAGCGAGTAGTAAAGAGCAAGCACCGAAGACGGCTGAGTCACAGTGATTGCTCTTAACGCCTTTTAAATGTGTAAACAGTTTTATAGCAAGGTATACCCATGACTCCTCTTTCGAATCATCTGCAAAAGACAGGCGAAGTGGCCTCCACAGTTATTTCCATTCAGCATCTTAATAAATGGTATAACCAATTTCAGGTCTTAACCGACTGCACAACCGACATTAAGAAAGGCGAAGCCGTCGTCATTTGCGGCCCCTCAGGTTCGGGTAAATCAACGCTGATTAAAACCGTTAATGGGCTTGAACCATTCCAGCAAGGTGACATTGTGATTGACGGCCAATCATTGAACGATCGCAAAATTAACCTTCCAAAGCTACGCACGAAGGTAGGCATGGTGTTTCAACACTTTGAGCTTTTCCCTCATCTATCCATTATTAAAAATTTAACGCTCGCCCAAATTAAAGTGCTTAAGCGCGATAAAGATGAAGCGGTAGCAAAAGGCTTGCACTTGCTTGAACGGGTAGGCTTAAGTGCGCATGCCGACAAATATCCAGCGCAACTATCCGGCGGCCAACAACAACGCGTCGCAATTGCTCGTGCGCTATCGATGGACCCGTTTGCAATGCTGTTTGACGAGCCAACTTCGGCACTTGATCCTGAAATGATCAATGAAGTACTTGATGTAATGGTCGAGCTAGCGAATGACGGCATGACAATGATGTGCGTCACCCATGAAATGAGCTTCGCGAAGAAAGTGGCTAATCGCGTTATCTTCATGGACAAAGGGACTATCATCGAAGACGTCTCGAAGGAAGAATTCTTCGAAAACCCTAAAACTGATCGCGCTAAAGAATTCCTGGCCAAAATTCTGCATTAGAAAAACGCTGGTTTGATCTTGCAGCGTCTCGTTTGGCGCGATTAATTCTGCTGTCGTTTTTTTCTTGTGGGCGACCTCACCGCCAATATATTGAAATTCTGTGTTGCACGCACCAATCATTCGTGGGGCATGGCACTGGTATCCTATTCCGAGAGGAATAAGCAAAGAAAAAGCCGCTTTATAAGCGGCCTCTCGAAAGCTTGAATATTATTTAACTTACAGAGGCGCTTAAAAAAGGGCTTTTTTAGTTTTTACGGGAGAATAATTTAATTTTTTTCTTTAAGAGCAGCTAATAACATGTTGAACTGTTGTGTTTGGCTTTCTTGAAACTGGGCAGCTAATCTTTCTTCGCGAGCCTTAGCTGCTGCTTCTCTTTGCTCAAGTATAGTAAGTAACTCTGCTTTTTCTTGTTTAGCTCTCTCCAAAATAGCTTCCCTTTCCTGCTTAGCAAGCTCTCTTTCTTGAACAATAAGCTCTGTCTGTTGAGCAAGGGTTTTTTCAAGAGTAGCAACCCGTTCTATTAACTCAGGCGTAGAAGGTCTTTTTACTTCTGAGCTAGTAGCGTTAGTGGTTATCGACTGCCCTGCCGACATATTCTCAGTAATAACCGGACTAGCTGAAGCTTGTTTGTGGTTATTTGGGCTGCTTGTTCTGGAGAGGCCAATGCCGGAGTCAATTGAACTAGCGGAACCTCTACGGCCTAATAAGGGCTTGGCTATTTGAACCAATTGACCTACCCCGGCTTCTATCCCTTCCAGCTTCCTTTGAAGTGCTTTATTCTCTTCTTTTAATTCTTTTACCTCTTCCTGCACCTTATTTATAGCATCTGTTTGGCCTTCCATTGCTACTGTGTTTTGTTTCAGCGTGCCATCTAATGCCCCCGCCGCCATACCTGCCGCTGCTGCTGCTTGTCGGGGGTCGGTTCCCCTTGCACTACTAAACATATCTTCAACCTCTTGAATAGCGAAATCTATCTTTTTTCTTAATTGCATTCTAAATGCATTTTTGTATTCTACTTTACGGAATGAAGTAGCAGAATACATAACACCTTTGGCTATTGATTTTGCTATGGTTGCCCCACCATTAACTATTAAGCCACTGCCTGGCGTCACCATATGAGCAACCGCACTACTCGTTGCTACCACTTCTGACGTGGTGTCGTGATGAATAAAATCATGCGCCTTTTTAATTAGGCCCGATTCGGGCGATTTCAATTCGATACCTTTGCGGGAAAAAGTTTTTAATCTTTCCCACGCTTCTGCAAATGATTCAACTTTTATAACCCTTTCCCCCTCAAGCGCGTTAGGTGTAGATGGCTTATTTGCTATTTGATTATTTTTAGAAGAGGTAGCAGGGACAATAGAATTAATACTTTCTTCTGCTTTTTCTGTGATAAGTAGCTGTTCATTATTATGGCTGCTTAAAAAAGGCGACTGCTCAGCCACACTACTTATAGCCTGAAAGCCTTCCATAAAAACAGCAGCCTCGTCTTTTTTAGTTAATTCTATTTCTGCGAGACAAGCGCGATATGCATCTTGGATATGTTTCTCTGCTGATAAATATATCCGATAGTCATCTTCCCTTGCTTTTAAATCAATCTGATTAGGATTGTGCAAATGATTTTCCCGTAGTTCTTTTACCTGATCACTTAGCTTTTCAAGCTCGATTTTTGCAAACTCTAATGAAGAAGGTACGGAAATATAAATGTCCTTTACCTCCTCTACCTCTTCTTTTTTTGTAGTACGGAATAAGGACTTCAGATTTTCTAAAACAACTGTCCAATGCCACCACGGCGCTTTTTGCACTTCTTCATAAAAGGCCGCGATAGTACCTATATAAGGCTTAACAAGACTACCTTGAGCCGTGGCAAGCTCCTTTATCTTATGCTTTATGAAAGGGGCATCAGCAGCAGCTTTTGTCTCTTTTGCGTCTGTAGGCGCTTCAATAAAAGAACCTAAAAAATCTTTGGAAAAGCAAGCCTTTACTGGCTCTTCAGCAGGAGGGGCGATTGAAGAAATCGTGGGACTATAGGATGCTGCTAGACCTACTAAACGCATAGTTTTTTCCTTTTGCACGCGCTCAGTATAAAAGCGCCTATACAAATAAAATACCGTGACTCTGCAAAAGTATTCAGAATAATCCTAGACCGCTATCCATTGTTAACCTGAATTAAGGCTTTTAAAGGATAACAATCAGCACTGGGTCGGATAGACACTCATTCGTCCCCAGCAAGGTCCTCCCGATTATAAAAATGCGCTAATGGGCCATACCCTTGCCCCAATCTAAAACGACTGCCACCTTGCATCGCTTGCGTAAGGTATTGCTTGGCGCGAGCAACCGCGTCTGATAATAAATAACCTTGGGCTAAATAAGAGGCAATCGCAGAAGATAATGTGCAGCCTGTTCCGTGCGTATTTTTTGTCTCGATTCTTTCAACTGCATACCGATAACATTTGAGATGCTTATAGAGATAGAGCACATCGATTGAATCTTCCGTATTTAAATGACCGCCTTTAATCAATATATTGGTTTTATATTGATCGCCTAATGCGCTTGCAGCTCCCTCCATTTCAGATAGATTGGTAATACGCTGAGCGAGCAATTTCTCCGCTTCATCTAGATTTGGTGTAACAACAGCAGTAAGACTAAACAACTCTTTCTTCAAAGCTTCGAGAGCACTCGATTTAAGTAACTCACTACCATTTTTAGAGACCATCACTGGGTCTAGCACAACGTTATTAACTCTATGCTTTTTTAATAAAGCAGCAACCGTCTCTATCACTTCTTCGCTAAGCAGCGCACCAAGCTTGATTGAATGGACCTCAATATCAGAAAAAATAGCCTCCACCTGCGCCGCCACAAAAGAAGCTGGCACAGCATAAATAGCCTGTACACCTTGCGTATTTTGCGCCGTTAACGCTGTAATCGCAGAGACTGCGTAACCACCGGTCGCAGCAATCGTCTTGATATCGGCTTGTATCCCTGCGCCACCAGAAGGATCGGCGCCAGCGATGGTCAATACGCAAGGATATGTTTTAGCTTTTTGCATAATCTGACTGCTGCCAGTTGATAGGAAAATTTTTTATATTACAGAACGATTAATCGACCCAATGAGTAATGCTAGGGAAGCGATGCTTATCTCCACCGCACATAAAGCACATTTTTCATCCACGGTAAACGAATCGTGGAGAGGCTCCAGGGCAAACTATCTAGCAGTACATCATAGGCTTTTAGTGAAACGGTGAGCGTCCAAGCTTCGTCCTTACGTTTTTCTAATTTCCCATCGCGTAATAAAAAAGATTCGCGCAGACCAGCTATAGAGGTATTGCGCAGTTTTTCCCAATTCTGAGTAACGCCATACAGTATGTCTTCAGAAATCGCTATTTCACGCTCGCTCAGAGGAAGATGCCTCGCTAGCGCAAGGTCTAAGGTGGGCACCTCAACCGCGCCGCAGAGTAATTTATTAAGTAGTAACGCTGGCTCGCTAACGTCGAACGATCCGGTCACTAAGTATTGCAGCAGATAGATGGCGCGAGACTGTGCATCAGGGCTACAGAATTCCTTTGCTTCGACCAACTCTAATATTTGGAAATAACGGCTCAAGAAGGGCCACAGCAACACTAGACCAGCGTTGTGGATATAAAACGCTTCTTCAGCAGGCAGGCTAACTTGATTCTCTGTATTGCTTGCTTGCACTGCTTGGGGCCGTGCAGCGGGGGCGCGCAAGCGCAACGATTCATTCAACGCCTGCTTCTTCTGACTAGTTTTGAGCCTGGTGTCTAATAAGGAAAGCTCAACCCAATCTAGCGCAGCAAATAAAATTGTGGGTGCTGAGATGTGTAGAAACTTGGCGCGCAATGTTGCTATTACTGAAGCAGGATTTAATGATTGCTGCTGGATAAGACGTTGTATCGGTATCTCTAGCAAATCATGCCATTGCCAGCGTTGTTTTGAACGATGGCTCACAGTGGTCAACAATATCTCAATTAACATGCTACGCCAAAAGGCAATGCGGCCATCTGCTTGCGCGGCAATCTGTGCCAAGCCTTCGATGATGGCGTGAATCGAGTCGTGCCGCGTAGGCCACAGCCAGCGTAGCCAAACCATAAAACTGTGCCAAGGTAGAAGCCAAGCAAGCCTAGTCCGTTCCAACGCGTTGCCAATAGCAATGCGAATGCGTCTACGCAATAACGCGGAAGATGTGCTGTGTAAGTGTTTAACTGCTTCAGTTAGCGCTTCAACGCCATCAGCTGGTACTTGGCCAAAGCGTAAAAAAGCATCCAGTATCTCTAGTGAAAATGAAGCTGGCGTTAGGGTTTTATCAGGCTGATCGACATTAGTCTGAACTGATTCAGTAGCTGACTCAGACAATTTTGCTGTAAGTATGGCCAATAATTTTCTATTATCACCTGCATGCTGATTACGTTGTTGCGTTGCGATCAGCAGACGCTGAGTATAGATATCAACTGACAAACCCAAACGCTGAGCAGCCTGCGTGCTGATTTGATCTAAAAATGCCTGGAGGGAAAACGTAGGTGCATGAGGGTTCAACAGCATAGCTAATGTTAGCTGCCAATGCAGTTGGGCCGTGCGAGCTTGCTGCGCGCCTGAGAGTGTAGTGTCACTTTGCAGTGCTTCGCCTGCTAATAAGAAACTGATGATCGATGGAGCATACTGAGGGATTAACCACACGATCAACTGCCTTAACATGCTTGAGGGCATACACGCCCATAAGCGCCCTAATATATCCGGCCGATCAGCACGTGCTCGCAATGCGTCGAGGGCAGCCTGCTTATCTTGGATAAAAGCATGCTCGAACCATTGAGTCGAGCTAAAACTACGCCATTTTTCACCCTCCGGAAGCACGCCATAGTCTAAAAAATAACATAGGCCTTCTAATGCATTAAGCGGCTTAACAGATACAACTTGCTTATCTAATTGACTCTTTTCGGCTAAGACGCCGCCATCGCTTCCCATATGCTCGAGTACAGATGCCAATTGGATAGCATCTGCGCTATATGAACTTTCTTCAGGAAAATCTAGCGTATCTTTTCTAACAGCAAATTTTTGCGATATTGCAAAAGCAGACTTTAGGCGGGCCCGAACTTGCTCGAGTAAATGATAAAAAGTGGCTTCACTTCCTTTCTTATCCGTTTGAGCTTGCCTAAATAACACCTCGAACCAACGACGCAAAGGAATTGCATAATGCACAGCAAGCAGCTGCATAAGGTTTTGTATAGTGTGTACCAAAGGCGTACCGGGCGGAGCGCTTAGCATGATATTGAATAATCTCGCTTGTGCTTGCTGTAACGGAGAAGCCTTTAAGCCCAGCACAACCATAGCCCGCGACAAAGTCTGCATCAATTCGACCACTGCCCTCCCCTCGTGCTGAGCCACCAAAAGTCGAAAAACACGCAAACGTAATGCAACAGGCGTTAACATAATGCGCTGTAAAGCAGCTTGACACTCATTTGTTTTGAGGCGTTGCAGCGCCCATCTCCATATATTGTCCGGCAGTGAATACAGCCAACGATAGAGATGCGCTGACGCATATTGAACATCGCCTTTCTCTTTCCCTCTCGCTCGTCTATGCCGGGACGAGCTCTCTTGAGATAGATTGGCAAGAGGCCATATGCCTTGACTAAGCCAACGTAAGCAGCGATAGGCTGGGTTGATTGGTTCATCAACGTGAGATGCTTTTTTTATTGCTCGATTAAAACGCTTACTACGAGAAAATAAAGACAAGCCACATAAAGGCCTTATCGCTGTCGCGCCAGAAAAAAACGCTAAGCGGCGCCTCACTTCAGACCCATGTGCACGTTCAACTAAAGCTTCTGCATACAACGATAAAAGCGCTGTATGCAAATCGCGCGCAGCAGCGGTTAATGAAGAGCTGGCTTTCACTTCCAATACTAGGCTCGCTAAAAGTGATGTGTATTCCCATCTATTCTGCACAGCCGTGCGTTGCAATAGCCTGCGTAGCCAAGCATATGAAGCGGGTCTGCTCGGCTGCGTTTTAGCGGCAAACTCAAACAGAGCTATCCACCACTCTTCTATTAGCCAAGCCTCAGAGAATGTAGAGGAACGCGTTAAAGATAGCTGATTCCGTTCAATACAACGGCGCAATATCGGTACGAGTGGCGTGAGCCACTGCAAGATGGCATCAGCCTGATCAGGTATGATTAAACGCAATATCTTGTTGCGCATCTCACTGGGCAGCTGCCTAGCCAGACGATTTCTTGCCGCGGTATGAATAAGTGCTGTTTTTAGCCAAGCTGCTAAAAGATAAGGGGAAGTTTCGATAAGCGAATTGAATAAAACCTGGATAGCGTTTTCGGTGTGAGGAGCAAACCAAGGTAATACGCCATGCTCTAAAAACATAGCCAACGCAGAAAGCCAGCGTTGCTGGCTTTCTATCGTTAGTGCGGCATCAGCTGACCCATCCGCGCTTTGCTCGCCCTCTTCTGATTTTACTGAGCCATGATAGATATGCTGCGCTGCGTTCTGGATATTGGCAGACGACTCAGTTTGAGAAGGATCAACTGGATGCGCTTTTTTGCGCAGTCTGAATAGGATAGTGATCAACGATTCGTTGCGCCCAACTTGCACAACAGTTGGCGCAACCTGACGCAATAACCCATCTAGTAGCTGAAGATAATTCAGACTATAACGCTCTGCGATGCGCCACAAAATGTTATCTATAAACGTGTAGCGATTAAATTGCGAGCCTCGGTCAGCGAGCAAATAGGCAAAGATCACTTCCCACAATGCATGTTTAAAATCTGTTTCAGGGATCGGGACAGCTTGCGTATGTTGCTGCTGTATCTGAATATGCTGCGCATATTCGATAATCACTGCCGCATCCCTCGGGCGCAGCACTTGCACCACCTGGGTAAGCGTCACGTCTCGTAAAGCAGTAGCCAAATGCCAGCGCACCAGAGGATCACGACCTATTTGACGCAGCAACGTAGCGACTTCATTGGGCTGTGTAGCGAGCGCCGCTTGCATTAGGCGATCTATCTCAACGCGCTGAAACAAACCTTCGGCTAACGCCCTCAATATATACTCATGATTAGGCGCATCATGCTCAGCCGCTAAAGGAAGACCTAACAATCTAATCAAACGCTCATGTAACGCTTGATCAATTTTCTCAGCTAGCACTTCTTCCATAACTCGCTCAGGCACGCTGCCCAGGTCAATCTCAACATGCGACAGCACACGACTTTGCAACGGAATGGAAAACCGCGAGAGGACGGTATCTAATAACGCAGGCAGACGCGCTTCGCAAAACGCTGAGAAACGCTCTTGTAACCCTGCTGCTCGCTCTTGCGTATCAAGATCTACCGCCATCACTAAGCGGTTCACCATATGCAGAGGTTTCTTAACAAGCATTGAGTGTGCGTTCAAGTTGCATCATAAAAATTCTCAATGCCTGCGCTGCTGCTTCTAGTTCATCTGATGGTGCAGCTATCGTATGAGCTGCTTTGCCTTTTAACTCTGTCCAGTATGCGTAGAGGCGTTCGAATTGCGCCATTTGCGGATAGCTCAACCAATAGCATTGAGCAGAGATATGCGCTGGACAGTTTTCATACACGACTCGTTCTACGAAAAGTTTGAACTCTTCACGTTGAAAGCGAACAGGCCAGTTTGGCAGCAAGATGCTGATACGATTCGCGTAAAAATCATCAGTAAAGCGCTGACTTGCATCCTTTTCTTGTGAACTGTCAGTCGAGCTAGTGGGACGCAATAGCAAATGCTCTAACACATACAATCCCTCATCTTGATAAAGACGACGAACATCATGAGTTAAATGGTGCAAGTACTTAATCAAACCGTCGCGCGCTTGTTCAGCCGCTTCCCAGCTATAGGTTCGATGCACTTCTAAAGATTGCTCCTCGCCTGGCCAGGTAAAGTTTAACGAGACAGTTCCTTCTACGGCGCCCGGGACAATTTGATAATTACGTCTATCTAGGCCATGCTCGAACATATTCGAGATCACGGCCGGATTGGTAGAGGTAAAAACAAAGAATTGTCGACGATTGAGTATGCCAAGCAGCTCGTCATCGTCTGCTGCTTGTGACCGAGGATGCGCTGGCTTACCGTTAGTGGCACGATAATGAAACGGCGGATCGTCATTGGTCAACGCTCGTTTCGACGTTAAATAAGAGGTGCCATTGAAATGGCCGTGCAAACCAAGCAATAACCATAAACGTTTTTCCAAACCGGTTGGCTCTGGCAGAAGTGACTTCTGCCACGCCGTGTAATCCGTCCCCTTTGCGCGTCCGCTACCTAATTCAATAATTTGACATAAAAAAATGGTCTTCCAGCGGATTAGCTCGCGGTCAAATTCTTCAGGATTATTTTGCACACGTGGATCGAGATGACGCAGCAAATGGTTATCAAAACGTTCACCAAAGCGAGCGAGCAGATGATCGAGAAAACGATTACGACGTTCTAAAAAAGGGTCAAATTGCTTAACTGTTAACGCTAATTTTTGCTGGTAATAAGTTAGCTGCTGCAAATCTCGATTTAATGCAACAGGGAGACATTGTATAAATTGCTTTTGTAACAACAAGTTAAAGCGCAGACGTTTAAGCCAGTCGACTAACGTAGCAATTCCCTGTTCAGCACTGGCTACTGACTCAAAGCGTACTGCACCATAGGCAATAGTTTTGTGTTCCGCATTAACTAAAACTACGCGATACCACGCTTTGTCTATCGCATGGATTTGATAATTCTCTGGGAGGACACCATATTCCAACATGTCTTCCACCCTCTTATTACGACTGTCGAGACTCGGCAAGTCCCGACTATCTAACACGATGCGCGCCGCCTCATCGAGCAGACGAACCGCAAATCTGCCAAATCTCGAGAGCTTGATATAGTTATCTAATGCAGACGGCTTAGCACTGAGTTTGGCAAGAAAATCAGCCAGGCGTTGTGCATCCTGTTTGGCATGTTCAGCTAAGGCAAAACGCTCTTGACCATATGCAATAGGTTGATGCGAAGCGTTGTGTAACACCAGCCTATATTCCATCGGTCCACACGATTCAGCGCGGTAAAAATCCGCGATTTGGCCATACTTGCTAATCTCTCGTTTACGCGCAAGCGCCCGCTCTTTATCTGGCAAATCAGCACTATTAAGCTGAATCTCCTCAAGCTCGTCTATGACGTAAACACTATATTTCGAAGATTTTTCCGCTTCGGCCTCAGGGTAGCGAAATATTTCTAGAATATTCGGCGCATCCCGCTCACGTGCGGGGATATCTACAAGCGGCTGAGAAAAATAACTTTGTTCAAGCTTCTCATCTAGTGAAAATAAACGCCGCGCTTGCGCCAGTTGCGCTAAGTAGTTGGCGAGCAATTGCTCAAAAAATAAAAGATAAGCCTTAAGCTGCCGCGCTAATGCTTGACGCTTGGTGCGATGCATTTGCTTAATATGGATCTGATTGACATTTTTTATACTCTCTAACGCTGGAGAGTAATGAACAATGCCGTAGCGGCTAATACCATAAGTTAGCGGGAACTGGTGTTGGATTGAAAAATAAGAAGAAACGTCTAGATATTTTCCAACCGGCACTTTGCCGTATTCCATATTCTGTAGGCTACGTTTGGCATAGGTCTCATGGTTACCTATTTCACCCAAACGTTTCTCAATCGAGCGATACACCAATTCCGTTTTCAACGGCTGACTCACTCCGCCTACTCGCTCAACATTTATCCCATAAGCTTTCTCAGGCGGTGTAAAAATGGAAGGTTCCAAATCAGGCACGCTATCGCATGGCAGCGTGATTGTCGTCTGCTGTCCTGGCAAGCACATATTATGTACCCCTTCTACGCCAGGCACTTTTAAGATGACTTCGACTAATCCTTGCAAAGTAATGGTTTGTTTGTAAGGACTTAGCTGCTTATTATCGAGTACACCTAAGTTCAGTCGAGGCCCAACAAAAATTTCATCGGGAGACGTGCCTACATGTAATAGCTCATCGACCATGTGGACTTTGGGAAAAGGACTGAGATAATTTTGTAGTGCAAATAAAACGTCGGCCAGCACTTCGACAGGATCCGCTCTGGAGCCAATCTCAATGGTGCCACGCAAAGCAATGGGATAAGGTTTGAGTAACACGACGCGCTCAATATCTTCAGCCACATTGCGATTCGAGCACATCACTTCTTTAATGCACGCTTTGACTTTTGTTGGGTCGCTGCGCGCATACGCTTCAACTAGGATTTCATAGCGTCCCGCCGCCCCCTTACAAGGACGCAGCCAGGCATTTTTAAGGCCTGGTACACAATCATATAAAAGCTTGCGATAGTCATCTGCGCTTAGCGCCTGACAACTCAGTGCTTTATCACCTGTATAGAGCGTGTCTTCAGAGGAGGCATCCGATTGTCCTGGACAAGGTGTAAGTAAGTCACAGATTTTTTGACCTGTGCGCGCACTTAGATCAGTAATTGCATAACAAAGCTGCTCTAATAGGGTCAGACCAGGATCGTGTTCGTTATAGTCAGTCCAGTTGTCTTCAGACATCTGCTGACAATACTCAATCCCCTGTGCTAAGAGCTTGGCAAAATTCTGACCAAGGCTGGCAGGCTCAGTCCTTGAGATTGTCGCTGGCTTTTTCATCGTGCAGTTTTAGAGAAAGATTGCATTGGATAGCACGAGAGACCTCTCACCATAAGCGAGTGATGTGATAGCGAATGAGCGCTTTCTGCCCCGCCTCATCGACACCATAATTGCAGCCTGTTTTGATACATAGATCGTAACCCGTGGGACGACGCCACCAGCTTGAGCGATTCTTGCGCCATTTAAGTCGAAGGTCGCAACGCCATGACCAGCCTTTACAAATGCGTGTCTGCGAGATAGCTTGCTGCGAACCATTAAAACTGGTGAGCACGATCGCATGCAGCATCGCTTGCCGACGTGAAGTGCGCGTAGTACAGGCATGCGCAACAATCTCAAAGGCATAACAGCCATTTAGATTAGGCAAGATCGGATGCCATTTGCCATCCGCCTCCACTTGCGACGTGGTTAAATCATCGGCAGCATTTAGCGCTGTCGCCCCTGACGCAGCAGGATCATATCCACCTATACGCGCGGCCGAACGCTGCCAACCTTCGACAACTAGCGGGGTAGGCCGCTCGTTACTCGCTGGCAGTACCCACTGTTGTTGTTCAGCACGTAAGACCGCCAATACTGCGTCTTCTTTACACACCAGTAAATTGTTTTGTTCATCAAGCCGCACCTGGAACGGTGTTGAGCCATTTGCAGCGCAAGATGAACTGACGCGACTCGCTTTATTTTGCCCCGAGTCTTTAAAAACATCGCTGCGCAACTCATCGTGATGCACGAGCGAATCGATCAAGGCAGCGAAATGGGCGCCCGTAGGCATGTTGCCATTACTGAAATCTTCCTTAAGCTGTGCGCGTGTTTTGATCATTTTTAAAAACCTTTTATATGCGTGTGCTAATTCTTTAGCTCGTGGCTTGAGGCAGGCAGATAAGGCGCTACCTTATCTATATCAATGGCTAGAAGAAATTTCTTTTGCGACGATGCTTGTTGCACTGATTTCGGTGACGGCTTGCATTGAGTATGTGCTGCACTGGAAACGATCAAATCGCTTCCAATCACTAAATTGCCAATCCCATGCTTGACAGGATGGGTGAATGAATCTACATCAAGCGTATATATCTCAACAAAATCATGTTGCGGCACCGGCGTCAATACAGACCAGGCAGCCGTTGGATAAGCGATATCTAACCGCTCTAACCATTTCTCCTGCCAAAAGGTTTGACTGGAATGTACGTTTTCCACCTGATACAAATGCAACATTGCAATATCAACTAAGCGCTCGACATACGGAAGTTGTTCGATAAAGCTCGCAATGTTTTCCACTTTCAACCCACCATAGCCTATAGGCAGTGCTTCTGTGCCAGCTTGCCAGGGCGCCAAAAATTGGTTTAACGCTTGGTTTAAGCGCATCACATCATGCAAAGCTTCTTGACTAACGTCGAACTTAACCTTGGCAAATACTTTTAACCTTTCATAAATTGGATTACGTACTTGTATTTCTTGCACAAAGGACGAAGTGCGTGGATGCAAATAATCGGCGATTTCCCATAGCGTAGATTGCGGCACGCGCAACGTAGCAGGTGAGACGCCGTTCTTGCTGGCAGGCACAACAATGAGCGTGATATGACCGGGTTTAAGTGGAGTGTGTCCGCTATAACCGCGACTGTTATTAGGGCCAATACATTTGACCTGTTCAATGTCGGGAAAAGCGTCTAGTACGAGTCGCTCATAATCGCTAGGTTGAATGGCACGCGCTTTATGTTTGAGCCGTTCGCTCACCCGTGCTTCAAATTGCGCAGCAGACTCAGCTACCCTCCCGCCAGTCGTCGCAAAAGGCTGAATAATGGTTTTAATCTCAGCGACTTTTTCTACTAAGGATTGAATGGACAACGCAGGTAAATTGCCCTCAGTCATCTCCGCATCGTTGACACGCTTAGCGGTGACTGCCTGCGTATAAATTTTTACGGTGTTCCCAACATATTCAATATTCTCGGTCACTAATGCGCTGAGCCAAAAAAGGCCACTTGGCATTAACGTGTTATCTGTGTTGAGGTCAATGGGGAGCTGAAGGGTCAAGATGCCAGAGTGGGTAAGAGACTCTGTGGTATCCCCTATGATGCGCTGCGGCGGCAAAGTCTTCCAAACGTTCTGGGCTAAATACCGCCATACCACAACTGGTTTGGGGCAAGTGCGCTCATGCTTACTCGCATACTTCTCATCAGGTGAACGCTCTTGCGTCTGAAACAATAAAGTGAGTGTTTCAGGAAGGTTTAGCCCTGTTAAACCGATATATAACTGCCCTTGTTCAGCATGAAGGACTGGCTCAGGGGTCATACCAGGCACTTCTTCGACGTAGCCAAACGGAGCAATATGGTAGAAGCGGCTATACATTTGTGCAGCATCAGTTTGACCCGCATAGTCAGCGCTTAAATCGATCAACTCACACGCCTCATAATCGATAGCCAATGACTTAACCATTGGCACCCAAGGAGGATTGGGCAGCGACACAGCGTTAGCTTTTTTTAATTTGCTGTGCTGCTGTGAATTAGTCAGGATAGCAGCGGTTAACTCTGCCGGATAAAGCGCGTGTCCAAACGCTTGCTGCGGCTCAACTAATTCAAGCCTTAAGCTGCCTGGCAATATGTCTCGATTAGAATCTGTTGGGCTACCCAAGGAGAGCGAATGGTTCAATAAACTGGCGGGTAAGCGCTGAGAAAAATTTAACTTAAAGCGCACAATCGACTTAGCAGCGCTCTGCGCTGTGCCATACATCGAGGAGCGCGCAGCACTTGGCGGATTAAAGAGAGAAAAGTAAGGGCTCTGCCCATCTTCGCAATTAATCATTTCCCATGCTTGCTGCGAATAGCGGCTCATGCGTGCTTTAAATAGCGCATTGTTAAACGGTGTTTTATAACCTTGGTAGTAAGCCGCTAAGTCATTGCCTTCTGGCAAATTCATCCATTGCAAATGGAGCGTTGCATTTTGCAAATTCTTTTTACTCAACTCACGATCAGCTAACTGCAAATAACTGCCAATGGTTGGCACGATGCCAAACGGTGGAAAAGGTTTATTCGCGGCAACAGGGCCTAAGTGGTTTCCTATCTCTATGTTTTTGAGTCCCTGCACGGATACAGCCAGCAATATGTGTTGCGCCGCCAACTCCTTAAAGAAAGAATAGGCACACACCCGCGAGTGTGGATTCATTAATACTTTAAGCATGGGTAGTGGCGCAGCATTCTCCTTTATAGGCGCTAATGCAAGATTTTCTACCACTGCAGGCTCAAGCGGTGTCAGCTGAATACGCAACGTCAAACCAGGTTCTGCTTGAAGGTTGCCAGTAAATTGAATTTGAGTCGTCTCGAACCAGCCGCTTTCCCCACTGAGGTAAATGCGGCAGGAGTCAGTTAATAACGCAAGATCATTTTCTATGACCACCCCTAACGCCGTCTTTATATAAGACTGATAAGACTTTAGCCATTGTTGTAAACGCAGATAAGTTGCGTCATTGGCACGAAATGTCAGCGTGACGGTACGCTGCCCTTCTTTTAGCAAGAGCAACGGCGACGCAATCAGAAAACCTAACTCGGCATGCGGTGGAGACTGAGTCACCTGAGCTTGTAGATCGCTGTCATCTCCCCCGAAAGTCGGCCATCCCTGCTCAGGATGCTTGAGTGGCGTACCTAAGCCATCTTCAGAATCAGCGTTGGGATAAGCAAATACCTTAGTGATCAGTTTTGTAGGAGTTAGCGCAGAATCCGTCTGCTCATCGCTATAAACAATGCGCACCGTTTTCAATGCAGCAATGCTTGCCTGGTTAATCAGCAAATCTTTATCAGTAGCAAATAGCCGTTCTTCACCATTGGCATTTTTACCGGCGCGTAATTGCGTTCCTGCTTTCAATAAATGGCGCTTAGCATGTGGCGCTAGTGTGAAGGAAAGATGAGCAACATCCGATTGGCTGATGCGCCGACTCAATCGCAAAATATTGTAGAAATAATATTCGAGGTGGCGGCGCGTGTAGGTGTTAAGTTCTTCTTGCGCGTTGCTAAATAGGCGCACAAAGGCAATCAACAGTGCAGTGTGAGGGGCATGATTAGGGTGGTGAGAAAGCGAATCACGCAAATAAATGCGAGCTAAGCGACGCAGATTTCTCAGCGCACGCTCAAACGCATTGCGTATCGACAGTAGATTCTCGGACCATACTTTTTTGGCTGTCTTCGTGGTCTGCCACAGCGTGTCAAATGTAACCCCCTGCTGTACAACCAGATTCTCCCAATGCTTATTCCAAACGGGTTGCTCGACAATTTGCTGATAATAGCGCTTCAGATCTCGTTGAATCATTGCCTCAAGCGTGAGCTTGAGTGCATTGTCGGCTTGCTCTCGATCGGCAATGCGCTTGGCTCTCTGGTACCACTCATTAATCTTCGTAGCAGCCTGGAAAATTTGCTTGAGGATCAGTTGGGTGTTGCCTTCGTTATGATCTTCTGTATCGCTTCCTTCATGTTCTACCTGATCGATATGCAATAGCTCACTGAATGCGTCCTTAGGTACATTGGCCACACAAATCTGTGCCAATAAAAAACTAATATCAAACTCTAGAAATGGCTGCCAATCACCTGTCACTACGCCGGAAGTATCATAAAAATTTAATAGCTTCGCGTACTCTGCCATAAACGCTAGCAGGCTTGGTAAGTCGCGCTCATCCACCTGTGCATAATCAGGATGCAATGCCTGGTCGTAGCGCGCACGCTGTGAGGTACCCCAGCCAAATCCCCTATGCCCGCTCTTATTTACCATCGGTTTACCTTGCTTCGTAGACAGATTCTATTCAAGCAGCCGTACATTCGTGCCCTCTTGCTGATAAAAGGGAAACACGATATTGCTACGGGTATTGGTTTTACGAATCGTAAAGTCGATTGAAACGCGACGCATCCCATCATTCGACTCCATATCATCAATCTCGATTTTCTCAACCGAAATACGCGGCTCTCCAAAGAGAATCGCATCGTCAATGACGCTGCTTAAATAGGCAGCTGTACTGGTATCCATCACCTCAAACACTTGGCTTTGTAACGCACAACCGTATTCGGGGCGCATTAATCGCTCACCCAACAGCGTTGTTAGCAAGATATGAAGGCTTTGCATAATGTCCAGCTCTCCGCTAACCATTTCTACGCTCCCCTCGTCTCTATCGAAGGCAGGGGGGAAGCTCCAGCCTCGCCCTAAAAAGCCTGCGTCTTTAGCTGCTGTCATTCCCTTTCCTTTGTCACCTATCCACCGATGATGACGGTAAAACATCCGAGCACGATCGAACCGCCATGAGCCGTTTGGTCACCAACCCGGGCCGCGGGTCGCTTACTGATAAGGACTGTGCTTGAGCCTTTGATAATGGAATCGGGCGGCCCCACGCAAACTGCCATGTCCCCGACAACAGCGGCAGGCAAGCCTCCTATTAATACATTCGGCACACCTGGCCCAGCAACCGGCCCGCCTACATGCGGCACAGGCGGCAAGCCTGGGGTTACCATGGGGCAGGTATGCATATCAGTTAAGCGGGCGGCAGGTGGCATAGCAATATTAATATTCAAAAATGAGTCTCAATATAACTTTCAAAAGAACGATCTAAGAACCTACTCACGATCTTTTTAAAAACCTGTCTACAAATTGTCTAAAAGGTCGTCAATTAATCATGACCAACGCCCCTCTAACCGTCACTTCACCAGAGGAGGTAAGCTGTGCGCTGCCCTGCCCTTGTGCTGAAAACGCCATAGAGGCTTTCGCATTCACCGTCGGTGCTTCAACATCTACATTCACAGAGGATTTCACTGTCAGTCCGCCTTGTGCTTGCAGCGTCATCGTGCCACTGGCCTTCATCGTGATATTGGCTGGGCTTTCGATATTTACGCCACTAGAAGACATCTTGACGCTGTTTTTATTACTGTCGTTTAACGTAATCGTCTGGTCTTCGTCATTCAACGTCACACTGTGCCCGCCTGGCGTGCTAATTTGAATCTGTTTTTTTTGGTCATCTACCGTAATTTTGACTTGAGCTTTTGTGATAATCGCTTTATGCGTATTTTTTTCATCAGGTGTGTAAGGTGGCACTCTGGCACTGCTATAGAGACTACCCAAGATGATCGGGAAAGCGGGGTCATTATTCAGAAAGCCCAATACCACTTCATCTTCGATTTCTGGAATAAAGAAAATGCCAGCGTTTTGCGTCGCATAACCGCTAGCTAAACGTGCCCATACGCCTTCGCCGTGAGATTCAATAAGTGGCACATCAACTAAGACGCGAGTTTGCCCATCGGGATCTTTATCGATCTGTTTGACTTTGCCACTGACTAAACCATGAATCCCAGGTACTAACCCTGCTGCTGGCGGTGCTTCAATGTCTGGTTGCTCTTCGGTAAAGGAGCGTGGTGAGAGGCCTAAGCCGATTTCACTAGTCCATATACCGTCTTTTATTTGATGGGTGACGCTAGAAATAAATGCCTTGCCATTGAAACGCGCCCCCAATCCTTTGAGAGTGAGCGCTTGTCCAGGCATCACGCGGGCATTGCCTTCAAGAGAGACCGTGCCACGCAAGCTGCTTAAGCGTGATTTGAGGAGTTGCGCATTGGCCCATGCTTTTAATTCGGCCTCTGAGAGTGATGCTGCAGTATGAAGAGCAAAAGCAGTCTTTCCTAAGGTATTGGCTAAACTAGGTCCACTTAAATTGCCAGCTGGGTTAGCTGCAGGCTCGTTCGCCTGCTCAGTCACCCATACCTGTGTAGAGAAATCCCAGGCACTACAACTGACAGATTGAGGCTGCGTTTTTGCATCGATTTCGGCATCAAAAGTGCGCAAGGTTTGACCATAACTTGCTTGAATCCCAGAGTCGGTCGTGCAATTAGGTGTTTTCACGACGACTTTACCATCTTCTACTAACACCACCTTGCCCGCCGCTTCAGCACGTGTAAGCATAAAGTCCCAATCTGTTGCGTAATAACGAATCAGCGTTTTATGCAATACAGAGGTAGGTTCAACTTGGGCACTCAAACCATTCGCTTTGATTAATTCATCGATAATCGCGCTGTCGGTTTTACCTACAAAAAGACTATTTTTACGTCCCACTGTCATTTTTAGCGCTTTATCGAAGCACGACACAACTAGATAAGATTTGCGCTCACGAATTTTCAATCCATGTTTAACGACGATACCTTTAAACAACGTTTTGTCTTCATCGTGATAGCCCGCCTGAACCTCAATTTCATGACCAGGCAAAAAAAGATTTGACTCACTGATCTCAAAAGTTTCAGCTGAGACGTCACCATCTAATAAAAAGACTCTCGCTTGTGTAATACGATTAACCTCTCGCTGTACTCGTATTTCAGCAACGCTATAAGTATCTGGAATTTGGTTCCCTTCAACAAATACCTTGATAGACACCAAATCCGTTTTTTTCGAAACAGAGGAAGCTGCCATGATTCAGTCTACCAACGGTGGAAAATCGATTTGCATACCGGGCTTCAGGTAACGGAAATCGAGCAAATTATTATGACGCGCCACCGCAAGATAAGGCTTGCTATCACCGTAGATGCGATAACACATCAGCGGCAAAGTGTCGCCGTCTGTGACAGTAACGGTATGCGTTAAATCAGGCGAACGTTTATTGGCCCGACGCTCTATTTCCTCTTTCGAACGAAATTCGATAAAACTCACTTTGAGCTTCGTACGAAGAGGTGTGCCATTCGGATTAAAAAGCAAATGCTCAATATTTAGGCTATTTAAGCGGCATTTAAAGAGATTTTTTCCCCATACCAGTATCAAATAATTAGGACAATGAATATCACCATTAAAGGAATAAACTAACCCTTTAAAAGTTTCAATTTCGTCAACCACACTTTTAATTTCAGGAATAATACCCGTTGCATCAAGATAAAAATCAAAGTTAATAGATTCTGGGTCTGGCCCAACATATTTAACAGTGGATGATGCAGCATCGATAGGGTTATATGCCGAGTATTTAGTTTTATATCTACACGAATAAGATTCAGGATTAATCTTAAGTTTATAAACGCCCACAAATTGCGTAAATTTTGGATTGGTATAGGCCTTGATCGTGAGTTTTTCCAACTTCCCCATTTACCGTTCCCATCCACGTTTGCTGATTTCTTCCAATTTCTCATCGCATGCTTCTAAAACCTCTTGCTTTAATCCCGCCAACAGCGCCTCTGTATCAGATAGAGCAGGCTGCGCTTTTTCTACTGAAACACGGATGACTAACTCACGAATTTCGATTGGCATTGGTTTTCTCTTGTGTGTTTTTCGTGTTCCGCTTTTTGTGTTCCGCTTTTTTTGTCCTTTTATGACTTCAATTTTTCTCTTCGCTCAACACTAGGACTTTTTACTGAATTGGGCGCCGCTTGTTTTGATTCTCGCGTGCAATAGGTATAAGCAAATTCAATTGTTTCCACTGCAATTTCGTTGGCCTGTGCATTAAATGTCGAGATACTCCATTTCACCGGCCAAGCTTTATAGAAATTCCAGACCATTAAGGTTTTGCCGTTCGGATCGAGTAGCATGAGATTGATGTTATGAGTCTCAATCCGTCCTGACAAATCTGACTCAAGCGTTTGCTTGCACCAGGTAGCCAGCTTAGAAGACGCGAGCATCAACCCTCTTTTTAAGATGAGATTGTGGTATCTGGCTCGCTCAGGAAGGCGGTGCGTAAAACGATTTTCACCCCCTTCTTTAAGCTCAAAGACAGAGAGCTCGGCATCCAAGCCACTTGCTTCCATAAACGCATAGTCGACATGTGTTTGGATGCCGGCGATAGTGACCGAAAAATAAAAACTAACTGGCGGATACCACTCAGACATAGGCACTCGGTCTAGCTGGCAGTGATCTCTAAGCGTTCATGAGCAATTTCTATCGTTTCGACAGCGACTTCATTGCTATCTGACTTAAGATCAGTGCCGGTGATTTTGGTCGGCCAGGCGTTGTATAGTGTCCAAGCCATCACCGCTTGCCCTTCTGCATCGAGCAGCTTAATGGTGACAGTCACACGCTCGATGGTGTTCATTTTGATTTTGTTGTACCAATCCCAAAACTTATTATCTTTAGCAAAAACGCCTTTCTTAAGCGTCACATTGCCAAATTTAACGATACCCGGCATTTTGGTCGTGGAGAATTGCTTATTATTACCCGCTCGGTATTCAATCATCTGGGTTTCTGTATCCAAGCCAGATACCTCTTGAAATGGCAAGTCAGTTTGACTGCCGATATCGACCGAGAAATAAAATTTAGGCAAAGGCCATACTTTGTTGACTTCAGCATTATCCGCCATGATATTGTCCCCTTTGCTCAGCTAATCAAGAAGTTTGCATTTGTTGTTGGAATGTAATTTCAATAAATTCAGCAGGTCGGACTAACGCTACCTTAACGGTGATTTTCATTAAACCATCAAGTATGTCGTCGGGCACCATTGTGCTGCCTAAACCAATACTGACGTTATAAGCTTCCTCAGGCTTAGCCCCCGCTAGCGCGCCTGCTTTCCACTGATTATTTAAAAAGTTATCCACCACGCTCTTTACAGTAACCCATGTCGAAGACGTATTAGGCTCAAATATGTATGCCTGCATCGCATATTTGATGGACTGCTCTAGCATGATGAGCGTGCGGCGTACATTGATATAACGCCAATCTTGGCTATTGCCATCGAGTGTGCGCGCGCCCCAGACCAGCACTCCACGTCCAGGAAAAGTGCGAATAGCATTAATCGCCTTGCCATCTAAAGGGATATTGAGATCTTCTTGATCATCATGATTGATCGTGACAGCGGGAGATACGACTGAATTTAGCGTGGTATTGGCAGGCGCCTTAAATACTCCTTGCGTGCTATCAATCCGTGCATAAATGCCCGCTATCGCACCACTCGGCGGCAACAGATTAAGCTGTTTGCGCATATCCTCCATCATTTGCACATAAAGAGGGCTGACTGCGGCTAAGGTTTGATGCAGGCTTTGCAGCGCCTTTTTCTGATCGACAGTTAAAGGTGGAGACGCGCCGTTCTCATCTGGCTTGGGCAATGCGTTTTTGATTTGCGCAATTTTTGCAATAACGGCGCTCGCTTTAGCGTCTTGGCCTGTCAGATCAATCTTCGCTTGTGCTGTTAACGCAGCAATAAAAGCATCTATTGTCTCTGGCGCAATGACGCTGAAATTAATATCAGTCGGCCCAACAATGCTGGTATTTACCCACGGATAGTAAGCAGCGGCATAACTGAGAAAATCTTCTCCAATCGCTGTGCGGAATTGGGTAACGACATCATTATCGTCATAGCTACGCACTTGATCGCCTTGTGGCACATCAAAGATGGCTATGCGGTTTTGCATCGTGCTGCAGTGCAGTAAAAACTGCTGCATTACTTTTTGCCATTCCGCCGCATCCAAAAGCCCTGCCCCTGGAGCCAGCAGTAAAGTAGGCTCTAATTCTTTAGACAATGCTGTAAGACAATCGGTATAAGAGGACGCTGAGCGACCATTTTTCTTAACCTGGTCATAAAGGCCAACCGATACCACATAGCAAGGCCCACCCCCATTATCAAAATACAAGCGCATGCTGTGATACAGCAAAAAGCGCGTGCTTGGATCGAGGGTTAAGGTGTAGGACTGAGCATCACCTTGGGCGAAGGTAAATTTGGGGATAGCTGGTCCGCCAAAATACAGCAGATACTCAGTGAATGAAGAGATTCGTCGAGGCACGCCGATGAGGCTTTGATTGCCAAACATTGCTTTCTCGGTATAACCGATAAAGGCTGGAATTGCCGTAGCCACTTCGACTACAGAACTCGGGAACGCATCCTTTTCCACGAGATAAACCCCGGGAGTTTTATATTGCGCCATGTGCTCTCCTTTAATTGGCTCAGTGGGTCTGCCTTCAAATAACTTAACTACTAACAACTACGCGCTGCATGTTTCTTCGAGCGGATCTTCTAACCGCACTTGAGAAAATTGTCTTAAAGCTTTTAAAAAGCACCACTTATTGACGTGGAGCAAAAACATGGAATACGGATGCGTCCCAGCACAAAACATCTCTGAACCTTGCACTAGTCCAAGCACAAATATCGTTGATGGCTCTTTTTGTACTCGACGCAGATTCCCGAGAAATAATGAGAAAAGATAATGTGGCGTCTCCTTATCCCTTGTTGTACTTCATTTTTATATGCGTGTACTTTGATATGCATAAATGCATCTAACAGAGTGACTACGGCATATAAATTTGTTTCAGGATTCTTTTATATTTTTAAAAAAATTTCTTCAGTAGAAGAGCTTATTTTTAAAAGCGGCACATTTTTTTTAAAAACGTAAAGCAAGCAATGAATAAAATTGAAATAGCGCCATACATCAGCGCAAATACAGTCTGCACCACTAGCCGCAGCATTTTTTACGCACAATTTATTAAACTTTTCCTTAATCGGAATCGTCAATATTTTCTTTAAAATCAGGTAAAACCAGTAGCTTTGTTGCCGCGCTATTCAGCATTTCCTTATGGAGGCGCTGATTTAAATAAATCGTACGCCAAGACCTATCAACACTCATCAGATGATTTTATTTTTTTAAATTGAACAAGATTTATGCTGAATCCTATTTCGAGATCGACCCATCTGCATTATCCCGCAGCACAAAAATCCCCGGCATCCCGTTTTTTATCGATTCCGTTGGAAGTTCGAGAGGAAATAGAAAGCCTGTTGGATTTTTCAAGCCGGCAGGCTTTGTTTAAAGCATTGACGACTGTCACTCGTGATGGTGAACCGATAGATTCCCCTGCGCTGAAACTACACTTAATCAAAGATAGGATTCAAGCTCAACATCAGGCGCCTTTAATCCGTTCAGACGAAGGGTTACAGAATTTTGTATTGAACCAATTGCAACGACTATCAGACTCATCACAACTCGACCAGGTGGTAGAAAAATCTGGACTTTTCGAGCTGGTATGCGTGGTTAACTCCCCTGAAATAATTAGGCTTTTACAAGAAAAAGTACAACAAGACATTCTGTTAAAAGAGAAATTATTCAACTGGATACAACGCTCCAAAAAAGAAGAGGTACAGGCTATCGCGGCTAACGCGCTGACACTGTTGGTGAAAGCAGGGGTGCAATTCATTAATAAAAACCTCAAAGGAATCCGCGTGCCTGGCGCAGATTTAAGTTATGGTCAATTCGATTCAGCTCAATTACAGGGCTCTAATTTGAGCGGCGTCAATTTCAGCGGGAGCTGGCTGCGTCAGGCGAATTTAAGCTCAGCACAGATGGCTGGGGCGCGGTTTGGTGAATGGCCTTATCTCCAGGAAGAGAGGGAGATAAGATCGTGCGCGTATTCTCCGGATGGGAAAGCATGTGCGGTAGGTCTCGGAAACGGTAGGATCAGCGTCTATGACACCTCGAGCTGGGAGAAAATCTGTACCTTACAAGGGCATACCTCCACTGTGATGAGCGTGGTGTATTCGCCGAGCGGTCAGCAGATCGCCTCGGGAGGGTATGACAATACGGTTCGTCTGTGGGATGCGCACAACGGGGAGGCCGTTCACACCTTACAAGGGCATACCGGCTGGGTTTTGAGTGTGGCGTATTCGCCGACTGGTCATCAGATCGCCTCGGGTAGTGTTGACGGGACGGTTCGTCTGTGGGACGCGCATAGCGGGGAGGCTGTCCACACCTTACAAGGACATACCAGCAGAGTTAATAGCGTGGTGTATTCGCCCAGCGGTCAGCAGGTCGCCTCGGGCAGTGCTGACAATACGGTTCGTTTGTGGGACGTGCACAGCGGGGAGGCCGTCCACACCTTACAAGGGCATACCTCCGGTGTTTTTAGCGTGGTGTATTCGCCGAGCGGTCAGCAGGTCATCTCGGGCAGTGCTGACACGACGGTTCGTCTGTGGGATGCACACAGCGGGGAGGCCATCCACACCTTACAAGAGCATACCGACTGTGTTATGAGCGTGGCGTATTCGCCCAGTGGTCAGCAGATCGCCTCGGGGGGGTATGACAATACGGTTCGTCTGTGGGACGCGCACAGCGGAGAGGTTGTCCACACCTTACGAGGGCATGCTTCCTCTGTTTTTAGCGTGGTGTATTCACCCAGCGGTCAGCAGATCGCCTCGGGCAGTGGTAACAAGACGGTTCGTCTGTGGGACGCACACAGCGGGGAGACCGTCCACACCTTACGAGGGCATACTTCCTCTGTTAGTAGCGTGGCGTATTCGCCCAGTGGTCAGCAGATCGCCTCGGGCAGTTGGGACAAGACGGTTCGCCTGTGGGACGTGGCCTCGGGCCAGTGTTTAGCGGTAGTGCAAGATTTTCATGAGGGCATTAATAGCCTTGCCTGGAAAGAAATATCTAATAGCAGCTATCTGGTAACCGGCTGTGACGATAAA
Source organism: Mycoavidus cysteinexigens (assembly GCA_031963415.1). GTDB lineage: Bacteria > Pseudomonadota > Gammaproteobacteria > Burkholderiales > Burkholderiaceae > JASSUD01. Next base: position 1,045,197 of record JASSUI010000001.1, read on the forward strand.
TCGGTTCGCGTATGGCAGGTTATCGAAGAAGAGGGACGTTATGAAGTACGGCTATTTTGGAGTTCACTACATGATAGGCTGACTTTGACAGACACCGTCATTCAAGGCACGGAGGGCTTAAGCCCGGTGAATAAAAAGCTGTTAAAGCAGCGTGGAGCCGTTGGTATACCATAGACCCTCGCTTAGGTGAGACAAATAAACCAGTGATGAGCGTAATAGCTGCAGTATATAAACTAACGGAAAATCCAAGCAAAAATGGCTGGTTTAGCTCAAAATTTACACACAATTTAGTTAATTGCGCATTTCTCAGCAGCAATTTATTTTACCTCCGAAAAATCGCATTAAATCAGCGATTCCTTATAGATAAACAAAAATCTCAGAATAAACTTGCCGCGGCGTGCTGCCATCGAGTTTTACCGCGTTGGGCGTTGGATAAGGCAAAGTAAACGTGCGTCCGTTGCGTGTTTTATTACGCTCCGGCCGTAATAGCACGGTGAGTTGCTCAGCCGGCGTTTGCCATAAAGGAAGTGCTTGATCAGATTCAAATACCCACGCCAATTGATCGTTAACTTGTTCAGGCGTAGGCAAGCGAGTAAAGCGAATTTCTTGTGATTGATCTGTTGCTAGCGTTTTTTCAAATAAGCTCCCCTGTTTAGGAAGGGCGACCATTTCATAATTTATAAATTTTTGCTCTTCAGCCATGCCATGCAGAAGGTAATAGCGCCATATCGTTTTGCGGTTATTCAGCATGAGTGTAAAAGTTTTGACAGCTGGCTGACTGCGCTCATCCAACACTGCACAAGCTTGAGGCAAATAAGAGGCTTGGTAGGCTCCTCCGGCATAGATATCCACCCTGCCCCACTGTTGCACTGGAGGAATATCGCTCAGGTAAAAATGCTCAATCGTCTGTTGATCGATTTGCAAGAAGTAGCATCCCTCTGGCAGTGAGGAAAGGTTCAAAGAGATTTTGGATGAAGTCTGAGATAAGGTTTCTTGCCAAACAATTTGTTGAGTTAGCTTTTCTCTTACCGTTAAAAATGCTGACGCTGACAAAGAAGCCGCTGGAGGCGAGTAGAGAGAATGTCGAGACCAGATCGGTAATGGCCTTTGATTAAAAGGTGCACCTAATGGATGTAGCGTCTGTGTCTGTCGCACGACTCCTTCATCCTCGATGGTAGAGGCTGCGGGAAAATCAGCTGCGTTGTCAAACTGAAAAATCGTAGCGGCAGGATCGCCTGCTCGCGTCAAATCAAGGTCGGTGTAATGAATTAAATAAGGATCATGATTCAACAACATAAAACTAAACGGCAAACGCTCATTAAACTGAGCAAGTGTATTCTGCGCAAGTGGAGTGCCTTCGTTGTAATAAACAGCCCCTCCGCCAACAAATGGCCGAAAAAGCAGCTGATAACGTTTGAGCAGTGCTTGGCAAGCAGGCGTCGGCTGCACGCTCAAGACCTGCGCGCGCTCATCTGAAAAATAGGTATGCCGACATACAATACGGAAGAGTAAGGTATACCCAAGCGCTCCCATCGCTAACCTCCCACCTGGGTACTGGCGCCTCGTATCGCTGGTATCTTCTCGCCAATGCCATCTTGCAAAGTTAGCATGCGCAACTTATAGAGCGCTGAAGGTAAATACTTAGCACCAAGAATCGACCATAAATTATTGAGCGCCTGCGTATCTAAACTCACTAACTCTATGTTGAGGCGTGCTAACTCTCGTGGAAACGCAGACGAACTCTGCGCAGTAAAATTTGGCCGCGCCTGAAAAAAAGACAACGCAATGCTTAAAAACCGGAGTGCTTCGGTATAGTTGTTGCCAAATGATGCACAGACTAATAAAGAAAGATTTAAATTTAACGCGGGATTCCTACGGCTGTACTGTCCGTGCTCCCCTCCTCCTTTAATACCTAACGCCGGCGCTGCTGCTTCCCGTTCAATATTAACCAGAGATAGTACTAGCTTGTTTTCGATACCCGTGGGCGTCGTACCATCAGGATTCGCTAGGTGAGATAAAACAGCCAGAGGTTCACTGCTGTGTACGCGCGCGCCTAGAAAGGTATTTAGCTCCGCCAAAATAAAACCTAGTGCCGTATCGATCATCCCTTCCTTCCTTTGAAGCATGCCCTTAGGTTGATTGGTTTACTCCTCCTAAGAGCTTTGCGCTAAACGGTAGATTTCTGAATATCATCCAGTTCTTAGAATTTGTTTAGGGTCCTTTAAGGTGCCTTGCACGGTCGCTAGACAGCGCAAATTAGTACGTCAAGAGGGCGCTACGCAGAGCCTAAACAAGTTCTTTCACATCATTTTTCCTTCTTTATGGAGCTCACGCCGTATACCTTGTTGAACATCTTCAAGTTGAATGACTCCCGCTGTATCACGTCGCAACGCCATCAGCGCTGCATAACGCAACACATTGGTGATGGCACCGCCACTCAGTTCATACGCATGCGCTAATTTGTCAAAATCAATATTTTTTGCAATACGGCATGGACTGGCAAAAGCATGGCGCCACAATTGCGCACGCTGTTCTGCTCCGGGTATCGGAAAATAAATCATCGATTGAAAACGCCGCGCGAAAGCCTCATCGATATTCCCTTTCAAGTTAGAAGCCAGAATCACGACCCCCGGAAAATCTTCGATACGCTGCAGCAGATAAGAAACTTCTTGGTTAGCATAACGATCATGAGCGCTAGCGGTTTGCGTGCGTTTTCCAAATAACGCATCCGCTTCATCGAAAAATAAAATCCAGTCATTTTTTTCAGCTTGATCAAAAATAGCGCCCAGATTTTTTTCCGTCTCGCCAATGTACTTGGACACCACAAGCGACAAATCCACTCGGTATACCGCTAACCCTGTGCTTTTACCCAATAACGCAGCAGTAAGTGTTTTCCCCGTGCCAGGCGGACCATAGAACAAACTTCGAAAACCTGCCTTGATACGTTTTTGCAGCTGCCACTCATCTAATAAAAGATGCCGATGAGTAATCCACGCTTTAATTTCTTCGACCTCATCTAAGATAGACTCGCTCACGACTAAATCAGACCAATCCAGCAAACTAGTTAATGGCTTAGCGGGAAAATGGCTACCAAAAGTAGGTTTATAGTCGGCGCCTGTTGTCAGATATCCCAAATACTGACGGCTTAAATGTAACTCTGAAGCAAATAACGTAGGTGCCACCTGCGTTCCATTTAATTCCAACATGCCGTGAAGCTGAAAGAAATGATCAGGATCAGCCAAACGCATCAACGCTAGGCGTCGCTCTAAATTAGTCGCTGACAAAATAAAAGCAGCCGTCTCTAAAGTAGGCCAGAAACCGCCGTGTGCACCTGTCGTTGTTCCACCAAACTCGGTAAAACCACGATTACTGTTGGCGTTTTTTATTAAGAAGGGATCCAAAACTTGAGGACGCAAATGCGGAGCGAGCGAGAGAATTAACACCAACCGCTCATCGAATGCCATCGAGTGTTGCGTGACTGTTTGCGTATAAGGCGACTGGGTGTTTTTTAGAACAGGTGGCGCAATATCCCATACATCCGTCTGTACGGATGCTTGTTCAAAATAGCTTTGAATACTGGCTTCAATTAAATGAGATAACCAAGCCAGCTCCTGCTCCAAATCGGCGATATGCTCAGAAATAATCAATACTCCAGTGCAAATTCTTAGAGCCTGCTCCTAATTTCCTAAAAGCAAAATAAGAAGGTCAGGGGAACCCCAACATAGGCTGCTAACCCTCTACCCTGCTTTTTTGGAAGATCATAAACAGATTCTAAGGAGAATCTAAATAAGACGCTGAAATGGTTAACACTACATAAATTTGCGAGTGTTTACAGCTCAGTTCTATACCGTATAACTGTTTTTCTCGAGCCAACCTCATACCTATCTTAGCTCCGGTTTAGACAGTATTTATTTAACTCTCATAAAAACATAGGCTGTTTTAATATTTTTATTGCTCAAGAGGAACGCTAATCTAACTAAAGGGATTGTATGAAACAAACTCAGCCTAGAAGAAAAGCAATAAATCAATCATCTGTAAATGATTCCGACACTAAACAATCCTTCTTTTCTAAGAATTCTCCTCCTACTACTACAGTCCAGTACAAGTTATCTAAGGCAATCGCTAACAGCCCGCGCATGGCGGCGCAACACGCTGCTACACAGCGCATCAACCAAAGCTCTCGGATGGTGGCGCAACGGCGTGGGTTAGAAAGCATGTTTGGTCAACCGGTACAACGCAAAGGATCGGGAGAAAGCAGAGCACGCACTAATCACACCGGCTTACCTGACAGCTTAAAAGCAGGCATAGAAAATTTATCTGGCTTAGCAATGGATGATGTAAAGGTCCATTACAACTCATCGAAACCCGCACAGCTACAAGCGCTGGCGTATACCCAAGGGACAGAAATTGAAGTTGCGCCCGGGCAAGAACAGCATTTACCCCATGAAGCATGGCATGTCGTACAACAGAAACAAGGACGTGTACGGCCAACTGTACAAATGAAAGGTAGGGGGGTAAACAACGACAGTGGCTTGGAAAAAGAAGCCGACTTAATGGGTAAACAAGCAGTTCAGCATGGAAGCATAAGTTCCCAACAGCAAGAAGCGCCTGGCCTAACGGTAGCAACGAATGAACACTCTCCGTCTCCTATGCTTTCAATGCCCGTTGTCCAATGCATGATTGGAGAAGGAAACGACAAACTACGCGAAAGGGAAGTAAGAACGCCAATCGGAGAGGTCGGAGTTATTACTAATTCTTATAATTCCACACTCGGAATATCCTATGACGTAACCTTAAGAAACGGCGAGGTTATTAGAGTCGGCGCTCAAGATCAGGGATATGAATTACTCACTCCTCAAGTTTTATCATCGAACGTAAGTATGGCGAGTAGCGATAAAACTAAAGTAGCGGGAACCGAGACCCTTTTTTCCACTACTACAGTGCCGCCTCTCGAGTACGAACCTTATAACTACTCTCCGAGTTATTACCCAAATAAAATAGATACGCCCTCGAGTCCCAACACAAAACAACCTTCTCAAGAAGAAATATTAATCATCGACGACAAGACTAGTGCTATAGCTAAATCTGAGAAAAGCGCGTCAGGCAAGCTTAACCATAGCGACCTTCATCCCAAACTCACCATTTCAGAAATATCTATGTTAGGGACACACGATGCCGGCACTTATATGTATAGCCGCCGCAGAACAAAGGCAGCTGGCGCAAAAGGTATTCCAAGCGCCGGCACCTTAGCGCCTCGGGCATTCAAATGCCAATCATTAGATTTGGTTGAACAAGCGGAGGCTGGCGTAAACTATTTTGATATTCGCGTGAAGAAAGACAAAAAAGGGAAATATAGATTTTTTCATGGCCCAAGTGACACCAAAGGTAATGCACTTACCGAAGTTGAAAAATTAATTGAGCATACAAGCGCAGATAATAAAAATTTATACATGTTCAAATTCCATTTTAAAAAGCAAGCTGATCAAGCATTTTTAGACGATTTAATCCAGGCTACAGGTTGCCAGAATCATTTAATTTCAAAAGATGCAAACTCAGAAAAATCATTAGGTAGCATTACACTTAGTGATTCTATTGGACAAGGGAAAAACCTTGCTTTTATGACAAAGACAGATGAAAAGAAAAAAGAAAAGAAAAAATCTTGGATAAGATGGAGAAGAAAAGAAAAAGAACAGGCACAACAATCTATTGAAAACTCGCCATTTGCTGCCAGTGTGTGGAATTACGATAAAAATAATGTGTTCACAGGATGGGGTAATACTCCCGATGTGAAAAAGCAAACTGAACATCTTAAAAAAATGGCTAAAGAATCAGCAGAAATTAATGATAAAAAAATCACAATTACCCAAACCAACATGCCGTTTGTCAATCCTAAACAACGTCCTAAATGGCCATTTGGTGTAAAGGGGTTAGCCAAACGTAATCACGCAGAAGTTGCAGACACTGTTAGTAGTAGCTTTTTCGGAAAAAATATCAATCCAGGCGTAATTTCAATAGATTACGCAGAGAAAGAGAAAGACATTCGGTCGTCAACGCAAAGATACTTAAAAGAAATTCAACTCTGGAATAAATATATTTCTGAGAGAAAAGCTTATGAAGAAGCCCATCCAGAAGATGAGAGAACTTTTTCAAAAGGCGCAGAAGCGCGGGTAACAGAAGAAGAACTACTCTCAGACGATGACGAAACGCTAGTCGCAAATGATGAATTTTTTTCAGAAGATGAAAAAACGCTTCACGAAAATGAATAAAAGAAATGAAGGCTTGGTTAGAGCGTGGCAAGCGTTGAATGACCAACTGAATCCACTGCTGGCGGCGTAATCCTCCCAAATTAATAGAAATTAAAAGAAGGAGAATTTTTTCCGGATATTCCGGATAAGAAGAGGAAGTTTTACGTGAAGAAATCAAGATTTTCAGAAAGCCAAATCCTTACTATATTAAAGCAGGAGGAAGCGAGAACGTCGGTGCCAACGCCATGTAGAGAGCAGGGGATAAAGCGCATCGCTCTTCTATAAATGGCGTAGCAAAACCACTAGCATCTTATAAGACAGATCCCAATACCTCGCTTAACATCGTTAACATCCGCTCGATTTCTTCTCGCGTGACATTTAATGCTGGCATAAAACGCAGCATATCGGGGCGCACAGCGTTGATAAGCAGGCCTTCTGGGCTAAGGAGCCGTGCTTTTTCGACGATTTGTGGGCCGATTTCTTGACCTAATAACAGTACGCGTAACAATCCTTTACCGCGTTCACCTGCTAAGCCATAGGTTTGTGAGATCTGAAGCAGTCCATTACGTAATAGGTCGCCACGCGCTTGCACGTTTTCTAAAAAGCCTGGGCTAAGTAATTGTTCAAGCACGGCAACACCAACAGCACTCATTAATGGATTGCCGTTATAGGTTCCTCCCTGATCCCCACTTTCAAAGCAAGCGATTTCTTCACGGCAAAGCAATGCGGCGAGCGGCACACCACCGCCTATGCCTTTGCCAAGCGTCATCACATCGGGTTCAATGCCTGACCATTCGTAACCAAACAGCGCCCCGGTACGACCACAACCCGTTTGCACTTCATCCACGATTAATAGGATCTGGTGTTGCTGAGTCAGCGCCCGCAGCTGCTGCATGAATTCTGGTGTCGTCGGTACTACGCCACCCTCCCCCTGGATGGGCTCAAGCATCACAGCAGCGGTCTTATCGGTAATGCATTTCTCAACTGATTCAATCTGGTTTAATTCAGCTTTTGGAAAACCCGGCACTTGTGGAGCGTATAGAGTATCCCAACCTGCCTTGCCGCTCGCTGACATCGTCGCCAACGTACGGCCGTGGAAACCATGTTGAAAGGTAATAATTTCGTATGCGTCTTTTTTATATTTACGCCCCCATTTACGCGCTAGCTTAATTGCACCTTCATTTGCCTCAGCGCCACTATTAGCAAAAAATACTTTTTGGAAACAACTATGGTCAGTCAGCAATTTGGCGAGCTTAAGCATTGGCTCGTTATAAAAAGCTGGACTTGGGTTGATCAATTCGCGTGCTTGCCGATTGAGCGCCTCTACGATTGGCTCAGCGCAATGCCCCAGACAATTCACCGCCCAGCCTTGAATGAAATCAAGGTAACGTTTATCAGTTTGGTCGTACAACCAAGAACCTTGACCACGCGTGAATACCAAATCGGGACGATTCACAATGTACATTAACGATTGGACTGGATAGGTATTGAAATCCATCATTAGATTTCCTTAAGCGCAAAGTATTTACCCTATACAGGGCAGTCGATATTAGAACTTTAAATTATCTAAATTTGGGGAATTTATTGGGTAGGCCTATGTTGGGAGTGAGAGACAAACCCCAACATAGGCCTTTGCATCCTCTCTCTTCTGTTTTTTTAAAGATGATGAACAGGTTCTAATAAATTCTTAGATCGGATTTACCAGATTTAACGCGCTGGTAAAAGCATCCGCATAAAACTCGTCAGGCGGCAATTGATGATGGGCTACAAAATTACGCAGCGCGGCTTCTACCATCACCGGTGCACCGCACGCATACACTTGATAGGCTGATAAATCTGGCAAATCATCAATCACGGCTTGATGCACAAAGCCTGTACGGCCATGCCATGCTTCGTCGTGCGTGTCAGATAAAACTGGAATGAAAGAAAAGTTAGGCAACGTATCAGCCCAATGATTCGCCAAATCAAAAAGATACAAATCTTTTTTACGCCGCCCTCCCCAATAAAGCGTGATTGGTCGTTGAATATTTTTAAAGATCACGTGTTCGACTATCGCTTTAATCGGCGCGAAACCAGTGCCTGAAGCGAGCAAGATAATCGGTTTACTCGAATCTTCACGTAAAAAGAAAGTGCCGAGCGGCCCTTCGCAACGCAAAATTTCGCGCGTTTTCATGCTACTAAACACATGATCTGTGAAAGCACCACCGGGCATATGACGGATGTGTAATTCCATCGGACCTTTATGATGCGGTGCCGTCGCAATTGAATAACTGCGCCGTTTGCCATCCTTCAAAATAAAATCAATATACTGTCCAGCCACATATTCAACAGGTGGTCCAGCGGGTAGCTGCAGCTTGACGATCATCACATCATCGGCCATCGTCCGTTCAAGTTCGCAAACACGAGCGGGAAATTTTCTGCTATGCGATGCTTTTTCGGCCAACGCATCAGTCAATTCATGGATTTCTAACTCTAGGTCTGTCTGCGCAGTAGCACAACAAAAGAGCGCTAAGCCAGCTGCTTTCTCATCATTTGACAAAGCTGAAGCCGAATGCTCGGCTTGAGCAACTTGGCCTTTCAGCACTTTGCCTTTACACGAACCACAAATACCATTTTTACAGCTATAAGGCAAAATAATGCCTTTTCGTTTAGCTGCTTCAAGAATGGGTTCATCGGCTTGTGCTGTAAATACTTGACCGCTTGGTTTAAGGGTTATAGTAAAGGTCATGAGTTATATGAGTAAAAAGCAAGGAAAGTAATCTGCAATACGAGAACTGCCTGTCGAAACAAAGCAGACATCCATTTCATCGGTAAAGGACAAATTATAAGGGTTAATAGAAGGCAAACTGATTCGCAACATTACCAAGGAGTTTATTTAAAACCTTTCTAATGCATTGCAGCTGCAGCCAGCGCTAAAGAACCTCTGCCCCTCTTGGCCCACAAGATGACCTATTGAAGCTTCCTTTTTTTGCATTAGGTATTAATGCAATGCCTGCGTCGACATGCCTAGCCTTTGAGGCTTTACCATGGCTACTGTAACGGCGAGTCTTACGCAAAAAGGCTAAGACATTCATTCCTGATAAAGCGTGCAAGCTTTAACTCGTGGAGATTTTATGAGCATCAACCAAGACCAAATCAACGCAGCACTCGCGCAAGTGATTGACCCAAACACCGGGCACGATTTGCTTACCTCAAAAAATATTGAGCACATCACGATTCAAGCTGATTTAGTCACCGTTAACGTTGTGCTCGGCTATCCTGCTCAAACCCAATTTGAGGCTTTGCGTGCCCTTGTGAGCAAAGCACTGATGGCTATACCAGGCGTACAAAATACCGAAGTGACTATTTCACAAAAGATCGTCGCACATACTGTACAAAACAATATACAACTGCTGCCGGGGGTAAAAAACATCATCGCCGTTGCCTCTGGTAAGGGGGGGGTCGGCAAAAGCACAACCGCCGTTAATCTAGCGCTGGCGCTTGCTGCTGAAGGCGCGCAAGTCGGTTTGCTCGATGCTGATATTTATGGCCCGTCACAACCGATGATGCTGGGCATCAATAGCCAACCGGAATCTAAACAACCGCAGACAATGGAGCCACTCGAGGCATATGGTATCCAAGCCAATTCAATCGGCTTTTTAATTGAGCCTGATAGTCCCATGGTGTGGCGCGGCCCAATGGTCACTTCGGCGCTTAATCAACTTCTGCGGCAAACTAATTGGCGAGATTTGGATTACTTGGTCGTCGATATGCCACCAGGCACCGGCGATATTCAGCTAACGCTTGCGCAACGCGTGCCTGTCACAGGAGCGGTGATCGTCACTACACCGCAAGATATTGCACTGATCGATGCGAAGAAAGGGCTTAGAATGTTCGAGAAAGTGGGTATCCCTATTCTCGGTTTAGTCGAAAATATGAGTCAACATATTTGCTCGAACTGTGGTCACACCACTCCGTTATTTGGCGAAGGAGGCGGCGCAAAGATGTGTGAACAATATGGTGTTGAGTTACTAGGTAGCCTGCCGCTTGATCTCGCCATTAGAGAACGCACTGATGAAGGCAAACCGATTGTAGTTAGCCAACCAGAAAGCGACATCGCACAGATATATCGAGAAATTGCCCGTAAAGTTGCGATTCGAATTGCCGATAAAAAACCCGATATGAGAGGAAAATTCCCGCCTATTGTGGTGCAAAATACGTAAGCAAAACTTAAAAAACTGTTTCACCGCATGACTTAAAACTTTGTATCTTGTTTTAAATCACGCGCCAAACTTTCAACTCTGAGACAAAAAAGGATCCCTATGGGACGAAGCTTCGCTTGGAAAAGCTGTATAACTGCTATGGCGTTAGTGATCAGCAGTTTGTTAAACACTGGGTGCGCCTGGTTCGCGCCGAGCGAGCTACACGCTAAGGCACAAATGCTGCCAGCCCTTGGCCGTACTGTGCGAGGTAATGTCACTTTTGTTGAGCGCGCAGATGGCGTACAGATTACGTACAATATCGCCGGTTTGCGACCCGCTACGGAGCATGCGCTGCAAATTCACGAATGGGGTAACTGTAACGCGGCTGGAGCACGCAGCACTGGACGTATTTTTTCGCTGAATCATGCTAAGCAGATGCGCACCTCAAAGAAAACCAGCCCAGAAGGTCGGTTGCCCAATATTCGCGCTGACCTTAATGGTGTAGCAACTGGTTTTTTTGTGATACCTGATCTTGCACTAGCGGGAGCTCGCTCTATCATTGGCCGCTCGATCGTGGTGCTACGCAAAGCGGATGACCCTTACACTGCGACTCCCGTTAGTGGGCCACGGTTAGCATGCGGCGTCATTCGACCTTAAAACTTGTCTACACCCAGCGAACGGCAGGCACAGACAAGTTCTTAAACACATAACCTCTTTTCACCACTCCTTAACTATTCGTCCTTATGAGCATTAAATCTGACAAATGGATTCGACGCATGGCTACCACTCACCAAATGATCGAGCCATTTGTTGCCGATCAAGTGCGCCGCAATGAAACAGGCCAAAGCATCATTAGTTATGGCACCTCGAGCTATGGTTACGACATTCGCGTGGCTGACGAATTTAAGATTTTCACGAATATCAATTCGACCATCGTTGATCCTAAAAATTTCGATGAAAAATCGTTTGTCGATTTTAAAGGTGATGTTTGCATCATCCCACCTAATTCGTTTGCACTAGCACGCACCGTTGAATACTTTCGAATTCCGCGTAATGTGTTAACCATTTGCTTGGGTAAATCCACTTATGCTCGCTGCGGCATTATTGTGAATGTGACACCGTTCGAGCCAGAATGGGAAGGCCATGTGACCCTTGAATTTTCTAATACCACTCCGTTGCCAGCCAAAATCTATGCGAACGAAGGCGTCGCTCAAGTTCTATTTTTTGAAAGCGACGAAGTTTGCGACGTCTCATACCGAGACCGCAAAGGTAAGTATCAGGGACAATCTGGCGTGACGTTGCCAAAGGCTTAAGGACTTGTTCCACGTCTCAATGAAGCGTGTTTTTAGAGGTGATCGGTAATCATATTGGGATGAGGTACAAATCCCAATATGCTCGCTTGTCACTGTTACCCTAATTTTTTCACAGACTTTTAACAGTTTCCCCAAACTATCACTGGCACAAAGTCACTAAATACATCAAACGTTCTGTAAGTCAGGCAAAAGGTAATTAAATTATCTATACCTGCATAAAAACCCTCCCCCTTTGTCTATCCTTCGCTGCATAAAACCAAGCAGCGCTTTGTTAAAGAAATTGGTATGAAATTTCGCTTCCCGGTTGTGATCATTGACGAAGATTTTCGTTCTGAAAATATCTCTGGTTCTGGCATTCGCTCGCTTGCTGAGGCAATCGAGGGAGAAGGAATGGAGGTGTTAGGTTTAACCAGCTACGGCGATCTCACTTCGTTTGCGCAGCAAGCAAGCCGCGCCTCGTGCTTTGTATTATCGATTGATGACGATGAAATTAGCGCTAGCGGCCTCGAAGAAAACGGTGAAATCGCTTACGCGCTCACCGCACTGCGCGCCTTTATTGCTGAAGTGCGCCGCCATAATGCACGATTACCGATTTTCTTATATGGCGAGACGCGTACCTCGCGCCATATTCCAAACGATATCTTGCGCGAGCTGCATGGCTTCATTCATATGTTTGAAGACACGCCTGAGTTTGTCGCTCGCCATATTGTGCGTGAAGCGCGGAACTATTTAGCTTCCCTGGCTCCACCCTTTTTTCGCGCGCTTACGCATTATGCTGCGGATGGCTCGTATTCATGGCACTGTCCAGGGCATTCAGGTGGCGTGGCTTTTCTAAAAAGCCCACTGGGCCAAATGTTCCATCAATTTTTTGGTGAAAATTTGTTGCGCGCTGATGTCTGTAATGCGGTCGACGAGTTAGGCCAATTACTTGACCATACTGGCCCTATCGCCGCCTCTGAGCATAATGCCGCACGTATTTTCAGCGCTGATCATTTGTTTTTTGTAACCAACGGCACATCAACCTCCAATAAGATCGTTTGGCATGCCACCGTAGCGCCTGGTGATATCGTCATTGTTGATCGTAATTGCCATAAATCCATTTTGCATGCCATTACGATGACGGGAGCGATTCCGGTATTCCTTACACCCACACGTAACCACTATGGGATTATTGGCCCTATTCCTTATGATGAATTTAGTCCAGAAAATATTCGCCGCAAGATAGAAGAAAATCCGTTTGCACGCGAGGCGCTTAAACAAAACCCGAATCTGCGCCCGCGCATTCTGACAATTACACAAAGCACTTATGACGGCATCGTGTATAACGTTGAGATGATTAAGGAGCTGCTTGGCGATTTTCTCGATACGCTGCATTTCGACGAAGCTTGGCTGCCACATGCAGAATTTCATCCTTTTTATAAAGATATGCATGCGATTGGCGCGGACCGTTCACGTACTGGCGCGCTTATCTTTGCAACTCATTCCACGCACAAATTACTCGCTGGCATTTCCCAGGCTTCGCAAATCGTTGTGCAAGACTCCGAACACCGCATCTTCGATAAACACCGCTTTAACGAAGCATATCTGATGCACACATCAACTAGCCCCCAATACGCAATCATTGCTTCTTGTGACGTGGCAGCTGGCATGATGGAGCCACCGGGTGGTACTGCATTGGTTGAGGAGTCAATTGCTGAAGCACTCGATTTTCGCCGCGCTATGCGTAAGGTGGATGCCGATTATGGTGACGATTGGTGGTTTAAAGTCTGGGGGCCAGAAGCCCTCGCTGACGAAGGGATTGGTGAGCGTGAAGAATGGATGCTGCAGCCCAATGATCGCTGGCACGGCTTTGGCAATTTGGTGCCGGGCTTTAATATGCTGGATCCAATCAAAGCGACGATTATCACACCCGGCTTGGATGTCGATGGCGCGTTTGGCGAAACAGGGATCCCGGCCGCGATCCTGACCAAGTATCTGGCTGAACACGGCATCATCATCGAAAAAACAGGTCTCTACTCCTTCTTCATTATGTTTACCATCGGCATCACGAAGGGTCGTTGGAATAGCTTGGTCACTGAACTGCAACAATTTAAAGACGATTACGATAACAATCAGCCTTTATGGCGCATCATGCCTGAGTTCGTCGCTCAGCACCCCATCTACGAACGTATTGGGCTACGCGATTTGTGTGATCAAATTCATCAGGTTTACAAAGCCAACGACGTCGCGCGCGTAACGACTGAAATGTATCTTTCCACCATCAAGCCAGCGATGAAACCAGCGGATGCGTTTGCCAAACTCGCGCACCGAGAAGTTGATCGCGTGCCCATTGATGAATTAGAAGGCCGCATTACTAGCGTGCTACTCACGCCTTATCCGCCTGGTATTCCGCTGTTAATTCCAGGAGAACGCTTTAATCGCCCGATCATGCGTTACCTGCAATTTGCACGCGAATTCAACGCTCGCTTTTCTGGGCTGCATACCGATGTCCACGGTTTAGTTGTTGAGGAAATCAACGGATGTGTGGAATATTTTGTAGACTGCGTGCGGGCTTAAGCAAAGCCTCTTTGCTGCACGACAAAAGTACAGGACGACTCAGTAGGTCAAGCTACTGAGTCGTTTTTCAGTAATATTTATACAATGGCTCAATGCTATTTTTGATAGCGCTTATGCCGCCCCTGCCACTCCACCACTCTCAATTTTTCGATACTTGAAAAATCTGTACGCAATCGAGGCTTTTTCTTATCGCTTCCGTCTTTACTGCGCAGTTAATCTATCGCCCATTCTCTTTAATTACCGCGCAATCTGAAATAAACGATTTTTATCTCTACCGTCCCTTTCCCTACACGGGTTTTATATTGAAGCGCGGTTAATGCCATATAAACTTAATTTACTTTTTATTTGAATAAGAATTTTATTAAAAAAATGATAATATTTGCAATAATATTAAATTTTATATTATTCAAAGTATAGAGAAATTTTATACTAGCAAATCCATTTTAGGAAAATTATCAGATCCAATTATATAAATCAAAAATATGACTATTAGTTTACCAAACAGTCCTCATACGAGAGTTTATACTAGGTCGCCGCGTAATTTAGGGCAAAATCACGATGCACAATCTGATCGTGCCGCCGCAACTGATACTCTACATTCCTCTTCTCAAAGCTCTGCTGAAAGCAAAATAGATAACGCTATTGCTCATAAAAATAATATAAAGTGGAGTAAATACACGTCAGAAAAAAATGATCAGCAAATAAAAGAGTTTTTTTCTTCTAATATAGCGAAAAATATTCTTAATGAGCAAGCTTTTGCACAGCTATCTCAATGTAGCGCCATAACTGAAAGTATGCTTAAAAAAGATATTTTTTCAGAGGAATATAAGAATAACAACAATAAAATTTTCGCCTTTCGAGAATTAATCAAAGTTTTCCTTCTAAAAAAATGCACAAGAGGAGAACCTCTTGAATTAATAAACGCCATTCATTTGGAGTTAAAAAATAATATTCCTATAAAAAGAGAAAATTTTAAAAGACTAAAAATCCCTTCCTATCACCTATCGAATCAATTAGAACGCAAAAATATAGAATATATATTAATACATATAGATCTACTGCTTTCCAAGAAAAATGATCCTAATGAAGAATTGGAAAATCTTAGTGCATATTACAATTATTTAAAGGATGACAGTCCGCTATTAAAATCTTGCCTTGATTACTACAACAGAAAAGAAGATTTCACCCATATCGCAGAAATATTAAATTTTTGCAATAATTTCGCAGGAAAGCGGAATGAAATTATTAGCCCTTTACTTCTACCAATTTTATATAACGATGAAGAAACTTTAAAAGACATGCTTGAAGCTGGCATTGAACCTGATTGGGTGCCACTTGAAGAATCATCGCGAGATTTATTTTCTTTTTATAGCAATCGATTTCCTGCTCTAAAAGATATTAAGAATGATGAAAAACCCTTAGCTTTTGCGCTAAGGCATGGTAGTTTTTCCTGCGCCAGCATCCTACTAGCATATGGTGCAGATGCAAAAAACATACTTGAAAGTACACTCAACAATCTTCAAAAAGAAGATTATTACGAATTTTATAATTTTATTGATTTTCTATACTGGGCGTTTAATAATAAGAATAATGAATTAGAAAAAATTTTTACAATTTTGAATAAGATTGACTTTAAAAATGAGATTGACAGATTTGGTCAGTTTATATTTTCCATGTTTAGATCATTATCTTCAAAAGAAGATTTTATTGCTGCCATTTTAAATATTATAAAAAAAATCGATGCTGAAGAAAGGTTTAATTTAGTATTTCAAATTATCTATTTACGAGAAGTAGATTTACTTGATAAAGTTTTAAAGGCAGGGGGCAATCCTAATATATTAGATCGTCAACGAGATAGATATCCATTACATCATGCAGTCGAGCTAAAATATTACGATGAGGTCCGCTCATTACTAAAACATGGCGCACTAGTCGATTCTCTAACTAATAGAAAACTAACCGCATTGATTATTGCAGTTCTAACAAACTATAACGATCTCATTGTGGCACTGCTTCAGGCAAAAGCAAACCCGAATCTCGGAAGTTATTTGGAAAGCCATCAATTAGAGGTAATTAGAAGCATGGATACCCGCCTGAAGCGTTTGCTATCAGAAAATTCATTTTCTAGTCTTGAATTAAGTCGAACTCTTTCTGATTATTTAAAGTCTCAAGGAATCGAACTTAATCGTAGCATTACTGAACAAAGCGGAATATTACGTGAAATATTAGATGAGATTGTTAAAGTACTATCGGAACCACAGAAAGATATTCCTTTAAATATTGCTATTAATTTCGTTTCTAACAATAAAGAATATTTATTAAATAAAATTAAAAACATATACGACGAGTTAAATCTCGTCCTAATAACCAATTCACTTATTAGTCTTGGATTAGACGAAAAAGAAAAACTTTCTCTTTTATTAAAGCTTCAGGGAATTAAACTTGATGGTAGCATTATTGAGCAAGATGAAATATTAAAAAGGGTTCAGAATGAATTATTCGCTATAGGAGCCGGTACTCCTTTGGATATCGCTATTAAGAATTATGATCGTGCTTCGGAAATAAAAAACCCAGATGAAGCAGATTGGCAGAAAGAATTGTGTATCAGTACTATCGATACTTTGCTTGAATACGAAGCTGGCCTCACCCCAGGAAACCCTATCCTCGGAAATGATAAGCATCCTTTATTTAGGA
This sequence comes from Mycoavidus cysteinexigens, assembly GCA_031963415.1. Lineage (GTDB taxonomy): Bacteria > Pseudomonadota > Gammaproteobacteria > Burkholderiales > Burkholderiaceae > JASSUD01. The sequence goes on from JASSUI010000001.1 coordinate 1,062,186, forward strand.
AACTTAAAGAGAAAGAAAGCAGCCTAGTCCGCTCTGCAGATTAGGTTCCATACTCAACCAGCTTTTCCGATTTAGGCAAATCTTCTTTTATATCATGCCCTTCTATCATGCAACTTCAGCGATCATTTTCGAATCGAATGACGCAGGGAAGGGCTTTTTAGGAGGCTCCTGCGCGCTTCCTTTTGGCATTTCTACTAGATCATCCTTTGTAAAAGACGAACCTGTGTCTACGAAAGCTTCATTAAAATGGGTCCATTGAAGGGCAGAAGATCGGGGTTGAGGGTGAGCAATAGGTGCCCCGCTACCTAAACCATCTGCCTGCCTTCCTGGCAAATTCAAAAATGGCAAACTAGCGCATCGATTTCTGACGGGAATATGATCCATTCTCGTTATAACTGGACTGGATGGGCGAGTGGATATAGGGGTATATATACTTGAGCCACCTTCCGTAAGCGCCGATATACTTGCCTGTCTCTGCCGAGTCTCTAGATCTTCTGCCCCTTCAAATTTATTCATTAACTGCCGCGCAATCACTTTTTCTTCAACACGGGGCGTATAAATTTTTCTAATCGATGCTATCCATTCATTATGCTTATTTTTTTGACTATCCTCATAAGAGAAATTTCGTTTAAAGTTAACGAAGAACTTTGAGAGATAATGTAGACATAGAATAGAAAAAAGAAAGATACTCACTAATGGTATAGAAGCTGCGGTATAGCCTACCATCATACTCAAAAGCGGAACTATTGCATCCATCAAACTTGAGACAACTTCTCCTAATGAAGGTCTAGCTTCTATCTCTTTTACTTTTTTATTAATTTTTACGAGAATCTCTAAAACAGAATCCACTCTGTAACGATCTATTAATAATCTAGTTTTGTCTAGATCTATAATTTCATCACTATCTCCAATTCTCTCAAAGCCTTTTAGATACTGTTCAATCTCGCAATTAATAAGATTGAGCAACTCTTTTTTATTCCTTTCTAGCCTTATATCTTCTAATTTATTGTACGCCCACTTAGGGATAGATTTAATAAATTGAAATATATTAAATTTATCTCCTCCTGACATCTTATTTTCAGATACGCAGGTTTTTCTCTCCAAGGAATCTAATAAATTATTAATCTTAACTATATGATTCGCAACAAAATTATCTACCTCTACCCTACTATCTGAATCATAATTTCCTATATAGTCTCTATCTCCCAATATCGTTCCGCAATCCGAAGAAAATTTACGACTTATATTAGAGTATGTACGACGAAGAGGAGTGGAAGGGACGGAATATGGCAAAGATTGCATCATAAAAGATTTCAGATATTTCAAATTTTCTTGAGAAAATTATAAAAATATGAGCATATGCTAGCCGACAAAGACAAGTTAAAAAGTCTTAGATTTAAATTAAGGAAAACAGATAAGTGTTATTTGGCTGATGTCTCATTATTTTTATAGCTATAAGGATGCCAGATTCTTATCCGCTTAGACCAATAAAATAATAAGATTTATTCTATTTTTTTAACTAGAAAATTCCTATTTACTGTTAAGAAGTAGATATTTTTATTAAGAAGCCTCTGCAAGATTTCTTAAAGTCTATTCGTCGTCTTAAAGAATAGAGAGTTTTAAGGTTATCGGCAACCATGTTGGGGTGGGGTGTGAGCCGTGGTGTTGTGATGGTGATTAGCGGGTTGGTTAAAGCGCGGTTGTGTTGGGGTTCCTTCGTTACCCCAACCTACGCAAAGGGTTGAGGTGACGAACGAAGCCACAATATGCGGGCCAATAAAATCCCCAAGGCCCGCCTTTCTGAAAGATGATGAACAGTCTCTTAGATGAATGATGTAAGTTTTTTATTACTCTTCAGCCAATCATCTATTCTCAGCATCAAACCATATCTTCAGCCTTTTGAGGGCTACGTTTCGTGCATATTAAATGCATAAAAAGCATAAATGTGAGCGTCCCCCCTAAGATGGAGCCAAAGAACAAGCCAGCCAATTTCAGATGATTGTTTGAATCTACCGAAAATTTATCCAGCTCTTGTTTGGTAGCAGCACAGCAAGATACTGTAAGGGGGGTGGCTACTGCGCAAGCTACAGGAGTTGCATTTTTCTTTAACGTAGCCAATGCACATCCTGCTGTGTTCGTCACAATTCCTTTTATCATTCTTCTTATCCTTTTATAAAAAAGGCTATCAATAAATCAGTAACTTTAAAGTCATTTGATTTATTGAAAACCAATCTAAAAATGCATGGCAAATATCTGCTAATGCAGGATAGACCAGGCTTTAAAAAGGATAAAAAGAAAAAGAGAAGAAACGTAATTTAAAGCGAACGAACTATCAGCGCTTTCGGTTATTTATGATCCAACGCTGCACGTGCCGCGGCAATCGCCTGTTGCACTTGCACCGATGCGGTACCACCTAATGAGTGCAGGTAATGTCAACTCAAGAAAGAGAGGTAACGCTCAAGGGCATTCGTACTCTCGGTTACCCCAGCGCTCTTCTGCCTACTGTTTTTTCCTTTGCCGTAGACGAAAGCGTAGCAACCTACTTACGTTAACTCGCACGAGCTTTTTTTATATTGCTAGCTGACCTAGCTTTAGTCGTCATATACCATTGTTGTGCGATAGAAAGCACATTATTGACAACGTAATAAAGTACCAACCCAGCTGGGAAGAAGAAGAACATGATGGAGAACACGATTGGCATCACCATCATCAGCTTGGCTTGCATTGGGTCAGGTGGCGTCGGATTAAGGCGCGTTTGCACCAGCATCGAGGCCGCCATCAAAATTGGCAAGATGAAATAAGGATCTTGTTGTGATAAATCCTGAATCCAACCCAACCACGGCGCACCGCGCATCTCTACTGACGAGAGGAGTACCCAGTACAGCGAAATAAATACAGGAATTTGTACTACCACTGGCAAGCATCCGCCAAATGGATTTACTTTTTCGGCTCGATACAGCTCCATCAGCGCCATATTCATTTTTTGCGGATCGCCTTTAAAGCGCTCACGCAAAGCTTGCATCCGCGGCATGATTTCCTTCATGCGCGCCATCGAACGATAACTGGCTGCTGACAAAGGAAAAAACACAGCTTTAATCAGGAAGGTCAGTACAACAATTGACCAGCCCCAATTACCCAATAAATTATGAATTTTTTCGAGCAACCAGAAAAGTGGTTTAGCGATGATGGTGACCCAGCCGTAATCCTTCACCAACTCAAACCCAGGCGCAATGCTTTCTAACACGCGCTCTTCTTGAGGGCCTGCAAAAAGCTGGTCAGACAGCGTAACGTGCTCACCAGGTTTAATCTCTGAGATAGGCTCTTTAAAGCCGATTCGATAGAGGGTAGGGTTTACCTTATCGATATAAATTTGTCGCGAGGCACCTGGTTTAGCAATCCAAGCCGAAACAAAATGGTGTTGCACGAGCGCAATCCACCCATTGTCAGTTTGTACTGGCGTGTTGGCTTTGCCTTTATCGATATCGCTAAATCCAATCTTCTGAAAATGCTGTTGCGCCGTATAAAAAGCGGGACCAATAAAAGTATGCGAGAAGCGTGGCGTTTCTACTGGCGTACTATCGCGCACCAACTCCATATAAAGCGTTGGCTTAACAGGCTGAGTGCCGGTATTGATAATTTCGTGCTGTACATCGATCACATAGCTGCCCCGGGTAAAGGTATAGCTTTTGATCAGTTTCACGCCGTCTTTCAGTGGAGCCTCGAGCTGCACCTTAAGTGTCTTCTCTCCATCGCCAAGCACGCGTGGTCCTGGCGATACTTTAAACACGTCATAGTGATTTGGGAATTGACCACCAATTAGACCTGTACGCGCGAGATAAGTATGCGTAGATGTCTTATCAAATAACGTGACATTAAGTTCAGGCTTGCCTTTACCCGATTGCGTTAGCGTCAGTTTGGATAGAGTGCCCCCTAGCGTATCCACAGTGGCATCGTAAACATCCGTTTTAATCTGTACCAGTTCCCCCACTGCCGCCGATGCACCAGGCATAACATCCGTGCTTGTCGCTTCAGTTGTTGACTGCGCAGCTTGTTTAGAGGCTGCCTGTTGAGCCACTTTAGACCCTGAACTTGCAAAAAATATCGAAGGCCGACCGTTGTACTGTTGCCAATTCTCGAACAACATCATCAACGAAACTACAAAGATGATCCACAGAACAGAACGTTTGAATTCCATGCGCTATCTCAATTAAGAAGCTGTATCAATAACAAGCTGTGATTGCGTTTTTTATTAAGGAATGTCTGCATCGTCCTCAAATAAAGAATATTGATGCAGACACTTACCACTAAGTGCGAGGAGGTACGGTATCAATGCCACCCGCTGAAAAAGGATGGCAGCGGCAAACTCGTTTCACCGCCAAAGACATGCCGCGCATAGCACCGTGCTGGCTGATCGCTTCGTGCGCATAATCAGAACAGGTAGGATAAAAACGGCAGCGGGGACCTAAGTAAGGGCTTACAGTAAGCTTATACAAGCGCAATAACATGAGAAGCAGTGTTCGCATCAATTCCTTGGTCTGTATATGCTTGCGTTTGGAGCTCATCTGGTACTTTAAAACAGCGCTGAATCAATAACTGACCAACAACGCCATTGCTGTCAATGCCCTTAAATACTTAACGTGAAACCTAAAATTGCACTCGGTTTACAGAGTATCTACTGAACGATTCGAATCTGCGCTGCGCGCCATACGTTTTAACGCAAGCGCAAAAAGCGTTCGCATTTCATCCCAACACATTGCTTTAAGTTTGGGCGAGGACGCGCTCGGTAAATCTTTTCTCTCTACGCGCTGCTGTAGCCTAACTACCACATCCCACCCAGCAAATTCGGCACGCCGGCTACGGAATAGCTCGCGCCCAATGCGGCGAATGGTATTGCGAGTTACTGCGCGCCGCGCATGCTTACGACCTGTCACTAAGCCTAGTCGCGATAAATCACCCGTATAGCGCCCATAAAGCACAAAATGCGGCGTGCGCGCCCACGGGCGCAGACGCACCATCGCGGCGAATTCATCCGCTTTTAAAATTCGTGCAGACTTAGGGAAATGAGCAGTGTGCATCAAAAGGTCTTTCTGATGGCGTTATCTTTTTACAGTCAGCGCCAAGCATAGTAACTAACGCGACAGCAACCATGTCAGAAAAACTTTGAACAAGTTTTGAGAACTTGTTTAGGTTTTCCGGGGCACCTTTAATAATATTAGGCCTTCTACCGTACTAACTTGTACTGGTAGCAAAGGCACAAGCCTACCAGGAAGACCCCAAACAAATTCTGAACGCGTGCTTGAAGCTACTAAACTAAACCGCTAAACGCTTACGGCCTTTAGCGCGACGAGCATTGATCACTTTACGGCCGCCTGCAGTTTTCATACGCACGCGAAAGCCATGGGTGCGCTTACGGCGCGTGACGGAAGGTTGATAAGTACGTTTCATGAAATTTCTCGAAGGTTCTCTGAAAAGCCAGCCGCTAAGCCAACTCGCTAAGCCAACTATTGATCAGCTCAGGCCCATTTAAAGGCCAGCGCTCTCTCTTTAATCGCGCGCAAGCCAACGCCTATCAGAATTTTTGCGAAGGCGCTATTTAATCGATTTATCTATTTATCGTCAATAGATACGCGTCTATTAAACGTGCACTAAGTTAACCCAGCAGTTTTCACCCAGTCCAACTTTTTGGCGTTAGAATTCTGGCTATTCAGCTAAATTAGCTAAGGGAGATTCTGTATAACTTTAAGGCAAATAGCCCGTGTGTCATCTGTATTACCCATAAGGTATAACACGCTACCGCTGACCTATACAGATCTTCTTTAATGTGAAAAAGGCGACATTTTAGCCTATATGCCTGCCGCATCAGGTATTTTTCAGTAATTAATGACAGCACTCCTGGTTTATTCAGCAGCTCCTTAGAACTTCTTTAGGCCCTCCCTAAACAAGTTCTAAGCGATTTTTCACTGCCGCTGCTCGCTTAATAAAATCTCGCTTAGCCAGGATTAGCCCTTCCTTCGAGACTCATCGATTAATGAACGACTTCTGGCAACATTGCTCAAATTTATTAGAGCAAGAACTCACTCCTCAGCAATATCAGATATGGATTAAGCCATTATCTTTAGTTGCGTTCGACATTGACGCGCATACTTTATGTATTTCTGCACCGAACCGTTTTAAGCTGGATTGGGTAAAAAATCAGTTTTCTGGACGCATCGCTGATTTAGCACGCGATTTTTGTGACGCACCCGTACAAGTGCAATTTGTGCTAGATAGCAAAACCTCTTCTTCCAATAAAAAGGGAAATGGGCCTCCCCACCTAGCGGTTCAAGGTGATCCATTAACCCCTTATGAAGCCAATGGCAGGGCACCTGTTGACGTTGATAACCCATCTAAAAGAAGCAATGCTGAAATAGGCACCCCGCTATCTAAGTCCAACCAGGTTGACTCCCCCTACACGCGCTCAAAGTTAAACCCTGCGCTAACTTTTGAAAGTTTTGTAACAGGAAAAGCGAATCAACTGGCGCGCGCTGCAGCTATTCAAGTCGCAAATAATCCAGGCGTCTCTTATAACCCCCTGTTTCTCTATGGCGGCGTTGGGCTGGGCAAGACACATGTGATTCATGCAATTGGCAATCAGCTATTACAAGAAAAACCGGGCGCGCGCATTCGCTATATCCATGCCGAGCAATACGTCTCGGATGTCGTCAAAGCCTATCAACGCAAAGCATTTGACGAATTCAAACGCTACTACCATTCGTTGGATTTATTGTTGATTGACGATATTCAATTCTTTTCCGGCAAATCACGCACACAAGAAGAATTTTTCTATGCTTTTGAAGCGTTGGTGGCGAATAAAGCGCAAGTGATTATTACCAGTGATACTTACCCGAAGGAGATTTCGGGCATTGATGATCGTCTCATTTCACGCTTTGATTCAGGATTAACCGTCGCAATTGAGCCACCTGAGCTGGAAATGCGCGTCGCTATTTTGCTACGCAAGGCACATTCAGAAGGCGTTGATATTTCAGAAGATGTCGCGTTCTTCGTCGCTAAACATTTACGCTCAAACGTGCGCGAGCTTGAAGGGGCGCTGCGGAAGATCTTAGCCTACGCGAAATTTCATGGTTATGACATTAGTATTGAGCTAACCAAAGAGGCGCTAAAAGATCTGTTGACGGTGCAAAATCGGCAAATCTCAGTAGAAAACATTCAAAAAACTGTCGCCGACTTTTACAACATCAAAGTCGCTGATATGTATTCGAAAAAGCGTCCGGCCAATATTGCTAAACCACGCCAAATCGCGATGTATCTTGCTAAAGAATTAACCCAAAAAAGTCTGCCTGAAATTGGCGACTTATTTGGCGGTCGCGATCACACAACCGTACTTCATGCAGTGCGTAAAATTGCCGAAGTACGAGGCAAAGATGTACAGCTTAATCATGAGCTGCACGTTTTAGAACAAACGCTAAAAGGCTGATAGATGCCAAACTCGAGCGCTCAATACATACTTTTGTTTTGAGCCAAGCAATGAGTTTACAAGGTTAGATACTTATTCTCAGAACCGGTTCTGAGGCACAATAAGCGTTTTCTGTGCTTTTGATAGTCGATAAGTTGACCCAAAAACAAGCAATGGGTCACGTGCACGGTGTAACAACACTGATAAAGGATAGCTATGCAACTGGTCAAGACTGAACGAGATAATTTGCTGCGGCCCCTGCAGATAGTCAGCGGCATCGTGGAGCGCCGCCATACGCTGCCTATCTTGGCGCATTTATTGGTGACGAAGCAGGGCTCAAACGTGTCTTTTCTATCGACCGACCTTGAATTGCAAATCACGACCCATGCTGACTTTGGCATTGGCACAGATCAAACCGCAACCACGGTTGCCGCACGCAAACTACTGGATATTCTGCGTGCAATGCCAGCCGGGGAAGTGAGCTTACGTTTAGCTGATAAACGCTTAACCATCCAATCAGGAAAAAGCCGCTTTTCGCTACAAACACTGGCTGCCGAAGAATTTCCAACGGTTGCGCAAGCACAGGATTTCGGTGCTCAACTCTCGATTACCCAAAAGAGTTTTCGCCAATTGCTAGGCATGACTCACTTCGCAATGGCCCAGCAAGATATTCGCTATTACTTAAACGGCATGTTACTGGTACTTGAGGGGGATCAATTAACAGCTGTTGCAACCGATGGGCATCGACTCGCGCTAGCTTCAACCCAAGTTGAAGGCTCCTTTGCTCGACAAGACATTATCATTCCACGCAAAACCATACTTGAATTACAACGCTTACTCGAAGACACTGATGAACCGCTTTTAATGGACTTCGCATCAAGCCAAATCAAATTCACGTTTGGCGCAGTAGAACTGATATCAAAACTAGTTGAAGGTAAATTCCCTGATTTTCAGCGGGTGATTCCGCAGGGCTACCAAAATTCTTTTACGATTGGTCGTGAAGAACTCCAACAGGCGTTGCAACGCGCAGCGATTTTGACCTCGGATAAATTTAAAGGGATCCACTGCTTAATTGGGCCAGGGCAATTGCAAATTATCTCCAGCAATGCCGACCAAGAAGAAGCGCAAGAAGAGCTGGAGATCGCTTACGACGGAGAAAGCGTTGATATTGGGTTTAATATTGCCTACTTGCTTGATGCACTAACTAACTTAAAAGTTGACACGCTGCAAGTTAGCTTCGGCGACTCAAATTCAAGTGTGTTGTTTACGATCCCAGATAACAACAACTTTAAGTATGTAGTAATGCCGATGCGCATCTAAGAGCCTGTCCACAAATTGTCTAAAAGGCCGTCCGCCGGGGGAGGACGGAGCGCAGCAACCGGAGTGTACGTGGGTGTACATGAGGATTGCGAGCACCGCCCGACCGCGGATCACGGTCTTTTAGGCGATTTGTGGACAGGTTCTAAGAAATTGTTTAGGGTCTGGTCTTGCACCCTTGTTGTCAGCACGGACTAGTACAGCAAGAAGGCGCGAGACCGCTAGAGAAAGCCCAAACAAACTCCACATTGCGCATGCATTGGGCTGCTCACTGCCAGCCCAATCCCAGATAAACTCGGAAGATATTTATGACACAAGACCAAAGCTACGGTGCCGCCTCGATTCAAATCCTGGAAGGTTTAGAAGCGGTGCGCAAACGGCCTGGTATGTATATTGGCGATACCTCCGACGGTACCGGCTTGCATCATCTGGTGTTTGAAGTACTCGACAACTCGATTGACGAAGCGCTGGCAGGCCATTGCGACGACATTCAAGTGACGATTCACGCCGACAATTCGATCTCAATCGTTGATAACGGCCGCGGCATCCCGACCGATGTTAAGTTTGACGATAAACACGAACCCAAGCGCAGTGCAGCTGAAATCGTGATGACCGAGCTACACGCTGGCGGCAAATTCGACCAAAACAGCTACAAAGTGTCAGGCGGTCTACATGGCGTTGGTGTCTCGTGCGTGAATGCGTTATCCAAATGGTTACGCTTAACCATTCGACGCGGTGGCAAAAAACACTTCATCGAATTTTCTCGCGGCATCACGCAAAATCGCTTAATTGAAACCGTTAATGGCGAACAAGTGTCGCCGCTGCCAGTGATCGGTGAGGCAGAACACACGGGCACGGAAGTCCATTTTTTAGCTGACGAAGAAATCTTCGGCAAAGTTGAATTTCACTACGACATTCTCGCTAAACGCATACGTGAACTTTCCTTCCTTAACAATGGCGTGCGCATTCGTCTAATTGATCAACGTAGCGGCAAAGAAGACGATTTCGCATTTGTTGGCGGTGTGAAAGGATTTGTCGAATACATCAATAAAAATAAACAAGTGCTGCACCCGAATATTTTTCACGCGCAAGGTGAAAAAGACGGCGTCAGTATCGACGTGGCAATGCAATGGAACGATAGTTATAACGAGCATGTACTGTGCTTTACCAATAACATTCCACAACGCGATGGCGGCTCGCATTTAACCGGCTTACGCGCGGCGATGACGCGCGTCATCAATAAATATATTGAGAGCATGGAGCTTGCGAAAAAAGCCAAAGTAGAAACATCGGGCGACGATATGCGCGAAGGACTCACCTGCGTGCTGTCGGTGAAAGTGCCTGAACCTAAATTCAGCTCGCAAACGAAAGACAAACTCGTTTCCTCTGAAGTGCGTGCACCTGTTGAAGATTTAGTATCAAAAGCACTCGAAGCGTTTTTGTTGGAAACGCCAAACGATGCAAAAATCATCTGCGGCAAAATCATCGAATCAGCCCGCGCACGCGAAGCCGCACGTAAAGCCCGCGAAATGACCCGTCGTAAAGGCGTACTCGATGGCATTGGCTTACCTGGCAAACTCGCTGATTGCCAAGAGCGGGACCCAACCAAATCAGAAATCTATATCGTTGAGGGTGACTCGGCAGGTGGCTCAGCCAAACAGGGTCGAGATCGAAAATTCCAAGCGATCTTGCCTTTGCGCGGTAAAGTTTTAAATGTCGAAAAAGCGCGTTACGACAAATTGCTATCATCCGAGCAAATCGTCACGCTGATCACTGCACTTGGCTGTGGCATCGGCAAAGAGGAATATAACTTAGACAAACTGCGCTACCACCGCATCATCATCATGACTGATGCGGACGTTGACGGCGCCCATATTCGCACGCTGCTGCTCACCTTCTTCTATCGGCAAATGCCCGAAATCATTGAGCGTGGCTATATCTACATCGCTCAACCGCCGCTTTATAAAATTAAACAAGGTAAAGACGAGCGCTATCTCAAAGACGCGCATGAGTTAAATCAACACATGCTGCGTATCTCATTGCAAGGTGCTGAACTGATTACATCAGAAGGCGCGACGCCAATAACCGGCGATGCATTGGGCGAGCTCGCTCGTACCTATTTATTAGCGAAAGCCATCATCGAACGTTTAGAACGACTCATCGACAGCGGTGCGTTAGAAGCCATTTTAGATGGTGTCGAAATCGACCTATCGTCAGCACAAACGAGCCAAACAAGCGCCAATGCGCTTGAAACCGTGCTACGTGCAGATCCGCTGCAACCCGATGTGAGCGTCGTTGCCGCTTACGATGAAGTGCGTGAATTACATTCACTACGCATCGAACGCCAACGCCATGGCAATTTCAAAATCAGCGTCATCGATACAGAGTTCCTCGCCACAGACGATTACCAACAGCTACACCAAGCTGCCCAAACCTTCAAAGGACTAATCGGTAAAAACGCCGTCATCAAACGCGGCGAACGCAGTATGGCGATCACTGATTTCAAAGGCGCAATGCAATGGTTACTTACTGACGCTGAACGTAACGTTAACAAACAGCGTTATAAAGGCTTGGGCGAAATGAACCCAGAGCAACTGTGGGAGACCACAATGGATCCCAATGTACGCCGCCTATTACGCGTCCAAATCGAAGACGCGATTGCCGCGGATGGCATTTTCACGACGCTGATGGGTGATGAAGTTGAACCACGGCGCGCATTTATTGAAAGTAATGCGTTACGGGCTGGGAATATTGATGTTTAAATCATTTTAATTGTCTGCCTGAGTACATTGCCTATTCGGCGAGGATGCGGAGGTCTCTTTGCTACCCTGCGTAAGGGGTCAAGCTGACTGCCAACAGATGGACGGGCATCTTGTGTCGATTGTTGTTTGGTCGAGCTTCGCTCATTAACTGTCTGGCTAGCGCTATTTCTGGGCTGGCCCGACACAGAATTTTTCTTGTCGTACTCTTTTACCCCTTCTAAAACCCTGCGCCCATACTCTGTCAAACCCTCGTGGTTTATATATCCATCTAGCTCTGGGTGATTTTTTAACCAAGCGTCCACATAATCATCACGAACGTCATAATTTTGAATCCTCTTCAAAAAACCGACGTTAAATTCCTCAAGCTTACTGATGACCACCGTAAAGTCTTTAGCTTGTAAGGGTGGCTGTTGCTCAGTAACAATTTCCGGTGACGTATTAAAAAGACTCTTCTCTAGTTGTTGTGCCTCTTTATCTACGTTCTTAACAGTCTTTTCATTAACTTCGCTTCCCAGTCTCTTTGAAAGACTTAAAAATAAGTTGCTCGAGACAAATTTTTTATTTTCACTTGTTCCAGAAGACGAATTATTCATCGCTAGCGCGATTAAAATGGCCGCCGCTGAAATTTCAGATTCTGACGCGACAGGAACCGAAACTTTGCTGCCACCTCTGTGCAAATAGGTGTCCAGTTTTTTACTTGATGGACCTGAGAAGCTTGCGGTCGAATTCTCTAGCTCAGGATGCATGCTACTCTCCCCCTATGTTCCCACTTGAAACAAATATATGCGCTGTCATAACAAAACAGCGAACAACAACGAAAATCCACGCAAACTAACGAACTTCAGCTATAGCTAATAAATGCTTTGCGGCGCCTATTGAGCAGCATGCTGTTTAGAATGAAATCCACAGCACTTTAATGAAATGACATTGAGCAAAAAATTGATGAAAAGCGTATTGATGGAAGGTTTTGATAAACCTATACCTGTTGGCAATATTTTCTGTATTGGCCGTAACTATGCGGCACATGCTGCCGAGCTTGGCAATGCTGTAGAAGAAACACCTCTGGTTTTTTTAAAACCAACTTCGGCTCTGAGTTTGGAAGATACGCCGATCTTACTGCCGTCATTTTCTAATGAAGTGCATTATGAAACCGAGCTGGTCGTTCTGATCGGAAAAGACGGGAAAAATATTTGCAGAGAAAATGCGCTTGACTATGTTTTAGGCTATGGCATCGGACTTGATTTAACCGCTCGCGACATTCAAACCCAAGCAAAGTCCAAAGGGCATCCGTGGACGCTGGCTAAAGGCTTTGATCAGGCTGCCTGCGTATCCCGTTTCATTGATGCCAAAGCATTACCGAATCCCAATCAATGCCGTTTTACGATGAAGCAAAATAATCAGATCAAACAGGAAGGTAATACCGCTTTAATGTTGTTTGACATCCCGCATCTTATTGCGTACCTCAGCAAAATGTTTACGCTTAGCGCAGGAGACTTAATTTTTACCGGCACACCTGAAGGTGTTGAGAGAGTCAATCCAGGTGATATCCTCAATCTCAAATTGGCAGATCAAATTTCGGCGAGATTTGTTGTACAAGCGTAACTTTTTAGAACCTATCCATAGTCTTTAAAAATCTAGCGCTATCAATTTCTTCGTTTGCTCAACAACATCAGCACCCCTTTCAGCGCATGCTCAACTGCTTGCAAGCGTACCTGCTGACGCTCTCCATTGAATTGCACTGTTTCGCAGTGTGTCTGATTATCTAAACTCCAAGCAAAGCAGACAGTGCCTACCGGTTTGCCTTCGCCGCTATCGCTTGGGCCGGCGAGGCCGGTTATGGCAAGTGCTAGATGTGCGTTGCTATGACGTAACGCACCTTCAGCCATCGCTTGCGCAACAGGTTCACTCACAGCGCCATGCTGCTCAATGAGTGCAGCAGGTACCCCAAGCATTTCAATTTTTGAAGGGACCGAGTAAGTGACAAAACCGCGTTCAAACCAGTCACTGCTACCCGCAATCGCGGTGATAACGGCAGCGGCTAAACCGCCTGTGCATGATTCCGCAGTGGTTAATAGAAATTGTGCCGCCTGCAGTTGTTTGCCCACTTGCTGTGCTAGCTGATAAGCCGAGTTATTGAGATCCATGTTTAAGCACAATCCTGTCAACTACGCGAGGCGTATCGATTGCCATATTGCCATAACAAGTAGCGTGAAAAACGCGGCAGCTACGTCATCAAACATAATCCCGAAACCGCCTGAGAAGCGTTGTTCTATATAACGAATCGGCTGCGGCTTAACGATATCGAAAAATCTAAACAACAAAAACGCCATCAATTGCGTCATGAATGATGCAGGCATGATAAACAGCAGCACTAACCAGAAAGCGACAATCTCATCCAAATTGGCACCGCCTGGGTCTTCTACACCCAATTTTCTCGCAGTGTAGCCTACTGCTGCTGCACCTAATACAAAGCTTGTGAGGATCAGCAGCGCCCAGCCCCCTTGAGTTAAATAGCGATCTAATAGGCCAAATGAGAACCACGCAAATAACGTCCCCATCGTCCCCGGCGCAATGGCCGACAAACCCGTACCAAACCCAAGTGATACAAGGTGTACGGGATGTGAAAGCATAAAACGCCAGGATGGTTTAATAGCGTTAGTTTGGTTGGGTTGGTGAGATTTTTTACTCATGGTAGGTAGAGAGGTGATAGCACAGAAAATCTGTTAGAAATGTTCAAATCCGCGCCAAGTTTCAGCAAGCGATATACCACTCGCATCGAGCCATTGAATGCGCTCTGCCTCTAGCTGGTCGGCGGCAGAAAAAGCGTTTATTTTACCGACACGGGTTAAAGGTATTGATAATTTCTTGCTCAATGCAGTTAGTGTGTCACGCTGATTTTCAGCGGCTGTGAAGCACAGCTCATAATCATCGCCACCAGCGATAACACAATGGCGCTGCACAGGAAGCGGCACACGTGCCAGCGCTACGGAACGCGGTAGCAGATCAACCATAACCGTGGCACTGACATTTGAACGTTTTACTATATGGGCTAGATCACCGGCTAAACCATCCGATATATCGATTGCCGCGTGCGCAATACCTTGCAGTGCTTGACCTAGCAAGATGCGAGGCTGCGGCCATTCAAGTGCACGCCGTAACGTGAGCAAGTCCTCGGGAATAACTGTCCATTCATTGCGTAATGCTCCAAGCGCTAAACGCGCATCGCCTAGCGTGCCGGAAATCCAAATATCATCCCCAACACGCGCCGCATCTCGCCTTAGCGCACGATCAGCTTCAATATAGCCAAATACAGTTAGACAAATGTTCAATGGGCCAGCTGTCGTGTCACCACCAATTAATGCGCAGTCATGATTATCGGCTAGCGCGAATAGCCCTTCACTAAATGATGCTAGCCACTCTGCACAAACCTCCGGTAATGCTAACGCTAACGTAAAAGCCGCAGGCTTCGCCCCCATCGCAGCAAGATCAGATAAATTCACCGCCAACGCTTTATGCCCCAACGCTCGTGGATCTGCACCCACAAAAAAATGACGCCCCTCGACCAACATATCAGTTGATACCGCAAGCTGATAACCCGCTGGGGGCGCAAGCAAAGCACAATCATCACCGATCCCTAACACTGCATCAGAAGCGCGCTGTCTGGCAAAGAAGCGTTCGATAAGCTCAAACTCCTTCAATCTATTTTCTCCGGTTAAAGGAATGGCGTTATCGTACGCGACAATTTATTTAAGCTGTTGCTCGCTTTTAGATTTACCACGCAGAGCGTGGTAAATCTAAAAATTAATCCGAATAGATTAAATAGAAATTAAATTATGGTTATGACACAAAATTAAAGACAAATTCAAAAACAAACTTTTCGCCATTGACTAATACCTTATCTTTATGCGGCTATGCATAATTGGGCCGTTTTATTTTTCAATTTGCTTTACTGTTAGCTTACGAGCCATTTAGACGTTCCAACCAACAGAAGGAGGGGCAGGAGGAGTCATAGGATCATGATTGTACCGTTCTCTCAAATTCGCAACATTGCCTGCTCTCAAAGGAATTGATGGTTGACTTTCTTGTGATTCCCTAGCGTTCAATGAGTGGGGCTCTGTTGGTACAGTGGGAAAAGTTTTATTCTTATGAGAACGAAGCCGTTTGGCGAGCTTCGCCAAACGATTCTTAGATTCGCTCGAAGTAGTATGCCCTGCATCTGAAGGCTCTACTTTTTGTTCTTCTGGCCCTCTTAAGATGGACTGAGATTTTGTACGCTCGTCTTTTTCTACTTCGATAGACATTGCGTCTTCATCTCCCTCTTGTGGATTAAATAAATCTTCTAAATAATCTCCAAAAGTTTCTGCGAACGCACTAAGTCTTATTTCATTCAGATTTTTTTTCGAATCGGTCTTTTCTTGACGACCTCGTTGTTGTTCCGTTGTTAAGACAACATTATGCCTAGATGAGGTGGATGCACTGGAAAGTTTCAATAATGTGTGCGGCTTGGCCCTTATCTCTTCCATCAATCTTTGCCGTATAAAGCAATATGCAAGAAAAAATCCAGGTTCATTAACTGCACCGGGTCGCCTTGCCCCGTAGATTTCTTTAACTAATTCCCCTAACAGCGCCAGCGCAGCTTCTTTTACATCAATCTCACCCGACTTTATTCGAAGAGCTATTTCTCTCAGGCGAGGCATTGCCATTAGACCAAGAAGGATTTGGCTGGTTCTACCACATCCGCCATGGCAATGTATCCAAATAGTTTTTTCCTCTGCACCACTATTTTTATTTTCTAGCGCAAGCTTTATCAGGAAATCAATAAAATTTTCAAACCTTTGATATTCCATAGCTTGGTGATCTTTAAACTCAGATGAGACGGCGGTGATATACTGCTTGGAAACTTTGGACTTTTGCTTATTTATTATTTCCATTCCACAGTAAGTAGTTTTCGAATCTAGATCTGTTTTAACCTCCGTCAAGCGGCGCAAAGAATGCGGTATCGAGGGATCTGCCTCTAGATCAAAGTCTGTATCAGGCTCTAAATCAATATCGTTTGAGCCAAAGCAATTTAAAGAGGTTTTTTTATAAGTGCCAAATACTACGGTATCGTCAAGAGAGCCGTCGTTTAAGGGCATGTATAACGAGCCTTCTTTTTTTTCTGTAAGGTTCACTATAATTAATTGCCTTTCCTTCTCTCCCTCTTCTATCCACGCCTTAGCAAAAGCCGTAGCCTGTAGCGGTTTTGTGTGATCTACCATCGCACTAGCAACCAATTTTATGTTTACCCCTTCTGGATGATCAATATTAGCAATGTGGTTTGCGTCTAAAGTTTCCCCATCTTTAAGCGTAATTATTGTGCTTGGATTAATTAGTCGACCTATCGGCTTTATTCTATGGTCTGGTGTGACCGCCTTACAGTCTGGAGGCTTGACGTCTTCGTTTGTCGATTTAAAGGACTGACGTAGCTCTCTGAATTCTTTCTCGCTAATTACAACTTCGTTCTCTCTTGGCGTATACCCCTCTCTCGCAACCATAATCCCCGCGCTTTTTAATTTTCTTTTTAACTGGCTATCGGTTACTAGCTCTCTACTTATTTTTTGCCATTTAAAAATAGCGTAGCTCGCCTGGGTATTTAAACGTTTTTTAAAGCTCGGCCTAAGTTTTTCCACATTGCGATTAGAAGAATTTGACCCTCTTCCGTTTTGCTCAGTTTGCTTATTTTCGAAATCTGATGCGGGAACTGAACTAACCCAAGGAAATGGAAAGCAACAAAAAGGAGGCATATTCTTTCCTCATCAGTGGTAGTCAAATATCTCCACCTTAGAACAAAAAGAAAACAAGCTCTTAATAACCGCGAAACGGCGTCAGGTAAAACGAAAATTTATCTGCAATTTGACTCAGATTTTTCTCTACCTCTCAAAGCTCAGGTTTTGTATCAGGTTTAGCGTTACAATCAGTTCATCAAAAATTTTGCAGTGAGTGATGCTTGAGCATAATTTTCAATGTTGCTCTTTATTAAGTGCTTTGCTCACGCTTCATCGTTCTCACCATCATCCCTTATGTCTAGTTCAGCCGATAACAAATTACGCGATGCCGCGCTCGATTATCATGAGTTCCCAACACCTGGAAAGATTGCAGTGACGCCGACCAAGCAGCTGCTTAATCAGCGTGATTTAGCGCTTGCTTATTCGCCTGGTGTCGCGTTTGCTTGCGAAGAGATTAAGGCTGACCCATTGAAAGCGGCACGCTTTACCAGTCGCAGTAATTTGGTTGGCGTTGTGACGAATGGCACGGCAGTCCTTGGTTTAGGCGATATTGGCGCGCTTGCATCAAAACCTGTGATGGAAGGCAAAGCGGTATTGTTTAAAAAATTTGCTGGCATTGATGTATTTGATATCGAGATCAACGAAAAAGATCCGCTGAAACTCGTGGATATTATTGCTGCTCTTGAGCCCACTTTCGGCGGCATTAATTTAGAAGATGTGAAGGCGCCTGACTGTTTTATCGTCGAGCGCGAATGCCATAAACGCATGAAAATTCCTGTGTTTCATGACGATCAACATGGCACGGCGATTGTCGTAGCAGCGGCTATTACTAACGGACTTAAGATAGTTGGCAAGAAATTAAGTGAAGTTAAATTAGTCACCTCCGGCGCAGGCGCTGCGGCGTTAGCTTGCCTTGATTTGTTGGTTGACCTTGGCTTACCTATTCAAAATATTTGGGTTACTGACTTAGCGGGTGTCGTCTATGAAGGACGCACTGAGCTGATGGATCCTGAAAAAGCGCGCTTCGCACAACCAACTAGCGCACGCTCATTGGCTGAAGTGATTGACGGCGCAGATATATTTTTAGGCCTATCAGCAGGTGGCGTGCTGCAGCCAGCAATGATCAGGCATATGACAAAGCAGCCGTTAATTCTTGCACTGGCAAATCCCACGCCAGAAATTTTGCCGGAAATTGCACTGCAAGAACGACCTGATGCAATTCTCGCAACCGGTCGCACTGATTATCCAAATCAAGTTAACAATGTTCTGTGCTTTCCTTTTATTTTCCGTGGCGCACTCGATGCGGGTGCAACTACGATCACACGGGAAATGGAAATCGCAGCAGTGAATGCCATCGCCGAACTTGCACGACAAGAGCAAAGCGATATCGTTGCGAGTGCCTATGGCATTCAAGATTTATCGTTTGGCTCGCAATATTTAATTCCTAAACCATTCGACCCACGCTTACTGGTACAAATTGCGCCAGCTGTTGCGCAAGCTGCGATGGATGCAGGCGTTGCGACGCGGCCGATTGAAGATATGGACGCCTATCGGCAACACTTACAGCAATTTGTCTATCACAGCGGCACGGTGATGAAGCCGCTTTTTGCATTGGCTAAAAAAGTGCCGCCCGAGAAAAAACGCATTGTGTTTTCCGAAGGCGAAGAAGAGCGGGTATTGCGTGCGGTGCAAGTGGTAGTCGATGAAGGAATTGCGACACCTATTCTTGTGGGCCGCCCAGCCGTGATTGAACAGCGTATTACACGCTATGGGCTGCGTTTAGTGCCGAAACAAGATTTTAAGATCGTCAATCCAGAGCACGATGAGCGTTACCGCGACTACTGGCAGACCTATCACAAAATGATGATGCGTCGCGGCATCACCGAACAACTCGCCAAAGTTGAAATGCGCCGTCGCACCACGTTAATTGGCGCAATGCTGCTGCATAAAGGTGAAGCCGATGGGATGATTTGCGGCACCATCAGCACAACGCATCGGCATTTGCATTTCCTTGATCAGGTAATTGGCAAGCGTTCTGGCTGTTCGGTTTATGCAGCGATGAATGGATTAGTGTTACCTAATCGACAAATTTTTATTGTCGATACGCATGTGAACGTGGATCCAACACCAGAGCAACTCGTTGAAATTACATTAATGGCCGCGGAAGAAGTACGTCGCTTTGGCATCGAGCCTAAGATTGCGTTGGTTTCTCATTCAAACTTCGGCTCAAGTCATGCTCCTTCCGCACAAAAAATGCGAGATACGTTGGCGTTACTACGCGAGCGTGCACCTCACTTGGAAGTCGATGGTGAAATGCATGGAGACTGTGCATTGGATGCCGAGCAGCGTAATGAGATCATGCCTGACTCAACGCTGACAGGAGACGCCAACTTGTTGATATTGCCTAATATCGACGCTGCTAATATTTCTTACAATTTGTTAAAAACAGTTGCGGGTAACAATATTGCAATTGGGCCTATCCTTTTAGGCGCTGCAAAGCCCGTGCATATTTTGACAGCAGCTGCCACTGTGCGCCGTATTATTAATATGGCAGCGCTTGTGGTCGCTGATGCAGCCGCGGCCTCTCGCTAAAAATCAGCTTTTACCTAATGCTTCTGCCTAACTCCTGTAGCAAAGAATACCGTCACTAAACGGTACAAAATGACTTGCCACAACACACAACACTACTATGGAGATAGGCAGAGCTTTCTTACAGCAGAGATTGATTCTCAAAGCTAATCAAGCTATTCTTGCGGCTTTGGCTAATAGGCTGCATCTAGAACTCGTTTAGTTCTACATCCTTACCCGCATAGGCGTCCTCTGCCATCAGCCTATATTCATACGCCTGGTCCGAATTTCAATCAATCTTCAATGCTTTGTGGAATGGCAATGGTATGAGCGAGAATCTTTATCTACATGACGCGCGTGTCACGAATGATGTGTGGAACACGCCGGCCTCTAACGTTTTTCAGCAATTGTTGCTCATGCGCGAGCACGAGCATAAACAAAACAAGCAACACACTTATCAAGCTCCTTTAAACGGAACAAGTAGCATTCTTTTTAGAAGTGTGCGCCCGAATGTTGTACAGTCGATCCGCGCTTTTAAAGGGGTTGAGCTGGCTGCTGAGGCAAAGAAATTAGGTCAGCATTTTCTGTATGCAAATTGTGGTGCAGCAGAGACGAAAGCTGAAGTGCTTGCCACTATTTCATCATCATTTCTGATTCCGAAACCCTTTGGCAAAAGCTACGATGCGTTGCGCACAACGCTCACTGAGCTTGTTGATAAGGCTGGTCCGCAGTCTGGTTTTGTGGTGATGCTTGAGAGCCTACCCGCGACACAAAAATTTGACAAAGAAGCGCGCGAAACACTGCTTGAAGTATTCCGCGATGCGGCTGATTTCTGGGCTGCACGCAAAATTAACTTCCGCGTTTTCTATTCATTCTCACTAAAAAGCTGCGCAACCCCTATCTTTACCAAAGTGACTAAGGCACGCCGCGCACGCGTTAGATAATCACGGCGTTAAGAAAGCGTCGTTTAACCGAACAGCAACGCTTTATCCTCATCATTTAAAAAACGCTGAATCAGACATGCGTAATGCCATAGCTGATTCAGCGTTTTTCTTTGGTGTTATTTATTACGCTACCGAGCGCCTGTTCAAAATTACAAAGAAGAAAAGCGCCAATTTAGTCTCATCTTTTCGCAGAATTTGAACACACTCTTAACGCCACCCATCCCAATAAGCAGCCAAGCTAGCGAGCATCGCCATGCCTGCTGTTTCAGTGCGCAGAATACGTGGCCCTAGGTGTATCGGAGTAAAGCTATGCGCCGCTGCAGCGCTTTCTTCCACTTCCGTTAAGCCGCCTTCGGGGCCAATTAACACAAAAATGGGCCCAGAAGGCGGCTGCTTCGGTAAAGCGTTAAAGTTTTGTGTAGCCCTTGGTGATGGCATAAGCCGAGCGCCGTTAAATGCATCTGTATGAGATGGCAAAGTCGCCAGCCATGCGTTCAATGAAATGGGGGCGGCAATCGTTGGCAGTGAATTACGACCGCACTGCTCACAAGCTGAGCGCACCAATGCTTCCCAATGCAAGCGACGTCGCTGAGCACGTTCCTCATTTAAGCGCACGACACTTTTGGCTGTTAACAGCGGCACAATTGCACTCACCCCTAATTCAACCGCTTTCTCTATCAGCCAATCCATCTTCTCATTGCTGGCAATGCCTTGAGCCAACGTAATTTGATAAGGCAGTTCAGCCTCCCGCTCAATATGTGCACCAACCGTAGCTAGCGCAGATTTTTTATCAAGCGCGGCGAGAGTCGCGTTGAATTCACCACCCGTACCATTAAACAATACAAACGCGTCACCTGGCGTCAAACGCAAGACTTGTAAATGCCGCTTCACTTCATCTGGCAGAGTGAGCGTTGCGCCACTCGTGAGCGGCAGCGGTACAAAAAAGCGAGAGATAGACAAAGCAGTGGCCAAAGATTTAGGTAATTTGTAGATGGATGGCTAGAACCTGCTCACAGATTACCTAAAAGGCCATTAGCCAAGGAAGACCCTTAGTTGGATGACCTTGCAGCAACTGGAATGTGCTCTAGTACATGAGGATTGCAAGCACTGCACGACTCCAGACCACGGCCTTTTTGGCGGTTCACGAGTAGGCTCTAACGGTCAAGGCACTTCTTGACCTTAGTTTATATAGATCTTTCTTAAGTTTAACGTAGAGGTAGGTGGTCTGTTAAAATGCGTCACTTTATAGACTAAATCTTATGCCGTCAAAGAAGTGCCGAAAGCTAGGCGCATAAAGGTACCCACTTTACTAGGGAACCTGAATAACGCAGCCCTTGGGAGTATGCAAAGACGCCTTATATTCTTTGCTTCCCACTTATCCAACACTTTCTTTAAGCGTTGCTTCTCAATTTCTATATGAGCCTCCTCCCTTCTTCGCCAGCCAAATTGATGGCCAATGCAATCCGTGTGTTAGCAATCGATGCTGTACAACAAGCCAACTCCGGCCACCCTGGCATGCCAATGGGCATGGCCGACATCGCCGTCGCTTTGTGGCATAGGCATTTAAAGCATAACCCCCTCAATCCGCAGTGGCCTGATCGAGATCGCTTTGTTCTGTCCAACGGACACGGCTCGATGTTGATTTATGCGCTGTTGCACTTAACAGGCTATCAGCTGCCGCTTGAAGAATTGAAGAACTTTCGGCAATTGCACAGCAAGACGCCAGGGCATCCAGAAGTAGGTATCACCCCAGGCGTTGAAACGACCACCGGCCCCCTTGGACAAGGTCTAGCCAACGCAGTAGGTATGGCTTTAGCCGAAGCGCTGTTGGCGCGCGAGTTCAATCTAGATGAAGCCAATAAAATCGTAGACCACTACACCTACGTGTTCGTCGGTGATGGCTGTTTAATGGAAGGGATATCACATGAGGCTTGCTCATTAGCAGGGACATTCAAGCTCAATAAGCTAATCGCATTCTACGATGACAATGGCATTTCGATTGATGGCGAAGTACAGCACTGGTTTGCCGATGACACGCCAAAACGTTTTGAAGCCTATGGCTGGCATGTGATACGTGAGGTCGATGGACACGATGCAGATGCCGTAGACGCAGCGATTACAGCGGCCAAAAAAGCAGATAAACCCTCACTAATTTGCTGTAAAACAATTATCGGTAAAGGTTCCCCGGCTAAAGCGGGTACTCATGACGTACATGGCGCACCATTAGGCGCTGCAGAAATTGCCGCGACACGCGAAGCATTAGGATGGAAGGCCGAACCGTTTGTTATTCCGACCGAGGTGTATCAAGCGTGGGATGCAAAAGAAAGCGGCGCACAAGCTGAAAAACTATGGAGCGAGCGTTTTGCTAACTACCGCCACCAATATCCAGAACAAGCCGCTGAATTTGAGCGACGCATAGCAGGTGAATTGCCTGCGAATTGGAAAGACGCCGCACAAGCACTAATTGCGCAAGCTAATCAAAAAGCCGAAACGATCGCCACGCGTCGCGCTTCGCAATTAACGATCGAAGGAATAGCGGCAGTACTGCCCGAATTGCTCGGTGGCTCAGCCGATCTCACCGGCTCGAATCTCACCAATTGGAAAGCAGCTACTCCCGTACGCACCACTAACGTAGGCTTACAGTGGGGCAACCATATTAATTATGGTGTGCGTGAATTTGGTATGAGTGCGATGCTAAATGGCATCGCCTTGCACGGCGGCTACGTTCCTTTTGGCGGAACCTTTTTGACCTTCTCTGATTACAGTCGTAATGCCCTGCGCGTCGCAGCGTTGATGAAATGCCGTTCAATTTTCGTTTTCACACACGACTCAATCGGCCTTGGCGAAGATGGGCCAACCCATCAAGCCGTCGAGCATTTAGCAAGCTTACGCTTCATTCCTGGCTTAGACGTGTGGCGCCCTGCAGATACCGTTGAAACAGCAGTAGCTTGGACTCAAGCGATTGAGCGTCAAGCCCCATCGTGCCTCGTCTTTAGCCGACAAAACTTACCGTTTAGCGAGCGCAGCGAGTCGCAGCTTAGTGAAATTGCAAGGGGCGGCTACATCCTGCGCGACTGGAATGAAGAAATGGTTGCGCGCAAAGTCATTCTGCTTGCGACTGGCTCAGAAGTCGAACTAGCGCTGGCCGCTATTGAACCTCTTGCGCATGAAGGGATTGCAGCGCGCGTTGTTTCAATGCCCTCTACCACAGTATTTGATCGTCAAGACGCTGCTTGGCGTGAGCGCATACTTCCTTCAGGCGTTGTGCGAGTTGCGATTGAGGCTGGGGTAGGCGACTTTTGGCGTAAATATGTAGGACTGAGGGGTGGTGTAGTTTCAATTGATACCTTCGGCGAATCAGCCCCCGCTTCAGTACTCTTCAAACATTTTGGCTTTACTGTAGAAAAAGTAGTCAGCACCGCCAAGGCTGCATTGAATTGGCAATCATAAGCACCTGGCCCAAACAAAAAAGCACTTTCTCGATTATTTGCAATACACCATATTCTGCACAGGCAGAACCTTGCGCGACGAACAACACCGTTGCAAATGATCAGAGAAGGGCTCGATTCATTGTTACAGACAGATTTAATAAGGAGCACTATGACGACTCGCAAAACTCGTGTCGCTATCAATGGTTACGGCAGAATTGGGCGCAATACGCTGCGCGCGTTTTATGAAAATGGTAAGAAACATAACCTCGAAATCGTCGCGCTTAACGATTTGAGTAATGTAGAAGCAAGTGCTCACTTAACGCAATATGACACCGTGCACGGTAAATTCCCTGGCACGATAGAAGTCGATGGCAATTTCTTAGTCATCAATGGCGACCGAATTCATGCGTTAGCGACTCGCAATCCAGATGAGTTGCCGTGGAAAGAACTTGATATTGATATCGTGTTGGAATGCACAGGCTATTACACCAGTAAAGAAAAAGCCAATGTGCACCTTAAGCAAGGGGCGAAAAAAGTACTGATTTCTGCACCAGGCGCTAGCGATGTCGATGCGACGATCGTTTATGGCGTTAATCACCAAGAGATCAAAAAAGAACATACCGTTATTTCAAACGCTTCATGCACGACCAATTGCCTAGCGCCGTTAGTTAAGCCGCTGCATGAAAAAATCGGTCTGGTTAACGGCTTGATGACTACCGTTCATTCTTATACGAATGATCAAGTGCTCACTGATGTTTATCATAAAGACGTACGCCGTGCGCGTTCAGCATCACAAAATTTGATTCCAGCCAAAACCGGTGCCGCTTCTGCACTTGGCCTGGTATTGCCAGAGCTACAAGGTAGATTAGATGGCTTTGCGATCCGCGTACCTACCATTAATGTATCGCTGGTCGATTTGTCATTTATCGCAGCGCGTGACACTAGCGTAGAAGAAGTCAATGCAATCTTAAAAGAAGCAGCTGACGGCCCTTTAAAAGGCATCCTCGCTTACAACACGTTACCGCTTGTCTCGACAGACTTTAACCACAACCCAGCGTCGTCGATCTTTGATGCTACGTTGACCAAAGTCTCTGGCCGCCAAGTTAAAGTTTCCAGTTGGTATGACAATGAGTGGGGCTTCTCTAACCGTATGTTAGATACCGCTGTTGTTTTTGCAGAAGCAAAATAAACAGACTTTAAGCATCTGTCTAAGCCCTCTGTTGAACCCCTTGCTAGTTAATTCGTATTAGCAAGGCCACCGCCCGACCCTCGATCACGGCCTTTTAG
Organism: Mycoavidus cysteinexigens; assembly: GCA_031963415.1. Classification (GTDB taxonomy): domain Bacteria; phylum Pseudomonadota; class Gammaproteobacteria; order Burkholderiales; family Burkholderiaceae; genus JASSUD01. The sequence goes on from JASSUI010000001.1 coordinate 1,087,713, forward strand.
GCATTGATGGAATGAGTTCTAGTTGTACAGATAAGAGCGGGCCGCTTAAGGCGAGATACCTTAAGCGGCCCGTGGCTTTATTAACGTGTCACTCAAACTTTATGACTAAGCCCAATTTGCCGCAACAGGGATAGCATCTTGCGGTTGCTGGTTAGGAATAGCGTTCTCATACTCTTTCTGGCAAAGCTCATATAAAGCTTTTGTAGCGTTGAAGTTTTCTTCTTCAAGCGCGTATTGCTTTGGATTAGAAAGGCGCAATTCCTCAGAAGGAGGGATAGATGGCCCAGTGATACGTCTTGCTTCTTTCTCTTCTGCAGATAGCAATTGAAAAGCGTGTTCAACGCTTTCTACAGACGCCGCAAAAGCTTCTTGTTCACGCAGTGCCAACTGCTGTTGCATCACACTAGCCGCACGTTCTTTCAACGCAGCAAGTTCCTCCGCAGAAAGCTTGGGAGGAAACGTTCTGAGTTTGCCATTATCTAGTACATAAACATTTGGCCCAGATTCGTACCGCTGACTTCTATCTATCGCCCTTCCCTCAGCCATGCCTGGCGTGTTGTATACCCAGCTAAATACGCTATCTTTAAGCGTCTTTTCGCCCTTTGGTGGGGCTCCATGTAACGATTTATAAAGATCATCACCATCAAGGAAATCTAGCACGACCGTGCGCGCACGCACTTCTGATTCTGCAGGTACGCCTCGCAAAAATTCTTCAACTGGCACTCTATCTTTCAAGCCGCCATCAATATATATACGCTTCTCTTTACCTGGATAAGCATAACCCACACCTTGAAAAAACACAGGTATCGACATCGAGGCATAGGCAGCGATAGCTACTGGCATGTCAGGATAATCAAGTGCATTGAAATAAATGGTTTCGTTTGTCGCTTTGTCCAAGCCAAGAATTGTTACCTTTTTGAATTGGGCAGGCTCTAATTGATGTAAGAAATCCAAATCATCAAAAGTGACCATTTTGCCGGTACGATTTTCTTCAAAGCTCTTTTCGGTTTGCTGCGCAAAGTCTCTAAGACGCGCGACTCGTTTATCCAACTTCTGTTGCCCCTGCGCGTCTAATGTTTTTTTTAGCGCATCGAGTTTAGCTTTAAAGGCGGGTGCCAATTCAAGCGTTCCATCCGCTGTTGAAATAAAGCATGCTTGCTTTGCATAGTCGGTGACAGAACTTGCGCTCCATTGATCCATTAATTGCAATGCTTTATGTCCAGAATTAAAGGTGTTACCTGCCAATAACTTCACAAGCGTAGTACGGATCCAATATGTCAGCTTACTCATCCAGCTAGAGCCTGGCTGTTCTGGATGTAAGGTCACTAATTCAGACGGATACATCGTCTCGAAATTTGGCACATCCTTTGTCACATCCGTCATCGATGTGGCGGCCATCAAACTATCAAGCTTTTTGGGTGAAATGCCAGAGGCTAGCACCGTCGCGTTAATCGCGCCGCCCGAAGCGCTGGAGAAATGCTTCAAGTCCGACCAGCGACTATCACTCATTTGCATCAGTGCAGCTGCTACTAACCAGTTTCTTGAGCCGCCCCCTGGCAGCACCATATTTTCAATACGAACAGAGCGCAGTAGCGTATGTTTGCCTTCAATTACACGCATCTCAGGTGGTGATACGGAGGTAGTAGGCACAAAGGTAGATTGAGAAGAGCTATCTGAAGTTGCCTCTTCACTGTTCACAGACAACGCGGATGACTGAGGGAGAGTTTGTTTAGCGTGAGAGACTGATGATTTACAACACGAAGAAAAAAGAGGGCTAACTTGCGGTAAAGAAATTGTCATATTGAAGGCGGATATTAGGTTGGGCTTGAACGTTAATCTTTCATAGCTGGCGCGCTTAGCTTCGACCAAATCGAAGCACGTAAAAACGCACCATCAAATAGAAAGAGTAAGAAAGCCGATCACCCTCCGTCTTTACGCAACGTCACATTTTGTATGCGTGAATGATCTGGATTTTTGTTAGTGGTAGGAGAATACGGTGACGTATCAACTGATATATGACGCGCTTGGAGCTCAATCTATTGTCAAGGTCATGCTAATGACTAAAGTCAGGGGACGGCATTCTGCAGATGAGTGAGTGTAGGCTTACCCTGACAGCAAAAAGAGAAGCACGGCATCGCTCACCAATTCGATCAATTCTTCCCGAAGTATTCGGGGTGATAAACGCAATTCAGTTTTATCTGATTTGATTGATTTTTAACCACAACAAGTTGTATCTAGAATCCATTTAGATAATAATAACGATTCTCATTTTCAACAATTGTTAGTTCTTATTACCTATTGACTTTGCATTAACAGAGCCTCCCCCTTCGCTTAGCCGCCTTCTCTTAATTTAAAGGACAACAAATGCGTTCGCTTCAGCTTCTCCCTGCTGCTGTTTTACCGGGTTCTCCAGCCCCTTCATTTCTCTCCGCGACCACCGACGTTTCAAATTGTTTGTATGTCGGCAGCCGCCGGCTATCTGGCGACACTCAAATTGAGCCAATAGATATTAGAAAAAGTCTGATAAACCATGACTTAATAGAACTGCCTATCTTAAGAGAAGAAGCCAATAGTGGTCACGCTACTTTTATAGATCTTGATGAATTAGTTCATGCCCTCTCAGCATTTCTCAAAATAATTCAGCACATGTTTACTGGGGGAGCAAATATATGGGATACCGAAGCGGAATTACTGGGGCGTTCCACCAACGCCTATACCGCATTTCAAATCGCTATCGAGGGCTCATTTGATTTAATAGTAGCCGGAATTGCTACCACATTCTCGATTGTTCTCGGCGGCCTTGCAGCCCATTGTGGATGGGAAGAACTAACAGAAGCTAATGAAAAGGCACCAGAATTAAAAGAGAAACTAGCGTCCTTAAAGCAACAGCTCAATGACATACAGGGGCGAGAGAAACAAATCGACGCAGAATTGCAGCAAAGACTTACCAAATCACTCGCGTTGCAAACTGACACAGTACTGTTAGAAAAAGATTTCTCTCTTTCGCTCGAGCAAGAAATCTTGCAAGCATTTTCCTCAGAGCAACGCTTATTTATGAAGTTAGCTCCAGAAAATTTAGAGCGGCTATGCTTACTAGACCAGCTAAATTTAGAAATAAATCAGCTAAACCTAGAAAAAAAATGGGTGTCCACAGAGAAATCATGCTTACAGCAGAAAATTGACGCAACTCTGTCTGAAATTGAAATGAATCTGTACAACAACGGCATTGGTCTAGCTTCGTTAGTATCAGGTACCACGATTGCCCTTAAAGCAACGATAGAGGCGGCTACACAAATAATATTGATGGTCTCGAACCATACCATTGATATAGCTCATTTAATTACAGAGGGCTTGTTAACTACTGCACAAGCCACTTTAGCCACCGCTGTTGGGATGGCCTCAACGTTTGTGTTCACTCCTTTGGCAGCAGCGTGCGCAGTCAAACTAGGTTTTCATTTTGTAAAGAAATCGATTGCTTTACACAATATGAGACAAGAAGGCAGGAAAGAATTTGACGTGTTTTTAAAGGAGATGGAGAAATTACGCGAGCAAACACCTTACATCGACCAATATTTAACTTGGCTCGATGAAAAATTAAAACAAGGTGAAAAATTTGATAATGAGTTCTTAGATTCCAATCTCTTATTTTTAGGCAGCAGCATATTCTATACAGCTGGTGTAATAGCTAAGGCAGCACTTGTTACTGCTGCGCTAGCTGGCCTTACTGCATTAGCCGCTAACCCTGTCGCACATGGCATAACACTTATGCTGCTTGTCACCAGTAGCCTTGTGATGGCGAGATACTCACTCCAGTTTTTATCTGGCCATGAGGGGCAAAAAAATTACGACAGTTATCGCACGGAGGATGCGGTGGACTTAGATCGACACTTTCTCGCAGGGGTCGATCTTAAGCTTAATAAAGAAGAAGGAGTCAAGTTACGCGCTAAGCTGCTTCAGTACTATCAAACACGAGAAGAAGCACAGCAGGAATTCTTGAAAAAAGTTTCTCACAACAGAACAATCCTTGGCATGGTATATCGCAAAGATGCTGAACCGACTGAAGAATTATTAGAAAGCTGGCTAGCAGAACCTGAAGGTAGCAAAGCATTAATCGAATTCATGCACACAACCCTAACGGCACAGCAAAAATATTTGCAGCAGAAAAATGCTGTATACAACGACATGGAACGCTTAGGCGGCATTCCTGATAAAGCGAATAAAGAGAAAGACTCGCAACTTGAAGAGCAGATCACTTTATTACTTGATGTGCTTAAAGAGCCAAGCTTACCAACCCCAAAAGAGCTTGTTGGAATAAAAAAATACTTTATCTATTGTCAGAATGCTCAAGTAGTTGAGACGACTATTAAATTGTCAGAAACCAAGCTATTAAACGAAGAGGAAAACACGCAAGGTGAGCAAGAAGTTAATCAATATCTAGCACAACATCTGCTTGATAAAAGTTACCAAGCGTCGTTTGATAAACTAGTTGAAACCGAGCTTCAAGCGCGCGAGTTGTGCAAAGAAAAGGGATTTAAACCTGAGAGCGTAGCAACCCAAGCCGGTATTATTGATACAGCCTACGAAAGACTTTCTCTTAAAACAGCTAACCTAAGAAATAATATTAGCGGGCTTATTGGAAATATTGGGTCAAGGCCGGTCAGTTGTTATGCATAAACCCAAGCTACCTTTTGAGTCATATTGCATTTTTTCTGAAGCTCGATTGTTAGAATTTGTTCACGTGTTCCAAGCAGACAGATAAGAAGGGCCATTGGGCGTATGGTGGGGTGCGAACGCACCCTGGTATGTTGCGATGGCGAATGGAATGTTGCTCAAAGGGCGGCTGTGTTGGGGTTCCTTCGTCACCCCAACCTACGAAATCTTCTCTACCCGATTCTTGATTGACTAAGAATCGGGCGAATTTTTAAAGGCTTTTGATTAAGTTGTAGAAAAGATAAAGCAAAGAATAAAGTGTGTTTGCACTCAATTCGCAAATTTAATATCGCCTCAATGCTTCTTATTCTTATGCGGACAATTTTCCTTAATGCAACTGCCATATAAAGCAAGCGAATGCTCATGCAACGCAAAGCCATAATTTTTAGCGATCATTTTCTGGCGACGTTCGATCTCAGCATCGTAAAACTCTTCAACTATGCCGCAGTCGATGCAAATCAAATGGTCGTGATGTTCACCTTCGTTTAGCTCGAACACCGATTTGCCCATTTCAAAATTGCTGCGTGATAGCAGACCCGCTTGTTCAAATTGAGTCAGCACACGGTAAACGGTAGCTAAACCAATATCCAAATCTTCGTTTAACAAACTACGATAGACATCCTCAGCCGTTAAATGCCTGATTTCACTATTTTGGAAGATTTCTAAAATCTTTAGACGCGGTAACGTCGCTTTAAGACCAATATTTTTAAGATCAGATGGGTTACTCATCGCCGTATTCTGTGAAGGGTTTGCATCATTTACCAGGCAGTGGCGTACAATGCGAAGTCTGATAATAATGTTTTTTCGCTTCTCTGTCAGAATCTGTTAAGAAAAGTCTACATCTGCGTCGGCTAGCAGCATGTCACACAACTCGTATTGATTAATACTTGCTGTGAAACACAACACCGCAGTGAAGAGTCTAAACACTTCCGTAAATACTGATAGGCAATTAGCAAAAATAGGGCCCCAACGAATGAGCCAAAAGCTTTTCACTTACATTAAGCCATATCGCACTGCACTTCTCGTCCTTATTAGTGCGCTCTCATTTACCGCTTGCTCCAGCTACAACAGCGTCACACAAAGCGTAGCGCAACGCATTACCCCTTACCGAATTACGATTGTGCAAGGTAATTTCGTTCCACGTGAGGCAGCCGAGCAGTTAACGGTGGGTATGTCGCGTGAACAAGTCAAAGATATATTAGGTGCGCCACTGCTCACCGATATATTCCATGCACAGCGTTGGGACTATGTGTTTTATTTCAAACGCGGTGCAAAAGAAATTGTGCAGCCGCGACACTTTATTGTTTATTTTGAAGGCGATCAATTAGTCCGTTGGACAGGTGGTGAAGACCTTCCTTCAGAAAACGAATTAATCGCTGCCATTGATGGCAATAACCGCGCTAATACCCGTAGCAAGCAAAAAGAACCTCCAACGCAACCGAAGAACCCAGCACCAACAATGAAATAGTTAGTACGCTATTTGTACTATTTGAAATAGGTAATTATTTGCCATGCTTTTGGTTGACTTCGTTTAGCCAGATAAATTTTTCCTTGCTAAGCGAAGCGCTTGATAAATATCTTAGCGACCAAAGAATCACCCAAAATGGTGTCATCGCGAACGCAAATTAAATTCAATTTGCGTAAAAGTATTGACTCGGAATCCTCCGAAATAGTTATTCACTTTAGCCTTCTTAATCTTCAGTCACTTTTAATGCTGACTTGGCGAGCATATGATGCATGCTAAGCGAGTTTTTAAAGTCTTGATAAAAGATGAATACTCACACTCAAAAATATTTAATTGATGGAAACGTGGGGCGTATTGAAGTCGCCCTTGATTTGCCGGATGCCACGCGCACACAAGGGGCTTCTGTGCGAGGCATTGCGCTGGTTGCCCATCCTCATCCGCTTTATGGCGGCACGATGGATAACAAAGTGGCACAAACACTAGCCCGTACTTTTACGCAACTTGGCTATTTAGCTGTGCGCTCAAATTTTCGTGGAGTAGGGCAAACAGAAGGAGTACACGATCACGGTCAAGGCGAACAAGAAGATCTACTTACTGTGCTGGCACACGTACGTAGCCAAGCGTCTTATGCTGAAATGCCACTGATTCTAGCTGGTTTCTCGTTTGGTACCTTTGTGCTATCCCATATTGCGCAGCGCCTCGAGCAACAAGGTACGCCTGCCCAACGGCTAGTCTTCATCGGTACGGCAGCCGGGAAATGGGACGTTGCGCCAGTGCCAAGTAATACCATTGTGGTTCATGGAGAGCTTGACGAAACGATTCCTCCTAGCGCCGTCTACGACTGGGCGCGACCACAAGAATTACCTGTGATTTTGATACCCGGCGCCGACCATTTTTTCCATCGCAAATTGCATATTTTGAAGCGCATCATCACTGATGCATGGTGTGTATGATATTTTTCGTTCAATGATTTGCTATTCAGTCACAACGCCTAACCTATTCTTTTTTCGCCGGTTTTATCCTATGCGTCTTTCCATTTCATTTCGTTCTTTCTTCCGCCCTGTATTAGCCAGCGTGTTCTGCACGCTGTTAGCCTCACAGTTCTCTAACACTGCATTTGCACAAGTTCCGCCCCCCGCTGTGTTAGCACGCTCGTGGGTACTTATCGATGCGACGAGCAACCAAATACTTGCCTCGGAGAATGCACAAGAACGGGTAGAGCCGGCGTCGCTGACTAAGCTAATGACTGCGTATATTGTCTTTGAAGCACTGAGGGACAAAAAAATCTCGATGAACCAAACAACGTTACCCAGTAACATTGTGAAAAACGTCGCGCGCGATGAATCAAGAATGTTTTTGGAAGCGAATAAGCCTGTTACTGTGAGCGATCTGATTTACGGCATGATCGTGCAATCAGGTAACGATGCGACGCTGGCACTGGCTGAATTAGTGGGTGGCAATGAAGCCAACTTCGTTACGATGATGAATAATGCCGCGCAGCGTCTAGGCTTAAAGAACACTCATTATGCTGACACTAATGGTCTACCGCACCCTCAGCATTACACTACCGCTGGTGATCTAGCTATTTTGTCAACTCGCTTAATACGTGACTTCCCAGAGTATTACTCTATTTTTTCGACCAAAGAATTTACTTATAACAAAATTCGTCAATTAAACCGCAACCGGCTCTTGTGGCTCGACCCAAGCGTTGATGGCGTAAAAACTGGACATACGCAAGCAGCAGGCTTCTGCTTAATTACGTCAGCAAAACGCCCAATACCTAATGCGCCAGATATGACGCGCCGCTTAGTCACTGTGATGATGGGCGAGCGCACAGAACATGATCGCGTGCAAGATAGCTTGAAAATGCTAAATTATGGGTATCAAGCTTATGACACCACGCGTATTTATAAAGGAGGACAGGTCGTTAGCACACCTCGCGTCTATCAGGGAATAGCCAATACAGTAAAAGCTGGCGTTCTCGCAAACCAAGTGATAACAGTACCTAGAGGCACGGTTGATAAGATTAACATCGCTGTTAATGATACGAGTCCGCTAATCGCACCGATCAAGCGTGGTCAAGCGGTTGGCTCGGTTATCGTTAGTGCGGATAATAAAGAAATTGCTACTTTCCCAATCGTTGCGCTTGAGGATGTAGGGCAAGCCGGCGTTGTAAAGCGTTTACGTGATAAGGCGCTGTTGAAATTTAAAGAAAAGTGGCCATCGCATTGGTTTAACTTCTTCTCAAACAAATAATGCAACCAGCTAATCAATCTTTGCTTGAGTTTCCCTGTGACTTTCCGATCAAAGTGATGGGAAAGTCACATCCTTTTTTTGTAGATACGATTTTGACGCTGCTTAAAGAATTCGATGCAGAGTTCGATAAAACTCGCATCGAAATTCGCTCTTCGCAAGGCGGTAATTATCTAGGCTTGACCTGTACGGTACGGGCGCAAAATCGTGAACAGCTCGATAATATTTATCGCGCACTGACTTCTCATCCGATGGTATCGGTGGTGTTATAAAGCGGCTTCCCTGAGCAACCATTGACTAGCAAAAAGCACGATGAGCGCCTCGCCCCTGCCTATTTATATTCGTTGGCGTGGTATTGAACCATTTCAAACGAGTTTTGACGCAATGCAAGCTTTCACACAAGCACGTAATGCTGATACGCCCGATGAATTATGGTTGGTTGAGCACCCACCTGTATATACACTAGGGCAAGCAGGCAACCCAGCCCATCTACTCGAGCCTGATACCAGCATCCCATTAGTCAAAACTGATCGTGGTGGTCAAATTACTTTTCATGGGCCTGGGCAAATCGTTGCTTATCTGCTGCTTGATCTACGACGACGCACACTGATGGTACGCGAGTTAGTCACGCGCATTGAACAAGCTGTGATCGATACGCTAGCGGTCTTTCAATTGAACGGCGAGCGTCAGACTGGTGCACCTGGTATCTATATCCGAGACCGGCGTGCGGATTACGCGAAAATTGCTGCGTTGGGATTGAAAATACGAAATGGTTGCAGCTATCACGGGGTCAGCCTGAACGTGCAGATGGATCTCCAACCTTTTAGCCGCATTAACCCTTGTGGCTATCCTGGGCTGGCAACGGTTGATATGGCAACGCTTGGCGTCATAGCAAGCTGGCACGAAGTGGCAAATATTTTAGCTAAACACCTTATCAAACAAATTTCCGACGGTACCGCCTTCTCTTCTAAAAATATATCCAAAGCCAGCTCAATCGAAACAGAAATGTAAGTGCCCGAAAAGCACGATAAATTTATATGGCCGAACGGTATATAGATGTCCTTATCAAGCTTTGCTATAAATAAGCCAATCATCAATTTTGAGAAACCTCTCTCTCGTTTGATAGAATCAGAAGCAAAAGGAAAACCTTATGGGCGCCGTCGCTTTCGATACATTGGAATTTTTCGAGACATTAACAGAGGCGGGCGTGCCAGACAGGCAAGCTAAAGCTTTCTCTATGGTCATACAAAAATCACATGAAAGTACTGATCTTGCAACTAAGCAAGACATCGCCCAGCTGCGCTATGAAATGGGTGATTTATGTAAAGATATGGAGATCGGGCATAAATCTTTACATACTGAAATAAGTGATTTACGCAAGGATATGGAGATCGAGCATAAATCTTTACGTACTGAAATAAGTGATTTACGCAAGGATATGGAGATCGGACATAAATCTTTACGTACTGAAATAAGTGATTTACGCAAGGATATGGAGATCGGACATAAATCTTTACGTACTGAAATAAGTGATTTACGCAAGGATATGGAGATCGGACATAAATCTTTACGTACTGAAATAAGTGGTTTGTGTAAGGATATGGAGATTAGACATGAGTCTTTGTGCGGCGAAATAAATGATTTGCGTAAGAATGTGGAGCATCGAATGAAAGAATCGGAATTACGCTTAACCATTAAATTAGGCACTATTGTCGTTACTGCTGCTACCATTCTTCCGTTGCTTTCTAAGTTTTTACATCTCGTTTGATTTACATCGCTGTAAAGAAACGGTAAGGAACTTCTAGAACTCGTTTCATCAATATTTAAAAGGTTGTCAGCGGGGGGAAGGCCGGCGCGAAGGAGCCGGAGTGTATTCGTCGTACATGAGATACAAGGATGCCGAGCACCGCCCGACCCCCGATCACGGCCTTTTAGGCATTGATGGAATGAGTTCTACATAACTCCTTCCGGCAGATCCATATCTCCCTGTCAGCACTAATGTAGTGTCTAATCACAGCATGCTTTGCTATATATTTATTAAGCGTTCCTCACCAGCCTTGCAACAAATAAGCAAAGTACAGATTTTTGAGAAGTTTTTCTCCCGTTTGTTAGAATTCGGCTTAATGAAAGGCTGAATGGGTTCGGTTGCTTTTAGTACTCGGCATTTTTCGAGATGTCAGAAAAAACTAGTGCGCCCAAAAGGCAAACAAAGAATCTCTGCCTGCTCAGGTAGCAGCGCCATACTTTATTGCCGCACTAATGTACTGACAACAAACGCACTCTTTGCTTTAGAAGCAAAGCAGCGATTTCATCAAATGCAAAAATCACATCATGAAAATATTGCTCTGGCACTCGAACAAGACTTTGTCGAGCCGAGCTGCGAAACAGGCGATTCGTATGAAAAACTCGCGCGTCGAATTAAAGAGATGGAACGAAACCTGACGATTAGAATAGGCGCAATCGCGTTTGCTTCTGTAGTGTACTTCTGCCTTTTAAGCTTTCTATATCGAACCTGACCTACGCCAACCAACATGACGACCTCCATTGAAAAGCAGTCTGCCTTATCCCCCCCTCCCATTACCGAGGCCTACGACCCAACTGTTAAGCAAAAGTCGCAAGCGAAAACGGCACGCATTCCAATCAAAGTTATTCCTGCAGAAAAATTAAAGAAGCCTGATTGGATACGCGTTAAAGCAGCGTCTGGCAACTCGCGTTTTTATGAAATTAAACAGATTTTGCGAGAACACAATCTCTATACGGTATGCGAAGAGGCTAGCTGCCCGAATATTGGCGAATGCTTTGGCAAAGGCACCGCAACTTTTATGATCATGGGTGATAAGTGCACACGGCGCTGTCCTTTTTGTGACGTCGGCCATGGGCGTCCTGACCCATTAGACCCGAACGAGCCAGAAAACTTAGCGAAAACCATCTCCGCGCTTAAACTCAAATACGTGGTGATTACCAGTGTAGACCGCGATGATTTACGGGATGGCGGCGCTGCTCATTTTGTCTCTTGCATTCAACACGTGCGAGCTTTATCTCCGAGTACACGCATTGAAATTCTCACTCCCGACTTCCGCGGGCGTGACGACCGAGCGTTGTCCATCCTCAATGCCGCGCCGCCTGATGTAATGAACCACAACCTTGAAACTGTGCCACGTTTATATAAAGAAGCACGTCCCGGCTCTGATTATCAGCACTCGCTAAATCTATTGAAAAAATTTAAAGCCACGCATCCGCACGTTCCAACAAAATCAGGGTTAATGGTCGGGCTTGGAGAAAGCGAAGAAGAAATTCTGCAAGTGATGCGTGATTTGCGCGAGCATGATGTTGAGATGTTAACCATTGGCCAATATTTACAGCCATCAGAACACCACCTGCCCGTGCGCGATTACGTCCATCCAGACGTATTCAAGAAATACGAACAGGCCGCTTATGAAATGGGCTTTACTCACGCTGCGGTCGGGGCAATGGTACGCTCGAGCTACCATGCCGATGTGCAGGCACATGAGGCTGGGGTTATTTAAGAAAAGAATGTTATCCGCTTCGCATTAGTCCCTGCGCTCTCGCTTTTCCACATTTTCATAGCAAAAAGGATCCCATACGGATCCTTTTATAAAAAGGAGGTCTACCCTAAGGAGACACTATGAAAAAGCGGTTAAGCTTTGCTCGTTATTGCTATATTGAGCATCTGTTTAAGGTCAGCTAATTGACCAAGTAACTCTTCTTGACCTTTCATGAGCTGGTTATATTGCGTTTTAACTTCTTTTAACTCGCTCTTTATCTCAACTTTTTCAGCCTCAGATGCATCTAATCTAGCCTTCATCTGCTCTAGCGTATTTATGATGCTCGCCTGCGTCGTGAAATTGCTACCTAGCAACCTATTCATTACTTCACCCTTCACTAATGGATTTTTATTAATCAATTCATCTAAAGATTTTTTAAACTCTTTCCATTCATTGACTTTTTGTTTTTGTAAAAACTGTCTTCTCTCAAACTCAAGATTAACCGCAAGAGCGCCCGCAAATAAGGGAGTACTCACTCCCCCACAAAGTCCGACGACATATCCGATGCAAGTTGCAAAGCTAGTCGTCAGCCGAACCAGGAAAGACCGCTCATCGGGGGGGAGCTCATTTTCTAACGAATCAATGACAGCACTAATACTTTTGACGGTTGGACTTAATGCGGCTAATCCATCCTCTACTTTAGTGCGCTTTGCATACCAAATGTGTAATTCTTTATCTTCATGAGATAGCTCTTTACCGTCTTTGTCTTTCGGTATTTGATAAATCCATTCATCTTTAAAATCTTCAGCAATAAAATCAAGCCGATCTTTTAGTTTGTTTAGCTGAGCCTCAATCTGAGCTTTAGTGTCGTCTGACATTTTCTCAAAACCAGAGAGATTTTTATATTCTTCTTTCTCTAAGGATGAGCGGATATTGTCAAATGCAGCAAACGCATCTTTAGGCGTAGACGGTTTTTTACTAAATGCCTTTTCTAAAAATTTATAGCAATTAGGAAATGTTGACTTAGCGTGCTTTTGAGCTTTTCCTGTTAGGTTGTCAAAGAAGCCAATCGTATTAGCTGTACCGTCTGCGCTTTGCTCAGTTGCGCCATTAGGTGCACTAGGATACGTCTCAGAAACTACATCACTCTCATCATAATAAACATACGCCGTTTTTTCCGAGTCTGAATCAGAAGATACTTCTTTTAATGCTTCTGATATTGCATGTTCGAGCTTTTCTTTTGTGATATAGCTTTTTGCTACAGGCACACTGCTTTTCTGTAGCTGTGATTTTTCTTGATAAGCAGAGGGAAATACACCAATTAGTGGCGCCCTCATGGTCGCTACAGGTTCAAGCATTTTATTTCCCTCTCTTCCATAAAGAAGCCAGATGAATAGACGCTATAAAAATCTTTTTGTAGTCTTAAGTTTTTCCTCGCCGATGCCTATCAGTAAAACCATGTATTTAATTTTAGGATGACTAGCCGCATTTTTAATGAAGAAAAGGATCAATAGAATCAAAGGCTTACACCAAAGGCAACAGTACATCCTATAGATTAAGGCATATCACTGATTTTTATACTTCTGTTTAAAAACTCCTTGCCTCAAACCTCAGAACAAGAACAACATATTCTTTTAATTACCTGTCCTCAGATCATTTCTAAGTTCGAATGCATCACAGCAAGCACTCAAACCTGATCAAATTTTCGCATTAGCTAACTTAATAAACTCGACTGAGCCCTCGTACTCAACTTACTTGACCAGCTCAGATTCCAGCAATTTATTTAGCTCATCAAAATTTGGCGGCCCTACATAGCGTTTTAGGATATCGCCACTTTTACTAATCACAAACATCGTCGGCGTAAGTTGTACATTGCCAAAACTTTTAGTGGCCACCCCATCATCAATCGCTACTTTGAAAGGCAGTTGGCGCGTTTGCGTATAGTTAGTGACATACATAGGCGAGTCGTAACTCATCGCAACTGCGATTAATTCAAACTCACGCGCTTTAAATTTATTGTAAGTATTAACAAGTTGCGGCATTTCTTTAATGCAACTACTACAGCTTGTAGCCCAAAAATTGACTATATAAACCTTGCCTTTGAGTTCCGTGGTCGAAACTTCTTGGCCCGATAACAAAGTAAAAGTCGCGTTGGGAGCCGGCTTAGCTGGATTAAAGGCCAGCCAAGCCGCCGTGCTTAACACAACAAGCAATGCGCAACTTCCTAAGAAAGTCACAATTTTGCGTCGTAAAGATGGGGTAGCAGCACGATTCATCAGGAAAATCAGAGAGTAGAAAACATAAGATAAGTATAGCGGCTGCCTTCAGGTAAGCCAGTATAAGGATAAAAGGCGCTAGCTTAAAAATGTGCAAAAGTCCCCATACCGTTACTAAGAAATTGAAAACGAGAAATTAAGGCGAGGTGAACGTGCAGAGGATCGCTACACCTCATCGGATTCAAAGAAGCCGCAATTATATTTGGTGGGCTATAGAACAAGCCTTTAGGATTCGTTGAGCGTCCCCTGCAGCCTTTACTAGTCAGTACAAAATAGTAGGGCAGGAAGACGCAAAGGCGTCAAGAGAAGGCAAACAGACTTCAAGAATAAAAATCATCCCTATTCCCTATATAAGCTTCAGTTCGTATGCTGCATTCTCTGTAAACCATGAGCAGTGAGCAAATTGAAAAATTGCTTTATTGGTTAAATTTTCAACTAAATGTTTTATCTATAAGCAACAAATTTTTCTGATAAGCATTTCGGATTCTCCTTTAACCATGCGATTTTTATAGGTTTTTAGCCCTATCCACAATGCCTGTGGATAAGTATGTTGAAAACTCTTCTTTTCAAACAGAATTGACGCTGGTATAAGCCAGGTGATTTTCTGTTTCACACCCCTGAAAAAATACAAAATCCTTATAAATCAAAGACTTACGACAACCCATGCAAATCCGCTTACGCCCCAATCAGCGCCACACAAGCATCTCGCACAATGTGTATAAATTAGGTTTTGTCAAGTTTTTTAATAAAAATTTCTTTGCAATTCGCAGCTTCAACCGTGTCTCCTGCTTTTTTTATTTTTGCTTTTAAGCTACGCGACGGCCGCCTATAAGGCTATTTGCAACTCGTCGGAAAAACCGCTTATCTTAGATAAAAACGCACAAAAAACCGATGTTTTTATAATTATTCTTTGGGATCTGAAGGCAGCAAGTTAGAGGCTGTTAATAAGCTCCAAACAGGCAGATATTAGAACGGATTGTAGGTATGCTGGAGTTTGTATCTCACTCAAACTTACAATTTTTTAACAATGTTCGTAGGTTTGAGGTAACGCAACAAACCGATGTGCGTACTAATAGCCTTCATTGCGGCCTTTTGAGGGTTTGAAACGAAGTGTTGGAAAGACTCAAGATTTAACAAATGCGCAGTTCACAGACTTTCAGACGATTTGCAGAGAACTTTTAAGAACCTGTTCATCATCTTTTAAAAAAGTGGCATAGATGCTTGTAGAGGCTTATGTTGGAGTTCCTGCAGCACCACGGCCTACAGCTTCAGCGTATTTTCGTAGGTTTGGGTGAAGTGCAACCCTCAGCATGGACCACAATTTTCTATTTCACTTTTTTGAAAGGCCGTGAACAACCTCTTAAACATGCAGACAACTAACGAACCTTTGCCGAGGTCTTGCCCCGCCATCACTGCCAAATGTAAAAAAAGAAGCTTAACGCGGTTCTTTGAGATAGGAAGAAGTTCTCTGGCTCCTTAGCACCGTTATATTTTTATCCATTAAATACACGACGATACTGAATCGCTTCGGCGATATGGGACATACTTGGCATCTCAGCCTGAGCCAAGTCAGCAATGGTACGGGCGATTTTAAGTACGCGGTAATAAGCACGAGCTGACCAGCCAAATTTCGTGCTCGCTTCACGCAATAAAGCTTGACCAGCTGCATCAGGCTGGCAAAAAGTCTCTATATTGGGAGACCGAAGAAAACCATTTAATCGTTGCTGGCGTTCAAGTTGCCGAGCACGAGCAGCGACTACTCGGGCAGCTATCACAGCACTTGACTCAGAAGGCGTATTTTTCCGTTCGGCGAGTTCAAACGGCGCTAGCGCTGGAACTTCAATTTGCAGATCGATGCGATCTAATAAAGGCCCCGACAATTTACGCCGATAGCGCGCAGCGATTTCCGGTGTACAGCGGCAGCGCCCTCGCGGATCCCCCAACCATCCACAAGGGCAAGGGTTCATCGCAGCAATCAACAAGCAAGCTGCTGGAAATTCAACTTGGCAGCCTGCGCGGGAGATAGTAATTAGTCCGGCCTCTAGCGGCTCACGCAGCATTTCCAATACACGCCGATCAAATTCAGGCAACTCATCTAAAAAAAGCACGCCGTGGTGAGCCAACGTTATCTCCCCTGGCTGCGGTGGATTACCCCCCCCGACCAACGCTGCTGCACTGGCCGAATGATGTGGTGCACGAAACGGACGATGACGCCATTGTTCAGGGGTAAATCCAGCCGCGCTCGCACTTAATAGTGCTGCGCAGGTTAGTGCCTCCTCATCTGACATAGGGGGCAAAATACTCGTTAGGCGTGCGGCCAGCATTGATTTGCCTGAGCCAGGTGGCCCGACCATCAGCAAATGATGCGCCCCTGCTGCTGCCACTTCGAGCGCACGCTTAGCCACGCTTTGGCCCACCACATCCGCTAGATCTTGCATCCTCTCTATAGGCTCGGCTGCAGAAGGAGGAATGACCGGCATTAATTGTTTCTCAGGCGCGCCCGCCAAGTGCATACATAATTCAAGCAAATCAGCTGCACCAAATACCGTTATGCCAGGCGCCAGTGCTGCCTCGGCAGCGCTGGCTAGCGGTACATATATTTCAGCTGGTATCTCCAATGCTTCCGACGCTTGCCGCGTTGCGGCCACTTTGCGCGCTAACCCGCAGGCCATCGCAAAAGCCCCTCGCATAGGGCGCAGTGCGCCTCCTAAAGACAATTCACCAGCAAACTCTCTATTTTTGAGCGCTTGAACATCTAATTGTCCACTCGCCGCAAGAATGCCAAGCGCAATTGGCAGATCAAAATGCCCTGACTCTTTGGGTAAATCAGCGGGAGCAAGATTGACGGTAATGCGACGAGTAGGAAACTCAAATTGACAATTCTGCAAAGCAGCACGCACCCGCTCACGACTTTCTCGCACTTCAAGGTCGGGCAACCCAACGATCGAAAACGAAGGTAAGCCATTTGCCAAATGCACCTCTACCGTCACCTCAGGCGCATTTGCATTTGTCAGCGCACGGCTGCGCACCACAGCAAGCGACATGCAATCTCCCGAATTTTTATCCCGACAAAGAAATAGAGTATTGGCTGTTTACATAATTAATAAATAGATGCTAGAAATTTGTTCATCATCTTTCAGCAAAGCTGAACTAGGAGAGTTTATTGGCCCACGTTGGGGTTCGCACCTCAACTCAGAAACCAGCATGCTGACTCAGGCAGCACAGCTGCGCGGCAAAAAGGCGTAATGCCACCTGCCGGTTAGCTTAAGGCGTGTCTTCAATTAAAACGGGCTCGCGAAGGTATCAGCAGGCGTCATGCTCCTTGCGAATACGTCCACCAATATTCGCCGCGTCACATTCCTTGACTGCGCGCCTGAAAACCATCAACGCGAGCCCGTTTTAATTGAAGACACGCCCTAAGGTTCTTTAAAGAAGATTATTAAAAAAAGCTTTATCGATTAGAAGAGTTTTGCTGCTCAAGCTGAGCTATACGATGTTCCAGCTCTTCAATTTTGACGACGGCATGGGCCAGTACTTGTTTTTGTACGTCAAACTCTTCTCGGGTAACTAAGTCGAGTTTGTTAAAGCCCTGTTTTAAGATGGCTTCTATATTGCGCTTAATGTCTTGCGCAGGAGAGTCTTTGAGCAGATCAGCAAGTTTGGTCTGCAAATCATTTAATACGTCGTTCAGTTTCATAGGGGCAATCCAAGCTAGTAGTCTCTCGATAAGATTAGAAAAACGTTAAATAAACCGGAAGCGAGGGTAAACACCTAAAGCCGCCTTGCCGTACTCGAGTAATGTCCGCGTCAACATTCCTTGCTCAAGATTTATTCAGCGCTTCCTTAGGTGAAATTACTTTAGCATGAACCCTGCGCGGATTTGCATGTAACTATGCATATTAGCCATTCGGCAGATGGAAGCAGCGCTTTCTTAGACTCAAGCGGTGCCCGTGCTACCAAAACCACCTGCTCCCCGATCACTTTCATTGAAATCCTCGACTAAATTAAATTGAGCCTGTACAACCGGCACCACGACAAGTTGCGCTAAGCGTTCAAAAGGTGCGAGGGTAAAGGCTTGGTTACCCCGATTCCAGGTCGAGATCATCAGCTGCCCCTGATAATCCGAATCAATTAACCCAACCAAGTTCCCCAACACAATCCCATGTTTATGCCCAAGCCCTGAGCGAGGCAAAATCAACGCAGCATAGCCTGAATCTTCAAGGTGAATAGCAATACCAGTCGGTATCAAAGCCGTTTCACCCGGGTTAAGCGTCAATGGCGCGTCAAGACAAGCGCGCAAATCCAACCCAGCGCTACCCTTCGTCGCATATTCAGGGAGCTGTTCACGTATACGTTTGTCGAGAATTTTTAGTTTGATTTCCATAGCAAAAAAGTAGTGATGCAGGCATAGGCCATATGTAGATGTATAAAAAGAGGCATTAACTTCTGCCGCTAAAGCTTATTTTCGCATTTTCACCCCTTCATCACTCATCCATTTCTTATTCTTTCTTCCTATTGCCAAGAGCGCTGTATCTGACTGGTCTCAGCACAATTTATTAGATGAAGCGGTAACGAGAATGGACAAGATTCAGAAAGGCAAAATCATAGAAGATTACACACAAGCGTAGTAATCGGCCTATCGCCCGCAAGGCGCCTTGAAGAAACAAGTGGCAAGGACAAGAAGAGGAGTAGAGTGGAATGCCGCGCAGAAGAAGACCGATCAGACAATGGTGCAATTTGCCCGCACACAAGCGTGGTCCTGGGTCACGTTGGCGATATTGGTGAATCCGAAGAATCGGATATCCCGTTTGAAAGAGTGAGTTTAACAACGTACCCGAATCTGAGCGGCATTCCATAGACAATAGTGGAGCAAACCATGCCGACCCGCAAGAGAGAATTAATAGAAATAGCGTACCCGAATGCAGCAGGAATAGACATAGGCTCATCTAGCCATTATGTGGCCGTGCCAGGAGATAGAGACGAAAGCCCGGTACGAGAGTTCAAAAGTTTTACAGGGGATCTGGAGCAGTTGGCAGATTGGTTAAAGGCGTGCGATATAGAGATAATCGCGATGGAATCGACCGGGGTCTATTGGATTCCGTTGTTTGAATTGCTAGAGTCGCGCGGTTTTACCGTGTATTTGGTGAATGCGCGGCATGTCAAAAATGTGGCAGGGCGAAAGAGTGATGTGCTGGACTGTCAGTGGTTACAGCAGTTGATGAGTTACGGATTGTTGTCTGGCGCCTTTAGGCCGAAAGAAGAAGTGTGTGCACTGCGTTCAGTATCACGGCAACGCGACATGTTACTGCGCTACCAAAGTCAGCATATTCAACACATGCAGAAAGCGCTCACGCAGATGAACATCCAGTTAGCGAATGTGATTTCCGATATTGTGGGTGAGACGGGTCAAAAAATTATCCGAGCTATTCTCGCTGGAGAGCGTGATGGCGCGGAGTTAACGAAGCTTAGGCATGGTCGGATTCACGCCAGCGAAGATGACATTGCTAAATCGTTGCGGGGTAATTGGCGCGGTGAACACTTGTTTGCACTTAAGCAAGCGGTTGCTCTCTATGATTTCTATGCAGAGCAATTAAGCGAGTGCGACCATCAACTCGAAACGATGCTTAAACAGATGCAGATTCAATCGGGTGATCCTGGTCCTTCGATCCGTAGTCACACTCGCCCAAAGAATGCACCTCAGTTTGACGGGCGCACACATTTATTTAAGCTGTGCGGCGTGGATCTGACGCGCATTCATGGTATTAACGCCACGACCGCATTAAAGGTTATCTCAGAAATTGGCACGGATTTATCTCGTTTCAAGAGTACTAAGCATTTTACTTCTTGGTTAGGTTTATGTCCGGGGACGAAGATTTCTGGAGGGAAAGTGCTTTCGAGCACATGCAAACGCACCACTAATCGGGCTACGCAAGCATTTAAAATAGCTGCCGCAGCTTTACGACGAAGCCAGTCTGCGTTAGGGGCATATTATCGCCGTATGTGTGCCCGTCTGGATCGACCTAAAGCTATTACGGCAACCGCACATAAACTGGCTCGGCTCATTTACACGATGCTGACTAAAGGGTCTGAGTATACAGACCAAGCCCAAGATTACTATGAACAACATTACCAGCAACGCGTAATACGCCATCTCTCTCAACGTGCAGAGAAACTCGGATTCCAGCGGGTTCCCCTCCCTCAAGTAGCAGTTTAAAAAACCTTATAAATCAATAGCTTATTTTTTGTTTCTTGAAAGGGTTTACCTATATACAAAATTGCGCACTAGCATTGACTAAATCAGCTTTGACTATTGCTCAAGATAATAAAAACTTTAAAAAGCGATATGCAGACGTGTACGAAGCATTTTTTGAGGAAGGAGCTAAGACACGGCTGCTACGCTTTAATGCGCCATTCGAAATTAAGCAAAAGCAGCATTACGCATTTTCGCATAAGTCAATGCAGGAATATTTAGTCGCGCGCGCCATTTGCATGCCTGAGTTTGAGGAGACGGAACCCCATCCAGCAGATGAACTCAATCAGCTTTCGTTAGGCAACGAGCCAGTGATCTTAGATTTTCTGGTTGAACAGGTTAGAGCACAGCCGCTGTTTAAAACATACCTTAATGCTTGGATAAAAACCTCTAAGAAAGCTAATTCGCCTGTAACGATAGGTGCCGCCAATGCGATCACGGTGTTAGTAAGAACGGGGGTGCCCTTTACTAGTGCGGATTTACGGGATATTCGTATTCCTGGCGCGGATTTGAGCTATGGCGTATTTGATTCTGCCCAGTTGCAAGGGGCGGATCTTAGTAACACGAACTTAACTGGCATATGGATGCGCCACGCAGATTTAACGGGGGCGCACATGGACGGAGTGCAGTTTGGGGAGTTACCAAGCTTGCAGTTCGAAAGTTCTGTGAATGCTTGTTGCTATTCGCCCGATGGACGCTACCTAGTGATCGCAGCAGATGAGAGACCAGGAAAGCTAGCGCTATATGAGGTCGAGACTTTAGCGCATGTGCATACGTTCGAAGGTCATACCGACGAGGTGACAAGCGTCGCGTTCTCAAGCGCTGATCAAACGCTAGCCTCGGGCAGTTGGGACAAGACGGTGCGGCTGTGGTCGATCGCCGAGAAAAAACCATTGCACACGTTCAAAGGGCATACCAGCTCGGTGACAAGCGTTGTGTTCTCAAGCGATGGCCAAACGCTGGCCTCAGGCAGTGGGGACAAGACGATGCGGCTGTGGTCAGCCGCCGAACAAGAGCCGTTGCACGCGCTCGAAGGACATACCGACTGGGTGACAAGCGTTGCGTTCTCGCCCGATGGCCAAACGCTGGCCTCAGGCAGTGAGGACAAGACAATTCGGCTGTGGTCGGTCGCCGAGAAAAAAACGTGGCACAGGTTCGAGGGGCATACCGACAAGGTGGCAAGCGTCGCGTTCTCAAGCGATGGCCAAACGCTGGCATCGGGCAGTGGAGACAGTACGGTGCGGTTGTGGTCGTTCGCCGAGAAGAAGCCGTTGCACAGGTTCGACGGGCATATTGACAGGGTGACAAGCATCGCGTTCTCAGGCGATGGCCAAACGCTGGCATCGGGAAATTCGGACGATACGGTGCGACTGTGGTTGGTAGATGAGAAAAAGCCGTTGCACAGGTTAGAAGGGCATACCGACTATGTGTATAGCGTCGCATTCTCAAGCGATCGCCAAACGCTGGCCTCTGGCAGTAAGGACAAGACGGTGCGGCTGTGGTCGGTAGCCGAGAAAAAGCTGTTGCACACGTTCGAAGGGCATACCCACTCGGTGACAAGCGTCGCGTTCTCAAGCGATGGCCAAACGCTGGCATCGGGTAGTGGGGATAAGACGGTACGGCTGTGGTCGATGACTTCAGGCCAATGTTTAACCGTGATTCAAGGTTTTAATGGGGGCGTCAATTCTGTTGCTTGGTACACGAGCGCAGAAGGAGTCTGGCTGGCAACGGGAGGTGACGACAAAGTGATACGCCTTTGGCAAGTGCATCGGAACAGTGAGGCGTGCCGCGTGACATTACACTGGGCCTCAGCACAGACGACATTGACGACGCCAGGTATGTGTATTCAAGATGTGATCGGACTCAGTGCGAGGAATACACAGCTACTCAAGCAACGTGGAGCGACGGGAGAGCCGCGCAAGACTATAAAGCAGAAATCGCAGTCATCGCTGGTAGAAAGAGCAGAAGCGCCAACATTCACGCTACCGGTCCAAGCGGGTAATCGCTCTAGATCGACTTGTCTCAATTTCGCTTGAAAACGAGCGAGTCAGTGTGCATTTGAAATGGTTTAGTCTAAATAAAGAGAGTTTTATATGAAGAAGAGCTTTAGGCTTAGGTGGGGAAGCAAAAAAAAAGATGAAGAACTTTCCGGTTGAGAATGAATATAAACGCACACATGCAGTGAAGAAAAAAAGACGGTTGATCGCTTACTTTGTTCATATTCAGCTTTCCTCTTCAAATAAACAGAAATGAAGAAAGATAAGCTGTATGTACAAGTGAGATAGATGAGTGCTCACTGTCTACGCTTGGATTTAATAAAAATCTCAGAATATACGCCATTAATCGTATGCACGGTTTTCAAAGATGAAATCCCCCCTCGGAGACAGTTAGGCATCCACTGCGTTTTAAAGATTCTATGGTTTCTTCGGTTTGTCCTACATTAAAAAATGGCCTATTTTTTGCGCTTATTTATACGCTTATGTTTTCGGAGTTAAACAGTATAGGTATATGGCTCTTATCTATCGCTAAAAATGCTAAGCCATAATCGATAGGTTAAACAACGAAAAGAAAAATTCACTAACGAGCAAATTAGATAAATGTCAAAAATAAATAAAAGGCGAAGTGAAGGTGTGAGAAGAGGGGGGGACAAGCACTTCCTTAAGGATGCAGTAAATGCGGCTAAATAATCAAAACAGAGCGCAAAAGT
The DNA here is from genome assembly GCA_031963415.1 of Mycoavidus cysteinexigens. GTDB lineage: Bacteria > Pseudomonadota > Gammaproteobacteria > Burkholderiales > Burkholderiaceae > JASSUD01. Next base: position 1,110,880 of record JASSUI010000001.1, read on the forward strand.
AGAAATAGAAGAGAACGGTTTTTTGTTCGTGATAGGGGTGATTTTAGAAGGAAGTAGCTGAGTTAGAGGATTTTTCTTTATTTTTTACTATTAATAATTTTCCTATTAAAAATAACGCAAGAAATGGGGTTTTATTATGAATGAAACTATGCCCATGGCATCTTCATCAAGATCCTCAGCCAGTTACCCGTCTATTAGCGCTGCCAATCAATCTCAAGGAGAAAATGATTCTTTAGAAGGACCAGAAGATCCCCTTGTTAATGTTGAACACTCCCTAGTTCTAAACGAGCCCAGTTTGCCTGCGCCGGAGCGCCGGTTCTCCCTCGGTCGGCCGGCGATTCCCCCCGCACATTATGTGCTTAGAGAGCAGTCGGACCAATTACTTAGACTGCTGAGAGAGGAGCCCCGAGCGCTGATTGAAGTCATCGGCTTGCCCGGGGTGGGCAAAACTACGCTGCTTCAGCGCCTGATTGATCCGCACCATGCTCCCTTCACCTCCTACGATTTGATTGCTTGGATTGACTGCAGCAGTGTGAGTCGTGCCCATGCGGATATCCAAGCTATTAGTAATACGCTTGGTCATCGCGGCCTAAGTCCGCAGGGAGCTTTGGGGCAAGTAGCAAACTATGTGCAGCAACATCCACGTTCACTCTTGATATTGGATGGGTTGACACTTGGCAATGTCGATTTTGTCTTGAAAGATCTAAAGCCTTCCTTTGGGGCTGCTCAACTAATCTATACGACGACCCAGAGTTTGACCGATACACTTAGCCAAAGTTTAGGGCGATCCGTCAAATCTCTTTGCCTAGACCCTTTTACCTCAGATCAAACGAGGCAGTTAGTTCAGCAGTGCCTGCCCATAGTGCAACTCGAGGCAGGCGATCTTACTCAGGTCATTGTGCTGACGGGGGGGTATCCGGGCGTCATTCAGGCGTTGTGCCGGTGCTATCAAAAAGTGGTCGTGGGGCCTAGGAACTTTTCCGACTTTTTGAAGCAAACGGGGAAACACCAGGGGGCGAGAGATATCTTGCTAAGCGAGATTGCGCGGGAGAGTCTGGCATCACTTGAAAAGGGGGCGAAGAAGAATCCGATTGCAGCTCGGGCATTGGATATTGTTAAGCAGGCGGCCTGGCTGGGAGACCACCACATCCCCTTTACATTTTTTTTAAATGTGCACCAGCAAGTTGATGAAGACGCTATAAATATGTTGCATGAAGAGCGGCTCGCAATTCTGGATGTTGATAATCGAGAGACTCATCGAGAGGCACAAAGTCTTAAGCTTAACTCAGCCTTTTTAAATGTGATGCGAAAACGGTATCAGTCAGAACAAAACCAACTGCTTGCAAAAAACATTCAGCGCATGTTTGAAGTTTTCAGTTATTTGACTGATAACGAAAGCAGAAATGGCCAGAATAAGCGTCCAGAAGACTTAAAACCCTATGCAGATCTGGTGCAAACACTTCTGGATACCTGCGCCGAGGCCCCATTTGCTGAGCATGTTCCCTTACTGAGTCAAGTGCTGACATTGGGCTGCAGCCTAGCCAGACTCTACTACCTGCATCACGGCGAGCTGCGGCTGGCCTACGAGTGTCTGCAAAAAACGCAGTGCTTCTTTAAGCAGGGACTATCTGAGAATCTCATCGTGCACTTTGCACAGACACCAGAGAAATTTACCCCCCGACCCATTTCTGAGGAAGAAACCAAGTTACTCAAACTGTATGCACAAGAATATCTGTATCAATTGGCTACCATTGCTTCTCAGCTGATTCCACGCGGCCAAGGCCAGGTAGCGATGGAGGTCAGTCAGAATTTTGAGAAGAGTTATGCCATTCAGATTAATTTGGGCAAAGCAGGTGATCCTGAAGCGATTGCCTATACGCTGCGCAACTTGACCCGGGCTTTGCGTAAGCAGGGGCGTTTAGTTGATGCACTTGAAGAATATGCAAAATTACAGGAATGGATGAACTTGGCGCAACATTCGGAGGTGTTCGATGAGCGCACGAGAGCAGAGCTTTTGATTGATCGGGGGATTATCCAAAAGGAAGCGGAAGATGCTAAGCCGGAAGGTCAGCGGTATTACCAGGGTGCGATAGATACTCTTCGCGAGACACACCGTGTTTATCGGGAACATGACACGCCGAATCGAGGTCAAGCATTAGGGATGCTGTCTATTTATCTTGGGGAGGTCTATCTGGCTGCGGGTGAATTCGACAAAGGTATTACGCATACCTGCCAAATTCTTTATTACGATGGCGAGCCTCGAGAAAGACGGGCGCGTGCTTACTTCAATCTCGCTCGGGCGTTTGATAAAGAGGGGGGATATGAGGCCTTGGCTAAGCTCTTCATTGATCAGGCCGTGCCTCTCCAAATCGAGGCCTATCAGACTAGGACAGAAACTTTACGCCTCAAAATAGAACAAAAACTACTGCAATGCTATAAGCAACGCGAGCCACACCGAAGTAATGTCCAAACAGGCAATTGGGAGACGCAAACGCAGCTGACAGAGTATTGCAGAGAACAGCTGTTAGCGGGTAGTGAGCCGCAGAACGTGTTGTCTCATGAAACGATTAAGGAGTTGGAGGACACTGCTTACAAATGGCTATGGCACAGAGATTTGGAAACAGACATCGATGTCCAACAAGCCGAGGTTGAGCAGAGAAAGATTGAGCTTGAAAAAAAGGAAAGAATCCGAGAGAAGAAAAGGGCGTTACAGAGTCAGCAAGACGAACTGTGGTATCGCAGTTTTGTGATAGATATTCACTTGAATGAGGAAAAGAATCGACACACCAGATATTTTTCCGCTCAATTCCGAAACGAGCTACTCAATCAAATTATTAAGCAGTTGCGAGTCGCGAGTGGGGCAAAGGTGCCGATGGGTAAAATCGAAGTAGCAACAAGGCTGATCCAGGTATTGTCAGGCGCGTTGCCCAAGATCCAAATTAGCAGCACGACAGGAATCACTGGTACGGTGGATCTAGCAGCCATTGTACGGGAGTTAACGGGAGTGCTCAGCGAGTGGCATCACAGTCATCTAAAGGCGGTCGCCCAGCGCGTAGCAGAACTCTTCACGGAGCCTGAGCCACAGAAAATGCAATTGTCTGGCCGTATCCAGCGGCAGGTGGAGGAGATGGCCTACTATGCAGCTTGTTGCTGGCAGCCTGTGTTATCAGGAAAAAACTGGCAAGAAGAAGATATTCGGAATTTGGCCAAGTATGGCGCGCGTCGCGTGATGGACTACCTGAAAACAGACGTTGCCGACAAGCTATCTCCTCAGGAACGGGTGGTATACGCTTTGAAGAATGGTAAAGCGAGTACCCAATTGATTCAATGCCAAGAAGGGAGGGGGGGATGGTTGCCGCAGGACCACTGGAGCATCCAAGGATTCTTTGCCCAGCCTGGTGTTAAGGTGGGAACCGAGGAAGAGGGGCAAAAGGTGTATCTCCCGTCCTGGCAAGCACGTCCAGATGTTTACGGGTATCGCTTCGGATCGCGGGTTGAGGTGCGCACTAGCCTATATCATGGGCCATTTAAGAATGAGGCTGAAGTGCAACAAAGAGCAAAAGAGGCGCGACGCCAGCAGAACCCTTGTACGGTGATGTAACTCCCAGCAGAGGCAAGTGATCTATTCGGTGGACTAGAACTAATCAACAGAGGAGTGTTGAGAATGTTTAATAGTTCTATTTCCCAAGCCCCGACGGGCAACCAAGCGCAAAGGTATCTAGAGCACGCCCGCCAGCAGAAGGCGGAGCAGAATTTCGAGGCGGCCTTAGTTTTTTATAATCAGGCAAAAGTCGCCTTCAAAAATATTGCCGATATACGCCAGGTAACGCCCACCTTATCCCAATTAAAAAGTGCCCTTACCAAAGCACAAACATCTGAAGATGCCGCCTTACGGCAGCGCATCGCTGAAGTTTATGCTGAGCGCGCAGAACTCTTAGCGGAATTAGGAAAACCCGACAAAGCGCAGACAAGTCGTAAAAAAGCGCAAGCCTGGGGCTATCAGGGAACACTACCCATTTCCATCGCTCCTCTGGCTAAGGATAAAGTTTTAGCTCAGCCCATTACTTCTGCCTCAACACCTGCGCAGCAGGTGCCTATCCTTTCTTCTGCCCAAGATAAAAACATACTGATTAATTATCTATTTGAAAAAGCGCTCTCCACACTCAGCTCTTTAGAAATCTCGAATAAGCCCAGCTTGTTTTTCGTCTATGCACATGACAACGATAAGCATGGAGAGGCGCATGCTTCGATCTCTACATATCTAATCAGCAAACTCTCTCAAATTCGTGTCAATCTTTATTCTGATCAAGCACCAAAAGGCGAGCCTTACGCGAGTTCTCTCGAAGACTCGCTAGACGACGGTAAGATTGAAGATATCGTCACCAATCAACTCTGCTTATTGCCCGAGCTATTGCGAGCCGATGTGAAACCCGTCGATAAAGTCATCGTCTTTTGCTCGGAAGTATTAGGCAGCTATTTACAGTGGACTGACTACGAAAAATTCTGCCAAGAGCTTCATGCAGCCTATTTGCAAGACCGTGAGGCCTACCGCCAAGAGGGAGCGCAATCACAAAGTTCAGCTGTGGCCATTCGCGAGGTAGTGCGTAAATTCTCGCTCGACCCTGCATATAAAGATGGGTTCCATCATGTGTTGACGGAAATTGCTTTTCTGCAAATTCGCAAAGAGCAGCTGCAAGATCAGCATGGAATTATCCCTGTGGCATTAACCCCAGATAGCTATCAGCAATGCTTGTTGCATTTTATTTCTCCAACAACGGTTCGAGTGGAGGATATTCTTTTTGAACCGCAGACAAGCGAGGTAGGCACCCATCAGAGCTTGCACAGGGTATTGTTTAAGCTAATTGAGCGGGTGCTCATAGGTAGTGATGAAGCCAGAACGTTTTTGAACAAATTTTGGCAGGGATATAGCGATTGTCTTGCTCGCTTAGATAAGGGCATTGCCCTCGATGAATTGGCGTTTGTTAAGCTCGTTGATAGCATTTTCGACGGTATTCGCGCCGCGCTGCACAGCCGGTTGGTTTTCACCGTGCAGCAGCAACAGCAACAGTTACGCTTGCTGAATGCTGACCCTAAAATGACGCTTAAAGCGCAGTATGATGCTGCGCTTAAACAAGATCAGGGACTTACAGAAACTCTACAGCTTTATGTGGAGCCACGAGGTAAAGCAGCCGATGAGATCGCTTCGCTCTCAGTTCAGGTACAAGTATTTTTACAAAGCGATAAACAAGTCTTGCTGCTCACTGGAGAGTCTGGGGCGGGTAAATCGACTTTCAACCGCATACTTGAAAAGCAGTTATGGAAGAGAAGAAAAGAAGTGGATCACATTCCGCTCTTTATTGCGCTCCCGACTGTTGATCACCCAGAACAAGATCTAATCGCTAAAGCGCTCAAAAAAAGAGGCTTATCCGAGTTACAAATTCAGAAATTAAAAAAAGAAAAGCAAAGATTCATCTTTATCCTGGATGGCTACGATGAACTTCGGCAGACGCAGAATTTATATCTGAGCAATCAGATTAACCAGCCCGGCAGCTGGCTCGGGAAAATGGTCATCAGTTGCCGTACTGAATATTTAGGACAGCACTACCAAAGCCGCTTTCAACCCAATCCGGCTTTACAAGAAAAAGATACTTTCTTTGAAGAAGTGGCTATTGAGCCGTTTTCAATCGAGGAACGTGATGCGTATCTTAAGAAATACGTGATACTTCACCCAACAGGTTGGACAGCGCAGCAATATCAAGAAGCGCTTGAACAACCCCATATCAAGGACTTAGCACAGAATCCCTTTTTACTACGCGTAACGCTTGAGGCATTGCCCTATTTAGCAGATGAAAAGAGAGCAGGTACGGTCAACCAATTACGCCTGGATCTATACGACCAGTTTGTCAAACAATGGTTTGAACGCAATGAGCAGCGCTTAAGTACACAAGATTTAACAGAGAGTAAAAGAGAGATCTTTAGAGTGTTGTGCGATGAAGGTTTTGCTGATCACGGCATTGTATTAGCGCAAGACTTAGCGGTACATCTATATACGGAGCAGGCGGGGAACCCGGTTGTTGAGTACTCATCACACAAAAATAAGGGAAGTTGGAAAGAGTCCTTCTTTGGTCGGGAAGAAGAAAAACAATTACTGCGAGAAGCCTGGCCGCTGACGCGCAGCGGCAATCAATACCGGTTTATTCATAAGTCGCTACTAGAATATTTTGTCTCGCGCGCGCTCTTTGATTCATTCGATGCGTGCTTAGCACCAGAGACTCGCTCCCGCCGGGGTAGTAATGCATCAGCCTATAGTTTTGAAGACCAACCTGTTCCTCTCGCTCGAATGCAGCAAGACGTATCGTTAGCTCCCAAGCATTGGGTCGGTGATCTGGGTGTAGTGCAATGGCTGACCGAACGTGTAGAACAAGGGCCCATATTTAAGGATAAGCTTTTCAAGATTAGCGTGGTGTATTCACCCAACGGACAGCAAATCGCGTCTGGCAGTTCCGACAATAAGGTGCAGCTGTGGGACGCGCAGACCGGCCAGCTCAGCCACACCTTAGCGGGGCATACCGATGGAGTTTTAAGCGTCGTGTATTCGCCCAGCGGTCAGCAGATCGCATCGGGCAGTGTTGACAATACGGTACGGCTGTGGGACGCACAGAACGGGCAGTGTTTAGCAGTCATGAGGGGGTTTGTAGGAACAGTTAACAGTATCGCTTGGAAAAAGACCATCAGTGGCGCTTATTTGGTCACCGGCTGTGAAGATAAGTCGGTGCGTGTCTGGCAAATCATCGAAGACGAAAACCATGTTCAGGCGCGTTTGCATTGGAGTTCGGCACACGATAGATTGACCGTAACCGACATGGCTCTTCAGGACGTGCGCGGCTTAAGTGCGGTGAATAAACGGCTTTTAAAGCAACGTGGGGCTGTAGGTGAGTCGTTGGATACTTCTGTTGCGGCGCCATCCTATCCATATGCTGAACCGCCAGCGAAGCTCATAACTTCGACAAATAAGCAACTTTTATTCTCTCATCTTGCTTAACGCACACTTTAAGCGTTCTGTTGGGAGGTCCGCGCCTGGATAAATTCCGGCGTAATAGGCTGTTCTTATGCTTAGGTTCGTATGGCTTTACTAATTCTCTGTCAATCGCAGAAATAAAGAAAATACTGAGGCCGACAGCGCCGTGGTATCTAACTATTTAAGCAAAAATCATCAGATTGAGATTGCCCTGATTAAACATATCCTTCGAGTATATTCATTGTCTCAATGGGTGCGTTTTACAGGGGAAGCTTCAATCTGGCTCTTGCAAGAAAATGTAGGGGCAATTGAATTTTGCTATTTTTATGATGGGATTAAGAATGTCGCTGATACATTAGAGTTATCAATAGATAACATAGCCGGATTATGCAATGACAAAGTCAATAATGAATCATTATCTAAATTAGATAATTTAAAAGGAGATTTATCTTATTTACGTGAAGACGCTAAAAATGTATCTGATGATTTCGAAACTTTTGGAGAGGAAGAACGAAAGAGTGGGCTAAATTCACTGAATTTAATAATTGAGAGAGTGAATCTTGTCACAGATAATTTTATTGCCACAAGTGAAATAATAAACTCAAACGACAAAAGTGATAATAAAAAATAAACAGATGTACAGAAAAATACACAATTTAGAAAAAACGAAAAACAATATATTTCAAGTAAAGCTTAAAATAAAAATAATATAGCTGTAATACAAACAAAGATAAACACTTAAGGCAACCGACGCGCAATCTCAGCCATTAGCTGACGCGCTAACTCTTGCTTACTTGCCCGTGGCAGATGTGTAGCGCCGGTTGCATCAAACAATACCAACTCATTGTCGTCGCTGCCAAAAGCGGCAGGACAACGGTTGCCAATGAGTAGCGGAATGTTTTTGCGCAGGCGTTTGGCTTGTGCATGTTTTTCAAGTTCATCACTCTCAGCCGCAAACCCAACGCAAAATGGTGGATTCGGCAGATTAGCAACGCTCGCTAAGATGTCAGGATTTTCTATGAAGGTAAGCTGCGGCAGTGTACCTGTCGCAGCTTTTTTGATTTTTTGAGGCGAGACTTTGCTCACACGCCAGTCGGCCACAGCAGCAACCGCAATGAAAATATCGCTTTGTGGCACTGCCGCCATTACTGCATCAAACATTTGTTGAGCCGTCTCTACGTTTTGGCGGTTTACCCCTTCTGGCGTTGCAAGTGCAGTTGGACCAGCGATGAGTTCAACCTGCGCCCCGCTTTCAAACGCAGCACGTGCCAATGCGAATCCCATCTTGCCACTAGAGTAATTGGTCATCCCGCGTACCGGGTCGATGGGTTCAAAAGTTGGGCCTGCAGTGAGAAGAACGCGCTTACCAGCCAGCAGTTTGGGCTGAAAAAAAGCCGTTAGCGCAGCAGCGATACGAGATGGCTCAAGCATACGGCCAAAGCCCGTTTCACCACACGCTTGCGCACCTGTATCTGGACCTAGCACAGTAATGTTATCGGCTTGTAATTGATTGATATTGCGCTGCGTGGCTGGGTTTTGCCACATTTGTAAATTCATAGCGGGCGCGACGAGTAAGGGGCAATCGCGTGCAAGGCAGAGCGTTGAAAGTAGATCATCAGCCAGCCCATGTGTGAGCTTGGCTAAGAAATCAGCTGAAGCTGGCGCGACAATAATGGCATCAGCGTTACGTGAAAGACTAATGTGCGCCATATTATCTGCACTGCGCACATCCCACTGGCTCGTATAAACCGGCTGCCCTGAAAGAGCCTGCATCGTTACGGGCGTAATAAATTGTGAAGCTGCTTCAGTCATCACAACCTGCACGCTTGCCCCTTCTTTTTTAAGTAAGCGCGTCAATTCGGCCGTTTTATAACAGGCAATACCCCCTGTTAGACCGAGTACAAAATGTTTATTAGCCAGTTCCATCACAGCATCAATTTTCGTTGCAGCAGCACCGCTGCTTTTCGGTCAATCGTACAGATTTTAGAGAATGTGATCAAAAGCGCGTTGCTTAAAAGAATCTCCGTATGACCCTCAGTGATCGGCAGGTCAATACACTAAAGTATCATATGAAAAAAGGGAGGCATAACGCCGCCCTTAAATAATATTTATGACCTCAAAGATAAGAGTGTTGAGATTTATCGTTAGTCATGTTGGGGTTCCTTGGTCACCCCAACCTACGAAAGCTTACACTTTCTCCAACGCAGCTTGCTGCGCTGCAGCCATTTTACTTTCCAGGTAATGAATGCTGGTGCCCCCTTCGATAAAGTTTGCATCCAACATCAATTCACGGTGCAATGGAATATTGGTGTAAATCCCTTCAACGACCATCTCAGAGAGCGCAATGCGCATCCGTTTGATCGCTTGTTCACGGGTCGCACCGTAAGCGATCAGCTTACCAATCATTGAATCATAATGCGGTGGCACAAAATAGCCCGTGTAAGCGTGTGAATCTACTCGAATACCTGGCCCACCAGGCGCATGCAATAAAGTAATCAGTCCTGCAGAAGGCGTGAATTTAACCGCATGCTCAGCATTGATACGACACTCAATTGCATGCCCGTTAAATGTAACCTCACGCTGCTTAGGCAAACGTTGCCCCGCGGCCACAAGAATTTGCGCTTGCACGATATCGAAGCCGGTAATCATCTCGGTCACCGGATGCTCAACCTGCACCCGCGTATTCATTTCGATAAAGTAAAACTCGTTATTTTCGTAGAGAAATTCAAACGTACCAGCGCCTATATAGCCCATCTTCTTACATGCATCAGCACAGCGTGCTGCTAGGCGTTCAATCGCCCGTCGAGGGATATGCGGCGCTGGCGCCTCTTCAATAATTTTTTGGTGGCGACGCTGCATTGAGCAATCACGCTCGCCAAGCCAAATAGCCCCTTTGTGCTTGTCGGCTACCACTTGAATTTCGATATGGCGTGGATTCTCGAGGAATTTCTCCATATACACTTGGGGATTACCAAATGCTGTCGCTGCTTCTTGCCGCGTCATGCTTACCGCGTTGCTCAAAGCCGCTTCCGTATGCACAATACGCATCCCTCGTCCACCGCCGCCGCCAGCCGCTTTAATGATGACGGGATAACCAATGCCACGCGCGATCTGCTTTACTTCCTTCGGATCATCTGGCAGCGCCCCATCAGAGCCAGGCACGCAAGGTACGCCTGCTTTAAGCATCGCTTGTTTAGCAGAAACTTTATCGCCCATTAAGCGAATAGTTTCTGCCCTTGGCCCAATAAAGGTAAAGCCCGATTGCTCAACGCGCTCAGCAAAATCTGCGTTTTCTGAAAGAAAGCCATAGCCTGGATGAATTGCTTCAGCATCAGTGACCTCAGCCGCGCTGATCAAGGCCGGCATATTCAAATAAGAAAGCGCGGACGCAGCCGGGCCAATACACACAGCCTCATCTGCAAGCCGCACATACTTGGCTTCTTTGTCAGCCTCTGAATAGACCACAACGGTTTTTATACCCAGCTCGCGGCACGCACGTTGAATACGCAATGCAATCTCGCCACGATTAGCAATCAGGATCTTTTCAAACATACCAATCCAGTAACAGTAAACTTTTAGGAACTTCTGCCTAATCCCTTGTGCAGCACTTTAGGCCGCAGTTTTGAGCGAGCTTCAAGCAGACTCTAAGAGCTTGTTTAGGGTGTTCAGGCGGCCTTGCGCCACCGCAGACAGTACAAGACATACGGCGGCACGCGCGAGCCAGAGAAAGCCCAAACAAGCTCTTAGCCAATCACAAATAAAGTCTGGCCAAATTCAACCGCTTGGCCGTTTTCGACACAAATTTCTTTTATTACGCCCGCTTTATCCGCCTCAATTTCGTTTAGCAGTTTCATCGCTTCAATAATGCATAGGGTTTGGCCTTCGCGCACGGTGTCGCCAATCTGTACGAAAGGTTCAGCACCAGGTGAAGAAGCCCGGTAGAAGGTCCCTACCATGGGCGAGGTCAATAAATGAGCATCTGAGGCGGGCGCCAACGGTGCCGCACTTTCCACCGGAACGATAGACGCCGCGGGAGCGGTTTGTGTAAACGTAGTTAACTGAGCTTCTGGGGCGGCAGCAGGTACATAAACCGGCGGCACACTTTTAACGATGCGAACCTTACTTTCCCCCTCGGTCACTTCTAATTCTGCAATATTAGATTCCGACACGAGGTCGAGTAGGGTTTTTAACTTGCGTAAATCCATTGAGATATTCCCTTTCTTATCTATGGCCTAAGAACCTGTTTAGGTTCTAAAGAAGCGCTGAATGCGTTGAGAGCAAAGAACCACACTCTTGATCTATTCAGCGTCTCCCTAGCACACGCAATACTCATTTAGCAGTAGCGGCGCCTAAAGCAAAATCAAGTGCAAACAAATAACCTTGCCAACCAAAGCCACAGATTACACCTTGCGCTAGGTCGGAGAAAAACGACTTGTGCCGAAAAACATCACGGCGGTAAATATTGGATAAATGTACTTCTACAAATGGAATATCAACGCCCGTGAAGGCATCGCGCAAGGCCACGCTAGTATGCGTATAAGCGGCGGGATTAATAATGACAAAATCAACGCCATCTCGATGTGCTTGATGCACGCGGTCTATTAATGTTCCTTCACAATTACTTTGGAAGGCCTCTAATAGCACGCCCTTAGCTTGTGCACGCGCGATAAGCTTTTGATTAATCTCATCTAGCGTACAACGGCCATAAATTTCCGGTTCGCGCTGCCCAAGTAGATTGAGATTGGGGCCATGCAATACCAATATGCGTGAAACCATATAAGTTAAATTCTGAAAAATGGGCGAACTTTACCGTTTAATCAGAGAAATTGTCCAGTTTTTGTGTCATTTAAAATATTTGCTAAGCATTTTAGAATCTGTTTAGAGTCTTTTGGATAGCCTTGTGTCGCCGTAGACAGTACAACTAATGCGGCAAGGAGACACAAAGGAAAACCTAAACAGGCTCTCACAACGTATCTAGTTGTGCTGATAACTCTTTTAAACGTTCTTTATTCTGTGTAACACTGCCAAGCAGCCTGCTACGTATATTGCCCGAAGCATCGATGAATACCGTAAAAGGCAACCCACCTTGTGTATTACCCATCGCATGTGCAAGCTCTAGCCCCTCATAGCCAGCACTATAAAGCGGATAATTTACTTTTACCTTTTTCTCAAATTTCACGACGTTGGCCACAGAATCAATGGCGATACCGATAAAACGCACCCCTTTAGGCGCATATTTATTTTGCAGATCAGATAGCGCCGGCATCTCTTCAACGCATGGCTTACACCAGGCTGCCCAAAAATTGACCACCAGCGGACTACCTTGATATTGGGCAAGCGATTGCGTATGCCCACGCTGATCAGACAACTTAGCTTGCCACAGTGCAGCCAAATTAGGATTAGGGGGCTGCTCAGTTTGTTGAGGCTGCGCGATGAAAAAATGCCTACCGGCATAAAAGCCAACCGCACATGCAATGGCACCCATCGAGCACATCAATATAAAGAGCCGTTTTGTCTTCATCGTTAAACATCTCCAAATTAGAACTCGTTTCATAAATGTCTAAAAGGTCGTCAGCGGGGGGAGGCCGGAGCGGAGGAACCGGAGTGTACTCGACGTACACGAGGATTCCGAGCACCGCCCGACTCCCGATCACGGCCTTTTAGGCATTTATGGAATGAGTTCTAATATCAGAATAATACGTTGCGGTACCATTTAAGACCTCTCCTGTTAAATACGGATTAATCATGGCCTTGCGCCAACGCAGGCAGTACATCTATTACGGCAAGGAGGCGCTAGGGAAACCCTAAACAAGTTCTGAACGACACGGGTACAATGCGATGCTTTATACACTTCTCTCTTTGACACCCTCTAATGCATATCCACATCCTTGGCATTTGCGGCACTTTTATGGGCGGCCTGGCTTTGCTCGCCCGCGCCGCTGGTCACCGAGTAACTGGCTGTGACGCTCAAGTCTATCCACCAATGAGCACACAACTCGAGGCGCAAGGCATCGAGTTAATCGACGGCTACAGCACTGCTCAACTCGATTTAGCGCCTGATATTTATGTGATTGGCAATGTGATTAAGCGTGGCAATCCATTGATGGAGGCTATCCTTGATCGCGGCTTACCTTATATATCTGGCCCACAATGGCTAAGCGAACATGTGCTAGCTAATAAATGGGTGCTCGCCGTTGCGGGCACGCATGGCAAAACCACGACAGCCTCCATGCTTGCTTGGGTGCTTGAAGCAGCTGGTCTCAATCCAAGTTTTTTGATTGGTGGTGTACCCCTTAATTTTGGTATATCAGCTCGTCTTAACCCTGACTCCAATTTTTTCGTGATTGAAGCGGATGAATATGACACAGCGTTTTTTGATAAGCGCTCAAAATTTGTCCACTACCGCCCTCGTACTGTCACCTTAAATAATCTTGAATACGATCATGCTGACATTTTCGCCGATCTTGCAGCGATTGAAACGCAATTTCATCATTTAGTGCGCATTGTGCCTGCTTCTGGAAAGTTACTTGTGAATGGTCAAGATGAAGCTTTACAGCGTGTCATCGAGCGTGGCTGTTGGAGTGAGCTGGAATATTTTGAGGCACCTAACGGATGGCAAGCGCAAGTTATCGAGGATAACGCTGGCGCAGAAGAAAAATTCGCTATCACCTGGCAAGAGCAACCAGTTGGAGCAGTCAACTGGACACTACAAGGTGCGCATAATCGATGCAATGCGCTCGCGGCGATCGCAGCAGCGCGCCACCTAGGGGTACCACCCGAGCAAGGCGCCGCTGCACTGAGCAATTTTCAAGGTGTCAAACGCCGCATGGAAGTGCGAGGCAATGTGAATGGCATCACGTTATACGATGATTTTGCCCATCACCCAACTGCAATCGGCACAACCATTGCAGGTTTGCGTGCTCGAATTGGGGACAAAGGGCGTATTCTCGCCATCCTTGAGCCACGTTCTAACACGATGAAACTTGGCACGATGAAAGCGCTCCTATTAACTAGCTTAGCGGGCGCTGATTTAATATTTGGCTATAGCGCAAACGATGGACGTGATGCAATAAATTGGGATCTAGCACTGACGCTGGCCCCGTTAGGTGAAGAGCGCGCGTATGCATTTCACGATCTGGAGCAACTAATTAATGCCGTGGCGACAAATGCACGTGCTGGCGACCATATCTTAGTGATGAGTAACGGAGGATTTGGAGGAATTCACGAAAAGTTACTAACGGCACTTGCAAACGCTGAATAAATCAGCAGCAAACAATACTTCTGCTCGCTAGGCCATTAGCACCTGCCGTGAGTCTGCAGCTGATTACGCTGCCGCTCTCAGCTCATTTGGTGTCTCTATAAAAATTTAAATGTTGCGGCATTACTTATTCAAACAGCCGCCTAAAGAGAGTTTTTCAGTGAACATTTTTTTTGAAGAATCAGGCAGCTTTAAGACCGGCTCTGTCTTGTCACGCCAAGGTGAAGCACTACAAGTCGAATTACCGGGGGGCAGACGCGCGAAAGTTAAAGCAAAAGAAATCTTAATTGAATTTGATGCCCCTTCCCTGACTGATTGGATGCACGCCGCCAATGAATGCGCCCAGCAAATTGACTTGGACTTTCTGTGGGAATGCGCGCCAGACGAAGAATTTCATTTCTTGACGCTGGCCGATGAATATTTCGGCGCAAGCGCTGCCCCTCCTGAACGCGCCGCGCTCGCCTTAAAGCTACACGGCGCACCTGCTTATTTTCGCCGCAAAGGACGCGGTTTTTATCAACGTGCGCCAGCCGAGCAACTAAAAGCGGCGCTCGCGGCCCTTGAGCGGCGCCGACAGCAAGCCGAGATCCAAGCGGGTTACGAAACAGAATTGAAAAATCTGCGCTTGCCCGAGGCTTTCAAAAATAAAGCACTCACGTTATTAACCCACCCTGATAAAAGCTCGCTTGAATATAAAGCTCTCGACGCTGCTTCTGCGACACTCGGCAAATCCCATACTCAGCTGATGATCGACTGCGGTGGCATCGCCTCACCCCGTGCATTGCATGAGGGGCGCTTTCTAGCCGAATATTTTCCACACGGCGTCGCTTTTCCTGACAGCGCCAAACTCAATTTAGCAACAGCACAACTCAATAAGCTGCCCGAAGCCAATGTGCAGGCATTCTCGATTGATGACATCACAACCACTGAAATCGATGATGCTTTTTCCGTAGAACACTTGGCAGATGGACGGGTACGGATTGGCATTCACATCGCCGCGCCCGCACTTGGCATTAAACCCGAGGACACAATTGATGCACTCGCACGCGAACGTCTATCCACCGTATATATGCCAGGCGAAAAAATCACCATGCTGCCCGAGGCCGTGGTTGATGTCTTTACGCTCAAAGAAGGAGGGCATCGGCCTGCGCTTTCGTTATATGTGATTATCGATAGCGCCTCGCAACAAATTGTCGCGAGCGAGACCCGGCTAGAAAGCGTTTTTATTGCACACAACCTTCGCTATCACCAACTTGATGACGCGGTCACGGAAGAGGCGCTTGCGGCGGGTAGCGGTGACTATCCATATAAAGATGAAATCGCTGTGCTTTGGCCATTTACGCAAGCATTACATGAAAAACGGCAACAAGCGCGCATTGGCTATGGATTAAAACGGGAAACTCAGCAACACGCTGAATTTAGCTTTTATATTGATAACGAGCACGTGACCATCCTGCCTCGGCCACGTCATTCACCCATTGGCTTAATCGTCGCTGAGCTTGCCATTTTGGCTAACAGCACATGGGGCGCGTTACTGGCCGAGCATGGCGTACCCGGCATCTATCGGATACAACGCTCATTTGGTGCCAATCGCACCCGTATGCAACTCACGCCGGCCCCGCACGAGGGTTTAGGGGTTGCGCAATATGCATGGAGCACATCGCCGTTACGCCGCTACGTCGATCTCGTTAATCAGTGGCAGTTAATTTCTTGTGCAGAAGATGGCGTCGCGGCCAAATTGACTGCACCCTTTAAACCCAAAGACGCCGTGCTGTATGCGATAACGCAAAGCTTTACCGACACTTATGCCGCCTATAATGAACACCAGAGAAAAATGGAACGTTTCTGGTGCTTGCGTTGGTTACAACAAGAAAAGCGCGAGCGCGTGGTAGCTTCTGTGATTAAAGGCGATTTAGTACGACTTGATGAAATTCCGCTGACGCTTAACGTCCCAGGCCTTGGTATTCAGCCCAATGGGGCGAAACTCCTGCTAGACATTTTGAGTACCGATGAGCTGATTTTGGATACCTCGTGTCGTCTGGTACAGGTATTAAGCACAACCGAAGCGCTGCCAGTCGAAGAAACAGCTCAACCAGATACGGATGAAAACGCTGTTCGCAGTGAGGTAAAAACAGAGACAGATGCGTAAAGTCGAAAGTGCTGTTTTTGCTGCTAGTAGATGAGTAACTAAGGAAGCGCTGAATAAATTGGAAAAAAGAAGAGGTACCACACTATTCTCAATTTATTCAGCACTTCCTAAGCAATAAAGAAGAGGATTATGGACGCCCCCTCCAATACAGGCAAAGCTTCTTATGCTGTGATTGGCAATCCGATTGAACATAGCCAATCACCTTTTATCCATACTTGTTTTGCTAATCAAACAAACGAACTTATTGAATACACTCGTTTACTAGCCCCTGTTGATAGCTTTGCTGAGACCGTGCGCAAATTTGTTGCGCAGGGGGGGCAGGGTCTTAATGTAACGACACCGTTTAAACTAGAAGCCCATGCGCTAGCAGACAATTTGTCCGAACGGGCCGCGGCGGCAGGCTCAGTGAATACCTTTAAGGTGCAAGATGGGCGTTTATATGGTGACACGACAGACGGTATCGGTTTGGTACGTGATCTTGTGCATAACCACGGTTTCGCATTAGGCCAGTCTCGCATCCTACTATTAGGTGCTGGCGGTGCTGCACGTGGTGTGCTGCTGCCCCTGTTGGAGAAACGGCCTACCGAAATCGTCATTCTCAATCGTACTGCTGAGCGCGCAGCTGAACTTGCACAGCATTTTTCAGATGCAGCTCAAAGTGCGGGTTGCCAACTCATCGGTGGAGATCACACAGTAGTACACGGCCCTTTTGACCTAATCATCAATGCAACCACAAGTAGCTTAAATGGAGCGCTACCGGACTTTGATAACACCGCATTTACCCGCCATACATTAGCTTACGACCTGATGTATAGCGCCGAACCTACGGCTTTCATGCAACATGCGAGCACTCAGCAAGCCCATACTAGTGATGGACTTGGGATGCTCGTTGAACAAGCCGCTGAGTCATTTTTTATTTGGCGCGGTGTACATCCTGATAGTGGGCCAGTGCTAAAGGAATTGAGGCAGAAATTAATACTTTCTGCTGAGATTAAAGCTAATTGAGAATTGAAATCTATCTATTACCATCTATTATTACCGCGTTCTTCTATATATTCTTATAGAAATAAATAATAATTTTTTTATAGCTCTATCTCTGATAGAGAATTAATACAAATAAAACATGATGATTTTATAGGTCATTAAAGAATTCGTCCCCCTTGTCTTTTTTTCGTTTTTTTAACTCTTATATATTTCTTTATCGCATAGATTTTAAAAAATTTTTTAATCTATGCGGTAAAAATGCACACGTCTACATCCGGCTCCGACTCCGATCAATCAGCTTCCAGCTCAGATTCAGAAGCAACATTATTTTCTGACTCAGAATCAATATCAGAATCTAATTCGAAAAAAACTATTGCTTTGCCAATTTATGAAATTAGGTTGAGTGAAAAATCGCATATCCTAAAAACAGAAGAAGGCGAGTATGAATTAAGACGGAAACTAGCCAATATCACAAAACTTACTTTAAGTGGTGGTGGCGCTAGAGGTGTGGCTTATCCGATGGCATTTCAAGTATTGGAAGATAAAGGGCATTTAGAAACTATCGAAGATATATATGCCGCTTCAGTCGGCGCCATTACTGGCTCGCTCCTCGCTTCAGGTATGTCACCGAAAAAAATTCAAGGATTAGTAAATAACATTAATTTGGTAGACTTAATTTCAAAAAATGAAATTCCAGAACTTTCAAATTCTTCTAAAAGTTCTTCTAAGAAAAGTGAAGGTCTCTTTGAGATAGTTAAGAAGATAGCAGGTACTAATGCACCCAACCTTAGACGAATTATTAATGAGCAAATGCGCGATTCACTTATAGAACATATTAATGAAGCAAATATAAATGTAGAAAAAGAACCAATTATAAAAAATATTTATAATAAACTAACCAACGATGGGAGCGTAACCTTTAATGATCTGGAAACACTGAATAAATATATCCCTGAAATTAAAAAATTTAATTGCACTGCCACAGTCACTTTCGGCTTTGATGAGCCACAAACTGTCCTCTTCAATGCAAGCACTTTTCCAAATATGCCAATCGCTGAAGCAGTTTGCGCCTCGGCTGCCTTACCATTTATTTTTTCAAAAATCAAATTTAAGCAAGAATACTTTACCGGCAATAAGCAAGCAATTGAGAAAAATATTCCTACTCAAGATAGATATACAGAATCTCTTAGTAATGCGAAATGGGCTGATGGTGGTTTATTAGTCAATACTCCTATTCCAGCATTAATGCATGGCAGTGGCGATCCAGCAGAAAATTTGGTTTTTGTTTTTGAAAGTACTGCATTAAACCAAGCTGCCAAGAGAGAGCTCCCTGATAACTTAAGTTTAATTCAAAGGATCGCTGAATTTATAATAGGAGCACGGTACGAAACCACAGAAAAACTTAATTTTTATCAACTTTATGAAAATATCCCACATGAAAATATTGTAACGATCCCAACAACAGATATTGGCAATAAAAAAAAGGATTATTCTGGCCTAGAAGGAATGACAGCATTTAATATGACCCAAGATGAAAAGAATTCCATGGGGAAAAAGGCAGCTTCCGCAACTTTAGAAAAAATTAATGAAAGGGAAAAAAAAGAACATAAGAAGACTTTCGACAGCTTAGAAAAACTTATTTACTCATTAAATGATGAAGAGTTTAATGAACTAAAAAAACAAGTCAGAAACAGCATAAATTCATCATTGGAAAAATCAGAAATCTCAGAAGAACTAAAAAATCTAGATGAAATAATAAGACAGAGAGATAATTTATCAGACGCTCTAAATCATTTTTTAAAATCCATGAAAAATATATTACAGGAAGAAAACGAACTAATAGAAAAAGCAGGCACAGCAAATAAGGCAACGAGTGTAGAGAATACAGAAAGAGCAGCAAGAACAGAAAACATCATAAAACTAGCAAAAAATGAATCGAAAAAAATTCTAAAATTAACAGCAGATGAACCCAAAGAAAAAGAAAAATTTATTGCAAATAAGCTAGTTGAATATTATTTAAAGGGACTAGACAAAATAAATTACTACCATAGCCCAGAAGAATTCACCCCAAGCAAAAAATCAGAGAAAGACATAAATTTAAATGAAATACATCATTATTTAACAATAGAAACAACTATAGATTTAATCAAAAAAAATGCCAACCTACTTCATCATCTACCTATTTTTAATATAGTTTATGACAGAGTAAATGAAATTCATATCAAAAATATATCAAATAACATCATAAAGGATCTCATTTATCCCGAAAAAAATAAACCTATACAACTAAATATGGCCGCACTTAAAGCGACAGAAAAAAAATTAGCAGAAGCCAAAACAAGAGAAGACGTAAATAACGCCATAGATACATTAATTAATAAATCAATTTTTCCCATAATAAATTCAGCGTTTTTAAAAAAAGCGCAGACTTACAAGCTAAAATCGCCCACCTCTCCTAGCAGTCCTGATAATTCAAAAAAATCAATAAAAAGCAAACCACTCAGAAGCAAAAGATAATACCGAACAAATTTTTTATTTCGTTTTGATTTACTTTTTTTCTGAAACGTAAGGCAGCCTTAAGTCAATACTATTTAAAGTGTATAAAAAATATGCCGACAAATTTTAGATATAGAAGGAAGATAGAGATGGAAAACCGGGTAGGAGGAACAGCCCCCTCCTCTGACAATCACAATCTTGAAGAAACAGATGATTCTGCTCAAGAAACTACAGAGAGGAGAAGAGCTGGGCAACAATGGTCATCCCTCATGAGTAGAGATACCCCATCAGGGGAAGAAAGACAACCTACTACTGAGACGCCCTCTGCAGTAATTACCTATACAGTGCCTCAATCTGTTGAGTCCCAGCTTGGATTTATGGAAACATATTCAGTGACTTGGACGAATGAGGGTAGTTCGGAAAACCTACGGCAGGAAGCGCCACCTTCTTATCTTGACGCCACGAGACATAAAGCGAGCGCCGGCCTTCCAGCACAGAACGAACAGGACTCGCTTACAAATCATCCTTACGCTCCTTCCGCAGTGACGGGAGATCCTTACCCTGCAGGGGGAGCTCCCCGGATTTCAAATATAGAGCAGTCTCGTTCTTTCTTGCCGCCTACCTTACCGAACACTTCCGTCACAGAACAAAAGCAACAGGGCGCGCCCGTAAATCGTTCTCCTGTAGTCAATACCAGACCTAGCTCCAGGGAAAAAGGTGTTTCAGCTTCACCATCAGGGCAAGAACAACAGCCCACCAAAAAGAGAGGCTGGGGAAGGTAGACGTCAATAGGATTATTTACCGATACCCATTAATCTCATCCCGCATTTGTTGGGCGGCCTGGGCGGCGGCGGTGGCAAAGTCTTCTGCTTGACTTGCGTAGAGGATCGAGCGTGATGAGTTGATTAACATGCCAGTGCCAGCTGCTGTGCGTCCCGCTTTTATCGTGGCAGCAATATCTCCTCCTTGTGCGCCAATGCCAGGGATTAATAACAGCATGTCGCCAACGAGTTCACGCACAGTAGCAATTTCTTGCGGGAACGTAGCACCGACTACGAGGCCGAGCTGACCACTGGTATTCCATTTTTGCGCTGCAAATTGCGCCACTTTCTGATACAGCAGCTGCTCGCCAACTGACAGAAATTGCAGTTCGGAACCGCCTGGATTGGATGTCCGACACAGCACGATTACTCCTTTCTCAGCATAAGCCAGATAAGGTGCTAGCGAATCAAAGCCTAAATAGGGATTAACCGTTACCGCATCAGCTTGGTAGCGCTCGAATGCTTCGCGAGCATATTGCTCAGCGGTGCTACCGATATCACCTCGTTTGGCATCCAGAATCACCGGTAAGCCTGGGTGCTTTTCATGAATATAAGCAATGATTCTTTCCAACGCATCCTCTGCACGATGCGCAGCAAAGTAGGCAATTTGCGGTTTAAACGAGCACGCATAAGGCGCAGTGGCATCGACAATCTCACGGCAGAATTCAAAGATTGCGTCTGGATGTGCTGCGAACTGCGCAGGAAAACGTGTGGGTTCAGGGTCAAGGCCTACACACAACAAAGAATTTGTACACTGCCATGCATGCGTCAGAGATTGAATGAAAGTCATAGTTTGGTAAGTGAGAAAAGATAATGAATCGTTAATCAGGCGAGGCTTAATGGAACCTACCTAAATGGGAGATACGCGTGCACGGGCTTTTTAGGAGCTGTTCACGATCTCAAAAAGTAGAGATTTTCCAGGCTATCACTAGTGATGTTGGGGCTCATCCCTCAACCCCATCTACGAACATTTCCAAAAGTGTAGATTGGGGTTGGGGTGACGCAGAAACTCGATATGCAGGCCACGTAACCTAATATTTCCTCTTTTGACAGATTTTTGAACAGGTTCCTAAAAATAAGTTTCAACCCAATCGACCACTTGATAAGCATCATCCACGACCAATAAATGTTTCCATTTGTCGAAAGTTAGACAAGGATGCGAGATGTCAAACGCTACCATATCACCTACCCGCAGATCACTTTCAGGCTGAATGCGCAGATAAGCGTGATGATCCATCATGTAGGTGACTTCCCAACCATAAGCGGGGGTAATTTCCACAGGAGTCGCAGTGCCCGGTCGGTAATGCTTAGCAGGTATCGGATACCCCGCATCAAATGCTGCATCACGCTTGCCAAGCGCAATAATCGCTCGCTCCGGCTCAGGTATTGATATCACATAAGCCCAAACTTGCAGCGCTGGCAATAACCCTTCTCCCATGCGTTTTGCAATGGGATTACGCGCCAAGATACGTTCGTGTGCCTTTTTATAAAAACCCCCATCGTGGGTTAAATAACAGCCTGGGCGCAAGATGATATCAACGGCTAAGCCAAGCATCGAGGCTTTGGCAAATTCCTCTGCCCCAACGTCATACCAAACTGACCCAGAGCTAGAGAGCAGGACTCTGTCACGCCCAAAGCGCTTATCGCGCGCGAATAAATGGACCCACTCTACGGCCTTACGCAACAGCGAGCGCACTTCATTTTCTTCGAGCAATACACCTTCATACAATTCAATTCCGGCTAGCTTCAACGTATCCGGCCAGCGCCCGAGTGCGGCGAGAACAGCATCGCGTTGCGCTATGCTCCGCACGCCTGTACGTCCACCTGCTACACCTATTTCCAAAAGCACTTGTACAGAGAGATCCGCTGCGCGGAAAAATCGTCCTAGTTGATCTACTCCTTCGGCTGAATCAACTAAACAGAAAAATTCAAATTCTGGATCTTTTAAAAGGTTGGCAACGATCTCCATATCACGCCGACCTATTAGCTGGCTCGCCATCAGCACTCGCCGCACACCGCTGTGATAGGCGACTTGTACTTGAATCGCATTAGCTAACGTAATACCCCAAGCTCCTGCTCGCAGCTGCTGATGAAATAGTTGGGGTGCCATCGTAGTCTTACCATGCGGAGCCAATTTGGCACCGTATTGCTCAACAAATTGCTGCATCCATTGCAGATTGTGTTCAAGACGCTGCGCATACAGCACCGCTGCTGGCAAACTCACATCTTCATTTAATAGATTCCAGCTGCGATATGAGGATGCCCGATCTTGCTCTTGCTGAGCGAAAGCGCCCAACCCCTTACCCAATGGATTGAGTGGGCATTTTTGATAGATCTTAGTTTGCATCCAATTAGCTCCTCCACGACGCTAACGACCTGGAAAAGGCTGAATAAACCGCAAGCAGCGTGATATCGATGAGTACTCGCTGCGCTGATGCTCCTCTCGAGATTTATTCGGTCTTCCGTTTACTGTCGAGCAGTACGTGCATTATTTGGCAGTGGTACGTTGAAGTTCGCTCTAAACGGATTGATATCTAATCCGCCCCGGCGCGTATATCTTGCATAAACTGCCAGCTTAAGTGGCCGGCAAGCACGCAAAATGTCCATGAATATACGCTCAACACATTGCTCATGAAATCCGGTATGCAGACGATATGAAATCAAATAACGTAATAAGCCAGCATGCTCAATGGGCGGGCCGACATAATGAATTTGCACACTGCCCCAGTCAGGTTGCCCCGTCACCGGACAGTTTGATTTAAGTAAATTGGACACCACCGTTTCTTCAATAGGTGCTGCGGCAAAATCTGTATTAAGCAACTCAGCGCAAGGGTGGTACACATCGGTTTCAAGTTCGAGTCGATCAAGTAATACGCCCTCAAGCTCTTGCATTTGCAATTGAGCAAACTCGTGAGGGAAAGTGAGCTTCACCGTTACCGGAGCACCGCACAGCTTGGATAAATCACGCGCAATCGTTTCGCATAATTCGTGGCTCGAGGCGATTTGGGTTTGCGCGAATGAGCCTAGATAAAGCTTGAATGATTTTGATTCGACTAAATGGGGTGAGTCTGCAGGCACCACAATTTGCGCCAATGCGATATGCGGCTTGCCACGCGAGTCGAGCCACGATAATTCGTAAGCATTCCAGATGTCAGCGCCTAAAAAAGGTAACGGCGTAGGCACATCAATTTCATCACGGGCACGTTGCCGCTCAATTGGGAACAATAAACTGGGGTCATAGTGCGTGCTTGGCGCTACTGTTTTACCGAGGGGGGAGTGATTAGGAGTCATCTTAGTTTGGGAAAGGTTAGGAAAGCGCTGATTTAATCGGGAGCGGCGTTATCTCTCCTCGCCGTACCCTTGTACTGTCTTCGTCGAGATGCCTTGCTCCCGATTAAATCAGCGCTTCCTTAGGCTAAAAAAAGCGCATAAGCAGGATGCGCAGTTTCATTCCAGTAGGGCAAATTAAGGGCGGTGAGAAATTGTTCAAATGCCATCTTATCCGCAGCGGGCACCTGAAACCCGACCAAAATGCTGCCATAGTCCGCCCCTTGGTTCCGGTAATGAAAAAGGCTTATGTTCCATTGTGGCGCCATCGATGACAGAAATTTCATCAACATGCCCGGATATTCAGGAAACTCAAAGCGGTATAGTAATTCTTCACTCGCCAACGGTGAATGACCGCCTACCATATGCCGCAAATGCTGTTTAGCTAGTTCGTCATGCGTTAAATTCAGCGCGGTGAACCCATGCTGATTAAACGTTTCAGCGATTTCTTCACTCTCTGCATGACCTCTAATTTGTACCCCAACGAAGATATGCGCATTTTTTTCCTGTGCGATGCGGTAATTAAATTCGGTTACGTTGCGCGCGCCAATTAATGAGCAGAAATGTTTAAAACTGCCCCGCTCTTCAGGAATAGTCACGGCGAACACCGCTTCACGCGCCTCACCCACCTCAGCTCGCTCAGCGACAAAGCGCATGCGGTCGAAATTTAAATTCGCTCCCGAAGTAATGGCGACCAAGTTGGCATTTTTTAGCGCCTCGCGCTGCACATAAGCTTTTGCCCCTGCGACTGCAAGCGCACCGGCTGGTTCAAGCAAGCTGCGCGTGTCCTCAAAAACATCTTTGATCGCTGCGCATACCGCATCGGTATCCACACAAATGATTTCATCGACATAGGCGCGACATAAACGAAAAGTCTCTGCGCCAACTAGCTTAACGGCTGTGCCATCAGAAAAAAGCCCAACCTCGGTCAATGAAACCCGTTCGCCCTGCGCAAGCGATTGCGCCATCGCAGCTGAATCTTCCGTTTGCACACCGATAATCTTAATGCTCGGCCGCACAGCCTTTACATAGGCTGCGACACCCGCCACTAATCCACCGCCGCCAATCGGCACAAAAACCGCATCGAGCGGTTTCTGATGTTGACGCAATATTTCCATTGCCACCGTGCCCTGACCAGCAATCACATCCGGATCATCGAACGGATGCACAAAAGTTAAGCCACGCTCATGCTGCAATTGCAGTGCATGCTGATAAGCATCGCTGTACGAATCCCCTGCCAAAATCACTTCAACTGCATCCCCTCCGCGCGCGCGCACCGCATTAATTTTGACTTGCGGCGTCGTCACGGGCATCACAATCACAGCCCGGCAATTCAATCGCTGCGCGGCCAACGCGACACCCTGCGCATGATTACCCGCAGAAGCGGCGAGCACACCGCGCGCCAACTCATCCTTTGATAACTGCACCATCTTGTTATAAGCGCCACGCAACTTAAACGAAAAAACAGGTTGGCTATCTTCACGTTTCAAATAAATAATATTCGAGAGTCGCGCAGATAAATTAGGCGCATAGTCGAGCGCACTTTCACATGCGACGTCATACACGCGCGCGTTAAGAATTTTTTTTAAGTAATCAGGTTCGGACATACCAACACTAACAGTGAGCAAAAAAAATTAAAACCTATCCAAATGGCTAGCAGACAAGGACAGAAAATTGCTGAGAAAATGGCGAAAAAGCTAGAGTGTACAAGCAGAACATGTTGACTACATGCCAAATAGATGAAGCCTTGGATTTTTTCAATGGCGAGCGGCGCACATCTTTTTGAAATATGGATTAGGGAGTCTCTACGTTTAACCTTTTGGTAAAGAGGGGTGCCCCCAGGCGATGGACCCTGGGTGATGGTTTAGGCAAAAACTCTGTTGCTACTCAATTTTTAAAGGAAATTGAATGAGTGAATTTGAGCGTGGTTTAGTTTGGTTTCGCCGTGATTTACGCATTCAGGATCAAGCAGCGCTATCCCATGGATTGCAGCTTGCGCGGCAAGTTTTTTGTGTGTTTGTTTTCGATACCGCGATTCTTGAGCCGTTAGCAGATGACGATCGACGTATTCCTTTTATTCAAGACTGCTTAACTTCATTGCAGAAGCAACTTGCGCAAGTGGGTGGAAAGCTGATTGTGTTGCATGGTGATGCTCAGGAATTGATTCCTCAATTGGCTCATCAATTAAAGATTCAAGCGGTTTTCATTAATCGCGATTACGAACCGCAAGCACTTGAGCGAGATCAAAAAGTAGCGTTGAAATTGCATAGCCAAGGCTGTGCGCTTTTTGCTTATAAAGACCAAGTGATTTTTGAGACAGATGAAATTCTGACGCAGCAAAAAACACCTTATACGGTTTTTACGCCCTACAAAAATACTTGGTTAAAAATTCTGCGCGCTGAAGATTTAGCCGCTTGTGATGTCGATGATTGGTCTGCTTTAGCTAACCCCCCATCCACGCAGCCAACCGAGATTCCCTCTCTAGAAACGCTTGGTTTTAGCGCAGCAGCTGAACGGCGTATTGCATTACCTCCCGGCGCTGAAGGTGCCTCTCAATTACTCGATGATTTTTTACCACGCTTACCTCGTTATCATGAAAAGCGCGACTATCCAGCTCGCAAAGGGCCTAGCTATCTATCAGTGCATTTACGTTTTGGGACGATTTCCATTCGCGCCCTGGCTCGGCTTGCGCATGCTGAAATGCTACGAGGTGGGCAAGGGGCAGCTGTATGGCTAAGTGAACTAATTTGGCGTGATTTTTATTTTATGATTTTGTTTCATCACCCTTACGTCGCCGAACAGGCATTTCACTCGGAGTATGATTCTATCGAGTGGCGTTCTGGCGTAGAGGCTGATGAATACTTTGCTGCGTGGTGTGAAGGCCGTACAGGTTACCCATTAGTTGATGCCGGTATGCGTCAACTGAATCAAACCGGCTATATGCACAATCGACTGCGCATGCTAACCGCAAGCTTTCTGACTAAAGATTTAGGTATCAACTGGCGCTGGGGTGAGCGATATTTTGCCAAGCAACTAAACGATTATGATTTAGCGGCGAATAGCGGCGGCTGGCAATGGTCAGCTTCAACTGGCTGTGATGCTCAGCCTTACTTTCGTATTTTTAACCCAGTGACTCAATCGGCTAAGTTTGACCCCCAAGGGGATTTTATTCGCCGTTATGTGCCTGAATTAAAAGATTTGCACAATCAAGCAATACACGCACCTTGGCTAGCAGACGCTGAGACTCTGGCGCAAGCCAACGTGCAATTAGGCAAAACTTACGCCCATCCACTCATCTTTCATGATGAGGCGCGTAAAGAAGCGTTAGCACGTTATGCGAAGCATGCGCAACGCAAAAAGCATAATTAACCTGCTTACAAATTAGCGTTTTTCTCTAAACATTTACAATGTGAGACTTTCTAAGTAAACGACACAGTGGAATAGTCACCCTACATATCAGCTGAGAGCCTTATAACTGTTCACGATCCCTGAGAAACACAGGATTTAGGCAAGATAGACCGACCTCTGTGTAAGCAATCCAGTACAATTTGGCGCACATGAACGCACCTGTTATTTTCGAGCCGCACCTAAGTAGCGGCGAACTCCCTTCTGAAACGCCGCGCTTGCGCGAGATTCCTTATAACTACACCTCTTTCTCTGATCGGGAAATTGTCATTCGGTTGTTAGGCGAGGAAGCCTGGCACACGCTCGTTGAATTGCGCAGTGAACGCAGCACTGGCCGCTCGGCACGTATGCTGTATGAGGTGCTGGGCGATATTTGGGTCGTGCGCCGTAATCCATATGTTCAAGACGATTTATTGGATAACCGCAAACGGCGAGCGCTTTTAATATCGGCGTTAAATCATCGGTTGACAGAAATTGATAAACGTCGTGACGCTAATTTGCTAGCGCCTACAGCGGCGCAGGACCAAACCAAACAACAAGCGCGTGCAGAGCGCGTGGCCTCATTACTAACAACAGCACGGCGCGCTGTTGATCAATTCAGCGCTGAGTTTGAGCATTTCAACAAACTACGCCGCCGCGCACGTAAATTACTTAGCCAATATACCCGCAAAGACAACATCAAATTCGATGCGTTAGCCCGCGTCTCTCACGTTACCGACGCAACCGATTGGCGCGTTGAATATCCGTTCGTGGTTCTCACACCCGATACCGAAGCTGAGATTGCTGGCCTAATTCAAAGTTGCTTTGAGTTAGGGCTCACCGTTATTCCACGTGGCGGCGGTACTGGCTATACCGGTGGCGCGGTGCCGCTCACGCCCCTTTCCGCGGTGATCAATACCGAGAAGCTAGAACAGCTTGGGGAGGTTGAACTAACGCCATTACCAGGTGTCGCACACCCAGTAGCTACCATTCTTTCTGGCGCTGGCGTTGTAACAAGACGTGTTAGCGACGCCGCTGCGCAAGCTGGTTATGTTTTCGCAGTTGACCCAACCTCAATCGATGCTTCGTGTATTGGCGGCAATATCGCGATGAATGCAGGAGGTAAAAAAGCCGTTCTATGGGGTACTGCGCTTGATAATTTAGCTTGGTGGCGCATGGTCGACCCAGAGGGTAATTGGCTTGAAGTCACTCGACTAAACCATAGTCTTGGCAAAATTCACGAAGTCCCCGTCGCTAGTTTTGAGTTGAAATGGTTTGATGGACGTCACGCGCCCGGCCAAAAGCTGTTACGCACAGAGCGACTAGAAATTGAAGGGAAACGCTTCCGTAAAGCTGGGTTGGGTAAAGATGTTACCGATAAGTTCCTAGCAGGCTTACCTGGCGTGCAAAAAGAAGGATGCGATGGGCTGATTACCAGCGCACGCTGGATATTACACAAAATGCCAGCACACACTCGCACGGTTTGCTTAGAGTTTTTTGGCCCGGCACGCGATGCTATTCCAAGCATTGTTGAGATCAAAGATTATTTATTCAGCCTGGCTAAAGTAAACACCACCCATACCTCAGATAGCCACACGACACCGTCAGTACAGCTAGCTGGCCTTGAACATTTAGACGAGCGCTATCTACGCGCGGTAGGCTATGCGACCAAGTCGAAACAGCCGGGCACTGAAGCTGCGCTACCCAAAATGGTGCTTATCGGCGATATCGTCGGTGATGATGCCGATGCTGTTGCTGCTGCTGCCTCTGAAGTAGTACGCATCGCGAACAGTAAACAGGGAGAAGGCTTCATTGCGGTTAGCGCTGAAGCACGTAAACGCTTTTGGCTTGATCGCGCCCGTACCGCGGCTATCGCTAAACATACCAACGCGTTTAAGATCAATGAGGACGTCGTCATTCCACTAGACCGAATGGGCGAGTATACAGATGGGATTGAACGTCTCAATATTGAGCTATCGCTAAAAAATAAACTGCAATTGATCGATGCGTTAGAAGCTTTCTTCAAGCGTGGCGGACTGCCGCTTGGTAAAACTGATGATGCACACGACATCCCATGCGCTGAACTACTTGAGGATCGGGTTAACCGTGCGCTTGCACTGCTTGCAACGGTGCGTAAACGCTGGAGTTATTGGCGTGATCATTTAGATACTACGCTGCCAAGTGCTTGCGCAGCGCTAGAAGCTATGGATGATCAAAGCTGTGCGACATGCTTAGCGCAGCATGCAAACACACGAGCACAAGCAACGATCTTTGATGTGCTGCAGGAACATACCATCCGGGCCTCGTGGAAACAGGAAGTGCGTACGGCACTGCTACAGATTTTCACAGGTGGCGCTTTTCAGCCAATTCTGGAGGAAGTGCAAAAAATCCACCGCCGTGTTTTGCACTCGCGTGTTTTTATTGCGCTGCATATGCACGCTGGCGACGGCAACGTGCATACGAATATCCCGGTGAATTCAGATAACTACGAAATGCTGCAAGACGCGCATCAGGCCGTTGTCAAAATTATGCAGTTAGCGCGCAGGCTGAATGGAGTTATTTCAGGTGAGCACGGCATCGGTATCACCAAGTTGGAGTTTTTAACTGAGGAAGAGCTAGCTGACTTCCGTGCCTACAAGCGACGGATTGACCCGCACGGCCGCTTTAACTACGGCAAGTTACTCGATCTGCCAGAGTTAAAAGCTGATTTACGGAATGCTTATACCCCTAGCTTTGCGTTGATGGATTACGAGTCGCTGATTATGCAGCGCGCTGATATCGACGAGATAGCGCACAGTATTAAAGATTGTTTGCGCTGCGGTAAATGTAAGCCAGTGTGTGCCACCCATGTGCCTCGGGCGAACCTGCTGTATAGCCCACGTAATAAGATCTTGGCAACTTCATTGCTGATCGAAGCTTTCCTTTATGAAGAACAAACTCGTCGCGGCATTTCGGTTAAGCATTGGGAAGCGTTTAATGATGTCGCAGATCATTGCACGCTCTGCCATAAATGCGTAACACCTTGTCCCGTCAAAATAGACTTTGGCGACGTGACGATGAATATGCGCAATTTGCTGCGCAAGATGGGTAAGAAGAAATTCAATTTAGGCTCAGCGGCTGGCATGTTTTTCTTAAATGCGACCGATGCACGCACTATCCGAATGACGCGCCAGGTATTGATAAAGTGGGGCTATAAGGCTCAACGACTGGGTAACCAACTTTTCAAAAGATTAACGCGCAAACAAACTGCACATCCCCCGGCCACCGTCGGCAGGGCGCCTATTGCTGAGCAAGTGATTCACTTTGTGAACAAAAAAATGCCCGGCAATTTGCCGAAAAAAACGGCGCGTGCGCTGTTGAATATTGAAGACAACAAAACCGTACCGATTATTCGCAACCCCAATGCGACGACGGTTGACTCAGAAGCCGTGTTTTATTTTCCAGGCTGCGGTTCGGAGCGGCTTTTCTCACAAGTAGGGTTAGCTACTCAGGCAATGCTATGGCATGCCGGTGTACAAACTGTGTTACCGCCGGGCTATTTGTGTTGCGGTTATCCGCAACGGGGAGCGGGGCAGTCTGACAAAGCGGAGAAAATTGTCACCGATAATCGCGTGCTGTTTCACCGTGTCGCCAATACACTGAATTATTTGGATATCAAAACCGTCATCGTCTCGTGCGGCACTTGCTACGATCAAATTGCGGGTTACGAATTTGACAAAATTTTCCCAGGCTGTCGGTTAATCGATATTCACGAATTTTTATTGGAAAAAGGCGTCACGCTGAGCGACCAAAATGGGCAACCTATTGAGGGCGTGCGCTACATGTACCACGACCCATGTCATACCCCAATTAAAACGATGGAACCTATCGCATTGGTCAATCAACTGATGGATACGGCGAAAAGCGGCCAAACCATCGAGAAGAACGACCGATGCTGCGGAGAGTCTGGCACATTAGCCGTCACTCGCCCCGATATTTCGACGCAAATACGTTTTCGTAAAGAGGAAGAAATTAAAAAGGGGGTTGCTCGTTTAAACGCCAAACCAAACGGCGACACTAGTGAGCCAGTCAAGATTTTGACTAGCTGCCCGTCCTGTTTGCAGGGTTTATCCCGCTACAGCGAAGATACAAATGTAGAAGCCGACTACATTGTGGTTGAAATTGCACGCCATAAACTCGGCAAGAATTGGCTAGTTGATTATGTCAACCAAGCGAATGCTGGCGGAATCGAGCGAGTACTCGTGTAAGAAGGGTCAGCATGAATTGCGTATTTTGTAATAGTGACGGCGGCGAACTGTTATGGCGTGATGAAGTATTGCGTATCGTAAGGGTGATTGATGAGCCCAACTATCCGGGTTTTTGCCGAGTGATCTGGCATGAGCATGTCAGTGAATTCTCTGCACTTACCGCAGCACAACGCACCCATCTGATGAATGTTGTCGCAGCGCTCGAGCGCGTATTGCATAAGCTTATGCAGCCAACCAAGATCAATCTAGCAAGCCTTGGCAACCAAGTACCTCATTTACATTGGCATGTGATTCCACGCTATCAAGATGATGCGCATTTTCCAGCGCCTATCTGGGCTTCTCGCGTACGAACGGTCGACCCAGCCCTCTTAAGCGTGCGCAATGAAAAGGCCGAAATGCTAGGTGCTGCTATCTTGGATGAGTTGAAACACGCGTTGTAATGTGTTTCAAGGCGGGGAAAGATGAGAAAAAGGCCCTGGGTATGCATTGGGTTCGTGGCCATGCACATTAACGAGGGAACCCAACATGAATTAAGCACCGCTAATACCTCTCGTCTTTATCACTTTTAACAGACTTTTAAGAA
This sequence comes from Mycoavidus cysteinexigens, assembly GCA_031963415.1. Classification (GTDB taxonomy): domain Bacteria; phylum Pseudomonadota; class Gammaproteobacteria; order Burkholderiales; family Burkholderiaceae; genus JASSUD01. The sequence goes on from JASSUI010000001.1 coordinate 1,143,147, forward strand.
AAGCTAATGGCAGGACTCAACGCCAACACCCCTATTCCAACTGGAATGGTTGTACACCAACAATCACGTGCACTTGAATTGCAATACGACGATGGTCGATCATTTTTGTTGCCATTTGAATATTTGCGGGTGTATTCACCCTCGGCTGAGGTAAGAGGCCACGGTCGCCACCACACTACATTGCAGGCCGGCAAGCGTGACGTAACGATTAAATCGATTGCCGCTGTGGGTAACTATGCCATTCAGCCGACTTTCTCAGATGGTCATGCATCAGGTATATATTCATGGGATTACTTATATGAGTTAGCGATAAGCTATGATGCGCGATGGCAAAAGTACCTAGATGAATTGGCCGCTGCCTCGCTCAGTCGGGAATAACAACTTCTATTTGAGGCTTTTAAAAAAGCTAAAGCAGACCTTTTAGAAAGATCGTGAACAGGCGTTAAATACCATACAGAACAGCTTTTTCTAATCAATGATTCAGCAGTTTTTACACACTCTGCTTTAAGCAGCTGAGATAAGCTAGGACAACCTTTATGAACCAAACTCACTTCGGCTTCCAACAAGTTGATGAAGATGAAAAAGCTAAGAAAGTAGCTAACGTATTCAATTCGGTCGCCACAAAATACGACCTAATGAACGACGTTATGTCTGCCGGCTTGCATCGGCTGTGGAAAGCCTTCACGGTGGAGCAGGCTGGTGTTCGTCCAGGCTTTAGAGTATTGGATATAGCTGGTGGCACGGGCGATCTTACACAGGCATTTGCAAAGCGAGTAGGTGAGCGCGGTGAAGTTTGGTTGACTGACATTAATGAAGAAATGCTGCGTGTCGGGCGCGATCGTCTGTTGAATCGAGGACTTATCGTCCCTACATTACTGTGTGATGCTGAAAAAATCGCCTTTCCCAAGCATTACTTTGATGTGGTAACGGTGGCTTTTGGCTTGCGTAATATGACTCATAAGCAGAAGGCGTTGGCGGAAATGCAGCGCGTTCTCAAGCCTGGCGGCAAATTGCTTGTACTTGAGTTTTCAAAGGTTTGGCAGCCTTTAGCCAAAGCTTATGATTTTTACTCCTTTAAAGTACTGCCTTGGCTTGGGAGCAAAATTGCTGGCGATGCAGATAGTTATCGCTATTTAGCTGAATCAATCCGTATGCATCCTGATCAACACACGCTAAAAGCGATGATGAAGCAGGCGGGGTTCAATAAAGTGGATTTCTACAATTTGTCAGCTGGCGTTGTGGCATTACATGTCGGCACAAAATATTAGAATCTGTTCATGATCTCTAAACAGAGAGAAATGAGAATTTGTAGACAGGTTCTTAAGCCTCTTTCGTAACCGATAGCAGCGAATGGCTTCTGCTACCCATACTAAGTATGGCAAAAAGACTGTCGGCAATTATCTTGCTACTCTTGGATTTCCCGAAAGATTTACTGAAGTTTTATTCTTTTAAAAGGCATTATCAATGGCTTTGCTTTCTTCTCTTCCGATTTTATTCGCCCGTTTACGCGGCGGTGCTTTAAGCGGTTTTTTTCAATCCCTTTGGTCGCGCTTGCGTAGTTCTGTCTTCTTTAAATTCTTCGGCGTCACCACATTAGCATTGGTGCTCGCGATCAGTTTAGGCGCGCACGATGCGCAGGCAAAACGAATGGGAGGCGGCCGTAGCATAGGACGCCAGTCACACTCATTTCAGCAGCCGCACAGAGCTACTACGCCACCTAACCAGAACCAGCACGCATCATCTCGCAATCAAAACCCTGCGCAAACACCCCCTGCGCAGCCACAGCGTAATCGCTGGTTAGGCCCTCTAGCTGGCTTAGCTGCCGGCCTTGGCATTGCGGCATTAATGTCACATTTAGGTTTGGGCGGAGCCCTAGGCGGCATGTTGTCAAACATACTAGTTGTCGTTTTAATTGCACTGGCTGCTTTCTGGATCATCCGTTTGATTAGTTCTCGCCGCAGCAATACAAATGTAAGGAATGAACCAGCCTTTAATCCTGCTTTTAGCACCAGCCAAACAGCCGAGCCTTTCGCACCAGCACCAGCGCCGGCTCCAGCTGGTACAACAGAACCGGCCCCATCAAATACAATAGACATGCCACCACGTCTACCGCAGCCACTAAGCGAGGCAGCAGATTTTGATAGTGAGGCTTTTCTGCGCGCGGCTAAAGTCCTTTTCATCCGTTTACAAACGGCTTGGGATGCGGGTGATTTAGACGATATCCGCAAATTCACAACGGCTGAGATGTTTGCAGAAGTCAAACTCGACCTCACTGAGCGCGGCACAACACCAAGTTACACCAGCGTCGATCAACTCAACGCCGAACTACTGAGTATTGAAAATCAAAGTACCGAGCCTTTAGCAAGCGTTCGCTTCTCGGGTTTGGTTCGAGAAACACAAGAACAGACAACAGCCGAGCCATTCACTGAAGTATGGAACTTTACAAAGGAAACGAATGGGGAGTGGAAGTTGGCAGGTATTCAGCAGTTGAATTAACTTCAGCCTGTTAGGTTTCACGCCTTTCAGGCATAACATATGCCGCAGCAGTATTCAATTTAAGAGCTGCTGCGGCTATCCCACCCTAGAAAGCGACAACTCATTGTCGCCTTATTATTTGACAGCTGCAGCAATACCAAATGTTTATTGGTCACCATATTTTTTAGATTGCGGGTTATGTAAGTAAGCGCTTGTTTGGCTTGGCACATTTCCTAGATACTCTTCCCAAGGGTTAAATACTTTTGCTCCAGTACGCACAAAATCAACTACATTCCGAGTGACTATCGTCATCGCGTGGGTAATCGCCGTTGCAGCAATAAGCGCATCCCGCTCTGAACATGGGTCTGGTACATGCAGCTTTGCGCACTGCTGAGCAACAACAGTATCAACTCCAAGAATCCGTCCGGAGAAAGCTGGCAACAGATGATTGTTTAGCCAACTACGAAGCACAGCACCTTGGGAAAGGTCTCGCCGCTCCATTAGCAAAATCCCCATCTCCAATTCTAAAATTGTAATAGCGGATAAAAATAAGTCTTCTGCGCGAACCGTACTAGCCCACGCCTGAACGCTCTTGTTTAACTTGCCGGTGGGCATCTTGCGAAGCTCGGAAACGACATTTGTATCGACTATATACATCAGGAGAAATCCGCTGGTCGATATAGATTACCTTTTAAAGGGACTGGCTCGAAGTCAATCTCCGCAGCACTAGGCATAGCTAACAATTCAAGGATATTTGTTTTCTCACCCGTAAGCTGTCTGTATTCCTCGATACTCAATAGTACGTACGCTGGACGACCTCGATCCGTGATAAACACTCGACCTTTCTTAGCAGCTTTCTTTGCTTCACTGAGCTTTTGATTAAAATCTCGACTAGAAAATGTAGTAGTCATGCCATACTCCTTAGCCAATTCAATATGTATGCACGTTACTACAAATAAAATAATTTACCAATAGCCTGATAAAAGATTAGATTGAATAACACTAGAACTTGTAAATTGAATTAACTTTCGATTTCTAACTCTACTTCACCGCTTTAAGCATATAGTCAACCGCCGCTTTGACTTCTTCATCAGTCGCATTGGAACCTCCTTTAGGAGGCATGCCGCCTTTACCTTTTAGCGCAATTTGATAAATCTCACTTTTTGGACTTTTTAAACGAGGCGCCCAGTCTGCTTTATTGCCAAATTTTGGCGCGCCTGCTAAGCCGGTAGCATGGCAGGTTTGACAAATTTGCGTGTAGAGCACTTTACCCGGCTGCGCTGCGGCAGAGCCAGCACCACTACCTTGGCCTGCAGCAGCAGAAGCAGCAGACGGAATCGCTGCGATGGCAGCGGCAATCGCAGTTTCATTGGCACTCTCGGAGGAGGAGGTGGATTTATCTGTCACTTCACTAATGGCTGAGGCCGGCAGCTCCTGAATCGCTACCTGTGCGACGGGTGCTATGCGTTGCGTGACAGATGAGGCTGACATTGCATCAGTTCCAGCACCTGGCAAACTGATGTTATGCACATAGCTAATGATTAAGCCAATCACAGTAATCGGAATTAGAAAACCAGCAATCACTGCAATAATCAATCGCTTTGGACTTTTAAATAGCGTTTCTTGTTCAGCGTCTTGGCTCATTTTTATTTGATTGCAATAATTAAAAGTACACTCAATGCACAGCGCATGCCTGAAACCTCATCCAAGTCGAATAATGGACTTTAGGCGCCGAAATAGGTATGCTTCAGCCCTGCATTTAAGGTTAGGCGCCTGTAGCTCAGTGGATAGAGTGTTGGCCTCCGAAGCCAAAGGTCGCAGGTTCGACCCCTGCCAGGCGCGCCACTCCCGTTAAATTCATTTTAAATTACAGCTTTTTTCGCTGTTATCCTGATCCATAGCCAGATACTTAGGCTGAAACAAATACATTCTGATTGCATCTCGATATGCGCCGTTGATAAAGAATTCCTGTAGCAAATCGCCTTCAAACGTGAAGCCGCATTTTTTGTAAATATGAATTGCTTTGTGATTTTCTTTATCAACAATTAAGTAAAGCTTATATAAATTGAGTACGCGAAACGCATAATTAACTGCCAAATGCGTCGCTTTTTCAGCGTAACCGCGTCCTTGATGGGCCGGTTCGATAATGATTTGAAATTCAGCGCGTCGGTGAATGTAATCAATTTCAACCAATTCAACTAGACCAACCATATCACCCGCACGGCTTTCGATGATAAAGCGGCGCTCGCTTTGATCTTGAATGTGTTTATCGTACAGCTGAACCAGTTCGACATAAGCCTCATAAGGCTCTTCAAACCAGTAAGGCATGATGCCTTGATTATTGTTCAACGTATGCACGAAATGCAGATCATTTCTTTCTAATGCCCGCAATCGAATCTCAGTAAAAGAGTGCATGCTCATACCATATCTATAGAAATTTATTTATTACTGTGGCGCGTGCCACCTACTCAGCGCTTTGCTAGGGATGCGCTGAATAAATCAGGAGTAAGGAACGCCAACGCAGGCAATACTTCAGATGGGTCAGATTATGAGTGAGGGATTAAGAAACTGTCCACTTATTCATCCAAGGGCTAAACCATAACGGTGTAATATGTGAGGGTTTTTGCGCTTCACTCTAAGAACCTGTCCACAAATCGCCTAAAAGACTGTGATACGCGCTTTTGTTACGCCTTGGGCGGTGCTCGCAATCCTCATGTACACCAACGTACACTCCGGTGGTTGCTGCAAGGTTAACTAACTAAGGGCCTCCCCCGGCTGACAGCCTTTTAGACAATTTGTGGACAGGCTCTAAATGACCTTATGTCAGCAGATAAGTGAACGGATTTTAAACTGTAACTCTTACTCAACGCCTCGCATGGTGGTTTCTTCTTCATTTCCTACCGAACACACTCAGCACCGCCTCGACCCTGTACAGCTTTCTCATCAGCTTAGTCAAGACGCGCGCCAATTTACGCTGGAAATTGTTAACGAGACCGGCTCTACCAATACGGATCTAATTACGCGCTGGCGTACCCAGCAAAAAGAATTTAGCCATCCTCTAGTGCGTCTAACTTATTCGCAAACACAAGGGCGCGGCAGGCTTGGGCGTACTTGGCTTGGGTCAAATGGCGGCGCGCTGCTTTTTTCTGTTGCTTATTTAATTCCTCGCCCAATTCATGCTTTAGCCGGTTTGAGCCTTGCCACTGGCGTAACGCTGTTGGCTGGGCTGCATACACTGCCATTGGCTGAGCCACAGCGACTCGCGTTGAAATGGCCGAATGATGTCTTGCTTGATGGCGCTAAACTCGCCGGCATCTTAATCGAAACCGCCTGGCATACGCCTACCGCTAGCGCTGCGGTAATCGGTATTGGCCTTAACCTTTGCGGTGAAGATGCGCTTTCTCTCCGTTTGGATGAGTTAAGTTCGTCCTCATCTCATACAAACCAGCCAGCTGCGCTCACGCGCTTATTGCCAGCTGTCTCGATAACAGATGCTTTTGCCGCGTTGCTCAACGCACTTGCGCCGATGCTGAAAAACTTTAGCGCAGAGGGCTTTGCCCTTTTCCAAAAAGCTTGGAGTGCGCATCACGCCTTTACGGGCCAGCCTGTCACTCTGCTACAGAAAGACGGCTTAATGAGCACGCATGGTATTGCGCTTGGCGTAGATTCATTAGGTCGTTTGCTGCTAGAAAACGAGAATGGGATTCAATCTATTGCCAGCGGAGACCTCTCGCTACGTCTCAATCCAACCATAAGTTCTGCGCCCAAGCCATATTCAAAGGTAAGCGAATGAAACTTAAAAGCCCATCGGCCGCTGGCGCTGATTCTACTTTTTTGCTTATCGACGCAGGTAATAGCTGTGTTAAATGGGCCGTAGTTGACGCGAGTGGTGCGCGTATCGCATTTGGTAGCTTTGCGCATGCTCACTCTCAACCTCACACTTCGCTACCCGCTTTACCCCTCGCTCCGCATTGGTCAGCATTACGTCACCCTCATAGCGTTTGGATTTCAAATGTAGCTGGCGCTGCTGTTGCACAACGTCTAGATATCTTGATTAGCGAGCATTGGCCGCACGCTCCGCGGCATTTCATTAGTGCGCAACTAAACCAATGCGGTGTTACTAATCTTTATCATCAACCCAACCAACTCGGCAGCGATCGCTGGGCTGGTTTAATTGGTGCACATGCTGCGTATCCTAACGAACCGCTACTAATTGCCACGCTCGGCACCGCCACCACGTTAGAAAGCTTAGATGCAAACGGCACTTTCACAGGTGGATTAATCGCTGCTAGCGCCACTTTAATGATGCAAGCGCTTGGGCAATATACAGCACAGCTACCTACTCTCAGCCCCGTCACCGCTACCTCACCGCATAGAAGCAACCATTCAACGCGCTTTGCGCGAGAAACCAAAGCTGCCGTTAGCGAAGGCTGTTTGATCGCACAAGTAGCGCTTATTGAGCGCGCTTGGCGCGATCTAGCACAACAACTTAACGCCATACCACGTTGTGTCTTAAGCGGCGGTAACGCTTCTGACATAGCCCAACGTTTGACCATTCCTTATACCCATCACGAACACCTCGTACTCTCTGGCCTAGCTTTAATCGCTCGAGACGCGACTTACGGCGTTTAGTCACAGCGTTTCAAACGGGCAAACACCACGCAATTTTTTTGTCGTGGATAACTTCGCTTAGTTATGCATCATTTCGGGTTTTCAGGGAAATCTAATTCGCTTAGGACAAAACTGTAAAAAGCTTTGTTTAAAAAGTACTGCTAAGGCAGTGTGCATTAGCTGGCTAAATGGAACAACTTAGGCCCTTACAGGAGGAAGCCGTGAGTTTAGTTCAGAAGATTCAAAATACCCTTCAAAAAAGCAAGATTGCAAACGCTGCAAAGCAACCGTCAACACCCCAAGTCTTTCCACCAGAATCGGAAACTATTTCTTGCTTAAGGGCTTTGAGAAATAAAAACACTTCATCGCAAACATCTCTATCTAATAGACCAGCTTCAATAAGAAAAATATCTGTACATCAAAATAGTGACAAGCTCGAAAAAGTAATTATTAATTCAGAAACCTCGTTAATAGAAGTTGTAGAGTTTTTGACAAATCCTCCATCAAGAGAATATGTGTTGATTGGAGAAGAATTAACTGACGGCATTCACCTTCAATGGGAAAAAGATAAATCTTTTAGGTTAGGGAAGACTTTTACTGGGGAGGAAAAAAGACAAGGAATGGATATAGCATTCGAAGCATTAGAAAAACTTTGGAAAAATCAATTGGGAGATATACAAGCAATATATGATTATTGGGACAATTTAACTTTAGATCAAGTCCTAGATGAATTTTTAGCGCATAAAGGCAGGGACTTTACAAAAGCAATGAAAACATCTCAAATCAACAGGGAAGAAGCAACAAAATATACGAAAAAATTTCAGAAGAAGCAAAATAAAGCTATAAATATATTAAAGTTTGAATCCAATTTCAGAAAAACCAATCCAAAATTTGTTAGCAAAATAGTAAGAAAGCTAGGAATAATTGTTCAATCCGCCGAAGGGAAATGTGAAAACATAGTGCTTTCTGCAAAAGAATTACCAAAAAAATATGATAGTGTTTTACCTTTTATAGAAAATTCTCCAAAAAGTGATGCATTAGATGGTAAAAACTCAAAAATTTATGTATTGAATGGTAGAAAATTAGGTAAATTTCATAATCATCTTAAATGGAAGCATTATAAAGAACATGTGTCAGAAAGAGATAAGGAAAAACAGGATGAAAGAATGGAGATAGCAAAAGAGGCGACATTCACCTTAATTAAAAATAGCTCCAAATATAAATTAAAGGATCGCTATTTCCCCCTCACTAAGGAAAATATAAAAAATCATATAGTTGAAGAGTTTCAAGAAAGATATGAACGAATTATATCTCCCCGTAATGAAAATCATACTTTTGAAAGTCAAGTATCTCAAATTTCAGAATTTCAAAAATTGGAGGAGGCAATAAAGGCAATCACTATAGATTCATCCAGGTTATTCGAAAATACGGATAAACCATATTGGATGGATGACCAAAATTGGGTCAGCCTAACACAAAGGCCTATTTCCAAGAAAAATAACTATTAAGCCAAAAATAATCTTTATTTTTTAACAGTATATTTATAAACATCAACAAAAGTAATCAGCATACATTTCAAACAACACTAAGAAAAATCATGGTGCACAATTAAGATAACCTAAAGCATTATAAGCAAAAATCTTTATATTAATTTTTACGCCAATTTTTCCAAAAATTACTAAAATCACAATATTGGTTATTCAATTTCCATTCTTATTTTCGCAAGTGAAAACAATAAATATTGCGCTCCCACCTACTCCTTTCGTGCACTCGTACGCTACTTCGTGATTTTTAAAGTATTTAATTTGGTATATGTAAAACTAATAAAAGTTTAAATTAAAAGTAAGGTTGCTCGACCTAAAGCAATGCCATGCTTTAGCTGGGTGAAATTTATTAAGCTTATTAAAAGGAATAATGCGATGCTGACGCTCCCTTCTATTCCAATCATTTCGTGGTTTACGGCGACAAGACCCACTGCTACGGACCACGCTCGAGGTTTATCCACCCCTTCAAATAGGTACCAAACTCCTCTACATTTAAAGAGCCGGGAAGATGATGATTCGGCTATGGCATACGCAGAAATTATCGATATGTATAGTAGCCCTGAGGGCGATGAAGAAAACTTTTCGCGGAATGTACCCTTTAAAGAAGTAACTAAGTTAAATTTATTAGCAAACCCCTTCTGCCCACGCAACCAAATCTCAAAATTTCCTCCACCGGAATCTCCTCCGCCGATACCTCCTCGAATATCCCCGCTGCTGTCCCCTTCCATAAACCGTTCAAACTTGGCTAAGACAGATGTCACTTCGTCGATCGACCGCCCAAGAAGAGCAATGGAAGTGCTTAGGTTTTTCGACAATAACCCCAACCTGGTTACTGAAGAGGTTAAATCTACCCAGCCACCTAAGTATTCAGACGAAGGAAGCTCCAGGTATATACCTACAGACCCAGAACAGCGGAAGGCATGGTATAGCCTTCATGGAGAACCTGACCAACAAACGAAGATGAGTTTTGAAGATTTTATAAGCACTAATCTTACTGCCGTAAGCTTATGTTCATATGCTAATCAATAAGCGGTATTTATTGCTCGGCAGGAAAAAGATAGCGAAGGATTAGCCTTCCCGTACTTTACGCAATAACGCAGTCGTTGAGCGTTGGTATTCGAATGGAATGGTTAGCGCACGGCCAGACCAACTACGTACTAGTGCAGCTTCTGGCAGGGCGTCCATGTCGTAATCGCCGCCTTTGACGAGAATGTCGGGACGAAGTTCGCGGATTAAATTAAGTGGTGTGGTTTCGTTAAAGTAGACCACCCAGTCAACGCTTTCTAGCGCAGCGAGGAGAGCAGCTCGATCAGCTTCGGTGTTAATTGGACGATCGCTGCCTTTGCCAAGTTGCCGCACTGACGCATCCGTATTGATGCCAACGATCAAGCAGCCGCCCAACGCGCGAGCAGCCTCTAAATAGGTGACATGGCCGCGATGCAGGATATCAAACACGCCGTTGGTAAAAACAACTGGGCCTAATAAAGAGGCACGTTGCGCGCTCAAAGTGGCACGATCGACAATTTTGCGTTCAAAAGCGACTGACATTTAATGAATGAGAAAGGACAGCGGCTTGTTCACGCTCTCTAAAAAGAAGAAATATTGGGTCCCTGACACGCATGTTGGGGTGCCTGCGTCACCCCAATCTACGACTCTTTGGACTATTTGTAGGTTGAGGTGAGAAACGAACCCCAACCACATACCAAGGACTTCTCATATCTTCCCGTTTGGAAGTCGTGAACCGGCCTTTAAACGTTTAAGCTGGTTGTAATTGATCTGCTTTACCATCGCTCTCAGTCTGCAGACGCGCTGCAATTTCTTTGCGATAGCGGTTAAGCGCCTGAGCTGTTTCAAATGGGCGTTCAAACAGCAATGACAAGTTATGCAAGATACGCTCGATGACTTTTTTCTCCCATTCGCCGTCGAAACGAATTTGCTCATCTAGCCAGCGTTCAAGCCACTCTGGATCAGGCAAGCGAGATTGCACCGTATCGCGTGGGAACAGCGTGCGATTAACGTGTAGGTTTGTTGGGTGTAACGGCTTGTCAGTGCGTCGCGCTGACGCCATCAACACACCAATTTTGGCAAATGCCGCCCGTGCAATATCACCTGAGCGCGCTAGCGCTTTTTTCATATAACGCAAATAAGCGCCGCCGTGACGCGCTTCGTCACGAGAAATCGTTTCGTAAATCTGTTTAATCACCGGCTCGGTATGCCACTGTGCAGCGCAGCGATACCAATGGTTTAAACGAATTTCACCGCAGAAATGCAACATTAATGTTTCAAGCGGCGGGGCAGGGTCAAACGGAAAGCGCACCTCGTGTAACTCTGCCTCCGTTGGAAGATAATCAGGTCGAAAGCGACGCAAATACTCCATTAGCACTAGTGCATGTTTTTGCTCTTCAAAAAACCAGACGCTCATGAAGGCGGAGAAATCACTATCGTCACGATTATCACGCAGGAACATTTCGGTAGCAGGTAACGCGGCCCATTCAGTGATCGCGTTCATTTTGATGGTGGCGGCCTGCTCGTCAGACAGGAGCGTGGCATCGAATTTATCCCATGGAATATCTTTTTCCATATCCCATCGAACAGCTTCGAGTGATTTGTAGAGTTCTGGATAAAGCATATTCTGCATTTGCTTACCTCTTGGCGGCTTTTATGTGCCTGTTAGAACTTGTTTTCCTTTGCACTATAGCCAATGCAAAGGAATAAAACTGGGCGCAGACCGAAAAAAGCATGAAAATTCTGTAATTTTGCACGTTGCTTTGGCCTGTTGGTGTTTTAAGACTGCCTCTTAGAACCTGTCCACAAATCGCCTAAAAGACCGTGATCCGGGGTCGGGCGGTGCTCGCAATCCTCATGTACACCAACGTACACTCCGGTTGCTGCGCTCCGGCCTCCCCCGGCTGACAGCCTTTTAGACAATTTGTGGACAGGTTCTTAAAAATTCCTATACCAGTCACACTTTATTGAAAGCGTCATGATAGCATGGGCTTAATGAAACAAAGCCATACAGCTGTGGAATAAATCATAGGCGCAAATAGTGCTGCTTCTAGTTTAGATAAACAAATAAAGGACTATTGGCTTCGTAAAATAAAACACTTTTTTTCTTTACTAAGCAAGAATGCTTTTGGTAAGAGATAAATTATCATTGAATTCTGTCAAATCCGCTTCATATAGAGGATAGCAACCATCGAAAGGGGCTTCTGCCTAATCCGTGTAGCGAAGAATGCCGTAACTTGACAGCGCTCTACACCATCATCGGATTAAGTAGAGGTTCCAGGCAACTATAAGGAGAGGCGCCATGCGTGTCATTTACAATAGCGAGGACTATTGCGTTGTAGAATTCTTAGCGCCTAGCAAAGCACCCGGCAATATGGAAGGCGTGCTTTGGAAATCGGAGGGATACGAAATTGTCGCTAAGCATTTGCAACGAGAGTTGTTTATCCATGGGCCAATGGCCGAGGAATTCCGCAAAAACGTGCAGAAATTAATGGCGCGAGAGGAAGATGATGAGGTTGATGAAGAAGAGGTAGATGCTTTCCTGGGCGGATTTGATAGTTGGATGCAACAGCCGGTTGTCCTGCATTAAAAACCATTCATTAGACCAAAGGCAAAAACGATATCGCTGCGGTAAAGTTGCAATACTGGCCTTTGCTTTTGGTTTATTTAGGAATACTTCGCTTATTGCGAAGATCAAAAATATCTTTGCTGAACGCATAACGCCGTCACTGGCTTGCTAGATTTTCTTAATCTTCTTTCCACGCCACAAAGCCACTTCAAAAACGCCTATCACCCTGGCTGCAGCGCCTGCCTAACCAAACTATTTTCACCCGTTGATGTCGATGCAATGACTGCCAGCTATTCTGCCAATTCTGCCTGCACTGAAAAACCCGTAACTGGCTTCAATACTTTCCCATTTCACCCCCCCTATACTCGAGGCAATGCGCTAGTAGCGCTGCTCGCCGAGCGAATTGTGATTTTAGACGGTGCGTTAGGCACAATGCTGCAACGCTACCGTTTAACAGAAGAGCAATATCGCGGCGCACGGTTTGCGGATTTATCAACTGAAGTCAAAGGCGATCATGAATTGCTCTCGCTCACACAGCCCGCGATCATTACTGAGGTTCACGAGCAATATCTGGCAGCTGGCGCGGATATTATCGAGACCAATACGTTTGGTGCCACAAGCATTGCGCAGGCCGATTATCAGTTGGAAGCTTTAGCCGCTGAAATGAATCTAGTTGCCGCACAACTGGCCCGTGCTGCTTGCGAACGCTATGCAACACCTGATAAGCCTCGTTTCGTCGCAGGCGCGCTTGGCCCAACCCCTAAAACTGCCAGCATTTCACCTGATGTCAATGATCCCGGCGCGCGCAATGTTACGTTCGATGCGCTGCGCGCAGCCTATTACGAGCAAGCAGAGGCACTTTTACAAGGCGGGGTTGACCTTTTCTTAGTAGAAACGATTTTCGACACACTGAATGCCAAAGCAGCGTTATTTGCGCTGGATGAATTATTTGAAAACAGTGGCGAACGCTTGCCGATTATGATCTCTGGCACAGTCACTGATGCGTCTGGAAGGATTTTATCGGGGCAAACTGTCGAAGCTTTCTGGAATTCAATCCGTCACGCCCAACCCCTGATTGTTGGTCTCAATTGCGCGCTTGGCGCCGCGCTAATGCGCCCGTATCAAGCCGAATTAGCTAAACTGTGCGACTGCTATGTTTCTTGCTACCCAAACGCTGGCTTGCCTAATCCGATGTCTGACACAGGCTTTGATGAAACCCCAGAAGTCACCGCCAGCTTGCTTGCAGAATTTGCTCAAGCTGGACTTCTTAATGTCGCTGGCGGCTGTTGTGGTACGACGCCTGAACATATTGCCGCGCTTACCCAAGCACTTAAAAACATCAAATCTCGACAACTTGTTTAGACTCTCCTCTCTAGCGGCCTCGCCCTCCAGCAAATACTCGTGTATCGGCACGTGTTGCTAGAAGACGCTAAACAGGTAAGCATGTTGGGGTTCTGCGTCCCCCCCACCGTACACATCAACAATTCAACTTTACCCCTCAACTTATTTATGAATGAGCACGATCGTCCTTTACGCTTAGCAGGTTTAGAACCGCTAAATATTGGCGCGTCTACGCTTTTTGTGAATATCGGTGAACGCACTAACGTCACCGGTTCCAAAGCTTTTGCGCGGATGATTTTGAATGGTCAATTTGACGCAGCACTCGCAGTAGCTCGTCAGCAAGTGGAAAACGGCGCGCAAATCATCGATATCAATATGGATGAGGCAATGCTTGACGCGCAGGCAGCAATGGTGCGTTTTTTGAATTTAGTGGCGGGGGAACCGGACATCGCGCGTGTACCGATCATGATTGACTCGTCAAAATGGTCGGTCATTGAGGCAGGGTTAAAGTGCGTGCAGGGCAAAGCGATTGTTAATTCAATTTCGTTGAAAGAAGGCGAGGGGGGTTTTAAAGAGCAGGCAAAACTGGTGCGCCGCTATGGCGCCGCTGTCGTGGTGATGGCTTTTGATGAACAAGGGCAAGCTGATACGTTCGCGCGTAAGACGGAAATTTGTCAGCGTAGCTATCGTATTTTGGTGGATGAGTTGCATTTCCCACCTGAGGAAATCATTTTTGACCCCAATATTTTTGCGATTGCGACAGGTATCGATGAGCACGATAACTACGCGGTTGATTTTATTGAAGCGACTCGCTGGATCAAAGCCAATTTGCCCCACGCGAAAGTCAGCGGTGGCGTGTCAAATGTGTCTTTTTCCTTTCGTGGCAACGATGTGCTGCGCGAAGCCATTCATACGGTGTTCCTCTACCATGCGATTCAAGCTGGCTTAGACATGGGAATTGTGAATGCCGGGCAATTAGGAGTCTACGCTGAGCTTGAGGAAGAATTACGCACGCGCGTTGAAGATGTGGTGCTGAACCGTCAGCCATCAGGCCAGGCCAACGCTACTGAGCGTCTGCTGGAAATCGCTGAACAATACAAAGGCAGTAGTGCAAAACAAGAAACCAACTTAGCTTGGCGTGCAGAACCCGTTGAAAAGCGTTTAGCACACGCACTTGTGCATGGCATTACCACTTTTATTGACGAAGATACCGAGCACGCACGTTTGCAAATGGAGCGCCCGATTCAAGTCATCGAAGGCCCTTTAATGGATGGGATGAATATCGTCGGCGACTTATTCGGCGAAGGCAAAATGTTTTTGCCTCAAGTGGTGAAATCAGCGCGGGTCATGAAGCAAGCCGTCGCTTATTTACTGCCTTTTATCGAAGCAGAAAAAGTACAGCTGCAAGCAAGCGGCGAGACAATTCAAGCAAAAGGCAAAATTGTGATCGCCACCGTCAAAGGGGACGTGCATGATATTGGTAAAAACATCGTCACCGTGGTGCTGCAATGCAATAACTTTGAAGTGATCAATATGGGCGTGATGGTGCCATGCGCGCAAATTCTTGCCAAAGCAAAAGAAGAGGGGGCAGATATCATCGGACTCTCCGGGTTGATTACACCAAGCCTTGAAGAAATGGCTTATGTGGCTTCTGAGATGCAACGTGATGAGTATTTTCGCAGCCGCAAAACTCCTCTTTTAATTGGCGGAGCGACTACCTCACGGGTCCATACAGCAGTAAAAATTGCACCGAACTATGAAGGGCCTGTTGTCTATGTGCCAGATGCTTCGCGCGCTGTGTCGGTGGTGTCTAATCTTTTATCAACCACGAGTGCAGCGGCTTATGTCGAACAAATAAACACTGATTACGAGCGCATCCGTCAATTGCATGCGCATAAGAAAGCCATACCCATGGTATCGCTAGCTGCGGCACGGGCAAATCGACATCAGATTGACTGGGCCAACACGCAAATTATTTCGCCTAAATTTATCGGGCGGCGCGTGTTTAAAAATTACAACCTGGCTGAGCTAGCGAACTATATCGATTGGGGGCCATTTTTTCAGACTTGGGATTTAGCAGGTTCATTTCCCGCCATTCTCAATGATTCAGTCGTTGGTGAAACGGCAACGCGCGTTTATCACGATGCGCAAGCGATGTTAGCCAAACTGATTCCAGGCAATTGGCTGCGTGCCAGTGGTGTCATTGCGTTGCTGCCTGCGAATACGATTAACGATGACGATATTGAAATTTACACTGATGTATCACGCGATCAGGTTGCGCTGACTTGGCGCAATTTACGCCAACAAAGTGAACGGCCCATCATTGATGGGCCAACAGGAGAAAAAATTAAGCGAGCCAATCGCTGTCTGGCTGACTTTATCGCGCCCAAAGAAACGGGAATTACCGACTACATTGGCTTATTCGCAGTAACAGCTGGTTTAGACATTGAAACGAAAGAAAACGAATTTCTTGCCGAGCTGGACGATTACAGCGCCCTGATGCTTAAAGCGTTAGCTGATCGTCTCGCCGAAGCATTTGCTGAATGCTTGCACGAACGCGTGCGACGTGAATTATGGGGTTATACGACAGCAGAAAATTTAAGTAATGAAGAATTGATTGCTGAAAAATACCAAGGGATTCGGCCAGCCCCCGGTTACCCTGCTTGCCCTGACCATTTGGTCAAGCAAGATATGTTTAACATATTACATTGCGAAGAAATCGGCATGCAGCTTACTGAATCACTAGCGATGCTGCCTGCTGCTAGTGTCTCTGGCTTTTATCTCGCTCATCCCGATAGTTGCTATTTCTCAGTCGGCAAAATTGGACAAGACCAACTTGAAGATTATGCGCAGCGTAGTGAACTCTCATTGGACACGGCACAACGCGCGTTGGCTCCTTCGTTATAAAAGCCTGTTGCAATCTTGTGGTTGGGGTGACGAAGGAATCCCAACATGCATACCCATCAACTTTAATCTCCTCCTATTTGAAGCTCGTAAGCAAGCGCTAGCTGTTCAATGTCATACCCCCCACAACACATCAGCCTCAAGCTTATGCGCAGCGCGCATCATATCGAGCAATGGAAATGCGCGTTGCGCGAGGCCGATTGGCTGCTCTTCTTTTTCTTCATGGTTATCGGTAGCTGCATCAATGCGTGCGTGTTGGGCAGCATCTGCTTTTTTCTCAACTTCAATTGCCTCTTCTAAGCGTTGTATCGCCTTAGGCAGTTCTAGATGAGAAATAACTCCTCGTTCCCCAAGTTGCTTGCCAATTACATTAAGTAAATATTGCGCAAGGTCTTTGAGCATCACGATCTCAGGAGAAGCGGTTGATTTGAAGGTAATTAGCACAATGACTCCGTTTTTTCTTTTCTAAAGGAACTTATGCAAAAGCGCCTTAACATTGCTGGGGTAACACATTACCAATTCATAATGTGCATTTATTGTGCACATTATCGCCGCTGATAATGAACTATACGCTTACCTAAACGACGGTTCATCGCTTAAGGATAAGGCGCGACTTATGTTGAGCCTCTTCCTATGGGATCTTTGCATGATACGTTGAGCAGTGTTATGCCTCGCGGCACATAAGCTGTGCTCGCAGCAAAAAGAGGCCGCAAGTTCTCGGGAGAATGCAAAACCTCTCTGATAAAAAATACAGTGATTGAATTCCTTTTCACTGCTCATCAGTCGATAATAGGCACCTTTTTCCGATTATTGCTAGCGAAGGGAACGAAAGTTCTTCCTTGAAATCAGCTCTGCATGCTCTACATTAATTGTCATGTTACTCACTCAAAAACAGACGCTTGAAGCCATCTTCTCCGATACCGTGGCCAAGCTGACAAACGCTGAAGTGCCCTCTATCGTGCTGGAACGGCCAAAAATTGCCGCGCATGGTGATGTGGCAAGCAATATCGCGTTACAGCTAGCTAAGCCATTGCGCCAGAACCCTCGTCAACTTGCTCAGCAGATCGCCGACGCGGTGTTAGCCCATCCAGACGCACAAGGGTTAGTCACTGCCACTGAGGTCGCTGGCCCCGGATTTATTAATCTGCATTTGTCTGCATCAGCAAAACAAGCGGTAATAACGCAAGTGCTCGCTGAAAAAGAAAAGTTTGGCCGTAGTGACAATGCACTTGGCAAACGTGTGCTGATTGAATTTGTTTCAGCGAATCCTACGGGACCGCTCCACGTCGGTCACGGTAGACAAGCGGTACTAGGCGATACACTTGCGAATCTATTTGAGAGCCAAAGCTGGCAAGTCCACCGAGAGTTTTACTATAACGACGCTGGCGTGCAAATTGAGAATCTGACTTCCTCAGTCCAAGCGCGTGCGCGTGGTTTAGCGCCAGGCGACGCTGATTGGCCTGAAGCAGCTTATAACGGGGAATATATCGCCGATATTGCACGGGCTTATTTAAACCGCGCTACGCTCACCACAAGAAACAGCGCACCGGTTACGGGCACAGGTGAAGTTGATGATTTCGAAGCCATTCGCCGTTTTGCGGTGGCCTATTTGCGCCACGAGCAAGATCTGGATTTACAGGCTATCGGCGTTAAATTTAATCAGTATTATCTCGAATCATCGCTATATACCGAGGGACGTGTTGACGCTGCAGTTCAAGCACTGATTGCTGCGGGTAAAGCTTATGAACAAGATGGCGCGCTTTGGCTACGTACAACTGAAGAAGGCGACGATAAAGATCGTGTAATGCGCAAATCAGATGGCAGCTACACTTATTTTGTGCCGGATATCGCCTATCACATCACAAAATGGGAGCGTGGCTTTAGCAAGGTCATTAATGTGCAAGGGTCTGACCATCACGGCACGATTGCACGAGTGCGTGCTGGCTTGCAGCAAGTTCAATTGGGTATTCCTAAAAATTATCCTGATTATGTGCTGCACAAGATGGTGACGGTGATGCGCGGCGGAGAAATCGTAAAAATTTCTAAGCGGGCTGGCAGTTACGTCACGATGCGAGATTTAATTGAATGGTCAGGCGGAAAAGAAATAACGGCAGATGCAGCAACGTTAGCTGATCAGACGATGATTCAACGTGGGCGCGATGCGGTACGCTTCTTTTTAGTTTCTCGCAAAGCCG
Source organism: Mycoavidus cysteinexigens (assembly GCA_031963415.1). Taxonomy (GTDB): domain Bacteria; phylum Pseudomonadota; class Gammaproteobacteria; order Burkholderiales; family Burkholderiaceae; genus JASSUD01. Next base: position 1,161,791 of record JASSUI010000001.1, read on the forward strand.
ATACGGAGTTTGTTTTCGACATTGATGTCGCGCTGCAGCGCAATGATGAAAATCCGGTTTATTACGTACAATATGCGCACGCTCGTATCTGCTCGATATTGACGCAGTGGGGCGGCGAGGTAGAAAGCTTACAACAAGCGCAGCTCACGCCACTGACCAGCCCACATGAACTCGCGCTGCTGAAATTGTTGGCCGAATATCCGATGATGTTAGCGCGCGCAGCTGAAGAGCTGGCGCCGCACAACGTGGCCTTCTATTTGCGCGAACTCGCTCGAGAATTTCACTCGTTTTACAATGCTGAGAGGGTGTTAGTTGAAGAAGACATGCTGCGTACTGCTCGCATAGCACTCGCTGCGGCCGTGCGTCAGACGCTTGCAAATGGCTTGGCAATTCTGGGAGTAACAGCTCCACTTACGATGTAGAACTTGAAATGGGCAGATACGACCTTAGATCTTGCTTAGATCTTGTTCAGGATCTCCCTGAAAGGTCGTCAGCTTATTTCTGTAAGCCTGGAGGCCAGAGCGTTTCATTTGCCACCATGCCAACGCATATCACTTTCTATAAACAAATTTCGGAAATCTCTGGATAAATTTAAGATGACTCAATCACACCAATCTTCAAAACAAAGTGGCAAAACATTGGTAGGCCTTGTGCTTGGGTTGATTATTGGGCTTGCCATTGCTGTCATTGTCGCGCTTTATATTACGCGCGGACCGACGCCATTAGTGTCAAAGCATCCGTCTACTAACGAAAAGGCGGACACTTCATCGGCTAACCCACTTGCACCGAATAAACTAGGCATCGCGCCCCCCGCTTCACGTGCGCGCGAAGACGAGCAATTTGATGACTCGCAAATTATTGAACTGCCAAAAGAAGAGCGTAGAGCCTCTAAGAATGCAGCTTCAAATACCCGTAGCCCTGCTGCCTCGAACCCACCTTCATCCACACCTGCTGATGCAGCGAATACCGGATATTTTTTACAAGTAGGTGCCTATAAAACTGATACCGGAGCTGAACAGCAACGTGCTCATCTTGCGCTACAAGGGTTTGAGTCAAAAGTTTCGCAACGCGTCAGCGGCGATCTTATGTATTACCGAGTACGTGTTGGCCCATTTGCCAATTTTGATGAGATGAACCGCACGCGCCAACGACTTGCGGCAGCCGGCATTGATGCGATTGTGATTCGCTTTCAAAAGCAGGGATCCTAAAATCTATTTACGATCTTTTTAAGAACTTGTTCAATATCTGTAAAAAGATAAGATTGAAAATAATGGGTATGTATGTTGAGGTTTCTTCGTCACCCTAACCTAAGATTCTGTGTCAATCTGCGTAGGGTGAGGCAAGGCACTGACCCCAACGTGCTTACCCAGCGGCTACCAGCCTCTCATCTTTACGCCTTTGAAAAAGTTCTTAGGCAAGCCGCGCTAATTAACAATATTAAAAATATCCTAGCTACAAAAAGAGCCTATCCATGAAAAAACTCCTCAGTTCACTAATTGCTTTTGCGTTGGCAATCACCGTAGCCTACGCTTCGCCGGCAGCACCCAAAGCAGGCACGGACTATCGCATTCTGAAGACAGCCAAACCCGTTAATGTTGCTGCCGACAAAATTGAGGTCCTTGAATTTTTCTGGTACGGCTGCCCGCACTGTTATACATTTGAACCCATTTTGGCAGCTTGGCAACAAAAACAAAAAGCTGATGTGGTCTTTAAACGTGTGCCAATTGCGTTTAGAAAAGAATTTATTGCGCATCAAAAGCTTTACCACGTGATTGATACGTTGGGACTCACTAAACAACTCTCTGCCAAGATTTTTGAAGAAATTCAGGTTGAGAAAAATTATTTATTGACACCCGAAGCACAGGCCGATTTCCTAGTGAAACACGGCATTAGCAAAGATAAATTTTTAAAAGAATATAACTCCTTTGGCATCGACAGCGCTGCGCGTCAAGACAGCAAATTAATGGCTGAATACGAAATTGATGGCGTTCCAACCATTATTGTGCAAGGCAAATATGAGACTTCACCGGCGATGACAAATGGCTTTGAAAGCACCGTCCAAGTGTTAGATTTTCTTATCGAACAAATTCGCGCTAAAAAAATGTAGTAAAAGTTTGATAAGGGTATTCAAAAATTGCTAAGAAACTTTTTAGAGATCTATCAGCCTTTAAATAAATTCTTCAGGAAACCTTGAATAAACTGAGAGTAGCACCATATCTTCTATTCTCACTGATTTAGCGTTTCCTTAAAGCCTGTTCAAGATTTCTAAACGGGAAGAGATTAAAAGTTATTGGTAAGCATGCTGGGGCCGTCCCTCACCCCAACCTACAGGTTCGTAGGTTGGGGTGACGAAGGAACCCCAACATGCCTACCGATAACCTCTTAAGATCCTCATCTTTGAGATCCTGAACAGCCTCTTAAGAAGGCATTGAATAAACAGGGAATAGCAGGCTAACCCACTATAGCCGCCCGGCAAATAATCATTGCCTTGCTCCCGACTTATTCCACGTCTCCTTAAACCAGTACTACTGTCATAAAGGATCATTTATGCCCACAAAACTTCGTACCTTGATTCGGTTTGCAGTGGGGTTTCTATTCTTACCTTCCGCTGCTATGGCTCAATCATTAGCAGTTTGCACTGAAGCTAGTCCTGATGGCTTCGATGTTGTTCAGTACAACTCTCTTGTTACGACGAATGCTTCGGCCGATTTAATTTTTAATGGCTTAGTTGCATTTGATGAAGCGACTCGAAAAGTAGTACCAGCCCTCGCAACCAGCTGGGAGGTCAGTGCTGATGGCCGCACTTATACTTTCCATCTGCGCCCTAAAGTACAGTTCCAGACGACTAATTATTTCAAGCCAACGCGCACATTTAATGCGGACGATGTGCTCTTTACTTTTGAACGGATGCTTAACCCACAGCACCCTTGGCATAAAGTAACAGGCCCCAGTGGATTTCCCCATGCGCAGGCAATGCAACTGCCTACACTTGTCAAAGCCATTCAAAAAATTGATGCTAACACCGTACGCTTTGTGTTGAATGAGCCCAATGCAACGTTCTTGCCGGTGCTAACGATGGGCTTTGCATCGATCTATTCAGCTGAATATGCAAATCAACTTTTACAAACCAAGCACACTAATAATCTGAATGCACAACCTATTGGCACTGGCCCATTTATGTTACGCAGCTACCAAAAAGACGCGATTATTCGCTATGTAGCTAATCCTAACTATTGGGGCCCTCAGCCAAAAATCGCGCAGCTTGCGTATGTGATTACGCCTGACGCTGCAGTACGCGCGCAAAAGCTTAAGGCAGGGGAATGTGATATTGCTTTATCGCCTCGGCCACAGGATGTGTTTATGGCTAAGCGCGAGAAAAATATTAAGGTAGAAGAAACTCCTGCCTTTATGACATCGTATGTCGCACTGAACACGCAACATAAGCCTTTTGATAATCCAAAAGTTCGGCAGGCAATTAATCTAGCTTTTGATCGTACTGCGTATATCAAAACTATTTTCAGCAATACAGCCACACCCGCGTACCTTCCTTATCCACCGAACACGTGGAGTTACGCTAAAAATATTGCCCCCTATCCGTATAACCTAGCTCAAGCGAAGAAATTATTGGCCGAAGCAGGTTTTCCAAAAGGTTTCACGACCACTATTTGGACCCGGCCAACCGGTAGCACATTGAATCCAAACCCTAAAACAGGTGCCGAATTGCTACAGGCCGATTTAGCAAAGATCGGCATTAAGGCACAGGTAAAAGTGATTGAATGGGGAGAGCTAATTCGAGAAGCTAAGCTTGGGCGGCATGATCTACTGTTTATGGGATGGGCTGGTGATAATGGTGACCCAGATAATTACTTAACGCCCCAATTTAGTTGCGCAGCAGTAAAGTCTGGCACTAACTTCACTCGCTTTTGTAATCCAGCTCTAGATAAATTAATTACTGAAGGTAAAACCAGCCTCGTTCAAGCCCAACGCGCACAGTCTTACATGGCAGCGCAGAAAATTATTCATGAGCAGGCACTTTGGTTGCCTATTGCTTATCCAATGGCTACCGCGCTAATGAAAAATAAAATATCGGGATACCAAATCAGCCCATTTGGTCGACAAAATTTTACGGCGGTAAGGGTAAATTAAATGATTATTACTCTGCGCGGCGCATTTTATGATACCGCGCAAAGTAAGTTATTATTGTTATCATTTAAATAGATGCATTAATATCGCATATAGGCGATTATTCATTTATATGTAGTTTCAATAATCTAGCAGAGTTATACCGGACACAGTTGAAGCTATACTAGCTTTACGTGGATGTGTATACGCGTAATCAAATACCGTTGAAAGTGCTGGCGCGCTATTTCTCCAACGACGAGAAAATAATTTTCTTTTTTCTTGCGCTGGATATATCACTTCTTCCAGATATATTTTTTCTCTATTTAAATTAGGTTTTTTGTTTATTTTTTCCAAAACCATTTCTATAATTTTTTCAATAACAATATTTTTTAGAATATTTTCTATAAATTTTTCAGTAACAATATTTTTTATGGTATTTTTTAAATACAATTCCAATTTTTTTTCTACTGAATACTTTATTTTACTATCCAACTTATCATCTAATTCTAATACAGTGTGAATTTTATTTAATTCACACTGTATATTTTTAAAAGCTTTATTTTTTGGAACAAAAAATAATTGATGAGCCAATGAGGCAAGCAACAACAAGCACCCAATAATCGCAGGACTGTCGGTTTTAATGCCTTTCTCACTACAATAAATGTTATATAAAGAATTAGCAAACGCCATAACAAGATAGCAAAAAGAAAAATTAACAAAAAATGTTAATAGAATAGATTTATTTCTCTGCTTACTTAGCTCATCATTTAATTTATTTATTAAATTCTTGTTTTGCTGCGACGATAAGATATTATTGTATTTATCTCTCGAGATCTGATAGTTACGATCATATTTATTGTCGTAAAAAATATTTCCCCATTTTTTTAATTCCTTTATTGCTTGTATCTCTGGTGCTTGCTCTGATTCAAGTTTACCAATCATTTTCTCTAAAATATTCATTTGAAGATTGATTGAGCTTGAGTCATTAAAAGGAGAAATAATTTGTACTCTCTCAAATAGAGACCAGAATATATGTACATCTTCTATAAGAAGAGGATTATTTTCCGGATTATCCGCAGCTGGGGTAATCCCAAATGAGCTGTAATTTACTACACCCTCTGCTACCACACCCATAGGATTGCGCAGAAATCGGCGCTTTTCCCCTCGCTGAACTAGGCCCTCTTCCATATCATCCAAGAGCGAGTTAATCGGCCTAAATGAGATCCCATCGCTGGCTTGCTGATTGGGTTTGTTCAATTGTTTTACAGCTGGGATTTTATGTACCTGTAGGTAGGTTGGCGGCGTAATGCCCAATCTTGTCATCTTCCGTCTCCTTATTTGATATTTATTTTAGCGGGCGATCTTATTACTAATCGACCTTACACGCCAGCTTATTTCGATCCTATTTCTATAATTTTTTAAGGTCTTTCCCTCAGAAAAAGAGCCAGAGAGAGGTAAAGAATAGATCAAGGAGTAAACCTTATTGACGTTCTGCCCAACGCCTCAGATTTGACTAAACGCTTTAAGAATGAATGCGATAACGCGCGCAAAAAATCCGCATGAGCTAAAAAAGCGACATACGTTAGAGTAATGCTTGAATTTTTAGACGGCTTCTGAGAAGCTCTGAGGAAACCTCTGCATGACCCCTACCATTAAAGTAGTACAGCAAGGGGTATGCAGAAGAGGTTTCTCGAGCAAAACATTTTCAGAGAAAACATGACAGAGCTCTCCTTATCAGAACAAATTTCAACACTGCGCGAACAAGGGTTTGTCGTTGTGCGTTCCCTTGTTGATCAAGCACATTGCACTGCAATGAAGCAAATAGCTGAACAAGCGCTGGCACAAAAAGTTTCACCAGTTGAATTTGAAGCTGATTTGCGCTATCCAGGTGCTCCTACATCAAGGGATTCCGAAGGTGGCGAAACGATACGCAGATTACTTAATGCTTACGGGCGTGACTTAAGTTTCCAAGAATGGGCTTGCTCTCCTTTTATTCGAGCTTGGATGCAAGCATATTTCGATACGCCCGTGCTTCTATCGCAAACCCACCATAACTGCATCATGACTAAGCATCCTACCTATGGCAGCCTGACTGGCTGGCATCGTGATGCACGCTACTGGTCTTTTGAGCAAGATGATTTAGTTTCTGTATGGCTCGCCCTTGGCACAGAAAAAATTGAGAATGGAGCGTTGTGGTTTATCCCCAAATCCCACCAACTTGAGTTACCTGCTGAATGCTTTGATGAACAGGCTTTTTTCCGTACCGATCTGCCAGGTAACGCTGCACTCATTCGTACTGCTGTTTCGCCTGAACTTAATGCTGGCGATGTTGTTTTTTTTCACTGCAATACTTTGCATTCAGCAGAGCAAAATCGCACCAATCAGGTCAAACTTTCTTTGGTTTTCACTTATCACAGCGTAGATAATGCGCCCCTACCTAACACCCGCTCATCAGCCAAATCTGAGGTATTGTTAGAGCATTTTTCCGATAACTCACAAACTGAGCCATCTCACCCAAACAATATAGGATTAATGCAAGCAGGAATTGCACAAAGACCAAGCATTCAAGAAGTACGCTAATTGAATAGAACGTAAAAAACTATGAGTATGAGTGACTTATATACAGCTTCTTATTTATTTGTGAGCTGTATATAAATTTGGCGCTTATTATGTTTATTGCTTTTTCTTTGGACGAAAAAAAACCCGCTCTATGAGCGGGTGAAGTCCATATCAGGAGGAGATATGGAGGAGACAATCGAGATACTAACGGGTTATATAGTCAGTTGCAACATCTTTTTTAAGATTTTTCTTAAATCTTAAAATTTTTACAGGTGAACACCTTAAGAAAAATCTGTATAACTCGCTGCAAAAAACGCTTTTGTTGTCAATATAACTAATAGCTAAGACAAAACAGCCTCTAGAATATAAGGTTCTAGCGTGTATATCACCTCATTTATGACTTAAAGCACGCTTAATAGATAGTATGCGTGCCCGCGAAGAACTTCTGCACAATCCCTTTAGGCAACGCTATAACTCATTTCAAGTAAGCGAACTGTCTAACCACAGCATATCAAGCCTTTGAGGATATGTAGAGATTCGTTAATCATAAAAAAAACTTTAAATGCTATAGGAACCTGCATGGCCCATGCTTCGTCTAGCTCATCAAAAACCCTATCATCGTCCAAACTTCCACCACTCTCAGGCTTTCCTCTCGCTCTGCTAACACTAGGGCTTGCACTTGGCAACTTTATGGAAGTGCTCGATACGTCTATTGCGAATGTTGCGATTCCAAATATTGCCGGCAATCTTGGTGTGGCAACCAGTCAAGGCACTTGGGTTATTAGTTCGTATGCAGTTGCTTCTGCTATTGCTGTGCCGCTAACGGGTTGGTTAGCACGCCGTATCGGTGAGGTGCGTCTATTTACCACATCCGTCGTACTTTTCACGATAACGTCAATGCTATGCGGTTTCGCCCATAACTTTGAGGCGCTGATTGCCTTTCGCTTGCTCCAAGGCCTTGTCTCTGGTCCGATGGTGCCCTTGTCACAAACTATCTTATTACGTAGCTACCCAGAAGAACGGCGTGGGCTTGCGCTTGGTCTATGGGCAATGACAGTCGTCATCGCTCCGATTTCTGGCCCCCTATTAGGTGGCTGGATCACAGAAAATTATACGTGGCCATGGATTTTTTATATTAATGCGCCAGTTGGGCTGTTCTCTGCATTTATCTGTACCACTTTGTTGCGCGGGCGAGAAACCAAAATCATTAAACAGCGTATTGATATGGTTGGGCTTGTGCTTTTAGTATTGGGTGTCGGTAGCTTACAAATGATGCTAGATCTAGGTAAAGATCACGACTGGTTCAATTCTTCATTTATTTTGCTACTTGCGATTTTCTCGGCGATTACGCTTTCACTAATGCTTATGTGGGAGGTTACGGAGAAGGATCCTATTATTGATCTTTCTTTGTTTAAAGATCGCAATTTTTCACTAGGTACGCTTATCGTATCACTTGGTTTTATTGCGTTTTTCGGCTCAGTCGTGATCTTTCCACTCTGGCTACAAACCGTCATGGGCTACACAGCTAGCTTAGCCGGGTTTGCTACGGCACTTATAGGAGTATTTGCACTGGTTTTATCACCTTTAATCGGCGGTAACTTACACAAACTCAATTTACGCATGCTTGCCAGCTTTGCTTTTGTCGTTTTTGCTCTGGTCTCTTACTGCAATTCTCTTTTTAACCTTGATACATCATTTGGCTATATTGCTCTACCCAGACTCTTACAGGGCGTTGGCGCCGCTTGCTTTTTCGTTCCAATGACGAGAATTACACTTTCTAGCATCAATACAGATCGACTTGCTAGTGCAACAGGTTTATCAAACTTTTTACGTACGCTTGCAGGAGCAATTGGCACAGCGGTCAGTACCACCTTTTGGGAAAATAACGCTATCTATCATCATGCAAGATTAACCGAGTCGATTAGCGCTTACTCAGCCAATACTCAAGAATATCTTAATAAATTGGCGCAGTTAGGCATAACTGGGCCAGCTGCTTATGGAAGCTTAGAGCAAACTGTTTTGCAACAAGCTTATATGATGTCAACCAATGATTTTTTCTTGATTGTAGGAACATGCTTTTTGGCACTCGCAGCATTAGTATGGATTACTAAGCCAAAGAGAGGAGTTGCCTCAATTATGGAGCATTGAAAATGCTATTTGAAAACCTGCTTATAAATTGTTTAAAAGGTTAGAAAGCGCAGGTGCCCCTTAGTTAGTTAAACCTCGTTCTTTTTGGGGGTACATGAGGATTGGATTACGAGCACTTCCCAGTGTTCAACAAATATGCCAATCATGGCCTTTTAGGCAATTCGTAGATGGGCTTCAAGGAAAAGTCTCTGCATCAGACTGCTTGCTGTGCTTTCTAAGCTTTTAGACGATTTGTAAGTAGATTCTTAAGCAAATTCTGAAATAGCCAAATGTCTGAGAGGAATTTTCGTTTATAAGCATTACACTGCGCTTTTATCTTAGATAAAGCATGATAAGAGCCGGGTATGATAGTCCCTAACATTAACCGCCGGCTGCCTTTACCGATGTTAAAGCACTTCTCGAATGACTTACGACTTTGTCGCCACTCGATTACATCTAGACAAGCAGGATCTTGCATTGTCGGTCTCTGGAGAAAGACTCCAAAGCTAATGAACTATTTGATCGGGCTCTTCGGTTCTCTCATGCTACTGCCGGCCTATGCTGATTGTTTTGATGCAGCAGCGCGTTATCAACGCGTCAATCCGATGATTTTGCGTGCGATTGCCTGGCAAGAATCTCACTATCGTCCCAACGCAATTCGCCGCAATGATAATGGATCGATCGATTATGGATTGATGCAAATTAACTCTATCCATCTCTCAAGACTATCGCGCTATGGTATTTCGAGTAACACGCTGATGCAGCCTTGCGCGAGTGTATATATTGCTGCTTGGCATTTACGCCAAAAAATGAATAAACATGGAAATACATGGCAAGCAGTAGGGGCATACCACTCTGAGACGCCAGTGCACCGAGACCGGTACGCTCGCCAAATTGTGTCAATTCTGAATCGGTGGAGAAATCAGCCTAAAAACAGTAAGGCCAAGCGATAAATATTTTTTTTCTTAATTAGGCTATCGCTTTTTACACTTTTCTTAGCACGGTTGAATAGGCTAAAAGGCAAAATTTCTACCTAACACCTGACTTGGCAAACTAGGAATGTGTTATTAAAAATTAATAACCATTCCGTAGTTGCCACAAAAACACGCTTATTTCCCGCTATTGAGAGCATCCTTAAATGCTTTACCAGCAGAGAACTTAACTACTTTAGCGGCAGCAATTTCGAGAGGCTCGCCAGTTTTTGGGTTACGACCTGTACGTGCAGCACGCTCACCAGCACCGAAGCTACCGAAACCGATTAATTGCACCGTATCGCCCTCGGCGACAGCGTTCTTAATAGTATGCAGCAGAGCATCTAATACCTTATTAACACTAGCCTTGCTAACCTCAACCTCTTCTGAAACAAGGTCAATCAGTTCTTGTTTATTCATAAAAATCCCTTTGAATTAAGTTGAAATAAACGCTACAAACGCGCTGATTATACGTGGGTAGCCCGTACTATCTACTATTCGCGGCTTTAAGCCACTCTTTGAAGTATGTTAAGAAAAACTTTTTTACTACGGTTGTAATTTCTCGTCGTCCTTCAGAAATTTACCAAGTCCCATGATAGATAAGGGTTTCAGGCGTTTTCAATAAATTAGCGACATTTTGATTGATTGAACGAACACTCAGAAAAATAAACAAATGGCGTTGGTTTTTACCAACGCTTTAAGCCTCTCTTCACCCGTGTTTAAAGGGTTTTGAGCAGAATTTTGAGACTTAGAAGAATCACGGCAAAAGATTAGCATGCACTTAAGGAAACGCTGAATAAACCGGGAGTGACAGGATACTCAACTAAGGTTTCCACTTTTTCATAGGGTATAAGCGTACTGTCCGCGTCGGCATGTCTTGCTCCCGATTTATTCAGCATTCCCTTCAACAAAAAACTATGAAGCCGCTTTTCTTCAACACTCATTCATTCTTTATTCATCAACTTATTTAAAAATCTTTGCAAATGGCCTCCCCCCTTAGTCCAGCCCAACTCATCTTACGTCAGGATGGCACGCCATATTCCTCATTATTTGACGACATCTACCATAGTGCTAACGGGGCTTTCTCCCAAGCACAGCATGTATTTATTAAAGGTAATGAATTGCCAGCACGATGGGCCTACCGTCCTGTTTTTACGATCCTTGAAACAGGTTTTGGACTTGGCGTTAATTTTCTTGCTACTTGGGCAGCTTGGCGCAACGATGCTGCGCGATGCGCTCGTTTACATTTTGTGTCGATTGAAAAACATCCCTTTACCCAAAAGGACTTACGCTTATTCCATGAACGCATTGCGCATACCGATCTGGCTCCACTCGCTGCTCAATTATGTGACGCCTGGCCTGTATTAACGCCTGGCCTGCATCGTTTGGAATTTGAATCGCAGCGCATCATTCTTACATTAGCCTTTGGAGGCGTGAATGATCTACTGCCCCAACTAAGGCTTAATGCTGATGCTTTCTATCTAGATGGCTTTGCACCAGCTAAAAATCAAGAAATGTGGTCTCCAACCTTATGCAAAGCGCTTGCTCGCGTAGCTACCTCTGGCGCCACCCTTGCCACTTATACCGCTGCAGGTGTCGTACGACGGACACTTAATGAAGTGGGCTTTGATGTACATAAAACGCAGGGATTTAATTTAAAGCGTGAAATGCTAGTCGGCCAATTTACGCCACGTTGGCGCACACGACAGCATCTCTCTCGCGCTTACTCAGGTAATGAAAAACACGCGCTTATCATTGGCGCTGGGCTAGCGGGTTGCGCACTTGCTGAGAGACTAACAGCACGCAATTGGCAAGTTTCTATTATCGAGCGTCATAAAGAAGTCGCTTGTGAAGCCTCAGGTAATCCAATTGGCCTATTTCATCCGCTCATTACACGTGATGATAATCTTGCTGCACGACTCTCAAGAGCTGGTTTTTTATATGCGTTAAGACGTTGGCAATCACTTGTCGATATGGGTCAAAATCTCTCATGGGAAGCAAAAGGACTGATACAACTCGCCTCCCAACGCAAACCAGCTGAAGATATGCAAACGATGCTTAGTCATTTTGCTTACCCATATGACTTTGCTAATTTTGTAACACGCGCCGAAGCAAGCGCGCTCGCAGGAATTACATTGGCGAACGGTGGGTGGTACTTTCCTAGAGGCGGATGGATTAATCCAAGCTCTCTGTGTCACGCACAACTTTCACTAGCTAATCCAAACTTAACCCGATACTTTCAACATGATGTTTGCCAATTAGTCTGGCGCGCCAATCAATGGTGTGCACTAGATGCAGCAGGACACCAAATTGCCACAGCGCCTGTGGTAATCATCGCCAGCGCCAACGATGCCTCACGACTATTTGCAAAAGCAGGTTGGCAATATGTAACTACACGCAGCATACGTGGTCAACTCACTATTTTTCCGTCAGACGCCGCCGCTTCATTACGTATTCCAATTAGTGGAGATGGATACTTAGCTTCGATTAGTGATACCCATTTACTGACTGGTGCGAGTTATGAACTAGATGATGCTAATCCAACACTTAGCGATGCCAGTCATGCGCAAAACTTTGCTTATCTTTCCCAGCTAGCCCCAACATTGGCAGCAACTGTCAAAGAAACTACCCAACTAGGCACACTTAACGGACGAGTTGCCTTCCGTTGCATGGCAAGTGATCGACTACCGTTGCTTGGCGCATTAGCCGATGAAGCACTAGCAAGCGCTCATGCTGACAAACTAACTGGCGCCCATTTTGCTGATTTACCGCGTGCCCCAGGACTTTTTAGCGCATTTGGTTATGGCTCTCGTGGCCTTATATGGGCAGCCTTAGGCGCAGAATTAATCGCCTCCCAGTTAGAGGGAGAACCTTGGCCCATCGAATGCGCATTAGCCGACGCCATGGATCCAGCTCGCTTTTTGCTTAAAGCATTACGTCAGGGCCATATTACAAAAGACGTTAGACTGCTCTAGAAGCTCCCCAGCGGCAAGATAATCCACTCAAACCCCTGATGCTGCACAACTTGGACCATCGGCGTCAGCTTTCTGTGCTATGGATTTTCTAAAGCAGTCTGTGTAAGTAATCCACAAAAAGTTGTGGATAAATCGGTTGAATTCATACTTAAAAGCAGTGGACGAATATTGGAAAACTCGTCGTCTTTCATCTAGACATGAAAGTTATCCTTTTCATCCACATTTGATATAAACGTTTTACAACTAGTTATCTTTTCTTCAAGCTATTGATTTAAAAGAATTTTTCTAACTTATCCCCACCAGATGAGTTGTTCTATTACTTACTACTAAAGTTATATACATATTAAAAGTATAAGAACTAATACTTTCTTTACCCTATCCATTTTAAGTAGCGCTCTTCTGGTAAAAAACCTCATACTCTATGTTTGGCAATCTATGCGTAAAACAAAACTTCGTTTTGCTATGGAGCCTTTGCATACCCCCCCTGACGACCTCATGCTTTATTGTTGTACAGGCTTACTGATAGCAAATGCACTCTTCGCGGCAGAGGTTATGCAGAAGTTATCTATCTCGGAGAATTTTTGATGACAAATACAGCCTTTTCATTTCTCCCTAGTTGGAGATTTGTGCCGGACGCTCTTTTTTGGGTAGGGCTCGCACTTTTTACGGCGGGTGTATGTGGTGAACTGTGTTGGAAAATATGGCGGCTACCACGCATCACTGGCTATAGTGCAATCGGCTTAATAGCAGGCTCTGCTGGCTTGGGTGTAATCGATCAAGGCTTAGTAGACCAAGCAAGATTTTTAATTGATATTGCGCTGGGCCTATTACTGTTTGAACTAGGTAGCCGCCTAAGCTTGCGTTGGATTCGAACCAATCCTTGGTTAATCGCTACCAGCTTAACTGAGGCAACGTTAACTTTTACGGCAGTTACCTTTGTTTTGCATTTAATGAACTTTTCCTGGCTTACTGCAATGTTGGCAGGTTCTATTGCGATTGCCACTTCACCCGCGATGGTGATTCAACTAAAAAGCGAGGCTAAAAGCGAAGGGCAAGTCACTGAACGATTAGTGGTTCTAACCACACTTAATAGTATGTATGCTGTACTGCTATTAAAACTTCTCTCAGCTTGGCTGCATCAACAACACTACAACAATTTATTTGCTTCATTTGCTGAATTGATTTACTGGGCGATCGGCTCATTTGCTCTAGCATACATACTTGCACGCAGCTGTCGTTCCCTTTACCGACGTTTTAACATTCAAGCTCAATCTTCGTTTGTTATGCTAATTGGACTTGTTTTACTGACCGTTTCACTTGCCCAGGCATTCAAGCTATCAACGACATTCACGTTATTAGCGGCTGGCGTTATTTTTAAAAATATTGATGAAAGACCGCAGCTATGGCCGACCCACTTTGGTACAGCAGGATGGTTGCTCACGGTGATACTTTTCGTGATTACATTAATTCCGTTCCAATGGCAGCTCATTTCTATGAGTGGTTTAGCTGCGTTGGCACTAATGACGGTGCGATCTTTGACGAAATTTGCGAGTGTGTTGGTTTTTGCTAAACCTAGCGGCCTTAGCCTAAAACAAGGGGCGGCACTGGGACTTGCTCTGTCACCCATGTCAGCACTCGCTTATGTGCTGGTCAATGACACTTACACACTTTATCCAGATATAAGCCCTGCACTGTATGCTGTGATGCAATGTTCAATTGTCGTACTACAAATTATTTCCCCGCTTCTAGTTTATTGGGGTCTATCATTTTGCGGAGAGCGGAGGCAATAAATTTATGAGTTTGGAATCTTTCACCCCTTCTAAGCCATTTACTTTTGGCGTTGAGTTAGAAATCCAAATAGTTAATACCTACGATTATGATTTGACTAAGGCTGCTTCAGATTTGATGCGTTTGATTAACGCTAACAACAAATATGAAAAACTGCCAGGCGATATCAAACCTGAAATTACTGAGAGCATGATTGAGATGGCAACAGGTATTTGCACAAGCTATAGCCAAGCGCTCTCCGAATTAGGTGCATTACGCGATGTGTTGGTGGAAGCTGCAGACAAACTTAACGTTAATTTATGCGGTGGCGGCACTCATGCGTTCCAGCAATGGAATGATCGTCAAATTTTTGATGAGCCAAGATTTCAATATTTGTCCGATTTATACGGTTACCTTGCAAAACAGTTCACTGTATTCGGCCAGCATGTTCATATTGGTTGCTCTGATCCTGATAGTTCGCTCTTTCTACTCCATTCGCTCTCTCGCTATATCCCTCACTTTATTGCGCTCTCGGCATCCTCTCCATTTATACAAGGCATAGATACAGGGTTTCATTCAGCTCGCTTAAATTCAGTATTTGCTTTCCCGATGAGCGGTCGTGCGCCGTTCACTTTGACTTGGGATGGCTTTGAAGAATATTTTGCAAAGATAGTGAGCACAGGTGTTGTGCAAAGCATGAAAGATTTTTATTGGGACATTCGCCCAAAACCCGGTTTTGGCACGATAGAAATACGAGTGATGGACACCCCGCTATCCATTGAGCGAGCCGCTGCTATTGCCTGCTATATACAAACATTAGCTCGACATTTGTTGATTGATAGACCAATGGCGCTGCATGAAGATGACTATCTTGTCTACACTTTTAATCGTTTTGAAGCTTGTCGTTTTGGCTTAGCAGGTGAAGTTGTCAATCCACAAACTGGGGAGCGCCGCACCATCGCGCAAGATATTTTAAAAACACTAGAAGTATTAGAACCTCACGCCCAGGCCCTGGGTTCTGTTGAGGCGCTTGAAGTAATCAAAACGATTGTTAAAGAACAATCTAACGACGCTACTTGGTTGCGTGAGGTTAATCAAAGAGAAGGCTCGCTTCATGAAGCCGTGCGTCAGCAATGTTTGCGCTGGAGACAGTAAAGTGAGTGAGCGAAAAATTGTTGTGCGGCGTTCTCAAATACATGGTCGAGGGGTATTTGCTGCTCGCGATTTGCTAGCTGAAGAAAAAATTATTGAATATAAAGGTGAGCGTATTTCTTGGAAAAAGGCGATAAAACGTCATCCCCATGACCCAGACAATCCTCACCATACCTTTTATTTTGCTCTTGAAGATGGTCGCGTAATCGATGGCAAATTTAATGGCAATAGTGCACGCTGGATTAACCATTCGTGTCAGCCAAATTGCGAAGCAAGAGAAGAAAAGGGGCGTGTCACCATCTATGCATTACGGGACATCCAAACTGGTGAAGAGCTTTTTTATGATTACGCACTAGTAATTGAAGCTCGCTATACAGCCAAACTTAAACGTGAATACGAATGTCACTGCAACATGCCGGAATGCCGCAAAACAATGTTGGCGCCTAAAAGCAAAAAAAATATGAAAAAACAATAACTTATGAATGAATTTTTAGGTCTGACATGATGTCGACCTCGGTTTTTTAAGCAACAAATATCTTTGTAGTCAATACAATTAATACTGAATTTTCTGATTAACTTCTTGTTATTAATAAATAAAAATAGAATTTTTGAGGTTGCCCTAAAAATATTTAGGAATTTTAGAAGTGATTCTTAGGGTAAATGCTAGGTTGATGTATAAGCTGCGCTTATTTAATCTTCGGTTTAGGGAATTTCTGCATAACCCTTTTAGCAGTAATATAAATGATTAAGATTTTTTATCTGCTTCAGTATTTTTGTTAGAGAGGTTATGCAGAGGTTCCTTAAGAGCCTGTTCACAAATTGTCTAAAAGGCCGTCAGCCGGGGGAGGACGGGGCGCAGCAACCGGAGTGTAGGTGGGTGTACATGAGGATTGTGAGCACCGCCCGACCTCGGATCACGGTCTTTTAGGCGATTTGTGGACAGGCTCTTAGAAAACGCTGAATAAATCGAGAACAACGTCGTTATTATTTACTCAAGATTTATTTAGCGTCTTCTTAGTTCGACACGTCATTTTATGAGGTGGAGATCGAGGAGACAAAATAAAAAAGCACAAAAGTGCTCACCTAAATAAAGCACTGCTGGATATCTGGCAGTGCTTTTGTCATTTTCCCGTCAGAATAAGAATTAAATAAATAAAATTGCAATAACCTAACTAAACGTTAGGGCATTGTTTATTTAATTGAAAAATTTTGAATTTAACCGATTGAACACAAATTTTTATCCAGAAACAGGTTATTTTTCCTAAATTCCTTATCCATTCCCTAATTTAATTTCAATTTTGTCTAAGCGCTTCTGAATAGAGACGCTGCAAAGGGAGCGATGGCGAGTGTGCTTGATCTGGCATAGTTTTTCCAATTCATCGAAGACAGTGTCGACAATGGATCGGCGCAACAATAAAGCCTGATAAAAAGCGGAGTGAGTAATAGATTTCATATTACGCCTCAGTTTGGTCACCGGTTCGATACCAAGCTTCTTCAAGGTTTGTGTCAGAGTTTTGGAGAGATAACCTTTTCGGCATAAAGTCTGCCATCCCTCAAATACCCGATGACGGCTAATGCGCAAGTTGTCACAGATGGCAATAGACGTAGAGTCCACAATCGAGATTCTTGAGCACGGCCCTTTAAATGTTTTAAACAGGGCTGCCAAAGCAAGGTTGCAACGCGGCAAGAGCTCGACGCAACAATTGTACGAAGGCAGCTTGGGAAACGCTGAGCGTAGATGCTGGCAAACGTGGTTAAGATGAAATGACTTGAATTGTCGGTAACAAATTTGATGGAATGGCACGACTAGTGTCATCAGTTCCGTAAAGACGAGCTGGTAGCACCGCACGTTTGTGCTCATCGTTGAACACTCATATTCTCTTCGAAGATTCGTGGCCTTCGCCACATCCCTTCTCCATATTTCCTTAAACCGAACTCAGGTTAAATAAGCATTTTTCAAAAACTTTTTAAAGTATTTTGTAAAACTTCAATTAGCGTTGGAAGTTATAATTAGCCCTTCATTTTTGTATAAGGTTCAGGCGCAATACGCGAAAAACCATGTTTTATCCTACTGAATTCGATGTCATTGTGGTGGGTGCAGGCCATGCTGGTACAGAGGCAGCGCTAGCTTCTGCACGTATGGGGTGTTCCACTCTGCTTTTGACCCATAATCTTGAGACTTTAGGACAAATGAGTTGCAACCCATCAATTGGCGGAATTGGTAAAAGTCATTTAGTTAAAGAAATTGATGCTTTAGGCGGAGCAATGGCTGCTGCTGCTGATGAGGCGGGAATCCAATTTCGCATTCTAAATTCCTCCAAAGGCCCAGCTGTAAGGGCAACGCGCGCACAAGCCGATCGCGTGCTTTATAAACAGGCAATTCGACGTCGGCTTGAAAATCAGCCTAATTTATTTTTATTTCAACAAGCAGTTGATGATTTGCTTATTGAAGGAAACCGCGTAATTGGAGCTAAAACTCAACTTGGATTAATCTTCCGTGCACGCACTGTTGTGCTAACTGCCGGTACTTTCTTAAACGGAAGAATCCACGTTGGATTAAATAACTATACGGGTGGGCGTGCAGGAGACCCAGCAGCAGTGTCATTGGCAGCTCGGCTTAAAGAATTAAAGCTTGGGCAAGGGCGCTTGAAGACGGGCACACCACCACGTATTGATGGTCGAAGCATTGATTTTTCAAAACTTGAAGAACAGGCGGGTGATTATGATCCGCTACCAGTGTTTTCCTTTATGGGGCATGCTAGTCAGCATCCTGCGCAAATTTCCTGCTGGGTTACGCACACCAATCAAAATACGCACGATATTATTCGCGAAGGTTTAGATGGTTCACCGATGTTTACAGGCGTGATTGAAGGAGTTGGGCCGCGCTACTGTCCATCAATTGAAGATAAAGTTCATCGATTTGCGCATAAATCATCGCATCAAATATTTTTAGAGCCTGAGGGCTTATCGACCAATGAATTCTATCCAAATGGCATTTCAACAAGCTTGCCATTTGCGACTCAGATTGAGCTTGTACGTTCAATGCGAGGGCTCGAAGACGCTCATATTTTGCGACCAGGTTATGCGATTGAATATGATTATTTTGATCCTCGAGGTTTGAAAGCTTCGTTAGAAACAAAAGCGATTAATGGGCTTTTCTTTGCGGGTCAAATTAATGGCACGACTGGGTATGAAGAAGCTGCCGCGCAAGGAATCTTGGCAGGTATAAACGCAGCGCTCCAAGTGCAACAAAAAGAGGTATGGGTGCCGCGTCGTGATCAAGCCTATCTGGGTGTGCTGGTTGACGATTTGGTTACACGCGGTGTTTCTGAACCGTATCGCATGTTCACGAGTCGTGCTGAATATCGGTTGAGTTTGCGTGAAGATAATGCCGATATGAGATTGACTGAAATTGGCCGTCAATTAGGCTTGATAGATGAAGATCGCTGGAGATTTTTCAATCAAAAAAGAGATGCTGTTTCACGTGAAACAAAAAGACTCAAATCTATTTGGGTAACGTCGAAAAACTTTTCAGCAGAAGATGCGATTTCATTGTTAGGAAAACCCGTTGAACATGAATATCGCTTAGCAGATTTGCTTTGTCGTCCTGGCGTTAGCTATACAGCAATCACTAAGGTGAAAGAAGGGTTTTTCGCGCCGCCTGCTCCGTTAGCAGAAGATGAGTCTCTGCTTCAACAAATCGAAGAGCAAATTGAAATCAGCATTAAATACCAGGGTTATATTGAACGCCAAGCGAATGAAATCGAACGTAACGAAGCGCACGAAAATACTTGTTTGCCGATCGATTTAGATTACCAAGCAGTATCGGGCCTCTCACATGAAGTTCGGCAAAAGCTAAGTCAAATGCGTCCGCAAACAATAGGGCAAGCCTCTCGTATTTCAGGTGTAACTCCAGCAGCTATTTCATTACTTATGGTGCACTTAAAGAAAAATTTATATCAACATAAAAAAGATAATAAAGCTTTACCAACGACTTAGAGCATATTTACAAATTAGCTAAGAGGCCGTTAGTCGGAAGAGCCCTTTGTTCTAAGCCTTGCAAGCAGTGGAATGCGTGCGGGCGCACATGAGGATTGCGAACACCGGTCAGGGTCTAACAAATACGCAAATCACAGTCTTTTATGCAATTTGTAGAGGGGCTTTCGGATAATGAATAGCTGCAAATAAAGGAAAATTACTTTGACTAAACCTTGGTCGAAATCACACTCTAATTTTCAGGGTAAAACCCAAGAAGAGGTAAGCGTATTAACCTCCCCTCAGTCATGTCCTAACGTTAGCCGAGCGGCTAGTAGTTTGATCGCTAAAGAAGATGCATCATTAGTAGAGCTGTTAAATAAAGGCACAGCTGCGTTGGAAATAGATTTGGATGATCATCAAAAGACGAAGTTACTCGGTTTTCTTGATCTGTTGGCAAAGTGGGGTGCTGTTTACAATTTGACGGCCATCCGTGAGCCACAGCAAATGCTGATTCATCATTTACTTGATTCATTAGCATTGGTGCCTCATCTTGCTTCGTTAGGCCGTTCAACGTTGCTGGATGTAGGGACAGGAGGAGGGCTACCCGGTGTAGTATTGGCGATTGCTTTACCTGAATGGGAAATTACGTTGAACGACCGTGTGCATAAGAAAACGGCTTTTTTAACTCAGGCAAAGACAATGCTGTCACTTCCAAATGTTGTGGTTGCATCAACGCGAGTTGAAGCATTGCAATCACAACTTGGCGTTGAAAAACGATTTGATGTGATAGTGTCGAGAGCTTTTGCTAAGTTGACAGATTTCGTCAACCTTACTCGCCATCTTGTTGCACCAAGCGGCTCACTTTGGGCGATGAAAGGTGTCCAACCCGAAGCAGAAATTGCGGAACTGCCAGATGGGGTAAAAGTCACTCATATCCATGAATTGAAAGTCCCCTTTCTAGAAGCTAAACGATGTCTGGTACGAATTAAACTGGCATCTATCTAAACGTATTTATCCGAAAGCGCTTGTTTAGCCATAATCGTTAGTAGACTATGTTTTAGTTTCTGCTTGATATCATCTGCAGCAACTTTCCCCAACTGGTGAGCTTTCAGGCAATTGTTTTACAATCAAGCCATAAAGCCTTGCATTATCAATCTGACAACCAGGCCGTGCAATTGATGTCAAAAATTTTCTGTATCGCCAATCAAAAAGGCGGTGTTGGCAAGACCACTACCGCTGTTAATCTTGCTGCGAGCTTAGCGACGCAAGGACAGCGCGTGTTGCTAATTGACCTTGATCCGCAAGGCAACGCGACTATGGGTAGCGGTATTGATAAAGCTGCTTGCGATTCCACTTTGTATGAAGTGCTAATAAATAAATCAGATATCAAGCAAACACGAGTAAAGGCTGAAGCCGGTAAATATGATGTATTGCCAGCTAATCGAGAGTTGGCTGGGGCTGATATCGAGTTAGTCAACTTAAAAGAGCGTGAGCAGCAGCTTAAAAAAGCGTTGGCTATGGTTAGCGATGAATATGATTTCATGCTAATAGATTGCCCACCAGCTTTGTCATTACTGACTTTAAATGGTTTATGTGCAGCACATGGCGTAATCGTTCCTATGCAATGCGAATATTTCGCTCTAGAAGGTCTATCTGATTTAGTTAATACCATCCAGCAAGTGCATGCCAATCTTAATCGTGATCTACGTGTTATCGGCTTGCTGCGTGTTATGTTCGACCCTCGGATTACTTTGCAACAACAAGTGTCGAATCAACTAAAAGAGCATTTTGGCGAGAGAGTTTTCCAAACAGTCATTCCGCGCAATGTGCGTCTTGCCGAAGCGCCGAGCTATGGATTGCCAGGAGTCGTTTTTGATCGTGCTTCGCGGGGTTCACAAGCTTATCTTCAATTTGGAGCAGAAGTGATTGAACGTCTTCAGAAACGTTAAAAGTTTATTTAATTTTCTAAAACGCACTTCATCAATATCTAAAAGCTTATCAGGCGGAAGCGAGCGGAGCATAAGAACCGGACGTACTGTTACATCACGATGTCGAGCCTCGCCTAAGGTTTAGCAAATCCAGGAATTAGCACCTTTTAGGCACAGATGAAATAAATTCTAGTCGGAAAGCACGCTATGTGTGCCGGCTGAGTCGAGTACTGAGGAATAAAATGAGCGCAGTGAACAAAAAAAAAGGATTAGGACGTGGGCTTGAAGCGTTGCTTGGAACTAAAGCTGAAATATTAAGCGCTGCTTTTCAAGAAGCCACACCTACTACTTTACCCCTTGAAAAACTTCGTCCGGGTAAATATCAGCCGCGTACTAAAATGGACGAAGGCGCTCTGCAAGAATTAGCCGCCAGTATTCGTGCGCAAGGAGTGATGCAACCTATCCTCGTGCGCGTAATAAAGAATGGGGAGTACGAAATTATTGCGGGCGAACGGCGCTTTCATGCAGCACGACTCGCCGAGCTAAAGGAAGTGCCGGTATTAGTTAAGGATGTGTCTGATCAAGCTGCAGCGGCTATGGCATTGATTGAAAATATCCAGCGCGAAGATTTAAATCCCCTTGAAGAAGCGCAAGGCCTTCAACGCCTATTAAGAGAGTTTGAGTTCACCCATGAGCAAGCTGCGCAATCAGTGGGTCGGTCTCGCAGTGCTGTTTCTAATCTACTGAGATTGCTTAATTTAGCTCAGCCAGTGCAATCGATGCTATTAGCGGATCAGTTAGATATGGGTCATGCACGAGCGCTGCTGGCCGTGGACGCAGCAACGCAAATCACATTGGCAAATCGGATTGTACATAAGCAACTTTCTGTGCGCGAAACCGAAAAACTAGTAGCAACTGAATCAAAGCCGCGCAACGATGCAAAATCTCAGCGCGAGGCATCCAAAAGTAACCAAGATATCGTACGACTCGAGGAAGAGTTGTCAGATGCTTTAATGGCAACCGTCAAAATCAAGCTTAAAAGTAAAGGGCAGGGTCAGCTTACGATTAATTTCGGGAGTGCAGCAGCGCTCGAAGATGTGATTACCCGTTTGCTGGGTAAAGAAAATTGAATTGATGGAGCGCAAAAATAAAATCAGTGTAAGCCAAGCCAAGCCAAGTGTTATCTCCCTTAGAGCCGCTAAGTATCAAGTTTGGCCGCGACGTGGTGTGCTGCCGAGGCAGTAGCATTTAATTCTTCACACCTAAAAGCTTTAGCTTGTTTTAAATGATGTTTAGCTAGCCTCATCCGAGGTAAAAAAGTTTTTTTAAGAACCTGGAAGGACGGAGCTTGTAAAGTAAATAAAGCCTTTTATCTCTCCTACTGAGCTACAAAGAATTGTACGTTAGCCAAGAGCCGCGACCCTGAATGAATAAGGAAAGTGAGGTAGTCGATCAAATTTTGGCCGTACTTATAGAAAAATTTATTATTTTGGTGTGGGTTTGCTAAAACTAAACGGGATCACCTACTGATCTTGGATAAAGCATGTGCAAAAACGCAAGAAAGAAATGATATCTAATCATCCTTTTGGTGTTGCGGAACTCTCACACTGAGTTTTCAAACAAGATATCGAATCAAATCCAGACCACGATGGGTAGGCCGCTGCTGTTTATTATCAAGCTATCTTTCATGTGCTTTATCAAGTCATCCACGCTTCCCCTTTCTTTTTTTTACCTTTCTTGCTCTAGAACTTCGTAAAACGAGCCTTAATTGAGGCAAATAGCTGTTTGCGCTAAAAGTGTCGTATTGCCCTCTTCAAAGGCTGTAATATTTTTGAGTGAGTCTTCAGCGATATGAGTTAATGCTTCGCGTGTAAAAAACCCCTGGTGCCCTGTAATTACTACATTAGGAAACGTTAGTAGACGTGCAAATAAGTCGTCTTGGATAATTGTCTCGCTTAGATTCTGAAAAAATAGAGCCTCTTCTTGTTCATAAACATCTATTCCTAAGGAACCAATTTTTCCATTTTTTAATGCTTGGATAATTGCTCGTGTTTCCATTAAGGCCCCACGTCCCGTATTAATTAGCATGACGCCAGGTTTCATCTGCGCAAGCGCTTTTTCATTGATCAAATGATAGGTGCTCTCGTTAAGTGGGCAATGTAAGCTAATAATATCAGCCTGTTGATAAAGCTCTGCAGCAGTGACGTAGCGAACACCTAACTGCTGGCAAGCTTGATTAGGAGAAACATCTAAAGCGAGTAATTGACAACCAAAACCATGCATGATTTTGGCAAACACTGTGCCGATTTTCCCCGTGCCTATGATGCCTACGGTGCGACCATGCAAATCAAAGCCTAATAACCCTTCAAGCGAAAAATTTTGCTCGCGCACTCTTGCATAAGCGCGATGAAATTTGCGGTTGAGCGTCAAAATTAAACCTACTGCGAATTCGGCTACCGCATAAGGAGAATAAGCGGGGACGCGTGTTAATGTGAAGCCCAAATTTTTAGCCGCGTCGATATCCACGTTATTAAATCCTGCAGAGCGCAAAGAAATGAGTCGCGTATCACCTTGAGCTAGCACAGTTAACGTAGTGGCGGATAATTCGTCGCTAACAAAGCAGCTAATAGCCGGATAAGCGGCGGCTAATGCAGCAGTCTGAGAGTTCAAGCGTGCTTCAAAAAAATGTAATTTATGGCCGTAAACCTCATTGGCTTGTTCTAGAAATGGCTTTTCAAATCCCTGACTACTGAAAACGGCAACTTTCATCTCGTCTCCCGATTTTTGAGATTAGTCTCGCTAAGACTAATCTTGAAAAAGCAAAAGGCAGCTCTTCTAAAAAATCTACGCAAGACCCCAAAGGCTAAGGTACGCCTTTTCTGTCAATGCATGTAACACATAATAAAAAAATGAGGCTTTAGCTGCTTATTCTGTGACCACAGGCTTTTGCAGAGATTTCCCCACTTTGTTTGCTATTAGCCGTTTGGGCTAACCATTGTTCATAAGATAGTCGATATAGAGCATGCAGTCTTAAAGGATGATTGACAGGGAGATGAGGATGTTCAAATTTTCCAGCTTCAACCATACCAATACGCTTCATAACAGCTTGAGAAGGAAGGTTGGGCAGCGAAGTAAAAGAGACAATTTCAGGCAAACGCACTGTTTCAAATGCAACTTGTAGCACAGCACGGGCCGCCTCTGTCGCATAACCTTTGCCCCAACATTCAGGCATCAGTCGCCAGCTAATTTCCACGCAAGGGGAGCAAGGTAAATCAGGTTCAGGTATGTAAAGGCCAACAAATCCAATCGATTGATCCTGCTTAGACACTTCATCTTGCAACACTTCAACCGCCCATAAACCCCAACCACGCTTGGCGATTTGTGCGCGTAAATCATCAAAAATAGCATCACTAGTTTGACGGTCTATCAAACTCGGAAAGAAATTCATGACTTGCGGATTCGCATTTAGTCTCGCAAAAGCGTCCCGGTCGAATTCTTTCCATTGTCGTAAACGTAATCTCGCTGTATTAAATTCGATGATGTGGGCCATATTTGCCAATTGCTATCGATAAAACGATTAAGAAGATATTGAATAAGCCGGAAGCAGGATAACGCGCGGCAGAAACATTAGCTTATCGGCAAGCAGAGGTATTTCCTACTTCCGACTTAGACAATGCCTTCGTAATAGAGGTCAGTTAGCTAGTTTGCTAGGCGTGCGGAAGATGGGCAAGTTACTCATGCTATTAGAGATTATTTCATTCTGATCGTTAGATACTCATAAAACAAAGCGAGTCTCAGCGAGATAGTTTCACTCAGCAAGCGCGGTGCTTTCTGTTCCTCGTGCGCGTTGCATTAAGCTTGCTTCAAACTTCTCTCTAGCGTGCGCAGCGAGCAATGCATGTAAACGTGTAGAAGGATGCATGCTATCAGCAAACATATAAGTTTGATCAGCATGAGGCTCTTTGTAGAGAGCCGGTGAACAAAATAAAGCGCTTTGATAAAAGGTAGGAAGCAACTCTACTTTGCAAGCGATCTCTGTATTGCCCACATAAAAACCGTGGGCTTGGTAATTCTCGAGGATATTGTTGAAGAGATTAAAGGCATCAACCAGAACGAAATGATGATCTGTGATCAGATGTTTCGCTAAATGTTGCGTAAGGGTCGTATTGAATAGTACAGAGAACTGGGTAAGTAACTGGCTGATCTTAGGGTTGAGGTTGCCTACTGGTGTTTTTCCTAAATCAATCATATTTATCACAATCAGATTCTGGGCCCCACATTTATGTAGTTTTTCTACGAGCTCAGCATATTGGGACGCTGCATTTTTTGTGCTTTCCACGGCCTCAGAGAAAGGTGTCTGCCCTCGTAGCGTAATGAGAGTATTCGAAAGAACATCATTGTTGCCCCCGTTCAGAAGCACTAGCTGAGACGGAGTGAAGTGCTTGTGGGTTTGTAGATAGCTGGCTATTTGATCAGTAATAGAAACGCCACTCAAGCATACGCGTGCTTGCTGCTCCTTATCTAAGCTCTTCCAAATCAAATGAGTATTGCTAATCTCTTGCAGCAATGATGAGCTTGAATCGGGATCATAGCTAGCGCTATACATTGCTGTGCTGCCAAGGGTAGAAATGCGCGCCCCACCTTGAGCATATCCAAAGCCTGATGGGTTAGCGACCATTGGTGTGCCAAATCCCCCAGTGTAAGCAGCGCTAAGCGTATCCCCATACGAGCGCGCTATTATTTGTGGCCAAACTTCTCCAGGGTTGGTAGTAAATCTTCCTCCGCCAAAATCAGCTGCGACCAAAGCATAGGTGCCTACATCTGATTGGCTGTCGCCGAAAGAGACGATTTGATAATGCGGTGTGCTAGATGAGCCTTCGTGTGTTTTGAAAGAAGTCATTTTTCATCTCTATAAAAAGGATAGTGAATTGCAAGAAGCACGCTTTTTAGATAAGAAAAACAACATATAGCACTGCTGATAACTTATTTAGTTTCAAATTTCAGAAAGAAGCGCATTGCACTGTCTTAAAAAATCGCTGTTTTTTTCTTGAAGTGAAGCAAAGTATTGAAAGAAGCTTCTACCAGTTAAAAGGCACGATGCCGAAATAAATTATTTTTTATGTTTTTATAGTTATATCTACTAGATAATCCATTGAATCCATAGAAATTCCGCGCAGTAAACGCACTAAATCATGCACAGTAGATTGATACGAAGCGTTTTTTTCAGTGTCGTATTGAACGTGAGCATCTGTATTAAAAGTCAAGCTGTCTTTTAGAGATTTTCTTGCCAAGGGGTTTGATCTCGAACAACGCTATTGAGGGTAGTAATCAATTTACGAAGGAGGACGATGAAGGCGACTTTGGCCGGTTTACCAGTAGTCCGCAGGCGGATATAGAAGGCTTTCAGGTTATGGTTCCAGCGTGTACAAGCAAGCGTAGCCATCACAACTGGAATATAGAGACAAATATCGTGCGGAAGCACACGACCTTGAATTAGCTGAGTATTTTGTTCGAGTGGAATGGCTCGATACTAAGGATCGCCAACGAGCTGTACACAAACTTGGCTTTTTCGGAAATCAGAATATCGTTTGCAGGCCGGCAACGCCAAAATGGCGCCACACCATTGAACAGCTGAAATTATATTTCCCAAATTGGGATCGATCGTAACGACTTAAAGCGCACCTCTAAGATAAAAATTTCGCAAATGAACGGCGCCCTAAAAGGTGGACCCTGAGCCTAGCTTTTAGGGTGTTATTTGAACTGGCCACAAAAGGTTACTCGTATTTCTTATCTGTTGGATGGCGGAGTATAGCGGCGATTAGAGTGCGTAAAAATCCAATACCCTTGCGATTATTAGGTTTTAGCGTAGCGTTTAAGAACTTGAAGAAAGAGAGGTGGCAGGGGAGGAAGGATTCGAACCCTCGCATGCCGGAATCAAAATCCGGTGCCTTGACCAGCTTGGCGACTCCCCTGTAGCAGGATGATAAAACTTATTGATTACTGCGCAAAATCAAATAGTGGGTGACGTTCTATGCTTGCTGCAACTGCACTATGCCATATGGGAGGCACATTAGCTTGTGCTGCAAGCGCTGCTGCTTTGGTTGGAAAAGCAGCGAAAACGCTAGCGCCTGAACCTGTCATGCGCGTAGGCGCAATTTGGCTCAGCCACTCAATGGCCTGCGCAACTTCTGGATAGTGGTTTGCAACGACGGGTTGCATATCATTACGTCCAAAATTGTCTGGCCAAGATAGGCTATTTCTCTTCTGCGCGAGAAAGTCGGTAATTCTGATGTTTTTCGTGTCCCTTGTCAATTCTTGCGCTGCAAAAATTTTTGCGCTTAATACTTGGATAGAAGGTGTGATGATCAAAAAATGTCGTGATGGCAAATCAAGTGACTGCAGTTTTTCACCGACTCCTTCACCAAAAGCATTGCGTCCAAAAATGAAAAGAGGTACATCCGCACCCAGTGATAGCGCAAGGTTTTGTAATTGTTCGCGGAATAGATGAAGTCCCCACAATCGATTAAGTGCTAATAGAGTAGTTGCTGCATCTGAGCTTCCCCCACCAAGCCCGGCACCGCTTGGCAAGCGTTTGTCAATTTCAATTTCCACGCCTAAAGAGCAACCCGTATGCTCCTGTAATAACCTTGCTGCCCGGACGGATAAATCAATTTCCTCAGGAATATTGGCTAGGAGGGTGCGACGCTTAATCAGATTATCGTTGCGTAACGTAAAGTGCAGCGTGTCGCCCCAATCGAGTAATTGAAAAGCAGTTTGCAGCTGATGATAACCATCAGCCCGGCGTCCGATAATGTGTAAAAAAAGATTTAGCTTGGCAGGAGCGAGGCAGGTTAGTGTTGAGGTGTGGAATGCACTCATAAATAAAAATCTTGGTAAAGCCCGAAAGTCAAAAATTTATAACGATACGATGCAAGGCTTTTTAAGGATCAATCACAAGTTTGACGTCGGTCAGTGGTTCATCTCGTTTGAGATTGATGCGACGTATACGAGTCAATGGCGTGCCTCGCTTATCATTTGTGCCGACGTATTCGATGGTCCAGCCATCTTGCTTAAACTGGGTAGCAGAAAGATTGTTTCCTTGCTGCGTATTTGTTGTGGGTGATGCGGAAGAAGAGGGCGTTAGTGGTAGCGTTAATGAAGCAAATTGGGCTGGCCGTAGCCAAGTGCGTAAATTATTTATAGGTAAAGTAAATCCCAGCGCTTGTTGCATCAGATCTTCAATATTCGCTGCAGTTTGGGTGGGCCGCTTGGGTAATTTGAGTGATGCCTCAG
This sequence comes from Mycoavidus cysteinexigens, assembly GCA_031963415.1. Taxonomy (GTDB): domain Bacteria; phylum Pseudomonadota; class Gammaproteobacteria; order Burkholderiales; family Burkholderiaceae; genus JASSUD01. The sequence goes on from JASSUI010000001.1 coordinate 1,190,663, forward strand.
AGGGGGTTACTTCAAGCACGGCAAGTATTTGGCCTAATGGGTTAAGTAGCAGCAGCGTAATGTTCCCACCGACCTCACGCCAGACGAAATGACCATAGACGTTCTGTATTCCTTTTTCTGCGTCCTCATAGCGCACGGCAAAGCGACCTTGATAAGACGCTGAATCAACCACCGCGCTAGCCGTATTTGTTGGAGGTGGCATTAGGGTACGAGATGAAGTAGCACAGCCTGTCAGAAGGGCTGAAAGCGTGAGAATGTTGAATAACCAAATTGGCCAAATCGGTAATTTCATCGTTTATGGTACGTAAGTCTGAATCAAGTGTGATTATCGACAAAAATCGACGGATGCAGTCAAAAAATCACTTTATGCTAAAGTGCAGCTGAATCGAGGGAGCTCGATCGACGGACGCTACCTGGTATAACCGGGGGCGTCCGTTTTCATTTTGCCAGCAAAACAGCGGCACTTCATCTTACCGAAGTAGCAGCAAATCTGTGGTAGAGAGCAATGAATCAATCAAATTGGGTTGAACGTAGCCTGCAATCGATTTGGCATCCGTGTACGCAGATGAAGCATCATGAACGGTTGCCCCTCTTACCGATCGCACGCGGGGCCGGTGCATGGTTATACGATACAGAAGGGCGGCGGTATCTGGATGCAATTAGTTCATGGTGGGTTAATCTGTTCGGCCACGCTAACGCGCGTATTAATCAAGCGTTAAAAACGCAACTTGATACGCTTGAGCATGCGATGCTCGGCGGTTGTACGCATAGGCCAGCGATTGAATTAGCTGAAGCGCTGAGCGAATTGACAGGTGGTGCATTGGGCCATGCGTTTTTTGCCTCTGATGGTGCATCAGCAGTCGAAATCGCGCTCAAGATGAGTTTTCATTATTGGCACAATAGCGGCCACACAAGCAAAAGCGAGTTTGTTTGCTTAGCGCATGGCTATCACGGAGAAACGATTGGGGCACTGAGTGTGACGGATGTCCCTATCTTTAAAGATGCTTACGATGCGATGTTACGCCATGCTCACGTTGTTCCCTCGCCTGATACGCGTCATGCAAAAGAAGGAGGCACGGCAATAGATGTTGCGCGCGGTAGCCTGGCAGCGATTACTGCATTATTTGAGGCACGGCATACGCAAATCGCCGCGATTATTATCGAACCTCTCGTACAGTGCGCAGCCGGCATGGCGATGCACGACCCGTTATTTATTACAGAATTGCGCGCATTATGTGATCGCTATCAAGTGCATTTAATCGCGGATGAAATCGCTGTCGGTTATGGCCGCACCGGTACTTTTTTCGCTTATGAGCAAGCGGCTATTCAACCAGATTTTCTCTGTTTATCCAAAGGGATTAGTGGTGGTTATTTGCCACTTTCTGTAGTGTTAACGCGTAATCAAATTTTTCAAGCATTTTATGATGATGATATAAAGCGAGGTTTTTTACATTCGCATTCGTATACCGGCAACCCGCTTGCTTGCCGTGCTGCGTTGGCAACGCTTGAATTGTTCGAGAAAGGCGATGTGCTGAAGCAAAACCGCAGCAAGTTCACTCGACTCGCGCAGCTTTTCGAGCCGTTTGCAGAGCATCCACATGTGCAAAATCTTCGTTGTTGCGGAACCATCCTAGCCTTTGATGTGGTGTCATCCAACGAAGCGTTCGCTAAAACATTCTCGCGTCGTTTTTTTGAAGCAGCATTACAACACGAGCTTTTGCTGCGCCCTATCGGTAATACAGTATATGTGATGCCACCTTATATTTTGTCTGATAACGAAATGGAGTTTCTTGTTGCGCGTATACACGCAACACTTGAACAAGTAATTAGTCAGGAATCGCTGTGAGTACACCTTCTACTTCGCACTCTCTTTTTATTACTGGCACGGATACTGAGATTGGCAAAACCTTTGTGTCTACAGCGTTGCTGCATGCATTTAATGTGCATGGCTTGCGCACAGCTGCGATGAAGCCGATCGCAGCAGGCGCTGAGTATCGCGACGGCAAATGGCTCAACGAAGACGCCTGCCAACTTGCCGATGCGGCCAATGTTTGCTTGCCTGCTGAGGTTGTTACGCCTTATCTGCTGACAGAGCCTGCTGCGCCACATATTGTTGCCGCACAGCAAGGGGTAGAGCTCAATATCGCATCAATCGTTGCTTGCCATGCCAAAGCGCTGCAAGTGGCCGATATCGTTATTGTTGAAGGCGTCGGCGGCTTTCGGGTACCACTTAATGCGACGCAGGACACAGCCGATCTTGCGCTGGCATTAAATCTTCCTGTTGTGCTGGTGGTGGGAATGCGACTGGGGTGCTTAAATCACGCCCTTTTAACGGCGGAAGCGATAGCTGCACGTGGCCTTAAGCTTGCAGGCTGGGTGGCGAATCAGATTGACCCGATGATGCGTTATGCGCATAAAAATATTGACACGTTGTGCTTGCACCTTAGCCAGCACTACCAAGCTCCTTTGCTTGGTATCGTGCCGCATTTGCAGTCTGCCTATGCGAGAGATGCGATGACTTACTTAGACATTGAGCCATTACTTGCGCTAGTTCGCCGCGACCTTCCTGTATTTTCCTAAAAATTGCTAACCGTTATCTAATACAAACCGCATAACCTATTTCAAAATGATATGAGTGATATTGCCTACGCGCCGAATGCTTCCCAGAATGATCAAGAGATGCCACTCCCACGTTGGTCTGTCGCCGACATAGTCGGGTTGTATGAGCTTCCGTTTAACGATTTGCTATTCCGCGCTCAGCAAACGCACCGTGCTCATTTTGATGCCAACGCTGTGCAATTATCGACACTCTTATCGATCAAAACTGGTGGGTGTCCAGAAGATTGTGCGTATTGTCCGCAATCCGCCGCTTATGAGACCCCTGTTAAAGCCAATAAGCTGATGCCTCTTAACGAAGTGCTCAAATCCGCACAAGCAGCGCAACAGCAAGGAGCGACACGCTTTTGTATGGGAGCTGCTTGGCGCAGTCCTAAAGAGCGAGATCTTGACGCGGTTAAGGAAATGGTTCGAGGCGTTAAAGCGCTTGGTCTTGAGACCTGTATGACGCTTGGTATGCTTAACGAACATCAAGCGCAAACACTGAAAGAAGCAGGGCTGGATTACTACAACCATAACCTTGATACAGCCCCTGAATTTTATGGACAAATCATTAGTACTCGCACCTATCAAGATCGGCTGAATACGCTACAGCACGTGCGTGAAGCAGGTATTAATGTTTGTTGTGGCGGTATTGTCGGCATGGGAGAGTCACGCCGTGAACGCGCGGGTTTAATCGCGCAGCTTGCTAATTTAGATCCTTATCCTGAATCAGTGCCGATCAATCATCTCGTACAAGTTGAAGGTACTCCGCTAGCTGACGTTGCACCACTCGATGCGTTTGAGTTTGTACGAACTATTGCAGTTGCACGAATTACGATGCCCCGCGCGATGGTAAGACTCTCAGCCGGTCGTGAACAAATGGATGAAGCGTTGCAAGCGTTGTGTTTCCTGGCTGGCGCAAACTCCATCTTTTATGGTGAGCAGCTCCTAACTACAGCAAACCCTCAAGCTCAAGCAGATCGCGCTCTGTTTGAGCGGCTTGGCATTGAGGCTGGTGAGGCTGTATTTTCGCCTTAAATAGTATTTTTAGCGCACACGTTGGGGTTTCTCTGTTACCCCGCCCTACAATTTCTGGAGCGTTGGTAGATAGGGGCGACGAAGGCATCCCAACATGACTTATAACCACTCAACTTCCTGCTCTTTGAGAAAGTGAACACATTCTTAAGCAGACAGCGTGGAAAAAATTTACGGCGTAAACTGAAAGCGCTGTAAGGTCTTTTTCAACGTTTCATTGCCAGCGTCGAGTTTTTGCGCGTCTTGCCATATTTGTTTTGCTTGCTCGCGTTGATTTTGCATCCACAGTATTTCGCCAAGATGTGCGCCAATTTCAGCATTAGGTTGCAGTTGATAAGCCTCACGCAACAGTGAAATAGCTTGTTGCGCATCACCAAGACGGTATTTGACCCAGCCTAAGCTATCCATAATAAAAGGATCTTTAGGCGAGAGCGTGCTAGCTTTCAGTAACAAGGTATGTGCCTCTTCAAGACGAATACCTCTATCTGCCAATGAAAAGCCCAGTGCGTTGTAAGAGTTAGGGTTATCGGGCTGCAGCTTCATCAACTTATTGATCAACTTTTCCATCAGTTCGTAATGGCCGTTTTTTTCAGCTGCCATTGCATAATCGTAGAGAAGAGAAGGCTCATTCGGAAAAGCTTGATAAGCTTTTTCAAGTTGCTTTTCTGCTTCTGCATAACGCTGCGCAGCAAAAAGAATATTGCTATCAGCTAAAGCGATTAACGCTTGTGCATTTGGGTCAGCAGCATTTAATTCCGCTAGCCGTTGACGTGCTGCGTCAACCTTACCGGCTTTGGCAAGAAGTTGGGCAAGAGTAATTTGCACTGACAGAGATTGGCTATTGCTTGTGCTAATTTTCTCTAACCATTGCTGAGCCAATGCCTCGTCTTTTTTCTCCAAAGCAATTTGTGCAAGGTCAAGGTAGGCCTGTTCAACATTTGGGTTTTTCTGTTCTTGCGCAGCCCTTAAATAGCGCCGTAGATATTGCTCGGCTTTATCATATTGTTTTAGCTGTAACTCGATTGAGGCTAGCGTCATTAACGTGGAAAGGTCGTCTGGATCTTGGCGCAAATAAGCTTGTAGTTCTTGTCGTGCTGCAGATAATTGGTTATTTGCAAGATAAAGTTGCGCGAGTAAAAGCCGTGCTTTTTGCGCTTTCGGATTTTTATCGACAAAAGCACGCACGATGTTAAGCGCTTCTTGTCGTTCTGTTACGCCAAGCTGGGCGAGTAAGAGGGCAGCAGACTCAAAATCTGGTCGCAGCTTCAGTGCTTTTTTCAACGACTTAGCTGCCTTGGGTTTTTCACCCGCATTGATTTGTTGGCGTGCTAGCGCAAAATTTGTTTCAGCACGTTGCATGTCATTTTTTAGTAGGCTCTGTAATAAATGTAAGCCTGCTATTGGATTTGGGCTGCGGGAGATAAGTACCTGTAACGATAAGATGGCATTGTTACGATTAGCAGCAGGCACCTTTTTGAGCTCTTCAACCAACATCGGGCGTGCTTCATCAAGCTTGCCGTTTACTACCAATAAAATCGTTTTAAGCTGCACAGCTCTTTTAGAGTGAGGCGCATATTGGCACCACAAGCGAGTAGCAGTTAAAGCTTTGGGCGCATTTTGCATACTCAGGGCGATCTCGGTAGCACGCTCTGCCATCCGCGGATCATGCGTGTCTTGTAAAAGAGAGAGATAAGTTTGATAAGCCGTTTCAGGCTGGTTGCGGCGCAATGCAATTTCAGCCGACAAAACTTGAAAAAGAATTTGACTGTTGAGTGCGAGGGGAGGGAAATCTTTCTTCTCTTGAGCCGATGGAGCGAACAGCGTCTCTGGCGCAGTGTAACCATCGTCACTATCTGTTGAAGCGGCGGCGTGGGCGTTTATAGATAATGTTAACGAGGCGATCAGCGTAAGAAAGGTTGTACGTACCATAGCCTTATATTCTGCTTTTACACAATTTATGCGTTGCAGAGAGTAGGCCAGCGATTTCACAAAAAGAAAATTCATGGAAGTTAAATTTCTGTTTTTCTGTTGCAGGAAAAGGTAACGGCTACGATACCATGCTTATTTGTAAAAAACTTTTTATTACACTTTTTCTCACTATGCCAGAACTGCCTGAAGTCGAAGTGACCCGCCGTGGCATTGCTCCGCACGTGAGCGGCAAACGTATTGAGCGAGTCGAGGTACGTACAGCGAAGCTACGTTGGCCTGTGCCGATCGCTTTAAACGGACTACTGTGCCAACGCGTGCTGCAAGGTGTCGAGCGGCGTGGAAAGTATTTGTTGCTTGCTTATGATATTGGCTGGCTCATTATTCATCTTGGCATGACAGGAACGTTAAGAGTTTTGCCTCATCACTCAGACCCCGCTAAGAATATCCCCGCAGGTAAGCATGACCATATCGATTGGATTTTCGAGGAATGTACGTTGCGTTTTCGAGACCCACGGCGTTTTGGCGCAGTCTTGTGGCATCCCCACGAAGCGGGCGACGTACTATCACACCCCTTATTGGCTCGTTTAGGCATTGAACCCTTCGCTTTAGACTTTAATGGCACGAGGCTATATCAACGTACACGTGGACGTAGCGCGACTATTAAACACGTGCTTTTATCAGGAGAAATCGTCGTTGGTGTGGGCAATATTTATGCGTCAGAAAGCTTATTCCGCGCAGGTATTCATCCAGCGCGCGCAGCCCAACGTATTTCTAAACCACGTTATGAACGGCTTGCAATGGAAATCCGTGCCACGCTCGCTGCAGCAATCGAAAAAGGCGGAAGCACATTGCGAGATTTTGTTGGAGGAGATGGCGAGCGCGGCTATTTCCAGCAGGAATATTTTGTATACGCCCGTACAGGTTTACCTTGTCGTGTATGCAACACGACCATTCGTCAAATCGTGCAAGGCCAACGCTCTACTTACTATTGCCCACGCTGCCAACGTTAGAGCTATATTGAATAGCTAACTGAGATTCGCATCATTTTCTATCGACAGACATCTTTCGAATCTGTTAAAAAATCTTTTGATAAGGTGCATGCCTCCCTTACTAGTAAGATTCATATTTTCTGTGAAGCGCAACGCTTTCAAAGGGTTTAAACAGATTCCCAGACGCCAACTAACGTATTCATTAAAAACGGAACCACCTAAGAGTTTTCATACCGCATGCTTCCTTTTTCTTCTTTCGCCCCTTATCTAATTACCTGGCAACGCACACACGGTCGCCACGACTTGCCGTGGCAGCGTACGCGTGATGCTTATGCGATTTGGCTTTCCGAAATTATGTTGCAGCAAACGCAAGTGGCTACGGTGGTACCTTATTACGAGCGGTTTCTCGCGCGTTTTCCAAATGTGGCAGCGCTTGCTGCTGCGCCGCTTGATGAGGTGATGGCGTTGTGGAGTGGCTTAGGTTATTACTCGCGTGCGCGTAATTTGCATCGCTGTGCGGGTGAGGTGGTGGCTAAGTTTGGTGGTTCTTTTCCAAACGATGCCGCGACGCTCGCAACACTGCCTGGAATTGGTCGTTCGACAGCAGCAGCGATTGCTGCTTTTGCTTTTGGTGCGAACGAAACGATTTTAGATGGCAATGTGAAGCGTGTTTTGACTCGTGTTTTTGGTATTGAAGGCGTAACTAGTGAGAAGCGCGTTGAAAATACGCTTTGGGAATTAGCAGAGTCTCTTTTGCCGACTTCAGAAATAGAAGCGTATACACAAGGTTTAATGGATTTAGGGGCGACGTTATGTGTGCGGGGACGTCCACATTGCACGCGTTGTCCTTTTGCTGATGAATGTGTCGCACATTTAACAGGTCGTGAGCGTGAGTTACCAACGCCAAAGCCCAAAAAAGTGTTGCCGCAGCGGCAAACCTTAATGCTAGTGCTATGCGATGGTGGGTCTATTCTGCTTGAGCGGCGACCACCAACGGGGATATGGGGTGGTTTATGGAGCTTGCCAGAAGCGCTTAATGAAGCTGCACTCGCAGCTTGCGCGTTGCGTTTTGGAGTGACTAAGCCGTTGCAGCCATTAGCGCCCCTCACTCACACTTTTACGCATTTCCAACTCACCATCGAACCACGCTTTGCCCATATGAATGGTTGTGGCAGCGCTGCACATGGCGTTGCTGATAATAATTATGCTTGGGTTCCACTGCACGATACCAATGCTTACGGTTTACCTGCACCAGTGCGGCGATTAACAGAGAAATTAAAGGAAGAAGAATTTCTAGTTAAAAATAAATAGGTGATTAAACATTTTGTTTTCTATTCTTCTTCGCGAGGTGGCGGGGAGGAGAGGGGATAAATGGTTAATACCCAACTATTTTGTTATAGCAATCTCTCGGTGCCGCACAAGTATTTCAGCTTCGCTAGCTAAACGCGCGCCAAGTGTTTCAGCGACGTAGACAGAACGATGCTGTCCGCCTGTGCAGCCGAGTGCGACGGTTAAATAGTTGCGGTTATCTTGCGCAAAACTCGGCAACCATTTGCGTAGGAAAGTTTCGATGTCATCGATCATCGCTTGTACTTCAGGCATGCTAGAAAGAAAATCAGCCACGGCCTCGTCGCGACCGGTTAACGCCTGTAAGTGTTGATCGTAGTAAGGGTTAGGTAGTGCCCGCATATCAAAAACCAAATCCGCATCCAGAGGTATGCCGTTTTTGAAACCGAAAGATGCAAAAGTAAGAATAAGCCGGTTATGTTCCGCTTCAATAAATTGCTTAACCCAGGTACGTAAAAGTTTGACTTGTACGTTACTAGTATCGATATGGTGGCCTAAAGTAGCCAGGCTTTCTATCATTTCCCGTTCGCGCTCAAGGGCATCGGTTAATGATCTTGGTTCGCTGCGTGTTTCATCTGTTGTTGATAAAGGATGACGTCGCCGTGTTTGGGCAAAGCGATGTAATAAGGTTGGCGTGCTGGCTTTAAGAAAGAGTACGTTGACTGCGTGATGCTCGCGTAAGCGTACGATGATGTTGGGCAACTCGAACAGGGCACTGCCTGCACGCGCATCAATGGTCACAGCCAGTCGCGGATAGTCGTGGCGAGAGAGAAAACTGACTAGTTCTGAAAGAAAGTGAGGAGGGAGGTTATCAATGCAATAGTAACCCGCATCTTCCAGCGCATTTAACGCCACCGATTTGCCTGAGCCAGACATGCCAGTGATAAGAATAATGCGCATAGATGAAATAACCTTTAAGCGTTTCTGTTGAGAATCTGTTTAGGCCTTTGCTAGCGTTTCTTTGTCGATTTAGTTGTACTGCCTGCGTCGGTGCACGTCCATTAGAAAGGCCTTAAATGAGTTCTAAAAGTCTGTTCAAGTTTTCCTCGGTAGTGATACATCTTCTTTCTGTACTGGTTGGCTGTTAAAGCTGAGATTTTCAGCTCCTTTTTTAGCAAATGGGCCTATTAGGATCTTCCATTGCTTGGCGTTGTCGATTCATAAAGTCAGTTAGCGTATCTACGCCACGCAAGCGCAAAATATTATTGCGTACAGCTGCTTCAACCAGTACTGCTAGATTGCGTCCCGCAGCGACCTGTAATGTAACTTCACTAATTGGTAGTCCCAACACTTCCATGGTTTGGTTATCGAGCGGAAGGCGTTGAAACTCGCCATCGGAGCGTCGTACTAATTGAACAATAAGCTTGAGTTTCTTTTTTCGGCGCACAGCCGTTTCACCGAAAATGGTTTTGATATCGAGCACGCCAAGTCCACGTACTTCAAGCAGATTTTGCAATATATGGGGACACTGGCCTTCAATAAAATCAGGGCCAAAGCGGAAAAAATCGACCGTGTCATCAGCAACTAATCCATGCCCACGACTAATCAACTCTAACCCTAGCTCGCTTTTACCAAGACCAGATGCGCCGGTTAGCAATACCCCCATGCCCAGAATATCCAGAAAAACGCCATGCATCGTGACACGCGGCGCCAAAAGACGTGAGATATAAAGGCGCAAGTTATCAATAACGGTAGCAGCCGAGATAGGAGTGGTAAATAGCGGGGTTGAGGAATGAGTACAGAGCAGCACTAAGTCAGCTGGCGCATCGACGCCATCTGCGACTACTAAAAAAGGTGGGTCGAGCGCAATCAATTCAGCCATTTGGCGCTGACGCTCTTGCTCTGATTGGCGGTGGTAGTAGCGGATTTCCGCTTCGCCGAGTACTTGAATACGATTTGGATGGATTAAATTAAGGTGGCCGATCAAATCGGCACTCGCCGTTGCATTTTCTACTGTTTCAGCCCAGAAACCTTGGTCTGCCCCCTCATAGCCTGCGAGCCAACTTAGCTTAAGCGAAGCTGCATTGTCATCAAAAATACTTTGCGCATTGATGCTTGAGATGTCCACGGTCAGAGAAAATTATCAGTCCTTAGAACTTGTTTAGGCTTTCCCCAGAGCTTTTGTATCCACTTGCTGCACTTTGTACTGGCAATAAAGTGCGAGGTCATTAGGAAAAGCCTAAACAGGTTCTACGAAAACATTGAGTGTTCGTGTTTGTTATAGAACGTAAACAAATTTAATAACGAAAGATAGGTTCAAGCTTCCCATTTTTCTAACAGTCGATAGATGGTGGCTCGGTCATTTTCAGTTGTAAGCTGAGTACGTATGTCTTTGTCCGAAAGTAATTGGGCAATTTCAGAAAGAATTTCTAGATGTTGTTGCGTTGCTTGTTCAGGCACTAAGAGGAATATTAACAAGCTAACGGGTTGCCCATCAGGTGCTTCAAAAGGAATGGGTTCAGCCAATCGAATCAACGCGGCAGCTGGACGTTTTAAACCTTTAATGCGTCCATGCGGAATAGCCACGCCTTCACCCAACGCGGTAGAGCCTAAACGTTCACGTGCAAAAAGATTATCGGTGACGATACTGCGCGCAATGCCACTTTGGCTTTCAAAAACAAGGCCAGCTTGCTCAAAGACTCGCTTTTTGCTGGTTACAGAAAGGCCAAGGATGATGTTTTCGAGGGGCAGAAAGTTGATTAGACGTTTCATGAGTGTGGACAGATAACAGAAGCCACGCAATGGTTGGCTTGTGTGCTGCCTTTTTGTTAGTCCCAATTTGTTTGCAAGATAAGCCAAGTATTCGACTTACCGAACCTCTGCCTGACCTTAGAACCTGTTCATGATATTTTGCTACGACAACCTTCAATTTGACTTTTTGAAAGATCGCGAACAGGTTCTTAGGACTATGCAGAGGTTCCTTAACCTATAAAGCGCTGGATAGACCAGGAGCTGCTTTATGCCTCCTTGCCGCACTAGCTGTACTGTCTGCGTCGGCATGTCTTGCTCCCGATTTATCCAGCGCTCCCCTAGGTTTTAGAAATTTCCGGCTAGCGTATCAGTAATTTTCTGCAAAACCAAGAGAAAGTCGCATGATAGATACGCTATTTGAGTCAAACTTTTATCGGTAGGTTTCCTTTTACATGCGGAAATGCTCGCCCAAATAAACCCGTCGTACATGTTCATTGTCAATAATTTCGGTAGGTGATCCTGCAGCTAATACGCGGCCATCACTGATGATGTAAGCATGGTCACAGATACCGAGGGTTTCTCGCACGTTGTGATCAGTAATTAATACGCCAATATTGCGTTGCTTCAAAAAGCGGACAATTTTTTGAATTTCTAGTACGGCAATCGGATCAACGCCGGCAAAGGGTTCATCTAATAAAATAAAACTAGGATCTGTCGCTAGCGCACGCGCGATTTCAACTCGCCGCCGCTCGCCGCCCGATAAGGAAAGGGCTTGATGATCTTGCAAATGGGCGATTTGCAGTTCTTCCATTAAGGCTTGTGTACGGTCTGTTAACGCCTCATCGGAGAAATGCTTACCCTCTGCATCAACTTGCAGTTCGAGAACGGCACGAATATTTTCTTCGACAGTCAGCTTACGAAATACGGAAGCTTCTTGTGGCAGATAAGAAAGGCCAAGCCGTGCTCGTTGATGAATGGGCATACGGCTAATCGAAGCTTGATCTAAAGTAATCTCCCCTTCATCCAGCGACACGAGCCCGACAATCATATAAAAAGAAGTTGTTTTCCCTGCTCCATTAGGTCCGAGCAAGCCGACGATTTCGCCGCTTTTTACTTCCAATGAAACGTCTTTAACCACCGTACGCGAGCCGTAGCGTTTTTTTAAGTTACGTACGTTGAGCAGGCTACTAACTTTATCGGTTGTTGCATTCACGATTGAGGTTTTGGTTGGGGTAGGTAAGAAGGGGATGAAGTAGCTAGCGTATTACGTGGGGGGTTACGTAACGGAAGCAGCATCGCGCGCACGCGACTTCTGGGGTTGCCCGGTGCAGTAGTACTTTGTCCAGCATCCGCGGTGTAGAGATTATTCAGCGCGTCATAGCGAATAGTGTTGCCTTGTACCTCATCTATCACCTTAGACAGCCCTTGCAGACGACGCACTTGTGCGCGGCGCGTTAAAGTCGCGACTTCTTTTTTGCCATCGTATTCAATTTGCTCGCCATAGCCTTCAATATATTCGTTCGCTCCATCAAGCTTCTGGCGGAAATAAGCGAGCTGACCTTTTTCAGCGTAGGCAATCATTGATTGATAGCCTTCTGGGTCGCGCTTGACCGAAACACGGTCGGCTTTAAGCAGAATCGTACCTTTGGTAATTACGACGCGACCGGTCAATATATTGATCTGCTTTAAATCATCATAGACCCAGCGGTCAGTTTGAAAGCGCAGTGGCTTGTTTTGATCCGCATGCTCTGCATATGCCGTGTTTGAAAATGAGGCGGTCAGTGTTAGTAAGAGAACGCTCAAGTAAGTATAAGGTTTGATGAGCTTACACATGGCATTAACCTTTAACACATTCATTAAATGAACCAACACATACTTGCATAACATGAAACGAGAGCGTGAGTAGTTGAGGAATCTCCGCATCCCCCCAATGGTGGCGTTATGCCTCCTTGCCGTATTAGTGTACGGGCAGCCAAGGTATGCGTTGCTCTTGGGATTTTGCAGAGATTTCTTGAAATTGCTGGTAAAGCCAAACATTATTTTTACAGGCTGCCGCTAGCGGACACATCTGATGGCGCAAGTACACCTTGCACTTGGCTTGTGAGCCGCATTACGCGTGTTGTATTGTTATAAATCATACCGATAGCGCTCACGCGTGATGCCCCGCGTTGTAGCGTTACGGGTTTCTTGGTTTGTACTACGTCGTCGTTAATTAACACTTGGAAATGCTCTGACGTCGCTTGCATAGCCGGCTCACCGTTCCCTGCTGCACGCCAAATATGTGCTGCGCCATACAAATCGACAACTGAGATATCGCGATTAATTACCCCGCGTTCCGCTCGCCCAGCTACGTCTGGTTGGTCTGGTGTAAAGGCACGTAGGGCTGGGAGCGCGACCTCGGTATTTTCATTATCCGCGTAGTGCACCATCTTCTCAGCTTTAATCCGATATTGTGTGGTGCCCACCGGGTTTAGTACGCTAATTGAAAAACGATCAGCGAAATAATCAGGGGTATGGGTTTTTTTCACAGGTGGCGGTGGTGCTTCAGCAGGCAAACTCAGTTGCAGCAACCAATACGTAAATCCCGCTACCAACGCTACGAAAATAAAAGGAATCCAATGCGCGCCATGCGCTTTATAAGACATCGGAGGTTTGCCCTGCCTGATAAAAGGTTGTTAATAGTGCATCGTAACGATGTTGAGCACGTAATATCAAATCACATATCTCGCGTACTGCGCCAGCGCCACCACTTGCCTGTGTTACCCAATGAGCGTGAGTGATAATGGCTGCATGCGCATTGGCTGGGGCTGCGGCGAAATTGACTTGCTGCATAACGGGTAAATCTGGCCAATCGTCTCCCATATAACCACTTTGTTCAGCGTCCAAACCAGTACGCGAGAGCAACTCAGTAAAAGCTTGGCTTTTTGCCTTCACCCCTTGGTAAACAAATTCAATACCTAGTTCACGCGCTCGTGCCGCCACGATCTCTGATGAGCGGCTAGTAATAATTGCGCTCGGTATACCAGCTTGATTCAGCAATTTAATGCCTTGCCCATCTAATGCGTGAAACGATTTAATGGCCTCACCAGCGGCATTGAAGTAAAGGCGCCCATCAGTTAACACGCCATCTACATCAAAAATCATTAGCTGCACGAGCGCTGCGCGCTCAAGTACAGAGGTGGGAGGTAAAGCAGATGCATTCATTACAAAACTTTTGCGTTAAAAAGATCATGCATATTCAATGCACCGATAAGTCTGTCCGCGTCATCGACGACAAGTATTTGATTGATCTGATGCTGTTCCATCAATTCAACGGCTTCAACCGCAAGGTGATCAGCTCTAATCGTCTGTGGCTTCGCTGTCATTACTTCAGTTACCTTAAGGTTGTGTAGCTCTTTATGTTTCACAAGCGTACGTCGTAAATCACCATCGGTAAAAATGCCTTCGATTTGTCCGTTGGTATTTACCACTGCCGTCATGCCAAGCTGTTTTGCTGTAATTTCAAGAATTGCATCGTGCACAGTAGCATCAACGCTGACTTGAGGCAGCATCGCTTTAGTGCGCATCACATCACTTACATAAACTAATAAACGCCGCCCAAGTGTGCCACCTGGATGTGAGCGTGCGAAATCCTCAGGGCTAAAGCCACGTGCATCAAGTACAGCTACAGCCAATGCATCACCTAGTGCCAATGAAGCTGTGGTGCTAGCGGTCGGTGCTAAGTTTAGTGGGCAAGCTTCTTTCTCAACTTGTACATCTAGATGAATATCAGCAAGTTGTGCAAGGCTTGAGGTGTCGCGGCCAGTCAGCGCGATCAAGTGAGCACCCGTGCGCTTGATCAATGGCACAATGCTTAATAACTCTTCCGTTTCACCCGAGTTGGAAAGGGCGACCACCACATCTTGCGCGGTGATCATGCCCAAATCACCGTGCCGTGCCTCGGCTGGGTGGACGAAGAAAGCAGGCGTGCCAGTGCTTGCGAAGGTTGCTGCTAGCTTACGTGCAATATGTCCCGATTTGCCCATGCCCGATACCACGACTCGGCCTTGACAATTCAGTATAAGTTTAACGGCTGCAGCGAATTTTGCATTAATGCGTTCGGCCAATGACCGAACGGCTAAAGCTTCAATTTGCAGGACTTCACGCGCTAATATGAGCGCCCGATCTTCATTAAATTTCGTTATCATGCGCGAAAGTATAGCAAAGGCCACTTTAGAGGCTTATCAAAGTTTCCTTTGATAAGGTCACATTCGCACAGGCTGCTGAGCGCAATGCTATTAAAATAATTGTGAATAGGCTCTGAAGATTATCAGCTAGAAGGAAATTTTGTTGCATGAAATTTTAGAACAACCTTTGTTTTGAGAGATGTATCGAGTATTGCCGATTCTAAATGATGGCTTTTTAAGGAACCTTTACCTGCTCCTCAAGAGTTGAGGTTAAATGGAGGTTTCTAAGCAATTTGTAAGCGGATTCTTAAGATATCTGTTTGGATGATGAACACACATGATGACACCACTTGAATTGACTCTCATATTGTTATTTGCCTCTGTAATAGGAGTCGTGGTGTTTCGCATGCTTAATTTGCCGCCGATGCTGGGTTATTTAAGTGTGGGCATGCTGATTGGTCCGCATGCGTTGGGGATTGTGCCTAATTCATTGCCGGTCGACAATTTGGCTGAATTCGGTGTCGTTTTCCTCATGTTCTCGATTGGCCTCGAGTTTTCGTTGGCAAAGTTACGGGCAATGCGCCGCATTGTTTTTGGCTTGGGGCTTTCACAGGTGACGTTTACGATGGCCGTCACCTTTTTGTTAGGGCTTGGGCTGCACTTTTTCTTTGAGTGGAGTTGGCAAGCAAGTGTTGCGATGGGTGCGGTATTTTCGATGTCCTCTACCGCGATTGTGAGCAAACTTCTCTCAGAGCGCCTTGAACTTGAATCTGAGCACGGACGCAATATTATCGGCGTGTTGTTGTTTCAAGATTTAGCGGTAGTACCGTTGGTTATTTTAGTTGCGGCGCTTGGCAGTAACGCGCAGAGTTTGGCTAGTTCTCTACTGTTTGCAGCGATAAAAATTTGTGCTGCGTTGGTGTTGCTCTTGTCAATTGGGCAACGCTTTATGACACGCTGGCTTAATTTGGTTGCGCGCCGTCGTTCGCAAGAGCTGTTTATGATGAACCTGCTGTTGCTAACGCTTGGTGCTGCATTTATTACAGAAGAGCTAGGCTTATCGATGGCTTTAGGCTCATTTATCGCTGGTATTTTGATTGCGGAAACGCGTTACCGGCATCAAGTGGAAGAGGATATTAAGCCGTTTCGTGATGTGCTACTCGGCCTCTTTTTCATCACCACCGGGATGTTGCTTGATCCACGTGTAGTGTTACAGCATCCAGTTCTTGTCTTAAGTCTTTTCCTTGGTTTGGTCATCATTAAGGCAGCTTTAATCACAGGCCTTGCGCGATTATTTGGGTCATCGCCGGGCGTTGCTATTCGTACTGGTTTGGGGCTTGCACAGGCGGGTGAATTTGGTTTTGTGTTAATGGAAGTCGTGGTTGAACGGCATTTGATTGACCCAGTGGTCGTTCAAGTCATTTTCGCTTCGATGCTGCTGTCGATGCTGGCTGCGCCGTTTTTAATTCAGCATGCGGACCGCATTGTGATGCGCTTCTCTTCAACTGAGTGGCTAAGGCAGTCGCTACAAATGACACGTATTGCAACACAATCGATTAAAACTTCAGCGCACGTCATCATTTGTGGTTATGGTCGTAGCGGACAAAACCTTGCGCGGATGCTTGAGCATGAAGGCATTTCGTATGTTGCGCTTGACCTCGATCCTGATCGTGTCAGTGCCGCTGCAGCAGCGGGCGAGTCAGTGGTATTTGGCGATGCAGCTCGGCGTGAATCGCTCGTGGCAGCCGGTTTGCATCGCGCGGCCGCAGTCGCGATCACTTACGCCAGCACGCCTTCTGCGCTTAAGGTATTGCACAATGTGCATGAGCTTGAACCAGCTCTGCCAGTGATTGTGCGCACGGTGGATGATAGTGACTTAGAGCGTCTGCTAGAAGCTGGAGCAACTGAAGTGGTGCCCGAAATTGTTGAGGGTAGTTTGATGCTGGCTTCGCATATGCTGGTTCTAATGGGTGTGCCAATGCGACGTGTTGTGCGGCGCGTCGAAGAGATGCGCGATGAGCGTTACAGCTTATTGCGAGGTTACTTCCACGGTGCAGATGACCCAGATGATGATTTCGAGCATGAGCAGGTCCGCTTACAATCAATCGCTATCGACGCTCGTGCTAATGCTGTTGACGAGCGCCTGGGTGAATTAGGACTCAATGAACTGCAAGTAGAAGTCACAGCAATCCGACGGCATGGCATTCGCGGTATTCAACCCGCTTCTGATACCAAGCTGCGAGCGGGCGATATTCTGGTTTTACGCGGCCTGCCTGATGCACTTACTGAAGCTGAAGAACGCTTGACTAAGTACAAGCGCACAGCTTCATCAGCGAAGGCCGAGCCTCGAGGTGGTAGTGCCTGAAATCTCTTAGCTATCTCCAAAATTGTTCCTTAAGCGACTTCGTGGATGCGTTATGAGGCGTGTATCTAAACAGCGGCATTTTTATTTGACTTGGGTCGCCATCAGTCTCGTTGTAATTAGTCTGCTGCAAGGGTGTGCTAGTTCAGCAACCTCTCACGCGTCTAATCCTGCTCAGTCTACTAAGCCTGCGCGCTCTGTAAATTCACTCGCTTCTCTTATTCGTAAACATATTCAAGCACCGCGTTTTGCTGCGGCTTCTTGGGGTATTAAAGTCATCTCGCTTGAAACAGGGCGCACCTTGTTTGAGTACGATGCAAACAAATATTTTGTCCCTGCTTCTAACACCAAGCTATATACCGGTGCTCTGGCGCTAGAAACTTTCCCTGCTGATTATCAATTCTCTACCGGTTTGTATACGACAGCACCGCTGATTATTCGTAATGGTGTCTTTACTGGTGACTTAGTACTTTACGGCCAAGGTGATCCAACATTGGGTGCTGAGAAGAAATTAGTCGTCTCTCCTCAACCCTTTGATCAACTAGCAGCCCAACTTGCAAAACTTGGTATTGAGCGTGTGCGTGGCAAATTGATCGTGGATGAAAGCTATTTCGCTACGCCCGCGCTTGGGTCAGGCTGGCAGGCTGATGATTTGCAGTGGTATTACGGCGCTCCCGTTTCTGCGATCGCTGTGCATGAAAACGCGCTGAAGCTGTTAATCAAACCTGCTGCGCGCATTAATCTGCCTTGCGAAATCGCCAAACTCACATCACTGGCTCCGGGAGTCGAGCCTCTTAAAATTGTCAATCGCACGCGTACAGTTGCGCCAGATGATGTTAGTAGCATTGGCATTTATCGTGACATTGCAACGAATACGCTTTATATATCCGGCAGCCTCGCAGTAGATGATGCGCCTGTACGTACTTCACTCGCCTTACCTTTTCCCGCTACCACAGCTGGTAATGAACTCCATGCGGCTTTAGCGCGTCATCAAATAAAGCTGGAAGGTGAAGTTAAAGTAATGAATTGGTTTGATCGTGCGAGATTTATTTCTTCGGAAAAGCCTTTTTCTATCCCTTCGTCTTGGCATCGCGTAGCTACGATAGTGTCGCCTACACTTGCGCAAATCGTGCAACAAACTTTGAAACGCTCACAAAACCTTTACGCACAAAGTTTGTTACTGCAGGTGGGGCGTCAAGTGGCGCAAACTCATGAACCTAGCGTGTGCGTAAAAAATGGTATCGCTTGCACAACAGAACAATGGGGCATCTACGCTATAAATAATTTTTTATTGCAAGCGAGACTTCCTCTAAACAGTGTGTCTCTTGAAGAGGGTAGTGGTTTGTCCCGTGGCAATTTGGTTACTCCAACGGCTACCACGGCCTTATTGCAATACATGAACAGCCGCCCAAACGCTCAAATTTTTTATGAAGCGTTACCCATCGCAGGCGTCGATGGCTCGCTTAAAACCCGCATGCGCGGTACTGCAGCAGCACATAATGTCCACGCTAAAACCGGCACGATGCGTGCAACTCATACTCTCTCTGGTTATGTCACTACCGCTGCCAAAGAACCTCTTGCCTTCTCCATCATGCTTAACAACTATGTGCCACTCGCTGCTAATGAGTCGGCTAGCGTTAATTTACCCACCCCGAATCAAGAAATAGATGCTATTGCCATTATGCTCGCGGAATTTGCTGGACATAGTTAGCGTAGAGTGATGTGTGCGTAACTTCAGATAGTCTATTAAAAGGGGGGCATTGCTATTTTGCTAAGAAGGGGCATTTGTATTTTGGTTTGACATATAACTTGAACCGCTTACGAGAATCTCGTACAATCTCGCGGATTTTTGTCGGCCCGTCACAGGGATTAGACTGAGTCGGTAACAGGCTAGTTTTAACCCTTTCATCGCTTAAATACATCGAACACTATGGCAGTTAGCGGCAGCGTCCATGCTCCGGATCCCTCTGAATATATTGCACATCACTTGCAGAATTTTTCTAGCAAGCCTCAGACGTCGATCATTGATTTCTCTATCTTGAACTGGGATACGTTATTCTGGTCAATAGCGATGGGCGTGGTTACCATTTGCATCCTGTTCCTTGCCGCGCGTCGCGCGACGAGTGGTGTGCCCTCACGCTTTCAATGCGCGGTTGAATTGTTGGTCGAGATGGTCGAGAACCAGTCGAAAGCAATTATCAATGGCAATCGCCGCTTCATCGCTCCACTGGCGCTCACCGTATTTGTTTGGGTAGCGCTAATGAATTCATTAGATTTCCTTCCTGTCGATTTGCCAAGCAAAGTCATCCACTGGTTCGGCCTCTCCAATGTCATTACTTATCATCGCATTGTGCCAACTGCTGATTTAAACGGTACGTTAGGCATTGCGCTAGGTGTTTTAGTTTTGATGATTTACTACAGTGTAAAGATAAAAACGTTGCCAGGATTCTGGCATGAGTTAATTTCAGCCCCTTTTGGCGGACATCCTCTACTTTGGTTGCCTAATTTACTGCTTAACATCATTGAATTCCTTGCCAAAACCATTTCGCTAGGCATGCGGTTGTTTGGAAATATGTATGCAGGTGAATTGCTATTTTTATTGATTGCCTTGCTCGGAAGTATCTGGAGTTTTGGCTCCGATGCGACTGCTTTGGGTTTTATCGGGCATGTGTTAGCAGGTAGTGTATGGGCGATCTTTCATATTCTGATCGTATTCTTGCAAGCCTTTATTTTCATGATGCTGACGTTGGTTTACCTCGGTCAGGCACATGATGGTCATTAATTAAATAATTTAGAGAAGTACTGGTTTTGATGTAATCAGTACTTCCGTTTTTTAACTGTTGTTTTGCAAGTAAATTCAACGGTTAAGCAAATCAGTTTTTTGGAACAGATAAAAATGTCGTTTGGCAATTAGCCATTCGGCTGATTAAAGTCTTTTTAACAAAGGAGTTATCATGCACGCTTCCATCGCTACTATCCAAGGGCTAACCGCTATTGGTATAGGTATCATCATTGGTTTGGGCGCCATCGGCGCTTGTATCGGTATCGCTTTAATGGGTGGCAAATACATCGAAGCATGTGCGCGTCAACCTGAATTAATGAACCCATTGCAAACCAAAATGTTCTTGCTCGCTGGTTTGATTGACGCAGCGTTCCTGATCGGTGTTGGGGTTGCGATGTTATTTGCATTTGCTAATCCGCTCCTTTCCAAAATCGTTGCCTAATTTGTACTTAGCATGAGGCTCGGAACCTGTTTCGAGAAGATTGAAATAGGTTCTAAACGGTCGTAGAGATAAATGCTTGCTGCAATGTTTTTGTATCAATCATTCTATTTAAAAGGGCTGATTAAGCCGCTAACGATAGTTAGGCCGTAATAGTTTTGCAGTAATGCAAAAGAATTGGGAACAACTGGACAGCCTCTAAGGAGATGTTGTGAATCTTAATGCTACGCTGATTGCGCAGATGGTTGTGTTTTTGATCCTTGCGTGGTTCACGATGAAATTCGTGTGGCCGCCATTGATTGAAGCGCTCGATACGCGTGCAAAAAAAATTGCTGATGGACTGGCTGCCGCTGAACAGGGCCAAGAAGAATTGAAAATGGCTAATCAGCGCGCTGAGAAAGAGCTTATCGTGGCTCGCCAAGAAGGCCAACAGCGCATCGCTGAGGCTGAAAAGCGGGCGCAGGCAGTGGCTGACGAAATTCGCCAGAAAGCGCAAGCTGAGGCGCAACGTATCGTCGCTCAAGCCAAAATGGAAGCTGAGCAAGAGTTTCTGAAAGCTCGTGCAGCTTTACAGAATCAAGTCGCCGTGCTCGCCGTTAAAGGCGCCGAGCAGATCTTGAAGCGAGAAATCGATGGTAATGCTCATGTCGCATTGCTTGACCAACTAAAAGCCAAAGTTTAACCATGGCAGAATTGGCAACTATCGCTCGTCCCTATGCCGAAGCCGCATTTCGTGTCGCACAAAAAAGCGGAAAATTAACGGCTTGGTCTAAATGGCTGCGTGCGTTTGCGCATGCTGCCTCCCATCTTGATTTGCTGAAATTGGCGGCTAATCCTAAAGTTAAGCTCACTCAAATAAGTGAACTTTTATTAGAGGTAATACCGCCGCTCGATAAGCATGCTGAGAATTTTGTGCATATCGTGTTAGAGGCTAAGCGCCTTGAAGTGGTGCCAGCCATTGCGCAGCAATTCGACGCTTTAAAAAGTGTTCATGAAGGGGTGGCTGATGCGCTTATCGAGAGTGCGTTTGCACTTGATGCAGAAACGTTGGAATCGCTTGTGTCAGCATTGAAACGCCGCTTTGGGCAAGACCTAGCCCCGCACGTCAAAATTGAACCTGCTTTGATTGGGGGGGTACGTGTTACCGTGGGTGACGAAGTGCTTGATACGTCGGTGCGGGCGCAGCTTGAAAAAATGCAAGCTGCATTGACGCATCAGTAATTTAAATTTTCAAAAATGTAGAACCTATTTAGGGTCTTCCTTACGCTGCCTCTGTGCCGCTAACTGTACTGTCTGTGCTGGTGCAAGGTTATTAGAAAGACTCTAAATAGGTTTCAATTAGGATAGTGGTTTTAGGTTTTTCCGAGCGTTCCTGTGCTTCCTTGCTGTACTAGATTTGTACTGTTGACATCAGCATAAAGCAAATAGGAAAACCTTAAGCTGATTCTAAAAACTGACGCTTATTTGCCAGTTACATTAAATCTACGTGCCGAACTCTGCTTCCTAATGGTTAGATAGTAAGCGCCTCATAGAACGAATTATCAGGAGTGAATATGCAACTTGATCCTTCAGAGATCAGCGAATTACTCGAGCGCCGTATTCAAGGAGTTGAAGAAAGTGCTGATGTTCGCAATCAAGGAACCGTGCTCTCGGTAACCGATGGTATTTGCCGTATTCATGGCTTATCTGACGTGATGCAGGGTGAAATGCTTGAGTTTCCTGGCGAAACGTTCGGGCTTGCATTAAACCTTGAACGCGATTCAGTCGGTGCTGTGATCCTTGGTGAGTACGAGCATATTTCCGAGGGCGATACGGTTAAATGTACAGGCCGTGTGCTTGAAGTACCTGTTGGCCCAGAATTGATCGGCCGCGTGGTAGATGCATTGGGTCGACCCATTGATGGCAAAGGGCCAGTTAATACGAAAGAAACCGATGCAATTGAAAAAATTGCGCCAGGCGTGATCTGGCGCCAATCAGTATCAGAGCCAGTGCAAACGGGTGTTAAGTCAATTGATGCGATGGTGCCAATCGGACGAGGCCAGCGCGAGTTGATTATCGGCGACCGTCAAACGAGTAAAACGGCAGTAGCCATCGATACGATTATCAATCAAAAGGGCAAAGACCTTATCTGTATTTATGTCGCAATCGGCCAGAAAGCTTCGTCGATTATGAACGTCGTGCGTAAGTTGGAAGAGCATGGCGCGCTTGAGTACACGATTATTGTCACGGCCTCAGCATCTGATTCAGCCGCATTGCAATTCATTGCGCCATATGCTGGTTGTACGATGGGCGAATACTTCCGTGATCGTGGTCAAGATGCATTGATCGTTTACGACGATTTAACTAAACAAGCTTGGGCTTATCGCCAAATCTCATTGTTATTGCGTCGCCCACCTGGTCGGGAAGCATATCCTGGTGATGTGTTTTATCTACATTCGCGTTTGCTAGAACGCGCAGCGCGTGTGAACGAAGAATATGTTGAGAAATTCACCGAAGGTAAGGTGAAAGGTAAAACAGGTTCGCTCACTGCATTACCCATCATTGAAACGCAAGCAGGCGACGTGACTGCATTCGTGCCAACCAACGTAATTTCGATTACTGATGGCCAAATCTTCCTTGAGACCGACCTCTTTAACGCGGGCATTCGTCCAGCGATTAACGCGGGTATTTCGGTTTCGCGTGTTGGTGGTGCTGCGCAGACTAAAGTTATTAAGAAACTGTCGGGCGGTATTCGTACTGACCTTGCTCAGTATCGTGAATTGGCGGCATTTGCACAATTTGCGTCCGATCTTGATGAAGCGACACGACGCCAACTTGAGCGCGGCCGCCGCGTCACTGAATTGCTCAAGCAACCGCAATATCAACCCCTGCAAGTCTGGGAATTAGCCGTTTCACTGTTCGCAATGAATAACGGTTATCTCGATGACGTTGAGGTGAGCGATATTCTTTCTTTTGAAAAGAATCTGCGCGGCTACTTAGAGACCAATTACGCTGATTTAATCGGACGTATTGAGACTCAGAAAGAGCTCTCAAAAGACGATGACGCAGCGTTGCATACGGCGCTCAAGCAGTTCAAAAAAACTGGCCTGTAATTTAAAGAGGGTGGTGAGGCATTGAAAATTATGGCTCGCTGCTCTAGGAACCTATTCACGCTTTCTTAACGAGATTGCAAATAGGCTCTAACGAAAATAGTTTTTTAAAGAATAAGGCGCTGACAACTAGAACGTTTTTCTAATAATTTGTAATGGAGCTTCTGCGTTACAGGTAGCACAAAGGTGCTTTAAGTAAGGTATGGCAAAGTTGTAGATTATTTGAGAAATACGCTAAGAACTCATTCAGAGTCCCAGAAGGGAAAGATGTTAGAGGTGCTTGGTAGTTATGTTGGGGTTCCTTCGTCACTCCAACCTACGAAAATTGAAACAGAGTCGTAGGTCTGGGTGAGGCGCAAACCCTAGTTTGTACATAATCACCTTTACTTTAATTTCTCCTCAGATCTCGAACTGATTCTTAGAACCTGTTCTAACGCCTCCTTTGCATCAGGAAATTTATGGCTGGCATGAAGGAAGTTCGCGGCAAGATCAAGAGTGTGCAGAGCACGCGCAAGATCACGAAAGCGATGGAGATGGTAGCAGCCTCGAAAATGCGTCGGGCGCAAGAACGCATGCGCGCGGCACGCCCCTACGCTGAAAAAGTACGCGAAATCGCTGCCCATATGAGCGGGGCAAACCCGGAATATAAGCACCCGTTCATGGTGCATCATCCTCAAGCTGAAGCGGCTGGCGTCATTGTAGTTACCACTGATAAAGGTTTATGCGGCGGGCTTAATACGAATGTTTTAAGAACTACGTTGGCTAAGCTTAAAGCCCTTGAGGCT
This sequence comes from Mycoavidus cysteinexigens, assembly GCA_031963415.1. Classification (GTDB taxonomy): domain Bacteria; phylum Pseudomonadota; class Gammaproteobacteria; order Burkholderiales; family Burkholderiaceae; genus JASSUD01. Next base: position 1,214,875 of record JASSUI010000001.1, read on the forward strand.
CAGGGAGCGCAAGCCAAAATTACGGCGATTGGCGGAAAAGGGCTAAATTTCTTGGGTCGTCTTAAAACGCAAATCGTTTCGCACGTGAGCCATTTGGGTGATACGCCACATGTCGATAAGTTAATCGGCGCAGTTAAAACGCAGCTTGATGAGTATGCTCAAGGCAAATTAAGCGCAGTGTATTTAGTCTACACACGCTTCATTAACACAATGAAGCAAGAGGCAGTGCTTGAGCAATTATTGCCTTTGACCGCTGATAGACTCGAATCCTCATCGTCATCTCAACTTGCTGAGTCTCAACAGAAAACTGAAGCAACTAAGCATACTTGGGATTATCTTTACGAGCCGGATGCGCAATCAGTCGTGGATGAACTATTAGTGCGTTATGTTGAAGCGTTGGTTTATCAGGCAGTCGCTGAAAATATGGCTGCCGAACAAGCTGCGCGCATGGTAGCGATGAAAGCAGCATCGGATAACGCGAAGGTCATTATTGACGATTTGCAATTGGTTTATAACAAGAGCCGCCAGGCAGCGATTACTAAAGAGCTGTCAGAGATTGTGGGTGGCGCCGCAGCCGTTTAGAAACGCTAGCAGTTGGAATGAGCGTTTAGCTTAAGGAAATCACGCATCAAGATTGGATCAACACGTTGTCATAGGCTTTAGCTCTATGACAAGAAAGTGTGAGGCTAGTTTTATTGAGTGCGGCATTTTCGTTAAATAGCTCTTAGCACAATCATTTCCTTATAGATTTAAAGTACTGGAAGAAGACATGACAAATACAGCGATGGTAGAAGGCGAGATCGTACAGTGCATCGGCGCCGTGATTGATGTTAAGTTTCCGCGCGAGCAGATGCCTAAGATCTACGACGCGCTGGTTATGGATGGATCTGAATTAACCCTTGAAGTTCAGCAACAGTTAGGTGATGGTGTTGTACGTACAATTTGCTTAGGCTCGTCTGAAGGCTTGCGCCGAGGCTTAACGGTGAAAAATACTGGTAATCCAATTCAAGTGCCGGTTGGACAAGCGACGCTGGGTCGCATTATGGACGTATTAGGTCAGCCAATTGACGAAGCTGGCACGATTCAGAGCGAGCACAAACGCTCAATTCATCAAAAAGCGCCTAGCTTTGATGAACTTTCACCTTCGACCGAATTGCTTGAAACCGGTATCAAAGTGATCGATTTGATTTGCCCATTTGCTAAGGGCGGTAAAGTCGGCCTGTTCGGCGGTGCTGGTGTGGGTAAGACCGTCAATATGATGGAACTTATCAATAACATCGCTAAAGAGCACGGTGGCTATTCTGTGTTCGCAGGGGTCGGTGAGCGTACCCGCGAAGGCAATGACTTTTATCATGAAATGAAAGATTCCAACGTGCTCGATAAAGTAGCGTTGGTCTACGGTCAGATGAACGAGCCACCAGGCAACCGTCTACGTGTCGCATTGACTGGTTTAACGATGGCCGAACACTTCCGTGATGAAGGACGCGACGTATTGTTCTTTGTGGACAATATTTATCGCTTTACGTTGGCGGGTACTGAAGTATCAGCATTGCTCGGCCGTATGCCTTCAGCGGTGGGCTACCAGCCTACATTGGCTGAAGAGATGGGTAAGCTGCAAGAGCGTATTACGTCGACTAAGAGCGGTTCGATTACGTCAGTGCAAGCGGTTTATGTGCCAGCTGATGACTTAACCGATCCATCACCTGCAACGACCTTCGGTCACCTTGATGCAACAGTTGTGTTATCGCGTGATATCGCTTCGTTGGGTATTTATCCAGCCGTTGACCCACTAGATTCTACATCACGTCAAATTGACCCCAATGTGATTGGTGAAGAGCACTACACGATTACACGCCGCGTGCAAGCTACGCTGCAACGTTACAAAGAGTTGCGCGATATTATTGCGATTCTCGGCATGGACGAGCTATCACCAGAAGATAAATTGGCAGTCGCTCGTGCACGTAAAATTCAACGCTTCTTATCGCAACCATTTCACGTCGCTGAAGTGTTTACCGGTGCGCCTGGTAAATACGTACCGCTCAAAGAAACAATTCGCGGCTTCAAGATGATTGTTGACGGTGAATGCGACCATCTGCCAGAGCAGGCGTTTTATATGGTGGGCGGTATCGACGAAGTGTTTGAAAAAGCTAAGAAAATTCAGTAAGCCATCAGCACGCTTTAAAAAAACGAGAGAAGTCTGTGTTGTGCTTAGGAACGCGTTAGCAAAAAGCTTATGCAGATCTTCTCTAAGAGACTGCTCACCATTTTAAATCTCTATTCTTTGAGATCGTGAGCAGATTCTAAGAGCCTGTTCATAATCTCAAAGAAGAGTGTTTTGTGAGGTTATTAGCCGTCACGTTGGGGTGACGAAGGAACCCCAACATGAGCTTATACAAGCCTCTAAGTCGCTTTTTTAAAAGATTATGAACAGGCTCTAAGAATCTGTTTTCAAATTGTTTAAAAAACGGTCAGTTTGAGGATATCTTCAATTAGATAAAACCTTGCAACAGTAATGGTTATAGGGACTGTTGTCACATTCTGATTTTAGGTTATAAGTTTTTAAGCAATTAGCAAGCAACTTCTAAAGCACGAATCAATACGAATCAATATGGCCACTACCACTATTAAAGTAGAAATCGTTAGCGCTGAAGAGCAAGTTTTCTCTGGGCAGGCTAAATTCGTTGCGTTGCCAGGCATTTCTGGTGAATTAGGTGTTCTGCCTGGACACGCACCGCTCATTACACGCATTCGGCCAGGCGCAGTACGTGTTGAGCTTGAAGAAGGGAAAGAAGAGCTAGTATTTGTAGCGGGCGGCTTTCTTGAAATTCAGCCAGACGTAATCACCGTGTTGGCTGATACCGCTATTCGTGGTCAAGATTTGGATGAAGCAAAGGCCGAGCAGGCACGCCGTCAAGCTGAGGAAATGCTGCAAAACGTCACCTCTGACCTGGAATATGCCACTGCACAAGCTGAGCTTGCCACTGCTGCTGCGCAACTTGCTGCTATTCGCCGTTTACGCGGTCGCCGCGCTTAGCACTTGTTCACCATCTCCCAAAAGAAGAAATATCAAGGCTGCTCGGCATTACCTGCAGGGCTTCCTTCGTCACCCTAAGATACAATTTTGCGCATATTTTCGTAGTCTGGCGTGAGCGGCAAACGCCAACATCAGCTTCTACAGCTCGCTATTTTGCTTTTTTGAAAGATCGTGAACAGGCTCGTAGCACGCTATTGATCATCGCTTGAAGAAATTACTCCAAAAGTAAGGAACCTCTGCATAACCCTGTAGCATTGAACGTCTTCGATGTCAGTCAGTACGCTAGTAGCTACTGTGAAGCATGTCTTGGTTACAGAGCCAAATATCTTCTAGCCTGAACCATAAAATCTAGAACTCGTTTCATCAATGTCTAAAAGGTCATCAGCCAGAGAAGGCTGGAGCGGAGGAACCGGAGTGTATTTGACGTACATGAGGACTCCGAGCACCGCCCGAGCGCCGATCACGGCCTTTTAGGCATTGATGGAATGAGTTCTAGAAATTTTTCATATCCTATAGCCATAGCTTGCAAAAAAGTACGTTATCTAATAGATATTGTATTTTTTAGTTTTGCCCGCTTATTTATAAGCAGCGAGCACCTTACGCATTTTCTTCAGTGCGCTTGCTTGAATTTGACGTACACGCTCAGCTGACACCCCAATCTCATCACCTAATTTTTCTAACTTGGCTCGCTCTGATCCATCTTCTGCAACGTTCAACCAACGCGCTTCAATAATTCGGCGGCTACGTTCATCAAGTGCCTCAAGCGCTGCGCTCAAACCTTCCCCTTTTAATTTCTCAAGTTGGCGCGCAGCTAAGATTTCAGATGGTTCGTTTTGCGTATCAGCAAGATAGGAAATTGGAGCTAGCGATGGCTCATAATCATCTTCTACTTGGTTTTCCAGCGCTATATCATTGCCTGCCAAGCGCATTTCCATTTCAGTGACGTCACTTTTTTTAACCTTAAGCTCTTTAGCCAAGCTATCGGCTTCATCAGGGGAAAATGATTGTAGGTCTTGCTTACGGCTGCGCAAATTAAAGAAAAGCTTACGTTGGGCTTTGGTGGTAGCTAGTTTAACCATGCGCCAGTTACGCAGAATGTACTCATGGATTTCCGCTTTGATCCAATGCATCGCGTACGAGACAAGACGCACGTTTTGTTTCGGGTCAAAGCGTTTTACTGCCTTCATTAAGCCTAGGTTGCCTTCTTGGATTAGATCTTCATGAGGTAATCCATAGCCTAAATAATTACGTGCAATCGAAACCACTAACCTTAAATGTGACAAAACCAGCTGACGGGCTGCTTCGAGGCAATTAAATTGCTGATACTCAGTGGCGAGCCGCTGCTCTTCTTCAGCGGATAACATCGGAATACGGTTGACCGCTTGAATATAAGAATCAAGATTGCCAACTTGACCGGTAAGCAGCGATTGCCAACTGCTATTCACTAGCGCATTGTTTTTCTTTGATCGGATTGATGCTTGAGGAAGAGTGAGTGAATTCGACAGATGCACGCTTAAGCTCCTTAAGGTGATTTAGAAAGCGTATGTTAGCACTCTCGCTAGTGGAGTGCTAACGCTTCCTTAAACCTGTCTAAATGGCCGTTCCAGATTTTCGACAGATTTTCTTTTAGGGCTGGTGTGCAAGCTTTTTGACAGGGCGCGCCTTTGTAAGCTAGCAATGGCGTGCCATTAGGGATTAGACAGAGATTTTCTAATACCGTTTAAATAGAGATAAAGGCGCTAAATGAGCGTTGAATAATCAAAGGCGAGCTTCTTTGTCTATCAATTTATTCAACGTTTTCTAAACAAAAATCAGCTATTTATCCTAGTAGGGCGTTGGCAAATTCTTCTGCGGAAAAAGGATGGAGATCTTCAACTTTCTCGCCTACGCCGACAAAATAGACGGGAATGGGGCGCTGACGGGCGATCGCCGCGAGGACGCCGCCTTTAGCTGTGCCATCGAGTTTTGTCACGATGAGGCCGGTGAGTTCAAGCGCTTCATCAAACGCTTTTACTTGAGCTAAAGCATTTTGTCCGGTGTTTGCGTCGATTACGAGGAGTACCTCATGCGGTGCGCCTTCCATTGATTTGCCGATGACGCGTTTGATTTTTTTGAGTTCCTGCATCAAATGCAATTGGGTTGGTAAGCGCCCGGCTGTATCCGCAATTAATACATCGAACTGACGCGCGCGTGCTGCGTTAACTGCATCAAAAATAACCGCTGCAGGGTCATCGCTGGTTTGTGAAATCACCGTAATTTGATTGCGCTCGCCCCATACCTTAAGTTGCTCGCGCGCTGCCGCGCGGAACGTATCGCCAGCGGCAAGCAGTACAGATTGCCCATAGTGTTGTAGGTGCTTCGCTAATTTGCCAATACTAGTGGTTTTGCCTGCTCCATTAACGCCTGTTAGCATCATCACCAAAGGTTGTGTGCGCCCAAGTACTAAAGGACGCTCAAGCGGCTTTAGTAAATCAATCAGTAATGTGCGCAGCGCAGCTTTGACCTGTGCCCCATCATCTAACCGATCAGTACGCACTTTTTTACGCAGAGCCTGTAACAGAAAATCGGTAGCTTCCACCCCTGCATCCGACATCAATAAAGCGGTTTCGAGCTCCTCAAAAAGCGCTTCATCTATTTTGGTACCCGTGAAAAGTCGGGTGAAGCTTGCGCTCGTCTTACTTAATCCTGTTTTTAAACGAGTAAACCAGGCTTGCTTCGCAGCAGGGGGTATTGGTGCTGCTTCGATAAGCTCAGCGTTGTTTTCTGTTGCGGACGTAGCAGATTCAGTAGGATGGTCTGCCGTAGTTTGTGCCGTCGCGTCGCCTTTCGCTTCATCTACATGAGCGTTAGGTTGCGCTGAGGAGGTTGAGTTTTTAAAACGTTTAAAAAAGCTGAACATGATGAGGGAGTAGGATAAAGCGCCTGCAACAGAGCGTTATAAGAACCTGTTCAAGATCTCAAAAGGTAAAGATTTTTTGGGTTATCAGTAGTGTTGTTGGGGCTCGTCTCACACCCCAACCTGCGAACATATCCAAAAATTATAAGTTGGGGGGGCGCAGGAACCCCAACGCGCACGTCGCAAACCCTAGTGTTTCTTCTTTTGGGAGATCATGAATAGACTCTAAGAGCAAGGCATTTTAGCAGAGCCAACTTCTTAACAAGGTTCTTCTAGCTGTAAGATATAAAGGAAGGTTCTTATCAGTGAGATTGCATAGGGTTTGCCAAGATGATGCAGAGCGCGTCTAAATAGCTGGATGACCAAAGAGTTGATGAATGTACAATGCGGCATGTTTTCAAAATCATCTCAAAAAGCGCTTAATCAGGTCCGCATTATTGGCGGCGTTTGGAAGCGTACTCCTTTACCGGTGTTAGATATTGAAGGGCTTCGCCCGACGCCTAATCGCGTGCGCGAAACGCTTTTTAATTGGCTTGGACAAGGGCTAGATGGACTGACCTGTGTAGATTTATTTGCTGGTAGCGGAGCGTTAGGCTTTGAGGCAGCTTCACGCGGTGCTAAACGTGTGTTAATGGTGGAACATAATCCTCGTATTGTGCAGCAATTGCGTTTAAATCAAGCGAAATTAGATGCGCACTCAATAGAGATTGTCCAAGCCGATGCTTTGCAGCTGGCAACAAAACTAGCGCCGGAAAGTTTTGATATTGCATTTGTTGATCCCCCGTTTAAAGCCGATTTTCTGCCGCAAGCACTGCTTTTATCGCAGGCATTGATACGGCCTGGCGGTATGCTTTATTTTGAAGCGCCTGTCCCGTTGGATGAATTGAGTCTGCTTAATCCGCTTGCGTTAGGTTGCCAAAGCCATCCTTTCGAGCACTGGCAGATTGCACATCACAAACAGGCAGGGGCCGTGCATTATCACTTGCTGCGGCGCACTTAAATAAGGAACCTCTGCAAATCCTCAACGTTTAGGCATACCTTTGCTGACCGGGCAAATGCATGGCAAGGTAAAAGGCGGTGGTGGGTGATCTTGCTGCCCAAGGGGATGGTAAAAGTTCTTTAAGGAGAAAAAATAAATGGTAGTTGCGGTATATCCCGGCACGTTTGACCCGTTAACACTTGGACATGAAGATCTGGTGCGTCGTGCCTCACGTATTTTCGATAAGCTCATCGTGGGAGTGGCGGATAGTCGTAATAAAAAACCCTATTTCTCACTCACCGAGCGGCTTGAAATTGCTCAAGAAGTGCTTGGTGCTTATCCAAACGTTAAAGTTGAAGGATTTAAAGGTCTGCTCAAAGATTTTGTATTGAGTAATCAAGCCCAAGTGATTGTGCGGGGCTTGCGCGCAGTATCCGATTTTGAATACGAATTCCAAATGGCTGGCACCAACCGCCATATGCTGCCGGATGTGGAAATGATATTTTTGATGCCATCTGATCAATACCAGTTTGTGTCCGGCTCTCTCGTGCGCGAAATTGCACAATTAGGGGGTGATGTCGATAAATTTGTGCATCCTTCTGTCGTACAGCGGCTAAAAGCAAAAGTGGCGATGGAGATTAAGTGATTATGGTGGCGAGCTGAAATAAGAACCTGTGCACGATCTTAAAAAGCAGAGATTATCGAGGTTATTGCGCATCATGTTGGGGTGCGTACTTCATCTCGATCTACGAGCTAGGCAAAGAACTGCAGGTGGGGGTGACGCAAGACTCTTAACATGTGTGCCGAGAAACCCTAATATTTCTTCTTTTAGGGAATCGTGAAGAAGTGCTAAGACGCTGAGGAAAAAAGATGGCGTTAAAAATTACTGATGAATGTATTAATTGTGATGTGTGTGCACCGGAATGTCCGAATGATGCTATTTCAATGGGGCCGGAATATTACGTCATTAATCCTAATCAGTGTACCGAGTGCGTAGGTCATTTTGACGAGCCCCAATGCCGGCAAGTTTGCCCGGTCGACTGTATTCCGCTCAATCCCGATTACATAGAAACGCATGAACAATTATTAGCAAAATATCATGCGTTGACTGCAGAGAAAGACAAATAGAACGACTTATTCTGAGCGCTCGCTTACATTTTCTTCAATGTCGTTGTGCCTTAACGCTAGATTCATTTGGTATGGGAGACAAAGGGTACACTTTGCTCAGAAGACTCTATACAGAGTCTGAGCGATGCAGCTGCCTCATCGCACGCTCCATTTCCTCATCGATAATCAATGGTAAAACATCCAGGCTGCGCTCGATCGCTATGTCGATTAACGTTTGTTCTTCTTTAGGGGGAGGTTTGAGCACAAAGTGACTAACATCTGCTTTGGCTTGGCTGCCAGCTGGCAGCATATTGCGTGGGTGGCCGATGCCTAGGCGTAGGCGCCAGTATTTTTGGGTGGAGAGATGCGCATCGATATCTTTTAAACCATTGTGTCCGCCGCTGCCACCGCCAAGTTTAAGTTTTGCCGTGCCCGGAGATAAATCCAATTCATCGTGTACTACCAAAACTTCATTCGCCGCGATTTTGTAGAAGCGACTAAGCGCGCCTACTGCTAATCCAGAGCGGTTCATGAAGGTGCTTGGCTCGAGCAACCAAACTTCGTTGCCATACAAATGCACACGCGCAACGGCGCCATGAAAACGTGCCTCGTGGCGTAGGGAGGTGCTCTTTTGCTGTGCGATTGCATCGACTAGCCAGAATCCAGCATTGTGGCGAGTCGTTGCGTATTCAGCGCCTGGGTTACCAAGGCCAACAATTAGCCTAATCATGTTTAACAGAAATTATTAACGCTCGCTGCGGTTCCAATTGTTCTTTTTACGGGAGCCGTTTGCGTCTTCAATCGTTTAAAACGGTTCATGGTCTTTCTAAAAACCCGCTTTAGGTTTTTCGAGAGAATTGAATAGGAGTTGTTAGCATACATGTTGGGGTTCATCCCTTCGTCCAACATAACTGCCAATAACCTCTTCACTATCTGCTCTTTGGCATCACGAACAGGCTTTAAAACAATTTATAAGCGAGCATAAAAAAACGCTGGATCATTGCGGCTAAGAACTTGTTTAGGCTTTCCCTGGCGCCCTTGCGCCGCCTTGCCGTACCAGTTTGTACTGTCTGCGGCGGCGCAAGGCCACCAGGAAAACCCTAAACAAGTTCTAAGTCATGTCAGGCTATAAAAACATATAACCTGACGTGGCATTTTTTCCGCAATTAATCCAGCGCTATTTTGAATCAACGACAGCGATTGTGTCGCTTAGTCGCTATTAAGCGGCGGGAGTCTCACCTTCTGCCGCTTCAGCCGTTCCGCCCGGTACCACAGCTGATACCACGACAGGATTTTCTTGCTCAACGTGCGCGACGAGTTCAACGCCTTTGGGCAATTTCACATCTTTAGCATGCAGCGATTGACCTGCTTCCATATCAGCTAAATCAATTTCGATGAACTGAGGCAGGTTAGCTGGTAAGCAAGTAATTTCAAGATCATTGAGCACACGTGTTAGCACAGCGCTGCTAAGCTTCACCGCTTTTGAAATATCCTGATTCAAAAAGTGCAACGGTACTTTGGTGTGAATTTTTGTCTTAGCGTCGACGCGTTGAAAATCCAGATGCAAAACGACGGGTTTAAATGGGTGGTATTGCACAGCGCGCAATAGCACTTGTTCTGCCTTTGCATCTTGCGTATTTTGTGCGTCGCTGACTACTTTAAGATTAAGAATGGCTGAATGAAATGCTTCATTTTTCAAGGCCAACGAAATCGAATTTTGATCAAGCTCAATTAATTGTGGTTCGCTACCAGCGCCGTAAACAACAGCTGGTGTCTTGCCGGCGCGGCGTTGGCGACGGCTAGCGCCGGTACCTTGTTGTGTGCGCTCAAAAGCAATAACTTCCATGTTAAATCTCCCAAAAAACCACCAGCATGTAAGAATTCGTTGAGGCCTTCCCCAGCGCCCTAGCATCGCCTTGCTGTACTAGTTGTACTATCTGCGGCGGCGCAAGGCCATTAGGAAAACCCTCAACAAGTTCTAAGGGGTTGTTTAGACCCTTAGCAGCAGGCTTAGTTTAATTCTCTGCAAAAAGTGAAATGATTGAATCACCACGCCGCATGCGAGCAAATGTTTCTGCCAGCAAAGCCGCAATTGACAGTGAGCGAATTTTTTCGCAGCTGCGTGCTTGGGGGCTAAGCGGGATGGTGTTAGTTACCACTAGTTCGTCAAGTGCTGACTCGACAATTCTTTCAACCGCGCCACCTGATAAAACAGGATGGGTAGCGTAGGCAAAAACTTTTGTGGCACCCTGTTCTTTGAGGGCCTGTGCAGCTTTACACAGTGTGCCTGCGGTATCCACCATGTCATCCATAATCACGGCAGTACGGCCTTGGACCTCACCGATAATATTCATGACTTCAGCGATGTTTGCTTTAGGGCGGCGCTTGTCGATGATTGCTAAATCGGTATTCAGTTGTTTTGCTAACGCTCGGGCGCGTACCACGCCTCCTACATCAGGCGATACAACAACTAAGTCATTCCGATTCTGCATGCGTAAATCGTTTAGCAGAACCGGTGTCGCATAAATATTGTCAACCGGAATATCAAAAAAGCCTTGGATTTGATCGGCATGCAAATCCATTGTAATGACACGGTCAACACCAGCGATCTGCAGCATATTTGCTACGACTTTGGCTGAAATAGCCACACGTGCTGAACGTGGGCGACGATCTTGGCGCGCATAACCGAAATAAGGTATCACGGCGGTAATGCGGCTAGCTGACGCGCGTTTGAGCGCATCAGCCATGATCATCAATTCCATCAAGTTGTCATTCGTCGGCGCGCAGGTGGGTTGCACTATAAATGCATCTTTACCACGCACGTTCTCTTGAATTTCAACCTGTGTTTCGCCATCCGAAAAGCGAGTCACCATCGCCTTACCTAGAGGCAGCGCCAGATGCTTAACCACATCCTGAGCTAATTCAAGATTGGCGTTGCCACTGAAAACCATTAGGCCGTCGTTACTCATGGCGTATTGCTTGGTCTAGTTAAGGGTGATTGAAATACGGCAATAACAACTTTAGGAAGCGTTGAATAAAACGGCTGCAGTGCCATGTAAAAAAGCCATACTCTAGCTTTTCACATGCAGTTTTATTCACAATGCTTCTTCAGAGGCTTGTCAAATAAAGTTGACAGCATTTTGTACTTTGTGCATTTTTAAGTACAAAACCTGCAAAAGGTGCGGATTCTAACATAATATTTGCCGCTCTCGACGGAGATTTTGTTGGCCCAGCAGCCGAGAGGAGAATATGGATATCACATCTGATCGTTCCGTTTTAAATAATAGTGAAGTTGTTTTGCCAGTTTCAGCTCTCGTACACAATATTGCGGCGACGCTTGAGCGCAATTTTTCGTTGGCTTGGATTGCAGGTGAAATTTCTAACTTTACGCAAGCTTCGAGTGGTCACTGGTACTTTTTATTAAAGGATGCAAGCGCACAGATTCGCTGCGTGATGTTTCGTTCGCGTACGCAAAATCTCGAATTTGTACCGCGCAATGGTGATCGTATCGAAGTCCGTGCATTGGCTACGTTGTATGAGGCGCGTGGTGAGTTGCAATTAAACGTTGAGCAGATGCGCCGCACAGGACAAGGGCAACTCTACGAAGCGTTTTTACAACTCAAGGCAAAGCTTACCGAAGAAGGTTTATTTGACGTTAGCAAGAAGCAGCCGCTTCCTACTCATCCACGTACGATAGGTGTGATCACTTCATTGCAAGCAGCCGCATTGCGCGATGTGTTGTCAACGCTTGCACGCCGTGCGCCGCATGTCAGCGTGATTATTTATCCCGCTCCTGTGCAAGGTGTCGGGGCAGCCGCGCAGCTGGTTGCAGCGCTTGAAAATGCGCAGCGTCGTGCCGAAGTCGACGTGTTAATTCTTTGTCGTGGCGGTGGCTCGCTTGAAGATTTGTGGGAATTTAATCATGAGTCGTTAGCACGTGCGATAGCCGCGAGCAATATACCGATTATCAGCGGCGTTGGACATGAAACTGATTTCACGATTGCTGATTTCGTTGCTGATGTGCGCGCTCCGACCCCAACAGGTGCCGCCGAGCTGGTGAGTACGCAACGTGATGTATTGTTGCGAGAGCTGATGCAAAGTTATGGGCAACTGAGTCGCGCGTTCAATCGAATGCTTGAGCGCCGTATGCAACAATTAGATGGGCTGGCGCGTTGTTTAGTCAGTCCAGCTGAACGATTTGCGCAACAGCGCAGTCATCTGCGGCAACTTACGCTGCGTTTAGCTACTGCCGCCAAACTGCCTCTCCGGGCAGCGCACGCGCATTTTGCGTTGCTCGATCTACGCTGGCGCCGCAGTCAACCTGATCTTACGCGGGCCCGCGCGACGTTAAAGGCCTGGGCCAATAGGCTTGCCGCAAGCTTCACAAAACAACATCAGCAACGCCGTGCAACCCTCAACGATTTAGTAACACGTATTGAGCTTCTCAACCCACAGCGCACCCTTGAGCGTGGCTATGCGGCACTCCTCGACCCACGCAGTGGACGAGCTTTGCGTTCCCCTGTAGAACTTATCGCTGGAAAACGAGTGCTTGTGCATCTTGCGCAAGGTAGTGCAGAAATGGGGATTGGGGACGTGCAGGCGATGCTCGATTTTACTTCTTCGCCGTAGGGCGTGTTTTCAATTAAAACGGGCTCGCGTTGATGGTTTTCAGGCGCGCAGCCGGCGTCATGCTCCTTGCGAATACGGTCCAGTATTCGCCGCGTCACATTCCTTGGCTGCGCGCCTGAAAACCATCAACCTCATTTCAAGATGAGCTTTTTGAAGGAAGGTACTAGCCAGCGTGGCCTGCAAGGAGCAGGGCACGCTGGCTAGTACCTTCGCGAGCCCGTTTTAATTGAAGACACGCCCTAATGTCCAAACAAACTCCTATGGACAAAGCAAGTCGATATTACACAGGCGGACTTTGCGCCTGTGGTGTTACATCGTTTGCCAACGATGTAATGTTGCGCTCGAAGTTGGAGATTTAACCGTATCAACTAATACTTTTATTGTGCTTTGCCGTTTAAGGTAATTATCTACAGCCAGCTTATAAAATTTACTCTGTGCTGCCTGCACTTCGTCATCTAACTGATTAAAGCCCGGCTGCTGCGTTGGGTCGCCTGCCTCGAGAATAGCGTTTCTTTGCTCTTCATTTAATGAGGCTGCCGCTTGCTCAACGTTAGTAAAAGAAAAATGGCATGCTTGATTTTGGCGCAACGCTAAATATTGCCGTACGTTGGCCCTGGCCAATTCCTTTGCTTTTTTCATCTTTTGGGGTGACGCGGAAAAGTCAAAAGTATTGATGCCTCCTCGATTAATCACAATGACATTTGGTCCAGCATCGTGAAGTTTGCGTCTATCTTGCGCACTGGTTTTTTTATAAGTTGGACTATTGAGTAGCCATTGCGTAAATCCTTCAAAAGCCAGTCGGCCAGCTGATATATCAGATTTAGTATGCAGCGCGTGATTACGTGCTTTTTGCTTGTGCCCCTGCATTAGATTAAGTACGGCCGTCTCAGCATGGTGACGGCTATTTTCTAGAGAGGGGTGATGCTCATCATATGGCTGATAAAAAACCTCTACTGGATTGCGACTTGTCATGCCGCCATCTTGGTAGCGTTGCTCTTTGTACGACACGTCTTTAATGCACGACGGTATCGTAATAGAAGCGCGAACAGCCAGAACGATGGGCATATTTGGTGTATTGGCTTCATTAAATATCTCTTTCTCAAAAGATAATGGAACCGAGCCGTCCTCCCTTACTACTTCTACGACACGGGAAGCGACAATGTTTATCTTTTTGAAAATAGTAGGTTCAATTTGATGCAACAAAGCAATGTCACTGAAAGTGAGCATGTTTCTTTCTCTTGAAGCCAAGCTGCTTTCATCCCACTCGTTATTTCTCAAAAAAATGAGTCGTTGCCACCTTTTTTCATTTTCCTCTTTACTTTGTGGGCCTAGTCTGTACATCAGATACTGATTTTCTACTATTTGCCAAATCTCTGGTTTTTGTAAATGTTTAGCAACTTGTTCTGTACTTAATTTATCTAGCGTTTGTACGATTTCCTCGCCTCTTCTCTGCCAATTTCTCGCTAAAAATTTAAATATCAACATACGAGTCAATGCCTTACCTATACTTGAGGCACTGGTATAGATTCTCTCGGGTAACATCGCCACGAAAGGGTATCGGCTGCTGAAGTCCTTCACCCGCTTTAACAGTTTTGGGCCAGCAATATTTTCGTTTTTTTCTACTAACTCAGATGGGGTAACGCCTGCAGCTAGCAAGCTACCGATGACTGCTCCACATGAGCAAGCCGAAATTTCTCGCAGGTCCCTAAAAAATGGTTCACCTAATTCAGCGAGCGCATCTGGTACGAGGAAACCTGCTGCTCCACCACTAGGCAAAACAATATTTCTAATGGTGGGCGCTGGCGTGATTAATGTAATGCCTTTTTTGGTTGGGTATACCTGTGGCGCAGTATGTAGAGGATTGGGCTGAATAGGAATTTCTTTTTGCTGCGTGCCCCCATCTATGGATGGCTTTTTAGTTGGTATAAAAGGTCCAGTAAAGGAAGGTAGCCAAGGCAGAAAAGCAGAGATCGTCATAGAAATTCATCGGATAGATGGAGCAAGCTAAATGGAACAAATGTTTCCCGTGAAACATTTCGTTGCTAAGCAGCGTTTAACAGACACGTTTAAAACGCCGAATAGAGTAGAAAAGCTAAGCTGGTGGCGCTATGAGCTTGTTCGTAAAGGTTTCTATGAAAAAAGTGCTTTTTTGCTATGAAGACGCTGAGTGAACTAAGAGTCTGTAGGGGAACTGTTCATGATCTTGAAGATGAGGGTGCTGAGAGGCTATTGGGGTGCATGTTGAGGTGACGTAGGAATCCCAACAGCACCCGATTGCCCTTCACATCTTCGGCTAGAGATTGTGAAAGGTTCTTTGTGTTTAGCGTTAAGAAGGAGCTTAATGCAGGTACTTTGCATGCGCTCAGCGGATTTTTAATTGCGGGTCGGTAGTAAGCCGCCTACAATTGTCAACTTTCTACTAGAAGAAATGGAAGAGCAGACTATGGAACATAAACTTCCCTCATTACCCTACGAAAAAAATGCATTGGCTCCCCATATGTCGCAAGAGACGCTTGAGTTTCATTATGGCAAGCATCATCAAACTTATGTGACGAAGCTTAATGAGTTAATTGTTGGTACTGAGTTTGAGAACTTGACGCTTGAAGAGATTATTAAAAAATCGTCAGGGCCAATCTTTAACAACGCGGCGCAGATTTGGAACCACACTTTCTTTTGGCATTCGCTTTCCCCAAATGGCGGCGGTGAACCAAGTGGCGCGTTAGCTGAAGCGATCAACAAGAAGTGGGGCTCTTACGATAAATTTAAAGAAGCATTTACGCAAAGCGCGATAACGCTTTTTGGTTCTGGCTGGACTTGGTTGGTCAAAAGATCAGACGGCACACTGGATTTATTACAAACAAGTAACGCTGCAACGCCATTGACGGGTGATACAAAACCATTGTTAACGCTCGATGTGTGGGAGCACGCTTATTACATCGACTATCGCAATGCGCGGCCGAAATTTGTTGACGCTTTCTGGAATATTGTGAATTGGCGTTTTGCTGAAGAAAATTTCAACGCGTAACTTATCGCTAATTAAAAATAATTACACTTAACAATCCCCATCAGTATTTAGCTGGTGGGGATTTTTTTACTCGCTCAGATTGCCTGCCAAGCTGACTTAAGGCTTTTCAAGTGGCAGCGATAGATTGCACCGATTTATTACTGTCTACGCAAAATCTAGGTACTTCACCTTATCTGCGCCGTTAAGATTGAACCAATAAAAACAGGTTCATTCAAGGAACCTCTACAAAACGAAGAGGAGCAGAAGTGCTGTATGGAGAAAGTTTGGCTTAAGTCTTATCCACCTGATGTGCCTAAGGAAATTGATGCATCGATTTACCCATCGTTAGTCGATTTGTTTGAAGAGAGCTTTTATAAACATACTGAACGTCCCGCTTTCGCTTGCATGGGACAAACCATAACTTATGGTGAGCTTGATCTTCAGTCGCGTAATCTAGCTGCTTGGTTGCAAAGTAAAGGGTTGCAACCGGGCGCACGGGTAGCAGTAATGCTACCTAACATATTGCAGCATCCGATTACCATTCTGGGCGTTTTGCGCGCTGGCTGTGTGGTGGTAAACGTTAACCCGATGTATACGGCGCGTGAGCTCGAACATCAGCTAAAAGACAGCGAGGCTGAGGCGATCGTGGTGTTAGAGAATTGCGCGGCGGTATTAGAAAAAGTGATCGCTAATACATCGATTAAGCATGTGGTGGTCGCCTCAGTGGGTGATCTGCTTGGCCTTAAAGGATGTTTTATCAACTTCATGCTGCAGCATGTGCAGAAGACTATTCCGGCCTGGCATATCGAAAACGCTACGCAGTTTAACGATGCATTAGCCGAAGGCGCGCAGACTCGTCTAGTTGCGGTAAAAGTAGGGCCAGATGATTTAGCTTTCCTGCAATATACAGGCGGCACGACGGGTACGCCTAAGGGAGCAATGCTACTGCATCGGAATATCGTTGCTAATGTACAGCAAACTTATGCGTGGCTTATCCCTATCTTAAAAACTAAAACGAGAATTGAGCAGCTGACCATGCTGTCAGCGCTGCCGCTTTATCATATTTTTTCGCTAACAGTTTGTGAGTTATTAGGCTTGCATATCGGTGCGCTAGGAATTTTGGTGCCAGATCCGCGGGATACAAAAGAGCTAATTAAAATATTTAAATCTCATTCCATTAACCTCTTTCCAGCGGTTAATACGCTGTATAACGCTTTACTCCATCATCCTGATTTTGAAGAACTCGATTTTTCACACCTTTTAGTTGCTCAAGCTGGGGGTATGGCTGTTCAGGAGGCAGTAGCACGGCGGTGGTTTGAGGTCACAGGGGGAGCCATTATTGAAGGTTATGGGCTTTCAGAAACCTCGCCTGTGGTTAGTTGTGTGCCTATTAATGCAACTGAATATTCAGGAACAATAGGCTTGCCTCTTCCTTCTACCGAAGTGTCGATACGTGATGAGGCCGGAAGTCCTGTACCCACAGGTGAAGCTGGGGAAATTTGTATTCGCGGTCCGCAAGTGATGGCAGGGTATTGGAGGCGTCCTCAGGAGACGGCACAAGTGATGACAGAAGATGGTTTTCTGAAATCAGGTGATATTGGCGTCATCGACGAACAGGGTTTTATTACCGTGATGGATCGCAAGAAAGATGTGATTCTCGTCTCAGGTTTTAATGTTTACCCGAAAGAAATCGAAGAAATTGTGGCCGAGCATCCTGGTGTTTTAGAGGTGGCTGCGATTGGTATTGCTGATGAGCGTGCAGGTGAAGTGGTTAAATTATTTGTGGTGAAGAAAGATTCATCGTTAGTGGCAGAAGAGATTTTGGGATTTTGCAAAGAACGCCTAACCAACTATAAAAGGCCGCGCTTTATTGAGTTTTGCAACGAATTGCCAAAATCTAATGTAGGCAAAATTTTGCGCAAAGTATTGCGTGAAAGAGAAAAATCAGCAGAAAAATTGCCCGCACAAATATGAAAAAAGGCGCCCAAAGGCGCCTTTTTTACTACTTAGCTAAGCTAATTGCTTAGAATGCAACGCGCAGACCGGCACGGACCAGAGCTTGCGTGTCTTTATCAGAAAGACCTACGCCACTGATAAAGGCTCTGGCAGCGTCACCTTTAGCTTTTTGATATGCGCCGAGCACATACACTTCAACAGACTTGGACAGATCTTGGCTCAAGCTAACATTAACTTGGTGAAGTTTCACCTTCTTATCGTCAAGTTTGTTGGACCAGGTGTAATCATAAGAGACCATACCGATTAAATCTGGTGCAAAGTGGTAAGCAAGGTTGGCTTCAGCGTTTTGGAAGGTAGCATTAGCACCATCAAGAACTTTAACACCTCTAAATTGCGTGTTGCTGTAGTTAACGCCAGCAGTCAATGCACCAAAATCAAACGTACCGCCTGCTGCAATGATTTGCAGAGTCTTTGCGTTAGCGAAAGCGCCGACGATTGGGTTCTTGACAACGTCTTGCTCGCCTTTAGTAAAGAATGAATTCGCTGGAGTTTTAGCGTTTAGGTAAGCCGCACCTAAAGCGATTGGGCCATTGTTATAACCAATACCAGCGGACCAAATTTGGTTGTCTGAACGACGGCCAGCTGTACCGCCCAAGCTATACAAACCACCGAAGCTCAAGCCATCATAACTATTGCTGGTGTATTTGACCGAATTGTTAATACGACGGGTGTTATTGAGGTTGTCAATATCACCAGGGTGAGCAGCAAATGAACCTTCCCAACGACCACTTGCAGCTAACGGGCTAACGAAGTCAGCGATGGAGTCATATTGACGGCCAATGGTCACGGTACCGAAATCACCGCTCAAACCAGCAAAGGCTTGACGGCCGAAAATTCTGTTGTCTTGCAATGATTCGCCATTGTTGACATCAAAACCACTTTCCAACGTGAAAACAGCTTTCAAACCATTACCAAGATCTTGCGTACCACGTAGGCCCCAACGGCTGCCCTGCAAACCGCCGCTTGATAGATTGAATCGTGATCCACTAGTTTTCGCGTCTGTGTCTACTACATTGTTTACATAGTTGACGCCGGTATCAATTAAACCGAATAGAGTAACGCTGCTTTCAGCTTGAGCTGCGCTAGCAAATGCGCCCAAAGCTGCGAGAGCAAGAAGCGATTTTTTCATTGGGTAATCTCCAAAAGAATGTGGATTTAGCGTTTTTTGTTGACTAGACAGAAGTGCCTGCTTCGCTAATAACTTCACGAGAGGGAGAAGTTAGCGACAAATTTAGCAAATTTGTTTCTGTCGTCAAAGAAAAAGCTTAGCTTTGGGTGAGATATACGCTACCTTTGTTTCTTTTATACAACATAAAGGCGTGGCTGCGTTGTAGATCTTACTTAGCGATTTTCAAGAATGTGCTTAAGTGTAGGAAGAGGTTTTGCCATGGTTAAAAACGTTTGTAATCGATGTTCTGCACGTAAATAACGCGAGAATTACTGTTAATGTTTAGCTTCGAGCGAGGGTGTTTAATTGAACCCTTGTCTTTAGTCTGGCGCTTAAGTTAGTAGAAATAAGAGAAGTACCTAATTTTAAAAATAAAAGGAGAAGCAGTCATGGCGCTTGATCGCTGGATTAGCGAATTTGACAGTTGTTTGCGTGCATTGACCGGTGTAATGCAAGCTTCGCGGCCTGTGCCGCAGCCGCCTCGTGGCATCACCCCACCTTCTTTATCGCCGCAAGAAAAGGCACACGCAGCGGCGCTGATGCGCGTGAATCATGTAGGCGAAATCTGTGCGCAGGCGCTCTACCAAGCACAAAAGCTGGCGAGTCATTCAGTGCAGGCTAAATCAATGTTCGAGCACGCTGCGCGCGAAGAACAAGATCACCTGAGCTGGACTGCTGCGCGCATTGAAGAATTAGGCGGTCGCCTGAGTTTGCTCAATCCAGTATGGTATGCAGGCGCTTTTTTAATTGGTTTTGCTGCTGGCAAAATGAGCGATCGAATTAGCCTTGGTTTTATGGCAGAGACTGAACGTCAGGTTGAACAACATCTCAATACCCATCTTGAAAGACTACCCCAAGCGGATGAAGCCTCACGCGCAATTGTTGCGCAAATGCGCGACGATGAAGCTGCCCATGCACAAGCTGCGCAGCAAGCAGGCGGGGCAGAGTTACCGCTGTTAGCACAGCGCTTAATGCGAGCCGCCTCGAGAGTGATGACAAGCACAGCTTATTACATCTAGCAGTCACTTCTTAAATGCTTAAAAGGTGGGATTGGCATACTTGCTAAATGATAGGCGGTATCTCATGTACGTCGAGTACACGCCGGTTCCTCCGCTTCGGCCTCTCCCCGCTGACGACCTTTTAGACATTGATGAAACGAGTTCTAGTTATTGCTGAGTAGGCGCCACATAACCAGAAGCTACATCCGCACCCTCACCAAAAAGAAATTTCTCTGCTTGCTTCATTAAGTACTGTCGCGCGCGCGCGTCAGCCATGCTGAGGCGATATTCATTAACCAGCATCGTTTGGTGCCTAATCCAGCTCTGCCAAGCCTCTTTTGAAATTTGGTTATAGATACGCTGCCCAAGTTCACCCGGCAACGGGGGAAAATCAAGACCTTCTGCCTCTTTACCAAGTTTGACGCAGTGTACGGTACGCACTTTTTGTGTTTGCTCGTCGTTAGATGTTGTCATAACAGTAGAAACCTAGAATTCGTATTAAATCTTTAAGTTGGTGATTCAGCGCTCTTCGTTAGAGCTTGTTTAACGTCTTTCTGCTGGCGCTGCCGCTAGGAAAATGAAAATTTTCAAAAAACAAGAAAATAATTCGCTAATAAATAAGGATTATTTTTTAAGTTTCTGCGGTACGCCTTGTAGCTGGTTAGCCGCTTGCTGTGCTCATTTCTTAAACGTCTAAAAGGCCATGCTCAGAGTATTTGTCAAGAGAGAGAATAGTGTTCGAGACCTTTAAGTACGCTTACTATGCTTCGGCCCCTGCGCTCCATCCCCAGATTTAGAGAAATAAGCTATCGACTTTTTAAACATTCATAAAGTGAGTTCTCGCTCGACAAAGAGGAGCAAGCGTGAACCTAAACAAATCCTAGAGCTGCTTCAATAAAATCAACGATTTTCGCTGCCAATTATAAAGACGACGTCGGTCTTCTGGCAGATCATCGAATGTTCCTTTCTTAAAGCCGCGTTTTAGGAACCAATGTGCTGTACGAGTAGTCAATACAAACAAGCGCTTTAGTCCAAGTGCGCGAGCACGTTGCTCGATGCGCATTAGCAAACGTTCACCGTCGCCCGCACCTTGTGCTTCTGGGGCGACTGTTAGACAGCTCATTTCACCTAGTTTTTCTGCCGGATAGGGGTAAAGTGCAGCGCAGCCAAATAAAACGCCGTCGTGTTCAAGTACTGAGAAATGCCCAATTTCGCGTTCAATTTGATGGCGATCACGTCGTACAAGCGTGCCATCCAGTTCCAGTGGCTCGATTAGTTGCAGAATACTTCCCACATCATCAGCATTAGCCTCCCGCAAGCTTTCGAGGTTTTGATAAGAAATCATCGTACCAATCCCATCGTGCAAGAAAAGCTCAAGCAGAATTCCACCATCTAAAACAAAAGGCAGAATATGCGCACGTCGTACTCCACTGCGGCAAGCACGAATCGCATGTTTGAGATAAAAGTTCTCATTAGGAGCTAACATACCAGCTTCATGCAGCTTATGCGCTTCTTCTAACGATAATTCGCCGCGTAATTCGCCTTCTTCAACAATTCCCGGTATTTCAGTAATAAAAATTAATTTATCTGCTTGCAAAGCAATGGCGGTAGCTGCTGCAACATCTTCCATCGAAAGGTTAAATGCTTCGCCAGTTGGCGAAAATCCAAGCGGTGATAGGAGTACCAATTTACGTTGTGCGAGCGAATGGCGAATAGACTCCGCATCAATTTTGCGTACCACGCCAGTATGCAAATAATCGATCCCATCAATAATGCCTACTGGCCGCGCCGTGACAAAATTTCCCGACACAATGCTAATGCGCGCATGCGCCATTGGTGTGTTAGGTAGTCCTTGGCTTACCGCCGCTTCAATATCAAGTCGTACTTCACCGGCTGCTTCTTTGGCTGATTCAAGTGCGGGTTCATCGGTAATACGCAGATCATGCGCAAATAAAGATTCAACTTGACGCAGCCTGAGTTGCTCTTCAATTTGCGGACGAGAGCCATGCACAAGCACAATCTGCATGCCCATCGCATGCAGTAATGCAACGTCTTGCACTAGGGTATTGAGCAAACCTGCCTGGACTAATTCGCCGCCAAAGGCAACCACAAAAGTTTTATGGCGAAACGCGTGAATATAAGGTGCAACACAGCGTAGCCAGTCAACGAATTGAGCTTGTTCGGCCGCTTCTGTGTCGGCTTCTTCATGCATATTTAATCCTTATTCTTACCCAATGTGGTTCAAATAGAAGATGAGAAAGTGTGCTACTGACGCTCAACGCTGGGCGCGAGCGTATTGAGCCAGGGCTTGCGCACACTCATGTACAAGTGTTGGACCCCGATAAATGAGTCCAGTATAAATCTGTACTAACGAAGCGCCGGCATCTAGTTTGGCGCGAGCGTCGGCACCTGAAAAGATGCCACCGACACCAATAATTGGAATCGTATTACCTAATTCCTGATGAAACTTACGTATCACGTTATTGGATGTCTCGAGCAGAGGTTTACCTGATAATCCACCCGCCTGATCTGCATGCTCAATGCCGGCCACCGCAGCACGTGAGAGCGTCGTATTGGTCGCAATTAAGCCATCCATGCGGTGGCGCAGTAGCGCCGCTGAGATAGATTGGATGTCAGCATCAGTTAAGTCAGGCGCAACCTTTATTGCAATAGGCACACGCTTACCGTGTAAATCAGCAAGCTGCTCGCGTTTATTGTGCAGTGCAGCAAGCAGCGCATCGAGTGCATCACCTTGTTGTAATTGGCGCAAGTTTTGTGTGTTGGGTGAAGAAATATTCACTGTCACATAACTTGCGAATGGATATACACGCTCAAGGCAATACAAATAATCTTGAGCCGCTTGGTCGATAGGTGTATCGGCATTTTTGCCAAGATTAATGCCCAGAATTCCTTTGTAGCGGGACGCTTGTACATTGCGCACAAGCGCGTCAACGCCGCCATTATTAAACCCCAAGCGGTTAATCAGCGCATCCGCAGCAGGCAGGCGAAAGAGACGTGGGCGTGGGTTACCTGGCTGAGCGCGAGGCGTCACCGTACCCACCTCAATAAACCCAAAACCGAAAGCCGCTAACGCATCAATACATATGCCATCTTTATCAAGACCAGCGGCTAAACCTACAGGGTTATCAAAGCGTAGTCCCATCACTGTGCGAGGTGCACGCACGAGGGCCGGGTGGAATAATTTGCCCATCCCCAACCGATTGGTTAAGCGTAAAACCGCGAGAGACAAATGGTGCGCTTGCTCCGCGTCCATACGAAATAGGCGTGAGCGTATAAACGAATAAAAAGAATTCAACACAATAATTTTTTAGCCAACAGAAAATGGTTTGCGTAGAAAGTTGTAAGAACCTGTTCCCGATTTTTGAGATCGCGAATGGGTTTTAAGCGAACTAATAAAAAGACGATGCTTTTCCAAATACAGCACATTCAAAGGGCGAAGTATATAAGCAATTAGCACACTCTTCGAGCGCAGAAGATTTTGTATAAGGTAACGGGTGAGACCAAATTTTGTCACTAGTACGAATGGATAGTTTTGGTGATATTCCTTGTCTGCCTAGTTGCACTCTATATGTGGACACGCCCTAGGCTTATTTATTTTTACTCAATAGATTAAGGCACCTCTATAAACCTCTGGGGCACTCAATCTAGAATTGCTTCTGAACGTCAGACCGATCTGACCCGTGCTGGGATTGGCAAGTTGCCTTTGCGTTGACCTGTCGATTGGATTCTGACGTTCCCCGAGTATTGCCGGGCCTGACTTCAGTGACCTAATAGGAGCTTTGTTCTGCACCGTGAGTGTCCTGTCCTGCGATTGGGGTTGGCGATGCGCCAACTACAAAGGACACTTCGATGGATACAAATGAAATCATTCTGGGCGTTGATACCCACCTGGATACCCATGTTGGGGCTGTGATCAGCGAGACAGGAAAGCTTCTCGGGACGTTATCAATCCCCACAAATAAAGAAGGATATTTTGAACTGCTGACCTGGGCAAATTCTTTTGGATTGATCCGGTGTGCGGGAGTTGAAGGCACAGGAACATATGGCGCGGGATTGACCCATGTACTGCGCGATCATGAGATTGCTGTCTTTGAAGTCAACCGGCCAGATCGCTCAACGCGTCGGTTGAAAGGCAAGTCTGATCCCACTGACGCCGAAAATGCCGCACGCGCAGTACTTGCCGGTAAGGCAACCGCTATTGCAAAAGAACAATCCGGTGCGGCTGAAGCGATGCGTACGATTTGCGTAGCTAGACGCAGTGCGGTAAAAGCCAAAACTCAGGCTATCAACCAGCTGCGAGCGATGCTGGTTAGCGCCCCTCAAGATGTACGCGATCGTCTGCTGAAAGTGAAAACTGCAGAATGCGTGAATGGCTGCGTGCGTCTTCGATCATTAGGTAAAACGCCCATGTTACAGACATTAACCGACACATTGCGGCTGCTGGCTAAGCGATGGTTGATGTTGGCAGACGAGCTTAAAGTGCTGGACGCAATGCTTGACAAGTTAACGGGACAATTTGCAAAGCGAATGCGCGAACAATTTGGCGTGGGGCCACAGACGGCCGCAACATTGATAACGGTAGCGGGTGACAATCCTGAACGCTTGAAAAACGAAGCGGCATTAGCAGCGCTATGTGGGACAAGCCCACTGCAGGCGTCATCAGGCAAAACGATCCGGCATCGATTGAACCGGGGAGGAGACCGCTCAGCAAACAATGCCCTCTGGACGATTGCTATGGTCCGAATGCGCAGCGATCTGCGTACAAAACGATATGTTGATCGTCGAACGAAGGAAGGCTTGTCTAATAAGGAAATTCATCGTTGTCTAAAGCGGTATATTGTGAGGGAATTATTTCCTCTCATCGTTGCGGATTTGGCTGATACCAAGTCTCCCACTTGACATAGGAGCGTCAACGCATACAGCGCAGACAAGTGTGTTAATGCTCAATGTGAAAAGGCGAGGCTTCAATTAACCTTCCTGCCACCCTAACGCCTTTAATCAGGTGCTTTAAGCGCTTGCCATTTGCCATCAATAAACCCTTCCAGCGGAGAGAAGTTGGTTTTATAAGCCATCTTCTGACTCTCTTTCACCCAATATCCAAGATAAACGTACGGCAATCCTAAGCGCTTAGCTTGCTCGATTTGCCACAAGATGCTGTAAGTGCCGAAGCTCGCTCGCGGCACCTCAGGCTCATAAAACGTATACACAGCCGATAGCCCATCAGGCAATAAATCAATCACGCTAACCATCTGTAGTGTGCTAGACAATTCATCTTGAGCTTGAGGTACATGGAATTCAACGAGCTTGGAATTGACCTGACTTTGTAACAAAAACATTTGATATTGTGTGCGGCTATCAGAGTTAGGTTCGTCTTTTTCATGACGCGCTAATTGATAGCGTTGATACAGCGAATAATGCGTCTCGTCGTAACGCAGGGGCGTAATCTGCGCGCGAAGATAGCTGTGAGTGCGCAGCGTGCGCCGGTGTGTGCGATTAGGTTGGAATTGATCAACTAAAATTCGCACCGATACGCAAGCTTTACAGGCTTCGCAGGCTGGGCGATAAATCGACGTGCTAGAGCGTCTAAAACCTAATTTGATGAGCTCGGCATAAACATTAGAATTGATCAACTCATCAGGCTTAACCACCTGCGCGCGGGCATTGTGTCCTGCTAGATAGCTACAAGGATAAGTAGCCGTTGTATGGAGTTGTAACGCTGAAGAGAGATTCAAGATATTTTCCTAATAGCCTATTCACGACCTTTCTAAAAAATTGCTTTAGGTTTTTCAGAAGGCTCAAATAGAAGCTGTTAGCGCACACGTTGGGGTTCTTACGTCCCCCAATTTACAATTCTGTGCATATTTCCGTAGGTTGGTGTGAGGAGCGAACCCCAACATGACCACCGATAACCTCTAAAACCTCCTACCTTTGAGATCGTGAGCAGGTTCTAACACATATGAGTTGTATTAATACAGAGACAAAGACAAGCACTATAAATTTTCGTCTCTATTTTTATCTATTTGTGATTCACCCATGCTAAAGCCGACTTATCAAACTCCCACGGAATCGGCGGAGCGTCGATAATTTGGTTTAGATGCTGCACAAATTCAGTGCGAGGAATTTCACGTGCGCCAAGCGTTGCTAAGTGAGCTGTGTTTTGTTGGCAATCTACCATTTTTACTTGATGTTGACGTAAGTGGCTGATCAGCGTGGCTAGCGCAATTTTTGAAGCATCTGTGCGATGTGTGAACATCGATTCACCAAAAAACATAGTTCCAATGCTCACGCCATATAAACCACCGACCAGTTGCCCGTCAAACCAAGTCTCCACACTGTGCGCGAAACCAAGTTCATGCAGCTGCGTGTAGGCCGCCATTACTTCAGTAGTAATCCAAGTCCCTGTTGCGTATGAACGGGTTTGAGCGCACGCAGCAATCACTTTAGCAAAGCAAGTATCAACACGAATTTCCCATGTCGCGTCACGCACCACACGCCGCAGCGTTTTTTTAAGCGATGCTGAAACTTTAAATTCCGCAGGTGCCAAAATCATTCTAGGATCAGGGCACCACCAAAGCACAGGCTGCCCTTCTGAATACCAGGGAAAAATACCGTTACGATAAGCGTTCAGCAGTTGTTCAGCAGTTAACTCAAAGCTAGCCGCGAGCAGACCTGGCGCCCCGCTGGCAGACCCCAGTGCTTGTTCAATGGGCGGAAATGGTTGGTGAGAGTGAAGACAAGGCACCATATATATTTAGGGTCTAGGTTGCATTGAGGTTTTTCTCTCTCCTATAAGGTCTGCACCTAACATGGTCAGTCCAATCTCTTTTGAGCGGTGTAAAAACTTTGAGAGTGTTATTTAAAAAATAGATGAGAATTTTTCCCGCCAATTTGCATAATTGTCAGGCGAAGCCAAGAAATGCTGAATGCGCAAAGATAAATCAAGCATGATCACAGACTTTGAAACGACCTTAGTGCGTCGAGTCATTCTTGCCAGAAAATGCCGTGTATTCGAATTATCTTGCTCAATGGCTGTCGTATGGGCTTTGCCAATTGTGTGCTGCTTTGCAGGGAGTACTTTTCGATACACATCCCATTCATCGGTGAAATAGTGAGCGCCCAAGTGTTTAACTTTGTCATAGAGCCGTCTAAAGGTCTGAGCGTCGCGACGACCGATGACCCAAGCGATGCACTTCCTGGAGGAATGATCTAAGGCTTTCCATATCCACCATTTGTTTTTTTAGACTGCACAAAATGCCACATTTCATCAAACTCAATCGCTTCTATCTTTTCGGGAAGGGCAGGTTCTGGCAGCTCATTACCCGCTTGTTTCACCCACATATAGACCGTCCTGCGGCTTGTCTTGAGCAAACGCGCAATCATGCCGTAGCTGCACTTCATCGTCCCATACAGCATCACCGTCAGGGCTTTCACTTCTTCCGGGTAGCCTCGGTTTTGTCTTTTATCTGTTGGAACAAAATTGTACTCGCAGCTTTTGCAGTAGTACCGTTGTTGGGTTCTTACTGTGCCATTCTTGACGACGGTACTGCTATCTCCGCAGCGTTTGCAATTGATCATCTTCATTAGAGGAAGTGAATTTTTAGAAATCTATTTATAGAATAACACTCTCAAGTAGACTTCTATGGATAGTATATGTATAGATAAAACGTGATGTAATGTTGATTTTGAGACTCCAACCTAAGTGAGCCATTACTTAGCAAGCTGCGGCCAAATAGAGAGAAGCATCGCTATTCCCGAGAGGGTTAGTAGAATCAGGATGATTTTGCGAAAGGTTGCTTCGCTTTTTCACAAAATATTTCGTTCGCCGTCAGAAAAAAAAGGTTTTATCGGATAAAAAAGAGACTCTTACTCTTATGGTTTCTGAAAGAGCCGTCAGTTTTTACTCAACTGTCCCTACTGATCCTAGGCACAGTTGGGCAATTTAAAATTTTGTCAGATAAACCCGATCTCATTCAAAAAGGATATGCATGTTAAATCCTATCTCAAGTCCTACTACGGCATCCTATCCCGTAGTACAAGAATCCTCAAAAGCCTCACTCGTGTCGTTGCCTGTCGAAGTTCGAGAAAAGGTAGAGAATCATCTGCAAGCATGGGAGCGGCAAAATCTCTTTAACGCATTGACTACAGTAACGCATCATGGCGAGCCCGTGGACTCACCTGCGTTGAAGTTACACCTGCTGCAGCAAAGAATTGCGGCAAAACATCATCAGAGTCTGACCAGGTCAGACGATAGCTTACGCACCTTTGCATTGAATCAATTGCAAAGACTAGAAGAGCAAAGGCAACTTGATAAAGTGGTCGAGAAGCGTGCACTTTTTTGGCTATTGAGTTTGGTAGGTGAGCAGGCGATATATAGCTATTTAAGGAAAAGGATAGAAGAAGATCCGGCGTTAAAGGTAAAGCTATTGAACTGGGTCGAACGCTCAAAGACAGAAGACGTGCAGCCGATGGCAGCCAATGCGATGACGATGTTAATCAAAAGTGGCGTCCAGTTTAATGGAGCCGATTTAAGGGGAATTCGCGTACCGGGTGCGGATCTGAGCTTTGGGCTCTTTGATTCAGCGCAATTACAAGGGGCAGATTTAAGCCACACCCATCTCCGAGCGAGCTGGCTGCGTCAGGCAAATTTGAGCAAAGCGCAGATGACGGGAGTGCAGTTTGGCGAATGGCCGTATCTCCAAGAGGAAAGTACGGTGTATGCTTGTGCGTATTCACCCGACGGAAAAAACTGTGCGATAGGTCATGTAAATCGCCAGATCACCGTGTATGACACATCAAGCTGGACCAAAATTCGCACCTTAGCCGGGCATACCGGAGTTATTACAAGCGTTGTGTATTCGCCCAACGGTGCTCAGATTGCCTCGGCCAGTAGGGACAATACGGTGCGTCTGTGGGACGCGAAAAGCGGTACCCTTGCGCACACCTTAGTCGGCTCCACCCGAATTGTTAATAGAGTGGTGCATTGGTATAGGGTGGCGTATTCGCCGAATGGTGCGCAACTTGCCTCAAGCAGTTATGACAGAACGGTACACCTGTGGGACCCGCGCAGTGGCGCCCTCCTGCACACCTTACGCGGACATACCGGCGCTGTTTTGAGCGTGGCGTATTCACCTGGTGGCCCTCAGATTGCCTCTGGCAGTGAGGACAATACGGTGCGGCTATGGGACGCGCACAGCGGTGCCCTTGTGCGCACCTTACGCGGACACACCGGCGCTATTTTGAGTGTGGCGTATTCGCCAACTGGCAGCCAGATCGTTTCGGGCAGTGAAGACAAGACAGTGCGCTTGTGGGACGCGAAAAGCGGTGCGCTGCGCTACACTTTAGAAGGGCATGAGCATTGGATTACGAGTGTGGCGTATGGACCGAGTGGGGAGCAGATAGCGTCGGGCAGTTGGGACAATACGGTGCGTCTATGGGACGCGGCAAGAGGTGCGCCCAGGTACACCTTAGCGGGACATACCGGCGCTGTGAATAGCGTAGTCTATTCGCCGAGTGGGGAGCAGATTGCCTCTGGCAGTGAGGACAAGACGGTGCGGCTATGGGAGGTGAAGAGGGATCAAGAGGGTGATAGGATCGGACTGATTGGGAGCTCCACGCATAATGCACTGAACGTGACGGATACGTTAATAGATGGTGTACATGGGTTAAGCAAGATAAATAAAGCGTTGTTGAAGCAGCGTGGCGTGCAGGAAGGAGGTGTATTGTCAAATTTAGCCTGAGAGAGGTGTGATTTATCAACATCATCTCCCCCTTTCAGATAAGTAAACAGCCTGAGTCGAGATGATCAAAGCAGTTTTCTTATCAAGTTGTTTGATGAGTTGGTAAAGCAGTGCGCCGTTCGGAATTGGGAAGGGCAAATAGCGCAACTTGTCGATGGTAAGGGCGTTGATCTGAGGAGCCTGTCAGATATTTTGTGTGTCCGAAGCCAAGTTTAACTATGACAGCTTCTTACAATGAAGCTGTGAAACGTTCGCCAAATAAAATGGCAAATTGAACTTTTGCGGCTCGCCATGTAATGGCCGCTTGTTCATGAGGAAAGAGGCCTCGATTTTTAATAACCTTACGTATCTGGAGGCTTTCAATGGCATTGGTTGTATAAATAATTTTACGAACCTCTAGCGGGTAAGCAAAGTAAGGAATGACTTCTTGCCAATGAATGGCGCTGCCAAATTGAAGCAATCGGCGGATATTTCAGCCCCCATGGACTTTGGACGAAAGCCTCAAGCGCCAGTGCGGCCTCGGTTTCGATGGTGGCACGATAAATGGTTTTTAGTTCTGCCGCGACAGCCTTACGGTCTTTCCAGCTCACAAAATCCAGGCTATTGCGAATTAAATGCACGATCCAGGTCTGGATTTGCGCTTGCGGAAAGCTCGCTGTAATCGCTTCTGGAAATCCCTTGAGTCCATCGACTACGGCGATTAATACGTCAGACAGGTCTCGCTTTTTAAGCTCTGTCATGACCCTCAGCCAGAATTTTGCCCCTTCGGTTTGCTCAATCCAAATACCCAGAATTTCCTTGATACCCTCTGGCCGAACACCCAAGGCGAGATAGACTGCTTTGTTTTTAACGCTGCCCTCATCTCGAATTTTGACCCGTAAGGCATCAAAAAACACCAACGGATACATCGGTTCTAGCGGACGATTCTGCCATTCCTTGACCTCGTCCATCACCTCTGAAGTGATCTTTGAGATCAGATCAGGCGAGACCTCCAAACCATACAGCTCGATTAAATGGGCTTGAATCTCACGCACCGGTAAACCTCGAGCGTAAAGCGAGATCACCTTATCGCCAAGGCCTGGCAGGCGCCTCTGATGCTTAGCGATTAATTGAGGCGTGAAACTGCCTTCTCGATCTCGCCTAAGCTACGCTCTTGCTCGAGATGATGCGATAACTCACCCTGTAAGATCCTTTCTGCTAGTGACTTTTTAAGCTGACCAAACAACCCGCCTTCTGTGAATATCGAGTGCGGATTTGATAGGTTTACTCCCTATAAAAATTTATCTCATATCGCTTGGTCTATCTTTGTCATATGCTTACTTTTTGATTACCTTCATTATCATATGACTTCTTTCACACAAAATTTATGGTCCCCTCATTTTTTGCAAGACTGATTTTTGATGTTGTGGTGGCTTGCCTAAATCTATTCGGAGTCATTATAGGGAGAAAGCCTCCCCCGCTCCATGATGAGAGCCGCGCCTGATGATCCTAAAAATTCCTTCAGTCTTAGCGGCTTACTTTGTGTCCAGGTTCTTCACGAGGCCTCTGTGCCGTTTACGTCATCAAATTTCAGCGTTCGCAAATCCAGTTGGTGAGCTTGGGTAAATCGTTAAATAAAGCTTTGTTTAGCCAACCATCGCAAGTGCTCTTGTTTCAAAAACCTGATTTCGCGTAATAATCGCCTAAGCGATTCTTGCCAGTTTATTGGCGAGCGCGCAGGCTACGACATTCGGATGTCGCCGCGTCAGCATCGCTTGTATCCAGGCACCAAGTTGATCGGCACGTTTATCCACTCTTTGCATAATAGAGCGAGCCCCTTGGACCAGGAGTCGGCGAATATTTTTATCGCCGCGTTTACTAATACCGAGCAGATTGGCTTTGCCACCCGTACTATACTGGCGCGGCACAAGCCCAATGGAGGCTGCAAAATCGCGGCTACAGCCATATTGTTTGCCATCGCCCATATCTGCCGCCAGCACGCTTGCTGTGATGGGGCCAATACCCGGAATCGTCATCAGTCGCTGGCCAATGTCATCATTGGCCAATTGCGAGCGCAATTCTCTCTCGATATCGCTCACTTGCGCATCGAGATACTGATAGTGCGCATGCAACCGTTCCAGCACGGCCACAAACCGAGGCGGCAGTGGATGTTCAGTTAAGGTGGCAGGTAAACGCTTGATGACTGCATGTCCAACCGGCAAGCTGATCCCAAACTCGAGTAAAAAACCATGGATCTGATTGATCGTGCCAGTCCTATCTTTGAGCAGTGCTTCGCGCACTCGGTGCAAAGCAGATAAGGTTTGTTGCGATTCTGTCTTTGGCGTCACAAATCGCATTGAAGGCCGGGAGGCAGCTTCACAGATTGCCTCGGCATCCACGAAATCATTCTTGTTACTTTTGACAAATGGGCGAACAAATTGCAAAGAGATCAGTTTGACCTGATGCCCAAATTCTGCCAGCTTGCGGGCCATATAGTGCGAGCCTGCACACGCTTCCATGACGACTGCACTGACCTGGAAATTGCTGAAAAACTCAAGCAATTGCTTACGCGTGAGCTTCTTGCAAAACACCTTCCGTCCAGCCTTGTCTTGTCCATGAACGTGAAACGACTTCTTACCCAGATCAATACCGATTA
Source organism: Mycoavidus cysteinexigens (assembly GCA_031963415.1). Lineage (GTDB taxonomy): Bacteria > Pseudomonadota > Gammaproteobacteria > Burkholderiales > Burkholderiaceae > JASSUD01. Next base: position 1,247,099 of record JASSUI010000001.1, read on the forward strand.
GTGTCACTTTATCCATGAGGGTCTCCGTAAAAAACGCTTTACTAACGTAATTAGTTTAATAGAGAGGGGACCATCTCATTATTCCTGACACCCTCATTTTTAATCCTTAATAATTTCAGGGGGGATTGCCGTCGCATTTCCATTCTATTCCTCGTTTTATTTGAAACTTGTCTGAGATCGATTAATCGAAACTTGTCCTAGCATGCATTAAATACATTTGTTTTGTAATGCATTTTTAATCACAAGGAATAAATTATGTCTGGCCCTCAAAAGGATTCTCAACAAAGCTCTTCATCTCAGCCGAGTCAACCAGCAGTACCTAATCGCGCATCCGTTAACTTGCCCATGGACACGGCAAATACTTTAAATAAAAATCGTCCTTTCAAGGGACCTCAAAAACCAAAGAAATATCAGGGGTATGATCGGGTTGCTCAGTCTCTCCGTCACATTGCGACTGCTGTTTATGAACAAATCAAGGCTGATGAAATTGCAGCTCATCCAGAGGATAGAGATAAGCGGGAAAATCCAGTTGAGATTCAGGTAAGCGTAGTCAATGGTGAATTACACATTGCATCGAATCATTACAGCGACAAACTTGAGGAGGCTTTAAGGAAAGTATTTAGCGGCGAGGCCCCAAAAAAACAAGTTGGCGAAAAACGTAAGGACAGGCATATTAGAAAAATAAAAACCTTAGCTCGTTCTGACCAGTCAGTAATAGAAGAAATTAAGGACGAAATGTTGAAGGAAATCTACGCAAATAAGGGGTGTCCGGCAGTAGTAAAAGGCGTTCTAGAAAAAGAACATATTGTGTTACAAGCGCAAGTGGGTATGGAGACTATTTATGACAGACTTCGAGAGATGCGATCAGGTAATTTCGGTAGCATCGTGATTCATAAGTCGCTTGCTCAAAATCCAGATGCGCGCGCTGGAAAACAAAAAGTAGGCACAATGCATGCTGAGCAACTTATCGAGAACTATGTTGCGGAAAATAAAGACGAAATTCTACAGGGTTTTCGAGAACAAATAAAAGCTAAAAAAGAAGATGAAGAATTTAAGCAGCATACCCAGAAATATGTTGAGATAAATAAAGAAGAAATTCTAAAGAAGTTTCAGCGAGAAGGAGACGAAACTGACGACCAATTGATACAGCGTTATGTTGCAGAAAATAAAGAGGAATTGAAAGAAGAATTTTTGAGAGAAAAAGAAGAGAGAGAATTTAAGCTATATACCGATAGCTATATTGAGGCCAATAAGGAAGAAATTCGAGAGAGTCCTTGGGCAAAGAAAATTGAAACTAAAACTGAAGAAGAATTTACCGCGCGCTATGTTGAGGATCATACAAAAGAACTGCTCGAGAAATTTCAGAAAGTAAAAGAAGCTCAAAGAACAGCTGAGAAGATGATTATCCCCATGGCAGGTAGACTTATCCCGTGCGCAATCTGCCATGAGGTGGAAACGCAGGCACGTAAGGAAGGAGGCGCATTTGCTGACGAAATTATTTTGCTTCGTTCGAGCGAGCGTGTTGGTGCCATCTATCCGGGAAGGCAGCATATCGCGACGCAGACAATATCCGAGGAATCTATACAAGAGATAGAAGTTAAAGTAGAAAAGGCAAATCGAAAAGCTTCAGATCTAAGTGAAAATGAAAAATTTTATGCATCGGGTAAGGACATTGCCCGAGCGGGGGGAAAGGAACGTGGAGACCCCATCGGTAACGACACGAGCAGCGATGATTCGTCATCAGATGAGGAAGATAATGTCAGCAAGGTGGCTGCTGATTTGCCTTATAACTTCGTGCCGGCTAAGCAGGTGAATGCTGTCTATAACGCTGCTAAGGTGATTACTCTCAAGCCTGCTCCCACCATAAAAGAAGGCGGAACAGGAAACGCAACACCAGCAGTAAAAAAAGTACATAGACTGGGCATGTAAGCAATGGGATGGACGCTCCCTTCGCAAACGGCATCATGATGTGCCTAAATGGGCTTTCAAATTGATCTATTGATAGACGGGAGCATCCAACGAGAAGGTTATAACAGTAGGTATCGATTTGGCCAAAAATTTATTCCAATTGCATGGGCTGGACTGACCCCAAAAGTTAGATTGTCGTCTAACTTTTTGAGGGCACATCACCAGGTACGAATTCGACATGATTACCTATAATCTTTCAAATCTCTGATTTTCGAAGCCGTGAACAGATCCTTATATTTTTATGCTACAGGTTAATACCCGTGTTGGTATTGTCTGTTTTCGGCTGGAGGCGCGTCTTCTGTCGGGGAATCGGTAGAGAAAGGCAAAGTCGGTAAAGCAGACGCCGAGCCATGCTCTGGAATGGAGGCTGCGGAGACAGCAGCAGCGGTTGCAGCTTCAGGGTTGAAGCGATCAACTAAATAATAGTCAAGTATTTTGCGTGCGATTGGGGCTGCTGTCTGCGCACCCCATCCGCCATTCTCGACGATCAGCGCAAATGCAATTTCAGTCGGTTCATTAGACGTAGCTGTTGCACTCACACGATTACGATTAGGCTGCGCGCCAGCTGTGCGTGCATTGCCTGGCGCAAAGCCAATAATCAATGCATGATCACGACGTGATTCCGCTATCGCATGAGCGCGATATTTGCCGCCACGTAATGAGAAAACTTGCGCTGTTCCCGTTTTAACAGCGGGGTGATAGGGCGCGCCGCGAAAGGCCGCCATCGCGGTTCCTTCGGTTGCAACGCCCATCATCGCGCGTTTTACGAAATCTAAATGGGCTTGGCTAACGTCAATCTTGTAGCTGGCTTGGGGGACTGTGAGGCGTGTTTCGTGAGTAATCGGGTGCTCAATTTTTTTGACCAAATGCGGCTTCATCACGACACCATCATTAGCCAGGATCGCCGTCGCATGCGCGAGCTGAAGAATGGTGAACGAGTTGTAGCCTTGTCCAATACCCAAGCTAATGGTTTCGCCGTCGTACCATCGTTGTAAATCACGGCGTCGATAGGCTTTCTTCTTCCAATCAGTGGAAGGCAGCACGCCTTTGGCTTCACCTTTAATATCAATGCCAGTTAATTGACCAAAGCTCCACGGTTTCATGAAAGCCTCCATCCCATTCACGCCAATATCGTGCGCTAACGCATAGTAGTAAGTGTCACACGATGCGACAACCGAGCGGTACAGATCAACCCGGCCATGACCTGTGCGTATGTCATCGCGGAATGTATGGCCACCGAGGACGTAGTAACCGGGGTCTTGGAAGCTCCATTGTGGTTTGCGTTTATTCAGAGCAAGAGCAGCGAGGGCCATGAATGGCTTATAAGTTGAGCCAGGGGGATAAGCGCCATGCAACGGGCGATTTAAAAGCGGTTTAGAGGGGGAGTTGTTAAGTTCATCCCAGGTTTGCTGATCAATGCCATCAACGAATAAATTAGGATCAAAACTTGGCGAAGAAACAAAAGCGAGGATGTCACCCGTTGAAGGCTCAATCGCAATGAGCGCACCGCGTTTGCCAGCGAACGCTTGTTCAGCGACTTTCTGCAGTTTGACATCGAGCGCTAAAACCAGGTTGTTGCCAGGTACCGCTTGGGTGCGTGAAATGGTGCGTACAGGTCGGCCACCGGCGGTCACTTCAACTTCTTCAAAGCCTGTTAGCCCATGTAGTTCAGCTTCGTAGCTTTGCTCGATCCCAATTTTGCCGATGTAATCGGTTCCTTTGTAATTAAGCGTGTTAAGGCGCGTGTCACTGTTTGACACGCTATTGTTATTTTGATCCTTATTTTGCTCTCTGATTTCTTTGAGGTGTTCCAGATCTTTTTGCGAGATACGGCTAATGTAGCCAATCACGTGCGCCGCAGTCGTACCCAGCGGGTATTGGCGAAACATGCGTGCGCGTACTTCAATACCTGGAAAGCGGAAACGCTGAGCAGCAAAGCGAGCGACTTCTGCATCAGAAAGGCGCAAACGTATAGGTATGCTGTTGAAGCTTTTCGACTCTTCTAAGAATTTTTTAAAGCGGCGTCGATCGCGTTGATCAATAGTCACTAGTTCTGCTAGACGGTTGATCGTTTCATCGAGCGTTCCATTGATTTTGGAAGGCGTAATCTCAAGGGAATATGCAAAATAATTGCGTGCTAGCACGACGCCATTACGGTCGGTAATGACGCCACGGTTCGGTGTGGTAGGTGAGATTGAGAGTCGGTTAGCATCAGCGCGAGACGAATATTGATCATGATGCCAGATCTGCAAATAAAAAAAGCGCGCAGTCAGCAAAGCAAAGCAAATAAACACGAAAAGCCATGCTGCTGCGACCCGCAGTTGAAACTGCCGAAGTTGCTGCGAGGGATTTTTAAATTCGGTCATGAAAACTATTAATGAATATCTCAGTGCATATTGCGAGAGCCTGTTCTATGAGGTTTTGACCAGGTCCAAAAGAGTTTAAATGGCGCTAAATTGGGCGCGTGTCGTCTGGGTCAACAGGACGCTTTTGTGGTGCAAGCAAAATAAAAGTTGCTACCGGCCACAAAGCGGCTTCGACAAAGGCGTTGGTTAAATAGCCCCAACCTGGGAAACTTGCTCCTGCTATCAGCCGAATGGCAAATATGATGGCTTGCGTAAGGACGAGTAACGGCAATATATGCAACGCTTGCACAAATAAGGGAAACCACAATACACGGCGATGTATCGTAATTGCGCCATACGAGAGAATCGTATAGGCCAGCGCATGTTCACCAAGCAAGCTGCCGTGATGCACATCCATTAATAAGCCGAGAAAAAAGGCAATGCCCATCCCCGCTTTGCGCGGCTGATGAATGTTCCAAAATAATAAAACCAGCGCGATCAAATCTGGTACGCCGGCGAGCTGCCCCCACGGCATTAGATTAAGTAAAAAAGCAATAATCAAGCTCAGTGCGATAAACCAGCCATTCGCAGGTCGAAGGATATAGTGGGGGCGGTTCATGGGCGCCCCTTATGAGTAGTAGGCGGCGGCGGATTTTTCTGCTCCGATGGGGGTGTTTTCGTAGCGCTAACTGCAGCAGGAACAGGTGGCGGTTCTTGATAGTGTAAAACCAATAATTGGCCTATTCCCCGCATAGGGGTAACGGGTTTACACACTACATTGGCAAATTCGCTGTTTGCAGGCCGCTCAATTTTGAAAACTTTAGCAACGGGTAGCCCAGGTGGAAACACGCCATCAAGTCCGCTGGTGACCAATTCGTCGCCAGGCAGCACATCCGCATTACTAGCGATAAAGCGCACGTTGAGAAAATCTCCGCTTGATGCTCCATAAACCAATCCACGCAGCCCGCTGCGAGAAAATTGCACAGGAATGGCTAGGTCTTTATCAGTCAACAGCGTCACTTCGGCTTGCAATGGGTAGACGCGCGTGACTTGTCCAAGTACACCTTTCTCATTGATCACGGGCGAGCCAGCGCGCACACCGTGGCGTATACCACGATCAATGATAATTTTTTGCACGAAAGGGTCTTGCACATCGTAACGAACTTCAGCAGCTACGGCACCAAGCTGAAAGCGTGGCATTAATGCTAGCAGAGCACGCAAATGCTCGTTCTCTTCAGCTAGCTGAGTGGTCTGCTGCGTTTGTAGCGAGAGCGATAAGTTATTTGCTTTGAGGGTTTGATTTTCTGCGCGTAATGTAGCGCCGCTCACAAAGTAGTCGGCTATGCCTAACGCAATATCACGCGGTAAGAGCGCGATTTGCTGTAACGGGTAAAGCGTAGTCCCAATAATTTGGTGAAGCTTTTCAAGTGTTCGATAGCGCACATCTGCGACAAGCAGAGCGAGTGCTAGCGTCACGAACACAATGAGCCGTGCGCGCGCTGACGGCCCTTGTTTAAAAAGAGGCGGCGGACTGTATTCCATGTTCGGCGCCGAACTAGACTAAAAAGCGGTTGATAAAGAGGATAGCGAGAGTTTCATCAGAAGCGCGCTATCCTGCAATTGGATTCATTCTTGATTATTCGTCAGAGAAGAGATTGCCAAGCTTATCCATTCTCTCGAGTGCCATGCCGCAGCCGCGTACTACGCAAGTGAGAGGATCTTCCGCAACCAGAACGGGTAGGCCAGTTTCTTCAGCGAGCAATCGATCCAGATCATGTAACAACGCGCCGCCGCCGGTTAACATCAAACCACGCTCAGCGATATCAGCGCCAAGTTCTGGTGGAATTTGTTCAAGCGCGATTTTTACTGCGGAAACGATTTGATTAAGCGGTTCAGTTAACGCTTCTAGAATTTCATTGCCTGAAATAGTAAAACTACGCGGAATACCTTCTGACAGGTTACGTCCTTTCACTTCCATTTCTTTCATTTCAGTGGCAGGGAAGGCGTAACCAATTTCTTTTTTAATCAGTTCAGCGGTTTGCTCACCGATCAACATTCCATAATTGCGGCGAATGTAATTCACAATCGCTTCATCAAATTTATCACCGCCAACGCGCACTGCACCTTTGTAGACAATGCCGCCTAATGAAATGACGCCAACTTCAGTGGTGCCACCACCAATATCGACAACCATCGAACCCGTTGCTTCTGAAACTGGTAAACCTGCACCGATTGCAGCTGCCATTGGCTCTTCAATTAAATAAACTTGGGAGGCGCCTGCTCCGTGCGCAGCTTCTTTGATCGCACGCCGCTCGACTTGGGTTGAACCGCAGGGAACACAAATGATGATGCGAGGGGAGGGAGAAAATAAACGCGACTCATGCGCCATTTTGATGAACTGCTTAATCATCTGCTCAGTGACAGTGAAATCAGCAATCACACCATCTTTCATTGGGCGAATCGCTTCGATATTGCCAGGCACTTTGCCAAGCATTTGCTTCGCTCTTTTACCCACGGCTTGAATGGTTTTTTTGCCATTAGGCCCGCCTTCTTGGCGGATGGCGACGACAGAGGGCTCATCTAAAACGATGCCTTTGCCGCGCATATAGATGAGTGTATTGGCCGTACCTAAATCGATGGCGAGATCGTCAGAAAAAAAGCTACGCAGAAAACCGAACATTGAGGACCCTGTTATATTCAAAGTCGCTTCCAAGAGCCTATTAATGATTTTCCTAAAAGGCCGTGATTTTCGGAGCGGGCAGTGCTTGGAAACCTCATGTACCACAGTACATGCCTGTTCCTGTGCGCTAGCCTCTCCAGCTGACGACCTTTTAGAAAGATCCTGAACAGGCTCTAAAACCTATTAAAGGTCTACCAACTGAGCGACAGCGGAAAAATAATATCTTGGCAACGACAAACTATCTAAATAAAAAAGACGCTATCAGAATGAAACTAAAGTGTGTGATTGACTCGAGCATCATTTTGATAAAGTCTGCTGATTAATGAGAGCTCTCTCAAAAGCCATAAAGCATCAGCAAAAAGGCTGAATGTATAGTTCATGCATAATCATACCTTATAATTTTTAATGCTCCGTGCAAAACCGCGATTTTTACATGGGGAAAATCTGAATAATTCTCAAGCGCAAAATATTTTTGCTGACCATGGATTTAATGTCGTCAGTAAAATATCACGCTACCGTTAATCATTCAGGCTAACCATTGCATGAGCACCTACCCGTGCTTTATTTAGTCAATGCTGAATAAAACAACATATGGGGCATGCCTTCTGGCCGTACTAGATGTATCATCCGTTTCGGCATTTATTGCATGCAGCGTATCGGTAGATTCAACACTTCTTTACAAAAAGAATCTCTACTAGTTTTTGAAGCTAGTAGAGATTCCTAGAACCTGTTTAGGCTTTCCCTACCGCTTCCTTGCGGTACTAATTTTGTACTGGCATCAGAAGCACAAGGCTATCAAGAAGCCTTAAACAGGTTTTTATGCTCAATATGAGCGGTTTCTTTCCGGTGAAAATATGTCCCTAACTTTATCCGATGTGCAAAAGCTTGCCGATCTTGCGCGCATTGAGCTCGAGGCGCACGAGGCGCAGACTATGCTGGCTCAGCTAAACCGTTTGTTTACGTTAATCGATAAGGTCCAAACGGTATCGACCGATGGCGTCTTGCCGCTTGCTCATCCCACTGAATTGGCTTTCTCAATAAATGAAAAAGAGCATATTGAGGTGCGTTTGCGCGAAGATAAAGTAACCGAAATTGTGCCGCGTGATACATATCAGCGCATTGCGCCTGCTGCCGAAAATGATCTTTATCTAGTCCCGAAAGTGATTGAATAAATTCATGTAGTGCATCTCAGAATTTGACTTGTTGTAGCAAAGTCAAATTGGGTTGCAGGTTTCAAAATCTGTCAAGTAAGCCACTCCTATAATCTATAGGCAGGACTGAGTTGCACTCAGCTTCGCTTGATAAAAACTAGAACTCATTCCATCAATGCCTAAAAGGCCGTGATCGGGAGTCGGGCGGTGCTCGGAATCCTCATGTACATCGAGTACACTCCGGTTCCTCCGCTCCGGCTTCCCCCTGCTGACGACCTTTTAGACATTGATGAAACGAGTTCTTCTAATAATTTGCAGGATAAAAGCAGTCAACAAAGGGAGCGCTGTGAAACTTTAGGGCTAGCTCCAAGGCTTCACAGCGGCTTCTAACGTTATTGCTTTAAGCTGAACGCTTACCGCGTGCCTGCCTGATTTTTCTAAGTTATTTCATCATGCATCGAAAGAGTCTGATTGAACTGCGCCAAGCGTTGGATGCTAAGGCGTTTTCCGCGTTTGAATTAGCGCAGCATTTTTTATCGCGCATTGAAGCTGCGCGTAGCCTCAATGCTTTTATTGACGTTAATCCTGAGTTGACTTTAGCGCAAGCGAAAGCAGCCGATGAGCAAATTGCCAGAGGCTTGCAGGGGGCGCTCACCGGGATCCCGATAGCCCACAAGGATATTTTTGTGACACGCGGCTGGAGAACAACAGCTGCTTCAAAAATGCTAGAGCATTACGTCAGTCCATTTGATGCGACGCTAGTTGAACGATTAGCGAACGCTGGCATGGTATGCGTGGGTAAAACCAATTTAGACGAATTTGCAATGGGTTCTTCAAATAAGACGTCTTATTTTGGTGCCGTGCAAAACCCGTGGGATCGCCTTGCGGTAACAGGTGGTTCGTCAGGGGGTTCAGTGGCAGCGGTCGCAGCTTGTTTGTCACCGGCTGCAACCGGTAGTGATACAGGCGGTTCAATTCGCCAACCCTGCGCTCTCTCAGGTGTGACGGGTTTAAAGCCAACTTATGGACGTATCTCTCGCTTTGGCATGGTTGCGTTTGCTTCTTCGCTTGATCAAGCAGGACCCATTGCTGCTAGCGCGCATGACTGTGCGATTTTGCTCAATGCTTTAGCTGGTTTTGATGAGCATGACGCGACGAGCGTCGCGCGCCCCGCTGAAGATTTCACCCGTTACCTGGGTACTAGCTGGCAAGCAGATGCAACCCCTACAAAACCATTAGCTGGTTTACGCATTGGTTTGCCAAAAGAATACTTTAGCCACGCACTCAGTGATGATGTACATACAGCTATTGATAATGCGATCAAACATTACGAGCAGCTGGGTGCAACGCTTGTCGATATATCTTTACCACACACAGAACAGGCTGTTGCGGTGTATTACATCATCGCGCCTGCAGAAGCTTCTTCGAACTTATCGCGCTTTGATGGCGTGCGTTACGGGTATCGGGCTGAGGATTATCGTGACCTTGCCGATATGTACAAAAAAACGCGCGCACAAGGTTTTGGTATGGAGGTTAAGCGTCGAATACTAACTGGCACTTATATGCTCTCGCATGGACATTACGATGCGTACTATCGCCAAGCGCAAAAAATTCGGCGCCTGATTGCGCAAGATTTTCAGCAAGCGTTTAAGCAGTGTGACGTTATCATGGGGCCCGTTGCGCCCACCGAAGCGTGGGACATTAACGATGCCGATAATTTGCAGCACACCTACTTGGCCGATATTTATACGTTATCAGTTAGCTTAGCTGGCTTACCGGGCATGAGCATCCCCTGTGGTTTTGGTGCAGCTAAACGTCCGCTTGGTCTGCAAGTGATCGGCAATTATTTTGATGAAGCACGTTTGCTGCAAGTTGCCGATGCGTTCCAACGCGAGACAGATTGGCATAACAAAATACCTGCGGAATTTAATTAATCGGTGGAACTGACATGAATTGGGAAATTGTTATCGGCCTTGAGACACATGTGCAGTTATCGACCGTCTCTAAAATTTTTTCGGGAACCTCAACTGTTTTTGGGGCGGCACCAAATGCACAAGCAAGTGCGATTGATCTTGCATTACCTGGTGTGTTGCCAGCATTAAATCGTGGTGCGGTAGAGCGTGCGATTTGTTTTGGTTTAGCCATCGGTGCGAAAGTTGCACCTTATAGCGTCTTCGCACGCAAAAATTATTTTTATCCCGACTTGCCAAAGGGCTATCAAATTAGTCAATTCGACCAGCCCATCGTTGAACATGGCACGTTAACGATTCAAATCCCTCAAGCTGCAAGTGGCAATAAAAATCAGCCGCAAGATGTTGAAAAAACCATTCGTATCCTGCGTGCACACCTTGAAGAAGATGCAGGCAAATTGCTGCACGAAGAATTCGCAGGTCTAAGTGGTGTCGACTTAAATCGTGCTGGCGTACCACTGCTAGAAATTGTGACTGAGCCTGATATGCGCAGCGCAACTGAAGCCGTTGCGTATGCTAAGGCGCTGCATACGCTGGTGGTATGGCTTGGCATTTGCGATGGCAATATGCAAGAGGGTTCATTCCGTTGCGACGCGAATGTATCAGTGCGGCCAGTGGGACAAGAAAAATTAGGCACGCGCGCGGAAATTAAAAACCTCAATTCATTCCGCTTTTTGGAAGAAGCGATTCGTTATGAAGCGCAACGTCAGATAGAACTCATTGAGAGCGGTGGCAGCGTCATTCAAGAAACCCGTTTGTATGACCCAACGCGACGTGAAACTCGTTCAATGCGTAGTAAAGAAGACGCACAGGATTATCGTTATTTCTCTGACCCTGATTTGCTGCCACTTGTAGTTAGCGCTGAATGGATTGAGCAAGTGCGTAGCACATTGCCTGAATTACCCGCTGCGATGTGTGAGCGTTTTATTAAAACCTATGAACTCTCTGCTTACGATGCGCACCAACTGACTGCCTCCAAAGCGTTAGCTGATTATTACGAAACGGCGGTTGAGAAGACGGGCGCTCAGCACGCTAAGGTACTAGCCAACTGGATAACGGGTGAACTTGCCGCGCAGTTAAAACGTCATGAGCTTAGCATCGAGGCTTGCCCAGTTACACCAGCCCAGCTCGCGCGTTTGCTGATGCATATTGTGAACGGCGCTATTTCAAACAAAATCGCCAAAGAAGTTTTTCAAACAATGTGGGATGAAAAATCGGGTGACGAAGCAGCAGCTGACCGAATTATCGAAGCCCAAGGCTTGCAACAAATTTCTGAAGTCGGTGAGCTTGAAGCCATCATTGATCAAGTGCTAGCCGCCAATACGAAATCTGTAGAAGAGTTTCGAGCAGGCAAACAAAAAGCTTTCAATGCACTAGTTGGGCAGGTGATGAAAGCCACTCAAGGTAAAGCTAACCCGCAACAGGTAAATGCTTGCATGCAGCAAAAATTAGGCGAAAAAGAAACGACGGAAGCGCTGAAATAAGCGTTGAAGTATTTTTTAAATTTGTTCACGATCTTTCTAGAACTCGTTTCATCAATGTCTAAAAGGTTGTCAGCGGGGGGAGGCCGGAGCGGAGGAACCGGAGTGTACTCGACGTACATGAGGATTCTGAGCACCGCCCAACTCCCGATCACGGCCTTTTAGGCATTTATGGAATGAGTTCTAAAAATCTGCGTTAGTTTTTTAGAGGACCTAAGTAGAAGCTGCTAGCACATGTGTTTGGGTTCCTGCGTCACCCCAACTATAACCCTTTAGCAATCTTCGTAGGTTTTGGTGCGGGACAAGCCTCAACCTGATGACCGATAACCTTTCCTCTTTGGGATCGTGAACCGTCTCTTAGACAAACAGGACACCCATTATGTTGCGCATTATCACGGCAAATTTAAATGGCATTCGATCAGCCGCAAAGAAAGGTTTTTTTGATTGGTTTGGTGCGCAACAAGCAGATGTTGTTTGTGTGCAAGAACTCAAAGCCCAGCAAGATGATATGACGCCAGAGTTTCTTGCGCCGCATGGTTACACTGGGTATTTTCATCACGCGCATAAAAAAGGTTATAGCGGCGCAGGACTATATACACGGCATCAACCGGATGATGTGATCCTTGGCTTTAATAATGAGGAATTTGACACTGAAGGTCGTTATGTTGAGGTGCGTTATGGGAACTTATCGATTATCTCCGTGTATGTCCCATCCGGTTCAAGTTCGGAAGAACGTCAGCAAGCCAAATTTCGTTTTATGGCGGCTTTTATGCCGCATCTCATTGAACTCAAACAAGAACGTGAAGTCATTTTGTGCGGCGACATCAACATCGCGCACAAAGAAATTGATATTAAAAACTGGAAAGGTAATTTAAAAAATTCAGGCTTTTTACCAGAGGAGCGCGCTTGGCTAACCGAGCTTTTTGATCAAGTCGGTTATGTGGATGTATTTCGCCGTGTTGACCCTCGTCCCGATCAATACACATGGTGGAGTAATCGTGGGCAAGCGTATGCAAAAAATGTAGGTTGGCGTATCGATTACCAAATTACTACACCAACGCTTGCAGACGTTGCCACCAACGTCTCAATTTTTAAAGAAATTAAATTTAGCGATCACGCTCCATTAACTGTCGACTATCAGTATTTATTGAAATAAGATCGCGATCTTTAGTTACGCATAAAGTATCAGAAAAAAGTCCGCAAAATTAGTATCTGCGAACTATGTTTCAATATTTAAATGGGGCTTAGTTTAGATTTATGCAGGCTAAATATCTTATCTAGAAATTTGTTATCTCGCATTTATTACATTATTTATTTAACCTCAGCATCTGTAATAAAAATCAAGCGAAATTTTCTACCCATGGCGATTGACGTTGCATGATGCTATTGAGTATAGAAATCAGTTTACGGAGTACGGCAATCAGTGCGATTTTTGCTGATTTTCCTGCTGCTCTTAAGCGCTTGTAAAAGATCTTCAAGTCCTTATTCCAACGTGTGCACGCCAGAGCTGTCATATAAAGGGTTCGGCGCACAAACGCTCGTCCAACTTGAATAAAGCGTTTACCTTTGTGTCTGCCACTGTCGCGGTTGAAAGGCGCCACTCCCACCAGGGCGGCGAGTGACTTGTGAGGGTAGTGTCCAAGCCCTGGCAGAAAGGCAATGAGATGCCAAGCAGTGAGATCTTCTACCCCTGGAACAGAGGTCAGTAGAGCATGCGTCGAGTGCATCTCAGCGGTGTCTTTCTGTTGTTCGATGATTTGCTCAATGTCAGCTATCGCCTTATCTAACCAGCGGATATGTGCCTTGAGTGAGCGTTGGATAGCGGGGTCGGTACAGGCTCTAGGTGATTGGTTTCTCGCTGCCGATCTTTGTTTAATTGTTCGCGTCGTTTAAGCCAGCCACCTAATTGCGCTTGCTTGGCTGTCAGCAACGGCTCATCTGCTTCTACCTGCATCGTGGCTGCATAAGTCTGAATCAGTTTGGCATCGATCTTGTCCGTCTTAGCCAAGTAGCCTTTACATTTGGCAAAGACTCTTACCTTATTGGTATGGACCACATGGACTGGGTAGCCTGCGTTTTGTGACATCATCACCCATTCTTTTTCATAGCCACCGCTCGCTTCGCACACAATCGCCTTTAATTCGTGGCCAGCGCAAATGAATTTTTTCAACGCCTTGATGAAGGCTTTCCACCCTGCTGCTTGATTAATCACTTGAAAAGAAATTTCACCCATTTGTATATCTAGCGTACCTTTACTGACATCGACTCCTACGTACTCTTTCATCAGATTCGCCTCCTATTGGACTTGAACTGTTAGTTTCCCCCTTACTTGTTGACCTAATTCGAGGCTTTCCCTCTTCCATCTGTTCGGAGCTGGCTAACATAAAAAAGTGAGGAGAATCATGTCTGACGTTCGGTACATCACTACCTATTCGGGATACGATCCCTCCTCACTTACCTTGTAAATTGATCAGACTTATAAGGTTTAATCAATATACAAATTCAGGATAAGTTTAGGCCATCTGGCGTAATGTTTCTGTAAGCACTTACTGGGCACAACTACCGCACGGCGCCGCACTTCAAGCCTGCCATGTCCTTTATCGACTTCTTGAACAACCTTGAAATCTAACTGGGGGGTGGGTCCGCAAACCAGGTCGGGGCGGCTTGATGCAGATCGCTTTGGTGGCCCTTCAAACCCAATACATAATCCGCCTGTTGCGAAATAATCTGCTTCACGGCTTTATAATCATACGGCCCTGATCGCTTCCCTCCTTTCCTTTTCGACGCTAGCTGCTGAGAAGCAGAGTTTAGGTTAAGCCTTACATAGCAAGGCCGAATGGAACGCTGGTCTACTATTTTTTTCGAACGCTGTATTTACCTCTATTTTGTCCATTTATTATCCAAGAAGACTAAAGGTTTACGAAATAGGCCAACTTTCTTGGGTGGAGGAAGAGAAATGTCCGCACCCTGCTGGGTTTGTTGAACGGCTTGCTTGGATGTCTCTTCGTTAAGAGGAATACCTATATCCTGCTGAACTTGTTGAATGGCTTGCTTGAAGGCTGCTTTGCTATTCGCATCGCCAAAAGAAAAGGTCTGTAGCCCCTCATTGGTGTAAAAGCATAGGTTGTTATCCTGTATGTAGAAAGGCACGCTCTGATCAAAGCGTTGTTTGAGTAAGTGTTCTGTGTAGATCAACGCTATCTGTTGCCTATTAAGTGTTGGTAATAGGCGATAAAGCGTCCAGCGGCGTCGTATTAATATCTCAGTTGAGCGGCGCCTCACCTCATCGTCCTGGTCCTTCGCCAGATCGATCAACGCGAGCATGGCCGACTCGGGTAACGAAGACTGCTGGCCTAATGCAACAGCCGCGCAGCGCCTCACCTCATTGTCCTGGTCCTTGGTCAGCACGATCAAGGCGAGCATAGCCGACTCGGGTAACGAAGACTGCTTGCCCAACGCCTCAGCCGCGCAGTACCTCACCATATCGTCCTGGTCCTTCGTCAGATTGATCAAGGTGAGTAGGGCCGACTCGGGTAACGAAGACTGCTGGCCTAACGCCTCAGCCGCGCTGCGCCTCACCGCATCGTCCTGGTCCTTGATCAACGCGATCAACGCGAGTAGGGCCGACTCGGGCAACGAAGACCGCTTGCCTAACGACTCAGCCGCGCGGTGCCTCACCGCATCGTCCTGGTCCTTGATCAGATCGATCAACGCGAGCAGGGCCGACGCGGGTAACGAAGACAGTTGGCCTAACGCCTCAGCCGCGTAGCGCCTCACGTCATTGTCCCGGTCCTTGATCAACGCGATCAAGGCGAGCATGGCCGACTCGGATAACGAAGACCGCTTGCCTAACGACTCAGCCGCGCGACTCCTCACCCCATTGTTCTCATCCTTCGTCAGATCGATCAACGCGAGTAGGGCCGACTTGGGTAACGAAGAATGCTGGCCTAACGCCAAAGCCACGCAGTACCTCAACCCATCGTCCTGGTCTTTCGTCATATCGATCAAGGCGAGCATAGCCGACGCGGGTAATGAAGACTGCTGGCCTAACGCATAAGCCGCGCGGCGCCTCACCCCATTGTTTTGGTCCTTCGTCAGCTCGATCAAGGCGAGTAGGGCCGACTCGGGTAACGAAGACTGCTGGCCTAACGCCTCAGCCGCGCTGCGCCTCACCCCATCGCTCTTGTCCTTGATCAATGCGATCAAGGCGAGCATAGCCGACTCGGATAACGAAGACTGCTTGCCTAACGCATAAGCCGCGCAGTCCCTCACGTCATTGTCCTGGTCATTGATCAACGCGATCAAGGCGAGTAGGGCCGATTCGGGTAACGAAGACTGCTGGCCTAACGCCTCAGCCGCGCTGCGCCTCACCCAATAGTCCTGGTCCTTGATCAATGCGATCAAGGCGAGCATAGCCGACTCGGATAACGAAGACTGCTTGCCTAACGCATAAGCCGCGCAGTCCCTCACGTTATTGTCCTGGTCATTGATCAACGCGATCAAGGCGAGTAGGGCCGATTCGGGTAACGAAGACTGCTGGCCTAACGCCTCAGCCGCGCTGCGCCTCACCCAATAGTCCTGGTCCTTGATCAATTTGATCAAAGCAAGTATGGCCGACGCGGGTAACGAAGACTGCTTGCCTAACACAGAAGCCGCGCTGCGTCTCACCCAATCGTGCTGGTCTTTCGTCAGATCGATCAAGGCGAGCAGAGCCGACGCGGGTAACGAAGACAGCTTGCCTAACGCAACAGCCGCGCTGCGCTTCACCCCATTGTTTTGGTCCTTCGTCAGATCGATCAACGCGAGTAGGGCCGACTCGGCTAACGAAGACAGCTTGCCTAACGCAACAGCCGCGCAGTGCCTCACTCCACTGTCCTGGTCTTTGATCAGCTCGATCAAGGCAAGCATAGCCGACTCGGGTAACGAAGACTGCTGGCCTAACGCCTCAGCTGCGCTGCTCCTCACCCAACCGTTCGCGTCTTTCGTCAGATCGATCAAGGTCTGCGTAGCCCCGTCCGACAAGGCAGATCGATGTTCGAATGCTTTTGCCACCACGATTTTTGTTTTTGCTGATGCGGCCTCTTTCAGGCAATCGAGCAACAGATGCTCGGGAAATGTAGGTTGGTACGCTAGCGTCGCTGCTTCTCTCTGATCCATTTCAAATCGTAGCCATTGCGCTAAATGTTGCTCCAGCCTGTCTCGGATGTCGTCCGATAATCCAACCTCCGATGAACGAGACGCCTCATGGAGACAGCTCATCATCAAACGCTGATGGGCCGCACCGAACAAGTCACGCGGTTCAGCTTCAAGGACATCAACCAATCGATTCAACGCGGGTCCGCGCAACAGCCCCGAGACAAACCACCAAAAGATCTCATAGCGCGGGTTGTACTTGTGTTGGTAAACCAAGGCTTCGGGCGGGGCGGTTGTCCATTGCTCGACATCAGCCGACCATAGGCTAATTGCTTGCCCGCTTTCCCAAGCCTGCACAAAATGCTTCGCCGCAAAAAATTCCTGAAACGTCAAATGCATAAAATGGTAACTACGTTGCCTCGTCTCGGCATCGTCTGTATGGAGGAAGGAGAGTTTTTGAAGGTTGTCCTCCAACGTCATGGGGAGATTTCCCCTGGCTCTGTCCAACTCCTCAATAAGCCTATGGAGGTCACGATGACTGAATTCAATTTGATTACGCTGTAATCCCCTAAAGGCTAAGGTATTGAGAAAATCCTGTTCGGCACTCACCAGCTTCTCGATGCGGAAGGGTCTTTCCAGCGCATTCACTTGGCTTTCCGTTAATAGCGTCCCCCCTTCTCGCTTGTCTAAGCGCAGCATATCTTTACGCCATAACTTATTCATCATCGCTTGATAGAGCGAGGTGACCGTTACCCAGCCTCGCGCCTCTTGCTGTAGACGTTTAATTTCATCCCAGCTGTAGCACAACGCATCCAACTGGATCGGTACATTGACCAGACCTTGAATAAAAGAATTGGTTCGAATGAACTCCTTCATTTCCTGGGCTTGCGCAGCTGACATCACAGCCCGATTGTCGAGGTACGCAGTCACATTCTCCGGGCTAAATCCCACGGTTTCCAACTCCAAATCCATCGGATGGGCTTGTTTTAAATCGACATAAGGCCGAGACGTAATCACCACGGCGGGCTGATTGAGGAGTTGATGGAGAAACTTGGCCATCGGTGCTTGCTCGCCCCATTCCTGCGCGACTTCGTCCCAGCCATCGAGGACAAACAAAGTTTTTCCTTTTGCTGGCCCTTCGATTTGCGTCGCGAGCGTTTTGGCTAATGCTTGACCTTTAGGATGAGATTGAAAATAGGTCTCATAAAACAACGTCGCCAGATCACAGTTTGGCTTACCCTTCAAGGTGCGCAGGGGAATCCACAGCACATAGTCAAAGCGATCTTTCCATTGGCCCTTCTGGGTGTATTCGTAAACGATCTTTTTGGATAAGGTCGTTTTACCGACGCCAGCCCGACCGCGAATGAGAATTCGCTTGGGTGTGATCGTCTTGTCTTGACTTAATGCTCGCGGCTCAAAGAGTTGCTCCAGCGGCACCAATTTCTGCGCATTGGAATGCATCGCTTCAGCACTCGGTAAACGGCGGAAATGGTCGGGCTCCGCTTTAGACTTTTTCTCTTCCTTCAGTGCTTTCTCGTGCTCGACAATCGCCAGATTGATATAACAGTGCGCCATCGACATGGGTGGACCAGAGAGCCGTTGAATGGCTAAGCGTTTAGCTGAATACGACGCCTCCAAAGCAGGGCGAAGCTGATCAGGTGTGACCAGTGATTCACCATTGATCCGTCTGATTTCTGCACGGAGGCTTTCATACGCTTTCTGAACATTCAGCTCCCGAAGATCGGCGCCATGCTCTTGTTTCAACGCATCCAACACACTCACACAGGCTTGATGCAAGCGCCGAGAAAACGTTTCCGCTGTCAATGTATGCGACTTGTCCTCGCGTAATTGCTGTAAACAGCTTTGATAGATTTTTTCTTCGACCAACGCAATGCACCGCTCTTGTTTCACGAACAGCCGTTTTAACAGTTTAAAGAAGCCGACATGTAAGCCTTCATCCTGATACGTTTGCCCTTTCCAATTGCTCGGGGCACGCCATCTTGATTCTTCAATCCGAATCGTGGTCGAGTTGAGAATAAAGAGGGGTAAGCATTGCTCAGCACGGCTGTTCAATAACATCGGGATAATGCCGTGCTCACCTTTGAGGTGCGCCGCGCGGATTTGTAAAAAGGCCAATTCGGTCAGCACATGGTGAAATTCGGGTTCGTTTAAATGGGCCTCCACCACTTGGCGTACCGCCGCTTCAATCTGCGCAAAATCATGGGTCTTCGAGGCTTGCTGATAAGCCTGCTCAATCGCCTTACAAAACCGCTGAGAGTACGGCGAGGCCATATATTTCCCCAACAGCTCTGAGCCACACAATACGGCATGATCGACCGTGCCTGGATGGTTGGGTAATAAGCACAGTTGGCTGGCGAGGATATCGTTGGCTTGGGCGTTATCCTCAGGCGTCGCCTTAAACGGCACAGCCTGGTGCCCACTGGCTGAGCGATCCGAATATAAATGGGCACGCAGAGTCGAGAGCCATTGAATCACACGCTGAGAGACTTCTGCATCGGCCTTAGCTAGCGGATTATTGTGCGCATAGACCAAAAACAGGCTCGGCGAGCCTTGGCACAAGTCTAAATCTTGAAATTGTTTCAGGATGGCTTCAAAAGTCTGAGCCACCCATTGATGTTTTTCTTGCAAGCGGGCTTCTGCTTTTTTAGATGGTGGTGTCAGGGAAGCCTTTGAAGAAAAGAGTTCAGTAGATAAGGACAAACCAATCGCACTGCCCACAGCAGGCATCGAAGCAGACGTCGAGGCAGCATGGATGCCTTCATAACCCCATTTTTTCGCCTTTTCGTAACTCTTCTGCGCTTTTTCTGTTTTTCCCAAGTTCGTTAGCACTTCGGCACGTTCAACATAAACTTCAGCGATACGCTGCTGTAAAGATTCACCTTCCGGAGTCTGAGGGGCTTGTGCTTGACTAAAAGCGCCTTTTAACTCTGATAACGATATCGCTTTGCGTGCATTTTCAGCATGTTTAAAAGTCACTCTGGCTTGGTCATACGAGGCTAAGGCCATTTCGAACTGCTGTGTTGTTTTATAGAAGCGAGCCTGCTCCAAATCGCTTTGTGCTCGCATTTGCAGCTGTTTACTAATCAGATTTTGGGGAGCAGCAGTAGGGCTAGCAGTAAGCATTTTTGTTATGTCTCGATTTAATGTGCGCTTAACGTAAGGAAAAACCGTCGCTGAGCATGACTGACGCGCATTCTCATTGGATCTGTCTGATGAATGCGGATAGCCGACGAACTTATCAAAGAGAAATAACAGCGGACAAGAAGGCCAATAGCTGAATTTAAACAGAGCTAAAAAGCGCTTTGAGCCAAGCACAAACCCCTCAAATGCCGGATCTGGCATACCAAGTGATGATACGTTGCGTCGTTTTTTTTGAGCGCTAGATCCTGTTCATTTCGAGAGATGCTTTATGCAATGGGTTGCCAGACAAAGATTGCACAGCAGATTATTTTGCAACAGGCGGATTATGTAGTGGGTTTGAAGGGCCACCAAAGCGACCTGCATCAAAGCCGCCCCGACCTGGTTTGCGGACCCATCTCCCAGTTAGATTTCAATGTTATTCAAGAAGTCGATAAAGGACATGGCAGGCTTGAAGCGTGGCGCTGTGCGGAGCTGTGCCCATTGAGTGGTTCTGATTTCGACCAGCCTTTGTTGCGACGCCGATCTCTTATTGGGACCGTCTTCGATGAATTGAAAAACCTATGCCAAATTGAGCATACTCGTCATCGACCTCCGTTTAACTTCACCGTCAATCTACTGAGTGGAATCATCGCTTATTGTCTCTTCCCTAATAAGCCTAAACTGCCTTTGCAGCATTTACGATCAGATTCGCTTATCCCGAATTTGTATATTGATTAAACCTTATAAGTCTGATCAATTTATAAGGTAAGTGAGGAGAGACCGTATCCCGAATAGGTAGTGATGTACCGAACGTCAGACATGATTCTCCTCACTTTTTTATGTTAGCCAGCTCCGAACAGATGGAAGAGGGAAAGCCTCGAATTAGGTCAACAAGTAAGGGGGAAACTAACAGTTCAAGTCCAATAGGAGGCGAATCTGATGAAAGAGTACGTAGGAGTCGATGTCAGTAAAGGTACGCTAGATATACAAATGGGTGAAATTTCTTTTCAAGTGATTAATCAAGCAGCAGGGTGGAAAGCCTTCATCAAGGCGTTGAAAAAATTCATTTGCGCTGGCCACGAATTAAAGGCGATTGTGTGCGAAGCGAGCGGTGGCTATGAAAAAGAATGGGTGATGATGTCACAAAACGCAGGCTACCCAGTCCATGTGGTCCATACCAATAAGGTAAGAGTCTTTGCCAAATGTAAAGGCTATTTGGCTAAGACGGACAAGATCGATGCCAAACTGATTCAGACTTATGCAGCCACGATGCAGGTAGAAGCAGATGAGCCGTTGCTGACAGCCAAGCAAGCGCAATTAGGTGGCTGGCTTAAACGACGCGAACAATTAAACAAAGATCGGCAGCGAGAAACCAATCACCTAGAGCCTGTACCGACCCCGCTATCCAACGCTCACTCAAGGCACATATCCGCTGGTTAGATAAGGCGATAGCTGACATTGAGCAAATCATCGAACAACAGAAAGACACCGCTGAGATGCACTCGACGCATGCTCTACTGACCTCTGTTCCAGGGGTAGAAGATCTCACTGCTTGGCATCTCATTGCCTTTCTGCCAGAGCTTGGGCACTACTCTCACAGATCGCTTGCCGCCCTAGTAGGGGTGGCGCCTTTTAACCGTGACAGTGGCAGGCACAAAGGTAAACGCTTTATACAGCGCGGTCTTGGCTCACGTCGGCGATATTGGCGAAGCCGAGCAATCGGCTATCCCGTTTGAGAGATTGAGTATGAGGACGTACCCGAACCTGTGCGACAGCTATCTACAATGGGAGAGGAAATATGGCCTCAAGCAAGCGTGAATTACCCTTGTTTTATCCGGATACGGCAGGAATCGATATTGGTTCAGCAAGTCACTATGTCGCGGGTCCCGCAAATCGAGATGCGCAGCCAGTAAGGGTATTTAAAAGTTTTACGCCAGATTTGGAGAAGCTGGCTGACTGGTTAAAGGCCTGCCAGATTGAGACGGTGGCCATGGAATCAACTGGGGTGTACTGGATTCCGGTCTTCGAGCTTCTTGAATCACGCGGCTTCACCGTCTATTTAGTGAACGCGCGGCATGCGAAGAATGTCTCAGGACGCAAGAGTGATATTTTGGATTGCCAGTGGATACAACAGCTAATGAGCTATGGTTTATTATCCGGTTCGTTCCGACCCAAGGAGGACATTTGTGCGTTGCGCGCGATCTCCCGGCAGCGTGAGATGTTGCTCAGTTATCAGAGCCAACACATTCAGCACATGCAGAAGGCGCTCACGCAGATGAATGTACAACTTATGAACGTGGTAAGCGATATCGTGGGTAAGACGGGACAAAGGATCATTCGGGCAATTCTGGCAGGCGAACGCGACGGCCAAAGCTTGGCGAGGCTCAAGGATGGCCGAATCCGCGCCAGTGAAGAAGAGATTGCTCAAGCATTGCAGGGTAACTGGCGTGCTGAACACTTGTTTTCGCTCAAGCAGGCGGTCGCTTTATTCGATGCCTATGGCGAACGGTTACGCGAATGCGACCAACAACTAGAGGCAATGCTTGGCCGCTATCCCTCTCAAGTTGATCATCCTGGTCCAGCCAAACCAGGTACCCCGGCTAAAAATGCCCCGGACTTTGATGTACGCACGGCACTCTTTCGGATGTGTGGCGTGGATCTGACCCGTATTAATGGTATTAATACGATCACTGCATTGAAAGTGCTCGCAGAAGTCGGCCCTGACCTGTCGCGCTTTAAAAGCGCCAAGCATTTCGCTTCGTGGTTGGGTTTATGTCCTGGCACAAAAATCTTAGGAGGCAAAGTGCTCTCCAGTGTCACCCCACGCATCGCCAATCGCGCCGCGCAAGCGCTCAGGATGGCAGCCGCCGCGTTGCGGCGTAGTCAGTCTGCGCTCGGTGCCTATTACCGTCGGCTGTGTTCACGTCTGGACCGGCCCAAAGCCATTACGGCAACTGCTCACAAACTCGCGCGCCTGATCTACGCCATGTTGACCAAACAAGCAAACTATCTTGACAACGGTCAAGACTATTATGAAGAAGTGCGACGCGAAGCTGCGTAAATGATTGTTTCACCGGTCAGTAAGACGGTAGCGAAACCGACTGTTCCGTCAGTCGTAGCCTACCAGCGCATGCAGAGTTGGTAACGACCCTGTGTGAAGCCGCTGGGACAATGTAACCTACTTGCAAGAGTGGCATCAAACTTGTGAGAACGAGATGCTTTCTGCCAGTGCTAAGGGGGATGAGGTACTAGGCTGAGTAGTATGGTCAGCATAAGCAAACTGCTGGTAAATGTCGATAAATAGAACAAGCCAAAAGCGCTGACAGGCTTGAGCCAAACAGGCACACGATCGGTTACTTCTTTTTCTTCTAGGGGTACACGGACACACACGATCGTCGGCAAAGAGGCAGGACCTAAACTACCCGTGTCATTTATACGGAACGCGGTAAACCCGATTCACTGCCACTCCTCTGACCATCAGAGACGGCAGGCAACCCGTAAGGGAAGCTATTGGTGGATCGGGCAGAGGATCGCAGAAAAAGCGAAAGCCGGTGTGTAATGCACCGGATAGAGATTCAAACTTTGTCTTAACCTGAAAGGGTGCTGACTTCTGCGGGGTATAACAGTCGTGGGCGGCTGTCACCATTCACATGATCTGTAAATATGGATTATCCGAGGAAAGCATGAGAGTAATCGACGGTAATCGAATCGATCTGCGTCTTCGCACATGCCGGCAGACTGGTTTTCTATTGATTGGAAGCGAGTCCAAAGGAATGTGAGCGTGGTACAGCACCGCCTAGCGAAGGCAACACAGGAAGGCAGCTGGCGTCGCGTAAAAGCGCTACAACGGATGCTAACCCGCTCGTTTAGTGCGAAAGCATTAGCGGTTAAACGAGTGACTGAAAATCAAGGTAAAAGAACGGCAGGCGTAGACAATGAGCTGTGGGATACACCTCAGAAAAAGTTTATTGCCATTACCCGATTAAAGAAGCAGCGGTATAAACCCTCGCCTGCGCGAAGAGTTTACATTCCAAAATCGAATGGGAAAACACGCCCGTTAGGCATACTAACCATGCGCGATAGAGCGATGCAAGCACTCCACCTGCTGGCTCTGGATCCGGTTCTGGAATCGGTGAGTGATCCTAACTCCTATGGATTTAGGAAAAATCGCTGTACTGCTGATGCAATGGAACAACTTTTCATCCTGCTGTCTAAAAAGAACTCGGCCAAATGGGTGCTAGACGCGGACATTGAAGGCTTCTTTGACCAGATTTCAAAAAACTGGATGCTCGATCATGTCTGTATGGACAAGTCGATGCTACGTAAGTGGCTAGCATCCGGCGTGATTGATCGTGGGCAATGGCAAGAGACCTCCGCAGGGGTGCCACAAGGGGGAATTATTTCACCCGCAGCAGCCAATTGGACGTTGAATGGTTTGGAAAACCAACTCATCGCTTATCTAAAAGCGAAAAAGGGAGTGGGCCAAACTCAGAAACTGAGAGTGGGCGTAGTGAGATACTGTGATGACTTTGTCGTGACCAGCGCCTCGAAAGAGGTGCTGGAAACCGAGATCAAACCGTGGATAGAAGCTTTCTTTGCTGAGCGAGGATTGCAGCTCTCCCCAGTCAAAACACGTATCGTATCTATCTATGAAGGTTTCGACTTCCTGGGGTGGCATTTCCGTAAGTATTCGGAGAAGCTGCTTATCAAGCCGAGTAAGAAAAACAGTCAATCATTCTATGAAAAGCTTAGGATAGTCATCAACCACAATTTAGGGGCTAAGCAAGCCGATTTAATCCGGCTACTCAACTCGATACTGCGTGGCTGGACTCAATACCATAGTCCAGTCTGTGTCAAACAATCGTTCTCTCGCATGGAGTCGCTCCTTTTTAAGAGGCTTTGGCGTTGGACATGTCGTAGACATCCAAATAAAGGTCGCCGATGGATACGCCGGAAATATTGGCACAAAGTTGGCAATCGTCATTGGGTGTTTGCAACAGAAATGGAACGAGAGGATGGCAGTCAGCAACTCACCGAACTGTACTCTCCGTCTCGGACAACCATTAAGCGACATAAGAAAGTCAGGAATACATACCATCCGTATGATCCTGAGTGGGAAATGTATGGCGAAACTCTCCGGCAAGAACGCCTAATCAAAAGTAATGGCTATCGACACCAATGGGTCAAACTATACGCAGCCCAAAAAGGTTTATGTGCGCTATGTGAGTTTCAGATGGATATGGACACCGGATGGCATGACCATCATATTGAGTATCGTATGCATGGCGGCTCCGATGCCATAAGTAATCGAGTCCTGCTCCACCCTACCTGCCATGCACAAGTTCACAGCCTAGGTCTGAAAGTTGTGAAACCGGCCTCTGTATGAGGCTTTTGTTATGCCTGAGCGTGATGAGGCTAAAGTCTCCCGTCACGTTCTTTGGGGGCGGTGGCTCAGTAATGGGTTGCTGCTACCCGACCGCTACCAGCAACGAGTGATCCATCATCTTACTCAGCGAGCCAGAAAACTGGGCTTGCAGCTTATTCCTTTACCTCAACAGGCTTAAAAACCTTAATCTATCAATGGTTTATATTTTGTTTCTCGAGAGATGCTGAAGTTATTTAACTATCGCGGTTAAAAAGTACGGTCTTCAACCGATAAAAAAATGCCGTCTATATGTCGACATTTTTGTTTTTCAGATTTCATCGCTCAAAGAAAAAACCTCACGCTGTTTTTGTGTAACGCTATGTTCTTTTCATTAAATTAAATGTCCACTCAAAATGGCACGCGGTAAGAGAGTTTGATGTAGTGAGGTTCTATTATGCGTAGCAGAGAGAGATGAGCTAAGCAAGCCTTTAAGCGTAGCGCCTGCTTTAATCAGCGGCATTAACACGGCCTTTGCGAGTGCAGCATGATTCACACTAGCTAGACTATTGACTAATGCATCAAGCGTTATGCGCAACCGCGCCGCCAAAGCATTTCTTCCCGCTTGTTCTTGGGAAGCTTGTGAACTTATCTCATGAGATCTTCTAAAAGTGAGCGATCTTATCTCCTCAACGACTACTTCTAACGGTAAATGACGATGGTTAGCGTTAGCAGAAAAAATGGTTTGACGATGGGCACCATAAGCAAGGAGTTGTATGACTAACATGGATTGTGAATTTCTGATCGCTTCGCGCGTAATTTCATTTAAATCGATACCGCTTTCTTGAAGTAGCGCGGAAAATATATATTTTTCTTCTGCATCGAGGCGATACTGACCCAACAAATCAACCACTTGCTGCAGGTTGCGTTGCCCATTTTTAAAAGCCACCACTAATTGAGCCAATACCATACATCTATTGGCCCCTTGATCGATTAATTCTGCGATGGTGCCAATCGGTATATTGAGAGCGATAAGAGATTTTGCTACTTCAGTGCGATCACAATTGTTGAGTAAAGCTCGCGCTAACTCTCTGTATTTATTCGTCAGTACACTATCTGCAAGATTTTCTGCTAGCGTGGCTTCATATATCAGTAAGATAACTGCATAGCCATCTAAGTCCACGCCGTATTCCTTACACGCTCGAATTAAATTGATCATTGAGCGTTGCGTGAATAGACCTTGTACATCTAACTGATGATTTTCTGCTTCAAGAAAATCAGTAATCTTCGTTATCAGATCCTGATCTGCCTTATCCCTTTTTTGCTCAGACGTTTCTGATGAAAATAAACCCGAGCAAAAAGATCCAAGTGAGCTAGTAGAAGCAAAAGATAAAACCATAAATATTCCTTGCGCAAACCTTTAAAAATTGAGGGGAAGCACCTCTTTAAAGCGGACTAAACCGGTTCAAAAACATACCTTTTGGGGATGAGGATTTTTTTACCCATATCACTCAATTTAAAAGATTAAGCGTAACGTTTCACCAGCCGATTAACGAATAGCAAAAGCAGTTTTTATAGACGGGAATAGTCTGGGATTTGCGTCGGTTTTTACTGACTAGATGAATAAACTGAGAGCAGTAGGATAAATAACGGAGGCTTTCTTGCCCTCGATTTACTCAGTGCTTCTTGTAAGGACCTCAAGCCGATCAGTGAGGCGGGGGCAAATTAATTTTTCTGCGTTAGGAATAACTGTGGCATTTTCTTGTGGTTAACGTTGCCATTCAGTATCAGAGAATGAAGGAAAAGAATTTTTTATCAGTTCCCTCATACCAAGAATTTTTAGCATAGGGCACCTTCTTCATCTTCAGGAACGAGAATCCAAGTACGACGCAATGGTAACTCTGCGCGGATTTCTTCAGGTAGCTTGTCATAGACAGTCAAAAGGGTATTGATAATCTCATCGCGCCCCCAGAAACGAACACGGAAAAATAATTCACTTGTTCGCTTACTAACTGTTCTATCAAAACCAGACCAACTTACCATTAGCGCTTGATCTGCTCGCACATCTTCTACGCAGGCAATTAAATCTTTAAGTATTTGTCCATCAACTGTAATATTTCCTGATTTAACCTGCACTACAAGACGCGGAGACTCAAAACCAATCGTGCCGCCTCCAGCGACAATATCAACTCCACCGTCTGGCCCGGGAGGGGAAATATAAGTCAAATAGCCTTGGGCTGTTAAGATGGCGGCAACTAGTTCGGTAAAGCGATGACCTGTAAAAATACTTGAAATTCGTCGCTCAATTTGATCTCTTGCCATCTGCTCAAGATTGATTACTTGATCTAAATCAGTAACTTGGACTCCTTCGTCGGTGTTCTGGTTAGGCAGTATCGGTGTTACACCGTCACCTGGATCTCGGCCAGTTTCGAGAACTTTTAATACACGCCTAAGCGCATTATTGCGACTCACCTCGCATACAGTCATAAATGCGCCGAAGCTGAAAAGTAAATCTTGTTTAAAAGTATCCCGAGAAATATCGGTAGCGAGCCATTTCACTGGACGAGCAGGATAGCCATTCGCAAGCTGCTGGTAAGCGCCGGTGACTTCCCCAAGCGCAATTTTTCCAAGGGTTTTTAATGGCGACACCACGATATCGCCGATCGCAATAGTATTGACGAACTGGTTTATCTGAGCTGCGATGTTTGTTTGAGAGCGTGGTTTAGCGTCAGGAAAGATTTCTTTGACAGAATTGAGAATGGCATCCCGATTTTGGGCTGCACTTAAATCAGCCGTCATACTAAAGTCGATCGACAATAGCGCATTATCAAGAGCACTTGTTTCAAATTCTCCATTTTTGCCTAAGCGTACAAGCCAAAGTCGTTGCATCAAATTTCCTTTAGTACAGACGTTTCGTAAGGCTGATTCCAATTGGTCGATAAGGCTTCAGCTTCACGCAAAATTGCCTGTACTGCGGCATCTTGTAAATCAGGAGGGTAGCCGTATTGGCGCAGAATACCTTTGACAAGCAGGCGCATTTTGGCTGGCATGCTTGTGCGCCAAACCCAATCTACGGGCGGCTCGTCGCTAAGCTTAACGAGCAATTGATGAGCAATCACTTTAAGCTGATCATTTCCTAAAATTTGTATGACATCGTCGTTTTGTGCGAGAGCATCGTAAAAAGCGATTTCATCATTAGAAAGGTTTTGCTCTTCACCACGTTGCCAGGCAGCACGTACGTCTTTAGCTAATTCAAGCAACTGTTGCATGACGCTCCTATGTCAAGTGGGAGACTTGGTATCAGCCAAATCCGCAACGATGAGAGGAAATAATTCCCTCACAATATACCGCTTTAGACAACGATGAATTTCCTTATTAGACAAGCCTTCCTTCGTTCGACGATCAACATATCGTTTTGTACGCAGATCGCTGCGCATTCGGACCATAGCAATCGTCCAGAGGGCATTGTTTGCTGAGCGGTCTCCTCCCCGGTTCAATCGATGCCGGATCGTTTTGCCTGATGACGCCTGCAGTGGGCTTGTCCCACATAGCGCTGCTAATGCCGCTTCGTTTTTCAAGCGTTCAGGATTGTCACCCGCTACCGTTATCAATGTTGCGGCCGTCTGTGGCCCCACGCCAAATTGTTCGCGCATTCGCTTTGCAAATTGTCCCGTTAACTTGTCAAGCATTGCGTCCAGCACTTTAAGCTCGTCTGCCAACATCAACCATCGCTTAGCCAGCAGCCGCAATGTGTCGGTTAATGTCTGTAACATGGGCGTTTTACCTAATGATCGAAGACGCACGCAGCCATTCACGCATTCTGCAGTTTTCACTTTCAGCAGACGATCGCGTACATCTTGAGGGGCGCTAACCAGCATCGCTCGCAGCTGGTTGATAGCCTGAGTTTTGGCTTTTACCGCACTGCGTCTAGCTACGCAAATCGTACGCATCGCTTCAGCCGCACCGGATTGTTCTTTTGGAATAGCGGTTGCCTTACCGGCAAGTACTGCGCGTGCGGCATTTTCGGCGTCAGTGGGATCAGACTTGCCTTTCAACCGACGCGTTGAGCGATCTGGCCGGTTGACTTCAAAGACAGCAATCTCATGATCGCGCAGTACATGGGTCAATCCCGCGCCATATGTTCCTGTGCCTTCAACTCCCGCACACCGGATCAATCCAAAAGAATTTGCCCAGGTCAGCAGTTCAAAATATCCTTCTTTATTTGTGGGGATTGATAACGTCCCGAGAAGCTTTCCTGTCTCGCTGATCACAGCCCCAACATGGGTATCCAGGTGGGTATCAACGCCCAGAATGATTTCATTTGTATCCATCGAAGTGTCCTTTGTAGTTGGCGCATCGCCAACCCCAATCGCAGGACAGGACACTCACGGTGCAGAACAAAGCTCCTATTAGGTCACTGAAGTCAGGCCCGGCAATACTCGGGGAACGTCAGAATCCAATCGACAGGTCAACGCAAAGGCAACTTGCCAATCCCAGCACGGGTCAGATCGGTCTGACGTTCAGAAGCAATTCTAGATTGAGTATCCGAGCAATGTTGCTTTCACTAATCCGATTATCGCCAATATTCAGAGGCATAATTGAAGGGATACCTGAAGGTACGTAGCTAGATGCATGAAGCTGGCTACCAAAAGGGCCGGTTTGAATATTGCCACCGCCTTTCTGGCAAACTTCACCAAGCGTTGTAAATTCCCACGGAATAGCCATTGGAAAAAGTGAGGTATTAGCCATGCGATAATTTTTCGAGATTTTTCTTAATGAGAGCAGATAGCTGTGTACTTGTTCTAAATTGCTCTTCAAGTTTTTCTTTATGCATCATAAATTGCTCCTCGAACGATATCTCATCTGCTTTCAGTTTATGAGCACCCACATACCGCCCTGGCGTAAGCACATATCCACTCTCTCGAATAACTTCCAGAGAGACTGATTTGCAAAACCCTGGTACATCTTCATACTGACCTGCATAAGCTTCACCACGCCATGCGTGATAAGTATCCGCGATGCGTTGAATCTCCGTGGTGGTGAGCTCTCGCCGCACGCGATCAATTAATACGCCAAAGTTGCGCGCATCAATAAAAAGGACTTGCTTGCGGCGGTCGCGTAGCTTGTCTTGTTTGACTGCACCGCCGCTGCGGTTCTTAGCGAGAATCCATAAACAGGCGGGAATTTGAGTTGAATAAAAAAGCTGCCCTGGCAGTGCTACCATGCAATCGACGATATCTGCTTCAAGCATCGCGCGACGAATTTCACCTTCGCCTGATTGAGAAGAAGACATCGAGCCATTTGCTAAAACCACGCCTGCGACACCATGTGGCTCAAGATGATGGACAATATGTTGTAGCCACGCATAATTAGCGTTTTTTTCGGGCGGTATACCGAACTGCCAGCGTGCATCTTCGGTTAGCCGTTTGCGTCCCCAGTCAGAGATATTGAACGGCGGATTAGCTAGGATAAAGTCAAATTTAAGGTCAGGTAGCTCGTTTTTATGAAAGCTTCCCTCATTGTTCCACTTAATATCAGAATCAATGCCGCGTATAGCCAAGTTCATTTTGCATAACCGCCAGGTTGTATGGTTTGACTCTTGACCATAAATAGCTAAATCACCTAGCTTTCCACCATGCTCCAGTACAAATTTTTCTGACTGCACAAACATACCGCCTGAACCGCAGCAGGGGTCATATACCCGCCCACGAAAAGGCTCAAGCATTTCCACTAATACATTAACAACTGAGCGAGGCGTATAAAATTCGCCGCCACGCTTGCCTTCTGCGCCAGCGAATTGACTGAGAAAATATTCGTATACGCGACCTAAGGTATCTTTTGAGTTATTGATATCTTCTGTAAAAGAGATGCCAGAAATCAGGTCGATCAACTCACCGAGCATGATTTTATTCAGTGCTTCTCTCCCATAACCTTTTGGCAGTACATCTTTTAATGCTAAATTATTTTTTTCAATCTCCTTCATGGTGTCATCGACTAACTGACCAATGGTTGATTGCTTAGCATTATTCTTTAGTTTTGACCAACGTGCTTCTTGCGGTACCCAGAAAATATTCGCGCCTAAATATTCGTCTTTATCTTCAGCGTCTTTTGACTTATCGGCCTGCAGTACCGCGCGTTTGGCTTCAAATGCGTCGGAAATATATTTCAGAAAAATTAAACCTAGTACGACATGCTTGTAGTCGGAAGGCTCCATATTGCCGCGCAGTTTGTCAGCTGCTTTGAATAATTTAGCTTCTAAACTAAGGTTGCTGCTTTCTTCTTTTTGTTGTTGCTTGGTTTTTTTACTGGGCATTGCTTATTCCTTATACGCTCTAAAAAGGTGTTGCAAAACGCTAGAGCTAGCATGTTCAGCGTAGTTAGCAAGACGCAGCCAACTGCGAGGTGTGAGGATGTTCTAGGGTTTCACAGTTTATCCCTAGGAAAATTCTTGAATGGTAGCGCAGTATTTAATCAGATGTGTAAGGGGAATATAAGAAAGCTGTTATTTAAAGAATCTCTGCAAAACCCCTTGGACGGCAGGATAAACAAATAAGGCTTCCTTACCGTACTTTTGCACTGCCTGCGTCGATATACCTGGTCCTTGAGATTTTGCAGAGACTCCTTAAATTTCTTGTTAAGCAAGGTAGAAATTGTGAATAGAATGAGATAATCAAAATCTAAAGCACAATAAGATTGTGATAGATCTTGTATAAAAAGGTATCTGTGTGAGAGCCATTAACGGTGGTTTGTGACTATGTTTCAGACTATCGTTATAAACAACTTGGGTTACCTTTTTAGCGCTTACGAACTCGCTGCCGGCTCTCAATAATAGATAACTTCGCACTGGGAGTAGAACGTCATTTTTTAAAAAAGGAGACAGGGAGATGTCTAGATTTTGGTCACGTGCCATTTCTTTAGCGTTTATATGGTTATGTGTTGCCTGTAGTACAACGGTTAAACGAGCGGAAACAGAGGCCGATACCTGTTTTGCGAATTCGCAGCAGGATTTTAGTCAGGTGTTGGCTTGTTATCGTGCGGCGCAAGCAAAGGTGCCGTTGAAGTACGTTAAGACTGGGGTCACGCAAGAGAGTGGGATCGAGAAGCGCAGTTATGAGCTGACGTCACAAACTTGGTCTCCTGAAAATATGGTGAAACCAGAGAAGTGGATGCACACGGTGGAGGCTTATATTCCACCGCATGCGCTGCCAGGTAATGCGTTGTTGGTGCTGAATAATGGTAACAATTATGGGTCAGAAGTAGATCCTGCTAAAGGGCCAACGGATTTTACCGACGCAGATTTACGTGCGCTTGCGATCCATACTCGCACAATTGTGTTATCGGTCAGTAACGCGCCAAATCAATATCTAATTTATCAAGATGATGGAAAGCCTAGAAGAGAAGACGATAGTGTTGCGCACAGCTGGAAGTTATTCCTAGAGGCGCCAGAACAGCGGCCATTTATCCCATTGCAGGTGCCGATGATGGAAGTCGCGGTGAAAGCGATGGACTTGGCGCAAAAAGAGTTAAAGCCGTGGCAAATTAATCGTTTTATTGCAACTGGCATATCCAAACGTGGATGGGCAATTTGGCACGCGTCATTAGCTGATAATCGCATTGCTGCTGTTGTGCCGTTTGTTGCAGATAAACTGAATCTTAATGAAGTACTTGAGCATACTTATCAAGTTTATGGAAAAAACTGGCCGCTTGCTTTTATGCCTTACTATCGTGCAGGGTTAGGTCAAGAGCGCTATACCGCCAATTTTCAAAAGCTGATGGCAATAGAAGATCCAGTACATTATTTGAAGAGTGCTTACGCAAACCGATTAACTATTCCTAAATACATCATTAATGCAAGTGGTGATGATTTTTTCGTGCCTGACAATGCTCGTTTTTATATCGATAAGCTGCCAGGCCCGACGGCATTGCGGGTTGCACCCAATGCAGGACATGCGGGGATAAAACAATATACGCAGCAAACGTTAGTGACTTTTGTTAACCGCATACAGCGTTCAAGTAGCTTGCCGTCCATGACCAATGAACTGAAGCAAGACGGCACAAACGCTACCTTGTCAGTAAAATTCTCAGAGGTGCCTGCACAAGTTATTCAATGGACTGCAGTTAATCCTGTTGCGCGCGATTTCCGCTATGCGTGCGGTATTAATTACACAGCGCAAAAGATTGAGTTGGGAGACAAGAAAAATAGCGTTCAAATCTCTGTTAAGAAACCAGAATCAGGCTGGCAAGCAGTATTCATAGAAGCCCATTTTAAAGATGGGTTTATAGCCACTACACCGGTATATGTGTTACCGGATACGGTCTACCCCATTTCTGCTCCGCCTAGTAAAGAGCGGGTTTGTAAGACATTGGTAGGTAATTAAAATCAGACTACGCTCCGAGAGCGTCGGAGCGTAGTTAAGAAGGAATTTTTTAAGCCACTTATATTGCTGCTCAGTAGTAGAAATCCATGCGTGATACCGGTAGTTAGATTTTCAGAGTATGCACATTACTGCGTAGATTCGGAAAAACTTTTCCTGAGCGTTTGGACCAAGGTTAATACTCAGGCAATTCACGCTCTCGTAAATCAAAAACTAATATCTCTGCCTCTTGTCCTAAGGTAAAAGTCAATAAGCGTTCATTCCGTATTCGCGCTCCATCTCCCGCATTTAGCTTTTGTTGATTAACCTGCACGCTGCCTTTAGCAACGTGCACATATGCATACCGTTGTGCGGCAAGACTGAGCGTGGCGGTTTCATCTCCGTCCAGAAGCCCAGCATATATGCGAGCGTCTTGATGAATACTGAGTGAGCCTTTTTCTCCTGACGCAGAAATAATAAGTTTTAGCTTTCCTCTTTTTTCAGCTTCTGGAAAGAATGCTTCTTCGTAACGTGGAGGGATTCCTTTGCTAGCAGGGACGAGCCAAATTTGCAGTAGATGAGTTGGTGCAGTAGATGAAGGATTGAATTCGCTATGAGATACACCCGTGCCAGCGCTCATGATTTGCACGTCGCCTGGGTGAATGGTAGAGCCGTTACCCATCGAATCTTTATGTTCAAGCGCACCAGATAATACATACGAAAAAATTTCCATATCCTGGTGAGAATGCATACCAAAGCCTTTGCCTGGCTGAATAATATCTTCATTGATCACCAGCAGATCAGAAAAACCCATCTGCGTTGGTTCGTGATAGCGAGCAAAAGAAAAGCTATACCACGAACTTAGCCAGCCATGCTCTGCATGCCCTCGTTCATTAGCTTTACGGATTTCTAGCATATGTCTCTCCTTTAAAGATCTGAGGTAACCACGCTACTCATTTAAAATGGGTGTCTTACTACCGGAACTCATTTCATCAATGTCTCAAGAGTCGTGATCGGGAGGCGTTCGGGTTACGCGTGTCAAAACATCAAATTTAATAGGGGAACAAGATGTTACGGCTCTTATGGTTGTTAACGTTATTGAGCATGATATGGCAAGCGCCAGCTTATGCCCAAGAGGACTTTTTGCCGCCTGAGCAAGCGTTTAAGTTAACGGTCGTACCTCAAGATGATGGTCGCGTGAGTCTGAACTGGAAGATTAGTGACGGTTATTACCTCTATCGAAAACAATTGACCGTAACGAGTGAGCCGACTGATCAGGTAAAAGACTTCATTTTGCCGAAAGGAAGGATAAAACAAGATGAATTCTTCGGTATTTCCGAGATTTATGACAATAAATTGGAAGCGCGAGTTAAAGCACCAGGCGCGCAATCATTAAAGGTGACCTGGCAAGGATGTGCAGAGGCGGGGCTGTGTTATGCACCTCAAACGCAAACGATCAAACTGTCCAGCAATGTGTCGATGCGCAACCCATCTGAGCAGACAGCATCTTTTTCACTGTCATCGTCAACCGATGACAACTTAGCACAGCGCTTTTCTACTTCTAGTGCAGGATGGATGTTGCTTGTGTTTTTCGGGTTCGGCTTGCTGCTGACATTTACCCCTTGTGTGTTGCCTATGCTCCCTATTTTGGCGAGCTTAATTGTGGGTAGTAATGCGTCACCACGTCGCGGTTTTTTCCTCGCGCTAGCTTTTGTTGTGCCGATGGCATTGACCTATGCATTGTTTGGTGTAGCCGCTGCTTTGTTGGGTGAGAATTTACAAGCGTTGGCGCAAACTCCGTGGGTACTTGGTAGTTTTGCGTTGATTTTTATTCTGCTGGCACTCGCGATGTTTGGTTTATATGAGCTGCAGCTGCCAGCCTTCTTGCGCGACCGTTTGAACAATGCAAGTGCGCGCCAGCAGGGTGGCACTTTAGGTGGCGCGATGCTGATGGGTGTTTTTTCAGCATTATTAGTGGGGCCGTGTATGACGGCTCCGTTAGCTGGTGCTCTACTCTACATTAGTAGTACAGGTAACGCGGCGGTGGGTGGATCAGCGCTGTTGGCAATGGGTTTGGGAATGGGAGTGCCATTACTTGTGGTTGGCACGCTTGGAGCGCGCTTGCTGCCCCGTCCAGGTGCTTGGTTGGAGCGAGTTAAAGCGCTATTTGGTTTGGTTTTATTAGGACTTGCGGTGTATTTTATCGCTCGGATTTTGCCGCCTCCTATTGCGCTCGGTGCATGGGGAGCGTGGTTGCTGGCAGTTGCTATGAGCCTGTTAGTGTTGGCACAGCATAGTCAAGGGGTTAGACGTTGGCTATGTGCTTATCCAGCCTTTCTACTCGGACTGTGGGGGACGCTGATGGTGATCGGTGCTGCACGCGGTGCACACAATCCGTGGCGGCCTCTTGCTGCTGTCGTTGTTGAGCAAAAATCTTTGGCAGAGCAAGCAAATTCAACCGTAGTCGCAAAACGTGATTTCAGTTCGACTTTTATTAGAGTTAATTCGGAGGCCGAACTCAGCGAGCAGATTAAGCAAGCGGGTGAGCAAGGGCAGTGGACGTTGGTTGATGTTTATGCAGATTGGTGTGTTGCGTGCAAAGCGCTTGAACGTGAAGTTTTTGGCAATGCGCGTGTGCAACAGGCGCTCTCTGGCATGCGTTTGCTGCGCATTGACGTGACTAACAACAATGCAGAGATAAAAGCGTTGCTGGCAACGCACCAAATTTTTGGGCCACCCACGTTGTTATTAATCGGGCCGGATGGTAGAGAGCGCCATGCTCAACGTAGTATTGGCGAATTAAGCGCTAAAACTTTTCTTATGCGTTTAGCCAAAGCTCAAGAAAAGGAATAAAAAACACCTCGGGTTAATTGAGGTGTTCGTGTGCTTGGGTTTAGCCTACAGAAACATAGCGTGTTATCTCTCCTGCATTGAGGTAGTTTAATCACGCGCTAATGCGTCAACTGGATTTAACAGCGAAGCATTACGCGCGGGCATAAATCCAAACAAGATACCGATAAGGGTTGACGCCAAGAACGCGGAGATAATTACCTGAGTTGAGAAAATCATCCTCCATTGCGGTGCCCATATTGGCAAAAGAAAGCTGATGGAGAAAGAGAGCAGAATGCCAATGGCGCCGCCTAGTAAACAAACCATTACGGCCTCAACTAAAAATTGCTGCAAGATGTCGACGCGTCGGGCGCCGACTGCCATACGTAAACCAATCTCACGCGTACGCTCGGTGACTGAAACAAGCATGATGTTCATCACGCCAATACCGCCCACCAGCAGAGAAATGGCGCCAATTAAAGCGAGCAAGAGTGTCAGCGAGCGGCTAACTTTTTCAGCTGTTTTAAGTGCGCTGTCTAGGTTGTAGGTAAAAAAATCTTTGCGGCGATGCCGTTTTTTAAGGAGTTTGTTAATACTCAACTCAGCCGCTCCGCTATGTGTGCCATCACGTAAGCGCACGGTGATGCTATCAAAGAAGTGTTGCCCAAGTAGTTTCGCGCTAGCGGTGGTATAAGGCAGCCAGATATTTAGCTCATTATCTGCGCCACCAAACAGTTCTTTTTTTTCCTGTGCAACGCCTACTATTCTCGTTGGCAAATTGCGCAGAAAAATAATTTGACCGAGTGGATCCTCGTTGGGACCGAAAAATTTCTTACGCGTATTCGCATCGATAACGACGATTTGAGCTTGGCGCTGCAAATCTTCTTCTTGAAAAAACATGCCTTGCGCAACGCGTATATCGCGTGCCTGGAAATAGTTTGTACCTACACCGCGTACATTCACGTTGGTGTCAACATTTCCGTAACGGACTAATAAAGATCGAGAGATGTTTGGCGTGACGCTGTCCACATAAGATTGCTCGCGTAGTGCCGTGAGGTCTCCTGGCAAAAGCGTGCGTACACGAGAGGCATGTCTATCTCCGAAATCGCGTCCACGATAGATATTGATCGTGTTGGGACCGAGCGAACGGATATCTTTTAGCATCGCGTTTTTCGCCCCTTCCCCAATCGCTGAAATAGTCACCACTGACGCGATGCCAATAATGATGCCAAGTAACGTTAACGAGGTGCGTAAACGATGGGAGCGCAGTGCTAGCCAGGCTATTTTGCAAGCTTGAGTGAGACTTCTAAGACTGATAAGCCATGCGGATGGTGAAGATTTTTTATCTTTTTTTTCGGTCGATGCGGTTGGGGTTGCTTGAGAGAGATCTGCATCGGGTAACGCCTGAGTGCGCTGCGTTGGTGCTTGTGGATTAATCTCATCGCGCACAATAGCGCCATCGCTAATTTCAATAATGCGAGAGGCTTGCGCAGCTAATTCGTCATTGTGTGTAACGATGATGATGGTATGTCCTAACGCATGCAGCTCATGCAAGATTTGCAGTACCGCTTGTCCACTTTGGCTGTCTAATGCACCTGTCGGTTCATCGGCGAGAATAACTGCACCGCCATTCATTAGAGCGCGTGCAATGCTGACGCGCTGTTGTTGTCCACCGGAAAGTTGATTCGGACGATGCCAAGCACGTTCACTTAAACCTAGTTGTTGCAGCAATTGCAACGCACGCTCCATGCGCTGCGCCTGACTTATGCCGGCATAGATCGCTGGCATCGCGACGTTTTCGATAGCGCGCAGATGAGGTAGCAAATGGTAGCGCTGGAAAATAAAGCCAAAATGCTCTCTTCGCAGGCGCGCTAATGCTTCAATACCTAAATTGCCGATTTCTTCTCCATCAATCTTGTAGGTGCCACTTGTTGGCCGATCTAAGCAACCTAATAGATTCATTAGCGTTGATTTACCTGAACCTGAGGCGCCAATAATTGCGATTAATTCTCCAGCGTAGACCTTTAAATTAATTTCTTTTAATACCGTGACACTTCGTTCCCCGAAGGAGAAGCTACGTGTTACATCAATCAGTTCAAGCAGTGGTTGAATTGAATTAACAGAAGCGGATGTAGGTTGAGAATCAGCGTGATTGCTGCTGGAATTTTGATGAACCTCCTTCGCCTCTGGCTTACCGAGCCTCTCTTTATGATTTCTCATCGTTGTCATTCGGCTCCCCAATAATGACCTGTTCACCTTCGTTAAGCCCAGCCAAAATTTGTGCTTTGACACTATTGTTAATGCCTACTTGAACTTTGCGTACCTGTAGCTGATTACGTGACGATAAAACGCGCACGGTAGCATTGCCTTTTGCGTCCAGCGCACTAAGGGCCGCAGTTGGAATGATCAGTGCTTTTCTAGCGGCGTCTAGCACGATATGCGTTTCAGTGGTCATGCCGATGCGTAACTGACGATCAGCGTTCGGTATGTCGAATAAAGCGTTGTAAAACACGGCAGCGTCTTTATTTTGTGAGCTTGAGCCGCTGCCTATTTTTTCCTCCAAGAAATTTTGCGGCGCGGATTCGACCTCGCGCAGTTTGCCGTAGAAGCGGCGCTTGGGTTGACCAAGAATGGTGAAATAAGCCGTTTGCCCCGGATGAGTGCGAATCACATCCGCTTCGGGAACTTGAATTTTGACCGTCATCGTTCGCATATCAGCCAACTTCAAAATCACCGGTGCCAGTTGACTAGCAATAACGGTTTGCCCTTCTTTGGTCACAATCCCAACGACCTCTCCATCGATAGGCGCAGTAATGCGTGTAAAACCCAAGTCTGTTTGAGCGACTTCTACATCAGTTTGAGCTTTTCTAATGCGCGCCTGTAAAGCTGCAACACTAGCTTTAAGCGCGAGCCATTTAGAACGAGCTTCTTCAAAGGCTTGGCGAGATGTTGAATCATGTTTCAAGAGTTGTTGCTGGCGCTGATAGTTCCAAGCTGCATAACGTAAATTAGCGCTTTTTTCTTCTTGATCTCTGCTGAGGATTTCTTTTTCTATTTGCGCTGCACGCAACTTATTGATCTGCAGACTGGGATCAATTTCAGCCAATAATTGATCTTTCTTCACGATGTCACCCCGGGTGACCTTCAGCGACTTTAATTGACCAGATGTGCGTGAGCCGACATCCACTTGTTTATAAGCTTCAAGCGTACCAATCGCGAGCACACTGTTTTCTATATCAGCGCGTGTAACGGTCGCGGTCAAATAGGCTGGCGTTTTATCGGATAGCCAATAGCGCTTAGCAATCCATCCAACGAACAGTGCTATCACTACAGCACCGAGTGTTACGCTCTTCCAATGGCGTTTAATTTTTTCCATAAAAAATATTTTGGGTCTTAAAGTTTCCCTAGAATCTGTTATCTGTTCAAAGTCCATCCGCCTCCGAGCGCTTTAATCAGTTCCACCGTAGCAACCATTCTGCGTTTTTCGATCTCAGTTAAATTTCGTTGCGCAGATAAAGCGACTGTTTGCGCCATCATCACATTAAGATAAGGCACTGTACCGGCTTTATATTGATTAGTAATAAGGGTCAAAGCCTGTTGAGCAGATGCTACTGCCTGTTGTTGTGTATTGGCTTTGGAGGCGAGTAGATGTAGGGTGGCAAGTTGATCTTCCACTTCTTGAAAAGCTGTTAGTACGGTTTGTTTGTAGTCGGCAACGTTTTGTTCATAAAAGTAACGAGCCGCTTGCGTGCGCGCACGTTGCAATCCTCCATCAAATAGCATCGCGACTATTTGCGGCCCAAGTGACCATACTTGCGCCGGTGCACTTAGCCATTCAGAAAATAATGCACTGCCAACGCCACCTGAGGCCGAAAGGGTTAGCTTAGGAAAAAAGCCTGCCATCTCGATGCCGATTTTTTCATTGGCCGCTGCCATTTGGCGTTCTTTCGATGCAATATCGGGGCGGCGTTCGAGTAGGGCAGATGGAAGTTGTACAGGTATCGTAGGCAGCGTTGTGTGTAGTGATGTCGCGGGCAATGAGAAAGTGGATGCAGCCTCACCCGTAAGGGTGGCTATTGCATGTTCGAGAAGCGATCGCCTAAGTTGATTCTCAAAAGCCTCAGACTGTGCTAGTTGCAGTTGGGTTTGTGCTTGGATTACATCAGTGCGTGCCGCTGTCCCTTGCTGATACTGATATTGCGCAATGTTCAGCATTTTTTGATATGCAGCTACTGTGTTATCGATTAGTTTTTGTTGCCGGTCTAACGCGCGTAGCTCAAAGTAATTTTGCACAAGCTTGGCTTGGATTGATAGCTGTGCGTTAGCAAGCTCAGCAGCTGCGCTTTGTGCGCTTGCATTTTGCGCATCGATATTACGTCGTATTCTGTGCCACAGATCGGGCTCCCAAGATGCTTCTAATGAGGCAAGATAACTTGTGCTTCTCGCTGCTCTGTTGCCTGGCTCTTCATTACCCGGCACATTTGAGCGAAATGATGAAGATCCTCCAACCTGTCTCGCACTCCCTGTTAAATGCGCGTTAGGCAAAGCCTCGGCGCGCGCTTGTGCTGTTAATGTTTGTGCTTGTTGATAAGCGGCTGCAGAGCTAGCAATCTGTTGGTTAGCCAATGTGGCACGGGTGACTAACTGATTCAAATAACGATCGTTAAAAATTTCCCACCACGCCCCGCGACTATGCTGGTCATTCGGCTGCG
Organism: Mycoavidus cysteinexigens; assembly: GCA_031963415.1. Lineage (GTDB taxonomy): Bacteria > Pseudomonadota > Gammaproteobacteria > Burkholderiales > Burkholderiaceae > JASSUD01. The sequence goes on from JASSUI010000001.1 coordinate 1,288,225, forward strand.
CTATTTTCCAACCTTGTGTTGCTTCTTTGTATTGCGCTGGAATGTCGATGGTGGGGCGTGAGTAATTCGGCCCAACTGCACAGCTAGCTAATAAGAAAACACTCAGAACTAAAAATAAAAGAAGTCTGGTCACCATTAAGAGGCTTTTAAGTATTCATTTGGAAAATTGCCTAACACGGCATGAGAGAAAGCTTTGGAATCTCCTGTAGCGGGGAATGCTGACACAGGCAGTACATTTAGGGAAGTACTAAGTTACGCTGAAGCTAAGGAATCTCTGCAAAACCCCTTGTGCGGCGTTATGCCTCCTTGCCGTACTAATGTACTGTCTACGTCGGCATGCCTTGCCCAAGGGCTTTTGCAGAGATTCCCTAAGTTATTTTTTGTTGCTACACCAATGTAATATGGCGCAACAGACTATTTCAATATATCGTTTGGCTAAAAAACATCTGCATTACATCGTCAATATCTTTACCTCCTATCTTATTGATAATTAATGGCGAATTATCTTATCGCTATTTCTCTCTTTCTTATTTGTTCATAAGTAATTTATCTGACTTAATAAATATAAATTCTTAAAAGATTAAATTTTTTGAGAAAAATTTAATCGCTAAGTCAAATTCCGTTTGCCTTTATTCATCTAAAAATTTTTAAATTAAAAAAGTGTGCGTTTTTTTATTCATGGGTGCGTATCTTCGCCCTTTTGTTTAGAAAAGCTGTGTCAAAGTTTAATGGAATTCTTCATAAATTAAAGATTGTTTCGTAGATAGGTAAGGATAGTTTTAATTTAATTTTTAATGAGGATTGACTATGACGGTAACTCAATTGGTGAATTATATTTTTTCTAATAGAAATAATACTAATATTAGTGTCAGTGCCAGCGAAAATAATCCACAAGAGCAAAGCTCATTTACAGCAATAAGAGTTGAAGATCCTACAAAGATAAAAAGCGGGTTGCATGACTACTGTGATGAATTACTGCAAGATGAATTAAAAGAAAAAGAAGAGAAATTAAAAGAATTAGAGAGAAAATTAGATAGTAACTGTCTCAAAAGAATGGCTTTTAACGAGGAGATTGGATACATCAAAAAACATATCGCTAACGTACGAGAAGTAATCGGTAATATTCAAGATGCGTTGAAGAAAAGCGATGTTCAAGATAAATGCGAAGCATTCGATGGGATAAAGTTAAAAATTGATAAGAAAATGTCCTTGATTAATATACCATCTGGGGCTAAGCATGACACATTAACTGGAACAGTTGATGTTATTGGATTGGCTTTAATGGGAGCTTGGACCTCACTTTCTGGTAATGAGAAAGTCAATTCATCAACGCCAGCGTATAACTACATTCCTCTTATATTAAGTGCCGTTCCTAATATGGTTAAGTTAATGGTTTTACTAAAGCCTAAACTAAATAAGTTGGAAACAAAAAATAGAGATGTTTTAATTTCTATCTATAAATCGCTTGATCACAATTTAGAAATGGTGACAAATGCGATTAAACAGAAGAGCCAAGACGACGCTCGAATGGAGCAACGTAGACTCACTGCAAGCTTGATGCAAGGATATAGACATTCCTGCGATGCTACACATCAATGTTCTCGTCCCGTTATGATCGCTTAAATGCGAATGTTGAAAGGGCAGACATTGTTGAGTATAGGCAGTTGAGTAGCACTAGCGTTCTGTTCATTAATAAATGTGTGCATCGCTTTGTAAAACTCAGTTGAGTCAAACAGAGCTCGAATACTGATTAATGTAATAAGAGCGAGTGAAAACAGATAAGATTAAAGCACATGAGAACAGCACTACATTAAAAAGACATCGTGCTGATTTGAAAGGCGCTAGATAAACTGAAAAAGCGTAGATATTTCCTAGCTATAGTTTATTTGGCGCTTTGTTTCTATTCAAAAGCTATCGATTTCAATTTCGGTAGCAATCACCCCATGAGGTACCATACCGCGATATTGGAAAGCAGGTCATGCTTTCCGTCTGTTGATCAACAACGAAAAGGGCTTGTTTAAATCTTTCCCTGGCGCGCTTGCGCCAATGCAGACAGTACAAGACTACAAGACCGTACAGCCAGTCAGCACAAGGGAAAATCTAAACAAGTCCCAAAAAAGGAAGAAGAATGGGAGACACGGTAATGCGCCGCGGCTTAACAGCACGGCATATCCGTTTCATGGCTTTAGGTTCTGCAATCGGCACGGGGCTTTTTTATGGTTCTGCAGCGGCCATACAGCGTGCTGGTCCCTCGGTTCTTCTAGCTTATCTGATTGGTGGCTTGGCTATTTATTTGACTATGCGCGCTCTGGGCGAAATGGCTGTCCATCATCCTATCGCAGGGTCATTCGGTCACTATGCGAGTGCCTATCTGGGTCGTTATATGGGTTTCCTGACGGGCTGGAGTTACGTTTTTTCGATGGTAATGGTTTGTCTGGCAGATGTGACAGCATTTGGAGTCTATATGGGCCTATGGTTTCCTGACACGCCTCAGTGGATATGGGTGCTAGGCATTGTCACGATCATCATTGGACTTAACCTTTGCAGTGTGAAGGTGTTTGGTGAGATGGAGTGTTGGTTATCGTTGCTTAAAGTACTGGCAATCATAGCGATGATAGTGGGCGGTTTCCTTATCTTAACCTTTGGCATTGAATTCAATAGCGTAGCAAGCCCGGGTATTAGTAATTTATGGAGTCATGGGGGCTTCTTCCCAAATGGCATAGCTGGCACCATCGCCTCGTTAACTATTGTGATGTTCGCATTCGGCGGCATTGAAGTGATTGGCGTCGCAGCGGGAGAGGCACAAGACCCGCAGCGTATGATTCCTAAAGCTATTAATTCGGTGCCTGTGCGCATCTTGTTTTTCTACTTGTTTACGTTGTTCGTGCTGATGGCTATTTGTCCCTGGTCTCAAATTGGGAGCCAAGGCAGTCCATTTGTGCAAATCTTCAGCAAATTAGGCATTAGTTCGGCCGCAACGATACTCAATATTGTCGTTATCTCTGCCGCAGTCTCCGCGATAAACAGTGATATTTTTAGTGCTGGACGAATGCTTTACGGGATGGCCCAAGATGGGCTTGCCCCTGCAGCCTTCTCTCGTCTCTCGCGCGCTGGCGTACCGGGGATGACGGTATTGATGATGGGTATTGCTTTGTTGTTCGGTATCGTTCTGAATTATCTGCTTCCGAAAGAACTATTTCTGGTCTTTGCATCCATCGTGACCTTCGCTGTTGTTTGGGGTTGGTTAATGATATTGCTCTCGCAAGTAGCGATGCGTTTCAAGCTCAGTCGCCAGGAAGTGGATAAATTAACTTTTCGGGTGCCGTTCTGGCCGTACGGACAACTATTCGCGATTGCCTTCATGATTTTCATTTTTGGCGTGTTGGCCGTGTTTTCAGAAACGCGCTTAGCGCTCTACGTCGGCGCACTCTGGCTGGTGCTACTTTCGTTGGCTTATTACCTGTGGATCAAGCTGCCTCATCAACGGCGGCGTGGGGCTGAGGTGTTTTGACCCTCTGCCTGTCTAATTCAACACAAGTGACTGCTCTGCTTGTCAAAGCAAAGATGAAACAAGCGATCTAATTTCTGCGCTAGGAGCCAAGGTTATTTCTGTATTTTAGTTGCGCCTTAGCCAGCAGCAATACATACCGTTTTTCACCTTATTATCCACCTGCAATTTCTCTGTTAGTTTGCTGATCGCTTAATCAGGATGTTCTACAGATATCGGCCTTTTGCTTTTCTTGTTTTTCTCGGCGAGATGTTTGCGGAAGTCGCCTGACTAAATAAATCGAATGGCATATAGATGAAATGGAAAGCCTTTGGGAAGGAATTCAATAATGAACGGTTTGAATAGAGTCTTTAATGTCCTCAAGCAATTAGCCCCGACGATTGCAGCAGCTTTGGGTACTCCTCTACTTGGCAGCGCATTAACTGCGTTGGAAGGGGTGCTCGGTCTTGCGCCAGATACCAATCTCTCCGTCGACGATCGTGCCACAGCTGTAGCGTTGGCGATTAACGTCGCCTCTCCCGAGGTGCTTGCAGCGATACGCAAAGCGGACCAGGAATACGCGGCAAAAATGGCTGAATTAGGGTTTAAAGATAAGGAAATGCTCGCGCAGCTGGAATACCAGACCAAGAATCTGGAAATTGAAAGCGTAACCGATGCCCGACGCTATAGGAATATCCACATGCTGGCGCTGTGGGTCTTAATGACCTTCGCATTTGTAATGACAGGTGTGTTGTATGGGTGTTATTTACTTTTAACAGGTGGCATACCCATCAAGGATGTCGCCGTTGTTGCTGCGGTATCCGGCTTAGTAGGGTCAGTTGTGGGCTATGTTGCGGCGAATGCACAAACTGTCGTGAATTCGCTTTATAGCGCTTCATTAGGGCAGAAGTGATCAGAGAGCGGAGTCAATTTTCAGAAAAACTAAAACGTATGCTCAATGAAAGCGATGAGATTAGAAAAGAGAGATGTCGCAATTTATGGACATTATTTGCATCGAAGGTTGGAAAATAATTGGCGAAAAGGGTAGGTTACAAACATAACGTATTTACGGGTCTGTCAGGCGAAATTTAAAAAAATACCTACAAAATTGAATGTATTTAAAGGTTGCTTCTTTTCAACAATTTTACTTATTCGTAATCCAAATCAATACCCACGAATTCGCGAAGAGCTTGACTGTCATATAGGGCATCTTCAAGCGCTGCAAGTAGGCGATTTCAAGGAACCAGCTTATTTATCTCAGCGAGAAATTTCTCTCGGCGTGTGGGCTTCTTCTTGCTTGCGTATTCCGCGCTGGAAAATGACATCTGATTCATTGCGTCTGACTAGAGTGATGGGGGAGCTGATAAAAATCGTAGCAGCATCTTCTGATCTTGTCGAAGATAGAGAGGGATTAAATCAGCGTTTCTCTAGAGGTTTTGAATTAACAACTTTTAGGCTTGAAAAATGCTAATAGCAATGTACTGAAGTTTATAGCAGTTATTGAAGCTAAACTTAAAGTAAAACTCTTCTGTAATTTTATTCTGGTTGAGTCAAATAGATTACTAGACTTACGCCTCCATTCGTTATTATTCTAATCATTCCTGACATCCTAAAAAAAAGCGCTATTGATAACTGGGGCATAACGACGGGACAGATTTATTAACATGAAGGATTAATGATGTATTTAACCTTGCCATCGACAAGGTGAACCAGTATTAAGCGGCGGATTTAAAAGCCCTGAAAAAAGAAGTGTTCCCACTAATATTTTTATCTGATTCAGAACAAAGGATTGGTGATTTTTCGGAGAGGATCGAAGAAATGAGTACCTTAAAGATACTTAGAACACAGCAAAATATATTACAAGCACAACACAATTTATCTCAAGCACAAAAGAAGCTCACTACGGAAGAGAAAGAGCTTGAAGAAAAGCTGACTAAACAACTTGTTAGCAATAAAGTAGAGCTCCGGAAAACACTTGATAAGGCACACGCAGAACATCAAGCAGATCTTCAACAAACACTTGATGAGAGACACGCAGAACATCAAGCAGATCTTCAACAAACACTTGATGAGAGACACGCAGAACATCAAGCAGATCTTCAACAAACGCTTGAAGAGAGAGACATACAATATCAAGCAGATCTTCAACAAACGCTTGGAGAGAGAGACGTACATTATCAAGCTGATCTTCAGCAAGCGCTTAGTGAGAGACACGCACAATACCAAGCTGATCTTCAGCAAGCGCTTGGTGAGAAATATGCGCAATATCAAGCAGATCTTCAGCAAACGCTTCTTGAGAGGGATGAAAAACATCAAGCAGATCTTCAGCAAGCGCTTCTTGAGAGGGACGAAAAACATCAAACAGATCTTCAGCAAGCGCTTCTTGAGAGGGACGAAAAACATCAAACAGACCTTCAGCAAGTTCTTTTTGAGAGAGACGAAAAACATCAAACAGATCTCCAGCAGAGAGACGAAAAGCATCAAGTAGATCTTGAAGAAACGCTTGGTGACCGAGACATAAAACATGAAATAGATATTCATGCAATTAATATTAAATTTGCTGAAATGGAAGCGACTCAGCAGAAAAATATGAAAAAGCTTCGGGATGAACTAAAGGAAATAAGGAAAAAAGCGTAGGGCTCGCTTGGTCAGACATATTTGCCACTGATTGAAGTACGGCGTAAGGCCTAGATAAAATTTCCTATTTTGACTTCTTCCTACGTCGTGCTTTTTCATTCGCATTTCTATTTGTGTCCAATGCGACTCCAATAGCTTGCCCCAATTCATCGACTCATTCGACAAAAATCGATACGTCCCCATCGCTTCACCCCATCCTTGACTAGCATTCAGGAATGCTGACCATCTGCTTTGCCGACCACCGATCAAGCATAAGTACCATTCGATCATTGGGCCGTTTATCTCCTAAATTGAGGCCAGCCATCTCCGATCGCACCTAGCTCATCTCTTGTCCTAAATAAAAAAAGGAGGGACTTAGCAAATTAATGGGATAGATAGGAGAGTTGTGTATAACGAGGTGGACATAACGCCGATATTGATTTATTCAGTGTTTCCCTAGGTTTTATCTCTGCCGCTGGATTTGTTGTTGCGTGTCCATTTGCTATAGCCCACTCGAAGACGTGCGAGGCCCACATTCTAGTCTTACGCACATAAACATATTTCCCGTTAGCATCCATCCATAGTCTTTAACGGCTCCATCAGCATTTCACGGGTAATACTTGCAATGGGTTTGTCCCTTAGCATGGGAAATAAATGTGTTTTAAGGGCGTTTGTACCATTCTTTTTATAGTTTTCTGTGAGGTCTTTGCGTCCTTCCCCATATTGCTCCGATGCTTCCTTAAATATTAAGGCGTTGGGGTCATTTTCTTCCTGACGCGACGCTATAGGGTCAGTGTTCTCACGTAACTTAGCTTTTACATCGTCCCGCTTCTCTCTCGCCTCAGCCAAAGATACCTCTGGATAAGGGCTGAAACTGATAGTTTTTTGTTTCTTCTCAAACCGATAAGCCAGCCGCCAAAGCAGCGGATATCTATAAAAAAAGACTGCCTCCATCAAATACTTTACGGGCTTTCTTCCCAGGCTTCGCAGCCTTACATTTAGTATCTGTTAGCTTACTTGTAGGCATGCTAAACACCTCTTCTTTTAAATACCTACAAAAATGCCTACAAAACATCCGTTTGCTTGCATTTGGTAGCGTGTTTTTTGATTGGGAATAAATGGCAAGAATTGCCTGGAAAGCCTTATTTTTTAAGGATTTTTGATGCTTTTGGAAGGGATGGTGCCGGAAGTCGATGGGGGGGCTGGCGGAAAGGGTGGGATTTGAACCCACGATACGGTAAAACCGTATACCGAATTTCGAGTCCGGCGCATTCGACCACTCTGCCACCTTTCCGAGAGATGCACTTTAGCGGGTGCATTTGAAGAGAAGGGCGATTCTAGAGCATTTCACGCGGATTGTCTCTATTTCTGTGTTTCAAAAATTAGGTTTGTTTGACCTATCCCAGGCCTTTCACAACGCTCGAATAAAGACAGTTGGCTCACACGTTGAGGTTCCTGTGTCACCCTAGCCTACGAATGTCGACGCAGAATCGTAGCTCGGAGTCGGACGAACCCCAACATGCTTCGGAGAGAAGAAACTGCCATTCCGCCTACTCAATACCTTTTAGAACCTTATGTCTAGAGATGATCGTGAGCAGATTCTAAGTAGATGCACGCTCTCCTCAATAGCGTTGTTTTAAGAGCCAGGCGTGAGCCGTTGCAGACCACCTAAATAAGGTTGTAGTGCATGAGGTACGGTCACGCTGCCATCTGCGTTTTGGAAGTTTTCGAGGATGGCAACGAGAGTGCGGCCAACGGCTAAGCCGGAGCCATTTAGGGTGTGTAAGAGCTCCACTTTGTTTTGTTTACCTTGCTGTTCTCGAAAGCGGGCTTGCATTCGGCGCGCTTGGAAGTCCTCCATATTCGAGCAAGAGGAAATTTCACGATAGGTGTTTTGCGCAGGTAGCCAGACTTCAAGGTCATATGTTTTGGCGCTGTTAGAGCCAGTATCTCCTGAGCACAGCAGCATCTTTCTATAAGGCAGCTCTAGCTTTTGCAAGATGGCTTCGGCATTGGCAACAAGTTGCTCAAGGGCTGCATATGAATCGTTCGGATGCACGATCTGCACTAGCTCAACTTTGTCGAATTGATGTTGGCGAATCATGCCGCGTGTATCTCTACCATAGCTTCCCGCTTCTGAGCGAAAGCATGGGGTATGAGCGACGAATTTGATCGGTAACGTATCGGCATTAACGATGGTGTCGCGCATCAGGTTAGTTAGCGGAACTTCTGCGGTCGGAATTAAATAAAAGGATTCGCTCTGATCCGCATGGTCGTTTTCGTCAACGTTGCGTGGCACTCTGAATGAATCTTCAGCGAATTTAGGTAATTGCCCGGTGCCTTGCATCGACGCTGCATTGACTAAATACGGTGTATACATTTCTGTATAGCCATGCAAAGTGGTATGCGTATCGAGCATAAATTGCGCAAGTGCACGATGTAAACGTGCAATTGGCCCACGTAACACAGCGAAGCGTGAGCCGCTGATTTTTGTCGCAGCCTCAAAATCTAATCCAAGCGGCGTACCCACATCCACATGGTCTTTAATCTCAAAGTCGAATTGGCGTGGTGTGCCAAAGCGGCTGATTTCCACGTTTTGTGTTTCGTTTTGTCCTACTGGTACGCTCTCGTGCAGGAGGTTTGGCATCCCTAGCATTAGTGCTGATAACTTGCGTTGAATTTCATCGAGCTGCACCGCTGAATTTTTTAAATCATCGCCAATTGTGCTGACTTCAGTCATTATCGCCGTTGCATCTTCGCCTTTACTTTTGCAAATGCCAATTTGTTTAGAAAGTGCATTGCGTTTGGCCTGCAATGCTTCAGTGTGGGTTTGCACTTCTCGGCGTTGCGCTTCGAGTGCTTTAAAGGTATCGGTATCAAGGATATAGCCGCGTTCAGCAAGGCGGCGCGTTACTTGGTCAAGATCTTTGCGAAGGAGTTGAATGTCTAGCATAGGGAAACAGGAATATAAGTGAGTGGTGAATTAGCCAGTAGCGGTTTATTCAGCACTTTTTTTTGTGTTGTCTGGTTGTGGGTGATCGGCTTGCCAGGCAGCGTCAAGTTCACGCAGCTTTTTCAGCTTTTCAGCGATTTTGCCTTCTAGCCCGCGTGGCGTTGGACGATACCAATTTGGTTCAGCCATTGTCTCGGGCAGATATCGTTCACCAGCGGCATAAGCATCGGGTTCATCGTGCGCATAACGGTATGCGTGTCCATAACCCAGTTCTTTCATTAACTTAGTCGGTGCGTTACGTAAATGGATGGGTACCTGACGTGACTGATCACGGCTAACAAATTGACGCGCAGCATTATAGGCGAGATAGCCAGCATTAGATTTAGGTGCTACCGCCATATAAAGTACCGCGTGAGCGAGCGCTAATTCGCCTTCCGGTGTGCCTAATCTTTCATAAGTCTCAGCAGCATCAAGTGCAATGCGCGCAGCGCGTGGGTCAGCTAATCCAATATCTTCCCAAGCCATGCGAATAATGCGCCGCGCTAAATAACGCGGATCTGCGCCTCCATCAAGCATGCGGCAGAACCAATACAAAGCGGCATCTGGATGACTACCGCGTACTGACTTATGTAGCGCGCTGATTTGGTCATAAAAAGCATCCCCACCTTTGTCAAAGCGCCGTAAATTTTCTGCGAGGGCATGACTAAGCAGCGTTTCATCAATTTCAGTTGCGTGTTGATTGGCTGCAGTGTGAGCGGCTATCTCAAGATTATTTAAAAGTTTACGTGCGTCACCATCGGCTGAAGCAATTAAGGCCTCTTGCGCTTTTGGAGTGATGCTTAAGTTGCCAAGTTCAGTGCGGGCGCGCTCAAGGAGTTGGGCGAGCTCGTCGGCTTGTAAACTTTTTAGCGTATAGACGGCGGCACGTGACAAGAGCGCGCTATTTACCTCGAACGATGGATTCTCAGTGGTTGCGCCAATAAAAATAAATAAGCCGGATTCCACATGCGGCAAAAATGCATCTTGCTGGCTTTTATTAAAGCGGTGCACCTCATCGACAAAAACCAGAGTTTGTCGATGTAGTGCGCGTGCAGCTGTCGCTTGTTCAACCGCTGCGCGAATTTCTTTAACACCCGCTAACACCGCAGATAGCGCAATGAAGTCAGTATGACAAGCTTGCGCTAGCAGTTTGGCGAGGGTGGTCTTTCCGACTCCCGGTGGCCCCCACAAAATCATTGAATGCGGCTGCGCTGATTCAAACGCTACCCGCAATGGCTTGCCTGGCCCAAGCAGATGCTGCTGACCGATCACTTCATCGATCGTCTTGGGCCGTAATTTTTCAGCAAGCGGTGTGATGGGGACGGTCTCAGCCATTCACAAGTTCTGCGCCGCTTGGCACAGTGAATTTAAATTGATCCGCTGATAGCGGTGGATTTGTTTCGATCTGACTAAAAGTTAATTCGGTCAGTGTGCCAAAAGAATCGTATAACTTCATTGCAGCTAAGTTACCTTGCCGAAAGCCAATACTAATACGTTGAAATTGCGAGTCTTGGCTTTTGGGGATCAGTATCAGCCAATCGATCCCTTGCTGAGTGCCTGCATCGCTTAATTTAAAGTCACGGCTTAGATCATTACTGCCAAATAGAATCGTCGCCGAGCTGCCACTTAGCGCTTGGTCAAGTTTGCGTCGGGTAACTTGATTAAGATCTGGGTCGTACACATAAAAATATTTGCCGTCGGCTTGCAGCACTTGCGCGTACGGTTTTTGATAGGCCCAGATAAATTTTCCGGGACGCAAAAAGACGAAGTTACCGCTCAATGTGCGTTCGGTTGCCTCGGTTTTGTTTGCCTCGCTCGAGGGCGTAATTTGTCGCTGGGTGAATTGCCCGCGTGCCGCGTGCACCTGCTTGACAAATGCCTGTAAGGCTTCGCGTCCGCCAGCATAGCTATGAGCGGTATGCATGAGAGTGCTTAACCCGAGAAGGCAAGCGAGCCAACGAGAGCTGAGCTGGAAAAAGGACTTTATATAGCCTTTTCTAAGAATTGAATTTTTCATTAGTTAATCCATATCCTGTTTAGGCACTAATATCTCTCGGTTACCACTGGATGACATCGCCGACACAACCCCAGATTGTTCCATTTGCTCAAGCAGCCGCGCCGCGCGATTATAGCCAATGCGTAAATGGCGCTGTACGAGGGAAATGGAGGCGCGTCGGTTCTTGATGACCAATTCAACGGCTTGGTCATACAGCGGGTCAGACTCACCATCTGATGAGCCACCACCAGCGCCACCTGCTGCGCTTTCTTCGCCATCACCCGCTACGCCTCCTTCAAGGATTCCTTCAATATACGCAGGTTCACCGGCTTCTTTTAATTTTTCAACGACGCGATGCACTTCGTCATCTGATACAAAAGCGCCGTGCACTCGTATTGGTAAGCCGCTGCCAGGAGGGAGATATAACATATCGCCCATCCCCAGTAACGATTCGGCACCTTGTTGATCCAGAATGGTACGCGAATCAATTTTTGACGAAACTTGGAAAGCCATACGGGTTGGGATATTGGCTTTAATTAAACCCGTAATCACATCAACCGACGGCCTCTGGGTAGCGAGGATTAAATGAATACCCGCCGCACGTGCTTTTTGCGCAATACGCGCAATCAACTCTTCTATTTTTTTACCGACGACCATCATCAAATCCGCCAACTCGTCGATGACCACGACAATATGCGGCAGTTTCTCGAGGGGTTCTGGCGCGTCAGGTGTCAGGCTGAAAGGGTTAGGAATTTTTTCTTCTCGCTTAGCCGCTTCCTCAATCTTTCCGTTATAGCCGCCTAGGTTACGTACGCCCAATTTGCTCATCAATTTATAGCGCCGCTCCATTTCAAACACCGTCCAATTGAGTGCGTTGCCGGCTTGGCGCATGTCGGTTACGACTGGACACAATAAATGAGAGATGCCTTCATAAACGCTCATTTCGAGCATTTTGGGGTCGATCAAAATCATCCGCACTTGATCGGGTGTGGTTTTGTAGAGGAGCGACAAAATCATCGCATTCACACCCACTGACTTACCCGAGCCAGTGGTACCTGCCACTAATAAGTGAGGCATCTTGGCAAGATCTGCCACGACGGGTTTGCCGCTGATGTCTTTCCCTAAACCAAGTGTTAATGTGGAAGGGGCGTCTGCATACACGGCAGAACCTAAAATTTCAGACAAACGTACGGTTTGCCGATGCTGGTTGGGTAACTCAAGACCCATGTAATTTTTGCCAGGAATGGTTTCCACCACGCGCAATGAAACGAGTGATAAGGAGCGCGCTAAGTCTTTCGCAAGATTAACCACTTGGCTTCCCTTTACGCCGGTGGCTAAATCGATTTCATAACGGGTGATAACCGGGCCGGGGTACGCTGCAACGACATTGACGTCGATACCAAAATCTTTGAGTTTTTTTTCAATTAGGCGTGAAGTGAATTCTAGGGTTTCTGGGGATACTGTTTTTTGCGTCGTAGGAGGGGCATCTAGCAAAGCAAGAGGCGGTAGTTCGTTATTCGATATCTCATGAAAAAGCACGTGCTGCTTTTCCTTTTCAATTCGCTCAGATTTTGGCACGACAGCGAGCGCAGGAACAATTTGAATCGGCTCGTGTATTTCGATGCGTTCGCGTGTTTGTTCCAGTGTTCCTTCACGGCGCAGCGCGGCGACTTCACCTACTTTGCGATCACGCCTGGCTTCACGCCATCTTTTGAGAGACGCGAAGGCGCTGACAATCACCCCTCCCAGTCTCTCAGCAAGATTTAACCAAGAGAAGCGGAAAAACAACGACAAACCTACTAATAACATCAACAGCAAAACGAGGGTGCCACCCGTAAAGCCAAGTGCGCGGAGTAGCTCGCGCGCCAAAGTGTCGCCGACCACGCCCCCGGGCGTGCGCAAAAAGGCAGCAGTATGTGACCAGAGTCGCATCGCTTCGAGACCCGCGCAAGCACCTAGCATAAGGGCGAAGGCAAAGCTATCGAGGAGCCAGTGGCTAGCGGGGGTAGTCGTTTCAGCGTCTTGCTCGTTTTCTTCTTCATGTCGCGCAATCCGTTGATAACCCAACACAATGCGCCGCGTTAATAGCACCGCCCAGCAATATGACGAAAAGCCAAACATTAAAAATAAAATATCTGCCGTCCAGGCTCCGACGCGTCCACCCCAATTGGCTATCTCGCTTACCTGCATTTCGTTTGTCCAACTCGGGTCATGCGGGTTGTAGCTGAGTAAAACCATTAACAGAAAAATCCCCAATGCAAGCTGCAGCAGCCAGCGTACCTCAATCACAAGGCGCGACATACGATGGGGCAAATTCGATGTTTTAGCGGGAACAGGAGATTTAGTCATTAAGCCTCTTTTTTTAAGGAGGTCCTTAAAAATTTATCCAATTGGCACGAAGCTTTGCACGCAATTCTTCGAGCCTGTTTACGATTCTTCAATGCTGGTAGATTAAAGTGAAGGGCAAACCCCAACATGACTGCAGGTCACTTCTTAAATCTCTCCTCTTTGAGACCGTGAGTGAATTCTTAATAAGCAAAAAATCCAAAGACCTGTTTAGGGCCTCTCTGGTGGCCTTGCGCCTTTACGGCCAGGGAAAGCCTAAATATATTTTATAAAATAATGGTACTGATTATATTTTTATATGCCGTTATTATTGTGCCCTTACTCTGAACACGACAGAGTGTCTACTTAATGGAAATTTCATGTCGCAAATTCAACATGCCAACCTCATTATTCTTGGCTCTGGGCCAGCGGGTTACACGGCGGCGGTATATGCTGCGCGTGCCAATCTTGCACCGATGCTGCTCACTGGGCTTGCGCAAGGCGGTCAATTAATGACGACGACAGATGTCGAAAACTGGCCGGGAGACCCAAACGGGGTGCAAGGGCCAGATTTGATGCAAAGGCTGCTTGAGCATGCCGAGCGTTTTAAAACCAATATTGTATTGGATCAAATTCATACTACTAAGTTAAACGAACGGCCTATTCGTTTGATAGGTGACGCGGGTGAATATACTTGCAATGCACTTATTATTGCAATGGGTGCATCAGCACAATACCTTGGCCTGCCCTCTGAAGAAGAATTTATGGGGAGAGGCGTTTCGGCTTGCGCGACCTGCGATGGTTTTTTCTATAAAGAACAACATGTGGCCGTAGTGGGTGGCGGCAATACAGCGGTTGAAGAAGCGCTTTATTTGTCAAACATCGCGAAAAAAGTCACGGTGATACACCGACGCGATAAATTCCGCGCAGAACCTATTTTGGTTGATCGACTGCGCGCTAAAGAACAGCAGGGCAAAGTAGAAATTAAATGGAATCATGTGCTGGAGGAAGTACGAGGGGATGATTCCGGCGTGACAGGTGTGCTGATTAAGGATGTGAAAAACGGCCAAGCTTCTGAGGTTTCTTTACAGGGCGTTTTTATTGCAATCGGCCACAAACCGAATACAGAAATTTTTACTGATCAATTAGAAATGCGTAACGGTTATATCGTCACGCGCGGCGGGTTAGATGGGAATGCGACGGCAACCAATGTTCCTGGCGTGTTCGCTGCAGGTGATGTGCAAGACCATGTTTACCGCCAAGCGATTACTAGCGCAGGAACAGGTTGCATGGCCGCTCTCGATGCGCAGCGTTATCTTGAGCAGTTAGAAAGCGAGTAGATCGTGTACTGCAATGCGCTTTTTGGTATGAAGAAGAATTTTTATGCGTTGAGATATATTGATGTCTAACAAGCATAAAACTTCTTCCCGCCCTAAGGCACCTCAATCTAACATCAACAGCCAAGTAAAGAGTGCTAAGCAAAGCTTCTCTAGCTTGGCTGATTTGCGCGCTTTGTACGATACGCTAAAAGCGGAGTCGATTTTGGCTAGGCAGGCGGCGGCTAAAGAAAAAAATTCTGCCAAGCAGTCTTCATCTGGCACTACCATTTCTCAATCTACAACAAACGAAAATACCTCTATTGGGTTGAGTCAGAAAAACGTTTCTACAGTGCCACAGACATCTGCCTATTCAGGTTCACCCCACCTTCAAAGAATATCTACCAAGCAAGAACTTTCGGATGACTACGAGCCGGTCTTCGCGCACTATAAAGATGGCTCAGCGTATTTCTGTAAACCAGGCGTTGGGCCAGATGTTGCGCGCAAATTGTCGCAGCGCAGATTACCTATCCAAGCACAAATTGACTTACACGGCCTGCGTCTTGATGAAGCGCGTAGTGCTTTGACGGAATTTGCACAAGATGCGGTGGAGGAAGGGGTGCGATGCATACGCGTGATTCATGGCAAAGGATTGGGCTCTGCCAATCAAAAACCTGCACTTAAAGGCAAAGTCTATACGTGGCTTGCCCAGCTTAGAGAAGTCCTCGCTTTTTGCGAAGCACGTCCGCATGAAGGTGGCTCAGGTGCAGTGATTGTCTTATTGCGTTCAGCTAAAAGCGTCAGTCGAGCCAATTAATCTTGCTTCGCAAACCTAATTGGCAGCCTTTCTAAATACTCGGCTCAAGTTACAATTTGGGTCGCTCTTTCTTATCAAGTGGCAATTTTTTTATTTCTCGATGCTTACATCTGATTTTGATCCCATTGTTGCAATTGCAACTGCCCAAGGCCGAGGTGGTATTGGTGTGGTGCGCGTGTCGTTTGGTAAAACTGACGAGGCAACCGTTTATGCTTTGATTTCGGCTATATGTGGACAGCAATTAACACCACGTCATGCAGCCTATGTGCCGTTTCTTGATGATCAAAGTGAATCACTTGACCAGGGTATCGCTTTGTACTTTGCTGCGCCGCACTCTTATACGGGTGAGCATGTGCTTGAGTTGCAAGGGCATGGTGGGCCGGTGGTGTTGCAGTTAATCTTGCAGCGTTGTCTTGAAGCGGGGCAGGCAATCGGGTTGCGTTTGGCTGAGCCCGGTGAATTTACGCGTCGCGCTTTTTTGAATGACAAACTTGATCTGGCGCAAGCTGAAGCGGTAGCGGATTTGATTGGAGCAAGTACAGAAGCCGCTGTGCGTGCGGCCGGGCGTTCGCTAAGCGGTGTGTTCTCTAGCGCAATTCATACGCTGGTCGAGCAGTTGATTCAACTACGAATGCTAGTCGAAGCGACGCTTGATTTCCCAGAAGAAGAAATTGATTTTCTTGAGGCGGCTGATGCGCGAGGCCAACTTACCCGATTGCGTGAAGCGCTTGATGAGATACAACGCAATGCTAAGCAAGGCGCATTGTTGCGCGAAGGACTATCGGTTGTGTTAGCCGGTCAGCCGAATGTGGGCAAATCTTCTCTACTCAACGCCTTAGCGGGTGCTGAACTTGCAATTGTGACGCCGATTGCTGGCACGACACGGGACAAAGTTCAGCAAACGATTCAAATTGAAGGCGTGCCGCTGCATATTATCGATACGGCTGGTCTACGAGAGACTGAAGATCAAATTGAAGCGCTTGGTATTGAACGAACCTGGCGCGAAGTTGAACGTGCTGATGTGATATTGCATCTGCTTGATGTCAACACAGGTATTACGGATGAAGACAAGAAGATTGCTGCGCAATTCCCGGCAGCTGTGCCTGTGCTGCGGATTTTCAACAAGATAGATTTAACTGGCGTTGCGCCAGCCGTGATTGATACACCAGTGTGTACCCTCCACCTATCCGCACAAAGTGGTGATGGAATTGATCTGCTACGCGCTCAACTGTTGAAATTAGCCGGCTGGCAACCGAGCACTGAAAACCTTTACCTCGCTCGCACCCGACATTTAACTGCGTTACGTGCAGCGAGTCGCCATTTAGCTGTGGCTGCTGAACACGCGGAAAAAAATGCGCAGGCACTCGACCTATTTGCAGAAGAGCTACGTTTAGCGCAAGAGCAGCTCAATACCATTACCGGCGAATTTACATCCGACGACTTACTTGGCACGATTTTTAGCCGGTTTTGTATTGGGAAATAATTTCTGCTAAATCATCTTTAAGTGCTGCTCGAGGCTGTGCCCAATCTAGATGAGAGGGAAAAAGAAATCATAAGTAGCTTATCAACGCAAAATTAATAATTTGTATTAGCAGATTAATCTGCTATACTTCGCAACTTCAATAGACCGAACTGACGCGAGGTGGAGCAGTCTGGTAGCTCGTCGGGCTCATAACCCGGAGGTCGTAGGTTCAAATCCTGCCCTCGCAACCACTTAAGAGACCTTCCAGTCTCATCAAAAAGCCTGAAAATTTTCAGGCTTTTTTTCGTCCCTATTCAACATACCTCCTTCTTCCTTCTATGTTTTATGATTAATTAGCTGAGAAATCGGCATATTTTTCGACTAACTGGTTCGTTTAAATCTGATCGGTATCAAGCGAGGCGTATTGTAAATTTAGTCAATGAATAGGCGAATTTGCCATGACAACGCCGATAGCAGTATTAGAATAATTACCAAATCATTTTAATAAGTATCGTAGGAGGTATAGATGAACCGCATTCCCTCAGCGCCAAATGTGGGAGTTCGCGTAACTCCCTACCCAACAGCAACCAAAAGAAAAGCAGAAGAAAATGAGCGGGAGCGGGCTACGAATGCGCATTCTCGAATGGATGAAGAGACTCACGATTCAACAAGCGTTATCCGCTTACTCATCAGAGAATTAAGTCCTTTTGATCACCAGCTAACCGGTAAGGAAGCAAGCGTTTCTGATGATGCCTCTCACTTTGTCGACTTCCCCATGCTTGGCGATGAATACGCTTTTTCTGCTATCAGCAGTGAAGTCGAGGAATATTCTCCAGATTTTGCGGCTGATGCTTCGTCATTTGGTGAGGACGCTGATTATTTATTACCGCTTAGCGAGCTTACGCAGAGATTTGAAGAGGTATCTTCTTCACCTGAAGACGACGAGAAAATTCCTTCCTCTATTCCTTTAGAAAATACTTCAGAAATTAATCACGAAAATGCCCAAACGCGAGATGTGGTCGAGATTAGGGGAGGGGTGTTTTCTGCAGGCGGGCAATGGGTGGCTGATCCAGAGCCAACAAATGGTGTCAGTTCTCCATATAAATACAAATTAAAAAATATCGATAGTGAAGATGATGTTGAATTTTGTTTGGAATTTGACTCTCCACCGTCCAAAGGATTAGCTTCAAATCCCACTTTTTTTATTCGTAATGGAAAAGAGTGGTTTGTTTATGTCGGAGAAAAGGCGGTCTATCTATACCTATTAGAAAGTTCAGGTTTAATAGCAAAGCAGCTGGAATATAAAATAGAAAATATAACTGCCTTTACTATTTCCTCAAATGGGAAATATTTTGCTGCAGCAGGCTTTTGCAATAAAGAAAGCGCTGTTTTTGTCTATCAAATTGACGGATTGAATGATTCTTGTTTGCCTGAAAAATTTCTCTCTAAATTAAATAAATTTAAAATAAAAAATATTAATTTGTCGTCAAGCAAAAAATTTATTGCCGTGGCAGGTGCGCAGGCTATAGGTCAATATATTATTTACAATTTCTCAATTGAATCAGAGGAGAAGCTTTTATATTCGATAAAGAGCGAAGCACCTATTGATCATATGTCTTTTGAAAAAACCGGAAGGAATTATGGGTTGCGTGTTAAATTTTGTAATAACTCAAATTATTATGTTTTTCCAATAAATCTAACCACTCGTGTTACACACGAACCCACACATATTTTCGCTCAAGATAGTTTCATCGGAGAAGATCTTATTAAACTTGGTTAGCGCTCATTTCATTCATTTTTAATCATTTAAAAGCAAAATAAACTTTAAGGGTGGAGAGCGGGAATGTATGTGAGAGCAGCGATGAAGCAATTATCAAGGTTTGATAAAAATTAATGCGATGACAACGTCCTCGCTAGTCTCTGCTCTACGGGAAGATTGTTAGGTCTGAGTAGAAGAATACGGTCATGCTTGGAGTGAATATCTTTCTTTTCTGGTTGATATTTTGTCTTGGTAGGGTTAAATTTCTCGGGTGATAGGCGTAGCTAAACTAGATCCCTATCCGATGGATAAGCTAGTGCTTCGGCAACATAAAACGTTTGAAAGAATAAAGGTCTGCCATGATGCAAATTATTATCGCGACGCTTCCGACTTTTCTTTTAATTTTGTTTGGGCAATTTATTAAAACGCAGAAATTTCTTGCCGATGCCTTCTGGAATGAAGCGGAAAAGCTAACCTATTACGTTTTATTTCCAGCCTTACTGATTGCACAACTGGTGCGCACTGATTTTTCTTCGGTCAATATGACGGGGGCGATTGTGGCGACTCTTCTAGGGACAATCGTCATCGCTATTTTGGTGTTTCTATCGCGCACTTTGATTGCTTACCAAAACGAGACTTTCACCTCCATTTTTCAAGGCTGCGTGCGCTATAACTCGTATATCTTTTTGGCGATGACTGAAGTTTTGTATGGACAGCAGGGGATTCGTTTTGCGGCGATTGTGATTACTTACATGATTATCTTTACGAATCTCTCTAGTGTTTTAGTGCTGAGTTTATATGGGATAGGCGGGAAATCGATCAAAAATATCTTGCTCTCAATTATCAAAAACCCACTGATCGTAGGCGCGATAGTCGGTGTTATGCTTTCCGTTAGTCAAATCAAACTGGGTCTGATTCTTACCACTTTCCTCGATTATTTAGGACGCGCTGCATTGCCTACTAGTCTGTTGTGTGTGGGCGCAGGGCTAAGATTTCGCATGAGCCGACATCGTTGGACAGCGGTTATCTCCAGCTCCTTGATCAAACTGTTAGGCGTTCCCGTTGCTACCGCCGGGTTCCTTAGCTTATTAAACGTATCGGGTCCACTACGCTCAATTTGCTTACTTTATGCGGCCCTTCCTTGTGCTGGTAATTCCTATATCTTAGCTAGACAAATGGGAGGCGATGCTGAAGCGATGGCTTCTATCATTACGTTGACCACGCTCTTATCTCTGGTGACGATGGCAGTTGTGTTGAGTTTTTTGTGATTGGGTTTTTGCAAAAGCCGGAATTCAGGGTTTGTTTGGCTCAGAGCAGATTGCTCGTTGTTGTATTAAAAGTTTTTTATTAATTTCACTTAATTCTTGTACGCCATCTATCAACGCACCAGACGCGGTTAATGCAGTTTGCGAGGACCGCCAACACAATCGTGCCTCATACTTTCCGCCTTCTTGAATTATCTGCCACTGCCGCATCGCCGTGATTTGCTCCACCAGTGGCAAGGTAAAGGCCTGTAGTGGTGCCTTTGTATTGGCAGAAAAAATGTGACTTGCTACGAAGCTATGTAAACGTCTCTTAAACAAGAAATTGTCTTTCTAAACATTAAACAAAAAGTTCATCACATCGCCATCTTGCACGATGTATTCCTTGCCTTCGGCGCGCATTTTGCCGGCCTCTTTGGCTTTTTGCTCGCCGCCGTGAGCGATGAAATCGGCAAATGAGATCGTTTGAGCACGAATAAAACCACGGGTAAAGTCGGTGTGAATGGCGCCAGCGGCTTCGGGTGCGGTTTCTCCAATACGGATAGTCCAAGCACGTACTTCGCTTTTGCCTGCGGTAAAGAAGGTTTGCAATCCTAGTAATTTGAACGCAGCTTTGATGACACGATTAAGTCCTGGTTCGTTCATTCCCATGTCTTTGAGGAACATGATTTTGTCTTGTTCACTGAGATCAGAAATTTCTGCTTCAATCGCGGCACATACGGCGACGACAGGGGAGTTTTCGGTTGCGGCGTGCTGCGTGACCGCGTCTAGCAGCGGGTTGTTAGTTAAGCCATCTTCATGCACGTTAGCGATATACATCATCGGCTTAGCAGTGATCAAACAGAGTGGCTTGATTAGCGCTTGCTCTTCATCAGATAACTCAAGTGCCCGCACAGGTTTTACTTGGTCTAGCTGTTGCTGTACTTTTTGCAGCACAGCGACTTGTTTAGCGGCTTCTTTATTGTTCCCCGATTTCGCGGCACTAGTGTAGCGAGCTAACGCTTTTTCTACGGTACTTAAATCTGCCAAAGCGAGCTCGGTATTGATCACTGCAAGATCAGAAAGCGGGTCTACTTTATTTGCAACGTGAACAATATTAGGGTCTTCAAAGCAGCGCACTACATGAATGATCGCTTCGGTCTCCCGAATATTCGCTAAAAACTGATTGCCGCGCCCTTCACCTTTTGATGCGCCTTCAACGAGTCCAGCGATATCGACAAATTCAACGACAGCTGGCATCGTGCGCACAGGTTTCACAATTTCTGCTAATGCAGAGAGTCGCTCATCAGGCACCTCAACCACCCCAACATTAGGGTCAATCGTGCAAAACGGATAATTTTCGGCGTCGATGCCAGCTTTGGTAAGCGCATTAAAAAGAGTCGATTTGCCTACGTTGGGTAAACCTACAATTCCGCATTTAAGCTTCATAAAATCCTTTGCTACAAGTTGATTAAGTCTAGGGAGGCAGTGTTGAATCGCTACATTCTTACAGATAGCTTTTAAGATCCGCTATTGTACTGTGTGCGACAGGACGGACTGATATTTTTCATATCGATGAAAATTTCTGTATTCATCAAAAAAAGACGGCTAACTTTTATCTACCTGCAGTTTATTATTTAGCCAATCTCTCCTTAGAAAAGCTATGTTGTGCAAACTATAATGCTGCGATGACTCAATCCAAACATACTTCTCATGTAACAGTGGTTGGCGGAGGCCTAGTGGGCAAGACCGCTGCACTGGCATTAGCCCAACTTGGGCTTAAAGTTGCGTTAATTGCGCAGGCTGCTAATGTGCCTGCTAGCAGCACTCCTTTTGATAGTCGCGTATATGCGTTGTCGAAAAGTACCCAAGTTTTATTAGAACGTTTGCGAATATGGCAAGCATTGGATGCAACGCGACTCCATCCGGTATATGACATGCGCGTCTATGGAGATACTAGCGCTGAATTGCATTTTTCTGCTTTTCAAGCAGCGGTACCGCAGTTGGCTTGGATTGTAGAAGCCTCTTTGCTTGAAAGCGCACTTGACGCGGCGCTTAAGTTTCAGCCTCATCTAACTTGGTTAGAAGCACGAGCCCAACGCTTAACCATTAAGCCAGAGCATGCTGTACTGGAGTTAGATAATCATCAAACTTGGCATACTCATTTACTCGTCGGCGCTGACGGTGCTCACTCATGGGTGCGAGCGCAAATGGAAGCCAAGGTTAGTCGGCGTGATTATCATCAATGGGGCATAGTCGCTACGCTGCGTACTGAAAAGCCACATGCTGAAACGGCATATCAGTGGTTTCATGAAGGCGAGATTATCGCGCTGCTACCTTTGTCTTCACATCATGTTTCATTAGTGTGGTCGGCTCAAGAAGAGCACGCAAAAGAACTACTCGCATTGGATAGCGCGCAACTTGCGGCGGCTGTTGAAAAAATCACTAGCCGACAGCTTGGCGCATTGGAATGCATCTCTCGCGCACAAGGATTCCCGCTTTCGCTGCAAAAAGTTGATCGTTTGATTGCACCACGCGTCGCATTAATTGGCGATGCTGCACATGTGGTTCATCCGCTTGCAGGGCAAGGGATGAATTTGGGACTGCGAGATGTGAGCGTATTAACTGATGTCATGATGGCCCGCGAACTATTTCGTGATGTGGGTGATATCACTTTATTGCGCCGTTACGAGCGCTCACGTAGTTTAGATATCAAAAAACTGATGTTGGTAACCGATGGTTTGCAACGACTTTTTTCGCCATCGAATGCATTGTTGCGTTCTGCGCGAAATTTAGGCATGTCATTTGCGAATTCTCAGCCTTTACTTAAACGTTGGTTGATTGCGCATGCGCTAGATTAAGAAGTGTGCGACTAGTCTTTAGCAAAACATTGGATAAACGGAGAGCTGCAGCATACGGAACAGAACCCTTCTTTTTGATTCCGTTTTTGCCTCTTTTTGCGCCTCTTTTTTCATCTCATTTTTCATATTATGTACTAATGTACTAGCAGCAAAAGCACTCCATATTCCCGCTTTATTCAGTGCTCCTCTAGCAATAACAAATGATCGTAAAGATCAAACAAATAATCAAAATATGCCAAGCACTCTTCTAAAATTTTTGTGGTTCTTTGTTAAGAAACAAAAAGTTACGTTCTCGTTAGCGCTATTCACGGCTCTCGTATGGGCTGTTAATGAGGCTTGTTTTCCCTTTTTTATTAAAAAAATTATTAATGGCGTAGCTGAATTTAAAGGCGACCGAGCTGATATTTATCAAGTGTTAATGCCTACTTTAACGCTACTGTTTGGGCTGTGGATTTTGATGGAGCTCTGTCAGCGGGTGCAAGGTACTGTGCTGATTTATTTCTTTCCACGCTTTCGGGCAAATATCAGAGGCGAAGTATTGGAGTATGTGAAAAAGCATTCTTACAACTACTTCTCCAATCACTATGCAGGGGGCGTGGCGAAGCGACTCACTGAGCTGCCGAATAGTTGTCAGAATGTGCTCGAGATTTTTGTTTTTAACTTTATCTCGATCATCGTTGCTTTTGCTGTGTCGCTCTATTTGATGTGGGAGGCGAAACCTTTGTTCGCCCATATATTACTTGCCTGGTTCGTTGTGCACGTGGGTCTCTCGCTTGCATTTTTACGTGCCGGTGAAGCGAAGTGGCATATTCATTCTGAGTCGGTGACGGCGCTAAGCGGGCAGATCGTCGATTCGATTACAAATATTGCCAGCGTTAAATTATTTGCGCGACGCCGTTTTGAGAAAGAGCGCTTGTGGAGCTATCAGCGTGATGAGATGAGGAAATCTCAACAAGCGAACTGGATGATTGAAATCATGCGCGCGCTGCAAGGAGTCGGTAGCTTGGCGCTTATCGTTGCGATGGTTGCGACGTTGCTGCATGGTTGGCAGGCGGGATGGGTGACGGTGGGCGATATCTCTTTGGTGATGATGTCTTCTTTTTCGATGATGGGATTAATTTGGTATTTAAGCTTTCAAATTAATCTTTTTACGCGCGAACGAGGCACGATTAACGAGGCGTTGCAGCTGGTCGCACGAAGTCACGAAGTAGTCGATGTGGCGCAAGCCCCGCGTTTGCAGATCAAGCAAGGTAGCATTGTGTTTGAGCGGGTAAGCTTTGGCTACAAACCTGATCATATGCTGTTCGACAATTTGTCAGTTGAAATTAAGCCAGGCGAAAAAGTGGGTTTAGTCGGATTCTCCGGTTCGGGTAAATCGACCTTTGTGAATCTTATTCTGCGTTTTTTTGATATTCAGCAGGGTCAAATTTTAATTGACGGTCAAAACATCGCTAAGGTCAAGCAAGATTCGTTGCGCGAGCAGATTGCGTTAATCCCGCAAGACCCTTCTCTGTTCCACCGTAATTTAATTGAGAATATTCGTTATGGTCGCATTGATGCGACAGATGAAGAAGTCTTCAATGCCGCGAAGCGCGCGCATTGTAATGAGTTTATTTCAGAATTAGATGAGGGCTATCAAACTTTGGTGGGCGAGCGGGGTGTCAAACTCTCTGGTGGGCAAAGGCAACGTATTTCGATTGCGCGCGCGCTGCTAAAAAATGCACCGATTTTGATTTTGGATGAAGCGACGTCAGCGCTAGATTCGGTGACTGAGAAAGTGATTCAAGCGAGTTTGCAAGAATCAATGAAAGACCGTACAACGCTTGTGATTGCACACCGTCTCTCAACGCTTGGCAATATGGATCGAATCTTAGTGTTCGAGAAAGGCAAAATTATCGAAGACGGTAGCAAAGAGGCATTGTTAGCTGCAGGTGGACACTTTGCAAAGCTTTGGAGCATGCAGCACGATGGATTCTTCCCGCAACACGAATCAGCGAAAGAAGTGGTGCAAAAGTACGAAGCAAAAGATGCTGATACACAGATTGATGATTATTGATATCACACGACTTTTTTCTATTTAGCGCTTGCGGAACCTCTGCAAAACCTCTTAAGCCGCAAAATGATCAACTGAGTCTCCTGCTCGCTAGTATTTTGCAGAGGCTCTCTATCTCGTAAAGTTAATTCATTCTTTTAGGAGCCCCATGAAACTGATTACACGTCTGATCGCTGTCGCATGCATTGGCCTTGCGGCTAACAGTGTGACCAATGTATTGGCCGCTGACGCAGCAGCTGATAAATTAAAAGCGCAGTTATTAAACCGCATTGGCCCCGATGTTAAGCACGTAGCAAAAGCTGCGGTACCAGGTTGGTACGAGGTCAAATTAGGCTCACAACTGGTCTATACCGACGAAAAAGGTCGGTACATGTTCATTGGTGATGTGTTGGATCTGCAAAATAACAAAAACCTAACCGTTGAACGCGTCGCTGAACTTAACCAAATTGATTTCAGTCGATTGCCCCTCGAACAAGCAGTAAAAGTAGTGAAAGGTAATGGCGGCGATGCTAAGCGGAAAATGGCTGTTTTTTCTGACCCTAACTGCCCTTACTGCAAGCAATTAGAAAAGTCGCTCGCGCAACTTAACAACGTCACGATCTACACCTTTCTCTATCCGATACTGCCAGCTGATTCGCTGACCAAAGCGCAAGGTATTTGGTGCTCGGCTAATCGTGGCAAAACCTGGCAAGCTTGGGCACTAAATGACCAAGCACCGCCTAGCACCGCTCAATGCGATACGACAGCGCTAAACAAGAACCTAGAATTGGGGCGTGCACTCAATGTAACGGGCACGCCAACGCTCTTCTTTGCAGATGGTCGTCGCCTGTCAGGCGCGCCTTCCGTAGAAAAGCTTGAAGCAGCAATGAAGTCGGTTAAGTGATCGATAACGGAATCACTGCAAAACTCCTTGGGCGGCAGATAATCAACTGAGACTTCGTCGTTAGTGGAGTTTTGCAGCGATTCTTAAACTTTCTCAATTAATAAATAAAATAAGCGAAATTTTTGCATAATTTACGAACTAAAAATATCTGAATAGACAATGTGTGGTTGTTTATCCTATTGCTCCTGATTTATTCAATTTTTGCTTGAGATTCGTTTTCATTATAAAAGCAGAAATATCGCCTTATAAAACAATATATCTTTTCAAAGAAAAATAATGGGGTTTTGTTTATATTTGTGTATAAGCAACCTTTTTAACTTTGAAAATATATGTCTGCACAAGTTAGCGGTCTAACAAGATCTAATAGTTTAGCAAATTACCAATATAGACTGACTACTCTTTTAAATAGCGGAATTGATGATTTAAAAGCAGAAACTGAAAAATCAAAAGATAGATTGCAGCAATTGCAATATAATTTTGCTAGATTAATATTTGTGAGTGAGGGAAAGAGTTCTGATTTTTTCTTTAGAGAAAATGGATTGCCAAAAGCATTAAATAATTCTTTTCGTCACGGCTGCATTGAAGAGCTGCAATACTTTGAAAAGTCGTTATTGTCCTATGAAAAAATCAGTAAGAGGAACAGCTCTAACTCATATATTGACTTTATCTTAAAAACAGATTGTTTAGTTGAAAAATATAAATTCAAAGAAGGTGGAAAAATAACTGAAGAAGGTAAAAAATTCTACAAAGTATACTGCGATCTAATTTTATTAAATTGCCATATAGTAAGTAATTGTAATTTATTAAATATCATTATTGATCGAACGATTAATAGAATGTCAAGGCTGCATACTAAAGAGGTTAGAGATTTTTTTGCGGAAAATAAGGATAGGCTAACCGATAAAGAGACACTGCGCCAATTGAAAGAAATGCGAGAGATCAATAATTGGACGATTACTAAGCTAAGCGAATTAAAAATAAGCGCTAAAAATAGATTGAATCAAATGCATGCGGTAGGCGAAAAAATAAAAGGCGTGCTGGTTAACAATAAATCTCTAACAGAAGAGGTATTGGATAAGCTGATATATAGTGTAAAAATAACTAAAGAAGCATTTGATATGAATCAATTTATCAAAAATGTGAGATACCTCGGGTAGTCATTTTTATTACATCACTACCACTTTAGCTTCAGCGTGTTAAGGAATCTCTGCAAGATCCCTTGGGCAAGGCATGCCGATGTAGACAGTACATTAGTACGGCAAGGAGGCATAACGCCGCACAAGGGGTTTTGCAGAGATTCCTTAAATCCTCAGTAAAGCCGTCTAATCAGGTAAATGCCAATCAATAGGTGCTCGCTTTTGGCGAGAAAGAATTTGATTAGCCAGCGCGAAATGTTCACAGCCCAGAAAACCGCGATGCGCAGACAGCGGCGATGGATGAGGTGCAGTTAACACCGTATGGCTACTGCCATGCAGCAATACGCGCTTCGCTTGTGCGTGCGCACCCCACAAAAGGAAAACTAATCCATCGTGCTGCCGCGCTAGTTGTTCAATTAGCGTATCGGTACATTGTTCCCACCCTCGCTTAGCATGGCTGCCTGCTTGGCCGCGCGTCACCGTCAACACGGTATTGAGCAATAAAACCCCTTGTTGAGCCCAACTTTCAAGGCAGCCGTGAGCGGGTATTGGATAACCGAATTCACGATGAATCTCCTTAAAAATATTCTGCAGTGAAGGGGGAGGGCGTACACCCGAGCGCACTGAAAAGGCCAAACCATGCGCTTGCGGAACGCCGTGTTCAACGCCGTGATAAGGATCTTGCCCGAGAATCACGACCTTAACAGCAGCCGGTGAAGTGACCGTTAGCGCGTGAAATACGTCACGTGGGTAGATGGTTTTGCCGCTTGCGTATTCGCCATCTACAAAGTGACACAACGGTTCGTAGTACTCACTGTTGATAAAAGGCATCAGTAAATCGCGCCAAGCAACAGGCAGTGCTGCAAACTGATCGGCAAGTGGGGGAGTGAAAGCGTTTTCAGTGGACATCTTAATCAACCGACCGAACAGGTTTATCAAAAAACATCTGTTGAAGCGCGAGACCAGGCTCTGGTGCACGCATAAATGCTTCGCCAACTAAGAAGCTGTGTACGTGAGCCTTGCGCATGCGGGTTACATCAGCAGCTGACAATATGCCTGACTCTGTCACCACGATTTTTTCAGCGGGAATAGCATCGAGTAGGCTAAGTGTCGTTTCAAGCGTGACGTCAAACGTGCGCAGGTTACGGTTATTAATACCAATTAACGGCGTAGTGAGCGTTAAAGCCGCTTCAAGTTCGGCGCTATTGTGGACTTCGACCAATACCGCTAGCCCTAGCGCATGCGCATAGGCCTCAAGCTGCTGCAGCTTAGCTTTTTCAAGCGCTGCGGCAATTAACAAAATGCAATCGGCACCCAGTGCACGTGCTTCAAGGATTTGATAAGTATCAATAATGAAATCTTTGCGTAGCACCGGTAGTGAGCAAGCTGCCCGCGCTTCTTGTAAATGCGTTGGGTTGCCTTGAAAAAACTGGCTATCCGTTAACACTGATAAACAGGCTGCCCCATATTGCGCGTAGCTGCGCGCAATGTCAGCAGGGATAAACGGCGTACGTAATAAACCTCGAGATGGGCTAGCTTGCTTAATTTCGGCAATCACAGCAGATCTGCCAGCCGCGTGCTGAGCGCGTAAAGCGCCCATAAAATCACGGGGCGCCTCAGCTTGATCAACGATTGCCTGTAACTTCTCAACTGGCATGCTGCACTGCGCGTTCGCCACCTCAGTGTGTTTCACTACAATAATCTTTTGTAATAAATCGTTCATTTGATCGTTTGTATGGAAAGAAGCGCTTTGAGCCTGTTTATAGTCTTTTAAGTCAAAGAGTGAGAAAGGCGAAGTGTATAAATTGCAAGCTGATTTCACCTAAGCAAAGGGCCATGGTTCACCCACGGCTCCGCCCTGCTTTAAGAGCTTCTTATTCACCTGGCTTAAGCCTTGTATGCCTTGAATGGCGGTGTCTGTCAAAATCAGTCTGTCCTGTGGGGTACTCCAAGCTAGCCGTACTTGATAACGTCCCTCCTCTTCGATGACCTGCCATACGCGAACCGATTTATCGTGACAGCCTGTAATCAAATAAGCGCCATTCGATATCTCTTCCCAGGCAAGGCTATTAATTCTCCCCTGAAAGTCTTTCACTACCGCTAAACATTGACCCGAGGTCACGTCCCACAGCCGCACCGTATTTCAGCACTGCTCGAGGCAATCTGATGACCGCTGGGCGAATACACCACGCTTTTAACCCTGTCGGTATGCCCTCGTAACGTGTGGCCGGCCTCCCCGCTGTGCGCGTCCCACAGCCGCACCGTATGGTCCCTACTGCCCGAGGCGATCTGATGACCACTGGGCGAATACACTACGCTCAAAACATAGAAGGTATGCCCTTGTAAGGTGTGACCAGTCTCCCCGCTGTGCGCGTCCCACAGCCGCACCGTATGGTCCTCACTGCCCGAGGCAATCTGCCGACCATTGGGCGAATACACCACGCTCCTAACAGCGTCGGTATGCCCTTGTAAGGTAGGACCGGCCTCTCCGCTGTGCGCGTCCCACAGCCGCACCGTATGGTCCTCACTGCCCGAGGCAATCTGATGACCGCTGGGCGAATACACCACACTCCTAACAGCGTCGGTATGCCCTTGTAAGGTGGGACCGGCCTCTCCGCTGTGCGCGTCCCACAGCCGCACCGTCCGGTCCTCGCTGCCCGAGGCGATCTGCTGACCGCTGGGCGAATACACCACGCTCCTAACAGAGTCGGTATGCCCTTGTAAGGTAGGACCGGCCTCTCCGCTGTGCGCGTCCCACAGTCGCACCGTATGGTCATCACTGCCCGAGGCGATCTGCTGACCGCTGGGCGAATACACCACGCTCCTAACAGAGCTGGTATGCCCTTGTAAGGTGTGGCCGCCCCCCCCGCTGTGTGCGTCCCACAGCCGCACCGTATGGTCGCCACTGCCCGAGGCGATCTGATGACCGGTGGGCGAATACACCACGCTCGAAACATAGGAGGTATGCCCTTGTAAGGTGGGACCGGCCTCCCCGCTGTGTGCGTCCCACAACCGTATCG
Organism: Mycoavidus cysteinexigens; assembly: GCA_031963415.1. Classification (GTDB taxonomy): domain Bacteria; phylum Pseudomonadota; class Gammaproteobacteria; order Burkholderiales; family Burkholderiaceae; genus JASSUD01. Next base: position 1,318,189 of record JASSUI010000001.1, read on the forward strand.
TCTTGTCACCACTGCCCGAGGCGATCTGATGACCGCTGGGCGAATACACCATGCTCAAAACATAGGAGGTATGCCCTCGTAAGGTGGGACCGGCCTCCCCGTTGTGCGCATCCCACAACCGTACCGTCTTGTCACCACTGCCCGAGGCAATCTGCTGACCGCTGGGCGAATACACCACGTTATAAACAGGCCGAGTATGCCCTTGTAAGGTGTGACCGGCCTCCCCGCTGTGTGCGTCCCACAGCCGCACCGTCCGGTCCTCACTGCCCGAGGCGATTTGATGACCGCTGGGCGAATACACCACGCTCAAAACAGAGCTGGTATGCCCTTGTAAGGTGTGGCTGGCCTCCCCACTGTGCGCGTCCCACAGCCGCACCGTATGGTCCTCACTGCCCGAGGCGATCTGATGACCGGTGGGCGAATACACCACACTCCTAACAAAGTCGGTGTGCCCTTGTAAGGTGGGGCCGGGTTCCCCGCTGTGTGCGTCCCACAACCGCACCGTATGGTCACCACTGCCCGAGGCGATTTGATGACCGCTGGGCGAATACATCACGCTCAAAACAGCAGAGGTATGCCCTTGTAAGGTGCAGATCTTCTCCCAGCTTGAGGTTTCATAAACGCTGATCGTACCGTCTCCGAGGCCCACCGCACACGCTTTCCCATCCGGAGAATACGCGCAGGAAGTGACCTGGTACTCTTCCTGGAGATAAGACCATTCGCCAAATCTCACCCCAGTCATCTGTGCTGAGCTTAAATTCGCCTGACGCAGCCAGCTCCTGCTGAAGTTGACTCCGCTCAAATCCGATCCCTGTAATTGGGCTGAATCGAATTGACCATAACTTAAATCCGCCCCAGGCACGCGGATTCCTTTGAGGTCTTTATTAATGAATTGCACGCCTGCTTTCACCAACAGCGTCAACGCGTTAGCCGCGATAGCCTGTACCTCTTCTGTTTTAGAGCGTTCTACCCAGTTTAATAATTTCTCTTTTAGCCGAGCGTCCTGTTGTACTTTTTTTTGTAAAAGCCTAACTATTTTTGGGGAGTTAACAACACATACCAGTTCAAAAAGTCCAAATCTCTCTACCACCTGATCGAGTTGTGCTGAGCCTGACAGCTTTTGCAATTGATTCAATGCAAATTGTTTTAACCCTTCGTCTGAGCGGATTAAAGCCGCCTGATGTCGAACTTGAATCCTATCTTTGATTAAGTGTAATTTCAGCGCAGGGGAATCTATCGGTTCACCATCACGAGTTGCTGTCGTGAGTGCTTCAAACAAAGTCAGCCGGCTCGAAAGATCAAGCTGGTTTTCTATTTCCTCGCGAACTTCCAGCGGAAGCGACAGAAAGCTGGACACTGTGGATTTTTGTGCTGCCGGACAATGCAGGTTGATAGGGCTTGAAATAGAATTCAGCATAAATCCTGTTCAATTAAAAAAGTAAAGTCATCTTTTATTCTATATTTTTACATTGCTGAGTGAATTGGATAAATTCATCTAATTTAGCGTGTGCTAAGCCGCTTGTAATGGCTGTGCGTGCGCGCACTAAGCCATCCTCAATCGTCGACGCAACATTCGCTGCATAAAGCGCAACACCTGCATTAAAAATAACAATATCGCGTGGCGCCCCTGGTTCATCATTGAGTGCGCTAAATAGCATCGCTTTTGATTCTTCAGCGTTCGCGACTTGTAGCGCACGGCTTGGCACTCGCTGCAGACCAAAATCCTCTGGCTCAATCGTATATTCATGGATTTCATCATCGCGCAATTCACCGACGCGAGTGGCAGCGCCTAACGACACCTCATCAAGACCATCCAAACCATAGACAACTAACACGTGAGAAGCCCCTAAACGCTGCATCACACGCACCTGAATACCTACCAAATCTTCGTGGAATACACCCATTAATTGGTTCGGCGCTCCAGCTGGATTAGTTAATGGGCCAAGAATATTAAACATCGTGCGCACGCCTAATTCACGCCGCAGTGCGGCGACTTTTTGCATTGCGGGATGATGGTTCGGTGCAAACATAAAGCCGATACCAGTGGCCGATAGACAGTTGGCGACTTGCGACGGGGTAAGCATTAAATTAGCGCCCAGCGCTTCTAATGCATCTGCACTGCCAGATTTGCTCGAGACACTGCGGTTGCCATGTTTAGCAACGCGCGCGCCGGCAGCGGCGGCGACAAACATCGCAGCGGTGGAAATATTAAACGTATGCGCGCCATCGCCACCGGTGCCGACGATATCGACAAAATGCGCTTTCTCGGCGACCTCAACATGATGCGCGAATTCCCGCATCACCATTGCTGCTGCGGTAATTTCACCGACCGTCTCTTTTTTTGTACGCAGCCCCGCTAGGAACGCCGCTGTCAGTACCGGTGACATCTCACCTCGCATAATCAACCGCATTAAATGCAACATCTCATCATGAAAAATCTCACGATGTTCAATCGTGCGTTGTATCGCTTCTTGGGGGGTGATTGGCATGCTCGGGTGTTCTTCGTTGAATGGAGAAGGTAGCAGAGCTGCTTGCGCATCAACGCAGAATTTGTGCGGCGCTACTTCTTTATGGCTGTAAGAAAGTGGGAACTATAACTTAAATAGAGTAATAAGAAAAATCTATGGAAAATAAATATATTTCGTAAAACTATAATTTTTTTCTTAATTGAATATAGATTTTTTATATAAATCGTATAATTAATCATAAGATAATTTTTTATATATAAATAATGATTATGCTAATTATAAATGGGAGGGGTATATGAAGTTTTTCAAAATAAAAATAGGTGCTGAAGACGAGAATGCCGGAGCATGTAAATTAACGCCTAATTCGGATGGTGGTGCTGTTAAAGATATAGCTGATGACTCAGGGGTACTTTCAAAACTAAAGAAAATGACATCAGCATTTCACTCTCAAAAAAATGAAAATAAGAATTTAAAAATAAAAAAAGAAATACAAAAAGAAAAGGAGTTGCAAAATAAAGAAATTGAACTAAGAATGGAGGTTCAAAAAGGTCTGAAAAAAATAATAACTAGGGAGAAGTTTTTAGAAGGGCAAATAGAAGCACTTGATCAGGCGTTGACGCCTGAATTAATAGAGCAGGTTAGGATGGGTTTGATTTTACTCAAACATACTCCTGTTCACTCTAACACGAGGGCTGCGCTTGAGAAAAAATATAATCCATGTATTACACAGTTTTGTTCTTTGCGAAAGATAAAAAAAGAATATGAAGAAGAGCTAAGAGGTTTGAGGGAGGGGAAAATTAAAACAGAGGGAGAAGAGTCAATACGGATGGAGGATATAAAACAAACGGATGCGCAGCGCAAACCATCAATAACTGGAAAACGCCGCCGGTAATTTCACTAGCTGCCTAAAAAGCCATGTCTCACGTATTTACTAAAAAATTCCTCAACAACGCATGCCCATGCTCTGAGAGGATAGATTCCGGATGAAACTGCACGCCTTCAATCGGATAAGTTTTATGTCGCACGCCCATAATCTCGCCGTCATCTGTCCACGCGGTGATTTCTAAACAATCGGGCAGCGTCTCACGCTCAAGTGCAAGCGAATGGTAGCGAGTGACTGTGAAGCATTTAGGCAGACCAGCAAAAACCCCTTTGCCATCCGTTTCAATCTCACTCAGTTTGCCATGCATAATTTGCTTCGCTCGTATCACTCGTCCCCCAAATGCTTCGCCAATGGCCTGGTGTCCAAGGCAAACGCCTAAAATAGGCAATTTGCCAGCGAATTCATTTAATACTTGTAGCGTAATGCCTGCATTTTGTGGATTACTTGGCCCTGGTGATAAGCACAGACGGGTTGGGCGTAGCGCCTCAATTTCGGCGAGTGTAATTTCGTCGTTGCGAAAAACTTGTACGTCTTCCCCTAATTCACCAAAATACTGCACCAGGTTGTAGGTGAATGAGTCGTAGTTGTCGATCATTAAAAGGCTCATAGATTGGGCTTCTTTATACGTGGTCTTGCACGGCCAAAACCTATTCGGGGATCACGAACAGTTTCTTGAAAACCGCTGATTGTAGCTGCTAATCCCTTTGTCATTACGCTTTCTTCTGCTACGAAGTCTCTCATGTTTGAACTTTTTCCTCCTGATGAAAGTGATGCGCGCGAAGCAATTGGGCCTGGCTCTTTTCTTCTGCGTGGCTTTGCGCTGCCTTATGTCGATGAACTGTGGTCAGGGATTCAAGCGCTACAACAGCAGGCAGATTTTCGTTATTTAGTGACGCCAGGCGGTTTCAAGATGTCGGTTGGGTTGATTAGTTGCGGTCAACTCGGTTGGTATTCTGATCGGCAAGGCTATCGATACACGGACAAAGACCCCGAAACAGGTCTACCTTGGCCTTTGATGCCAACAGTTTTTACGCGCTTGGCGCACGATGCAGCCGCTGAAGCGGGGTTTGCTGATTTTAAGCCAGACGCTTGTTTGGTCAATCGTTATCTACCTGGCAGCAGACTCTCATTACATCAAGATAAAAGAGAGCGAGATTTAGTCTCGCCTATTGTTTCAGTGTCTCTTGGCGTGCCGGCCATTTTTTTATTCGGTACTCATGAGCGTAGCGGTAAAACGGTACGCATCCCTTTAATACATGGTGACGTGGTTGTATGGGGTGGGGTGGACAGAATGCGCTACCACGGCGTGTTACCGTTGAGAGAAAACCGGCACCCTTTAGTCGGGGCGCAACGCATTAATCTTACTTTCCGTAAGGTCGATTAAGGCAACAGGCGGCATCAATCAGGTTTTAGAACTGATCGATGCGTAAGTTGGGGGTGAAAGTTTGGGTGAAAAACGAATCCCAATATTTATACCGATCATCTTTAATCAAATCCTTTCATAGGCGCTGAACAGATTTTAAAAAGCGTATCATTCGTTTTTTGTTAAAAGCAGTCATTGCGCTGCGATTTTTCTTCTTAAGAATTTAGATAGATACATGTCACAGTACGTTTTCACGATGAATCGGGTCGGCAAAATCGTGCCACCTAAGCGCGCGATTTTGAAAGATATTTCTTTGTCATTTTTCCCCGGTGCAAAAATTGGTGTGCTTGGGTTGAATGGCTCGGGTAAATCGACCCTGTTAAAAATCATGGCTGGCCTTGATCAAGATATTGAAGGTGAAGCACGGCCAATGCCAAATTTACAAATTGGTTATCTGCCTCAGGAGCCAAAGTTAGATGCGCAACAAACGGTGCGTCAGGCTGTTGAGTCGGGTCTTGGTGAAGTGTTTGAAGCACGCCAAAAGTTAGAAGAGATCTACGCCGCGTACGCTGAGCCTGATGCCGATTTTGACCAACTTGCTGCTGATCAAGCGAAATATGAAGCGATTCTCGCCGCCAGTGATGGGGCGAATGCCGAGCAGCAACTTGAAGTTGCTGCGGATGCGTTGCGATTGCCACCGTGGGATGCCGTGATCGGCAACTTATCTGGCGGTGAAAAGCGGCGCGTCGCTTTATGCCAATTATTGTTATCGAAACCCGATATGCTGCTGCTCGACGAGCCCACTAACCACTTAGATGCAGAATCGGTAGATTGGCTTGAGCAATTCCTCACACGCTTTCCTGGCACCGTGGTGGCAGTCACCCACGATCGTTACTTCTTAGACAACGCAGCCGAATGGATTCTTGAGCTTGACCGCGGTCGTGGCATTCCTTGGCAAGGCAATTACAGTAGCTGGTTAGATCAAAAAGAGACGCGCCTAAAACAGGAAGAAGCGTCTGAATCAGCGCGCCAAAAATCGATTAAGCAAGAGCTGGAATGGGTGCGTAAGAACCCGAAAGGACGCCAAGCCAAATCAAAAGCCCGTTTGGCTCGCTTTGAAGAGCTCAATAGCTACGAGTATCAAAAGCGTAATGAAACGCAAGATATCTTTATCCCCGTCGGTGAGCGCCTAGGTAATGAGGTACTTTCCTTTACCAACGTTAGCAAAAGCTATGGCGACCGTTTATTGATCGATAACTTAAATTTCTCGATTCCTCCCGGTGCAATCGTCGGTATTATTGGCCCCAATGGTGCGGGTAAATCGACGTTATTTCGGATGATTACGGGCAAAGAGCAGCCAGATAGCGGCGAAGTAAAAATTGGCCCTACGGTGAAGCTTGCCTACGTTGATCAAAGCCGTGATGCGCTCGAAGGCAGTAAAACCGTTTTTGAAGAAATCTCGGATGGCTTAGATATCCTGACCGTAGGCAAATACGAAACGCCTTCACGCGCTTATATTGGACGCTTCAATTTCAAAGGCTCGGACCAGCAAAAGCGTGTCGGTGATTTATCCGGCGGTGAACGCGGTCGCTTGCATTTAGCAAAAACATTGATTACTGGCGGTAACGTACTGCTACTCGATGAGCCTTCTAACGATCTAGACGTAGAAACGTTACGCGCACTTGAAGATGCATTGCTTGAGTTTGCAGGTTGTGTACTCGTTATTTCGCACGATCGTTGGTTCCTTGACCGCATTGCTACGCATATTTTGGCTTTTGAAGGCGATTCGCAAGTGGTCTTCTTTAACGGCAACTATCAAGAATACGAGGCTGATAAAAAACAACGACTCGGCGAAGAAGGCGCCAAACCAAAACGTCTGCGTTATAAGCCGATTGCACGCTAAGAATTTGCGATTTAAAAATGATTGAAATTCGTCAAACAGAAGAATTTAGCCGCTGATTTAAGAGCCTGCATGATAAGCAGGCTCAGAGCCGAATTAGTGTGCGTATTCGTCGCCTAGAATTAGGCAATGCTGGAGATGTAAAGCCAGTTGGCGAAGGAGTGCCAGAGCTGCGAATTAATTATGGCCCTGGCTATCGAGTGTATTTCTCGCAGCGTGGAGCAATGCTAGTGATATTAATTGCTGGTGGTGACAAAAGCACTCAGGAGCGCGATATTAAAAATGCGCTTAAGGTAGCGAGAGAATTGTAGGGGAGCAATATGGCAAAGCTTAAAACACGTCTGTGGGATGCGATTGAATACCTTGAAACAGAAGAAGACATGGCAGCATATCTAGAGGCTGCTTTAGAAGAAGGGGATCCAAAGCTAGTTACTGCTGCGCTTGGCGATATCGCTCGCGCAAGAGGTATATCACAGGCTGCTTGTGATACGGGCCTTAACCGAGAAATTTTATATAAGGCACTCTCGGCAGATGGAAATCCAGAATTCGCGACTGTACTAAAAGTGATTCATGCCTTAGGTATTAGTCTTCATGCTCTACCTTCGCACAGCGCTCCTGCAGTTTAATCGTCGATAAGGCACTGCCCTCTAGCTATTCATCATGCAGCTATTTGCCCTAGGAATTAATCACCGCACTGCGCCCGTCGCGTTACGGGAGCGGGTGGCGTTCTCGTTTGAGCAGATTCAGCCGGCTTTACGCGCGTTTAAAGCGGCATGGCAATGGGTGGAAGGAAAGCCGGCAAAAGATGCGCAGGCATCTGAGGCGGCGATCTTATCAACCTGTAACCGCACGGAGCTTTATTGCGCAGCGTCGGCGTCGATGCCGCCTGAACAGGCGGCCCGTTGGCTTGCGCAGTATCACCAGGTGGCATTAGCTGATTTAGCACCGCATCTTTATACGCTGTCTTCAGCGGAAACGGTGCGGCATGCGTTTCGGGTCGCGTCGGGACTAGACTCGATGGTGTTGGGCGAGACGCAAATCGCAGGGCAGCTTAAAGACGCAGTACGTGCTGCCGCTGAGGCAGACGCTTTGGGTACTTATTTGCATCAATTGTTTCAGCGCTCATTTGCAGTAGCGAAAGAGGTGCGGGGGCAAACTGAAGTTGGCGCGCATTCGGTCTCGATGGCAGCGGTAGCGGTGCGGCTCGCGCAGCGTATTTTTGAGGATATGTCGAGCCAGCGGGTGCTATTTATTGGTGCTGGCAAAATGATTGAATTGTGCGCAACGCATTTTGCTGCGCAAAAGCCGCGTTCGCTGGCGGTAGCAAATCGCACGGTAGAGCGTGGGTTACAGCTAGCTAAACGCTTAAACGGCCAAGCGATACTGCTTTCCGATTTATCGACGCGCTTGCATGAATTCGATATTGTCGTGTCGTGTACCGCGAGCATGTTGCCCATTATCGGCCTAGGTGCGGTTGAGCGAGCCATTCGCGCACGGCGGCATCGGCCTATGTTTATCTTGGATTTGGCTGTGCCGCGTGATGTGGAGCCGGAAGTTAAACAACTGTCGGATGTCTTTTTGTACACGGTAGATGATCTTGGCGCGCTCGCACAAGAAGGTGGCGCGTTGCGTCAAGCCGCAGTGACGCAAGCTGAAGCGATTATTGAAGCGCGTGTGCAGCATTTTATGCAATGGGTGCAAGCGCGCAGTGTGGTGCCGGTGATTCGTGATTTGTACAGTCAAGCTGACGAGCTGCGCGCGCATGAGCTTAGCCGTGCGCAAAAGCGTTTAGCGCGAGGCGAGTCGCCAGAAGTTGTGCTTGAAACGCTCTCTCAAGCGCTGACCAATAAATTTATGCATGGCCCACTGCACGCTTTAAATCAGGCAGATGCCGATGAGCGTGCTCAATTAGCACGGCTACTGCCAAAGCTTTTTAAATGGTCAGACTCGACTAACCATTAGCTACACTTGCCCAATAAACAAAAAATAGCGCCAGACCTTTTTAGACTCTCGCTTACGCTGCTTTATCACGCCGTTTTACTATCTGTGACGGTGTAAAGCATCAGAAAGGCCCTAAACAAGCGCTAGCGTTTGCTAGCACCAATCACCGCTAACACGCTACCGATTTCACCGATCAAGCAAAATGAAACAGAGTATGCAAAGCAAGCTCGACCATCTGTCGAGACGATTAACTGAATTAAATGAGCTGTTAAGCAGTGCCGATGTCACCTCCAACCTTGATCAATATCGCGCGCTAACGCGTGAGCATGCTGAGCTATCGCCACTGGTCGCGTTATACGCTCAGTGGCAAGAGGCGCATCAGGATGAGCAAACAGCGCAAGAATGGCTCACCGATGCGTCAATGCGTTCATTTGCTGAGCAAGAAATGCGTGACGCGCGTGAGCGCATGGCGCAGTTCGATACCGAGCTACAGCAAATGCTGTTACCTAAAGACCCTAACGATGAGCGCAACATCTTCCTAGAAATTCGCGCCGGAACAGGCGGTGAAGAAAGCGCATTATTTGCTGGTGCGCTGTTGCGCATGTATTTGCGCTATGCAGAACGCCAGCGCTGGCAAGTGGAGATGATTTCCGAAAGCCCGACTGGCCTAGGAGGATATAAAGAAGTGATCGTGCGCATCATCGGCCGCGGTGCGTATTCTCGACTCAAGTTTGAATCAGGCGGACACCGCGTACAGCGCGTGCCTGAAACTGAAACGCAAGGGCGCATTCACACGTCAGCTTGTACCGTTGCTGTGATGCCAGAGGCTGAAGAGATTGAAACGGTCGAATTGAACCCGGCGGATTTGCGCATTGATACCTTCCGTGCTTCTGGCGCGGGCGGCCAGCATATCAACAAAACCGATTCGGCCGTGCGTGTCACGCACCTGCCAACCGGTATTGTGGTCGAATGCCAAGACGACCGTTCGCAACACAAAAATAGAGAACGCGCATTAAAAGTACTCGCAGCACGACTATACGAGAAACAACGGCAAGAACAACAAAGCAAAGAAGCCGCGACGCGTAAGAGCCTAATTGGTTCGGGCGATCGCTCCGAACGCATTCGCACTTATAACTTCCCACAGGGACGAATGACTGACCATCGGATTAACCTCACGCTGTACAAGCTTGAGTACATTATGGATGGTGACTTAAATGAATTTATTGACATTCTCGTTAGCGAGCATCAAGCGGCACTGCTAGCGGCGGCGAGCGATGCATAAAAATGAATACCCTGAGCAAGACTCACCCCGAGCAAAATGAAACGTCAACACAGGCGATGCCACAAGTTGATTTTCATACTCATCTAAGCGACCCGATCGACTACGCTTGCCGCCTGGTGCGTAAAGCGTATGCGGCGCAACACCCCTTGCTGGTGGTGGCTGAGCCTAATTTATTACGCGCTTTTGATGAAAGGCTGTGGGTTTTCTCGGCGTTGGAATTTATTCCGCATTGCATGTTAGATAGTCCGCTCGCGTCGACTACTCCTGTATTACTCACTTCTCATTTTGAGCAGGCGCCTCATTACTCCCTTCTACTTAATTTAAATCCCACCATTCCTCCTCACTTCGAGCGTTTCGCTCGTATTTTTGAAATAGTAAGCACCCAACCCGAAGCCCTGACGGCCGCCCGCGAACGCTACCGGTTTTATCGTGAGCATGGCTGTGTATTGAATAATTATCGGCGGGAAGGTTAAGGAAATGCTGCGAGTTGACGATTAAGCGGCGTAATCCCTCTTATTTAAATGTTGTTGTATTTGTCTATAAAAGCATTCCCTACTTCAGGAGCCTGTGGTGCTCCTTAATCTCAAGGCAAAGTTAGCTTGTTGATGCGCGTATTGGGCGGCCGTTCAGATAAATAAACTTAACTTCGCTGCCGCACAAAGGTGGTGGCCAATAGCGCTTAGACTAATTGCGTGTTGAATGGTTAGGGAGAAAATAATGGAACCTGCCGTGAAGTCTGGTGTGTCACAAACGGGGAGTGGTTCTGCACATCATCAAAGGGATGATGTGTCGCTCACTAGCGTAGATTCATCGCGCTCCTCTCGTTTACCTGTCAACGAAAAATTGCCTGAAGCCTCTCGTGAACGCCCCGATTCTCGTCCGGGCCGCCTAGAGACAACTATCGATATCCTCCCTGAGTCTTACGAATTTTTTAATGATGAAAATAAAAAGGAACTTGACGATTTAGTCGATGAACTTGCCAACCCTTTAGAGCATTTAGATAAACCTGGAGAGCCATCCCCAAAGACGGTTTTTGCTTTTTCAAAAGCGTTGAAAGACCATATAAAAGAAGAAAATTATTATAAAAATTTAGAAATAGTGTTTGAGCGTTGCAAATATGAAGGAAAGCTTGAAGATTATGTGAGTCGAGATGGTACCCTCATCAAGAGAAAATCTTTCACAAAGAAGCTAAAAGAAAATAAAAAAACAGCTGCAGCGGCGGTTGTACTGGGAGGGGCGGCAGCGGCAGGGACAGGGGTAGAAGTGCGTGCGGTTGTAGAGGTAAACGATAGACTAAAGGCGATGAAAGACGCATTCGATAAGGGATTAAAAGAACGATTTGGGAAAAATCTTGCTGAAACTAGAACTGATCCTGTTTCTCCTGTTGATTTCGCCTCTCTTAATGCGACTCAAGCTGATTGCACACCAGAAGAGGTGGAGCGTGGACGTCAGGAGCTAAACAAGGCAGCAAACCGTGAGCAGTATCTACAACCTTTAGGAAATCCGCCCCAAAAAAAATACGTACAACAGATGATGGGAGATCTCTCTGCATTTGTAGAATCATGTATGAAAGGGGGCAAACTTGTTCTTTTTCCACCTTGTAACGATTTATACATACAAAAAGCTAAGGAGATGCAAAGTTGTCTTCTTAAAATACAGGAAAACCTAAACAAACCGACTCCAACCAGCCCGGCCACAACCAGCCCGACTCCGATTAGCCCGGCTCCGAGCAATCCAAATCTAAATACTCCAGAAAAATCCCAAAATGCTAAGGCAATAGGGTTAGGAGCATTGGCAGGTATAGGCGCAGGCGTTGGGACAGGTCTTTTGGTGTGGGGCGGTATACGATGGATTAAAAAGTTCTCAAATAAGCTCGGTGCAGGAAATAATGTTGAGCTGAAAGTTACGGAACAGAAGGCGCTTATAGAAAATATGGTTGAAGTTATAAACCGAGATAGAAAAGAACGCGGCTCGAAAACTCAACAAAAAGGTCAAACGTCTGATAGGAATAACTGGAGAAATAGTAGTGATGGGAGTTCAGTAAGAAGTGGAAAGGGTCGCCTTTCAAGATAGAGTTAACGCTTAGTCATTCCTCTTTTTATAGTTCAGCGCGGTGGGTGATGGAGTTATTAATGTCAAGAAGAGCGCGCGGACACCTTGCGAAGCCTAAACTGCTGTACTTCGCAACCGTATGTCCGCTTTGAAATAAAGGCTAGTAGCTTACCCTCCCGTCACCGCCCCACGATCAGCCGGCAACGCCAACGCTGCGTATTTAGCTAATACGCCGCGGGTATAACGTGGCGCAGGCGGCTGCCAAGAGGCGCGGCGGCGTTCGAGTTCGGTTTTATCTACGTTGAGTTGCAGTAAGCGCTGGTGCGCATCGATGGTGATCGAGTCCCCTTCTTGCACGAGCGCAATGGTGCCACCGACAAACGCTTCAGGGGCCACGTGGCCGACGACCATACCCCAGGTGCCGCCGGAGAAGCGTCCATCCGTAATCAGGCCAACTGATTCGCCTAACCCTTTACCGACCAACGCAGAGGTAGGCGCAAGCATCTCTGGCATACCTGGGCCGCCTTTGGGGCCTAGGTAGCGTAATACAAGTACATCACCTGCTTGGATGTGGTTGTTTAAAATCGCGTCCAACGCGCTTTGCTCATCATCAAAGACCCGCGCTGGCCCGGTAATGATTGGATTTTTTAGCCCAGTGATTTTGGCTACCGCGCCATCTTCAGCCAAATTACCTTTCAGAATCGCCAAATGCCCTTGCGCGTACAGCGCTTTTTCAATTGGGAAAATAACTTGCTGGTCAGTGTTTGGTACATCGGGAATGGCCGCGAGTTCTTCTGCTAGTGTTTTACCCGTGATGGTTAGGCAATCGCCATGCAATAAACCAGCGTTTAATAAGACTTTCATCACTTGCGGGATGCCGCCAGCGCGATGGAGATCGGTTGCTACATATTGGCCTGAGGGCTTAAGGTCGCAAATCACTGGCACGCGTTGTCGAACTCGCTCGAAGTCATCGATATTCCATTCAACTTCGGCTGCTTGAGCAATCGCTAAATAATGCAGAACGGCATTAGTCGAGCCGCCAATCGCCATAATCACAGCAACAGCATTTTCAATCGATTTTCTAGTAATAATGTCCCGCGGCTTTAAGTCACGTTGTACGGCTTGTACGAGTACTCGGGCTGATTCGGCGGCTGAATCAACTTTTTCTTGATCTGGGTTAGCCATCGTCGATGAATACAGCAACGACATGCCCAGAGCTTCAAACGATGCACTCATCGTATTCGCGGTATACATACCGCCACATGAGCCGGTTGTCGGGCAAGCGTTTCGCTCAATTCCCTTGAAATCTTCCTCGCTCATTCTGCCCGCGGTGAATTCGCCGACGGCCTCAAATGAGGAAACAATCGTTAAATCGTGTCCTTTCCAGCGACCTGGTTTAATCGTGCCGCCATATACATAAATCCCTGGCACGTTGATACGTGCGAGCGCGATCATGCCGCCTGGCATATTCTTGTCGCAGCCGCCAATCACGACGACACCATCCATCCATTGCCCTTGCACTGCCGTTTCAATGCAATCAGCAATCACTTCACGCGAAACGAGCGAGTATTTCATGCCCTCGGTACCCATCGACATCCCATCCGAAATGGTTGGCGTACCAAAAATCTGCGGATTAGCCTGAGCTGTACGAATCGCCTCCACCGCCGCATCAGCCAAGCGCTGTAAACCCGCGTTACAAGGCGTAATTGTCGAGTGCCCATTGGCGACCCCGATCATTGGCTTATCAAAATCCTCAGCTTGATAGCCAAGTGCGTAATACATCGAACGATTAGGCGAGCGCGCAATACCTTGCGTAATGTTCTGTGAACGCCGGTTATACGGCATGGGATTCTCCTTGGGCAGAAGTCAGAAAGATCAAAATTCGACTAGCAAAGGGGGGATTTTAGCTGAACACAGAGGGCGATAGCCTTTTTACAAGGGGCTAGGATGAGATAGCTTGTTAGAGAGCGCTTGCATTATGTAATTTCCTCTAATTAACTGAAGTGAATATTTTTTAACTACGTTTTTTACTTAATTAAATATGCAAGATTTTAGATCCGTGTTTTTCTTTGCAGTAAATGCTAATTGTTGTCGCAGTGGAAACATTCTTTATTTTAAAATTAAAAAATTTTTAATTTTGTGCAAGAAATTGGGTTGTATGTTTATTAAACGGAAATGCTGAATAAAAAGTGGTTAAATTTTATATTATGATTGTATTTATAATCAGTGGTCTATTCAGCATCCTTATAAAGGCATAAATTTTTTGATTTAAATGATTGGGTAAATAAAATTAATATTTAGGGAGTGGTTAAGCTGGAGATCTGGTGCAAAAAGGTACACCTACTATCGATTCTGCTGCTTCTATTACACACCCTGCGGCAGATCCTCCCGCAGCGCAAGCCGCTTCTCCGCCCACATTGACTCCCTCCACTACCATGCAGGCTCCCGCAGCAAGAAAGCCACCGAACATATTGCAAGCTAGTTTGGATTGAGTAAGGCATTGAGAATTGGATTTGGCGCGGTAGGACTCAAGGTTTGACAAGCCTTCTCCTTCTCGGTGCATTTTTTTTTCTTCGGGCTGCTGTGATATTACTGATAGATTGCCTTCTGTTTCATCACTAGAAAATGTACTTTTGATAGACATAGGATATGTCATATATTTCTCCAATATTAAGCGTTATTAATATGTTTATGTAACTATATTTGTTATGTTTTTTGTGAAATTTTTTTAAAATTTAATAATAATTTTTAAAATATTGGAGTAAATGAATAAATTGGAAATAAAGTTTGGAAATGCGAAGTTCTTTAAGAAAAATCTGTTTTTGGCTCTCTAAAGGAGTTTTGCTGGTCCTGTACCAAATAACATTCTTTAGAAAATGCTGAATTTTTTAAGAGATTGATTGAAGGTCCCTCAGTTATTGGCTGAGTCAACCGCCTAAAGCTGGGCAAAAGCCAACGCACATGGGTAATATGTGCCATTTTTCTACGTCCGCCGGCTCAAGCTTATGCTGATTCATCCTCAATTCGATCCTATTGCTATTTCTCTTGGCCCTGTTAGCGTGCGTTGGTATGGCTTGATGTATTTGTTTGCTTTTGTTAGCGCAAATCTGTTGGGGCGCTGGCGCGTGCGGCAGCCTCATGTTGCAGCACAGGGATGGCAAGCTCAGGATATTGATGATTTGCTGTTGTACGGTGTGCTGGGCACGGTATTAGGTGGGCGGCTTGGATATGTGCTGTTTTATAAAGCTGACTTTTATTTCACGCATCCGCTGGAAATTTTTAAAGTATGGCAAGGCGGTATGTCGTTTCATGGCGGCTTGTTAGGTGTAATGGCCGCGATGCTGATTTTTGCTTATCAGCGTAAACGCCCATGGTTGCAGGTGATGGATTTGATTGCGCCGCTTGTTCCATTGGGCTTAGCCGCAGGCCGTCTGGGCAATTTTATTAACGGTGAATTATGGGGCCGTGTAACAGACTCGAATGCCTGGTGGTCGATGGTTTTTCCGCAGGCTGCGCAGCAAGACCGCAGCTGGCTTCTAGCGCACCCGAAGCAAATCACGTTTGACTTATTATCAGTGTTGACCAACTACCATGGGCTACCGCGCCACCCATCGCAACTTTATGAAATGGTGTTAGAAGGTCTTCTACTTTTCATCATATTGTGGTGCTTTGCACGTCGGCCACGTCCGCTGGGTGCGGTGTCGGCGGTTTTTCTAATTGGCTATGCCAGCGCGCGCTGCGTAATTGAATTGGCACGCGAGCCAGATGATTTCCTTGGCGTGTTAGCCTTTGGTTTATCAATGGGGCAATGGCTTTCCGTGCCTATGTTGGCGTTAGGTATTGTGCTACTCGGCTGGTCATATAAGCGCGCTGGCCCTTCGCAGGCAGTCACTTCATCTTCAAATAAGGCTCATTGATAGAGGCATTCATATGAATACAGAAAATAAAGAAGCAAGCAATAACGCAGTAGCTGAAGTCGTGATGTACAGTACGCGCGTTTGCCCGTACTGCGTAAGGGCAGAGCAATTACTTAAATTGCGTGGGGTGACACAGATTAAGAAAATATTGATCGACCAAGACCCGGCGCAACGCGATGAGATGATCAAACTAACAGGTCGTCGCACTGTGCCGCAGATTTTTATTAATCAAACCCATGTGGGTGGCTTCGACGATTTGGCTGCGCTTGATCGTAATAATGGTTTGCTGCCTTTGTTAAAAGGACAGGTTGAAGGCGAATAAGTATTGTTCGTAGATAGAGGAGCTCGAAAAGCAGGGGAGTTCTTGAGCATTTTGCGCCAGGTTTTGAAATGCTTGATCCTGCTCAAGTTTCCTAAACAAAAAAATAGTAGAGGTGAAGGGGAGTCATGTCGGGTTCGTGCCGATAACCTCTACTTAAATCTGCTGAAAGACCTGAGAAGGTTTTTTAGACAGATCGTGAACTGACTCGTAGAGGCTCTTTGAGCAAAATATTGAAAAGACAGGATATGAACATGGTGGCACAAGCGCACGTTTTTTCTCATACACAAGATCAGCTGAGTGATCTTGCCTCCGAGATGTTGCGTTATGCGAAACAATTAGGCGCGAGCGACGCCTCTGCTGAGATTTATGAGGGCGGTGGCCTATCAGTGACCGTGCGGCGCGGTGAGCTTGAAACGATTGAACACAATCGCGCAAAAACGATGGAGATTACCGTTTATCTTGGTAATCAGCGCGGTGATGCAAGCACCTCTGATTTCTCTCCGCAAGCTCTGCGTGATACCGTTGCTGCTGCGTACAATATTGCGCGCTTTACCGCTGCTGATGACTGCGCAGGTCTGGCAGAAAAAGCGTTGCTTGAAAAGAATCCGCCTAACCTTGACCTTTACCATCCCTGGATACTTGATCCACAAGAAGCAGCTGAGATTGCGCGCCGCGCTGAGCAAGCGGCATTTGACACGGATGCGCGCGTGACCAATTCTGAGGGAGCGAGTGTGTCGTCTGGGCACTCGCAGTTTGTGCTAGCTACGAGTCAAGGTTTTTGTGGCGGCTATCAGACTTCCCGACATTCTATTGCCTGTGCCCCGATTGCTGGGCAAGGCCAGCAGATGCAGCGTGACTATTGGTATACGTCGAAGCGGCAGGCGAACGAACTTGCAGCGCCTGAAGCAGTGGGCCGTTATGCTGCTGAGCGTGCACTCGCGAGGCTGCAAGCACGGCGTTTGACCACACGTAAATGTCCGGTGCTTTTTGAAGCACCGCTTGCTGCTGGTTTGCTTGGTGCGCTTGTGCAGGCGCTGAGCGGTGGCGCGTTGTACCGCAAAATGACTTTCTTGGCTGATAGTATGGGCAAGTCAGTATTTGCACCGCATATTCAAGTGGTGGAAGACCCGCATCTTAAGGTTGGAATGGGCAGCGCACCATTTGATAGTGAAGGCGTGCGTACGTGTCGCCGAGAGGTTGTCAAAGACGGGGTGATACAAGGCTATTTTCTTTCTTCCTATTCAGCACGCAAGTTAGGTATGCAAACGACGGGCAACGCTGGCGGTTCGCATAATCTTGCTTTGCAAAGCCGCTTAACACGTCCTGATGATGATTTTCGAGCGATGCTGAAAAAACTCGATACCGGGCTTTTGCTAACAGAGTTAATGGGGCAGGGCGTGAATTACGTTACCGGTGATTATTCTCGAGGCGCTGTTGGCTTTTGGGTTGAAGGAGGAGAAATTCAATATCCGGTTGAAGAAATTACGGTAGCGAGTACGCTTGCGCAAATGTTTCAGCGCATCGCTGCTGTTGGAGCGGATACTTTAGTGCGAGGTACTAAGCAAACCGGCTCGGTGTTAATTGAAGAGATGACTATAGCTGGGGAATAGAGAAAATAAAGGCTTACTCTTATATTAGCGTAATTTCTAAGCGGGGTATTCCTTGCTCTAGGATTAGCAGACCTTTCTACTGATTTTTTTTGATTTCCAGCCGGCTGGGATTCTTAAAAGGAATTCGCAGGAGTGACGCGATTGCGCTGATAGACAGTAAACGCGTAATTAAAATCGTTTGGCGGCCTACTGTAATGCGTTTCTCGTGATATTTGTTGCCAAATTGTTGGGTCAGGTGCAGGAAACGTGGCGTCTCCTTCAAAGTCGCGTTCAATTTCAGTAATGATTAATTTATCTGCCTGATCAATACCCTGCGCATAAAGTTCTGCGCCGCCAATTAAAAAAGCCTCTGGCACGTCTTGAGCAGTGCAGCGTGCTAATGCTTCATCGAGGCTACCCACATTCTCGCAGCCAACAAAGACACGTTTAGCATCCCGGGTGACGACTAAATTGCGCCGGCCAGGCAACGGGCGACCAATAGATTCGTGAGTTTTACGCCCCATAATGACCGGCGCGCCTAATGTAGTGCGTTTGAAAAAAGCCAAGTCTTCAGGCAAATGCCAAGGCAGTTGGTTACGGTAGCCAATGACGCCATTGCGTGCACGGGCGACGATGAGGCAAAGAGTGGTCATAAAAAAGCTAAAGCTTAGACAGCAATCGGCGCTTTGATAGCAGGGTGCGATTGATAGTTGCTAAAAACAAAATCTTCAAATTGATAATCAAAAATACTATCTGGCTTGCGTGTGATGTCTAATGTAGGTAACGGGTAAAAAGGCCTGGATAAGAGTAATTCAACTTGCTCTAAATGATTCTTGTAAAGATGGCAGTCGCCACCCGTCCAAATTAATTCACCGACTTCTAAGCCGCATTGCTGTGCGAGCATATGAGTGAGTAGCGCGTAGCTAGCGATATTAAAAGGTGTGCCTAGAAATACATCTTGGCTACGGCAATATAGCAGGCAGCTTAGTTGTTGGTTACACACATAAAATTGTGCAAAGCAATGACAGGGAGCCAGCGCCATGCGTCCAGCTCGCACATTATCTACAGGCGTTTGAGCCTCATCAGGAAAATCAGCGACATTTAGCGCTGTGAGCAACAAGCGGCGTGAATGAGGCCGTGTTTTAATTTGTTCAACTAGCTGCGTAATTTGATCAATCGTAGAGCCATCTGGTTTTGGCCAAAAGCGCCATTGATAGCCATAGATGGGGCCAAGCGAGCCATTCTCATCCGCCCATTCATCCCAAATCGTTACGCCGTGGTCATTCAAATATTTAAGATGGGTATCACCGTTAAGAAACCATAAAAGTTCGTATACGACGCTTTTAAGATGGATCTTTTTAGTAGTAACGAGCGGAAACCCTGCGTTGAGATCAAAGCGTAACTGCCGGCCAAATACGCTGAGCGTGCCGGTACCGGTTCGATCATCTTTTTGACTGCCATTAGCGAGGATGTCTTGCAGAAGTTCGTGATATTGCTTCATTCTGATAGGGTGGCTGAGAATATGTTCTTAGAGTCTATTCATGATCTCCAAACAGAAGATATTAAAGGTCATAGGTAGTCATGTTGGGGTTCCTTCGTCACCCCAACCTACAAAATTTGCCTAAAAGTCGTAGGTTGGGGTGACAAAGGAACCCCAACAACACGAGCCTATACAAGCCTATAACTCGCTTTTTTAAAAGATTATGAACAGGTTCTAAAGCAGCGTAAATTAAAACAAGTGTAAAAGTTTAGAAATCAATGAAAGCACGCAAGGCGTGCTTTCATTGAAACTTGATAGTCTTAATGTCTACCAACCATTTTCTGGGGTTGTACCCAAGCGTCGAATTGCTCGTCGCTCACATAGCCAAGCGCGAGTGCAGCAGCTTTTAGTGTGCTGCCTTCTTGGTAGGCTTTTTTAGCGATTTGGGCGGCTTTGTCATAGCCGATATGTGGGTTTAGTGCAGTCACGAGCATCAGAGATTGGTTTAGCAATTCTTCAATCCGTTCATGGTTCGGCTCGATGCCAACAGCGCAGTGGTCGTTGAAACTTTGCGCCCCTTCTGCCAGCAGTCGGACTGATTGCAAAACGTTATGCGCGATCATCGGGCGGAACACATTAAGCTCAAAATTGCCGCTCGCACCACCAAAGTTCACCGCAACATCATTACCAAATACTTGACAGCACAACATTGTTACTGCTTCGGATTGGGTAGGATTCACCTTGCCTGGCATGATCGAGCTACCGGGTTCATTGGCTGGGATAATCAATTCCCCCAAGCCACACCGAGGGCCACTGGCAAGCCAGCGAATATCGTTGGCAATCTTCATCAGGCTCGCTGCGACGGTTTTTAGTGCACCATGCGCATGCACAAGCGCATCGGCGGCCGCCATCACTTCAAATTTGTTGGGCGCGGTGACAAAAGGTAATTGAGTGAGGTCAGCGATTTTTGCGGCGACTTTAACAGCAAATTCTGGATGGGCATTAAGGCCAGTCCCTACTGCGGTGCCACCTAGCGCAAGCTCGTAAAGGTGCGGCAACGTGTCTTTAACGTGGCGCATGCCATGTTTAAGCTGGGCTACATAGCCCGAGAATTCTTGTCCAAGTGTAAGGGGGGTCGCGTCCTGCAAGTGAGTGCGGCCAATTTTGACAATCTCATCAAAAGCTTGGGCTTTAGCTTCCAATGTGTTGCATAGGTTCTGTAGCGCTGGCAGTAGTTGATTAACGATGCTATCGGCAGCTGCTATATGCATCGCGGTTGGGAATACATCGTTGGATGACTGCCCCCGATTCACTTCGTCATTTGGGTGAACTTTGCGTGCTTCGCCTCGCTCGCCGCCTAGTAGCTCGCTGGCACGATTGGCGATCACTTCGTTTAGGTTCATATTGCTTTGTGTGCCTGAACCTGTTTGCCAAACAACGAGGGGAAACTCTTCGGGATGCTGGCCGGCAATAATTTCATCAGCGGTTTGGATAATCACCTGAGCTTTATCGCTAGGCAGTACGCCAAGCTGTTGATTAGTTTCTGCTGCTGCTCGCTTAACAATAGCGAGTGCGCGAATCATTTCAACTGGCTGCTTCTCACGCGAGATTTTGAAATTTTGCAAAGAGCGTTGTGTTTGAGCGCCCCATAAGCGAGCTGCAGGTACTGCAATTTCCCCAAAAGTGTCCCGTTCTAAGCGGGTTTTTTCATTCATCAGTGTATTCCTAGTTATGTTGCTGAACGCGCGGCTTGACGTAAGCGAGCGCGCTCGGCAAGAACGCGTACGCCATAACCGCCATCGCGGCCCGAAGTTGCGGCGCCGACATAGTGGCGTAAGCCTTTGGTTAATGAGCCACTGCGTACGATGCAGTCGCGCAGCACAATTGCCCCAACTTTAATATTGGCGAACGGCTCAAGTGCTGCTCTTGATCCGCCGAAGTAGCTCAATTTGTCACCGTGCACTCTGGATAAAACCTGCATCAATCCTTGCGCACCCCAGCCGCTCTCAGCAAATGGATTAAAACGAGATTCAATCGCCATCACGGCGAGCAAGAGTAATGGGTCCAGGCCAACTTCGCGTCCTGTTTGGAAGGCTACTCGCACTAAATGCCTCATCGGCTCTTGCGCAACGTGGTAGCGGCGAGCGAGGTAGTTAGCAACACGCACTTGCTCATGCGCTGAAATGAGTATGCGATCGTCTCGTGCTTCTGCTGCGATACGATCAGAAGGCACTTTTCTCGCTAATGACGCAAATAACGGAGCAGTTGGCGTATCGAATGAATATGAGCTAGCGCTATGCCTTGTGTGAGCATTAAACGGCGTGCTTGAAGTATGCCGTTCGGTATCGCTAAACAAAGACTCAAAAGAATCTTGAGCTTGCGCCTCTATAGCAAAGAACGGTGCTAAGCGTGTGGCAAAAGTATCGCGCCATTGTGGGCGTAGCCATAACGCACATAGGCTGGTGATAACGACAACGCCAACAATAGTAAAGATGTGGTGGCTAATACGAGCGCTACGCTGTAACACTAAACGGATAGCAGGTGACATGCGCCAGTCAGTCTGCCACGATAACTGAGGTTCCATACGTCCCCTCCCGTAAGGTGATGTGCAAAAAAATAAACCTAGAGCACTTCTAGAACGATCTACTGCTTTGTCGCCTGTGCTGTACTTAATGTCCTGCTTGCACTACGGTTCTGTGTTGCAGATCATTGAAGAAATACGCTAAAGAAACGCCGATTCAGCCAACAGAAGCGATATTGATATCTCCTAAGTATGTTGTTGGTCTCGACATTTCTTACTCTCGATGTGTTTAGAACTCATTCCATAAATGCCTAAAAGGCCGTGATCGGCGGTCGGGCGGTGCTCGGAATCCTCATGTACGTCGAGTACACTCCGGTTCCTCCGCTCCGGCCTCCCCCCGCTGACGACCTTTTAGACATTTATGAAACGAGTTCTAGATGTTTCGCTACACTTCAAAGAAGTATCTTAATTCGGAAGCAGCGGACGCGAATTTTACCAGCCTTAATCAAGAGCGACTTTGTCAGAAAGGACAAATATGGCTGTGTTTCATTTCTATTAAATCACTAAGAGGCATGACTAGGTGGAATTTATATAGCTTAATTTGTTTCTTATAAAGGCACTAATAGGCTGTTTGGTAGTGCTCGGCGTGCATTCGACTAGAATCTTGTCTGCCATTAATTTATAGATAGGTACCTGATTAAAAACGTTGCTTTTTGGCTACAAAAAAGACCCTATAGAACCTGCTAACTTTGCCAACACGCCGTTAAGAGTCGCTCATGATCTCAAAGAGAAGAGATTTAAGAAGTTATCGGTAATTATGTTGGGATACGTCTGCCGTCCCACCTACGAGCATCGCCAGAGAATCGCAGAGTGGGGTGGCGAAGGAATCTCAATATAGGCACCCACAAACAGCTTTCTAGGTAGCTTCACAAGTTTTAAGCGGTTCCTCCTTAAGCATTTTTTATCTGCGTTGTTTTCTTATGAAATATAAAGATTTGCGTGATTTTGTACGTCAGCTTGAAGCCTTAAATGAGCTGCGACGCGTGCCGGTGCCAGTGTCTCCTGTGCTTGAAATGACCGCCTTATGCGACCGGACGCTGCAAGCACAAGGCCCTGCCTTATTATTTGAAAAACCGACGGACCATACTATGCCAGTGCTAGCGAATTTATTCGGCACGCCGCAGCGTGTGGCGTTGGGAATGGGTGTTCAGCCGCAGGCTGGAGATGCTGATTCGCTTAGCTCATTACGCGAAATTGGGATTTTGCTCTCAGCACTAAAAGAACCTGAGCCGCCGAAAGGACTAAAAGAAGCCGGCAAGCTTTTTAAGCTAGCTAAAGCAGTCTGGGATATGGCGCCTAAAACGATCAATGCGCCGCCTTGCCAAGAATCGGTGTGGGAGGGAGATGAGGTTGATCTAGCGCGTTTGCCAATACAGACCTGTTGGCCGGGCGATGTTGCGCCTCTTATTACATGGGGGCTGACCATTACGCGCGGGCCGCATAAGCCGCGGCAAAACCTGGGTATTTATCGCCAGCAAGTGATTGGCCGTAACCAAGTCATTATGCGCTGGCTCGCTCATCGGGGCGGCGCGCTTGATTTTCGGGAATTTGCCCTAGCTAATCCTGGCCAACCTTACCCTGTCGCGGTGGCGCTAGGGGCAGATCCGGCAACAATCTTGGCGGCAGTGACGCCAGTCCCAGATACACTTTCTGAATATCAATTTGCAGGCTTATTACGAGGTGGTAAAACAGAACTTGCTAAATGCCTGACCCCGGGGCTGGAAGCACTGCGTGTGCCAGCGCGTGCTGAAATAGTGTTAGAGGGCTTTATTTACCCGAGGCAGGGCAAACTGCCTGAGGTTCCTGCTGATGCGCCTCCCTATCCTACACAAGGCCCAGTAGCGGCTTATGAGCATGCGCTAGAAGGCCCATATGGCGACCACACAGGTTATTACAACGAGTGCGCATGGTTCCCCGTGTTAACCATTGAGCGTATTACGCTGCGTCGTGATGCGCTTTACCATTCCACTTACACGGGTAAACCACCAGATGAGCCGGCCATTCTTGGTGTCGCGCTAAATGAAGTGTTTGTACCTTTGTTGCAGAAGCAATTTCCAGAAATTGCCGATTTTTATTTGCCGCCAGAAGGGTGTAGTTATCGACTAGCGGTAGTCAGCATCAGTAAGCGCTATGCAGGCCACGCTAAACGGGTAATGTTGGGTGTTTGGAGTTTTCTGCGCCAATTTATGTATACGAAATTCATCGTGGTGGTCGATGACGATGTGAATATTCGCGATTGGAAAGAAGTGATTTGGGCGATTACTACACGCATGGACCCCCTGCGCGACACGGTAATGATTGATAACACGCCGATTGACTATCTTGATTTTGCGTCGCCGGAAATTGGCATTGGCTCGAAAATGGGGTTAGATGCGACGAATAAATGGCCGGGCGAAACGCAGCGCATTTGGGGGCGCCCTATTACGATGGATGAGCAGGTTAAACGCCGTGTTGATGCGCTATGGCAAGAATTAGATTTAACCGCGCCACGCTAATCTGCGCGTAGCACACTCCTTTTTAGGAGCATCTGATGAGTTCTGCTGTCTTTTCACGGTTGCGCGATCCAGCCCTCTTAAAAAATCGTGCTTATATTGATGGTGAATGGGTAAGCGGCACAAGCGATTTCGCTGTGGTAGACCCAGCCACGGGCGAAGAGTTAGCGCGCGTGCCAAATCTTGATCAGCAAGCGACTCGAGAGGCGATTCAGGCCGCTAATAAAGTATGGCCCGTATGGCGCAGACAAACGGCGAAAGAGCGCGCGAATATCCTGCGCTGTTGGTTTCAATTAATGGTTGAGCATGCTGATGATTTAGCTGTGCTAGTTACCGCTGAGCAAGGTAAACCCTTTGCTGAGGCTCAAGCTGAGGTGATGTATGCGGCGGCTTTTATTGAATGGTTTGCTGAGCAAGCCAAACGGATCGAAGGCGATGTGCTGGAAAGCCCTGCGCCCGATCGAAAGATATTAGTCATTAAACAGTCAGTCGGCGTATGTGCAGCTATTACGCCGTGGAATTTCCCGCTTGCGATGATTACGCGCAAGGTGGCGCCCGCGCTTGCTGCCGGTTGCCCGATTGTGATTAAGCCAGCTGAGCAAACACCACTTTGTGCGTTAGCGTTAGCTGAATTAGCACAGCGGGCAGGTTTGCCTAATGGCGTATTAAATGTGGTGACGGCCGATGCACAACGCTCAATAGAAGTGGGTCGCGTGTTGTGCGAAAGCACATCGGTGCGCCATCTTTCCTTTACTGGCTCAACAGTAGTGGGTCGAGCGTTGATGCAGCAATGCGCGCCAAATGTCAAAAGAATGTCACTTGAATTAGGAGGCCATGCGCCTTTTATCGTATTTGACGATGCTGACCTCGAAGCTGCGCTAGAGGGGGCAATCGCATCGAAATATCGAAACGCAGGCCAAACTTGTATTTGTGCAAACCGCTTTTACGTGCACGAGAAAATTCACGACGCGTTTGTGACAAGACTAAGCGAGACAAGCAGTGCACTTAAGGTTGGTAATGGCTTTGACGCAGACGTTAAGCTTGGGCCATTAATTGATCAGCAGGCGCTCGAGAAAGTGATGCACCACATTCAAGATGCCCAACAAAAAGGTGCGCAGCTGATGACGGGTGGCAACTTAATCGGTACTCGTTTTATCGCTCCCACTGTGCTTACCCAGGTTACGTCTGAGATGTTAATTACTCGTGAAGAGACTTTCGGCCCAGTCGCAGCAGTTCTCAAATTTAAAGATGAAGAAGAAGTGGTTCGGCTTGCCAATGAAAGTGAATTTGGTCTGGCGGCCTATTTTTATAGCCGCGATATTGGCCGAGTATGGCGCGTTGCAGAAGCACTCGAATATGGGATGGTGGGCATTAATACCACGCTCTTGAGCAACGAAGTTGCCCCTTTTGGTGGCGTCAAACAATCAGGCTTTGGCCGCGAAGGATCAACCTACGGCCTCGATGAATATCTTGAAATAAAGTATTTGTGTATGGGTGGTTTGTAGAGGCTGGTCTGCGGTTTTCTGTTATCCCAGCTCTAAATAATAAGTTTGCTGTGATGGCGATAGAGATCGCTATCAGCAGTTTTGTAAAAATTTTTTAACCGACATTCCGCTACTCCTCCTCCCAACCCCCTTGAATATGACTTTGCCTCATACCTACCTTGCGATGGATAGATCAGCACTTATCAAGACGCTAAGGGTAATGCCTGATTTTCGTTAACCCTCTTTCTTCTTATGATTCGCCGCTCATATCGACAGATATTGGAGTTCAGCATAAGAAGGGAGTGTTCCACTCACCCGCTGGCCCGAAGCTAAAACGAAAAAGGAAAAATATGCTCTCGAGGATCACCGCCAAGATGGTGGAATCATGGCAACCCAAAGAAAAAGCGATGGAGCGTGCACAAGCATATTTTAAGCAGGCACAAGACTGCCAAGCCCACGCAGAAAATGATCAAGCGCTGAGCTATCTGATTAAAGCGAAAGCGGCGCTAAAGACGATCCTTCCCACTGACCCAACGATTCTTGACGCGAAACGCTTACTGGCTGAAGTTCACATCACCCGTGCACAAGTGTTGCAATTAAACCGGTCTTTTACGATAGAAGACGTGCGCACCAGCTACGAGAAAGCAAAAGCCTATTCTCCTGACGCAGCGAGACGAGACGAAATCAAACTCCTTCTCGAGCGCTTACCCCGCTCCCCCTTGTCACCCCCCCTACAGCGGCAACCCACGCTTCGACCCTCTGCGGTATTACCTGCCCCCGTGATGGCAACCGGTTTGCCTGGCACCTTCTTTACCCCCTTCTCGTCACCTGCCCCCCAGACGCAACACTATCAATGGGTCGAGCCCGCTGACATTGAAAATACGCGGCACCTTGCCTGGTGCCTGCAACAAACGACTGGGGATATGGTTCAACGCAAACAGCTGTATTCCCTTGCGCGTGAGGTAATAGAGTGCTTTGGTCAGCGTGCCGGCAAAGATTTATTCTGCTTGCAGGAAGCCGCCGAATTAGCAGTGGTGCCTTATGCTGAACTCTATGGACAATTAATTCAGCATACGGTGGACACGCTCAATCCAATCCGACATGCGACGCTGGATACGAGCGTGGTGCAAGGCTTAGCCGTGATCGTGCGCAACTGCCCCGAGGCGCTGCTCAAAAAAGAAGGTGGCGTGCGGGGTAATACCTGGACCAGTATCTTAAGCGTATTAATCACACGTCTTCACTCCGTACACAAAGGGCAGCCTAAACTCGTCAAAGAACTGATCGAGGCCATCTCACAATTGCTCGATGCGATGGTACAAGCGGGAGTATCCGGCATCAGTCGCTTACAGCTGCAACAACCCTTAGCCAATCTGCTGCGCAATGACGAGCAATTGAATCCCCATCAAGATACCGAACTCGCTTGGCACATCCGTTACGCACGCGAAGCGTTAGCTTATCTCCCGAATGATGAGAGTACAGGTGAGGCGGTACTCCGTTGTCTCTTCGCTGCAAGCAAAGGCGTATTAGGCTTAGCGAGCGCGATCAAGAGCTGCGATGTGGATAAGCTCATAGAGAGTTTTGATCGGTTTGAAACAGCGTTTGATGGCGCAAAGGAACTAGCCAATACGATCGGCGCCACGGGCGGATTAAAAGACGCGGTCAAAAATGTCGAAGAGATGCTGGCGTCGTTTGGCGAAGTGAAAACCAGCTATGAAGATCGCACTCGTCAAAAAGGTTGGTATACCGCGCTGCAATGCTTAGATATGCTGATCGAAACCCAAGAATGGGAAAAATTCGAGCAATTTGTTCGACGCAGCGCGTATCGTCAGCACGTTTATTTTTTACAAGGGGTATGCCAGCGGTTAGAGCGTATCGTTTGCATCGAAGACAAGCAGAAGATTCAAGCGCAAGCGATCCAGTTTCTCAAAAGCTTGCAAGACAAAAACACCGTCCAAGGGTGGCTAGGAAAGGATGTAGGGAAGCCATCCGCTGCTCAAGCCGATATTGAGCGCGTTCAACAGATGGCGCAGGCAAGCTTAGCGCGGCTCGACAAACGGGCTAATACCACACAGGGTCTAGCGGATATCGATTGCTCTGTCGATTGGTATGCGCTGAGCAAAGACAATCTCAGCACACAACTCTTACACAAGGCACGCCGTAAGCTAGACAAATCATTAGTCCAGAGGTTATTGACGACGTTAGCGCAGCAGATCGAGAAATTACGCGCCGATTACTTAGACGGCTTAGCGCAAGATAAAGAGATCAAAGATGCGCTAGCCAATTATGTGCGGCCGGAAGGGATGGGTTTATATGACGATACCCGTTTTGATTTAGCAGAAAAAATCCAAGCTTTCTTAGATTCCGATAAAAAATCTTTGTTGTTATTAGGTGAAGCAGGGGCTGGTAAATCGACATTGAACCGGCATTTTGCGCGTCATTTATGGCAAGCGTATCTCCAGACAGGCCAACCTGAAACGCAGGCCATTCCGGTTTTTATCGCGCTCTCAAGCTTGCCTCAGACCTCGACTAACCTAGTGAACACCTTCTTTGTGCAGCAAGGGTTCACCGAAGACCAGATCAAAACCTTACAAGCCCAATATCATTTTGTGTTGATTTTGGATGGATTTGATGAAATTGAAAATCGTCATCGGGATTTCTATCAAGATAATCAACTGGCTGCCTGGCAGCACGCTAAGATCATCATCAGCAGCCGTCCCGAATATCTAGGCTCAGGCTATCAATACAAATTTCATCCTGCCGGCGAGCCGTTGGCATTACAAGAGTATCGCATCGCGCCTTTTTCACCCGCCACGATTGAGCGGTATGTCGAGCAATATGCGCAACATCATCCTGACGCTTCGTGGTCTGCGCAAGACTATCAGACCGCCTTTCAAGAACCGAATCTTCAAGCGTTGGTGAGTAATCCCTTTTTACTCAAAATGGCGGTCAGAGAATTACCAAATTTAAGCGCAGCTGATCTACAAGGTGATCGATTAACTCGGTTAACACTGTATACCCAGTTCGTGAAAAGCTGGTTTGCTCGTTCCAAGCAACGTTTAGGAAAGATTCAACTGGACCCGGATGAGACGAGAGAATTCAAACGGTTAGATCGAGGTGATTTTGCTAAACAAGGGGTCAGTTATTGTAAAAAGTTAGCTATAGAGATGTACCGCGCAGCAGAGGTTGTGACGCTTTATTCCGCTGTGGCAGAGAATCCGTGGGAAACCGCCACGCTCACGGTGCAACCGGCGTGGCACAAGCAACTTTTAAGTGAGAGTCAGGCCGTTACTACGCTGATGCGTTTAAGTGCACCCTTGATGTGCCAAGATGAGGTCAACGGATTAGGGAAAAGCTATCGATTTATCCATAAGTCCCTGCGTGATTATTTTGTCGCAAGGACATTATGGGAAGAATTTGATGAACCACACGGACTGGCTAACGGCGCTTGGTTCAATACGCTCAATCTGGTCGATGACCCCGCGATATTAGATTTTTTATCGGAGCGGGTGCAGCAAGTGGCTTCGTTTAAGGATCAGCTTTTAGCGGTGGTGGCGCGTAGCAAAACAGACGCTGGATTGAAGCAGGCCGCGGCGAATGCGATGACCGTGTTGGTCAGAGCGAGGGTACCGTTTTCGGGAATCGATTTAGCCGACATACAAATTCCCGGGGCCGATCTCAGTTATG
Organism: Mycoavidus cysteinexigens; assembly: GCA_031963415.1. Taxonomy (GTDB): domain Bacteria; phylum Pseudomonadota; class Gammaproteobacteria; order Burkholderiales; family Burkholderiaceae; genus JASSUD01. The sequence goes on from JASSUI010000001.1 coordinate 1,347,627, forward strand.
GCATCTTCGATTCGGTTCAACTACGAGGGGCAAATCTGAGCCAGGTGAATTTAACGGGCGCCTGGCTGCGCCAGGCAGACTTTACCGGCGCACGCATGACAGGCGTGCAGTTCGGGGAATTACCGAGTTTGCAGTTGGAAAGCAGCGTTAACGCTTGCTGCTATTCGCCCGATGGGCGTTATTTGGCGGCCGCGACAAGGGAAGGAAAGATTACGCTGTATGACGCGCAGACGTTAATCCCTCTGCACACCTTCGACGGTCATACCCACTGGGTGACCAGCGTGGTGTTTTCGCCCGATGGGCAAACGCTGGCTTCAGGCAGTTGGGACAAGACAGTGCGGCTGTGGTCGATTGCCGAGAGCAAACCGCTCGCCACCTTCGACGGGCATACCCACTATGTGACCAGCGTGGTGTTTTCGCCCGATGGGCAAACGCTGGCTTCAGGCAGTGACGACAAGACGGTGCGACTGTGGTCAATCGCCGAGAGCAAGCCGCTCGCCACCTTCAAAGGGCATACCAACAGGGTGACAAGCGTGGTGTTTTCGCCCGATGGGCAAACGCTGGCTTCAGGTAGTTCGGACAAGACGGTGCGGCTGTGGTCGATCGCTGAGAGCAAGCCGCTAGCCACCTTCGACGGGCATACCAGCGGGGTGAGTAGCGTGGTGTTTTCGCCCGAGGGGCAAACGCTGGCGTCAGGCAGTTGGGATAAGACGGTTCGGCTGTGGTCGATCGCCGAGAGCAAACCGCTCGCCACCTTCGACGGGCATACCTCCTATGTGACAAGCGTGGTGTTTTCGCCCGATGGACAAACACTAGCTTCAGGCAGTCTGGACAAGATAGTGCGGCTGTGGTCGATCGCTGAGAGTAAGCCGCTAGCCACCTTCGACGGGCATACCAGCGGGGTGAGTAGCGTGGTGTTTTCGCCCGACGGGCAAACGCTGGCATCAGGCAGTCATGACAAGACGGTGCGGTTATGGTCGATCGCCGAGAGCAAGCCGCTCGCCACCTTCGACGGGCATACCCGCAGGGTGACCAGCGTCGTGTTTTCGCCCGATGGGCAAACACTGGCGTCAGGCAGTGGGGACGATACGGTGCGGCTGTGGTCGATCGCCGAGAGCAAACCGCTCGCCACCTTCGACGGTCATACCCACTATGTGACAAGCGTGGTGTTTTCGCCCGATGGGCAAACGCTGGCTTCAGGCAGTGACGACAAGACGGTGCGGCTGTGGTCAATCGCCGAGAGCAAGCCGCTCGCCACCTTCGACGGGCATACCCGCAGGGCGACAAGCGTGGTGTTTTCGCCCGATGGGCAAACGCTGGCTTCAGGCAGTGAGGACCAGACGGTGCGGCTGTGGTCGATCGCCGAGAGCAAGCCGCTACACGTCTTCGACGGGCATATCTCCACTGTGAATAGCGTGGTGTTTTCGCCCGATGGGCAAGCGCTGGCGTCAGGCAGTGACGACGAGACGGTGCAGCTGTGGTCGATCGCCGAGAGCAAACCGCTAGCCACCTTCGACGGTCATACCTCCTATGTGACAAGCGTGATGTTTTCGCCCGATGGGCAAACGCTGGCGTCAGGCAGTCATGACAAGACGGTGCGGCTGTGGTCGATCGCTGAGAGCAAACCGCTAGCCACCTTCGACGGGCATACCGCCTCGGTGACAAGCGTGGTGTTTTCGCCCGATGGGCAAACACTGGCGTCAGGCAGTGAGGACCAGACGGTGCGGCTGTGGTCGATCGCCTCAGGTCAATGCTTGGCCGTGATTCAAGGGTTTAATGGAAGGGTCAATTCTGTTGCTTGGTACACAAACGATGAAGGGGAATGGCTGGCGACCGGAAGTGCTGACAAAGCCGTGCGCCTGTGGCAGATCCATCGGGAGGGGGAAACGTGTCGCGTCACGTTGAGCTGGACCTCGATGCAAACCACATTGACAGCACCTGATATGTGCATTCAAGACGTTATTGGACTGGGCCCGATGAATACCCAGCTACTCAAGCAGCGCGGGGCAATAGGAGAACCGAATGAGGCTGTAGCGCAGCCATCGCTGACAGAAAGCGCAGAAGCACCGACAGTCATGCTCGCTGCCCAAGCGAAGAGTCGATCCAGCTCAAGCCATCTCAATTTTGCCTAAAGCTAAATGAATTCGGTATCGTTTGAACCGAATAGATATTCATCGCTGACAATACGCCCAGCGTGACTACTCAAACGCTTATCTAGCCGCTGAGCAAGTTACAAATTCTGGCATGCCGAGGCAACCAGGCCATGATCATCTAGTACATGGGTGATCATGGCTGCTGCACATTGCCCCATCATCCGCCTCCTGAAAAATCCAGCGGCCACCTCAACATCCTACAAGGTCAAATTCAATGGGTTTGGGAGAAGAGGTAGCGTAATGTCGGTTTTAAATAGAGCACTTGTATTTTTGCCTAATTAATTTTCTCGTAGATCACAATGCATAATTATTGATATATACCTTTGTCATATATCAAATGGAGGTGCTAATGGAGATTGCGAAAATATTTTGGTCCGGTCGTTCGCAAGCAGTTAGGTTGCCTAAGAAATATCGTTTCAGCACAGAGCAAGTGCGCATTCGACGGCATGGTAATGCAGTGATTTTGGAGCCTGTCGCGCAAAATTGGGCCTGGCTGGAGGCTTTAATTGGGTCGTTAGATGATGATTTCCTTAAAAATCCGTGATGCGTAAATGAAAAGCGCTTGAGCTTTTCTGCGCTTTTCTGAAAATACTTATCGCTATTATAGATAGCTCTAGTTTTGAAAGGCTGCGTGTGGGTAAGCAAATGCTCTACACTCGCCCGATATATTTTGCCGATCAATGGAGTCTTTATGCTAAAGCGCTGGGTGAGTTTTTTCCTGGCTATCACGCTCACAGCTTGCGCTGCTACCGCTCGCTCTTCTGCTAAAGAAGAGGAGGAAGTTAAACTGCAAGTGCAGCCGGGGGATTTTCTGGCTTCTAATTTTCAATTTGAGAGCGGTCAGAATTTGCAGCTGCTCACTCAGCACTACGTCACCCTGGGTAAGCCACAGCGTGATAGCGATGGTAATTGCACTAACGCAGTACTGTTATTGCATGGCATGACAGGAACGGGACAAGCTTTCTTAACGTCAACGATGCGCCGTGAGCTTTTTGCTCCAGGCCAGCCGCTGGATGCAACGCGTTACTACATCATTATTCCTGATGCGTTAGGGCGCGGTGGTTCGAGCAAGCCGAGTGACGGCTCACGTGCACAATTTCCAACGTATACCGATAAAGATATTGTCGATGCCCAATATCGGCTCCTGACTGAGGGCTTACGAGTAATGCATTTAAATTTAGTGTTAGGCGCCTCTGCTGGTGGGCGGCAAACTTGGATTTGGGGCGAGCGTTATCCGGAAATGATGGATAAGCTGATGGTAATCGGCTCTCAGCCAGTCGCGTTGCGCGGACGCGATGCTTGGTGGCGAAAAATGATCGCAGAGGCTATTCGACGCGACCCTAGTTGGCGAAACGGCGATTACGTAAGCCCGCCCACGCAGTGGTTAAATACGCTGCCTATTTTGCCACTCATGTTAAGCAGCGCGAGCGCTTTGCAAGACGAGGCGAATACGCGAGCTAATATAGATCAGCTATTTAAGAAAATAACCAGCGATGCGTATAAGCGCTTTGATGCGAATGATGAGCTGTATTGGCTAGAAGCCTCCAATGATACGAACCCAGAGCCAGAATTGGCAAAGGTTAAAGCAAAACTGTACGCGGTAAATTTTCAAGACGATTTGTTGAATACCGTTGGGCCTGAAGAAATGTCACGCCTTGTTGCGCGGGTGCCCCAAGGCGATTTTGTCGAGGTGCCTCATAGCATTGCTCCTTATGGTCACCTGAACATTGCTCATCCAGAGGTGTGGAAGCCTTATTTAATCCAATTTCTGCAGCCTTCTACGACACTTCCTGCTGCGGTTCCTCTCATTACAAATGAGCAGCAAGAGATGGAAACTACCTCAGATAAAAACATCCCACCTCTACCTGCTGCTGTTGATACTGACGATAGGTAGAAAAATTAAGGCACGCTAAAATTGTGTAATGTGCTTTAATTGCAGCGCTTGGTGTTTTTCTAATCAAGCACTTTTGGCGAATTTCTAAGTTATTCGTGACAAAATCGAAGAAAAATTCTTAAAAAATACTGCATTTCTTTAAGACAACGGTAGAATACGCACTTTTCCGGCTGGCAGACTATGTCGAGTAAAAAAACGGCTTCTTTTGAATTGCGTAACGGTAGCGTTGATACGCTTTTTTTTGTGCCTAAAGCAGGCGATTTTGAGGCGATGCGCGCTGAGTTAATGCGCCGTGTTGAGACGACCCCAGAGTTTTTTGCAAATGATGGGGTGGTCATTGATGTGCGGCGCTGCGAGGCCCTTGAACATCTCTCGTTAGCAGCACTAATAGATTTGCTCAAGCAAGCGCGCATGCGGCCCGTTGGCGTGGTTGCCGATGAAGTGCAGCGCGAATGGGCTGAACTGGGCAAGCTGCCAATATTAGATGGGCGCGATAAACGTGGCGCAAAGCCGATTGAGAAATCAGTCCCTACTGCTTCAGCCCCTGCTGCTTCAGCGGCAGCTACGATGGTGCTCGATAAACCACTGCGCTCCGGTCAGCAAATTTATGCTAAAGGTGACTTAGTGGTGCTCGCGCCAGTCAACGGCGGCGCCGAGGTGATGGCTGAAGGCAATCTCTATATTTATGCACCGCTACGTGGCCGTGCATTGGCTGGCGTGCATGGTAGAAGCGATGCTCGCATTTTTTGTACGTGCTTAGAAGCTGAGTTGATTTCGATTGCAGGCATTTACTGTACGGCCGAAGCGCCGGTTGCAGCGAATGTCCATGGCAAATCGGCACAAATAAAGTTAGTTGAAGAAAAACTAATTATTGAGCCATTGCGGCTCACCTAATCATGAATAACGCGGGTAAACATATGGCAAAAATCATTGTCGTGACCTCAGGAAAAGGGGGCGTCGGCAAGACCACCACAAGCGCAAGCTTCGCTTCAGGTTTGGCATTGCGTGGCTATAAAACAGTAGTGATTGATTTTGATGTGGGTCTGCGCAACCTGGATTTAATTATGGGTTGTGAGCGGCGCGTGGTGTATGACTTGATCAATGTCATTCAAGATGAAGCGAACCTCAATCAAGCGTTGATTAAAGATAAAAAATGCGAAAACCTTTTTATCCTGCCGGCTTCACAAACCCGTGATAAAGATGCGTTAACCGCTCAAGGCGTAGAGAAAATTATCAATGACCTACGCGAAATGGGTTTCGAATATATTGTTTGCGATTCACCCGCGGGGATTGAGTCAGGTGCATTGCTCGCGATGCACTACGCTGATGAAGCAGTGATTGTGACTAACCCAGAAGTTTCGTCAGTGCGTGATTCGGACCGCATTTTGGGTATGTTGTCATCCAAAACCAAGCGCGCGATGGAAGGCTTGGAACCAGTTAAAGAGCACCTGCTCATCACTCGTTACAATCCAAGGCGTGTGAATGAGGGCGAAATGCTGTCGATTGCTGATATCCAAGAAATTTTGCGGATTGAATTGATTGGCGTCATTCCAGAATCAGAAGAAGTCCTGCACGCATCGAATCAAGGTACTCCCGTCATTCATTTAAAAGATACGATGGCAGCGGAAGCTTATAGCGATGTCATCGGCCGTTTTCTTGGAGAGAAACGACCGCTGCGCTTTACTGATTATCAAAAACCAGGCCTATTACAGCGCCTTTTCGGAAATAAATAGGAACGCAACATGTCGATACTTTCTCTTTTGCTCGGAGAAAAGAAGAAATCCGCGACGGTTGCGAAGGAACGCTTGCAGCTGATTATCGCGCATGAACGCACAGGCCATGCGTCGCCTGATTATCTGCCGGAATTGCAGCGTGAATTAATCGCGGTTATTTCAAAATATGTAAAGATTGCCGAGAAAGACATCCAAGTTCATTTGGAGCAGCAAGAGCACCTTGAGGTGCTGGAAGTCAAAATAGAGCTTCCGCAAAAGTAACAAGCTCATATATGAGGGCCCATTGCATTTACCTTTAAAAGGTTATGCTTTGGGCCTCTTCTCTTCTTACCGTTGATTCAAGCTATAGCGTAACTGCGGTGCAGCGATAGAGCTTAGCTGGAAGCGACCATCATCGCCAAATAGCCAACCTTCGAGAATCTCGACTTCGCTTTTATCTCCGAATAATGATGCAGGAGGTAAAGGCAATGGCGCTGCCTGCTGCAAACTGGCTAATGCAATTTTTTCCGCGCGTTTATCGCCGTTGCTGCGATAGACCGACGCTGCTAATAAATTACCCTGCTTATCCACTCTAAAAGCGAGCACGACAACTGAGCGTAGCATGACTTGGGGCCGCCCAATCGAAATGGTTGCCGCATTCCGTTGGCTAATGTGCTGCGCGAGAGCAATTTTATATTGATGAAGTGCGGCCAGATTCTGCCCCTGGGAGACCGGTGTGATGGGAGGTAGATCAGGCGCACGCCGCGAACTGCAACCAGCCATTAGCATAGAGCTTGCAGCAATAGCTAGAAGGGTGGCGCGCGCAGCTGACAGAGAAAATGATTGGATCATAAGGCGCACTCTATTAACAAAAAGTTAGAGAACCTCTGTTGAATCTCAAAGGCGGCAGGATAATCGTCTGCACTGCAGTTTCCTTGCCATACTATATAGTATTGGCAGCAAAGGTATGCATTACCCTTGGGGCTAGATAGAGATTCTTCGGAGAAGGCATTAGACCCATTGTAAGCACCGTTCTAACCTCAACCAGTAGAGAGGCGCGTAATTTGCTTTGAGTATGCGAAGCGGAAAAGTATGAGATAAATTCGCCGATCTCTGAGGTAAGCGCTGAACAAATTAAAAGTCGCGCCAAGTTTCTTCCGACGCAGATGTACGGTGCACGTTCTCAAGTTTAGCGCTGGATAGATGATTTGGCGTGTATTTACTAGCGAGATCAATGAGGTAAGAGTGGAGGCAGAAGATGAGTCAATCTAATGATAAGACCGATACTTTCAGTGCATCGAAAACAATTACGAAAGCGTCGAATAATAAGCCGGGAACAAGGAATGCCGACGTTCCTGGTTTACTCAATGCTTCTGTCAGGCATAACGATAATGCGCATAGCAACATGCCCCAGCGCAACGACGCGAAGCGGCAGCAAGCACCGCACGATAATCCTAACCGGAGGCCGGGTGAGGGTGAGCCAAGTGTAGGTTGAAAACTTAAGCAACTTTTACGATCTGTACTTTGGTTTCCTGCCCTTAGAGCCTGTTTAGGGTTTTCCTAGGGGCCTCGCGCCGCCGCAGACAGTACAAGACGTACGGCAAGGCGGCGCGAGGGCGCTAGGGGAAGCCTAAACAGGCTCTTACTTATTTCAGGCTTTCTCTAAACTAATTTAAGGAGCCACTGAAATGACGGCTAACCCCGACCTAGCCTCAGCCAGTGTTAGAATGCTTCGCGTCAGTTTATTAAATGTTGGGTAATACTTAGAATTCTCATGCATTAAATTTGCAAAACAAATAAACCACCCTGTAATAAAAACTTTTTTAAAGCCTTTCTCTTGAGCCAATTTCTCTATTCGATTCCAAGCCGTGAAGCCATTCTAGAAGCGCTGCGCGCTGCTAAGGGACCTATCGCACCTAATGATCTATCTAAAAAACTATCCGTTAAAAAGCGCGAGCAAGAAGGTTTTTCTAGACGGCTTCAAGCGATGGAGCGCGATGGGCAAATTCGCGTCAATCAGCAAGGGTATTTTGAATTGCAAAATACCGCACAGTTTATCGCTGGGCGAGTGCAATCTCATCGTGATGGGTATGGCTTTTTGATCCGTGAAGATGGTGAGGCCGACCTCTTCTTGTCGCATCAAGAGATGCAAAAACTCATGCACAACGATCGTGTGTTGGCGCGCATAGTGGGGCAAGATCGTCGAGGGCGCCTTGAGGGACATGTGGTGGAAATCACCGAGCGGGCGAATCAATATGTGATCGGGCGTTTATTGGAAGAGGGTGGCGCGCTGCTGGTTGCGCCAGAAGACAAGCGCATTGGTCGTGACATTCTGATTGCACCCGGTGGTCAAGGTAAGGCGCGAGTTGGTCAGGTAGTAAGTGTCGAGTTAACGAGCTTTCCTGATCGTTTGACCCCGCCTGCTGGCAAAGTCGTTGAAGTATTGGGTGAACTAGATGACCCTGGCATGGAGATTGAAATAGCCGTGCGCAAATTTGGTTTACCGCACCGCTTTAGTAAAGCTACCCAAGCACAGGCTGCGAAACTGCCTGATAAAGTCACCGCGGCTGATGCGAAAAACCGCATTGATCTACGAGACGTGCCATTGGTCACCATTGATGGGGAAGACGCACGTGACTTTGATGATGCAGTGTATTGCGAACCTATCCGGTTAGGTCGTAGTAATGGTTTTAGGTTGTTGGTGGCTATTGCGGATGTAGCTCATTACGTTAAGCCAAATGATGCGCTTGATATCTCAGCGCTTGAGCGTAGTACCTCGGTGTATTTCCCCCGTCGGGTAATACCGATGTTGCCAGAGAAATTATCCAATGGGTTGTGCTCACTCAATCCCCATGTGGATCGCTGTGCTTTAGTATGCGATATGACATTAACTGCACAGGGCAAGATTAAGGCCTATCAATTCTATCCAGCACTGATCCATTCAGCCGCGCGCTTTACTTATACTTCTGTGGCCGAAATCTTGGCTAATCCAACAGGTTTAGAAGCTAAGTGTTATCCCGACTTAGTGCCACATCTACAAAATCTACATCGTGTTTATCAAGCGTTTGCAGGCGAGCGCCAAAAGCGGGGGGCGCTTGATTTCGAGACGGTCGAAACTTATATCGTTTGTAACGCCCAAGGCAAAATTGAGAAAATTTTGCCGCGTGAACGTAATGACGCGCATAAATTAATTGAAGAATGCATGTTGGCAGCCAATGTCTGTGCTGCTGATTTTTTAAAGCGTCATGATCACGCTGGACTATATCGTGTGCATGCGACGCCTTCTGAAGAAAAGCTCACCAGCTTGCGCACTTTCCTACGCGACCTTGGTTTAACGTTAGGCGGCGGAGCTAACCCGCAAGCAGGCGATTTTGCAGCGTTACTGACGCAGATCCGAGGGCGTCCAGATGCGCAGATTTTGCAAACAATGCTGCTGCGCTCAATGCAACAAGCTGTCTACAGCCCTGACAATATTGGTCATTTTGGATTGGCTTACGAGGCTTATGCTCACTTTACGAGCCCTATTCGACGCTATCCGGACTTGCTGACCCACCGTGCGCTACATGCGATTATTCAAGGTCAGCAATATAAACCTACGGTCCCCTCTGAAATCGAGTTAAACCTCACGCTGCCTGCATCTGCACGCGCCTCTAATGAGGAGAAAGCGAAGAAAGAAGCGAAAAAAGGGCGCAAGAAATCGGCTCACTCCCATCCCGAGCAGGCGACTTGGCAAATGCTCGGACACCATTGTTCAGCGAACGAACGGCGTGCCGATGAAGCATCGCGTGATGTCGAAGCCTGGCTCAAATGCTATTTCATGCGCGATAAATTGGGTGAAGAGTTCGATGGCATGGTTAACGGTATTGCTCCGTTTGGTCTTTTTATTCAGCTTGATAAGCTTTTTGTCGAAGGTTTAGTTCATGTGACAGAACTGGGCGCTGATTACTTCCAATACGATGAAATAAAGAATGAATTGCGCGGTGAACGTACAGGGCAGCGCTATCGTTTATTCGACCGTGTGCGTATACAGGTAATGCGAGTTGATTTGAATGCACGCAAAATTGATTTTCAGTTGGTCTCTAGCAGTCAAACAAAAAACGCGCCAAACAAAATGCCAGCTAAGAGTGCCGCTAGCAAAGCAGAATCTAAAGCAAAAAAACGGGCAAAAGCAGCGGTAAAGAAGGCAGCAGAGCCTGCAGCTAAATCTTTTGCTGCCCGTCGTCCAGCTGTAAGACGTGGCACTTCGCGCAAGGCTAAGAAGTAAGAAAGTTTTGTAAGCTATGATTAATAGGATCTGTTTTAGGTCTTTCAGAAGATCGAAATAGAGGCTGTTGGTATGCTGTTCTATGAATCCAATAGTGTTGTCATTTATTTATAGGTCTCCAGTTGGCTCGCTCTAAAATTATCTACGGCTTCCATGCCGTCACCGCTCGGCTTAAACACGATCCCGCTACGATTGACGAGATTTACTACGATCCTGACCGTCGTGACCGACGCATGATGGATTTTTTACAGCATGCAAACGATGCAGGGGTACGCTTAATTGCCGCTGACGCACGCCGCTTGCACGGGCTGATCGGTAATGATCGCCATCAAGGTGTGGTCGCGCGCGCTGCTGAGATTGTGCTGACACAAAATCTGACTGAGTTATTAGCAGGTATAGTTGGGCCACCCCTTTTGTTAGTGCTTGATGGGGTTACCGATCCGCATAATTTAGGCGCATGCCTACGGGTTGCAGATGCGGCTGGTGCGCATGCCGTCATTGCGCCCCGTGATCGGGCGGTTGGGCTTAATGCGACAGCTAAGAAAGTCGCAAGTGGTGCAGCGGAAACGGTTCCTTATCTGACGGTAACTAACCTCGCGCGCGCTTTGCGTGAATTGAAAGAACATCATATTTGGGTAGTGGGGGCAGCCGATGGTGCCCCTAATAATTTATACGCGGAATCGCTGACAGGGCCTCTAGCTTTGGTCATGGGGGCCGAGGGTGAAGGTATGCGACGGCTAACGCGCGAGACCTGCGATGCTTTAGTCCATATCCCGATGGGGGGCAGCGTTAGCAGCTTAAATGTATCGGTAGCCAGTGGCGTGTGTTTGTTTGAAGCGGTTCGGCAAAGAACGCATTCCAACAACGTCTAATATTGGTTACGCACATTAGAATTCGACCCTCACTCAAACCTACGTTGCACTATTAGGTGAAGTACAAACTCCAGCATGGGCCAATAAAACTCCCTCTGCCGCTTTTCTAAGAAGTGATGAGCAGGTTCTAGATAATGTCAAAAAACAGGGCAAGCATGAAACAAGATGAACTAAAGCATCTCGTTGGAGAAGCGGCGGCTAAGTATGTCGTGACTCACATTCCATCGGGTGAAGTGATCGGCGTAGGTACGGGGTCCACGGCTAATTGCTTTATCGATGCGCTGGCCGAATTAGACTTTGTTAAACGTTATCGGGGTGCGGTTTCTAGCTCGGTAGCCACGACAGAGCGTTTGAAAGCCCACCAAATTCCAGTGCTCGATCTGAACCAACTGGAGCATTTGCCTATTTATGTAGACGGTGCTGATGAGATTAATGCAGAGGGATGTATGATCAAAGGTGGCGGAGGCGCGCTGACACGAGAAAAGATTGTGGCGATGGTGGCCGACACCTTTGTCTGTATTGCCGATGCGTCAAAGCGCGTCGTAACCCTCGGTAACTTCCCTTTACCCATTGAAGTGGTGCCCCTTGCACGTGCGGCATTGAGCCGTAAATTAGTAGCGTTAAAAGGCGAACCCGTGCTACGCACAGTATCAGACGGGACGCCTTATATCACCGAAAATGGTAATCATATTATCGACGTTAAAGGACTACGGATTACCGATCCAATATCTGTTGAAGCAGAGATTGGTAGTTGGCCAGGCGTAGTAACGGTTGGTTTATTTGCCAAACGACATGCAGATATTTGTTTATTGAGTAATGAGGAAGGTGTGCAAACACTTACCTATTCTAGATAGCGAATCCACTCAAATCTTATTTTCTTATATTGTTCTGCGGCTTTTTATTAAAGCGTTACATAATTATTAAACAGCGCACTCCTTTTCCTCAGTATTTTTAAAGAGCCTTTACAAAGCCATAAGGGCTGCAGGGTGAACAACTACAGCCTCTTTGCTTGACTAATGCGCTGACAACAAACACATACGTTGCTCAATAGGTTTTGCAGAAATTCCTTAAATCGTCTGTTAGAGATTTCTTTGTTTCCTTTTTCTTATCTTCTAAATCACTTAGAAATATTTCATCTTATTTCTCTCCATGCTTATTCAGCGTCTTCTAATTACTGAAAGCTAATTTAATCAGATGGTTCCGGAATTATTTTGAAAATAATTTTTAAACTTTTTTCTAGAAAAATAAAACTAAACAAAAATCAATTTGCCTGCTTGACCACTGCTTAGCATTACTCTAAAGTGGGAAAAAGTGTCGGAAAGTGAAATTTTGTGTGGAAATTGCCTGGCCTTTGGCAAAGCCTTTCGGAATAAGCCTCTCTGATAGGTAGAGAAAGGCACCATTAAAAATGGACTGGGTTTTGTAGGTTACCCCTTCATAGAAAGGGGAGGCTGTAAAGGGTAGTGGCACAAATGAATTCGGTGCAGGAGGAGCGTCACTGATAAAGTTAGATGCACTCAGTGCGTAGGTATAGGAGAAGTCAGTGTTCCAAGGGGCGTCAGCGCTAACCCTCGATGTGAAGGGACGGATGTCAATCCCGTCTCGCTATCGAGATGCGTTGCAACACGGGCAAGCAGAGGGTCGGATAACAGTGACAAAACACCCTGATGGCTGTCTGCTGCTTTTTCCTCGTCCAGCTTGGGAACAGTTCCGTAACAAGATCGCGGCGCTGCCAATGGATGCCCATTGGTGGCGCCGGATTTTTTTGGGTAACGCATCGGATGTGGAGCTTGATAGCGCAGGCCGCATGCTGATCTCGCCAGAGCTACGCTCAGCCGCGATGCTTGATAAAGACGTCATGCTATTGGGCATGGGTGATTATTTTGAAATCTGGAATGCACAGACCTATGCAGAGAAAGAGCAATCAGCAATGGCGCAAGCCATGCCAGAAGTGTTGAAAAATTTTACTTTCTGATAAATGACTGAGAAATAGTGGTAAACACCTATGAGAGATCGGGCAACCGCTATCAGCAGTGTCATTGCAGAATGTAAACAAGTCTTGCGAGAACGGTCCGGATAATTTTGGTAATGGGTCACGAATATGACAGCAACTTTGTCGCATCAGGCAGTGTTGCTTGAGGAAGCAGTAGATGCATTGGTGTGGCGGCCTGATGGGTTTTATATCGATGGTACGTTTGGGCGCGGCGGACATAGTAAAGCAATACTGAAAAAGCTTAACCCTCAAGGGCGTTTAATTGGGTTTGATAAAGATCTGCAAGCGCAAGCTGTAGCGCAACAAATTGAAGATTCACGTTTTACCTGCATTCATAACAGTTTCGCGACTATGCACACTGAATTAGCGCAACGCGGTGTGCAGCAGGTAGCGGGTATTCTGCTTGATTTGGGTGTGTCTTCTCCACAACTGGAGGATCCCTTGCGTGGCTTTAGTTTTAGGTTAGATGGTCCACTCGATATGAGAATGGATGCAACACGCGGCGAAACGGCAGCGCAGTGGCTGGCGACGGTGTCACAAGAACAGTTAGCCCAAGTCATTAGAGAGTATGGAGAAGAACGGTTCGCAGGCCGAATCGCAAGAGTCATTGTTGAGCGCCGCGAACAGTCAGAGCGTCTAGGGCCGCTTACCAGTACGCGCGAGTTGGCGAACATCGTCGCTCGTGTGGTTAAAACACACGAGTCTCACCATCCTGCTACGCGCACTTTTCAGGCGATTAGGATACATATCAATCAAGAATTAGCCGATTTAAGCGTAGCGCTTGAGTCGGCTTTAGCGTTGTTAGAGCAAGGTGGGCGGTTGGTCGTGATTAGCTTTCATTCGCTTGAAGACCGCATTGTGAAACGTTTTATGAGAGCGCACGGGAGCCTACAAGCTTTCACGGGTGCAGCGAGCCGTAACTTACCGCTGCGCGAAGCTGATCTGCCAAGTCCTCCGCTTAAATTGTTGGGCCGGGTACGCGCTAGCGTCAATGAAGTTAACGCTAACCCACGGGCTCGTTCAGCCGTGATGCGTATTGCGCAGAAAGTTGCGCAAACAGCTAACGTAGAGTGACTCAATGAGCCGCCTGAATGTTTTCTTATTTGTTTGTGTGATTGCTTGCGCGTTATCGGTAGTGCGAGCCACTTATCACCAGCGTCTACTGTTTGTGGAGTTGGAGCGCGCGCGTAGCCAAGAGAACCAACTAAGGCAAGATGAGGCTCAACTGCAATATGAGCAAGGTGCGTTATCAAAAATTTCGCGTATTCAGCATATTGCACAGCACCAACTCAAAATGCAGCCTTTAACGGCAGTGCATACGCAATATCTGCGTACCTCGATCCTGGGTATCGCGCCGCAAGCTAAGCGGAGCGCGCCGTGAAAGGAGGCTCAGCTCGCCGAAACAGCACGTTGGTTGGACAGCCAAAGCTATCGGTGAATTTACCGATGTGGCGCTCCAAGCTGATCGTGTTTTTTTTATTTATTGCATTTGTTGTACTAATCGTGCGTGTTTTCTGGATTCAAGGGCCTGGCAATGATTTTTATCAAAAGCAAGGCGAAAGTCGCTATCAACGTACCCTCGAGTTGAGTGCCACGCGCGGCAAAATTTTTGATCGCAATGGCGTTGTGTTGGCAACCAGTCTGCCTGTACGCGCAATTTGGGCTATTCCTGAAGATGTGCCAGATATTACTTATCCAAAAATGGTAGCGCTTAGCAAACTGCTAGGGATGAGCATGAGAGAGCTGCGCTCGAAACTTTCTGTCGATCGTAATTTCGTCTATATCAAACGTCAGGTTCCTTTCGACGTTGCGCATCGCATTGCAGCGTTGAATATTCCCGGTATTTATCAGCGTAAAGAATATAAACGCTTCTATCCGGAAGGAGAGATTGCGGCGCATTTGATCGGTTTTACCAATATTGAAGATCAAGGCCAGGAAGGCATCGAGCTTGGTATGCAGCAACAGTTAGCTAGCGTGTCGGGTAGTCGGCGCGTCATTAAAGATCGGATGGGTCGTATTGTCGAAGACGTCGATGAACTGGTTACCCCAAAGGATGGTAAAGACCTAACCTTGTCAGTCGACACAAAGATTCAATACATTGCCTATACCGCACTCAAAGCAGCCGTTGAGCAAAACAAAGCCCGCGCAGGTGCAGCGATTGTGCTAGATGCCCGCACGGGTGAGGTGCTCGCGCTGGTCAATTTTCCTACCTATAACCCAAACAATCGCGCTCGTTTGAATGGTGAGCAGGTACGCAATCGTGTTTTGACTGACACGCTTGAGCCTGGCTCAATCATGAAGCCGTTCACGATTTCACTCGCGCTTGATCTGGGACGAGTCACGCCCAATACGTTAGTTAATGTCGCTTCGGGTCGCTACAAACTCGATGGTGCGACTATTAGTGATACACGCGATTTTGGAACGCTGACGGTAGCTGGCGTCATTCAAAAATCGAGCAATATCGGTACGACCAAAATTGCGATGCAACTACAGCCCGAAGAAATGTGGAACATGTTTACCATGCTTGGCTTTGGACAAGCGCCACAGATCGGTTTCCCTGGTGCTGTATCTGGGCGGCTGCGTCCTTGGAAAAACTGGCGGCGTATTGAACAAGCGACGATGTCATATGGCTACGGTATGTCAGCCTCTCTCTTTCAAATAGCCCGTGCTTATACGGTGCTCGCGCACAACGGGCAGCTCCTACCCGTGACTATTTTCAAACACGACGATGAGACAATAACGGGGCCGCAAGTTATTTCACCTAAAACGGCGCAAACGATACGCAAAATGCTGGCCGCAGTCGTTGAGCCGGGTGGGGGCGCAGTGAGTGCTCAGGTACCTGGCTACCGTGTAGGTGGCAAAACAGGTACAGCGTATAAGCATGGTCCGCATGGCTATGACAAATCAAAATATCGCTCTTCTTTCGTCGGTATTGCGCCGATTGATTCACCGCGTCTAATCGTCGCGGTTTCATTGGATGAGCCAAGTGCTGGTAAACATTTAGGTGGCCAAGTCGCTGCACCCGTTTTCGCGCAAATTACGAGCGATACGCTGCGAGCGTTAAATGTTTCTCCTGATAAGCCAGCACAGCCCATCGTGGCGCTTAAGAAAATAAATCAGCAAACGACAAAGCAAGCTGCCAACCAAATCACTTACCGGCTAAGCGGAGGGATAAGGTGACACCAGGTATTTCTCTCGCTGAACAAGAGCTCGCGCGCGTCTTATTGTGGCTGCGCGCGCATCTGCCGGATTCGGCTAATCTGCATGCCGATAGCCGGGCTATTCAACCAGGTGATGCATTTCTTGCCTATCCTGTCGAAGGGGCAGATGGTCGGCCCTATATTCAAGATGCGTTGCAGCGTGGCGCAGGCGCAATCCTGTACCAACCGTCTGCAGAGGGAGAGAGTTCTGCCAGCAACGCCGCTGCCGCAAGTGGTTCTGCTTCTACTCCATGCTTGCCGGTTGCAAACCTAGCAGCGTTAGCTGGCCCATTGGCTAGTGCTTGGTATGAGGCGCCAAGCGATGCCTTATATGTAGTGGGTATTACAGGTACCAATGGCAAAACGTCATGTAGTCATTGGATAGCCCAGGCGCTCGGCGCACTCGACACCCCTTGTGCTGTGATTGGCACGTTAGGCAGTGGCATGCCTGGTGCGCTAGTGCCGACCGGTTTCACTACGCCCGATGCTCCTCAATTACAGCGCTGTTTAATGCAGGTGCGTAAAGCAGGCGCCCGGGCAGTTGCCATAGAAGCCTCTTCACATGCGTTGGCGCAGGGGCGCTTAAATGGCACTGCGTTTGATGTGGCGATTTTCACTAATCTTTCCCGCGATCATTTGGATTACCACCAAACATCTGAGGCTTATGAAGCTGCCAAAAACCGTTTGTTTGATTGGCCAGGTTTGCGCTGCGCGATCATTAACCAAGATGACGCAGCGGGTCAGCGTCTGCTAGAGCGCGTGCACGAGAAAGTCCGCACGATCGCCTATAGCATCGATGAGAAAATGTTAAAGCCCATAAATGGTGAGTTTCTTCAGGCGAAAGAAATTCGGGTCAGCACGACGGGCATGAGTTTTCAAGTGGAATCCAGTTGGGGTAAAGGGAGTGTAGAGATTGCGGCTCCTGGCGCATTTAACGTGAGCAATGCGTTAGCTGTACTCGGTGCGTTACTCGTTGCAGATATTCCATTCGAGCAGGCGCTCGCGCGTTTGGGCGAACTTACCTCTGTGCCGGGTCGCATGCAGCGTCTGGGTGGTCACTTGCACGCAGATGAGCCACTAATTGTGATTGACTATGCGCATACTCCTGATGCGCTTGAGAAGGCTTTAACCGAATTACGCAGTGTAGCGCAGCAAAGAGGCGGCGAACTTATTTGCCTGTTTGGCTGTGGTGGCAATCGCGATACAGGCAAACGCCCTTTAATGGGGGAGATTGCACAACGGCTGGCTGACCAAGTGATTTTAACGAGTGACAACCCACGCTATGAATCGCCTGCCGCGATCATTGATGAAATTGCCCGTGGCATGCAGGGAGAGAAGACAGGTTTGCGGCGCATCGAAGATCGCGCAAGTGCGATTTTGCAAACGATTCGAGGCGCCACTGCTAAAGACGTGATCTTGCTCGCCGGTAAAGGCCATGAAACGACGCAAGAAATCGAGGGCAAAAAGCGTCCATTCTCAGACCAAGAACATACGCGTCTGGCGCTGACTGCACGCGCAGCGAGAAGTGTGCTCGGGATGGGGAAAAAAGCATGACAGTTATGCTCTCGCTGCGCGAGGCTGCGGCACTGATTACTGACGCTCAGATAGTTGGCGACACGCAAGCAAGTTTCACAGGCGTATCAACCGATAGCCGTGCGGTGCAGCCAGGCAGTCTTTTTATCGCGTTGCGCGGAGAAAAGTTTGACGGCCATGATTTTGTCGCCAAAGCCGTGGCTTCGGATGCCGCAGCTGTGATGGTAAACGCCGCTCAAGCAGCCGCGGCTAGCGCAATAGCCGTGCCTTGTTTGCAGGTACCCGATACGCAACAGGCACTCGGCGAACTCGCCCAGGGCTGGCGGAGCAAATTTACGTTGCCCATGGTTGCTGTGGTAGGAAGCAACGGCAAAACCACAGTTAAAGAGATGCTCTCAGCGATTTTCGCGGCCGCTGTGGGTGCGGAAAAGAGGCTTGCGACTCAAGGCAATTTGAATAATCACATTGGCCTACCCCTTACTTTATTAAAGCTAAGCGCCGCACACGAACTGGCTGTGGTTGAATTTGGGATGAATCATCCAGGCGAGACCAAAGCATTCGCTAAGTTCGCCGAACCAAGTATTGCATTGATTAATAACGCACAACGCGAGCACCAAGAATTTATGGCAAGCGTTGAGGCGGTCGCCCGCGAGCATGCGAGTTTGATCGATGCGTTAGCCGCTGATGGCGTAGCTGTATTCCCGGCAGATGATGCCTATGCACCCCTGTGGCGTGACGCGGCTGCGAAACATCGCGTGCTGGACTTTGCGTTAAGTGACTCAAATATTGCAGCGGTCACAGGTAGCTTATCGGCATATGGTCAACTTCATATTGAAACCCCTGCTGGTGCTGTGAATGTACAACTTCGTACGCTTGGCGAACATAACGCACGCAATGCGTTGGCAGCCAGTGCGGCAGCGCTGGCTGCAGGCGTTTCTTTGACGGCGATTAAGCAAGGTTTAGAAGCCTTTGAACCCGTGAAAGGCCGCTTGCAAATCAAACATGCGGTGGTTGAGCCACTCGTAGGTGCCGTGGTGATTGACGATACCTATAACGCTAATCCCGATTCGATGTGCGCTGCCATTGATGTATTAGCTGCGCAACCCTCGCCCCGTGTGTTAGTGATGGGCGATATGGGAGAAGTCGGAGAACGTGGCCCAGAATTTCATCGTGAAATAGGGGAATACGCGCGTAAGCATGGCATTGATGCGTTATTTGCGCTAGGCCAAGCGTCGCGTGACGCTTGTGTTGCATATGGTACGCAAGCACAGCATTTCGCCTCAGCGCAAGCATTAATCGAGCAACTATTTAAACAACTGCATGGGTCTACTACGCTGTTGATTAAAGGATCGCGCTTTATGCAGATGGAACGCATCGTAGAAGCGCTGGTGCAATTGCCGCAGGCTAAGACTGCACTGAAATAAAAGTTAAAGAGGTAAACATGTTATTGATGCTGGCGCAATGGCTGCAAAATGACGCAAGTTTTTTGCGCGTGGTGAATTACATCACCTTCCGCGCCGTGATGGCAGCTATTACTGCGCTGATGATTGGCCTGTTATGTGGGCCCATGGTGATACGCAAATTAACCGCGCTGAAAATGGGGCAGGCCGTGCGTGCCAATGGACCAAGCACGCATTTGATCAAATCAGGCACGCCGACCATGGGTGGGGTGTTAATCCTCATCGGCATTGCCGTTTCGACCCTGCTTTGGGCTGACTTAAGCAATCGTTTTATTTGGATCGTATTGCTGGTGACTTTCGGCTACGGCCTGATTGGTTGGGTTGACGATTATCGCAAGGTCGTGCGGCGCGATCCTAACGGCATGTCTTCGCGTGAGAAGTATTTGTGGCAGTCACTGATCGGCTTATTCGCTGCTGTGTATCTCGCTTTCAATATTTCAGGAGCGAG
Organism: Mycoavidus cysteinexigens; assembly: GCA_031963415.1. Lineage (GTDB taxonomy): Bacteria > Pseudomonadota > Gammaproteobacteria > Burkholderiales > Burkholderiaceae > JASSUD01. The sequence continues at coordinate 1,367,156 of JASSUI010000001.1, forward strand.
TAGTACTCAGGCACACGATCTTTTTGTTTCGTGGATTAAAAATGGTTTCTCAATCATCGGTTTGCCAGCTCGGGCTGACTTGCTCTTGCCATTTCTGAAGTCCATCAGTTATCCACTAGGTTTATACGGTTTTATCGCACTGACTTATTTTGTCATCGTCGGTTCAAGTAACGCCGTCAATTTGACCGATGGCTTAGACGGACTGGTGATTATGCCCGTTGTGCTAGTAGGCGGAGCGCTCGGTATGTTCGCCTATGTGATGGGTAACGCGATGTATGCGAAATATCTGCTCTTTCCGCACATCCCAGGTGCAGGCGAGTTGTTGATCTTTTGCGCGGCGATGGGCGGCGCGGGACTCGCTTTCCTTTGGTACAACACCTACCCCGCGCAAGTTTTTATGGGTGATGTGGGTGCGTTAGCGTTAGGTGGAGCGCTTGGCACAGTGGCTGTCATTGTGCGACAAGAAATCGTGCTCTTCGTGATGGGCGGTGTATTCGTCGCCGAAACCGTATCGGTGATGCTGCAAGTGATCTGGTTTAAATATACGAAATATCGATATGGCACAGGCCGCCGGCTTTTTAAAATGGCTCCGCTGCATCACCACTTTGAGCTATCCGGTTGGAAAGAAACTCAGGTTGTAGTGCGATTTTGGATCGTTGCTTTAATGTTGGTACTAATTGGTCTCTCTACTTTGAAACTCCGGTGAGAACTTGTTTAGGCTTTCCCTAGCGCCCTCGCGTCGCCTTGCCGTACTAGTTGTACTGTCTGCGGCGACGCGAGACCACTAGGAAAACCCTAAACAAGTTCTATTTAAATAGATTCTGAGAAAGTGCAGTAAAGCGTAAATATTGATAAAGAATGACGATGATGTTTGGTGGGCTACGACAACCTTCCGTGCTGGTACTAGGTCTAGGCATTTCTGGCCTGGCGATGGTGCGTTGGTGTGTGCGTTATGGTTCTCGGGTGCGGGTGGCGGATACACGGCAGACTCCCTCTCATTTATCGGCTTTGCAAACGAGCGGAATACAGGCTGAATTTATTTCTGGACAGTTTACGCCGGCGCTTTTGGAAGATGACACGGGTGAGATTCAATTAATTGCAATTAGCCCAGGTTTGTCACCGCTTGAGCCAGCGCTCGCGTCATTACTTGCGGCAGCGCGTGAACGTGGTATTCCAGTATGGGGCGAGTTGGAATTTTTTGCGCAAGCACTAGGCGCTTTGCATATTGAGCAAGGTTATAAGCCAGATGTGCTTGCCATCACTGGCACAAATGGCAAAACAACGACGACCGCGCTCACTGCGCTTCTATGCGAGGGGGCAGGTAAACATGTGACGGTAGCAGGGAATATCGGCCCCGCTATGTTGGATAAGTTGGCAGATGCGCTTGACGCGAATGAACTACCAGAAATTTGGGTCATCGAAGCGTCGAGTTTCCAGCTTGCTAGTACCACGACTTTTGCGCCGAGCGCTGCAGCTATTTTAAATCTGTCATCGGATCATTTAGATTGGCATGTTGACTTGGCTGAATACGCTGCTGCCAAAGGAAATGTTTTCGGTCCGGCTACCGTGCGCGTGCTTAATCGTGATGATGAGCAAGTTATGCAATTTGCCCCTAAAGCTGAAAGCGATACAGGTTGCTTCACTTTTGGCCTCGATGCGCCGCAGCGCGGCGGAGATTATGGGCTACTGCATGAAAACGGGATAGCTTGGTTGGTACTTGCCGAAGAAAGCCCAGTAGATCAGGCAAGTTTATCTACGCGCCGTGCCCGCGTGCCACAGACTCAGCCTAGTTCCTTCATGTACAAACGGCTAATGCCAGCTGACGCATTGCGTATTCGTGGGCGGCATAACGCATTGAATGCATTAGCAGCGCTCGCTTTATGCCAAGCGATTCATTTGCCGCTTGCCAAATTGCTGCATAGCTTGCGCGAATATCGCGGTGAGCCACATCGTTTTGAGTTTGTCGCGTCTTTAGACGGTGTCGATTTTATCGACGACAGCAAAGGTACCAATGTAGGGGCGACGCTAGCTGCGCTTAACGGCCTGTCTCAACGGGCTGTATTGATTTTAGGGGGTGATGGAAAAGGGCAAGACTTTACGCCATTGATCGAACCGATTGCACGCACCTGCGAAGCAGTCGTTTTGTTGGGTCGAGACGCTCCGTTGTTACGCAGCACTCTTGCAACTAGCGGCATAGCGTTGCATGAACAACCCACGCTAGAAGAAGCAACACGTTTAGCAGCCACTTTAGCGAAGCCTGGAGAAGTCGTTTTATTGTCGCCTGCTTGCGCAAGCTTAGACATGTTTCGCAATTATGAACATCGCGCTGAAGTGTTTCGGAGTATGGTTCAAGAATTATCGCAAGCCTCAGGAATGATGCTATGAATTGGCTGAAGCAATGCCTGCAACTTTTCTCTTCTCGCTCTTATGCTGTGTCTCAATCAGCATTGGGCGGTGCTGCGTGGCAAAGCTTGTCCAATGGTAGTCGTGCTCAGTCGGGGCGTTCCCGCCTCGCTGAATATGATTATGCATTGCTGTGGGCTGGCATGGCGTTACTTGGCATTGGCGTAACCATGGTCTATTCAGCGTCGATTGCGATGCCTGATTCACCTAAATATGCGCTTTATCAACACGATCACTTCTTAATGCGTCACCTTGTGTCATTAATGGTCGGGATCGTGGCAGCCAGCTGTGCGTTTTGCCTTCCGCTTAAACTTTGGGATCGCTTAGCACCGAAATTTTTTCTACTCGCCCTCGTGCTGTTAGTGGTCGTGCTAATTCCGCATATTGGCAAAGGGGTGAATGGAGCGCGACGTTGGATTTCATTTGGTTTCATAAATTTGCAGCCTTCCGAAATCATGAAGTTAGCGGTGACCATCTATGCAGCTAACTATGTCGTGCGCAAGCAAGAATTTATGTCGAGCTTGCGCTTAGGCTTTTTGCCCATGACGATTGCCGTTAGTTGCGTGGGTGCATTGCTGCTGCTCGAGCCAGATATGGGCGCCTTTATGGTGATTGCGTTGATCGCGATGGGTTTGTTATTCCTCGGTGGTGTCAACGGCAAATTATTCGCAAGCCTAGTGATGACTGGCCTTACCACATTTAGTTTGTTGATCTGGCTCTCGCCGTGGCGACGCGCCAGAATTTTTGCTTACCTGAATCCGTGGGATGAGCGTTACGCACAAGGCAAAGCGTATCAGCTTACGCATTCGTTAATTGCGTTTGGCCGCGGCGAATGGTTTGGCGTGGGCTTGGGTGAGAGCGTTGAAAAATTGCACTATCTACCCGAAGCGCACACGGATTTTATCCTCGCGGTAATTGGTGAAGAGTTAGGGTTTGTCGGCGTGTTAGCCGTGATTCTGCTGTTTTATTGGATTGTGCGGCGTGCATTTGAAATTGGCCGCCAAGCGTTAGCGCTTGATAGAGCTTTTGCTGGACTGGTTGCGAAAGGCATCGGTTTATGGATCAGCGCGCAAGCTTTAATCAATATGGGAGTTAACTTGGGCTTATTACCTACCAAAGGACTCACGTTGCCTTTCGTTAGCTATGGCGGTTCTGGCATGCTAATTAACTGTATCGGATTTGCCTTGCTATTGCGGGTGGACTACGAGAATCGAGTGCTCATGCGTGGAGGTAAGGTATGAGGCGCAACGCGAACCAGCAACCTACGCTGATGATTGTAGCTGGCGGCACAGGTGGACATGTTTTTCCGGGTCTCGCTGTCGCGCGTCAAATGCAAGCGCGTGGCTGGCGTGTTGTATGGCTCGGAAACCGCTCTGGTATGGAAGCGACGCTGGTTCCAAAGCACAATATCGCCATGGAATTTATTCAATTTGGTGGGGTGCGCGGCAAAGGTTGGCTCACCAAATTGAAATTGCCATTTAATTTATTACGCGCTGGCTGGCAAAGCTTCTTAGCGCTTGCGCGTATCAGACCCGATGTGATACTCGGCATGGGCGGTTATTTGACTGTGCCAGCGGGAATGGCAGCGATGCTCAGAGGATGCCCGCTCGTGTTACACGAACAAAACTCAATTGCAGGATTAGCTAATCGAGTGATCTCGACCATCGCACGTCAGACCCTGGTGGCTTTCCCTGATGCTATGCCAGAGGCAATTTATACAGGCAACCCTATCCGGCAAGAATTTGCGGCGTTACCGCCACCGCAAGAACGTTATGCACAGCGGCAAGGGCCGTTGCGGCTGTTAGTCGTCGGGGGAAGTTTAGGGGCAGCTGCATTAAACGAAGTTGTACCGCAGGCGTTAGCTATGCTGCCCAAGGCGCAGCGCCCGCATGTAAAACATCAAGCGGGTGCGAAACATTTGAAACAATTGCAAGCGCATTATCAGGCTGCAGGTTTATGTGTTGTAGACCAAGAAGAAGACGAGGTAGCAGGCCAGGCAACAAACGATGATGCGCAGATAGCGTTAGTTCCGTTTATCGACGATATGGCACGCGCTTATGCGCAAGCCGATTTGGTGATTAGTCGTGCAGGTGCAATGAGCGTATCTGAAATTGCTGCTGCGGGTGTTGCCGCTGTGCTGGTGCCTTTTCCACACGCAGTCGATGATCACCAAACGACAAACGCTGCGTTCCTCGTTAAACATGGGGCTGCGATCATCATCCAACAAGTCGACTTATCTGCCGAGAAATTAGCGAATTGGTTGCAGCAGCAAACTCGGCAGAGTCTGCTAGAGATGGCTCAACGCGCACGCGCTCAAGCTTTGCCAGATGCCGCTGAGCGCGTCGCCGAAATTTGTATGAGTTTGGCTCACAAAGACAAGCCAAGCTTTACGACCCTATCTACAAATTGCCTAAAAGACCGTGATTCGGGGTCAGGCGGTGCTCGGAATCCTCATGTACATTGAGTACACTCCAGTTCCTGCACGCCGGCCTTCCCCAACTGACGGCCTTTTAGGCAATTTGTGACAGGTTCTAAGGAAAAACATGAAACATGTCGTTAAAAACATTCATTTCGTTGGCATAGGCGGGGTAGGCATGAGCGGCATAGCCGAGGTGCTGTTAAACCTCGGTTATTCGGTCAGCGGCTCTGATGTTAACGCTAGCTTAGTGACTGATCGTTTGGCAGCGCTCGGCGCACGCATCATGTTAGGTCATGCCGCAGCGCATATTGAAGGGGCGAATGCGGTCGTCGTCTCCACTGCGATTAGTGCAGATAACCCAGAACTGCTAGCCGCACGCGGACGCAATATTCCTGTCGTACCTCGTGCACTGATGTTGGCTGAGTTAATGCGTTTAAAACAAGGTATCGCTATTGCCGGTACGCACGGTAAAACCACGACGACCAGTTTAGTTGCAAGTGTGCTCGCTGAAGGCGGTCTAGATCCTACTTTTGTGATTGGTGGGCGCCTTAATAGCGCGGGCGCGAATGCCCGGCTTGGGACAGGCGATTTTATTGTGGCTGAGGCGGACGAATCAGACGGGTCTTTCCTTAATCTGTTCCCAGTCATTGAAGTCATCACCAATATCGATGCCGATCACATGTCCACTTATGGGCATGACTTCGCCAAATTAAAACAGGCATTTATCGAATTTACGCAGCGGCTACCGTTTTACGGCATTGCTGTGTTGTGTGTCGATGATCCGCATGTGCGCGAAATTTTGCCGTTCGTTTCTAAGCCTGTGGTTCTGTATGGATTGTCGGAGCAGGCGCAAGTACGTGCAGTGAATATCAAAGCGCAGCAAGGTCGGATGGCTTTTACGGTACTACGTGAAGATGCGCCGCCGCTTGATGTCGAGTTGAACTTACCCGGTGTACACAATGTACAAAATGCATTAGCAGCGATTGCGATTGCGACTGAACTAGAAGTGAGCGATCAAGCCATTCAAAACGCGCTCACCAAATTTACTGGCGTTGGGCGGCGTTTTCAGCGTTACGGCGAGCTCGCGTGTCACAACGGGCGTTATACGTTGATTGACGATTACGCACATCATCCAGTGGAAATGGCCGCGACGTTAGCGGCAGCCCGCGAAGCTTTTGTCGGGCGGCGTTTAGTGCTTGTTTTCCAGCCACATCGTTTTACGCGCACCCGCGATTGCTTTGAAGATTTTGTCAAAGTACTGTCAACCGTCGATGTGTTGGTGTTGACAGAGGTCTATAGCGCGGGCGAAGCGCGCATTGTCGCTGCAGATGGACGCGCACTGGCGCGTGCTGTACGCATTGCTGGCAAAGTGGAGCCTATCTTCGCTGAAACGACTGATGAAGTGCCTCATGCACTGAACACACTGCTGCGTGATGGTGATGTTGTGATCACCATGGGAGCAGGCTCAATTAGCGGCGTGCCAGTCCGTTTGCAAAAAGCGCAGGAAAGCCAATGCGTTGTTTTACCTATAAAAAAAACGAAATGTAGTGCAGGAGTGTAAATGAAAAAAATTGATCCGCAGGCATTTGGAAAAGTCGCTGTGTTATTAGGAGGCACGTCTGCTGAGCGGGAAGTCTCGTTGAATTCTGGCACGCTTGTATTAGAGGCGTTGCGTGCATGTGAGGTTGATGCTTTTGCTTTTGATCCCTCTGATCGTTCAATTTTCGCGCTCAAAGAACAAGGCGTGGCACGGGTATTTAACGCAATGCATGGCGGTTATGGTGAGAACGGTGCGTTGCAAGGTGCACTTGATCTACTCGGTATTCGCTATCCAGGTGCTGGCGTGTTGGGTTCTGCCTTGTGCATGGACAAAGTACGCAGCAAACTAATTTGGCAACAAATCGGCATTCCAACACCAGCGTTTGAGGTCGTTAAACGCGGGGAAGATTATGCAGCGCGCGCGCGTGAAATTATCACTAAGCTTGGCTTGCCCTTGTTCGTTAAGCCAGCTAGTGAAGGGTCAAGCGTCGCTACCTCTCGCGCTACTTCGGAGAGTGCGCTCGTTACAGCCATGATTGAGGCCGCGCGCTACGACAGTGCGGTTTTAGTTGAACAAAGCATCGAAGGGGGCAGCGAATATACGTTGGCGCTGGTGGATGGACTTGATCTGCCGATAATTCGGATCGTACCAGCTGGCGAGTTCTACGATTACCACGCGAAATATATCGCTGATGACACGCAGTATTTCATTCCGTGTGGCCTACCTGAGGGTGTAGAGCAGCAGATCAAAGCGCTGGCAGCACGGGCTGCGGCAGCATTGGGTTGCAATGGTTGGGGACGCATCGATTTAATGACGGATGCTCAGGGCCATGCGTACTTCCTGGAAATTAATACGGTACCCGGCATGACCACCCATTCGCTCGTGCCTAAAGCAGCGCAAGCACGGGGGGTGGATTATCAAAGCTTGATCATGCATGCACTTTCATTGACGTTGAACTAAATGTATGTGGAATGACACGCGCCAACTTAATCTGTTTGCGAATGCACTTTATAGCTTGCTCGCGTTGGCTTTATTCGCAGCGGCAGGTTACTGGCTAGTGCAACAACCCAAATTTACTTTGCGGGTGATTAAGATCGGTGGTGAATTGGAGCACATCAATATGCCGACGGTGCGTGCAGCATTGATGGGGCAGGTACAAGGTAATTTTTTTACGGTGGATCTTGAAACGGTGCGTGCCGCCGCCGAGTCAATGCCATGGGTGAGGCAAGCCAGTGTGCAGCGGGTGTGGCCTAATCAGTTGGCGATCACATTGCAAGAGTACAAAGCGTTAGGTTTGTGGGGAAGTGATCAGCTAGTGAGTGAAGAGGGTGAATTATTCACAGCGAATCCAGCGGAGGCCGTCGATGGATTGCCTTTGTTAAATGGGCCAGCGGGTAGCGAAAAAAAAGTGGTTGAGCGCTATCGAGAATTTAAACGTTGGTTAGCCCCCTTGGGTGGCACGTTACAAGCGGTGAATTTGTCAGCCCGTTATGCCTGGGAGGTTCAGCTATCCAATGGGATACGTATCGAACTAGGCCGCGACCGAACAGAAGGCTCACTTGAGGCGCGTTGCCAACGTTTGATAGCCGCGTGGCCGGAGGTAATAAAGCAGTGGGGGAATGACATTGAATATGTCGATTTGCGTTATCCAAATGGTTTTGCCATTCATGCAGCAGGGATGAATTTTGTGGAAGAGACCAATGGCAGTACCAAAACAAGTTTGCGCTAAGAACCTGTTTAGGCTCTCCCTGGCGCCTTTACACCTCCTTGCCGTACTAGTTGTACTGTCTGCGTCGGCGCAAAGCCACCAGGAAAACCCTAAATAGGTTCTACGAACCTGATTACTGATTGAAAGCATGAGACAAGATTACAAAGATTTGCTAGTAGCCCTTGATATCGGCACCTCGAAGGTGGTCGTGGTCGTGGCCGCCGTAAAAGATGATGGAGGTTATGAAGTCATCGGCCTAGGGCAGAGTGAATCTAAAGGGCTGAAAAAAGGCGTCGTAGTCAATATCGAGGCGACGGTGCAATCGATTCAACGTGCGCTTGAAGAGGCCGAATTAATGGCCGATTGCAAAATCACAAATGTATTCGCTGGCATTGCCGGTAGCCATATTCGCAGCCTTAACTCAAGTGGCATGGTAGCCATTAAAGATAAGGAAGTAACGCAGGCTGATGTGATGCGCGTGATTGAAACAGCGAAAGCGATCAACATCCCTAATGATCAACAAATGCTGCATGTGTTACCGCAGGAATTTATCATCGATGGACAAGACGATGTGCGCGAACCTGTTGGCATGAGCGGCATTCGCTTAGAGGTTAAAGTCCATATCGTGACAGGGGCCGTATCAGCTGCGCAAAACATCATTAAATGCGTGCGCCGCTGCGGACTTGAAGTGAATACGCTGACCGCGCAGCCGTTGGCTGCCAGCTTGGCCGTGTTGACCGAAGACGAAAAGCAATTAGGCGTCGTGTTGGTCGATATTGGTGGCGGCACTACTGATGTCGCGATTTTTAGCTCAGGTGCGATTCGTCACACCGCCGTTATTCCTGTGGCCGGTAATCATATTACTAACGACATCGCGATGGCGCTGCGCACGCCAACAGCAGATGCTGAAGATATCAAGATCAGACACGGCCTGGCGAAGCAAGATGACGATGCGTTGAAAGAGATGATTGACGTCCCAGGTTTGGGCGAACGCGGTCCGCGTCGTTTATCGCGGCAAGCGCTAGCAGCGGTGATTGAGCCACGTGTCGAAGAACTTTTTGCATTAGTTCAGCAGGTAGTCTGGGAATCCGGCTATGAGGAACTATTGTCTTCCGGTGTTGTGTTAACAGGTGGAGCGGCGGTGATGCCAGGCATGATCGAGCTGGGTGAAAGTGTTTTTCTAAAGCCCGTGCGTATCGGTATATCTGAATACACTGGCGGTTTAGCAGATGTCGTGCGTAACCCACGTTATTCAACAGCGATGGGGCTGCTGTTAGAAGCTCATTCACAGCGGCGGCTGCATCGTCAATTTGCTGCCAACACAGGGCCATTCGGCCAGATGTGGGGGCGTATAAAAGATTGGTTTGTAAGAAGTTTTTAGTAAAACCTTAAATGCTGGCGGGGGCTGGCAATGTGTGCAGTGAGAGACATCTCATTTAACTATTAGCGACTCGGGGCGAGTCAAATTTACGGGAGCCACTTATGGAATTCGAAATGCTGGAAACGGAGAGCAGCGGCACCATTATTAAGGTGGTGGGCGTTGGTGGAGCTGGCGGCAATGCTGTACAGCACATGATCAACCGTGGTGTGCAAGGGGTTGAGTTCATTTGTATGAACACCGATGCGCAAGCGCTTGCACGTATAAGTGCAGCCACGACCATTCAGCTGGGTAAAACTGGCCTGGGTGCGGGCGCCAAGCCTGAAATGGGGAATGCTGCAGCCGAAGAAGCGCGTGAGAGGATTGCGAGCGCATTAAGCGGCGCGAATATGATCTTCTTGACCGCTGGCTTAGGTGGGGGCACAGGATCGGGAGCAGCCCCGGTGGTTGCTCAAATCGCGCGCGAAATGGGCATTTTGACCGTGGGCGTTGTCTCTAAACCGTTTGAATTTGAAGGCGGTAAGCGCCGGCGCGTAGCGGAATCTGCAGCACAAGAGCTTGAAGCGCATGTTGATTCATTAATCGTTGTGTTAAATGACAAGCTGTTTGAAGTTATGGGTGGCGATGCTGAAATGGATAAATGCTTCCAATGTGCTGACGATGTGTTACACAACGCGGTCGCTGGCATCGCTGAAATTATCAATGTCGAAGGCTTGATCAACGTCGACTTTGAAGATGTGAAAACGGTGATGAGCGAGCAAGGCAAGGCCATGATGGGTACGGCCACCGTGGCAGGCGTTGATCGTGCACGTTTAGCTGCTGAGCAAGCCGTAGCTAGTCCGCTGCTGGAAGGTGTTGATCTTTCAGGTGCGCGCGGCGTGTTGGTCAATATCACCGCGAGCCGTTCGCTACGTTTATCTGAAACGCGTGAAGTGATGAATACCATCAAAAGCTACGCGGCTGAAGATGCAATCGTTATTTTTGGTACTGTTTACGATGACGCCATGGCAGAGGCATTACGCGTAACAGTGGTTGCTACTGGTCTTAATCGCGCCAAGAAAAACCAACCCGCGATGACGCTGTTGAAAAAAACGGGTACTGACGACGATATCGTCGACTTAAAAGGCGACTACCTGAACTCAAACACAACAGACTATAGTGAACCTGCTGTGTGGCGTGACTTCCGTCAACAACGCGACGCCAGCTCAAGACAAATCGAGGAGAAATTCAAGCAAAACGCTTTTGATGCGCCGACTTTTCTACGCAAGCAAGCTGATTAATGCGGTAAATGAGTGGTAAATGAGCGCGTAATTAAATGAGGGTGTCGTGAATGAGTGTATGGCAGAATACTGCCCGCTCCTAAATAAGGGGCTGCTTTCTGAGCGCTTCTTCAGAAGGTTTAGCCCATCGCTTTTAGAACCTGTTTAGGGTTTTCCTAGTGGCATTACTTCTTAGCTGCCCGTACAAATACGTACACAAGGAGGCGCAAGAGTGCCGGCCAGAGAGGCCCTAAATAGTCTCTAAAAAGTCATTATTGGAAATACGACCATGCTAAAGCAGCGCACCATTAAATCGATTGTCAAAGCCGTAGGGATTGGACTGCATTCCGGGCGCAAAGTGGAATTAACATTGCGTCCAGCTGCAGTTAACGCCGGTATCGTCTTTACGCGCACCGATGTGGCACCGCCAGTCGCCATTCCAGTTAACGCGGTGCATATTGGGGATACGCGATTAGCGTCTGTGCTGCATAAAGATGGCGTGCGTGTTTCAACCATTGAGCATTTAATGTCAGCCTGCGCTGGGCTAGGGGTCGACAACTTATATGTCGATGTCACGGCAGAAGAAATTCCAATTATGGATGGCAGCGCAGCCTCATTCGTCTTTCTATTGCAATCAGCTGGGATTACTGAGCAAAACGCGCCTAAACGCTTTCTTCAAATCAAGCAGCCTGTTGAAGTGCGTGATGGTGATAAATTTGCTCGACTCGATCCTTACTTTGGCTTCAAACTTAAATTCACGATTGACTTCCGTCACCCAGCCGTTAATAAAACCGGCCAAGAATTTGAAGCTGATTTCTCCAACACTTCTTACGTGCGCGAAATTGCCCGTGCACGCACCTTCGGTTTTGCGCATGAAGTTGAAACCATGCGCGAGCTCGGCCTAGCGCGCGGCGGCAGCATGGACAACGCGATTGTGTTAGACGAATACCGAATTCTGAACAACGACGGCCTGCGCTATAGCGATGAGTTTGTCAAGCATAAAATGCTCGATGCGATAGGCGATCTTTACGTTGCTGGCTACCCATTAATTGCCGCCTACACTGCTTACAAATCCGGGCATGGCCTAAATAATGCGCTGCTACGCGCGTTATTTGCTCAACAAGACGCTTACGAAATCGTCACCTTCAGCGACGAACGCTCCGCCCCACAAGGCTTTGCATTTGATGTGCAGACGGCGCTTACGTAGAAGGCTGTATGAGCTTTAGGTAGCGCCGTACTTTCTTAGCAGGTGATACGCTGTCTGCGTCTCTCCATTCGCTCCTTTCAATCAACGCAAATTTCCCTCGTTTCTTCGGATCATCAGGCATCTCTTCGTGTGCTTTCGGCAACATAGCGCGAAAAAGCTTAGTCTAAGGGTAGTTCTTCCCTCATGTCTTTGGAGAAACCAATGAACCTTATCAAGTGGAATAGCCGAAGTTCATCTAAAGAAGAGACTGTTTCAACGTTAGACAGCAGCGGAAGCTCTGCCAAGAAGATGTTGCAAGATATTCGGGACAGGTGGCGTGATTTCCGAGCTGCATGGAAAAATCGTAATTCTTTAAATCAAGGAAATCGATTTGAGCTGAAGATTCCAGAAAAACATTTTTCATCTTTTAATCCGGAACATATTTCTCACAATGAGAGAGTAGAGAGAAGATTTAAAGAGCTAGAACATGATTTGCGCAGGAATCTTAAAGACGCTCAAAAAGATCTTTTTAATTCTAAAAAAGAATTTAACTTATTCAATAAAGCCCCATCATCTAAAGATTTGAAAGAAAATATAGAGCTTGATTTGAGTTATGTTTATTTAAAAAGCTCTGATGAATATTTTGAAAAATCTTTTGAAGCTTTTAAAGCTTTGGAGAAATTAAGTTTATTAAAAAAAGAAGAGGGTAGTTATCAAGAGAAATTTATTTCTTGCCGTCAAGCTTTGCTTGCCTACAAGAGGGAACACTCGGAACATTCGAAGAAACTCCTTGATATATATAATAAAAATCTCTCATCTTCAATAGAGCAATTAAATCCTTCCGAGATACCTAATCAAGTTCGAGAAAAGGATAGTGGTTTGGCGAGGCCGGAAACTATTTCTTCCCAAACCTCAAGTAGTTATTGGGCTGATTGCGAACAAGATTTAGCGCGAGGGCGTGACTCAGTAAGTTCGGCATCTGACAGATCTTCATTTTCCGGTTTTTTGTCTGAGGGCGAAAAAAAGTAATGCAAGAGCATGTTTCGCCGAATCCAACAACTAGTGATTCTTTGGATTCATATTATTGGGAAACTGACTATTGGAAAGATGAGACAACGGACCGCTCTTCCTCTCTAAGTGAATCTCCAGATCACTCCACAAATGGATCGCTCACAGGAAATTTAAATAAGGTGAGTAGTATTGGCGCTCAAGAAATAGACGATAGAGAAGATTTTAAACGAGATCAACATTCTTCATTAAGTGGTTCTCTCTCTTTAGGTTTGCGCATACGTGCAACGAGTTGGTCGGAGGGAAGAGATTCAAGCCGAATGTCTGTTTCGTCTTTCACTTCAGGCATTTCTCTTACTCAGTCGAGTGAAGTTACCCCACAACGAACATCCCTCTCCTCAATTAGCTCTTCGGTGAAAGCGCACAGGTAAGCCGCCGTAGTTTGTTTTTTCCTTCTTCGTCGAGTACCAAGCACTGCAAATTGATTATTTAAGCCGTAAGCGAAGGACAGAGGTCTATTTTTATTTGCCTCTCGCCTCTCTTTTAAAATTTTATGAGCTAGGGCTAAAAGTGTTTGATAACGTAAAACGATTTTGTTGAGCATGCTTCGTTATGGCGAAGGCTCGAGTTGCTCGCTTAATTGCTGTAATTGAAAGAAGTCAGTGGTTGTGATGTGGGTTTGTTTGAGAGTAGCCCTTCGTCAATGCGTAAGGGCAGCTAGGCCTAATCGGATACATAAAAATGCTAGTGAAAAATTTCCTCAAAACAGACTCTATAAAAAAACGCCAGAGAGAAATATGGAGAAGGCAGGATGCCGAATCTGAATAAAAACGGCCTACGTTATGATGGTGAGTTTGTCAAGCATAAAATGCTCGATGCGATAGGCGATCTCTACGTTGCTGGCTACCCATTAATTGCCGCCTACACTGCTTACAAATCCAGCCATCGCCTAAATAATGCGCTGCTACGCGCGTATTTGCTCAACAAGACGCTTACGAAATCGTCACCTTCAGCGACGAACGCTCCGCCCCACAAGGCTTTGCGTTTGATGTGCAGACGGCGCTTACGTAGAAGCGCTGTAATAAGCTTTAGGTAGCGCCGTACTTTCTTAGCAGGTGATACGCTGTCTGCGTCTCTCCATTCGCTCCGCCCAATCTACGCAAATTTTTTTTGTTTCTTCGGCCTATCAGACTTTTCTTCGTATGCTTTCAACAACATACGGTAATAAAGACTAGTCTAAAGGCATTTCTTTCATGGGTTCTCGGAGAAATAAATGGCAGGTAGCGAAAGAAATTTCATATTGCGTGCTTTGGACACGGCTGCTTCCTGGATCGTGAGCAAGCCCGCGGGTGCAGAGCCTGGAAGCAATGTTGAAGGTCGAAAAAAGAATAATTCATTGAGAATTTTTAGCTTGCCTAGTTGGAGGCGAAATTCTAGTGAGTCTTCACAAAAGATCCAATCTGAAGCTGCTTCTTCGTCAGCCTCAGACACTCCTCTTTCTAGTCCGGCTCGTAGCCATTTCAGCGAATTTTCGCAAGGGACTGGACATAGCCAGGATGATCCTTTATCAGCCTCAATATCTCTTTCTACCTCTAGTCTTCCTCCTACTCCGACCAGTTCCTATTTTTCTCGTTCAAGTACTTTGATCGATCAATCGGGTTCTCAGTTAGGTATCTCAGAAAATCGGCATTCGAGAACTATTTATTACGAGGATGGACTTCGTGCTCGTGACTTGGCTATCGCACACCAAAGCCAATTGGAACGAGCCAGCAATTACGCAGAAAAGAGTGATACTGAGAAAACCGCAAATCAGCAAGTAAATAAAGGGGGAGAACCACCTTTTTCTTTATCTGAAGATGAATATTTAATTTCTTCGAATAAATCAAAATTTTTAGAAGTATATCCTAAAAATAAAAAAACAATTTATAGGGATTCAAGAAAAAATATTCAAATAAAATTTTTAAATGCCGAATACTCTTTAAGCCAATCTAAAGATTTTTTTAATATGTCAGAACAATTAACAAGATCTATGATTTCACCTGGCAAGTCAGATGAAATTCGCTCAGTGACACCTAACTCTGTTGCAACGGCGAAGCTTTTTTTGAAGGAGGCTTGTAAATATTTAATATATTCACTTGAAAATTTTATAGAAGCACTTGCACTTGTTAAGGAATCGAAAAAGCAAGGAGTAGGGAAGAGTAATTATGATAAGAAGATTTCTTCTTATAAAAATAAATCTTCCTCTTATGAAAAAGAATGCTCTGAATATCTTAAATGTTTACTTAATATTTTTGGAGTAGATCGCCCATCCCTAATAGATGAATTAAGCTCCTCAAAATTATCCATCAAAGAATTTAGAAGAGAATTGGGTAATTTTATAGGAGAACGGTTAGAGGAAGGAGTTGCGGCTAATGGACCCGAACATGATCTTTTGAAGGAAGCTAAGAAGGCTACGGATGAACTTCGAAACATGTTTTCGTCATCTGATCAAATGGACAACCGGGGCCAATATAAAGCTCTTATGGATGAGCTTAATTTATGTTGCAAAATCTTAACGAGGCTAAACTTTGGAGGAGGCGGGACAGAAGCAGAAAAAAATCGCAATAGATACCAAGAATTATTTATTAATCCCATACTTTCAAAAATTAAAGGTATTTCGGTTGGAGATGAAAATTCACTCAGACCCGCTTCACAACCTAATCTCACGGTTGGCTCTGTTGATTTTCCTCTGGGTGCACACCCTCAGCAAGGGAGGGGTGGAGCTCCTTCCATCAGAAGAAGAGTGAGTCTGTGAAACTAATTTAAATCTAAGTCACAACGCATAATTAAATTTATGAATGTTTCAGAAACTATTCAATATGTCATTGGCGTCTTATTGAAGTACCTCTGGTTCACGTGCTTTAAAAGCAAGTCATTTACGTTTAACGAAATACCAAAGCTTTTCAAGCGATTGAGCTCAGGACTGTAAAGAGGCAAAAAGTACAGTGTTAAACCTTTTCCTTTGTGTAGAAAAGCCAACTCTATTCGATAGCGCGTACGTGATGAATCGAAGCGTTATCCAAGATAACTTTAAGCGGCTTAGTCGTTCTCTCGTAAATTTCTCAAATTAACTTAAAACTAATATCCCATTTTCAGTAAGCCTCTTCACATGGCACGTGTTGTTGTCAGTTAATTATCTAGACCGTAAGCAAAGGCGAGCGGTCTATTTTTTTATCTGAATTAGGATTTATATCTATTGCTCAAAAATATTGAAACATAAATTTGGGTTGAAGTGAGGGGGTGTGATGCAAATGTTATAGATAAGTTTCTCATAGTCTTATTTTTATTTTCCAGATTCGTAAAAAGACACGGTTCTTCGCATTAATAAATGAACGTAACGTAGAAAAGTTTAGGCTGAAGGTACGGTTTTTGAAGGATAAGAGAGTAACCGATGACTGTGATTTTTAACGCTTCCCTAAGTGAATGAAAAACTTTGAAATAAAAAGGTATAAAACGTGAGTAACACTTTTAACCAACATACGGATAGTGGTCAAAATGATCACCATATTGTCGGTAAACATTCTAATGTTAACTTTCAAAAAATTTCAAGAGAGCTAACGGAAGAGCAGCTGGAAGCTAAGAAGAGTTGGGAGGTGGAAACGCCAGGAATAGAAAAAAATCAAAAAAGATTATCTAATACAGATTTGGCAAGGCTAACGGAAGAGCAGCTGGAAGCTAAAAAGAGTTGGGCGACGAGAAAATCAGAAATAGAAAAAATTGAAAAAGAATTATCTAATAGAGCATATCTAAAAGAAAGAGAGACTTCCCCTGTTATAGCCCTTGCAGGTCTTATAAAAAAATTTCGTGAGAAAATTTCTACGGCAATAGCAAAAATTTTTAATCCGACTAAATTGGCTGAGATAGATAAGAAGAACGTAGATAACGGACATCGTTCTCTCCCGCAAAATAACGCTATAGATAGGGGTTCAAGTTCTGGTGAAATGCACGTTTTGCAAAAGTCATCATCGCAGAGAAATTTTTCTCCGCCATCGCCCCAAATTCCACTTCGCAAAGAAAATCTTGAATTAAAAACTCAATATCCTACTCACTCTGATGCATTAAATGAAAAAAGCGATGATTACTTTTACAGAGATTTGAACGAGAGTTTAGGAATTAAAGAAGAATCACCGAAAAAAATTGAAACTAATCCCTCTCAAGATAAACCTGCACCCCCACCGCGGGACCCACGCAGACCTAGAAAATTATCTAGATCGTAAGCAAAAGATGGTGATTTATTTTTTATTGATCTATTCAATTAAAGTTTTATGAGTAAGAACTAAAAGTGTTTAATAACACAAAATCATTTTGCTGAAAATTAAAACGCTATTGAAAAATCTAATCAATTAATCAAGTTATCGTTAGAACTAAGTTTAGATTGAAGTAAGAATGTGCGGTGTTTGAATGGTGGATAGAGTTCCCTGGTATTTTAGATTGAGCTTTCCCATTGTATTTTCTAGATTCGTGAAAAGCAGCAGCTGTTCGTATTAATGAGCGAGCGTAACGTAAAAAAGCTTACGCTGAAGGTACGCTCTTTTTAATGGATGAGAGAGAACGATGTCGTTCCTTATAGCGCATCTTTGTTTAATAACACCTGTAACCGTGCTAATCCTACAAAGGAACTACTAAGAAAAAATTAGGTGGATAAAAAGGTATAAAACATGACTCAGGTAGATAAAAATTTGCTTAGTGAGGAAAGGTTGCCAGAAGGGCTGAGGAAGATTTATGAACAGTTAAAGCAGATGGAAGAGACGTTGAAAGAAGAGTTGGAGTTGCAGGAGGGGTGGAGGCAAGATTTGTTGAAGGAAAGGCATCCTTTTTGGAATTCTAAAGAAGATGATGCAGAAATAAAAAGAATAAAAAAAATGATAGGAGAGGTAGAAAAAGCGCAGATTGGTATTTTAGAAGGAAGAAAAATTCGAGAGGTAAGAGGAATAGAGCTTCATAGCCAAAGGAAAAATACTGACGACTCTAGTGGAGAAAAAGGAAAATCTTTGGAGCCACTTACTGCTGGTGAATCTAGCAAGTCCGCTTTACGAAAGATGAAAAAAAGACTGGAGGAAATGGAAGGGGTGATGTGGCAGGCGGTAGAAGAATTGCTGAATTCACCACAGTATTCTCCTGAAGATTTTCAAGCCCATCTTGAAAAAATAGCATTTGTACAAAAAATGCAAAAGGATTTAAAAGAGAAAGAAAAAAAAATACAAAAAGAAGAAGAGTTTAATAAGCATGAAAGAAATGCTGGTGACAATGTCTCTGAACAGCAACGCTCTCCAGAGTCGATTATTTTTCCCTCGATTATTGACGGTTTTGACCACGGTGCTTCGTTGTCACAAGATGAGAGGAAAAGACAAAAAGAAGATTTAGGAACGGAAGATGTCAATGCAAGAACAAAACAAAAGTTTCCTCTTATTAGCGCTGCTCGAAGTGCTATAAATAAAATTTTTAAAAAAATATCTGAACGAGTAACTAAATCAGCAACATCTAGTAAATCTTTAGATCAATCCATAGATGAATTAAGCGCGGCAATCCAGCAAACATTCGTTGAGATGCGCCGCCCTTATAGCGTTCAAGGAAAAGAAGAGGGAAAACAAGAGGGAAAACAAGAGCAATATTCTTCATTAGGCAACTCTTCTGCTTTGAACTCACTAACAGATGCAACAAATTTATCGGGTGGAAATAATTCAAAGCTAACGTGTGTTTTACCTCTCAAGGTGCAGAAAACCTCTGCACAATCGGGAGGAGATAGCCAAAAAAGGGCATCTAACTCTTCAGCTAAATCTTCGATAAGAGTGCGCAGAAGGTAAATCAATGCTAGTTTATTTTTCCGTTCTTTGTGGATTGCCAAGTACCACATATTGATTATCCAAACCGCCAGCATAAGTAAGAGATTTTTTTATCTAAAATCAAACCTTTCCCATTTTTTATTGCGTTTAACCCGTCGTTATTTTTATTTTTTAGATTCGCGGTAAAGCACAGCTATTCGTATTAACAAGGGAATGTCACGTAAAAAATTTTAGGCTATAAATGAGATATTTTGAAGGATTAGTAAGAGCGATGGACGTTATTTATAACGCACATTTTCCTAATGACAGGAATAACACTGCTAATCCTACGGAAAAACTACTACGAAGAAATTAAGCGAATGAAGAGGTATAAGACATGACTACCCATGATGATAATAAAAATAATGAAATTGCTTCTAATAATTTTGATCGAGAAAAAAGCTGGGTAAATTTCTTTTTTGCTAAAGACTTTCGGCTAGAGACACAAGAAGAAATGAAAGAAAAGCTGAAATGGTTGGAAAGTTTGAATAATTTTTTGGAGAAGGAAGGGAAGGAGTTAAATAAATTGGATGAGTCATTAGATTTGTCTGAAGAGCGTGAAATAAATAATATGGAGATAAAAAAGATCAATGAGACATTGGAATTATTAAATGCAAGAGAGACTAAATCTGTTGATGAGAATATGCTGCAAGCGGAGCGAGATTCAAGTTGGAAGGCTATCTCCACAGGAATACAACAGGTTCTTTCTAGTATTGGCGCTGCTGTGGGTCTTATAAAAAGAGAATTTTTCGAATTGGGGAATGAGCGGCAGCAGAAGGCTAACGACAACACCCATGGGGGGCTGCCGACTGCAGAGTATAAAAGAGATAGCCAACCCTCTATCTCATCTAGTGGCTCCACGAATATCGACAACGTTAGTTCAACAGCAAAGCCTTCCCTATCAGAAGAACCGCTTCGTAAAAACCTAGAAATTCAGAAACGCGAAGCACTTCGAAGAGCGATTTCTTTATCAGGTAGAAGTAATTCAATAGAAGCACATCGTAGGACGCAAAGCCCGCATAGCGGAGAAAGCTATAGCTCGCAGGTTAAACGCTCGAGAAGAAGAAGCTTTTGATTTTCCCTTACTTTATTTTTCCGTTTTTAGCAGAGTACCAAGCCCCACAATTTAATTATTTAGACAGTAAGCAAAGACGAGCGATCTGTTTTGAAATTTTTATGAGCAAGAATTAAAAGAATTTTGATATCGCGAGACCATTCTGTTAAGCGCACTTTGCAATGGCGAAGGCTCAAGTTGTTCACTTAATTGTTGCAGTTGCGCGAAGCCAGTAGCTGTGAGGTGAGCTTGTTTGATGGGGGCTGGCTGATGAGTGAGGGGCGGCAGCTGGGGCCTTATACGGATTTTTAAGTTTTGGATTAACCAGCCGCGTTGCTGCAGAGATTGTGTTAACCCTGGGGCGAGGTGACGTAGGCGAGCAGCGCAAGCGTTGTGATTGGTGAACAGAGTGAGAGTGCTCTCTTGCAGTAAGCCAGGTAGGACGTGTGGTGCTAGATAGTCTGGTAGCAATGCCAGCAGGTCTTGGTTAAGCGCGTTGATTTGCTCAATACTCGCTCGCAACTGCATAAATGGCTGGTGGCTTTCAAGTACTGTTAGCAAATGGCGTTGTGGTAGATGCTTCATAAGATCATGAGGACGCTGGACAAAGCGATGGCAGTGTTATGCGAGGACTTCTTCAATCAATTAGTGTTCCATTCGCAACGTCTTCTTTAAGAAACCTTTGTATCACTTCTGTAGCGACAGGATGGTCAATTGAGGTTTCCTTGCCGTATTACTGTTTAGTCGTAGCATTCCTGGTAAGAGGGGGTATGAAAATTCTATTCTCTAATTTAAAAGCAAGTTAGCCAATCGGATGATTTTTACTTCAATTTATTGCGTAGACAATATTATAAGATTCGCGCAAAGGAGTGCTTGAGAACTTTTGCATAAGGCCGTGGGCAAGGCATACCTCCGCATACAGTAATTAGCACGGCGACAAAGCATAACGCTGCCATTGGAAGCTTGCCCAGGAGACCTCAAGTAATCTTTTTAAGATTACGCTTATTGCATTTGGTCTGTATTGCTGCAAGTGCCTCGCCTGTTCGGCTAAATGTCAAAAGCAGTGGTGTAGCACGGCTATAGCTGCGTGATAGAATG
This sequence comes from Mycoavidus cysteinexigens, assembly GCA_031963415.1. GTDB lineage: Bacteria > Pseudomonadota > Gammaproteobacteria > Burkholderiales > Burkholderiaceae > JASSUD01. The sequence continues at coordinate 1,388,070 of JASSUI010000001.1, forward strand.
CCCCGTTGCATTTTAGGGATTGTTTAACGTTTTCACATCGAGGCGCGCTTTTTCTACCAGTACAACTAGTACTTCTGTGAAGCCGATACCTTCAAGAAAACTTTAAATAGACTTAAAAGCACTTCGTATAGCACCAGAGAATAAGCCTGCTGCCTATTATCTGTTTATCTTTCTGACTCACTAACCGCGTTCCTTTCTTTATTTAATGATTTTCACACTTCTCAAAAAGATTTTTGGCAGCCGCAATCAGCGGTTGGTTAAACATTATCAAAAGATCGTCACGACGATTAACGCGCTTGAGCCGCAGCTTGAAAAACTGGCAGATGAGCAGCTGCGCGCAAAGACCGATGAGTTTCGCACCCGTCTAGCGCAAGGTGAAACGTTAGACGCTTTGCTGCCCGAAGCTTTCGCGGTGTGTCGTGAGGCCAGCCGGCGTGTGCTGAAAATGCGCCACTTCGATACGCAGCTTATTGGTGGTATCGCGTTACACGAAGGGAAAATTGCTGAGATGCGCACTGGCGAAGGTAAGACGCTGGTGGCAACGCTCGCGGCTTATTTGAATGCTTTAGCTGGACAAGGCGTACATGTAGTCACGGTCAATGACTATTTGGCGCAGCGTGATGCTGAGTGGATGGGGCGTTTGTATCGCTTCCTCGGTTTATCCGTTGGCGTTAATTTGTCGCAGATGGAGCATGCGCATAAGCAAGAAGCTTACGCGGCAGATATTACCTACGGCACAAACAACGAATTCGGTTTTGATTATCTGCGCGACAACATGGTATATGAAGTTGGCGCAAGGGTGCAGCGTAAGCTTAATTTTGCAATCGTCGATGAAGTTGATTCGATCTTGATCGATGAAGCGCGCACGCCACTGATCATTTCTGGTCAGGCAGAAGATCATACCGAATGGTATACGCGAATGAACGCGATACCTGCTCATCTAAAACAGCAAATTGGCGAAGAAAAAGCCGACGGCACTGGCGTAGAAGTACCGGGCGATTACGTATTAGATGAAAAATCACGCCAGGTCTTTTTAACTGAGCAAGGTCACGAAAAGGCAGAGCAGTTGCTTGCTCAGTGGGGCGTGCTTGGAGAAGGCCAAAGCTTATACGCACCGCAAAACATTACGCTGATGCACCATGTGTATGCGGCTTTGCGTGCGCATACATTATTTCATCGCGATCAGCATTATGTGGTGCAGCAAGGACAAGTAATCATTGTCGACGAATTCACGGGCCGATTGATGGAAGGCCGCCGCTGGTCAGATGGTTTGCATCAAGCTGTCGAAGCGAAAGAAGGAGTAACGATTCAACATGAGAATCAAACGCTCGCTTCAATTACATTCCAAAACTATTTCCGTATGTATGACAAGCTCTCCGGCATGACGGGGACGGCTGATACGGAAGCCTACGAATTCCAAACGATTTACGGCCTAGAGACCGTAGTTATTCCCACTAATCGCCCAAGCCAACGGGCCGACCGTCAAGATCAAATCTACAAAACGGCGCGTGAACGTTATGAAGCCGTGCTTAATGATATTCGCGCTTGCTATGAACGTGGACAACCCGTGTTGGTGGGAACCACATCCATTGAAAATTCTGAACTCCTATCGAATTTATTAAATCAAGCTGAGTTGCCGCATCAGGTGCTGAATGCGAAACAGCATGCGCGCGAAGCAGAAATTATTGCGCAGGCTGGCCGCCCGAAGATGATTACGATTGCCACGAATATGGCAGGCCGCGGCACAGATATTGTGCTGGGGGGGAATGTTGAAAAGCAGGCGAGCTTTATCGAAGCTGACCAAACATTGTCGACTGATGAAAAAGCGCAGCGCATCAAACAATTGCATGATGAATGGCAAAGCCTGCATGACCAAGTGAAAGCGGCAGGTGGCTTACATATTATCGGTACTGAGCGGCATGAATCCCGGCGCATTGATAACCAGTTACGTGGCCGTGCTGGTCGGCAGGGAGATCCAGGTTCATCGCGTTTTTATTTGGCATTGGATGATGCATTGCTGCGTATTTTTGCCGGTGAGCGTGTGCGCGCGATTATGGAACGCTTAAAAATGCCAGATGGTGAAGCGATTGAAGCAGGCATTGTGACGCGTTCAATTGAATCGGCCCAACGTAAGGTTGAAGCGCGTAACTTTGATATTCGTAAGCAACTGCTTGAATATGACGATGTGTCAAATGATCAACGTCATGTTATCTATCAACAGCGTAATGAATTGCTTGAAGCAACTGAGATTACAGACACGATTGCTGCGATGCGCGAGAGTGTGTTTACTGATTTAGTGCGCTCCTTTGCACCGCCAGGCAGCATTGAAGAGCAGTGGGATCTAGTGAACCTTGAACAAGTGCTACGTAGTGAATGGCAACTTGATTTAGCTTTGGTCAAGCTTGTGCAAGAGGCTGATTCGATTGATGACGCAGATGTGTTGGAACATGTACTGAAAGCCGCGCAGCAAGCGTATGACGCTAAAGTTAAAGTGCTCGGGCGTGAAACGTTTAGCGCATTTGAACGCTCAATCATGTTACAAACGCTCGATATGCGTTGGCGTGAACATCTAGCTGCGCTTGATCACCTGCGCCAAGGTATCCATTTGCGTGGCTATGCGCAGAAAAACCCGAAACAGGAATATAAACGGGAAGCATTCGAGCTCTTTGCGCAATTACTCGCTTCAATTAAGCTAGAAGTAACGCGCTTAGTGATGAACGTGCAAATTCAGCCGATGCCTGAAGATCAAGCGAATGCACAGTGGTTAGCGCAAGAGAGCCCCGTAGAACATCTTCAGTTCCAGCATGCCGCTTTTCCTGAAGGAGCGTTAATCGGTGCCGGCGACGTTGTTAAGGCCCCGGTGTCAATTTTTGAAGCGATGGAAGAAGGGGAAAGTACTGCTCAGCAAAGCCCGCTAATCGCACAAATGCAACAAGAAGTCCCTAAAGTTGGTCGCAACGAACCATGCCCTTGCGGTAGCGGCAAAAAATATAAGCAGTGCCATGGCAAGTTGAATTAAGAAGGTCCTAAATAAAATAAGTGCGACAGGATAACCAACTATAGGTGACGCAAGTATTAGCTGTGCTGGTGCCAAAGGCCCAACTTGTTAGAAAAACCTAAACGGTTTTAAAACCTGTTTAAAGTCATAGAGAGCAGAGGTATTAGAGGTGATCGGTGTGCATGTTGGGGGGGTGCCTCGTCTCTACCAGCGATTTTGAATAGATCCTCGTAGGTCGGGGTGATGGAGGAACTTCTAACATGCACACCGATCATTTTTAATCCAATCTTTTTGCAGATTTTGAGCGGGCTCTTAATAATGTTTTGGTAAAAAACATTTGATCAGTCGTTAAACTGTATTGCTTATTTAAAAAAAAAAGAGGTGAATTGTTATGTTGAGTATTGCTAAGGATGTTAATGCTTTTATGAAATTTGTCGGAACAAATGTTTTCTACCCGACGGCGACTGAATTCGGCGCGCGTATCTCTACTTATCAAGAAAATCCACCAGAACAATCACCCACTGCTTTGCCTGAGAGTGTAAGTGATCAGGCAAAAAGCGACCTTGTCATTAACGACGCGGATAGCCGACGAGAAAAAGCGTCAAGTTTTGCTCTCACCGCTTAAGCAAGCGCTGAAAGATTATTTCCAATATCTAGAACTCATTCCATCAATGCCTAAAAGGCCGTGATCGGGGGTCGGGCGGTGCTCGGAATCCTCATGTACGTCCAGTACACTCCGGTTCCTCCGCTCCGGCCTCCCCCCGCTGACGACCTTTTAGACATTGATGAAACGAGTTCTAGAAGAAACCCAATGCCAATCGCTTTTTTGAGAAATTGGGTGAAGGCAAAAATTATTATGATTGAGAGACGCGCACAGCTTTTGTACTTCTTCCTTCTCAAGTCCCCTTATTAAGCTCTGTTGATACTGTTCTATGGCTGTTAATTTCCCCCCAATGGGTCAGTTATATCCAGTGACTGGAATAACGCTTGGCTGCGCGAAAGCGCATATTCGTTACGCTGATCGTTTGGATTTATTAGTGATTGCGTTGGATGAGGGCGCTACTGTCGCTGGTGTATTCACTACGAATCAGTTTTGCGCGGCACCGGTGACGATAAGTCGAACGCATCTGGCGCAAGCGCAAGCAGGGGGAGCTGGTATTCGTGCATTGCTAATTAATGCAGGCAATGCAAATGCCGGTATGGGGCAATTAGGGCTTGTACATGCGCAGGAGACGTGTGCGGCGCTTGCGCAGTTAGCGAATTTGACGCCGGCTCAAGTGCTCCCATTCTCTACGGGCGTGATTTTAGAAGCCTTACCGGTTGAGCGTATTAAGGCCGCGTTGCCCACAGCCTGGGCTAACCGCGCAGCCACGAATTGGCAAGCTGCGGCCCATGCGATTATGACAACTGATACCCAGGCTAAAGCGGCATCTCAGCAAATCACTATCGGTGGACATACGATTACGCTCACCGGCATTAGTAAAGGCTCGGGGATGATTCATCCGAATATGGCGACGATGCTGGGTTTTATTGCAACGGATGCTGCTATTACTCAGCCAGTGCTCGATACGTTGATCAAATATGTCGCTGACCGTTCTTTTAACTGCATTAGTGTGGATGGCGATACGTCGACCAATGACTCATTCATGTTGATTGCTTCAGGTAAAGCGTCACACCCGCCTATTACTTCAACCGAGGAACCTGCTTATTTTGCTTTGCGCGATGCTTTAACAGTGCTCGCCCAATCACTCGCACAATCGATCGTGCGCGATGGAGAAGGGGCGACTAAATTTATTACTTTGCAAATAGAAGAAGGCGCAAGCGTTGAGGAATGCCGCAAAGTGGCTTATGCAATTGGTGGTTCGCAACTAGTCAAAACAGCTTTCTTTGCCTCTGACCCGAACCTCGGACGTATTTTGTGTGCGCTTGGCTACGCTGACATAGACGCGTGTGAGACAGACAAAATCGATGTTTACCTGAACGATATATTAGTAGTTAAGCAAGGCGGCCGTTATGCTGACTACCGGGAAGAAGACGGGCAGCGCATCATGCAGCAAAGCGAAATAACCATTCGCGTGGTGCTTGGCCGTGGTAAAGCGCAGGCGACTTTGTGGACATGTGATTTATCGCATGGGTACATAACAATCAACGCTGATTACCGTTCTTAGAACCTGTTCATCATCTCTCTAAAACGCCGTAATTTAAACTTGTGTCAAACCGCTAACAACTATTTCCAGTCTGGCCGTAGGCATAAAAACCTCAACATTGTATTGATTGTCTGTGACACTGCGAGACAAGGTCGCTGTCATCTATTTTGAGCATGGCACGATATAGAATGTGCGGTTTACATGGGGGAATCATGAATAAGTCCTACGCCAGGATCTAACAACATTCACCAGATGACTTTACTTTTCTAATTGAACAGGATTTATGCTGAATTCTATTTCGAACCCTATCCACCTGCGTTATCCGACAGCACAAAAATCCACAGCGTCCAGCTTTCTGTCGCTTCCGCTGGAAGTTCGCGAGGGAATAGAAAACCAGCTTGATCTTTCGAGTCGGCTGACTTTGTTTGAAGCACTCACGATAGCGACTCGTCATGGTGAACCGATAGATTCCCCCGCGCTGAAATTACACTTAATCAAAGATAGGATTCAAGTTCGACATCAGGCGGCTTTAATTCGTTCAGACAAAGGGTTACGGAATTTTGTATTGAACCAATTGCAAAGGCTATCAGACTCAGCGCAATTCGATCAGGTTGTAGAGAAATCTGGACTTTTCGAGCTGATATGCGTGGTTAACTCCCCTGAAATAGTTAGGCTTTTACAAGAAAAAGTACAACAAGACGCTCAGCTAAAAGAGAAATTATTGAACTGGGTAGAACGCTCCAAAACAGAAGAGGTACAGGCTATCGCGGCTAACGCGCTGACGCTGTTGGTTAAAGCAGGCGTGCAATTCAATAATAAAAACCTCAAAGGAATCCGCGTGCCTGGCGCGGATTTAAGTTATGGTGTATTCGATTCAGCTCAATTACAGGGCTCGGATTTGAGCGGAGTCAATTTCAGCAGGAGCTGGCTGCGTCAGGCGAATTTAAGCTCAGCGCAGATGGCTGGGGTGAGGTTTGGCGAATGGCCTTATCTCCAGGAAGAGAGGGAGATAAGATCGTGCGCGTATTCCCCGGATGGGAAAGCGTGTGCGGTAGGTCTCGAAAACGGTACGATCAGTGTCTATGAAACCTCGAGCTGGGAGAAAATCTGCACCTTACAAGGGCATACCTCCACTGTGATGAGCGTGGTGTATTCGCCCAGCGGTGATCAGATCGCCTCGGGCAGTAGGGACAATACGGTGCGTCTGTGGGACGCGCACAGTGGAGAGGCAGTCCACACCTTACAAGGGCATACCCGCTGGGTTATGAGCGTGGTGTATTCACCTAGCGGTCAGCAGATCGCCTCGGGCAGTAGGGACAATACGGTGCGTCTGTGGGACGCGCATAGCGGGGAGGCTGGTCCCATCTTACAAGGGCATACCGCCTATGTTAATAGCGTCGTGTATTCGCCCAGCGGTCAGCAGATTGCCTCGGGCGGTAATGACAAGACGGTTCGCCTGTGGGATGTGCACAGCGGGAAGGCCGTCCGCACCTTACAAGGGCATACCGACGCTGTTTTGAGCGTGGTGTATTCGCCCAGCGGTGATCAGATCGCCTCGGGCAGTGAGGACAAGATGGTTCGTCTGTGGGACGCGCACAGCGGGGAGGCCGGCCACATCTTACAAAGGCATACCGACAGGGTTATGAGCGTGGTGTATTCGCCCAGCGGTCAGCAGATCGCCTCGGGTGGTTGGGACAATACGGTGCGGCTGTGGGATGTGCACAGCGGGGAGGCCGACCACACCTTACAAGGGCATACCGACCTTGTTTGGAGCGTAGTGTATTCGCCCAGTGGTCAGCAAATCGCCTCGGGCAGTTTTGACCATACGGTGCGGCTGTGGGACGTGCACAGCGGGGAGGCCGTCGACGCCTTACAAGGGCATACCGACTCTGTTTGGAGCGTGGCGTATTCGCCCAGCGGTCAGCAGATTGCCTCGGGCAGTGGTGACCATACGGTGCGGCTGTGGGACGCGCGCAGCGGGGAGGCTGGCCGCACCTTACAAGGGCATACCAAAATTGTTTTGAGCGTGGTGTATTCGCCCAGCGGTCATCAGATCGCCTCGGGCAGTGGTGACCATACGGTGCGGTTGTGGGACGCGCACAGCGGGGAGGCCAGCCACACCTTACAAGGGCATATCGACATTGTTTGGAGCGTGGCGTATTCGCCCAGTGGTCAGCAGATCGCCTCGGGTAGTTTTGATCATACGGTGCGGCTGTGGGATGCGCACAGCGGGGAGGCCGGCCACACCTTACAAGGGCATACCGACTCTGTTTATAGCGTGGCGTATTCGCCGAGCGGTCATCAGATCGCATCGGGCGGTGCAGACAATACGGTTCGGCTGTGGGATGTGCGCAGCGGGGAGACCAGCCACACCTTACAAGGGCATACCTCCTATGTTTTGAGCGTAGTGTATTCGCCCAGCGGTCAGCAGATTGCCTCGGGCAGTGCAGACAATACGGTTCGTCTGTGGGACGCACACAGCGGGGAGGCCGGCCACACCTTACAAGGGCATACCGACTCTGTTGGTAGCGTGGTGTATTCGCCCAGCGGTCAGCAGATCGCCTCGAGCAGTGCTGACCATACGGTGCGGCTGTGGGAGGTGACCTCGGGTCAGTGTTTAGCGGTAGTGAGAGATTTTCAGAGGGGAATTAATAGCCTTGCCTGGGAAGAGATATCGAATGGTGTCTATTTGATTGCAGGCTATCAAGATAGATCGGTTCGCGCATGGCAGGTCATCGAAGAGGAGGGGCGTTATCAAGTACGGCTAGCTTGGAGTACCACACAGGACAGACTGATTTTGACAGACACCGCCATTCAAGGCATACAAGGCTTAAGCCAGATGAATAAGAAGCTCTTAAAGCAGGGCGGAGCCGTGGGTGAACCATGGCCCCTTGCTTAGGTGAGATCAGCCTACATGTTGGGGTTTCTTCGTCACCCCAACATGTAGGCTAATAACCTCACAAAACACTTTTCTTTGAGATTCTGAACAGGTTCTTAAAACCTGTTTACAAATTGTTTAGGATTTCCCTACCCCTAGCATTACTTTGGCAAGTTTTACTGCACGCGTCTGCACGAAACTATTAGGAAAATCCTAAACAAATTCTAAAATCTTGTCCCCCCTTTCAAAGAGTCGAGGTTTTAGAAAGTTCGTGAAGACGCTCTGGAAATTTATTCAAAGTTTTCCTGGTGACATTGTGCTTCTTTGCTTTACCTGTGTTATTGACAGCAAAGTCGTAGTGCCTCGAAGGAAGCCCTACACACAAATCCTGGAAATTACCGCTTCCTGCTCAAAATAGCGACTGCTAAAAAATTCTGAAAAGGTTTTTAGATGGGTATCGACTCCTTTTTAACGCGTGCTGAAAAGCTGCTAGATCGGCTTGAAGCTATCTTGCCGCCAATGGTTAGCGAAGTGGATTGGAATGCCGCAGTAGCTTTTCGTTGGCGTAGGCGCCAAGGGCGGGGTTATTTGCAGCCGGTCTCTCATGTAGCGGCTATTACATTTGCTGATTTACAGCATGTTGAGCGACAGAAGCAATTGATCGAACAAAACACACGGCAATTTGTGGAGGGCCTGCCGGCGAATAATGTCTTGCTCACCGGCGCTCGCGGCACAGGTAAATCTTCATTAATTAAAGCGTGCTTGAATCATTTTGCGGCGGAGGGGCTGCGCTTGATTGAAGTCGATAAAGATGATTTGCACGAGCTCGCTGATATTGTTGATTTAATCGCAGAGCGGCCAGAACGCTTTATTGTGTTTTGTGATGATTTGTCGTTTGAAGAGGGCGAGTCAGGCTATAAAGCGTTAAAAGTGGTGTTAGATGGCTCAGTTGCAGCGCAAGCAAGCAATGTGCTTATTTATGCAACGTCGAATCGCCGCCATTTAGTGCCCGAGTATGGGCGCGACAATCAGAGCTATCAGCATGCTGAAGATGGAGAAATTCATCCGGGGGAAGTGGTTGAGGAGAAGATTTCATTATCTGAGCGGTTTGGTTTGTGGGTAAGTTTTTATCCTTTTAAACAAACCGATTATTTGCAGATTGTTAACTATTGGCTAAAGCAACTCGGTTGTACGGATGCTGATTTAAATACTGCACAGCAGCCAGCGTTGGTTTGGGCGCTTGAGCGTGGCTCACGCTCGGGGCGGGTGGCTAAGCAGTTTGCCTGCGATTGGGTCGGGCGTCAAATGGTGAACGTTTGAGCACTTCTTGTACTAAAGGAAGGTGCATTATTCTGTGCGTTATTTGATTGCGCTGTGCATGGGTTAATGGTAAGTGATGCATCGCTTCAGGCCATAGTGTTAAACATTTCTCAATTGTTTCTTTCACTATTTGAGAAGCTAAGACCGTGCTTAAGCCAAGCTGTTTGTAAAGGAGGCGGTAGGTTTGTAAGGTTTGCTTCGTGAGCGTTGCATCAATGCTTTTGTTGATGAGCAGAGTAGGCGTTTCATCGAAATATAAAAAGACAGGAACCTGATCATAGGCAGGCGCTAGCTCTGGAAGGCAACCATCACGATAGATAACAGAGAAATTTTTTAAATGCGCATCAGCATTGCCCAGCAGCGTGTTAACCACTTGCCGACGGATATAAGCACCCACTTGCTGCTCTCCAGCGGACGTGGCACGCAATAAAATGGCGGCTATCGTTTCGTAGTCTGCGCGTTTGCCATATTTGTGTTCAGGTATCTTACTGAGCACCTGACAAAAATCTTCAATATGGATGCGGTCGCCTCCTGTTACTCGATCAAAACGGCGTACTGCCAAAAACTCTTTGGTTGGCGAAAAGGGCGCTTTAACATAAGGCATTTCATCTAATGCGCTAAGTGGAGCTATCCAACATTCTGCTGTTTCAATACCAGCTAAACGGGTTAATTCCATGCCAGCAAACTCGGTATACACCATGTCACTGCGCTGGCGCGACGGAAATTTGCCGATGATGGGAATAACGTCTCCTTTTGTCCCTTGTTCAAGATGGATCGTATAGCGTGTATTGCTATCTAGTGCAGATAAGGCGAGCTTGAATTGCACGCCTGCTAATGAGAAAGCATCTATCAACGGAGCTTCGATAGGTTGCAACTGTTTATCTTGTCTGTCTATTGCATGTTTTAGTTGGACACTCTCTGCAGGCGTTTCAGCGCGCAGCGTGACCGCGCCAGGTAAATTGTTGCCTGCTGCAGCTAATAACTCTAAATCATCATTGATAGTAGTGTTTCGCTCAGCAGCTAGATACTCGCGTAATGGCCCTTCAGGCAATAAGTTGTTAAAAAAGGGAGGCAGCCTACCTAAGCCTCGCGTCAACGTCGTCGCAGGTTGTGTTAGAAGCTGACGTGTTGCCTCTTCGTTTCCTTGAACATTGTAAGCAAGGGATAAGGTGGGACGTTTTGGGTTAGCTAGATAGGCGTCCTCTGCAAGAAATTGGTAGACATCCCCAAATTGCGATAAAAAGCCAACACGCACCTCGTGCAGATAAACAGCTAAGAATCTCATGGACGGGGCTTCTCAAGAAGAAATTCAATACCGGTCTTCGTTGGTTGCGGTGCTAGTGAGCCGCCACTAGTAATCACCGTTTGGATAAGCGGCGCTAGGGCTTTAGGAACGAGCATCACTTCGACTTCTACAGCGTTGGCCAACGTGAGCAGTGTCGATAATTGGGCATCCACTTCACCGCGCTCAAGCTGCGATAAACGCTGACGAGGCCAGCCGGTCTTCTTTAAGATAGCTGCGGTTTTGATACCCATCTGCTTACGCAGCGCACGTAAAGATTGGAAAAGTGTTTTATATGACATTTGTTTATAGTGTCATTAAGTAAATTGACATCCAATTATATGACTTTCATGCAAAATGCGTACATAGACATGTGTACGCATTTTGCCTATCACGACAACTGTAAATATGGAAAAAGTATCTCAAACTCATTCTTCTATCACCGACGTAGCGGTGGGTGTTTTAATTGGTGCATCAGGTATTTTGCTGGCGCAACGCCCGACGGGTAAAACCTACGAAGGGTATTGGGAATTTCCAGGGGGCAAATTAGAGCCAGGTGAATCAGTGGAAGCTGCGCTTGCGCGCGAGTTATATGAGGAATTAGGGATAACAGTCCAAAACTGTCAGCGCTGGAAGGTACTCGAACATCATTATGCACATGCTCATGTACGTCTTTTCTTTTGCAAAGTGACCGCTTGGCAAGGCGAACCAGCAAGCCGCGAAGGTCAAGCGCTGGCTTGGCAAACGTTACCCGTTACCGTTGCCCCTCTGTTACCAGCGACGTTTCCTGTTTTAGAGTGGCTTGCTGCTGAGGGAAAAGAAGCCGTATAAAAAAAGTGGTGATTGTATCTAACTGTTTTACGAGCTTGCTCCCCGTTTTTTACGAAGTGCTTTATCTGTCTAAGGATTTTTCTGTGAGGGTTGTTCTTCTGTGGAGGATGTATCGACGGCTTCTGCGCCGGCGATCGTGTATTGCTCTGTTGCCCAAGCACCTAGATCAATTTGCTTGCAGCGCGCTGAGCAAAACGGGCGGTAGCGGCTAGCAGGTTTCCATTCAACTTCTTTGTGGCAGGTTGGGCAATTAACAAGGGTTGTCATATCAGCTGTTGGCTTAACGCCTTTTGGGTGGAAGGTACTTTAGCCAATTAAAACCTATTTTCTTAATATTTAAAAGCTTGCCATGTAAAGCGTGGCTTGCAATCCTTTAACAAGAACTCATTCCATAAATGCCTAAAAGGCCGTGATCGGGGGTCGGGCGGTGCTCGGCATCCTCATGTACGTCCAGTACACTCCGGTTCCTCCGCTCCGGCCTCCCCCCGCTGACGACCTTTTAGACATTTATGAAACGAGTTCAGATACTTTCTTGCTTTACAAATTACACAAGGTCAGCTGAAAAGGGATATCGCGATCAACCGGATGTGGGCGCATGTCGCCATCTTGTGCGGTGAAGCGTACCCAAAGCATATGTTTATTCGCGCTTGCTTCTGGAATGACGCCTAATTCGTTGGGTACGCGCAATTGCATTAGTTGATAAACACGGCCGGATAGCATCTGTTGGTAGCTACCTTGAATCGCAATCACTTTAGCTGCTTGATTCGATTCACGCGCGAGTTTTAAGACGATGGTAAGCGCGTTATGTAATGGTCGTAGAGGGGCTTCCCATTTGCGGATATCGTGGCGGCGCTGCTCTGGGGTCTTCTGTTGCCAAGCGTAATAGGAGGGCAGATCAAATTTGCAAGTGCCACCCGGAATAATGGCACGGCTGCGTATGCTGGTGAGCCATTCATTCTCAGTCAAATGCTGCCCTGCTTTACCGTGGATCTGATTCAAGCTGGCTTGCGTGCGTTCAATTTCAGCCAACAACTCTTCAAGCCTGTCTTGCGCGATACCAGGATTGCCGCGATACGAGATGAGCATTTGCCGTCGACGCTCCAGCTCTTTCATCAGCTCCGACTTAAGATCGGCTCGGCTTGCGACATCAGCAATTTCAAAAAGAGTCATTAATGCTACGTGATGTTCTTTGGCGTCTTCTTGTGCGAGAAAAAAGGCAAAGCGATCAAACAGATCTTCGAGTCTGAGTAGCGTTCGAATACGCTCATTAAAAGGGTGTTCGTAGAGAATCAAGCCTGGTTGCCTCTAAATTGAGAGAAGGTCTGCGTAACTCTAAGGCAGTGCCGTACCTTCTTAACGTACTAGTTACACTGAATAACTTAACGTAATTTTTCAGTAGTGGCTCTTCAAAATCTGCTTGAAGCTTCGCTGGCAGGGTTACGCGTTGCGGAAGTTATTTAGCGTGCTGTTGATAAAGCACGTTTCTTTTAAGCAGGTTTGAAGCGGTTTTTAGCAATTCCAAACCAGCCTTGGTAACACTAGGCCTCTGTGCTTTACTCATGCGTACTAACAGTAAAGGTGGGCCTTGCCAAGCAGACCCTGAAAGGGTTTCGCAAGCAGCGTGGCAAATTTTGCTAAATGCTGTTTTTCTTTAGCATCAAAATGTGCTAGGCCGTGGCCGGTTTCGTACATTTTAATGTGCTCGTGTGGCTGCCGCAAATGGGGTTTGAGCGTTATTGAGGTAAATATTATGAAGGGAAGCTAAATTAAGATAACGCTTATGTAATTCATCGGCTTGCTTATACAAAGTAGTGAGGCTAGTCGCATCATCATTGCAGAGTACGTCATCAGCCTGAGCGAGGCGCTGTTCACGGCTAGCTTGATGAGCGATGACAGCGAGTACTTCTTCGCGGGTTAAACCATTACGTAACATTACGCGAATAATTTGCGTTTCCAGTGGACAGTCGACGACTAGTACGCGGTTAATGTGTTTTTTCCAGCTAGCTATCTCGACGAGTAAAGGCACACTCAGTATTAAATAGGGACCTTGTGCTGTTTGCATAGCGCGCTCGCATTCAGCCCGAATCAGAGGATGTAAAAAGTCCTGTAGGCGTTGGCGCGCTGATTCATTGCTAAAAATAAGGCGGCGCATTTGCGCGCGATTGAGAGCACTCTCTGAAGTAATGAAGGATGTGCCGAAATTTTCAGCAATCCAAGGAATAGCGGCTCCTCCAGCGGAAGTTAGCGAGTGCGCGATTTGGTCAGTATCAATTAGCGCGATGCCATGCTCGGCAAAACGCTGCGCAACTATTGTTTTGCCACTGCCGATACCGCCGGTTAAGCCAATTGAAAGCATGCTAGCTCCTCGCTAAAAAAACTCTGCCTAACTGAGGTAGCGGCAAGAAGAGGGTATTAATGTGCTGATTAATTAAGGTACTCCTTGCTACGAGGGGTGGGATGCAGAGGTTTTATAAGAATCTGTTTTAAAAGATTGTAGATGGGCATCTCAAGATACGTGCTTTAGTTGTCAGTAAAAAACGGTATGACTGCCTGTTGCGGTAAAAGTGAGAATGAAAAGAGCTTCTACTTCATAAAAAGCATAGTGCGCTGCAAGCTATGACAGATCAAGATGAACCTTAATATATGATCTCTATCACTGACCTAATAAAAAAAAGTCCCACAAAAAAGAGTACTGATCGCCGCTATGGCGAGAAATGGTCCAAATGGAAGTTGACGATCTCTAAGTCGACCTTTTAGCAGTGCAATAAGACCAAATAGTGAGCCAGTTAATGAAGCGATTAATACAATTTGTGGGAGTGCGCCCCAGCCAAGCCAAGCACCTAGCGCGGAGCATAACTTGAAGTCGCCATAGCCGATTCCTTCAATACCTCTTATTGCACGAAACAGCCAATATATTAGCCATAAAGACAAATAGCCGGTGACTGCGCCAAGCACGGCCTCAGACAGCGGGGCAAAAGTCGCATTAAGATTAACCAGTAACCCAGCCCACATAAGTGGCAGGGTTAACAGATCGGGTAGTAGATGTGTTTTGGCATCGATAAATGCGAGCGCGAGTAGCGTAGCAATAAACCCGAAAGCTGCTATAGCTTGCCAGTTTGCCCCAAAGCGCCAGAAAGCACTGCAGGCGCAACAGGCACTTAATAATTCAAGCGCTGGATAGCGCCAACTGATAGGCATTTCGCACGCTGCGCAGCGCCCTCTTAATTTGACGTAGCTAAACAGCGGCACATTTTCGCTAATGCCAAGCGTGGTGTGACAAGCAGGGCAGTGTGAACGCGGCCACCATAGATGATAAGCATTCCTTAATTTGGCATTAGCTGCACTAACGAGATTAGGTGATGCACTGGGATTACCGAGCGTTGACGTTTGTATAAAAGTTTGCGTGCGCTCAAGCATAATCGGTACGCGATGCACAACAACAGTAATAAAACTGCCAATCAGCAAACCAAATAAGGCGATAAGCACATACTGGAAAGCATCAGGTAACAGAACAAATTGTGAAGTCCAAAGATTGAATATAAACATGCCTAATTCGCGGATGAAAAATTAAAACGCATTCCATACATACCGTTTAGTTTTTTTGTCGTTGGAATAAATATAAAAATTCCTTTTGCTATGGAAGCGCTGAATAAATTGGGAGCAAGGCATGCCGACGCAGACAGTACAGAAGTACGGCAAGGAGGCATAACGCCGCTCCCGGTTTATTCAGCGTTTCCCTATATCACGCTACCAAGTTGAATAATTGGCAAATACATCGCAATCACAAGGCCGCCCACCAGCACGCCAAGGATTACCATCATCAACGGCTCAAGCAGCGTGGCGAAAGCCGCAATTTTGTCATTAACTTGACGATCGTTAAGAGCCGCAAGGTCATGCAACATTATCTCAAGTGAGCCTGACTCTTCAGCTACGGCAATCGGTTGAATAACTGCCGCTGTAAAGCAGCCGGTAGCGCGCATTGCATCATTCAATCGTTCGCCACGCCGCACACGTCTGGCAATTTCAACCGTAGCATGGTCAAACACCGCATTGTGAGTAATGCCCAGTAGAACTTCGAAAGCCTCAGCGAGTGGGGTGCCAGCTTTGTGTAAAAGACCAAGTCCGCGGCTCCAACGAGCAATTGCCAGTAGCCTAAATAATGGCCCAGTTAAAGGTAGGGCCAGCAATAAACGGTCGAATAAGAGGCGTAGTGTGTGAGAACGACGTACGCCGAAAATAATCGTCACAATAAATACGCTTAAGCAAATTAACGTAGGCAAAGCGCTGTGGATAACTGCCTTGGAGAGTGTAATGACAAATTGTGTGGGCGCCGGCAGCGTAGCACCGAATCCTTCGAACATTTGCTGAAAGGTGGGTACCACCCAAATCATCAATGCTAACGAAATAGTAAGCGCTACCAATAATATGCCAATCGGATAGCTCAGCGCGGCACGCAATTTGGCTCTCTGAGCAGCGGCACGTTCTCGGTCTTCGGCAAGCTGTATGAGTAGAGTAGCTAATGCTCCAGAGGTCTCACCTAATGCAATTAGGCGGCAGTACATAGGACTAAAGCTTTTCGGATGACGTGCAAGTGCAGCAGAAAAATGCAGGCCCTGTGCGATATCGCGGGTGAGTGCGCGGACAGTGCGAGCCAGGGTTGCGCGTACTTCACTTTGCGCGATGACGGTTAACGCCGGTAACAGTGAAAGTCCAGCTTGTAGCAAACTAGCAAGTTGCCGAGAAAAAAGCGTAACGTCAGCTGCGCGCATTGCGCGCAGAGGTACCGATCCTTTGCGTGTGAGGTTGAGGACGAGAATGCGTTGATGTTTGAGTACTGTGCGAGCGGCAGCAATATCATTGGCAATAATAATGCCTCGCTGGGTTTGTCCACTTGCATTTATTCCTCGCCAAGCAAAGCGTGCTTCGCGGGCTAAAGGCGTAAACGAAGGGTCGCGTTTCATAGCTCTGCCTCAGTCACAGCGCACACCTCCTCAAGGCTAGTTGTGCCATCCCATACTTTCGCAAGACCTGCTTCGCGTAGACTCTGTACACCTTCTCGCTTGGCTTGAGCAGCCAGATCATGCGTGCTGCTGCGCGCTACGATAAGCTCTCGCATTGCGTCGGAAATAGGCATGACTTGGTGAATCCCAATGCGTCCACGGTAACCAATGCCATGACAAGCGGCACAACCCTTTGCTTGGTATATCTTCTGCCCCTGATTGTCTAACAGAGCTTGGCTGCAACCCGCAGCACGTAATGTATCGAGTGCAAGTTGAATCGGTACGCGGCAATCTGGGCAGAGCTTGCGCACTAGGCGTTGAGCAGTAATGACCCGTATGGCTGCCGCTAAATTAAATGGCGCAATGCCAATATCTAGCAAGCGCGCGAGTGTGGCGGGCGCATCATTTGTATGTAAAGTAGACAGCACCAGGTGTCCCGTCTGAGCTGCTTTAATTGCAACGTCTGCTGTTTCAGCGTCACGGATTTCGCCGACCATAATAACGTCTGGGTCTTGCCGCAGAAAAGCACGAAGTGTGGTCGCGAAAGTTAAACCTGCTTTGTCGCGTACGCTGACTTGGTTAATACCTGCTAATTGAATCTCAGCCGGGTCTTCGACAGAACAAAGATTTAATGACTGTTGATTTAAGCTTTGCAAAAAACAATACAAAGATAAAGTTTTACCGCTACCAGTTGGCCCAGTGACTAACACCATGCCATGGGGTGCTTGTAATGCTGTGTTAAGTGTGGCGCATTGCTTATCATCAAAACCAAGTGCTGGCAGGTTTAAATCGGTTGACAGTGAGTCAAGGCGACGCAGCACCAATTTTTCACCCAATAGCGTGGGTAAGGCGCTTACCCGATACTCTTCGACTTTGCCATTCGCGAGAGGAAGTTTTAAACGACCATCTTGTGGTATTCGGCGCTCGGCAATATCTAAGTTAGATAGCACTTTGATTCGTGTTATCAGTGGCTCTTTTAAATGAGGAAGGCCACGCATCACTTCATGTAGTTTTCCATCAATACGCAACCGAAGACGCCAGTCGCGCTCAGCCGGTTCAATATGTAAGTCAGAGGCGCCACGAGTACTAGCTTCTAGCAAAATATCCTGCAACAGCCTAACGGCAGGTACTTTGCTATCTTCTTGAGCAAACAAGGCAGGCGCAGGATGTGTTCTTTCAATCGGGGTGGAGAGCGGTGCTCCGTCTAGCGCTCTGTGTTGTTGGGGTACATTAGAAATTGTCGCGCCTAGATAGCTACACAGTAGCTGCGCGATTTCAGCCTCTGTAAAAATTTTTGCGCTCAGCAGCACGCTAATGGGTGAGTTGGGTTGCCTGAGTAACTCAGTGTCGAGCTTCCCCATTAAACGAGCATCGATTTTGCCTGCCTGCAGCAGTGTTTTGCACAATTGAGAAGACATAAAAGACCAGACAATCAGTTCTAAATAGGAGTTGATGTATTGTCTTGAATGAAGCGCGTTTGCGCCATCTGGCCGCTTGGCCTATGCCAAAAGTACTAAGGTGGAGCTAAGATTAATATTTATTCATGTTTAGAATCGGTCTAAGTAAGCGCTGAATGAAGCGGGAGTAAGGGGCGCCTTTGCTACCCATAAGAGTTCTTAGGTAAAAAATGAGGCCTCATGTGTTTACCTTGTCACTGCTGATTTATGGAGTGTTTCTCTGGGGGTAGGAAAGAGTAATTTGGGCGCTCTGTTTAAAAATGCAAAGAGAAGTTATGCTAAGTTTATGTACAGATCTTATGTGCTTAAAGAGAGGGGGCTGAAATGGCTGACGCGGCGAAGGCAAAGGTTCGAATTGTGTTTTCGGCAACACCGCAAGAGAAAGAAAATATCCTTAATAAAGCGGATGAATTGAATGTGCCAGTGGCTGAATTGATGCGGCGGAGTGTGAGGGCTTACGACTCAGAAAGTGCACAGGAAGAGCTTGGCATACTCGCTGATCAAGCAAAGGCGGCGGCGGAGCGTGTGGCAGATTCTATTGATGAAATGTTGGCTTTTGTCGACGCTAGTAATAAGCGCATTGAGCAAATGGAAATGAAGGCGGCAGTTCGTACGAGTAAGAGTGCCTAATGAGCATGACTGATCGCATATGGAATGCGTTGATATCAATGATCAAGCTCGAGGATAAAATCTCAGGGCAAAAAGAAGTGATTAAAGCGCAGCAGATGAAAATTGAAAACCTCACCGAGCGCGTTATTAAGCTAGAGGCAACGCTAGAAATCCTAATGCGTGTCACCGAGCAGAAAAGGTTGAAGTAAAACGCTGCGTCAAAACATCTACCGACACATCATTGTCAGTTGTGTTTGTTTATCTCAAATATATGATGTTAGAGACCTTTGCATAATCTTGGTCGATGTTATGGAGCGGTTCTTCAACCGAGCTGCGGGCGATTTATGCTATTCAGTTGAGGTAAGCCGGGATTTTTTAGTGCTGGTGTGACGCAGTTGGGCGAAACAACTTCACAGTTTTGATGCCTTGATTATCAATTTGCAGAATTTCCATTCGACACTCCCCAATTTTGAGGCTGATATCGCCCTCTGGAATTTCTTGTAGGGTTTCCAGAATTAAGCCGTTTAATGTTTTAGGGCCGGTCACAGGCAGATGTAAGTTAAGCCAGCGATTAAGCTCACGCAGCGGTGTGCTGCCTGCCAAGATACATTCTCCTTCTTGATTCCAACCTGTGCGTGGCTCGGCTGAGCGTGGCATTGTGGTAGTGAATTCGCCGATTAGCTCTTCGATGATATCTTCAGGTGTTACGAGTCCTTGCACTTCGCCATATTCATCGACGATTAGGCCAATCCGTTGACGATTGTTCTGAAAGTATTGAAGCTGTTGAATCACAGGTGTGCCGCTTGGCACGAAGTAAGGAGGAGTGAGTAGTTCGCGCAAGGTAGAGCGAGTTAATTCACGATTATGGAGCGCTGCCAGGGTTTTGCGTACGTGTAGTACACCTAGGACCTTATCAATATCTCCTTGATAGACGAGCAATTTATTGTGATAACAAGTTTCAAGCTGCTGCAGAATTTGTTCAAATGGCGCATCAAAATTAAGTGCTTCGATGCGTGGACGAGGCACCATCACATCGTCTACAGAAATATTTTCCAATTCAAATAAATTAAGCAACATGCTGCGGTGTTTGTAGCGCATAAAGCTACCCGCTTCGAGCACGATCGTGCGTAGCTCGTCTATAGAAAGACGATTTTTATCAACGTTGCGAGTATCAATCCGCAATATGCGTAGAATTGCCCGGACAAATAAATTGATAAACCAGATAAAAGGACGCGCTATGCGCATTATCGGGCTAATGACTAAGCTCGCAGGCAAAGCAATTTTTTCTGGATAAGTCGCGCCTACCACTTTGGGGGCAATTTCGCTGAAGATAATAATCAGAAACGCAATAATGCCGGTGGTAAGAGGCAGCACAAACTTATTGTTGCCAAAAGCATGAAGTGCAATCGAAGCGGTAAGAACGGGAATGATGGTGTTAACTAAATTATTTCCTACCAACACCACGCTTAATAGTTGCTCAGTTTGTGCAAGTAGCGCTTGTGTCTTGCGCGCGCCAAGCTTACCTTGGGCCGCCAAGTGTTTTAGACGATGACGATTAATCGCCATCAAAGAAGTCTCTGAAATAGAAAAAAAAGCAGAAATTAGCAACAAAACGGCGATCGCACCGAATTGCGCCCATAAAGGAAGCGATTCCACGCAGTGTAATTGGTCTCAAGTAGTAATAGCGTAACTATAACAGAGCTACATTTTAATGCAGGGTAATTAGGAAAGCGTTGAATAAACAGGGGTGCGTAGTATAGCTAGCTACAATCCCACGGCCACTCACGGACGATTTATTCAGCGTTTCTTCAAATGTAGATTGGAGAAAAGTGATTTTCAGAAAAAACTGGTCGGGGTGAGAGGATTCGAACCTCCGGCCTCTACGTCCCGAACGTAGCGCTCTACCAGGCTAAGCTACACCCCGATTAATAGACTGTGATTTGACAATCCTATGACTGCCGAGCAGTCGAAGAAGCGCACAATTCTAGCAAGCTTTGTTTATAGATGGAATTGGGGAACAGCGAAAGTGCTTGCGCTGCCGCGTTTGCTTCTTGCTGGGCGGCTTGTAAGGTTTTATCTAATGCGCCTGACGAGGTGAGCGCTGCAAAAATTTCTTCAAATTGATCTGTTCCTCCCTGTTCAATCGCTGCGCGCGCCATTGAACTTTGTTCAGGGGTGCCGTCTTTCATCAAATTAATTAAAGGCAAAGTCGGTTTACCTTCGCTTAAATCATCACCCAATTTTTTGCCAGTCGTTTCAGGGTTGCCTGCGTAATCTAGCCAGTCGTCCATGATTTGAAACGCTGTGCCAAGGCGGCGGCCAAATTCGGCTGCGGCGGCTTCAAGTTCTGGTGATGCGCCAGAGAGAAGAGCGCCTAATTGGGCCGCTGCTTCAAATAGCTTCGCCGTTTTGTAGCGTACAACTTGCATATAACGCGCTTCATCTACATCAGGGTCGCACAAATTTAATAACTGCAATACCTCGCCCTCGGCGATCACGTTAGTGGCATTCGATAGAATCTCCATTACCTCTAAACGCTTAACACTCACCATCATTTGAAAAGCGCGCGAATAAAGGAAATCACCGACTAACACGCTGGCTGGATTACCAAATCGTGCATTGGCTGTTTCTTTGCCACGTCGCAATTTAGAGTCATCCACCACATCATCATGAAGTAGCGTAGCGGTATGAATGAACTCAATTACCGCAGCTAACTCATAACGTGCTTCGGTTTGCGCCCCGAGCGCTTTAGCGACAAATAGCAATAAAGCTGGTCGCAATCGTTTGCCACCGGCTTGGATAATGTATTCAGCAATTTGATCGATTAAAGGGACGCTAGAGGCAAGGCGACGTCGAATGACGCCGTCAACTTGCTGCATATCTTCAGCAATCGGAGCAAAGAAATTTTGAGAAGAGGAGGCAGTCAACGGCAGTATCCGGCTAGAGAAAGAAAGGTGGATAATGCAGAGAATTATACCGTTTCGTTTTGGCGCCTGTTTGTATGTGCTCTCTAAAAAGTTTAAGAAGGTTTGTCTCTTGGGGCGCAAGTTATGCTTAGCTTATTTACTAGGGCTAACAGTATGGTTTAGACAGCCCAAGGAAATGTTTAATTAATACGGTAAATGACATATAAATCAGGTTATACGTAAAAATCCTATATAATCCTGACTTTTTCTCGCGCGAGTGGGGAAAGATATTTGATGATTCACAAGTGAAGTGGAGTTTCAACCATGTACGCAGTCATAAAAACCGGCGGCAAGCAATATAAAGTTGCTGCTGGCGAAAAATTGAAAGTAGAACAGATACTGGCAGACATTGGCGCTGAAATTAAGCTCGATGAAGTGTTGGCAGTAGGTGCAGGCGAATCAATGAAATTTGGCGCACCTTTAGTTGACGGAGCTTTTGTTAAGGCGACAGTGGTTGCGCAAGGACGGCATCCAAAAGTTAAGATCTTTAAGATGCGCCGCCGTAAGCATTATCAAAAACACGCTGGACATCGCCAGAATTACACTGAATTACGCATTGACGAGATCAGTGCCTAAGTAAATAGGGGAGTTTGAGAAATGGCACATAAAAAAGCAGGCGGCTCATCGCGCAATGGCCGCGACTCTGAATCGAAACGGTTAGGCGTTAAGGTGTATGGCGGGCAGGCGATTAATGCCGGTAGCATTATCGTGCGTCAACGTGGTACACGGGTGCATGCGGGTGAAAATGTTGGCATGGGCAAAGACCATACGCTTTACGCACTCACTAACGGTCATGTAAAGTTCGCTATCAAAGGCGCGGCTAAAAAGCAGATCGTGCAAGTGATCCCGGCTGAGTAATTAGTTACGGAAAGCTTTTTAATTTAAGGAACTTCTGGATAACGCTCTATGTGGGATCACTCCTTATATGTAGCTATGTAGAAGTTCTTTAGAACAGGCCCTGAATGGGCCTGTTTTTTTATTTGCAGCGAGTAAAGTGGATGAAATTTATTGACGAAGCGAAAATAGAAGTAATTGCCGGCGATGGCGGAAATGGCAGCGCTTCGTTTAGGCGCGAGAAATTCATCCCTTTCGGCGGACCAGATGGTGGAGACGGTGGACGAGGCGGTAGCGTATACGCTGTTGCAGATCGCAATATCAATACATTAATTGATTACCGCTACGCAAGAAAACATCGCGCGACGCATGGAGAAAATGGGCGTGGCGCCGATTGTTATGGCAAAAGCGGTACCGATATCACGTTGCGTATGCCAGTTGGCACAGTGATAACTGATGCTGAAACGGGTGAGCAAATCGCCGATTTAGCGGAAGAGGGGCAGCGAGTCATTCTGGCGAAGGGAGGCACTGGCGGGTTAGGGAATTTACACTTCAAATCAAGCACCAACCGCGCTCCACGCCAAAAAACCGATGGTAAACCAGGCGAGTGCCGCAAGCTTCACCTCGAATTGAAATTACTTGCCGATGTTGGTTTGTTAGGGATGCCTAATGCCGGCAAATCAACTTTCATCGCTGCTGTGTCAAATGCGCGTCCGAAAATCGCTGATTATCCTTTTACTACGCTCACCCCTAACTTAGGCGTAGTTAGCGTCAGAGTGCATCAAAGTTTTGTGATTGCTGATGTGCCTGGATTGATCAAAGGAGCGGCTGAGGGAGCAGGATTAGGTCATCAGTTCCTGCGCCATTTACAGCGCACGCGCTTGCTCTTGCATTTTGTCGATATCGCGCCTTTTGATGAGGGAGTCGATCCGCTAGCCAATGCGCAAGCGATTATTGAAGAACTGCGTCAGTATGATGAGGCGCTGTATGGCAAACCGCGCTGGCTGGTTTTCAATAAAGTTGATGCGTTATCAAACGAAGAGAGAGCTGAGCGTGTTGCTGATTTTATTAAAGGTTTTAATTGGACTGGACCTGTGTTTGAAATTTCTGCATTAACGGGAGAGGGCTGCAAGACCTTGTGTAATGCGATTTATGATTATCTGGCCGAGCTTGCGGCTGACACACCTAGCTCATAAGCATTAGTTATATTTTCATTGGAAATTTTTATTGTTTTTGTTTTCCGGGAAAATATTTTGGCTTGCCTATTTTTTCAGCGATTTGCGATGCATAGGCCTCCGCGAGAAACAATATATAAATATGGTTAAGCGGAGGCGACCAAGCGGTGAATATTCAAGCAACGCGTTACCTTTTATATCGCGCAATCTGTGGGTGGATCATCTTCAACTGAAGATGGCTCGACCAAACTCTTTTTTGTATATGAAGCAGGCGGTGAAGGCAGTTTGCTTCCTTGTGAGCCCCCAGGTTTGCGCAAAAGCTGGGCTAATTCGTTCAAAGCAAGCTGGTAAACTCCGCGTTTGAATTCGATCACCTTATCCAGCGGCACCCAATAATCATTCCAACGCCAGGCGTCGAATTCTGGATGGTTGGTTGCGCGTAAACAAATATCAGCATCGCGCGCAATCATACGCAGCAAAAACCAGATCTGTTTTTGCCCGCGATAATGGCCTCGTGTTTCGCGTTTGATGAATTTATCGGGCACCTCATAACGTAGCCAGTCACGTGTACGACCAATGATTTCGACGTGCTCAGGCTTTAAGCCGACTTCTTCATGCAGCTCTCGATACATCGCTTGTAGAGGGGACTCACCGCGTTTAATGCCCCCTTGCGGAAATTGCCACGAATGCTCACGTAGGCGCTTGCCCCAAAATACCTCATTACGCGCATTTAAGAGCACGATGCCGACGTTCGGGCGAAAGCCGTCGCGATCCAGCATACAATTACCTTTACCCTTTAAAATTGGACGATTATAAACAGTAATCGAGCGTCGCGCATAATGCGCTATTGCTTAATCTTGGAAAAAATTGAATGAAAGCCTCACAGTTTTTTATTACCACTTTTAAACAAGCTCCGAACGATGCAGAGATTGTGAGCCACCAGCTAATGATGCGCGCTGGCATGATTCAGCGTGTTGCGAGTGGTATCTACACTTATATGCCGCTTGGCTTGCGTTCAATTCGTAAAATAGAAGCGATTATTCGCCAAGAAATGAATCACGCAGGGGCAACTGAATTATTGATGCCAGCCGTGCAACCCGCTGCGTTGTGGCAAGAATCAGGACGTTGGTCCAAATATGGCGCTGAATTATTGCGCTTTAAAGATCGCAATCAACGTGACTTTGTATTAGGGCCGACGCATGAAGAATTAATCACCGATATTGCACGCAACAGTATCAAAAGCTATCGCCAACTGCCATTTAACTTTTACCAGTTGCAGACGAAGTTTCGTGATGAAGTAAGGCCACGCTTTGGTGTAATGCGTGGGCGCGAATTTATGATGAAAGACGCCTATTCATTTGATAAAGATTACGCTGGGCTTGAGCTTTCCTATCAAAAAATGGTGTATGCGTATCAACGTATCTTCACGCGCCTTGGTTTGACGTTCCGTATGGTAGCGGCAGATAACGGTTCAATTGGTGGACGCAGCTCGCATGAATTTCATGTGATAGCGGAAACTGGGGAAGATGCGATCGCTTATTGCCCAACATCAGATTATGCCGCCAATGTAGAAGTCGCCGAAGCGCTGCCAGCAACCGAGGAACGCGCTGCACCTCATGCACTGCTGACTAAAATCTCAACGCCTGGCACGACAAAGTGTGAGGCTGTTGCGGACTTTCTGAAAATACCTCTCGAGTCTACGGTTAAATCATTGGTTGTAGTTATTGAACAGAATGGCAAAGCGCCTGAAGTCACGTTGTTACTTTTGCGTGGTGACCATGCATTAAATGAAATCAAGGCTCAAAAAGTATTGGGTGATTTTCGGTTTGCTAGCGCGACGGAAATTACCGAGTCGTTTGGTGCGCCGCCGGGTTATCTTGGACCAGTTGGCATTGATCAGTCGATTAAAGTAGTCGTTGACAAAAGCGTTGCGCAAATGAGCGATTTCGTCGTGGGGGCGAATGAAGAGAATTATCACTTTACCGGCGTCAATTGGGGACGTGATTTACCCGAGCCAATCGTTGCTGATTTGCGGCAAGTGGTGAATGGTGATCCGTCGCCGGATGGCAAAGGCAAATTAATGATTTGTCGTGGTATTGAAGTAGGTCACGTGTTTCAGTTAGGGACAAGCTATGCCGAAAAAATGGGGGCTACCTATCTAAATGATAAAGGCAAGCCGCAACCGTTGGTAATGGGTTGTTATGGAATCGGCATTACCCGTATCTTGGGTGCTGCGATCGAACAAAATTTCGATGAGCGCGGCATCATCTGGCCTGCTGCGATTGCCCCTTTTGAAGTGGTGCTTTGTCCAATTGGTTACGATCGTAGCGAGAGCGTGCGCAATGAGACCGATCGTTTATATGCAGCGCTGATGGCCGAAGGCGTCGATGTGGTACTTGATGATCGCGGTGAGCGCCCAGGTGCGATGTTCGCAGATTGGGAATTAATTGGTGTGCCATATCGACTAGTGATCGGCGAGCGTACGCTCAACGAAGGCAAAATCGAATACCAATCACGTCGTGATGCGCAGCCTGGTTTGCTAGCGGTAGAGGAGGTCGTTGGGGTTGTCACGGCTAAGTTGCGGGGGGCGTTAACTGTCTGATGTATAGCGCCTTTATATCGCTTTGATTGAGAGTAATTTTAAAGATGTTTTACTCAACCCCAGGGTATTGTTATTTTTTTGCCTGAGGTTGGGTAAAGCACCTCTAAAAGAATATAAGGATGTGAATAAAAGTAGATCTATTTACTAAAAATTTCACGCTAGTTTTATACTCATTTTTCCGGTAGACGAACA
Organism: Mycoavidus cysteinexigens; assembly: GCA_031963415.1. Lineage (GTDB taxonomy): Bacteria > Pseudomonadota > Gammaproteobacteria > Burkholderiales > Burkholderiaceae > JASSUD01. The sequence goes on from JASSUI010000001.1 coordinate 1,414,361, forward strand.
TCGTTCCAAAAAACAGTTAAATGTCCCCCTTGCGCGCGCAAGTTATTAACTTTCAGACACCAATCATCAACTTCGTCTTTTGGAGAAAACGGTGTTGGAGTAAGATTTTTTAAGACCTGAACCTTCTGGCTAAATTTCTCTTTTTCTTTACAAAAATTTTTATATTCTTCATTCATCCTCTCTAAAGTAGAGTAAAGAGCCTCCTTGCGATCATCAATTGTCGTTTTTTTTCAGTTCATTTGCTGTTTCTTTCCGAAAAAAAATCATTTTGTCCCTGAGGACAGGTGAGTTATCTTCAAAAGATTTAATCAATTTTTCTAATTCTTCTAATAATTCTGTATAGCGCTTATTTTTTCCTTTGATTAAAGTATTTGTGCCTCCTGTTGAGGCATCATTTTTATTCGATAAGACAGATAAATTGCAAATGAGGCAATTCTCCCTTCCATATTTAGGAGGAGTGTAAATTACTACTTCTTTAAAGTAATTAAGAGATGAATTTGGATAATTGTTGTTTCCGTCTATTTTTTTAGGCATGCTTATTTCCATATCGATTGTCTCAATATAAAAATATAAGAAAATTATTATTATTTTGTAAGCGGCAGAAATATTGTTTAATAAACCGAAAAAATTTCTTAAAGAAATTCTGATGGGCGGAAATGTTGATTTAACGATGAATTTAAACTAATGCTGCACGATATTAAAAGTGTTGTGCAAAAGTTGGATCCCGCGATATTGATAGGGTATGTGTATTAGCTCGTTAACGCTTTAAGAAATATCAATTAAATGGCGAGCTTGAGGAAATCACAAAAACACCATGCCTGCGCGGCAAACGAATACCGTTTGCCGTTTATATAGAATTTTTTGATCAATAGCGAATTCAGTTTTATATAGCCTAAACCGGAGGCAGAAGAGGCGTACTTTCGGTAGGAATCGTACTTCTTTGTGCTACTGTTTTTCCAAAATCATTACGAAAGTAATAAATAGCAGAGATTACTGTGGAAATAAGAGAGATAGAAACCAGAAAGGCTGAGGCTATTCCTCGCCATTTAACATTTGTCAACGTAGGCGTATTAATTGTTGAGGCTTCTGAATCGGCTTTAAACGACTCTTGACGGTTCATTTCATTGATAAATGCAGAGACGATGCAAAGCGTGCCGGTAATGGCGAAGAAAAGAGCTGTTGCGAATGCTTTAGCCGCTTGCTCATCGTGTATATCTGTAGCGTTTAAATGCTGCCCTAAACTTGTTAGATGGTTTCTACTTCTGTCTGCGGTATTGATAATGGCGGGATTAGATAGCGTAACGGGCATATTTCCTACTTGATGGTGTAAGCGAACTTCGCCTAAATGGATAAAAGCTATGCGGGTACTGCGCGAGCAGCAGCGCTTTATCAGAAAAGTTTTGAATGGACTCTTACAGGAAATTAAAACGCCTCAAGCAGCGCGAGGGGAATGGGATTAGTCTGGAAAATAGCTGCGTTGGTGTGAAGAAAGCCAAGCGTCTAGAGAAGATTTGTATGGCCTATAGATTATAGATAACGAATATCTTTACGCTGCTAATAAGGGGTTTAATGTGAAAATGAGGACGGCCCTAGATTCGTGTAGAAGATATAAAAGGGGATGGGTATACATATCGGGACTCGTCCCTCACCAACCTACGAACGTTGCCAAAGAATGTAGATTGAGGTGCCGAAGGAACCCCAACATGACTCCCGATAACCTCCCTAAGCCCTCCTATTTGAGACCGTAAAGGTTTTCAGGTAATTTTTATTTCATCGCTTCTTTTATACAAATTGCCATTGAACCTGCATGCCAGGTTCAATTTATTTGATGCTTGTTTAACGAAAACCAGACATCATGCCGGGTAGGTTGCGCATCATATTGAAGACGTTTTTGCCTTTCATTTTTTTCATCATCGTACGCATTTGCTCGAATTGAGTGAGCATGCGGTTTAGCTCTTGTACCTGTAAGCCAGCACCGGCAGCGACGCGGCGTTTGCGGCTGGCTTTAAGTAATTCTGGTTTAGCGCGTTCAGCTGGTGTCATAGAATTGATTAGCGCTAGCATACGGCGCACTTGCTTTTCAGTTTGACCTAAATTGATCCCGCCGGCCGCTTGACGCAATTGCATCGGTAGCTTGTCTAACATCGCAGATAAGCCCTGCATTTTGTTCATTTGGTCGAGTTGCGCGCCGAAATCATTTAAATCAAAAGTACCGCCTTTCTTAACTTTGTTAGCAAGTTTCTGGGCCGCTTTTTCATTGGCGCCGCGTTTAGCGATCTCAACTAAGCTGAGAATGTCGCCCATGCCGAGAATGCGTTCGGCCATCCGTTGTGGATGAAAAACTTCAAGGCCATCGAGCTTCTCACTGGTACCGGCAAATTTAATCGGTTTGCCAGTGATATGTCGTACTGAGAGCGCCGCTCCACCGCGTGCATCGCCGTCTAATTTAGATAGCACAAGGCCGGTCAGAGGTAACGCGTCATTGAATGCCTTTGCTGTATTGACTGCGTCTTGGCCGAGCATCGCATCCACCACAAAGAGCGTTTCAGCTGGCTTCAGCGCAGCATGCAATGCTGCTATTTCTTGCATCATCGCTTCATCAACACCCAAACGACCAGCCGTGTCGACGATTAACACGTCGTAATAACGCTTCTTTGCTTCTTCAAGCGCAGCCTGAGCAATCTCAATAGGTTTCTGCCCACTGTGCGAAGCGAAGAAATCCGCACCCGCTTGTTCGGTAACAGTTTTTAGCTGGTCGATTGCGGCAGGACGGTAAACGTCACATGAAACGGTTAAAACTTTCTTTTTCTGCTCCTCACGCAACAGCTTGGCGAGCTTACCAACGGTGGTCGTTTTACCCACCCCTTGTAGCCCTGCCATCAAAATAATCGCAGGCGGTGTAACGGCTAAATTAAGCGTCGCTGCTTTGCCTTCGTAATCGCCGCCCATTAATGCGGTTAATTCGCGCTGCACAACGCCAACCAGCGCTTGTCCAGGCGTTAGGCTATTGGCGACTTCTTCGCCAAGCGCTTTCTCTTTGACACGCTCGAGAAAGTCGCGCACCACGGGTAGCGCGACATCGGCTTCAAGTAAAGCAGTGCGCACTTCGCGCAGCATTTCTTGGGTGTTGGATTCTGTCAGTCGAGCCTCACCACGCATGGTTTTAACAATGCGGGAGAGTCGTTGAGTTAAGTTATCGAACATGGCTGTATAAAGAAAAGCAAAAAAGCAATGTTAGGTGGACGCTGAATAGACGGACACGAGATGTTAGGTTGAGAAGATGTAGCGAGAGAGACGCTGAATAAATGGAAAGCGAGGCATGCCGACGCCTATCGGTTTATCCAAGCGTTTCCCTGGTGCTCGAAATCTGCGTCTATTCCATATATGCTTGAGTCTCGATATATCTTCGTGCTTTACCAAGCAATCTTTTTCGAGCAGTTGCTTTTAGATTGGCTCCTGTTTTAGCTTATTAAACAGGCTCTAAAAAAGCACTACATCAACGCTCATCTAATCTAAATTTCAAGCATGAACATTGTACTGTATATTTTCGCCGCTCTAATTTACTGCGCATTAGCGTTAGACGCTTGGCATAGTAAAGGCTGTTCAGTGGTGCGTGGTGCGAAGCTTCAGATTAAGCGGGGGCTGCTTTTGTTAGGGTTTATTTTGCATGGCCTACTGTTACATGTGACCATTTTCCCCCCCAACGCGATGTTTTTTGGTTTTGCGCAGGCGCTCTCAGCGATGTTCTGGGTAGGAGTCGGCATTTATTGGGTTGAGAGTTTTTTTTATTCACTCGAAGGCATGCAACGTTTTGTGCTGCCGCTAGCGGCGGTAACAGCCTTGTTGCCGTTGCTATTTCCTGGCGCTCGCGTTTTGCCATATGCAGCTAATCCGCTTTTTAAACTCCATTTTATGGTGGCTAATATGGCTTACGGTCTGTTAGCGATTGTTGCTTTGCATGCTGTACTGATGCTGTTGCTTGAGCGGCGCTTGCATGCTCCGCTAGCTAACTCTTCGTCACTCGTTGCAAAGTTTAATTGGCTTGATACGCTGCCGCCGCTGTTGACGCTTGAGAAATTGTTATTTCGCTTGATTGTTGCTGGCTTTGTGTTGCTGACGTTAACTTTAGGTTCTGGCATTCTTTTTAGTGAGTACTTATCTGATCGCGCGTTGAAATTTGATCATAAGACTGTTTTTGCGTTGCTATCATGGTTAATGTTTGGCGCGGTATTAGTTGGGCGAAGATGCTATGGGTGGCGCGGCCGTTCCGCATTGCGCTGGGTGCTGACGGCTTTTGCAGCATTACTGTTGGCTTATATAGGTAGCCGCTTTGTACTAGAAGTATTGCTACATCGTGCGGTGATTTAAGACGGAATCTATTTAGGCTTTCTCCGGTACTCTAACGCCCTTGCATTGTCCGTGACAGCGCAAGGGCGCTGGGAAAACGCTAAACAGACTCTGACAACCTCTTAGCCTGACAACAGGTTTTAAAACATGTCCCGCTTACTTTTTTGTTTCTTTGTTATTTTGGCTTGCAGATGGATTTGGCGGCTTAGTGGTGAGGCTAAAGCAGCTAATCGCAAGACTCAAAGCGCAGCGCATGCTAATACCTCCGGTTTACCATCTGAGCAGATGGTGCGCTGTGCTGAATGTGGCGTTTACGTGCCGATTAGCCAAGCACAGTACGTAGCTAAACATTTATTTCGTTGTCGCGAACACACTTATACTTCCGCTCAACGTACTGCCGCTCATGGCGCAGCAACGCAGGAACCGCATTAAAAATGATTTCTTTTAACTTGAACAACGAGGGCTGGTTAAGCCCTGCACGCTGTGTACCTTCGGCGAATTTTGATCTGTGGCCCGAAGGGACACTGCCAAGCTTACTGGTTGTACACAATATTAGTTTGCCGCCAGGTGAGTTTGGTAGTCATGCAATTAGCGAATTTTTTTGTAATCAGCTTGATTTTGACGCTCATCCTTTTTATGAAGAGATTCGTGATGTACGTGTGTCAGCTCATTTTTTAATTACACGCAAAGGCGAGTTGCTGCAGTTTGTTTCTTGCCAAAGACGCGCTTGGCATGCGGGTTCATCCAATTTCTTCGGGCGCGCGCAATGCAATGATTTCTCACTGGGTGTTGAGCTTGAAGGGAGTGATTTTGTACCTTTTGAAGACGCGCAATATCGAACACTCGCGGCGTTGACCAAATCGTTATTAGCTGCTTACCCAATCCAGGCTATAGCCGGTCATGCTGATATTGCACCTGGGCGTAAAACTGATCCTGGTCCATTTTTTGATTGGCAGCGCTTACAAGCGGATACTGTGCTTGATGATCGTTTTTTTCCTTATCAGCGTTAACTATTCCTCTTTGGCTGAGGCAGTTTTTTAAAATCAAAAGAAGCCAAAAGAAATTTGCGCCTTCTGAAAAAATCACTATACTTAGTGCATGATTTTCATATTCATACAATATCTTGTATTCCTCAAATAGATTTGGAGTCCTCCTTATGTACAAAGACAAAGACGAGCACCGTACGCTTTCTTCGGTAAATATGGCTAACGCTCGTTCTGAAGCTGGTACGCCAACTTCTTATTTCTCTCCTACTGAACCGCAGCAAACGTCAAACGTATTGACTGACTATAAAGTCATTCGTCGTAATGGTGCTGTGGTTGTCTTTGAACCTAGCAAAATTTCAATTGCGTTAAAAAAAGCATTTCTCGCTGTGAATGGAGAGGCAGGCGCGACTTCAGCACGCACTAGAGAGCTGGTTGAGCAGATTACTCAGCGTGTGGTTTATGCGCTTTTGCGTAGTCGTCCGCATGGCGGAACGTTTCATATTGAAGATATTCAAGACCAGGTTGAGCTTGGGTTGATGCGGGCAGGTGAGCACAACGTAGCACGTGCTTATGTGTTGTATCGGGAAAAGCGCGCGCAAGAGCGTTTGCTGGCAAAGGCAGAGCAAGCTATTCCAGCGACCGGTCAACTTCACGTCAATGATGGCGGCACGCTACGTCCACTTGATTTGCCAGCGCTCACGGCGCTCATTACATCTGCTTGTGAAGGTTTAGGGGCGGACGTAAAACCAGAACCTATCATCCAGGAAACAGTTAAAAATCTTTATGACGGGGTGCCGCTAAGCCAAGTCTATGACTCAGCGATTCTTGCCGCGCGCACGATGATTGAGAAAGACCCTGCTTATAGTCGCGTTACAGCGCGCATCCTGCTGCATACAATACGACGAGAAATTTTTGCGCAAGAAGTGTCGCAAGCAGACATGGCGACTCGTTATGCTGAGTGTTTTCCGCATCTGATTAAGCGTGGCGTTGAGAATGAATTGCTTGATGAACGCCTGTTGCAGTTTGACTTAAAGAAATTAGGCGCAGCGCTTGATGAGAGCCGTGATTTGCAGTTTGGTTATCTTGGGCTGCAAACGCTGTACGATCGTTATTTCTTGCATCTGGAAGGCAAGCGCATTGAAATGCCGCAAGTTTTCTTCATGCGTGTGGCGATGGGACTTGCACTCAATGAAAATGAACGTGAAGCACGTGCGATTGAATTCTATGAGCTGCTCTCTAGCTTCGATTTTATGAGTTCGACGCCAACGCTCTTTAATTCAGGCACGCGCCGTCCACAGCTATCGTCTTGCTACTTAACGACAGTCGAAGATGATCTTGATGGTATCTACGAGGCACTCAAAGAAAATGCGTTGCTGTCAAAATTTGCTGGTGGTTTAGGCAATGATTGGACGAGTGTCCGCGCGCTCGGTTCGCACATCAAAGGTACCAATGGTCAATCGCAGGGGGTCGTGCCGTTCTTAAAAGTGGTAAACGATACAGCCGTAGCAGTCAATCAAGGCGGCAAACGTAAGGGTGCAGTGTGTGCTTATTTAGAAACCTGGCATTTGGATATCGAAGAGTTTCTTGAGCTGCGTAAAAACACCGGCGATGATCGTCGTCGCACGCACGATATGAATACTGCGAATTGGATTCCAGACTTATTCATTAAACGCGTGATGCAAGGCGGCGACTGGACACTGTTTTCTCCTTCCGATTGCCCAGATTTGCACGAGAAATTTGGCGCGGCTTTTGAGGCGGCATACGTGCAATATGAAGAGAAAGCCGCACGCGGAGAAATCAAATTATCTAAAAAAATTCCAGCGGCGCAATTGTGGCGCAAGATGCTGAGCATGCTGTTTGAAACGGGTCATCCATGGATTACATTTAAAGACCCATGCAATGTACGCTCACCACAACAACATGTTGGCGTTGTGCATTCGTCCAATTTATGTACCGAAATCACTCTAAATACCAATGACAGTGAAATTGCTGTGTGCAATCTCGGTTCGGTTAATTTGGCTGCCCATTTAATTCAGCAGGCCGATGGCACGTTCACGCTAGACCACGACAAGTTGAAAAAAACGATTCAAGTTGCGATGCGCATGCTCGATAACGTGATCGATATCAACTATTACGCGGTGCAAAAAGCACGCAACTCAAACTTGAAGCATCGTCCCGTTGGGCTTGGCATGATGGGTTTTCAAGACTGTTTGCATAAATTGCGTCTGCCTTATGCATCGGAAGCGGCGGTTGAGTTTGCTGATCGTTCGATGGAAGCGATTTGCTATTACGCTTACTGGGCTTCAACTGAGTTGGCACAGGAGCGTGGTTGCTATTCAAGCTATCGTGGTTCGCTGTGGGAGCGTGGCATTCTGCCGCAAGATACATTGGCAATGCTAGAGAAGGAGCGGGGTGGTTATGTTGAAGTCGACACGTCAAGCACATTAGATTGGGACAAACTACGTAAGCAAATTGCGCAACACGGAATGCGCAACTCGAATTGCGTAGCGATTGCGCCGACCGCGACGATCTCAAATATTATCGGCGTCTCCGCTTGCATTGAGCCGACTTTTCAAAACCTTTATGTGAAATCCAATTTATCGGGTGAATTCACCGTAGTGAATGAATATCTGGTACACGAGCTGAAAACACGAGGCTTGTGGGATGAAGTAATGATCGCTGATCTGAAATATTTCGACGGTGCACTTGCGCGGATTGACCGTATTCCGAATGATCTGCGTGCGCTGTATGCGACCGCTTTTGAAACTGACCCGAAATGGCTGGTTGAAGCAGCATCGCGGCGGCAGAAGTGGATCGACCAAGCGCAGTCTTTAAATATTTATATGGCAGGCGCTTCCGGTAAGAAATTGGACGAGTTGTATAAATTAGCTTGGTTACGCGGCTTAAAAACCACCTATTACTTACGCACGATGGGCGCGACGCACGTTGAAAAATCGACAGTTGCTGATGGTGCGCTTAATGCTGTGAGAATTGGTGCAGCAGAGGGTTCAACTGACGAAGTTGTAGAGGGGCCTGCCTGCATGATGCGCCCAGGTGACCCAGGCTTTGAAGAGTGTGAAGCTTGTCAATAAATAGGGTTGAGCAATTGAATGGGTCGGTAAAAACATCCTCTTACCGACTTCATTTAAAAGACCTTTGTATGACACCATTTGATAAGTTGTGCAGAGGTCTCTTAACTTTTCTAAGAGCTTGTTCAGCGTCTTCCTGAGGCCCTTGCGCTTCCTTGCCCTACGTCTCTCGTACTGTCTACGTCGGCGCAAGACCAACAAGAAGACTTTGAACAGACGCTAACATAATCTCCGCGCGGAAGTGTTGTATACAAGTTGCAAGCTTGTCACCAAAGAAGATTTTCCATAAAAAACTTCTTTAAACACTTATTAAAAAATGGTAAAACGCGCTTTAAATAAATGGTGGAATTTATGCTTAATTGGGACGATGACGCTGTCAAGATGAACGTAACCCATTCGCCTACTGAATCGTCAGACGAAAAATCTATTTCAACAGCCCGCGTTAAGGTGGCTGATAAGCGCATCATTAATGGCAAAACCGATGTTAACCAGCTCGTGCCAATTAAATATAAATGGGCATGGGAAAAATATTTGGCCGGTTGCTCAAATCATTGGATGCCACAAGAAATTAATATGTCGCGCGATATTGCGTTATGGAAAAACGCAAATGGTCTCACCGAAGACGAGCGCCGTATTGTCAAACGTAATCTTGGCTTTTTTGTAACAGCTGATTCATTAGCTGCAAATAATATTGTGCTTGGTACCTATCGGCATATTACTGCGCCTGAATGCCGGCAATATTTACTGCGTCAAGCATTTGAAGAAGCCATTCATACCCATGCCTATCAATATATCGTTGAATCACTAGGCTTAGATGAAAGTGAAATTTTCAATGCTTATCATGAAATTCAATCGATTCGCGATAAAGACGAATTTCTGATTCCCTTCATTCATACGTTGACGGACCCGGCCTTTAAAACTGGCACGCAAGCTGCAGATCAAGCTTTACTAAAATCGTTGATTGTTTTTGCTTGTGTGATGGAAGGGTTATTTTTCTATGTTGGCTTTACGCAGATTTTAGCGTTGGGGCGCCAAAACAAAATGACGGGTGCCGCCGAGCAATACCAATATATTTTGCGCGATGAATCGCTGCACTGTAACTTTGGTATCGATCTAATCAACCAAATTAAATTGGAAAATCCCCATCTGTGGACGCCAGAATTTCGTAGTGAAATCGCTGAGATATTTAAGCATGCTGTCGATCTTGAATATCGTTATGCAGAAGACACGATGCCGCGCGGCGTGTTGGGCTTAAATGCGTCGATGTTTAAAAGTTATTTGCGGTTTATTTGTAATCGTCGCTGCGCTCAAATTGGTATCGAACCGCTTTTCCCGAATGAAGAAAACCCGTTCCCGTGGATGAGTGAAATGATCGATCTTAAAAAAGAGCGCAATTTCTTTGAAACACGAGTGATTGAATATCAAACGGGTGGCAGCCTCAACTGGGATTGAAGATTGCTACATAAAGAGTAAATAAACTTTATGCGGGCTTAGAGGCATTTTCTTAAGCGTGTACGCAGTAACTTTTTTGAAGACAGTTTCTAAAAGTTGAAGGAGAAAAGTGATGGCAACTGCCAAAAAATCCGCTGCCAAAAAAGCAGCTGCTAAACCAGCGGCCAAAAAGGTTGCTGCTAAAGACACCGCGATGAAGAAAGCGCCGCCTAAGAGCAGTACCGCGCAGAAGACGGCAGCGAAAAAAGCCCCTGCTAAAAAAGCCGTAGCCACAGAAAAGGTGGCAGCGAAAAAAGTAGCGGCTAAAAAAGCTGCCCCAGTGAAGAAAGTGGCTGCGAAAAAAACAGTTGCGACGAAGAAGGTCGCTGCAAAAAAAGTAGCGACTAAAAAAGTAGCCGCGAAAAAAGTAGTGGCTAAAAAAGCAGCGCCAGCGAAAAAGGTCGCAGCTAAGAAAGCAGCACCGGCTAAAAAAGTAGCGGCTAAGAAGGCAGTGGCTAAAAAAGCTGCACCGGCGAAGAAAACCGTGGCAAAAAAAGCAGCCCCCGTTAAAAAAGTTACCGCTAAGAAAGTCGTAGCAAAGAAAGCACCTCCTGCTAAGAAAGCGGCCTCTGCCACGAAAGCGACGCCAACCAAGCAAGCTGCTACCAAAAAAGCAGCGCCAGCTAAAAAAGCAAGTGTTGCAACTAAGAAACCGGCCCCCGCAAAAAAAGAAACCGCAGCAACGAAGAAAAGCGCCAATAATGCTGCCGCAATTTCTTTGACCACTGCGCCAGCTTCAACCGTGAAAACAGCGTTGAATCCCACTGCTGCCTGGCCTTTTCCCACTGGTGGTCGGCCACAATAAGTGGCAGATTACAAAAAGCAGAATGCAGTAGAGGGTCAGGTTCTCTACTGCATTCTGTCGTCTATCTAATGCGTAACCCGAGTAACGCCACCGCTTGAGAGAAGGCGTACGCGATCGCCTGCTTTAAAGACTTCTTTGGTTACTTCTTGAGTAATCGCGCGTAGGTTTCCGCTATCAAGGCGTACGGTAATTTCAACGCCATTGCGGTTGCGTGCACGACCTTCCAAACTATGGCCTGCATAAGCACCTGCTGCTGCACCGCCGAGCGTCGTAAGTAATGCACCTCGTCCACCACCTAACGCACTGCCTGCAATGCCGCCTGCTAAGCCACCACCTATTGCGCCAGCACCAGCTTGGTTCATATTCGCGCGGATTTTGACAAGGCGCACGCTTTCAACAGTACCCATACGCACGGTTTGTTCACGTTGTGCTTGCCCGGATGAGTAAACATCAGCTGAATTACTCTCGTACGCGCAGCCTGGTAAAAGAAGGATGCCGATCAGTGAAGTGGCTGAAATGAGCCGAATCATCGTTTGCATGTTATCTCCTAAAAAAACTAAACGTTCTTTTGAATGTGAGTGCTACGTTGAATCGATTTTTAGCACGATAGAACCACTGAAATCTATAAGCAAAAGTTTGTTTAATATGCTCAGGAGTCATTTCTTGCCTATCAGGAAAATTCTGCGTGGCTTGATGCGCGGTTTTGCGCGAGCTCTTCAAACTTGCACCCAAAATTTGGGCTGAGCTATTAGGACTCATCTCATCAATGCCTAAAAGGCCGCAATCGGGGGGGGTATCTATTAGATAGTTTACTCAGAAACTATGCTGACATGAATTTTACCGCTCTGTCTCGTGATACTCAGCTTGCTGCCTCGATAGCCGACCATAAAGTGAGACTTTGGGAGGTTGATACAAGTCGGCCTTCACAAAAGCTTATTGAAAAGCATAGCTATGCTCCTTTTACTGTAAGCGCCGCTTTTAGATTGTCTATTGTCGTGTCAGTTGATGAGGATGGCAGGCTATGTATCTGGGATGCGAGAACAGCACAGCTTCAACGTACTGCAAAGCATGAGTTATTGCCCGATACACTGCTATTTAGAATGTGTCTTGGTGGGGAAGTATATGGCTTCAGCAGATACCAGCAGTACGCTGATGCTCTGGAATACCTTAACCGGTGAGCGTCTGTGGCAATAGAGAAATGATGAATATAATTCTGTATTAATATGGAGTGTGGAATTCTCCGCTGATGGCAAATACATTATTTCTGGAAGCGAAGATGGCAGGATACGTATATGGGATCGAGTGAAAGAAAAGCTCCTGCACCGCTTCGACTTACGCTCACTCCAGCGAGCGCAGGCATCTGTTTCACCTTCTTTAAGCAATGTGACCCACCAAGAGATGAGCCCTTGTACGTACTGCTTTATCCTTGTTCCGTTTGAAGCGAGGACAGGGGCTTATCTGCCTCGCTAAGGTTGGAAGGCAATATCCGCATAACAAAGTGGCTAAGGATCCTCAAGAAAAAACGCTTGAGGATTTTTAGCGAGATAAAGGCAAGAAAAGACCGGAACGTTAAAGGCTGTGCAAGCTTCTTATCGGTCTTTAGCTTGCCTTACCCATCAAGTTTAAAATAACTAATGTCCCCACGGGCCTTTGTATATGGCGCTACAAGAGCTGCTATGACGTCATTAATGCTTATGCATTAACTAATATAGACTCGCCCGCTTCTTTTTTTTCTAGAAGCTTAAGAATTCTTGCTTGAGTTTCCGCCATTTCAGCTAATTGCTTATTTGATGCTTCCTGGCCTTCCATGACAGCTGTTAATTTTTGCTTTATCTCGGCTTTTTCAGCCTTCTCAGCCTTCAATTCAGCCTCAGATGCATCTAATCTAGCCTTCATCTGCTCTAGCGTATTTATGATGCTCGCCTGCGTCGTGAAATTGCTACCTAGCAACCTATTCATTACTTCACCCTTCACTAATGGATTTTTATTAATCAATTCATCTAAAGATTTTTTAAACTCTTTCCATTCATTGACTTTTTGTTTTTGTAAAAACTGTCTTCTCTCAAACTCAAGATTAACCGCAAGAGCGCCCGCAAATAAGGGAGTACTCACTCCCCCACAAAGTCCGACGACATATCCGATGCAAGTTGCAAAGCTAGTCGTCAGCCGAACCAGGAAAGACCGCTCATCGGGGGGGAGCTCATTTTCTAACGAATCAATGACAGCACTAATACTTTTGACGGTTGGACTTAATGCGGCTAATCCATCCTCTACTTTAGTGCGCTTTGCATACCAAATGTGTAATTCTTTATCTTCATGAGATAGCTCTTTACCGTCTTTGTCTTTCGGTATTTGATAAATCCATTCATCTTTAAAATCTTCAGCAATAAAATCAAGCCGATCTTTTAGTTTGTTTAGCTGAGCCTCAATCTGAGCTTTAGTGTCATCTGACATTTTCTCAAAACCAGAGAGATTTTTATATTCTTCTTTCTCTAAGGATGAGCGGATATTGTCAAATGCAGCAAACGCATCTTTAGGCGTAGACGGTTTTTTACTAAATGCCTTTTCTAAAAATTTATAGCAATTAGGAAATGTTGACTTAGCGTGCTTTTGAGCTTTTCCTGTTAGGTTGTCAAAGAAGCCAATCGTATTAGCTGTACCGTCTGCGCTCTGCTCAGTTGCGCCATTAGGTGCACTAGGATACGTCTCAAAAACTACATCATTCTCATCATAATAAACATACGCCGTTTTTTCAGGTATTTCTAATGCCGCATTTATTGCGTCGCTTAGTTCTTGTTTTGATATGACTTGGCGTTTATTAGAAATAGGGTACGTAGCAGGATAATTACTCGCATCGTCTGATGGCGCATTTCCTGTGTCTACGTCATGCAGTTTTTCGTTTAGTTGCGTGGCGTTTATTCGCCCTTTATCTGTATATTGTGGATTGGGCCAACTCGTTGGCAATGTTGTAGACACCCCATATGCTGACATTTCCTCTCTCCCGCGCAGAGCTAAAAAACCGCAGCTTTAAAAAGATAAATAAGAAAATTACCTAATAATTCCCTTTTTGTTGTTAGAAGTCTTTAAGAAGAAAACCTTATTTTGAGAGCGTGGAAAGACTAGCGTATAACCCTCAAAAGGCAGGGTTCTGTCGCAGTAAATGCAGGATTAAGAGAGTATTGTTGCTAAGAATCGAGGGGGAAGTATCGTGAATCTTGAGATTGCCAAGGTACTCAAACGCTTGCACTATCCGCTAGAAGTCATGCTGACCTGTGTGCGTTGGTACGTGGCCTATCCGTTGAGCTTGCGCCAACTTGAAGAAATGATGGCCGAATGCGGCATTAGTGTTGACCATTCCACGGTACCTCGGTGAGCGCTCAAGCTGCTGCCTGCGTTTCAAAAAATCTTTCGCCAAGACAAGCGCCCAATAGGCAAGAGCTGGCACATGGACGAGACCTATATCAAGGTTCGGGGCCCATGGAAATCTCTATATCGCGCCGTCGACAAATACGGCAATACCATCGACTTCCTGCTGAGTGCCCAGCGTGATACCTCTGCGGCACGATGCTTCTTCGAAAAAGCCATTGATCAAAACGGTCTCCCTGAGAAAGTGACGATTGAAGGGAAGGCTTCCAATTTAGCCGCTCTGTCCGAGGTCAATACCGGGCGGAAAATGTCCATTCCAATCCGAAAAACGAAGTATCTCAATAACATTGTCGAGTAAGATCATCGGGCCATCAAACGCATTGTCAATCCCATGCTTGGCTTCAAGAGTTTTCGCTGTGCGGCCATTCTCTTGGGTGGCATCGAACTTGTGCATAGGATCGCCAAGGGGCAACTGCACTGCAACGAAAGTGCATCCATGTCCGCTGCCCAGCAATTCTATTCCATGGTCTCTAAATGCGTGTAAAACAAATCCTTTCAGGTTGCACTCCTTACTGCGACAGAGCCTAATTGACGCCCTAGCTGCGTTTAGTATTTAAAACTCCCATCTCTATCTGTCAGGTCATGCACTGTATTGATAGGGAGTGCAAATAAAATATAGCGCGTTGAAGCATGCCAACCATGTTGAGAGGACCGACGTCTAGCTAAGACATATTGCTCTGCCCTGACTACTCGACATCAGTTCAAAATGAGCCTTTCCTTTTTACCAGCTCCCTCTCTCCATCGCTGCAATGCATGAGTAATTGGCTCTGCCAATCCTTCGTACAAATTATCAGCAACACTTTTGTTGTTTGGCCTGTTGTATAGGTTGCGATCAGCGCAAATCTGGAGGGCTAGGACTCTCTAAATGGGTGCATACCCGCCAGATTATTTTTTGCTTTTTTAGGGAATTTTCTAGAAGCCGTCTGAAATAGAATAAGCACAAAAGGCAGGAGAAAAAAAATGTTTCGCGTCAATGCCAGCGCGCGGCCGTTCTCGCCGGCCATATCTTCGCAACATCTCTTAGCTCAGGCACGAGCGCATAAAGCCGTAGAAAATTTGGAAGCAGCCAAGAAATCGTATAGAGATGCGGTAGAGAAGGCTCAAGCTGAACATGAAAGAAATCCTGCTGATCGGAAAGCAAAAGAAGCGTTCGATGCGATATGTAACGAATTCTTCACTTTCCTAGGTGGAGTTCAAGAGCAGAATGCAGCCGCTAACCTTGAGGAACCAAGCGATGCTTCCCCCTCTTTCTCCCTGAAAAATCCATCACTTCCCATCAATAGAAATGATACAGACACACCCAGGCCTCGATCTGCGCAAAGGGCGCAGGAAGTGGAAGCGTGTATTGTCGTTTTATCTCATGGTATCAAGCCTCTCTTTTCTGAAAAGCGGCCTTCACCTAGTGAGTTAGCTTTAGTTCAGACGGCCACGTCTATCTCGATGCCTGCCCAGCAGCAGCCGGTTACCTCACTTGCTCAGGAAAAAAGTGTGCAAGTGGATTATCTGTTTGAAAAGGCACTCTCGACGCTTGCCTCGTTGGAGATACCCAATAAACCCAGTTTATTTTTCGTGTATGCGCACAACAATCCGGCTTATGGAGAAGCCAAGGCGGATATTGCTAAATATTTAATCGATCAGCTTTCTACCCTCCGCGCCAATCTGTATTCCGATCAAACGCCGATGGGGCCCACCTATTCAAGCCCTCCAGATGCTCGGCAAGCAGATGGCAAGCTCGAGGATATTTTAACCAGCCAGCTTTGTTTGCTGCCCGGCCAATTGCGAAACGATGTGAAACCGGTCGATAAGGTCGTCGTGTGTTGTTCTGACTTATTAGGAAAATACTTGGCATGGCCGCACTATGGAGATTTTCGTCAGGATCTTCAAAAAGCTTATCACCAAGACCTCAAACAGCGAAGCACCTCAGCCATTCGTGAGGTCGTCAGAAAATATTCCCAAGAAGAACCTTATCAGGCAGGATTTCATTATGTGCTTACAGAAATCGCTTTTTTACAAATCCGGAAGGAAGAGCGGGAAGATCAGCACGGCATTATCCCGGTTTCGTTAATTCCGGATAGCTATGAGCGGTGCCTGGCGCATTTTATTCCAGCGACGACGGTTCGCCTGGAGGATATTCTCCGCTTTGAGGAGCAGGCCCAAGCGGGACAAACCGTGTATCCGAATCAAAGTCGGCATTGGGTGCTGTTTAAACTGATCGAACGGCTGCTAGTCGGCAGTGATGAGGCGAAAACGTTTCTGAATCATTTTTGGCAGGGATACAGCGATTGTATTTGCCAGTTAGAGAAGGCGCCATCGACGTTTGAGGAGCTTGAGTTCGTGAAGCTCGTAGACAGCATCTTCGACAACATACGCACAGCGCTGCATAGCCAGCTAGTCTCCACTGTGCAGCAAGTACAAAAACTGCGCCCCCCCAATCTCTCCTTAATAGATTTGCGTAACGCCCTCCACCGACATTATCAGTCCTCCAACCTCTCTATTCAGCGAGTATCAGGCGAGGCAGCATCGCTTGACGACTGCTACATTAATCTGGCGATTGTTGAAAGCCACGCTCAACGTAAACAGGATAAGGAGGCGCTGCAAAAGCAAGCATCAGCTTTCGACCGCCTGCCCAGCAGCGAACGGCTTAAGGCAATGAATCCGAATAAACTGATTGCGCTAGACAGCCTCTTTGAACCGCGACAGTTACGCAATGGTTTAACGGGTATGCCAAAGCGGATCTTGATTCAAGGTAGAGCGGGGATAGGCAAAACGACCTTATGCAAAAAGCTGGTTTATGACTATCAGCACAATACCGCGTGGCAAGAGCAATTTGACAGCGTAATATGGGTGCCTTTACGGCAACTCAAGACCTTGCAGATCTACAGTCTCGATAAGTTGCTTCGCAAACATTATTTTGCAAGCGCTGGAACTGGCTACGCGCAGGCGCTCGCACAGAGGGTATTGGATCATCAAGACAAGACGCTCTTTATCTTAGATGGCTTAGATGAAGTGGTGAGTGAATTGGATAAAGGATATCCTTTAAGCGAATTTTTACAGACGCTGCTCAATCAAGCGCATGTGGTGATTACTTCCCGACCTGCTGGGGTGAATGCGCATTTGCTCGGTCAGCTCGATTTGGAATTAGAAACGATCGGTTTTAGTCAGAAAGATGTGCAGGCCTATATTCAAACATTTGCGCCAGAGAACCAGGCAACGATTCAGCAATTTATCAACCGTAACCCGTTGATTCTGGGACTGGTCAATATACCGATTCAGCTGGACGCGCTGTGTTATAGCTGGGATAAACTGCCCAAAGATCCAGAGGCGGTGACGATGACTAGCTTATACGAAGCCATGGTCGATAAATTATGGCGTAAAGACGGCGTGCGGTTAGAGAAACAAGATAAAGGTAAAACATTAGCAGCTAACGTGATCCAAGTTTCCTCAAAGGCTAAGTTGGAAAAGTTAATGGATGATGAGATTCATTACTTAGGCTATTTAGCCTTTAAGGGGCTAGAAGAAGGAAAAATAGAATTTAGTCTGGAAGAGTTGGACCAGCGCCAAGCAGAGCTTGAGGACAAGTGTTCAGGGAAAGAATTATCTTTTAGCTTTACTACTGATTTGAAAAAAACGTCGTATTTACATACCGCCGATGCGGAGCGCCCAGAGATCGAGCGTCATTACCATTTCCTACATTTAACGTTTCAGGAATTCTTTGCGGCTAAATTCTTGGTATGGCATCTACAAGCTGGTTTAAACATTGTGCGAACCGATTCATGGTTAATGCTAAGCCAAGAGAAGTTAAAGGCGTTTATCGCTGAACATAAATATGATCCGCGTTATGAAATTGTGTGGGAGATAGTGGCGGGGCTGTTAAAGGGTGCCGCGTTAGCGCGTTTTTTTGCTCTATTAGAAGGCGTGCCGCGTGATCTCATCGGAGGTCGCCATCAGCAGGTAATGATGGGGTGTCTGAGCGAGGCACGCACTCAATTAGATAAGACAACAGTTGATAAGCTAGAAACAGAACTGATGCAGTGGTTGCGCTTTGAGTTGAAATTTAGCAGATCTGGGATGAGCGAATTAGGCAGTCAGAAGGCTTTCCCGGAGCATTTATTGCTCACATGCTTGGATCAGTTTAAAGGTCAGGAAGAGAACATCATTTCAACTTTAGGAGCACGCTTAACTTTATCTGAGGTCGCGATTCTCGCTTTGATCAGCGCGTTACAGGATGACAGTGGGTCTATCAGGAATGCAGCTGCTATTGCATTAGTTAACCAGAAAATACTGCCAGAGGTCGCTATTTCTGCTTTGAACGATGCACTAAAGGATAAGAGCGAGCAGATTAGATCTACAGTTGCTTGGATAATAGAGGCGCAGCAAACTCAGTCAAAGGCTGCTATTTCGACCTTAATCTATAAATTACGGGATGAAGACAGGCAGGTCAGGTTTGCGGCGGTCCAGGCATTACGTGATCAGAAAACGCTGCCAGAGGCCGCTATTTCCGCGTTGACCGATACCCTACAGGATGAAGACAAACAGGTCAGATCTTTGGCGGCTTGGGCGTTAGGTGAGCAGGAAACACTGCCGGAAGCCGCTATTTCCGCGTTGACCAACGCACTACAGGATGAAGACCAGCTGGTCAGATCTACGGCGGCTTGGGCATTCGGTAAGCAGAAAACGTTGCCGAAAGCCGTTATTTCCGCGTTGACCCACACACTACAGGATGAAGACAAGCAGGCCAGATATGTGACGGCTTGGGCATTACGTGAGCAAAAAACGCTGCCAGAAGCCGCTATTCCCGCGTTGACCAATGCACTACAGGATGAAGATGAGGAGGTCAGAGCTGCCGCGGCTGGGGCATTAGGTAAGCAGAAAACGCTGCCAGAGGCCACGATTTCCGCGTTGACCAACGCACTACAGGATGAAAACCAGGCCGTTAAATCCGCGGTGGCCGAAGCATTACGTGAGCAGGAAATGCTGCCAGAAGCCGCTATTTCCGCGTTGACCAATACACTACAGGAGGAAGGCGAGCAGGCCAGATCTGTGGCGGCCGGAGTATTAGGTGCGCAGGAAACACAATCAGAGGCCACGATTTCCGCGTTGACCCACGCACTACAGGATGAAGACAAGCTGGTCAGATTGGCGGCGGCGGATGCATTAGTTAAGCAGAAAACGCTGCCAGAAGCCGCTATTTTTGCGTTGATCCACGCACTACAGGATGAAAACCAGTCCGTTAAATCCTTGGTGGCCGAAGCATTACGTGAACAGGAAATGCTGCCAGAAGCCGCTATTTCCGCGTTGACCAACGCACTGCAGGAGGAAGACAGATCAGTCAGATCTGCCGCGGCTTGGGCATTATGTAAGCAGAAAACGCTGCCAGAAGCCGCTATTTCTGCGCTGGTCAACGCGCTACAGGATGAAAACCAGGCCGTTAAATCCTGGGTGGCCGAAGCATTACGTGAACAGGAAATGCTGCCAGAAGCCGCTATTTCCGCGTTGACCAACGCACTGCAGGAGGAAGACAGATCGGTCAGATCTGCCGCGGCCTGGGCATTATGTAAGCAGAAAACGCTGCCAGAAGCCGCTATTTCTGCGTTGACTCATATGCTACAGGAGGAAGACAGGTCGCTCAGATCTGAGGCGGCCTTGGCATTAGGCTGGCATCTTGATCAACTTTACACGTCGCTTCCAAGCTTAGCATTGGATCAAGTCCAAATCCTCTATACCAGAGTCTTGTTTCCACAGAGTTGTAAACAAATTGCCCCGCTTTATATTCAAGATAATAAATTGCATTTTTATACAGAAGCTGGGCTGGGGCAGCCTATTTCTGTAACATCTGAACAATGCGCTATGCTAATTAAGGCCTTTGTATCTGTTCAGGCCGAAGCGCAGATTGCTCCGTGTCCGGAGGAGAGTTATCTTTATTGCATGGACAGCTAGCTAATAGTTCTCACCTTGTACTTCAGTACGAACGTCTCAGTATCTCCGGAGTCAATAATCGAGATAGAGTGGCCCGTTCAGCGACCAATTCGTTAGCATTCGCCTCGCCAGAGCCAGCGATTTTGATCTCTAGGTGAACAATCTGTCCGTAGGTTGTTAGGCTCTGTCGCGGTAAGGAGTGAGCAGGAAGTCGATGGTATTGCCGTATTTGTCGACGGCGCGATATAGAGATTTCCATGGGCCCCGAACCTTGATGTAGGTCTCGTCCATGTGCCAGCTCTTGCCTATCGGGCGCTTGTCTTGGCGAAAGATTTTTTGAAACGCAGGCAGCAGCTTGAGCGCTCACCGAGGTACCGTGGAATGGTCAACACTAATGCCGCATTCGGCCATCATTTCTTCAAGTTGGCGCAAGCTCAACGGATAGGCCACGTACCAACGCACACAGGTCAGCATGACTTCTAGCGGATAGTGCAAGCGTTTGAGTACCTTGGCAATCTCAAGATTCACGATACTTCCCCCTCGATTCTTAGCAACAATACTCTCTTAATCCTGCATTTACTGCGACAGAACCATTTTATGAGCCCATGTTGGGATTCCTTCGTCACTTCAACGGGCATGTTGAGTTACGCTAATATTTCTGTTTGAGGAGGATCGTGATTAGTTCCTTAGCTGACGTTAATAGCATTAAAATCAGCTTGCGTGTATTTTGTCCAGTAGATTGCTGGATATGCAATCGATTAGCTTGATACCAATATAGTATTAAGGTATATGCATTAAACAGCTCGATACTAGTTGCTGAATTTCTCTCTTATTGTTGTGTTTATAGCATTGCTATAAAAATCTTAAAAAATTTTTCTGCTTAATGTGTACATCGGTTTACATCGTTTTACATCGGGTCTACATCAGCGGTTTATATCAGTAGCTCCTCAACATTAGTTTTGCCGAAATTTCAATATTCAGAGAAAAGGAGCTCAAAAGATGTCTTTAAATACATCGTCACTATTTCCTCCTGAAGCGCCCGCAGAGCAGGCAAAAAATCTACGCCTTGCGGTAAAAGAAAGGCGCATTAAAATGAATCAAAAGGGCGTGAAAAACAGCGCTCCCTTGCCTAATAGTCCGTCTCCAAAGCAGATAGGCGAGCCTTGCTTGGCTCAACGTGCACAGGAAGCAAGTGATTTCTTCAACCACGAAACTGCTTCGGATACTGCTTCAGTGAACACACTCGTTGCTAATGATGAGAATGTTATCGCCGACTGTTTTGAGTCTGCTATTCCTCTCGCGCTAGAAGGAGAATCAAGCCTATCTTACGATAATGATAGGGGGCTTTGGAAAGTGACGCGTGGTAGCCAAACAATGATAGGCAAAAGCTTAAAATTAGAAGGCGGGATAAACTTATCTTACGATAGCGCTAGAGAGCTTCTGACAATAACTTATAGCGATCAAACGTTAATAGGTGAAGAAGCGTTTCAAATAAAAGAATATGTAGACCTAAATGGTGATCTTAGGCAGGCTAGCTATATTGTCAAAGGACAAGAACCGCTAGTGACATACTTTCCCAAAAAAGAGATTTCATTAGCCGAGCAAGTGAGTAAACAAAGCGGGTTATACGCATCGCTCGAGGAAAAGTTACAACACATCAGGAATTATTACTGCGATTTAGAGAGTGAATGGTGGGCTACCTCAGAAAATAGTGAAACAGAAAAAGAAGAGATAAAAAATCAGCTTGTCGAGATATTTAATGTGGGCTACGACCTTATTGAATACATTGATAAACATCCCATCTCAGCTTCAGATAAGTTAGATACAACAATTCCAAATAAAGATATTGAAAAAATTAATCAGCGCATTAATGAGCTGACTAATAAGCTAAAAAGCATAACAGCGGGTCGACCTTTATCTAAAATTGGTGAGAGGCGTTTAAATATTCTGGCAGGCGTGATTGGTGTGATTCTTCTATGCGCGGGCCTGGGCCTCGCCGCAGGGATTTGGAGCGCAGTATTTTCTATACTCAAAGTGGTTGCGCAAGAATACGCTGATCACCAATCACCACAAATAAAAAGCAGAGATCTAATAAAAGGAGCCATCGACTTACTCGAGCAAGACATCAATATTCAAAATGAGAGGACTAGGAAAGAGCGGGGTAATCGCCTTGCGCCGCAATGCCTGTAAAAGAAACGTATGACTAGCGATCAAGCATAGTAGAGTGGATGCCGCTCAGAAGAAGACCGAACGATCAATGGTGCAAATTGCCCGAGTAAGAGCGTGGTCCTGGGTGACGTTGGCCACATTGGTGAATCCGAGTGATCGGATATCCCGTTTAGAAGAGTGAGTAAGACAACGTACCCGAATCTGAGCGGCACCCTCAATGATGGAGAAAATCATGGCCGTACGCAAGCGAGAACCAGGATTAGAAATCACGCACCCGAATGCAGCAGGGATTGATGTAGGTTCAGCCAGTCATTATGTAGCTGTTCCAGCGGATAGAGATGAACAGCCTGTACGAGAATTCAAAAGTTTTACAGAAGATCTCGAGACGATGGCAGATTGGTTAAAAACGTGTGGAATAGAAGTCGTGGCGATGGAATCAACAGGGGTATATTGGATCTCGTTGTTTGAACTGTTGGAGTCGAGAGGTTTTACCGTTTATTTGGTCAATGCAAGACACGTCAAGAATGTGGCGGGGCGTAAGAGCGATGTGTTGGATTGCCAGTGGATACAGCGGTTAATGAGCTATGGTCTTTTATCGGGTGCCTTTCGGCCCAAAGATGAAATATGCGCATTACGCTCCCTATCACGGCAACGAGATACGTTACTGCGCTATCAAAGCCGGCATATTCTTCACATGCAGAAAGCCCTGGCGCAGATGAACATCCAGTTAAGCAATGTGATCTCCGATATTGTGGGTGAGACAGGGCAAAAAATCATCCGAGCGGTCTTAGCAGGAGAGCATAACGCAGCTAAGTTAGCCAAGCTCAAGCATGGCCGGATTCGTGCAAGTGAAGAAGAAATCGCTAAATCCTTACGAGGTAATTGGCGAGCTGAACACTTATTTGCACTTAAGCAGGCAGTCGCTTCGTATGATTTTTATCAAGAACAACTCCGGGAATGTGATGCTCAACTCGAAGCCATGCTTAAGCAAATGCAAGTTCAGGTAGGTGAGCCCGGCCCTTCTATTCGCAACAAGCATCCAAAGAATGCGCCTAAATTTGATTTGCGCACTTATTTATTTAACTTGTGTGGCGTTGATCTAACCCGCATTAATGGGATTGATACAACGACGGCATTGAAGGTCATCTCAGAGATTGGCCCTGATTTATCTCGGTTCAAAAGTGCCAAGCACTTTACCTCATGGTTAGGCTTATGCCCAGGTACCAAAATTTCTGGTGGGAGAGTCCTCTCGAGCGCTTGTAAACGCACAGCTAATCGGGCTACACAAGCACTCAAAATGGCTGCAGCGGCCTTACGGCGAAGTCAGTCTGCACTTGGGGCGTACTATCGCCGTTTATGTGCCAGACTGGATCGACCCAAAGCGATTACCGCCACTGCTCATAAGCTCGCGCGTCTTATCTACGCTATGTTGACTAAAGGGGCTACGTATGTCGATCAAGGTCAAGATTATTATGAACAGTGCTATCAACAGCGAGCATTACATAACCTGGCAAAACGGGCTGAAAAACTTGGCTTCCAACTCGTGCCAACCTCTCAAAAATAAATCAACTTCCTTTTATAAATCAACGGGTTGGAATTTGTTTCTTAGAAGACGATGGCATTCGTTAAGCAGGCAGATTTTGTATTCCATTGCTATACGCTCTTTTTAAAGGCTTTGCGACTAACCATTTAATATCATTGGTACCAACTCTCTACAGCTAAACTTTATTAAACCTCAGCAGCCTTTACCACCTCTTCAGAAGCTAGCTTTGCTTCAGTATGCTTAATATGTGCATGTGCACGTAGCTCTGCTTCTATTCTTTTTATCTGTCTCTCTGATATTTCTATTTCCTCTTCTAAATATAAAGATTTCAATTTTTGCAAACTGTCCCAATAGGCCCGACCGTTTTTATTAAGAAATAATTTTATTTCTTCAGGTATCGATATATTTTGAAGTGCTTGGTCGTAGTCTTGTTCAGTACTCACACCACTGCTAATAAGAGATGAAAGTATGTGTTCACGCTCGCTCTCTGCTAGCTCGAGCTTGGCTTCTACTAAGAGTTTAACCAAATCATTACGTAAGTTTTGCGCTTCGAGCTGGAATTGCTCTACTTGTTTCTGTTTATGCTTTTTATGCTGAGCCAACGTCAGCGTAGCATCGCTTCCCACTCCACTAAGTTTTTCTTCTATCACAGGTAGAAGTGAATTTAAAATTTCTTGGCTAAGCGTTTGCGTTGATTTGTCCTCAGTTTTTACAGCCGCTGGTTGAGTTTGAGTTAATTGCTCACTGACTTCAGTGGATGAATGTGCTTTCTGATGAACAGAGAGCACCTTCTAAGAAACAAATTCCAACCCGTTGATTTATAAAAGGAAGTTGATTTATTTTTGAGAGGTTGGCACGAGTTGGAAGCCAAGTTTTTCAGCCCGTTTTGCCAGGTTATGTAATGCTCGCTGTTGATAGCACTGTTCATAATAATCTTGACCTTGATCGACATACGTAGCCCCTTTAGTCAACATAGCGTAGATAAGACGCGCGAGCTTATGAGCAGTGGCGGTAATCGCTTTGGGTCGATCCAGTCTGGCACATAAACGGCGATAGTACGCCCCAAGTGCAGACTGACTTCGCCGTAAGGCCGCTGCAGCCATTTTGAGTGCTTGTGTAGCCCGATTAGCTGTGCGTTTACAAGCGCTCGAGAGGACTCTCCCACCAGAAATTTTGGTACCTGGGCATAAGCCTAACCATGAGGTAAAGTGCTTGGCACTTTTGAACCGAGATAAATCAGGGCCAATCTCTGAGATGACCTTCAATGCCGTCGTTGTATCAATCCCATTAATGCGGGTTAGATCAACGCCACACAAGTTAAATAAATAAGTGCGCAAATCAAATTTAGGCGCATTCTTTGGATGCTTGTTGCGAATAGAAGGGCCGGGCTCACCTACCTGAACTTGCATTTGCTTAAGCATGGCTTCGAGTTGAGCATCACATTCCCGGAGTTGTTCTTGATAAAAATCATACGAAGCGACTGCCTGCTTAAGTGCAAATAAGTGTTCAGCTCGCCAATTACCTCGTAAGGATTTAGCGATTTCTTCTTCACTTGCACGAATCCGGCCATGCTTGAGCTTGGCTAACTTAGCTGCGTTATGCTCTCCTGCTAAGACCGCTCGGATGATTTTTTGCCCTGTCTCACCCACAATATCGGAGATCACATTGCTTAACTGGATGTTCATCTGCGCCAGGGCTTTCTGCATGTGAAGAATATGCCGGCTTTGATAGCGCAGTAACGTATCTCGTTGCCGTGATAGGGAGCGTAATGCGCATATTTCATCTTTGGGCCGAAAGGCACCCGATAAAAGACCATAGCTCATTAACCGCTGTATCCACTGGCAATCCAACACATCGCTCTTACGCCCCGCCACATTCTTGACGTGTCTTGCATTGACCAAATAAACGGTAAAACCTCTCGACTCCAACAGTTCAAACAACGAGATCCAATATACCCCTGTTGATTCCATCGCCACGACTTCTATTCCACACGTTTTTAACCAATCTGCCATCGTCTCGAGATCTTCTGTAAAACTTTTGAATTCTCGTACAGGCTGTTCATCTCTATCCGCTGGAACAGCTACATAATGACTGGCTGAACCTACATCAATCCCTGCTGCATTCGGGTGCGTGATTTCTAATCCTGGTTCTCGCTTGCGTACGGCCATGATTTTCTCCATCATTGAGGGTGCCGCTCAGATTCGGGTACGTTGTCTTACTCACTCTTCTAAACGGGATATCCGATCACTCGGATTCACCAATGTGGCCAACGTCACCCAGGACCACGCTCTTACTCGGGCAATTTGCACCATTGATCGTTCGGTCTTCTTCTGAGCGGCATCCACTCTACTATGCTTGATCGCTAGTCATACGTTTCTTTTACAGGCATTGCGGCGCAAGGCGATTACCCCGCTCTTACTGGGTAATGTACCTTGGTATTTTTTATTAGAGGTGTTAGTGCGCGCCACAGGAACTTATCTGATGTTGATCTTGGGCATGCGTTTGCTAGGTAAACAAGTGGCCGCACAATATACGCTGTTTGAAATGTCAGCAGTAATCACTTTGTCGAGCGCGGTTGGCTCGGCTTTAGTGGTACCTGACAATGGCATGTTGCCGCCTTTCATCTCTTTAATGACGGTTGTTGTGCTACATCAAATATTGTCGAGATGGAGAAGAAAAAAACAGAATATCGAAACAGCTATCGTTGGCAAAGTGCTGACATTAATCAAAGATAGCCAGCTCCTTATCGACAATATGCAAACTGCCCTAATGTCTAAAAAGAAAATATTTGAAATGTTGCGCCTACGCAGATTTCAACATTTAGGCCAGATCAGTCGTTTGTATTTAGAACCTTCAGGCAATTTTTCGATTATTGCAACTAAGCATCCAAAGCCAGGGCTATCTATTCTCCCTTCTGACGATGAGGAATTACACGACAAAGCAGCCGTCACTCGTCATTTTGCCTGCCTGAATTGCGGCTACGCCAAAGAATCAGAAGATCTTCCAACACAAGTATGCGAAAGCTGCGGCTCACAGGCGTGGACGAAAGCCGTGCTTGAATTAACCGAGGAGTAAAGCTTGTGGAATTCCAAACCCAAGATCTTCATTTACTCGATTGGCAACGAATTTTAATCGGTAATGCGCCTTGGCTCTTTTTGATAGAGGTGATTCTTCGCACAGGTGCCATGTATCTCTTCCTGCTTTTCTTTATGCAGCTTTTAGGCAAGCGGACAGCGGCACAGCTCAGCATTTTAGAAATGGCGGTGCTGTTTATCATCGGGGCTGCCATTGGCGGCTCGTTGCAAATTCGAATGCAGGGCCTAACGCCAGCAGTTGCAGCGCTAGTGATGGGGTTTGTCTGTCAAAAAAGCTTCTTAATGTTGTCTTTTAAGAAACCAAAATTTGAAGCAGTCTTTCAGGGTGAAGTGAGTATTTTGCTAAAAGATGGGCGGTTGCTGATGGAGCATTTAAAAGCCGCTGGACTGCCCCGTAGCATGATAACGTCTGAACTGCGTGCTCAAGGTATCCAACATTTAGGAGAGTTGCGACGCATCTATTTTGAACCCTCGGGTAACTTCAGCTTACTTCTCTATCTGAAAGCCAAGCCAGGACTCTCTATTTGTCCTGATATTCATGATGAATTTTGTACCACCACACCAGTAACAAATTGCTTTGTCTGCGCCTGTTGCGGCTATCAAAAAGAGGCGGAAGAAATTCCACAAATGCATTGTGACTATTGTTCCCATGAAAGTTGGGAGCGAGCTGTTACCTTATCTTCAGCATCTCTTCGCTTTGTTTAATTTAGTGCGTAACGCGGGTAATACCATCGCTTGAAAGAAGGCGAACCCGATCGCCTGCTTTAAAGACCTCTTCCGTTGCTTCTTGGGTAATCGCGCGTAAATCGCCGCCATCAAGGCGCACGGTAATTTCAACCCCATCACGACTGCGCGCCTTGCCTTCAACAGTATGACCTGCAATTGCGCCTATTGCTGCGCCACCTAAAGCAGCAAGTAGTGAACCCCGGCCACCGCCAAGCGCACTACCTAAAATCCCACCAGCGATACCGCCACCTGTTGCACCAGAACCAGCTTGATTAATATCAGCACGGATTTTGACAAGCCGCACGCTCTCAACGACACCCATACGTACTATTTGCTCATGTTGTGCTTGGCTTGATGAATAAACGTCAGCTGAGTTATTTTCATAGGCACAGCCTTGCAGCATAAGGATACCGATGAGTGAAACGACTGAAATTACAGGAATCATTGCTGGCATGTTTTCTCCTAAAAAGGACCTAAACGCTTATTTTTAACGGGAACGCTACTTTGAAATGGCTTCTAGAATCGCAGAGTGATTACAAACTATAAGCAAAGGTTTGCTTAAAGCACTCACGAATTTCTTCTTGCTTATTCGGATAATTCTGAGTACCTTGGTGCGCGATTTTAATTGAACCCATCAAATTAGCAAGGCGCCCCGTTGTGCTCCAGTCACATCCATGCTCGATTCCGTATAACAATCCTCCTCGAAATGCATCCCCACAACCCGTTGGATCGAGTATTTGCGCAGCGGGTACGGCAGGAATTTCTTCACATTTGCCATCGGCATAAATCAATGAGCCATATTCGCCTCGCGTCACGATTAGAGCGTTAACGCGCCCGGCAATTTGCTCCATCGACCAGCCCGTTTTATTACTTAGCAACTTCGCTTCGTAGTCGTTGAGTGTCACGTAGCTTGCCAATTCAAGCATATGTTGCAAATCAGTTTCGCTGAAACATGGCAGCTGCTGGCCTGGGTCAAAGACAAATGGAATACCTTTCGCCGCGCATTGTTCAGCATGTTGTTGCATGCCTTCGATACCATCTGGCGAGATGATGGCAAGCGTTAGCTCTTCTTTTACTTCATCGACTCGATTCAGATGTGACTGCAGCATAGCCCCCGGATGAAAAGCAGTGATTTGATTGTTGTCCAGGTCAGACATAATCATTGCTTGAGCGGTATGCATTTGCTCAACTAATCGCACATGTCGAGTCGATAAACCAAGCGTATTTAAATGGGTCAGATAGGGCGCACCATCAGCTTCTCCCAATGTACCCATAATCACCGGCGCGCCACCGAGCGCCTGCAAGCTATACGCGATATTGCCAGCACAGCCGCCGAACTCTTGGCGCAAGCTAGACGTTAAAAAGCAGACATTAAGAATATGAACCTGTTCAGGCAAAATATGCTCTCGAAAGCGTCCCTCAAATACCATCAGCCGATCGTAAGCCAGTGAACCAGTAATTAAGACTGCCAAGATGAATTCCTTAAATTTTTTATTAAGTAAGAGCTGTTTATAACCTCAAAACACTCCTCTTTGAGATGATGAACAAGTTCTTCGGGCGCTTAAGTAGCGTTGCATCTTTGCTGCCACTACAACAAGTAATAACCCCTAACTGCAACAACGCAGCTAGGGGCGTAAGCGGATTCTTTTTATAGCAGCGATTTATTTCAGCGCAGCTAGTGCCGCGTCATAATCAGGTTCATTCTTAATTTCAGCAACGCGCTCTGCATGCACAACTTGATTATTTTCATCAAGCACAATCACCGCGCGTGCCGTCAATCCTGTAAGTGGCCCACTGACTAGTGCAACGCCATACTGTTTAGCAAAATCATGAGCACGAAAAGTCGAGAGGGTGAGGACGTTATTCAACCCCTCGGTGGTGCAAAAGCGTGCTGCTGCAAATGGCAAATCAGCGGAAATAACCAATACAACAGTATTTTCAACCTTGCTTGCCGCCTCATTAAATTTACGTGTTGAAGTAGCGCATACAGGCGTATCAAGGCTAGGAACAATGTTTAGTACTTTGCGCTTGCCAGCCAAGTCAGCGAGCTTAACCTCAGCCAAATCCTTACCAACCAAGGAAAATTCGGGGACATGCGCGCCTACCTTAGGAAATTCTCCATCAACTTGGAGTGGGGTACCGTTTAAAGTAACTTGAGTCATAAAGTGTCTTTAGCAAAAGTTAAAAAATAAATAAAACTGACGAGGTGAAAGCAGCATCATATGTGCCGCCTATTTATTCGTTAATTAGAACTCATTCCATAAATGCCTAAAAGGCCGTGATCGGGGGTCGGGCGGTGCTCGGAATCCTCATGTACGACGAGTACACTCCGGTTCCTCCGCTCCGGCCTCCCCCCGCTGACGACCTTTTAGACATTGATGAAACGAGTTCTAGCAACCCACCTTAGAATCTGTTCATCATTTTTTAGGGAGGCGGAATAGGGGATTTTAGTGGCCTATGTTGGAGTTCGTTACTGTCGACACAACCGCCTTTTAAACAGCCCTCCAATCACTCTTAATATCTTTCTATTTAGAAATCATAAACAAATTCTTAAAGTGCCTGACCAGTTAAACACACCCAGTCTTCACAAGTACGCCACACTGAGAGATCAATCCAAGGCTGATAGGCTTGTGTAACTTTGTCAATTTGCTCTTTAAGAATGCCAGAAAGTAGCAGCCAGCCACTTTCGCGTACGTAGCTTGAGAGATCGGGCGCAAGGTGTTTAAGTGGATTGGAAAGAATGTTGGCAACGACCACATCAAATTTGGCGAGGTCGTTAGGTGAGTTATTGGGTAATCGGTAATCGACTTTCACCTGGTTATGCTCACTGTTATAACGTGCTGCTTCAAGGGCTTGCGGATCAATATCCACGCCAACAACTTGTGCCGCACCGCATTTCTTCGCAAGTATCGCCAAGATGCCTGAGCCACAACCGTAGTCGAGCACGCTGTGACCAGGCTGAACGTGGGCTTCAAGCCATTCCATGCACAAACGGGTAGTGGGATGAGTGCCAGTACCAAAAGCTAAACCTGGGTCAAGATGAATGATTAGCGCATCTGGCTCAGGTGCTTGATGCCAAGAAGGGACAACCCAGATATGTTGACCTACTAACAACGGCTCAAACTGAGCTTGCGAGCGCTCTACCCAATTTTCTTCGGCCAACTCGCGTATTTGATACGCGGGCGCGGTAGCTAAACCGATTTGCTCAGCGGCCGCACTAAGCAGCTGCTTCGGGTCTTGTGTGAGATCAAGCAATGCAATTACACGTGAGCGCTCCCACGCGCCCTCCGTTACTAACCCCGGCTCACCGAATATCGGCTGTTCATCAGGTGTGTCAGCGTTAACGTCTTCCAGCGACGCAGACAGCGCGCCAAGGTCAATCAACGCATCGGATAAAGCAAGCGCCGTTTGGGAATCAAGTTCAACTAGCAGTTCTCGATAGCTAATCATTTTGTGAAATGAGCTCCAATTTGGTTAGGTCGATCTTCATCATGCCTTGCAAATCTCTTAAAAGGTTTGTAGCGTTCTAAAGCTCATCAAATACTATAAATCTCTTAAGTCCGACGCACACGCCTTAATTCATCGACTATAAGTAAGATGGCGCCACAAGTAATCGCGGTGTCAGCGATATTGAAAGGCGGCCAGTGCCAGCGTTTTAGATGAAAGTCTAGAAAGTCGATGACGTGGCCGTGTAGGATGCGGTCGATGACATTGCCAAGCGCACCGCCTAGGATGAGTGACAGCGCAGTGCAAAAGAGTGTTTGCGTGCGGTGGCGAGTTAATAGAAAAATGATAAAAAGGGCTGCTGCGATGCCAAATCCAGTTAAGGCCCAACGCTGCCAGCCGCTAGCTGATGCTAAAAAGCTAAATGCTGCGCCGCGGTTATAGACTAATGTAAGGTTGAAGAACGATGTGATGTGCTTCCAAGTGCCATAGTGAAAGTTGCGGACGATGGCAATTTTAGTGAATTGATCTAACAAGATGACGATGAATGCAATGCCTAGCCAGAGCCCCGGCATGCCGCCACTTTGTTTGCTAATTGCTTTTTGCTTTGTTGCCATTATGCTGTGCTCCTAAGGATCTGTTTGATGCATTTCCAAGAGCGCCTTTCTTGATGAAGCCTGGAACAAAAAATTCTCAGATAATGAATTTCGCTGCCATCAGGCCCAACAGGAAATCGCTGCCTTTAATGTATGTGCAAGAACTATGAGTGGGTTCTTACTTCCCCATCACCAAATAGGTTAGTCACACAGCGCCCACACAATGTCGGATGAGCTGGCTCAGCACCTACATCAGCGCGGTAATGCCAGCAGCGCTCGCATTTCTCAGACTGAGCGGCTCTCACGATGATTTTTTCTTCGCTCTCGTGTTCTACCTTGCTGACCGTTGCTGCGGAGGTGATGAGAACAAATTTCAGATCATCGCCTAAACTCTTGAGCGTGTTATAGCGCGGCTCACACATATGTAAATCAACATGAGCTTGTAACGATGAGCCAATTTGATTTTCATTGCGCGCTGTTTCTAACGCTTTGGTAATTTCACCTCGCACGGTGCGGATAAGTTGCCATTTTTCAAGCAATCCAGCAGCCTCGGGTACGCTTGGATACGTATGATAAGTCTCGGTAAAAATGGTGTGCGTACCAGGTTGGAAGACCTGCCAAGCCTCTTCAGCCGTAAACGATAAAAACGGCGCCATAATGCGCAATAGCCCATGCGTGATGTGATACAGCGCAGTTTGCGCAGCCCGTCGTGCGGGTGCATTCGCAGCGCAGGTGTAGAGACGGTCTTTGAGAATATCTAAATAAAAGCCACCGAGATCTTCTGAGCAAAACGTTTGCAGCTTGGCTACTACTGGATGAAATTCGTAGTTCTCATAGTGCGTCAGAATGTCTTGCTGCAGCGAGGCGGTAAGGGCGACTGCATAACGATCAATTTCAAGCCATTGATCGACCGCACGAGCATGCTGTGCATAATCAAAATCAGCCAAATTAGCCAGCAAAAAGCGCAGCGTATTGCGGATACGTCGATAGCTTTCCACCACTCGTTTGAGAATTTCATCTGAGATCGATAGTTCTCCTGAATAGTCAGTAGAAGCGACCCAAAGCCGGATAATTTCCGCACCGAGTCTGCTCGTGACCTCTTGCGGTGCGATAACATTTCCCGCTGACTTGGACATCTTGCGGCCTTGTCCATCAACAGTAAAGCCGTGCGTGAGCAAAGCTTTATAAGGTGGACGGCCATCTAACATCGAGGCGGTCAGAAGGGACGAATGGAACCAACCACGATGCTGGTCTGAGCCCTCTAAATATAAATCCGCTGGAAATTGCATCTCCTGAGCGTGCGAGCCGCGCAACACATGCCAATGTGTAGTGCCTGAGTCGAACCAAACGTCGAGCGTATCGTGATTTTTTTCATATTGGTCAGCTTCTGCACCAAGCAACGCTTGTACGTCGAGCATTTGCCAGGCTTCAATCCCTTTTTGTTCGACTAGCTGCGCGATTTTCTCCAGTAACGCAGGTGTATCGGGATGTAGGTCACCGGTTTCTTTATGGATGAAGAAAGCCATCGGCACGCCCCATTGACGTTGACGCGACAGTGTCCAGTCAGGCCGATGGGCGATCATGCCGGCTAGCCGTTGTCTGCCCCAAGCTGGGAAAAATTGGGTATCTTGAATGCCAGCCAGCGCGGTTTCGCGTAGGGTCTTGCTACCATCTTTCGGTTGCGTATCCATCCCCGCAAACCATTGCGAAGTCGCGCGGTAAATCAACGGTGTTTTATGCCGCCAGCAGTGCATATAGCTGTGCGCTATTTTCTCTGTTTTGAGTAGCGTGCCTGCCTGCGTTAACGCTTCGATGATTTTGGGATTGGCGTCCCAAATTGAGAGTCCGCCAAAGAGCGGTAGCGTTTCTTGATATAGACCATTGCTGAGTACAGGTTTCAGTATGTCTTCATCGCGTAGCCCATGTTTTTTGCCAGAGGCAAAGTCTTCTACACCATAGGCGGGTGCTGAGTGAACTATGCCGGTACCTGTTTCAAGCGTCACATAATCGCCAAGCTCAATGGGAGCAGTGCGTTGATAGCCGGCGTGCACATTTGCCAGGGGGTGATGGAAACGTAAACCGGCAAGTGCAGCGCCGGAGGTCGACGCAATGATCGAGCCCTCTAAACCATAGGCTTGCAAGCATGCTTCGCTGCGTTCAGTAGCCAAAATTAACAGTCCGCGCGGCGTTTGAACTAGGCTGTAGCTAAAGTCAGGATGAAGATTGAGTGCTTGATTCGCAGGAATAGTCCAAGGTGTCGTCGTCCAAATGACTATCCAACCGTTCTGCGTTGGCAGAGAGTCCAGAGCAAACGCACGAGCAATTTTTTCTGGTTCAGCAAAAGCGAAGCCCACATCAACTGCGCTATCAATTTTTTCTTGATATTCAACTTCTGCTTCAGCAAGCGCTGAGCCGCAGTCAAAGCACCAGTTCACGGGCTTTAAACCACGAAATACATAGCCTTTTTCAAGCATTTTAGCGAGCGCGCGAATTTCATTTGCTTCGTTCGCAAAGCTCATCGTCAAATAAGGATTGTCCCAGTCACCCAACACGCCTAAGCGTTGGAAATCGACTTTCTGACGTTCAATTTGCTGCGCGGCATAAGCACGTGCTTTGCGCTGCACTTCAGCAACGGGCAAGCCTTTGCCAAATTGCTTCTCAATTTGAATTTCAATTGGCATGCCGTGGCAATCCCAGCCTGGCACATAGGCAGCGTCAAAGCCCGCTAAGGTGCGCGCTTTAACGATCATGTCTTTCAGAATTTTATTGACCGCATGGCCGATATGAATATCGCCATTCGCATACGGAGGGCCATCGTGCAGCACAAATTTCGGTTGACCTTGGCGCGCTTCACGAATCTTTTCGTAAATCTTTTTTTCTTGCCAATCTTTCACCCATTGCGGCTCACGCTTGGGTAAGTCGCCTCGCATAGGAAAGGGCGTGTCTAGAAGATTGACGGGGTATTTAGCTGTTGCGGCAGATCGCTTTGAATTATTGCTCATTATGGTGCTTTCGTTGCTCCCGATTGATTCAGCACCCTTCTAAGAATTTGTCCATTTATTATCTAAAAGAACATGTTTAGTGTTTGCGTCAAATACGGGGAGAGAGTGAGTAACCTCGGTGGTTAAAAGTACGTATATCTTAATATATACATACTTTTAACCTAATGCAGAGTGAGTTAATGCTGACCAATCATTGGTGGTTTTTTAAATAAAAGTGTTGAAAAGGTAAGAAGTTAGCGCATATTGAAAAAATGGCGTGCTTGTTCTACATCCTGCGCAATCGCGTCGCGCAATAGAGTCAGGTCGTCATATTTTTCTTCATCGCGCAGCTTTTTTAGAAATTCGACACGGACGCGCTTGCCATAAGCGTTACCCTGCCAATTCAGCAAATGGACTTCTAGTAATAGTTGTCCCTCAGTGTCAATTGTTGGCCGCCAGCCAATGCTTGCTACACCTGGCAAAGGTTGTGTATCTGCCCCATCCAATCCATAGACTTGAACTACGCAAATGCCAGTGAGCGCTAAATGCTTAGGTGTAATGCGTAGATTCAAAGTGGGAAAACCAAGTCTGCGGCCCCATTTTTTGCCGTGAATGACATGGCCGCTAATTGCATAGTTATAGCCAAGTAAGGTATGCGCACTGGCTAAATCCCCACTGCTTAGAGCAGCGCGTACAGCTGAACTCGAAATACGCATACCATCCACAGCGGCTAGCATGGGCATTTGTTCAGCAGTAAAACCATAATGTATTCCTGCCGCGCGCAGCGATGCAAAATCACCGGCGCGCTTCGCACCATACTGAAAATCATCGCCTACGACAATCAACCGCGCCCGCAGGCTATCGACTAGCAGATGCTGGACAAAATCATCAGGTGTCTGGCATGCAAACTTAGCATTGAAGTGTGCCACGATAACTTGCTCTACGCCGCTTGCAGCAAGCACCTCGAGTTTGTCGCGCAACAGTGTAATGCGAGGTGGCGCGGCCTGAGGATTAAAAAATTCGCGTGGATGTGGCTCAAACGTCATGACTGTTACGGGCACACCAAGCTGCGTCGCCCGATTACGCAAATGCGCGAGTAAAGCCTGATGACCGCGATGCACCCCATCAAAATTGCCAATCGTTAACGCGCAAGGCGCGCAACGCATGGCGTCTGGAAGACCTCTAAAAACTTTCACGATGGCGACGAAAAAATGCCAGTTGATAATGCAGTGGAACGGCGCAGGATGGGCGATAGGAAGGCAGTCTCACATTTGCTCTGATTCAAATAGACCTTCCTAAAGGAGCTCTGCATAATCTTTGTAGTGGCAGGATGATCAACTGAGGCACTCTGCCGTACTCATGTACTGGTAGCAGAGGTATTCTTCGCTACAGAGGCTCTCCTATTTAATCTTTATGCCGTAAAGGTCAGCATTATAAACACTCGGGATGAATTTAAGCGCCTGCCTAACAAACTAGAACTCGTTTCATCAATGTCTAAAAGGTCGTCAGCGGGGGGAGGCCGGAGCGAAGGAACCGGAGTGTACTCGACGTACATGAGGATGCTGAGCACCGCCCGAGCGCCGATCACGGCCTTTTAGGCATTGATGGAATGAGTTCTAAACAGACGAACTTCTTGGCGGCATTATGTGGGTGAAGTCAGCATGGATTGGGTTGAATGATAGAATCGCCGCATGAAAAATCTTGTCATTTTGATCTCTGGCCGCGGCAGCAATATGGAAGCATTGGTGCGCGCGTGTCATGCCGAACAGTGGCCGGCCCGTGTGGCGGCTGTGATTGCGAATCGTGCCGATGCTGCGGGTTTGGCATTTGCCAAAGAACATGGCATTGCTACCGCCGTTGTCGATGCGCGCGATTATGCTGACCGTGCATCGTTTGATCAGCGGCTCGCTGAAGTTGTTGATTCTTTTTCTCCCGACCTGGTATTGTTAGCGGGTTTTATGCGCGTGCTCGGCGAAGCTTTTGTAGGGCGTTATACAGGACGCTTACTCAATATTCATCCATCTTTATTACCGAGTTTCCCAGGTTTGCATACGCATCAACGCGCGCTTGAAGCGGGCGTTAAGGTGCATGGTGCGACTGTGCATTTTGTAACGCCGGTGCTTGATCATGGCCCGATTGTGGTGCAGTCAGTGGTGCCAGTGAAATCAGAAGACGATGAACAAACCCTTGCGCAGCGTGTCTTAGCTACTGAGCATAAGATTTATCCGCAGGCAGTGCGGTGGTTTATTCGTGAACAGCTGATTCTCGCAGGCGAGCGTGTAAGCCTCACTGTGCCTGAAGCCCAATGTTGGATGGCGTGACAAACATGCTACCGGTTGAGCGATTACTCCGTTATTTAGAAAGACTGCTGGGCGAATTACTCAAATTCACCAGCGCGGCTGATAGCACATTACGTCAGTTTTTTGCTGCCCATCCGCAATTAGGAGCGACTGAGCGCAGCGTGCTGGCTGAGGCAGCTTTTATTGTTTTGCGGCGTAAACTGGAATTTGAACAGCTTGCTAAAAGCGGCAGTGGTTCGCTGCTGCGTCAACTGTCGCTGCTTGGCTTGCAGCACGTGTCAAATTTACCGGACCGTTGGAATCTCTCAAGGCTTGCTGACCCATTAGAAAGCGGTTGGCTTGAGCGCGCAGCTGAGCTAGAAGAGAAGCTACCACCCGAAATTCAATTTAATTTGCCTCTGTGGCTGCAAAATGCACTGGCTGAACATGTTGGTCAACCAGCGCTCGCGCAGTTAGCGTTGACGTTGCAGACACCCGCTCCACTCGATATCCGGGTCAATTCTCTTAAAGCACGCCGTGCCGAGGTATTGGCCGCCTTACAAGACGCGCAATTGGAAGCTAACGCAACGCCGTTTGCTCCGCTTGGAATACGTTTGTTAGGCAAACCCAATTTGCAGACTTTACCTGCTTTTAAAAACGGTTGGTTTGAGGTGCAAGATGAGGGTAGCCAGCTGATCTGCCATTTATTGGCGCCTAAGCGTGGCCAATTAGTGGTTGATTTTTGTGCGGGGAGCGGGGGTAAAACACTGGCCTTAGGTGCGCTGATGCGCTCGCTCGGCGATATCTATGCGTTTGATGTGGCAGCTGATAGGTTGGCGCAGCTTCAGATTCGGCTGACTAAAAGCGGTTTATCCAATGTGCGGCCAGTTCTGTTGGAAAGCGAGCACGATGCAAAACTGCAACGTTTGGCTGGCAAGATTGATTGCGTGTTGGTTGACGCGCCGTGTAGCGGACTCGGCACGTTACGCCGCAATCCCGATTTGAAGTGGCGTCAGACGCCTGCATCAATCACGGACTTTACGCGCAAG
Organism: Mycoavidus cysteinexigens; assembly: GCA_031963415.1. Taxonomy (GTDB): domain Bacteria; phylum Pseudomonadota; class Gammaproteobacteria; order Burkholderiales; family Burkholderiaceae; genus JASSUD01. The sequence continues at coordinate 1,452,303 of JASSUI010000001.1, forward strand.
CAAGCTTCGATTTTGGCAAGTGCTGCGCAGCTGGTAAAACCAGGCGGACGGCTGGTGTATGCGACTTGTAGTTTATTAGAAGCGGAAAATGAGGCGATTATTACTGAATTCTTGTCTCAGCATCGGCAATTTAATCTGTTACCTGCTTCTAAAGCGCTAGCTAAGCAAAAAATTAACTTAGATACAGGTGATTATTTATCGTTATGGCCGCATCAACATGGCACAGATGGTTTTTTTTGCCGCACTGCTTGAGCGTGCTTTATAAAATCTTATTTTTCCGGCCCAAGATTAAGAATTTCTGCATAACCTTTGCATTAAGGGCTGCCGCGCTAGCCCTTACAGTAATGCCTGCTGCGAAGCGTAGGATTGCTACGGTAGTTAGTTATGCCGGCGCTCTTTCAATCATTTTTTGTTTAGAATCTGTGCACGATTTTTCGGCGTAGAGGATATAGATGCCCCTGTTATTTCCCTGCGCTTGCCCGAGCCTATGCTCAAAATTGGCAGCATCACGTGAGAGAAGCCAAGCTATATTCAAGTAAAATGACAGATGAAGCCGAAAAAAGCGATCAGTTTACGACAAATTCCACCCACTCGACGCAGTCATGCTTTAGAATGCCGCTTTTAAACAAGTATTTCCCTTGTCAGAGAGGACTTCTTACTGACTAGAATTTATTCTTCAATGTTTAGGTCGTGTCTTTTAGGCGTTGAAGAAGTGGGCTTTACTTTAATGCGCTCAACCGTTCAAATACTAAAGCGAGTTGGGCATCCATCCAATCTTAGCTTTTGTTTCTCGTTATGAGGCGCTCTTGTGTTTGATTCTTTGCTTAATTTCTTAGCACATGGTTTGCTGCACTGGTCAGCTTGGAAAATCGTGCTGTTCACTCTTGTTATGACCCATTTCACGATTATTGGCGTGACGGTCTATCTACATCGCTGCCAGGCACATCGTGCGCTTGAGCTTCATCCAGCCATTAGTCATGTTTTCCGTTTTTGGTTATGGTTAACCTCAGGCATGGTCACTGGGCAATGGGCTGCCATTCACCGCAAGCATCACGCGAAATGCGAAACCGAAGAAGATCCACATAGTCCGCAGACACGCGGTATTTGGAAGGTTTTGCTAGAAGGCGCGGAGTTATATCGAGCTGAAGCAAAGAACCAAGAGACGCTGCGTAGATACGGGCACGGTACACCAACTGACTGGCTTGAGCGTCATGTTTACTCGAAGCATTCAGTGCTTGGTGTGTCTTTAATGATGATCATTGATGTTGCGTTGTTTGGTGCAGTCGGGCTGACGGTGTGGGCAGTACAAATGATCTGGATCCCTTTTTGGGCAGCAGGTGTCGTGAATGGTCTGGCCCACTATTGGGGGTATCGCAATTGGGAATGTGCGGATGCGAGTACGAATATCTTCCCATGGGGCATCTTGATTGGTGGCGAGGAATTGCATAACAACCACCATGCATTTGCGACGTCAGCTAAGTTATCGAACAAATGGTATGAATTTGACCTTGGCTGGGTATACATCCGCTTGCTTTCTGCGTTACGTCTTGCCAAAGTGAAGAAAGTCGCACGTGCACCTAAGCTTCAGCCTGCTAAGCCAGTACTTGATCTAGAAAGCTTGCAAGCGGTGCTGGCTAATCGTTACGAGGTTATGGCGCGCTATGCGGAAACAGCAAAAAGTGTGTATCGTCAGGAATTAACCCGTCTTAAAGAAATCGGGGGTAAAGAAAAGTATTTGTTAGTAAAGGGCGCGCGCAAATGGTTCCATGATCAAGAAGAGCGTTTAAGTAGCTTACAAAAAGCGCAGCTCGTGCAGGTCTTTGCGAATAGCCATGCGTTGCAAACTTTTTATGAGCTGCAACGCGATCTCGCTGCGTTGTGGGAGCGTTCCCATGCTTCGCGTGAGCAGTTATTACATCAGTTGCAAAACTGGTGTCACCGTGCTGAAGCGAGCGGCATTAAAGCTTTGCAAGAATTTGCACAGCGCCTGCGGCAATACGCTTAAAGCTATTGCTTTAGAGAAATTGCTGGATAAAAAGAGTTTTAGTGTTTCTCTAGGAGCCTGTTCACAAACTGTTTGAAAGGTCGTTAGTCGGAGGAGGGCGGAGCGAAGCAACTGCAGCGTACTTTAGTACAGCAGGATTGCGAGCGCCGCCCGACCCCCAGCTACGGCCTTTTAGACAATTTGTAGACAGGTTTTAATGCGTTTTATTTAGTTGAATTCCTATGCCTTCACAGTCTGAACAGTCTCTCAAAACAGTTGAGTTTGACGCGGTTAAATTCGACCGATCTAGTGCGCAGAACATACGTAATGTGCTTGGACATGCTTGGGCGCGTGTGCCTGCTGAACCTTCTGCAACTGAACGGACGGCGTTAAGAGAACGTATACGTAAACTACTCAAGCGAGAGCAGGCAGTTTTAGTTGCACATTACTATGTTGATCCAGAGTTGCAGGCGCTAGCTGAAGAAACCGGCGGTTGTGTGGCGGACTCGCTAGAAATGGCGCGCTTTGGACGCGATCATGCTGCTCCTACTTTAGTCGTGGCTGGCGTACGTTTTATGGGGGAGACAGCGAAGCTGTTGAGTCCTGAGAAACGCATCTTAATGCCGACGCTGGAAGCGACTTGCTCACTTGACTTGGGTTGTCCGAGTGACGAATTCTCAGCGTTTTGCGACGCGCATCCAGAACGCACGGTAGTGGTTTACGCAAATACCAGTGCCGCAGTGAAAGCGCGTGCGGATTGGGTTGTGACGTCATCCATTGGCTTAGAGATTGTGGCAGCGCTCCATGCACGTGGAGAAAAAATTTTATGGGCACCAGACCGTCATCTAGGCTCCTATATCCAAGCTAAGACCGGCGCAGACATGTTGTTGTGGCAAGGTTCATGCTTGGTGCATGACGAATTTAAAGGTGTTGAGCTTGAGTTATTGAGAGCCGAGCATCCAGACGCCAAAATTTTGGTGCACCCAGAATCTCCCGCTGAAGTCGTTGCTCAAGCTGATGTGGTTGGCTCGACAACCCAGCTGATTGCAGCGGCGCAAAAGTTGGATGCCTCTGAATTTATTGTCGCGACTGATCTTGGCATTTTGCATAAGATGAGTGCCGCGGCGCCTAATAAACACTTTATTGCAGCGCCTACCGCGGGTAATAGCGCGACCTGTAAAAGTTGTGCTCATTGCCCGTGGATGGCCATGAATGGCCTCGCTAATGTAGCTGATGCGCTAGAAACAGGCGATCCACAAATTCACATTGACCCAGCGCTTGCCCAGCGTGCGCGCTTGCCTATTGACCGTATGCTAGCGTTTGCCGCCAGCCGCGGCGCAAATGTGCAAGCTAGTGGTGATTTGGCACGTGATCAAGCGCTTTTTAGTCAGGTTGGTCCTGCTTAAAGCGTTCTTGCTGACGCTATGAATAAGCAATTAAACTCTTCATTTCTTCATCTTCTTGACAGTGCTCAGGGCTGGTTCATGATCTCGTAAAACAAGAGACAAGGTTATCGGGAATCATGTTGGGGTGGCGAACGAACCCTACTATTCTTGCCACGTAACCCTAATTCTTCCTCCTTTAGAAAGATCGCGAACAAGTGCTAAACGCCGAGCTAGTCAATTTCATACAGGTCCCCAGATTGAACAATATCCGTGATGAATATGGTGCGCTTTTTGAGCCAGCGTTAAAGCGTAATGTTCGTGAGGCGCTTGCTGAAGATATTGGCGTGCAAGATCAGACTGGCCGCCTTATTCCCGCTGATACTGTTCGCACAGCCCAACTTATCAGCCGGGAGCCGGCCGTGTTATGCGGTGTACCCTGGTTCAACGAGGTATTTGCTCAGCTTAATGCAGATGTGACGCTCGAATGGTTTTATCAAGAAGGCGAACTGATGCATGCCAATAAGCCAGTGTGCCGCTTGCATGGCCTAGCACGTGTGCTATTAACGGGAGAGCGTGCAGCACTCAATTTTTTACAATTGCTCTCAGGCGTGGCTACCGCTACACAACGTTATGTGGCAGCGATAGTAGGCTCGCAAGCACGCATTTTTGATACGCGCAAAACACTACCTGGTTTACGGCTCGCTCAAAAATATGCGGTGCGGGTAGGAGGTGGAGAAAATCAGCGCCTCGCGCTCGATGACGGCATTCTAATTAAAGAAAATCACATAACTGCTGCAGGCAGTATTCAAGCTGCGCTTGAGGCAGCACGAGCGCTGAATGCAGGGGTGCCTATCCAAATTGAAGTAGAAACGTTGGCGCAGCTAGAGCAGGCGCTGGCTCATCAAGCACGTTCTATTCTGCTCGATAACTTCACACTCGATATGATGCGCGAAGCAGTGCGCCTAACTGACAAGCGTGCGGAGCTAGAGGTTTCAGGCGGCGTCACGCTTGAGACGGTGCGAGAAATTGCTGCGACCGGGGTTGAGCGTATTTCTGTCGGCGCGTTAACTAAAGATGTGCACGCCACCGACTACTCCCTCCGCCTTCTAGAACCTATTTAGGACTTCCCTAGCGCCCTCGCGCCGGCTTGCCGTACGTTTTGTACTGTCTGCGCCGGCGCGAAGCCACTAGGAAAGCCCTAAACAGGTTCTAAACGGGGAGTGGTTTAGATTTTCCCTAGCGCCCTCGCGCGAGCTGCCGTACGGTTTTGTACTGTCTGCGCCGGCGCGAAGCCATTAGGAAAGCCCTAAACAGGTTCTAAACGGGGAGTGGTTTAGATTTTCCCCGCCGCCCTCGCGCGAGTTGCCGTACGGTTTTGTACTGTCTGCGCCGGCGCGAAGCCACTAGGAAAGCCCTAAACAGGTTCTAAACGGGGAGTGGTTTAGATTTTCTCTGACGGCATTGAGCCTCTTCGCTGTAAGCGTTAAGTTGTATTTTTGTGTCAATACTTGGCTTTGTTCGATTTTTTAGCGCTTTTTTGAGAATTTTTTAGAAAGTGCAAGATGAGCTTGCATTGCGCTTAAATATTGCTAAAAAAATGCCGGATGGCAAAAAAAGTCAATTTTTTAAACCGCATTGTTTATATATAAACTATAAGGTTGGCTGTTGATGAGGGTTAGCGTAGCAGAATTCCCTCCATGCCAACCGAAGAAGAAAAAGTCGCTTTTGCACATCGCCTACGCATCGCGCTCCATCAACTTGCAGCGAGACAGCTTGCGCTAAGCCCCAGCGCGAAACCTATTAAAGGTGGCGCGGATTTGGCCCGACAGTTTAATTTAAAGCATACGGGTAGCGCTGGTGTTTCGCCGCAAGCTGCACATAAATGGCTGAAAGGCCGTGTTATTCCCACTTCTGACAAGATTAAAACCTTAGCCGAATGGCTAGGCGTCAGTGAGCATTGGTTGCATTATGGTCCACCGCCTGCGCCTACCTCTGTCAAAGAAAAGAAATCAATTGGCCTACAAGCTAATAAATACTCTCCCTCTGAGCAAACACTAACACTCGCTAAGAGAATAGAAGCACTGCCAGAGCATCAACGTTATTTAGTCGAAGAGCTAGTCACCCAGTTCTACGGCAAGATGCCTGAATAAAAGAAGTGGCCTGCAGCAATTTATAAACAAGTCGTGTTTGATTTGCTTTGAGCGTGTTCGCTAAACATTTACCTCATGACTTTACCGTGGCGCCTGCCTAACATCCTGTCTTAGTTCCTTCAACAGTCCTCAATAGAGATTGCAGAGATTGTTAGCGCACACCACTAACCTCGCCAACCTCTACTCGTCGAATCTCTACACAGATTCTGCAGAACTTAATCACAAATCCCATTCTGGCAGACAAACCATTAGCAATGGCTTAGATTTTGCCCGCTCAGTCTTGCAAAGTTATGCGTGTTCTATTTCTTTACTTCTTCTACCAGCTTGGGCAATAGGAGACTTAAAGTCGTCATGCTCATTAATTGAACTCAACGTACTGGCCTGAGAAAGGCGCTTATAACTTCTTGACGGAAGTTTTGGGCGTTTTGCGACTTCTTGGCGCTCTGCGCGTGCATGAGGACGTTTGGCGATAGAAGGGGTTCGCCTTAACGATCGTGATTCTTGGCCTCCAAAAGTAGGCGAAATGGGGCTTGATAGCGCTGCTTGGCCCTCAGAAATAGAAAAAGTCGGGCTGAACACTTGCATTTCTTGATCTCCAGACGCAGGGCGCTTAACGAGTCTGCTTTTTGGTGGGATATTAAGTGGTGTGACGTAAGGCGTATTCATCTCTTTCTCCACAGCTGCAGATTGAAGGCTGGTAGAAGATGACGCTCGGTCTGTTTTAACCTCTTCAATGAGCTGGTCTATGGATGTGTTGATAGAGCGAATGGCTTCTGACGTGGTCGGTTTTGTCCTCTTCTGTTTTTGCTCATCTAAATAGGGGCTGCTAGTTGAGGCAGTAGGTGAAGGCGATCTCAGACTTGCAGGATTATTAAAGCCTTGATACGCAGTGGATTGCATAAACGACAGTCCAGTTTCGTCACCACGACTAAAAGAAACCGATTGGGACGTCTTATGTTTAGGAATAAAGCGCTTATGCATAGCACCAGGCTGAGCCTGAGCGGCGCCCCAAATATCGGGCATGCTACCCACTTTCCTAAGATGACGAGCAGGCAGCGCCGCAGAATTACTCGGTAGGGGGGGCTGCGTTGCATGATGAGTGGGGGCATTTAAAACGGGTAATGCAGCGCCATGTTCGGTGTCGCCTAAAGTCTTAGTAGCAGGTTGTGTGGCTGAGGTACCGATCTCTTGTTCTGCGCTTAAACCTAAATGATTTTGAAATTCTTTGATCAGAATCGCATAAGATTCAAGGCGCTTTTCTATTGCATCTAAGCTATGCGTATTCTCCAGCGTGTTCGTTGGATTTTGTGCAGTCAAAATTTGATTTTTAGCTTGCGTCTCTTGATTGAACAAAGCGATCTGCTTGTTTATTAGGATAACTTCTTCTACGTCGAGTTCCTGTTGTAGCGTTGTTATAACCTCTTTTTGCTTTTTTAATTTAAATTGTTCGCCATCGGTAGTCTCATTTTCCATCGCAATACTTGCGATAAACAGGCAGGCGTCGCTGAATTGCTCACAGCACTCTTTAAACAGAGGAAATTGGGACGCAGGTAATTTGTGCTCTTTGAAAAGAGAAGCATAGAACTTGTCAGCTAGATCCTGTGTTTCTTTTGTGATGCTGAAAGAACTTTTTACTTCGATTGACCTTTTGCTTGAAGAGCTTTTCCGAACAGGTATTTTTTCTGTTACCAATTCTTTCAGTCCATCTACTTTATCCCGAGCCTTTAGTTGAAGGCTAATTCGTCGTGTCATCAGCTCCGATTCTTGTTGCCCCTGTTTTTTATTTAATTCGCGTGATTGATCTTTTAGAGAGATCACGCGGTTTAGCAGATCGATTACTTTAGCTTGCTGGTCTTTAATAATTTCTAATTTTGTATTGAGCGCCTGAGAGGAAGTAGTAATAACCAATTGTGGAGCGGAGATTTCGAGTTTCGCAGCAGCAGGATTAACCTCGAAGTCAAAGGCAGCATGTTTGTCAACCGATGAGGCAACTGGCGTTTTCGATCTCGCCTTATTAAGAACAGAAAAAGACGTAGCAACCGATGGCAGAGTATGAGTTTGGGACTCCACAGCAGCCGGGGCTGTTTGTGAATGTGCGCCGAAAAGATTCTTGACGTATCTGTAGCCAGAGGAAAAGCTGCTCATCGTTAAACTCATTTTTTGTCTCCGTCTATCTATTTATTTTTATGCTTTAAAAATAATTAAAACTTATTTGGTTAATGAATAAATTCGCCCAACTCACTCTTTAAGGGGCAGATTAAGACTAAAGCGGGCACTGAAATTGAACAAAAAGTAGGATTAATACCGTGTCATCCAAAATTGAGCGTTGTCTCATTTTTAAAGAGTGATTTATTCCGTGCTATCCCTAAATCGGTATTATTAGTGGTGACTAGCGAAGGTCTGGATTTTGCCTTTTTATTAATTGGGCTGGTGGCTTTGGGTGCCAAAAAATAGATAAGAAAAAACTTATATTTAAGCGTCGAGTTTTACATGCCAAAGAGCATTTGCCGTCATTGATGGCTCAAGAAAAAGGCGTGCTAACATGCGCTTTTTTTCTCTTCTTATCTCGCTTTTATTTAGAACTCATTCCATAAATGCCTAAAAGGCCGTCAGCGGGGGTCGGGCGGTGCTCGGAATCCTCATGTACGTCGAGTAGACTCCGGTTCCTCCGCTCCGGCCTCTCTCCGCTGACGGCCTTTTAGACATTTATGAAACGAGTTCTATTTGGCAACAAAGGATTCTTAGGTATGTCAGTTGTGCTGCCTCGTAAACTTGTTATTGCTTCGCGGCAAAGTCGGTTGGCTTTATGGCAGGCTGAATATGTGCAGCGTGCGCTGCAGCATTTATATCCAGCGACAGAAATTAGCATTCTGGGCCTGACCACGCGCGGTGATCAAATTCTTGATCGTCCATTGTCACAAGTGGGTGGTAAAGGGCTTTTTGTTAAAGAGTTAGAAAACGCATTGGCGGATGGGCGTGCAGATTTAGCCGTACATTCTTTAAAGGATGTGCCGGTAGAGTTGCCCCCAGATTTTGCGCTAGCCGCTGTTCTTGAACGAGGTCTGCCTTACGATGCCTTTGTCTCCTCAGCTTACGATAGTCTGGCCGACTTACCCGCCGGCAGCGTAGTCGGTACCTCAAGTTTGCGCCGTGAATCCATGCTACGTGCGTGTTATCCGCATATATTAGTTCGTCCGTTACGCGGCAATATCGGAACTCGCTTAAATAAATTGGATAGCGGCGAATATAGCGCGCTTATCCTTGCCGCTGCTGGCTTAGCGCGATTAGGTTTGGAGCATCGTATACGCGCTGTGCTAACACCGGAAGAGAGCTTACCGGCGGCTGGGCAGGGTGCATTGGGTATTGAAATTTGTGCAGAACGCACTGAGGTGGCGCGCTGGCTAGAGCCGTTGCACCATACATGTACCTCGTTGGCTGTAGAAGCGGAGCGTAGCGTTGCCCGCATCCTGGAAGGAAACTGTGAGGTACCCCTAGCCGCTTTTGCAGTGTGGGAAGGCACAACACTTTTTGTCCGAGGAAGTATCGCATTGCCAGATGGAACGCGCATGCTGCAGGCGCAGGCAAAGGGTGCACCAACAACAACAGAAGAAGCGATTGCGTTAGGTCAATTAGTGGCTAATGATTTAGCGCAGCAAGGGGCGCACGAAATCATACGCAGTTTGACCCGCTAGGCAACATCTACCACGGTCTCTCTTCCAAACAGTGGTCGCGCTTTCTTAAGTTAAACTTGACTCTCATTTTCCGGGTTGCATCAATATGCTGGCGTTATGATGGATTCCAAGTCTGATTTAAAGCATGCAGCTGCACGGTTAACGGTTGTGTTAACGCGCCCAGCAGGCCAAGCGCAGGATTTAGCGCAAGCGCTCGCTGCGCATGCTTTAGATACGTTTGAATTTCCTCTTATTAAACTTCAAGCGCTAGCACCAGAGGCAGCGTTGCAAACGGCTTTCGCTTCGCTAGAGCGTTATGCGTTGGTCGTGTTTGTATCGCCTAACGCAATTGAGCATGCGTTTAAGCATATCCATAAGCCGTGGCCAAAAGCCGTACCAATCGGTGTGCTTGGTCCAGGCAGTATGCGCGCATTAGCAAGCCAACATATTGCAGCGCCAGCGCACCGAGTGATAGCGCCAGCTGCTACATTTGATACTACGCTGCAGCAGCAAGCCCCGCGTTATGATTCTGAAGCGTTGGCTGATATGCTAGATCAAACGCTTGGCTTATCGTCTCTCAAAGGCAAACACGTGTTAATTGTGCGTGGGAATGATGGCCGACCTTGGCTTGCCAATTGTTTGCGTAGCCATGGAGCAATCGTTGATATGGTGACTGCTTATCAACGTCTGGTTCCCACTCCAACCCCTAGGCAATGGATGCGTGTACGTGAGCTGTTAACGAGTGTGCCGCATGCTTGGCTAATTACCAGTTCGGAAAGCGCACGCAATTTACTTACACTTGCGCAAACGCATTTGGACGCCTCGCAACAGGTTTTATTAAAACAAGCTCGGTTAGTGGTAACCCATGCGCGTATCGCTGAATCGGCACGTGCGTTAGGTTTTGGTACGATTACACAAACAGCAGCAGGGGATGCATCTATAATTCGCACATTACTCTCTTTACGTGGGGAGCTTGTTTAGGCTTTCCCTAGCGCCCTTGCGCCGCCTTGCCGTACTAGTTGTACTGTCTGCGGCGGCGCAAGGCCACTAGGAAAACCCTAAACAAGCTCTAAAAATTTATTTGGTTTTTTTGGCATCTTCATACTTCGTTACCGTGCTAACTTGTACGGCCAGCAAATTTCCGAGGCTACTCAGAAAACCTTAAGCAGGTTCTGAAAAACTATGTGTTTTGCATTCCAAAAATTTTCGGCCTTCTAACTGTTTTAAGCGCTTATTAAAAAATTAGAGCATGATTAATTCCTCTGATCTTCCACCTGATTCTTCTGCTACAGATAAAACCTTAAAGTCGAAGCCTGCTGCCTCTGCATCACGGCGTTGTGTGCGTTGGATGTGGGGCGCCTTTATTGCGTTCCTGGCACTCGCGTTAGCAGGCGGATTTGTGCTGTATCAAAAAAATCAGCAGCTGGTAGAAAAGCTAGACCAACTCCAACGGCACACTGAAAGGGCGATGCTCGAAACCGAATTGAAGAGTCAGCAGGCGAATGAGGTTGCATATAAGCTTGAGATACAGTTAGCTCAGTTAACGGATCAATTTGCTGAAGCGCAGCATCGACAACAAGCGTTTGATAATTTTTATCAAGAATTTACCCGTGATAGAGAAAGCTGGACGTTGGTAGAAATAGGGCGCGTATTGGCAGCAACCAATGAGCAGCTGCGACTCACCAGTAATGTTCCGTTAGCGCTTCTTTCACTAAAAAGAGCACAAGCACGATTGGCTGTTTTTGATTCGGTTCGTGCACGCGCTGTACGTCAAGCAATCGCGCAGGATATTAAAGCGTTGCAAGCAGCGCCAGCGGTCGATTTTGCAAAATGGATTAGTTTGCTTGACGAGGCGATCACACAAGTCGAGGGTTTGCCATTGCTGGGTGAAGCCGCGCCCTCTTTTCCTGCGGCAGCAAGCGCGGTAGCTAGCGAGCAATCGCATTGGCGCGCTAACTGGACGCAATTTAAACAAGCTTTTGCCAAGCAATTAGCTAGTTTTGTACAAGTGCGGCCGATTGAACATGCCGACGTGATGCGTGTGGCGCCCACCGAGAGCTATTTCCTACGTGAAAATTTGAAACTGCGCTTATTATCAGCGCGCTTATCTTTGTTATCGCATAACGCAGCAACGTTAAAGACTGATTTAAAAATCGCTAAACAGACGCTCACGCGTTATTTCGATACTGACGCACGTCGCACACAGGTACTACGCGCGTTAATGGATCAGCTTGAGTCTGCCCCACAGTCGCTTGAATTACCTGATTTAAGCGCGAGCCTACGCGCACTACATCAAGAATAATGTTCCTCCTTTGAAAAAGTGCATCTTTAAATTAGAGACACGCGTGCACCATTTGTGTGACAAATGGCGTATGAAGCGGAGTTAAAAAATGGCAATTCGAAAATTGATATGGCTAGCTTTGTTATTCACTGCGGCAGTAGCGCTAGCTATCGCTGGCCAATTAGATACAGGGCATGTGGTGATTGTGTATGCGTCACGCCGTATAGATATTGCGCTTAACTTTTTCATCATCGCATTGCTTTTAACTTTTTTGGCGTTGTACACGCTCATTTGGCTATTCAATAAGATATGGCAATTACCTAAGCAAATCGCTGTGCTGCATGCGCGGATGCAAAGCGAGAAAGCGCAGGGTGCGCTGCGTGAGAGTTTGAGAGAACTATTTGCAGGACGCTTTACCCGTGCAGAAAAAGCGGCACAACGTGCTTTATCGAATGTTAAAAATCAATCAGCAGCAAGTTTGATTGGTGCCAGTGCAGCACATCGTTTACGCGAGTATGCTCGCCGTGACGAATGGCTAAAACGAGTGCACGGAGCAAAATGGCAAATTGCACGCTCGTTAGCTTACGCTGAAATGCTTGCGGAGGTTGGCGATGCCAAAGGTGCACTTGCAGCGCTGGAAGAAATACCAGTACAAGATGCGCGCCGTATCCATGCACAGCGGATTGCATTACGTGCCCATCAGCAATTGAAGCATTGGCCGGACGTGTTGCGCATTGTTCGTGCACTAGAAAAGCGTGGTGTGCTTGAATCAGCGACGGCCTCGCGTTTGCGCCAATTGGCCGCTGAGAATTTATTAGGTGAGCGCCGTTATAACCCGCAAGCATTACTTAGCTGTTGGCAAGCACTACCCGCGAGCGAGCGCCATGCACCAAGAGTGGCTGATTTCGCAGCAGAGTTACACATCTCGCTCCAAGCTTATAAAAAAGCACAACAAATTATTGAAGAAGCGCTTGCTAGCCAGTGGGACGCTCGTTTATTGCGCCGGTATCCTGCATGTGCGGGTGCTGATCCAATGCCGCTGATTGAGCAAGCTGAAACGTGGCGCGCTAAGCATCCGGATGACCCCGCACTGCTTTTTGCATTAGGTCAGTTATGCATGCAACAGCAATTGTGGGGTAAGGCACAAGCTTTCTTTGAAGGCGCGCTTAAATTCAGCAGCGATGATAAGACGCAGCAAAAAGAGCTGCACTGCGCATTGGCTCGTTTGCATGAAGAACTGGGGCATGAGAGCGAAGCAAACCAACACTACCGAGCAAGCGCGCTTGCCTAATGCTGAACCTGTTTAGGCGGCGCCCTTATCCCGCCCTGCTGTGCTAATTCTTATAGTTTGGCACGGCTTCTTAATGATCATTTATTAACCATTTTTAGTCCGACACACCCATGAACTTCGATCGCGTGCCAGCTGGCAACTCTCTACCAGATAACTTTAATGTCATTATCGAAATTCCTGCGCAAAGCGAGCCTGTGAAATATGAGGCTGATAAAGAGCTTGGCTTATTAGTCGTAGATCGCTTTATCGGCACCGGCATGCGTTATCCGGCCAACTATGGCTTTATTCCGCAAACCTTAGCCAATGATGGTGATCCAGTTGACGTATTAGTGATTACGCCATTCCCGTTGTTGGCTGGCTCATTAGTGCGCGCGCGTGCATTAGGTATGCTGAAAATGACGGATGAATCAGGCAGTGATGCAAAATTGATTGCCGTACCCCTACCTAAAGTTTGTCCGATGACAGCTTCGCTGAACTCGCTAGACGATGTACCTGATTATCTAAAAGACCAAATCAAACATTTCTTTGAACAATACAAAGCGCTTGAAAAAGGCAAATGGGTCAAAGTTGACGGTTGGTTAGGTATTGATGCTGCGCATCAAGAGATTGTCGAAGGGATAGAAAATTATAAAAAAGAGCAAGCCTCTGCCTAAACTTTTGCGGTTGCCATCAGAATCAGATTAACAATGAACACCTATTTGGCGCTTGCCCAAATTAATTGCACGGTTGGCGACTTCGCTGGTAATAGCAAAAAAATTCTTGTGGCTGCGCGTCAAGCTCAGCAGCAGGGCGCACGCATATTAATGACACCAGAACTAGCGCTATCTGGTTATCCGCCTGAAGATTGGTTACTACGACCAGATTTTTACCTACAGAGTGCGAACGCACTTAAAGCATTAGCCGAACGCCTCGCTGATTTGCCAGATTTGTATGTGATCGTCGGCCACCCGCATCGCCTAAACGCGAGCGACATGCTACCGATAGCGAACGATGTGCCGCCGCAAGATACTTTTAATGCCGCGTCGGTATTGTTTAACGGTGAAATACGGGGCACCTATTGCAAGCAAGCTTTACCCAATACCGCTGTATTTGACGAGAAACGGTATTTTGCTGCGGGTGATAAACCTTTCGTATTGACAGTTGACGGCGTCAATTACGGCTTATTGATTTGTGAAGATAGTTGGACGCCAGCAGCAGCGTTACAAGCAAAAGCTGCCGGTGCAGAGGTGCTGTTGGTGTTAAATGGCTCGCCTTATCATTTAGATAAAATCGATGTGCGTCACAAAATATTGGAAGCGCGCGTCACTGAAACGGGCTTACCCATCGTCTATCTGAATCTAGTCGGCGCTCAAGATGAATTAGTTTTTGATGGGGCTTCATTTGCGCTAGATGGGCAGGGCAAATTGATCATGCAAATGCCGCAATTTGAAGAAGAAGTGGCGTTGCTTGAATTCGCGCAACGCGTACCACAGCCTGCGCCAGTCACCTCTATCTCTTCATTAGAAGCGCAGGTGTATGCAGCGCTTGTGTTAGGCGTACGCGATTATTGTCGTAAAAATGGTTTTAAGCATGCGTTGATTGGCCTCTCAGGTGGTGTGGATTCAGCGCTAACGCTAGCCATTGCTTGTGATGCGTTAGGAAGCGACGCAGTGCGCACAGTGATGATGCCTTCGCGTTACACCGCAGATATATCTTTAATCGATGCACGAGAAATGGCAACACGCGTTAGTGTGCGCTACGATGAAATTTCTATTGCACCTCTTTTTGACGCATTTCATACTTCATTAGCGCAGGAGTTTGAAGGCTTGTCGGAAGACCAAGCCGAAGAAAATATACAGGCGCGCATTCGCGGTACGTTGCTAATGGCTTTGTCCAACAAATACAACGCGATTGTTTTAAGCACCGGTAATAAAAGTGAAATGGCGGTTGGCTACTGTACGTTGTATGGTGATATGGCAGGGGGCTTTGCGGTACTGAAAGATGTCGCCAAAACTTTGGTCTACCGGCTATGCGATTACCGTAACACAAGCCCAGACTTCGCTACGCATAACATCATTCCCGAACGCATTTTGACTCGCGCGCCATCAGCCGAGCTGCGTGCAGACCAAACCGATCAAGACAGCTTGCCTTCCTATGAAGTACTCGATGCGGTCGTGCAAAAGTATGTGGAGGAAAACCAAACGGCTGAGCAAATCATAGCGGCAGGTTATCAGTCAGCTGATGTGGAACGAGTGATCACGTTAATTCATAGAAACGAATACAAGCGACGCCAAGCTCCACCAGGACCCCGCATTACCCCACGCGCTTTTGGGCGCGATTGGCGTTATCCAATCAGTGGGCGTTATTTGAAGGTTGATTAAGAAAATTAATACAAAATCTGTTTAGTAGGCGGTGATTTGCGCTCTTGTTGAGTCTTAGGTGGCCGCCGGCAAGTACCGTACATCGTTATAAAAATGAAGGTTTTTGCTTTTGCCCAGCGTAAATAATTAGAACTCGTTTCATCAATGTCTAAAAGGTCGTCAGCGGGGGGCGGCCGGAGCGGAGGAACCGGAGTGTACTGGACGTACATGAGGATTCCGAGCACCGCCCGACCCCCGATCACGGCCTTTTAGGCATTGAGGGAATGAGTTCTAGCCTGCTGGGCGTCGCGAAAATTAACCACATAGAATTAACGCGCTGAGGCTGCAATGGTTTCACCTTCTTTGGTCAAGATCGAATTTTGGGCTTGTTGCAAGCTGTTTTTGAAGTTCAATAGCGCGACTCTTTCTGAAACTCTCGCACCAATCTCTGCGTATTTTTCTATTTTTCTTAGTGCTTCCTCGGCTATCGAGTCTGGACTTTCCGCAGCCATATCATTCTCCTAAGTAAAAAAGTAGATAACTGCATAAGCTTGATAGGTAGCAAGAGAAGCTTATTTACCCTTTAGCTGCATCTTCGATCATGCGGCCTGATCGGTTTAGCATCGTGTTCTCTGCCTGTACCACATACATAAAGAAACTCAACATTGCGACAGTGCTGGAAAGCGCCATCCCCATTGCACTGATTCCAAATATGCCACCCATGCCCGCGCCCATACTCATACTTTCCTCCTCAGTGATGTAATGCGTGCCAATTCAGTATGCTTAGCGTCCGTTGGGAACTTTAAGAAAGCATGCTGGCTCCGTTGATATTCAGTGTCTGTTGAGTGAGCTGGGTCAACGTTGCGGCACGTC
Source organism: Mycoavidus cysteinexigens (assembly GCA_031963415.1). Lineage (GTDB taxonomy): Bacteria > Pseudomonadota > Gammaproteobacteria > Burkholderiales > Burkholderiaceae > JASSUD01. The sequence continues at coordinate 1,468,277 of JASSUI010000001.1, forward strand.
CTTCTTGGTATAAATTTTCGACAATCCTTTTCGCGGCTAAGAAGCCTTGATACAGCTTGGCAAGGTTTGCGCTATCGGTTTGCGACGTGCTTGTTTGCGCTAAATCAGAGATCTCTTGCGCGGCCTCACTCAGCGCTGCACATAACGCATCAATGCTTTCTTTATCGAGCGTCATTGCGGTAGGGTCATTTCGTAAAGCTATAAATTTTTTAGCCTCTTTCTCTAGCGCTTCGTACATACACAGTTACCTTTTAAATTCGTTCTCTCAAGTTGTGAGCTAGCCTTTTATTTGTCACTTGGATAAACATGCTTCACACCGTCAGGTGTGACGACAAAGCGAACGCCACTGCTTGACATGAAAACGGAATAGCGTGCATTCGGATCATTCGGTGGTGCTTGGGTCAGCAGGGAATCAATGCGTTTTACATTGCCGCTGAAGTCTGGTTTGAGTTTCTCCAGTGCTTGTTGTGCTTGCTCAAGATTAGCCACGGTGCCGATTACTTGAAAAACACCCGCTCCGGCGTATTTCACTTGCACACCTGGAATACCAAGCGATTCCGTAATGTTTTGGGCAATACTGGTTGCCACGTCATAGTTGGGCGCAATCGCGTTATCAAGCGCATTCAGTTGGTCAATGATTCGGCGCACAGCAATATCATCATTAGCGGTCGCGACAACACCTTGTACTGACGCGAAATTGTTGCGTTGCACGACCTCGAGTCCCGTGATGCCGGCTTTTTTTAACGCTTGCTTCATTTGATGCGCTGGCGTATTGATCTTGGCTTGATACTCCATTTGTGCTGTGCGCCGGGCTTGCCAAATAACGACGGTCGTGATTAAGGCGGCACTCAGCGCTACGCCACCTACAACCATCAACGCAAGACGTAAGCGAGAGGAGGGGGACTTTAGGTGCTGATTCGTTTTTGTTGGCTTCGCTAAAAGGTTTAAAAGTTCAGCGTCATTCGGCCAGCTTGCACTTTCGTCTCCCACACACAGTACGACGTCGCCGAATTTCATCGGGGCTAAATCGTTTAAGGTAATGGGGGCAGCAACCATATCAGTCGATTCCGTTTCGCTTGCTTCGCTCGGTGCTATAGGTATCGATTCAAGTTGTACGATGCCTTGGCCATTGAAAGTGAGCATGAGGCTAGGCTCACTCCAATCAGTTAGCCGAATATCGGCTTCTTCATTCGCACCAAGTCGTAGTGTTATTGAGTCCAACTTTATTTGAGCGCCAGCATGGATGCCGGACAGAACACGAAGTATCTTCATCGTTTACGAATTTTTTAAAAATTGATAGGTGAACTTGTTAGGCTCTCTAAGCGAGAAAAAGAAGGGAGTCAGCTGATTGGTGTGAGGTGCGGAGAAATATGAAAGGTATAATCACTGCTATTTTTGCTGCTCAGGAAAATCAACTTACATCGCGCTTAACGACAACCGTTAGTTTACTGGCAGCAGGGGCTTTGTTTGCGCTAGGTTTAGGCAGATCTCTCTTAATTTTTGTGCCACCTCATTAGTAGCGAGCCTTTACAAAATTCCATTAAAAGGGTTGTGGAAAGGTTCCATCAACGCTTTTTTTTAATTGTTCAGCATGCAAGAAAAATATCTCCCCACCGAAGTTGAATCGGCTATACAGCGCACTTGGAATGAAAGCAACGTGTATCAGGCGCGTGAAACACCTGAGCGTAATAAATTTTATTGCGTATCGATGCTGCCTTATCCATCAGGTAACTTGCACATGGGGCACGTGCGCAATTACACGATTAATGATGTGAGGGTGCGTCACGAACGCATGAAAGGTCGTAACGTGCTGATGCCAATGGGTTGGGATGCGTTTGGCATGCCCGCCGAGAACGCGGCGATTGCTCACGATGTCGCGCCTGCGCAATGGACGTACGCGAATATCGCCGCGATGAAAAAGCAGATGCAATCGATGGGGTTAGCTATTGATTGGTCGCGTGAGATCGTGACTTGTCAACCTGACTATTACCGCTGGAATCAATGGCTGTTTCTGAAGCTTTTGGAAAAAGGCATCGTCTATCAAAAAACCGGTGTAGTTAACTGGGATCCCGTCGATCAAACGGTGCTCGCTAATGAACAAGTGATTGATGGCCGTGGCTGGCGCTCGGGTGCGCTAGTTGAGCGGCGTGAAATCCCCATGTATTACATGAAGATCACGCAATATGCGGATGAATTATTGAAAGATCTCGATGATTTAGGCTGGCCTGAGCGCGTCAAACTGATGCAACGCAATTGGATTGGCAAAAGCGAAGGTGTCAGAATAGGTTTCCCCTATGAATTAGATGGCGAGCAAAAGCAGTTATACGTGTTTACTACCCGTGCTGATACGATCATGGGGATCACGTTTTGCGCGATCGCTGCAGAACATCCATTAGCCACTCATCTGGCACAGCAACGTCCCGATCTGCAAGCTTTCATTCAAGCATGCAAAACCCACAGTACAGCCGAAGCAGATTTAGCGACACTTGAGAAAAAAGGAATCGCTACGGGCTTTTTCGTAACCCATCCGCTTACGCAGCAGCCTGTTGAAGTGTGGATCGGTAACTATGTGTTGATGAGTTACGGCGAAGGTGCGGTAATGGGTGTGCCAGCGCATGATGAGCGAGATTTTGCGTTTGCACAAAAGTACGGCTTGCCCATTAAACCAGTCATTGATGTTGAACAACGTCCCTATTCAACAGAGGCTTGGGCAGAGTGGTACGGCAGCAAAGAAGGGACATGTATTAACAGTGGTAAATATGATGGTTTGTCCTATGCTGCCGCTGTTGACGCTGTCGCTGCTGATTTAAGTAAGCTGGATTTAGGCGGCAAGCAAACGACCTGGCGCTTGCGTGACTGGGGCATTTCGCGTCAGCGTTATTGGGGTACGCCCATTCCGATCATTCATTGTGATGCGTGTGGCACGGTACCTGTGCCAGAAGATCAGTTGCCAGTGATTCTGCCTGAAGATCTAAAACCGGACGGCAGCGGTAATCCTCTCGCTAAATCAGCCGCGTTTGTGAACTGTACTTGTCCACAATGCGGTGCAAACGCGAAGCGTGAAACCGATACGATGGATACTTTTGTCGATTCATCTTGGTATTTCATGCGCTACGCTTGTCCCGATGCAGCCACGATGATTGATGAGCGTGCCGCTTATTGGATGCCGATGGATCAATATATCGGTGGCATTGAGCATGCGATTTTGCATTTGTTATACGCGCGTTTTTGGACGAAAGCGATGCGTGACTTAGGTTTAATCAATTTTTCTGAGCCTGCACACAATCTGTTAACGCAAGGCATGGTGCTCAACGAGACTTTTTACCGCGAAGATGCGCAAGGTAAAAAAACTTGGTTTAATCCCGGCGCGGTTACGTTGCATCATGATGAGAAAGGTCGCTGCACGCATGCGACACTCAATGCAGATGGACAACCGGTAGTGATGGGCGGCATTGAAAAGATGTCCAAGTCAAAAAACAATGGTGTGGATCCACAAGCGTTAATTGACCAGCATGGTGCTGATACAGCACGCCTCTTCACGATATTTGCCGCGCCGCCTACACAGCAACTTGAATGGTCAGGCGCAGGGGTTGAGGGTGCTAGCCGTTTTTTACGCCGCTTGTGGAATTTCGGTTATAGCCAGCAAGCCTTACTTAAGGATGCCCAACAACTGCACATTGATGCACTAAATGACAAGCAAAAAGCATTGCGACGTGAAATTCATCACTTATTGAAGCAAGCTGAATTTGACTATCAACGCACGCAATACAATACCGTTGTGTCAGCCACCATGAAGATGCTGAATGCATTAGAAGCGGCCAAGCCTGCAGCTTCAGCTGTAGAAGTGGGTGATGCAGCTATGCGAGAAGCATATGGCATCTTATTGCGTGTGCTGTATCCAGTTGTGCCGCATATTACTTGTGCATTGTGGGACGCGCTTGGCTATCAAGCGCAATGGGGAGTACTGTGGGATGCGCGTTGGCCGGAAGTGGATGCATCCGCGCTGGAGGCTTCCGAGATTGAGTTAGTGCTGCAGATTAATGGCAAGGTGAGGGGAGCGTTAACTATTGCGCGAGACGCATCAAAAGAAGCCATTGAAAAAGCAGCGCTCGCGCATGAGGTGTTTGAGCGTTACAGCCAAAATCAAGCACCGAAAAAAATTATTGTGGTGCCAGGCCGCTTAGTAAACGTTGTTGTATAGGCGTTGAGGGAGCCTATTTAAGCTCTGCCTAGCGCCCTTGCGTCACCTTGCCTTGTTTTGCCGTAAGGCATGGGCTGGCAGCGAAGTGCAAGGTTGCCAGGAAGAGCCTAAACAGATTTTTAGGTGAGTAGGAATAGCGTCGTTGAGGAAAACAAGTGACTCATAAATGGTTATCAGCGTTAGCTGTTGCGGTGTTTCTTTTAGCCGGTTGCGGTTTTTATTTAAAGGGGCATCAAGAGTACGCTTTTAAGCGGCTGTATATTGTGCCGTCTGGCACCACCAGTCCGGCTATGCTCGCCCGTTTAAAGCGCATGGTTCAGGCAAATGGCACGACCATTGTGGTTAATCATCCGCGTGAAGCCGATGCGACTTTGTTTATTGATCAAGGGCGCAGCCGCAATTCGCTGAGTATTAGTGTTAGAGGTTTAATTGATGAATACGAATTGCTGCTATCACTTAAGTATTCGCTGATTAGTGCGGACGGAACAACTTTGATTCCCCAAAGCTCACTCTCACTCAATCGCGCGATGACCTATAACAACCAATTTGCGCTAGCTAAAGAAGCCGAGGCTGATTTGTTCTACAGCGATATGGAAAGCGATGCGACTGACCAATTGATTCGTCGTTTAGCCGCCGTGCGCTCGCTTGAGGCAAGCGGCGCTGTTCCATCGATAAACTCGTCCGCCCCGTTGCAGCCATTGTTTTAACCTATTTAATTCTCCCCAGGCTTAGAGCTTGTTTAGGTCCTTCCTCCTGGCTTTGCGCCAACGCAGACAGTACAAATGTACGGCGAGACGGTGCGAGGGCACCAGGGAAGTTCTAAACAAGTTCTGTTTACTCAAAGAGAAAGATAATGCAGCTGCGTGCCGACTCATTGCCTACCCATCTTAAGCAAGGCTTGGCACCTTTCTATTTGCTTCATGGTGATGAGCCGTTGCTGATGCAAGAGGCGGCTGATGCGATACGCGCCGCTGCCCGCGCTGCGGGATATCTTGAACGTTTGGTCTACACCACTGAGCGTAACTTTGATTGGCGCATGTTAGATGGCATCAGCCATTCTGTTTCACTATTCGGTGAGCGTCGTCTGCTTGAGTTACGTATCCCTACAGCTAAACCTGGTCAGGAAGGCAGCGCAATATTAGAAAAATTGGCTAGCGAAAAGCCTGTTGATCAGATGATGTTGATCATCCTGCCAAGGCTGACAACCGCCTTGCAGAAAGCAGCTTGGTTTATTGCACTTGAGCGTGCAGGCGTGGCTATTCGCATTGACGCGGTTACGCTGACTCAGTTACCAGCTTGGATTAATCATCGTTTGCGTGCACAAGGCCAGCAGGTACAGCCTGGTCAAGAAGGACAACGCGCCTTGCAGTTTATGACTGAACGGGTCGAAGGGAATTTATTGGCAGCGCATCAGGAAATTCAAAAACTTGGATTGCTGTATCCGCCCGGTGAGCTGAAGTTTGAGCAAATCTACGAGGCTGTGTTAAACGTTGCACGTTATGACGTATTCAAACTCAATGAGGCGATGCTAGCCGGTGATAGACCGCGTTTGGCCCGTATGCTTGAGGGTCTGCGTGGAGAAGGAGAAGCGCCTGCTTTAGTGCTGTGGGCAGTAGTTGAAGAGATCCGCGTTTTAATACGTATTAAGCGCGGCTTGAAAGAGGGCAAATCCATTGCAACGCTATTGCGTGAAAACCGCGTATGGGGACCACGGGAGAAGCTCATTACCGCTGCTCTATCTCAATTTTCTGAAGCAGAACTGGAAAGCAACTTAGCTTTCGCCGCGCGCCTTGATCGACAACTTAAGGGATTGTCGCTAGGGACAGAGTCGTTGCCGGCGAACATATGGGATGGGTTGTTTGAACTAGCGTTAAAGCTTTCTCAATCTAGCAAACGTTAAAGAACCCTTGTACAAACCCCTTAGCTGAAGCGACCCCAAAAGGTTAGACACCACGTTCTAATTTTTTGGGGTTTTTCATGACAAAATACACAGAGCAGTTCAAATTATCTGTAATTGAAGATTATTTATCTGGTACTAGGAGTTATCAAGAAGTAGCGAAAGCATACGGTCTAGATCGTAGTATGGTGCGCAGATGGATAGCTACCTACAAGATACATGGTGTAGCCAGCCTTCAAAAGAAATATCGGCATTACAGCGTCAAGTTTAAGCTTGGGGCTCTCAAGCATATGCAAGAACATTCGCTGTCACATCGAGAGACAGCAGCTCACTTTGATATTTGCAGTATCGGTATTTTAAGAGCCTGGGAACACCAGTATGATGCCGGAGGTATAGCTGCCTTATTACCCCGCCCAAAAGGCCGCCCCAAGCAGATGGATCAATCTACTAATACTCCACCCACACTTGGAAATCACGAAGAACGTACGCGAGAAGAGTTGCTTGAGGAGTTAAACTATTTGCGTATGGAGAACGCTTATCTAAAAAAGCTCAGAGCCTTAATTCAAGCGAACCAGCAGGCAACACTGCGCAAAAAGCGCAAATAGTGTTTGAATTAAGGCACCAATACCCACTGATAGGCTTACTCAAAGTCGCAGGTCTCGCACGGAGTACCTTTTACTATCACCAAGCTAGATTGCACAAAGGCGATAAATATGAGGCACTCAAAGCTCAGAGTTTAAAAAAGCGTGCATACGCCTAGGTAGTGAGGACAAACCAATTATTCACTCAGATCAAGGATGGCAGTATCAGAAGTCCGCTTATCAAGGCTTACTTGCGCAAAAAGGTATGACGCAAAGCATGTCTCGCAAAGGGAATTGTTTAGATAACGCGGCGATGGAAAGCTTCTTTGGCACCTTAAAATCAGAGTTCTTTTACTTGAAGTCATTTCGAGATATTGACGAGTTGCAACTGGGATTAAGCGATTACATTCATTACTACAATCATGATCGCATTAAGTTCAAGCTAGGAGGATTGAGTCCGGTTCAGTTCCGGATTCAAACCACTTAAAATTTATTTCTAATCTCTAATTTCTTGGCGGTACTTCACCAGAAAAGGTAGGCGCCACTATTCCGTTATCCCTTTTTTGATTAGGCTTGCAGCGTATAAAATGCGAAGTCATTGAATCCTTACTCCAAAAATTACTCCCACCCTTGGTCATGACATCCCCCATAAACGCTAGCATCTCTCCTTTATTTTTTCAGATTCAAAACGCACAACGCATGGGTCAACCCTCCGAAAGTGCTGAGTTAAATGAGCCTGGCTTATTGATAAAGCCTGCGAAAATGCCTCTTACCCTGGAAACGCTTCCTACGGAGCTGTTATCGATAATGATGCGTTATTTAGATGGGGCGTCGCTCAATACAATGCGGCTCGTTAGCTCTACGCTAAATCAAGTTGCCACTGCCATTCCTGTGCCTATTAAAATTACAAAGAGAGATGAGCTTCAAGAGACACTAATCGCCTTGATCGAGAGTAAAAGAAAAATTTCTACCCTAACGCTTTGCGGAGAAGATTTTAGCGATGAAGATTTACAAAATTTGCCTGCATCGCTACACAGTTTAACTTTAGAAGGTTGCGTCAATATTACCGATGCAGGGCTTGAACATATTAGTAGACTGACTCAGTTACAGCACCTCGATCTATCCAACTGTTCCCTCATTACTGATATAGGTGTTGAACATGTAAGCAGATTGACACAATTGCAGCAGATCAACCTATCACACTGCGCCAAAATTACTAATGCAGGCCTTGGGCATATCAGTAGATTGACACAGTTGCGGCAGCTTGGTCTATTGGCCTGCGACGGCATTACCGGTTTAGGTCTTGAACATGTAAGTAGACTGACTCAGTTACAGCATCTTAAACTACGCTACTGTCGCTACATTAATGATACAGGCCTTGAGCATATCAGTGGATTGACGCAGTTGCAGGAACTTGACCTACCGGGCGGGGACATTACCGATGCAGGGCTTGAACATGTAAGTAAATTGACACAATTGCGGCATCTCTACCTATCGGCACCTGACCACATCACCGATATAGGGATTGAACATATAAGTAAACTGACACAGTTGCAAGAGCTCTACCTACTGGGATCTTTCCATATTACCGATACAGGGCTTGAACATATAAGTAAATTGACACAGTTGCAGGAGCTCGATCTATCGGGCTCTTTCCGCATTACCGATACAGGGCTTGAACATATAGGTAAACTGAAACAGCTGCATTGGCTCGACCTATCGGAATGCGACCGCATTACCGATGTAGGCCTTGAACCTATAAGTAGGCTAGCTCAGTTGCAGTACCTCAACCTAGAATACTGCTACGGTATCACCGAGGTAGGTCTTGCACTGTTAAGTAGATTGATACCGCTGCTTGATCTTAGCAGCTGAAGCAAGATTGCCACTGCGAGGCTTTGCATATCGTGACAGCACTTCACCATCAGCAGCTATTCAAAATAGTATGTGAACCTTTCTACTGATACCACTTACCCTAGATATAGAGGGGAAGCACATCAATGTCTAAATGACAGAATAAGTTCTCTTAACTTTTTCTACTTAAAGTCCAACTTTTTGGGGTCACATCAAGCTGAATAATCAACTGAGGCCTTTCTTTTTTACATTGGGTACTTAACGTACTGTTTGGGTTGGTGTGTTGGCCTTTGCGGGCGTATAGAGATTCTTTAAATTTTCATTGACGGATCATCGATCATGCTTTGGATTAAAACGCTTCACATTTTTTTTGTTATCGGATGGTTTGTGGGCTTATTTTATCTGCCTCGGCTGTATGTGAATCTGGCTCAGGAAACGAATCCGGCTGTCATCGAACGACTTTTATTGATGGCGCGTAAACTGTTGAGGTTTATGACACTGATTGCATTACCGGCTTTAGGGTTTGGGATCTGGTTATGGCTTGGTTATGGGATTGGTTGCCAGCAAGGATGGCTGCATGCCAAGATGACTATTGTGCTGTTTTTAATTGCTTATCATCTGATGTGCGGCAATTTGCTGAGTAAGTTTGAGCGCGGCTGCAATACGCATAGCCACCTTTGGTATAGAGTCTTCAATGAGGTTCCTACGCTAGCCCTGCTTGGGGTTTTAACACTTGTCGTGTTTAAACCGTTCTAGAAATTGTTTCAGTTTTTTTAAAAGACCAAAATAGAGGTGATGGGTACGTATGTTGAGGTTGCGTCGTCACCCCAAGCTACCCATACTTTTCCTGACTCGAAGAAGGCACCGCCATTACGGCTAATTCCTATCGTTTTTCTATCGGCGCTGTGCTTAGGAACAAAGACCTCAATTCATATAATAAAAATATTGACCTGAGCGTGGCACAGCATTTGATCTCAGCAGCGGATAGGCTAGATGCCACTTAGCATTTCTGGGGACGAGCCGATGGTTTCTCTACATCCACAATTACAAAAAGTGACAGAGCGTATACGCGAAAGAAGTCACGTTACGCGCGCTGCTTATTTGCGTGCGATCGATCAAGCACAAGGCCAATTCCCCGTGCGCGGCGTGCTTTCATGCACCAATCTTGCACATGGTTTTGCCGGTTTGCAGGGTACTGACAAAATCGAAATTAAGGCGATGCGGCAGCCCAATATTGCGATTGTTTCGGCTTATAACGAAATGCTTTCCGCGCATGCGCCGTATATCGATTTCCCTGAGATTATTAAACGAGCAGCACGAGAAGCCGGTGGGGTCGCTCAGTTCGCGGGTGGTGTGCCAGCGATGTGTGATGGCATTACGCAGGGTAACCCAGGCATGGAGTTATCTCTCTTTTCGCGCGACGTGATTGCGATGAGCACGGCCATCGCACTTAGCCACAATATGTTTGATGCAGTGCTATGCCTTGGCATCTGCGACAAGATTGTGCCAGGGCTGTTGATTGGCGCTTTGCAATTTGGTCATCTGCCTACCATCTTTGTGCCGGCGGGGCCGATGACAAGCGGCTTATCAAACGATGAAAAAGCCAAAGCACGACAACAGTTTGCCACTGGCCAGATCTCCCGCGAGGAGCTGCTTGAATCTGAAGCACGCTCCTATCATAGCCAAGGCACTTGCACTTTTTATGGCACGGCAAATAGTAATCAGCTATTGATGGAAGTCATGGGATTGCATCTGCCAGGTGCCGCTTTTATTCATCCGCATACCCCTTTGCGTGATGCATTGACTGCTGCTGCTGCGCAGCGCGTGCTTAAGCTTACTGCGCAAGGCGAGCACTATACGCCGATAGGCCATGTAGTTGATGAACGTGCAATAGTGAATGGAATTTGTGCGCTTTTAGCGACCGGCGGATCAACCAACCATACGTTGCATTTAGTCGCCATTGCGCGTGCGGCTGGCATCGTGATTGATTGGGATGATTTTGAGCAGCTCTCTCAAGTGGTGCCGTTGCTAGCGTGCATGTATCCGAATGGTAAAGCCGATATCAATCATTACCATGCGGCAGGTGGTATGGCCTTTCTGATTAGGCAATTACTCGAAGCAGGTCTATTACATGAAGATGTATTAACAGTGGCTGGTCTGGGTCTTGCTCATTACACCGAGGAACCCCAATTAATTGATGGCAAACTCAAATGGGTAGATGGAGCTAAAGCGAGCTTAGACCTTAGCGTATTGCGCAGCGTCGCTGAACCTTTTGCTGCTGACGGAGGGATCCGACTGATGGGCGGCAAGCTCGGGCGAGGTGTAATAAAAATCTCGGCAGTCGCACCTGAGCATCGCAGAATACGGGCGCCTGCTATCGTATTTGATTCACAAGAAGCGTTAGAAAAATCTTTTAAAGAAGGGGAGTTAACGCAAGACTTTATCGCGGTAATGCCATTCCAAGGAGCACGTGCTAACGGTATGCCTGAACTACATCGTTTGACGCCGCTACTGACCGTATTGCAAGAGCAAGGTTTACAAGTAGGATTAATTACTGATGGTCGTATGTCAGGTGCTTCTGGCAAAGTGCCGGCTGTGTTACATGTGACACCTGAGGCATTGCTTGATGGGCCGCTTGGCAAGATACGTACCGGTGATATCGTCAGTATCGATGCTGAAGAAGGCGCGTTTGATGTCGAAGTTGACGCAACAGAATGGGCCGCACGTGTGCTTGAGAAACCTTCTCTCAATGAACGTGCAGATGGTTTTGGCCGCAGACTTTTTAGTGTATTTCGCGCTGCCGCCGCCTCTGCTGAGCAGGGCGCGTCAGTGTTTGGCCCCATAATCGGAGAAGAAGGAGAGCCATGATGAAGACAATTAGTGACATCATCACAATAGGGCCAGTTATTCCTGTTTTGACGGCTGCGACCGTTGAGCAAGGCGAGTCAGCGTGCAAAGCGCTTTATGAAGGCGGCATGCGGGTGATAGAAGTAACGCTGCGCACGGATGCCGGCCTGAAAGTGATAGAGCGAGCACGCCGTATTGCCGATGATTTAATTATTGGTGTGGGTACACTCACCCGACTTGCTCAGTGTGAAGAGGGAGTAAAAGCCGGCGCACACTTTGGTGTTTCGCCAGGCTTCACGGAGCCGCTTTCACAGGCCGCGCGTGCTGCTCAGCTCCCATTATTACCTGGCGTTATGACCCCTTCGGATATCCTCAGAACGCTGCATGCAGGCTATGACATTGTAAAATTCTTCCCCGCTCATCCAGCAGGTGGAGTGGCTATGCTGAGTGCCTTTCATGAATTATTCCCTAGCCTAAGATTCTGTCCAACAGGTGGTATTAATGCGCAAGCCTCGCCTAATTACCTTGCTTTGCCAAACGTCATGTGCGTGGGTGGGTCTTGGATAACGCCCAAGAACTTGCTGCAAGAAAAAAACTGGAAGGAAATTACCCATTTGGCACGAATGGCTAATCAGCTAGGCCATAATCGTTAAAGAAGGGTTGATAAACCGCTACCTAGCCTTTTTAGGTAGAGGTTTATCACGTTGAGAGCGTGAACAAGCTGCTTACAAAATGGGCTTTACTTACGCTGCTGTCGGGGCAATGGTACGCTCGCGAGCTATCATGCGGATGTGTAGGCGTATGAGGCGGGAGTTATTTAAAGAAGATTAAAGAAGAATTTAAAGAAGAGAAATCAAGCAGAAGCAGAACCGCAGATTGTTACTTGCGCAAAGACCAGTCATGGCAATTTGCATTGATGTTTCATATTTCTTATAGCTCAGTATTATTTTTAAAGTAAAAGGATCCATAGCGGATCCTTTTTTAATCAACTCATGGGCTAAAAAGGAACAATTATTAAGCCTTGCTCATTATCGTTTGGTTAGCCTCTAAAAGACGCAGGATTGAATCTAACTTAGCCTCAACCACTTCTAACTTCTTCTCTGCGTTTTCTGCCCTAGTCTGCAATTGATTCACAGTATTTATTAATTGTGTCTGTGTCTGGCCTATTTTCGTGTTGTCCGCCTGTAAGTTAGACACCGACGTTATCAGCTTCTGGTCCATTTCAGCGAGCGTCTGGTTATCCGACTGTAAGCTAGACACCGACCTTATCAGCTGTGTTTGTGTACGATGCTGATCCGCAAGTAATCCGTTTATCACTTCGTCCTCCGCTACTAAGGGATTTTTCTTAGTTAAATCATTTAGGGTTGTCTTAAAAGACGACCACTTCTTGATATCTTGTTTTAGTTGATACTGATGTATATCAACACCCATATTAATAAAAAAACCGACCAGGAATACCGGTGTACCGCTAATCGTTGTTAAGCCAGCACTAGCGCCGAGCGTTAATATATATCCTGCAAATGTAAGAATACCTGTTACCACTCGCACTGTAAAAGTCTGCTTGTCAGAATTTTCCCCCTCTTTAAGAATGCCAATAATATTATCCAAATCTTCTATTACCGGCTTTAAGGAAGCTAACCCTTTCTCTACTCTATCTCTTTTATCTAAGTAAGCTTGTTTTTCTTGAGGAGATACGTCTTTATCTTGCCTCTGATAAATTGATTTATCTTTAAATTCATCTTTGATCGAATTTAGAACCTCCTCCATCCTTTCTAAATTTCCTCTCAGGCTCGGAACTCTATCGCAGAGATCGCCAAAATCAGGCAATTTCTCGTATTCACGATCTTTTAAATATGAGGAAAGTTTATCGAAGACTGCAAACGCATCTTCTATTTTGTGCTTTTCCTTACTCAATAGTTTCAGTACTTTTTCTAAAAAAGCATGGCTCTTAGAAAAGGGAGATTTAACCTGGTCTTTAACTTTCCCTGTGAAGTTGTTGAAGAAACCGACTACATCAGTCGTAACGCTTGTGTTTGCGATTGAAGTTGGCGGGCTTTCGCCATTGAGTGTGCTAGATGCACTAGAATAAGCCTCAGAAGCTACGTCGCTCTCATATTCATCTTCATAATAAACATAAGCCGCTTTTTCTGCATATGAATCAGAAGGGAGGGTTTTTAACGTTTTTGCTAATGCTTGTTTGAGTGTTTCCTCTGTAATGCCGCCGCTTTTTGCTACAGCAGGCACGATATCCTTCTGCAGCTGTGCTTTCTCTGGGTCTCGAGGTACAGAGGGAAATACGCCAATTAGTGGCGCCGTTATGGTCGCTACAGGTTCAAGCATTTTATTTCCCTCTCTTCCATAAAGAAGTTAGATGAATAGCCGCTCTAGAAATCTTTTTGTAGTTTTAAGTTTCTCCTGACCGATGCCTATCAGTAAAATCCTGTATTTAATTTTAGGATGGCTGGCTGCATTTTTAATGCAGAAAATTTCAGTAAAATCAGAGCCTTACATCAAAGGCGGCGGTATATCCTGTGGATTAGGGCGTATTACTGCTTTTTATATCTCTATTTAAAAACTCCTCGCCTTAGATCTCAACAGGGTCTTTGAAAAATGTAAAGGCCCTGAAAGGGTTCGCTCTGAGAACTGACAATGAGGCTGTTGTCATTTCAGTACACTACGGTTTTTCTCAACTAAAATCTTCCGCAATTGGCAGACTGTCGGATAATTTCTGATATATACATACGCCAACCTCCATTAAACGCGATCTTCCAAAAAACTTATGGCTTCTTTTGAATTTTTCGCTCCTTGTCCGCGTGGGCTTGAAGCGGCTTTGGCGAGCGAATTGCGCGAGATAGCGCAGCATGCGGCGTTAGATGCTCCGTTGCGCGTGGGAACTGAAGCGCAAGGCGGCGTGCATTTTAGCGGCAGTCTTACCGCTGCAATGGCAGTGAATTTGTATTCACGCATTGCGAATCGGGTCTTATTGCGAGTTGCTGCGCGGGCTTATTTGAATGAGCGTGATATTTTTGCTTTTGCGCTTGAGCAGCAGTGGGAGCGCTGGTTTACCGCGCATGAAACATTGCGTGTCGATGTGACAGCCATTCACGCTAAATTAACTAGCTTGAATTTCATTGCACTGCGTGTAAAAGATGCGATCTGCGATCGCTTACGTGAGAAGTCAGGCGTGCGGCCAAGTATTGATACCTTTGCGCCTGATGTGCGTATTTTTGTATTTTTAACTGAGACAGATTGCACGCTCTACATCGATACCTCTGGCGAAGCACTATTTAAACGCGGCTGGCGCTTAGATAAGGGCGCGGCCCCGTTACGCGAAAATCTGGCTGCCGGCATTCTTCGCTTGACAGGCTGGCAACCTGAAATGCCGCTGTATGACCCCATGTGTGGCAGCGGTACTTTTTTAGCGGAAGCCGCGCAAATAGCATTGAAGATTGCCCCCGGCGTACAACGACCATTTGCCTTTGAAAAACTCAAACCGTATAACGCGACTGCATGGAAAAAGCTCAAAGCAGCGGCGCTGGAAGAGCAACAGGCAGCAAGCTCGTTAGCGCATCACTTAGTTATTTTTGGCAGCGATATTTCCAACGATATGCTGGCGGCAGCGCGAGCTAATTTTGCGCGAGCGGGTCTGCCTGAATTGCCGCTTAAACAGCTTGACGCGCGCTCGATAACGCCACCTGTCGAAAAACCAGGCATCGTATTGATTAATCCACCTTATGGTGAACGGATTGAAGTCCGCGGACGCAACTCTCGGGGGCGAGTGTTCCAAGTCAGAGATGACACAGTAAGAAAATTTCAACGTAATCAACCTGATATGGCTGATGCTGAATTTTTCCATGCGTTTGGCGATGCACTGAAACAGCGTTTTACCGGTTGGCGTGCGTTTATTCTGACCTCAGATCGAAGCCTTCCTGGTCAAATGCGTTTACGCGAATCGCAGAAGACGCCGCTTTACAACGGTTCGTTAGAATGCCGCTTGTTCCGTTTTGATTTGATCGCTGGTTCTTTACGTCGGCGCTCGTCAGAGACAAAACCTAATTAAGATCATGACCAAGCCAACCGTTATAGTCGGCATGTCAGGCGGCGTTGATTCGTCGGTTACCGCCTGGTTGCTCAAACAAGAAGGCTATCAAGTGATCGGTCTTTTCATGAAAAATTGGGAAGACGATGACGACGATGAGTTTTGCTCAACCCGGCAAGACTGGCTCGATGCTGTGTCAGTCGCTGACTTAATCGGTATCGATATCGAAGCCGTAAATTTCGCAGCAGAATATAAAGATCGCGTATTCGCCGAATTTTTGCGCGAGTACTCAGCCGGCCGCACGCCTAACCCTGATGTATTGTGTAATGCAGAAATCAAATTCAATGCGTTTTTAGACCATGCGCTTAAGCTTGGCGCGGAACGCATCGCTACAGGCCATTATGCTCGTGTTCGGCAAACAACCGAAGGGCAGTATGAACTTTTAAAAGCGGCTGACCTAACGAAAGACCAAAGCTACTTCTTGCATCGTCTAAACCAAACACAACTTTCTCGCTCTCTGTTTCCTTTAGGTAACCTTGCCAAAACACAAGTGCGCGAAATTGCGGCCGAACTTGGCTTACCTAATGCGCGCAAAAAAGATTCAACGGGAATTTGCTTTATTGGCGAGCGACCTTTTCGAGATTTTCTAAATCGTTATCTGCCGACTCAACCAGGCCCTATGAAGACACCAGATGGAAAGGTAGTCGGCGAACATATTGGCCTAGCGTTTTATACATTAGGGCAAAGAAAAGGCATCGGCTTAGGTGGCAGCCGCCAAGGGACAGGTGAACCTTGGTTCGTCGCGGCTAAACATATTGCTGATAACACGCTCTACGTTGTGCAAGGGCATGATCATCCGTGGCTAACGAGCGTTTCACTGAACGCGCAAAATGCGAACTGGATCGCGGGCACGCCTCCGGCGAACAACAGCAGGCTACACGCGAAAACCCGTTATCGCCAAACCGATGCGCAATGTGTGCTCACTAACATGCACACAAACCATTTCACTCTAAATTTTGCCGAGCCACAATGGGCGGTCACCCCAGGTCAATCAGCGGTGCTTTATAACGGTGACGTATGTTTAGGCGGTGGCATTATCGATTGCGTGGATACTCTCCAGTGAAACTAGATGTGGAGCCGCTGCCATGTTGGGGTTCCTGTATACCTCTGAGTTCTTAGCACTCACCTCCATATCTTTTATAAGCGCACGTTCATAGACTAGTCTATAGACCAGCTCAGAGAAGCCTTATAATCTGCCTACTTTTTTATCCACTATTTGATAAAGGTTGCCATGGCTGTGCTTTCTCTTCCTTCTGCTGACTCTCTCGCTATGTTGACTGCGCTTTCTCCTCTGGATGGGCGGTATGCGCAAAAGACCGAAGATTTGCGTGTATGGCTCTCAGAAGCTGCACTGATTCGTCATCGGGTCGAGGTGGAGGTGCATTGGCTGCTTGCGCTAAGCCGCTTGCAATTGACTGAATTACCGGCTTTATCTAACACCGCAGAAAATTTCCTATTGCAGCTTGTTGAAAATTTCAATGTAGACAACGCAGCGCGCATTAAAGAGATCGAGCGCACGACGAATCACGATGTGAAGGCAGTTGAATATTGGTTAAAAGAATCCGTCAAAGGACATGCCGAACTCGAGAGTGCAAGTGAATTTATTCACTTTGCCTGTACGTCAGAAGACATCAACAATACCGCCTACGGCCTCATGCTCAAAGGTGCGCGTGAGCATGTTTTACTCCCCTCGTTACAAAAGTTGCAAACACGCTTACTGGAATTGGCGCACGCTCATGCAGCGCAACCGATGCTGTCACGTACCCATGGACAAACGGCAAGTCCCACCACAGTAGGTAAAGAATTTGCCAATTTGGCTGCTCGTTTAGCCCAGGCTATCGCGCGTCTAACAGAGGTACCCATACGCGGTAAATTAAATGGTGCGGTCGGTAACTACAATGCACATGTATCAGCTTACCCTGAACTAGATTGGGAAGCGATTGCACAAAAAGTTGTCACAGAACAGTTAGGTCTTGAATTCAATCCCTATACGACTCAGATTGAGCCGCATGACTATATGGCCGAGCTATTTGATGCTTTGGCCCGTGTGAATACGATCTTAATTGACTTAAACCGCGACATCTGGGGCTATATCTCTCTGGGTTACTTCAAGCAACAAGTCAAAGCAAACGAGGTCGGGTCTTCGACGATGCCGCATAAAGTTAACCCAATCGATTTTGAAAATTCAGAAGGGAATCTTGGTTTGGCAAATGCGTTGTTGCGGCATCTAGCAGATAAACTGCCTATCTCACGTTGGCAGCGCGACTTAACCGATTCTACGGTATTACGTAATATTGGCGCGGCTTTTGGTTATGCGGTGCTCGCGTATGACGCTTGTTTGCGTGGTTTGAATAAACTTGAAGTTAACCCACAACGGTTAGCGGAAGATTTAGATGAAAGTTGGGAGGTCTTAGCCGAACCCGTGCAAACAGTGATGCGCCGTTACAGTTTGCCCAACCCGTACGAGCAACTCAAAGCGTTAACACGCGGCAAAGAAATGAACCGTAAAGTATTTCATGCGTTCATCGAGCAATTGGATATTCCAGAAGAAGCAAAAGCCTATTTGCTCGCTCTAACACCTGCTGCATACATTGGACAAGCTACGAAGCTTGCTGCGCGTGTCGGCGTTTAGTGAGGAAGATGCTGAGTAAATTCTTAGTCGATACAGCTATTTTTAGTACATTCCTACTCACTTATTGGAAGACTAGACGTACTGTCTTTTGGGGTTCTCATTAAAAATTCGGCATCTGAATTTGTTATGGAACATATTACGATGCCGCTTAGTCTTTCTAGTCCCATTGGTTTCAATTTATCTCCTACTTTAGTTAAGTCGAATGATTGTCCCACGCCTGAGAACTATAGTCTGCGCGACTTAGAGCTCATGACCTATAGCGAGTTAGACCGAATCATAGAAGGTTATTACGACAGGGTGGACGCTGATTTTGTCAGTGAAATAGAAAAGAAGACTGTCTCAAGAATCAGAAAATTGAGCGACGAACCTTCTGTTTCGAAGGTTGCCCGTAGAAGCAACAGAACGGATGTCGCGCTTGAGCGAAGACGATATGAAGTGTTAACCGAGTCTGATGCGAAGCAAACGGATTCTTCTAAGTTTGAGCGAGCAGTAACACAATCAGAAGAGATCAAGGATCCTTTGATCTTTAATGTCGAGTCTTTAGTGAGCTTGCTTCCTAAAAAAGAAAAGGAAAAATTTGAGCTGCAATTTAAATATGTAAAGAAAGCAGGTAAGTGCGGTATTGATGGCTTTGAAGATTACATGCAAAAGATTTTAAAACACTGCGATAGCCAAAGAGAGTGTCTGAGAGTCATCGATAAGAAGCAAAAAATCTACTCATCTCTGCTTCCCGCGGATTTAGCTCGGAATGAGGGGCGTAAAAGCCGGGTTGAAGTCTGGTTACAACTTGATGAGAAAAATCAAGTTGTAGGTTTGTATAGACCCTCAGTTAGACTTGATCATTGTAAAAGTTTATTAAAAAAAATCATTACCCCACTTCATCAAATTCAACCTCAACTGCAACAGATAGCTTAACGCCTGTTCGTAAACTTTCAGAAAAGTGACAGCCCATGTTGGGGTTCGCACTTCACCTAAACCTACCATTTAGCGCGACGTGTGTTGAGGTGACGAAGGAACCTCAACACAACCGCCCTCTGAATAGCTGGTAACGGATTCGGTGAAAAAGAGCGACTAGCGCCATCAATTCCGCCAAGGGCAGGCCGGTCGCACGCACGCGCTTACACTTTCCATGAGCCAGCAGCCTTTTGTTGAACGCCGGTTCAAATACTTTACAAAATTATCCATCCCCCAATAAAGTTCAGTAAGATTATCCATGAGTGCTTTGTCTTTTCTTGGAGGGTTACATTCTCCTCGAAATCCTTAGCGCTCACCTCTCTCCTCTCCTGCCCTGTGAGGTCTTCTCTTATCCCGAATTCACGTTATTTAAATTTTACCTGGCAATATCGCCAAAATTTAACTCAAAGATACCCATGCTAAACCCTACTTCGCTTTCTACTATTTCATCCTACAGGGCAGCACAAAAAACCACCGTGCCTACTTTGCTCTCACTCCCCGTCGAAGTTCGAGAAGAAATAGAAAGTCATATGGACTGGGCAACCAAGAGGGCGTTTTTTGAGGCATTGACTATAGTGACTCGTGACGGAGAGCCCTTGGATTCGCCTGCTCTAAAATTACACTTGCTACAGCAAAGAATTGCGCCGGAATATCAACGAACTCTAGTTAAGTCGGATACGAGCTTGCAAGCCTTTGCATTGAATCAATTGCAAAGGCTATGTGAATCAGGGCAACTCGATCAAGTGGTAGAGAAGCCAGCATTTTTTGAGTTGTTATGCCTTGCTGATAATCCAGAGCTATTTGGATATTTAAGAGAAAAAATCCAGCAAGAGCCGGCGTTGAAGGCAAAGTTACTGAGCTGGGTCGAACGCTCGAAAACAGAAGAAGTCAAACCCATGGCGGCTAATGCGCTGACCCTATTAGTAAAAAGTGGTGTCCAGTTTAATGGAGCGGACTTAAATGGAATACGGGTACCAGGTGCAGATTTGAGTGGTGGAGTATTCGATTCAGCACAGTTGCAAGGATCGGATTTGAGGGGAGTCAAGCTGCGGACGAGTTGGCTGCGCCAGGCGAATTTAAGCGGTGCAAAGATGGAAGGGGTGAAGTTTGGTGAATGGCCTTATCTCCAGGAAGAGAGCGAGGTAAGATCGTGCGCGTATTCCCCGGATGGGAAAGCGTGTGCGATGGGCCTCGCAAACGGTACGATCAGCGTCTATGACACCTCGAGCTGGGAAAAACGCTTCACCTTAGCGGGCCATACCGCCGGGGTTACTGGCGTGGTGTATTCGCCCAGCGGTCATCAGATCGCCTCGGGCAGTTATGACAAGACGGTGCGGCTGTGGGACGCGCACAGCGGGGAGGCCGTCCTCACCTTACAAGGGCATACCGGCTCTGTTACTAGCGTGGTGTATTCGCCCAGCGGTCAGCAGATCGCCTCGGGCGGTGGTGACAAGACGGTTCGTCTGTGGGATGCGCACAGCGGGAAGGCCGTCCTCACCTTACAAGGACATACCGGCTGGGTTAGGAGCGTGGTGTATTCGCCCAACGGTCAGCAGATTGCCTCGGGCAGTGATGACCGTACGGTGCGGCTGTGGGACGCACACAGCGGGGAGGCCGGCCACACCTTACAAGGGCATACCGGCTCTGTTACTAGCGTGGTGTATTCGCCCAGCGGTCAGCAGATCGCCTCGGGCAGTTGGGATAGCACGGTTCGTCTGTGGGATGCGCACAGCGGGGAGGCTGGCCACACCTTACAAGGGCATACCCATGTTGTTAGGAGCGTGGTGTATTCGCCCAGCGGTCATCAGATCGCCTCGGGCGGTGGTGACCAGACGGTACGTCTGTGGGACGCGTACAGCGGGGAGGCCGGCCACACCTTACAAGGGCATACCGACTATGTTAATAGCGTGGTGTATTCGCCCAGCGGTCAGCAGATCGCCTCGGGCAGTTGGGATAGCACGGTTCGTCTGTGGGACGCGCACAGCGGGGAGGCCGGCCACACCTTACAAGGGCATACCGACTCTGTTTTTAGCGTGGTGTATTCGCCCAGCAGTCATCAGATCGCCTCGGGCAGTTATGACCAGACGGTGCGTCTGTGGGACGCGCACAGCGGGGAGGCCGGCCACATCTTAGAAGGGCATACCCATGTTGTTAGGAGCGTGGTGTATTCGCCCAGCGGTCATCAGATTGCCTCGGGCAGTGATGACCAGACGGTGCGGCTATGGGACACGCACAGCGGGGAGGCCGGCCACATCTTAGAAGGGCATACCCATGTTGTTAGGAGCGTGGTGTATTCGCCCAGCGGTCATCAGATTGCCTCGGGCAGTGATGACCAGACGGTGCGGCTATGGGACACGCACAGCGGGGAGGCCGGCCACACCTTACAAGGGCATACCGGCTGGGTGTTTAGCGTGGTGTATTCGCCCAGCGGTCATCAGATTGCCTCGGGCAGTGATGACCATACGGTGCGGCTATGGGATACGCACAGAGGGAAAGCCGGCCACACCTTACAAGGGCATACTGCCGCTGTTTACAGCGTGGTGTATTCGCCCAGCGGTCATCAGATCGCCTCGGGCGGTGGGGACAAGACGGTACGTCTGTGGGATACGCACAGCGGGGAGGCCGGCCACACCTTACAAGGGCATACCTCCTATGTTAGGAGCGTGGTGTATTCGCCCAACGGTCAGCAGATCGCCTCGGGCAGTGATGACAAGACGGTTCGTCTGTGGGACGTGGCCTCGGGTCAGTGTTTAGCGGTCGTGCGAGATTTTCAGGGAGGCATTAATAGCCTTGCCTGGAAAGAGATAGCTAATAGCAGCTATTTGGTTACCGGCTGTAGCGATAAATCGGTTCGCGCATGGCAGGTCATCGAAGAGGAAGGACGTTATCAAGTACGGCTATCTTGGAGTACAACAACACATGACAGACTGATTTTGACAGACACCTTTATTCAAGGCATAGAAGGCTTAAGCTCAGTGAATAAGAAGCTGTTAAAGCAGCGTAAGGCCGTAGGCGAGCCGAGTCCACGTTTTGGCGAAAAATGAAGGTTGCCTATTCCTGCTTGAGGCGTTGATAGAGCGTAGCGCGATCCCCCTTGCGGGGGCTGGCGCTAGTCGTTCTTTTTCACCGAATCTGTTACTGGCAATTTAAATCGTTTTACCTCAATCATGTATGTCAGCATCTGCGCAGGGACTTTCCAAAGCTACCTTCGTACAACCACTGTATTGAATTACTGCCACGCTACAACCTAGCATTAGCCGCCACCACGTATTTAACGGCATGGCAGCGTGTGACTCACGCTGATTTCGACTAGGCTTTATTGCGACGTCGATCTCTTGTTGAGACCGTCTTTGATGAATTGAAGAATTGATGCCAGATCGAGCATACTCGTTATTGATCTCCCATTAACTTCACCCTCAATCTCTCCCAGTTAAGAGAAAGCGAACAATCTCTAAACCACCTCTAAGTTAATCAAAAAATATCATTCTTTTACTATTGGACAAACCACCGCATTGAAAGCCCCAGGCTTAGCAGCTAACGCGCGAATGGTGAAAGCGATGTCCTGCGAAACGCGATGTATTGCATGTCTATGCCCTAATACTAAATGGCGATAACTTGGTTTTACTGTTTCACTGGCAAAGGAGTGGCAAGTGAGCGTAGGTGTTGGTGAAGTCGTATGAGGGGAGATCAGTCTTACACTCCAGAGGACGCTAAGCGTGACACTGCCTGAAGTAGGAGAGTGAGTCGAGGGCGTCAAGCTTGAGGTAAAACGCTGTATCTTTGCTGTGATCTGATAAATAGGTAAATTCTGAGCATTATGCGTTCGAGCCACATCGAAAGTACCCAGTTGCTCCATCAAAGCCTCAGAGAGCGCCTGACGAATTTCATCTTGCAGTGATGCGACCCAACGTTGCTGTTCTTTTATTTCGACTTGGCCTGGTGCAGTGGTAATGACAAATTGCGGCCGATCAACTTGCGCCGGTATTTGCACGGCTCCTACTTCAATATAAAACTTTGTTGCCGGCTTAATTGGCGGCGTTTCTTTTTTCTCTGTGAGAGAGGTCGCAGAGGTGTCAGATTTCAACGTTTCAGCGTTTAAGGTATAGAAATGCGTAGAGGGCACACTACTGCAACCTACACAGACGACAGCGAGCGTAGCGATGGTGAAATGAGAACGCAGGCGCATGCCAAATTTGGCCGTGTATGCATGGCGAATCGAAGGGAGCTTAGCTAAGAAAATTGACATGATTATTCCTCGCGGGCTTTACCACGTATCAGTGCTTCTGGATGGCGCGCTAAATAATCAGCAAGCGTATTAAGTGATTGAAGAGAACGGGTTAACTCTGTCAACGCTTGATGCACATCTGATTGCAGTGGCGAATCTTGTTGCAGCGTAGCTTCAGCTGCTTTGAAGGTCTGTTGCGCGCTAGCCAGCGTGCGTGTTGCTTGCGGTGCAGTATATGTATCTAACTGTTTAAATAAACGATCGGCGTTTTTCAGCATATTGTTAAGTTGTCCACCGATTTGATCAAACGGTACTTTGGCGAGCCTGCGCGTGATATCGGCGACTTGCATTTGCAATTGAGTCAGCGTACTTGGCACGGTTGGCATTTCAAACAACGGGTTAGCAGTTTGTCTCGGTGAATGTTTAGTGAGCGAGGCTGCTGGCGCCTTCGGAAAGAAATCGAGCGCGACGTAAAGTTGCCCTGTCAATGGGTTACCCGTACGCAATTGTGCGCGCAATCCACGTCTCACCAGCTGGCTAAGCCATTGCACGCTAGACGCTTGTTGAGATGCACCCGTTGTATGTGTAAAACCTAATCTTGTTGGGTAGAGCAGAAGGGTAACCGGCATATGGAAGGTACCGTGCTTAGCGGAATAATTTAAATCTATCGATTCCACTCGCCCAAGCATCAGGCTATGGAATTCGACAGGGGAACCGACGCTTAACCCTTGTAATGCTTGATGAAAATTGAGTACGACACGTACGGGCGGCTCATTGGTTTCATATTGAGCATCATTCGAATTGGCCGAGAGACGAAAAACCGCGTTATTCGGTGCACGCTGTTGAGCCAATGAGGTAGGCGGCGTGGTAAAGGCAATACCCCCTGTCATTAGGGTGGCGAGTGATTGTGTATTTAATTTAAGTCCATGTTGATCAAGCCGTACATCAACGCCGCTTGCGTGCCAAAAGCTTGAAGTTACGCTTACAAATTTATCGTATGGCGCATTGACAAAAATACGTAACGTTACCCCTTCTCCACCTTCATCAAGTGTGTAGGAAATCACTTGTCCAACGGCCACTCGCCGATAGAAGACAGGTGAGCCAATATCCAATGAACCCAAATCATCGCTATGCAAAACAAACTGACGTCCTTGTTTCTCATCGGTGATGATCGGCGGTGTTTCAAGGCCAACGAATTGATGGCTTGTCTGTTTTGATGCGCCTGCATCAACGCCGATATAAGCCCCTGAGACTAACGTATTCAGACCTGACACACCATTTGCTGCGATGCGTGGACGCACGACCCAAAATTGCGTATCGGCGACGGCAAAATTTTTTGCCTGCTTGCTGAGTTCAACATCCACTAAAACGTGCGATAAATCTCGGCTGACTTGTACCCGTTTTACTTCGCCAATATCCACGTTTTTATACTTAACTTTAGTGTTGCCAGGCTCGATCCCTTCAGCGGTTTTAAAGCTAATCGTGATAGATGGCCCATATTCGAGCATGGGCTTTAAGATAAGTGCTAAGCCGATTAAGGTCGCCAATAAGGGAATAACCCACACGAGCGCTGCGCTTAAGCGGCTACGCTCTACCACGATGGGTGTGGCGACTGACGCGGAAATAGGGTCGGTGTGGTTTGATTCGGGTGTTTTTTCAGCGGCCATGATTACGCAGGGTCTACAGTGAGTTTTCTGTGGCAGAGGGTGAGGCGGAATGATCCCAAATGAGTCGCGCATCAAATTGCATCGAGGCCAACATCGTCAAAATAACGACTAACGCGAAAGCCAACGCGCCCGGTCCAGCAATCACCGCTAACGAGCGGAACTGGATCAACGTGATGGTCAACATTAGGACAAAAATATCAAGCATTGACCAACGCCCAATATAGTGAATGAAGCGATACAACTTAGCCCTTTGCTGTGGTTGCCAGCGTGTCTTAGCGTGAGCGGTAAAAGCCAGAAAATTGAGCGCGCCAATTTTAATCAAAGGCACAACGACACTTGCAGTAAAAACAATAACAGCCAGTATCGGTGAGCCAGACTTCCAAAAGTAGCTGATACCACTCATCAGCGTATCGTTTTTAGCACCGAATAAAGATTGAGTACGCATCATCGGTAATAAATTTGCCGGAAAATACAAAATCAGTGCAGCCATTAAAAGTAGCCAAGTGCGCAGCATACTATTAGGCGTGCGTGAGTATAAACGCGCATGACAGCGCTCGCAGCGTAGCTCACGATCTTTTGCAATGTATTGATGTACCTGAGCGCAAGCGGTGCAAGCGACTAAACCAGCCTCACGCGCACTCACTATTTCTTTGTATTCATTCATTGATTTTTTTATCCCTTGGCTAGTTTCACCGTTTGTTGATGATCAACCATACTCCACAAATGACGAGGATCGAAGGCGCTAAGCAAAGCCAGTAAAAACGTCAAAAGACTAAACGCAAAAAGCGCTGGGCCAGGAATAATACGAGCGAAGCCTGAAAGCTTAACAAGCGTGACGACTAAGCCAAGCATAAAAACTTCTAGCATACCCCAAGGCCGTATTAGCTGAATAATCCGCAATATGCTGTGAAAGCCAGGCACTCTATGTCCAAACCTTAGTGGCACTAACAAATAAATAAAAGCCAGACATTCGAGTAATGGCGCAACCATCACAACACCTGATACCAGCACCGCAACCAGGTGTCTGTGACTGCTCCATAGATGCGCGATACCGCCGATTAAAGTCGCCTGGTTGGTGAGTCCTTTTACATTAAGCTCGACGATCGGCAAACTATTAGCCGTCAAAAATAAAACTGCGCTAGTGATCGTGATCATTAACAGATAATCAAGATTGCCGGAAAAATATTGGTAAAGCACTGCGCCGCAACGCAGGCAGCGTGCACGGTTATTTTTTGCAAGGGGTATTTTTTGATGCAGTGCATCACATTCACGACAAGCGATTAATTCTATTTTTTCCATGAGCCCATCTCCTTTCTCATGAAGCTTTTTAAAAAAGCTTTGCTTAAACTCTGCGCAGTGCGCTGCGATGTGCCGCGGTAGCTGCTCCTTGCCATATCTACCGATATTTATTTCGCTACGCTACAGGCAGTAGCAAGTAACGATTCTGGACACGATCACATGCAGCGGCCATCTTTCGGCTCGTTTTCTTGTTGATTAAGTTAAATGAAGTGCACAGAGTTTATGCATTATTTACCCAATTGGATAGGAATTTGGCGTAGAGAGTTTCGCCTGCAGTTACAGTATGATGCGCGAGTGTAAAAATAAGGAGGTCAAAATATGAGAGCCGCTACTTCAACAGCTACCACGCAGAAGTACAGCGCACAAGCGATGACTTTGCATTGGTTGATCGCATTCTTGATCATTTGGGCTTTTTCAATTGGTTGGATAGTCGATGAATTCCCGCATCTTATTGCTGATAAAGGCAAATATATGTCTTGGCATAAATGGATTGGCGTAACCGTATTTGCGTTGACGCTGTGGCGCTTGCTAGTCCGTATTTTTTGTTCTGCCCCACCGTTACCGGCCACCGTGTCATGTTGGGAGCGTGCTGCTTCCCATTCGGTACATGGTTTACTCTATATATTAATGTTTGCTGTACCGCTATCTGGCTATTTGTATAGTGCGTCGGCCGGCAGGCCTGTCGTTTATTTAGGACTCGTGCCCCTACCGATGTTAATTGAGCCGAATGCAGAACTTAAACCGGTGTTGAAATCAGCACATATCTTTCTCAACTACACATTATTTTGCTTATTTGTGCTGCATCTATTAGCGGCGCTTAAACACCAAATTATCAATCGAGATGGTGTACTCGCTCGTATGGTGCCGTTTATGAAAGGCGCTAAATCTCAATCACAGGATTCTGCCAAATCATAATTTATACAGTCACCCTCCACCGCGCAGAATATTTTCGCAGGCTATATAGCTTGCGAAAATACTATAAAGCTCGAAGTAGCCGGTAAGCATTCGTTAAAGCCTGCTCATAATTTTTAAAAAAGAAAAGCAGCGATGGGTAGAGTTTCAGTTAATACCTCAAGCAAGGTATTGGCTTCAGATGTTGCTTGTTCAATTCACTGAAATAAAAACACAGATTAATGCTTTTGGGCTAATGCTGTCATTTCTTCGTTGGAGAGCCCGGTCATTTTCTTGACGATAGAAAAGTCAAAGCCTTCGGCTAGCATATTTTTAGCTATTTCGATCTTGCTCGCTTGCCATCCTTCTTGTATACCTTTTTGCTTGCCTCTGTACTCTAATTGTTCAGCAAACGTCATGATGGCCTCTCGTTCATTAGGTAAGACCTCAACTAACACATCAATCAACGTATCAGCTGAGGGGGAGTGTTCGCCCCTATCACTGTAAAGCATATAGTTTATTACATCTACCAAATAGGGTTTGCCTATCTGGTAGATCGTGCGTGTGAATAGACTGTTTTGCATAATCTGTTTAAATTTATTCGCCACATCTTTTGCTTGATAGTGTTTAAACAGCATCTCCATCAAAGCCGCTAAGCCATGTGTTTCGATAGTCTCTTGAGATAGCGTGGTGAGATCGATCAAATGAAATGGTTTGAAAAAAAATTCACGTGCCAACTCGGGATGACTGAATTCATCATAAATATCTCTCGAGCGCGGATAAGGCGACTCATTACCATGATAGAGGCAGATAGGCAAAACCAACGGGAGTTTGGTATGTCCCGCGCGTAAGTGATCGTCCATTAAACCCACTGTATATTGCAATTTACGAAAAGCCATTAATTCGGGCACGTTAGATTGGTGCTCTAGCAAAAAGAATATATAGCTATCCTGATGACCGATTTTGCATTGATAAATGACGTCGCAGTGCACTTCACGCAACTTAGGCAGCACCAAACTTTTATCAGTGAGACTAAGTGTTTTTATATCCAGGCGCTGAAAGAGTGTTGGTGGTAAATGGGCACCTAAAAAATCCACTGCAATACGCTTTTCTTTAAGCGAGCGTTTAAAAAATTTATCGTGGATTTGGTGAATTTGCGCCATATAAGACCAGCCAACCTTTTAAGGGGAGAGAGCAGAGAGGTCGACCAGACACGGTGGTAAAAAGCGATGAGAAAAGCTTCTTAAAGAAAAAATAATAGGAGAGAGCGTGTGTACGAAATAGAAGTCTGGTCGCTATCTAATAGCTTCCATTAAGCAATAGTTAGAACTTATCTGGTAGCTAGCTGAAAGGCTAACAGTCTGCTGCAGACTAATCGAAACAAACTGTTTTTTGATTATATCGAAAAATGCACATCAAACACGCATTTTTTAATTTTTGTTTAACTGCGCGGTAGTTGATCTGCTACGTCTTATTGCAATTAAGCCTTTATGGGCAGAGGAGCGGCTGCGCATAAAGGCCTAATTCTTAGACTTGTGCACCTGCGTTAGGGTCGTTCGGGTCATATTTGGGTTTGCTGTGTTTGATCAAATCTTCACGTTTAACGCCAAGCCACATCGCAAGTGACGCAGCGACGAAAACCGATGAATAGATGCCAAACAAAATACCGATCGTGAGTGCTAGCGCAAAGTAATGCAGGGTCACGCCGCCTAAAAGAAGCATCGAGAGCACCATCATTTCGGTACAGCCGTGCGTGATGATGGTACGTGACATGGTGCTGGTGATCGCATGGTTGATCACTTCAGCGACGCTCATTTTGCGTTGTTTACGGAAAGTCTCTCGGATTCGGTCAAAGATCACCACTGATTCATTCACCGAATAACCAAGCACAGCGAGTACAGCAGCGAGTACAGAAAGTGAAAACTCCCACTGAAAGAAAGCGAAAAAGCCAAGAATAATCACGATGTCGTGCAGGTTCGCAATAATGCCCGCGACCGCATATTTCCATTCAAAGCGTAGCGACAAATAAATACCAATACCTACAGCGATGCAGAGTAGCGCTAACAGCCCGTTGGTCATTAATTCACGCCCGACTTGTGGCCCAACAAATTCAACGCGCTGCAGTTTTGCCGCTGGCTCTTGCTCGGTTAACGCAGCCATCGCTTGTTCGCTTTGCGTTGCAGAAGACATCCCTTTTTGTAAAGGTAAGCGAATTAATACATCGCGCGAGGTGCCAAAGGTTTGCGCTTGTACATCACCATAGCCGAGCTTACGTAGCGCTGCGCGTACGGGTTCGAGTTCCACTGCTTGCGGATAATTTACTTCGAGTACCGTACCACCAGTAAATTCAATCGATAAATGCAAGCCACGATGCACCAAGAAAAAAATCGCGGCTAAAAAAGTGATGAGCGAAATCGCATTGAAGACAAGCGAATACCGCATAAACGGGATATCTTTGCGGATGCGGAAGAATTCCATCTGTATCCTTAAGCTTAATGTAGCGTAGGTTAATTGGCTTTTTCGCTGGAGGCAGCGTTAGCCGTATTGGTGTCAGTTTTTGGGTTCGGACGCCATACTTGGCCAATTGATAATGACTTGAGCTTGCGCTGCCCGCCATACCAGAGATTCACGAGCCCACGAGCAAAAAATACAGCTGAGAAAATAGACGTCAAAATCCCAATACAGTGCACGACCGCAAAGCCACGCACAGGCCCTGAGCCAAGTGCAAGCAACGCTGAGCCAGCAATGAGCGTTGTCACGTTTGAGTCAAGAATAGTAGCCCAAGCGTGTTGAAAGCCGGCAGAAATCGCCGTTTGCGGGGGTGCACCTGCGCGTAGTTCTTCGCGTATGCGCTCGTTAATCAGCACATTGGCGTCGATTGCCATTCCTAATGTCAGCGCAATTGCAGCAATGCCAGGTAGGGTCAGAGTCGCTTGCAGCATCGATAAAATAGCCACAAGCAACAGTAAGTTAACCGAGAGTGCAATTACTGAAATTAAGCCAAATAGCAGATAGTAAATCAGCATAAAAATAGCAATTGCTGCGATCCCATACTGCACTGACGCAAAGCCTTTTTTAATATTATCGGCGCCTAAATTAGGGCCAATCGTACGCTCTTCGATAATTTCCATCGGCGCGGCCAGCGAGCCAGCGCGTAATAACAGCGCTAAATCATTAGCAGCTTGCGTAGAGGCCATCCCAGTAATCTGAAAATTCTCGCTCAACTCAGATTGAATCGTTGCTACCGTCAGCACCTCGCCTGCGCCTTTTTCAAACAGCACAATCGCCATGGGCTTGCCGATATTGTCACGTGAGACGCTGCGCAGAACACGGCCACCGGCCGCATCAAGGCGAATCTTTACAGCGGGTCGCTGATGTTCATCAAAGCCAGCGGCTGCGTCAGCAATTCTGTCGCCTGTAAAAATCACCTGTTTTCTGAGCAATACTGACCCGTTGCCATAATTAAAAAGTTCATCGCCTGGGGGTATTGGATCTGTAGCGGATAAGCTGAGTACATCTGGGTTAGCTAGACGGGCTTCGAGCGTCGCAGTGCGTCCAATAATATCTTTCGCCTTAGCTGTGTCTTGCACGCCCGGTAATTCCACGACGATGCGATCTTCGCCTTGTTGTTGGAGGATAGGTTCGGCTACACCGAGCTCATTAACGCGGTTATGCAGTGTCGCCATATTTTGTTTAACGGCATTTTCTTGCACGCTGCGTTGCGTAGCTGGCGTAAATGAGCCAATCAATTGGTAACCGCTAGTTGGCAGTGCTTGCTTGCGCCATTGCAATTCGTTTAGTCCTTCTGCAAGCAATCCATGCGCTGCGTCAGCGGTGCGTTCATCGGCTACATTAATCAAAATGTTTTGCCCTTCACGTTTAACCGTTGCGCGCAGATTGCGATTACGTAATCGCGCACGTGCGTCAGCCGCGTTAACGTCAAGCTTTTTGTTGAGCGCGCCAGCTAAATCAACTTGCAATAAGAAATGCACACCACCACGTAAATCAAGGCCCAGATACATTGGCTTGGCGCCTAACAAAGAAAAAAATTTGGGCGCTGCGCTTTGCAAATTGAGCGCGACGATATAAGTCGGGTCGGTTGGGTTTTGATTGAGTGCTTTGTTAAGCAAATCTTTCACACGCAACTGCGTATCCGTATCGCGCAACTGCACGCGGATGGTCGCATTCGCAGTGTGATTATCAAACGTGATTTGCTCAGCTGAGAGATGTTGCGAAGCCAGTGCTTGCTCGACTTTTTGCAAAACGTCAGCGTCGATTTTTACCGTTGCTTTGCCGCTTGAAATCTGTACTGCTGGCACAGTGCCAAAAAAGTTAGGCAATGCATAGAGCAAGCCAAGAGTCAGCGCTGCAAGCAGCACAGCATATTTCCAAAGAGGATAACGGTTCATTGCGACTGGAGTAGAAGGCTAAATAAAGCTAAAAGGAGGGTTCGTATAACATCGGCGGCATCATACCTGATGGCCAATACTCGATGTATTGGCAAACCGGCATCACTTGCTATGAAGCTATCAAAGCTGTTCCAGATCTATTAAAAGATTCTAATAAAGACTGTTGGTTCGCATGTTGGGGGTTGCGTATCACCGCAACCTACGGTCCTTTGTCGAGGTCCGTAAGTTGGGGTGAGCTACAAACCCTAACTTGCTCAACAAGTCTCTTTAATACTTTTCTACTTAGAGATCTCGAACGGTCTTTTAGACGCTTTGTAAAAGACTACAGTGCTTTAATCGTCCCTTTCGGAAGAACGGCTGTCAGCGCATGTTTCTGCATCGTAATTTCAACGCCTTGTGCAATCTCGATACCGACGTAAGCTTCGCTTACTTTGGCAACTTTACCTACCAAGCCACCACTGGTTACTACTTCATCACCGACAGCAAGCGCTGAAAGCATATTGCGATGTTCTTTTTGGCGCTTCATTTGTGGGCGAATCATAATGAAATACAGCACCACAAACATCAAAATCAACGGTAAGAAACTCATCAAACTTGATTCAGTTGCCGCACCGGCAGTTTGTGCAAAAGCAGGGGAAATAAACACGTGACTCTCCATTAAGACGGTCAAAAATAAAGAAATTACGCCGGATTATATTGAGAAAACGCTGTGAAAGCGAAAGGAATCTCCGCATAACCCCATGTCTTTACCTGAAAGGTATATAGCGTCTTCCTAGAAAAGTTGAATATTCTAGCATCGCATCAATCTGATTCATGCTTTCTTTAACTGAATCAAGGGATAGCCTCGGTTACCAACCTATTTCTAAAAGAAAAAGGGGAATGATGAAGTTATTTTTATCGGATGTGCTAACAAGAAAAATGCAAATCACCACATCGGTGTTAATTAATGACATTCGTCATTTAATCAAGCAAGCTAAGTCAGGATTAGCTGCTACCGTCAATTCAACGCTGACATTGCTTTATTGGCATATCGGACGACGTATTCATAGCGAGATACTCAAGGGTGAGCGGGCTGAATACGGTGAGCAAATCGTTGTAACGCTAGCTCAGCAATTAGAGGCTGAATATGGACGTGGTTTTGGCGTTAAAAATCTTCGCCATATGCTTCGTTTTGCTGAGGTATTTAAAGATGAAAATATTGTCAACGCACTGCGTAGACAATTGAGTTGGACGCATTTGCGCAGCCTAATTTATATTGAAGATCCACTCAAACGCGAATTTTATTTAGAGATGTGCCGTAGTGAAGGCTGGAGTACTCGCACTTTGCAAAATCGTCTTAATTCCATGTTGTTTGAGCGCACAGCGCTTTCGCGCAAACCTGATGAGTTATTGGCAGGCGAATTGGCGGCATTACGGGACCAGGAGACATTAAATCCTAACATGGTGTTAAAAGACCCTTATATTCTCGATTTTTTAGGGTTACAAGATCGTTATCTTGAAAAAGATCTAGAAGACGCCATCCTGCGCGAAATGGAGCATTTTTTATTAGAGCTAGGAATGGGTTTTAGTTTTGTTGCTCGCCAGAAGAGAGTGCAGATAGACAATGACGATTTTTATATTGATTTACTCTTTTACAATCGCTGCCTTAAACGACTGGTAGCGATCGAGTTGAAGCTTGGAGAATTTAGAGCAGCAGATAAAGGTCAAATGGAGCTTTATTTACGGTGGTTAGCAAAATACGAACAAGAACCAGACGAAGCTCCACCACTCGGCATCATTCTATGCACAGGCAAAAATCGTGAGCAGATAGAACTTCTAGAGTTAGGTCAAAGTGGTATTCATGTCGCTGAATATATGACTGGCTTGCCCTCTCGACAATTACTCGAACAAAAGCTGCATGAGGCAGTAGCGTTGTCAAAAGCGCGGTTTGAGAATTGTGCGCAACTTATCAAGCTTGATTCGGAAAAATAGCTAAAAAATAACTAAACCATAAATTAAGCGTAACCCCGCTGCCGATCAGCCTGGAATTTCTTCACAAAATCAGCAAAAGTATGAGACTCAATCGCCTCGCGCATTTCACTCATTAATTGCAAGTAGTAATGCAAGTTGTGAATCGTATTTAACCGCGCGCCGAGCATCTCGCCAATGCGATGTAAGTGGTGCAAATAAGCGCGTGAAAAATGGCTACATGTATAACAGCTGCAGCTTTCATCAAGCGGTCGAGTGTCGTGGCGGTGTACTGCATTCTTAATTTTGATATCGCCAAAGCGCGTAAACAGCCAACCATTGCGCGCATTGCGTGTGGGCATCACGCAATCGAACATATCAATGCCTGCAGCGACGCCTGCTACCAGATCTTCAGGCGTGCCAACGCCCATCAAATAATGTGGCGCGTGTGCAGGCAGGCGAGGGCCGATATGGTTCAAAATGCGCTGCATTTCATCTTTCGGCTCGCCCACCGATAGTCCGCCAACCGCATAACCTGGAAAGCCAATGTCAGTTAAGCCGGCGAGCGATTCATCACGTAATTCTTCATATAGCCCGCCTTGCACAATGCCAAACAGTGCATTGGGGTTTTGCAGGTCGGTAAACGCATTTTTCGAGCGCCTTGCCCAACGTAGTGACATGCGCATTGAATCTGCCGCTTGCTTTTCGGTTGTGACGACGTCATTGACCTTGTACGGTGTGCATTCATCAAATTGCATCGCAATATCTGAATTCAACACCGTTTGAATTTGCATTGAAATTTCAGGCGATAAAAAAAGCCGCTCACCATTAAGCGGCGACGAAAAAGTCACGCCTTCTTCAGTAATCTTGCGCAGCGCACCAAGGCTAAAGACTTGAAAGCCACCTGAATCCGTCAGCATCGGCTTACGCCAGCCAATCAAACCGTGTAGCCCACCATGAGCCTTGATCGCATCTAACCCAGGGCGTAGCCATAAATGAAAAGTATTACCCAGAATAATCTGCGCATTAATCATTTCCAATTCATGCGGTGATATGCCTTTCACTGCACCGTAGGTACCGACTGGCATAAAAATAGGCGTTTCTATGACGCCATGATTCAACGTTAAACGGCCGCGTCGCGCGTGGCCGTCGGTGGTGAGTAGATCAAAATTCAACATGAGGTACAAGTTAGCAGCATGGCATCGCCATAACTAAAAAAACGATAACGCTGTTCAATCGCATATTGGTAAGCCGCACGCATCGCATCCGTGCCAGCAAACGCGCAGACCAACATAAATAGCGTTGATTTAGGTAAATGGAAGTTCGTAATAAGCCGATCAACGAGTCGGAAACGATAACCTGGTGTGATAAATATATCAGTGGAAGCGCTACCAGCCTTTATGGTTCCAGTCGGTGCACCGGCATTCTCAGCCGCTTGCGCTGCCGCTTCGAGCGCGCGCAGCGATGTGGTGCCAACAGCAATAACTCGCTTGCCCGCTGCACGTGTTTCAGCAATCGCCTCAACCAGTGACAGCGGCACATGGTACCACTCACTATGCATCCGATGCTCGGCGAGGTTTTCAGTACGTACTGGCTGAAAGGTGCCGGCGCCCACATGCAACGTCAACGTAGCGCGTCGTATCCCATGCGCGTCAAGTTGTGCAAACAGCGCTTCATCAAAATGTAATCCAGCGGTGGGTGCGGCGACAGCACCTGGTTGCGCCGCATAAACCGTTTGGTAACGCTTCTCATCAAACGTATCAGGCGTGCGCGTGATGTAAGGTGGCAGTGGTAAGCGCCCGTAACGTTCAAGCAGCGTGTAACAGTCGTCGGGGAAATGCAAAATATGAAACGGCGTATCGGGTTCATCTGCTGTTGCATAAGCTTCCACTGTAACGTCAAACGCATCAGCTAAACGCAATGTACTACCGGGGCGTGGGCGCTTACTCGCGCGAATCTGCGCAAGCGCAGTGCGTTCGCTCA
This sequence comes from Mycoavidus cysteinexigens, assembly GCA_031963415.1. Taxonomy (GTDB): domain Bacteria; phylum Pseudomonadota; class Gammaproteobacteria; order Burkholderiales; family Burkholderiaceae; genus JASSUD01. The sequence goes on from JASSUI010000001.1 coordinate 1,503,760, forward strand.
GAACGCGTTCAATCAACACTTCAACCTTGCCACCACTCACCTTATTGCCCAATAAACGCGCGTTTAACACCTTAGTATCGTTAAACACCAACAAATCTCCGGGCGTGAGGCATTCGAGCAAATCAGAAAAATGCCGATCAACAAAACGTGGCGGTGGTTGAGCCGAATCAACCTCTAACAGACGGCTCGCGCTGCGTTGAGGTAGCGCGGTTTGGGCGATTAGCTCGGGGGGTAAATTGAAGTCGAAATCTGAAAGGGTAAGCATGTGGTCGAGGTATATTGCTGGCTGTACACAAAAATGTAGCAGATCAGTAATGTAACAAAAAATGACTAATTACTGGCCGCAAACTTATTTTATTTTGAGACTAAGAGCTTAATCTATGAGAAAGGTAGTAAGAGATTAGGAAGGAAGAGAGATGTGAATTTTTTTAAGGCCCCCATTTTTAATAAGGGGGCGTACTGAGATTAAATATTTATAATATTTGAGTTTATTTAGTTGTAGTATTTCTTGATAAAGATCTGCGAGGCACTATTTACCAGAGTTTTGATTATTCTGCTCACCGCGAAAGATTTTTTTAAATTTTGCTAACCCCTTTGTTTTTGAGCTAGATTTATCATCAGTAGCTTCTCCTGTGAAATCAGGTGTTTGAGAGGGCGAGGCCTTTATCTCTGTATCGAGATTAGGTTGCGGCGTAGTAGGATCTTTGCTTCCTTTAGCTGTCTGAAGCTTTGTATTATCAGGAGAAGCAATATTAGGATATGTACTAGTAGTTACAATTTGTGGCTTAGCATCCTCAGATTCCTCTATTTCAGAGTCTGTCTCGTCCTCAGTTTCTTCTATTTCAGCATCTGTCTCATCCTCGGTTTCACTTATTCCTGAATCCTCCTCAAATTTCTCTACTGATATCTCTATTGGCCTTGGTGGGGGGAGTGGTGTTCTTAATGCTAATTGATTTTTTTGTGCATTGAGAGACTCTAATCCTCCGACTATCTCATCTACTTGATTCTCAGGAAATATATATCTTATGGCTTGTTCAAAATAATTCCCTCCCGTCGCCTTGGAGGAAATCATATCTTCCAAATCTTCTAATACTTGAAGTTGAGATTCTAAGTAATCTATTTTTTTATTTATGATGATTTGTATCTGAATTCTTAATTCGGATGCATAAATATTTTTTGTATTTTTTAATGGATTTTCATCTGTAATAACTTGAATGGCTTCCATTAATTCAACGCCTTTCTCTGTAATTTTTTCTAATATGCGATTATGTAAATCAGATATATGCTTGTCTATTTTTTTTCTGTTTTCATCTATTTTTTTTTGTGCTGATGGTCGTATATCTTTAATAGAGTAGTATTTCTGAGTTACTACATTCTGCGTTATCCCGGCGAGAGCTATCGTCTCAGCAACCGGTGTGGCCGTAGGCGGCCCATTTGCTGTCTGGGCAGTTGGATTATTGATTGTCGATTGCGTGTGTTGCCCATTAGTCGATATGACTTGTGAACTGTCGGAAGATGAGGCGTTTATTTCCCTATCCTCTTCCATCGCAGCAGCAAACTGGGCGGCTGTAGGCTGTACCTCTGTCGAAAGCGTAGTTGGATCATTGGTTGTCGTTGGCGAATTGTTATAAGAGGGCGCTGCCGCTTCTGAACTGTTGGAAGATGAAGCACTCGTTTTCCCTTTCTGCTGCTGCGTACCGTTAGAGATAGTGTCATTGGACGCTATGTCAGGAAATGTATTTGAGATTGTGAAAGTTTCATTCAAAGACTGATCTGTCCAACCGTCGAAGAGATCTTCAGGAATTTCCTTCTTATCTTTCACAGTTTCCATAGAGGAGTTTTGAGAAGACCCAGGGGGAGCTTTTTGCTCGGGTTTAATTTCTGGTGCCACCATATTATGGCTGGGTAGAGGCATCCGTCGGTTTTGATTGCTAAACACGTCAGGTGACTGTGTGCTTTGTAGATCGTTTGTAGAGGGAGCGGCCGGAGGTAGAGGAACGTTATTTTCTGTTCTCTTTTTTCGAGGAGGTTTCTTCTTCTTCCTGGCCTCCTGTTGAGGTAGTGTTGAATTTGGATTGTTAAAATGAGTAGCGTTAGCAGAATTTATTGCAGGAGGTGCCATTATATTAACCTCGCAAAAATATAATTAAATAAAATAATTAGATTCTAAGTTCAAAGAAAATCTGCGAAATAACGTGGTATTTTGAATGGCGATATAACTAACGAAAAGTATTGATAATTTACAGAATTCGCAAACCTTCTTAAACAAGATCTTTTTATCAAATAATCCATATATAAAAATTAAAAAAGCGAAATTCCTTACAATTACCCGAAAAAGTAGAGAATTTTCTGATGCACGCAACGGTTTTTATTCGATAACTTCGTGAAAAGTTTGGTGAGCGCTTGTTGAACCTGCTGAAAATAATCATTTGTACCGCTTGCAAAATTGATAGAAATCTCCCCAGCCTTGCGTAGAGGGCCAGCCTAATTTGGTATCCTTTGCCTTTAAATCCAGACAGGCTTTCCCTTTAGCTAATTAGAGAAGAATTTCTGTGTCTACCGCTAACTCTGCTTCACGCTCATCAAACACATCAACATCAGCAAATAAACTAACTAAGCTTGGCCTAGTCACCGACTTAGATTTGGTGTTGCATTTACCTTTGCGTTATGAGGATGAAACGACGCTAACGGCGATTCGTGATTTGGTGGCGGGTATTAGCGCGCAGGTAGAAGGGGTGATTGCGGACAACCAGGTCAAGTATCAACCGCGTCGCCAATTGCTGGTGACGTTAGTTGATGAGAATAATGATCAGCTGACGTTACGCTTTCTCAATTTTTACCCTAGTCAAATTAAACAGCTATCAGCTGGCACACGGCTTCGCGTGCGAGGTGAGGTCAGAGAAGGTTTTTTTGAGCTTGAGATGGTGCACCCTGCGTATCGTGTGGTTGAGTCTGGCGAGCCGCTGCCGCAAGCGCTAACACCTGTCTATCCGAGTGCGGCTGGCATTAGCCAAACCTATTTGCGACGCGCAATTGATCAAGCGCTTAAACGCGTGCCTTTGCCAGAGTTTTGGCCTGCTGAAGTCGTCCATCGATGGCTTACCCCATTACATTTACCAACGCTCGCGCAATCTGTGCGCACGTTACATCACCCAGGCGCTGACGAAGATAAAACAGCGCTTCTTGAGCACCATCACCCCGCTTGGCAACGAGTTAAATTTGAAGAGCTATTGGCCCAACAGCTTTCTCTTAAACGTGCACATCATGAGCGGCGTAAGCGCGGCGCACCGCTGATGCCGCGCTCTGCATTAGAAGCGGTATCAAATGATTCGACTTCACTGTTAGCAGATCGCTGCATCCTTCCGAAGGCCCGGCATGCTGACGCAGACAGTACAACTGCACCCGATCAAAAAGAGAAAGACATAACACCACCCAACGGAGAATGCAGCAGTCTGTTAACCCGTTTTGAACGTGCTTTACCGTTTACGTTGACCACAGCACAACAACGCGCCTGGGCAGAAATTAGCTTTGATTTAAGCCAGCCGCATCCGATGCAACGTTTGTTACAAGGCGATGTCGGCAGCGGCAAAACGATTGTGGCTGCGCTCGCTGCCGCGCAAGCGATTGATGCTGGCTATCAAGTTGCGCTGATGGCGCCTACCGAGCTACTTGCTGAGCAGCATGTGCGCAAATTACAGAGTTGGTTTGCACCGTTAGGGGTGCAAGTCAGTTGGTTAGCAGGGGGGCTAGGTGCTAAAGCTAAGCGCACGATATTGGGAGAGATTAGCAGCGGCACAGCACAATTAATTATTGGCACGCATGCGTTGTTTCAACAGACGGTGGAGTTTGCTCGGTTGGGTTTGGTGATTGTTGATGAGCAGCACCGTTTCGGCGTTGCACAGCGGCTGGCGTTAGCAACGAAAGCAAAAAATGCCGCAGAAAATTCAGCAGAAAGCTCAACAGGGCAACCAGAGTGGCAGCCACACCAACTAATGATGAGCGCCACGCCGATTCCTCGAACGTTGGCGATGAGCTATTACGCCGATCTTGATGTTTCAACGATCGATATGTTGCCGCCTGGCCGTACTCCTGTTTTAACTAAACTTGTGAATGCGCAGCGACGCGCGGAGGTAATTGCGCGCGTACAGCAAGCAGCGCTGACGGGGCGGCAGGTTTATTGGGTTTGTCCCTTAATTGAAGAAAGCGAAGCGCTGCAACTGCAAACCGCTGTTGATACTTACGAGACACTGGCAGCTGCATTGCCTGAGTTGAAGGTAGGTTTATTGCACGGACGCTTAAATGCCACAGAGAAAGCGGCCGTGATGGAAGGTTTTATCCAGCAGCAAATTCAACTTTTAGTCGCGACGACAGTGATTGAAGTTGGGGTCGATGTGCCGAATGCGTCATTAATGGTAATCGAACATGCCGAGCGTTTTGGGCTGGCGCAGCTACATCAGCTACGCGGGCGAGTAGGGCGGGGCAGTGCCGAATCAGTTTGTCTGTTGCTTTATGCCGCACCGCTTTCTCATGCGGCACGTGATCGATTGCAAATTATGCGTGCCTCCAACGATGGCTTTGCGATTGCGCAGCGTGATTTAGAAATTCGTGGACCAGGTGAATTCCTCGGTGCTCGGCAATCAGGCGCTGTTATGTTGCGCTTTGCTGACTTACAGAAAGATGACCATTTAATCAAAGCTGCGCAGCAAATGGCCGACTATTTGCTAAAAGAACATCCTGCGGTTGTAACGCAACAATTACAGCGATGGTTTGGTCATCGTGAGGATTATTTGAAGGTTTAGGGAATCTGTTGTTGAACCGATTCTATAGTTCGTTATGTGTGAAGCATACTCAATAAACAAGGAGGCTTTATGAATAAGAAAGAAGATATGTTGAAAATCAATATCGGCATCAGCGATGCAGATCGCGAAAAAATTGCTGATGGTTTAAGTAAGCTGCTTGCCAACACATACACGCTGTATTTAAAAACGCATAATTTTCATTGGAATGTAACGGGGCCAATGTTCAATACGCTTCATCTGATGTTTGAGGGGCAATATGTTGAGTTGGCTGAAGCGGTCGATACGCTGGCTGAGCGGATTCGCGCGTTAGGTTTTTTTGCGCCAGGTAGCTATCGAGAGTTTGCGCAGCTTTCATCGATTCCAGAAGCGCAGGGTGTGCCAAGCGCTGAAGAGATGATTCGTCAGCTCGTGCAAGATCACGAAACAATTGTCCGCTTAACACGGGAAGCAGCACCGACAGCCGAAGAGGCTAACGATGAATCAACCGCTGATTTATTGACACAACGGTTGCAAATTCATGAGAAAACAGCTTGGATGCTGCGCGCGTTACTGACCCCATCGAGTTAAAGGGTTTGTAAAGCGATATAAAAACCCTCTGACTTACAAGATTATTCTTTTCCGCCAAGCAACACAGCCAGCTGAAATTTTAGGCTGATTGTGTTGCTTCATTTATTCGATGATCAAACAACGTCTCCTTTTATACGCGCAATTAGTTCGGCTAGATAAGCCAGAAGGCAGTTTGTTATTACTCTGGCCGACTTTGAATGCTTTATGGATTGCTTCGAATGGGCAGCCTACGTTAGCGATGCTGGCTATTTTTGTGATAGGCACGGTGTTGATGCGTTCAGCGGGTTGCGCGATTAATGATTACGCAGATCGTGATTTCGATTTGCATGTAAAGCGCACCCAGGCACGGCCGCTGACAACTAGAAAGATACGCTCAGCTGAGGCGTTGGGCGTGGCCGCTGTGCTGGCGCTGCTAGCTTTTGCGTTGATTTTGCCGCTTAACATGCTAACTAAAGAGCTCTCGCTCGCTGCGGTTTTCATTGCTGCCAGTTATCCCTTTACTAAACGTTTCTTTGCGTTTCCGCAGGCTTATTTAGGACTAGCTTTTGGTTTTGGCATACCGATGGCATTTGCCGCTGTGCAAGATCAAGTACCGCCGCTTGCATGGTTAATGGTATTAGCCAATGTCTTCTGGTCGCTCGCATACGATACGGAATATGCAATGGTCGATCGAGAAGATGACCTCAACATTGGCATTCGCACGTCAGCGATAACGTTTGGTCAATATGATGTATTAGCCGTAATGGGCTGTTATATCGGCTTTCTGACGATCTATGCGATGCTAGGTTACGCACTGCACTATACATGGCCATTTTGGCTTGGCTTCACTGCCGCAATAGCCTGCGCTATCTACCATTACACGCTAATTCGCAACCGTACACCCAATCAATGCTTCAAGGCTTTTAAACATAATAATTGGCTAGGTGGGTTATTGTTCGCTGGCATTGCTGCGCATTACGCTTTTAAGTGGGGAGGGAAGTGACCCAAGCCTTACCGATTGTTGTGTCGCACAGGATCTAAAGCGTGAAATGTTCAACAAATGGGGCTGATTCCTTTGCATATTTTATTTTCGATGGATATCTTAAAATAAGAGACTTTCTTATTTTAGGTTGCATGCGATGAAACGAAAGCGCCAAGGTCACTATGTCACGATATCGACAACGGGTGAGAAAGCACGAGCATTCGTGCCCGCTCCGTTGCCGCCTTGCCCGCCTATCGCTTGGACTTCTGAATTGAGCGAAAAATTCGACCGAGCGTTACTCGCGCTAGGACGATTGGACAGCATATCAACACTGCTACCTGAAACCTCACTTTTCCTTTACATGTATGTCCGTAAGGAGGCGGTGCTCTCGTCGATGATCGAGGGGACGCAATCTTCGCTCTCCGATCTGTTAGTGTTCGAGCTAGATCAGATGCCGGGCGTCCCTTTAGATGATGTACGCGAAGTAAGTCGCTATGTCGCAGCACTCGAACATGGGTTGCGCCTGCTCAAAGAAGGGTTACCCTTGTCGTTGCGGCTGATTCGAGAAGTGCACAGTGTTCTGTTAGCAGAGGGTTGTGGTTGTAAGCTAACACCAGGGGAGTTTCGACGCAGCCAAAACTGGATCGGTGGCACACGCCCAGGTAATGCGGCTTTCGTTCCACCTCCTGCTGAGGAAGTGCTGACATGCATGAGCAAACTCGAGCTATTTCTCCATGATCAGCCAGAGCCAACGTCAGTCTTGCTTAAAGCAGCGCTAGCGCATGTACAGTTTGAAACAATCCACCCCTTTCTCGATGGCAATGGTCGCGTGGGCCGCTTGCTGATCACGCTGCTCTTGTATGAACAGAGGGTGTTACGAGAACCCATGCTCTATCTGAGCCTCTATTTCAAAACCCATCGACAATACTATTATGAGCTGCTTAATAATGTCCGTTTGACCGGTGAATGGGAGGCGTGGCTCGATTTTTTTGCTGAAGCTATTATTGCTACCGCTACCCAGGCAGTAGAAACGACGCAACAACTTCTCGAATTGTTCGCGCAGGATCGGGAAAAAGTGAATGGACTAGGCAGAGCGGCCCCCTCTGCACTGCAAGTCCACCGAGTGTTGATAGAGCGCCCTGTCACTACCTCGGGTTGGTTAGTGGAGAGAACGGGCCTGACCCCAGCCACTGTCAATAAAACCTTGGCGCATATGGAAAAGCTAGGCATCGTACAAACATTCACCACTCGAAAGCGAAACCGCCTGTTCAGTTATGCAAGATATATAGAAATAGTGGATCGAGGCATAGAGCTACCAGAGAAATGACACGCTCTAAGTGCGTCTTAGGGTTGGGTGACGAAGGCGCGCCGATTTACGATTCTTGGGTCGTATATTCCTGAAAACTGGTTTGCAGACCATCCCCTTTGCCGCGCCGCGCATATCTTTGATGCCATCGCTTTTGCGACAAATTCACCTCTACCTCTATGGCTCAACTCCGCTTCCGCCGTTAAAACTCTAAGGTTAATGCTTGATTTGCGTTAATTCTCTTTCTTCTTATTATCCGCCGCTCATATCGACGGTATGTGAGTTCAGCATAAGACATACATTTTCGCCTCATACGTTGATCCCACGCTAAAACAAGAAAGGAAAAATATGCTCTCGAGGATCACCGCCAAGATGATGGAATCATGGCAACCCAAAGAAAAAGCGATGGAGCGCGCGCAGGCGTATTTTAAGCAAGCGAAAGATTGCCAAGCCAATGCAGAAAAAGATCAAGCGCTGAATTATCTGATTAAAGCGAAAGCTGCGTTAAAAACAATTCCTCAAAGTGATGCGCAAATTTTCGAGGCAAAGCGCTTACTGACTGAAATACACATTACCCGAGCACAGGTGCTGCAATTAACTCGACCTTTTACGATAGAAGAAGTGCGCACCAGTTACGATAAAGCGAAAGCCTATTCTCCTGACCCAGCCAAACGAGACGAAATCGACGCGCTTCTAAATCAATTACCTCGCGCTCAGCTACAAAGAAGAGCGACGATTCCCCCTTCTGCGGTACCGCCTGCGCCAGCCCCCATCACAGGTGGGCTGCCCGACACCTTCTTTATACGAGCTTCGTCCTCTACCCCTGTGACGCCAGACTATCAACTTGTTGACACCAATGAAATTGAAAGTACGCGGCACCTCGCCTGGTGCCTGCAGCAAACGAATGGGAATGCGGTTCAACGCGAGCGGCTGACTGCTCTCGCGCGTGAGGTAACGGAATGCTTTGGTAAGCGGCAAGGGAAAGATTTAACCTGTCTGCAAGAAGCCGCTGAATTGGCGGTGATTCCAAACGTTGGGATATACCACGCCCTGATTACGCATGCTGCACAGGCCCTTAACCCTATGCTGTATGCGCCACTCAACAGCGCAGCGGTGCAGGGGCTAGCGGTGATGGTACGCAACTGTCCCGCCCCTCTCCTCAAAAAAGAAGGGGGCATACGCGCCGATACATGGACAAGCCTGTTAAGCGCACTATTAATCCGTCTGGATAAAGTACATAAAGGCGACCCAGCCCCTGTCAAAGAACTGATCGAGGCGATCTCACAGTTGCTCGATGCGATGGTACAAGCCGGCGTATCTGGCATCAGTCGATTGCAGCTGCAAAAACCGTTAGCCGATCTGCTGCGTGATGATGAGAAACTGAACCCCCATCAAGATTCCGATCTGGCCTGGCAGATTCGTTACGCGCGTGAAGCCCTCGCTTATATTCCGAATGACGAAAGTACCGGCGAAGCGGTACTGCGCTGTCTCTTTGCCGCGAGTAAAGGCGTATTAGGCTTAGCCAGCGCGATCAAAAGCTGCGATGTCGACAAATTATTAGAGAGCTTTGATCGGTTTGAAACCGCGTTCGATGGTGCGAAGGAGTTAGCGAACACCGTTGGCGCTACAGGAGGATTAAAAGAGGCGATCAAAAATGCCGAGGAGATGCTCGCGTCATTTCAAGAAGTGCAAACCAGCTATGAAGATCGTACCCGCCAAAAAGGTTGGTATACCGCGCTGCAATGCTTGGACATGCTGATCGAAACCAAAGCATGGGACAAGTTCGAGCAATTTGTTCGACAAAGTGCTTATCGTCACCACGCTTACTTTTTACAAGGGGTAGGCCAACGGTTAGAACGCATTGTTTGTGTCGAAGCTGATCAAGGTATTCAAGCGCAGGCGATTCAATTTTTAAAGAGCTTAAAAGACGACACCGCGCAATGGTTAGGTCAACAGGGCGTTGGGTTATCTTGGTCTCGATCGGATAGCGCCCGCATTCAACAACAAGCGCGGGCGAGCTTGACACGGTTAGAAAAGCGCGATGCGCCCTCATTCGCCAATGGGATGACACGTGCACTGGATTGGTACGATATCAATACACAACCCCTGAGTACGCAATTACTGCAAAAGGCCCGTCGCACCTTAGCTAAGGACTCAGTGAAGCAGTTGCTCGATATCGTAAAGGCTCAAATAGAGAGACTCCGGACCGATTATTTAGATGGCTTAGATCAAGATAAAGAAATTAAAGATGCGCTCGCGAACTACGTACCACCTGAAGGGATGAGTTTGCATAATGATGAGCGTTTTGATTTGGCGAGGAAAATTCAATCCTTCTTGGATTCTGACAAGAAATCGTTGTTGCTGTTAGGTGAGGCGGGAGCCGGTAAATCGACGTTGAACCGACACGTTGCACGCGATTTATGGCAAGCGTATAGGCAGGAGCCGGAAAAGCAAGCGATTCCGGTTTTTATCGCGCTCTCGAGCTTACCTCATACGCCTGATAACAACCTGGTCAACACCTTTTTTAAGCAGCAAGGCTTTTCTGACGAGCAGATTCGTACGCTACAAATCGATCATCGTTTTGTGCTGATTCTCGATGGGTTTGATGAAATTGAAGATCGGCATCGGGATTTCTATCGAGATAACCAACTCGATAAGTGGCGGCACGCCAAAATCATCATCAGTAGCCGCCCGGAATATTTAGGAGCGGGCTATCAATACAAATTTCATCCATCCGGTGAACCAACTACGCTACAGGAATATCGTCTTGCGCCTTTTTCGGCAAAAACGATTTCACGCTATGTTGAGCAATACAGTAAAAATCACCCTGATGCGGCTTGGTCGGCAGAAGACTATCAGCAAGCCCTCCAAGAACCGACTATCCAAGTCTTAGTGAGTAATCCGTTTCTACTCAAAATGGCGGTCAGCGAATTACCGGCCCTAGGCACAGCGGGTCTACAAGGTAATCGATTGACTCGCTTAACACTGTATGCGCAGTTTGTGAGCAGTTGGTTTGCGCGTTCACAGCAGCGGCTGGCACGCATTCAACTCAACCCCAATGAAACGGAGGAATTCCAGCGTTTAGAAGGAGAGGGCTTTTATGCGCATCAGATGGGCTTTAATCAAGAACTCGCAATCCACATGTATCAAGCGGGTGAAGTCGTCAGTCACTATACGAAGAAAATCTCCTCTTTAAGAGGGAGAAACCAAGCCCATGACGAACAGGATTGGCGTGCGCAGTTGCTCAATCATGACGTTATCGAAACCAAACTCAAGTGTCTTAATGCGCCGTTGATCATTCAACATGACGTCAAGGGAGTCGGCAAGACGTATCGCTTTATCCATAAATCCGTACGCGACTATTTTGTCGCGAAGACATTATGGGAAGCGTTCGATGCGCAGCGCGGATTGGCGGCAAACGCCTGGTTCAATACCCTCCCCCTCGTCGATGACCCGGCGATATTGGATTTTTTAGTCGAAAGAGTCAAGCAAGAGGAGGCGTTTAAAACCCAACTCTTGAACGTAGTTAAACGCACGAAGACAGAACCGCAATTCGCTCAAGGCGCAGCGAATGCGATCACGGTGTTAGTTAGAGTCGGAGTGCAATTCAGCGGAGCCGATTTATCTGGCATTCGGATTCCAGGTGCAAATCTCAGTTATGGCGTCTTCGATTCGGTACGATTGACAGGCGCAGATCTGCGCAATGTGAATCTAATAGGTGCTTGGCTGCGGAATGCCGATTTAAGCGGTACGCGCATGGAAGGGATGCAGTTTGGCGAGTTGCCAGGGTTGCAGTTTGAATATGGGGTTGAGGCTTGCTGCTATTCACCAGATGGTCGATTGTTGATTGTGGCGCACGGGCACACTATCACCCTGCACGATGCGCAGACGCTCGAAGAAAAAGGGCGGCTGATTGGGCATGAATATAGTGTGACTAGCGTCGTGACGTCGGCCGATGGTCGGTATGTAGTTTCCGGCAGTGTTGACGCTACGGTGCGGGTGTGGGATTGGCAAACGCCCGGGGCGGCGCCTCGCGTCCTCCGTGGGCATGAATATGGGGTGAATAGCGTCGTGATTTCAGCCGATGGTCAGTATGTGGTCTCTGGCAGTGTTGACGCTACGGTGCGGGTTTGGGATTGGCAAACACCCGAGGCGGCATCTCGTGTCCTCAGCGGGCATGACAATGTGGTGAATAGCGTCGCACTGTCAGCCGATGGTCGGTATGTGGTCTCCGGCAGTTCTGACAAGACGGTGCGGGCGTGGGATTGGCAAACACCCGAGGCGGCGCCTCGCGTCCTCAGCGGGCATGAAGGTCCGGTGTATAGCGTCGTGATGTCAGCCGATGGTCGGTATGTGGCCTCTGGCAGTTCTGACAAGACGGTGCGGGTGTGGGATTGGCAAACGCTGGAGGCAGCGCCTCGCGTCCTCAGCGGGCATAACGATGTGGTGACGAGCGTCGTGATGTCAGTCGATGGTCGGTATCTGGTCTCTGGCAGTTCGGATGAGACGGTGCGGGTGTGGGAGTGGCAAACGCCCGAGGCGGCACCTCGCGTCCTCAGCGGGCATGGCAATTGGGTGAGGAGCGTCGTGATGTCAGCCGATGGTCGGTATGTGGTCTCCGGCAGTTTGGACCATACGGTGCGGGTGTGGGAGTGGCAAACGTCCGAGGCAGTGCCTCCCGTCCTCAGCGGGCATAACGATGGGGTGACGAGCGTCGCGATGTCAGCCGATGGTCGGCATCTGGTCTCCGGCAGTGATGATAAGACGGTGCGGGTGTGGGAGTGGCAAACGTTGGAGGCAGCGCCTCGCGTCCTTAGCGGGCATGACAATTCGGTGAGGAGCGTCGTGATGTCAGCCGATGGCCGGTATGTGGTTTCCGGCAGTTGGGACCATACGGTGCGGATGTGGGATTGGCAAACGCCCGAGGCGGCGCCTCGTGTCCTTAGCGGGCATAAAGGTTGGGTGGAGAGTGCTGTGATGTCAGCCGATGGTCGGTATGTGGTCTCCGGGAGTTTGGACTATACGGTGCGGGTGTGGGATTGGCAAACGCCCGAGGCGGTGTCTCGCGTCCTCAGCGGGCATGAAGATGAGGTGACTAGCGTCGTGATGTCAGCCGATGGTCGGTATGTGGTCTCCGGCAGTTCGGACCATACGGTGCTGGTGTGGGAGTTGCAAACGCCCGAGGCGGTGCCTCGCGTCCTTACCGGCCATGAAGATTCGGTGACGAGCGTGGTGATGTCAGCCAATGGTCAGTATGTGGTCTCTGGGAGTTGGGACAAGACGGTACGGGTGTGGCATATTGCTTCGGGCCAATGTCTGGCAACCATTCACGGGTTTAACGGAGGCGTTCGCAGTGTGGCTTGGCAAAACGTAGATGGTATCGATTATCTGATCACAGGTAGCGACGACAAAATGGTTCGCTGCTGGCAATTGTTGCCGGCGGATGATCAATGGCAGGTCAAGTTACGGTGGACTTCGGGGCAGGAAGCGTTAACGCTGGTGGGCGCAAAGATAGACGGCGTCGAAGGATTAAGCTCAATGAATAGCCGCCTGCTCAAGCAACGCGGCACGAGAGGAGAGCCACGCCAGCTTAGGGAAGAGGAGTCCCCGCCATCGCTGATAGCCAGTGCAGAAACGTCGGCGTCCATCATCCCTGTCCAAGCAGATAGCCAATATGAACCCCTGTATCTCAATCTTGCCTAAAGCCGAATAAAGGGAAGCGCTCAGCCTTCCCATGTTGATAAGTTATCAAGAAGGCGATGTGTTCAATGTAAGTGGTTCGCTCATCCTTCCACTTTGGCAGTAAGCGAGCAGCCGTCCCACCTGTACAGCTAGGCGAGCCTATTCAATAATAAGCCCAGCTTGTTGATTGGCAGGTTATAGGTTTTTTAAGGGAAGTAATTCGTCGAGTAGACGGTTTGGCCAGGTTGGTAGTTTTTCTAGCGCATCTTTGAGCCAAGCAGCCGGATCGAGGCCATTGAGTTTAGCGGTAGCCAGCAGACTTTGAATCGACGCAGCGCGGCGCCCGGCACGTTCAGAGCCAGCGAATAACCAATTGCGCCGGCCAATAGCGATAGGACGGATGCTCGACTCGATAGTATTATTGTCTATGGGTAGGTTGGCCGAATGTGCAAAGCGTGCGAGCGCCTCCCATCGCTTTAGCGTGTAATCCATCGCGCGCGCCAATGCACTGTTATCCGCGACCGTCACGCGGGTGTCTGTCAGCCAGCGATGATACGCTTGAAGCTTGGGTATCGTTTCTTCTCGACGCAACACTTCGCGTTCAGTGGGACTGGCTCGCGCACGCTTTTCAATTTCATAAAGTTCGCCAATCTTTTGCAACGCTTGCTCGGCAATCGGAGACTGATTGGCTGCATATAAATCGTAAAACTTACGCCGCGCATGAGCTAGGCAACCGACTTCAGTGATGCCTTGCTGGAATAACGCCTTGTAACCCGCGTAATCGTCCACCACCAAATGGCCTTGCCATCCTTGCAAGAAGGTTTGTGCGTGTTGGCCTGAACGGCTCGGTTGATAGTCGAATACCACGATCCGAGCGCCTGGCTCAAGATCATTACTGCGGTAAGCCCATAAATAAGCGCGCTTGGTTTTGCCCTTGCCTGGGTCTAATTGCGATACCGGCGTTTCATCGGCATGTAAAACAGCGCGTTGCCGTAATAATTCAGCTAAGCGTTCAGCCAGCGGTTGTAGGGCAACACCGATACGTCCTACCCATTGCGCTAACGTGGAGCGAGCGAGATTGACGCCTTGCCGAGCGGCGATGTCTTCGAGTCGATACAACGGTAAATGATCGAGATATTTGCTGGTGGCGACCCAGGCGAGTAAACCCGGTGCCGCTAGGCCACTGTCGATGATGGCGGCCGGCACGGCCTGCGCCGTGATGGTTTCACAAGCGCGGCATGCATATTGGGGACGAATATGCCGATGCACGAAGAAACGGGCAGGCTCCACATCCAGTTGTTCACTGATATCTTCCCCTATCTTGACAAGACCTTGGCCGCACCCAGCACAGGTGCATGAGTCGGGTTCATGACGATGTTCAATGCGAGGAAGATGCTCGGGTAATGGCTGACGTCCAGCCTTTTGCCGCAGCACACGAGGCACAGTCAAGCCCATGATCTGTTCAGTCTGCGCTTCGATTGCTGAGAGATCGCTTTCCCAAGTCTCTTCAAAGAGCGAGCGTTGAGGTGAAGGAAGCGTCTCACTTTGACGACCAAAGCGTAAACGTTTGTGGTGAGCCAGTTCGAGGGTGAGCGCTTGGATTTTAAGTTTGGCTAGCTTGAGTTCTGCTGCTGTGTGGGTGAGTTCGGCTGTTTTATGGGTAAGATCAGTTTGTATTTGCTGGGCTTGCTCACGCTCAGCTTGCCACTGCGCACACGTCTGCGCCAACCATTGTGAGGCTTGCGTGCTCAGTTCAAAGTGGGCCATGTCAGCAGGAAGATTCATGAGCGTGATGTTAGCGGATATTGCTGAGTGAGGGGGAAGAAGCTTGATGATTTTTTTATTCCCCCATCTTCTACACTTGCCAGTGCGCAGGCGGCGGCGCACCTAGCCGTTGCCAATCTATCCCCTTCGTCAGCCACGCCCACTGCGCTTGCGTCACCGTAACACTCGCCTCACCCACTCGTGGCCAAACAAAATGGCCCCGGTGCAGACGACGTTGACATAACCACACGCCCGTGCCGTCCCAAACCAGCACCTTCAATCTCGTCCCCCGACGATTATGGAATGCATACGCCGTCCCATCACACGGCTTCTGGCCTAACGTTTGTTGAACATACTGCGATAGCCCGTCAATTCCCCGGCGCATATCCACTGGCTCAACCGCCAGCCACACTGGCGAAGGCGGCAACATCATGCCAACTCTCGCAATAACTTGGCTAGCCACTGTGGACAAACCGTCATCGGTAAACTCAATTGCCAGCCGCTTGCCCCACGCAATACAAAGCCTGGCGAAGCTTCCTCCGTCTTCACCGTCAGCGGCACCCAACTGAGATTGGGTAATGCATCAGATTGAGCATGATTCTTACGGGCTCGTACTACCCATTTATTGAATGTATCGCGCTTCAGACCGTGCGCCGCACAATACTCAGCACGGCTTTGCCCGCTCCGCGCCCAGTTCGCCGTATGATCTAACCACTGGGCACGCCTTTGCTCTTGTTCTGCTTTGTCCATCGTCTTCCCTTTAAATTCAGGAAAATTGACTCATACACCTAAGCTCTTCAATGTGGGACGGATAGACGCTTACCTTTGGCACACCTCGATGCCGTTGGGGGAGGAACGTCCTTCACATTGCTTACCTTAATCCCGTCCAAATTCATCACTCATTTCTTTGGCGCGCGCGACGGCAGCGAGGGTGCCGATGACGATTTTTTCTTTTACTTGATCACGGTTGAATGAGGCGAGCGCGGCTGCTGTTGTGCCGCCTTTTGAAGTGACACGTTCACGCAGCTGGCTTGGTGCTTCATCGGATTGCAGCGCGAGTTGGATGGCGCCAGCGAAGGTTTTGAGTGCCATTTGGCGGCTTTGGCTGTCGTTAAAGCCTAGTTCGTGCGCGGCGCTTTCAAGTGCTTCGATAAAGTAAAACACATAGGCCGGGCCGCTGCCAGAAACGGCGCTGAGTGCATCAATTTGGTTTTCATTGTCTAACCAAATGACGTCACCCGCGGGCTCGAGAACTTGCTGTGCCAGATCACGATCTGTTTTATCGTTGTTAAAGGTTGCGGCTCCGGTGACGCCTTGGCCAATCAGTGATGGCGTATTCGGCATCGCGCGCACGATGCGTTTGTGATGGTTTAGCCAGCGTGAAATATCCGCAGCACGCACGCCTACGGCGACGCTAATCACCAGTTGGTCTGTTAGGTAAGGGGCGAGCTGATAAGCACACTCTTTTAAAACTTGTGGTTTGACCGCTAATACCACTACGTCATATTCGCTGATCGCCTCATTTAGCGAGGCGCCAGTCTGAACCCCAAAATCCTCTGTCAGTCGAGCACGTTTTGGTTCGTTGGTATCGATGACATAAATATCCGTACCTGGTACGCCACGCTTGATCAACCCACCAACCAAAGCGGTTGCCATATTGCCACCACCGATAAAAGCAATTTTCATAGTTCACCTGTTTAGATTGATAAGTGAGGGCTACGTTGCCCAAAGATAGCCGTCCCTATGCGTACTAATGTCGACCCTTCCATGACGGCTGCGTTAAGGTCGGCTGACATCCCCATTGATAAGGTATCCAGTGCAAGCCCTTGTGCGCGCAACGTTTCAAATAAATGCCGTAACTGTCGATAAGGTGCGCCTTGCGCTTCTAGCGTAGAAGCGGCGGCTGGAATGGCCATTAGCCCACGTAAGCGTAAGCGAGGCATTTGGCTGATTGCGTGCGCCAGTGTTTGTGCTTGCTCAGCGGATGCGCCATGTTTGCTTGCTTCGCCACTGATGTTGATTTGTAGGCAAATGTTTAGCGGTGGTAATTCAGGCGAGCGCTGCTCGGATAAGCGTTGCGCAATTTTTAGTCGATCGACTGAATGCACCCAAGCAAAGTTAGCCGCGATTAATTTGGTTTTGTTGCTCTGCAATGGGCCGATGAAATGCCATTCTATTTGCTCGTTTAAATCGGCTAATTCAGCTATTTTGACGAGCGCTTCTTGCAAGTAGCTTTCACCAAATGCGGTTTGGCCTGCCGCAAACGCAGCGCGTAGCGCTTGTGCTGGGAAATATTTTGAGACAGCCAGTAATTTGATTTCGTCAACGCGTCGCCCAGCAGCGTGCGCGGCTTCGGCAATTTGCTCGCGCACTGTCGTCAGACGGTGAGCAATTTCATCTGTCATTTCAGCTTCGCAAATATTTTCTAAAGCTCCGTCGCTACGCACGTTTGCTGCTCAGTGTTAGTTTTTGCTTGATGCAGCGCGCGCCGTTGCTTAACAGCATTGGCGAGTTGCTGCAGTACCACTACGCTGTCTTCCCAACCAAGGCAAGCGTCGGTAATGCTTTGTCCGTAGGTTAATGCTTGTCCTGGTTGCAGCTCTTGGCGGCCTGCTACGAGGTGAGATTCAACCATCACGCCGGCGATACGCTGATCACCGCCAGCGATTTGTTCGGCGATATCACTGCATACCAAGATTTGGTTTTCGTGTTTTTTTCTGCTATTTGCGTGGCTCGCATCGATCATTAGGCGAGCGGGTAGATTAGCTTGGATGAGTTGAGCGCACACGGCATCGACATCGGCAGCATGATAGTTAGGCTCTTTGCCTCCGCGCAGAATAAGGTGACCATCTTCGTTGCCAGCTGTTGAAACAATTGCAGAGGCGCCGTTTTTAGTGACAGACAAAAAGTGGTGTGGTTGGGCAGCTGCGTTGACGGCATCGATCGCGATTTTTACATTGCCATCGGTGCCGTTTTTAAATCCGATCGGACACGATAAACCTGAGGCGAGTTCACGGTGCACTTGCGATTCGGTTGTGCGCGCACCAATCGCTCCCCATGAGATCAGATCGGCGACGAATTGAGGGCTGATCATATCGAGGTATTCAGTGCCAGCAGGTAAACCGAGTGCATTAATTTGTGTTAGGAGTTCGCGTGCTAGTCGCAAGCCTTGATTGATCTGAAAGCTATTGTCTAAATTGGGGTCGTTAATTAAGCCTTTCCAACCAACAGTCGTACGTGGTTTCTCAAAATACACACGCATAACAATTTCTAATTCATTGGCAAAGCGCTTGCGTTGCTCAGTGAGCTTACGCGCGTACTCAAGCGCAGCTTGCGTGTCATGAATCGAGCACGGGCCAATCACCACGATAAGCCGATCTTCTAGACCGTGCAGAATGCGATGCAAGGTTTGGCGAGTGCGATAAATGAGATCGGCAGTTTGCTCGGTGCACGGAAATTCACGAATTAACGTCGCAGGTGGCGTTAATTCTTTTAATTCGTTAATTCGCACATCATCGGTATTGGGGTGGGCCATCGTGTCCTCTTAATTCAGGTTACGTCGCTGTTTAACGGCATCGGCAAGTTGTTGCAGCACGGCTACGCTGTCTTCCCAACCCAGGCAAGCGTCGGTAATGCTTTGTCCGTAGGTCAGTGTTTGACCTGGTTGTAGCTCTTGGCGGCCTGCTACGAGATGAGATTCCACCATCACGCCAGCGATGCGTTTATCACCACCAGCGATTTGTTTCGAGATGTCGTCGCACACTAGGATTTGGTTTTCGTGTTTTTTTCTGCTATTTGCGTGGCTCGCGTCGATCATTAGGCGAGCGGGTAGGCCAGCTTGGGTGAGTTGAGCGCACACAGCATCAACATCTGCAGCATGATAATTTGGCTCTTTGCCTCCACGCAAAATTAGGTGACCATCTTCATTGCCAACGGTTGTCGCAATTGCCGACGCGCCGCTTTTGGTCACGGCTAGGAAATGGTGTGGCTGGGACGCTGCTTTGACGGCGTCGATCGCAATTTTTACATTGCCATCGGTGCCGTTTTTAAATCCGATCGGGCAGGATGAACCAGAGGCGAGTTCACGATGCACTTGCGATTCGGTTGTGCGCGCGCCAATCGCTCCCCATGAAATCAGGTCGGCAACGTATTGCGGACTGATCATATCGAGATATTCAGTACCAGCAGGTAAACCGAGCACATTAATTCGGGTAAGGAGCTCGCGTGCTAGCCGCAAGCCTTGATTGATCTGAAAGCTATTGTCTAAATTGGGATCGTTAATTAAGCCTTTCCAACCAACAGTCGTACGTGGCTTCTCAAAATACACACGCATAATAATTTCTAACTCATCGGCGAAGCGCTCACGTTGCTCAGCGAGTTTGCGAGCATATTCAAGCGCGGCTTGCGTGTCATGAATCGAGCACGGACCGATAACGACGATCAACCGATCTTCTAGTCCGTGCAGAATGCGATGTAAGGTTTGACGAGTGCGATAAATGAGATCAGCGATTTGCTCAGTGCATGGAAATTCACGAATTAACGTCGCAGGTGGCGTCAATTCTTTTAATTCGCTAATACGTACGTCGTCGGTATTGGGTTGGGGCATTGCGTCCTCTTAAAAATGCTTCACAAGAGCAGTGTCCGGTAAATTGTGTGGCTTAATTGTTAATTGTTGGGTGGCGACACCAGGCTTCGCTGCAAACGCTCGTTGCATAAGCCTCAACGGCATGTTTTTTTAAATAGACTTTGAGCAGGCCCTAAACTGTACCACCGACTGTCATCTGATCAATCAGTAGCGTAGGTTGGCCCACACCAACCGGCACGCTCTGTCCCTCTTTGCCACACACGCCTATGCCGGTATCAAGTTGCATATCATTGCCTATCATGCTGACGTATTGCAATGATTCTGGGCCGCTGCCGATGATCGTTGCGCCTTTGACTGGGTAAGTAATTTTGCCATTCTCGATCATATAAGCTTCTGATGCTGAGAACACAAATTTGCCATTCGTAATATCAACCTGGCCGCCGCTAAAGTTCACCGCGTAGAGGCCGTGCTTTACCGATGCGATAATTTCTTGCGGTGCTTGTGTGCCGTTCAGCATATAAGTATTGGTCATACGGGGCATCGGCAATGTATTGTATGCTTCGCGGCGTGCATTGCCGGTAATCGGCATGTTCATCAGGCGCGCATTGAGTGTGTCTTGCATATAGCCTTGCAAGATTCCGTCTTCTATTAACACCGTACACTGAGTGGGGTTGCCTTCATCATCGATATTCAGCGAACCGCGGCGGTTGGGTAGTGTACCGTCATCGACTACCGTTACTCCTTTGGCTGCGACTCGCTCGCCAATGCGCCCAGCAAATGCGGAGGAGCCTTTGCGGTTAAAGTCGCCCTCCAAGCCATGTCCAATTGCCTCGTGTAGTAACACGCCTGGCCAACCAGGGCCAAGTACCACAGGCATTGTCCCTGCGGGAGCGGGGCGTGCTTCGAGATTGATTAATGCTTCATGCACAGCGCGATCAACGTAGTAGGCGAGTTGCTCGTCACTAAAGTAGCTGTAATCAAAACGTCCGCCACCGCCACTGCTACCCATTTCGCGTCGTCCATCTTGCTCTGCTACTACGCTCACCGAGACGCGCACTAATGGCCGCACATCGGCAGCAAGTTTGCCATCGCTGCGGGCAATCAGCACTACATCATATTCGCCAGCTAAACTCGCCATCACTTGAATAATGCGTGGGTCTTTGCTGCGTGCCATTTTCTCAATGCGCTCTAATAGAGCAACTTTGGCACTGGCATCAAGCGAGGCTAATGGGTCGTGTTCGCTATACAGCGTGCGGCCAGCCAGTGGGACACCTTGATTCGCTAAGCGCACATGAGTTTGACCTCCGCCTTGCCGGCCAATGGCACGGGCAGCTTGCGCTGCTTGTTGCAGCGCTATCGGTGAGAGGTCATCAGAATAAGCAAACGCTGTCCGTTCGCCAGAGACCGCGCGTACACCTACCCCTTGGTCGATGTTGAAACTGCCGCTTTTGACGATGCCTTCTTCTAGACTCCATGCTTCGCTGCGCGTGGTTTGAAAATAGATGTCCGCGTAATCCACGTGATGCGTAAAAACTTCGGCAAGAGTACGTTGAATAGCAATTTCATCAAGGTTGTAAGGCGCAAGCAGCAGGTTTTGCGCTTGTGTGAGCGAAGAAAGAGAAAGGTCGAGGGTAGTAGCGCTTTTCATGTCGCGGTTCATGGGTTGGTCAATTAATAAATTGCAGGGCTTAGGCGGTTAGCAAGCGCCGAATAAATCCGCAGCAAGGAATGCATCGACTCGCCTATTATTAGTAGGTGCTGTGAAGCTGCAGTTCGTTATCCTGTCGTTTTTGATTTATTCCGCTTTTCTAGTTATCAGGATACACGACGTTCTGCCATCGTTGCATGGGTAGGCTTTGTCTCACTGTTTTAATTCGGTTTAATTCTAAGTCGCCTATTACTATGCCAGGCCCTTCTTTGTGTATCGCTAAGATTTTGCCCCATGGGTCAACTAGCATGCTGTGGCCCCACGTACGGCGGCCGTTTTGATGTCTGCCGCCTTGTGCAGCTGCCAGCATATAGCACTGATTCTCAACAGCGCGCGTGCGTAATAAAAGCTCCCAATGGGCGCGGCCGGTTGTATAGGTAAAAGCTGATGGCGCAACCATTAATGTGCAATCACCGAGCGCACGATACAGTTCTGGAAAGCGGAGGTCATAACAGATCGAAAGCCCTACACGCCCAAAAGGAGCATCAAATGCGCACACCTTATTACCGGCGCAGATAGTGCGCGCTTCATCGAACTTCTGTTGATGACCAATAAAATGAAATAAATGGATTTTGTCGTAGCGCGCGACCGCTTCACCATTGGGTGCGAAAACAAAAGTGGTATTCAACACTCGTTTTGGATCTGTCGAGCAGATGGGGACTGTTCCGCCAATTAGCCAGATACCGTGCCGGCTTGCTTGGTCTGCTAAAAAATGTTGGATGGGGCCACTGCCTGCGGCTTCTTGAATGGCTAATTTATCGGTTTCGTGCTGCCCCATTAAACAGAAATATTCAGGCAGCACGACTAGCTGCGCGCCTTGCGCGACGGCTTCGTTAATTAGATGACTTGTCTGCGCAAGGTTTTGCTCAAGTACAGTAGTGCTAACCATCTGTAATGCGGCAACACGAAATTTTGTAGTGTTTTCATTCATGGCTTAGCGATGGTCTTACTACCGTTAATGCGTTCAATACGCGGATTATTCCACGAACCCGAAACGCTATATTGCGTAGCTAGCGTGCGAGAAACAGATGCCGACAGGACTTGTTGGGCCACGTAGCTGCCTATGCCTAGCATCGGATTAACAATAGTGGCAGCCAGCACAGCCGACCCAGCGCTGACGGCAGGCTTAACGTCAACTTGCAAATTTTGTTGCTCTTGAGCTAGGTCAGCCGTGCCTCTTACCTTGATCTTAGCCATTGACGAGGCAATCTTGAAGTCTTCTGTACGTACGATTCCTTTATCAATCTCGGCCGACGCAGTCATTCGCTCGAAAGTTAAGCCGGCGTTGGTTAGCTCACGAAAATCTAACGTTAAAAAATGCGCCAAGCTTTGCAATGAAAAGACGCCAATTAATTTACCTAACCCTGGCTCTACCTGAACGATCTGCCCGCGTTGTAAATCGAGGGAGAGGAAACCGGTGAGCGTGTTGTAATCAATGGGTGTCAGATTACCCCGCCAATGAACGTTACCAGCGAGGGTACCGCTGCCGTCACGTAAAGCGTGCGGCAGACCGAAATGGTTAAGCAATGTACCTGCGTTACGTAAAGCAAGTTTAAAGTCAAAAGAGGCATGCGGCGTCGCAGGAGCGGCTCCTGTTGGCATAGCGTGCTGTACTGTCTGCCATCTACCCTGTGCCGTTAGCTGTGCTGTTGGCAGCGTAAGCTGTAGCTTATCTAGCTGCCAATTAGTGAGGTTTGGCGTCGCTGCCGCTGTATTACGCAGCATCATTTCCAAAGCACCTAAATTTTGTCCATGAATGGATAAATCATCGATTTTCAAATTAAGCGAGGGGATATTATTCGTGTCTTCTCCAAGTTGCTGGCTTTTTACACTCGCGTTTATCGGCTTTGGGATAGTTAGCTTTGTCAAATGTGCGTTGAGTGTGCTAGCGCTGATTGAATGGTTTGGGGCCACGGCAGCGTGCCAAAAAACGCCACCCGTAATATTGGGGGCGGCGAACCTGGCGCGCCATCCGGCACGATGATGCCACGCCTTCAAGTAGAGATTAGGCCAATGGCGGTTAGCGAGAGTTAGCAAATTAAAGTGCAGCGCGAAGCTAGTCGGTAGATACGCTGCGCTTAATGTTGAAAATGAGGTTGAAAGTGAGGTCGAAAGTGAGGTGAAAGACGAAGCGCTTTGCTGTTTTGAAGGTTGCGCTACGGTTGGAGGCGTCATTAACGCTTTAGCAAAAACCTGCCACGCATCGAGATCAAATTGTTTGAAATGAGCGCTTGCCACCACCCCATGCGCGGGCAACACAGCTGACCGATTAAAGCTTACTGCACCACTTACGACAGTGGGTTGAGGCCAGCCGCGTTGCAGATAAACTGCTCTGAGCGGACCGAGTCGGAATTCAAGCTCAGAAGAATCGGCAGAATTCAAAGGCCGTAGCGCAAAACGAAGTGGCATCGGTTGTTGCGCTGTTTTAGCAAGTGGTGCTGGTAGATCAATCGCAACCGTTCGTAAATTGGCTTGAGCATTAATTGTCGGTGGGCTGTCTTTAGGCGCTTGCACGCTAATTTTGTAAGGCAGGTTGCCGTTAAAGCGCTGCGCAAGCTTAGTTAATGGGCTTGGCTGATAGTGCTGTGTTAAATGGCCCTGCAAAGCACGAGTCGATAAATTTCCATTTGCCTTTAATGTTACCTCGCCATCCGATTTGATCGCGCCGGCGATCTCTACTTTTCCCCCGAGCAATTGGGCAGATATTTGCTCCAACGCGAGGCTTTGCTCAGTGAATTTAAGCTGACCTTTGAGTGCATTCAATGGGGGTAGCGTGTCAAAAGAGAGTGAGTTATTCAAAAACGTTACGTTACCTGTAGCGCCAATGCGTGAGCTGCTCTTGCAAGGTATTCGCAGCTGCAAAGTGAGTTTCGCGTTTTCTTTCGCTTGCAATTTATCTATGGGTAGCTCGACCCATTGGGGTATGGGCGTTTGACGTAGATAAGACAATAGATCATTAAGTGGGCCGCTGGCTTGGCCTTCAAGGATCAAATTTTCCGAGTTTGCTAAATCATCAATTTGCCCATGAATACCTGAAAGGGTTACACCTCGATAGCGCGCCTGCTTGACGTCAAATTTCAACTTGTTTTGATTGATTTCAAAAACACCATGAATTCCATCAAAAGTCGGCCATTTTGTCTGTATGCCCGAGGCGGTGCGCACTGGCTGCTCGGGCGAGGGGTTGAAACTGCCATGGCTAAACGGAGCGTAGATGCGCCAGATGCCTGCTGACTTTGGGTGAGAAAAAGGAAAATCTTTCAATGGTCCTTTAATTTGAATGGTTGCGTCATGCGCAGTTCCGCTAAGAAGGGAATGGCCGAGATAGGTGCGTAAGGTGTTGGAGAGCGTAGTAGGCAGATAGCGCGGTACACGTTGGATAGCAGCACGGCTAAATCGGGTTTGTAGATCCAATTCCCCTAGTTGTGAGCCAGTCTGACGATAGGTGGCTTGCAGTGTGCCAGCGGCATCTTTGTTGGCAAACTCGAGTGAGCTAACGTGAGCGTTAACTGTGCTTAGGGAGCTACTTTTTTTAATTGTCCAATTCGCTTCACCGCGCAGCGTATCAAAAGTTATTTTAGGTTCGTCAAGCCAAGCGGGAAGCGTGATCGACGCTTTTTGTGTGTTGAGTTTCAGTAACCCATGCCGCTCACTCGCACTAATTGAGCCAGAGAGATGGGTGAAACCGGGCAATCTAATGCTGCGTTGAGGGGTAACAGCCAGCGCTGCTAGAGAAGCATTTTCAAAATCTGCTTTTAACCGATAGTGAGCGAATGACAGAGGCGGTTGAGAAACAGGTTGAGTAGCGTGTTCAGCAGGGGTAGGGGCGGGAGGGGTGAGCTCCCCTTCAAGCGCATAGTTACGGAGTAATCCCTGAGGTTTAAATTGATCTAAGCTGGAGACAATTGAAGAGGGGAGCGGCAAAGTATGGGCCAGTTTGGCAAAAAGCCCGATATCAAGAAAATCGCCATCGATGCTAAAGTGCTCTTTGATGGGACGACCATGTTTAACGGTTGCTGCCCGATGACGGACGTGGAAGCGCTGCGCTGTAAAAACTTGTGGATCTAGGCTGGGTGTATTCGTATTAAGCGAGTTACCCACCTGCATCGACAAATTACGTATATGCAGCGAAAGCTCGTTCTCAATAAGCTGAGCATGATAGATAAGCGAGAGTTTAGGCAGATTCAATAGTGGTAGCTGCGGCGCGGCACGCAATTTGAGCTCGCGTGCTGTCAAACCGCCATTTAATCCTTGAATTTTGCCGTGGCTAAACTTAAGCCATGTGCGCGCTTCGATTTGACCGTTGTCAGCCGCAAAGGGTAGCTTTAAAAAGCGATTGAAGGTGGGCAGATCAATTGGGCCAGTGCTCAGATAAACGGTACCTTTCCAATCGCCTATATTGTCGATTCGACTGAGTCGTCCATGTCGAAAACGTCCTCGCACATCTAATGGACCAGCCAACGGGCCGCCTTCAATCTCTGCTTGCAAGCCGAAACGATGCTGTTGGCGATAATTCAACAAGATAAAGCGTAGCTGCCTCACCGTAACAGGTGGAGTCTTCTGCATAGCATCGTGCCAATACACGGTACCGTTACGTAACACGATAGCCTCTTGCTCTAACAGCCAATTTACGAAGGGATTCTGCTTCTGATTGTCTGAATGAGAAGTGATGCCGGCCACTGCAAGCGTGCCATCAGGAGCACGGTGTACTTGAAGCAGCGGCGATTCGATCGTTAAATTCGACAAGATCGGACGCAATAGCAGCAGCGATCGCCAAGACAGTGTGACGACGGCTCGTGGCACAACCAGCGCAGGTTGGCCCTGTTTATCCAAAATACTGAGCTGCGTGACGGTCAGGCTTGTTTCTAACCCGTGCCAACTACCTTGCAGGTTACCAATCGTGACAGGGGTGCTAAGAGTGCTGCTGGCGATTTTTTCTATGCGTGCTCGCCACGTATCAAGATGAGGTAGAACGGCATAACGTAGCGCAAGTACACTCGCTGCTACGCAAAAATACAGTACTAATATAAGCGTGAGAGTAAAGCCCAGCACTCGCTTAAGCTTATGCGGGTTGAAATGAGATGCCTCACTGAGCTTTTCTGGGTTACGCCCATTAGCGGCAGCGAGTAGCTTGGAGAAAGGCTTGCGGTTACGCATGCAGGCCGGATTTAGGTTGATGAGCGTGGAAAACAGGTTGTGAATGTAACACAGCGTGTATTTTTCCGCTGATTAGACAATACATTGGTACCTAAAATAATCATTCAAATTTCACCGTTTTTACCATGCTGCCTTTGAACTCAGGAATACCTTCATCATTCACAAAGCCGGTATCTGCAAAGAGGCGTGTAATTTGCCGGCTGAGCCTATTTGCCTCCTCCTCGCGCATAAGAGCTTCACGTAGAATATTCCGAGCTTCTGCTTCCATATTCTCTTTATCCGCAATTAGCTTGTAAGTAATTCTTTCGCATGTTGCCGAGTAGTAGCCGTAATCTGTGCGCCTCCTAGCATCCTGGCGATTTCTTCGATGCGTTGTTCAGAATTGAGCGGGGTGACAACGCTGATTGGCTGACCAGTGGAGCTGGTTTGTTTGGTGATACCTAAATGCTGCATGCCGCGTGCGGCAACTTGAGGCAAGTGAGTAACGCATAAAACTTGTCGATGCTCACCTAATTGGCGAAGTAAGCGGCCAACAGCTTCGGCTGCAGCGCCACCGATGCCGCTATCGACTTCATCAAAGATCAGAGTTGGCGTGAGACTGGCAGCGCTTGCCACTACTGCCAACGCTAAGCCGATGCGTGCAAGTTCACCGCCTGACGCAATTTTTGTCAAAGGCCTTACTGGCACGCCGGGGTGGCCGGCAACCTGAAATTCGATTTGTTCAAGCCCATGTGCCCCGCCTTCAGGGAGCGCAATCAGCGTAACTTCAAAAGAACCGCCCGCCATCGCTAAGCTTTGCATCTGCTTAGTAACGGCCTTGCTTAGTTCCTGCGTGGCTTTTTTGCGCTGTTGCGATAAACGCTGGGCGAGGGTCTGATAATTCTGCTGAGCCTCAGCTGCGGCTTTTTGTAGTGTTGGCACGTCAAGCGTGGCATCCAATTTGTCCAACTGCGCTTGGCAGTTGTTAGCTTCGGCATATAGTGTTTCAGGCGCTAAGCGGAATTTGCGCGCAATCGCATGAAAGTCGGCCAGTCGTGCTTCAATTTGCGTCAGTCGAGTGGGGTCAAGTTCGAGCTTTTGCACGTAATGATTTAGCGAATGGGTTGCTTCTTGTAGCTGGATTTGCGCAGCTTCTAACTCGCTTAATGTGTCAGTTAAGCCGCTATCGATAGCGGCGGATTTTCGTACTGATGACAGCACCGCATTCAGTTTCGTCAACAGTGCATCATCCTCTTCTGACAGAGCGCGTAGCGCTTGTTGCGTGCTGTCAATCAGATCGGCTGCGTGTGCCGCGCGTTGGTGTTCAGCGCCGAGCTCTTCCCATTCTCCGGGTTGAGCGGCGAGTGTTTCAAGCTCATTGAGTTTCCAGGCGAGTTGTTCTCGTTCTAATTGAAGGTTGTGTTCTTGATCTTGGGCCGTGCGCAGCGCTGTGCTTGCTGCACGCCAGCTATTCCAGGCCTGTTTGACCTCCTCCGCAAGTGGCGCTGCGCCTGCATAAAGATCAAATAAAGTACGTTGGGCATCAGCGCGCATCAGCTGTTGATGGGCATGTTGACCGTGGATATCAACCAATTGCTCACCTATCTCGCGCAACTGACCTAGTGTGCTCAATGAGCCATTAATGAAAGCACGGGAGCGACCCTGACCATCTATCGTGCGGCGCAGAATCAAGGTTTGACTCTCGCCCGCGTCGTCTGTTGCGAGCAGCGCTTGTTCGGAGAGCCAAGCGCGCATTGCTTTAGGCACGGTAAAAGAGGCGCTAATTTCAGCGCGAGTTTGTCCATGCCGCACCATACTAGCGTCAGCACGAGCGCCAAGTACGAGTGCGAGTGCATCGAGCAAAATAGATTTACCCGCACCCGTTTCGCCAGAAAACACGGTAAAGCCGGATTCGAATTCAAGGTCGAGTTCGGCAACGATCACGAAGTCACGGATTGATAAGTGATTGAGCATGCTAAGTGTAGCGTTTAGAGGCGGTCAGTTTACAAATTCCCGAAAGGCTATCAGATTGAAGAGGGTGTGTGACTAGGAATCGTTTCCTCACGCAGGATAGTTATCATTCCAACGCAACTTTTTACGTAAAGTCGCGTAATAGCTGTGACCGACTGGATGTAATAAAGGTACGGTGTAGTTTGAACGGCGCACTTCAATCGTATCTTCAAGCTGCAATGCAGTAAAAGATTGCATATCGAAATTCACATTCACATCGCGTCCGTTAATGATTTGGATGGCAATATCCGCGTCGGCAGGCAGCACGATAGGTCGATTTGACAGCGAGTGCGGTGCGATTGGGGCAAGCACAATACCTGCAACTTGTGGGTGCAAGATGGGGCCTTGTGCGGCTAGTGCATAGGCGGTAGAGCCGGTAGGGGTCGCGACAATTAACCCGTCAGAGCGTTGGTCGTACATAAACACGCTGTTAACCGATACACGCAATTCAACCATGCCCGAAAAACCGCTACGGTTCACGACTACATCATTAAAAGCTAATGCTTGATAAATCACTTGATTAGCACGCACGATGCGCGCTTCTAACAGCGTGCGTAAATCGCGCTCGTAGTGTCCCGCGAGCATTTGCGGTACAACTTGCTGCATTTCGCTGATAGGAATGTCTGTAATAAAGCCAAGGCGCCCGCCGTTAATGCCAATCAGCGGTGTGCCGTAGCGCGCGAGCTGCCGCCCCAGGCTAAGAAGCGTGCCATCGCCGCCAAGCACAATTGCCACATCAGTGTATTGGCCGATTTCATCGGGATTTAGCCGTGCGTATTGTGCGTCTGCCTTTATTGTTTGTGCCGTATGGGCTTCAAAAACCACTTTAAAGCCGCGTTTGGTCAGGCACTCAGCCAGTACGAGTAAAGGGGTGCCAATATCGGCTGCGTCTGGCCGAGCAACGAGGGCAACGGTTTGAAATGAGCTTTGTTTTTCCATGCGCGCATTACACCATAGCTGTGCTGAGAAAAAAATAGAACTTGTTTAGGGCCTGCCTGGCGCCCTCGCGCCGCCTTGCCGTACGTTTTGTACTGTCTGCGGCGACGCGAGGCCACCAGACAGGCCCTAAACAAGTTCTAAGTAAGTGTTGTTTTAGGCTTTTGGGGGCGCCCTCGCGCCGCCTTGCCGTACGTTTTGTACTGTCTGCGGCGACGCGAGGCCACCAGACAGGCCCTAAACAAGTTCTAAGTAAGTGTTGTTTTAGGCTTTTGGGGGCGCCCTCGCGCCGCCTTGCCGTACGTTTTGTACTGTCTGCGACGACGCGAGGCCACCAGACAGGCCCTAAACAAGTTCTAAGTAAGTGTTGTTTTAGGTTTTTTGGGGCGCCCTCGCGCCGCCTTGCCGTACGTTTTGTACTGTCTGCGGCGACGCGAGCCACCCACCAGACAGGCCCTAAACAAGTTCTAAGTAAAGTGTTGTTTTAGGCTTTTTGGGGCGTCCTCGCGCCGCCTTGCCGTACGTTTTTGTACTGTCTGCGGCGACGCGAGGCCACCAGACAGGCCCTAAACAAGTTCTAAGTAAATGTTGTTTTAGGCTTTTTGGGGCGCCCTGGCGCCGCCTTGCCGTACGTTTTTGTACTGTCTACGGCGCCGCGAGGCTACCAGACAGGCCCTAAACAAGTTCTAAGTAAGTGTTGTTTTAGGCTTTTTGGGGCGCCCTCGCGTCGCCTTGCCGTATGTTTTGTACTGTCTGCGTCGGCGCGAGGACAGCGGGGAAAGTCTAAGCAGATTCTAAATGCGGAAGTTTTGGCATAAGACAGCTGGCTAACAAGACGGTAAACTTACTGCAATCTAGGTTAACTCATTTTTTGCGCCCATTTTTTGCACTTATCTCATTTGCTATGTTAGATCCTCGTGCCCGAACGCTACTTAAATTGCTGATCGAGAGATATATCTCCGATGGGCAACCCGTGAGTTCGCGTGCACTGTCAAAGTATTCAGGGTTGGAATTAAGCCCTGCAACCATCCGCAATGTGATGTCCGATCTTGAAGAATTGGGCCTCATAGCTAGTCCGCATACGTCAGCGGGTCGTATACCGACGCCACGCGCCTATCGCTTATTCGTCGATACGATGCTTACCACGCAGCCACTGACCGATGATGAGCAAGTCAAACTTAAAGTACAAAGCAAATTGCGCCCAGATGCACCGACTAA
The DNA here is from genome assembly GCA_031963415.1 of Mycoavidus cysteinexigens. Lineage (GTDB taxonomy): Bacteria > Pseudomonadota > Gammaproteobacteria > Burkholderiales > Burkholderiaceae > JASSUD01. The sequence continues at coordinate 1,534,429 of JASSUI010000001.1, forward strand.
ACTTGCGGCTGCCGCGGCGAGTGTGTTGTCTAATCTATCGCAGTTTGCCGGCGTTGTTTTGACGCCGCGCCATAGTCACGTGTTTAGGCAGATTGAGTTTTTACGACTCTCTGAAAAAAGGATCTTGTTGATTATGGTGACCCCTGAGGGGGATGTGCAAAATCGGATCATCGCTACCCAAAAGGCATATTCAACGGCTCAACTCACCGAGGCGGCTAATTATATTAATGCAAATTATGCAGGCTTAAGTTTTAATGAGGTGCGCGAGCGGTTGCGTAAAGAAATTGATGCGTTACGCGATGACATGACGCAATTGATGCAGGCAGCGGTTACCGCTGGCACAACAGAAGTCGATCCAAGTGAAAAAGTATTGATTGCTGGGGAGCGCAATCTGTTGGAGGTGACTGATCTTTCGTCCGATATGGATCGTTTGCGTAAACTTTTTGATGTGTTTGAACAAAGAACGGGTTTATTGCAGCTGTTAGATGTATCAAGCCATGCGCCAGGCGTGAAAATTTTTATCGGTGGCGAGTCAGACTTGGTACCGATCGAAGAAATGAGTATTATCACGGCTCCTTACCAGGTAAATAGCAAAGTAGTGGGCACGCTTGGCGTGATTGGTCCAACCCGAATGGCCTATCAACGGATGATTTCGATTGTGGATATCACGGCCAAAATGCTATCGAACGCGCTTAATCAACATTAGGTCTTTATAGAAACCCTGTGGTGACAGCTTGCTTTTCTGCTATGGGATTCGAAAGAGGTTGTTTATTAAAGAAGCACATTTCTCGCATGTTTTGTAGCCCTGCAATCTCACTTGCCTTTGCGTTTTGTCAAACATCCAGAAAGCATCCTAACAAACCTTACAGCCTTGACTTCACTTCCATCATCAAAGTCTGCACGCACGGCTGTGCTGCTGATTAATCTTGGTACTCCGTCTGCGCCTACGCCGCGCGCAGTGCGTCGCTATTTGGCGCAATTTTTGTCTGATCCTCGGGTGGTTGAACTTCCTAAGTTGATTTGGCAAGTCATTTTACGTTTGCTGATCCTGCCATTTCGCTCGCGTGCCTCAGCGTCTAAATATGCGTCAGTGTGGCTAACCGAGGGAGCGCCGCTGTTGGTATATACCGAAGCGCAAACCAAAGCATTGAAAAAACAGCTCGCAGCCACTGAACCTCAGTTACTCGTTGAATTTGCGATGCGTTATGGGGAGCCTTCGATTCCTCAGGTATTGGCTAAATTAAAAGCAGATGGCGTGGACCGTCTTCTGCTTGTGCCGCTATATCCACAATATTCGGCAACGACCACGGCGAGTGCTTTTGATGCAGTACTTGCGCAATTGCAAAAAATGCGTAATCAACCAGCCATTCGCACAATTAAAGATTACGCAGATTTCCCCCCTTATATCGCAGCGCTGAGCGCGCAAATTCAGCATTATTGGGCAACGCATGGGCGGCCTGATTTTGTTCGCGGTGAGCGTTTGTTACTAAGCTTTCATGGGCTACCTAAGCGTTTTGTGGAACTTGGCGATCCTTACTATGCACAGTGCCAGCTCACTGCCTGTTTATTGGCACAAGCACTCGGGCTAACTGAAAATGAATTTCAACTTACCTTTCAATCGCGTTTTGGGCCAGCAGCCTGGCTCACCCCTTACACATTACCTACTTTGCAAAAACTCGGCGCAGCTGGCTGCTCGCGCGTTGACATATTCTGCCCTGGGTTTACGGCTGATTGCTTAGAGACGTTAGAAGAAATAGGAATACAGGGACGAGACGCTTTTTTGCAAGCCGGGGGTAGCGAATATCATTTGATTCCCTGCGTTAATGCAACTCAACCTTTCATCGACTGTTTAGTGGAATTAATTATGCTGAATCTGGGAGGATGGAACGCAAGTTCTGCTAAGCCTAATAAAACTCTCTAATTTCATAGCGAAGTATAAATTTTTGATAAATAACTTGAAATTTGCAGAGTCATCCCAATCTGCTACCCAATGAAGGTTTAGAGGGGTGTGCGAAGTGGCAGATCGACTTCTTAATATTCAAAAACGCTAGGCAGACAACCATGTAAAATCTTGCCGCTTTTGTTTATTCAGTGTCCCTCTGAAGATTTTCTTTTTGTTTTTTGGAATAACGAGTTACTAATTATGGAAAAAAAGCGAGTGCATCAAGCTGCTTCAGAAGATCAAGAGCAGCACGCTAGCTCAAATCAAACAGATCAAGCTCAGACAGAAACAGACGAGTTGCCACGCGAGCCCATCGATCAAACTGAGCAAGAAGCACAACCTAGTATTGAGGATGCGTTGGCGCAAGCTCAAGCGCATATTGCTGAATTGAAAGAAGATTTTTTACGCGCGAAAGCGGAAACCGAAAATTTACGTCGTCGTACGCAAGAAGATTTGGCGAAGGCGCATAAATTTGCGATTGAGCGTTTTGCTGAGTATTTATTGCCAGTTATCGATAGCCTTGAAGCAGCAATTAACTGTGAATCAAATGATGTGGCCAAAATGCGCGACGGGGTTGAGTTGACGCTGCGCCAATTGAATAGCGCGTTGGAGAAAGGGCGAGTAGTTGTGCTCAATCCTGAAGTGGGTGCGAAATTTGATCCGCATCGTCATCAGGCGATTGCAACGGTACCTGCCGAACAAGAGCCAAACACCGTGGTTACAGTATTGCAAAAGGGTTATTTAATCGCTGATCGTGTCTTACGCCCGGCTTTGGTAACAGTATGCCAGCCGGCGGCACGAGGCCAATAGGAAAACCTTAAACAGTTCTGACAAAGATGCGCAGTGAATTTTGGGACAAGCCGAAGTCCCACTGAGATTAAGCTAGGAGATTTTGAAATGGGCAAAAAAATTATTGGGATTGATTTGGGTACCACCAATTCCTGTGTAGCAGTGGTATTGGAAGGAAATCAAATACGTGTGATAGAAAACGAAGAAGGTGGGCGTACCACGCCTTCTATCGTTGCTTACACCGAAGATAACCAAACATTGGTTGGGGTAGCAGCAAAACGGCAAGCTGTTACTAACCCACAAAATACGATATTTGCGGTTAAAAGGCTGATTGGGCGTCGTTTTGATGAAGATGCAGTAAAAAAAGATATTGGCCTGATGCCTTATAAGATCGTCAAAGCAGAAAACGGCGACGCTTGGGTAGAAGCACGTGGCCAGAAACTGGCGGCTCAGCAAATTTCGGCTGAAATTTTGATGAAGATGAAGAAGACCGCCGAAAACTATCTCGGCGAGCCGGTTACCGAAGCCGTTATCACGGTGCCAGCGTATTTTAACGACAGCCAACGTCAAGCGACCAAAGATGCAGGCCGCATTGCTGGACTTGAGGTGAAACGTATCATCAACGAACCTACCGCAGCGGCATTAGCGTTTGGTTTAGATAAGATGGAGAAGGGCGATCGTAAGATTGCTGTTTACGATTTGGGCGGCGGTACTTTTGACGTATCGATTATTGAAATTGCTGACGTCGACGGTGAAAAGCAATTTGAAGTGCTGTCGACCAATGGTGATACTTTCCTCGGTGGGGAAGACTTCGATCAACGCATCATCGATTACGTGATTGGTGAGTTTAAGAAAGAACAAGGTGTTGATCTATCGAAAGATGTGCTCGCTTTGCAAAGGCTTAAAGAAGCGGCTGAAAAAGCTAAGATTGAACTTTCTAGCTCGCAACAAACCGAAATTAATCTGCCTTACATTACCGCTGATGCGAGTGGACCTAAGCATTTAAATCTGAAGATCACGCGCGCCAAATTAGAAGCGCTGGTGGAAGATTTAATCGAACGCACCATCGAGCCATGCCGTGTCGCGATTAAAGACGCGAATATTAAAGTTGGCGAAATCGATGATGTCATTTTGGTTGGCGGTATGAGCCGTATGCCTAAAGTACAAGAGAAAGTGAAAGAGTACTTTGGCCGTGAACCGCGCCGCGATGTGAATCCTGATGAAGCTGTAGCTGTTGGTGCTGCGATTCAGGGGCAAGTGTTGTCGGGTGATCGTAAAGATGTGCTGTTGCTTGATGTGACTCCGCTCTCGCTTGGTATCGAGACTTTAGGCGGTGTGATGACCAAGATGATTGCCAAAAACACGACGATCCCAACTAAGCATTCGCAAGTGTTTTCAACAGCAGATGACAACCAATCAGCGGTAACCATTAAAGTGTTCCAGGGTGAACGCGAAATGGCAGTGCACAATAAGTTGCTAGGTGACTTTAATCTAGAAGGGATTCCACCAGCGCAACGTGGTATGCCACAGATCGAAGTGACTTTCGATATTGATGCAGATGGTATTTTGCATGTGTCAGCCAAAGACAAAGCGACCGGTAAAGAAAACAGAATCACGATTAAAGCCAGCTCTGGGCTTTCTGAAGCCGAAGTCGAGCAAATGCTTAAAGATGCGGAAGCCAATGCTGAAGAAGACCGTAAACTGCGTGAATTGACCGAAACGCGTAATCAAGGCGATGCACTTTTGCATAGCACCAAAAAATCGCTCACCGAATATGGCGATAAGCTTGATGCGAGCGAAAAATCAAAAATTGAAGATGCGTTGAAAGAACTTGAAGAAGCGCTCAAAGGCTCAGACAAAGCTGAAATCGATCAGAAGATTGAAGCGTTGTCACAAGCTTCGCAAAAACTCGGCGAGAAGATGTATGAGCAGATGCAAGCTAACCAAGCCGCAGCGGGGACGCAGGCTCATCCTGAAGCTGCTACCGGTGATGCGGCGACTGGTAAGCCACAAGATGATGTAGTTGATGCCGAGTTTAAAGAAGTGAAAAAAGACTAAGAAGTAATCAGCTAGTCGCTATAAAAGCAGTAAAGACCTGTTTAGGGTCTTTCGAAGAGCCTCCGTATTTTTCGGAGGAGCCAAATAAAGGCTGTTGGGACGCATGTTGGGGTTATTTCATCGCCTCAACCTACGATTTTTTGCAATGTGTTCGTAGGTTGAGTGGGGGACGAACCCCAACAAGCCTATCAATCATCTCTAATAGCTATGGGTTTAGAGAATCTGAACAGATTCAAAAAGTTTGTTCAGGTTCTTCCTAATTTTGAGCTAGCGAGTAATCTTTAATAAAGAAATTTAAAGCATTAGTGCAGTAATTGACTAATGACCAGATTCAATGGCTTGCCTTAAGCAATTTAAGCAAGCCTTTTGCGCGTGTAACACGCCGAGAAAGTGCTGAACTGATATGGCAAAACGAGATTATTACGAGGTATTAGGCGTTGCCAGAAATGCAAGCGATGACGAGATTAAAAAGGCGTATCGCAAGCTGGCGATGAAATACCATCCAGACCGCAATCCAGGTAAAAAAGACGCTGAAGAGCAGTTTAAAGAAGTCAAAGAAGCCTATGAAATGTTAAGCGATGCGCAAAAGCGTGCAGCTTATGATCAATATGGGCATAGCGGCGTCGATCCTAATATGGGCGCGGGCGGCGCACATGGATTTGGCGGATTTGCTGACGCCTTTGGCGATATCTTTGGCGATATCTTTGGTGCTGCTGGAGGTGGCCGAGAGCATGGTGGCTCACGAGTTTATCGCGGTGCCGATTTGCGCTACAGCATGGAAATTACGCTGGAGCAAGCAGCGCGTGGCTATGAAACGCAAATTCGTGTCCCGAGTTGGGACAATTGCGATGTGTGCCGCGGTTCGGGAGCGAAAGCAGGGACGCAGCCGAAGACCTGCCCAACTTGTAAGGGCAGTGGTGCAGTGCGCATGTCGCAGGGTTTTTTCAGCATTCAACAAACTTGCCCTAAATGTCATGGTAGCGGCAGTTATATTGCCGACCCATGCACCAACTGTCATGGCGCGGGTAAAGTCAAACGTACCAAAACAATGGCAGTGACGATTCCAGCTGGCATTGATGATGGTATGCGTATTCGCTCGGCAGGCAATGGAGAGCCAGGCAGTAATGGCGGCCCGCCAGGGGATTTATATATTGAAATCCATATTAAGCCGCATGCTGTTTTTGAGCGTGATGGCGATACTTTACATTGCCGCATGCCTGTCGCCTTCACCACGGCTGCACTAGGGGGGGAAATTGAGGTGCCAACGTTGCATGGCCGCGCCACCTTTAGTGTGCCTGAAGGGACCCAATCAGGAAAAACCTTCCGGCTACGTGGCAAAGGGATTAAAGGTGTGCACGCTAGTGTGCCTGGTGATCTATATGTGCATGTCCAAGTTGAAACACCAGTTAAGTTGACTGAACATCAACGTGATTTACTTAAGCAATTTGAACGCTCGCTCAGCGATGGCGGCGCACGACATAGCCCGGAAAGTAAAAGTTGGTTTGAGCGGGTAAAAAATTTCTTTGAGTAAAGCAAATTTTATCTGATGAGCACGCAGTAGATTGGGGTAAACACTTGAGCAACAGCTTTGTTTTGCTTGATGATTGCAATGCAACTGAAGAAAGCCCATTAAGTCGCCTTTATACCGATTGGTCGCACGAGCGAGTTTGTTATTCAGTTAATGAATGGGAGCGCGTTTGTGCCGACGCAGAAGCTGATCTGCAAACGGGTTTGCATGCTGTCATTTTGGCTGACTATGAGTGGGGAGTTCGCGCTCAATTAGGACTAAATAAAGCCGATGCTCAACAGGCGTCGGCTTTTCGTTTTTTGATGTTTCGTCACTGTGCGCGACTCTCTCAGTTAGAAGTGAATGCTTGGTTGGCGCAGCAAGATAAAGATGCTTTTCCCGAGCAGGCCAACGTACCTTCTGCAGCGGGTGTCGTAGATGTTCGTGCAACTGTCTTGCCTGAGCATTTTGAGCAAGTATTTAGCGCGCTGCAGGCTGCACTAAATGCTGGTGAGGTATATCAAATCAATTACACCTATCGCCTGCAATTAGCCGCGTTTGGCTCACCGCTTGCGTTATATCGGCGTTTACGCGCGCGCCAGCCGGTGCCTTATGGTGCGTTGATAAAGCTGCCTGATGGGCGCTCGGTCATCTCATGTTCCCCTGAACTTTTTCTGCGTCATCAAGCAGGCTTAGTGACTGCTCGTCCGATGAAAGGCACAGCCGCGCGCGTGCCTGACCCAGCAGCGGATGCGCAGGCTGCTGTCGAGTTGAGCGAAAGCGTTAAGAATCGTGCAGAAAATTTAATGATTGTGGATTTGTTGCGCAATGATCTGAGCCGTGTCGCCCAACTCGGCTCAGTGCGTGTGCCAGCGCTATTCGAGGTGATACCTTATCCGACTGTATGGCAGATGACTTCAACTATCGAAGCACAGCTTGTTGATACTGCTTCGTTTGCGCAGACTATGCTCGCGCTCTTTCCTTGCGGTTCAATTACCGGTGCGCCGAAGCATCGGGCGATGCAGTATATCGACGTATTAGAAAATACCCCACGTGGCATCTATACAGGCTCTATTGGTTGGCTTGAACCTGCTGTGACGAATGAGCGGCGCTGCGGCGATTTTTGTTTATCGGTCGCCATTCGCACGTTGACACTAGACAAACCCAATGCAGACGGTTTGCGTAAAGGGCAGCTTGGTGTCGGTGCCGGAATTGTCGCCGATAGCACAGCGGCGAGTGAAGCGGCTGAATGCGTGTTAAAGGCGCAATTTTTAACAGATATGGACGCGGGCCTTGAGTTGATCGAGACCATGTATGTGACACGTGAAGAGGGGATTCGTTATCTTCGTAGGCACTGGAGGCGTTTACGCCAGACTGCCCGCCGCTTTGGTTTTGCATGGCAAATACATACGCTATACGCACAGATGCAAGCGCGGTTGGCGGCGTTGTTACCTGGTGTGCGTTATCGACTGCGCTTACAAATGAATAAAACGGGTGCGCTGCAAATAACCGTGACTGAACTAACACAGCGCTCGCTTGAGCCAGTCAATCTACTATTAGCCTCCAACGAAGGCTTAGCACCGATGCAAGCCGATAATTTCTGGCTGCGTTATAAAACGACCGAGCGCGCTCGTTATACAGATGCTTTGCGTATTGCCAAAGAACGAGGCGCGTTCGATATCTTATTTACCAACACACGCGGCGAACTAACCGAGGGAGCCCGCAGTAATCTATTCATCAAACTCGCTGGACAATGGTGCACACCACCACTCACAAGCGGCATTTTGCCTGGCGTAATGCGCTCAGTCTTGCTGAATGACAAAAATTGGAATGTGGCTGAGCGAAGCTTAACGCTTGCAGATTTGCGTGATGCAGAAGAAATTATCGTTTGTAATGCTGTGCACGGAGCGTTGAAAGCAAGGTTAATCGAGACTAACTGCGCAGTGGAATAGAATAGAGAAGCACAAACCATCAGCCAGTGCCTTCCTAGATCAGTATGAGCCCTATCCTCTAATTGGGCCTTTTGAGAGACCTGATATAGGCGCTTAGATTCTTGGAGGAAAGATTTCCCACCTCTGGTGAGCGGTAGCGATACCGTATCACGCAAGAGGTGGATTATTTTAGGGCGCCGGTCGTAGCAGACCGGCATGCACAAACTACGGAAAAAATTTAGCGTGCTACTGCTTTTTCCCAAGTTATGCGTTTGCCCCTATATGAGAACGTTTCATTGTTATGTTGTCCTCATTTTTTTGGCCAGCACTCAGCAGCTTTCAGCCAGAGGCTGAAGGGCTTGCTCGGCCACCTCGCTTGATGCACTGCGCCAGTGGATAACACTAGGTGTAGTTTTTAGATCAAACGGTTTGTCTGGATGGGCGCGGTTAAGAATTTGCGCAGAGCGCCAGGCCATTAGACTGAGTTGGGGTTCTGCAATACCTAAGCTCTGCATTCCAGCATTTACGGCGAATAGGCAATTTTCTTTTGGGCCGTCCCATTCGAGGGTAAAGTCGGTGTTGACTTGGTACTCGTTGTCGCGGTCCAGGTGTAGGCGGTGTGCCAGTGGCTCAAGGAACGCAGGGCGTGCAGTGTGATAGCCGGTGGCGAAAATTACCACATCGGTGTCCAACTGCTCTTTGCCATTGTCGACGTGATGGCGCAGCATCAAGCGTTGGTTTTCGCGATTCGCTTGCAATTGGGTCACTGAGCGTGATGGCATGAGCCGTACCCATGGTTTTTCGCGCAGCACTTCAAAACGATGATAGAGAGCGCGATAAATGGCGAGCAGAGATTCGGTGGTGATCCCATCAGAGGTCATTTTTTGTTCGGCTAGCATCCGACGGCGAGCGCTGTCGCTAAGCGTTGAGAAGCTCTTCATATATTCCGGGGTGAAGTACTCGTTGGCAAAAGCAGCCTCATCCAGCGCGTTATAGTTGTTGCGGCGCGACACCCAGTTTAGTTCAGCAGGCCGCCCCCATTCGCCACGGATAATATTTAAAAACAGATCCGCGCCGCTCTGACCTCCACCCACTACGGTTACTCGTTTATCGGTAAGCGAAGGCGTACGCAGCATCATCTCACTAGCGTGGAAGCAGCGATCACTCTCTTCCGTCACACAGGCCGGCAGATTGATTTGCTTTCCAATGCCGAGACACACATGGCGTGCACGATAATGGCCGCTCTGGGTTTGAACGTTAAACAATCCTGCTTCGTCGTCAAAATTGACTAGCTGTACTTGCTGGTTGAATGACAAATTTTTCAAATCTCCCGCGGCCCAGCTTAGATAATCTGAAAATTCTTCGCGCGAAACAGTGCGTTGTTCGGTGGTCAGGAAACGGTAGAATTTTTTACGCTGTACCAGATAGTTGATAAAGCTGTGGCGATTGGTTGGGGCCACCGCGCTTACCAGGTCCTTCAAGAAGCTGGTTTGCATATAGCAGTCTGGCACCATCATGCCTGGGTGCCAGGCAAAGTACGGGTTACGCTCAAGGAACAGTGAATTAAAGCCTTCAAGCTCTTCGGCGAGCGCCGCTACACTGAGGTTAAATGGGCCAATACCAATGCCGATAAAATCATATGTCTCTGTTTTCATGATGCAGATTCCGTAGTAACAAGATAAAGAGGGTTATCTAAATCGGTTAAATAGTTCGGTAGCAAGCGGCTACCACCATCGTTTTCGGAAAAGGTGAGTTTTACGGGGTTGAGTACCACGCGGATGATTTGCGGTTTAAACAAATCGAACAGCGCAAAGCGCTCAGCTATTTGTGGGTGCTCAGCCATGTAACGCTGTAAAACATCAGCCAGAAGTTGATAAAAACGGATTTCACTGACGCCACACTGCTCCGTTAGACGCGAAATAAAGCGCAATACGGTAACGAAGTGGCCGGTTTGCAGATCGTGGATCAGGTAATCAGCACTTAGGCGTACTGTCACATCTTTCACCTGCTGAGGCAGAGAGTCTGCTTCTGGGAAGTCTTTATCCACTAAACGCATGTCCCCTTGAAAATCTTTCAGCAGAATGCGCTGCGGAATATGGTCTTTCATGACTAGCGTGACGTTTTGCCCGTGGGCAATCAACGCCACTCCGTAGCAACACATCAGGTGGTAAAACGGAATGACGACTGCCTCGAACATTTTCGTCAGCCACGCTTCAGCACTTAGGCCTGATCGCTTTATCCACGCGTCTATTAATGGGCGACCTGAACTGTCTGTCTCCATGAGTGCCGCCATCATCACCCCTTGCTCACCTTCTAGCAGGTAGCACGAAGGATTCTCGCGCCAGATGACACCGAACATTTCCTGGTAACGATAAGGGGCCTTGGGTAATGCTGCGTAACCGGTATGTGCCAGATAGCCCGCTGCAGGTTCGCCAAGAATTTGCGCCCCCGTTTTTCTCAGCGTGGCATCTTCTGCAAACCGTTGCTGTAGCCAGCGTGACGCTAGCGGACCGGCTTCAATATATTTGCCTGGAATACCGCGATAGCAAGACGTGTTGTAGATAGTGAGTGTCAGTTTGATATCAAAAGGCGCGCTGCGACTGATGTTAGTCAACGTGCGCAGTGATTGCTGGGCCAGATATTCATCGCCGAATTCGCCAAGTTCTACGATCTCGCCACGTGCTAGTTGAGGCAAGAAGTGAATCGCAATTTTTTGTTGCCACTGCCATGGATGGAGCGGCACTGGCAGCCAATTATCGTCAAGTTTTAGCTGCTGACAGCGTTGGTTAAAGCGCTCGAATTCTGTACTGTCCATCGTACTGGCCAGCAGGGTGTTGAGCTGGCAATCATCAGTAGCACTCCATACCAGCAGGTCGCGGCGGACGGCAACCCAGTGCAGGCGGAAACGTCCACGGTATTCTGGTGCGTACTGCTTTAGCGCATCCAGTCCCCATCCGCGGCGGCCTTTGTTGAAGATGAATTTCGGATGACCGTAAAGCAGGCATTGAAGTTCGTCAGGATCAAGAGCAATTAGGTCATCTGCATCTAATGCCTTTCTTGTTTCGAGTAACTGTAAATCTCCGCGCAGCGTGGCGTAGAGATCTTCCATATTCTCTGCGGTCTGGGCGTCAGTCATTTTTAATACGACGGCAAGCTGACGTAACACGCTCTCCGCTTCGATAGGCTCCCCGCTATTACAGGTGAGTGTCTCAGGGTCGATATGCAACCAACCCCAGATACCGCGCTTTGCGTTAAATTGCCATGTGTCATTGCCTAACTGAACTGTCCAGCGACCAGCAGTTTCTTCACGGGCGCTAAGTGTGCGTTCGTATTCCAGCTCCGCGAGGATTTTTGCCACCATCTCGCGGTTTACTTGATTCCAAGAGCCCAACATCATAGACCCACCTCATTGAAGAAATGTTCACGCTGGCACATGACAAAGCGCGAGCGTTTGTGCGGGAAATCGAACTCTTTGAATGTCTGGTAACCGGCGGTTGGTAAATGACGGAATAGGCGTTCGTTGTCAAAACGAGGTTCAGCCACAATGCGTGTGGTGCGAGGTTCGTCTAGCCACAGATAGTGGTTTAACCCGCGTAGCCAGCTGCGGATGAATGGCGCACCACGCCATTTATCTTCACCCACCAGCATGTGCACGCCGCGGTCAAATGGCTGCCAGCGGTAGTGGCGGCCAATACGGTCTTCCGGTGCCCAATAAACTTCGAAGTAGCCAAAGGGCTCATCGTCAAAACATCCAATAAGTGGGTAGGCGTGTGAGGAATCAAGTAGCCGCTGTAGATATTTTTCTTGTTCTTCCTGAGGTCCGGCCATTTCCCAAAAAGCATTCACACGTGGGGAATTCATCCAGCGCGTAAAACGCTCTGCATCTTGTTCTATGTCTACCAAACGGAAACTTAGTGTGCGCTTAATCTGTGCGTCGTAGCGACGATAAACCTCTCCCTGAGGGCGAGCCGGGCGCAACGGGAAGTAAATCTGGCGTGTCTCGTCGTATTGCATCTCGTTACTTGCGACGTTGCGTTTGCCCCTCAACCAGAGCGGCATCTGCCAAAAATTTTCCCGCGTCAGATAATCGCTTTGCGCAGAGTTAAACAACACCTGTGCCTGCGGCTCATCGCGCCAGTCAGCCCAGGGAAGGGTGATACCAATCAACTGGGGGGCGGCTAAAAAGAGCTGATCTAGCGCCTCTACAAGCCAACCTTCAGGTAGCGGTGTCATGCGCGGAAATACTGCGCTGCGATCAAGGCCCAGCGTCAGTGGCAGCGCGCTATCGATTTGCGTGCAGCGGAAACCATAACCGCCATGAACAATGCTTGCGCGCGGCATTACGCTTCCTCCTTATAAAATGGGTTGCTGAAGTCGAAATAGATGACAGATGGGTCGACGATCGTGTTTTCGTTGTGGTCGTGTAGATAGCAAAAGAAGTTGCCTTTGCAGTTCCAGTACTGACTGTCGAGTACGTAATCCAGGCAGCGGGTCTGCTTCACTTTGCCACGTAGTTCGAGGAGTGCCTGACGAACCTGCGCCATCATGTTTTCTTCGCTTTCAAATCCGGCGGCGCCGAGTGCTGCAGTGACGGCGAGGGTTGAGTTCACCAGTAGGTAATAGGGGAAGTAGCGCAGCAGTTGGCTTTCGCTAAAGCGATTTTCGGCTTCGCTTTCGCCGTTTTCGGCAAGCCATTCATTGGCACCCTCAGTAAAGGCACTGCCTTGACAGTCGCGATAGATTAGGCCGACGGGCAAATCCTCATGCATTTCCACGAGAATATTTTGTTGATGGGCTAGTAATACCAGTCCGTAATCCGCCTCGGTAATGAATAGCGGCAGCAAAACGCGCTGGCAGTAAGCTTCCAGCCAGCAACGGGCAGCCTGAGCAAGTGGCAGATTTAGACGCTTGCTGAGACGGCGAACGGCGGCGACCAACAGACTGTCGCCCCCATCAGGGGCGGCCTGGGTTAGGCTGACTAGCACATTGGTTTGTGTTTCAGGTGTGGCGAATAGCAGATTGACGCGCAGCGCCATCAAGCTTTCTTCCTGAAGCTGGCCTTTCAGATCGCGTAGGCCTACCCAGCCATCTTCCTGCATGATGCGCATGGTTGGAAAGCGAGCTTGTAGCTCCTGCCAGCGCGGTGTGTACGCCAAGCGTGCCAGGCGCATACCGCGCTTCACTTCCTTCACTGATAATGTACGGATTGAATTGGTTAGGCGCACGCTGAGCGAGAATTTGATCATGTCGCTGTTGCTTTCGCTGTAGAGCGAACGCGAGGAACTGGTTGGCAGCCATCGTACGCCCGCTTCTCCCAAGTCATCCAGCACACCGTTTTCTAGGAGCTGCTGGCACCAGTGTTGTGTACGCAGATATTCTGCCTGCCAGGGATGCATTGGCACTAGCCAGCGGTCATGGGTGAAATGGCTGAGTAATTCCGGTGCACTTTGTGCAGCAAAGCGCAGCAGGCGGTCACGCAGAGGCATCTGCAAACTCTCTCCGCCTATAAAATCTTTATTCACGGAAAACCAGCGCAACGGGAAGCGCGTGGCGAAAGAAGGGAGGTAACGGCGCGCTTCGGCTTCGTTAAATGGCTGGTGGGATTTTGGGGCGGGGTGGAATGCATGGCCTACCAGTAGCGCCTGCTCAGCTTCGGCAAAGTTCAATGGTTTATGACGTAGAAGCTGTGTCCAGTCGTGGCGTAGATCTATAGCTTGCCAGGTGTGCTGGTGGCTTTCCTGAACACGGATTTTGAAGCGCGCGATCGCTTCATCTGCAAGCTCCCCTTTTACTGCTGGGTTTGCAACGATAAGCGACACTAACTTTTCAAAATCAATGTCTTCCTGCTGACTGCCATCGGTGCTGATAAGCTGCGCGGGGAAGCAATATTGATGGTGTTGAGTGGGAGAGAAATACCGAACCGGGATTCGCAGTGCCTGCTTGTCAGAAAGAGGAATGAATATTTGTGGGGATTCATCTGGGCCATTAGCGGGTAAATACTTCCAGGTTTGGGTTTCCCGTAACAGTGAATTCAAAAAGCATTGGGCGGCAACGTCTGTGCCAGTGAGAGATGAAAGGAAGTGCATACAGAAATTATTTAAATATTGTTAATAATTTACGTAATAATAACTATTCTCATTACGTTTGCGCATCAGTATTATTACTGTGTTTGCAATGTTTAGGAACCTCTGAAAATTCTCAGAGAGCAGGCCTGTCTTTGCTGCTAGCCCATTGGGGTAACCGATGTAAAAAAATAAATATCAGTTATTTACCTTATCATCTGATGAGATTTATAAGAATTTCTTTTATCAGTTCCCATGGATGAGAAGTGATTGAAGCGTCTAACGAGAAACCGAATTACTGACACTCTATTTAACGACTATATGAATGTATCTCCTGAAATTTTGCAGCCTAAAACAACACCGAAAGCCAACTGGTCGCTTGCTTTGTGCGCCGGATTACTTGGTATTGGTCAAAACGGTTTATTAGTAGTTTTGCCCCAGTTAGTGCAGATGACTGGTTTATCGCTTTCTGTTTGGGCGGGGTTACTGATGTTCGGCTCAATGCTGTTTCTTCCCGCATCGCCTTGGTGGGGAAGACGCTCAGAAATTCGTGGCTGCAAGTCAGTGGTACTGTCAGCACTTAATGGCTATTTGGTTAGCTTTGCGGTGATGGCGCTGGTTGTATGGGGGATGGCGACAGGACTTGTGGGTGCCTTTTGGGGCTTGGCAGGATTGATCGTTTCACGTGCACTGTACGGCTTGACCGTGTCTGGTATGGTACCGGCGGCGCAGACGTGGGCGATACAGCGTGCAGGGACGGAAAAACGTATGGCGGCGCTAGCGACCATTAGCTCAGGGTTGAGCTGTGGACGTTTGCTAGGGCCGCCTTTAGCGGCAGCCGCACTAAGCCTCCATCCGCAGGCACCGTTATGGCTGATGGCGGTTGCTCCGCTTCTGGCTTTCTTGTTGATTGCGCGCCAACCGAACGATCCTCCGTTGCCGCCAGCTCCACATCAGTCCACTCGCTTGCAAATCACAATGCTGCCTTATTTGCTGCTGGCCGTATTGCTGGCAGCCTGCATTAGCCTGATGCAGATTGGGCTGGCTCCTCATCTGAAACCATTTGTCGGCGAAACCGCACGGGTCAGTCATCATACGGCACTGTTACTAAGCCTCGCAGCGGCGAGCACTTTACTGGCGCAGTTTGCGGTGGTGCGTCCACAGCGCTTCGATGCGATAACGTTGCTAGGGTTAGCAGCCATGTTGATGGTAGCCGGGCTTGGCATGATGTTGACGGCGCAGCTAGTGGTGTTTTATTGCGGTATCGTGGTCACGTCTTTCGGCGCGGCGATGGCAACACCTGGTTATCAATTGTTGCTTAATGCGCGCCTTTCCACTGGTAAAGGAGCTGGGGTTATTGCCACCAGCCATACGCTTGGTTATGGGCTAAGTGCGCTCTTAGTCCCGCTGGTATCCAGCATTTATGGCGAACAGTATCTGATTAGCACTTCCTTGCTGATGGCTGCTGCTTTTCTTCTGCTCAGTGGGTGGTTGTGGCGTAAAGAGACCTATTTACAAAACGAGAAGAATCGTACGCTAGAGTTCTCTAAGAATTCATAAGGTTGAAACTCACTTTGCTCTTCTTATAAGCCGTGCCCTCAAGCTGTACCTATACAACATTTGCAAGGGGGCGTTGTTAAGCGAGAGCTGACATTAGCTGATTGGCGTAGTGCAAAAAAAAATTTGCGTGTGCAATGCTGTGCACGGGGCGCTTAAAGCGCAGTTAGTTGAGTGAAGGGCGCGGTGAAGTTAAGAAAGGCAGCTGTTGATATAGAGCAAGGTACGTACAGAGCTGTTATTGAGGAAAGAAATTCATTTTTCAAATTTACTTCAGGTGATTCCACTTATAGCTTTTTGGTGTGGACGCTATTAATGCCATAAAAATCTCATGCTAGAATTTGAATCACTTATGAGTTGGCCCAATAATTGCGTTTACAAAAGTGTGTTGAGGCGGCTTTCAATATCTATCTAAGGTTATCGCCATGACTATATGTGTTGGCTCAAAAGTTGGCTCAAAAAGCGTATCTTCTACGAGTGTTTGCAGTCAATCTACTGTACCTTTTATTGACATAAAAGGAAAAACGCCAGAGGAGCTGCGTCAGATAGCAATTAAGCTTATTAATTATAGTTTTACGAATAGTAAGCTTGGCACGCCGAAAGAATATATTGAAAAAATTTCCGAAAATATACCTGGGTTGTTTGATGCCGTTAGAAAGGCTATTGAAGAAGCTAAGACAAAAAATATAAAGGATGATATTAGTCTTAGCCTTCATGCGGCTGATGCTTTAAGTAGGAATGATCCAGTCCTTGCTCAGGCTCTTATTGAAACTAAGGTAGCAGATAAGACAAGAGTGGCTGCTACCTTAGCATTTATAGGGAATCATACTGATCAAGTTGAACAATTGATTGAGGAAGGCGCTGATCCGGCTAGCTCGCTTGCGTCGCTTGTATTAGCAGTCGAGAGAGGAGATGCGGATGTGGAAGAGGTTCTTTCATTGCTGCACAAATATTCGTTCGTCAATGAAGCTCAATTTAAACTAAGTTACTCAGAAACCGACGTTTTTCAGGATAAAGTCATTATCTATGCGCTAAGACGCAATCAGATTGAATTCGCAAATAAGCTTTTTCCGCATGCAAATAAGAAAGAAGTTTTGGCAAAATACTGTATTCAATATGGGGCAGATCATACAAAAATGCCTGCGGTTCTCGCTTTTATAGAGCAGCGTATTACGGAAATTAAGAATTTGCCGCAGGGAGCTAATCCGATTAACACTCTTGCGTGGCTTGTATTAGCAGCGGATAAGAAGTGGGTAGACGTAGAAGAGGTTACTGTATTACTTAGAAAATATTTATTCGCAAAAGACTTCGATGCTTTCTTGGCGTATGCTGAACCGGGTGATTTCCTCGATAGAGTCGCTATTTATGCACTACAGCAAAAGCAATTTGAGCTTGCCAATAAACTTTTCAAAGAATATGCAAGTCCAACTCAAAAGGAAAGAATCGCTGATGAAGCCTGTAAATATCTACAGAATCAATGTGAGAATGCATTGGTTAGCATCCAGCAAGAATTAGATACTGTTGGAGAGAAGTCAGAAGCTACTCAATCGCAGGTGTGGGGTATTTTTAAGATCTTTGTAGTTATTGTAAATTGGCTTTTTAGCCTAAGTACAAGAAGCAATGAGAAACCGAATGCTCCACTAAGAGTTGATCTAGATGAACTTCCTCCGATTGCTCTGACCGCTTAACGTAGGCTCTAAAAACCGATTGTTGATCTGCAATGCGATGGCTTTATGTTATGTGATGAAATCATCGCACTTTATTACTTTCTACTTTGTTCGCTCATTCTGAAATAGGGATGACGAGCAATTCCTAGCAAGTTTTCAAAACCTCCTAGCAATTCAAAAAAATAGCTTAGTCAGAATCCCGATCGTGCTGGCGATCATCACGCCAAACATCCATTTAATCATACTCATTTCGCCGCTAAGTTTGATATAGACCCTTTCGATTTTGGCATCCAAATCTTTATACATGTTTTTCATTTCATGCCGTAGATCTTTTACGTCATGCTGCAGAGTTTTCACATCATTCTTTAGAACGCCGACGTCATGCTGCAGAACTTTTACATCATTCTGCAGAACTCCTACGTCGTGCCGCAGAGCCTTCATATCATTTTGTAGTTCTCCGACGTCATGCCGTAGCACTCCAAAATCATTCCGCAGATCTTTTATTTCATGCTGCAGACTTTCTTTGGTAATGAATAGATCTTCTTTAGTAACAAGATCTTTTAAATTGGTTTCAAAAAATTCAGCTAACACTTTGGTTTCTGCCTCTGCTTTTGCAGCTGGTATGCCAGCCATTCTGAGCTGTTTAGAAAAACGTAGCGTATCGAAGATTAAAGCGGCCATATCCAGTCCTTAAGTGTGCTTTGACTTTAGCACAGCTTTTATGGCCCCTAATACTCGTCCTTTTGGTTAATTCCTAAGTTTAAATGAAAACCCTCTGCCACAATTCCCAGCAGAGAAAAGAAGCTAAGTTAGCTATTTTTTCAATGATTTTCAGTGATAAATAAGTCTAAATACATAGGCTCAGAACGTATGTTCAGCCTCAGGAAATTTCCCTTCTTTTACCTCTCGCACGTAAGCGCGAATCGCTTGCTCAAGATCAGGCTGGCCTGCTAGAAAGTTTTTGGCGAAGCGAGGCCGCTTGCCCGGAAAAATGCCTAACATATCGTATAAAACGAGGATTTGCCCTGAACAGTCAGGGCCAGCGCCGATGCCAATCGTTGGGATCGTGAGCGAGTGAGTAACTTTGGCGGCGAGTGTTGCGGGAATCGCTTCTAACACGAGTAATTGTGCCCCTGCTTGCTGCAGCGCTAGCGCATCATTTAATAATTGGCTTGCGGCTTCTTCTGTTTTGCCTTGTACTTTAAATCCGCCAAACGTATGAACAGACTGGGGCGTTAATCCTAAATGAACGCAGACAGGAATCGCTCGCTCAACTAAAAATTGCACGGTTTGACTAAGCCATGCGCCGCCTTCCAACTTAACCATATGCGCGCCGGCGCGCATGAGTGCCGCTGCGTTGGTAAAAGCTTGTTCAGCTGTCACATAGCTGCCAAACGGTAAATCAGCGATGACAAGTGCTGTTTGATTGCCGCGAGCCACGCATTCGGTGTGATAAACCAGATCGGCTACCGTAACCGGTAACGTGGTGGAATGCCCTTGCAAAACGTTACCAAGTGAATCACCGACTAATAAAGCATCCACATGAGCGTTATCCAGTAACGTGGCAAAGCTTGCGTCATAACAGGTTAAGAGGGTGATTTTTTCTCCTGCTTCGCGCATTGTCTGCAGCATGGGTACGGTGACCGGACGTCGGTTTGGAGATGGCAGATCTTTCATTTTGAGTATTAGGTTTTTTGTTTATTGAATGATGCAGTCAGCGACTTTAAGTCATCATCTACTTTCTCAATACGCTGCTCAGCTACCGCCGTTAAGAAAAGGTCGGCACGCCCAAGCTGGGGTATTTCGATACTAAGATTGAGCTCAATTAAGGGAACTAACACAAACGCACGTTCAGTTAAACGAGGATGAGGAATCACTAAATCCTCTTCGTTAACAGACAAAGCATCGTACAGAAGAATATCGATATCAAGTGTACGCGGTGCGTTTTTATAAGGTCGTTGACGGCCGAAGTCAGCTTCAATTGTTTGGCATAACGCGAGCAATGCGCGAGGGGATAATTGAGTGTCGAGCGCGACAGCACAATTGTAATAGTCTGGGCCTTCTGCCTTAATCGGCTGGGTGCGATACAAACTCGAGATCCCGTATAGACTAAGTTTAGCTTCCTGTGCTAATGCATCGATAGCTTGTCGCAAAGTCTGCTGAGCATCACCCAAATTGGCGCCAAGTCCTAAGTAAACGAGTGCCATTGCATATCAAGAAAGGGGAGGGGTAAGTGGAGCCGGAGCGGTATCCGCCCCATCGATTTCGTTATGAGTTTGCTCACCACCTTGTTTTTTAGCTGCAGAAGAATTTCGGCTACGTTTTTTGCGCCGACGTGAGGGCTGCTGGTCTTTATGGCTTGCTTCAATCAACGCATCACGTTCGTTGGCTGTGCCAGCGATAAAGTCATTCCACCAATGTACCAGCTTCATTTCAATTTCGCCCGCTTCGCCTCGCAGTACAAGAAAATCATACGCAGCCCTAAAGCGTGGATGTTCAAGTAACTTGAATGCATGTCGACCGCGTTTTTCAAGGCGTGGCTGCAAGCCCCAAATCTCCTTCATATCGCCAATGTAACGCCGTTGCAGCGCAAGCGTTTGCTTGTTGAGCGCATCGTCCATCGCTTGATATAGCGCAGGAATCGGATAGTGACCCGCGTTAGTGTAGGTTTGCCACCGCTGATGAACGTCATGCCAGAGCAATGCTGCGAATAAAAAGCCAGCTGAGACGGGTTTACCTACGCGAACCCGTTCATCAGTTTGCTTCAGCGCAAGGGTGATGAATTTTTCGTGTTGAGATTCATCAAACACGACATCAAGCAACGGCAAAATGCCGTGATGCAAGCCTTCAGCGCGTAGCTTTTGCAAACAAGCTAACGCATAACCTGAGAGGAGCAATTTAAGCGTCTCATCAAAAAGACGCGCAGCAGGCACATTGCTAATCAATGCTGAGAGCTGGCTTAGCGGAGCACGTGTCGAGGCTTCAATCTCAAAATCCAATTTAGCGGCAAATCGCACCACGCGTAGCATGCGTACGGGATCTTCGCGGTAGCGTGTAGCTGGGTCGCCGATCATGCGTAATAGGCGGGCACGCATATCAGCCATGCCATTGTGGTAGTCGAGCACAGTCTGTTTGGCTGGGTCGTAATACATCGCATTGATCGTGAAATCTCGACGTGCGACATCTTCATGCTGCGCGCCCCACACGTTGTCACGCAGCACACGACCACTCGCGTCAACTGCATGTGGATGGCGATCTAATTCGATACGGCGCAGATGACGTGGCAGCGGTGCATTAGGTTTGTGTTCTTGTGGGAGGTCAGCGGGTGCATCAACTAATGCACGAAAGGTTGATACCTCAATAATTTCTTTGCCGAATTGCACATGTACTATCTGAAAGCGCCGACCAATAATGCGGGCACGCCGAAATAATCGTTGGATTTGCTCAGGCGTGGCATCTGTTGCTACGTCAAAATCCTTGGGTTCTGTGTCAAGCAGTAAATCGCGCACAGCCCCACCAACAATAAAAGCATGATAACCAGCTTGCTGTAGCGTAGCCGTCACGCGTATTGCATTAGGCGAGATCAGTGTCGGATTAATCCGGTGTACTTTGGCGGACAACACAGCCGGCGCGTGAGCCTTATTCTTCTTACGCTGTATAGCGCGTGCAGAGACGGGCGAGTGAGCAGATTGGCGTCTGGTCGCCTGAGTCTGATTAAACAATTTGCGGATGAATTTAATAATCACGTCGTCTTTAAAAATCGAGAATGTGCGAGAGAAACGCAGCACGTTGCATTCTACTTGAAGCTTGAATGTGTATTAGATATTGCTGAATTAAGGACCTCTGCATAAGTTCTAGGGCAAGGCATGCGGTGTGGTCTGGTAAGGAAGCATAACGCCGCCTTACGGCTTATGCAGAGGTTCCTTAACAAGCATTTCGCGTAACAAAGGTAAAGTGATCGTGCGATGTCTTTCTAACGAAAATTGATCAAGTGTGTCTAGTAATGCCATCAAATTCGGCAAATCACGTCTGAAATGGGCTAATAAATAAGCTGGAATTTCTGGGGCTAATGTAAAGCCTCGTGCCAATGCGGCTTGCTCGAGCGCGCGTATTTTCCCCGCATCGTCTAACATCGCCACTTGAAAAATGAGTCCCCAGCCTAGGCGTGTGCGCAAATCCTCACGAATTGTCAATGCTAACGGGGCCCCACTGCCGCTGGCTGCAAACGCGCTATAAGGATAGGTATGCACCTGATTAAATAGGTTGAAGGCAGCTATCTGTTGGTGCGGTGACAATTTATCGCAGTCATCAATCGCATAGATGCTCACAGCTGGGTCAAACTCGAAGGCTGTTAATGAGCTATTGGGGCTTAGCAAGCGCGCGCAGTTTGGCGCAGCGCTATTACATAAAGCGTGCAATAAATGGCTACGACCGCTGCCTAGACTTCCCCAGACATAAAAAATCCGATCTTTAAGCTGTCCGCTAGCTAAAGCTGTGGCTAGGTTAGCAAGACGACTGACAAGTTCGACATTAGCGCCCACCACGAAATTATCGAAGGTGGCGCTTGGCGGCAGACTCAAATCAAGCAGTAGTTGGCGAGGCACAGTATCAATCGATTGTGAAAACGTATAAAAATACCACGAATCGATGGCTATTTTTCATTCAAGTTTTAGAACCTGATTAGACTCTTCCTGGTGTCCTTGCGTCGCTGCAGAGACAGGACAAATTAGTACGGCAAGGCGACGCAAGAGCACCCAGGAAAGCCTAAACAGATCCTTAGTTTTTATACAGCGAGCTAGCTAAATATTTCCGGCACAGCTCACGTAGCACAATGACTAAAATCGCGCTCGCTGGCAACGCGATCAAAATACCAAAAAAGCCGAATAGCTGACCAAATGCCAACAAAGCGAAGATGACGGCAAGCGGATGCAAGCCAATGCGTTCGCCCACCAATTGGGGCGTGAGAAAAGAGCTTTCCAATAACTGGCCTATTGCATAAATTAGGATAACAACAGTGATCGCCCACCACGTGCCAAATTGCAGCAACGCGATACCAAGCGCGAACGTGAGGCCAATGCAATAACCGACGTATGGAATAACAATAGCAAGTCCAGTGAACATCCCAAGCGGTAACGCTATTTCAAAACCAGCCAGTGACAAGCAGATTGAGTAATACGCAGCTAGCACAAGCATCACCAGCAACTGTCCGCGCAGATATTGCGACAGCATTTGATTCACTTCCCCAGCCAGCGCCACAGTTTTTTTCAACCAACGGCGTGGAATGAGACTGCGAGTGCGTTTAAGTAGCTTATGCCAATCGTATAGTAGATAGTAGAGCACTAAAGGCACCATCACCACATTACCAATCAACGTGATCATCACATTGCCGCCGGTACGCACTGAATTCCAAGCAGCGGATAACAACGTATCAGTATTGCTGCCAGCTAGACGCTTCACCACGAAATCTTGAAGACTTAACAAATTCAAATCTGATGGAATCCCAAAGCGAGCTAAACGAGGCGCATAAGCTTTTTCCCAGCGCTCGAAAAGCTGTGTCATCTGCGCCTGAATCTGTGGCCCTTCGCTTTGAATAGCGAACGTAATAAAAAGTGCGATAAAAACAACGGCGAGAAGTAGCATTAACATCATTAAAAATGCTGCCACGCCACGCGGTACTTTATGGTCTGTAAGCCAGGTAACGCCAGGCTGTAAGATATAAGCGAGGATGATGCTGAGTAAAAACGGCGCGAGTACAGGGCCTAGGCCGCGCAACAAAAGGCCTAGGACAAGTACGAATGCTCCCCATAAAAAAATATGCTTGGGGGGGCTTTGCCAACTGCTGGTTGTTACACTCGAGGAAGCAGTGACGGTGCTAGCACCTTTATCTAAGGCTTTCTTCGCCCGATGCCGAGTTGTGTTCAAATTTTCTCTCCACAAACTGATCGTTCTTTGAGGTTTGTCTGGCTCCGTTTGGAAAGGCCGAATTTTAATTTAAACGTTGAGTAAACGGGCAGCGGTTTTTAGGAACCTCTGCATAAGACATTTCCTTGCTAGATTTACTCGGCATTTCCCTAGGCAAGCTTAGCATCAGTTAAAATCGGCGTTCTATTGAATCTTTTCTCTATTTAATCAATGAATCTTCCGACTTCTGCTGCCAATAAAGGCGGCCTGACCTATGAAGAGTCAGGTGTTGATATCGAGGCGGGGTACCGTCTAGTTGAGCGTATTAAGCCGCTTGCGCAGCGTACACAGCGCAGTGGTTTGCTCGCTGGCATCGGTGGCTTTGGCGCGTTATTTGAGGTGCCTAAAAACTATCGAGAGCCTGTGCTCGTATCAGGCACTGATGGGGTTGGCACGAAGCTTAAGCTAGCTTTTGAGCTGAATCGGCACGACACAATTGGGCAAGACCTGGTCGCCATGTGCGTGAACGATATCTTAACTCAAGGGGCTGAGCCGCTTTTTTTTCTTGATTATTTCGCCTGCGGTAAGTTGCATGTTGATACGGCCACGGCAGTTATCAGCGGCATTGCAACCGGTTGCGAGTTAGCTGGTTGTGCGTTGATTGGGGGAGAGACAGCTGAAATGCCAGGCATGTATGCAGATGGCGAATATGATCTGGCTGGCTTTTCTGTCGGTGCAGTCGAAAAAAGTGAAATTATCAATGGCAGCACCATTCAAGCTGATGACGTTGTACTTGGTTTAGCTTCAAGCGGCGTCCATTCAAATGGCTACTCCTTAGTGCGCAAAATACTTGAGCAGTCTAAACCTGATATGAACGCAGAGATCGATGGACGCTCGCTAGCTGACGCATTGATGGCGCCAACTCGTATTTATGTAAAAACCATCCTCGCGCTGCGTCAACAGATTGCTTTAAAAGGTTTGGCTCATATTACCGGTGGTGGTTTGATTGAGAATGTCCCGCGTATGTTGCCAAAGACAGTTAGCGTCGAAATAAATACTCAAGCATGGCCTTTGCCACCGTTATTTAAATGGCTGCAAGAGCAAGGCAGGATCGCCGAAGATGAAATGCATAAAGTGTTCAACTGCGGCATAGGAATGGCAATTGTGGTCGCTCCTGCCGATGTTGATGCAGCACTCGCTTATCTGGCGCAACAGGGGGAGAAGGCGTGGCAAATTGGCACGATTCGTCCACGTGATGAAGGCGATGCTCAGATTGCTATACGCTAATAACTGGACTTAGAACCTGCTCCTCTTCTTCTAAAAGAGGAAATAGGAAGGTTAGGAGCCCTCCATGTTGGGGTGTTGCGTCACCTCAACCTGCAATTTTTTGTACACAAGTTCTTGTATGACTGAATCTGCTTTAGTTTCTTCCCCAACCCATCTCGCCCACAGTGAAAACAACTTAATTTGGCTAGATATGGAAATGACAGGCTTAAAGCCTGATACAGATCGTATTCTTGAAGTTGCGGTGGTGGTAACGGATTCTAATCTTGAAGCTATGGTAGAGGGGCCGGTACTTGCCATTCATCAGTCTGATGCAATGTTAAGTGGGATGGATCAGTGGAACCAGTCCATGCATGGACGTTCTGGCTTGATTGACAGAGTGCGTGCATCGACGATAGATGAAGCGCAAGCAGCAGCCCAATTGCAAAAATTTTTAATGCAGTATGTGCCACCTGGCAAATCACCGATGTGCGGTAATTCAATTTGCCAAGATCGGCGCTTTATGGTGCGTTGGATGCCGCAGCTAGAGGCGATGTTTCATTACCGCAACCTAGATGTGAGCACGCTAAAAGAACTGTGCCGTCGCTGGCAGCCAGCACTTTACCGGGGCTTTCAAAAACGCCAGTTACATACAGCGCTCGCTGATATTCACGAGTCGATTGACGAATTAAAGTATTACCGCGAGCATTTCCTTCGTTCCCCTTTAAATACAGCACAGTGTGCGATAGCACCTTTGTAGAACTTGTTTAAGGTTACCCAGCGCCTTTTCGCCGTGCCAATTACTGTCTATGTCGGCGTAAACCTGCTAGGAAAGCCTTAAACCACTTCTCATAGCCTAGGGCGTGTCCTCAATAGGTTCAAAAAATTAATAGCGTCCTTCTGGATGGCTAGAGATAAGGAATCGTCATGGCTTCTCCATTACGCGTAGTTTTTGCTGGCACCCCGCAGTTTGCTGCGGTTGCACTTGCGGCAATTCACTCGGCAGGTTTTTCAATTCCGCTTGTTTTAACACAGCCAGACCGCCCAGCAGGGCGCAAGCTGCAATTAACCACAAGTCCAGTTAAGCAGTTTGCTCTTGAGCATGGGTTATCCATCGCTCAACCTATTTCTTTGCGCCGTGACGGAAAATTTTCGATTGAAGCTACCACCGCGTTAGCACAGTTGCATGCGACGCCTCATGATGTGATGGTGGTGGTTGCGTATGGTTTATTGTTACCGCAAGAAGTGCTCGAGATACCGCGCTACGGCTGCATTAATATTCATGCCTCAATACTGCCACGCTGGCGCGGTGCTGCACCGATTCAACGCGCGCTTGAAGCAGGAGATACACAGACGGGTATCACGCTGATACAGATGGATGCCGGTTTGGATACCGGACCGATACTAAGTCGTGCGAGTTTGCCGATTGAAACATCAGATACTGCTGCAACGCTGCACGATAAATTGGCCGAGCTAGGCGCGCAATTAATGGTAGAAAATCTACATCGCCTGGCGAGCGATGGCAGTTTGTTCAGTACCGAGCAAACTTCAATAGGTGCGACCTACGCACATAAGCTCGATAAGCAAGAGGCACTACTTAACTGGAAATGTTCTGCGCAGCTATTAGCGCAGCGGATACGAGCCTTTGATCCGTTTCCAGGCAATCGCTGCAGCTTAAATGGGACTGAATTCAAAATATGGGCAGCGCATCCGTTAAAAATGCAAACCTCGGCCCCACCCGGCGAGATTCTTAAAGTGCACCCAGAAGGCGTAACGGTGGCCTGCGGTGAGGGTGCTTTATGCATTACACTGTGGCAAAAGCCAGGTGGCAAGAGACTGACTACCCGTGAATTGTTAGCCGGGTTTACGATGCGCGAAGGTCAGCGCTTCGATTTGTTGAATCCGGCTTCCAGCTTATAAAAGTCTCTGAATAGTCTCTTGAGATTTGTTCACGAGGTAAAAATTCTCTTGAGAAACACTAAATAATCCATAGTTGTGACATGTTGCGATGTACAACAGTTGGCAACTTACTCTCAATCTTTCAAAGCTCAGTTAGGGAGCATGTCTTATGTTTAATTGGATGAAGACAACTCTATTAATGGCCGCGATTACAGCCTTGTTTATTGTAGCGGGGGGCTTAATCGGCGGACGCCAGGGGATGATCATCGCGCTGCTGTTGGCGTGCGGGATGAATTTTTTTTCGTACTGGTTCTCCGATTCGATGGTGCTACGCATGTACCGGGCGCAAGAGGTAGACGCGGCGACTGCACCGCAGTTTTATGCGATGGTGCAGGAGCTAGCGAAGCGCTCCGAGCTGCCAATGCCACGTGTCTATCTAATTGATGAGGCCGCACCGAATGCATTCGCTACAGGACGTAACCCAGAGCATGCCGCAGTGGCCGCGACAACTGGCATTTTGCGTTTGCTATCAGAGCGCGAGTTGCGTGGTGTGATGGCGCATGAATTAGCCCACGTCAAACACCGAGATATTCTCCTTTCGACGATTTCCGCGACGATGGCAGGTGCAATTTCTGCATTAGCGAATTTCGCCATGTTTTTTAGCGGACGTGATGAAGAGGGTAATCCTACTAATCCGATTGCTAGAATCGCCGTGGCTATTTTGGCGCCGATAGCGGCCTCATTAATTCAAATGGCTATTTCGCGCGCTCGTGAATTTGAAGCAGATCGCGGTGGCGCAGAAATATCAGGGGACCCGCAAGCATTGGCTGCTGCGTTGAATAAAATCCATCACTACTCAGCCAATGTCCCTTTTGCCACAGCTGAAGCGCATCCAGAAACCGCGCAAATGATGATTATGAATCCACTTACAGTGAGTACGTTGGCGAATCTTTTTTCTACTCATCCTGCAACAGAAGAGCGCATTGCACGTCTAATGGAAATGGCACGTGCAAACCCTACTAGCAGTCCCCAACGCTTCTTTTAAAATCTTTTTTGAAATGTCAAACAGCAGATCTTGCGATTCCCAACGAAATAAAAAAATTGCGCTTAGCATTCAGGAGAGGCATGAATAAATCAGCCTCTATGCCAGCTGCAGAGCGCTTAATTTCTCAGCCCGCGACATCACTTGCGTTTGCACTTGATGGGGCTGCTTATGCGATAAGTGCAGTCCGTGCCGGCAGAGCATTGCCCGCCGTGTTGACCTCGCTCTTTAACACAGTCAAAGAACCTGCTGCGCGTGGTGCGATACAAGATATTGCGTACCGCACGTTGCGTGCGTTAGGAACAGCGGATGCGCTAGTTGCGCTGTTAAGTACTAAACCGCCGGCACCGCAAGTTGCCAATTTGCTTGCCTGTGCGTTTGCGCTTTTAATTGAACCGGAAGAGAGCGCAGCTTACACATCATTCACGATCGTCGACCAAGCAGTGCGTGCAGCGAATGCGCGGCGCGAAGTGTCGTATGCGAAAGGATTCGTTAACGCCTTACTGCGTAAATTTTTACGAACGCGCTCAGACTGTTTGGAAAAAATTAAGCGAGATCCAGTAGCACGCTGGAATTATCCACGCTGGTGGATTGAAGCTGTGCAAAAGGCCTGGCCCAATGCCTGGCAAGATATTTTGAACGCAGGCAATATGCCGCCGCCCATGACGCTGCGAGTGAATTGCCGGCGTCTAACAGTGGCCGAATATTTAGCACAATTAAAAGAGGCGAATATTTCAGCATTTACGACGGGCAAAAGCGCTGTGCAGTTAGCCTCTCCGATGCCTGTAGAGCAGCTACCCGGTTTTGCGCAGGGCATTGTATCGGTGCAAGATGAGGGGGCGCAGCGAGCGGCGTTTTTGATGAATGTCGAAAATGGCATGCGAGTGTTAGATGCTTGCGCAGCACCCGGTGGCAAAACGAGCCATTTACTTGAATTAGCCGATCTCGATTTGGTGGCGCTTGAAGAAAACCCTACGCGTGCAGCACGTATCAATGAGAATTTAAAGCGTTTAGCGTTGATTGCTCAGGTAGATATTGGTGATGCTGGCTCGCCTGATACTTGGTGGGATGGTCAGCCATTTGATCGAGTACTGGCTGATGTGCCATGTTCGGCTTCAGGTATTGTGCGGCGTCATCCCGATATTCGTTGGCTAAAGCGCGCCACTGATCTAGATGCACTCAAAGTTGAGCAACGCCGTATTTTGACCGGGTTGTGGAAAGTGCTGAAACCAGGTGGCCAATTGCTCTATGTAACTTGTTCAATTTTTCCGCAAGAAAATGAACAACAAGCGCAATGGTTTGCTAGCACTTTCCAAGCGCAGCGACTGGAAGCGCCAGGTCAATTACTTCCCGCGCAAGCTACGAGCGATGAGGGATTGCGTGTTAACCATGACGGATTTTTTTACGCACTATTTCGTAAGCCGTGACCTTTTTTTATCCTTCTTTGAGACGACTAAAGAACCTCTGCATAGCTCTTGCAGCTGCGTTAGGCTTCCCTTTTTTACAAAGGACTCTTTTGTGCTGCCTGCGTAGCGCAGGGCGCATTGCACAGCATTCGAGAAAAGCGTTATGCACACTGATTTGCCTGACTGTAACGTTG
The DNA here is from genome assembly GCA_031963415.1 of Mycoavidus cysteinexigens. Taxonomy (GTDB): domain Bacteria; phylum Pseudomonadota; class Gammaproteobacteria; order Burkholderiales; family Burkholderiaceae; genus JASSUD01. The sequence goes on from JASSUI010000001.1 coordinate 1,563,647, forward strand.
TGCATGGTGATGCCCGCACACGCCGATGATATTGCCGTGCAACGTGCGTCGTTGGCGGCTGATACTCGCGGTGGTTGGCAGCTTGATGCTTTATTTGCTTTTGAATTAAACAGCAGCCTTGAAGAAGCGATTAATAAAGGCATTGCCTTATGCTTTACCACTGAATTTATTTTGACGCGGCCGCGTTGGTATTGGTTTGATGAAGAAACCGTTAGCCGCGCGCAAAATATTCGTCTTTCCTATCAACCGCTGACAAGACAGTACCGTATTTCAAGCGGTGGTCTACAGTTGGGTTTCGCAACGCTTAGCGACGCTTTGGCGGTGATTAAGCATGTCACAACTTGGCATGTGATTGACGCGGGTGAGCTCACACCGGGTAAAACCTATACCGCCTCAGTACGAATGCACCTTAATAAAGCGCTAATGCCTAAACCATTTCAAATTAATGCGGTGAATAACCGTGATTGGAATCTTTCGTCAGATTGGAAGCATTTCACTTTTACAGCAAGCCAATATGCACGGTAAAACTCGGTTAATGATCCGTGTGTTCTCGACGCTAGTTGCGATCACAGCTCTGCTCTTATTAGGTGCGTTAGCCATCGCGAATACTAATACGAATTTTTTAAATCACTATTACTCCTGGCTATATGCAGCCAATGTTGTGATGGCTGTCGCGTTTTTGCTGACCGTCGGCAGCCTTATCGCCGTTATCGCAGTGCGACTTCGGGGAGGTAAATTTGGTACGCGCTTGCTAGCTAAGCTAGCTGTGTTCTTTGCTTTGGTCGGCGTGTTACCAGGCAGCATTATTTATTTGGTTTCGTTGCAGTTTGCATCACGCAGTATCGAATCGTGGTTCGATGTTAATGTCGAAACTGCCCTTGAATCAGGCTTAAATCTGGGGCGTGGAATGCTCGATGGGGCATTAACTGATTTGCGCGATAAAAGCCGTGCTGTTGCCGACCAGCTAGCGAATACCAATACTACCAATGCGCCGCTTTTGCTATCGCGTTTGCGTGATCAGTTCAATTTATCAAATGCCATCATCGTGGCACCGAATGGCACGGTGTTGGCGCAAGCCTCCTCTAATTTTGAGACGCTTTTACCAGATGATTTGCCCAACTCTTTAATGTTGCGCCAAGCACGTCAGCATTTAGGCTATACGGCCATTGAAGGTAAAACAGGCGAAGGCAATGATGAATTGTGGTTGCGGGTGATTGTTCCTATCCCAACCAATTACCCCACCTCCTTACAAAACCATGAGCGCTTCTTACAATTGACGCAGCCTGTGCCGCAAGCGTTAGCACGGGATGCAGAAGATGTGCAGCGCGGTTATAGAAATTATCAAGAAAAAGCGTTGGGCCGCACAGGCTTACGCAAGATGTATATCGGCACTTTAACGCTGGCGCTTTTCTTGGCGACTTTTATTGCGTTGATGCTGGCGTTTGCTTTAGGCAATCAATTAACCCGACCTCTCTTTTTATTAGCACGTGGCACTGAAGAGGTTGCACGGGGTGATTACACGCCAAAGGGAGAGAGCAAGACCAACGATGAACTTGGTTTTCTGACGCAATCGTTCAATGCAATGACTCGGCAGCTCGCTGACGCTCGTGCTGCTGTGCAAGCAAACCAAATTGCGTTGGAAAATTCAAATGCGTATCTCGAAAGTATTTTGGCTAACCTTACTGCTGGGGTATTCGTATTTGACCGGCAGTTTAGGTTAACCAAGGCTAATCTGGGCGCAGAGCGGATTTTTGATCAGCATTTTCATGAGTATTGGGAAACCCCATTTGAACAAATTCCTGGGCTAGCAGAATTTGCTGCGATGGTACGTAACGCTTTTGCTGATCGAGAGGTTGCAAGCCGCGCAGGTGATGAGGATAGCGGCCATTGGCAACAACAATTTGAAATTCCTGTGCCGCATCAACATAACACGATTACTTTATTAGTGAGAGGCACGCGCTTAACGTTAGCTGCAGCACAGGCGCAAAAAGAAGTGACTACCGCAGGTTATGTCGTGGTGTTTGATGATATTTCAGACATTATTTCTGCACAGCGCTCCCACGCTTGGGGTGAGGTGGCACGTCGGCTTGCGCATGAAATAAAAAACCCACTCACGCCGATTCAACTGTCTACTGAGCGTCTGCAAATTAAATTAAGCGATAAGCTTGCCGCAGAAGATGCGGCGTTCCTCAAACGAGGTACCACGACGATCATTAATCAAGTTGCAGCGATGCAGCGTATGGTCGATGATTTTCGCGACTATGCGCGCACGCCGCCCGCTGTTTTACAGAGTTTGCAGCTAAATGATTTAATTTATGAACTAATGACGCTTTATGGAGTCGAAGATAACAAAGGTATTATTCAATTAAATCTTTCACCGTTGCCCAACATTTATGGCGACGCTACGCAGTTGCGTCAGCTGATTCATAATTTATTGCAAAATGCTCAAGATGCCGTTGCTCAAACCGAGTTTCCGCACGTGTTGGTTGAAACGAAGGCAGTAGAATACGGTAATTCTGATACACAAGGTGGCGCTTCGCGCCTTGCCGTGCGATTAAGCATTTCTGATAATGGTCCCGGATTCGCCGCAGGTGTATTGGCTCGTGCTTTTGAACCGTATATAACGACTAAAGTAAAAGGCACAGGCTTAGGGCTTGCGATGGTGAAAAAAATTGTTGATGAACACGGAGCTAAGATTGATATCCGTAATCGTGCTAAAGCAGATAACGAGAATATAAGTGGCGCGCAGATTTCAATTCTTTTTTATCAATTAGCAAGCTAAGTGGATACCTTAGAGTCTATTTTTGTCTAATCTTCTCACTGCTTTTAAACAGGTTCTAAAAAAGCAAGGGAAAAATGAAGAAAATGTGCAGGTAAAGGTAGGGTAATGGCGACGATTTTGGTGGTAGATGACGAAGTAGGTATTCGAGAGCTGCTCTCAGAAATTCTGAGTGATGAAGGGCATCGCGTCGAAGTAGCCGAGAATGCACAGCAAGCGCGTGCTTACCGGTTAGGTCAGGCACCTGATCTTGTTTTGTTAGATATTTGGATGCCTGATACCGATGGCGTGACTTTGCTGAAAGAATGGGCTACCCATAGCTTATTGACGATGCCAGTGATTATGATGTCAGGCCATGCGACTATCGACACAGCTGTAGAAGCGACGAAAATTGGCGCGCTCGATTTTCTTGAAAAGCCGATCACTTTGCAGAAACTACTAAAAGCCGTGCAGCAAGGTTTAGCACGTGCTACGGCAGGCCTTATGCCAAATCAACTACGTCGTCCAACTATTATGTCTGGTGAAGCGGTTACACCGTCTATACAAGAATCCCAACATACTGCGCCTGGCGTATTCACTTTGCCAACGGCTAGTACCATTTCTTTTGATATTCCGCTACGCGCAGCACGCGATGCGTTTGAGCGAGCTTACTTTGAATATCATCTAGTGCGCGAGAAGGGCAGCATGACCCGCATCGCTGAAAAAACTGGACTTGAACGTACCCATCTTTATCGCAAACTGCGTCAGCTCGGTGTGGAATTGAATAAAAGCAAAACGGAATAACTTATCTTTTCTCTCATTAAGTGTTGAGTTGATAAAAATAGTGATGTTTAGCGGGCCAAATGGCCCGCGTTTACTTTTATGCGCTTAGAGCGTGTCTTCAATTAAAACGGGCGCGCTGGCTGGTACCTTCCTTCAAAAAGTCCATCTTAAAATGAGGTTGATGGTTTTCAGGCGTGCAGCCAAGGAAGGTGACGCGGCGAGTACTGGATGTATTGGCAAGGAGCATGACGCCGGCTGCGCGCCTGAAAACCATCAACGCGAGCCCGTTTTAATTGAAGACACGCCCTAATCTGTAACGTTATTACTTAAAGAATCATTAAAAAATGATTGCTATGTAATCAAGCATGAAGGATTGGATTGGTTTTCTCTGAATAAAAAAGCTCTTTTTCTTGATTTACCCTCATTCCAGCGCACCATTTCGCTGCGGCTTTGCTGACTAGTTCGACGCTTCTCTAATCTTAGAGCGCACCATTAGAGATCGAGGCTACCTAAAAATTTAGTGAATAAAGCACTTGAGGAGTAAGTTTGTGTTTGCTATAGTTGCGTCTTTCTGTTTTCACAGATGGCCCGGTAGCTCAGTCGGTAGAGCAGCGGACTGAAAATCCGCGTGTCGGTGGTTCGATTCCGCCCCAGGCCACCAAAAAACCTTTAAATATCAAAGGGTTGTGCGATTTTATAAGCGCCTCAATTTCCAAAAAAATACAAGCGTAAATAAAACGTGAATAGATTCCTGTTCTGGTATTTATTCCCTTGTTTCCATTACAAAGCACCTCGCTACTTTAGCTCATCAGGTAGAGCAGTTGATTTGTCATCATCAGGTGGTAAGTTTCAGTCCTACAACTGCTACTAGAATTATCTTTCCCTTTAAATCCAAATCTCCCTTATGCTGCATCTAGCATCCCATTTAACCTAGCTGATGCTTGTGCTAAATGGCCTGTAGAAAAGTGCGCATATCGCCGTACCATCGCCGCTGTCTTCCATCCGCCAAGCTAGGCCGGAATGTAATTGGGGCGGCGGTTACAGGCTATGATCATACTAAAAAGTGGCTGGCTGGAGTTCTGATTTATCAGCGGCGGCTAAAGAAATGACGGTGGAACAGCGCGGTGCATTTTATGCAGCTGCATTGGTTTCCGCGACCGAGGCGGGAACAGATAAAGCACAAGCCTTTATGCAGCAATATGGCACGCAATTTAAAAACACCTTGTAGGCTGTTGCGCAAAACCGTTATGGGTTAACAGCTACTCAAGCAGCCGTATATACGGAGTCCTTTGACACTAATTCGGCCAGGATGGCTCAGGCCGTACAAGCGCTCAAAATGGAATATGTAGAAAGAAAGGCAGAGGGTGCTATTCAAATATTGTTCTTTGAGAACTTAAATCTTACTGATTAACTGATACGATTTGGCTTGATAGTTTTCGACTTCAATCGGCTAAAACTCAACTCGGTAAACAAATTAGCACTTGGTGGTTCAGCATTGATTTTGTTCATTTAGCTTAGCGCTTATCTTAAATTTTCCACAATTTCAACAAGTGCCCTAGCCGTAACAATGCGCGTTGTTTTATAGCGTTCAAATTTAAGTAAGTCACTTTTATCTCCTGTCACAAGAAATTCAGCTTTAGCTATTTGAGCTAAGGCTAATAAAAAATTGTCATTAGGATCAGGTGATAAATCGACATCAGGCAGATTACCGTACATTGACGCTAGTCGACGAATACTATTGATCATATTGCCAACTTCATACGGTTTAAGCCTTCCTCTAAAGAAGGGGTGCCGTGAAACACGGTTTAGTTCATCTAACTGTTGCTCGCATGAAACTAGATCAAATTTATCTTCTTTCCAGTATTCATAAAGTCTATCGGGTGGTGTGTACTGCCCTATAAGGGCTGAGATCAAGATATTCGTATCGAGGATGATGCGCATTTGCTTTATACGGAGTTACGCATCTGAGCGCGAGTTTCTCGGATAGCTTGGTCAATTTCAGCATCTAAATCATCAGATGAAAGATCGCGGTTACGCTCTTTTACCTCCTGTACAGTTTTATCAAGTATTTCTCGGCATACTGCCTTCTCTATAAAGGCAGAAAGATCACCTTTTTTCATCCCTTGCGTCCCCAGCAAGCTGCGCAAGGCGAAATTGGTTTCGCTCGATAGGCTGATAGTCAAACGAACTGCTGCTGACATAAAAAACTCCTAGATGTATAAGTGCATAGTCATATATATGCTTATGCAGCCATTGTTACATATCACTCCTTCTGCTGCTAGCTATACTATATTATGTGTCTTCGTAATTTAGCTCATTCGGTTTTTGTTTTGATCGAAGAAAAGCACGCCTTAGAAACGTTATGCTGGCTATTGAAAAACAAACCTTATTTTTGACAGCAAGGAAGACGAGAAATAAATAAGACGAAACTTTTTAAACTGCGCAGCGTCAATCGCTTAAATGAGGAGGGAGAGTGATGGATGGTTTTGATTCCTCTACTGTATCCGCTGAGGACGATTTGGTTTTACTAAAAGCAGATGAGAAGATTTTTAAATTTCTAGCTAGTAAGAACCAAGTGTTAGAAGAGAAATATGGGCTTAATTTTGCCTCTGTCATCTCTCGGTTGGCAGGGAATGATATTGTTAATACGGTAGAGGCTAATCAACAAAGGCATCCTAACCATAAAATAGCTGTCGTTGTTATGCAGCTGGATACAAAGCCATATCTGTATGAAGTGCCATTTTTAGAAGAGTCATCTAATATTATTTTTTTAAAGACGTTTTATCCTAGCCGCAAGATGATGTTTAAGTGTTGGGGAGTACCGAGGAAGTCGAAGCAACTTAAAAAGCGTTTGAGGAAAAATGCTGCATCTGAGGTTGCTGTTTCAATACAAACAACGTCTATCGCAATATCAGTTAGCGATGAAATCTAAAGGTCGATTTCTTTTGCCACTGCTAGACCTTTTTTTGTTTTTTAGCCATGAAAAATTGAGTGCGTTTGAGCAGACGGGCTGCAAGAATGGCTCAAACAATCGCATAAAATTGAAGTAGCGTATTCAGATGATCCGTGGGTGACTGTTTGACAAATGTTTGAAATTTTGCAATATTTAAAGCGTCACTGAAACAGCAGTGATCTGGGTCTGATAGCCCAGATATCCGGGGCTTGGTTCTGCGTTCTATGGCGGGGCCGGGTAGGGGAGCCTTTGTGCTCGCCGAGTTCCTTGGATATCGGTCTATCAGCCTTGCTCGGTTCCGCCACCCTTCGTCTGATAGCGAGAGGAGCGGATTTTTATACAATCCAAGGGAGCAAACCATGTTTCACTCTCACTCTATCCCCGCACCCCCACGGGATTCTTCTTTATTCCCCGGTATTCCACGTAGTAGTAAAAATTTCCCTACGAGGCACTCTATTCACGTAGAGCACTTTCTATATACGCCGTCCTTTTTCCATAAACCCTCTAGGCATTCTTTCGATACCTCCCCAACAGAATCATTTCCTGAATTAACAAGTGCTATTTCTAACGCTCATCGACTATCAAGCCAGAGGGGGGAGCAATGAGCCTAACCACCGACATATTCGTTAATATTTTTGCTGAAAGACGTACGCAAGAAATTTACAAATCTAAGTGCGTCCGTCCACGCTTTAATGACTTTCTCAATTTTGTATATGACATACAAGATGATAATCAACATGATTTTGCGTCGATGCTGCATCAGGCATGGAAGAAAGATGATGCAACCTTCGGGTTGATAATTCGAGAACGAATTAAGCACTGCTTTTTGGAGGTGGCAGAAATTGAGGCAGACGAAGAAAAGGAAGAATATCAAAGGCTCAATGCTATATCGCATCGCTTATCCGATCTGATGCGAGAAAGAACGCCTAGCTCAGTTGGTGATAGCCGCTAGGCGTTACATTGAACGCATCGCCTTTTGGGTAACTTATCCACGTGAGAAGGCTGAGCACTTCCATTTCTGAGCCTATCAGGAATAATGAGATGGTCCCCTCTCTATTAAACTAATTACGTTAGTAAAGCGTTTTTTACGGAGACCATCATGGATAAAGTGACACTAATCGGTATTGATCTGGGTAAGAAATCGTTTCACGCTCATGGACAAGACAAGGCTGGACGGAAGGTGTTTTGCAAGAAGCTCACGCGTAAGCAATTGCTTGAGTTTTTCAGCAATTTCCAGGTCAGTGCAGTCGTCATGGAAGCGTGTGCAGGCTCGCACTATATGGCCCGCAAGCTGGTAGAGTTTGGGCATCAGGTCAAACTGATCTCTTTGCAATTTGTTATATTTACTCGCATCCGCTTCTGATCGAAAGCTAAGCTTTTTATAGGAATGGATAAAGTAAAGCCAGATGCATCCCTTTATTCTTCTTTCTGCCATGCGGTGAGCTGTGCTTGCTTTTGCACGGTAATAAAAGCCTGCGTCACTTTATCCACTTGCTCGGCTTCTAGAAGAATCGTTTTGAGATTTCCTGCGGTGTAAAAGCAGAGGCGGCTTTCTTGAATATACAGTGCGGTAACCTGTTGTCTGGGTGCCAGAAATACGTGGCGATAGAGAGCCTGGATTTGGTCTGAGGTTAAATCGGGTAACAGGGGATAAAGTAAATTCAGTTTAGAACTTAATACTTGAGCGGCGGCACGTCTAACAGGCTTGCTGGAGCGCTGAACTGCCGCAATCAAACTCTCAATCGACTCTTCAGATAGGAATTTGTGCCGCTCTAATATCATTAATACAGACTCTTTGACGGCTACGTCTTTGTGATTTTGTAAAATCCTCAAAGCCGAAAGAGTCTCGTCAGATAGCGCATCTTCTAACATTAAAGTTTGAACTGCTACCGCTCTATTTACTTCGTTATCATCTGCTAGAAGATTCACTAAAGTTAAAGTCGAAGTAGCTGAGGTAGGAGATGCTTGCAGCTTATTCATCACTGGTGCTGTAGCTTCGTTGCTGACTTTATTCTCCTTTTGTAATGCAGTATTTGGAGGTGAAGTAACTGTATTAAGGCGATTTTCTTGCTGAGTTAGCATATAGCCTGCTACCTCTCTCACCCACATATTTTCATGCTTGAGTAAGCTAATCAAGTCGGAAATTATATGATCAGACAGTATTTTCCGTTCGATTAATACTCCTGCTGCCCATTTTTTGGTCAGCCCATTTTCATGCTTGAGCAAATCAATCAAGTCGGAAATGGCACGATCAGATAAAGCTTTCTGTTGGCGTAATACTGCTGTTGCCGATTCTCTGGTCAGCTCATTTTCATGCTTGAGCAAGTCAATCAAGTCGGAAATTGCACGATCAGATAAAGCTTTCTGTCCGATTAATACTCTTGTTGCCCATTCTCTGGTCGGCTCATCTTCATGCTTGAGCGAGTCAATCAAGTTGGAAATTACGCTATCAGACAGTGTCTGCTGTCTGCTTAATAATGCGAATACCCAATCTCTAGCCTGCTTATTCTCATGTTTTATTAAATTAGCCAAACTCGTTAAGATGGTTTCAGACAAGGCAGGACGATATAGTAGGGCTGGAAGGACGTTTATTTCTCCTTCAAAATGATTGAGAAAACTGAGTAATAAGGGATTAGGAAAGGCGTGATGGCGAAGGAGGAAGCTTGCCCAACAGTTCTCAGATGCTATCTCAAAACGTAGCCACCATCTTAATTTCTCTTCCAATCTAGCGACATACGGGGGATTTAATTGAGAGCGAGCTTCGCTTAGACATCCCATCATCACTTGCTGATGACGCAGACCAATCAAATCATGAGGTGCAGCTTCTAACAGTGTAAAAAACTGCACTAATGCGTGCCCTCTGAGTAATCCGGCGACCATCCACAAGACGATCTCGTAACGTGGGTCGTATTTATGTGATGCGATAAAGGCGTACAGTTGTTCTTCTTTAAGGATTAAACCTGTGCTGCTAATATTTTCTGCATAAGCTTGAAGATGTCTTGCCAAGAATTTTGCGGCGAAGAACTCTTGAAATGTCAAATGTAAAAAGTGATAAGCACGCTGAGTTTCTGGCAGATGTGCATCAGCAGTATGTAAAAAAGATGTTTGTTTGAGATCGCGCTTTAAAAGCAAAGGTAACGCCTCTGTACTTGCCCGAGTTTCATTCAAAGCGTCAGTGAGGTCATTTAAATAGGCAAGATCGAACTCAATACGTGCATCTTGCAATCCCTTAAAGGCCAAATAGCTTAAGTACTCATTTTCTGCTGCAACCAACTGTTTTTCGATTTGTTTGAGCGATAGCCCTTGAATATCGCTCAATGAAAGCAAGGTGCCATCTTGTGCTTTTTTCCCTAAACGTGCGCCATCTTTATGCCACAGTTTTTCAACCATCACCTGATAAAGCACACTCATCGTGATAGCTCCTTGTTTGCGCTTTGACACAGGAAGAGAGTCCCAGCTATAGCAAAGCGCGTCGAGCTGAATTGGAATATTGACGAGTCCCTGAATTAGTGGAGTTCGCTTAATGAACTGTTGAATGGCAGTTTGGTTCGCTTCAGGCACAAACGTTTGAATATAAGTTTGCACATTGTCTGGTGTAAAACCCACTGTTTCTAATTCTAGATCTAGCTGACCAAGTCGATGAGAGTCGACGCCAGCAGGACGAGAGGTCATGACTACGTGCTTTTGATTCAGTAATTCTTTTAAAAATCGACTCAGTGGCCGATCATCATCGAACTCGCCAATCACTTCGTCTAAGCCATCTAGAATAAAAAGGGTCTTGTCTATATAACGCAAGAAAGCTTGGGTTAAGGCTTTAGCATTGATTTGACTGGCAAAATAGTGTTTGCTCAATAGTTTCTCTAAGCTATAGCATTGAAATGTCTTAAGTTGTCTTAAGGGTATCCAAAGCACATAGGCAAAGTCATTTTTCCAGCTCGCTTGGTGTTGATAATCATAGACAAGCTTCTTGCATAAAGTTGTCTTACCGATGCCTGCCCGCCCTTGAATCAAAATCCGCTTTGGAAAACCAATCGAACCATCGCGTAGTTTTTGCGCGTCGAAAAGATGCTCTAGTTTGATTAGCTTGCTGTAATCAGCCTCTTGGAGATTTTCACTACTGGGTAGGCGTGTCACCGAGGCCGCTTGCTGTTCCAATATTTTTTTGTCTTTTTCCAGTTGGGCTTGTTGCTCAACAAGGGCGAGATTAATGTAGCAGTCCTCCAGTGAGGCAGTTTCGCCTGAGACGCGCTGAATCGACAGATTCAAGTGGTAATAGTGCTGAGACAATGCTTGGTGTAAGTCGCGTAAGGAAGGATCACGTGGATGCAAGGCCTGTTGGTTTAGCGCTGCCTGCACTTTATTTAAAGTCGCTTCTACACGATCAAAATACTCGAGTGCCGTTGGCGCAGCTGATTTTTGCTTTAGCTCCTCAGTAAAAAGGCTGTATTCATTCCAAAACTGATCTAAAGCTGCTTTAGCCTCATCGCTTGTAATGAACAGTCGCTCAATGAGCTTAAACATCACTGCATGTCGACCTTGATTAGGATACACAGCTTGCCCTGCCTGGGCTTGCTGCTCAAAGCGACGAAAGTCGGTGATGCGGACCCTGGTGTCATCAATAAATCTCGCTAGGCATGGTCGGTAGCTCTTTTCGGTCAATTCAACGGGGATGATTCCATGCCCATCTGTTAATTCTTCAGCCCGGATATGCAGAAAGGCCATTTCTGTGAGCACGTGGTGAAAACCGTCTTGTTTACAGAATGTATTCACCACTCGGCGTATGTTGCTATCTCTCTTTTCACGAGCATCAACGAGATAGGCCTGTTGCAATGCGAGATAAAAATCAGAGTAGGCTGGCCAGTCTAAATACTTAGCTAACACTTCAGAACAACAGACGACGACCTTATCTACTGGCTTAACTTCACTACGCAACTGCGTAGGTAGCAAACAGAGTTGACTGGTTAGGATATCTTCAAGCTGCCCATCCTTTTGAGGATGTCCGCTTAACCCTGAATAAGGTTGCGCCAGTGGAGTTTGGTCTGAATAAAGTTGAACGCGAAGCTGAGTAAGTTTGTTAATTAAGTATTTAGCGACTTCGGCTTTGGCTCGTCCATAAGCTAAATTGTGATGAGCATAGACGAGAAATAAGCTAGGTTGATTAGGGATTTCTAACGATGCCAGCACAGAGAGCATCTTCTCAAACAGGCGATCGATTAGTGCGCTTTTTTCTTGAGTGGAGAGGATTCTCTTCGACCAAATCGACGAGCCACTGTTAAAGAACGAGAGAATAGGGTCCATCCATGTTTGATAGTTCGCCTGATTCTCCCTCTGGACTAGAGGGATGCCACTATATATAGAGGCTACCCCCTCTAGAGCAGTTTTCGCTTTAGCATGCTCGGATTTTTGTATATCAGTCTCTCTTACCTCATTGCCTACCTCGACGGGGCTAACTTGAGTCGTGTTAAAGCGGTCCTCTTGTTTTCCATCATCTGTATTTTTGTTGGTTACTCGTTTATGAAATAAAGGTAGGCCATTGCCTGGTGTGAAGTTACCTAAGCTATTCATCTTTTTATTTATTCGGTTTAACGATTAGATTTGTGTGCACGTTTTTGTCTAGGTGAACTGATTAATTGAGACCGTCCAGTTACCTTAAAAAACATCACGAATGGATATGAAGAAACTTTGTTGGCAGGCAGACCATACGCATAAAGCGCATTGTTAGAAATCAGGTCATCCCCAGGTTTTCAAATTAGGCAAGTGTAACCTTCACTTCTGGGCAAGTGCATGATTTCTTTCGTACCTACGAGCATGCCGACAATATCCAGAGAGTTACCCATATAGCTCTGCTTATGGCGAAACGTAGAATGCTGAATTCTTGGCTGTAGGTTATACATTACTGTACTTGGCCCGTACTCCTTTTGGTGCAAAGCGAGTAGGTAAATATAGTTAACTGCTTTTAAACCATCAAATATAAAAAATACGTCAAGTTAGACCTTCCGATTCATAACAGAGAGGGTAAATGCCACTCATTGCTGAGGGAGATAGATATTATTAAAGGGGTATTCGCTTGTGGTGATTCCAGCTGCTTCTCAAATATTACTCGTCAGGCAAGCAAGAGGACTTGCGCAAAGCTATGTGGATCAAGCGCGGCTGCATGAAGAATTACAGCATACCAAGTGGGCTTTAGCTTTGTATGGTCAAGCAAAAGTCACCTTTAAATATATTGCAGACGCGCAAGGCGTGTTTCCCCTGACAGAAGCAAAAAGCATATTAAAAGAAGCTAGCGAGCCTCAAACAGCCGAAGCAGAAGCTTTGCGACAACAGATTATCGAAGTGTATGTCGAACGCGCTAAGCTTTTGCAGAAGTTGGGCAAAATTGACAAAGCTCAGGCGAGTCTTCACAAAGCAAAAGCATGGGGATATCAAGATATAACGGCTCCATCTGACAGTAAGCAAGTTGAGGCGTCAGAAAAAACGACAGAAACTGGGCAGGGCAGCAGAGCGGCCATTACTTTATCTGAATCTCCACCTGTTCGGATTGAGGCAGCCCTACCTAAGCAGAGTCCGCCCTCGCTTTCTTCTGCTCAGAAAAGCGCTTTATTAGACCGTCTGTTTGAAAAGGCGATTTCGATGCTTGCCTCGTTGAGGATGCCGAATAAGCCCAGTTTGTTTTTGGTATACGCACATGACAATCCGACTGATGGGCGGGCCGAAGCTGATACAGCTAGATATTTCATCGAGAAACTATCTCAAATTTGCACCAATCTCTATTCAGATCAAACCCCGCTGGGGCAACCTTATTCAGAGGTTTCGCGCAAACGAACGCATGACGGCAGGATAGAAGATATCGTAACTAGCCAGCTTTGCTTGCTGCCCGCTCAGTTAATCGAGGACGTAACCCCTGTTGATAAGGTGGTTGTGTGCTGCTCTGAAGTATTAGGTCATTATTTGAAGTGGTCAGACTATCAAAAATTTTACGAGGCACTGCGGGCTGCCTACGCCACAGATCAAGCAGCCTTTCGTACTAACAGCGTACAGGCGCGCGCATCAGCTATTCGTGAAGTCGTCAAAACGTTTTCTCAAAAGCGAACCGGCTTCCATCACGTACTGACAGAAATGGCTTTTTTGCAAATTCGAGAAGAGCATCTGAAAGATCAGCACGGCATCATCTCGGTTCCTTTAACACCCCATAGCCATGAGCCTTGTCTAGAGAAAATTATTCAAAATACCTCCGTTCGGGTAGGTGATATTCCTCGAATTGAGATTCAAGCCAAAGCGGGACAACAGGTTTACTCCAATCAAAGTCGGCATAAGGCGCTGTTTAAATTGATTGAGCGACTGTTAGTCGGCAATGAGGAGGCGAGAACGCTTTTGGATAAGTTTTGGTTGGGGTACGACAATCTTATCGCGCGCTTAAAGGAAGCTCCTTTAGCTTTAGGCGCTTTGGAGTTTGACAAGCTTGTAGAAGACATCTTCAAGGACTTTCGTGCAGCATTGCTTCATCAGCTGGCGCGCATTGTGCAAGAAAGCCAAGCAGCGCAGATGCAGGCGCTGCAAGCTGCGGATGAACCGTTGGCGCTACTGGGCGAGAATATCAAACAATTTAAGCGAGCCTATCAAGAAACCTTAAAAAAGACAGGGGAGAGTCATGTCTTATCTATGTATGTGCCTCTGCACGGGATCAAAAGAGGGCAACTGGGCGAAGTCGATCTTGAGTCAGAGTTAGAACGATTTTTTGCTTCAGAGGCGAGCGTATTTTTATTACTAGGGGTGGCAGGTTCCGGAAAATCGACTTTTAATCGACATTTGGCACTTAAAAAACTCACGGATTATGAGCATCTTTCCCAAGCTTCTAATGGCCGACCACTAGTCTTCTTTGTCGAACTCAGAAATATTGAAAATCCTAATAAACAAGTCATCCAACAATTTTTACAAAGCAAAGGTTTTGCTCCAGAGCAAATTGAGGCTTTACGCACGCATTCGCATCAGCGCTGCATTTTTATTTTTGATGGATACGATGAAATAAGAGAGCGTAATCGCAATTTTTATGAACTCAATGAATTGTGGCGATGGGATAACGCCAAATTTGTAATCACCAGCCGCCCTGAATACTTGGATGCGAATTATCAAACGTACTTCCGCCCTAAGGCATCCCCTCAGGCATTGTGGGAAATGTCAATGGCGCCGTTTTCCTCAGCGCAACGTGTCCGCTATATTCAGCACTATGTTGAAAAAAACAATTCGCGCTGGAGCGTCGCACAATACGAGCAAGCATTGAATCAATTAACGCAGCTTAACAAGGAGTTGGAACGGCCCGTTGTATTACGGATGCTTTTTCAGATCTTGCCTGAGTTGGAGTTAACCCATCAAAACACCCAGCGCTTAACGTTAAGTGCTGTTTACGAACAATACTTTCAACATTGGTGGAAAAATTGGCAGACCCGTTTAGGTGCGATCCCCTTAACGCCTGATGAGGAAAAGGCTAAGCAGACGCTGGCTGAGCGTAGAGGCGGGTTCATCGCACAAGGTTTGACCTATATACAAAACTGTGCGTTGGAATTGACGAAGGTGGGGTTAACGACGGCTCAAGATAGTGGCAGCTTTGAAAAGCTTTACCCAGACGTCTATATGGCTTTCTTTGAGGAAGGAGCTAAAACTCGATTGTTGCGCTTTAATGCGCCTCTCCAAATCAAGCAAAAGCAATATTACGCATTCTCGCATAAGTCGATGCAGGAGTTTTTAGTCGCGCGAGCCATTTGTGCCCCTGAGTTTGAGGAGATCGAACCTCATCTTGAAGATGAGATCAATCAGCTCTCGTTAGTCAACGAGCCAGCGATCTTAGATTTTCTGGTTGAACAGGTTCGAGCACAACCGCTATTTAAGGCATATCTTCATGCTTGGATAGAGACGTCTAAGGTTGCTGGCATGTCCGCGGCAGTGGGAGCGGCTAATGCGATTACGGTGTTAGTCAGAGCAGGGGTGCAATTTAATTGTGTAGATTTACGAGGTATTCATATTCCTAACGCAGATTTGAGCTATGGCGTATTTGATTCTGCACAGTTGCACGGCGCAGATCTCAGCAAAACGAGCTTAAATGAGATATGGTTGCGCAATGCCGATTTAACGGGGGCGCGTATGGATAGCGTGCAGTTTGGGGAATTGCCGAGTTTGCAGGTGGAAAATTCTGTTGATGCTTGCTGCTATTCACCTGATGGGCGTTACCTTGTGGTTGCAGTACATTCGAAGCTTAAGCTCTACGAGGTAGAGACGTTAGCGCATGTGTACACGTTCAATGGACATACCGAATGGATTACAAGCGTCGCGTTCTCAACCGATGGTCAAACGCTGGCTTCGGGCAGTTGGGACAACACGGTGCGGCTGTGGTCGATCGTTGAGAAAAAGCCATTGCACACGTTTGAGGGCCATACCAGCGATGTGACAAGTGTCGCGTTCTCAAGCGATGGTCAAACGCTAGCTTCGGGCAGTGATGACAACACGGTGTGGCTGTGGTCGGTTGTCGAGAAAAAGCCATTGCACACGTTTGAGGGTCATACCAGCAGGGTAAAAAGCGTCGCGTTCTCAAGCGATGGCCAAACGCTGGCTTCGGGCAGTTGGGACAACACGGTGCGGCTGTGGTCGGTCGTCGAGAAAAAGCCATTGCACACGTTTGAGGGCCATACCAGCTGGGTAAAAAGTGTCGCGTTCTCAAGCGATGGCCAAACGCTGGCATCGGGCAGTGATGACAACACGGTGCGGCTGTGGTCGGTCGTCGAGAAAAAGCCATTGCACACGTTTGAGGGCCATACTAACGAGGTAGCAAGTGTCGCGTTCTCAAGTGATGGCCAAATGCTGGCATCGGGCAGTAAGGACGATACGGTGCGGCTGTGGTCGGTCGTCGAGAAAAAGCCACTGCACACGTTTGAGGGCCATACCAGATATGTGACAAGTGTCGCGTTCTCAAGCGATGGCCAAACGCTGGCATCGGGTAGTGATGACAAGACGGTGCGGCTGTGGTCGGTCGTCGAGAAAAAACCATTGCACACGTTTGAAGGCCATACCAGCGATGTGACAAGTGTCGCGTTCTCAAGCGATGGCCAAACGCTGGCATCGGGTAGTGAGGACGATACGGTGCGGCTGTGGTCGGTCGTCGAGAAAAAGCCATTGCACACGTTTGAGGGCCATACCAGATATGTGGCAAGTGTCGCGTTCTCAAGTGATGGCCAAACGCTGGCATCGGGCAGTAGGGACAACACGGTGCGGCTGTGGTCGGTCGTCGAGAAAAAGCCATTGCACACGTTTGAGGGCCATACCAGATATGTGGCAAGTGTCGCGTTCTCAAGCGATGGCCAAACGCTGGCATCGGGTAGTGATGACAAGACGGTGCGGCTGTGGTTGGTCGTCGAGAAAAAGCCATTGCACACGTTTGAGGGCCATACCAGCTGGGTAAGAAGTGTCGCGTTCTCAAGCGATGGCCAAACGCTGGCATCGGGTAGTGATGACAACACAGTGCGGCTGTGGTCGGTCGTCGAGAAAAAGCCATTGCACACGTTTGAAGGCCATACCAGCGATGTGACAAGTGTCGCGTTCTCAAGCGATGGCCAAACGCTGGCATCGGGCAGTTGGGACAACACGGTGCGGCTGTGGTCGGTTGTCGAGAAAAAGCCGCTGCATAAGTTCAAAGGACATACCAGTTTGGTGGAAAGCATCGCATTCTCAAGCGATGGCCAAACGCTAGCATCAGGCAGTGATGACCATACGGTACGGCTGTGGTCGATTACTTCAGGCCAATGTTTAGCCACGATTCAAGGTTTCAATGGGACCGTCAATTCGGTTGCTTGGTACACGAGCGCGGAAGGAGTCTGGCTGGCAACGGGAGGCGACGACAAAGTAGTACGCCTTTGGCAAGTGCATCGGAACGGTGAAGCGTGCCGCGTGACATTACACTGGGCCTCAGCACAAACAACATTGACGGTGCCAGATTTGTGCATTCAAGATGTGGTCGGACTCAGTGCAAGGAATGCACAGCTACTGAAGCAACGCGGCGCGAGGGGAGAGCCGGAAGAGGCCGAGAAGCAAAAAGCGCGATCGTCGCCAACAAAAGAAACAGAAGCGCCTACTCTCACGCAATCCTCACAAATAAATAGCCGAGCCGAGGCAATCTATCTTAGTCTTGCTTGAAGCCAAGTGAATTCGATATCGCTCTCCTTGTGCCTTCAGGGTTATGCGTTTGGCTACCGTGCAGTGTCGTTGCTGGTGAGAAAAAGAGGTGAAGGGCTTGATCTCGCTTACAAGGTCCGCGCCTTAAAGAATTACCTAAGCTTTTTCATCTCAGGTGTTAGAGCTAACCACTAAAGAAAATAAGGTACAAGTGAATACCCGATTCCATCCTCCTTTCATTGTCCTTACTCTTCTGGCCGAAATGAGTTTGCTGCCTAAACGTTAAAATTTAGTGATGCCCGTATCGTTTCTGTATTCTCGCTACCCATCATTAAAGCTTAGCCTTCCTGGTTACATAAGCTTGTATATTTCGGGTGCGCTCTCTTACCAGCCCTTCTCTGAACAAAATACGTTGAGAACGGCTTATTAAAATATAAAAAAACTACCTAAGAAGGGAAAAAATGTTGGGTAAGATAACTAATCTATTCGGTACGGTATCCTCTCAATTCTCGCCTACCACTGCCTCAGATTATTACCTTCAGGCACGTTTGTATAAAGAATGTAAAAACATAAAAGCTGCGCAACAAGCCTACGACATAGCCATTCATTTGGCTGAAGCTGAAATACAAACCGATATTTTTAGTCAAGCAAAAGAAAATACGCTTATTGACCTGTATTTGGAGTACGCCAACTTTTTGAATGAGCACAGGCAAAGCAAGGATAAAGTTAAAACACTGTGTGACGCTGCGTTACAAAGGGTTGAGGCAAAGCAGCAGCGTTATCCTGATGCTCTCCAGGAGAACAAGGTTTTGCTTAAAATATATGGGGATTGGTTAAATATTTGAGAGTGTTATTCTATAAATAGATTTCTAAAAATTCACTTCCTCTACTGAAGATGATCAATTGCAAACGCTGCGGGGATAGTAGTGCTGTTGTCAAGAATGGCAAAGTAAGAAACCAACAACGATACTACTGTAAAAGCTGCGAGTACAACTTTGTTCGGGCAGATAAAAGACAAAACCGAGGCTACCCGGAAGAAGTGAAAGCCCTGGCGGTGATGCTGTATGGGACGATGAAGTGCAGCTACGGCATGATTGCGCGTTTGCTCAAGACAAGCCGCAGGACGGTCTATATGTGGGTGAAACAAGCGGGTAATCAGCTGCCTGAACCTGCCCTTCCCGAAAAGATAGAAGCGATTGAGTTTGATGAAATGTGGCATTTTGTGCAGTCTAAAAAAAAACAAATGGTGGATATGGAAAGCCTTAGATCATTCCTCCAGGAAGTGCATCGCTTGGGTCATCGGTCGTCGCGACGCTCAGACCTTTAGACGACTCTATGACAAAGTTAAACACTTGGGCGCTCACTATTTCACCGATGAATGGGATGTGTATCGAAAAGTACTCCCTGCAAAGCAGCACACAATTGGCAAAGCCCATACGACAGCCATTGAGCAAGATAATTCGAATACACGGCATTTTCTGGCAAGAATGACTCGACGCACTAAGGTCGTTTCAAAGTCTGTGATCATGCTTGATTTATCTTTGCGCATTCAGCATTTCTTGGCTTCACCTGACAATTACGCAAATTGGCGGGAAAAATTCTTATCTATCTTTTAGATAACACTCTCAAATATTTTAGTGAATGGTGACTTAACAGAAGAAGCATTTAATCTTTCCCAAAAAATCCATACGCCTGATTCCAGTCCACGACTAACTCATGCTCCCTATAGTCCTACGGCACTATCTATAAGCAGTACGTCAACTTTAACTCAGGTATCTCAGTCCACCCAAAATGCGTTGCTGCAACAGTCAATCAACCCCGCTGCTCAGACAAAAGGCCAGCTGGTAGATCATCTGTTCGAAAAGATGATTTCGACGTTGGGAGCTGTGGAAGTATCCGATACGCCGAGCCTGTTTCTCGTGTATGCGCACGATAATGCTAACCACGGGCAAGCCGAAGCCAGCACATCGCGTTATTTGATCGACAAATTATCCCAAATTCGCGTGCTCAATCTGTATTCGGATCAAACACCGATGGGTCGAACAAGCTCACTGGAAGATCGAAGGTATGCGGGCAAACTGGAAAATATCCTCACCAGTCAGCTCTGTTTGTTGCCCACGCAACTACAGAATGGAGTGCAGCCGGTCGATAAGGTGGTGGTGTGTTGCTCAGAGGTATTAGGTAACTATCTTCAAGGATGGTCGCACTTTAGAGATTTTCAACAGACCCTTCAAAAAGCCTACTACCAAGATCGCGAGCAGCGTAGCACGCAGGCAATCCGTGAAGTTGTTAGAAAATTTTCCCAAGAGGAGCCTTATCGGGAAGGCTTTCATCATGTGCTCACGGAGATGGCTTTTTTACAAATTCGTGCGAAAGAACTCGAGGATGAGCACGGCATTATTCCGGTGCCATTGACCCCGAACAGCTACGAGCGATGTTTGTCCGATTTTATTCGCACAACAACGGTTCGTATCGGCGACATCCCGCGTGTGGATAGACTCGTCCAAGCAGGACAAGAGGTCTACCCCAACCAAGGGCGGCACGCGGTCCTGTTTAAGCTGATCGAACGGTTGTTAGTGGTTAATGATGAAGCCAAAACATTTCTGGATAAGTTTTGGCAAGGGTATGGCAATCTGCTCTCCCGGTTAAAGAATGAGCCCACTCCATCTACGTTTGGCGCACACGGGCTTGAGTTGATCAAACTCTTCGACGGTATTTTTGGTGATGTAGAAAAGGAGCTGAACAAGAAGCTTTTCTCTACCGCGCAACAGTTTTGCAATGCTAGCTGGCAGGGAGCCACCATTCAGTTGTTAGATCAATTGCAAAATCTATTTCCGGTATTCATGCAACAAGCAGAAGCATTACAAAAACTACCCCCATCGGGTTTCTCCTCAATCGAACTACGTGAAGCATTGCGTCGGTATTACGACCAATCTGATTTATCAATTCAGCGGGTATCAGGAGATAAAGTCTTGCTTAACGATTGCTATATCAATCTAGCAATCGTAGAAAGCCAGGCTCAACGAGAAAAAGATAAAGAGGAATTGGGCAAACAAGCGACATCGTTCGAACGCTTACCAAGTGGAGAGCAGCTTGAAGCGACGAATACCAATAAATTGATTTCGCTAGATCAACTTTTTGTGAGACAAAAATTACGTGATGGGTCAGAGGCTGTCCCTAAGCGGATTTTGATCCAGGGGCGGGCAGGTATTGGTAAAACGACTTTATGCAAAAAGCTGGTTTACGAATACCATCACAATAAACTTTGGCAGGATCAGTTTGACTGTGTGTTGTGGATACCATTAAGACAACTTAAAAAGCATCTTCCTACCCGTTTCGAAGATTTGTTCTGCAAACAGTATTTTAGCCGTCATGAAAAAGACCGAGCGAAAGCGTTAGCCAAAGCGCTTTACGATCATCAAGATAAGACGCTTTTTATTTTAGATGGTCTTGATGAGGTGATAGAAGAATTGGATGAAAGACATCCTTTAGAAGGATTTTTACAGCACTTACTTGATCAAAAGCACCTAATCATTACCTCTCGACCCGCAGGAGTGGATGCTCAAGTGCTAGGAAAACTGGATTTACAGCTAGAAACAATCGGTTTTAGCCAAAAGGATGTCCAAGCCTATATTGAGAGGTTTGTGCCTCAATCGGACCAAGCTGAAATTCAACAATTCATTGACAGTAAACCAGTGGTGCAAGGCTTAGTGAATATTCCTATCCAGTTAGATGCGCTGTGTTATAGCTGGGACAGTCTGCCAAAAAAACAATCTGTAACCATGTCGATGCTTTATGAAACGATGATCGATAAATTATGGCGTAAAGATGCGATACGCGCGGGAAAACACGAGGACGGTAGGCTCGTCGCTGCTAGACATATTCAAAAAGCTTCAAAATCTAAATTAGCAAAGTTGATGGAGAATGAAATCGATTATTTAGGCTATTTAGCTTTTAAAGGATTAACGCAAGGAAAGATAGAATTTAGTGTTGAAGAGCTAGATGGATGTCAAGAAGAGATAGAAGATAGTTTTGCAGACAAAAAATTATCTTGCAGATTTATTGATGACTTAAAAAAAACCTCTTATTTACATACAGTCGATGTAGAGCAAGACGAAGCTGAGCGTCATTATCATTTTCTGCATTTAACGTTTCAAGAATTCTTCGCAGCGAAATTTCTAGCCAAACATTTACAAGCGTATGCAAAAGTGGAAGTCGCCTATGTCCCTGCTTACGTTGTACAACAGAATTTAAGCGTTATGCCAATGCATAGCGAGCTGGTAGCGTTTATCGCAACGAATAAATACAACCCGCGGTATGAGATCGTTTGGTGGATGGTCGCAGGTTTGCTCAAAGGCGCTGCACTGGAGAACTTCTTTAATATTTTGGATCAAGTTCCGCAAGATCTAATTGGAGGACGCCATCAGCAAGTGATGATGGGGTGCTTGAATGAAGCGCGTAGTCAATTAAATCAAGCGAGAATTTTAGAGCTAGAGCAAACATTTAAGCGCTCCCTACATTTTGAAATGAAATGGAATGAAAATGGTTTGAGTGAACTGGGCCGTCAGCCTCTTTTCCCAGAACATTTACTGCTTGCAGAATTAAATCAATCTCAGAGTAAAAAAGAGCAGATTATTCAAATTTTAGGTAAGCGTTCAATTTTGTCCGAGAAAGCTATTTATGATTTGATCGATTTATTAGAGAGTGAAAATAAAACGATAAGAGCTGCGGCAGTCAAGGCATTAAGCGAACAAAAAATATTGCCAAAAGCCGCTATTTCTAGGCTAAAAAAGGTTCAACTCAATAGCGATGAGGCAGTCAAATTTGCTGTCAACAAAGTATTAGGCGCTCATAGTACGCGTCCTGATGCGGCTCTTTTAAGGCTGATTAATGAGCTGTCTGACCCAGATAGAAAAATCAAAGTCGCGGCAGCGCAGGCTTTAGGCAAACAAAAAATCTTGCCGCAGAAAGCTATTTCTGCGTTGACAGACGCGTTACAGGATAACAATCAAGAGGTAAGACGGGCGGCCACAAAAGCATTAAAGGGTCAGAAAAGGTTGCCAGAGACTACGATTTCGAATTTGATTCAATTGCTACAGAACGAGCGTAAGAGTGAGAATAAACGGACGACCCTTAAGGTAATCGATTTACTAGGTGAACAGGAAAAACACACAGAAGCAGCCATTTCTGCCTTATGTGACATGCTGCATGACGAGGAGGGATTAACTCAACTGCGTGTAATCCTTGCATTGTGCAAACAAAATCCATTGTCTGACCTTGTTATTTCAGTTTTAACTAAGGTGTTGCGATCCCACGAATATTTAAATAAAAGGTTTGTTGTTATTGGATTACACGAGTATAAAATGCGTAAAAAGCTGCCGGAAAGCATCATTTTAGCCTTCCTCGATATGCTACAAGTCAAGGAGATGAGAGGAGCAGTAATCCAAGTACTAGGTGAACAGAATACATTATCCGATACTGCTATTTCTACTTTATGCCTATTACTACAGGATAAGGATGAGACGACCAAACATATGGCTGCCTGGGTATTAAAAGGCCATAACACGCTACCGGTTGCCTCTATTCTTGAATTAAGTATCAAACTGCGGGATAAAAGCGAGTCAGTTAGAGCTGATACAGCCGCGAAATTAAGCGAGCAGAAAAATCTGCCACAGCCGGTCATTTCAGTGTTGATCGATACGCTTAGAGATCCAAGCAAAAAAGTCAGGATTGAAGCTGTTAAAGCACTCTATCTACAGAAAACTTTATCAGAGGCCATCATTTCTACGTTCGACAATGTGATACTAGGTGGGGATAAAGACATGAGAGACATGGCCGCTAACGCATTTATATATCGAGAAACAATACCGGAAGCTGCAGTTTCTCTTGTACTTAAGACATTACAAGATGAAGACAAAGATGTTAGGGATGGATCCGCACTGATATTAGGTAAACATGGCAGGCTGCCAGAAACTGCTATTCCCATCGTCTGTGATTTGTTACAAGGTAATAATGAGAATATAAGAACTTTAGCCGCTATGGCATTAGCCAATAATGGTCAGCTACCCGAAGATGCTATTTTTGTGTTGAGTCGTGTGCTACAGGACAAGAATATGTACGTCAGGACTCATGCGACCGTAGGATTAAGTAAGCAGAAAATTTTACCTGAGTCCGTTATTTCTGCATTGGTAGATGCCGCCAAGAATAACGATAGTGATTTAAGGATGGCGGCACTTGAACGATTAAGTAACGAGAAAACTCAGTCAGAGAACACTATTTCCCTCTGGGTTCAGGCATTAAAAGATGAAAATGAATCTGTAAGACGTGTAGCTCAAGGAATATTAACAAATCAAAAGAAATTGTCAGAAGCTGCTATCTCTGAGTTAGTCGACTTATTACAGCATGGCAACGATGAAACTAAGCATGGAGCTGTATTAGCACTAGAAAAGCAAGAAGCTCTGCCGAAGTATGTCACTCCGGTGTTGATCAATGCGCTTCAAGAAAAGCACAAAGTTGTCGCGTATTGGGCAATCAAAGCATTAGGTAAGCAAGAAGAATTATCAAAAGGCACCACCGATGCTTTAAGTAGCGTGCTAGAGAAAGACGATAATGCGCTTAATAGAGCCGAAGCAGCCAAAGTATTAAGCAGTCAGAAAATGCTATCAAATGCAATCATCTCTGTTTTGAACAATGCATTGGAAAACGAAAAAGAATGGCGTGTTAGGGATGCTATTGCTAGCACATTATGTGAGAGGGATACGCTCCCGCAGGTGTCTATTCCTGTCTTGATTCGGCTATTACAAGATAACGATGAAAAAGTTAGAGCGTTAGTCACTTGGGTATTGGGTTGCCATCTAAATGAGCTATACAGACTGCTTCCCGATTTATCGTCTGAACAAGTTCAACTTCTTTATACCAAAGTCTTCTTCCCGCAAAGCTGCAAAAAAATTACATCGCTGATTGCTCAACGTAATCAACTTCAATTTGATACGGTGACAGGTCAAAGGCAATCAATTGAACTTTCCTCCCAACAGATCGAAAAGGTTATGGAAAATCTCCTGCCAGTTCGGACGGAGGCTGGAGTTGCGCTGCGATCTGGAAAAAAACAGAACGTGTTGCCTAAGGCTTTCGGTATCGAAGTGTGATCCATCGTAGAAGTCGCTGCCTGAGAAAACGCACATGATGTAATCAAGAGAGGCGTTGTTAAATTACTTAAAGAAAGACGAAAAAATAGCAGAGTAGATTCGCGGAAGGGGTAGCGAAGGATAAAAAGATTGGGCAAAAGTAAAAACGCCTGCCGACAAAGCGCATCCAAAATCTGTTGATTTTTAAGATGGAGAGTGGCAGATAGCAAGCGACTACATTTAATTGTAGTAGGTCAGCCTTTGAACAGAAGGATGAAAATATCGGTTAAAGAAAGGTACAAAGCTTTCTACGCTTTGCTCTCATTCTCTTAGTGGCTTACGTATTTTGATAAATCTGGATTTCACCTGATTTCTATTGATTAGCTTTATATATATGGTTCGCGTCCACTCACTAAACTCGCTTTTTTAAGAATGAAAAACCGGTATCACAGGAGAAAACATTGCTCGGATTGCGCCCATCGCCCTCTTTACCTTCCTCATTCTCAATGTCTCAGTCGCAAAGGTTGTTAGGGCAAGCTCGAGCGCATGCAGCGTTAAATGAAAAAGACACGCATCAACTGTTCATCGCTGCGGCTAACCACGCCAGGGTTGAATTAGATAGTGATCCACACAATCAAGAGAAACAAGAAACGTTCAACACCATACAAAAAGAATATGTCTGCTTCTTAGCTGGAGGGTCTAAGAACTATGGCGTAGGATCATCCTCTCATCCTGCCCCTTCCTCTTCTTCTATCAAACACACCGAAACTCCGATTCAACAAAGTGAAGTCACTTCTCAAGGGGCGCCGCCCAAACAAAGCATTGTCGTTGATATCGGTCACGCGCAGCCCTTATCGATAACTACTCAATCTGCACTTTCTCAGCAACAGCCCGTTGCTTTCTCGATCCAAACAAAAAGCGAGTTGGTAGATTATTTATTCGGGAAGATGATCTCGACATTAGGATCCTTAAAAATAGCGAATACACCCAGCCTGTTTCTCGTGTATGCGCACGACAATTCTACGCAGGGGAAAGCCGAGGCTACTATCTCGCGCTATTTGATCAAAGCGTTAACCCAAATTCGTACACTTAATCTGTATTCGGATCAAACTCCTTTGGGACAACCTTATTCTGATGTACGAACAACTTGGAAACAGGACGGTCAATTGTCAGACATTTTGACCAGTCAGTTTTGTTTATTACCGGATCAATTAACAGACGATGTGAGGCCAGTCGATAAGGTAGTAGTGTGTTGTTCTGAAGTATTAGGCAACTATTTGAAAGGATGGCCACACTATGAAGATTTTTATCAGGCTCTTCAAAAAGCTTATGGGCAAGATCTTGAGCGGAAAAGTACCTCAGCTGTTCGTAAAATCGTCAATGAATTCTCCCAAAAAGACGACTTCCATCATGTACTGACAGAAATGGCTTTTCTGAGAATTCGTGCAGAAAAGCGAGGAGATCAACACAACATTATTCCAGTGTCGTTAACCCCGAATAGCTATGAACAGTGCTTAGCGCATTTTATTCCTGCGACAACAGTTCGGATAGGAGATATTCCACGCTTGAAGAGGCAAGCTAAAGCTGGAGAAGTAATATTTTTGAATCAAGGTCAACACGGGGTACTGTTCAAACTCATCGAACGACTGCTAGTTGGCAACAATGAGGCTACGATATTTCTGGATAAGTTTTGGAAGGGATATGGCGAGCTTTTAGCTTGGTTAAAGAATGAGCCATCCACCTCCACGCTTGGCGGACACAGCCTTGAGTTGGTTAAGTCCATAGATCATATCTTCGACGACATAGAAAGAGAGCTACATGGAGAACTCTTCTCAACCGTGCGGCAATTTTGCGATTCTGACTGGCAGCAAGCTGCCACACAGCTGCTAAATCAATTACAGCATCTATTTCCGTTGTGTATGCAGCAAGCAGAAACTTTACAAAAATTACTCCCACAGAGTTCCTCATCAATCGAATTGCGTGAGGCATTGCGCCGACATTACGAACGATCATCCGATTTATCAATACAGCGAGTCTCAGGAGAAAAGGTCTCACTGGACGATTGTTATATCAATCTAGCGATCGTGGAAAGTCGAGCACAGAGAGAGAAAGATAAGGAAGAATTGGAGCAGAGAGCCTCGTCTTTTGAACGTCTGCCGAGCGGCGAGCTTGTTGAGGCGGCGAATCTCAATAAACTAATTCAATTAGAGGAACTTTTTGACATACAAAAATTGAGCGATGGGTCAGAAGGTTTGCCCAAACGAATTTTGATTCAAGGGCGGGCAGGGATTGGTAAGACAATTTTGTGTAAAAAGTTAGTTTATGAGTACCACCACAATAAACTTTGGCAAGATAAATTTGATTGTGTTTTGTGGATACCGTTAAGGCAGCTCAAGACATTTTCTCCACAACGCTTCGAAGAATTGCTCTGCAATCACTATTTTAGAAGTCATGAGGAAAGTCGAGCGAAAGCCTTAACCCAAGCTTTTTACAATTACTTAGACAAAACGCTTTTTATTTTAGATGGCTTGGATGAGGTGATAGATGAACTGGATGAGGGGCGTCCACTCAAAGGATTTCTAGAAGAGCTGTTTAATCAAAAGCATGTGGTCATTACTTCTCGGCCGGCCGGCGTAGACACTCGTCTACTCGGCTCACTGGATTTAGTGTTAGAAACGATCGGTTTCAGTTCAGATAATGTTCAAGACTATATTGAGAAATTTGCGCCTGAACCGAATCAAGCCGCGATTCAGCAATTTATCGATAGCACACCAATAGTTCAAAGCTTGGTCAATATTCCAATTCAGCTGGATGCGCTGTGTTATAGCTGGGATAGACTCCCCAAAAACCAATTCGTGACCATGTCGATGTTGTACGAATCCATGGTCGAAAAATTATGGCGTAAAGACAGCATACGCTTAGAAAAACAAGACAAAGGTAAACCTCTCGCCGCGAACGTGATCCAACAGGCTTCAAAGATTAAATTAGAGAAGTTGATGGAAGATGAAATCCATTACTTAGGTTATTTAGCTTTTAAGGGATTAACGCAAGGAAAAATAGAATTTAGTGTTGAAGAATTAGATCAATGCCAAGCAGAAATAGAAGAGTGTTTTGCGGAAAAAGTATTGCCTTTCAGTTTTACTCACGACCTGAAAAAAACTTCGTATTTACACACAGTCGACGCAGAGCGACCTGAGGCTGAGCGTTATTATCATTTTTTGCATTTAACGTTTCAGGAGTTTTTTGCGGCAAAATTTCTAACTAAGCATCTACAAGCGTATGCAAAAGCAGCAAATTCTTCTATCTCTGCGTATGGAGTGCAGAGGAGTTTAGACGTCATACCAGCGCCCGATGAGCTAGAAGGGTTTATCGCAACGAATAAATATAACCCGCGGTACGAGATTGTTTGGTGGATGGTTGCGGGTCTGCTCAGGGGGGCAGCCCTGGAAAACTTCTTCCATATCTTAAATCAAGCGCCACGAGACCTAATTGGGATGCGCCACCAGCAAGTGATCATGGGGTGTTTAAACGAAGCACGTATTCGGTTAAAAAAAGCGACGATTGATAATTTGGAAAGAGAGCTGCAACAGTGGTTAAGCTACGAGTTGTTTGGGGTGGAAGGGCCAAGCGGATTAGGATGTCAGGTAGCGTTCCCCGAGTCTATTTTGCTTAAGTTTTTAGAAAAGCTTCGAAGTTTGCCTGAGAAAGAGGATATCTCAACAAAAGTTATCTTAACTTTAACGGCTCGCACTGCATTGTCTTCTAAGGCTATCGAAGTCTTGAGTAAAGTTCTGGAAGAAAATAAAAATCAACATACACGCGCAGCAGTTGCTCAAGCATTGGGCGAGCAGCAAATATTGCCCGAATGTGCTGCTGAGGCGCTGGCAAAAGCATTAAAAGACGAAAGTTTTGAAGTGAGAAACGAAGCTGTCGATGCATTAAATATCAACTACAAAAAACTGACTAATGAAAAGATAAAACAGGCTTTTGTGTCAGCATATGAAGAGGACCCGAGATATTCGCCGGACGATGATGAAGACAATCCTCGTATTTTATTTCAGCCTAGCTTATCTTGGCGACATGAAATGAGTATGCCTCTTTCTGCTGCTTTCAAGATAAAACTAGAGCTAACAGAAACGCTGTCCGATATTGAAATTCAGTCTTTAATCGCAACGTTTAAAGATCATCAACAGGACGAAGAAAAAAGGCAATCGGCTGTTTATAAACTGAGCAAGCAGAGAGTATTTTCGAACTGTGTTATAAATGTTCTATGCGCTGCGCTGCAGGACAAAGTAGCAAGCGTTAGATTTAAGGCTGCTCATACTCTATATTTACATAGGAAGCTTCCCGACAGAATAATTGAATCTTTATATAGCTTATTACGGGATGAGAATAACAAAGTCAGAAGAGCTGCCGTCGATACGCTAGCACATCAGAAATCGCTACCTGACAATACAGTCGAAAAATTGATTACCGATTTAAAAAGTACAAGAGCGGGCGATAAAGAGATAAGTTCCAATATCATCAAGATATTAAATCAACAAGAAAAATTACCAGAAGAAGCCTTGTTATCGTTAGTAGTTGAACTAGAAGGTCCAAGTAAAACCTGGAAGGCGGCTGTTAAAATTTTGACTGGTCACTTTAATCAGCTTTATAGGTTGTTTCCCAAACTGAGTTCCAGGCAGATTGAATTACTTTATTACTTGGTTCTATTTCCACGAAGTTGCCAGCATATAGTGGCGCTCTATATTCAAAACAGTAAGCTTTATTTTTATACGGGGACAGGTCTTGAAGAAACGATTCATCTGAATCCTGGTCAAGACCAAATCGTAGAGGCGTTTGAAAACGCTCAGGCGAAAATGGCGTCATTTTGGGAGCCGGCTTTAATAGAGTGGTCTGGTCAGGGCTAGTAGGAGGGTGACCTTAAAAAGAATAAAAAATTCTATGCAAAACTGAGCTTTCCTACCTACAATCTGGTGCAATTTTTTGCGATCTTTTTGTCGTTTCTTGCAAATAAAAAAAACGTATAGTTAGGAGGAAAAATTGTTTAACTTCATAGTTGGAGCACGTCCTTTATCACCTGCCCCGTCTTCACAGCATCCAGCTTTATCATCGCAACATCTGTTAGGGCGTGCACAAGCCTATCAAGCTACGGGTAATGTAGAAGAAGCTCGAAAATGGTACCTAGAGGCAGTGGAGAAGGCCAAAACCGAATATGAAAGGAACCCTAATGATACGCAAGCTAAACAAGCCTTTAGTGTGGCACGTAGCGAGTACTTCACTTTCTTACAAGAGCTTTCAATAAGTGAGCATCAAGAACAAGTTACGGTAGCTTCCTTGGAAGGACAAAGTCATACTTTGCCATCCAGAAATTTATTACCTCCTACTATCCAAAATAATGCGAGCCGATCTGCGTTCAGCGCTTCACAAAGCGAGCAAGTGAATGATTTGTTTGGAAGAGTGCTCTCCACATTTAAGCGCTTAGAGGTATTGAATAAAGTCAGTTTGTTCTTAGTCTATGCGCACGATAATCCTGATTATGGAGAGGCCAAAGCCAGTATTGCTAAATATTTAATCAAAAAATTATCTGATGTCCGTGTCAATCTGTATTCTGATCAAACGCCAATGGGGCAACCTGCGACGTCTTTGAAAGGATCTGAAGGAAATCAGCAATTAGAAGACATCTTAACGAGCCAACTCTGCTTGTTGCCCACTCAGCTAATAGATGGAGTAGTACCCGTTGATAAGGTAGCTGTTTGTTGCTCTGAGGTATTGGGCAACTATTTAAAGTGGCCAGACTATAAAGAATTTCATCAGGCACTTCAAGAAGCCTATTTTAAAGATCAAAAAACCTATCGAATCGATAGCACGCGGGCCAATGCGTCGGCTATCCGTGAAGTGGTGAAAAAATTTTCACAAGCCCCCGAATATAAAGCAGGGTTCCATCATGTATTAACGGAAATCGCTTTTTTACAAATACGGGAAGAACACCTCAAAGATTGGCACGGCATTATCTCGATTCCACTAACACCCAAAAGTCATGCATCTTGTTTATCGCACTTCATTTCAGAAACTGCGGTTCGGATAGGGGACGTTCCTCGATTTGAGGCACAAGCCCGAGCAGGGCAAAAGGTGTACCCGAATCAAGGCTCACATCTCGCGTTGTTTAAGCTCATCGAGCGGCTGTTGGGAGAGAGTGATGAAACAAAACTGTTTTTGGACCAGTTTTGGGAGGGATATAACGATCTGATTTCTAGGCTAAAAAATAGGCAATCAGCACTAGAATGGGCTGAATATACGAAGCTATTAGACAGTATTTTTGACAATATACAGATCAAACACCTAACAGAGACCACAAGAAAGTTGCTCCCGCCCCGATTCTCTTTAATCGATCTGCGCAAAGCACTGCATCAGCATTATCAGTCATCAAATCTATCGATTCAGCGAGTATCCGGTGATCAAGTTTCGCTAGAGAATTGCTATATCAATTTAGCGATAGTAGAAAGTCAGGCTCAACGTGAGAAGGATAAGAAGGAGCTGGAAAATCAAGCAAAAACTTTTGAACGCCTACCCAGCGGTGAGCGACTTGAAGCGACGAATTTCAATAAATTGATTTCGCTAGATCAACTCTTTGCCAAGCAGAGATTACATGATGGGTCAGAGGGTATCCCTAAGCGGATTTTGATTCAGGGGCGGGCGGGCATTGGGAAAACCACTTTGTGCAAAAAATTAGTCTATGAATATTTCCACAATAGCCGATGGCAAGATCAATTTGAGTGCGTGTTGTGGGTGCCGTTACGGCAACTTAAAACCTCCTCCCCACAACGCTTTGAAGACTTACTATGCAGCCAATACTTTAGAGGGTATGAGAAGAGTCAGGCGAAAGCGTTAGTCAAAACTTTTCATGAGCATCAAGACAAGACACTTTTTATTTTAGATGGCCTGGATGAGGTGCTAGAAGAATTGGATAGAAGTCATCCTTTAAGAGGATTTTTACAGCTTTTACTCGATCAAAAGTATGTAGTCATTACCTCCCGACCAGCTGGGGTGGATACTCAAGTATTCGGAAACCTGGATTTACAGTTAGAAACGATCGGCTTTGGCCAAAAGAATGTTCAAGCCTATATTGAGAAATTTGCTCCTCAATCTAATCAAGTTGAAATTCAACAATTCATCAATGGCACATCAGTGATTCAAGGTTTGGTAAATATCCCTATTCAATTAGACGCGCTGTGTTATAGCTGGGATAGACTCCCTAAAAATCAATCTATCACCATGTCCATGCTGTATGACGCAATGGTCGATAAATTATGGCGCAAAGATGCGATACGCTCAAAAAAACAAGATAAAGGTAAACCCGTAACTGATAATCTAATTCAACACGCTTCAAAGATTAAGCTGGAAAAATTGATGAAAGATGAAATCAATTATCTAGGATATTTAGCTTTTAAGGGATTAACGCAAGGAAAAATAGAATTTAGTGTTGAAGAATTAGATCAATGCCAAGAAGAGATAGAAAATAGTGTTTCAGAGAAAAAATTATCTTTCAGCTTTATTGATGAACTAAAAAGAACCTCTTATTTACATACTGCCGATGCAGAGCGAGATGAAGCTGAGCGTCATTATCATTTTCTGCATTTAACATTTCAAGAATTCTTCGCAGCGAAATTTCTAGCCGAACATTTACAAGTGTATGCAAAAGTAGAAATCTCCTATGTCCCTACCTACCTTGCACCAAAAAATTTAGGCGTCATGCCAAAACACGATGAGCTGGTAGCATTTATTGCCACGAATAAGTACAACCCACGGTATGAAATCGTCTGGTGGATGGTCGCAGGTTTGCTCGACGGCGCTGCATTGGAGAATTTCTTTAGTATATTAGACCGAATCCCGCGAGACCTAATTGGTGGACGCCATCAACAAGTGATGATGGGGTGCTTGAATGAAGCGCGGAGTAAATTAAATCCAGCAAAGATCTGGGAATTAGAACAAACATTTATACAATCACTCCATTTTGAAATGAAATGGAATGAAAATGGTTTGAGTGAACTTGGTCGCCAGTCGCTGTTTCCAGAACATTTGCTGCTTGAAGAATTAAATCAATCCGACGATAAAAAAGAGCAGATTATTCAAATTTTAGGGATGCGTTCAATTTTGTCTGAGAAGGCTATTCTTGCTTTGATCGACTTACTAAAGAATGGAGATAAAGAGGTCAGAGGCGCAGCAGTCAAGGCATTAAGTGAGCAAAGAATATTGTCAAAAACAGCCAAATCTGAGCTAAACGAGATGTTACACAATAGCGATAAGACAATCAGATCTGCTGCTAGCAGAGTATTAAGCGCTCATAGCACACGTCCTGATGCGGCTATTTTAAGGTTGATCAATGACCTTTCTGATCCAGACAAGAAAATCAAGATTGCGGCGGCACAGGCTTTAGGCGAGCAAAAAACTTTGCCGCAGAAAGCTATTTCTGCGTTGACGGAGGCGTTACAAGACAATAGCCACGAGGTTAGATTAGAGGCTACCAAAGCATTAAGGAAGGATAAAAAGCTGTCAGAAACTACGATTTCGAGCTTAATTCAGTTACTGCGAAAAGAGAGTAAAAGCGAAAGTAAAAGGATCGTCTATGAGGTAATCGATTTACTAGGTGAACAGGAAAAACAAACAGAAGTTACCATTTCCATCTTATGTGATCAGCTACAGGAAGAGGATGGATTAACCCAACAGAGAGCAATCCTCGCACTATGTAAACAAAACCCGTTCTCCGAGACTGTCATTATAGCCTTAGCTAAGGTACTGCGATCTAAAAATAAAATAAATAAAGATATGGTTGTCAGTGGATTAGTCGATCATAAAATGTGCAAAGCACTGCCAAATGGCATCATTTCAGCCGTTGTTGATATGCTGCACGATAAGGATTTGCAAGACCAAGCATTCCGACTACTAGGCAATCAGAATACCCTGCCTGACTTCGCTATCTCTGCTTTGTGCCTCTTGCTGCAGAATGGGGATGAGGAAATCAAAATGATGGCAAACTGGGCGTTAAGAGAGCATAACACGCTACCAAAATCTTCCATTTTTGATTTGAGTACGAAGCTGCAAGACGAGGATGAGTCGGTCAGATCTAATGCGGTTTCGAAATTAGGCGAACAAAAAAATCTATCAGAGCCAGTCATTTCTGCACTGATTGATGCGCTAAAAGATCCAAGCAGAAAAGTCAGACTTGAAGTCGTTAAAGCACTATGTCAACAGAAAACTTTATCAGAATCCACTATTTCCATGTTAGGCCATGTGGCGGATTCAGAAGACAAAGAGATGAAAAGCACGGCCGCCTTCGCATTATTTCAACGAAAAACCATATCAGAAGCAGTGGTTAACATTTTGCTTAAGACATTAAAAGATGAAGATCAGGATATCAGAGATGGGTCTGCTTTGATATTAGGTAAGTATAACAAGCTACCGGAAAATGCCATTCCTATCTTGCTCGATATGCTTTCTCGTAATAATGAGCTTATTAGAGCTATGTCTGCTCTGGCATTAGGTAATAATAGCCGGCTGCCCGAAAATGCTGTTTTGGCTTTGATTAGCGTGCTACAAGATGAAGATGAATTCGTGAGGCAGCAAGCAATTATCGGATTAAAAAACCAAGAAATTCTAACGGAAACCACTATTTCTGCATTGGTTGATGCCGAAAAGTATTGTGATAACAATATAAGGACATCAGTGCTTGATCGAATAAGTAAGGAGGACGGGCTGCCAGAGAATGCTATTTTTCTATGGATTCAGGCATTGGAAAGTGAAAACGAATCCTTAAGAAAGGTGGCTCAAGGAACACTAGCAAATCAAAAGAATCTGTCAGAGACTATTATTTACAACTTGACTGACTTATTGCAGCGCGGCGAGAAAGACACTAAGCATAGGGTTGCATTCATACTAGAAAAACAGAAAACGCTGCCAGAATTTACAATTTCAGCCTTGAGCAATGCACTACAAGAAAAATGTGAAATTGTCAGATATTGGGCAGTCAAAGCATTAGGTAAACAAGAGGAGTTATCAAAGGATGATAACCGTGCCTTAATAAACGTTCTACTGAATGACGATGATGTGCTTAATAGCATCCAAGCAGCCAAAGCATTAAGCAGCCAGAAAGTACTGTTAGAGGAAGTCATCTGCACCTTGAACGATGTGTTAGAGACAAAAAAAGACTGGCGTATCAAGGATGCTATTGCCAGCACCTTATCTGAAAGGAACATACTTCCACCATTGTCTATCCCTGTCCTGATTGAAGTATTACAAGATAACGATGAAAAACTCAGATCATCAGCTATTTGGGCATTGAGCCTCCACCTCAACGAGATATACTCTTTGCTTCCCCGCTTAACGCCTGAACAAACTCAGTCTGTTTATACCAAAGTCTTATTCCCGCAAAGCTGCAAAAAAATTACATCGCTGATTGCTCAACGTAATCAACTTCAATTTGATACGGTGACAGGCCAAAGGCAATCAATTGAACTTTCCTCCCAACAGATCGAAAAGGTTATAGAAGATCTCTTACCAGTTCGGGCAGAGGCTGGAGTTGCGTTGCGATTCGGAAAAAAACAGAACGAGTTGCCTAAGGCTTTCGGTATCGAGGTGTAATCCAGCGTGAAATCATTGCCTGAGCAACGCCTTAGGAGGTAATCAAGGCAGGCAATGTTAATTTATTTAAAAAAGACCGATTCCGCTCACTGCTGAGCAAAGTAGGGCAATTCAAGGTGCTTTTAGAGCTGTTCAGGAAGAAAAAGACCTGTTTATAAGCTCAGTCTTTAATCGTAACGTTTGAAGATCTTCAACAAGACAACTTGTAACAAGATGCCAGGTGCCAACCTCGTGCTGATAAATAATAAGGGAAGAACATGTGGAGTGTGTTAAGGGGAAGTGGGAGTAGAAGCGTTCATACTAAACCCGGGTCAATGTCTAGCCTATCAGCAGCCAATAGGCTTCGAGAGGAAGCCAATCGCTACGAAGATCAAGGTAATCTTGAGAAAGCCAAGGAATGCTTTGAAGCAGGCATTCGGGAGGTAGAGGACGGGCTAGAACGCACACGTGGTGAAACTGAATTAAGAAAAACAAAGGATCAACTTGCCGCGAGCTATTTTTACTATGCCACGCTTTTGCGTAAGTACGATAAATCAGGCGCTGCGGATCATTATAAAAGGGCGATGGAGTACGCGCGTGGTATGGATGTGAGGCAACCCGAAGCGCGCATGTTGTTTCAGCAAATAAGCGCTCGGTATGGCTCACTCTTAATCAAAGATGAAAGCGTGTCGCCTTCAAGCCCCAGCTTAATGCTTTCGCCGTGTCAGGTTGACGCGTCGGTCCAAGAGAAAAGCAAGCAGGCCGATTATCTATTTGAAAAGGCACTCTCGACACTAAGTTCCTTAGAGGTATCCAATAAGCCCAGCCTATTTTTGGTGTACGCGCATGACAACTCCGCTCACGGACAGGCTCAGGCCAGTATTGCTAAATATTTGATCGAAAAATTATCTCAAATTCGCGTCAACCTTTATTCCGATCAAACCCCGATGGGGCAACCGTATTTAAGCGCGTTGAACGATCTAAATTTAAAAGAGGACGGCAAACTCGAAGATATCTTAACGAGTCAGCTCTGTTTATTACCTGATCAATTAAGAGACGATGTCAAACCTGTCGATAAGGTTGCGGTGTGCTGTTCTGAGGTATTAAGTAGCTATCTAAAATGGGCGCATTATGAAAATTTTTATCAGGCCCTTCAACAAGCCTACCTCGAGGACCGTGAAGCCTATCGTAAAGGTGGCAAACAACAAGGTCGTTCAGCCATCCGTGAGGTGGTGAGAGAATTTTCACAAGATCCCAAATATAAGGGCAGCTTCCACCACGTATTAACGGAAATGGCCTTTTTGCAAATCCGGGCAGCGCAGCTGCAAGATCGGCATGGCGTCATCCCGGTACCGTTAATGCCGAATAGCTATCAACAATGTTTGGCCCATTTTATTCCCGAGACAACCGTTCGGATGGGAGATATCTATCGCTTGGAGAGGCAAGCTCAGGCGGGCCGAGAAGTCTATCCCAATCAAAGCCGGCACGCGGTACTGTTTAAGCTGATTGAGCGGCTGTTAGTGGGCAATGATGAAGCAAAAACGTTTCTGGATAAATTCTGGCAAGGGTATAACGATTGTATTGCCCGGTTAAATAATGAATCATCGCCACTTGGCTGGTCGGCGTTTAGCGAGTTGGTAGACGGCATTTTCGATGGCATACAGAAGGAGCTTTACAAAGACCAGGCGCGGAATTTATCCGAACATATCAAGATCGTCAGAAGCTTACGTCCAGCTAATTTCTCTTCAATGGATCTGCGCAAAGCGCTGTATCAATATTATCAACGTTCGAATCTGTCGATTCAGCGGGTCTCGGGCCAGACTGTTTCGCTTGATGACTGTTATATTAATCTAGCGATTGTGGAAAGCCGGGCTCAACGCGAAAAAGACAAGGAAGAGCTGGAGCAACGAAGAACCGCTTTTGAACGTCTACCCAGCAGTGAGAAGCTTGCAGCGACGAATCCCAATAAATTAATTCCGCTGGAGCAACTTTTTGAGAATCAGACACTCCGTGACGGCTCAGAAAATGTCCCGAAGCGGATTCTGATTCAAGGGCGAGCCGGGATAGGCAAAACGACCCTGTGCAAAAAACTCGTTTACGAGTATCACCACAATAAACGCTGGCAAGATCGATTTGACTATGTGTTATGGATACCTTTAAGGCAACTTAAGACCCATTCTCCGACACGGCTAAAAGATTTGTTGTGCAATCAATATTTCGCGGGTTGTGAAAAAAGCCAAGCGCAAGCGTTATCAGACGTATTGCATGAACATCAAGATAGAACGCTCTTTATCTTAGATGGCTTAGATGAAGTGACGGAAATGTTCGATTCGCGTCATGCTTTACATCATTTTTTAAAGAGCCTGCTGGATCAGACTCATGTATTAATCACATCTCGCCCGGCAGGCGTCAATGCGTCCCAGTGCAATCAGCTGGATCTGGAACTCGAAACCATCGGGTTTAGCGCAGAGGATGTCACAACCTATATTGATAAATTTGCACCTGAATCAAATCAGGCAGCGATTCAGCAATTTATCGACCGTACCCCACTGATTCAGGGATTAGTCAATATTCCGATTCAGCTCGATGCACTGTGTTATAGCTGGGATAAGCTACAGCAGAATCAAGAAGTGACGATGTCGATGTTGTATGAGGCAATGGTCGATAAGTTATGGCGAAAAGACAGCGTGCGCTTAGAGAAAAAGGAGGATGGGCAGTTATTAGGGGCCGATGTCATTGACAGTTTGCCAGAAGCCGATCTGGAAGAATTAATGAAGGCTGAAATCGATTATCTAGGCTATTTGGCATTTAAGGGATTAGAGGCGGAGAAAATTGAATTCAGTCGTGAAGAGTTGGGTCAGCGTAGGAAAGAGTTAAATGAGCAATCTCAGGTAGCAAAAAAATTACCCATTGGGTTCACCACAAACCTAAAAAAAACCTCCTATTTACACACAGCCGATGCGGAAAGGCCTGAAGCCGAACGGCGCTATCATTTTTTGCATTTAACTTTTCAAGAGTTTTTTGCGGCGAAGTTTTTAGTCAACCATCTCCAAGCGTG
This sequence comes from Mycoavidus cysteinexigens, assembly GCA_031963415.1. Classification (GTDB taxonomy): domain Bacteria; phylum Pseudomonadota; class Gammaproteobacteria; order Burkholderiales; family Burkholderiaceae; genus JASSUD01. The sequence goes on from JASSUI010000001.1 coordinate 1,602,097, forward strand.
TACTAATGTGGAAAAGGCGCCTGCTCATATCTATGGCGTACAGAAAAATTTAAACGTTAGGCCGACGCAGTATGAAGTGGAGGCGTTCATTGCTACGCATAAATACGATCCACGTTATGAGATTGTCTGGTGGATGGTGGCAGGGCTACTCAAAGAAAATGCACTTGAATATTTCTTCGAACTATTACAAAAATCACCGAGTGATTTGATCGGGGGGTATCATCAACGGATGTTAATGGGATGTCTGAACGAAGCACGTAGTCAGTTGATGGAAAAAACCATCGCTAAGCTTGAGGCGCAATTAACCCAGTGGTTGTATTTTGAAATCAAGAGTACAAATTCGAGTGATTATTATTTCACGAGTGGACTAGGTAGGCGGGGAAATTTCCCGGAGCATTTATTACTCTCAAGCCTAAGCCAACTCAAGGAACATGAGATAAAAATTATTAAAACTTTAGGAGCTCGTCAATCATTGTCAGTATCGGCTAACGAAGCTCTGGTCAAGAACCTCGACTGGGAGAGTGGTAGCTTTATCAACTATTACATCCTTAATGCCTTAGATTCGCGGAAGGTATTGTCACAATTGGCTCTTCATAGATTAGTTGATATTGCTTTATATGATCGAGATTGGGAGATCAAAAATGCTGCATCCCATTTACTAAAAACGCAGAAGTCAATGCCCTATTCAATCATTTGGACTTTGATCGGCGAATTAACGGACGAGACGGTAAGCCACGGCGAGTACAGGATGATGGCTGGCGATGTGCTATTTCATCGAAAAATGTTACCTGAGACAGCGATCCAGGAGTTGATTCAGGCTTTACAGCACAAAGACAGAGGTGTTAGGGATACTGCCGCCACCGTGTTAAGCAGGCAAGAGATGTTATCAAGGGCAGCGGTCCAAGCATTGGTCCAGGTTTTACAAGACAAAAAGGGTTCTGATAGGTTTGCGGTCGCTAAGGCTTTAAGTGGTGAAAAAATTTTGTCGGATTCAGCCGTTCAGCAGGTTTTTGTCCAAGTTTTACAGGATGAAGAAAGCTCTGTCAGAACCTTAGCAGTCAGGGCCTTAGGCGGTGAAACGACATTGCCAAAACTGATTATCCAGGCCTTAATCCAAATTTTAGGGGATAAGGATAGCTCTGTCAGATCCGCAGTGTTCAGTCTTCTAGGGAAGCAAAAGATGCTGTCAGAGCCTGCTGTCCAGGCCTTGATCCAATCTTTACAAGACAAAGATAGCTCTGTTAGAGCCGCGGCGGTCGGTGCTTTAAGTACTCAAAAGGCGCTGCCAGAACCTGCTGTCCAGGCCTTGATCCAGTCTTTCCAAGACAAAGATAGCTCTGTTAGGGCCGCGGCGGTCGGTGCTTTAAGTACTCAAAAGGCGCTGCCAGAACCTGCTGTCCAGGCTTTGATCCAGTCTTTCCAAGACAAAGATAGCTCTGTTAGGGCCGCGGCGGTCGGTGCTTTAAGTACTCAAAAGGCGCTGCCAGAACCTGCTGTCCAGGCTTTGATCCAGTCTTTACAAGACAAAGATAGATCTGTTAGGGCCGCGGCGGTCGATGCTTTAAGTACTCAAAAGACGTTGTCAGAGTCTGCTGTTCAGACCTTGGTCCATGTTTTGCAAGACAAGGACAGCTCTGTTAGACCTATAGTGGCCAGCGTCCTGGCGGGCCAGAAGACGCTGCCAGAATTTGCCGCTCAGGCATTGATTCAAACTTTACAGAATGAAGACATCTATGTCGGAATTGCGGCGGTCAATGCTTTACACACTCAAAAAATATTGCCAGAACTTGCCTTCCAGGTCTTGATTCAGGCTTTACAACATAAAGATTCTTCTGTTAGAAAGATAGCTACTAGTGTGTTGGGCAGCCAGGAGTCTCTGTCAGAGTCTGTAGTCCAATCCTTAATCAAAGTCTTGCAGGATGAAAATAGTGATGCTAGATCCACGGCTGTGGAGGCCTTAGGCCATTATATTTCACTGCCAAACGTGTTATTGGCCTTGTCAGACTCCTTGGAAGATAAGAATAGCGATGTCAGATCTGCGGCTGCGAGAGTCTTAGGTAGCCAGAATTCGTTGCCAGAAAGCTTGCTATTGGCCTTGATAAAAATTCTGAACGATAAAAACGAAAATGTTAGATCTGAAGTTGCCAGAGCCTTGGGCTCTCATATAAGTCAGATTTTTACGTTGCTCCCGCGCTTAGAGCCCAATCAAGTACAAATGCTCTATACCAAAATTTTGTTCTCGCGTAGTTGTAAACAAATTATGTCGCTTTTTATTCAAGATAACCAACTTCACTTTTATACGGCAACAGGCCCAGGGCAACCGGTTCATTTGACGTCTAAACAGCGTCAAATGCTTACGGAAGCTTTTAAAAATGTTCAGACAGAGGGAGGAATTCTTTTATCGGACGAAAAAGTGATTCTGATCGAGGAATAAAACATCAGATAACATATGGCACGCAGATATTTCCCTGCTTCTGTTATTTTATATTTAACGTATTTAACCTGAGTTCGGGTTAAGGAAAAACTAGCTTAAGGTAGATGCGAAAAGGGCGAGCGCTAAGGGATTCGAAGAAAATGGTGTTTTTCCAAGACACCCATTTTTTCGAAAGGCTTAGCACTCATGAGTAATCTTACCGAACTGTACTGTTTAATGGATGAATTTTGCAAAGCGTTCGAGCCCCAGCTCAATGCCACCTTACTCGCTAACGGTCAGCGTAAGCGCATAAGAACATGCCGCCTGTCCTTGGCCGAAATGATGAGCATTGTGGTGCTTTTCCATCAGGTTCGGCCTCGGCAATTTAAGTGGTTTTATCTGCACTACATCCAATCACATTGTCGCCATGATTTTCCGCATCTGCTTTCTTACAATCGCTTCGTGGATTTGATGCCGCGCTGTATCTTGGCACTCAGTGCGCTGCTTCATACACTCAGAGGCAAGAGCGTTGGGTTTGCGATTGCTGATTCCACCTCTATTGCCGTGTGCGATAACCGCGTATTAAGGTAAGCGCGAAATTAACCCCACCTTCATAATCAGAGTCAGAATCTAGACAATAATGCCTTTTCGAGAAGGAGAGGAGAAATGAAGCAAAGAGGAGCCATGTCGGCGGAGTGGCAAGCAAGATTGGAAGCGCAGGCCTTATCGGGATTAACGATAAGTGGGTGGTGTAAACGCGAGAAGGTTAGCAAATCGTGTTTTTATGCGTGGCGGCAACGGCTATCCAAAGAAGTCAATGCAGAGAAAGCGGTGCCGCAATTAATCGCCATGCCCTTATCGCTGGGCGAGCTTGCTTTGCCGCTGGAGTTAAGTACCCCAAGCGGTTATGTGATTCGGTTGAACCAGGGTAGCCACGTGAACATGCTGCCAGCGGTCCTGAAGGCGTTAGCGTAATGTGGAGTGCCCTGCAAGGGAAGGTATACCTGGCCACCGGGGTAACTGACATGCGTAAATCCATTGATGGCTTATCGTTGGTAGTTGCAGAGACCTTGGCGCTAGAACCTGTTGGCCCCCATTGGTTTGTTTTTTGCAATCGAGGCCGAGATAAATTGAAGATATTGCAATTTGATCTCAACGGTTTCTGGTTGCATTATCGTCGCCTAGAAAAAGGCCTCTTTGTGTGGCCACGGGATCATCAAGATCAGCATGCACTAGAAGTCAGCGCGCGACAGTTGCGCTGGTTATTGGATGGACTGCAATGGCATAAAGCCGTGGCACATCAACCGCTAAAACAGCGGCATATTTATTAGAAAAAATAAAGGGGGAGTCGCCCTTTTTTATGAGGCATGAGCTATAGTTCTGCCCATGCCGGCATCACCTAGCCCCTCTTCAAATCCCCTGGTATCTGAACTACAAGCCACGGTATGCGCACTCCAAGCACAGACCGTACGGGATGCTGCGCGCATCGCAGAGTTAATGCAGCGCAGCACAGAGTTAACGCAGCGCATTCATCAACTGGAAGAGCAATTCCGGTTGGCCCAATTAAAGCGCTATGCGCCCTCCAGTGAAAAGCAGGGAGTGCAAAGTTGCATGTTTAATGAAGCCGAGCTTGCTGAGCACACTGAACCAGAGTGTGACGATGCGCAAGTAGTCATCGATATCTCTAGTGATTCCCCTCTCCCCCCTAAAAAAAGTGGACGTAAGAAACTCGCTGCACATCTGCCGCGCATCCGCATCGAGCATGATATAGCGGAAACCGAAAAGGTCTGTGCGTGCTGCCAAGGTATCTTGCACAAGATGGGTGAAGAGGTTTCTGAACAATTGCATATTGTGCCGGCCAAAGTACAGGTATGGCAGCATGTGCGCTTTAAATATGCATGTCGGCATTGCGAACAAAACGCCCCCTCTTCACAGATCATCACGAGTTCTATGCCGGCCCAGCCGATGCCAGGCAGCATCGCCAGCGCCAGCACCAGCACTCTCGCGATGATCTTAACGGCCAAATATGCCGATGGGATTCCGCTCTACCGTATGTAATCGGTATTAGAGCGCAGTGGGGTTGAATTGAGTCGTGGCACGATGGGGCGTTGGGCTGTCCGAGTCAGTGAAAATTGGCTCAGCCGGATTTATGAGGCGATGCGACAGACGCTCTTGCGCCAAGACATCCTTCACGGGGACGAAACGGTAGTACAGGTCTTAAAAGAAGCCGGCCGCCGCGCCCAAAGTACGTCGTATATGTGGGTCTACCGAAGTGCCGCTGATTGTACTCAGCCAGTGGTGCTATTTGATTATCAACCTGGGCGAGGCCATGAACATCCAAAGCGTTTCCTAGAGGACTTTGCGGGTACCTTAATGACCGATGGGTATGCTGCTTGGCGTATGCTTTCTGATATTAAGCACTTGGGATGCTTCGCGCATGTGCGGCGACACTTTATGGACGCACTCAAAGCACAAAAGCATCCTGCTGGACGTGCCAAACAAGCGCTGGACTTGATAGGCGCACTCTATAAAGTCGAAAAAGAAGCGCGCAGCAGCCATCCTCCCAATAAGAGCTTGGCAGAATACACCTACCAGTTGCGACAGACTAAAAGCCGACCGATATTGGATGCGTTCCACTCATGGCTCGTCAAGAATGAAGCAGAGGTCTTGCCCAAATCGCTGATCGGCAAAGCCATTCGCTATGCATTGGGGCAATGGAAATATGTCATCCGCTATATCGAGGATGGGCGCGCGCCGATAGACAATAATCTACTCGAACGCGATATCCGGCCATTTACGATTGGTCGTAAAAATTGGATATTTAGCGACACCGTAGCCGGCGCTCGAGCCAGCGCGATCATTTATAGCCTGATGCTCAGTTGCCGTGCATGCAATATTGAGCCCTATCTGTATTTATGCCATCTCCTCATTGAATTACCGCAGCGTCAGCCTAACGACGATATCTCCGATTTGCTCCCATTTAACTTCCAGAAACTCAACACTTCCTCTACGCCTTCAGATTAATCTAGGCGCGTCAATGTGGGGATAATCTATCGCTTACATTAAACAAGAGTTTTATCAGGTCGCATTTCGACGAAAAATATATCGCTCTGTTGAACAATTGCAAGAAGACCTTGATGCCTGGATGCTTTATTACAATCAAGACCGCACACATCAAGGAAAAATGTGTTGCGGCCGTACACCCATTCAAACCTTAAGAGAGGGAAAGGAGGTTTATAAAGAAAAAGTGAGCATGCTCAATAGCACTATTTAACCTGACAACTGCTTTCGTCAAATCGGGTAACTGTCCGATCAGATCGCGATTACTACACTTAAAAAGAATAAAAATTCTATGCAAAACTGAGCCTTCCTACCTACAATCTGGTGCAATTTTTTACGATCTTTTTGTCGTTTCTTGCAAATAAAAAAAACGTATAGTTAGGAGGAAAAATTGTTTAACTTCATAGTTAGAGCACGTCCTTTATCACCTGCCCCGTCTTCACAGCATCCAGCTTTATCATCGCAACATCTGTTAGGGCGGGCACAAGCCTATCAAGCTACGGGTAATGTAGAAGAGGCTCGAAAAGGATACCTAGAGGCAGTGGAGAAGGCCAAAACCGAATATGAAGAAAATCCTACTGATCTGCAAGCCAAACAAGCCTTTGATACGGTACGTAGCAAGTACTTCACTTTCTTACAAGAGCTTTCAATAAGTGAGCAGCAAAAGCAAAGTACGGTAATTCCATTTCGAGGGCAAATCTATACTTCAACTTCCAAAAATCCATTACCTCTTAGCACCGGAATTGATGCAAGCCTATCAGTGTCCAACGCTACACAAAGTGAGCAAGTCGATCATTTATTTGAAAAGGCACTATCCACATTTGAACGCTTAGAGGTATTGAATAAAGTCAGCCTGTTTCTGGTCTATGCGCATGATAACTCTACTTACGGACGAGCTCGAGCCGATATTGCTAGATATTTAATCAAGAAATTATCTGACATCCGCGTCAATTTGTATTCCGACCAAACGCCGATGGGACAACCTGCGGCCTCCCTGGAGAGGTCAGACAGCAGTCGGCAATTAGACGATATCTTAACTAGCCAGCTTTGCTTGCTACCGACTCAGTTAATAGACGGGGTAGTGCCCGTTAAAAAGGTGGTCGTTTGTTGCTCTGAAGTATTAGGCAATTATCTAATATGGCCAGACTATCAAAAATTTCATGAGGTACTTCGAGAAGCCTATTTCAAAGATCAAGAAACCTATCGCATCGATAGCAAGCAAGCGAATGCGTCGGCTATTCGTGAGGTAGTGAGAAAATTTTCAGGAGACCCTGAATATAAGCTGAGTTTCCATCATGTCTTGACGGAAATAGCTTTTTTACAAATTCGAGAAGAGCATCTTAAGGATCGGCACGGCATTATCTCAGTGCAGTTAACGCCTAAAAGCCATGCATCTTGCCTCGCGCATTTTATTTCAGGGACTGCGGTTCGGATAGACAATATTCCTCGATTTGAGGAGCAAGCAGAAGCGGGGCAAGGGGTGTATCCAAATCAGGGTTTGCATCTTGTGTTGTTTAAGCTCATCGAGCGGCTATTGGGAGAGAACCGCGAAACAAAACTGTTCTTGGATAAGTTTTGGGAAGTGTATAAAGATTTAATTGCTAAGTTAAAGAATGAGCAGTCAGCGTTGGTGTGGTCTGAGTTTGTCAAGCTGTCAGACAATATCTTTGACGAAATATGGATGGAGCAGCTCAGGGAACAAGCGCAGTATTTATCCCAACTGCACTTGCAACACAAGGAGATCATGCATAAATTACTCCCACCTACACTCTCCTCAGCTGATCTGAACGATGCTTTATACGAGTATTACCAATTCAATCTCTCAATTCAGCGGGTCTCAGGCGACACGATGTCGCTAGCTGACTGTTATATCAATCTAGCGATTGTAGAAAGTCAGGCCCAACGCGAGAAAGACAGAAAAGATCTCGAAAAACAATCGGTGGTATTCGAGCGCTTGCCTAGTGGTGAGCAGCTCGAAGCAACTAATCTCAATAAAGTCATTGCATTAGAGGAGCTTTTTGAAGAGCAAAAATTACGCGATGGTTCAGAAGGCATTCCCAAAAGAATTCTGATCCAGGGACGAGCAGGAATTGGGAAGACAACGTTATGCAAAAAGCTCGTCTATGACTATCAGCATCAGGCACCGTGGAAAGATCTCTTTAAAGGCGTGTTATGGATACCATTGCGGCAACTGAAGACACTTCAAATCTTTAACTTAAAAAAACTACTGAGCGAACATTATTTCGTTAGTCAAGCGAATACTGAAGCATTTGCTCAAGCTTTTCAGACTTATAAAGATCAGACTCTGTTTATTTTAGATGGTTTAGATGAGGTAATTGGTGAACTCAATGAAACGAGCCCTTTAAGTCGGTTCTTAACTGAACTATTGAACCAGAAATATGTCGTGGTCACATCTCGCCCAGCTGGCGTCGATTTTAATCGGCTTAAGCAGTTAGATTTAGAGTTAGAAACTGTAGGATTTACGCCAGACAATGTACGAGCCTATATTCAAGCGTTTGTACCCGAAACAAATCAGATAGCAATTCAACAGTTTATTGATCGCACTCCGCTGATTCAGGGGCTTGTCAATATTCCGATTCAGATCGATGCACTCTGTTACAGCTGGGGTACCTTGCCTGTGCCAATGCGCGAAAAAGGGGCTATCACCATGAGCACGCTTTATCAGGCGATGATCGAGAATTTGTGGCAAAAGGATGGTGCACGTTTAGAAAAAAAACAAGATGGTCGATTACTAGATATCAGCGAGCTTCGGCATCTATCACGAGAAGAAATTGAAACCCAGGTTATAGAAGCAGAGGATACGTATCTTAGTTGCCTCGGCTTTGAGGGATTAAAAGATGAAAGGATTGAGTTTGATCTTGCCTATTTAAATCGTCTCAAAGATAGGCTCAATCGAAAGCGAGGGAAAAAACTCCCTCTACATCTGAACAATGATCTCAAGCAAACCTCTTTTTTACACACACTAGATACTGAGAGAAAAGAGGTTGATCGTACCTGGCATTTTCTGCATTTAACGTTTCAGGAATTTTTTGCAGCAAAATGGATTGTGCGCCATATAGAGGCCTATTGGTCACCAACAGTAGAGTCTGATGCCACCCTAGTATTAAGCGAGCGAAATCTCATTACTTTCATTCAACAATATAAATACAATCCGCGTTATGAAATTGTATGGTGGATGGTCGCAGGCTTACTCCAGAGCGAGGCGTTAGAAAGGTTCTTTTTTGTATTAGGTCAAGCGCCGCGAGACTTGATTGGTGCCCGTCACCAGCAAGTATTGATGGGGTGCTTGAATGAGGCACGTAGTCGATTAAATCGGAAAACAGTTGATGAGCTAGAAAAAGAGCTCACACAGTGGTTTTATTTTGATATGAAATGGCGCAATTTCGGGAGCGCACTGGGTTGGCAGAACGCTTTTCCAGAGCATCTGCTGCTCAAATCGTTGGAGCAATCTGATGACAGAAAGATTCAGATTATTCAAACATTAGGTGTGCGTTCCACTTTGTCCGAAGATGGACTGCAAGCTCTGATCCACGCTTACCAGGATGAAAATGGGAAGGTCAGGTATGCAGCAGCCCGTGCATTAGAAAACCAGCACACATTATCTGAAGCTGCCATGCAGGCTTTGATTCGCGCTTATCAGGATGAAAATGGAATTGTCAGGTATGCAGCAGCCCGTGCATTAGAAAACCAACGCACGTTATCCGAAGCCGCCATGCAGGCTTTGATCCTCGCTTGCCAGGGTGAAGATGGGATTTTTAGTTCTGCGGCAGTCCGTGCATTAGGAAACCAGCATATGTTGTCCGAAGCCGCCGTGCAGGCTTTGATCAACGCTTGCCAGAATGAAAATGCGGCTGTCAGGTCTGAGGCATTCTTTGCATTGGAAAACAAACGCACGTTATCCGAAACCGCTATACAGGCTTTGTTCCGCGCTTGCCAGCATCCAAGTGCGGAAATCCGGTATGCAGCAGCCCTTGCATTAGGAAGCCAGCATGCGCTGTCCAAGGCCGCCTTGCAGACTTTAATCCACGCTTATCAGGATGAAAATGAGAATGTCAGGTTTGCGGTAATCCGTGCATTAGGAAGCCAGCGCAGGTTATCCGAAGACGCGGTGCAGGCTTTGGCTGACGCTTGCCAGGATGAGGATAGAAGTGTCAGGTCTGAGGCAGCCAGCGCATTAGGGCGCCAGCCCACGTTATCAGAAGCTGCCATGCAGGCCTTGGCCAGCGCTTGCCAGGATCAAAATGACGATATTGTGGTTGTCGATGAGTTGAGAAGCCAGAGCATATTGACTGAAGCCGCCATGCGGGCTTTAACCCACGATTGCCAGGATGAAAATGGGAAGGGCAGGTCTGCAGCAGTCGACGCATTAGGAAAATGTCAGGACGCGTTGCTTGAGCCAGCCGTGGGGGCTTTGATCCGCGCTTGCCAGGATAAAAATTGGCAGGTCAGGTATGCAGCAGTCCGTGCATTAAGAAATCAGAATGCATTATCCGACGCCATTGTGCAGGCCTTGATTCTAGCTTGTCAGGATGAAAATGTGGCTGTCAAGTCAGCGGCAGTCGGTGCATTAGGTAGGCATATTGATATTATTTATACTATGCTGCCCAGCTTATTGCCTAGTCAGATCGAAGTCCTTTATACAGAGCTCTTATTTAATTACAGCTGTGACCACATAGCAGCCCTCTATACTCAAGATCATCAACTTTACCTTTATACGGGAAGCAATCTTAGGCTGATGATTCCGCTGACGTCAAAACAGAGCCAAGAAATCAAAGATACTTTTAAAGCTATTCAGGAAAAATCAGGGATTTTCTCACCGGAAGAAGAGCCGATTTTGATAGAGGAATAGAAAATAAGGTAAGGCATGGGGCGTAGGTGTTTGTCTGCGCCAATCATGCACTCAATTTTACATAATCTACCGTCATCATCTGTAATAAAAATCAAGCGAAATCTTGGGGCAGGACCATCCAGGTACAGGCTAATGAGCTCGTCTTCTTTTGCTTGATTAAAAGTGCCTCTCTGTATTTCAATTTCAGCTTGCTTGATGGTTTTCTCGTAATACGCTTGTCCTGCAGCATCTCTTTTGCTATTGGATTGATATAGGTATGTTTGTTGGAGCTGACCTGCTGTAGCATTAGGGGAGGGCTGGGCGAGCCCTGTGCCGAATAGATTCGATACATTCCGCCACATTTTTCTCTCTCTTTGAAAAAATTTTATATTTCAGCAGCACTTCAACCGCCCATTCTTAGCGCATCTATTTCAGCCGAAAGAATAAGCACAATAGAAAGAGGGAGAAATCGGAGTATCCCTAGATTTTACAAATGAGACTAATTTCTAGCTTTGCCCGGGACGACGTTAGTCCGATACCACGGAAAATTATTAGCCGAGGGTTTGCATGCCTCTGTTGTAAAAAAAGTAGCTGAACTAACTGACGAAGAAATGAAGTCGTTAGTTCAAAAACTTGAAGCTAGTTTTCTGTTCGGGATAGATATATCAAAGGAGACGCATCGGAGTCGATGCAGTTTTGGTGGTGCGTTATTGTTCCGTTTATCTTGCTATAAGGTTTTTACGGGCAGGTTGCATACGTGATAACGCCACAGGTAAACCGATTTTACTTCAGGCAAAGCTAAAAATTAGTCTCATTTGTAAAATCTAGGGATCCCCCGATTTCTTCCTCCTCCTGTTGTGCTTATTCTTCTGGCTACGTCGAATCTGTTGCTTGTGTGCTTAAAGTTTAGCAGGGCTTATATCGTTCATTTACGTATTCTCGCTATTCGCCATTATCGTTTCGTTGTCTATTTGTTTAGATTTGTGTGCTTTAACCGTATTCCCGCTTTTCTTTTAGTTACGTTGTCCAAGAGATTTGTTGAGAATAGGGTGTCGAAATAAAAAAACTTGCTAAGGTGGAGAAAAAATGTTGCGGAATGTATCGAATCAATTCAATACTGGGGCCAATTTCGCTGCATCAGATTATTTCCAGCAGGCACGCCTACATCAGCGAAATAGTAATGGTGAAGTTGAAGGACAAACGGATGATATGGCTATTAACCTGGCTGAGACGAGACAGCCACGCCATTCTAACGACGCGAAAGAGAAAGCAGTACTGTCTAGAAGTGGAGATTATTTAAACGTTTTAGTGAGCTGGAGATCGCCAGGAGAAACGTTTAATCTTTTACAAAAAATCCATGCGTTGAACTCTACCGGATTACCCAATCACGTTTCTGTCATTCCTGCTGTACCGCTGTCTGCAAGCTGTATATCAGCTTCAACTCAGACGCCACAGTTTGCCTCGAGCGCTTCAGCGCCATCCTCCATTCAGACAAAAAGTGAGTTGGTAGATTATCTGTTTGAGAAGATGTTCTCGGCGTTAGGGGCCTTGGAAGTACCTCACATCCCCCGTTTGTTTCTCGTCTATGCGCACGACAACTCTGCTCAGGGACGGGCTGAGGCGGAGACCTCTCGCTATTTAATCGACAAGTTAAAACAAATCCGCGTGCTTAACCTGTATTCGGATCAAACCCCCTTAGGACAATCTTATTCTGGCGAGCGTAAGACCTGGAAGCAGAATGGTCAACTGACCGATATCTTAACCAGTCAACTCTGTTTGCTACCAGATCAATTAAGGGATGATGTGGAGCTGGTCGATAAAGTAGTGGTCTGTTGCTCTGAGGTATTGGGCAATTATCTGCAGGGATGGTCGCACTATGAAGCTTTTTACCAAGCTCTGCAAGAAGCTTATGAGCAAGACCTCAAGCAGAAGAGCACTTCAGCCATTCGTGAAGTCGTCAACGCATTTTCTCAAAAAAAAAATTTCCATCATGTGCTGACAGAGATGGCTTTTTTGCAAATCCGTGCAAAAAAGCGGGGAGATCGACATGACATCATCCCGGTACTATTAACTCCGAATAGCTACGAACAATGCTTGGCTCACTTTATTCCTGAGACAACAGTTCGGATGGGGGATATCTATCGTTTGGAGAGGCACGCTCAAGCAGGGAAGGAGGTTTACTCCAATCAAGGTCGGCACGGAGTACTGTTTAAGCTAATCGAGCGGCTGTTAATCGGTCACAAGGAAGCTCAGGCGTTTTTAGATAATTTTTGGCAAGGGTACAGTAATCTGCTCTCTTGGTTAGAGGATGAGTCGTCGATGTTCCCCCTTGGTGGAAGTGGACTTAAGTTGATCAAACTCGTAGACCGTATTTTCGGCGACGTGGAGAGAGAGTTGCATAAAAAACTTTTCTCCACCGCACAACAGTTTTGCGATTCTGGCTGGCAGCAAGCTGTCATGCAGCTGTTAGATCAGTTGCAAAATCTATTTCCGCTCTGCATGCAAAATGCAGAAATATTACAGAGACTACTTCCTCCTCATTTTTCGTCGATTGAACTACGTGAAACACTGCGCCGATATTACGAACGATCCGATTTGTCCATCCAGCGGGTGTCAGGAGAGAAAGCGTCACTTGAGGCTTGCTACATCAATTTGGCTATCATCGAAAGTCAGATGCAACGTAAAAAAGATAAAAAAGAGCTGGGAAAACAAGCAAAAACGTTCGAGCGCTTACCAAGTGATGAGCAGCTTGAGGCGGCGAACCTCGATAAATTGATTTCGTTAGACCAAATTTTTGAGAAGCAAAAATTGCAGGATGGGAAAGAGGCTATTCCCAAGCGAATCTTAATTCAGGGACGAGCAGGCATTGGCAAGACCACTTTATGCAAAAAGCTGGTTTACGAATACCACCACAATAAACTTTGGCAGGATCAATTTGACTGCGTATTGTGGGTGCCGTTACGGCAGCTCAAGACTTTTTCTCCACAACGCTTCGAAGACTTGCTCTGTAATCACTACTTTAGAAGCCATGAAAAAATCCGAGCGGAAGCGTTAGCTAAAGCTTTCTACGGCCATCAAAACAAGACGCTTTTTATTTTAGATGGCCTAGATGAGGTAATAGGTGAATTAAATGATCGCAGTCCACTCAAAGGATTTTTAGAAGAGTTGCTTGATCAAAAACACGTGGTAATCACCTCTCGGCCAGCCGGAGTGGACACTCGAGTGCTCGGACAATTGGATTTAGAGTTAGAAACCATTGGGTTTAGTCCAGACAATGTCCAAACCTATATTAAAAAATTTGCGCCTGAATCTAATCAAACTGAAATTCAGCAATTTATCAACCGCACACCAGTGGTTCAAGGGTTGGTGAATATTCCAATTCAACTAGATGCGCTGTGTCATAGCTGGGATAGGCTACCCAAAGATCAATCTGTGACCATGTCGATGTTGTACGACGCGATGATCGATAAATTATGGCGTAAAGATGGAGATCGTTTAGAAAAAGAAGCCAAAGCAGGTAAACCCTTTGGGCTTTCTATACTCCAGGATTTGTCGAAAGCTAGGATAGAAAGCATCATGGCTTCGGAGATCTATTACTTGGGTTATCTCGCCTTTAAGGGATTGGAGGGAGAGCAAACTCAAATCGAATTTAGTATTGATGAACTCGATGAATACCAAACAGAACTCGAGATCCATAGTCCACAAGGATTGAACCTACCTCACGATTTCACGATTGATCTGAAAAAGACATCTTTTTTGCATACCGCTGATAACCATCTGCCTGAGAGTCAGCGAACTTATCACTTCTTGCATTTAACCTTTCAGGAGTTCTTTGCAGCAAAGTTCTTAGTTAAATACCTGCAAACATATTCAAAAGTGGAAGACACTTCTGTCTATGTTGTGCAAAAGAGTTTGGGCGTCATACCAGAGCGTAAGGAGCTAGAAGCGTTTATCGCTACGCATAAATACAATCCACGATATGAGATCGTCTGGTGGATGATTGCAGGTTTACTCAAAGGTGCTGGACTAGAAAATTTCTTTCATGTCTTGAACCAAGCGCCGCGAGATCTAATTGGGATGCGGCATCAACAAGTAGCACTGGGATGTTTGAACGAAGCACGAACTCAGTTAAAGGCCGGAACAGTTGCTCGACTAGAAACGGAATGCATGCAGTGGCTGAATTTCGAAATAAAAAATAGACCCGCCAATCATAGTCACTTAGGTCGTCAGAGAATTTTTCCGGAGTATCTGTTGCTTAAGGCCCTGAGTCAGGCTGGAGCAGAGAAAAAGCAGACCATCATAATGACGCTGAGAGAGCGTCCCATTTTATCTGATAAAGCGATCCAGGCATTGATTGATGCCTTGAAGGATGAAAACGCAGACGTCAGGTATGAGGCAGCGTCTGCCTTATCCGCGCAGCATGTGCTGACAGACAGTGCTATCCAACCCTTAATTAATGTCTTGAAAGATAAAAATGAGAATGTCAGGTCTATGGCCGCCTACACATTAGGCAGCTTGCGTGCGCTACCAGAAAATGTGATCGAGGCCTTAGTCGATTCCTTAAAGGATGAAAGTGGACGCGTCAGATTTGAAGCCGCCATGGCATTATGTAGCCAGTGTGAATTGCCAGATGACACAATCCAAATATTGATCACCTCCTTGAAGGATGAAAGCGAAGAGTTCAAATTTGCGACTATCGATTCCTTGGACTACCGGCAGCGTGCACTGTCAGACGACACAGTTCAAACCTTGATTGACGACTTGAAAGAAAAAAATGCAGATATCAGATCTGCAGCTGCAAGGGACTTAGGCCGCCAACGAGCGCTATCAGAACATGCGGCCGAGGCCTTGGTTAGCGCTTTGAAGGATGAAAGCGTGGAGGTTAGAGACGAGGCTGCGGCGGCGTTAGGCCGCAAGGATACCTTGCCAGGCAATGCGATCCAGACCTTAATCTCTTACTTGAAGGATGAAAACGAGGACGTCAGGTTTAATGCTGTAAATACTCTATACATACTGCCTGAGCTGCCCGACAACGCCATCCAGCCTTTGATTGAAGCCTTAAGAGATGAAAACGAATGTACCAGATCTGTAGCTGCTAGCACATTATGCCGCTCGGATGGACTGCCAGACAACGCAGTTGGAGCGTTGATTGATGCCTTGAATGATGAAGACAAATATGTCAGGTTTGAAGCTGCGATCACCTTAAGTCACCAGAGCGTGCTGTCAGCCGACGTAATCCAGATCTTAACTAACGTACTGAAGGACGAAGATCAAGAAAATAGAGATAGAGCAGCCTATACCCTAGGCAGCCAACGTGCGCTACCGGACAATACGATCGAGGCCTTGATGGATGCCTTGATAGATAATGACGACGAGGTTAGGAATGGAGCTGTGAGTGCCTTAAGCAGCCAATATACGCTATCAGATAACGTAATCGACACTTTGGTGAACTTCTTGAAAAACACAGACAATGAAGTCAGATCTGCAGCAGCAGAGGTCTTAAGTAGCCACATGAATCAACTTTTTACTGCACTTATGCGTATGGATAGAAGTCAGATAAAAGCACTCTATACTCAATGCCTGTTCCCACATAGTAGTGAACAGATTGCAGCGCTCTATATTCAAGGCAACCAACTCCATTTTTATACAGCGACAGGGCCTGGGCAACTTATTCAACCGACAACTGAACAACGTCAAATGCTTAGCGAAGCTTTCAGTGCTGTCCAAGCAAAGGCTGGCATTCTCTCACCAGAAAAAGCAGAACTGGCTTTGATAGAAGCATAGTCCTGAGTAGTCGCCTCTGAACAATTTTGTGTGATTCATAGACATCGTTTCAATTAAAATTGAGCGATGAATAGAGAAATAGCAAAGCGTTTACGCTGGATAAAGTTATTTGAAGAAACGGGACATGCAGGTCTGGTTTGTTTGAAATGTGGCATTTCAAGACCAACGCTACGCAAATGGCTTAAACGGTATCAAGCGTTAGGAATAGAAGGGCTATAAGAGCAAAGCCGTCGACCTAAAACGAGTCCTTTACAGAAGATTTTTGCCGAACAAGAAGCGCTCATTTTGCAGTTGCGTAGCGAGCGTTCTTTAGGTCATCGACGTTTGGTCAGCGAATTGAAACGCAATCATGATCAGATCTATTCGTGGGCGACGATTCATAAAGTTTTGCAGAAGAACGCGGTGACGCTACTTGGCAACCGAAGTATTCGAAAATCATTTATCCGTTATAGCCGCCCCATTCCTGGTGAGCGTATACAAATTGACTCTTGCAAAATTGCGCCAGGGTTATACCAATACACAGCCATTGACGACTGTACACGCTGGCGGATACTGCGACTTTATTCTCGGCGCACGGCGGAGAATTCATTGGCATTTTTGGAATGCATGCTCGAAGAGTTTCCCTTTGCTTTTCAACGAATTCAGACCGACAGAGGGCGTGAGTTTTTTGCTTACCAATTTCAAGAGCGCCTGATTGAGTATGGCATTAAATTTCGTCCCATCAAAGCGCTCACCTCATCTGAATGGCAAGGTAGAGCGCTCTCAAAGGACCGATCTGGAAGAGTTCTATCCAACGATTAATTTAAAGGCACCGGACATTCATGACCAGCTGTCTCAGTGGCAGCATTACTATAACTGGGAGCGACCTCATGGCTCACTCGGCGGCAAAACGCCGGGTGAGCGGATGGTCGAATTGGCCGCGCAGACTCCTTTTTGGGATGACTTTGATGCTCAATATGACCCGGCCAAAGAACGCTTCAAGAACAGAATTATTACGTCGATTTACAGATTAGAAAATTGAAACGATGTCTATGAATCACACAGCCGGCGTTGGTCTCGGCTTTGAATGATAAGAGTAAAGAGATCAATTCTGTGGCTGCGAGGGCGTTAAACTCTAATATTAATCAGGTTTTTACTTTACTTGCGAGTATGACGCAACATCAGATAAAAATACTCTATACCGATGTTCTGCTCCTACCCTACGTTGAATATACCCCTCTTCTCTATATCCAAGACAACCGACTTTACTTCTATACAACGATGGGGTCGGAGCAATCGATCAAATTGAGCACGAGGCAAAGTAAAAAAATCACCGAGGCTTTTAGAACTGTTCAAGAAAAGGCAGGAATAACTTCAGGGTTAAAGAAGCAATGGTTCTGGTAGAAGAACGAAATAGCGAATAACACCATCTGATCGTGCTTTACGCTCCGCTTATTTGAAAAGGAGAGCAGGGCGATGAACAAAGAAGTGTGATTACGAAGACGAGCTGAATCGTTAGGACATGTGTCGATCTGGAAGCGCAGTGGCGCCGCGCTAAGCATAGTACGGCCTATGATCTGAAGCGAGATACGTTCAATGTTCAATAAAAATGAGTTTTGATTATGTTGAGTAACACCAGCACTACTGTGCAAAAGCTAACAACGAGGCAACTGCAGATATTAGGGCAAGCCTATTTAGATCAAGCCCGAGACAAAAAGAAGGAAAACGAAATCCTCGAGGAGGTAGCTTTAGCTTTGAATGAGGACAACTGGACACGAGAACGAAAGTCAATTATTCCCTCTCTTGCC
Organism: Mycoavidus cysteinexigens; assembly: GCA_031963415.1. GTDB lineage: Bacteria > Pseudomonadota > Gammaproteobacteria > Burkholderiales > Burkholderiaceae > JASSUD01. The sequence goes on from JASSUI010000001.1 coordinate 1,619,990, forward strand.
TCCTGTAAGAACCCTAGGGATTACCCGATTTTCGCTGATGATCTTTATCTTTATGATGCGCCGATCTTGTGGGTCGTATAGCCCTTTAAACGAGAAGTTGTCTTTCGGTTGTAGGACGCTGGCTCAAAGATGAAACAAAGCGGAAGAAGCATGCTCTCAAAAAATGTAGCTAAGGCAATGAAATCAGGGCAAACAAAGTCATTGCTCGAATAGTCATTCGTGAACATTGACTGAGGAGTGAGTATTTGAATAGAGCGAATAAAGGAAAAGAATGTACAGGGTAGGCAGCTTATTCGGGGGCAGTAGAAAGACTTTACTTACTGCTCAGGATTACCATAAAGAGGCTCATGACCACCAGAAGCAAGGTAATCTGGATAGAGCGAAAGCAAGTTATCTTCAAGCGTTGTATTTGGCAGATCAAGCTTATCTTATCAACCCGACGAAAGCTAATGTAAGCCGAACCTTTGCTCAAATTAATCAGGATTATGGTAGTTTACTGGAAATATTGGGCGACTACGATTATGCGGAGAAGGTTTATCAGCAAGCACAAAAATATGGCCAGAAAGCTTGCGAATTAGAGCCAAATCATAATAAAAATAAAGATTTGCTTAAAGAAATTAAGTTGAAGCACGAACAATTTCTACAGTCGAAGAGAGAGAGCACAAAAGCTGATAACCCAGAAACTGATCAAACGGACAGAGCGGACACGGCTCCTCATATACCGCCTGGTTTGGTTCAAGCGGCCTTTTTTGCACAGATACGACGTGGAGTTCACTCTAATCAAGAAATAAGTGCATTAATAAACTCTCTATTTGAAGAAGTGCTGTCGAGACTTGCCTACTTGAAGGTACCGAATAAACCGAGCTCATTCCTCGTGTATGCACACAATAACCCTTTTTTTGGAGAAGCTCGGGCAGAGGACGCGAAATATTTCATCGAAAAACTCTCTAGTATTGGCGTTACCCTATATTCAGACCAAACACCAATGGGGCCAACATATTTGAGCTTGCCAGAAACATTAAAAGACGATGGCAGGCTTGAGGATATTCTAACAAGCCAGCTTTCTTTGCTACCCGCTAAATTAAAAGACGACGTGAGCCCGGTTGATAAGGTGATAGTGTGCTGCTCTGAAGTGTTGGCCAACTATCTTACCTGGCCGCACTATCCAGCCTTTTATCAGGCACTTCGTGACGCATATCAGCAAGATGTTAAGCAACAAAGCACAGTGGCTATTCGCTATGTCATACGACAATTTTCTGAAAAGAAGCCCTATTGTTCAGGCTTTCATCATGTGTTGACAGAAATCGCTTTTTTGCAAATACGGGCAGAGGTGCGTCCTGAAAAGCACGGTATTATTCCAGTATCGTTAACGCGGAATAGCTCTAAGCTATGTCTTGCTGACTTTATTCCAACGACGACTGTTCGTATAGAGGATATCAATCGCTTGCAAAATCAAGAAATTTATGCAAATCAAGCTCGGCACGGAGTGCTGCTTAAGCTGATTGAGCGGTTGTTAATTAGCAGCAATGAGGCAAAGACATTTTTGGATAAGTTCTGGTCGCGTTATAGCAAACTGACAGCTCGTTTGAAGGAAATACCTGATGCGCTGACCCTGACAGAATATGACAGCTTTGTAGTAGGCATTTACAAAGATCTCGACATGGCGGTGATCGGTCAATTACCCCTCACTTTGCGAGAAAGTCAAGCTACACAAAAACAAACCTTAGAAGCAGCTGCCGAACCCCTTGCAATACTGGGTAAGAATCTCAAACAATTCAAGCAAGCGTATCAAAAAAATTTAAGAGGAACGGGCGAGCTTGATGTGTTATCTATGTATGTTCCTGTTCAAGGCATTAAGAAGGGCCCCCAGGGTGAAGAACTTGTTGATCTTGAGCAAGAGTTAGAACGATTTTTTGCTTCAGAGGCCAGTGTATTTTTATTGCAGGGGGGAGCCGGAAGTGGGAAGTCGACCTTCAATCGACATCTTGCACTTAAAAAATTGACCGATTATCAGCGTCTGTCGCAAACGATCGATGACCCATTGTTAGTGTTCTTTATCGAGCTTAGGAGCATTGATAATCCAAATAAGCAAGTCATCGAACAATTTCTACAAAGTAAAGGATTTGCTGCAGAGCAAATAGAAGCGTTACGTACCCACGCCCATCAGCGCTGTATTTTTATACTTGATGGATATGATGAAATTAAAGAGCGTAATCGTGATTTTTATGGGCTTAATAAATTAGAAGAATGGAAAAAAGCGAAGTTTGTGATCACGAGCCGCCCTGAATACCTAGACTCAAATTATCAGCCCTATTTCCGTCCTAAGGCGGCTCCACAGGCTTTGTGGGAAGCTCAAATGGCGCCGTTCTCAACAGAACAGCGCATTCGTTATATTTCTCATTATGTCGAGCAAACCAAACCGCTTTGGTCTGTTGAACAATACGAACGAGCTTTTAATCAATTAACGCCTCTCGCCAAAGAGTTAGAACGGCCAGTGGTGTTGCGCATGCTGTTACAGATTCTGCCTGAATTAGAGGGCGACCCTCAACAGGCAAAAAATTTAACATTAAGTGCAGTTTATGAGCAGTATTTCCAGCATTGGTGGGCAAATTGGCAGACTCGCTTGTGGAGGATTCCTTTAACGGATGATGAGGAGAAAGCCAAGCAAGTACTGGCTGAGCGTGAAGGCGGGTTCATCCCACAAGGCTTTACCTATATCGAAAATTGTGCGTTAGCGTTAACCAAATCCAGGCTGACGATTGCACAGGATAATCAAAATTTTAAAAAGCGATACGCAGATGTATACAAGGCATTTTTTGAGGAAGGGGCCAAAACACGATTACTCCGCTTCAATGCGCCATTCCAAATTAAACAGAAACAATATTTCACATTCTCACATAAGTCGATGCAAGAATATTTAGTTGCACGTGCCATTTGCGCGCCTAAATTTGAGGAGATCACCCCTCATCCAACTGATGAACTCAATCAACTTTCGCTAGTCAATGAGCTGGTCATTCTCGATTTTCTGGTTGAGCAGGTTAAAGCACAACCGTCTTTTAAAGCATACCTTCATGCTTGGATAGAAATGTCCAAGCAAGTTAATGCGCCTGTGGCCGTGGGTGCAGCGAATGCGATCACAGTGTTAGTTAGGGCGGGAATACAATTTAATGAGGCTGATCTAAGAAATATTTGTATTCCTACGGCAGACCTGAGCTTTGGCGTATTTGATTCTTCACAGTTATCAGGCGCAAATCTCAGCGGGACGAGCTTGACCGGTATTTGGTTGCGTAACGCAGACTTAACGGGCGCACGTATGGACGGGGTACAGTTTGGGGAATTGCCAGGCTTGCGGTTGGATAAGCGTGTTAATGCTTGCTGTTATTCACCAAGTGGACGCTATCTTGTGGTCGCAGCAGATGAGAAACTCGCGCTTTATGAAGTCAAGACATTAACGCATGTGCGTACCTTCGAAGGACATACCGGATGGGTAACAAGTGTCGCGTTCTCAAACGATGAACAAACAATAGCTTCAGGCAATGAAGATAACACAGTGCGACTGTGGTCTATCGCCGAGAAAAATCCGTTGCACACGTTCAAAGGACATACTCACTCGGTGGCAAGCGTCGCATTCTCAAGCGATGGACAAATGCTAGTTTCCGGCAGTGATGACCATACGATAAGGTTGTGGTCGGTATATAAGAGAAAACCGTTGTATTCGTTCGAAGGGCATACCGGCCCCGTAACAAGCGTCGCGTTCTCAGTTGATGGGCAAACGCTGGCTTCAGGCAGTGATGACTATACAATAAGGCTGTGGTCGGTCGACAGGGAAAATCCATTGCACACGTTCAAAGGGCATACCAACTCAGTGAGAAGCGTCGCATTCTCAAACGACGGACAAACTCTGGCTTCGGGTAGTGATGACCATACGATGCGGCTGTGGTCGATAGACGAGAAAAAACCGTTGCACTCGTTCGAAGGACATACCAACTCGGTGAGAAGCGTCACATTCTCAAGCGATGGACAAGCTTTGGCTTCCGGCAGTGATGATCACACAGTGAGGCTGTGGTCGGTAGACGAGAAAAAACCGTTGCAATTGTTCGAAGGGCATACCGACTCGGTGAGAAGCGTCACGTTCTCAGGCAACGGGCAAATCCTGGCCTCCGGCAGTAGGGACCAGATGGTACGGCTGTGGTCGATAGATGAGAAAAAACTATTGCACTCGTTCGAAGGACATACCGACTCGGTGAGAAGCGTCGCGTTCTCAACAGATGGGAAAACACTGGCTTCCGGCGGTAATGACAAGTCGGTGAGGCTATGGTTGATAGATGAGAAAAAAACGCGGCATAAGTTCGAAGGTCATACCAACTGGGTGACAAGTGTCGTGTTCTCAAGCGATGGGCAAACACTAGCTTCGGGCAGTTGGGACAATACCGTGCGACTGTGGTCGGTAGCAGAGAAAAAACCGTTGTGCTTATTCGAAGGGCATACCAGCCAGGTGACAAGCGTCTCAATTTCAGGCGATGGAAAAACGCTAGCCTCGGGAAGTTGGGACTATACGGTGCGGCTGTGGTCGGTAGCCAAGAGAAAATTGTTGCACACATTTGAAAGACATACCGACTGGGTGACAAGCGTCGCGTTCTCAACAGATGGAAAAACATTAGCTTCTGGCAGTTATGATCAGACGGTGAGGCTATGGTCGGCAGCAGAGAAAAAACCGTTGTACATGTTCAAAGGCCATACCAATTGGGTGACAAGCGTCGCGTTCTCAACCGATGGGCAAATGCTGGCCTCGGGCAGTGTGGATAAAACGGTGCGACTTTGGTCAATTACTTCAGGCCGATGTTTAACTGTGATTCAAGGCTTTAATGGGAGCGTCGACTCTGTCGCTTGGTACACAAGCCCTAGAGGAATTTGGCTGGCCACGGGAAGCGACGACAAGGTGGTACGCCTTTGGAAAGTGCATCGGGATGATAAGGCATGCCGCGTAGTATTACATTGGGCCTCAGCACAAACTACCTTGACGGTGCCAGATGTGTGTATTCAAAATGTGATCGGACTCAGTGCGAGGAATACACAGCTACTCAATCAACGCGGCGCGAAGGGGAGGCCGTGCCAGAGTGAGGGGCAAGAAGCACAGTCATTACAAATTGAGAGTGCAGAAGCGTCAGCCCTAAGACCGTCTGCTCAAATAAATAGCCGATTTGAATCAATGCATCTTAGTCTTGCGTGAAGCTAGATAAATTTGACAACATTTCAGACTGGATAGGTGTGTAGTGTTTACTGATACCTATTTACAGAGCGAGCTTCTAGCAGGTGTGGGTAAGCTAACCGTGCCCACACTTGTTAACGGAGATGATATTCGGCCGCTCACACTATCGCTAACTTATCCTGTCGTTTCATATTCGCGCGATTAACAAGGGTAGTATGTTGATGCGCGATCTCAGACTGTTCTTCGTAAGCGTTCAGCCGCTCCCTTGCTTTTACCCAGTGCGACCCGAGGTCGCCTATTTTGAGCGTCTTGCCTATGAGCAAGGCCTGACGTTCTGCCATCAGTAATCTATCCGAACATGCATGGCTGGTAACAGTAGGGTATGAAGCTTCGGAGACAATGTAACCAGCAGGGCAACTTGGAAGGCACGACCCGCGAGGGAAAGCCAACTCTGCGAGCAGTGACGCGGTATGGGGCTAGAGTAGGACAATATGGTTAACACACATGTGAATCACCGCTAAAGCATCGTCAGAGTTGTCGAGCTAAAACTGCTGATAAGCTCAGGTCAAAAGATACATGAGGGAGGTTAGGAGCTTAGATTTCTCCTACCGCAGATCACACCCTCATCGTTGCAAAGGTGGAGCCTAAGTTGTCTCAATTCAAATGGGTGGAACGGGGAAATCCCGTACCGCTCCAAGTCAGGATTACATGGCTTGGGAAGATCACTGTGAGGTGATTGGTGGCTGTGCGGGCGTAGGAGGTTGGAAGAAGCTAAGGCTTGTCTGTAATGGGCAAGATACGAATCTGAATGATTCGGCGCGAAAGCGAGCCCACGTCCAACTGGTCTTTTAGGGCAAGAGAAGTTGAAGCCTCGATAACACAAAGGAAAGCAAATGACAGCGCAAGCCGGTGCGCCTTTGGCATGGCATCACATTGATTAGGCGAAAGCTCAACACCATGTCTATCGACTCCAGGTGCGTATTGCCAAGGCAACCAAGCAGGGAAGATATAACAAGGTCAAAGTCTTGCAAGGATTACTGACACGTTCATGCTATGGCAAAGCATTAGCCATCAAGAAAGTGACAGAAAATCGAGGCAAGAAAACACCAGGGATAGACGGAGAAATAGGGTCAACCTCGCAGCAAAAAGCAAGTGCGATTGATCGTCTAAAACGCAGGGGCTACAAAGCCCAGCCGCTTAGACGCATCTATATACCCAAGCGTAACGGACAGCAAAGACCATTAAGCATTCCGACTATGTTAGATCGAGCACAACAAGCGCTTTATTTACTCGCGCTTGAACCCGTGACCGAAACGCTAGCTGACCCGAATGCTTACGGGTTTCGCCCACGCCGTTGCACCGCTGATGCGATCGAGCAATGTCTACTACGTATCGGGACTAATCGAACTGCTCGGTGGGTGCTTGAAGGGGATATTAAAGCCTGTTTCGACAGACTTTCGCATGCTTGGCTACTACAACATGTGCCGATGGATAAGCATATGTTAAAGCAGTGGCTTAATGCAGAGTACGTAGAGTCCGGACAATACTCTTCAACCGATCAAGGCACACCGCAAGGCGGCATCATCTCCCCTTGCCTTCTCGTCTTCGCACTCAGTGGACTTGAAGCTGCCGTACAAGCCGTGGTTCCCAAGGGAGAAAGCGTAGGCACTATTATCTACGCCGATGACTTTGTGGTCACCGCCAAGTACAGAGAAACGTTAGAACAGTTTGCCAAGCCAACTATCGAAGCGTTCTTGGCTCAACGGGGATTAAGTCTCTCGCCAGAGAAGACCCACATCACCCACAGAAACGAGGGCTTTGACTTCCTCGGTCTGACGATTCGTCAATTCGGTGCAAAAGTACTCTCCAAACCTGCTAAAAGCAGTGTCAAAGAGTTACTTGCCCATCTCAGAAAACTGATTAAGTCAAAAGCCACCGTCAAAACGGTTAGCCTAATTAGCATGCTCAACCCCCTTATCATGGGATGGGCCAATTACTACCGTTTCTGCGCGGCCAAAGACACGCTCCGCTACGTAGACCATCACATCTTCGGTATGCTCTACCGATGGATTAAACGCCGCCATCCTAACAAAAGTTGGGCATGGTGCAAGAAGCGCTACTTTAGGCGAGAGAAAAGGCGAAACTGGGTCTTCTCAGCTAAACAGCAGGGAAATTCCAGCGCTTTCATTGACCTTAAAGAAGCCATCAAAATACCCATCCGCAGACATATCAAAATCATAGGCAAAGCTAACCCCTATGACCCTCAACATACCGAGTACTTTGAACAAAGAACACGACGGCGTAGAAGAGGTGAATCTATCATCATGGAGCCTTATTACCAGCCCAACTTGGCGACCGGGTAAGTGATTCATTCACTGCCTTTAAAAGGCTCGAGCGCAGTGCGGCCAAAGTCGCATGCTGCGTTCCAAGGAGAGGGAGGTTTAGTAATAGTCCTCTTCTAAGAAACAAATTCCAACCCGTTGATTTATAAAAGGAAGTTGATTTATTTTTGAGAGGTTGGCACGAGTTGGAAGCCAAGTTTTTCAGCCCGTTTTGCCAGGTTATGTAATGCTCGCTGTTGATAGCACTGTTCATAATAATCTTGACCTTGATCGACATACGTAGCCCCTTTAGTCAACATAGCGTAGATAAGACGCGCGAGCTTATGAGCAGTGGCGGTAATCGCTTTGGGTCGATCCAGTCTGGCACATAAACGGCGATAGTACGCCCCAAGTGCAGACTGACTTCGCCGTAAGGCCGCTGCAGCCATTTTGAGTGCTTGTGTAGCCCGATTAGCTGTGCGTTTACAAGCGCTCGAGAGGACTCTCCCACCAGAAATTTTGGTACCTGGGCATAAGCCTAACCATGAGGTAAAGTGCTTGGCACTTTTGAACCGAGATAAATCAGGGCCAATCTCTGAGATGACCTTCAATGCCGTCGTTGTATCAATCCCATTAATGCGGGTTAGATCAACGCCACACAAGTTAAATAAATAAGTGCGCAAATCAAATTTAGGCGCATTCTTTGGATGCTTGTTGCGAATAGAAGGGCCGGGCTCACCTACCTGAACTTGCATTTGCTTAAGCATGGCTTCGAGTTGAGCATCACATTCCCGGAGTTGTTCTTGATAAAAATCATACGAAGCGACTGCCTGCTTAAGTGCAAATAAGTGTTCAGCTCGCCAATTACCTCGTAAGGATTTAGCGATTTCTTCTTCACTTGCACGAATCCGGCCATGCTTGAGCTTGGCTAACTTAGCTGCGTTATGCTCTCCTGCTAAGACCGCTCGGATGATTTTTTGCCCTGTCTCACCCACAATATCGGAGATCACATTGCTTAACTGGATGTTCATCTGCGCCAGGGCTTTCTGCATGTGAAGAATATGCCGGCTTTGATAGCGCAGTAACGTATCTCGTTGCCGTGATAGGGAGCGTAATGCGCATATTTCATCTTTGGGCCGAAAGGCACCCGATAAAAGACCATAGCTCATTAACCGCTGTATCCACTGGCAATCCAACACATCGCTCTTACGCCCCGCCACATTCTTGACGTGTCTTGCATTGACCAAATAAACGGTAAAACCTCTCGACTCCAACAGTTCAAACAACGAGATCCAATATACCCCTGTTGATTCCATCGCCACGACTTCTATTCCACACGTTTTTAACCAATCTGCCATCGTCTCGAGATCTTCTGTAAAACTTTTGAATTCTCGTACAGGCTGTTCATCTCTATCCGCTGGAACAGCTACATAATGACTGGCTGAACCTACATCAATCCCTGCTGCATTCGGGTGCGTGATTTCTAATCCTGGTTCTCGCTTGTCAACAGCGATTTAAAATTGATACAGTTTTTCAGTGATCAGCGATTTAAAACTGATACACCCCTGTACCTATACTCACTTTGCTTTCGACGCCTTCTCCGTGATAGCAGGATGTATTAATCCAGCTTGGCGCTGATGCTTGAGTCGGTAGCTTTCGCCCGCGATCGGCACAACATGCGCGTGATGTAATAACCGATCCAGCAATGCTGCTGTCAGCGTTGTATCCTGTGCAAATGTCGTATCCCACTGACCAAAGGGTAAATTGCTCGTGACGATGACACTACTTTTCTCGTACAGTGAGGCGATCACCTGGAAGAACAGGTTGGCTTGCTCCCGGTTCATTGGCACGTAGCCTACCTCGTCAATAATCATTAGTCGGTAAGCTTTGATTGCCCGGTGCAAAGTCGCCTTCATATTGTTTTGGCGATACGCGGTTGTCAGCAACAGCATGAGGTCGGCAGCGGTAGTAAAACGGGTTTTAATACCGGCTTGTGCAGCTCGATAGCCCAATGCAATAGCCAAATGGGTCTTGCCGACGCCACTGGGACCAATCAGCACCATGTTCTCACTGCGCTCTACAAATCCTAATCCTGCCAATTCTTCTATCTGGGCCTTTTTGACTCCTTTGGCAAAGTCGTAATTGAAATCCTCAAGTGTCTTGATGGCTGGGAAACCTGCCATCTTGGTCAGCATATTTTGTTGCCTAACCTTACGCCCAGCCACTTCTGTCTTAAGCAGCTCCTCCAAGAAATCGCTGTAGGCAGTTTCCTGCTTGGCCGCGTTTTGTACGGCAGCGCCATAGCTCTGGGCTACAAACGGCAGATTCAATGCACCACACAGGCTGGTAATCCTTTCGTGCTGTAAATTCATGCTGCGACTCCCTGCGCAACCTGTTGCAGTAAGCGCTCGTACACGCCCAACGCATGCTGCGCAGGTACTTTCTGAGCGAGTTGCTCCATCACTGCTGCTGGTCGCTCAGCACCTTGTGGGATGGGCGCACTTTTACCTTGTGGCCGGGCTGCCGCAATCTCTCCTCGCCATGGCTTGGGGAGCGCTTGTAGGTATTGACGTTCTTCCTCAAGCCGCTCTTTGGGCTTGACTTGGGTCGTACCGTGAATACGCTCATTTGCAACCTCTTCAAGCCAGTGTCTGACTTCAATATTGGCCGTCAGCGCATCCAGCTTCAACCCCGCCTGGCTGAGTTGGCTAACCAACGGGACATAAAACGAACGGCGTAGATAACCATTGAAGCGTTCTACTTTGCCTTTGGTTTTGGCACGGTACGGCCGACATAGCTTGATGAGAAATCCGCTATGTTTGGCGTAATCTAAAAATGCAGCGTGGTAGCGATGCTCTCCCACGCCATAAGCGTCGCGCTCGATCACGACCGTCTTCATATTGTCGTACAGAACCTGCTTTACCACCCCACCCAATGTTTCAAATGCGCTCTGGTGGCACTTAATCAGCGTCTCGATCTTCATATCGGTTACAAACTCGACGTAACTCGCCCGGCTATAACCCAGCGTCGCGCAAAAAGCATAGAGGGGATCCTTCGCTTTACGAAATTCGACCCAATCCACCTGCATTTGCTCTCCAGCCGCCGTCTCGTATCTAACTACCGGCTCCTCTGTTTGATTCGGCTTTAATGTACGCAGAAACGCTCTGAGTTGACTCATCCCCCCTGTATAACCTTTCCCTGTTATTTCTCGATACAGCACGGTCGCTGGTATCCATAACGGCTTTGCCGACTCCTGGCGTGCTCGCAGGTAGCTCTCATACGCCTCTAGCTTACGTTCACGCTTCTCATGCCGCTCATATTTCGGTTTCTCCGAAACCTCTAAATGACGACGTACCGTATTCACCGAACACCCCACTTCCTTGGCAATCTGACGCAGACTTTTGCCATGCCTTTTTAACAACTTTATTTCCACATACGCCTCTTGGCTTATCAACGCAGCACCAATAAATGCCGCTATCTTCTCAAGTCGCTGTATCAATTTTCAATCGCTGAGGTGTATCAGTTTATATCCGCTGATGACATCGCTTGCGTACGGCCATGATTTTCTCCATCATTGAGGGTGCCGCTCAGATTCGGGTACGTTGTCTTACTCACTCTTCTAAACGGGATATCCGATCACTCGGATTCACCAATGTGGCCAACGTCACCCAGGACCACGCTCTTACTCGGGCAATTTGCACCATTGATCGTTCGGTCTTCTTCTGAGCGGCATCCACTCTACTATGCTTGATCGCTAGTCATACGTTTCTTTTACAGGCATTGCGGCGCAAGGCGATTACCCCGCTCTTATCCGACTCGAATCCCCGAAAAAATCGGTGGAATGTAGGTTAATCATAAATAAACGTAGAGTTATGTGGTGCTATAGTCAAGTTTTATTATGCAGTTTTTTAATTATAGAGTCCTACCTGAAATGGTATGAAGTTATGTCATAGTCTTTTATGGTTATGGTGCTTTGGCTATCAACTCTATAAAAAACTGTAAAACCGCAGCCAAAGTACTGGCTATGCATTTACCAATTGCGTTAGCTGAAGAAGTTGATCCAGCTGCCATACGAAAAGACCAATTTAAGCAAGGGGGCAGGCGCTCCATCCCATTGCTTACTGTTTTATTCAATCAGCCGACTTTTAATTACCATCTCAGAATCTCTATCCGAGCAATGATTTTAGAGAGCGGCTTCATAAATTTTGGCTGCAATCAGATGGGTTCAACCTTGATCCTTTGTGACTTTGCCCTAGTATGCTGATGCCTCTCGATATACGTCTGGGCGCGAATTAACAATTTTTTATACTTCTAGTTAATGCACAAGTTGAGAGCTAGCTTTTTGCCATGAGTGTCAATATGATCGGCGAGTCATAAAAGGAGGAGAGTCAACGAAAATCAGGAAATCACTCTTGTAAGCAATGACCGCGCTTCTTGCTCCTCAGTTTGGTGCGGCTCTCCCGTCGCGCCGCGTTGCTTGAGTAGCTGCGTATTCCTCGTGCTAAGTCCGATCACATCTTGAATGGACATCTCTAGTGCCGTCAATGCCGTTTGCGCTGAAGCCCAGTGTAATGTCACACGACATGCCTCACTGCCCCGATGTACTTGCCAAAGGCGTACCACCTTATCTTCACTTCCTGTTGCCAGCCAGACTCCTTCAGCATTTGTGTACCAAGCAACAGAATTGGCATGCCCATTAAACCCTTGAATCACGCTTAAACATTGGCCTGAAGTAGCCGACCACAGCCGCACGGTCTTGTCTTTGCTGCCCGAGGCCAGCGTTTGTCCATCGCTCGAGAACGCGACGCTTGTCACGATATTGGTATGTCCTTTGAATACCTGCAATGGCTCTTTCTTGGTTACCGACCACAACCGTACCGTCGAGTCATAACCGCCCGATGCTAATGTTTGTTCATCGCTTGAGAACGCAACGCTTGTCACCGCTTTGGTATGTCCTTTGAACGTGTGCAATGGTTTTTTCTCGGTTACTGACCACAGTTGAACCTTCTTGTCCCAACTGCCTGAGACCAATGTTTGGCCGTCATTTGAGAACGCGACGCATGTCACCCAGAGAGTATGCCCTTCGAATGTATGCAATGGCTTTTGTTCGGCTACCGACCACAGCCGTACCGCATAACTGCCTGAGGCCAGCGTTTGGCTATCGCTTGAGAACGCGACCCCTGATCCCAAGCCGGTATGCCCTTCGAACGTGTGCAACGGCCTTTTCTCGGCTACCGACCATAGCCGTACTGTCTTGTCATTACCGGCCGATGCCAGTGTTTGTCCATCGCTCGAAAACGCGACGCTTCTCACCGCGTTGGTATGTCCTTTAAAGTTGTGTAATAGCTTTTTCTCGGTTACCGACCACAGCTGCACCATATTGTCAAAATTGCCTGATGCTAGTGTTTGTCCATCGCTTGAGAGCGCGACGCATTGTACCAAGCTGGTGTGTTCTTCGAACGAGTGCAATGGCTTTTTTTCGGTCACCGACCACAGCCGCACCGTCTCGTCGTCGCTGCCCGAGGCTAACGTTTGGTTATCGTTCGAAAACGTGACGCTTGTCACCGAGTGAGTATGTCCTTCGAACGTGTGCAATAGTTTTTTCTCGGTTACCGACCACAGTCGCACCGTATTGTCATCACTGCCCGATGCTAGCGTTTGCCCGTCACTTGAGAGCGCGACGCTTTGCACAAAGTTGGTATGTCCTTCGAACGTGTGCAACGATTTTTTCTCGGCTACAGACCACAGCCGCACCGTATTGTCCCTGCTGCCCGATGCCAGCGTTTGGCTATCACTTGAAAACGCGAGGCTTGCCACATATTTAGAATGTCCTTCGAATGTATGCACATGCACTAACGTTTCGACATCATACAGTGCAAGCTTTCCTGGTCCATAAGTTGCTGAGACCGCTAAATAGCGCCCATCGGGCGAATAGCAGCAAGCATGAACGGGACCTCCCAACTGCAAGCTCGGTAATTCTCCAAACTTCACCCCGTCCATGTGCGCCTTTGTTAAATCTGCGTCGCGCAACCAGATGCCAGTTAAGTTCGTGTTGCTTAGATTTGCGCCCCGCAACTGTGCAGAATCAAATACACCATAGCTTAAATCTGCGCCAGGAATACGAATGCCTCTTAAATCAGTGCTATTAAATTGCACGCCTGCTCTAACCAGAATAGTGATTGCATTAGCTGCCCCAACTGTCACAGGCATACCGGCAGTTTTAGATGATTCTATCCATGCATGAAGATACTCTTTAAACGACAGCTGTGTTTTAATTTGCTCAACTAGAAAATCTAGGATGACTGGTTCGTTGACCAATGAAAGTTGATTGACCACATCTTCTGGGTGGGGATCTATCTCCTCAAACTCAGGCGCACAAATGGCTCGCACGACTAAATATTCCTGCATCGACTTATGCGAAAATCCATAATGTTGTTTTTGCTTGATTTGGAAGGGAGCGTTGAAACGGAGTAACCGCGTTTTGGCTCCTTCTTCAAAAAAAGCCTGATAGGCATCTGGGTAGCGCTTTTCAAACCTTTCACTATCTTGAGCCGTTGTCAGCCCCGCCTTCGTCAAGGCTAACGCACAATTTTGTAGATAGGTGAAACCTTGTGGGATGAATCCACCTCTGCGCTCGGCCAGCGCTTGTTTAGCCTTTTCCTCATCAGGCGTTAAGGGGATCGCACCTAAACGGGCCTGCCAATTTTTCCACCAATGTTGAAAGTACTGTTCGTAGACAGCACCTAGCGTTAAGCGCTCAGTATTTTGCTGGACTATCTCCAATTCGGGCAGGATCTGCAAAAGCATTCGCAGTACCACTGGCCGCTCCAATTCTTTGCCAAGCGGCGTTAATTGATTCAATGCTTGCTCGTATTGCGTTATGCCCCAGGCCGGACTGTTTTTTTCAACGTAGTGTTGAATATAAAGAGCACGCTGTTCTGACGAGAACGGTGCCATCGACACTTCCTGCAGTGCTTGAGGGGATGCTTTAGGGCGAAAGTACGTTTGATAATTCGCATCCAAATACTCAGGACGGCTGGTGATCACAAATTTGGCGTTATCCCATCTCCATAGTTCATTCAGCTCATAAAAATTACGATTGCGCTCTTTGATCTCGTCGTATCCATCAAAAATAAAAATACAGCGTTGATGAGAATGCTTGCGTAATGCTTCAATTTGTTCGGGCGCAAACCCTTTGCGTTGCAAGAATTGTTGGATGACGTGTTGATTGGGATTGTCAATACTTCTTAATTCAATAAAGAAGACTAAAGGTGGATCATTTTGAGTTTGAGATAAATGGTGATATTCGTTGAGTTTTTTGAGCGCGAGATAACGATTAAATGTCGATTTTCCTGTTCCTGCGAAACCTTGTAATAAAAATACGCGTGCTTCTGAGGCAAAGAATTGTTCTAATTCTGTTTCAAGATCAACCCTCTCTTCACCCTGTGGACCTTTCTTGATGCCTTGTACAGGAACATACATCGAGAGCACATCGAGCTCACCCGTTCCTTTCAAACTTTCTTCATAGGCGAGCTTAAATTGCTCAATATTTTCACCGAGAATCGCTAGGGGTTGAGGGGCAGCTTGCAGGGCTCTTCTCTGCTCTGCTTGGCTTTGTTGCACGGTGAACGCCAGTTGGCTATGCAATGTTGAACGTGTCTTATTGAAAATATCCTCGACGAGGTTGTCAAACTCCAGTGCATCTATGGATGGCATCTGCTTTAAGCGTGTTATCAGGCGGCCGTATCCGTGCCAAAACTTATCCAAAAAAGTTTGCGCTTCTTCGTTGCCGACTAATAGTCGCTCGATCAGCTTAAACAGTACCCCGTGCTTACCTTGATTCGGATAGATTTCTTGTCCTGATTTAGCTTGCCTCTCCGAGCGATAAATATCGCCCATCCGGACGGTGGTCTCTGGAATAAAATGGGCCAAGCATTGTTCATAGCTATTCGGTGTTAACGGTACTGGGATAATGTCATGTCGATCTCCCCGCTTTTTTGCACGGATTTGCAGAAAAGCCATTTCTGTCAGCACATGATGGAAATTTTTCTTTTGAGAAAAAGCGTTGACGACTTCACGAATGGTTGCGGTACTTTTCTGTCTCAGATCTTGCTCATAGGCTTTTTGAAGAGCCTGATAGAAATCTTCGTAGTGCGGCCATTCATTCAAATAATTGCCCAATACCTCAGAGCAGCACACCACTACCTTATCGACTACCTCTACGTCATCTCTTAATTGATCTGGCAGCAAGCAAAGTTGACTGGTTAAGATATCGGTCAGTTGACCATCCTGCTTGGCGGTTTTCCTTACACGAGAATAAGGTTGCCCTAATGGGGTTTGATCCGAATACAGATTAAGCGCACGGATTTGTTTTAATTTATCGATTAAGTAACGAGAGATATGCGCCTCAGCTTCTCCCTGGGAAGAATTGTCGTGGGCATACACGAGAAACAGGCTAGGGGTATCAGATAGCTTTAAGGCACCCAATATTGAGAGCAGCTTTTCAAACAAGCAATCTGCTAGCTTACCCTTTGTTTGGAAGTTGAGAGAAGCTGGGGGCAAGAGGGAAGCGTTTGACGCAGGGCTACTCCTCTGGATCGAGACTGGTGTACCGATTTGCGGCACAGCAGGCGCAGCGGAAGCATGCTTGGGTAATGTGTTTGGATTCAGCGCATGGATTTTTTGTGAAAGATTCGATGCTTCTTCTGATAATTCACAAGTCACTAAAATACTTAACCAATCTTTGAGTATGCTAAGCAGCGCCTTTCTCTCTTGAGGATCATCAGCATAACGCAGCTGTTTTGCTTCAGCTTTTTGTATTGCAGTGTCATACAGTGTTCTTACCTTATTCGCGTTCTGTCCACCTTTATTTAAAAAATTGGCGTATTCCAGGTATAGGCTAATGAGCTCGTCTTCTTTTGCTTGATTAAAAACACTTCTCTGTATTTCGTCTTCGGCCTGCTTGATGGTCTTTTCGTAATATGCTTGACCTGCGATAGCAGCAGAAGAGGGCTGGATGCCCCTAGTGCCGAATAGATTCGATACATTCCGCCACATTTTTTCTCCGTCTTAGAATAATTTTTTATGTTTCAACAATCCATTCTCGGCGCATCTATTTCGGCTCGAGGAATAAGCATAATAGAAGGATCGAAAGCAAATCCTTAATGTAGCCAATCACCACCACCTGGCAATATTGCCTCTACGCAAACAAGCTAATTTGAGAGATGCAATGTTGCGTTGCAGTCCTCAATCATCCCTCTTCGTGTGAGATGCCGGTTAACCTGCTACTGACTACTCCTATCAAAGATCGCTCACCGCTCTCCTTTCAATGCCTGGTTATTGAGGGGAGATCAAAGGAGTGGAATAAGAATAGAAATCTATGTTTTACCTGATTGCGACGAAATAATGACATATTTATCTTCGCGGCCAGGCCGATTTTTCTATTTGACTTTTAAAAATAGTCTATCGAATGTGTGCTTAGGCCATAAAGTGCTTCCTTGCGAGTAAGCGCGAACTACAAAGACACTTTTACGGCCGATTGAATATATGATGTGCGTACTATTCTTTTTGAAATGAATTCAAAATCTCTTCCATAAGAGGCAATATGCTATCTAATAATACTAAGATCCAATCTTCTAGCTCAAACCAAATCCAGCAAACTGGCCACGTACAGGCTTACGGTCATCATGAGGCGGCACCTATTTTTTACCAGGGGTTATCGACTATTAGTCTGGGTCATTACGTGCGCAGAGAAGAGATAGAGCGTCAATTATTTGAATCACTTGAGAAACAGTCTAGTCCCGTCATTGAGATTATTGGTTTACCGGGAGTAGGTAAGACTACGCTGCTTCAGCATCTGATTCAGTCGGTTCAGCACAACCATAAACTTTCTCAATCCTACAATTTGCTTGGCTGGATTAATTGCAGCAGTGTGAGTGAGGCCTACCAGGACATTCTAGAGATTAGCGATCGACTTGGATATGACAACCTGGAGCCGCAGGACGCGCTGAAGGAGGTGGCCGAGTATGTGAAGAAGCATCGTTCAATTTTGGTTTTGGACGGGCTGTCACCAAGCAATGTCGATCTTATCTTGCCTCAACTCAATAAGTCTCTCGGCAAAAGCCAACTCATTTATACGACAACCGAGGCCTTAGCCGGTAAACTCAGCAAAAAACTAAATCTACCTACTAAATCTGTCTCTTTGAGTCCTTTTGCCCGCGATCTGGCAAAAGAGTTAGCTATGCACTGTCTGCCAAACGAGCCGTTTAAGGAGCACGATTTTGCTCAAATTATGCAGGTGACGGGAGGGTTTCCTAGCGTCATCCAAGCACTGTGTGAACACTATGAAAACTCGGTGTCGGGTATTCAAAGCTTTTCGGCATTTTTAGCGCAGCCAGTTGCACAACAGGGTGTCGACGCTATGTTGGAAGCAATCGTGCAGGCAAGTCTAGCGCCGCTTGAGGAGAAAGGGGCAGACTTAGTTGTGGCTCGGGCATTAGAGATTATCAAGCAGGCAGCTTGGTTGGGAGAGCATTCCATTCCCTTCGAGTTTTTCAGAAATGAGCCACACTCAGACAACGCTCTTAATATGCTGTGCGGTAAGCATAGTAAGCAGCTTGCGCTTTTGAGCAGCGACCGTACACAGCAGAGTCTTAAGCTTAATCCAGCCTTCCTGAGCATTTTGCAAAAAAAATTTGAGTCAGAACAGCGTCAGCTGCTAGAAAAAAATATCAAACGACTATCGGCAGTCTTCAGTTATTTAACGAATAACGAAAGCGAAATAAGTGGTCTGCGTCGTAAACCAGAGGAAATAAAACCCTATACTGACTTGGTCTATACGCTCCTTTTTAAGACCTGCATTAATCCTTCGTTCGAGCAAGAGATCCCCTCACTGAAACAAGTATTGGAATTGGGCAGCAGCCTATCCAGGCTCTATTACCAACACTATGGTGAGCTGAGTACAGCCTATAATTACCTACATGATGCTCAGCGCCTTTTTAAGCAAGCCTTGTCCCCAGATCTCATCGAACACTTTAAGCAGGTGCCAGAGAAATTTACTGAACGCACTATCAGTGACAAAGAGGCTGAACTACTCAAACTGTATGCAGAAGAATATCTGTGTCAAAAATCTACCCTGGCTTCTCAGCTGACTTCACGAACCTTGCTGGATGGGAAAGTGATACAAGATTTTAAAGATAGCTATGCCATTCAAATTAATTTGGGCGAGAAGGGCAATCCTGAAGCGATTGCCTATACGTTACGCAGTTGGGTTCGTGCTCTGCGCAAGCAAAACAGTTTTTCAGTTGAGGTGGATGAAACCTATCAAAAGTTAAGGCAATGGATAGATCAACATCAGGATGTGTTCAATCAACGCCTGCGTGCAGAATTGTTAGTTGATGAAGGGATTATGCTGAAGGAGCTGGAAGATGTTCGGCCAAAAGGTCAGCGGGATTATCGAGAAGCGATCGAGCTTCTATCCCAAACAGAAGAGATTTATTTAAATCACGAAACAGAAAACCAGCGCCAGGCATTAGGCATGCTCGTTGTTTACCTTGGCGATGTCCATCTGGCCGCTGGGAATTTTGAAAAAGGTATCACCTATACTTGCCAAACGCTTTACTACAATGGTGCTCGGAAAGAAAGAAAAGCTCGCGCTTACTTCACATTAGCCAATTCGTTTCATGAGCAAGGGTATAACGCTTTAGCTAAGCTCTTTATTGACGCGGTGAAACCTCTCCAAATAGGGAGTCGTTTGGCCAAAACGGAAGCTTTAAGTCTGAAGATTGAGCAAGAAATATGGAAGCAATGTCAGTCAGCTGACCCATCCCAAATTGATATTCGAGTAGCGAGCTATCAGGACCAGGCGACTTTGACAGCGCATTGCATAAACCAATTGCGTGAAGGAAGTGAGCCATCGAAAACCCTTTCTCGCGAGCAGATTCAGGAAATCGAAACGCTCTCCAGCAACTGGTTACAGCAGGAATATGTAAAAGCAGGTCACGAAGCTAAGGAAACCCAGCTTGCGCAAGAACGAGCTAAGGTAGATGCGCAGAAAGCAGCACGGGTTAAGGAAAAAGAAATACAGGAACGCGAAGCTGCGTTGCAACGCGACAAAGATGAAATTTGGTATGACAATTTCGAGAAGCAAATTGATTTGGGTGCAGAAGGAAGCGAGCGTGCCTCTATCTTTGCTGAGCAATTCAAACAGGCGCTACAGTCTCAAATTATTCAGGAGTTGAGTCGAGCAAATGGCGATCCACGACCAATGGATAAAACGGAGTTCAATGCCCAGCTAGTCGGTGTATTAGCAGGACTTTTGCCTCAAATAGAGTTTGGCACGGACGGGATTGGCGCCTCCATAGATCTAGCGAACGTGGTGCAAGAGGGGATCAAACTGGGTTTAGAAAAACGTCGTCGGCAGAAAGATTACGAAGCCAATAATGTGAAGAACGCTTTCAATAATTCTGAAGAAAGGAAAAAAGCACAAGCCCGCCTCGAGAAGCAGATAGACGATATGGTCTATTATGCAGCCCGCTGCTGGCAGCCTTTATTTTCCGAGCACAATTGGAGTGACGAAGATATCAAGACCTTGGCTAAGGTTGGTGCGGAGCGTGTGATGGAGAGTCTCAGAACAGCGCAAGTTAATTCCCTATCTTCCGAGGAACGAGTCGTAATCGCACTGAGAACGATTGGGGAAAAGACACGCTTAAGTCTACGGAAGACGGGAAGTCAAGGGCGTTCGCTTACGTCTAAATGGAGTGTGAGAGGGTTTTTCTCCAAACCCGGCGTCAAGGTGAAGGCACAAGAAGGAGAAGAGCCAACATTTTATTTGCCCTCCAAAGAGGCACAACCTCGTCCTAGCGTTTACGGATATCGCTTCGGTTCACCTGTTGAGGCGCGTACTTTAAAACATCAGTATCAGTCATTTAAGAGCGAGACCGAGGCGCAAAAAGCCGAGGAGATGCGCGCACAACGAAGTGCCTGCATTGTCATGTAGGCTTGGCGTAGCGCTAGCGGTCGATCTATAAGAACCTGTCCACCACCTTTTAAGGGAATCGTGGACAGGCTTTTTTCAGAATCAAACACCCGTTCAGGAGGAGTGTTTGTGATGCCAAATCATTTCATTCCTCATGCGCAGATGTCAGCAGCGCAAATTTATCTAACACAGGCCAAACAGCAAAAGGCAGAGCGAAATCTCGATGTGGCTTTAATTTTGTATGGCCAGGCTAAAGTTGCTTTCAAAAATCTTGCCGATAGATACCAGCTTACGCCTCCTCTTTCTCAATTAAAGCAGACTCTCTCTAACGCTAAGGGAGGGCAAACCGATGAACAAGAGCTTTTGCGGCAGCGCATTGCTGAAGTGTACGCTGAGCGTGCGCAACTGTTGGCGGAACTCAAAGAAACAAACAAAGCAGACGCAAGCTGGAGAAAAGCGCAAGAATGGGGCTATCAGGAAACCACAAGTTCCACTGCAAGTGTCACCGCTGTTAACAGTAAGCCGCAGATGTCAACTCAGGTGGCTTCGGTTGCCCCAATGTCGACACAGCAATTACTGGACACCTCATCTGATCAAGAAAAAAGTGCACTTCAAGAAAGAAACGTGGAGCTGGCGGATTATTTGTTTGAGAAAGCCCTCTCAACGCTAAGCTCTCTAGAAATATCGCATAAACCTAGCTTATTTCTCGTATATGCGCACGACAAGCCGAAACAAACGGAGGCCAGGTCCGATATTGCGCGATATTTAGTCGATAAGTTATCTACCATCTGCGTCGATCTCTATTCCGATCAAACGCCATTGGCACAGCCTTATATGCTTAGCCGTACGAAAGAGGAGGGGCAACTTGATGATATTTTAACCAGTCAGCTTTGCTTGCTGCCTGCTCAGTTAATGGGCGGGGTACCACCCGTTGATAAGGTGGTCGTCTGTTGTTCTGGGGTATTAGGTAATTATTTAGAATGGCCAGACTATAAAGAATTCCACAAGGAACTTCGAAAAGCCTATTCCAAAGATCAAGAAACCTATCGTACTAATAGCAAGCAAGCGAATGCATCGGCTATCCGCCAGGTAGTCAAGCAATTTTCACAAGATCCAGAATATAAGTCAGGGTTTCATCATGTGTTAACGGAGATTGCTTTCTTACAAATTCGGGAAGAGCACTTCAAAGATCGGCACGGCATTATCTCGGTTCCGTTAACGCTCCAAAGCCATGCATCCTGTCTTGGCCATTTTATTTCGGACACCTCGGTTCGAATAGGCGATATCCCCCGATTTGACGTGCAAGCCCAAGCGGGACGAGTGGTATATCCGAATCAAAGTCAACACTGGGTGTTGTTCAAACTGATTGAACGGGTTTTAGTCGACAGTGATGAAGCCAGAGTGTTTTTGAACAAGTTTTGGCAGGGGTATAGTCGTTGTATTTCACGTTTACAGAATGCGTCTTCTCCCCCATTGGATGGACTTGAGTTTGTTAAATTGGTGGACGTTATTTTTGATGGTATTCGCACTGCGCTACACAGCCAGCTTGCCTTCACCGTGCAGCAGCAACACCAACAGCTGCGTATGCTCCATGCAGATCCCAGAGCAGCGCTAGAGGCACAGTATTTCATGCTTCTCAAGCAGGACAGGGCATTTCAAGAAACCCAAGAGCTTTACGTGGAACCGCATTACAAAGCAAGTTCAACTGAAGCTCTCCCCTTGGGCCTCTTAGCTAAAGTACAAGAATTGCTAAAAAATAAACAGGTGGTATTGTTGAAGGGAGACTCTGGAGCAGGCAAAACCACCTTCAACCGCATGCTAGAAAAACAATTATGGGAGAAAAAGCAAGAATCCGATCCAATCCCCCTCTGTATTTCTCTACCCAGTATTGATAAGCCTGAGCATGATCTGATCGCTAAAGCGTTCAAGAAAAGAGGTCTATCAGACTTTCAGATACAGAAATTAAAGCAAGAAGGACAGAAGTTCGTCTTTATTTTGGACGGCTATGATGAGACTCGGCAGACCCGAAATTTGTATCTAAGTAATCGTATCAACCAGCCCGATGGCTGGCAGGGGCAGATGGTGATCAGTTGTCGCAGCGAATATCTGGGGCAGGGCTATCGTGACCGTTTTCAACCAGATCTAAAGAATGCAGATTCATCCTTTCAAGAAATCGAGATTGAGCCATTTTCAGTTGAAGAGCGTAATGCGTATATCGACAATTATGTGAAGCACTACGCAACGAGCTGGAATGGACAAGGGTATAGAGACAAACTTGACCAAGAGCCTTTAAAGAACTTAGTTAGCAATCCCTTTTTGCTGCGCGTGGCGCTCGATGCATTGCCCTACCTGGGAGATGAGGAGACAGAGCGCAACCCCATCCAATTACGTCTGGATTTGTATGGTCAATTTGTTAAGCGGTGGTTTGAACGTAATGCGCAGCGCTTAAGCATGCAGGACCTAACGGAAAACCAAAGAGCAATCTTTAAAGTGTTGTGCGATGAGGGTTTTGCCGAGCATGGTATCGCCAGGGTGCAAGATTTAGCGGTGCATCTATATACGGAAAACGCGGGTAACCCGGTTGTCGAGTATTTGTCACGTAAAGACAAGGGAAGTTGGAAAGAGGCTTTTTTCGGACTAGAAGACGAGCAGCAACTATTGCGAAAATTCTGGCCATTAAACCGAAGCGGAAATCAATATCGCTTTATCCATAAATCGCTACTGGAATATTTTGTGGCGTGCGCACTTTTCGATTCATTCGATGCCTGTATAACAGCAGGTAGCCACTGCCTTCGTGGTAGCGAGGCGTCCATCTATAATTTTGAAAACGAACCTGTTTTACCTTTCCGAGCACAGCAAGATCTATCGTTGGCTCCGAAGCATTGGGTAAGTGATTTAGGTGTGATGGTCTGGTTGACCGATCGTGTTCAGCAAGAGCACACCTTTAAGGATCAGCTCTTAGCAATTATCGAGCGCTCCAAAACCGATGCAGGGGTGTGTCAGGCTGCAGCCAATGCAATCACGATCTTGGTTAAAGCGGGGGTACATTTAAGCGGACTGGATTTAAATAACGTCAATATACAGGGAGCAGATTTAAGTTATGGAGTATTTGACAAAACGCAATTTGCAGAGGCAAATCTTAGCAAAGCGAGATTTCGAAACGCATGGCTGCGTGAGGCAAATTTAGAAAATGCGAATCTAGAAAAGGTCAATTTTGGTGAGCTGCCTACTTTAGAGATGGATGACCAAGTATATGCTTGCCGCTATTCTTCTAATAATGAGTGGTTGGCCGTTAGTACCTCTAATAAGATAAATCTATATCGAGCAAAAACGCTAGAGCTAAAGTCAACTCTTACAGAGCATAGCGGCAAAGTTTGGAGCATAGATTTTTCATCAGATAAGCAAACTTTAGCTTCAGGAAGTGCAGATAAAAAAGTCATGCTTTGGGACATCGGGTCTGGGGAAAAAAAAGAGGAACTTACAGAGCATGACGCAGGCGTGAAAAGCATCAGTTTCTCGCAAAGCGGTAAATTATTGGCCTCAGGAAGCGAAGATGGAAAAGTGGTTTTATGGGATGTAAAAAACAAAGCAGTATTGCATAGGTTTGAATGTGAACGCCAGGTGAATAGTGTGAGCTTTTCCCCAAATAACGAGTTTCTTGCAGCTGGAAGTTCGGACGGTACAGTGAAACTATGGAACGTCAACACTAAAGAAAGTCACGGTTCCTTTGAAGGGCATGATGAAGTGGTAGAGAGCGTGAAGTTCTCGCCGAATAACGAATTTTTAGCTTCGGGAAGTCGGGACAGAGCAATTAAATTATGGAAAGTTAGAGATGCAAGAGAGTTTCATACATTTAAAGGACACCATAGTTGGGTAACCAGTGTAGATTTTTCCAAAGATAGCAAAGTTTTGACCTCTGGAAGTAGAGATAAGACGGTAAAAATATGGAGTTTAGAAAGTAAAAAAATATTGCATACTTTGGAAGGCCATAATGGCGGGGTGAGTAGCGTTAGTTTTTTAAAAGATGAACGAGCCGTCTATCCGAAGTATGAAACTTTGGCCTCAGGAAGCCACGACAAGACGGTAAGGATTTGGAAGGTAGAGCGTGAGGAAGTGTTTCCTATTTCTACAGAGCACAATGGGCAGGTCAGTAGCGTAAATTTTTCCCCAGATGGCAAATTTTTGGCATCGGGAAGCGAATACGGAATTATAAAAATTTGGAGCGTGGGGAATGGGAAAGGGCAGGCTTTACGTACTCTTAAAGAGCATATTGCTGGAGAGCATACCGCCGAAGAGCATGCTGCTGTGCTGAGCTTAGACTTCTCGCCAAATAATGAATTTCTAGCTTCTGGGGAAGAAGATGGCAGGGTAATCCTATGGCGTGTGCAAAGTGGAGAATTACTCGCTGAACTTGGAAGGCATGAAGGTGCGGTGCTAGCTGTGAGCTTTTCCTCAGGCCATGAATTCTTGGCATCGGGGAGTAGAGATGGGAGCGTAAAAATATGGGATGTGCAAAGCAAAGAAGAGCTCGAACCACTTGGAGATTTTGATAGTGCAGTCAAAAGCATTAGCTTTTCCTCAAATAGCAAGTTTTTAGCTTGTGGCACTCAAGGTGGAACGATAAAAATACTGAACATGGACACCCGGGAAGCGCAATATACATTTGATAGAGCCCATACTGATGCAGTGAAGATAGTTCGGTTCTTACCAGATAGCGAGCTACTCATATCGGGAAGTTACGATAAAACTGTGAAACTTTGGGAAATCAGTGAGCAAGAAAGGAGCTGTAGTTTTCAAGGAGGGCATGATGAGGGAATAAGCAGCCTAAATTTTTCTCTAAGAGATGCATCGTTTGTATCTGGTAGTTGGGATGGAACGATAAAAGTGTGGCCAACAAAAACAGGAGAAAATATTGCAACTCATAAAGGCTTTATTGGATTAATCGGCTCAATTGTATGGCCAGAGTCTCTTGAAGATACTCTCAAAATAGTAGTAGGTGGTAGTAAAGGTAGCGCAGTTCATATTTGGCAAATAGGCAAAGAAAATATTCCAGACGTCGGATTATCTTGGCTCTTTTCTCAAAACGAGTTGATTGTAACTGGTATGTCTGGAAATCCTCATGGCTTGGATCCGTTGAATGATCGTTTGCTTAAACAAAAGCTAAAAATTTTGCCGTCAAATGAATTTCGGTAATGATCCTTTGCTTAAGTGGAGAAAGAGCTGATGGATTGTATTTGTAAAAAAGTTAAATCGGATGAGCTTTAAATTTATATGTTCGGCTTAAAGAAGATTATGCGAGCGTTAAGCCAACATAATTTATTTTAAGAAAGGTATGTGCCTTTTATAGATTACTCAGCCAAGTAATATTAAATTCAGTAATTAATTTTAGACCGCGCAAGCTAGATAGTTATACAGTCGCTTGGTCAGCCGACGGGGAATCATACTATGATGAACAAGACACCTGAGGTTCTGAATAATAGCACTGCTCGAAGCTATAACTCAGCTAGCTACCTCGAACAAGTTAAAGCGTATTTAAGTCGAGCTTACCACCAGCAGGGCGAAAATATTTCTCAAGAAATCACGCAAGACCCAGCGAAATATTACTCTTTGTTAGAAGAGGTTTACAAAACCTTGTCTAATCAAGACAGCGAATTAGATTTGTCGGTACTTCAAAGCTTGGCTATCGTGATTCATAGCCTGCCCGAGTCGCTGTACAAACGTACTTCAGAGACTTTAGTCAAAGTGCTGAAAGCTTTGATTAAGTATTTAGATAGTAAATACAAATCCTTAGAAAGCGATACAGCACAGTCTCAACTATTGCTTCAAGCTATTTCTCAAATTCTAGATGAAGTGGCTAAAGCCGCTATCACGGGGATTGTATATGCTCAAGTACAAAAACCACTGGATAAACTCTTATCTAAGTTAAGTGATAACCCGGAACTGTGTTTCCAAACTTATTATGCACGTGAAGCGCTGGCTCATATTCCTCGAGAGGAAAGCCGATGGCAAGAGCTATGGAATCAGGAGTCAAATACCATTTTGGGCGCCGCCACGCCAGCCAGCGCGATACGTAACGCAGATTTAAACAAAATATTAGAAACGTTTGACCACTTCAGCGAAGCATTTTCTGGCGCAGATGAAATTGCCAATAAGTTAGTCGACTTGGCGGGTGAAATGAAAAAATTTGGTACAAGCGGATCAAATAAAATCAGGCAACAACGGTGGTATGCCGCCTTAAAATTTTTAGATATATGCCTAGAAGAAGGTCAGTTTGAGCAATTTGTGCAATTTGCGCGCCATAGCTCATATACGCACAATGAGGCTTTCTTACTAGGTCTATGTCAACGCCTCGAGCAAATAGCTCGTATTCAAAAAAACTTTCAAGAAACTGCAATTGAATGTTTAGAAGATTTGATACTGAATAAGCACGTTCAGTGGGGGCAGTATGAGCGCGTGCAGAACACGGTATACGATGCGCTAGGTCGGTTAGAACAAATTTTGCCCGATCCGCTGCGAGCGCAGGCCCATACATTACGAGAGTCCTTACCTTCTGCTGTTCGACATTCTCACTCTACAAATGAAATAGATGGCTATGTCATACCTATCTGGGACCCAGATTGGCAGCAAGTAAGTACGCAGTTATTAGACAAGTCCTGGGATCTATTGCACATAGTCATGCAGCATAAAGAGGTAGTGCAAAAACTGCTTTCACCTAATCTTTCCGCAATAGATCAGCCATCCTCTATGACGCTTCCCGAATGGGTGCGAGCGGCCACACCTGCACAGAAAGTACCAGTGGATGTCTCTATTCATGGAAAAAATGCACTGGTAGATTATCTATTTGAAAAAGCGCTTTCGATGCTTACCTCGTTGAGCATACCGAATAAACCAAGCCTGTTTCTGATATATGCACACGACGATCCTGCTTGTGGAGAAGCCAAAGCAGATATTGCTAAATATTTAATTGAAAAGCTCTCCACTATCCGCTTCCAACTGTATTCAGAACAAACGCCGAGGGGGCCAATGCGTTCAAGTTCTGTAAAAGAATTGAGGGATGGCAAGCTTGAAGATATCTTAACTAACCAACTCTATTTGCTACCAGCTAAGTTAAGAGAGGGGGTAGAGCCAGTCGATAAAGTGGTGGTGTGTTGCTCGCAGGTATTGGGAAATTATCTAACCTGGTCGAACTATCAAGATTTTTATCAGGCACTTCGCATAGCCTATCGCCAAGACCTTGAGCAGCGAAGCACTGCGGCCATCCGTGAGGTTGTCCGGCGATTTTCCCAAGAGGAACCCTATCAGTCAGGTTTTCATCATGTATTGACAGAAATTGCCTTTTTGCAAATTCGGGAAGAACAGCTCAAAGACCAACACGGCGTTATTTCGGTTCCATTGACGGCTAAAAGCCATGCATCTTGTCTAGCGCATTTTGTTCCAGAGACCACGGTGCGGATAGGTGATATTCCTCGGTTTGAGGCGCAAGCTCAAGCGGGACGAGAGGTATATCCAAGTCAAGTCCAGCATTTGGTATTGTTTAAGTTGATTGAGCGCTTATTAGCAGGCAGTGATGAGGCAAGAACGTTTTTAGGCAAGTTTTGGCAGGGGTACGGTAATCTTATAGCGCGTTTAAAGGAAGATCCTTTACCGAGCGCTCGGGAATTTGAAAAATTCGTAGAGGATATCTTCAAAGACATCCGTACAGCGCTGCATAGTCAACTAGCCTCCACTATGCGAGAGAGCCAAGTAGCACAGAAACAAGCGCTGCAAGCTACTCTTCAACCGCTGGCGATACTAGGCGACAATGTCGAACGATTTAAGCAAGCCTATCAAGAGAGCTTAAAAGAGACAGGGGAGAGTGATGTCTTATCGATGTATGCCCCTCTGCAAGGTATCAAAAAAGGCCCGCAGGGCGAAGAGATAGTAGATCTTGACGCAGAATTAGAACAATTCTTTGCCTCAGAGGCGAGCGTATTTTTATTACTGGGAACTGCCGGCTCCGGAAAATCGACTTTTAATCGACATTTGGCGCTTAAAAAACTCACGGATTACCAGCGTCTCTCTCAAACCTCCAATGATTCGCCATTGGTTTTCTTTGTCGAATTCAGAAGTATTGAGAATCCCAATAAACAAGTCATCCAACAATTTTTGCAAAGTAAAGGTTTTGGTCTAGAGCAGATTGAGGCCTTACGAACCCATCCGCACCAGCGCTGCATTTTTATTTTTGATGGGTACGATGAAATCGAAGAGCGTAATCGTAATTTTTATGAACTCAATGAATTGTGGCGATGGGAAAAAGCTAAGTTTGTGATCACGAGCCGCCCCGAATATCTGGATGCGAATTATCAAACGTATTTCCGCCCTAAGTCGTCCCCTCAAGCATTGTGGGAAGCGTGGATGGCGCCGTTTTCCCCAGAGCAACGCTCTCTTTATATTCAGCACTATGTTGAAAAAAACAATCCGCGCTGGAGTATAGAACAGTACGAGCAAGCATTTAATCAGTTAACGCCGCTTGGCAAAGAGTTGGAGAGGCCAGTGGCATTGTGTATGCTGCTGCAGATTCTGCCTGAGCTGAAGGCAACCGATCAAACTGCAAAGAGCTTAACGTTAGGCGCGGTCTACGAACAGTATTTTCGGCATTGGTGGGAAAATTGGCAGGTCCGCTTAGGTCAGATCCAGTTAACGCCT
Source organism: Mycoavidus cysteinexigens (assembly GCA_031963415.1). Classification (GTDB taxonomy): domain Bacteria; phylum Pseudomonadota; class Gammaproteobacteria; order Burkholderiales; family Burkholderiaceae; genus JASSUD01. Next base: position 1,649,181 of record JASSUI010000001.1, read on the forward strand.
GCTGAGGAAAAAGCCAAACAAGAGCTTGAACGCGAAGGCGGGTTCATTGGGCAAGGTTTTGCCTATATACAGAACTGTGCGTTGGCGCTGACTAAAGCGGGGCTGACGACTGCTGAGGATAGCGACAGCTTTGAAAAGCTCCACCGAAGCGTCTACGAGGCTTTTTTTGAAGAGAGCGCTAAAGCACGGCTACAGCGCTTTAATGCACCATTTCGAGTCACGGAAAAGAAACATTATGCATTCTCGCATAAGTCGATGCAGGAATATTTAGTTGCGCGCGCCATTTGTGCGCCTGATTTTGAGGCACTGGAGCCTCACCACACAGATGAGCTCAATCAACTTTTGTTAGTCAACGAGCCTGTGATCTTAGATTTTCTAGTTGAGCAGGTTAAAGCACAACCGATGTTTAAAACATACCTTCATGCTTGGATAGAAGCCTCCAAGCAAGCTGATGCACTTGTGACGGTGGGGGCGTCGAATGCAATTACGATTTTAGTGAGAGCGGGGGTGCAGTTTAATGGGGCTGATTTGAAAGGAGTCCATGTTCCTGGGGCGGATTTGAGTTATGGAATATTTGATTCTGCACAGCTACAAGGAGCGGATCTGACAAAGGTTAATTTGCGCAATAGTTGGCTGCGCCAAGCCAATTTGAGCATGGCGAAGATGGAAGGGGTGCAGTTTGGTGAATGGCCTTATCTCGAGGAAGAGAGCAAAGTGAACTCCTGTGCGTATTCGCCGGATGGGAAAACGTGTGCAGTGGGACTTGGCAATGGCAAGATCAACGTCTATGCCACGTCGAATTGGGAAAAGATCTTCACCTTAGTGGGCCATACCGCCTGGGTTGAGAGTGTGGTGTATTCGCCTAACGGTCATCAGCTTGCCTCGGCTAGTTGGGACAAGACGGTGCGGCTGTGGGACTCGCACAGTGGGCAGCTCAGCCACACCTTAGCGGCCCATACCGAGGCTGTTTATGGCGTGGCGTATTCGCCCAGCGGCCATCAGCTTGCCTCGGCAAGTGAGGACCGGACGGTGCGGCTGTGGGACTCGCACAGTGGGCAGCTCAGCCACACCTTAGCGGCCCATACCGAGGCTGTTTATGGCGTGGCGTATTCGCCCAGCGGCCATCAGCTTGCCTCGGCAAGTGAGGACCGGACGGTGCGTCTGTGGGACGCGCACAGCGGGCAGCTCAGTCACACCTTAGAGGGCCATATTAAGGGGGTTACTAGCGTGGTGTATTCGCCCAGCGGCCATCAGCTTGCCTCGGCAAGTTGGGACAAGACGGTGCGTCTGTGGGACGCGCGGAGTGATCAGCTCATCCACACCTTAGAGGGCCATACCGATAGGGTTTTGAGCGTAGTGTATTCGCCCAGCGGCCATCAGCTTGCCTCGGCAAGTGAGGACCGGACGGTGCGTCTGTGGGACGCGCACAGCGGGCAGCTCAGTCACACCTTAGAGGGCCATGCTAAGGGGGTTATTAGCGTGGTGTATTCGCTCAGCGGCCATCAGCTTGCCTCGGCAAGTTGGGACAAGACGGTGCGGGTGTGGGATGGGCAAATGCCCGAGGTTACGCCCCTCATCCTCAGGGGGCATCAGTCTGCAGTAACTAGCGTCGTGATGTCGGCCGATGGTCGATATGTGGTCTCCGGGAGTCAGGACGGGGTGCGGGTGTGGGATTGGCAAAAGCCTGAGGCTGCGTCCCGAGTCCTCAGGGGGCATGAGTCTTCGGTAAATAGTGTCGTGATGTCGGCCGATGGTCGATATGTGGTCTCCGGGAGTCAGGACGGGGTGCGGGTGTGGGATTGGCAAAAGCCTGAGGCTGCGTCCCCCGTCCTCAGGGGGCATGAGTCTTCGGTAAATAGCGCCGTGATGTCGGCCGATGGTCGGTATGTGGTCTCCGGGAGTCAGGACGGGACGGTGCGGGTGTGGGATTGGCAAAAGCCTGAGGCTGCGCCCCGCGTCCTCAGGGGGCATGAGTCTTCGGTAAATAGCGTCGTGATGTCAGCCGATGGTCGGTATGTGGTCTCCGGGAGTCAGGACAAGACGGTGCGGGTGTGGGATTGGCAAATGCCTGAGGCTGTGCCCCGCGTCCTCAGGGGGCATGAAAGTTGGGTTAGTAGTGTCGTGATATCGGCCGATGGTCGGTATGTGGTCTCAGGGAGTAAGGACGGGAAGGTGCGGATGTGGGACTGGCAAACGCCTGAGGCTGCGCCCCGCGCCCTCAGGGGGCATGAAAGTTGGGTTAGTAGTGTCGTGATATCGGCCGATGGTCGGTATATGGTCTCAGGCGGTTCGGACAATACGGTGCGGCTATGGGACACGCAGCGCGGGCAGTGTTTAGCGGTGATGCGAGATTTTTTGGGGACAGTCAACAGCATGGTCTGGCAGGAGACTACCGACGGCACCTATTTGGTCACCGGCTGTGAGGATAAATCGGTTCGTGTCTGGCAGATTATCGAAGACGAGGGCCGTGCTCAGGTGCACCTGCATTGGAGTTCGACGCACGATAGGTTGACTGTGACCGATACTATTATCCAGCATGTCCAGGGCTTAAGCGGAGTCAATGAGAAACTTTTAAAGCAGCACGGGGCTGTCTTAGGCGAATGTACTTCATCGTCTAGCCGAGCGATAGCAGATGTTTTACCAGAGCCACCTCATTATAATCAAGGAAAAAATGATTCTTTAGAAAGACCAAAGAATCTCCTTGTTCATGTTGAAAAGCTAGCCCGTTATGTCCCCAGAGAGGAACAGTCGGACCAATTACTCAGACTGCTGAAGGAGGAGCACAGCACGCTCATTGAAGTCATTGGCCCATCTGGGGCGGGCAAAACCACGCTGATTCAGCATCTGATTCGTTCTAACCCTGATCCATTCTTTGCATCCTATGCGTTGATTGCCTGGATTGACTGCAGCAGTGCGAGCCGCGCCAATGCAGATATCCAAGCTATTAGTTACACGCTCGGTTATGGCAACCCAAGCCCGGGAAAGGCCCTGCAGCATGTGGTGAGTTATCTGCATCAGCATCCTCGTTCGCTATTGATATTGGATGGATTGAGACCAAGCAATGTCGATTTTGTTTTAGCATGGCTCAATCTCTCCTTTTGGGCTGGCCAACTGATCTACACCACGACCCAGACCTTGACAGAGAAGCTCAGCCAAAACCTAAGGCAATCCGTCGAATCTATTCACCTGAGCCTTTTTACACCGGACCAAGCGAAGCATTTAGTGCAGCAGTACTTGCCGGAAGAGTCGCTCGAAGCATGCGATTTTGCTCAGGTTATTCGGATTACGGGAGGGTATCCGGAAATCATTCAGGCGTTGTGCCGACACTATGAGGCCTCTATAGTGGAGTTTAGGAACTTTGCCAACTTTCTGGCGCAATCGGAAAAACACCAGAAGGTTCGAGATACTTTACTGAGTAAGATCGCGCAGGCGAGTTTAGGGCCCCTAGAAACGCAAGCGTTGTCGGCCCCGATTGCGGCCCGAGCATGGAATCTCGTTAAGCAGGCGGCCTGGCTAGGAGATAACCGCATCCTCTTTGCATTTTTTGTAAATGCGCATCAGCAGGTGGATCAAGAAGCTATTCAGACGTTATATGACAAACAGCTCGCTATTCTGGAAATTGACCTATCCACTCAAAGTCTCAAGCTTAATCCTGCCTTTTTGAGCGTGGTGCAAAAACGTTATGAATCAGAACAGCACTCGCTGCTGGAAAAAAACATTAAGCGCCTGTCTGAAGTCTTCAGTTATTTGACAGATAACGAAAGCGTAGGTAAGCCCCATAGCCAGCCATCAGACCTAGAGCCCTACGAGGGTCTGGTGCACACCCTCCTTTTTGAGACCTGTGCCAAGCGTCCCTTCGCTGAGAATGTGCCCTTGCTTAGCCAGGTGTTAGCTTTGGGCAGTAGTCTAGCTAGACTCTACTATCTGTATTACGGCCAGTTGCAGCTGGCCTACGATTGTCTGCAAAAGGCCCAGCACTTCTTTAAGCAGGGACTCTCCCTGGAGCTGATTGCCCACTTTGAACAGGCACCTGGTGACTTTACCGCCCGGCCCATCTCTGAGGAAGAAGCTACGCTACTTAAACTGTATGCGCAAGAATATCTGTATCAAGGAGCCACCTTTGCTTCTCAGCTGGTATCACGCGGCCAGGTTGCGGTGGAGGTCATGCAAGATTTTGAGAAGAGTTATGCGATTCAAGTGAATTTGGGCCAAGCATGCGACCCTGAAGCGATTGCCTATACGTTACGTAACTACACACGAGCGCTGCGTAAGCAAGGCCTTTTAGTTAATGCGCTCGAAGAGTATGAAAAATTAAAGCAATGGATGGACCAACATCCAGCAGTGTTTGATGAACACATGCGCGCGAAGCTTTTGGTCGATCAGGGGATTATCGAGAAAGAAGCGGAAGATGGTAGACCCCAAGAGCAGCGGAACTATCAAAAGGCGATAGATACGCTGTCTAAAACACACGATATTTACCTGAAACACAAAACGGCCAACCAACCCCAGGCGTTGGGGATGCTGTCGATCTACTTGGGTGAAACCTATCTGGCTGCAGGGGATTTTGAGAAAGGGATCACGCATACCTGCCAGATTCTGCATTACGAGGATGAACGCCGAGAAAGACAGGCCCGTGCTTACTTTAACCTAGCGCGGGCGTTTGACAACAAGGAAGGATATGAAGCTTTGGCTAAACTCTTTATTGATCAGGCGGCGCCCCTCCAACTCAAAGCTTATCAATCCACGACAGAAGCCTTACAGCTGAACATAGAACAAAAACTGCTGCAACGCCATCAGAAAACCACCTCGCTCCCACTCGATACCCAAACAGCCAAGTGGAAGACGCAAACAGAGCTAACGGAGCATTGCAAAGCCGAGTTGGTAGCGGGTAGCGCACCGTCGAACATTTTGTCCCGTGCACAGATTCACGCCCTCGAAAATAAAGCCTACAACTGGTTATGGCGTCATCATTCAAAAGCAGACCTTGAGGCCCAGCAAGCCGAGATTAAGGATAAACTTGCTAAGCTCGAAGTCCAGGAAAAAGCCCAGGCGAAAAAACGTAAGCTGCAGCGTCAGCAAGACGAACTGTGGTATCGCGCTTTTGCGCAGCGGATTGATTTAGACACGCCAAACAACCGGCATGCTCGCTTCTTTACTCATCAATTCAAAGCTGAGCTGCTATCTCTCATCATCGAGCGGCTGAGACGCGTGTATGGGGAATCGGTGCCGATGGGGAAAACTGTGTTAGTAACAGAGTTGGCCCAAGCGTTATCAGGCCTGCTGCCAGAACTCAGCGCTACGACGTCAGTCACCGCGACGTTGGATTTGGCAGCCGTCATGCAGGGGTTGGCAAAAACTGTCAGCGAGGCGCGTCTCAGCCATCAACGAGCAGGTGACCAGCGCGTGGCAGAGGCTGTTGCAGAGCCTGAACAAAAGCCAAAAAGTCTGCAAGTGGTTGAGAGCATCGAAAAACAGATCGAGGAGATGGTCGACTACGCAGGCCGTTGCTGGCAGCCTGTGTTTGCGAAACAAGATTGGCACAACCGGAAAGATATTGAGACGCTGGCCGAGCATGGTGCGCGTCGCGTGATGGATTACCTAAAAGCAGGAAGAGCCGACACGCTGTCTGCTCAGGAACGGGTGGTACTTGCGCTGATAGCGGGCAAGGCGAATGCTCGTTTGACACAGCCCAAAGCGACAGAGTCAGGGCGCTCGCTAAAGGGTAGTTGGAATGTCCAAGGATTTTTTGCCAAGCCCGGTATCAAGGTAGAAAAGGAGGGAAAAGAACCAGAGGTGTATCTGCCGTCCTGGCAAGCGCGTCCTGAGGTTTACGGCTATCGCTTTGGATCACCGGTTGAGGCGAGTACCCGTCGCCTGTATAAAGGACCGTATAAGAGTGAGGAGGAGGCACAAGCGGCACTAGCTCAGCAAGGTCCTTGTACGACCATGTAGGTCCAGCAGATTTAAGCGGTTTACCGTCGGGCTCGAACCGATCAACAGAAGAGTGTTAACGTGATGTTTGGTCCTCCTGTTTCTCAAACCTTGGCAAGCAACCAAGTGCAAGTCCCAGGGCGATCGCGCTAGTGTGCCACAGCCGCACAAATCATGAATGAAGAAGTAAACGAAATGAGGAGTGAATAAGCTTTATAAAAGATGAGGGCGGGCCCCTCGAAGTCGGCTTCCGAGAGCGGGCTTCAAACCACCTTAAGCGGCGTTGGTAAAGAGCCAAGGTCGTGAGCGTTAAGGAAAAGACGCTGTGAGAAGCGCCAGGTGAGGATCAGAAAGACGAATGACCCTGAACCACTGTTGAAGCGTCGAAATGCCTAGAAGACATCAAAACTGAAGGATTAGTGCGCCTTCAGGAAGAATTTGCAAGCTACTCGGTTACTGAGCAAGTGGTGTCCGGCGTAGAGGTGGCGTGAGTCTGATTCAGGCTTTTATAAGGAACTGTGGGAACCAGTCGTTTTGATGCGAAGGGAGAAATACAAGAGAGTGCAATCTCAAGTATGAGAGTACCAAAGCAAAACACTGGGACGGAGCAACTCGTAGTAGTGAAGAAGTCGCTGTAATGGCGATGGAGCGAAGGGGTTGCCTTAGGTTGTACTGACTAAATCCAACTGGCAACAGGAGGAGATTTTGAACCAGACAAAGCATTTTAGTATTGCCAAATCTCAAGTGATGCAAGCTTATAGGCTGATCAAAGCTAATGCAGGGGCGGCTGGTGTAGATCAACAGTCTCTGAAGGATTTTGATCGGGACTTAAAGAACAATCTGTATAAGATTTGGAATCGGATGTCATCAGGGAGTTATTTTCCTCCTGCAGTGAAAGCAGTAGCGATACCGAAGAAGACAGGAGGTGAGCGCATTTTAGGGGTGCCGACTGTGGCCGACCGAATAGCGCAAATGGTGATGAAGTTGAATCTTGAACCGGAGTTAGAGCCGTACTTTTTGCCTGACTCATACGGCTATCGACCGAATAAATCGGCGTTGGATGCAATAGAAGTCACGCGCTCTCGATGCTGGAAGTATGACTGGGTTATTGAGTACGATATTAGAGGTCTGTTCGACAATATTCCCCATGATCTCCTGCTAAAAGCGGTAAGGAAGCACACGCAGTGTAAATGGATATTGCTGTATATAGAGCGCTGGCTCACGGCACCTTTGCAAACCTCTGACGGGCAGTGTGTTACCAGAACGAAAGGGGTGCCCCAAGGTGGGGTGGCCAGCCCTTTATTAAGTAACCTATTTTTACATTACGTGGTGGATATCTGGATGCATAGACGATATCCCAATTTACCGTGGTGCCGTTATGCCGACGATGGACTGATTCATTGCAAAACACAGAAACAGGCGCAAGAAATACTATGCTTGTTGAGTGAGCGGTTTGCAGAATGCGGTCTTGAGTTGCATCCGGAGAAAACTAAGATTGTTTACTGCAAAGACGAACTGCGCAAAGGAGACTACGCCAATACGGCGTTTGACTTTTTGGGTTACCAGTTTAGGCCAAGGCTGGTCAAACATAGCAAGAAACCTTGCTTGTTTGTTAGCTTCTCGCCTGCGGTTAGCCCTGTAGCAATGAAGGCGATGCGGGCACAAACACGAAGCCAAGGGTTTTATAGAAGAACGGAAATCAGCTTGGAAGATATTGCACGTCAGTTCAACCCTGTTCTACTGGGATGGATTAATTACTACGGAAGATATCATCGATCTGCGCTGTATTCGGTACTAACTCACTTCAATACGACCTTGGTCAAATGGGCGATGCACAAGTACAAAAAGCTTAGAGGTCATAAAACAAGAGCGTGCTACTTTATACAAGCGATAGCTAAGAAGTTGCCGCACTTGTTTTGTCACTGGAGAACGGGAGTATTAACCATGTATGCCTAAGGGGAGCGGTGTGAGTCGAGAGGCTCACGCACCGTTCTGCGAGCGGCTGGCGGGGAAGTTCCGCTGGTCGACTCACCTGTTTGTCGAGAGCCAAAAAGCAATTGTTCCCGATAAGCGGAATTAGTCAGAGCCCGCATTTTACGGCGCCTGATACTCAGAGAAGATGTGTCTTGCTGCAGTAAATTAAGAGCAGCGCGTCGGATGAGAGCCAAATTTGAGGCGGCACGTTTATCTCGAGTTTGATTGGCATCTTCTTTAAATTGGACATCCAATATCCAATGCTGCTGGTTTTCGATAGACCAGTGTGCTCGAATGACATGACTCACCCGGTCTATGTCAGTCAATGAGCATAGGAAATAACGGCGTTCACAACTTCGCTTACCGCGCACCTCCCGTTCAGCTTGGACCATGGCAATAGCTTTAAGGCCGGGCCAAGTACCATGTGCGTTAAGCCATTCAATTTCAGTGCTCAATGCAACCTGGCGTGTTTCGATGCGTCCATGATCTTTTTCCACTGTCTGAATCTCTCGCACATCGGTAAGCGGGCAACGGTTCCACTTTTGCAATGTGCCTAGTCCTATTCAATAATAAACCCACATTGATGGTTAGGAGTTTACAGCGGTTTCAAGGGAAGTAGTTCGTCAAGACGGCGATGAGGCCAGGCGGGTAATTTTTCTAGTGTATCTTTGAGCCAAGCAGCGGGGTTAAGGCCATTGAGTTTGGCCGTAACCAGCAAGCTTTGAATGGACGCAGCGCGGCGTCCGGCACGCTCGGAGCCACTAAATAGCCAGTTGCGCCGGCCGATAGCGATAGGACGGATGATTGATTCCACCGCGTTGTTATCGATAGGTGTCATCAGCGGATATAAACTGATACAGCTCTGGAGTGAACCCCTGAGTCTGGACCAAGCAAGTTATAAAATTTGAGCCGCCTGCTGAGTGAGTTGATCCTCGAATTGGTTGGGAGAGAGATAACCAAGCGCCGAATGCATTCGCTTGGCATTGTAAACATGCTCAATAAAGTACGGCAAACGAGCCGTGATATCGGAGAAAGTCTCGTAGCCAGCCAAATAGACCTCTTCCACCTTAAGGGTTTTCATGAAACTCTCTGCTTGGGCATTATCATAGGGATTAGCAACAGCACTCATTGATCCTATTAAGCCATATTGCTGCAACGCCTGACGGTATCGACGACTGCCATACTGGCTACCTTGGTCGCTGTGATGGATACAGGTATTGGGTACTGGCTGACGGCTCTGCACAGCTGCTTTGAGAGCAGCTAAAGTGAGATCTGTGTCGATCTGTCGAGAAATGGCATAGCCAATCACTTTACGACTCCATGCATCCAAGATGACAGCCAAATAAGCAAACCCCGTTGTGATACGAACGAACGTAATATCTGCAATCCATACCTTATTCGGCTGGCTAGGGATAAGATTGCAGTACAAATTAGGAAAGGCCGCCAGACCATCCTCTGCTGAGGTGAAATACGGCCGGCGACGGCGTCGCCTCACGCTCAGACGATGCTCTTTCATGATACGGGCAATACGTTTGTGGTTAATTACATAACCTTGCGTGCGTAACGCATGCGTAATACGCCGATAACCATATCCTGGGAATTCATCTTGGATAGCCTCAATGAGTTCAAGTACCTGTTTGTCATCCGCTATTTCGGTCTGCAAGACGGACTGATAATAGAATGTACTGCGAGGTAGAGCGATCATTTTGCATCCCCATCGAATGGAACAACCATAGGGCCGCTGATGATGGATAAGCTGTCGTTGCTGGTTTCGGGTTGTCGTCGTGGTGTTTTTTTAAGCAGGTCGAGCTCCATTGTGAGCTGCCCCACTTTGCGTTCTAATGCTGCTATTTTGGTCTCATATTCTGCCATTGTAGTAGCCGCCGCGTCCTCAACATTCAATTCGCCTCGCTCATATTGAGTAAGCCACAACTGAATCAGATTGGCAGAGATTTGGTAAGTGCGCTGAGCTTCACGTCGGCCTAGCTTGCCACTACAAATGTCGCTACACAATTGTAGTTTGAACTGCGGGCTATGACGCCGATAGGGTCCTCTTGCTGACATCTTGCTATTCCTTTTAAAAAGCTTAGCAAGCGTATCAATTTATTCTTCCTGCTTGGTCCAGACTCAGGGGGGCACTCTAGGAGCGTATCAAACTTTGATTTCGTGTAGGCTATAAGCAATCATACCTCACCGCTGCCCAGAACTGCATATGTAATTAGTCCGCTCTGAACAATTCTGTAATCCTCGAGTTAGCAAGATGCAATGCAAAATAAGGCTTGCAAAAATTGCAAGAAATAGGCACCTAAAATGCCTAAAACCTGCAAATTTAAACGAGTTATAGATGGGACCTAAGACACCCGCGGCCAGCACCAAAGAGTTATTTCGACAGTCTCTAGAAGAATCTATGGTCGCCCCGTTTTTGCAACCCTGATTTTTGACGTTGTGTTTGGCTTGCTCGAATCTATTCGGCGTCATATTAGGGATATGTCCCTGCGCCTCGATGAGAGTAGTGCCTAGCGAACCTAAGAACGCCTTCGGACTTTAAAAGACCGGTTCATCTATCAGGCTATTCGCCAGGCCGGTGTGCCGTTTACGCCATCAAATTTCAGCGATCACAAAACCAGACAGGTTGATTTAAGTTAAAAAAATATGACACAAGACGTGCGCCATCAAACAGATGTGGCAGTCGGTCTCGTTTCAAATGCCGAGTGATGTGCCGCTAATGCCCACGCAATTCGTGCGAGTTTATTGGCAAGCGCACCCGCAACGACACTGGTATGCCATCGACTCAGCATCGAACGAACCCAATCAGCCAAATGACCTGTATAACGCTCGCATCGCTGCAGATAGGAACGGGCGTACTGAACTAGCAAGCGCCTGAGATTTTTATCTCCCCTTTTACTAATGCCAAGAAGTTTTGCTCTACCCCCTGTGCTGTATTGACGAGGTACTAGGCCAATCGATGCGGCAGAATTGCGTCCACATCTATATTGTTTACCATCTCCTATTTGTTTTGAATTTGTTTGGCTTGGACTTCTATCGTATCGATCACTTGCTGATAAATCGTGGGCGAGAGTAATGGCCCAATACGCTCTTTAATGAAATTCACCGTACTGGGCGTAATATTTCCGGTGAGCTGCGCGAGAAAAAATCCCCACGCTTGTTTATAAGAGGCTGATGCCTGGTGCTTAGATACCCATGCTTCTTCCGTTAACGTCATCGGCTGAATTGTCACAATCGTTTCTTTGCTAAAGAGTTTGAGTGACATCAGGCATAGCATTGCAATCAGCCCCGCCATAAAAAGACGATTCCATTTGTTTTCTTGCTCTGTCCCTTCCCAAGTTTTTAAAAAATCACGTAACTTCAAGGCCAATATCTCCGAATGAACGGATTTTTTAGCGATGACGGTTTCTGCTTTGTCAACAAACCAGCATTTATCAAAAACCCTCCCCAATACATCAGATGTAGCAAATAACCATCTGGATGGTTATCTCGAAAGCGCTTATACAAATTCGTAACAAGCAGTCCAAGTAAAAGGCAAATAAGTGCTTTGCCAAGCATCATGCCGATGACAAGACCTAATAGCGTAGGAACAATCTCATCCAAACTCCACAGTAGGAGGTGAGGAGGATCATCGATACGGCGCGGGATTTTGGTGGGTTTCATCGCCTTGTTGCTTTTGGATATGGCGATATTGTTAAGTAAGGAAGGAAGCGATGAGGGGCGATAAATTGCCCGATTTGGGTAATTAGAAATGGATAACCGATATTCTGCTACTTCCCTTCGAAAACCCTTGAATTTAACTTTGTATAGTGCCGAGATAGCTGTTTGATTTTTCGGGGGCTGGAAGAGGGAGCAAGGCATGCCAGCAATCTTCATTTTCTCTTAAAAAATCTAGGGATAACCCCTAGTTTTCGTTGTTCCCCTTTCTTTTTATGATGCGCCGCTTAAATCGATGGACTGGGTTTCAGCATAAGCAATACGTTTTCGACTTATGCGCTGGCCCAGCGTTAAAAATCACGTTTCGCGAAGAAGAAAAAAATGCACAAAATAGGCGGCTTAATTGGAAGCACGACACTCACTTTAATTTCTGCTCGCGGTTATCACGAAGAGGCGCTTGATTATCAAAGGCAAGGCAATCTGAACATGGCCCAATCAAGTTATATTCGAGCGCTGAATGCTGCCGATCAAGCATACCGTATCAATTTAGCTAAGGTCGATGTCAGCCGGACGCTTGCTCGAATTCATTGCGACTATGCTGGCCTGCTGGAAAAATTGCGTCATGACGTTGATGCGGAAGAAGCCTATCAGCAAGCACAAAAATATGGACAGCAAGCCTGCGAGCTAAAGCCAGATCATGCTGAAAGCCAAGCTTTGCTTGAAAAAATCGAGCGCCAGTACAAGCAATTCCACTACGCGCAAGAGAAAAATACGCAAGCTTATCAAGGGCGCAAAGCGGTTGCGCCTTCTACTCAACTCAATTGGCTTCAGGCAGCGCTGTCCGTACAGAGACCTTCCGTGGCCTCCTCTATCCAGGAAAAAAGCGCGCTATTAGACGATCTGTTTGAAAGGGCGCTTTCCATGCTGGCCGCGTTGAGGACACCCAATAAGCCCAGTTTGTTTCTGGTATACGCTCACAACAATCCGGCTTACGGGCGGGCCGAAGCGGATACAGCAAGGTATTTCATCAAAAAGCTATCCCAACTTTGGGTCAACCTCTATTCAGACCAAACGCCAGTCGGGCAACCTTATTCAGCGTTACAGTCAGAACAAAAGCACGACGGCAGGCTAGAAGATATCTTAACCAGCCAGCTTTGCCTGCTACCCACTCAACTAATCGATGGCGTGACGCCTGTTGATAAAGTGATCGTGTGTTGCTCCGAGGTATTAGGCAATTATTTGGCATGGCCAGACTATCAAAAATTCTGCCAAGCGCTGCGAGTTGCCTATGCCACAGATCAAGCAACCTATCGCACTGACAGCACACAAGCACACGCGTCGGCCATTCGTGAAGTCGTCAGAAACTTTTCTCAAGAAGTTGGCTTTCATCATGTGCTGACAGAGATGGCTTTTCTGCAAATTCGAGAGGAACGCCTCAAATATCGACACGGCATTATCCCCATTCCATTAACACCTAAAAGCCATACATCTTGCCTTTCGCAGATTATTCAAGAGACAGTCGTTCGGATAGGCGATATTCCTCAGCTGGAGGCGCAAGCCCAAACAGGAAAACAAGTCTATGCCAATCAAAGTCGGCACAACGTGTTATTTAAAGTGATCGAGCGATTGTTATCGGGCAGTGATAATAAAGCCAGAACACTTCTGGATAAGTTTTGGCAGGGGCACCGTGATCTTATCGCTCGCTTAAATGATGAGGCTTTAATCTTAAGCACGTCAGAACTTGACGAACTCGTAGAAAACATCTTTAAAGACTTCTATACGGTGCTGAATAATCAGTTGGCGCACGCTGTATTGGAAAATCAAAGGACACAGAGCCAATCACTGCAAGCTAGCGCTAACCCCCTGGCGATACTGGGTGACAATATTGAGCAATTTAAGCAAAATTATGCAGCCTATCTACAAAACTCCGGTGAAATTCGAGATGCGCTTGAGATGTATGTCCCACTGCACGGTTTGAATAAAGCCACGGATAAAGCCTCTTTTGATTTAGCCGCGCATATTGAGCGCTTTTTACAGTCGGATGACAAAACCGTTCTATTGTTGCTCGGTTCAGCAGGAAGCGGTAAGTCAACCTTTAACCGACACCTCGCTCGGCAGAAATTAGCCGCGCATCAGTCGATGACAAACGGAAACGCAGCCACACCTCTCGTCTTTTTTATTGAGCTAAGAAACTTAGACTTAGACAAACCCAACCAAAATGCGATCTCCACTTATTTACACGAAGAGGGGTTTACCGATTTGGACATACGGTTACTGCAAAAACATCAACGCTGCCTGTTTATTTTTGATGGCTATGATGAAATTCAAGAGCGTAATCGTCATTTTTATACTCAAAATAAACTCTGGCAATGGCAAAACGCCAAGTTCATTATCACCAGCCGTCCAGAATATTTAGAACAAGGATATCGTCAGTATTTTCACCCTAAAGGTTTCCCCCAACATTTGCAAGAAACGTGGATCGCGCCGTTTTCTGCTGAAAGCCGAGCGGCCTATATCGACAAATATGCAAAACGCAACGCTAGACAAACGAATGGCTGGAATACTAGCCGATATCAAACTGAACTCGCTAAACTCTCCGCACTCCAAGAACAGCTTAATCGTCCGATTGTGTTGCGGATGATTTTATCTATCTTGCCCTCGTTGAAAACCCAGTCTCAGGAGAGTGATTTAACGCTAAGCACGGTGTATGAAGCTTACTTTGAACAATGGTGGGCGCGTTGGCAACTGCGTATAGAAGAAATTGCGCTCACTAAAGCAGAAACTGACGCCAAAGACGAGATGGCGATGCAAGGGGGCTTTATTTTTTATGGCCTTGAATACAGTCAACAGTGCGCGATTGCACTGACGAAGATTGGGCGCACGGTGGCGGAAAATAACCCGACTTTTGCCGAGCAATACCAGGATGTGCACCCACTCTTTTTTGGCAAAAGTCCGCACGCCCGGCTGCTACGCTTTAACGCGCCACTGTCTCGCAATCCAAAAGGAGATTACCAATTTCCGCATAAATCGATGCAGGAATATTTCGTCGCGCGTGCTATTTGTGCGCCTAAATTTAAAGCCATCAATCCTCATCCAGCCGATACGCTCAATCAACTTTCGTTGGTCAATGAACCGGTTATCCTTGATTTTTTAGTTGAGCAGGTTAAGGCGCAACCCTTGTTTAAAGCGTACCTTCATGCCTGGATAGAAACTTCTAAAAAACCTGATGCGCTTGTCACAGTGGGGGCAGCCAATGCGATCACGGTGTTAGTCAGAGCCGGCGTGCAGTTCAATAGTGCAAATTTACGCGCTATTCGTATTCCTAATGCCGATTTGAGCTATGGCGTATTTGATTTTGCGCAATTGCAGCGAGCAGATCTCAGTAAGACGAACTTAACAGGCATCTGGTTACGTCACGCCAACTTAACTGGCGCGCGCATGGACGGGGTGCAGTTCGGAGAATTACCGAGTTTGCAGTTGGATGACAGTGTTGAGGCTTGCTGTTATTCGTCAGATGGGCGTTACCTCGCAGCCGCAACAAGTAACTGGAAGATTGCGCTGTATGATGCCAAGACGTTAGCCCACCTCCACACCTTCGAAGGACATACCAGGCAGGTGACGAGCGTCGCGTTGTCGCCCGATGGGCAAACACTGATTTCGGGCAGTGATGACAAGACGGTGCGCCTGTGGTCGGTCGCCGAGAAAAAGCCGTTGCACACCTTCGAAGGACATACCGACAGTGTGACAAGTGTAGCGTTGTTGCCCGATGGGCAAACGCTGGCTTCGGGAAGTGGGGACAACACGGTGCGACTGTGGTCGGTCGCCGAGCAAAAGCCGCTGCACACCTTCGAAGGACATACCAGGGAGGTGACAAGCGTCGCGTTGTCGCCCGATGGGCAAACGCTGGCTTCGGGAAGTAGGGACAACACGGTGCGGCTGTGGTCGGTCGCCGAGAAAAAGCCGCTGCACACCTTCGAAGGACATACCTTCCCTGTGACAAGCGTCGCGTTGTTGCCCGATGGGCAAACGCTGGCTTCGGGAAGTCATGACGCCACCGTGCGCCTGTGGTCGGTCGCCGAGCAAAAGCCGCTGCACACCTTCGAAGGACATACCGACAGTGTGACAAGTGTAGCGTTGTTGCCCGATGGGCAAACGCTGGCTTCGGGAAGTAGGGACAACACCGTGCGCCTGTGGTCGGTCGCCGAGCAAAAGCTGCTGTACGCCTTCGAAGGACATACCCACTGGGTGACAAGCGTCGCGTTGTCGCCCGATGGGCAAACGCTGGCTTCGGGCAGTTGGGACAAGACGGTACGTCTGTGGTCGGTCGTCGAGAAAAAGTCGCTGCACACCTTCGAAGGACATACCCACTGGGTGACAAGCGTCGCGTTGTCGCCCGATGGGCAAACGCTAGCTTCGGGCAGTGATGACAACACAGTGCGCCTGTGGTCGGTCGCCGAGAAAAAGCCGTTGCACACCTTCGAAGGACATCCCAACTGGGTGACAAGCGTCGCGTTGTCGCCCGATGGGCAAACGCTGGCTTCGGGTAGTTGGGGCAACACGGTACGGCTGTGGTTGGTCGCCGAGAAAAGGCCGCTGCACACCTTCAAAGGACATACCCACTGTGTGACAAGCGTCGCGTTGTCAGCCGATGGGCAAACGCTGGCTTCGGGAAGTAGGGACAACACGGTGCGACTGTGGCCGGTCGCCGAGCAAAAGCCGCTGCACGCCTTCAAAGGGCATACTGACTGGGTGACAAGCGTTGCGTTGTCGCCCGATGGGCAAACGCTGGCTTCGGGCAGTCATGACAAGACGGTGCGACTGTGGTCGGTCGGCAAGAAAAAGCCGCTGCACACCTTCGAAGGACATACCCACTGGGTGACAAGCGTCGCGTTGTCGCACGATGGGCAAATGCTGGCCTCGGGCAGTGGGGACAACACGGTGCGGCTGTGGTCGGTCGCCGAGCAAAAACCGCTGCACACCTTCGAAGGACATACCAGGGAGGTGACAAGCGTCGCGTTGTCGCCCGATGGGCAAACGCTGGCTTCGGGCAGTGGGGACCGCACGGTGCGGCTGTGGTCGGTCACTTCAGGCCAATGTTTGACCGTCATTCAAGGTTTTAATGGCAACGTCAATTCTGTGGCGTGGCAAGCAACTGCTGAAGGGGTCTGGTTATGGACAGGAGGCAATGATAAAGCCATTCGCTGTTGGCAGGTGCATCGAGAGGGTGAGGCATGCCGCGTAACGTTATGCTGGGCTTCAGCGCAGACGACGTTGACCGCACCCGATATGTGTATCCAAGACGTCATCGGGCTAAGCCCATTGAATACGCAGCTACTCAAACAACGCGGCGCGATGGGGGAGCCACGTAAGGCTAAGAAGCAAGAAACACGCTCATTACTAACAGAAAGAGCATAAGTACCTACGTTCATGCTACCCACTCAAGTAGGCAATCAAATTGGCTCGACCTCGCTCAATTTTGCTTAAAAATGAGCGAGCCAGCTTACGTTCAGTGAGCATCGTCAATCATTGCTGATTCGGCTCTCTCAACTCAGCAAGCCTTTTACGCTTGCTGACTAAGTGCTGCTCCATATTGGCTTATCGTTGTTTTATGCTTATCTAAAATCCTTTTTGCCGTAAGCGTGTGATCCTCCCACCTGTTCAGCCTGCCTAGACCTATTCAATAATAAATCCACGTTGATATTTAGTAACAACTAGATTGGCTCAAAAATTACGCTATATGAAAATAAATTAGGCGAAACTCAAGCATGATGAAAGCATCTCACGCTACCTAAAACATTTATTTATTGCAGAAATACGGCAGTTGCAGATCATACCGTTCAGCCAAATGACACTCGCGCTTAACTGCTTCGATCATCCAATCATGGATGCTCATTTCGGCTTCTTTAGCTGCGGCAAACGCACTTTTATAGAGAGCGGAATCCAGGTGTAGTTCAAGTTTGTTTGGGAATAGAGGCGCAGGTGGTCTATTACGTCATGGACTAGAAGTCGCCTTGTGGGCGGCGCAGGCTTCTGATGCGTTGATATTTTCGATGGAGGGAACACCGCGTGAGCGACGAGAGAGTGAGCCGCGCTGGCGCTTAGCGACCTGTTTCGCTGGCCTACTTCATGATGCAGGCAAACCCCTGATTGATCTCTCGGTGACAGATAAAAGTGGTCAGGTAATTTGGAACCCCTATGCCAAGATGCTAACGGATTGGGCCATTGACCACGATATTCAGCGCTACTTTATTCATTGGCGAGCGCAACGCTATAAGCGTCATCAAACGTTCTCTATCTTGATGGTCGAGCGCATTCTACCACCAGAGACGATAACCTACTTATGCAAGTCTAGCCCTAAGATTGTCGCGGCGATGCTGGCTGCGATTGCAGATATGAACATTGACCAGCCGATTGCTAAGTTGGTCTTGCAGGCAGACCAAACAAGCGTCGCTCATGATTTACGCCAAAGCCATTTAGAGCAGGACGCCTTTGCTTATGGCATGCCCATAGAGCGCTATGTGTTTGATGCGATGCGCCGTTTGATTAAAATCGGCCAATGGAAGGTCAATGTGGCAGGCGCTATCGTCTGGCATCTCCACCAAGGTGTTTTTGTTCGGCGGAAACAAGGTATTCATGATCTTTATCAATTACTGAATGACTCTCATATCCCAGGTATTCTCGAAGACCCCGATACGCTTGCGGATATTTTGATCGAACGCGGATTTGCGCTGCCTCGTGCGGTCACAGAAAAAGGAGAGACCGCTCCTTATCGCTATTGGGAGGTTAGCCCTGAAGGTTTGTGTACAGACAATGTGAGCATCAAACCAACGTTTTTAATGCTTCGTCTCGCCTCGCCCGATTTGGTATTTACGACTGCCCCCCTGCACCAGTGAAGGCAGATATTGTGGATCACGTCGATCATGCAGAAAGGGCTTTATCAACACCACCATCAAGAACAGACGAAATAAAAGCACACAAAAAAGAAGAAACAGAAGAAAAAATTGAAGTCCAACCCATTCATTCTCAGCCTAACAAAGTGCTATCAGAACCTTGTCTTCGTACCTCTGAAGCTCTAGCCGAACAATGCGCACCTGTAACCAAAGAAAGAGCTAAAAATAATGATGAAGTTGAAATTGAGTCAAGCCCTGCCCCCAAAGCGGTGCTAGAGAAATTGATCAATACCTATGGAGACGCAGCTGATATTTTAAAAGAAGCGATTGTGCCGACGCTCGAAGGCAAGCAGGCACTCGGTGAAATGATTGATCTTTTTCAAGACAACGTGACAATTCTCTCTCCCGAAGGTGTCCAAAAGCTCGGTGTTGTCGCTGAAATACTAAAGCAATTATCCGAAGCCAACGCGATTGTTTCTGATTCGATTCTGCTTGGGCGTAAGGTACAAGAATACAATGGCAAAAAAGTCCTTCTGCTAGCAAAACCATTATCAGAAGCAATCATCTCAGCACTGAATGAGTTAGCTCACCGTGACGATATAGCTATTGCAAAGAAAGCTTTTCAGAAAGCTAATCAATCCCCGTATCAAAAGAAAAGATTCTGGGTTCAAGAAAAACAACGCTCTTTCTCCGTTCTATCCAAACCCGTAACCGAATCGGTATTGAGAGAGAAATCAAAATCAACAACAAATAAAGCAACACCATCCCTTGCTGATGCAATGGTCAAGTCGCCTACATTGGCTTAGATTGCCTAACCGACAGCATGGCCGGCAGCGCAATTGGTTCTATCGTGGTGTCAGATTTAACCGCCGTTGCTGGAGATCGTTACAACTACGGCATCAATAACCGTCGCGTGAATCTTTTTGTTGACGAATTAGCTGAGGTAATCAATGAGTCAGTTATTCAATTGCTCAACAAGGGTCGTGGCGCAGGGTTCAGTTTATATATTGCCGCGCAAACTTATGCTGACCTGGTAGCGCGTCTAGGGAGTGAACACCGAGCGCGTCAGGTATTGGGCAATATGAATAATCAATTTGTATTGCGCATCATTGATTCCGAAACACAGCAATACATCGTAGATGGCTTACCTAAAACCCGCATCAAGCATGTGATGCGTACACAAGGTCAGACAACACTCGGCGAATCTCCTTGGTTATATGGTGGCAATCAAGGAGAACGCTTGATCGAAGAAGAAGCCGATCTATTTCCGGCTCCGTTGCTCGGCATGATGCCTAATTTGGAATATATCGCCAAAATTTCCGGTGGAAAAATTATTAAGGGGCGTTTTCCGGTGCTGACCTAATAAAGGAATGTTGAGATGAAACTCCCTCTATGGTTCTGCGCTTGTTTACTTGCGGTGGAATGCGTGATGGTTTTGATTTTCATTCCTGGACAATGGACAGATCGCGTTATCCAACAAGAATCTGCACTCATCAAGCAGCAGTTCGGCAACGACGGCCACCTTTGGATTGAAAAACAAGCTTCAACATGGTTTCGCGCGAGCATGATTGATCTGGTGTTTATGCTGGCATACGCCGCGCTTCCCTGCTTGACAAAACACGACCACCATCTAAAGGGATGGAAAATTTCGCACACCCTTGGTTTACATGGGTAGAGGGTCGTATCCAAGCACTGATAAATGTGATTTATCAATTCTGCATACGCTTAGTCCTGCTGTTCGCGTGGCTTCCATACACGTTGATTTTGCTCGTGCCTGCTATGGTTGACTGATGGATGACATGGAAGATCAGACGAACCAACTTTGATTATGCCAGCCCTGCTATTCATCGTTATAGCTTGCATGGCCTAACGTTTTTGCTTATAGGATTGGGATTGATCTTTCTTTTACCACTTGCAATCAACCCGATGATCATCCCCGCTGCGATGATGATGGCGTGCGTTCTGTTGGGATGGTATTGGGAAATTGGCAAAAGCGGATTTAAGGCTTTTATTCAAAACAGCAACGCAATGCCAGGTTTTGGCTCCTTTTCCACGATGCCGATCTAATGCACTTATGCTTGTCTAGCACTGCTTTAGTTTTAGTCCTGATTTATACATCTTCATCTCACATTGCTGTTTCGAAAACTAAGCAATTGGCGTCTATGAATTCTGATGTTTTTGTGGGTTTTAGATGTTTATCCCACATTCCGCTACCCCTCATTTCAATCTGATAGATTTTGCAAGCGCTATCCCCTAATAATCTCTATTTTGCATACCCCATGAGAACAGCAAAATTTCCTTGGGTGAGCCTGTTTATCTTCATATTTAACCTAAAAAATAGGTGTTACGTTAATTTGCCTGCTTTATTTTAAATAAGGCAGACAAAAAGGATTTTAGATACGCATACAACAACGATAAGCCAATATCGAGCAACACTTAGTCAGCAAGCGTAAAAACTTGCTGAGTTGAGAGAGCCGAATCAGCAATGATTGACGATGCTCACTGAACGTAAGCTGGCTCGCTCATTTTTAAGCAAAATTGAGCGAGGTCAAGCCAATTTGATTGTCTACTTGAGGGGGTAACATAAACGTTGGTGTTTATGCTCTTTCTGTTAGTAATAAGAGTGCTCCTTGCTTCTTAGTCTGACGTGGCTCCCCCGTTGCGCCGCGTTGCTTGAGTAGCTGCGTATTTAATGGGCTTAGCCCGATGACGTCTTGGATACACATATCGGGTGCGGTCAATGTCGTTTGCGCTGAAGCCCAGCATAACGTCACGTGGCATGCCTCACCCTCTCGATGCACCTGCCAACAGCGAATGGCTTTATCGTCACCTCCTGTCGCTAACCAGACCCCTTCAGCAGTTGTTTGCCACGCAACAGAATTGACGGTTCCATTAAAACCTTGAATGACGGTTAAATATTGGCCTGAAGTGACCGACCACAGCCGCACCGTGGCGTCATCACTGCCCGAAGCGAGCGTTTGCCCATCGGGTGACAACGCGACGCTTGTCACAGAATTGGTATGGCCTTCGAAGGTGTGCAGCGGCTTTTTCTCGGCGACCGACCACAGTCGCACCGTGTTGTCATCACTGCCCGAAGCCAGCGTTTGCCCATTGGGCGACCACGCGACGCTTGTCACAGGGAAGGTATGGCCTTCGAAGGTGTGCAGCGGCTTTTTCTCGGCGACCGACCACAGTCGCACGGTGGCGTCATGACTTCCCGAAACCAGTGTTTGCCCATCGGGCGACCACGCGACGCTTGTCACAGGGAAGGTATGTCCTTCGAAGGCGTGCAGCGGCTTTTTCTCGGCGACCGACCACAGTCGCACCGTGCTGTCATCACTGCCCGAAGCCAGCGTTTGTCCATCGCGCGACAACGCGACGCTTGTCACTCTGCTGGTATGCCCTTCGAAGGTGTGCAGCGGCTTTTTCTCGATGACCGACCACAGCCGCACCGTGTTGTCCCAACTTCCCGAAGCCAACATTTGTCCATCTGTCGACCACGCGACGCTTGTCACCCTGCCGATATGCCCTTCGAAGTTGTGCAGCGGCTTTTTCTCGGCGACCGACCACAGCCGCACCGTCTGGTCCCAACTTCCTGAAACCAGCGTTTGCCCATCGGGCGATAACGTGACGCTTGTCACCGCCTCGGTATGTCTTTTGAAGTTGTGCAGCGGCTTTTTCTCGGCGACCGACCACAGTCGCACCGTGCTGTCATCACTTCCCGAAACCAGTGTTTGCCCATCGGGCAGCAACGCTACACTTGTCACACAGTCGGTATGACCTTCGAAGGTGTGCAGCAGCTTTTTCTCGGCGACCGACCATAAGCGCACGGTGTTGTCCTGACTGCCCGAAGCCAGCGTTTGCCCATCGGGCGACCACGCGACGCTTGTCACGCTGCCAGTATGCCCGTCGAAGGTGTGCAGCGGCTTTTTCTCGGCGACCGACCACAGGCGCACCGTGTTGTCCAGACTTCCCGAAGCCAGCGTTTGCCCATCGTGCGACAACGCGACGCTTGTCACCCACCAGATATGTCCTTTGAAGGTGTGCAGCAGCTTTTGCTCGGCGACCGACCACAGCCGCACCGTGTTGTCCAGACTTCCCGAAGCCAGCGTCTGCCCATCGCTCGACAACGCGACGCTTGTCACCCAGCCGGTATGCCCTTTGAAGGTGTGCAACGGCTTTTTCTCGACGACTGACCACAGTCGCACCGTATTATCCTCACTGCCCGAAGCCAGCGTTTGCCCATCGGGCGACCACGCGACGCTTGTCATCTCCTTGTTATGGCCTTTGAAGGTGTGCAGCGGCTTTTTCTCGGCGACCGACCACAGCCTTACCGTGTTGTCATCACCCGAAGCCAGCGTTTGCCCATCGGGTGACAACGCGGCGCTTGTCACCGTCCAGATATGCCCTTCGAAGGTGTGGAGATGGGCTAACGACTTGGCATCGTACAGCGCAATCTTCCGGCTACTTGTCACTGCCGCTAGATAGCGCCCATCTGACGAATAACAGCAAACCTTAACGGCGCTATCCAACTGCAAACTCGGTAATTCTCCGAACTGCACCCCGTCCATGCGCGTGCCAGTTAAGTTAGCGTGGCGTAACCAGATGCCAGTTAAGCTCGTCTTGCTGAGATCCGCTTCTTGCAACTGGGCAGAATCAAATACGCCATAGCTCAAATCTGCGCCAGGTATGCGAATAGCGCGTAAATTTGCACTATTGAACTGCACGCCGGCTTTGACTAACACCGTGATCGCATTGGCTGCCCCCACTGTGACAAGCGCATCAGGTTTTTTAGAAGTTTCTATCCAGGCATGAAGGTACGCTTTAAACAAGGGTTGCGCCTTAACCTGCTCAACTAAAAAATCAAGGATAACCGGTTCATTGACCAACGAAAGTTGATTGAGCGTATCGGCTGGATGAGGATTGATGGCTTTAAATTTAGGCGCACAAATAGCACGCGCGACGAAATATTCCTGCATCGATTTATGCGGAAATTGGTAATCTCCTTTTTGATTGCGAGACAGTGGCGCGTTAAAGCGCAGCAGCCGTGCGTGCGGACTTTCGCCAAAAAAGAGTGGGTGCACATCCTGGTATTGTTTGGCAAAAGTCGGGTTATTTTCCGCCACCGTGCGCCCAATCTTCGTCAGTGCAATCGCGCACTGTTGACTGTATTCAAGGCCATAAAAAATAAAGCCCCCTTGCATCGCCATCTCGTCTTTAGCCTCGGTTTCTGTTCGGGTGAGCGCAATTCCTCCTATACGCAGTTGCCAACGCGCCCACCACTGTTCAAAGTAAGCTTCATACACGTTGCTTAGCGTTAAGTCAGTCTCTTGAGACCTGGCTTTCAATTTGGGCAAGATAGATAAAATCATCCGCAACACAATCGGACGATTAAGCTGTTCTTGGAGTGCAGAGAGTTTAGCGAGTTCAGTTTGATATCGGCTAGTATTCCAGCCGTTCGTTTGTCTAATGTTGCGTTTTGCATATTTGTCGATATAGGCCGCTCGGCTTTCAGCAGAAAACGGCGCGATCCACGTTTCTTGCAAATGTTGGGGGGAACCTTTGGGGTGAAAGTACTGACTATATCCTTGTTCTAAATATTCTGGACGGCTGGTGATAATGAACTTGGCGTTTTGCCACTGCCAGAGTTTATTTTGAGTATAAAAATGACGATTACGTTCTTCAATTTCATCATAGCCATCAAAAATGAACAGACAGTGTTGATGTTTCTGCAGTAACCGTATGTCCAAATCGGTAAACCCCTCTTCGTGTAAATAAGTGGAGATCGCATTTTGGTTGGGTTTGTCTAGGCTTCTTAGCTCAATAAAAAAGACGAGAGGCGTGGCTGCGTTTCCGTTTGTCATCGACTGATGTGCGGCTAGTTTCTGCCGAGCGAGGTATCGATTAAAGGTCGATTTACCGCTTCCTGCTGAACCGAGCAACAATAAAACGGTTTTGTCATCCGACTGTAAAAAGCGCTCAATATGCGCGGCTAAATCAAAAGAGACTTTATCCGTGGCTTTATTCAAACCGTGCAGCGGAACATACATCTCAAGCGCATCTCGAATTTCACCGGAGTTTTGTAGATAGGCTGCGTAGTTTTGCTTAAATTGCTCGATATTCTCACCCAGTATCGCCAGGGGGTTAGCGCTAGCTTGCAGTGATTGGCTCTGCGCTCTTTGACTTTCCAATACAGCGTGCGCCAACTGATTATTCAGCACCGTATAGAAGTCTTTGAAGATGTTTTCTACGAGTTGGTCAAGTTCTGACGTGCTTAAGATTAAAGCCTCATCATTTAAGCGAGCGATAAGATCACGGTGCCCCTGCCAAAACTTATCCAGAAGTATTCTGGCTTTATGATCACTGCCCGATAACAATCGCTCGATCACTTTAAATAACACGTTGTGCCGACTTTGATTGGCATAGACCTGCTCTCCTGTTTGCGCTTGCAGTCGAGGAATATCATTTATCCGAACGACTGTCCCTTGAATAAAGTGCGAAAGGCAAGCTGTGTGGCTTTGGGGAGTTAATGGAATAGGGATGATGCCGTGTCGACGTTTCAAATGCTCTTCTCGAATTTGCAGAAAAGCCATTTCTGTCAGCACATGATGGAAGTTGGCTTGCCCTTCAGAAAAATTTCTGACGACTTCACGAATGGCCGACGCATGTGCTTGTGCGCTGTTGGCGTGATAAGTGGCGAGATCTGTGACATAGGCAACTCGCAGTGCTTGGCAGAATTTTTGGTAGTCTGGCCATTTCAAGTAGTTGCCTAATACTTCGGAGCAGCACACGACTACTTTATCAACGGGCGTCACGTCATCAATTAGTTGAGCGGGCAGCAGGCAAAGCTGGCTGGTTAAGATATCTTCTAGCCTACCGTCGTGCTTTTGTTCTGACTGTAACGCTGAATAAGGTTGCCCGAGTGGCGTTTGGTCTGAATAGAGGTTGACCCAAAGTTGGGATAGCTTTTTGATGAAATACCTTGCTGTATCCGCTTCGGCCCGCCCGTAAGCCGGATTGTTGTGTGCGTATACCAGAAACAAACTGGGCTTATTGGGTGTCCTCAACGCGGCCAGCATGGAAAGCGCCCTTTCAAACAGATCGTCTAATAGCGCGCTTTTTTCCTGAATAGAGGAAGCCACGGAAGGTCTCTGTACAGACAGCGCTGCCTGAAGCCAATTGAGTTGAGTAGAAGGCGCAACCGCTTTGCGCCCTTGATAAGCTTGCGTATTTTTCTCTTGCGCGTAGTGGAATTGCTTGTACTGGCGCTCGATTTTTTCAAGCAAAGCTTGGCTCTCAGCATGATCTGGCTTTAGCTCGCAGGCTTGCTGTCCATATTTTTGTGCTTGCTGATAGGCTTCTTCCGCATCAACGTCATGACTCAATTTTTCCAGCAGGCCAGCATAGTCGCAATGAATTCGAGCAAGCGTCCGGCTGACATCGACTTTAACTGAATTGATACGGTATGCTTGATCGGCAGCATTCAGCGCGTAAATATAACTTGCTTGTGCCATACTCAGATTACCTTGCCTTTGATAATCAAGCGCCTCTTCGTGATAACCGCGAGCAGAAATTAAAGTGAGTGTCGTGCTCCCAATTAAGCCGCCTATTTTGTGCATTTTTTTCTTCTTCGCGAAACGTGATTTTTAACGCTGGGCCAGCGCATAAGTCGAAAACGTATTGCTCATGCTGAAGCCCAGTCCATCGATTTAAGCGGCGCATCATAAAAAGAAAGGGGAGCAACGAAAACTAGGGGTTATCCCTAGAATCTTTAAGAGGGGATGATGATTGCTGGCGCGCGGTCAAAATTACGAAACGATCTTGCAAGAAGACCTCGAAGATTATCAGACGCACTAAGTAACACACCAAACAAAAGAAAAAAATGAAAGAAAGGTGAACAGGCATATCGTTAAGTATGAGCTTGATCGATACAATCTGCCGTAGATAAATGTTTTAGATCGCTTGGTATGCTTTGATCGCCCATTGATTTTGGGTCTTTATCCTCTTATAGCTTATTTTTTTCAGAAAATTTGGCATCTCTAGCTGCTGAGCGGCCACCCAACTCTGGCACTGACTGATCTTTCCAAAAAGGCTCAAGGCTTTGCCGCAAATAGCCTAAAAAGCGTGTTGCTACTTGCACAAGTTTTTGCAGAAATTCAGATAGAGGCGGGGATGAATGAATTGGGCAACTGGCATGGGTGTTAGCTGAACAATTCACCTCAGACAATGTACGAAAAGTCTCTTCACATCGTTTGTCTGCTTGCCTTAATTGTCGTTGCCATTCACGCTGCGATTCACTGGGCAAGGAGCGGATATATTCATGCACCATCCCATCAATTTTTACCTGTGGCTTAAAATTTTCTAGCTGTGCTAGAGCAGTACGCCAGACTTCTATCTGCTGTGTTCCCATTGCGTGGTAAAACGCAGTGAGCCTTTCTATATATTCGTTGAATTTTTCTATCTGTGCGGTACGTGCTTCCTGATTACTGTATACCGCTTGCCCCTCGTAGCTCACTTTGACTGAACGAAATGAAGATTTTTCGTTAGGCAAAATATCGTGATATTTTTTGAAATGGCCTTGCTTAACTTGATAAGAAACCATGCTTTTTAAAAGAGCTTCTAAATGTATGAGTAGACCATTAGTTGCATTGCGTAGATCAAAAAGAGGGTTGCAGGTATTTTCCTTAGCTATATTGACCTGCTCCCCGAAATTAGCCGCGTAAGAGAGTAGGCTCTGCAATTTAAATGAGAGGAAAAGGGGAGGGGAGAAGCTAGGAGCGGTTACTCAAAGCCTGTTTACGGTCTTTCAAAAGAAGTGGTATTAGGGAAAGTGGCACGTCTGTTAGGGTTCTCGCGTTACTTCAGCCTACAATTTTTAATGTTCGTAGGCTGCAGTGAAAAAAGAACCCCAACATCACTTCCGAAAGCCTCGCAAATTTTTTTTTGAGATCATGAATAGGTTCTAAAAGGTAACAGCAAATCCGTTACTCAATTTCAGCCGCTTCGAGATCTTGCTTGTGTGATGGGGTTTGTTCATCGAACACAAGTCGTATTTCATTTTTTGCATCGATATCTACCGTGACATGCCCACCGTTGACTAATTTACCGAAGATCAACTCATCTGCCAGCGCGCGCAAAATGGTGTTTTTAATTAGCCGCGGCATCGAGCGCGCACCCATTAATGGATCAAAGCCATGTTCTGCAAGAAATTCACGCAAAGCTTTGGTAAATACAACATCGACTTTTTTCGCATGCAGTTGATGTTCAAGGTCAATAAGATGTTTATCAGCCACACGTATGATGATTTCTTTATCAAGCGGCTGGAAGGCGATGATGGCATCGAGTCGGTTGCGAAACTCTGGCGTGAAAGTGCGTTTGATGTCGACCATTTCATCGCCGGCCTCGTGGTTTAGGCTAAAGCCGATCTTAGTTTTCTGCATCGCTTCTGCGCCGGCATTGGTCGTCATGATCACGATCACGTTACAGAAATCAACTTTGCGCCCGTGACTATCAGTTAGCGTGCCATGATCCATCACTTGTAATAGCACGTTATAGATATCAGGGTGAGCTTTCTCGATTTCATCAAGAAGCAGTACGCAATGCGGTTTCTTTCTGATTTCTTCGGTTAACAGGCCGCCTTCTTCTGATCTAACATAACCTGGAGGGGCACCGATGAGTCGGCTAATTGAATGCGGCTCTCTGTACTCTGACATATCGAAACGCACAAGTTCAATGCCGAGCATAAAGGCTAGCTGACGGGCAACTTCAGTTTTGCCAACGCCGGTTGGGCCTGAAAATAAGAATGAGCCAATTGGTTTGTCTGTTCTGCCAATACCCGCACGTGCTAATTTGATAGCGACAGTCAGTGCTTCGATAGCGGGATTTTGTCCAAATACAATGTTTTTAAGATCCCGCTCTAACGTTTGCAGTTTGCTGCGGTCATCTTGCGAAATGCTTTGTGCCGGAACACGTGCCATTTTGGCGACGGTCTCTTCAACCTCAGCTTTACCAATTGTCTTTTTCTGTTTTGATTTGGGTAGCACACGTTGCGCAGCGCCTGCTTCGTCAAGGACGTCAATGGCTGAGTCAGGCAAATGGCGCCCAGTAATAAAGCGCTTCGCTAACTCCACCGCGGCAGATATTGCGTCACGTGTGAATTTAACGCCATGATGCTCTTCAAAGCGAGATTTCAGGCCGCGTAGAATCGCAATCGTTTGCTGGATAGTCGGTTCATTGACATCGATCTTTTGAAAGCGACGTGATAGCGCCGGGTCTTTTTCAAAGGTACTCCGAAATTCACTAAAGGTCGTAGCGCCAATGCATTTCAATTGACCTGAAGACAGTGCTGGTTTCAGTAAATTAGACGCGTCTAATGCACCACCAGAAGCTGCGCCTGCACCAATGAGCGTATGAATTTCATCAATAAAGAGGATCGCATTAGGCTGTTCTTTAAGCTCTCTGAGGACAGTCTTAAGACGTTGCTCAAAGTCGCCTCGGTATTTTGTACCCGCTAAAAGTGCGCCCATATCAAGCGAGTAGACGGTGGCATTAGCAAGAATCTCAGGTACTTCACCACGCGTCACGCGCCACGCGAAACCTTCTGCAATGGCTGTTTTACCCACACCTGCTTCACCGATAAGTAATGGATTGTTTTTGCGCCGCCGGCATAACACTTGGACGACACGTTCAACCTCATGTTCGCGGCCGATAAGTGGATCAATCAGCCCGTCTTTGGCAAGCTGATTTAAATTTTGAGCAAAGCTATTAAGCGACATTTCTTTTGATGAAGAAGAGCTGGCTTCACTCTCGCTATTCGCTTCATGAGATTTAGAGGCAGAGCCCTCGTCAGCTTTGGTAATCCCATGTGAGATAAAGTTGACGATATTTAAACGACTGATGCCTTGCTGCTGTAAGTAATAAACAGCGTGCGAGTCTTTTTCGGCAAAAATAGCGACCAGCACATTGGCTCCCGTCACTTCTTTCTTACCATTTGACGACGCCTGCACGTGCATAATCGCACGCTGTATCACGCGTTGAAAACCGAGGGTCGGCTGCGTATCGACTTCGTTAGAGCCGAGTACGGTTGGTGTATGGTCTTGAATGAATTGACGTAAGTTTTGTCGAAGATCTTCAAGGTTTGCCGAACAGGCGCGTAATGCTTCAGCGGCTGTTGGATTGTCAAGAAGCGCTAATAATAAATGCTCAACCGTAATAAATTCGTGCCGAGCTTGGCGCGCTTCCATAAAAGCCATATGCAGGCTAACTTCTAGTTCTTGGGCAATCATGCTTCCTCCATCACGCACTGCAACGGATGTCCAGCCTGTCGCGCGTGTTTGATGACTTGTTCTGTTTTAGTCATCGCAATATCACGCGTATAAATTCCACAGACTCCCTTTCCCTCAAGATGCACTCTCAACATAATTTGCATCGCGGTTGTGTGATCTTTATTGAAATATTGTTGTAGCAGCATGACAACGAAGTCCATCGGTGTAAAGTCGTCATTCAATAAGATCACTTTATACATAGATGGCGGTTTTGTCGCATGCTTTTGCCGCTCTATAACAGCGTTTTCGTTTGGTTCTGGAAAAATCGCCATATGCTCATTCTAAACAACTAGAACGTGGGTGCAATCCCACTATAACGTCACTATCTAAGGATAATTCGTATTTCGTTACTTTTTATACAATTTTTGCAGCGAAGTGTTGTTGGCTGTTTGAATTTCAGTTTAATTATGTACTGTTTGTTACGACAAGCTTACTGTAAATTTTATCAATTTTGATTTTTTCTCTGCGTAGCGGCAAAAAAGTCTATTTAACGCAATAAATGTCACATTTTTTAAAAAATGCTTGACACTTGAGCGCGGAAAACGAACAATTAAACCAGCGCTTTCTTTAACATTCGTTTTTTCAGAAAGAATGCTGGGTGAGCTTGTGGGAAGAAGCAGCGGAAGCTGCTTAACTTTTCTAATGCGCTCGTTGTCGCAAGTATCAAAAAGTACAGAGGAAGTAGTATGTCAAATGCACAGGCCAGAAAAAAGGGCAAGGTCAAGTGGTTTAATGCAAGTAAAGGCTATGGCTTTATTACCCCGGATGACAGTAGTGAAGGGATGACAGAGCTGTTCGCGCACTATACTGCCATTAAAATGTCAGGATATAAGGTTCTTGAAGAAGGCCAAACAGTTTATTTTAATGTTGAGCGCGGAGCTAAAGGCTTACAAGCTACCGAGATTAAGGGAGAGGAAGAAGAGATGATGGCTTCTTCTTAATCAGAATAAGAAAATAATTTTAGTAGATTTAAAAAAACCCAGCATATGCTGGGTTTTTTGTTGCAGTGAATTATTTGTTTAAATTTAAAAATGCGTAGCAGAGTAAATGAGCGTTTTATTTTTGAGAAATAAAATAAAAGATAAGTGCTCAAAAATCTGCTGCGCAATGCATTAATAATAATTAATGCATATTTTCAATTAATACCTGACCAAAACCTGAACAGGAGACTTGTGTAGCGCCTTCCATTAAACGGGCAAAATCATAAGTCACGCGTTTTTGCAGGATTGATTTTTCCATCGCTGAAATAATCACATCCGCCGCTTCAGTCCAGCCAAGATGGCGCAGCATCATTTCAGCTGACAGAATCTCTGAGCTAGGATTGACGTAGTCTTTACCCGCATATTTAGGTGCGCTGCCGTGCGTAGCTTCAAACAACGCAACGGAATCAGAAAGATTGGCACCTGGCGCAATACCAATACCGCCAACCTGAGCTGCGAGCGCGTCTGAAATGTAGTCGCCATTTAAATTGAGCGTAGCAATCACATCATAGTCGCTTGGGCGCAGTAGGATCTGCTGTAAGAAGGCATCGGCAATCGAGTCTTTGATCACAATTTCACCGCCGGTTTTGGGATTCGTGAATTTCATCCAAGGCCCACCATCGATCAGTTGCGCGCCAAATTCTTTTTGCGCAAGCTCATAACCCCATTGACGGAACCCACCCTCGGTATATTTCATGATGTTGCCTTTGTGAACCAGCGTCACGGATGCACGATTATTATCAATCGCATAATGAATCGCTTGACGCACTAAGCGTTCAGTTCCTTCGCGTGATACGGGCTTAATGCCGATACCAGCAGAGTCAGGGAAGCGGATGCTCTTCACCCCCATTTCTTCTTGCAAGAACTTGATCACTTTTTTAGCCTCAGTAGACTGGGCTTCCCACTCAATACCGGCATAAATGTCTTCAGAATTTTCGCGGAAAATAACCATGTCGATTTTCTCTGGCTCGCGAACTGGAGAGGGAACTCCATTGAAATAACGAACCGGACGCAGGCAAATATAAAGGTCAAGAACTTGCCGCAGCGTAACATTGAGTGAGCGAATGCCGCCTCCAACAGGCGTGGTCAATGGTCCTTTAATAGCCACAACGTATTCTTTCAGCGCCTCCAGCGTTTCTTGCGGGACCCAAGCATTAGGGCCGTAGAGTTGGACGGCTTTTTCGCCTATATAAACTTCCATCCAATGGATTTTTTTGCGCGCGCCGTATGCTTTGTTAACGGCTGCATCGACTACTTTGATCATCACAGGCGTGATATCAACACCGGTGCCATCGCCTTCGATGTACGGAATGATTGGCTGATCAGGGACATTAAGCGATAAATCTTCGTTGACTGTGATCTTTTCACCGCTTGGAACTTTGATATGTTGATATTGCATTTTTAACCCCGTTTTAACTTATTTGGCTAGGGAGCTGCTGCATAACCTCTGTAGCTGGCTGCCAGCAAAGGCATTTCTCGTTACAGAGGTTAGGCAGCGACTTTCTAGCACTTAAATTCCCTGAATTCGGCAGGCTCGCATTTTAGCTTACCTGTTAAAGGAGCGTTGAATGAATCGGGAGTAATGAATGCCGCGGCTAGACAGCGCTGGAGTATGGCAATGAGGCCATAGTCGAATGTCCAGCCGCTCTCAGCTTATTCGGCATTGCTTCTTTAAAGATCAGCTAACGTATAGCAGCACCTACTCATATTAATACTTATAAATTTCTAGTTTATTTATTCAGATTTTTGATCGGAAAATTCATCTATTTTTAAAATATCTTAAAAAATCCATGGATATTTCCCGAATAAAAAAAAGAAGATTTTTTTTGAATTGATTAATTCTTTATCCGTTAATATTTCGCTGTTCGCAAAGCCGATGTACTTAGTGACTTGCAAGGTTTTAGTTATGCGTCGTAATTACATTCTGCGCAGGGACAGACACCGGATTTTGAGCAACTTCTTAGAATTTGTTTTTGATATTTTTAAAAATTTGTTTTTTGAAAGAAGAGCATTAATTTTCTGATAAAAGCATTGAAAGAATATTAGAACTCGACTCGAATCATAATTTTTTAAAATGAATCAAAAATAAATTCTTGAATTAATTCATTCAATCTTCATGAGGGTAAAAAAACATGAACAAACTCCTTACGGCACTTATCGCTGGCTTTTTTGCCACCGCTGCTTTTGCACAAATGCCTTCGTCAACAACTGCAGCACCTGAGAGCGCTACCAGCGAAGTCGCAGCTTCTTCTACAGCAGCTTCTGCCACTGCAGCTTCTAGCACAGCGACACCTGCTAAAAAGGCCGCTCACCATAAACACCATGCTAAGAAGAAAGAAAAAGCAGCTAAACAGCAAAAATCTGAAGCTGCTCAACCTTCAGCATCAGCACCTGCAGTATCCGAGTAAATACGCAGCGAGGCGATTAAATAATTATAAAAATCTCGCAATCTCAGTAGTACCGTTAAAAAGCGGATTGCTTTCAGCGTCCGCTTTTTTTTAAAAGAATCTCCGCAAAATCCATTGCGCCGCAGGGTGATCAGCTGGGGCCTTCCTTTTTTATTAGGCACTAGTTGTACTAGTAGCAAACGTATGCCTGCCCCAACGCATTTTGCAGAGGTTCTTAAACTGCACGTCTTACGATAATTAGCTATCCTGTCGCCTTTCGTTGATTCAGCGTTTTTAACGACCCAGCGTTGCCAGTTATCAATAGAGGTTCTTATGTCTTTTTCCTACTTTTTCTCACGTTTGCGCCGCTCCTGTCTGTTGGTAGGAGGGCTGCTTATTATTAGTTATGTAGTATTCAAGCATGCAAGTGCGCAACCGCCAACGTTCAAAAAATTGGCTCAGTTACCTGTCATCACGCTGACTGCTGGTGTGCATTTAATTAAGGCTGAAGTGGCTGCCAAAGAAGTCGAGCAAGAACAAGGTTTGATGTTTCGCGAAAAGCTTGGAGCGAATGAAGGCATGCTATTTGTATTTGATAAAATCGAACGGCATTGCTTCTGGATGAAAAATACAAGAATCCCGTTAGCCATCGCTTTCATTGATGCCCATGGCATGGTGACTGATATTGATGAAATGCAGGCTGATACCAGAAATTTGCATTGCCCAACCCAAGCTGGCCGATATGCACTTGAAATGGAGAAAGGATGGTTTGCCGAGAAAGGCATAAAACCAGGTGAATTCATTAAGGGATTACCTCATTAGTGCAACGCGTAAGAATCTCGTAAAATCGCGCCAAATTCAGCAATTAAGAATTTTCTTTGATTAATTCAGAATACTCTTTAGAAAGAGTGAGAGATTTCTGATCATCCGCGAAAATTAGATGGCTCAGAATCTTTATCCGAAAGCTTACTAAGCTTTTACGTTATTTACCTGTTTTTTATTGGCACTCTGTATCAAGAAATTTACCGGCAATCGTGCAGTATCTGAATTGATGGCAGGGGGCAACTATAAAAAATAAGGTAATGCTGAGGAACCTCTGCATAGCTCCTGTAGTAAGGAATACCTTTTCTGCCTATCAGTTATGGCAAAGAGGGTGCAGGTAATCTTCCTGTTGTGACAGAGGTTATGCAGAGGTTCCTGAAATAATTTTTACTTGAAAAGAATAAGTACAAGTGGAGGAGATATGGCTTTTCAAACAATAAATATCATTGTGGCCGACGATCATCCTGTTGTGCTCACCGGAGTCGTGAAGCTGCTGGAAAGCCGCCCCGATTGCAAGGTTGTCGCATCAGTTCGATCGATCACGGAAATGTTTAGCGCAATGAAGCAGTGGCCCTGCGACGTGCTGGTGTGCGATTTTTCATTTGATGGAGACTCAGAACCAGACGGCTTGCTAATGCTCGAGAAAATCACACGCTTGTTCCCAAGCGTTAAAGTGATTGTGCTATCGCAACATGATGATTTAGTCCGCGTCAGACGTATCATGACATCCGGCGGTGCTGGCTTTGTCAGCAAATCTAGTGGTATTCCTGCCTTGCCTTTTGCCATTGATGCGGTTCTTAAAGGCACTAAATATGTCGATCCAGAGACTTCAAAGTTGTTGATCGAACATATGTTCAACGGTGCAGGTGACCAGTTAGCTGAAGAATCTTTAACCATGCGTGAAATGGAAGTCATGCGACTCTATGCACGCGGCATGAGCGTCACCAAAATCGCGCATTGCACTAAGCGTAGTATTAAAACGATTAGCGCACAAAAACAGAGCGTGATGAGAAAACTTGGCGTGGATAATGACGTTGAGTTGATTGGAGCGCTTAAGCATATTGAAGTGGGTTGATCAGCATTATTAATTAGCCCAACTCAGAAGGTTGGCTTGGCTCTCTGGCGAGTGGCAAATAAGTTTGCCTATCTTGACTGGAGCGCCACGACTTTTACTGCGGCCTATATCTGCTAAAGGATATAGGCCTTTTTTTATTCTCCAAGTAAGTGCCTTTACCTTTTAAATAGGCATTGAGTTAATGGCTTATATGTTTCGTTAAACAACACCTTTCTTCTGTTATTTCTTTTCACTAGTGCCGCGTTGTGCGTAGAAAAGGGCTGGATATCTATGTCGCCTTAGTTAGCCGCCACATTTTACGGCTCGCATCACCTGACTGACCCGCTCAACATCCGTGAATGAGCATAAAAAAATAACAGCACTTACTGCTGAGTTTTCTATAGATCTCCAGCTCAGCTTGTCTTCTGACGATTGCGTTGAATTCAGGCCAAATCCCATCAACTCTCTTCAGTGAAAATCCTTCCTCTACTTTTTTCTTCAGCGAAGCAAGCGCCTTTTTGTAGCGCAATCATGAGGTCATTTTGATTCATTAGTAACCTTACTTTGCCAAGATTTTTTATAATCCCGTTCTTTTGCCTGGCAGAAAAAATACTGTCTTATGTGTGCTTAAGATTTTTCACTTTGTTTCACGGAAATACCGCTTAGTGTGCTTCGGATGGTATTCTTACGGTTTTTGCTAAAAAACGGCCGGAACAAATCTCGCTCCGGATATCAACACGGTGCATGCTTATCTAGCTGCATACCTAGTAAATAGGTTCGCTAGCTCCAGCTAAGCGCCTATTTAAGTTCTTCTAAAAAACTGCGCTGCACATTTCTCACTGAATGTGTAAAGCAGTAAACGTGTTTTTAGTGTGCCTAACAAAATGATTCAATCAGCAATTGTTTTGTTAGGCACGCTAGGATCTTTTCTCCTCCGCTTATTGACCGAAGTCTTACTTAAGCGGTGATCTTTTCAAAGGGGTAAGAAGGGAAATGGATAAAGTTATGAAACGACATATTGGCCTGACTTCGTTAGTGCTAACAGGTTTGGGTTCTATTCTTGGCTCAGGGTGGTTATTCGGCGCGTGGAGAGCGGCGAAAATCGCTGGGCCAGCGGCGATTGTGGCGTGGATAATCGGTGCTGTCGTGATTCTCTTGATTGCCCTCACTTATGCAGAGCTTGGTGCTATGTTCCCGCAAGCGGGTGGCATGGTGCGGTATGCCTATTACTCACATGGTCCATTGGCTGGATTTATTAGTGCTTGGGCGAATTGGATTGCCATTGTCTCGGTTATTCCTGTCGAAGCTGAGGCTTCGATTCAATATATGAGTTCGTGGCCTTACGCATGGGCACAAGGTTTATATGCAGATGGGTCGTTGCAAACGAGCGGCTTAGTGCTTTCAGGTTTGCTAATTATTTTTTACTTTCTGTTGAATTATTGGGGAGCGAAAGTACTGATTCGTGCCAATTTCGCGATTAGTATTTTTAAGTTTGCAGTACCTATTACAACGGCTGTTGTTCTTGTCATTACTAGCTATCCGACGACCAATTTCAGTGCGCATCATATGCAGAATTTTGCCCCTTATGGTTGGTCGGCAGTTCTGACGGCGGTTGCAACAAGCGGTGTGGTTCTCAGCTTTAATGGCTTTCAAAGCCCAGTCAATCTTGCTGGTGAAGCAAAAAATCCAACCTGGAATGTACCGTTTGCAGTTATTAGTTCAATTCTGATCTCTCTCGTTATTTATTTGCTATTGCAAATAGCTTTTATTAGTTCCGCCGCTCCTGCAGATGGAACAACCTGGAATACCCTCGAATTTAGCTCTCCTTTTGCCGAATTAGCACTTGCCTTCAATTTAAATTGGCTGGCTATGTTGCTCTATCTCGATGCGTTTGCCAGCCCAAGCGGTACAGGTATTATTTATATGGCTACCACCTCCCGCATGATTTACGCGTTGGAGCGCAATAATACGTTGCCGAAAATTTTTGGCCGAATCCATCCACTTTATGGTGTCCCACGCCCAGCGATGTGGCTTAACCTGGGTGTCGCTTTTCTCTTTATGTTCTTTTTCCGCGGTTGGAGCGCACTTGCTGCAGTGATCTCCGTGATGACGGTTATTTCTTATCTGACTGGCCCAATTAGCTTGATGGCGTTGCGACGTTCGTCACCCGCACTTAAATGGCCATTGCGTATTCCCGGAATGTGTGTGCTTGCGCCCTTCGCATTTATCTTTGCTTCATTGATTCTGTATGGTGCGCATTGGCCGTTAACAGGCGAAATTATTCTGCTTATTGTCATTGCATTGCCGTTTTACTTTTATTATCAACGTAAAGAAAGGCAAGGAAAGTGGCATCCAGCGTTGAATAGCGCATGGTGGTTAATTACTTATCTGCCAACGATGGCGATAGTCTCGTATTGTGGCAGCGATCAGTTTGGGGGTAGAAATTACATTCCTCTTGGCTGGGATATTCTGGTGGTAGTGGTTTTGTCGTTGATATTTTACTGTTGGGGAACCCGCAGCGCTTACCCTATCAGCTACGATGAACATCTTGCACAAACGAAAAGCGCTTAATAATGGCTTGGTCAGTTAAATAAGTCCTGACTAAGCTGTCGAAAAAAATGCCCTTGTTATCAACACTGTTGGTAACAAGGGCATTTGTTATTCGACTGAATAAATTTTTTTAGCTTTATGCTCTCATCAAATGGATTGTGTGCCTATGCCAGGCCAACTTGGAGCAAGGTTACAACCCAAGCCAAATAAATCAAGCACGCGGCCTACGGTATGGTCGACCATTTCTTCAATCGATTCAGGCTGGCTATAAAAGGCAGGAAGCGGCGGAAAGATGATGCCACCCATTTCAGTGATCGCTGTCATATTGCGTAAATGCACCAGATTGAATGGCGTTTCCCGCACTAACAAAACTAGACGACGGCGTTCTTTAAGCGTGACATCAGCTGCACGTGTAATCAAGTTATCAGAAAAGCCATGCGCGATACTGGCGAGTGTTTTCATTGAGCAGGGCGCTACGATCATGCCCTCTGTTGCAAAGGAGCCGCTTGCTATCGCTGCGCCAACATCGCGCACTGCATAAATCACATCGGCCAGCTCATGCACAGTTGGTTTAGTGAGCTTCAACTCATGTTGTAGCGTTAGCCAACCAGCGTTGGAGACCAGAAGGTGGCTTTCTACGTTCCCTAAGCGACGTAAGGTTTGCAGTATACGTACGCCATATACCACGCCTGTTGCCCCCGTAATGGCCACAATAATGCGGCGCGAAGAAACGGTGTGAGGTGCAGTAGAGTTCATTCGACGTTCTTTGCAGAAATAAGGATACGCAGACTTCTCGCTTAGCACCTGTTTAGGTTTGCGCTGACGGCTTTGCGTCACTTTGCCGTACAGTTGGTACTGTTTGCGGCGACATAAGCCCACTAGGCGAACTCTAAACAGGTGCTAGTTATGTGCAGTTAGAGTGCGGTGAATAATTTTTGTAATTCGCCCGTTTGATACATCTGAGTCATGATATCTGAGCCGCCGATAAATTCACCATTAACATACAGTTGTGGAATGGTAGGCCATTGCGTGTATTCTTTGATGCCTTGCCGTAGCGAGTCGTCGAGCAAAACATCAATACTATGATAATGGTTAACCCCGCAGGCTTTTAAAAGCTGCACGGCGCGACCTGAAAAGCCGCACATTGGAAATTGCGGGCTGCCTTTCATAAAAAGCACGACGGGATATTCACTAATAATCTGTTTAATGCGTTCTTGGGTATTCATGACTGAGTTAAGGCTAGCAAGTGGCTTGAAGTTGAAAGAGCTTGTGAATTGCTTCAGCGCAACGAATGCTTGTGTTGTTAATACAGTTAGTCAGGCCAACAGGCAAATCGCTGCGCGTAGGGAAGTGCTGAATAAGCTGGGGGCTGTGCTATGCCTCCCTTTTTTACATTGGTGGGTACGAGTGGACTGTCTGCGTCGACATGTCTTGCTCCCAATTTATTCAGCGCTTCCCTAGATGGCGTTTATTAAGACGAAATGATAGCGAGTTTTGAGACAGCTTGTTAGGAAATGCCAAATAAACTGCAACCAAGATATGCGTTTTTAAGCAGCACAACTGGTATGAATTGAAAGACTCAACGCTATTAGAGAGGCTTTGTGTAATCTTTAAATGATTCCCCCGCTAATACGTTCAATCCCTGCTAGATCGCGTACTGAATGAACCTTTCTAAAGCCACGCTCATTTAAACAGGCGCGTACCATTTGCGCTTGGTCATAGCCGTGTTCTATCCATAACGCACCGCCTGTTTTTAACCATAGAGGGGCCTCGTGAATAATTTTGCGCACGGCGGTCAAGCCATCTGCATGATCAGTGAGTGCATCAAGGGGCTCAAAGCGTAAATCCCCTTGGCTTAAATGAGGATCGCTGGCTGCGATATACGGAGGATTACTCACAATTAAATCAAAGCGTTCGATCGTTTCATTTGATTTAGAGAGAGCGTCATACCAACTACCCTCTAATAAATTCAGTGCGTGCGTATAAGGCTGTCTATTAGGTAATAGACGACGCGCATTCCAGGTCGCAACGGCAAGTGCTTTGCGGCAACGATCTGTTGCTGTTACGTTGGCATCGGGCCGTTGGTGTTTAATTGCAATCGCAATCGCACCGCTACCTGTGCCTAAATCGAGCACAGTAGGGTAGGGGATAGGTTTGATAATTTTGAGTGCCTGTTCTACTAAAAGCTCAGTTTCAGGCCGTGGAATTAAAACAGCAGGTGTAATGCGAAAAGTGAGCCCAAAAAACTCTCTACGGCCAATCAATTGCGCTATTGGCTCACCGTTTAGCCGGCGCTCTTCAAGTGATTGAAACGCTGCAACGCTAGCATCCTCAAGCACTTCATGCGCGCGTGTAATCAACTCCGTGCGCGACCACTTAAGTACATCCGCGAGCAACACGCGTGCTTCAAGGGCGTTGAGCGAGCTTGTGCGCAAGAGGCAGGAGGTGGTAGTGGGCATGCGTCGAAATAAAGTGAGGCGTAAGGCGGTTAGTAAGATTTTGAATAAGTTTTTAGCAAATTTGCTTAGGTGTACATCACTACCTAAGTGTTTCCAGTCTTTCAAAAGACCCAAAGAGGCTTTGGGCGCATGCGTTGAGGCTCTTGCATCCCCTCCACCTACGCCGTTTGTTTATGCTCGTAGGTCGAGGTGAAGCACGAACCCCAACATGTCTACTATGACTTCAATCTAAACCTTGGCCTGCGCGATTAATTAAAAATTGGGTAAGCAGTGCAACGGGGCGACCTGTTGCTCCTTTATGTTGACCGCTTTTCCACGCTGTGCCGGCAATATCAAGATGCGCCCATGGGTAGGCTTTGGTAAAGCGCTCAAGAAAACAAGCAGCCGTTACGCTACCGGCTGGTCGGCCACCAATATTTCCAAGATCAGCGAAATTGGATTTCAATTGTTCCGTGTATTCGCTATCAAGAGGCATCCGCCACGCTAGATCATCTGTGTGATTTGCAGCTGCCAGCAGCTCATTTGCTAGTGCATCATCTTGATCGCGTGCATACAGTCCACTGCGATGATGGCCCAACGCGATCACGCAAGCCCCCGTCAACGTCGCAATGTCAATCACTGCAGCAGGCTTAAAGCGACTCACATAGGTCAATGCATCACATAAAATGAGACGTCCTTCAGCATCAGTATTTAACACCTCAATGGTTTGACCCGACATACTGGTGACGATATCACCTGGTTTATTTGCATTGCCAGCCGGCATGTTTTCACAAGTCGGAATCACGCCGATGACATTCAATTTGAGTTTCATTTCTGCGACTGCGCGCAGTGTTCCTAAAACTGACGCAGCGCCACACATATCGTATTTCATCTCATCCATGTGCTCGCCTGGCTTCAGAGAAATACCGCCTGAATCAAAAGTAATACCTTTGCCTACCAACACGACAGGCGCTTCTTTAGCAGCTGCACCCACATATTCCAAAATAATAAATTTAGGTGGCTCAGTCGAACCTTTAGCAACAGAAAGAAACGATCCCATTTTTAACGCTTCGATCTGTTTTTGGCTCAGCACTTTAACTTTCAATTTCAATTCGCGTGCGAGGCGCTCAGCTTCATCAGCTAGATAGGTGGGGGTGCAGATATTGCCAGGTAGATTCGCAAGATCGCGGGTCAGATCGACGCCATTTGCTAACGCAACACCTTGTTTAAGCGCTACTTTGCTGACCTTTTCAGTGATCGTGTCAACTGTCAACGCGACTTTTGCTTGAGCTAATAAATTAGCTTTCGATTCGCTTTTTAATTGAGTGAATTGATAAATCGATGTGCGCGCTAGCAGGATTGACTGATGCACAGCCCAAGCGGCGCTGCGGTCGTTGATAGGTTGCTGTGCGAGCGTCCAAACGACTTGTGTGAGTTGGCGGGCGCCAAGGGTGTGCCAAGCATTACGGGTGGCTTTTAAGAAAACCTTATGATTAAAATCTTTTCGTTTACCTAAATTAACCAATAAAAGATGAGTTTTACCCTTCGCCAATGCTTCATATAGCATCAACGTAGCGCCTACGTCTTCTTTAAACCCACCGGTCTTTAGCATGCGTGAAAGTAAACTTTCGCTAGCGTGATTGACTAACGCGCTTAAATTAGACAGTTGTTTTTGATCAGAAAAAACGCCGACAACAACACAATCGTATTTTCCGTTTAAGAAAGTGTTGTGAACGTCTTCGGTCCAGTCGCAAGCTTTTATGCTAAATTCCATTGGCTTTATCCCCAAAAAGTAGTTTAGAACCTATTTAGAACTCATTCCATAAATGCCTAAAAGGCCGTGATCGGGGGGCGGGCGGTGCTCGGAATCCTCATGTACGTCCAGTACACTCCGGTTCCTCCGCTCCGGCCTCCCCCCGCTGACAACCTTTTAGACATTTATGAAACGAGTTCTAGAATCTTTTTAGCATCCCTACGCCGACTCGGATAGTAAAAAAGTAGATGGCAAAGAGGCGCTGGGAAGCCTAAATAAGTTCTTAGTTATTTATCTGTTGTATTCTGCCTTATTAACCATTCCTATTCATAGTGATGAATGGTGGCTACTATATTTAAATTTTGTCCAAAGCCGTTTATACGCGGTAGGCTAAAAGGTCTCGGTTTAGCATGATTTTCGCACGTTCTCTGCAACGCGAACTTGCCTATACAGCAGGTGCCATCTTTACGGTGTTGCTCACCTTGGTGTTGGTATCGATGGTGATTCGCATCGTGGGCTTAGCCGCGACAGGCGAGATTGATCCGCGCGATGTATTCGTGGTGATTGGTTTAATGACGATTGGTTATCTGCCAGTGATGCTGGTGGTCACGCTTTTCGTCTCGATTCTTTTCGTGTTGACGCGCTGGTATCGTGATTCAGAGATGGTGATGTGGTTCTCCGCCGGCGTGAGTCTGACGCAGTTTATTAAGCCAATAGCTATTTTTGCTGCACCGATTATTGCAATGATCACTTTTTCCGCTCTTTTCAGTTGGCCTTGGTCGCATCAAAAAAGCAAACAGATTTTTGAGAGTTTTGCGCAGCGTGATCAAATATCGATGCTGACTTCCGGGCAGTTTCGTGAATCAGCGAATAACCATCAGGTATTTTTTGTCGAAAGCTTATTACCTAAAACAATGGAAGTGCGTAATGTGTTTGTCGCCAATACGGAGAACGGTAAAGTTAGCGTAGTGGTGTCAAGCCGAGGACACCTTAAGACAGAAACTGATGGGGCACGTTTCGTTATATTGGAAAATGGGCGCCGTTATGATGGACTACCTGGCCAGCTTGACTATCGGATTATGGAGTTCGAGCGTTACGGCGTGCGCATCGAAAGTCGTCAACTGACAAAAACACAGACGACAACCGGAACGTCGACACTTGATCTAATACGCAACCCCACCTCGATCAATTTGGGTGAGCTAGCCTGGCGTATTGGTTTACCGTTAGTCGCGATTAACTTGATGTTACTTGCGATTCCCCTCGCTTATCAAAACCCTCGGCGTAGTCGAGCGGTGAATTTGGTGATGGCCGTGCTGATTTACTTTACCTATTCAAATTTGCTTAACTTAATGCAAGCGTGGATTGAACAAAAGAAACTTTCATTCAGCGTCGGTGTCTGGCTGTTGCATTTAATAGTGACAGCGGGCGTGAGCCTATTTTTCTGGCAACGCTGCCGTAATCGTCCTTTGTTTGAGGGTTTGGCTAATCGTTTGTCCTTCGCGCGCAAGGGGTAGTGATGCGTATCTTTGAGCGTTATTTAGCGCGGCAAATTTATCAGGTATTTGTTTTTATTTTGTTTGCGTTTTCCGGCTTATTTTTTTTCTTTGATTTAATTAGTGAATTAAATGCAGTGGGACACGGCAATTATAAGTTGGGCTATGCGATGGTACGGGTAGCCCTGCTGACGCCCTCACGTTTCTACGAAATTATTCCGGTTGCGGCCTTAATTAGCGCAATTTATGTGTTTGCCAATTTGGCGGCTAATTCTGAATACACGATTTTGCGCGTGTCAGGATTATCCATTCAACAGGCGTTACGTTCATTGATGAAGATTGGCGTACCGTTGATTGCGATTCTATTTTTACTTGGAGAGCTTATCGGTCCTTATGCTGATCAACTATCTGAGCGCATCCGCTTAAGAGCGTTGGGTTCAACGGTATCGTCAAACTTTCAATCAGGGGTATGGGTCAAAGATACGTTAGAGAATGATGGTCAAGGTCAACAAATTACACGCTTTATAAATGTTGGCAGCCTTGAGCCGGATGCAACCATTCGTAACGTCCGTATTTATGAATTCGATAACCAGTTTCGATTAACGGGCATTCATACCGCGCAAAGTGGGCAATTTGCTCCCCCTAATCATTGGCAGTTAAAAAAAGTCACAACGACTCGCTTAATTGATCTGCCTAAACCATCTACTGATGCAACCAATGCGTCAGATTCTTTACGCCCTCTTTATCGCTCGCAGCAAACTACGCTGCCTGAATACTTAATGCGCTCACAATTGACGCCCGCGATACTCTCAGTGCTGTTGGTTTCTGCTGAGCGTATGTCAATTCTTGATTTATATTCATATATCAGTCATCTGAAAGAAAACCGCCAAGACACGCAGCCTTACGAGATTGCACTGTGGCGTAAATTTGTCTATCCGTTTGCTGTGTTAGTGATGCTCTCTCTGTCCTTGCCTTTTGCTTATTTACATACTCGTGCAGGGGGAGTGGGTATTAAAGTATTTGGCGGCATCATGCTTGGCATGAGCTTTCAACTGATTAACACGCTGTTTTCTCATATTGGTACGTTGCAAACTTGGCCTGCGCCGCTTACCGCCGCGTTACCCAGCATTATGTATTTGGTACTCAGCATTGCCTCTTTGCGCTGGATCGACCGCCACTAGAGCCGTTTTAGGCTGCTCCCTAGCGCTGGCTTGCCAGTGACCTTTGCCTGCACCGCTTTTTTAAAGATGATGAACAGGTTGTGAAAAGATGTGTGTTTAGTTATAGGAGAGCAAGATGAAAAAATATATCGTTATGTTGGC
Source organism: Mycoavidus cysteinexigens (assembly GCA_031963415.1). Taxonomy (GTDB): domain Bacteria; phylum Pseudomonadota; class Gammaproteobacteria; order Burkholderiales; family Burkholderiaceae; genus JASSUD01. Next base: position 1,693,762 of record JASSUI010000001.1, read on the forward strand.
CTTACTACCTCTGATTATGTTTGGCACAGCAGCGTGTGCGCTAAATCGACTGGATGCAGAGGCATCTTCAATCGCTGATAACGCTGGCAGCTACAGTCAACAAAAACACAAGCACTCTGCTGATCGCAGATCAGTAGCAGAGCTACCTGAGTATTCTGAATTTATAAAAACGCAAGTGGCTTTTGCGCCTTGGGATGATGTGGAAGGGCTCATTGTAAAAGCACTCGATAAGGCACGTGACCAGATATTAGTGCAAGCGTATGTGCTTTCTAATAAAAAGATTACCGCAGCGTTACTGCGAGCACATGCAAGACACGTCAAAGTGCAGGTCTTAGTTGACGATACGCAAAGACGAAAACGCGCTTCTCGAGTGGCTGAACTCGCACGTGCCGGTATTCCTGTGCGTTTAGAAATGCGCTATCACAGTGCGCATAATAAATTGATGGTGATTGATGTAGAAAATCCATTTAATGCCACGGTGATCACCGGTAGCATGAATTACAGCGATAATTCTCCATATAGAAATGCTGAAAATGTGCTGACTATTACTGGCTCCCGAGTACTAGCACGAGACTATGCGAAGAATTGGCAGCGCCACGCCGAGCAAGCGGTACCTTATGAAGATATCGCTTGCCGTGGTAGTCAAATTTACTGCAGATAGATTATTTTGTTGGTCGCGTTGTGGGGGCTGATGGTGCTGTGGGTGCCTTGGGTGTCGTTGGAGAGGGTGGTCCGCTTCCTTCAAGCGAGTAATTAGGCGCCGATTTCCCCTCGTAGTATTCGGTAAGCGGTTGAGTAATAGGAGGGTTGTCCGTGGTAGAAGAGTCTGACTTAGAATCCTCTGATTTGAGCTTCCATTGACGGGTAAACAACTTATTTTGCATGTAGACATCGATGACTGCTTCTGCGCGACATTCTCCCTTATCATCTTTTAAATCAGGGCGGCAGTAATCTTTCGTAGCTTTGCGGTGTGTAACAGCCATGTCAGAAGATTTGGGAGATGGGTCACCGCAACCTACCGTATGATCGCCTTCTAGAAAGGTGTTAAACACATCGGTGATCAACGATGGGCATGTAGGCTCTTTTAAAAATTCCGCGCTTATCATACAGAAATAGGTTTGACAGGCTTTGTCAGGCTCCTCATTTTGTGCGTACGCGGTTTGGAGGCTAGTCAGCATGGCCAGGCCAGCTAAACAAGATAAAGTGCGGCGGAGGGAAATCATATTGCGTTGTTATTAATTAGTTAGGTTTGTTTTGATAAAAATTGAATAGGCTGCGAGCATCGATTTTCTTTGCCCGAGCTTTATTCAGCCTTGGGGACCATTCAAACGATCGCTAAAGGCAGGTGCTGGTACTTTGGAGCGTTCAGAAAAAGTAGGATCCAAAAAGTAAAGGATTTGTTTGCCATAAATAGGCGCGTGGCCTGCCATAAAAATAAGCATATCGCCGGCTTCCTTAACGTTGCCCTTCGCATCTTTTTGTGCAGCAGGCAAACGCATGACTTCATCGGCTGTCAATAATGGACGTTGGGTCTCTTGGCGTGAAGCAGATACGTTTGATAATCCGCCGAGTTTACTGCCCGAATAAGAGTGAGATTGTTTAACAACCGTTGCAGTCCCCGCCATCTTAGAGAGTAGTTCTGCCGTTTCTACTTTGTTAGGCGCATACGCTACCCGCACGTGACAGTTAGAAAAAATACTTTCATCTTTTCCATAAGCGGTCCATAACTGAGAGATATCTTGAATAATCAAATAAGCTTTCAGGCCATAACCAGCAATAAAAGCAAGCGCCTCTTCAAAAACTTCTAGCTTGCCAAGACTTGGAAATTCGTCGATCAACAACAGCAGCCGATGCTTATAACCTGCGATGCTGCGTCCGTCTTTAAATTCCATTTTTTCAGTCAGCGCACGCATGATTTGCGTGACGACAAGTCGTATCAGTGGCTTGATGCGGTCTTTATCAGAAGGGGGAACAACAAGATACAGAGAGGTGGGTGAATCATGATTCATCAAGTCACTGATTTTGAAATCACTACACGTCGTATTACGCGCGACAATCGGATCTCGATATAAAGTTAGATAAGAGACAGCCGTCGACAGTACGCTGGACATTTCTTCTTCTGCTTTATTCAGCATGTCTCGCGCAACGGCAGCAACCACGGGGTGGGTATAGGTACGTTGATTTTCAGCATCGAGCCAGTCGCGCTCACCAAAAATATCATGCGCCGTGTTCAGCATCGACTCAAGCGTTTCTTGAATCGTACGTGTTGGGTTCGTCAAAAACTGGACAATCCCATTCAGCGTTTTATTGGGTTCGGAATATAAAACGTGAATTAGCGTGCCAACTAATAATGCCTGACCCGTTTTCTGCCAGTGGTCTTGTAGACCTTTACCATCCGGATCGACAATCATCGTCATGATGTTTTGCGCATCAGACACTTCTCTATCTGTGCCAATGCGAACTTGATCTAACGGATTAAAGCGCGCACCAGAGCCATCGGTGCAGGTAGGTTCAAACTTTAGTACCTTATTGCCCGCTTCTTTTTGTCGCCAACCAGAGGTCAACGCCCAGTTTTCCCCTTTAATATCGTAGACCAACACGCTATGCGGCCAAGAAAGCAGCGTAGGTAACACCAATCCCACCCCTTTACCTGAACGGGTTGGCGCAAAAGCCATAATGTGTTCAGGGCCATCATGCCGCAGGTAATTGACTTGGCCATTTTTGGGGTTTTTCCATGCACCGATATAAACCCCACTACCCGAACCTAATAAACCCGTTGCGTTAACTTCTTTTTCCGTCGCCCAATGTGCAGAGCCGTGAAGGCTTTCAGAGCCTTTATCGATTTCATTAAACGCTTTTTGTGCGCGATAAAGTACGTAACTGATGGAACAAGCTACGCCAATTGCAGTAAACCAGAGCGCTTGAGTGAGATAGCGCGATATCTGTTCGTCTCCCAGCTTAATATATCTGGCATACCATGCTGCCCCGTCCAACGGGCCGTAGAGTTTAAATGAATCCAATGCTAGCATCGGTTCACCTAATGCTGGCTGGTAGCCAAAACGATAAGCTAAATACTGCGTACTAATGTAAAAAATAATAGTAATAAACAAAACGCCCATTGCAATAAAGCGCCACAAGATTGCACTTGGGTTAGCAGACTGAGTTGGCAGTTGATAGAGCGGAGTTTGTAATGGGTTAGGCGCATTACTCATAAAAAGACAGCCTAATTGAATAAAAAATAAAGATTGTTGTGGGAGAAGGGGGAGCTAGGGAAGCACTGAATAAACCGTTAGCGGCTGGACATGCAACTAAGGCCTCCTTGCCGTATTCTTGTATGGGTAGCCAAGGCATACCATGCCCTCGACTTATTTAGCGCTTCTCTAGCTTACGCAACCTTTCTCCAATTCAAAAAAACTGACTTATTGATATTCTTCTTCAAATACCAGATCTTTATTCACCATCACGACAAATTGATAACCCTTACGGATTTCAATAGTAGGTTGCACGTGTAAGTGACGCCGGGCGATGCTCATTCCTAATTGCATCATTTGTTGACCCATTGCAGCAGCGGCAGTTTGTTGTGGAAAAAATACCGTATTGCTATCTGCAGAAGGTTGTGGCTGTGAGAGCTGCACACCAGCAGAGAAGATGGATAATAAGAGTCCCGCACCAATCATACGCATGTAATGATTGTTGACGCGATCATGAAATCCTGACATCCCAGCTGTATCATGACCTGTCATGCCTCCTAACTCTACTGTCTCAGCGCGTGGATAAATTAATCTGTTCCACGACACTAGTAAGCGCGATTGACCAAAAACAATACTCGAATCGTAGCGACCGAAGAGTTTGGTGCCCTGAGGGATTAAAAGATATTTTCCGGTAGCCGTATCAAAAACATTTTGCGAAACCTGTGCAACGATTTCACCAGGCAAGTCCGAATTAATCTCAGTAATTAACACCGCAGGAATAACCGTTCCTGTTTTGATTTCAAACTTACTGTTAGGTGGTTTGATGCTGACTGCCCTGGTTTCAGTTTGACTCTCTGCAGAACGATTCAGAAAATCTTCTTTTTTTCCCTGATGATTAGCCTCAGACCCTTCCCCAAGATCATCTGCCCAGTTGCTCGTCAGCGAGCGCGTGACATTAGCAGAAGACCTTCCGCTATTAGCGGGGGACCTTCCACTATTAGCAGAGTTATTTGCACCACCAGCATTGTTCGCCGAATCGAACTGAGGGACCTCGGTATCTGCCAGCATAGCTTGAGCCACTGCTTTCTCTTCTGCGGTAGGGCCTGTGGGCGTAGCGGGCATCGTTGAGGTCGGAGGAAGCGCAGGTGGCGAATAGTTGTTGGTATTTCCTCCAGTACTATTCGGTAAAGGAGGTAATTCAGGAATGTAGTTACCATTCTTATTTTGCGTGTTAAAAGCTGGCTGAAGGCCAGTGGTCTCTGCTTGATCAGATTGCGCATCTTCCTCTTTTTTGCTCCCATTAGGGGGGCGTGAAACATTAAAAACAATAATCAGAAGCAGGGCAGCAAGCACGCTAAATATAATAAAAACCACGCGTTTATTTAGATGTGTGCTTAATTGAGGCTTGCCGCTCAACTCTAATTTATCGGGCGATTTAGTGACTGGAGTATCGGACATATTTACTCCGTGCGTGAAATGCAGCGATTAAAAATACCTCTCGCAATGCAATTGTCGCGAGTAATTTCTATACGTTGTTGATTTCCGGCGACGCCTGAGATTAACGCTAGTTTGTCAATCATTCGATCAATAATAAACATATTGCCTTTGAGTCGATAATTGACGATCTGCTCTGTTTTGTCTGCACCAATCATGATCAGAACAGGCGCTTCTTCAACCGGCATCGTGTCATTCATCGTAATGAAAGTACGGGAGCCATCGTCTAACACACGGATTGGCTTAAATTTAGGTTTACCTTTAACCACTTTGATACCGTAGTTAAAGTGCATCTGGTCGACTGAAATAATTGGGAAGTCACTATTTAACGTAGGGCTGCTAGAAGAAACTTTATCGCTGCCTGCAGCCTGAGCGATCTTCTGCCAAGCGCGCGCATTCGTCTCAGGGTATTCAAAAGAAACCCGCGATGCGTATTGTTTGCTCGTTGAGACTAAACGGAGATGGTAGGTTCGTCGATCAGTTGGAATTATCAAGTTTGTATCTAAGCCAACATCAGTCGCCTTGATAATAAGATGGGTGATAGTTTGGTTATTTTCTTTAGAAACGGCAGGAGATACCTTCCAACGTACTGTGTCACCCACATGCGGCGTACCTTGCACAATCTCGCCTGGCTCAAGCTCAATATCACAGACGCGTAGCGGGGCGCAGATAATGGTAGGGGCTGAATCCCCATACATAAACATAACGCGTCCGTTTTCACCCATGCTAGGCAGTGCACGAGAATTATTCGCCCATGCTAAAGATTTCTGTACAGCCTGTTTTGCAGGTCGACTAACAGCCGTACTACCATTGTCATTACCCAACTCTATATGCTTTGTAGGCCTAGATTTTGGCAGAGGGATTTGAGGCAGCGGCGTAACCTTTTTCGTCGACGCAGCAGAGGCCGGTGGTGGATCAATTGCCTGATTAGGAAGTGCAGACGCAGCGGCAGGCGCATCGTCAGGTGCAGATAAAACAGGGATATCTGTTTCAGTTTTTGTCGAGGAAGAGAGGGGAGTTGATTCCTTGGTACCTGCTATTGTTGCGATCTTCATTGGCGTAGAGGGGAACGGAGGCTGCAGTGGCTCATAAGCCGCTTGAGCTGCGATTGTTTGAGTCGTCCATCCTCCTAAGAGACCCATCAATATAAAAGCAATATTTTTGTGTTTTTGCATGAGATTATTTTTCTTTTTTAAATTTTTAAATTTATTTATTGTTTTTTTAGGCACGGAACGTTGTATAAGTCGCGCGCAAGGTTTACATCTGCTGTGCCCAATTCAAATCTGTCACGTAGACGCCAAACGGATTTAATAATATTTGGGCTTCCGCCTTTGGCGGATCTAACTTTACTGTTAAAAAAGCTCTCCAACGTACTTTTCCTTTTGATGCTCCATTTAACTCAAAAGTTTCTTCGGTCCAGTCTATCTGCCAGGTTTCTGGAGAGATCGGCAGAATGGAATTCAGCTCTATCCACACTTTGCTATTGCCCGCTCGCTTAAACGGATTATTAGCCTTGAAATAATCGTTAAATTTATGGAGGGCAGCAGAGGCGGTGGGAATCATTGCATAGAGTTGTTTGAGTGCATCGCGTTGCATTGTTCTGTCAGTGGTGACTAAGCGCCAGCTTTGGATAAAACGTCCAAGTGACGCTTTAATAATGCGTGGGTCGGCTGTAGCTCCTTTGGTGAGGATATTCACCGTCCTGGATTCTCCTAATTTATCAACTTCCACCACGTAAGGAACTAATTTGTTTTGCGCGCCGACATAACTGAGTCCACCGGCGCAGACAAGCGCTATGAGAGCAGAAAGCACAGCGATAAAGCGCCAGTTCTTAGCCTGATTAATATAGTCGCCATAACGTTCATTCCATTCTCTACGTGCTTCTACGTAAGGATTTAATTCCCTTTGTTCATCGGTAGCCTTAACTTTTTTTTCTGCTTGGTTAGCAGAGTGATTGGCTAATTTAACTCGAAGAAATGACGCTTGGTATCTTCTAAAGAGTGAGGTAAAAATATTCACGAGTGTTTAAAGTAAGAAGGTTAGGAGGGATCTTATTTAGAGTCTTTTTTAGAGCCTTTGTTGAGGTTAGAAGGCAGGCTTGCTTTGACATTAAGCATTGCGCGATTAATTGCACCTGGATTGTGCGGTATTTTTCTTCTCTGAGAATCTGACAATCCCTCAGGCGCGTTCCAGCCGTAACTGCTGTTTTTTCCTTTGATTTTATTTATTGCGGAGCGCCCGACTTCTTTGAGCAATTCTCTACCAGCCGATTTAGGCGTCGCGCCACTCTGTGCTCCTGTATCAGAAGGTGAAGATGCATCCTGTTCAGGAACAGTTGGCCCTATACCCGGTGCACCAGTATCGACAGTTGCATCAGCTGCAGAAACAACAGATGGTTTTTCACCTTGCGTTTCTTCGTTTGACGATGCTCCACGAGGTGAACCTCCAGTCGATGATCCTCTACTTGATGCCCTCACAGCAGCTGCTCCCCCATCTGATGCCCCCACACCTGATGCTCCCACATTCGATAATCCTTTATTGGATGTACTGCCTCCAGAGGAATTAGAGGCAGATTGCCCTTTTGCTAGGGATGCGGCGGCTCCGACAGCGGCAGCTCCGCCAGCGGCAGCACCTGCTACATTCTTCAGTTCGCTCCCTGCTTTTGCCAGACCCACTGCATTCTTGACGCCTTGTATTCCTGATATCCCTGTATTTGCTAGACCTTTGGCTGCGCCAGCCGCAGTTCCAACTGCACTTGACGTTGCCGAAGTTATACTGTTAACCGAACTCTTCATGGCGCCAGCGGAAAAACCTATACCGCCACTCATCAGAGCGCTACCCATCTCAGGTGCCTTAAGTGCAAGAATAGCCTGCATTAAAACAACGGCAAGCAGCCTTAAAAGCGGCGTAAACTCAAAATCCTCGAGCTCAAGATTTTCTAATACATTATTTGTAAGGCCTAAAATCAATAATAAGACCAATAAGCGCATTCCTACACCTAACGCATACTGCAGGTATTTAGAAACATACTCACTAGTCCAACGTGAACTTCCTAATGCAAGGAGAAAAGCGCCAGCCGCTAATAAAATATAAGACTCAATATTCAGTGCGAGCAGTTGCAGGGCAATGACAACGCTAGAAATAAGAATACCGATGGAGACGATTGCTGCGACCACATATTGGCCGAGGTGGGTGATGACGCCGATAAATCCTGTGGGGCGGGCAGCCCACATCGTGTCAATTAAATTTAGTCCGCGAGACATAACTGAGTCTGGGGTAATCTCCCTAGTCGAAGCTAAAGTCCGTTGGCCCACCTCCCTAAAAGTGTCGATGATCGTGGGAATCCACGAGGGAGCATATTGCAGCAACGCATAAAAAAAGCCGATGAACATGATCTTCTGGATCATCTCCGCTGCTAGGCTACTCAAATTATCTTTTTCTATCGCCCAGATCGCAGCTGCCCAGCAAATTTCTAGGACAGCTAACAGACGAAAAGTTGAGTTGGCCAGGCGTGAGATCGAGCCGAGCCAATCCCGTGATTGTAGCTCTGCTGTACTTTGAATACCGTCAAATAAACTGAAACGATTTTCCTGCGCAAAAACCAAATCTGTGTTTAAGCAAAGTATCAGAGCACAGCAACAGCACGCACTTATCCAGAAAAAGCGTGAGCGTAAAAATTTCAGGCTGCTCGGTAATATGCTACGCTGCCACTGATTAGATATGGCCTTAAGTAATCCAGCATGTGCTTTAAAATCTATCGCCACTTTTTTCATATCCTAACTTTGAGAGATCATTCTTAACTTTGCCAAACGTCGGCCCACTCATTTAACCCTCTGTGCCTAAGCCAATGCTCGGGCCAATTCTCATCAAACTTATCCATTAGTTGGCGCACCAATCGAATATCGTCCTGGCTACTTGCACCGATAAAGGACAATACAAATGGACCGAAGCCAAACGAGAACAGGCGGCGACCGAGAGGTGATTTATAGTAATAATCGTGCTTGCTGACTGCATAAGTCAGGATGTCTATCTCCCGCTCATTTAGCCCAATTAACTCGTAAGCTTCGCGCATCGATGGATCACGTGCCTCTGGGTTGGGTAAAAGGATTTTGGTTGGGCAGCTTGCCAAAATGGCGTCTCGAATGGGGCTTGCCATCACATCGGTGAGTTCCTGGGTGGCCATCAATACCGCCGCATTTTTCTTACGCCAAGTTTTTAGCCATTCTCGAATTTTTTCTCTAAATAGCGGGTGAGAAAGCATCAGCCAGCACTCGTCTAATACCACCAGCGTGGGCCTGCCATCGAGTCGTTTTTCAATCTGACGAAATAGATACAGCAGCACAGGAACGAGATTCTTCTCGCCCAGGCTCATCACGTGTTCCATTTCAAAAACTTGGAAATAGTTGTCTTGCAGGCTATCTTCTTGCGCATCTAACAACATCCCCATTGGGCCAGCTAATGTGTAATGGGATAATGCTTCACGTAGCTCTGCGTCTTGTAGCTCAGAAACAAATTCAGTCAGCGTACGGTGCGGAGAGTTCACTAAACGCTTGATGGCTTGGTAGACAATTTGTTGTATGGTGGGCGTGATGGTGATGCCTTGCAGTCCTGCCATCGTCAAGATCCACTCCGTTGCCCACGCTTGGTCGCTTGGAGTGTCGATTTCTTTTAGAGGGCAGAAAGCTAAGTCACTATCGTCTCCGCCAATATCGTAGTAATTTCCACCACATGCGTTAGCAAGAATGAAGGAAGAATAGCCTTTGTCAAAAGCGAAGACCTGCGCTTGTGGATAGCGCAGATGTTGAGCTAGCATGAAACACAGTGCAGTCGATTTACCGCCGCCGGTTTTCCCAAGCATTAAGGTGTGACCGACATCTCCTACATGTAAACTCAGCCGAAACGGAGTACAGCCAGTCGTTGCTGCATATAGAAGAGGTGGGCTTTGCTCTGGGTAGAAAGGGCAAGGGTTGTATTGCTGACCACTCCAGACGGCAGTAATTGGGAGTAGATCTGCCAAATTCAGTGTATGCATTAGCGGGCGCCGAATATTCGGATAGCTGTGGCCCGGAATCGACCCGAGATAGGCTTCAACAGCATTCACGTCTTCAATGCGCGCGCCAAATCCATAATTCAAGATCTGCTTGCGTACTTCATTTGCCCGATCAGTCAGCAATCGGGCATCTTCATGCATCATCACGATGCACGAAGTGTAATAGCCAAACTTCACCATATTGCTCTCGCCTTCACCAATTGCGAGCTCAACATCCTGAGTCATTTCCACTGCATCGAGATCGACGGCACCACTTGCGGTATTAAATATTTGATCCTTTAGGCCGCGTTGCTTTTGTTGCCAGCGGCGTCTAATGCCATCTAATGCTTTGCGAGCTTGATAGGGGTCGAGAAAGATGAAGCGCGTAGACCAACGATATTCAAAATCAAATTTATCAAGGATATGTAAAATGCCTGGATAGCTCTCTTGAGGAAAACCATCTAACGCAATGATCTTGATGTGCTTATCTCCTACTTTAGGCGCAAAGCCGCCGACGAAAGGATGGCAGCCAATCACCGCATCAAGATACATGGGTATCGTAGGCAAGCGTACTGGTCTTGAAATACCACTAATGCAATATTCGAGATGCGTTAATAAAGCATCGTTCACATAAGGGCGGCCCATCTCGTCTGTGCGAGGTATGCCGCGCAAACGCTGCATGGGTAGCAAATTACTCAATGCACTTTCAAAATCATCAATTTGTCGCCGAAAGTTTTTGATGATACGGTCAGTTAAATCACTTTTATGGTCCTGCTCTTGATGATCGTCATACATTAAATCGGCTATTTTCGCCGCCTGACGCATGGGTGGCAGGTAGGTTAACGCTAATACATATTGGGTTTCAAAGTGGAATCCTTCTGCTTCATAGCTTTGTCGACGTTCTGCATCAATTAGCCAAGAAGTCTTATCAGGAAAAGAGCCCTGCTCTGGGTAGCTCTGAGATGGGCGGCGTATTGCATCGCAATTGAGCATCCAGCCATTCCCCATATTCAACAACGCGGTGTTCAGACGCGCTGAAATAGCGGCAAGTTCTGCATGCGTTGCGCTATCCATATCGTCGCCGCGATAACTCCATATCGCAGTGAGACTGCCATCTTTGTTTTGCAAAATGCCATCTTCAGGCAACATCGCAAAGTTCAATAGATCAGATAATGCACGCGCATTCGAGCGAAATTCTTTAAGTCCTAACATGGTCCTCTACACATGACCTTTTATTTTTTTAGACAGGTTTGTAGAACGCTAGTGCTGTGCTGTTGGTGCGAGTCGTCGCGCTAGCGTCGTACAGTTTTTTTTAGTTTTATTTACGATTTTTTAATCGGCGGTAAAGTCGCATAAATGCCGCCTTTGGCAGGATAAAAAGGGCGATACATAATGTGCCGCTGATATATCCTACTCATCTGTGGATCAACCTTTGCGATTTGCGCTAGAAACCAAAAGGAAACGCTCCAAAATCCAACGCCAAGTCCGATTGAAAACACGGATAAGCTGCCACTAAAAATAATAATGGCGGTTAGCACCCCACTGGCAAGTACTAAACTACGCTCGGCTCCCAATAAGAGGTGAGGGCGATTTAACGAGCGATGAATTGGAATTCTGCGAGGACCATCCATAGTGCTTATCTTGCTCTTAAGAAGCGGCTTGTGGGAAAAGATCGACGAAGCTTTGGGCCACCAGTAAAACAGCTAAAGCCAGCACAATCATAAGAATACGCTTTGTAAAATCCCCTAACTCTCCACCAAAAGCGAGCATACCTCCTGCAGCCGCCAGCGCGACCACACCAATAGCTCTCGCTACAGGGCCAGTTAATGAGTTTTTTATTGTTTGCAAGGGAGTGTCCCAAGGGAGCGGGCCGGCGGCGCCTTGCGCCCAAGCTAGATCGGTTGCCATTAAAAGAAGTATGGCTAATCCAAGCCAAATACACTGCATTTTTAGATTGGGGAAATTGGCTTTAGTTAACATTTTTTTTCCTTCTATTTCTCGGTACTCGAGTTCTCAGCGCATTGAAATTCATTTTGCTGATACCCAACGATTTGTAAAACTTCACTGACACGCCGGCCTGGTGCGTCAGCAGTGCGCTCGATGAATAAAACTAAATCGATCGCTTCTGCAATCATTCCGCCTACCGTTTCCTCCGATAGATTGTTTGCTTCCGGCGCTTCGTATATCAATTGACGTAAACGTGTTAGCCCTGCCATGGCAGAGTTCGCGTGAATCGTTGCAACGCCGCCAGGGTGGCCTGTATTCCAGCTCTTCAGGAGAGTTAATGCTTCGCCTCCCCGTACCTCTCCAACCACAATCCGATCAGGGCGTAAGCGCATCGTTGCGCGTAAAAGTCGCTGCATGCTGACCGCTTCACTTGCCCTTAATAAGACATGATTGGGTATGTTTAATTGCAACTCCATCGTGTCTTCGATCGCGACTAATCGATCTGTACCTGCTAATGCAGATATCTCAGCGAGAATGGCATTCGCAAGTGTTGTCTTACCGCTTCCGGTACCGCCGACAATCAAAATATTCTTACGCTGGCAAATCGCTGCACGAATCGCGTCGATTGCCTGTGTGTACTGTCGCAAAGTGGCGGGCTTATTCCGTTTATTAGAGCGAGGATCTCTTCCATTGTTAAAAGAGCCCAATACGCCGGTCTCACTGTATTTATCTAGTGTAAAAATTTGACTCGCTTTCTTACGAATCGTGAAAGTGGGAGCGCGTACAACAGGGGCGATCAAACCCTCCAAACGCGAACCGTCTAAGGGAAACTCTCCTTCCAAAATCGGCGTTTCATAAGTAATCGACGCATTCAACATACTGGCGCAAGTCGCAAGTAAGCTCTCAGCATTAGCCGCAGACATCGTAGCGCCAGTGAAATGCATGCCTTCGCCCATCACGTCTAGCCAGATACGGCCATCTGGGTTGAGCATGATTTCTACCACCTTAGGGTTAGCTAACGCGGAGAGCACGGTCTCGCCACACTCTCGAGAGAGCTTATCTTCAAGACGTTTTCTTAGAATTTCTCGCTGACTGTCTGCCATTTGCGACCAGCGCCCCTTTTGCTTGTGATGGTTTATCCGTCGAAAACGAAGCGTAGGGTTTCCGGGCGGTTCGAGCTATTCTCTATTGCCTTATTTTGGGGGCAGAAGTGTCTTCAGATGCTGGCCAGAGCTGGTTGAGGAGGAGAGGATAGCTTTGGGGTTATCGCTTTTGGTATCCAGGCCATGTTTCTCATTGCGAAGCTTTATTTCGTCTCCTTAGGTATTTGCAACCTGCCATTTTTGTAAAATAAATATCATTAATAAAATATTGATTAATTGAGTTATTTATTTTTTAAATAATGATTTTTTATTTTTTTGTGTTTTTATGCTGTCTTATGTGATGGTGAGGTTGTTTATGATTTTGATGTATAGGTTATTTATTAATAATATTAAATTTTGCTAATGGCATAAAAAATCTATTTCATGTGAATAATTATGAAAATATTTGGTGTTGAGGTGACAATAGGGTCTATTTTTAAGAGGCCGAAGAAGTCGCCGCGAGTGGCTGGAAGCGAGGCGACAAACAACACAGTTAATACAGGGAATATAGATTTAAATATAAAAACTGGAAGGCATGATTTTATTAGAGAGAGCCCTATTTCTGAGGTAGAGGCGAGAAGCCGCTCAGCAATTCAACGCCCTGAGGAAGAAGTAAATGTGAATCATATGGCAGAGGAGATATTAAACAGAGTGAGAAACGGTTCCGTGTCTTTACCTGAGGTATTGGGGAATAGAAATTTAATACGTCAAGCCGGAGAGGCTGCTGTTAATAGGCGTAATAGAATTACTCCTGTGGGAGAGACGAGAAGCCGTGCAGCAATTCAACACCCTGAAGTAGAAGCAAATGACGGGCCAGAGAATAAAGTTCCAGGTATATTAAATAAGGGGGAAAGCAATTCCATATCTTCAACGGATGCATTGAAAGAAAGAAATGCAGAAATCATTAATTCCATGAGGCAAGATGGTGTGTCATTTGAAGATATATTTATCTATGCAGTGAAATTAGGAAAATTTGATCTTGCTAATAATCTTCTGGACGAGAAAAAGGTTGGCATTAATAATAAAAATGATAAGGGGCAGAATTTATTATTTCGCTTTATAGCAGATCCAAGCTCGGTTCTCGACACGAAAGCGTTGGATTATTTTAAAGAAAAAGGTGCAGACTTTAATGCTAAAGATGAAAGAGGTAATCCTATTCTGCATTACTTAATAAAAAATCATCAGCCTGGCTCTGGACTAGGAGTGAAAGCATATAAATTATTAGAAAAGGACTACGTTGATCCCGACGTTAAAGAAGCTCTAGGGTTTGATGCTTTAGACTTACTAAGCGGATATCCTCAAATGACACAAGAAATTCCAGGACTGGCAGGGCGGCTGCTCAAATACTCCCCTCGTACATTAAATTATGCAGTAACAAAACGCCCATCATTGATAACTCTTTTGTTGGAAGAGGGTCAATGCTCAATAGAAGAAGTACTCGGGCATATGGTTCGCGAACAGAGGTTTCTGTCTGCCGAAGATTATATATATAAAGGTGACCCTAGCCGTGAAATTTCTATCGAACATCCAGATGGAAATTTTTATAAAACAACCCCTTTATATGAAGCCGCAAGGTATGGGGACAAATCAATAACAGAACTGTTTTTAACAAGAGTAGGGAACAACGACGTTATAGAAACTGCCATAAATATCGCGGTCGATAATAAAAATTTAGATGCATTAAGGCCCTTATTAAAATATAAATACAATATTGGTTACTTAGAGGAAGCAGTAGAAGCAAGTCAATCAGACGTCATAGATTTAATGATAAAGGCAGGAGAGCCTATCGAAAATATATTAGTCAGCGCAGCGCGACAAGGGAAACTTGATCTTATTAAATCTCTTCAGGGCGGAGAAAGGCTGGATATGAATGTGAAAGATAAGGACGGGCAGACTCTTCTTTATCACTTTGTAGCAAAGGCTGGTCCAGAAATAGACGAAAGCGTTTTGGATAATCTTTTAAATGAAGGCGCAGATATTAAGAGTCTAGACAATAATGGTCGCACGATTTTGCACGCTGCAGCTAAAAATATAGGAAATAATATAAAAAATGGCCTGTTTAAACGCCTTCAGAAAGAAGGTTTAGATATTAATAAGCAAGATAAGAGTGGGCTAACGGCTGCTACTTATTCCTTGTGTCACATACTTTCTGTCGGAGAAGAGCTAGAGAGATGTATAAATTTTCTCATAGAAGGAGGAGCGGAGCTTAATTGTAAAAATGAAAATGACATTGGTAAAGGTAATACTATTTTGCATTATTTCGTAGAAAATATAACTGGTTTTGCAGCTTCTAATATTAAATTTTTATTAACAAAAGGATATGTGGATCCCAGCATTCCGAATGCACAAAAACAAACGGCTTTAGACCTATTATGCAAAAATAAAATGGCACATTCTGCAACAGAAATAGTAACTGATTTACTCTTCCACACTCCTGGAGTACCTAAAATGGATCAAGCGGTAGAGGACGGCAATGAAGAATTGGTATCTCTTATGAAATTGGCGGGGGCAACACCCGAAAAACTTCGCGCAGCCATGCGTGGAGGGAAAAAAGAGGGAGTAGAAATATATGCACATTTTTGCGATCTTGATCAGAAATTTACGCTCAAGGGGGCGGATGGATGCCCTCGAGTAATGACGGCTTTACATCTAGCTGTCAGGAGTAAGAGACCGGATATGGTAGAGTTGATTCTAAGCAAAGGCGTGAACTTAGACGCTTGTGACAATCAGGGTCGAACTGCTGTAATGCTAGCAAATAGTATGAGGTTGCCAAATATTGCCAAAATTATAGTTAAAAAAAGCTGTGAACTTGCACAAAGCCGTAGAATCCCGTCCGCCTCACCGAGTTCTACGTCCGCGCGAAGACGAGCATAAATATTGCTCGGAACATATTATTAACTCCGTAGAAGGAACAACAGGAGGCTCTGTTCACACAGATACTGCTCTTCTGGATCATTATTTATGACAGGCTCGGTTCTGCCTTCCCTTTCCCTGTTTATTATCATTTATGAAGGCTTTTCTCAGCCTCCCGCCTTTATAGCGCGGAGCTTATAAGCTTATTCAAAAGTGGCAATTCAGCCTTTCTGCTTTCTTCTGAGGTTGCCCTTATTAAACGCATCCCATAGTTGACTAATTAGGCCGCCTGATGTTGTTGAGAGGCGAGCCAGTTTTTTTCAAAGGTCATAGGACTCACATAATTGAGGGTGGAGTGTAGACGGTAGGCATTGTAAAAGCCAATCCAAGCCATGATTTCATCCATTGCTTCGTGTTGAGTCGCGAAGGTTTTGCCATACAAGCGGCCTACTTTGAGTGAGGCCCACAGGCTTTCGGTTGGCGCATTGACGCTCCTATGTCAAGTGGGAGACTTGGTATCAGCCAAATCCGCAACGATGAGAGGAAATAATTCCCTCACAATATACCGCTTTAGACAACGATGAATTTCCTTATTAGACAAGCCTTCCTTCGTTCGACGATCAACATATCGTTTTGTACGCAGATCGCTGCGCATTCGGACCATAGCAATCGTCCAGAGGGCATTGTTTGCTGAGCGGTCTCCTCCCCGGTTCAATCGATGCCGGATCGTTTTGCCTGATGACGCCTGCAGTGGGCTTGTCCCACATAGCGCTGCTAATGCCGCTTCGTTTTTCAAGCGTTCAGGATTGTCACCCGCTACCGTTATCAATGTTGCGGCCGTCTGTGGCCCCACGCCAAATTGTTCGCGCATTCGCTTTGCAAATTGTCCCGTTAACTTGTCAAGCATTGCGTCCAGCACTTTAAGCTCGTCTGCCAACATCAACCATCGCTTAGCCAGCAGCCGCAATGTGTCGGTTAATGTCTGTAACATGGGCGTTTTACCTAATGATCGAAGACGCACGCAGCCATTCACGCATTCTGCAGTTTTCACTTTCAGCAGACGATCGCGTACATCTTGAGGGGCGCTAACCAGCATCGCTCGCAGCTGGTTGATAGCCTGAGTTTTGGCTTTTACCGCACTGCGTCTAGCTACGCAAATCGTACGCATCGCTTCAGCCGCGCCGGATTGTTCTTTTGCAATAGCGGTTGCCTTACCGGCAAGTACTGCGCGTGCGGCATTTTCGGCGTCAGTGGGATCAGACTTGCCTTTCAACCGACGCGTTGAGCGATCTGGCCGGTTGACTTCAAAGACAGCAATCTCATGATCGCGCAGTACATGGGTCAATCCCGCGCCATATGTTCCTGTGCCTTCAACTCCCGCACACCGGATCAATCCAAAAGAATTTGCCCAGGTCAGCAGTTCAAAATATCCTTCTTTATTTGTGGGGATTGATAACGTCCCGAGAAGCTTTCCTGTCTCGCTGATCACAGCCCCAACATGGGTATCCAGGTGGGTATCAACGCCCAGAATGATTTCATTTGTATCCATCGAAGTGTCCTTTGTAGTTGGCGCATCGCCAACCCCAATCGCAGGACAGGACACTCACGGTGCAGAACAAAGCTCCTATTAGGTCACTGAAGTCAGGCCCGGCAATACTCGGGGAACGTCAGAATCCAATCGACAGGTCAACGCAAAGGCAACTTGCCAATCCCAGCACGGGTCAGATCGGTCTGACGTTCAGAAGCAATTCTAGATTGAGTATCCCAACAGTCTGCTCGTCTACTCATCGAAGAGCGCATCCCGTAAGCTTTAAGTGCATCTTGAAATAACGCACTGCAATATTGGCTGCCACGATCACTATGGACCACCAACCCCCTAGCGGGACACCGCCTAAACCAAGCCATGCGAAGTGCCTCTGTCACCAGTTCTGCCTTCATGTGGGGCTTGATTGACCATCCCACAATCTGTCGGCTGAATAAATCAAGCATAACCGTCAAATACAGCCAGCCCTGTGCTGTGGGTACGTAGGTGATATCTGTCGTCCAGACCTGATTGGGTTGATGTGCTGTAAAGTCACGCTGCAACAAATTGGGGGCCACAGGCAGGTTATGGTTGGAGTTAGTCGTGACGATCTTGTATTTACGCTTATGCCGACCAGAGATATGATGCTTAGCCATCTGTCGGCGCACGCGCTCTTTACCTACCCGCAGGCCTTGAGCTAACAGCGCCCGCCAGATGCGCGGCCAACCATATTCCCCCTTGGTTTGAGCGTGAGTAGCCTGAATGTGAATTAACAGCGCTGCGTCGCTCAGACGTTGTTGAGATGAATCGCCTGTTTGACGCCGCTGGTGCTGGTGATAACCACTCAAGCTGACTTCCAATACCTTACACAGCGAAGCAAGCGGCCAGCGGTGGCGGTGTGCCTTAATAAACGCGTACTTCACATCGACTCCTTGGCAAAGTACGCGGCCGCTTTTTTTAGAATATCTCGTTCCATCTTTAAACGCGCCACTTCTGCACGTAACCGAGTAAGCTCCATCTGCTCTGTATTCACCCCTTGGCTATTTGCACCACTGAGTCGGCCACTCTGTTCCGATTTGATCCAGTTAGATAGGGTTTGATTGGCTATCCCAAGCATTGCACTGACTGACGCTTGGCTTTGACCTGCCTTGAATAGGCGGATTGCCTCTCGCTTGAATTCCAACGTATATCTTGATCGCTTTAACGCTTCTTTCACTTCTGCTCTCCTTGAGTAATTTCATTATCTCAAGGGATCCGTTTTGCAGGGGCAAGCTCACTTCCTTTTGTTACGTTGCAACAAATAAAAAAGTCTAATTTTTCTGAAAATTAGACTTTTTTTCTTATTAAGCATGGGAGATTTTTATTGGCTCCTAGAATAAGGATTTGGGAAATATTTATGTTTAATTGAATTGGTAATAGGAAAATATGGCACTTAATGGGAATGCGTATCGCATTAGCGAGTATATTAGGCCACAAGATGATCGATGGGATGATGGGTTAAATGAAAATAGCTCGGGGCGTTCTTCACTGGTGCGAAGAGCTAAAGATATGTTTGTAGCTATTAGAAGTATAAAAAATAAAGAATTTCAATTCAATTATATAAAATCTGAGATTCAGCGCAGCAGGCCTATAAAAAATACGATTCCGGCAATGGCATTTAAAGTATCTGATTTTTATAAAAAAATTGGTATTGAAGTTGATGAGCGTAGCTATATAGAGTCTTATTATCTTGGCTTTAAAGAAGAAGTAAATTCTATGGCTAAGGATGAGTTAAAAGTTATTGAATTTGCTTACTTTATAAAAAACGCTGAATATGCTGAATGCTTTCAATTTAAATTTGGTTTGTATAGTCTGCTTTATGATGAATTTAAATGCGGCCAAGAGGTGTTTGAAACGATTTATTTATTAAATGATGCTATTGAATCTCTTAAAAATAAAATTGATAAAATACCCGTGTGGTGGAATTTAAAGAGGCGCTTAAGCCATATTGGCGCTGCGAGAAATTATATAAATAAATTTTATCATGAAGGTAATAAAATTAAAGAAATGGCTGATCAATATATTTCCTTGTGTAATAACGAAATTGACTTGAGAGGCAGGATTAAATATGAATCCGGTTGTTATGGTAATAATATTTTAGTTGAGAGTTCGCCTGTAAAAAATAAAGCTGTCTGTAAGTTAAGAAAAGAGTTAAATGAATTGCAAATAAAAAAGAAAAATTTAAATCAAAAAATACAGACATCTATTAAAAATATTAGAGCAGCGCAAGCAAGCGAGCGCTATAAAGAAATAATGCTGATTGAGCAGAATGCGTTTCTATCTATGCCGCGTATCTGATGTTTTATAACCTTCATAGTGTTGGGCATTGAGTTAGGGCGAACAAGAAGGATGTGCCTAATGCTTTTTCTGCACTATATTTCTGACAGTTGGATGCAGCAGCGCTATCAAAAAATCCCATTCGAAAGGTACGCTGTGGATGCAGAGTACCACTCTCCTGGCTAAGCAGCCAATGCCAAAACGCTCATGGAACATCTACGTAAACGATTTGCAGAGTGCAAGCTGGAACTACATGCGCAGAAAATCCATATCCTATATTGTAAAGACGCAAATTAATGGAAGGCTTATCTTTACAAGAACCCTGACTTTCTGTGCGTTCTTTTCTGCAGAGCCAGTGATGCAGTGCGATGTTTAAAGGTCAAGAGCAAAAGACCAACTCTGCATTTTTAGACAAAGCGCCGAGGAACTAACCTGATTCGCTTTGAATTTTTGGTATTGAATGTTTACCAAAAATATGATGAATAACATCTTATAACTGCGAGGAGTTCATTATGTTTTTATAGAATTTCTTATTTCAGAGCTTTATTTCGCTATTTTATATATTTATAATTTTATGTTTATATAGAATAGTATTTTGTAGAAAAATGGAATGGCAATTAATTTAGTATCAATATATAGATATAAATTTTTTGTGGTAAGCAAGGATAATAATTTTTGTTTTTAAATAGAAAATATCTTATGCGAAAATAATAATGAAGCTTTCTGATATTGTAGATGGTATAAAAAAAATTTTTGATAAAAATCAATCCTCCTCAAGAAAGGAGGAAGAGATTAATACTCAAGGTAAAGATCAATTAGACAATGGCGCAAAAACCGCAGAGATAGAAAGCCCATATATAGCAGGCGCATACTCGAATAACGGGTCTACAGAATCTATAGCCCCGATAAGACCGGTAGGAACTGTCTCCTCGGCGGCACTGCTTGTTGCGATCGTATCTGAAGATAAGGTTAAATTTGACGAGCTTATTTCTAATGCTACTGCCAGGGATATTAATGGAGTAATTAACGTTTGTGGTCAGGAAACAACTATCTTACCTATTGCTATGAAGATCGGAAATAAAACAATGGTAGATGGTCTTATAGCAAAAGGAGCGACGTTAGACGCTAATGCCCTGCAACAAATTACGCCATCTTTATTAGATAAGATAAAAAACGGTCTCGGCATAAAAAGCAGAAATGCTCCCCACATCGACACTCCACCGCCGCGTGGGTCTAGCCTTCCGCAGCGGCAGAAATCCTCTCGTAGGCCCTAATTTAAGTACAAAAAAGGGTTCAGTTATAAGAAAAATCTCCGTTTTTGCTTAATTTTTATACTGTTTAGCGGCAATACACTTTATTTTCTGGCTGAAGCTAGCGCGTATTGTAGATCCTCTCGGAGCAGCCGAGGAATGGAATAACTTGGAGCAGATGTGTATACAACAGTGCAGGATGTACCTGAGGGAAGTAAAAAGCCAGGAAAATCTTGAAAACTTGCAGGGTGTGCGTTCAGCAGAGATAAAGGCAGACTTTAACGTATATCGGCGCCATGAACCGTTGAGAGAGTCAAGGTTTTAATATCAAGGATATGATCAGAGGCGATCTATTAGATGTGCGCTTCTCAAAATTCGCCATCTAGTTAAGGCAGGAGTAATTTAGCTATTGCGCTAAATTTACAGTGGGGTGAAGGCTTCTTTAGAAATCAAAAAAATAGAAGAGGATGTTGGTGCCCAGGGTCGGACTCGAACCGACACGCCTCTCGGCGGGGGATTTTGAGTCCCCTGCGTCTACCTGTTTCACCACCTGGGCAACGGCGCGCATAGTACCACACAAATTTAAGGGCGCGATAGTTATTGCGCTTCGATGCTTCTTTCCCAAATACGCATAACGGCCGCCATGGCTTGTTGAGTGGCCTCGGGTGCGCAGCAATCAATGATGTGCCGTTCTTTGAAAGTGCGCAACCAAGTGAGTTGCCGTTTACCTAACTGACTAGTCGCAGCAATGCTGGCTGCGTACATTTGCGCGTAGTCCGTTTTGCCATCTAAGTAAGACCATATTTGTCGATAGCCGACACAACGTATTGATGGTAAATCAACGTGTAAATCAGCACGTGCATGTAATTGTGCGACTTCGTCAACAAAGCCAGCGTTTAGCATGTCTGTAAAGCGCTGTGAGATGCGCGTGCGCCATAGATTACGGTCGCTGGGTTCAAGGGCTATCGGTATAAAGTGGGACAATGGTTGCACGGTGTCAGGCGTATTAGAAGCCGGCAAAGGTTGCTCAAACAGAGCAGACATCGGCTGACCGGTTAACTGCCAAATTTCTAGCGCACGCTGAATTCGTTGTGCATCGTTAGGAGCAAGCCGTGCAGCAGTAACGGGATCATGCTGCGCGAGTTGCGCATGTAACGCAGGCCAACCTTCACGTTCAGCGATTGCATTAAGTGCTGCGCGTATCTCAGGGTTAGCAGGGGGCAGTGTATGTAAACCTTGTGCGAGGGCTTTGTAATACAACATCGTACCGCCAACGAATACAGGATAGGCGCCGCGTGCACGAATCGCATCGATGAGCTGTAAAGCATCTTGACGAAATTGCGCAACGGAATAGCTCTGCGCTGGGTCAAGAATATCAATCAGATGATGCGGTACAGCTGCTTGTTCTGCACGGGTGGGTTTTGCGGTACCGATATCCATATCGCGATAAACCAGCGCGGAATCCATACTGATAATTTCAATTTTCGCTAAGCGACTTAATGCGAGCGCGGCTGCTGTTTTACCAGAGCCTGTAGGGCCAAGTAGGCAAACAATAGGAAAGGGCTGTATTTGCATCTTAATTACTGCCCGCGCATAAAAAGTCGGTCGAGATCAGCGAGCGATAATTGATACCAGGTAGGCCGTCCGTGATTACATTGATTAGCGCGCGGTGTGTTTTCCATTTGCCGTAATAATGCGTTGAGTTCGTTCAGCGTGAGTATGCGATTTGCGCGTACTGCGTTGTGGCAAGCGAGCGTGCTGAGTAGTTCGTGTTGGTGCTCAAGCAACACGCGTGAGCCGCCATATGCTTGCAAATCATGTAAAACGGCGCGTACCAGCGAGGTTACATCGGCTTCCTTTAACAGTGCGGGCACAGCGCGAATTACGAGCGAAGTGGGCGATAGCACAGCGATATCAAAACCTAACGTCGTCAACGTCGTGTTGTTTTCTTCAGCAGTTGCAATCTCAATAGGCTCCGCTGGCATTGAGATAGGAATAAGAAGAGGCTGCACGGCTACCGTTTGCTCAGCCAGTGCGAGCTTAAATTTCTCATAAAGAATGCGCTCATGTGCCGCGTGCATATCGACGAGTACCAGTCCCTGCTTATTTTGCGCTAACACATAAATTCCATGTAACTGACCAATTGCAAAGCCCAGCGGATGAGAGTCATCAGAGGAGGGGGGAGTTTCCCTCTGGCTTAGATTACTGGCTTGGGGAGAAGGAGTCGCGGAAAAATCTGCTGCAATCTCAACGGCATCGCGCTTTTCCTTAGTGTTAGCTTGGCTATGGTTGCTTTCAGAGCGATGAGAAGCATTAGCCTCATTTTCCAATTGGCGACGGCCAAATAACACATCGTATAAAGCTAACGGCTGGGCCGCAGTGAGGACGCCTTGTCGCATCCGAGCTTGTTGCGGCCAAGTTGGGTTAGCGTAGGTAGCACGAGCGGAACCAGGAACAGTAGTCGCTGGCGTGGGTTCAAGGTGAGCAGCATGGCTGCCTTCGGCTTGTTCGGTTGTACCTGGTCGCCCTGCAAGCGCTTTTTGCACTGCGTGTACCACGAACTGATGAACCGCACGTGAATCTCGAAAACGCACTTCAATTTTTGATGGATGCACATTCACATCAACGGCTTGCGGTGGAATTTCTAGAAATAATACATAAGCTGGATAACGCTCACCATGCAGTACATCTTTGTACGCCGCGCGTATCGCATGGGTGAGCAATTTGTCACGTACAAAACGACCATTGACGAAGCAGTATTGCTGATCGCCCCGCGCTCTATTCACGCTGGGTGCGCTAATGCAGCCGCGCAGGCTGATTATCTCGGTTTTCTCATCAACGTTTAGATGCGCGTTCGCAAAGTCCTCGCCTAATATCTTTTTAATACGCTCCGTTAAACCTTCTGCTTGCCAGTGTTCAATAACCCGCCCGTTGTGCAGCACAGAAAAAGTGATTTCGGGTCGAGCCAACGCCATACGGCGAATAATTTCTCGGCAATGTCCCAACTCAGTCTGTTCACTTTTTAAAAACTTGCGGCGCGCGGGCGTATTAAAGTACAACTCACGCACTTCGATGACTGTGCCAACTCCACCTGCAGCGGGCGCAAGCGAGCCGGTTTGCGCATCTAAGCGAGTCGCATGGGGAGCTTGAGCCGTGCGGCTGGTGATCAACAATTGCGCAACTGACGTAATTGAAGCAAGTGCCTCACCGCGAAAGCCGAGTGTTGCAACAGACTCTAGCTCATCGAGTGAGCGGATCTTACTCGTCGCATGGCGCGTTAACGCGAGTGGCAGCTCTTCAGCAGGAATGCCATGTCCATCATCAGCAACCATGATAGCTTTTACACCGCCTTGATTAAGCGTGATGCGTAGCGAGGTAGCGCCTGCATCTAGTGCATTCTCGATGAGCTCTTTTACCACGGAGGCGGGGCGCTCAATCACCTCACCGGCAGCAATTTGGCTAATTAGCTGATCAGGAAGAAGCTGAATTGGGCGTTTCTTACGCACTTCTGGCGTGGATAGTGGAGTTGAAGAGGAAGTCAAAGAAGTACTCATAAATTGTGTTGTTGATCAAGCGGGATTATCACGAAGCCTAATGGTTTAGGTAAGTGCTAAGAACTTGTTTCCGGTCTTCCTAAAATATGAGGGGCACGTGGGATACATGTTGGGATAAGAAACGAACCCCAACATAGCCACCGATAACCTAGAAAATCTTTAATCTTTGAGGCCACGAACAGGTTCTAAATATTGCGCAGTGCGCTAAGGTCTCACTATTTCCATTTGATATTACAACCTATGCTTGGCTTTTGCTCTGGATTGATGGGCTTACCTTGTAGAAGATTATCTAAAGCGTTTCGCACATCTTGCCCGTTTGGAGCGCGTGACTGACCCGGCCTCGCTTCATCCAATTGCCCTCGATAAACGCAGCGCAAATCTTTATCAAAAATATAAAAGTCCGGTGTGCAAGCTGCTTGGTAAGCACGTGCTACATCTTGAGTTTCATCATACAAATAAGGAAAAGGATAAGCCCATTCACGTGCAACTTCGGTCATTTTAGCGGGGGCGTCTTCTGGATAAGCATCAGCATCGTTTGAGCTAATTGCAATAAAGGAGATGCCTTTCGGTTGATAATCATGAGCTAAGCGTACTAACTCCGGTTGTACATACTTAACATACGGACAGTGATTGCAAATAAACATGATGACTGTAGCCAGCGGAGATTTAAGCGCGTCCAGAGACAAACGCTGGGCGCTAATGGTATCGAACAAATCAAAGTCTGCCGCTACGCTACCTAAAGCGAGCATGGTGGAGGAAGTTAAGGCCATCTATGAGTCTCCAAAATGAATCGGTAAGCTAGTTCAGCGCGCAGGGTGGAGCCGTAGCTTTATCCTTATAAACGTATTTTTGAAAATTTTATTCCATTGAAGCATGAGTTATTAGCCAACAGGCTAACTATTAAGTTAACAAGACGAGGATTAAGCTAAAAAAGATATCAATTCTGAGGTGTTGATGATGGCTCGGCTGCTGCTTTTATCTATCTACGCTAAATAGTAGGCTGTTTTTTTAAGTGGCGAGCAGGGCGCCTTTTTTCTTAGCTGAGGTATTTTATTATCTGGAATTTACGCTAAAACTGCTTGCGTAGATGCTTAACTTAAATCTAAAGCGCAGCACAATATTTCGCGCTGGCCGCGACACTATGCTTCACCTCAGTGCAATAAAGCCTTTTTCTTAAGGTACTACAACTTATATTTTTTTCAATACGAGGAAATACTCAAGAATTACGAAATTTGTCTAGGTACACTCTTTATGCGGCTCTCCCGTAAGGAAGGGCTGAGTAAAGTAGGAACGGAAGAATAATCAACTGCAGGCTTAGGGTAGGTATTGCAGTGCTGTGTAACCACGGCATCCGTTTCTCCGATTTATTCGGTACGCCCTTAGCTATTGATGCAGTAAGTTTTAAAGAATAATTGTTATCTTCAGGAAAAATGAAGTCATTTAACCGTTCCAATTGTGTGCGAATCATTCTCTATTTTTGTGTTGGTATGAGTTTCTTTTCTCTTGCCATTCTGCCGATGTGTTCCATTGCGAATTGGATTGCTCCGGCACATATCAAACCTTTGCCAGAGATAAGCACGGATTCTCGTGAACAAATCTTACTAATGCTGGCTGCAGTGGGTGCTGTGATTGCAGTAGGTAAGATGCTGGCTGGGGGCGGGAAAATTACGCTACGTTTGATGATTGGGCGTGTCATTATTGGCGCTGGTCTAAGTGTTGCGGCGGCAGCGGCATTAGCGATGTGGCCGGATCTCCCAGGGGTTGCGCTGATTGGCATTGGCTCAGCGTTTGGGATTTTAGGGCAAGCTTTTCTGGAAGGGATAGTGCGGCGCTGGCTTGATCAGAAAGACGCGAAATAATGCTCAGGTTAGGAAATGGCGTAATTTTGGTGCGTTCGTGAGTAACGGCAGAGTAGATAAATGTGCTAGCAACCGTTGAATAATCTGCGGGTGGGGCAGCACGGTGCCAAAAAAACGGGTCCCTGCTGCATCTTCGATCAGTATCGTAGGGAAGTCTTCAACCTCAATATCAGCCTCACTCAGCCTATCTGCATGCGTTTCGATGTCAACCCAGATAAAACAAAATTCAGTATAGCGCTGCGCTAGCTCGTCAAACACTAGCTTATATTCTCGACAGGCGTTACACCATTGAGCACACAGGCAGATGATAGAAATTGTCTGTGCTTTAGCAAGCTGGGTCGCGATAATTAGTTCGTCATCTTCAAGCGTTAAGGCAGGCATATTAATTTACAAATTGATGGGCGGAGGGTATAGCGCTCATTTTTACCCAATATCAGCTTTTTGTTGTCTGATAACTTTTCCTCCAGGCAAAGCAGTTATCCAACCCCCTAACTCAAGACTGAGCAAAGTGGCCTGCAAGTCAGCGCTAGTTAAGCCAGTGCGTACAGCGAGCAACTCAAGCGTAGCCATATCATAGCCTAGTGCCTTAAGCACGTGACGAGAGTTTGCATCGAGCTCAGTTAGGGGAATAGGTAAATTGATTGATAACTTCGATTCTCGGGTGCTTGCTACAACCTTTGTTTCGCAAGGCGTCAGTGAGAGGTTAACAGTGCTCTTAGAAGTATCAATGTGTTTTGCATGAGGCCTGCTGCTTATTGATGATATCGAGGGTTTATCTTGGATTTGTTCTTTCTGCGGCAGTTTTGCTTTCGGTTCGTTAATCGGTAGAAGCAGTGAGTCATTATTTGGCTCAAAGCCATCCACATCCTTAGCTTCGTTTGAAAATTTTGCTAAATGCGAGCTTGTTTTGATGCTGCGAGAAGCTCTTTTTAATAATGACAATTGTTTAATATTTATCTCATCCAGAAGATCTTGTGCAGATTCGATTAGTTTTGCCCCTTCCTTAATAAGCTGATGGCATCCTTTTGTTAACGGAGAGTGAATTGAACCGGGCACTGCCCCTATCTCGCGTCCTATTTCAGCAGCTAGGCGGGCGGTAATGAGTGAGCCTGACTGTGCCGCGGCCTCAATCACTAAAATGGCCTGCGCGAGCGCCGCGATAATTCTGTTGCGTTGAGGGAAGTGCGATGCTCGCGCCGGCGAACCAAGCGGCCATTCAGAAACCAGCGCCCCGTGCATGCTAATTTGCTGTGCCAACTGATAATGTCGGGTTGGATAAACCAGATCGATGCCTGTACCCATTACCGCTACTGTTCCACTTGGGCCTTGTAAAGCGCCGCGGTGCGCTGCTCCATCAACCCCGAGTGCTAATCCTGAGATAATCGTAAAGCCGTGCTCGGAAAATGCTTGTGCAAATTGTTCGGCATTAGCTAAACCGTTAGGGGTAGCGCTGCGACTGCCAACGATGCTGATAGCAGGCGCGTGTAATAAGGCCAGTTGACCTTTTACGTAAAGAAATAACGGTGGGTCGGCGAGGTGCAGTAGTACTTTGGGATAGCTAGGATCACTCAGCGTCACGAAGTGTTGATCTGAAGCCAATGCCCATTCAGCTGTGCGTGCCGCTTTCTCTTCTAGTGCTTTGGAAGGAGAACGTTTAAGAAGATTGGCTACTTCCGTCCCGACTACTTGGGCAAGCGATGTGCTTGATTGTTTAAAAACCTCTTCTGGTAGCCCAAATGCTGTCAGTAAGCGACGCGCAGTAACTGGGCCTATGCCGGGTATTTCGATAAGACGGAGCCAGGCGGCTATTTCATCAGCAGTTAATGGAATGGTTTGCATTATTATTTATAGCCTACGAATTAGACGAGGGTGTTAGGAATCTTTGCATACTCCATAGGCTCATAGCGATATTGTGTCCCTTGCTACACGCACGTACATCTCGGGTGAAGTAAGGTTTCGCAACTCGGGTTCTTCCTCCCGATTGATGTCTTTTTAGACAATTGGTAAACAGGCTCTACGGAATTTTCTGGTTGCAATTCAGGCGAATTGACCTTAAATTTTGTTTTATTAGTGATCTTATGGCGAGTCAGCCGTTTGGCTAATTCGCTTTCTTGTAGTGGAATTTGAATCTATGGCTGTATTAGACATCCTTACTTACCCCGATCCTCGATTGCATAAAAAGGCACGGCTTGTTGCGGTAGTCGATGAACGCATCAAACAATTAGTGCAGGATATGGCACAGACAATGTATGACGCACCGGGTATTGGCCTTGCTGCAACTCAGGTTGATGTGCATGAGCAGGTTATCGTGATCGATGTTTCAGAAACGCGCGATCAGCTGCAAGTCTTCATTAATGCTGAAATTATTTGGTCAAGTGCAGAGGAAAGCTCTTATCAAGAAGGCTGCTTGTCGGTGCCAGGAATTTATGACGACGTTATTCGACCCAAACAGATTAAGGTGAGAGCGTTAAATGAAAAAGGCGAAGCGTTTGAATTAGAAGCTGACGGTTTGTTAGCCGTTTGCCTACAACATGAAATGGATCATTTGCGTGGTAAAGTATTTGTAGAATATTTATCACCACTTAAACAATCGCGTATCAAAACGAAGATGAAAAAATTAGCACTTGCTGGTGCGTAATGAGAACCTGTTTAGGTTCTCACTACGCCTCTCTGCTTTACTAGAACTCATTCCATCAATGCCTAAAAGGCCGTGATCGGGGGGCGGGTGGTGTTCGGAATCCTCATGTACGTCGAGTACACTCCGGTTCCTCCGCTCCGGCTTCCTCCCTGACGACCTTTTAGACATTGATGAAACGAGTTCTAATCTGTACTGTCTGCGCCGGCGCAAAATCATGAGGAAAGCCTTAAACAGGTTTTCAGAATTTTTTCTTTTAGGCTTCCATGTTTAGTTTAAGTTTTTACACTGTATTGCAATGGCAGGGATATTAATTGTTGCCCATGCACCTTTAGCGAGCGCACTTAAAGAGTGCGCTGCGCATATTTATGGTGTACTACCTGAGCGAGTAGCGGCATTTGATATTGTTCCTGACAAAGAAACGGCCGAGCTTGCGCAAGAGGGGCGTATCCAACTTTTGAATTTGATGGAAGAGAATGGAGCGGTAGTGCTAACCGATGTATTCGGCGGTACGCCTTCAAATGTTGCTGCTCAGCTTGCTATTTCAAGAGAGGTCGCTGTTCAGCCTGTCGTGCTGCCAAACGTCAAAGTATTAGCAGGCGTTAATCTACCTATGCTGCTACGGACTATTTGCTATCGCTCAACGCCGCTGGATGAGTTAGTGGATAAGGTGTTAGCAGGCGGCGTGCAAGGCATCCAATTAATTGATCCAAGCGCCGTACTGACTGAACCCTCTCTTCCTCTATCTGTCTCCTGTCTATCAAAAAATCATGCTGCAGCAAGAAACAGTCATTGTAAATAAACTTGGGCTACATGCCCGCGCCTGTGCAAAGCTTACTCAACTTGCTGCCCGCTATGAATGCGAAGTATGGATGACGCGCAATGGCCGCCGCATTAATGCCAAAAGTATTATGGGTGTGATGATGCTAGCCGCTGGGATGGGAAGCACCGTGCTCCTGGAAACAGATGGAGCAGATGAAGCCCAGGCGCTGCAGGCGGTACTTGATCTTATCGCGGATAAATTTGGCGAAGGGGAGTGAGATTGCCTCTCGCTACGCCTGGATTGATAGATACTGTTAAGAATCTGGCTGCACATTACCTAAAAGTTCATGATGCGTACCTTTATTAAACCCTGGACGGGCTGCAATCTTCAGGTACGACTAGGTCATGAAAATCGCGGCCAGGTGATTCACTGAGAGTCTCTCCCGACTGACAACCTTTTAGACAATTTGTAGAACGCTTTTAAGCGTATCTAAAACATTAAATTAACGGAGGCAGGCGTGTCGTTCACGCTGCATGGAATTTCTGTATCTAAAGGCATAGCGATTGGTCGCGCTTATTTGATGGCAGCAGCAACGCTAAATGTCGAGCGTTACCTGATTGAAGCAGAGAGAATTGAGACAGAGATTGCTCGTTTTTTTTCGGCGCATAGAGCCGTGCAGCAAGAATTAGATATGCTACGCAATGAATTACCGGCAGATATGCCAAGCGAAATGGAGGCATTTCTAAATGTCCATGCGCTGATCTTGCACGACACCACGCTCACCGATGCCACAGCAGAACTTATCCGCACCCGTCGCTATAACGCTGAATGGGCGTTAACCGAACAGCTTAAGCAGTTACTCAGTCATTTCGATGAAATGGAAGATGAGTATTTTCGCGAGCGCAAAGCTGATGTAGCGAATGTAGTCGAGAGGATGCTAAAAGTCTTAGCGGGCTCACCTTCAGCGGCAGCGGAACTTACAAATGTCGCGCATAAAAAGCCACAACAAGAATTGATTATTGTGGCGCACGATATTGCCCCAGCTGACATGCTGCATTTAAAAACCAAAACCTTTAGTGGGTTTGTGACTGAGTTTGGTGGACGCACCTCACATACAGCTATTGCTGCACGTAGCCTTGGTATTCCAGCAGCAGTAGGAGTTCACCAGGCAGGTACACTGATTCGCCACAATGATTTGATTATTATCGATGGTGATCAAGGTAT
Source organism: Mycoavidus cysteinexigens (assembly GCA_031963415.1). Taxonomy (GTDB): domain Bacteria; phylum Pseudomonadota; class Gammaproteobacteria; order Burkholderiales; family Burkholderiaceae; genus JASSUD01. The sequence goes on from JASSUI010000001.1 coordinate 1,724,541, forward strand.
CGTCATTGTTGAGCCAGCACCGAGAATACTTGAGGAATATCTAAAACAGCAAAAGGAAAGGGCGGCTGAGTTACGCCGCTTGCGCCAGCTCAAATCGTCGCCGTCGCAAACGCTGGATGGCACCCCTATCCATCTCTACGCAAATATTGAACTGCCTGAGGATGCAGCGTCAGCGTTTAAGGCGGGTGCTTCTGGTATTGGTTTATTTCGTACTGAATTTTTCTTCATGAATCGTCGAGCTGCATTGCCCACCGAAGAAGAGCAATTTGAAGCGTATCGACATGTCGTGAAAACAATGAAAGGACGACCCGTCACGATTCGAACGTTTGATATCGGTGCCGATAAATTGATTGATTCGCGCGATGCTGATGATGCAGAAAGCTTTGGCATCGCTGCCAACCCCGCTTTGGGTTTGCGTGCTATTCGTTGGAGCTTGTCCGAGCCGCAAATGTTCCTGACTCATCTGCGTGCAATCTTACGTGCTTCTGCGTTTGGCCCGATCAAAATTCTGTTCCCGATGCTTAGCTGCGAGCAAGAAATTGTGCAAGCGCTGCATTTTGTCGATCAAGCCAAACAGCAATGCGATGAAGCAGGCGTACGTTACGATCCACAAATTCAGCTGGGCGCGATGATTGAGGTACCCGCAGCTGTATTGGCTTTGCCATTATTTTTGAAGAAATTTAATTTCCTCTCGATTGGTACTAATGACTTGATTCAATACGCATTAGCTATCGATCGTACTGATAGCGCAGTAGCTCACCTATACGAGCCGCTACACCCAGCTGTATTACGTTTGATCTACTACACGTTACGTCAAGCAAGACGCTCTGGCGTGCCGGTTGCGGTATGCGGTGAAATGGCAGGGGATCCGATGCTAACGCGTCTTTTATTAGCAATGGGTCTAACTGAATTTTCGATGCAGCCCAGCCAACTGATGCTGGTTAAACAAGAAATTTTGCAAGTGCCGCTGGCAACGTTGAAAAAAGCAGTACGCACGATACTCACCGCTTATGGATCTGAAGAAATTCAGGCGGCGCTTAGACATCTAGCGAGCCTTTAGCTAGCTTCATTTTGTGATTTTGCCGCGCATAAGAAATGGTCGATGTGCTTCCTTAGAGCCTGTTCATAATCTCAAAGAAGAGTGTTTTGTGAGGTTATTAGCCGTCACGTTGGGGATCGTACCTCACCCCAACCTACAAAATTTGCCGAAAAGTCGTAGGTTGGGGTGACGAAGGAACCCCAACATGAGCTTATACAAGCCTCTAAGTCGCTTTTTTAACAAGATCCAAGCGTAGTAATCGGCCTGTCGGCCGAAAGGCGGTAGAAGAAACAGAAGAAAAGCCGCCAAAGGAGTAAAGTGAAATGCCGCACAGAAGAAGACCGATCAACCAATGGTGCGAAGTTGCCCGAATACAAGCGTGGTCCTGGGTCACGTTGGCAAGATTGGTGAATCTGAGTCATCAGATATCCCGTTTGAAAGAGTGAGTAACGACAACGTACCCGAATTTGTGCGGCATTTCGTGAATTATCATGGAGTAAATCATGCCAGTACGCAAGAGAGAAATAATAGAAATTGCTTATCCGAATGCAGCAGGGATAGATGTTGGCTCGTCAAGCCACTATGTACGGTTCCCTCAGATAGAGATGAAAACCCGGTACGAGGATTTAAGAGCTTTACAGCGGATCTTGAGCAGTTAGCGGATTGGCTAAAAGCCTGTGATATTGAGTGGGTGGCGATGGAATCGACGGGAGTTTATTGGATTCCCATGTTTGAGTTGTTGGAGTCAAGAGGTTTCAAGGTTTATCTGGTGAATGCAAGACATGTCAAAAATGTAGCAGGACGTAAGAGCGATGTGCTTGACTGTCAGTGGATACAACAGCTGATGAGCTACGGTTTACTATCTGGGGCATTTCGGCCCAAAGATGAAGTATGTGCGCTCAGATCGGTATCGAGGCAAAGAGATATGTTGTTGCGCTATCAAAGTCGGCATATTCAGCACATGCAGAAAGCCTTGGCACAAATGAACATACAGTTGGCGAATGTAATTTCGGATATTGCTGGGGAGACAGGTCAGAAAATCATTCGAGCCATCCTCGGGGGAGAGCGTGATGGAGCTAATGTGTGGCGTTGACCTGACGCGCATTGATGGGATTGATACAACGACGGCACTAAAGGTCATCTCGGAGATCGGTCCTGATTTATCATGTTTTAAAAGCGCTAAACATTTCACTTCGTGGCTGGGTTTGTGTCCGGGCACAAAAATTTCTGGAGGCAAAATGCTCTCAGGTGTTTGCAAGCGCACAACCAATCGTGCCGCTCAAGCACTGAAAATGGCTGCGTCTACCTGACGACGAAGTCAGTCAGCGTTAGGCGCTTATTATCGCCGTATGTGTGGCCGCCTAGATCGACCACAAGCTATCACAGCGACAGCCCATAAGCTTGCTCGCCTTATTTACGCTATGCTGACCAACGGGACTGAATATATGGATCAGGGCCAAGATTATTATGAACAGCGCTATCAGCAACGCGTCTTGCATAGCCTCTCTCAACGCGCAGAGAAACTGGGATTCCAACTTGTATCTATATCTCAAGGATGAGCTAAAAAAACTCTAATAATCAACGCTTTATATTTTGTTTCTTGAAAGGTTATCGGTGCCATGTTGGGGTTCGCAGTCTTCGTATAAAAATAAAACGCCGCAATCTGAGTAACTCCAAGATTGCGGCTTGCTTTTATGTGCTGTTTGTCTAATTCCCAGCTGCGAATGCTTGCCGAAATGTTTAATTAGTTTCCTGAAGCAGGGGCCGGCGCTTTCTTGATCTCGCTTTGTGTAGACGAAGCAGGCGCTGCAGCAGGGCGTGGCTTTTTCTTAGCCAAGCGTCGCTCAAAAGGTGACTTTGATAATTGCACTGGTTCACCCTTTAGCTGGCGCAACGCTTGTTTCAGCATAAAGTCGTCGTTATTGCCAAATTCTATTGGTGGCCGGCTACGCTCTTTCTCGCGTTGCTCTGGCGTTTTTTTAGCGTTCTGCTCTTCAAATTGACGCAATTGCTCAAGCTGCTCCGCTTCGCGCTTCTCTTCTTCTTCCTTTTCATCGGGGTTTTGAGTATTGGCCAGATGGTTTGAATAGTCGATTTCGCGGCTGACTAATGCATCTTCTGGATCACCATTGACATTTTGGTCAACTGGCTTATCGGGACGAATGCCTTGGTTTTGAATCGAACGGCCCGTTGGCGTGTAATAGTAAGCTGTGGTTAAACGTAGCGCCGTATCTGCTGTTAATGGACGCACGGTCTGCACTGAACCTTTACCAAAAGTCGTTTTGCCCATAATGATAGCGCGATGATGGTCTTGCAAAGCGCCAGCCACAATTTCAGAAGCTGAAGCTGAGTAAGCATTAGTGAGCACTACCATGGGTATTTGTTTATAAATAGACGGTAGTGTTCTAAGCGGGTCGCCGTTGAATGATGGCAACCGATAATGTTCATAACTATTACGGTAGGTTTGCTGTGCATCCGCTTCTTGCCCATTGGTCGATACCACTACGGCATTCGACCCTAGGAAAGCACCGGAGACGCCAACAGCGCTTTGTAAAAGTCCACCACCATTGTTACGCAAATCAAGCACAAGGCCTTTTAAAGGCTGTTGGGCAAGCTCTTTAAGTTTTGTTGCCAGTTCTACAATGGTATTTTCTTGAAAGCTCGTTATCCGGATCCAAGCGTAGCCTGGTTCGATTAGCTTGGCTTTCACACTTTTTACACGTATTTCAGCGCGCACTACTTCAATGGAAAAAGTACGGTTTTCGGTTTTGCGGTGGATGGTCAACGTAACCTTTGTTTTGGGCTTACCGCGCATCATTTTGACGGCTTTATCCACCGTCATACTGCGTACAGGCTTACCATTAATACGCATAATCAGATCGCCTGAGCGCAGTCCAGCACGAAAAGCCGGCGTACCTTCAATAGGAGAGATGATTTTGATTAGACCGTCTTCTTGAGGTGAGATTTCGATGCCAAGCCCAGCAAAGCGACCGCGGGTTTGCTCTTGCAACTCTCGATAATCATTTTTGTCGAGGTAGGAAGAGTGCGGATCAAGACTCGAAACCATGCCTTTGATAGCGGCAGTGAGCAGCTTTTTATCATCCACGCGCTCGACATAGTTATGCTCAACTTGGTCAAATACTTCGGCCAATAACCTTAACTGATCAAGCGGTAAGGGTGCGGTGGCAGTCGCAGTGCTTTCTGCAGAGGCAGAAAATTGCACAGTAGCTAATGCACCGACTAATAAACCAGCGACGATAAGACCGAAGTTTTTAAAAATTTTGCTCATAAATCTAGAAGTTAGCATCTCAAAAAAGGGCGCTACAGATAAGTAAACAGGTGTGAAGTATAACTGTTTTATGTAAGAGCCCAACCGTATTTGGCAGCCTTAACGTTGCTCCTAGGAGGTTTTGAAGAAATGAAGATGAGTCGTAGAGGTAAGCGGCAGGTTTTCCATCACTTAACCTCAATTTACGCGACGTTTCTTAAGCGCCTGTTCAAAGTTTGCGCAAAGATTAAATTAAAGGAGATTGATAGGTATAGAGGGGTTTATGCGTTACCCCAACCTGCGATTTCTCATCAATATTCGTTGGTTGGGGTGAGGGAGGAACCACAACGTAACCCGTTGCGTATTGAAAGCAGAAAGGCACCTTCTTAGAACTCATTCCATAAATGCCTAAAAGGCCGTGATCGGGGGTCGGGCGGTGCTCGGAATCCTCATGTACGACGAGTACACTCCGGTTCCTCCGCTCCGGCCTCCCCCCGCTGACGACCTTTTAGACATTTATGAAACGAGTTCTAGAAAAACGTGGGATAGATGTTAAGTCATGCTGTCGAAGTTTCTTTTCTTCTGACTGCTCAGATAATCACGCTTGATCGGTTTTAAGTTCTCATCTAGCTCATAAATAATAGGAATACCGTTGGGGATATTCAGCCCGATAATTTCATGATCAGAAATTTCATCGAGGTATTTGATGAGTGCTCGTAGCGAGTTGCCATGTGCGGTGATGATAATGCGCTTGCCGGCTTTTATAGCCGGTGCGATTGAGTCATTCCACAGTGGCAATACCCGTGCACTTGTGTCTTTTAAGCATTCGGTCAGAGGTAACTGCTCGCGTGGCACTTTTGCATAACGTGGATCTTGGTAAGGTGCGCGTGGGTCAGCTTCAGCCAAAGCAGGAGGTTGTACATCGTAACTGCGGCGCCAAATAAGAACTTGGTCATCACCATATTTTTGCGCCGTCTCTGCTTTGTTTAAGCCAGCTAACGCGCCATAGTGACGTTCATTTAAACGCCAAGAATGAATCACGGGTATGTACATCAAATCCATTTCATCTTGTACAGTCCATAGCGTACGAATCGCACGTTTTAGGACAGAGGTGTAGGCAATGTCGAATGTATAACCAGCTTTTTTTAGTAGACGCCCCGCTTGGCGAGCCTCTTGATTACCTTGTTCAGTGAGATCAACATCAACCCAGCCGGTAAAGCGATTTTCTTTATTCCAAGTAGATTCGCCGTGGCGTAGAAGAACGAGTTTATACATTGCGTGAGGGATCAGATAAATATCAAAAAGACAGCAGATAAAAAACTAAGTGTTATTTTATAATGACTACGCTATTTTTTTACAGCTCGTTTGCAATCTATAGTTAACCCTAATTGTTAGATGAGTTGCCCGCAAGCCTGCTTAGAGTAAGGTTGTAGGCATCTAAAACAGCTGTGAATCGCCTTCTTCACAGCTTCGAGCGCTATGCTGTTTTATACATACACTTTTATTTACCGATAGAGAATTGATGAAATTTTTTGCTGACTATACAAATCTTCTATTGCTTGTTACCGCTTGTACCTCTGGCTTATTGCTTGCTTGGCCTGCGCTGACTCGGCGCAGTCATAGCTTATCGGTGGCAGATGCCACACAGTTAATTAATCGTCGTCACGCTGTTGTGATTGATCTACGTTCGGCAGACGAATACAAGCAAGGCCATTTACCGCAAGCAAAAAATATCAGCCTGGAAGCGATGCAAGCGAAACCTGATCAAATTAACAAAAATAAACGCACACCTATCTTGTTAATTTGCCAGCGCGGTAAACATGCAAGCAAAGCGCAAGCTATTCTGAAGCAGGCAGGCTATGCTGAAGTTTTTACACTAGAAGGTGGATTAGAGATGTGGCAGAAAGCCAATATGCCAGTGGTCAAACAAAAAAATACGAATTAACTTATTTCTAATTATGCACTTTCAAAAGATGCTGCTATAATTCGGCTCTTTCAAAAGGCGGCTGTAGCTCAGTTGGATAGAGTACCTGGCTACGAACCAGGGGGTCGTGGGTTCGAATCCTGCCAGCCGCGCCAATATTTCCTTTAAAAATCAGCTACTTAGGCATAGACCGTCTGAGTAGCTATTTTTTTGTCCGGTAGATTTCCGGTAACTTGTGCCTTCAAAGTATCTCGGTCCCGTATCAAACTCATTAAAGAAATGTTCCAACGATGGGTTTCATTTTCGATCTTCACTACTGCTTGATGAAGTTCGACAAGTTGGGCCATACTGTAATGTGCTGTCATACTTTTTCTACGGTGCCAGAGAATGTCAGCAATGGTTTCTTCAGCTACTCCAGCTTCTCTTAAGCGCATGCCCACGGTATGACGCAAATCATGCACATGTAAATCGCCTAAACCAGCGAGTTCTCGCCCATTTTGCCATCCAGTATTATTCATCCCACCGCGGATATGATGACCGCGATAGGTAAAAACATGTGTGCAATGCTGCCCACGCTGTTCCTCAATCACAGATTGCGCAACGGCGTTACACATGATGACGCGATCTACTTTGTTACTCTTTATGCCTTTTACATGCTCTTTTGGAACCAGAAAGGCTGATACACCTAGCTGCGGAATAGGTACTTCCCATTCCCATTGCAAATTACAAACTACATCATCGCGAATTCCTGTATGCAGAACGAATAGCGCCATTGCCGCTAAATGACCTGCTAAGTTAGGCAATAATCGACGTTGCTCATCCCAGGTAATCGGACGAGGTGGCCGCTGATCAGACAAATCAAGCATGCTAATTAATGGCGGTTCTTGTATCAGCCACGGTTGATTGTTCTTGTGTCGCCATGAGCGTGCCGCTAGATTCAAGATACGCCGCACGGCACCTAGCGAGAGATTAATCGTTTTGTTTTTACAACCGGCATCTCGACGATCTTTAATGAAAGCTTTCAACTCTTCACTATCATTATGAATCTCTTCAAGGGTCAGATGTCCTATATAAGGCATGACCACTTTAAGAAGATAAATATCTGACTCTAGTGAAGCTTTCACTTCGTCTGCACTCTGTTTAACATACCGAGCAGATGCTTGTGCAAATGTACGTTTTACTGGCACGCCATATAGCCGAATAGCCCTTGATTTCTCAAGTTTTTGAATCAACCAATTTTCCGCTTCTTCAAAACTTTCGAAACCGCACTGTCGAATGCGTTCTCCTGCATATGTTTTGTCAATTTCGTAGGTGTTACCTGTGGCATAAATGCCGGATGTTTTGGTACGCCCCATTTTTCATAACCTCCTTCTTGAGTGGGCCGTTCCCTACCAGCTTGAATTTTATATGTATTCCAGGCTTGGTCCAGATCTGAGCGTTCATATATTACGCTCGTACCTACTTTTGTCCCTTTCCCTTCGAGTAAGGGGCGGATATGAGTTTCAAAGGAGCGGCGCTTTATTCCTCCCAGATAGAGGAGTGCATCTTCGGTATTGAAACATCGTTTAAGTGAGTTCATATCTCACCCCCTGCGGTATTGGGGTATGTTTTTCCGCTCAAGAATGGGAAGCCGTTGAGGTATAAGCGCATATTTAGTCCTCTATTTAATTTCTATGAGCCTGTCTACGATCTCTAAAAAACACTCTCATGGCTGCGATGTTGAGGCACGGATCCAAAAACAATCTACTATTGAAAGATAGTGAACAGACTCAAAGCGGTCATGCAACTTTAAATTCCTGTTATGTGCAGTCTAACTGCTGATCTAATAACTCAAGGTCGATCATTTCCCCAAATTGGGGAAATGATCGAGTTTGCATTTCAATAAATGCTTGATAGGAAAATAAGAAACTCTAATTCTGCTGATAATATCGAAATGAGAAGCAGGCAACGCTTACCGCTTTTTTAAAAAGAAATATGCCTGTTCTATGTATCTGAGGTTCGGGAAAAAATATGAAGACTGCTGTGCTAAAAGCACGGTGCGTTAATGAATGGTATTTGTTCTTTTATTTTTCTATTGTTGTACCGTAGCTTTTAGTAATTATCGTTTTATATTTTCTCAATAGATTACGCATCTCTGAAAGCATGCTTGCTTGAATGCGTTGAATGGCATAGCGATCTTCGATTTGCTCAATTAGATCTTCTTCCCAGGTATTTTTCGCGTCTGCAAATGCCCCTTTAGGGTAACGGTAGCTTGCGCGCCCTTTACGGATATATTGGGAAAGCGGTGGTTTTTTTTTACCGCTTTTGCTTGTGCGGTATGGGTTGTGAAACCACTCCAATGTCAGGACGGAATTTTTCAGCCTAACTCTAGTTCCATATCGCCCTTGTTCTTTTTTTTCTCCCGTTTCACGCATGGCCCGATTTTGTTCCCAATATACATCCGCCTGACTCTGTGCATCGACTCCAATACGCATGAGTTCTCGGCCAATTAGACCAGAGACAAATTGAATAAATTCAGTCGCGTCCCGCTCATAATCTTCGTTGGTGATATCGGCACGTAATGCTTGGTTATCTGTTTGAAATAAAAATGACCAGTCAAAAGATTTGTCTGTCATCGCTACCTCTTTATTTTAAATTTTGGTTCGTCCCATTTTTTTTCATTTTTATTTATGCTTATATCGCTTAATTTCCACATATCTATCTATGTGGAGTGTAAAGAATGCGCTCCACATAACGAATGCTTGCCTTTTTTCTATATGTGGAGTGCGAAGGGATGCACTCCACATATAGCGAGCTGATCTATGATTAAGGTTATTTTTTTACTTTAAATCACTCTTTTTTAGTCTTCTACAAAATGCACAATCGATATAAGTCTGTTGGTGAATAGAGGTATAAACATGGCATTTGCAAACCTTATATTTTCTCATCATGGCTTCGCCTTCTTGCATTTCCTTCAAAAGGCACCACGCATCCGTAATATTGAATTTCCGCCAATTCACTTTTTTTCCAACGATGACTTCTTTTCGGATAGCACGGTACATGCGATATGCTTGATATAACGCTTGAATATTAATGGCATCCTCTATACTGACCTCATTATTAAGACAAAAATAAAGTTGCACCAAAATAGAGGCTTGTATTCTCGCCATATGGTTATTGATTAATAGATTCCCTTTTCTGATGGGCTGATATTTTTGTTTAAGCTCATGTCCTTCGTATTCCAATTCTTGATAAAGCCGGGATATTTTTTTGTGGTTTAACCCTGTTTCACTCATCACAATATGAGAAGCAAAGCCCGATAGCACCATATATCGCGCCACGATCCATTTGTTCGTGGGATTAGGGCGTTGAATGAGCACCCATCTGATAGAGGATGCGCCATTCGTACTGAAATCATCATGCTCTGGCTGGTAGATTCCGCCGATCTTGTACATTGGGTTATGTCCTATTTGCCGAGCGAGACTGTTTAGTTTTTTTTAGCGTTATCTAAAGATTGCTGTATTTTTTTGAGTACGGTATAGATCACATCATCGTCTTCTATCAACTCCTGAATGACCGACTCATGAAAGCGCGGTGAAAAGCGAATTTCTTGATGGGCGAGATGTCGCAGTTGATTATCCGTTGCTCGTGCTACCGCAAGCGCAAGCTGCTGTGAGACGCCAAAAGTACTGCTTGCCACGGCTAGTTCACGATGAGTTGCACGCTGTAAAAGCGACCAATACGTGATATTGAAATAGCATCCCTCTTGATTTAAATCGAAAATTTGATCAGCGGATTGCGCGAGCCATTGCAGAATTTCTCCCTCATCAGCTTTCAATTTGAATGAAGTAACAACGCCGGAGGCAAATAACTTTAAAGTTTCTTCCTCCGCCTGATTGATGTACGCAATCGCTTTGGTACTGAGTCCAAACCGATGTTCGGCTTCTCTGGGATTCACTTGAGCAAGCTGTTTAAGGGATAACCACATACTCAAGTCAAACTCATAGATATTTTGATCGGCTTCTTCTTGGTCGAGATGAATCGCTTGGAAATCTAATTCACCTACTGGGTCTATATTCAGCATAGTTCTTCCTCCTAAAGATCATTTAAGTTGCGATAGAAAGTTAAAACACGTCGACCGTAAGCGCGTGCTCTAACCGGGTTACTCCAGTGGTGATAGCGGCCCACGCCCAATTCCAGATCATGCGGTGCAGATTGGAGGGCTTGATGAAGAATGTTGGCCCCTAGCATGATGTTGGTGTGTGGATCCAGAAGAGCGGCAGGATGATTGAATGTTTTTCCGTGCCACCGCAGGCTGATTTGCATCACGCCAATATCAATGTTCTGTCCAAACTGCTTTTGGAAAGCAGCCAGCGTGCTTTCTGCTTCTTGTTGGGTTTTGGCATAAAAAGGCGCATGGAGACCACGCAGCGTCCAAAGCCATGGGCTGACCTGTTGATTACCTCTACTCAGGGCAGATTCGGCCAACGCGACCGCGTACAGCAGCTTGGCATCGATGCCATAACGGTTGGCTGCTTGCTCAAAAAGCGTCCCTTGCAGATCAAAGGCGATAGCGGTTGACGTCCAACCAAAGAAAAAAGCAAACAATACCCCCCGTGGTAAACGGTTCAGCATATTTGTCTCCGATAAAAAAATAATTTTTACCTGTATTGCCAATCTGTTTTTTATTGATGGCATAGGCATGGCTACGCCTAAGTCAATGTATACCGATGAATGATTGAAACCTCCGAAAGGTAAGGCGTATAGTTAAATTTTGCGATTAAGCGATATTTTTTAAAGCCGGTGGCATTTGGGGATAGCTAAGAAAATGAATCGCGCTTAAAGCCTAACAGGCTTTAATTTGCTTAAAAGAAAGATAAAGGCCGTTGAGTGAAGCTCAAGGCGGGAGATTATTATTTTAGGCAGAGGATAAGCCTGAAATAACGGAGCAAAGAAAAAAGGCTTTCTATGCCGAGAAGATAATAAATACTCTGCGTAACACAGAGCGGGATCGAAGCGTGAGCAACGATCAAATGAGTACCTATAAATAGGATCAAAAAGTGTAAAAGATGTTTGATGATTGTGCAATATTGCACAGTCAAAGTCAGGTTAATTATTGATCTCCTTTCTACACTAAAAACTGCCTAGCCCCTGCCTTTTGTGAGGCTAACAACAGATCGCTATCCAGCGTAGCGATGGGTAATTTTCGTGCAGTGCAAGTTTCAATATTGCTCCGGTAACTTGCTCGGTCGTTATGCTATTCGGCAAGGTATCAAAGACGGTTCTATCTCCTACGGTATTCGGCTTGAGTTTAACCATCTTGCAGCTTTTATCAGCGAGAGCAAAAAACTGGACGCAAATCAACTCTCAATTAATTCTCAAAGCGGACAAGTTTATATCCAAGTAAAGTATGCAAGGTAAAAGCTTTGTTTTGGCGTTTATTATGCTTCGGACGTTGAGAGTGCCCTTGTCTAGAAATCACGGCATTTGAACTTTGCTGGCGGTACGACACCTGAACTTTGCCTTGACATGCAATCTACAGAAGATGAATTGATTCTATTTCCCCTTTTTGGGCATTTCTTCCGGATTGAGTTTTGCCGATGCTGAGTACCATATCGAATAATCAGCGCGCAAAACCTCATGATGCTAAAAAAACTGTCCTATTGGGTGCTAGTGGCGGTGTCTATGCTCGGTGCCTTAAGGAATATTCAGGCCGAAGAGATTCGTGGTTTCTATACGAAAAAAGCCCAAGGCTGGTTTTGGTATGAACCTATACCGGCTGAAGAAAAAAAGGCGATTGAGTCTAAAAAAACCGCTTCTACCTCTCTCCCACCCAGCCCACCTAAAGAAAATCCACTGGCGAGACATCCTTTGCCTTTTTCCGCCGCTTGGTTTCGGCAGAATTTACAGAAATACAAAGATGTCGCTTGGGATAATCCATCGCCAGACAATATTCAAGCTTTTCTTTATTTACAACGGTTTGCTGTAGATCGCTCAGAACAATTTGCGGATGGCGTGGAATTAGTCACGCTAGGCGACCCTTCATTAGATGAATTAAGTCGTCGTCCTTCTGCGACTTTTGCCTCCCAGCAAGTCGATAAGCAAGCGGGAATGGACAAAATCAAATTGGTTAAATCATTAACCAAGCGATTCGGAATTTTCTTTTTCTTTCGCTCCGATTGTCCGTACTGTGAACTGCAAGCCCCTTTAATCAAGGTGCTAGAGCAAAACGAAGGGTTCACCGTGATTCCTGTGTCACTGGATGGGCAGCCGCTACCTAGCCATCTTTTTCCTAACTTCAAAGTCGATGAAGGCCACGCCCAAAAGCTAGGCATCCAAACTGTCCCCGCGTTGTTTCTTGCTTCTGAGGACGGAGAATTTGCTGCTATTGGGCAAGGCGTGATGTCTTTGCCGGAAATTAATCATCGAATCTTGGTGGCCGCCAAGCGAAAAAATTGGCTCTCTGAAAAATCGTTTAATCGTGCTCGCCCTGTGATGAATGTGAACGATAACGCCGCCAATTACTTGTCTTCTTCCGCCCATACAGCGGAGCAAATAGAACCCATTCAACCGGCGAGCAAGGAGAGTTTTATCCCGCCAGCCAAGCTGGTTGATTTTCTTAAAAAGATGAGCAAGGAGCCATGACGTGACATTTATTTCAACGTGGCGAAAACGTAGGAAAACTGTCTGCGCAATAGCCATGCTTTGTGGTGTCGTTGGGAGTGCGAACGCCGATGGCTTGCAAGCGCAGATGGACAAATTATTTGATGAAATGCGTCACACCACGCCACCAGGCGTTTATGAAAGTCAGCGGCGAGGAGTGATGGCCGGTGGTCGTTTCACGACTAAAACACGAATTTTTGATGAAAACTTGGTCAGCCTCATTCCACCTTCTTGGAAAGCCGGTTGCGGCGGGGTAGATCTCTTTGGTGGCTCTTTATCTTTTATCAATACCGATCAACTCGTACAGCTCTTGCGCTCAATTGCCGCTAATGCCAAAGGATATGCGTTTCAGCTAGCGCTCGATAATGTTTTTCCTGATGGCGCGAAGTGGATTGAAAATTTTCAAAAGAAAGTACAAGCCTTGAACCAACATCTCGGCAACTCTTGCCAACTCGCGCAAGGGGTAGTGAACGATATGACCTCTGGCTTTGATCTTAAATTTAAAACCGATGCGTCATTAAAGGGGACGGTGGGTGGACTCTTTGAAGATTTTTTTTCTTCTCGGCAAGAAACCAACGGCCAAAGCCCGCCGGAGAAAATGAGAGAGCAAAAACCCGATGATTATCAAAAACTCATTGGTAATATTGTTTGGAAGCAACTCAAGAAAAATCAGGCTCAGATGTGGTTTCAAGGAGGGGATGACGCGCTTCTTGAAGCGATCATGTCACTGACAGGAACGGTCATCATTGGAGATTTAGTGGATGACCCTGCACAAGCTAATGCGAAAACGACACCATTGATCACATTACCTGGCAACAAAATTTCTTTAGCTGATTTAATTGAGGGTGGTTCGCTTCGAGTGTATTCCTGCGCGAATGATCGGAAAAATTGCCTGCTAGCAGGAACCGAGAGCGGGATGCGCTTGGTCGAACTTAAAGGAATCAGATCGCAAATTAGCGATGTGCTATTAGGCACCAGCGCAACGCCTGGCGTTATCTTCAAATATGCGACGAATATTGGCACGCTAACCGATCAAGAAAAAGCTTTTGCCGCTAATCTGCCCGAAGGTATCGGAACGATTGTGCGTAATCTGTCCGTACTCTCTAAAGACGCTGCTAATATTTTCGCGGCGGAATCTTCTGGCGCATTGGCTCTTCATATGGTGTATAGCTTTGCTGAAGAGTTGCTACGTGCAACGCGTATTGCTTTAGCCAATAGCGATAGTCCCTACCAGAAAACTGCATTAGAACTACTAGCTCAATCTCAAAATCAAATACGCAAGGAATATGCGCTGCTGTTGGCACAGTACGGCGATTTAGCGACGCAGATCTCGAAATACAATAATCTGCTTGAAAATATCCGCAAGCAAAAATACCTGCTTACCACGCTTTCTAAAGCGCCGAAAACCAAGGAATAAAGCGTGTCTACTTTCACCTTATATTCCATCGGGGACGCGGCCTTTCTAGAGCAAGTGTTGATTGCTGTTTCCATGATTACGGGGACAGGCGACTTTAAGCAGATGGTCAGTATTGGGCTACTGCTTAGTGCGTTTTTTATCGCGTTTCAGTCAATATTCCAAGGCGGGGCCAGAGGTGTGCCGTTTCAGCAAGTGTTTACGGGATGGCTGCTCTATGCCATTTTATTTGGCCCAACCACCACGATCACGATTGAGGATGCTTATACAGGCGATGTGCGGGTAGTGAGTCGAGCGCCGATAGGGATAGGCTTTGCAGGAGGCGTTATCTCAAATATAGGCTATAACGCGGCTAAGTTATTTGAAACAGGGTATGGAATTATCGTTCCGAGCGTGACCCAACGGCACTTTGCAGAAACGCTGAAATTGCTCAACGATGTACGCCGTCGTAGCTATGACTCCGCTATTTTTGCTGCATTAAATCAAGCCAATGGCGGCGGCTATGTCGATGTTCGTCATTCATGGGAGAACTATATCCGTGAATGCACGCTCACCAAAATTGATCTTAGCCAAATGTCATTAGACAGTTTGATGAACAGTCCAATAGACACGGCGCTTAAGTTCAACTCTCAGTTGTACGGCACGAGACTTTATCTCTCTTCATCAAATCCCCAAGGCGAAGATACGACTTGCACAGAAGGCTTTACTGCGCTCAATGCAGCGATGAGTCATCTGAATAGTCAGCCGGTTATTGAGGCGTTGCGTCATGTTTTGGGCGCTAATCTATCTGCTGACAAAAATGTGCTGAGTGAGGTCGGCGATGCGCTGCAAGCGATGGGAGCTACCACGACTAGCGCAACCGAATATCTAAAAACCGCGATTCTCGAACCCCTTTATGCAGAGGCAGCGGCGGGGCGGTATCAGGATTTTCAGGACTTTAGCTCAGCTTTAATGGTTAATCAGGCGATTCAGCAGCGTAATACACGGTGGGCGTCTGAACAGTCAATGTTTATGACCTCAGTGCGTCCGATGCTGACTTTCTTTGAGGGGTTTGTGTATGCGATTACACCGATTCTCGCTTTTATGATCGTTTTGGGGAGTTTCGGCGCGCAATTGGCGGGTAAATATGTGCAAATTCTTTTGTGGATTCAGCTTTGGATGCCCGTGCTATCCATTATCAACTTGTATGTTCATACCGCAGCATCAAACGAAATGGCGAGCTATAGCGCATCAGGATTGAATTCAATGTATGCGTTGGCTTCGTCTAGCGAGATTATGCAGAACTGGATTGCGACAGGCGGTATGTTGGCAGCGGCTACCCCTGTTATTTCATTTTTTGTCGTGACAGGTTCCAGTTATGCGATGACTGGTCTTGCTGGAAAAGTGACTGGAGCGGAGCACATCGATCAAAAAGTGCAATCTCCTGATCTGTTACGACAAGGGCCAGTCATGATGAGTCAACCCGCCTTTAGCCATAGTCCGTTTAGTGGTGCGATTGCTACTGGGGCGGAGGGCATGATTAGTACGTTGTCTTTAGGATCGTCCTTAGCGTCAGGGATGAGTTCTGCCAGTACGCTTCAGCATCAAAAATCTGAAGCCTTTCAAAACGTATTAAGTCGGGGATTAGTCGAAGGTGCCAGTCAAGAGAAAGCCTATGCGCGCTTATCAGATATCGGGCGCAGTTTTACTTCGCAACATACGGCACAGAGTCAATTCGTCAGCCAGCAAGCGAAAGGCTTCATGGATAAGTTCCAAGTTGATGACTCTCATGCTGATGCGGTGAAAGGGGCGATTACTGCGCAGCTTTCTGGAGCAATAAATGCAAGTGCGGGGGTTGAGGCTGTCATGCCATTAGTTGGTACTAAGCTTAATGCTTTGACAGAAAAAGCGAGTGGTGGTTCGGCCACACCTAACGCACAAGCTAGTGCAGATGCTGGTATCAATTTAGATGCTCGGTTAGTTGGTGCATCGCAATCTAATGCCAATGATCAATCCCAATGGAGTGCTACTGACGTCTCGCAGTTTATGAAGGGCATACGCCTTGAGCAATCAGATTCGCAAGGATTCACGAATCAACTGGCAGAGGGTTTTAAACGACAACATGGGGAACGTTTTAGCCGGACTTGGGGAGATACACTATCTCGTAATCTATCCAAAACCGCATCCGAAGTCGTATCTTCAGCCGATACCTTTACTCAAATGAGTCAACTCCAGAACCAAATGGGGGCGATGACAAATACTGACTTTAAAACTTTGGGGGCAGCGGTGGCAAACACGCCTAAAGTAAATGCGTCTTTAAATGACTATTTCATCCGCCATGCCAATCACGGAGTGCGGCAAGAAGCGGCTGAATTAGAAAAGCGTTATCACGCCTATGGCATGAATCCGAGAGTGGGACAGGCAGCAGCGCGTCTTACAGCTTTAACGAATACAAGTAATTATGCGCCAGGTGAGGAATTATCAGGCTTTCAAACTGCATTGCAAGCCATCAATCTGGCTGGAGGGCGGAATACTAGCTTTGATAGTCATCCTGCAGCTAATCAGCATCTTCAAAAGCCGAAGGCGGATATGCAACGATCAGGGATTGAAAGCGCGTTGGGAAATGGGCCAGCTGTTCCCTCTGGTTTACGTTCTACTGTTGCTGCTACCGTAGAAACTAACCCTAGTGCAGAAATTGATCAGTTGCCCGCTAGTAGTTCAATGGTACAAAAAGAACATCAGAGCCAGTTGGCAGATTTACAAACTAAAGCACAAGCCAGTGAACGGCAAATGTCTGCCCCTGAAGAAGCAAAAGCACGAAATAATTTACTTCATGCGTTACCTCCTATGTCTTGGAGTGCATCAGGTTGGGGAGCCTGGGATAACTCGACAGGTTGGTTAAAACGTCGGGCAGAGCAAGCGGGAGGGGCTTTAATTGCAGGAGGGGCTGAAAGTGCTCGCACCTTTGCGCGTAGCATGGAGGAATTACATCATATCACCCCTGCACAAAGAGAGCAGTTTATCGCCGCCACGCAACAAGGCGATCAAGCCGTGCAAGAAGCAGCGGGGTGGGCAGGTTCGCTAGCGACAGGCAGCGCCAAGCTAGGCCGCAACGTTATCGGAGCAGCGGTGACAGGCTATGATCAAACTAAAAAGTGGTTGGCTGGAGGTTCTGATTTATCAGCGGCAGCCAAAGAAATGACGTTGGAACAGCGAGGGGCCTTTTATGCGGCTGCGTTTGCCTCTGCCACTGAGGCTGGAGCGGATAAAGCACAGGCTTTTATGCAGCAGTACGGTACGCAGTTTAAAGAAACTTTGCATGCTGTAGCAAAAAATCGTTATGGGTTAACGGATACCCAAGCAGCTGTCTATGCCGAATCTTTTGATACTGACTCAGGCAGGAGGACGCAAGCTGTGCAAAATCTTAAAATGGAATATGCAGAAAGAAAGGCTGATGGCGCTGTTCAATTAGATGCTAGAGGTAAGCCTGTATTGAGCAAAGCGAATGAGGAATTCACCGACAAGTTGGTGAATGTACTGCAGAATTCGACGAGGGCTGGGGATAGAGCGGGTAGTTATTTAACAGCAGTACGTGGATATAACATCGCTAATCGGCATTTTAAATAGGCTTAAAATCCACATTTAGAAATTAACCCAATTTTTATACCAGCGGCGTCTACTCCAACGCTTCCTCCAGTTATTACGTCGTGTATGAATAATATATTTATTGTCAATACAAGCGTCGTTTTCAGAAGGCTCTGTGGGTAATCTCTTAAACAGCGAGATTGTGTTAGATATCCCTTTAGCCACAAGAAATAATGCAAAAAGTGCCACCGCCATTTGCCATTTCAGCCAAGCAATAGCTGCCCAGAATAAAACAGTCATCCATATATTTTGATGAATCCGCTTTAAAGGGCGTTTCCCCCACACCACTGCAGGCACAGCCATTAGCACCCATCCAAAGGCGGTATTAGTTACTATGGCATAGCCTAAAAGCAGCATGCCAAGTAAAAATATGTTGAGAACGTGGTTTTTCATGCTATCGCTGCACGCATTTTTTGGAGTTTCTATATAGCCGCGTAATAAAAAACAAAACCCCCTTGAGCTTATAAAGCTGAAGGGGGAAGTGTTTGCTAGCTGGGCAAAGTACCTTTACTACATCTTAATATCTGTATCGTTATTTTCGATAATTTTAAGCACTTCGTTTTTATCAAAACCAGTATATTTAATGATCTGCGTTGGCGTTAGACCTTCTTCCAGCATGTTTAAAACTGAGAATCGCACAGTGTCTAGACGACCTCTTTGTTCGCCTCTTTGTTCAAGTTGTTGAGCAAGCGTCATAAGTCCCTCTCTATATTCTGGCGCATGCTCAATGACATACGAAAAAAACTTTTCATTGTCCTCACATTCGCCTTCTTGAATTAGATACTGCAATATGCTTAATGCCTTGTCAATAGGCAACGGGTAAGCAGAAAGAGGCGGTAATACCTGTTTCAACAGCACATATATATCTCTAGCGTTCGCGTGCTTCATCACCATTTCAAAAGCCGCTGCGCGCCGATGTTCGAGCAGCTTTTCGTCCGGAATCACGCTCAGATCAACTAACGATATCGGACCAGGGAAGAATTGACGCGCTAGTTCAGTATCTTCAAAACACTCCATTAAATCCAGTGAATAACGATAGGGAGAATCTGAACCGTTGTAGAAAAGCAAAGGCACGACCACCGGCAATTTTTTCTTACCTGGGTTCTGATCTAAGTAGCTGCGCATCGCAGCTAACCGATATTCCAGCATGCGGAAAGGCATCAACTCATCGCCCGAGCTTTGATGTTCTATCAGAATATAGACGCCAATATCACTTTTCCCAGCTTTTACTGAGTAAAGCATATCCGACATATGTTCACGTAGCGTCGGTGAAATGAAAGAGCCACTTTCTAACGTCAAAGTCGCCCAATCACACCGCATCGTCAGTGCCTTTGGTAGATGCGCTTCTAAAAAATCTTTCGCTACCTCGACATCGGCCATTTGTGTCTTAAATAGCCTATCGTGGGGCCGGAAAATAGCACTCATGGTTTATCAATGAAAAAATAAGAAGGATGCGTAATAGTGCCTCACAGGCTATTGTAAAGTAAGTCTTATTTGTTCTTAAATGTAGTGAATTAATGCCTCTCATAGGGGAGGCTGTTGGAATCCCCGCTATGGCTACGATTTTGAAGAGGTAAGCTCCAGAAAAAGCAGAATCTAAATCTCTACGACTTCAAATTTGAGCAAGAGGCGGGAGGCGAAGCTCAGGGGAATAAACAGCTAGCCTTATACCTTCTTTATAGCTAATCCTAGTTACTAATATTAATTTTTATCCCGCTTTATTTTTTGATTTAGTTGTATCCCGCAACCGTCCTGATAGAACAGAGCTAAGCTCAATCAAAGTGCATAAATTTGGAAAAGCCATGAGAACTGCAATTAGGAATGTGGAGAAGCGCAGCATGCTGCCTTCTTGTCCTAATTGATCAGGGGAAATAAGGCTTAATACCTCAATAATATCGAGATTTGTCCAGAAAAATATGATTGCGCATAGCGTAAATGGTAAAAGTCCTGTGGGGGAAATTACCACTGAAAATGGGAAAGAACTTTTCTTTTCCCATTTTTCCAGACGACAAGCAGAGAGGATAAACGTTGTAACCAAGGAAAAAAGTAACCAGCTCATCCATCCCCATTGGAAAAAAGGTGTCTTATTTGCTGTTTTTAGAAAATTAGGTGCAATCTCGATAAGCAAAAAACCATGAAATACAAATACGGCCATTAATGCGAAAAATAAAAGGTATGTGCTAAACGATAGGGATATGCCTGAGTCTAGCGAATCTTCATTTTGCTTCTGCTGTTGGTTGGGTATAGATGGTTGCATAGTGCACCTTAATTTCTCTAATAATGTTTATCAATAATTGAAAAAAACTGAGGATATAAAAGTGAAAAAAGAGGGTTAAATCATAATTTACTTCTTATGACTCACCTCAACAATTACTCCTTTACAAAAGAGCGTTTATTTTAAATGATTCATTCAACTTGGAAGTACGCACTGTGCGTTTGAATATGCTGAGCTAGCCATTGCTTTCTATTTTTATATTTGCCGAAATAATCAGCTCTTCATATGGTTTACGGCCCGCTGGACTAGCTGAAATCCCTGAGTAGCGCGAAACTTTTCTTAAGGCGAATCCAAAATCTGAATATAGATCATGCACGCATTGATGATTGGCATTCGTTACCAGAATTTTTGCGCCTCGTGCTTTCGCTTCGCATAAAGAGCAAGCAAGGCGTTCTTGGTCCTCCCATGAAAACCGGCGCTTGTTATATTGGGTAAAGCCGCCTTTATTGTGATTAATTGTGTAGGGGGGATCGGCGAAAATAAAATCTCCTTCACTTGCTTGCTCTACTAGCGGTTGAAAATCAGAAACTCGCAAATCTACTCTTTGTAAAGAATCCGCTCGTTGTTGAAAATTATCCGTGCTACGTACAATAGTTGTGCTTGAGCCTTTAGGAACATTAAATTTCCCCTTCTTATTCACCCGATAGATGCCATTAAAGCAAGTTCTGTTTAAATAAATGGTTCTCAGCACACGCTCTATAGAATCAATGGGTTCTTCTGCTCGTTGTTCGTAATAATAATCTCGATTTTTAATATGTCTTTCCTGGATTTCTATTAACCCTGTTTCGACTTTTTCCCAGTGATTTTTAATCATGTGATAGGAGTTTATTAATTCAAGATTAATATCACCAACAATAGCGCTCTGGGGATTCAAATAAAATAGAACGGCACCGCTGCCTAGAAATGGCTCTATATATCTATTAAATTTCTTTGGCAGAATGTCTGCATATCTAGTTATAAACCATCTTTTCCCACCAGGCCATTTAAGAAATGGTTGTAAAAATGAGATGGCTTTGACCTTAGCCAATTAAAGTCTCCATTTTTATTATATGAATTGATAAAGGTAATATTTTTATCAAATTTCCTAGAGTCGATTGCAAGAAGCATTAGATATCTTAATTCCTCATATCACGCTACCGTGTCGTTCTATTTGCCCAAAATGGGGAATTAAAGAGGAGTTTTATAAAACCAACATGGCAATAAGGTATCGGTGGGGAACCCAAAAGCGTAAGAAATTAAAAAAAACATGGGGATGGGGTATATGGCATTAGGGGTATGCCCGGAGCTTAGATGTAACAATAAAACTCATGACAGGCGCGGCTAAAAAAGTATCCGAGTTCATAAGCCTATTGAGAAGGCAGTAGCCTAAGTAGCAGGTAGTAGAGTTGTTTATGGGCTAGGCTTGATCATGGAAGGAAAGCCCATGATATTGGGCTCTCAACGATGATATATGCACAAATGAGGTAAGCGGAAAGGTAGAGGTTCTTTGAATTTGTGACAAATTCACATGTATTTAGGATTTGAGCGTAGGCTTTTATAGCTAAAATTGCACGTTAATTATTGTTTGTGTACTATATTTATAATTAACATGAATCTATAAAAGGCTTGTATGCACACTCTTACGCTAAAACAATTGCGGGCTACTAACGATGCCGGCGGTATCGTCAGCGTTACCCTGAAAGCCTTGGGTGCGGCTTTTTTTGTTCAGGTAGATACAATAAATGGCAGAGCTGCCATGCTAGCTAAGGCGCGTAGCCATGAACCGCGAGGTTTTAGCAATCCTGTTCAAGCACTCAATCTGCTCCATACACTTGGGCTTGTCGTTGGCGTATTCGATGTCGCAGGCTGGAATCAAAAACAGAAGAGCACTGTCCGAACGAGGCCCGACCGCACAGAAGCGCTAAAAAGAACGCATGAAGCAGCGGAGCATGATAAATGGTTCCGAGCGCAGGTAGAAGAAGCAATAAGAGAAGCCGACGATCCAAATACTAAATGGGTTGCGCATGAAGACGTAGAGGACAGCTGGGCCAAAAAACGAGCTGAATTGGTCAAACGCATTGAAGGGGATGTGGCTTGAAGTTAGTATGGCTGCCCAAAGCAATTGCGAATCGTGATGCACAACTCGACTATATCGCCCAAGACAGTCCTAAAGCAGCCATTGAGCAAGGCGACCGAATCGAACACCAAGTAAACCAGTTAATTGAGCACCCGGAAATAGGACGACCAGGGCGAACACAGGGAACTTATGAGTTAGTTATTAGCCGTACACCATTTATCATGGTCTATCGTATTAAACAGAGACCTAAGCGCATTGAACTTATGCGCCTCTTGCACGGTGCGCAGCGATGGCCGAAAGATTAAGCCTACGTCTGAACTACTTGTTCAATGGCCGTATCCATATCGCTGATTGACATTGCTAAAAATATGCTGGCTTTGGGCCTTGATTTAGAGGTAGTTCAAAAAGCCACCGAATTATCTACGGAAGAAGTTACGCTTTAATCTCAGAGCATTGATCGCCGCCTTTATTTTGCTTAGAAGTCAGTCAATCTGCGTCGACTTTGTAGGAAACCCAAAAGCCGCATTCCGTGGGAACTGCGGGTTTTTCATTTTAAAGTCAGTTAATGCTTAAAAAATGGAGATTTTAAAAAGGGTGGGGCTCCCACAAGCAGATATGGTTGGAAGCTACACTCACCTGATAGAACAAAGGCTCGTGCAGGCACCAATCTGCAAGGGTTGCCCCTTAGAGACCAGGAATGCGTAAGCATTTTTGTTCTATCTAAATATGTGCAATGGGCTTCCAAACCCTATTACCACTTTTATTCGAGCTAAAAACTTGATTTTACTCCTATATAAATAAAATTATCTATAGACTCGGTGATTAACTGTATTAGACATATTGAGAAATTTTGTTTATATTAGAAAGGCAGTCGGGGCATCCGGCTGTGCGAGTTGGAACTCGCTAGCAGCAGAGATAGAACGAGACGTTAATGGCATGCTTGGTACATTTTTCTAATGGCCTTGCGGGCTGTCTACGCCGGTTTTAGTTCTATCGGCTGGCGTGGCTTCCAAGCTCTGCAAGGCCACCCTTTTTCTTGGAAGAAGGAGGGTGGGTTTAAAAACCTTAATGATAGAACCATAGCTATGCTCTCGACTGCACTCCATACTCCTAGGGCGCTGTTAAATTTATCCCTGCCAAAGCCCCGAAAGATTCTTTCTACTTTCCATTCTTCTAAGCCTTCCAGACTCACTGATTGCCTCCCAACAGAGTCTTCTCTCATACCACAGCTTTTTTTTAGCCATCGTTCGTCGCGTCTTTCGCACGCTCAACTTCAACGCTAAAGGAGGCTGCCATGCAAACCTTAGCTGCATCAGCAGCGGCCCCTTATCGCCTAAACGAAAAGGCACCGCTAGCTGATAAAAACACTAGCTCAGAGGAATTAGCGGAATACGTTCATATTGATCTTTTTCCGTCTAATCAGGATGACCTTACGCAAGCCTCAAAACCTTCCCAAGCGTTCACAGAAAAATGGGGAACATCTCCGATTCAGGACGAGAAAGAACCCGTCCTTTTAAAAGAGGTCGCTCTAACTCAGCCTAAACGAAAAATACCCATACAGCTCATAGTTAGAGATCCCATTACACCAACAAAATTAAGCCTAGCCTTAGAGAAGGCGAATGCTTCTCGCTTGGAAAAAACGGAGATGCTTACACCTTGGGAGAAAGTGACCGTACCTCCGTTTTCCGTGGAGGCGATATCTATTCCAGAGGGTATTACGCAAAAAGTTGGAGAGGTAAAAAATCAGTTCGGCCCCATTGAGCGTTTTATCTGGCGCTTATCGTTCTCTTTACTTAAAGAGGAAGATATAGACCGACTCGAAGAGCCTGGTGGAGAGTTCAAGACACGGCTTGGAGAGATCAAAACGGCCTTTACTGAAGCGCAAGATCAAAAAAGCTTAAAAGGTATACGTTCAGCAGCAATAACGCTCAATACCTTGATCTCAGACCTAACCACTTTAAGCACTAACTTTCGTCAATCCCAAGTCCCTGATGTAAAAGAAGCCGAGTTTCGTTTAGGCGTAAGCACCGCCTTATGGAGCGTGGTAGGAGGTTGTTTGGCTACAGCTGCAGCGTTTACGGTGCTGCCCGTCATTACCTCTGCCGTCATTGGCTTGGTAGCCGCCGTTGTTTTGTGCGGTTTCCGGCTTTGGTATATGAAACAGGAGCACTCTTCTCATATTGAGAAAGAGAAATGGGATACCTATCGTGCTCCCCTGAAAAGCATGCAAGGAGATATCGAAGCCTTACTCACTCAAATTCAGCAGGAAGAAGACATCATGGAAAGAGTTATTGATCAAGTTAAGAATGTAACTTACGCAACACAAAAAATAGCAGATAGAAGTAATGAGCAGAGTCAAACTATTGCGGATTTACGAGCAATGGTGATGGCTCAGCTTGAAAAAATCAACGAGCTAACTAATAAAGTTGAAATGCTAGAAAAAAATAAGACCGGAGAAGGACAGCCTCACTCAGGGAATGAGCAAGAAGAACCTAAGCTGAGATGGGTGGCTTAACGCAGGCTTAAGCGGCACCACGCCGCATAGCATCGCTCATGAGCGATGCGAAAGAGATGTCTCACGGCTTGATCAACCGATGAGGTGCCTATCTTTCCCCCGCCAGGCTGGTGCATCAGCCTGGCGCGGTCTTCTCCTACTCAAATTTTCACCATGATGATAATCGCAAAGCCACGGCAGCTCTTTGCCATTCTTGCTGAGCCAGCTTGGCATCTCGTTGAAGGGTTCGATTTTTATGTTTCTGCGTGTTGTGCTGTCTCTTTTGTTTCTGCTTTTTTTTCTGTGGGTAATCTCACCGCCCAGTTATTAAAACAGTGGGTATTTCCATGGAGAACTGCTAATGGATAAGGTGATGAAAAGACATATTGGCCTGACTTCGTTAGTGATGACAGGATTAGGTTCTATTCTTGGCTCAGGATGGCTGTTTGGCGCGTGGAGAGCGGCGAAAATCGCTGGGCCAGCATCGATTTTGGCATGGATAATTGGTGCTGTCGTGATTCTGATGATTGCGCTCACTTATGCAGAACTCGGGGCCATGTTTCCGCAATCAGGTGGCATGGTGCGTTACGCCTATTATTCGCATGGCCCATTAACCGGATTTATTAGCGCGTGGGCAAATTGGATAGCTATCGTTTCAGTCATTCCGATTGAGGCAGAGGCTTCCATTCAATATATGAGTTCGTGGCGCTGGCAATGGGCGCAGAATCTCTATGCGGATGGTTCGTTGCAGCCTAGCGGCTTAGTATTCTCAGGCTTGCTGATTATTGTCTACTTTCTTTTAAATTACTGGGGGGCAAAAGCACTGCTGCGAGCCAATTTTGCGATTACACTTTTCAAGTTTGTCGTCCCCATCATTACTGCTATTGCGCTGATAGTCAGTAGCTTCCATACAAGCCATCTGGATTTATATCGTGCGCATAATTTCGCCCCTTACGGCTGGTCAGCGATTCTAACGGCGGTGGCAACGAGCGGTGTTGTGATGAGCTTCAACGGTTTCCAAAGCCCAATTAATCTGGCGGGTGAAGCAAAAAATCCGGCTTGGAATGTGCCCTTTGCCGTGATTAGTTCAATTTTGATTGCGCTGGTAATGTACCTGCTCTTGCAGTTAGCTTTCATTAGCGCAGTAGCGCCAGCCGATGTGGCAGAAGGATGGAATAGACTTGAGTTCAGTTCGCCTTTTGCTCAACTTGCGATTGCCTTCAATTTAAATTGGCTAGCGATGTTGTTATATCTAGATGCGTTTGCCAGTCCAAGCGGCACCGGCATCATCTATATGGCCACCACCTCGCGCATGATTTACGCACTAGAGCGCAATCATACGTTGCCAAGAATTTTCGGGAGAGTTCATCCGCTCTATGGCGTACCACGTCCTGCCATGTGGCTCAATCTTGGCGTGGCTTTTCTCTTTATGTTCTTTTTTCGTGGGTGGAGTGCGTTAGCAGCAGTGATCTCAGTAATGACCGTGATTTCTTATCTCACCGGCCCGATTAGCTTAATGGCACTGCGGCGTGCATCGCCTGCGCTTAAGTGGCCGCTGCGTATTCCAGGCATGCAGGTGATTGCACCCGTCGCATTTATTTTTGCCTCGTTGATTCTGTACGGCGCGCATTGGCCATTAACGGGAGAAATTATTCTGTTGATCGTGATTGCACTGCCATTCTATTTTTATTACCAATGTAAAGACAATCGAACAAATCATCCGTGGGGCATGGCACTTAAGAGCGCGGGTTGGCTGATAACCTATCTGCCTGTGATGGCGCTGGTATCTTATTGTGGGAGTAAACAGTTTGGGGGTAAAGACTTCATCCCTTTTGGCTGGGATATCGTCGTTGTCATGAGCTTGTCACTGATTTTCTATGCCTGGGGCATTCGAAGTGCCTACTACCCGATAGGATGGGATGAAGGAGCGGCGCAGGCTCAACAGAGTTAAGAGAGCAAGCGATTGATTGCGCTAACTATGCCGGATGCTCCCTCACAGGGGGTAATCGTTATGAAGCACCTGATAGCGACAAAATCAATATCTGGAGTTATTTAGCCTTAAGGAAAAATGATTCGTGCAGCTACTGTATTTTTGCATTAACTGCACGGTTACTTTAGGTTTGGAGTGACTTTCTTAAGACTAGAGATATTAGCGCAGCAAAAAATTAGCTAAGGCAAATAGGGGGTCAAGCTTTTCGTAAAACAGGCAATTTATCAACTATTTTTTGCAGGGAGTCTGCATGTTCATTACATTCACTGCTTAACTTTCCCCATAAGATAGAAGAGAGCAAGGTAGTGGTAAATAAAATCCACAAATAGGTAGGATGCTTGTCAAGATATCCCTTATTTGCCATTATAGTGAGCATGGCTAAATTGATGGAGTTGAGGATGATATTCAACGATTTGCCGGCTGACCCAGACTGCTGAAATTCATCCGTCAAGTTGCGTAATCTAGATTGGATTGGTTCTAAACGCAACTTGACTATACTTAGAGGATTCCGTGCAATTAGCCCAGGGATAAACCAATTTTCTTCCTCTGCTAACTCAAGCAATTCTTCTGCCTTTTGTTTTATAACATTTGCACGCTCATTCAGTGTGATACTCATCCCATACAGCAGCAGATTAGAAAAGGTTATATTGACAATCAGCCCCCAAAAATAGCCAGGATGCTCATCGATATGCCCTTTCACTTTCATCGTCACTAAGGCTGACAAAGCGGCTAAATTAGACACTATAGAGCCTGCTTTCTCATAGTGAGTCTGCCATTTAAAATCATTGGCTAAAATATGTAAAGAAGTTGCTTGGTTTCGTAATAGCCCAGTCTTTCCGCTTCTGAATTGTTCAAGGGTGATAGGTCTCCATTCTTCCCCATCTTGCACTTCCCACTGACGCACTTTTGACCCCTGCCCATTAAAAGAAGGAAGGACAGGTTCATCAATAGTGATGGGAATGATAACTTCGATGTTTTCCTCAACAGAGTCATCTATCCTTTGATTTGGCACATGTGGATTAATAGATTGGTATCCAGAAGAGGTTCCCGAATTTAACCATGGAGAAGAAGTAGCTGGGATAGAGGACATAAGATTAATTCCAAGCTGGAAAATATAAAAAGTTGAGCATAAAAAACTGCTTATCAAATAAAATGGCCCTCAGTGCAAAAATCACAGAGGGCCATATTCATAAGCCAGTGCACCCAGTGTTAAAAAGGAGAGCATTCACTATTTTTTTCTTTGATACAAATAACTTATTTATTAGGAACCGGCTATTAAGCTAATTTTAATAATCCCTGCTCGAAAAGCCTAGCAATAGTCTCTTCCGTAGTACGTCTTACTGTCGCTTGTACTATTTCTTCAAGTTCTTCGCGGCTTACTGAGGAATTTACTGGTCCAGCAGAAGAAGAACGAACAAGCTGATTAACTTCTAGGTTTTCTGGTACAGAAAGCGCATCCGTGGAATGCCTGCGTGCTCCATTAAGCAAAGGAGCTACTGATTCTTTTAAACCTTGTACTTCTCCGAGAAGATTTTTATTTTGTTTCTGTAATTCTTCATTTTGACTTTTTAGCTGATGAAACGCATCAGTAAATGAAATAGTAGGAGTACCTGAAACCCCTGACATAAAATCCTCTCCTTCTAGGACATCGACCAGTAACTCGGCCCATCCTTTTAAAAATTCTTTATTTTGTGCTATTTCTGTGTTTCTGTCTAATGTGCTTTGTGAGCCTGCTCTGACCACTACACCACCCACCACACCTACCCACGGCGTCACGCTCCATATAGCAATCATGCTAATCAAGCCAGTAATGAAATTTAACGCATGATTCCATTTGCTAGATGAAGAGCCAGTAGTCTTCTTCTGTTCTTCTGTTTTGTCCTCTAAATCTTTTTTCAAAGCTTCAAGTTTTTCAACAAAATGCTCTTTAGCTTTAGTCGGCGTAAGTGTGTTCCCCTCTTTATCTACCACTCCTGTAAACGCTTCCTCCGTGCCAAGGGCGGTTTGCTCGATAATTAAGCAAGTCCAATCAACTAATTCCATAAGATTAGCTTGAACTTTTTTCTCATCCTGAGTCGTAAACCAATGATTATTTAGAGCAAACCAGGTTTTTTTCGCCCTCTCAAGCTTATCTATAAGAGGTTTAAAAGGCTCTTTTTTTACTTTAGTGGTATTGAATGAAATTTCCGAAGGAAAGCGCGTAACCGCAACCACCGTTTCATCATCACCTACATATCTTGCTTCTTGAATATTTCCCGCCGGGCCAAAATATTCTTCTATACGAAAATCTTTTGCCCCAATCATTGTTTTATCAAGATAAGCCACCCCTCGAAGCTTGCCATCTCCATCTCGATACACCTCTATTTCTTTTCCTGAGCCTAAATCTTTTACATCTTTATTAAGCTCATCAAAACGTAAAATAGGGCCTTCATTAGGGCTAGCAGGCACGTTCTCAAAGCGTTCCCATCCTTCTGAAACATGCTGGACTAAAGCGTTATTGTCCAATGTTTCTAAAGAGGGCAAATCATTATTCTCTGCTTTAGCCTGTTCCGCTTCCCGCAAGCTTTCTGCATATTTAGCCGGAGAAGGACCTGAACCCGAAAAATAAGATATCGATGGTAGTGGTTGCAATGATAGACGCATATTACTTAGCCTCTTTTTCTTTGAAGGAAGAAAATTAAGAATCGTCCCAGAAGTATAGGATTTTGCTAATTAATGTCTCTAAGGAAAAACCTTATTCATTATCGAAAACCAATCAAGCTAAAATGGTTGTTTTTTCAAAGAATTTCTTTAAAAATAAGGTGCCCCAGGAAAATATAATGTGCTTTTATGCGATTAAGGTTATTTACTGATTTTGATAGCGCTAATGAGAAATATCGTTTAAACACAAAATTCCTTCTATTTTTCTCTATTGTTTTTTTCTATTCATGCTGAAGTAAAACAGCTCTTTTTAGACAATTGAGAATTGATCTATTGATATAACTGAGAGAGTCATTTTGTATTTGGTGTGCGCGCAGTAGCTCATCTTCATCAGTAAGCAATGATGTTAGTCAAAAAGCCTAGCCGCGAATCACGGCCTTTTAGGCGATTGGTGGACAGGCTCTAAGGTATTTGCCTGCAGACATTTCCCAATAGATGGCTAAGATAGCAAGAACATGCTTGCATACATTACCCACAAGTTAATGGAAGAAGCAAAAAGTCTGTCTTAGAACGCTATCAATAATCTTTCCTGGTAGAGAACCTCTGCCTAACTCTGGAGTGGTGTTTCGTTCTTTACTAACGCAATGCCCGTGCCAGAATTTTTTGCCCTCGATTTATGCGGCGTTTCCTTAGTGGGCTGGCAGCAAAAGCATTCTTTGCGCTAGCAGTTAGACAGAGTTTTTTTGGCTCTCATCTAAGAGAGGGTTCAGGAAAATAAATAGGAGAAATTTGATGATAAGCAATTCCTCTAACGCTATCCTTCCATCCCCTGTCACTGCCCGGGCTAATCCCAATGCTCCATGGTCTAATAGTTATGGTGCTACGGCTACGGGGTCATCTATTCGTCGTTCTACTACTACCCAGGCGTGCGTAAGCGAGGGCTGCATGATGCTCACTTTTACGCTGGCCGGCGCGGCTAGTATTCTAGGACTTGGCGTGGCTCAGCTAGTGACTAAGTTGGCGACTGGAGAAAAGTCGGAAGCGTTAGGAAAAGCAACGGGCTATACAACTATCGGTTACCTTGTAGTGGTACTCGGTTATTGTCTGTATAAAATAGACTCTTCTCCATCTGGTGGCTATCGCAGTGGAAGTTCTAGTTCCAATAATGCGGATACTTCATCCTATTATTGGACTAGCGGTGATTATTCCTATCATGGGGGCGATAGTGGTGGCCACCATAGTGGGGGCTTCGATAGCGGCTGTTAAAGGGTGGCCTGGCTATCGGTTTAAGGATTGGATCACGCTTGATTTTAAGCCTTGCACCTTACGCAAGATTTATGGACAGATTCTAAGAGTTGCACCACCATGTTTTCAACTAAATAGCGCTGATGTTCAGACAAGGCTTCAATTTCTTTGATGAGCTTTAAAGTCTGGGATGAAAGCGGATATTTTATTTTTTCTGTTTGCCAGCTTTTAGCCGCTATGCTTTTAGGTGGCGCTCCATAATGCAGCCAATGCTCAGTCACCCCTAGCCATTCAGCTAGTGTCTTAATCTTGTCATTTGTTGGTATAACTTTCCCTGTTAGCCATTTATGCGCGGCTTGCGTGGATATACCGATCTCACCTGAATATCTTAAATTAAACTGCCTGGCTAAATCTGTCGCGCCTTTGACCACTTTAACGTTGTGATTAGGTGCAGCAAGCCGATTTAAAGCAATCTGCAAACGTCGAGCAAAAGCGCTTTTCTCTTCTTGGGTGGACATGAGATCAAAAAAGGGAATTAAGGCAGAGTATTGTAAACTAATAAAGAAATTTTTAACGCAAGCGGGATGTAAATGGAGATGGCTTCGAAATTGCCAAGAGCTGTTTGTCGCAGCAAAAATTTAGCAAAGCGTTGGGGAATTTCTGACTAACGAGCAGGCTTAGTGTTCCCTGCTATTTTTATCTAGTAACGGGACATTAAAATTTCTTTACGTGACAATAGGTAGCCAGTATGGACTACATCGGTAGCCAGGCATGCGTTGATCGGCTTGAAGAGTTAAAAAACGAACAGGCTCAAGCTCACAATATGATTAGCCGAGGGGAATTTCTACCGCTGACTAATCAATTACGAGAAGCACTCGCCAATATTGCCCAAGAGGTGCAGCGTGCGCTTAATGACGATGCTGTTTTTACAGAGGATGATGTGGCTATGCTTTGTGCACATGAGGCGAAAAAAGCGCTAGAAGGAAAGCAAAACGCCAATAAAGATGCAAATAATTATGCTTTTACGCTTTTTGACCTAAGCTGCCTTTGGCTAAGCAAGACAGAAACTTGCCATTGATCGGTTTTGCCGTACTTTCAAAGCAAAATTTGCGTGGTATCTATAGGGCAGTGAGCGTGACAGGACAAAAACTGAATTCTTTGAAGAATAGATACAGAGTGGCGGCTATCGATAATGCCAGTTCGGTATTTGTGGACTTTGTCAGCGAAGCGTAGTAACCATAAAAATTCCTGAAATCAGGGAAATTCGTAGTTGCCCGGGGCAGGGGATAAGCGTTTTAGAAGTGGAAGAGTGAAGCGAGAATTAGTTGCGAGTAAAGAGGCGGGTTACTGTTTGATTGAAGATAGGCATAATGGCCGTATAAAACGCAAAATGCCCTATGAGAGGGTTTCTGGCCGTACCTTTAACGCTTCTAGAAGTCAGCCTGCAAATTAGTGATTAAGTAAACCTCAAACTCTAGCCTTATAGCTAGAATTTGAGGTTTTTTACGTTAAAGCACTATTCGTCCCTGTAAACGCTATTACATGACATACAGGGATTTTCTTTTAATTACAGAAAAATTTTAAATTTAAATTTAATTTTTATTTCTTAAAATAAAGTCGCTTAAATAATCAAATTGTGGAAAGGAAAATCTGTCGTAACACTTCAACACATCGTTCCAGTTAATACGTTTGGCTAAAGAAGGTATTGACTTCACTGGTGGGCAAACATGAACTTGAACGCCTTGTTTTTGCAGCTTATTGCTTAAAACATTCGCAAACACTTGCCCATCATCCCATCGGTATTGATCGGCCCAGATGACAACGGTATCTATGCCTTTAGGGACATCAAATTTTTTCATCTGATCTCCATTTATCGTGGCCCAGGTCGGAATAAGCGTTGCAGTGAAAACGGATAACGCTGTTTCTAGCGTTTCCGCAATGCCTATCACATTCGCTTGACTCTCTTCTTTTCCATCTTTGCTTGAATGCCTGAGTTGAAGCGGTTTACCAAGTTGAACGGCCCCTCCAGCCAGATGTAAGCCTTCAGGTAAAGGCATAAATTTTTGAGGGTTTTTTACGTGGGCTAGATTGCCGTCTCTTGTGAGATATGTACGGTGAAGTGTGATGAGCTTGCCCATCGCATCCCTAATCGCACACACAATAGCGGGAAATTTTCCAAGCTTTTTACCTTCCTCAAAATAATCTAAGTTGGGATGAAAGCGCAGAGAATCACTTTGTGCTACGACCTCTTCATCAAAATCGAGATGGCAGCGCTTAAAATATCGAGACATCGTTAGCGCATCATGCAGTGAGTAGGTAACACTTTCAGACCATGCTTGCTCAATTCTTTGCCTGTATTTATCCTCAGAAGAGACATCACAAGAAAGATCAAGTGAAGCCGCTTGCAAATGATCTTCCTCACTTTTTTTTAGATAATCTTCTATAGCGGCCAAGCCTACTTCGTTAGGCTGCTCATTGATCCATGACAGTATAGAAAGGCCACCGCGATAAAAGCCGCAGCTGTTGCATACGCTAGAAGGCTTATCATCGGTATGTTTTTCATTGATGCGAAAATTACCGGAGCATCTAGGTTTAGGGCAATTAACCCAACAGCCTAGCTTATCAATGGCTGGTTCCAGTGAGGGTGCTAATGCTTTCAAAATAGATAGCCAACGGCCTTTTGCGGCATCAAGCACTTTTTCTTTATATTGAGAGTAATCGATTGGGTTATCGAGGTTATTGGTTGCTGATTTCAGTGATGGGGCTAATGCTTCCGAAATAGACAGCCAGCGGTCTTTTAAGGGGTTTTGTACTTCTTCTTTATTGTCTGACATTGTGTTTCTCCTGAACGTTGACATTCCCACAAAGGAAAAAACGCCGAGGAGATATCCCCACCGGGATATCCCCCGGTGGGAAATGGAATGATTTTAAATTTAACGGTTTTTTAGAATAAATAGCTCTCGCTTTATTATTCTATTAGGATATATACAGTTTTAATAAATATAAAATAATTTAATTTTCAATTAAGTTAGAAATGATATATTTCTCAGCATGCTGCATTACAAATTTATTCAGAGCAGCGTGCATTTGGATAATATTTTCATCTTTGGTATTTTTTGCAAGACAAGATAAAGCCTGATGAGTAGCAACAATACCAGCGACTTCCGCAGAGATTAGAATATAAAGAACATTGAACTCTGTTGTGCATATAAATTCGTTTCCAATAGGAGCGATATAAAATATTTCTTTTTCTGGTGAGTAACAGCAAGTATATTCAAAATTATCAATCTTAAAATCCTTCTTGTGATTCTCGTGCTTGTAGCGTTGCTCCATCAAAATTAAAGCTGAATGAGCGACAGATATCAATGATTCTTGTTTGAAATTTACTAATAGGCTCTCATCAAGATTTTCTTTTGTACATCTAAGCGTGATAAATCCATGCTTATTTACATTGTTTTGCTTTGCACCTGCTGTTGTTTCATCTTTGTAGCGATTCATATTTCACCTTTGAAAATATAAAATCCCTACTGAAAGCCATCCCTACTGGGATAGTTCCCAATAGGGTTGTAATTATTTGTTAAATATGTCAATTCATAAATTTACTAAAACTTGTAGTGAAATATAATTTTTCGATTTCATGATTTTTTATTTGATCATAAGATTATTTCTGGAAATTATATTTGCATACATAATTTTTGGTAGTAGATGTATTAATTGTCAAAAATATCTTTTTATAAAATTGACTAATCAATAGCTCTAAAAATAAGCTCGCATTCGGTGTGTTGTGCTGCAAAATCACGCAATGCGTAATAAAAATTATAAAGGCGCTTAAGACGTTTATCAGCGTAGCCGCGCCTATCATAGATTTCTTCTATCAACCAATTTAATGCATAGAGTGTTACAACAACAACACCAGCAGCATCAGCAGAAAGCTCACCACTAAAGCCATTAAGTCGGCATGCAAATTTATATTTTCCTTCTGAAGGGGCCATATAAAAACCTTCAAATTTATCACAGTCAATTTTCGCTAATTTATAATAACTCCAGTAATCTCCTGAATAATTCCTGCAGAAACATCCCATAAGATAGTAAATTTTATCTTCTAAGCGCACACACAAATCATCAAGATAGTAAGGTAAAAAGCTAAGGCACTCAGTTTCATCATCGACTAAAATAGAAACAATACGTTTCTCATAATATTGAATAGTCTTGTTTTGTGCTTTAATTTGATTGTCATTGGTTTCGTTATTTTTCATGGCTTCCCTTTTAAAATAAAATCTGCTACAGGAAGCCATCCTGCTAGGGTGGCTTCCCAGCAGGGTATTAAATAAAAATCTAATTTAGCAATGAGTTTATAAAAATAATATTATTTTTATATTGCAATATTATCGTTTATAAAAACATGAAAATGACCATTGACTTTTATAAATTTAAATATTTCATCTTCTAATAAATATTCTGCTAACTCTTTATAATTAGTGCATTTGCTAACATAATCTGAAGTAAGCTGGCTGTCCGCATGTTTCTTTGCAAACCCCCACTTGCAGCTAAATTTTCCGTAGTAACATCTTTTCATATATTTTTGGACTGCAGATATATCGCCATCATAAATTTTCATGATTTTTTCAATCAATTTTCGATCATATTTATAAATAAGATGTTCAAAGATTAGATTAAATGAATGATCATTAATAAATTCATTTTTTCTTTTGTTTGGCAATATTTTTTTAAAAAAATAATTTATTAATTTTTTTAAATGTGAAAATGGTTTCATCTTAGTATCTCCAAATAGCATGTTAAAAAAATACTAAGGAGATACCCACCTTTGGGGGATCTCCCCAGCAAGGTGGAATTCATGAGTTCATTTTTAATAAGAAGAGTTTCGCTGATTGAGTGGTGTCCGAAGAAATCACTCAGCACGTAAGCGAATTTATTTAGGTTGAGTTCAATTCAATATAGGGCTGTTTTGTTGACGGCCAGCTACCGTATAGAGCGTCCAGGACACTTTCCAAGCACTCATCACTTATTGATAAAAATCTGTTGGGGGCTTGGAAAGTGTGGACGAGATGGAGGTTGTCTCATCCTCTAATGAGAATGAGACAAGCGGGGACAAGGATTCAAACTGAAGTCAGGGATTGCGCCATCAGCTTGAATAAGGTTTGTTGAAGACAATTGGCATCTTGAATAACAATGTGCCGATCAAATAAGGAGGTGACGGCTGTTGTTTCAATTCCAATACCCATCACTTCAACATTGCTTTGCTTATAGAGATTAAGAACTGTTTGACACGCATCAGCGTTATCAGGCTTGCCATCTGTTACCACAATCACCATTTTTCGTTCTTCACGAAGTTGACTCAATTGATAAGCGGCATACCAAAGTGCTTCAGCCATAGGTGTAGAACCGCCTGGGAAAAAATTAAATTTTCCAATGTGGTGTTGAACTTGCTGCCCATGTTCAATCACGCTGTACACAGGCTCAAATGACTCATTGGCAAAGTAAGTTACGGCTGGATTTACACCGGAAATATTTTCTAATGCCAAGGCCAGTGCTAGAGCAGCTTCTCGCGCAATAATGTAATAGGGCTTGCCATTAGCAGCATCGCTAAGCAGCATAGAGTCACTCATATCGACAAGGAGATGCACAGCTGTATTAGGACGCTGCTGACGTTTAGCCGTGATAAATACGCGAGTATGGCCAGTCACAATACGATGTAAGCGATGAGCGTCCACCCGTCTTCCTGAATGCTGGTGTCGTGTATTCACTCGTTGGCTAGCCTGTACCAGACCATAAAGCTGCGCTCTTATTTTAGAAGTCAATTTTTTGACGTCACTGAGCAGTTGTTTGCTGTGCACAGGGTGGTCCTCTGCAGGTATTGCTTTTGGTACTGTCAGATAGCCAATATTTTCTTTATCTTGAGCAAT
Organism: Mycoavidus cysteinexigens; assembly: GCA_031963415.1. Taxonomy (GTDB): domain Bacteria; phylum Pseudomonadota; class Gammaproteobacteria; order Burkholderiales; family Burkholderiaceae; genus JASSUD01. Next base: position 1,761,076 of record JASSUI010000001.1, read on the forward strand.
TTGATTCAGTTTATTTTTCATTTGGGTGTAGGCATCCTCACCTAAATCTTCACTTCTCGGATTAAGCAATTCATGAAGTAATTGAGTGATACTTTGCCCTGCCTGAGATTGATCTTGGCTTTGTCCTTGATCTTGTCTTTCTTCTTGTTGCTCTTTCTTTTCTTGCGCTTCTTTTTCTTTTTGGAATATGTTGATGATCTGAGAGGCAAGAGCTGCAGCCTCTTCAGTCGATTGTAAGGAAGGGGCTTGTCCTAGTAAATCATTGAGCTGAACGATGATATCTGGCGAAAACGTGCTTTCCAGCACTGCTTTGGCTTTATCCAAGTATTCTTCGAGCAAGGTTTGCCCAACGAGTTTGGTCTGTAGCCAGTACAAACAATAGCCAAGCACGATAGCAGCCGGATGGTGTTCTTGCTTAACATGCGCATAATGCCCTGCATAAACCATATAGCGTGTGGTTTCATTGAGTGTATAACTCACACCTGGGTAGATTGCTATCATAGCTCGCTCGATGCGGCTATCTTCCAGCGCATTGCTCATCCTAGTGTGAAGTTCACTTTCATATTCGACATTAAAGTCACTAAAGCGGATATGGGCTGCTTCATGTGCTAAATATCCCCATAGCGCATCTTTATGAGGATAGTCCTCTGGAATATTGGGTACGACAATCGTTTGGCCGTCTGTGTAGGCTTCATTGCTCCCAATTTCCACCTTAACACCAAATTTTTCACCATAAGCAGCGGCGACAATTGGTAAGGCATTGTGTAGGGTAAGTTGTTTTGCCATCTCTTATCTCCAAGTAAATAGAAGAGACGGCTATGCCCCCAAAGGGAGCATAAAGCATCCCTTCTGGGGCTAATTAATACAATCAAACTTTACAATTTAAAAAAGACAATACTGAGCGAACTTATCGACGAGTAACGATGTAGACCTCTCGACAACAGCAGTAGGCACTTCTATAGGCTTAAAAATTTCATCAACGACCGCTTCAATCAGTGCTGATGGCTTAGCGTTATTTAGCCCAGCCTTTATATCGGTAACTACAGCTTGTGGCGTAATCAATCCATTCGCGTATTGCTCTATCTTGCTGCGCTCACACATGATGAGGACAACGGCCATGACTTGATAAAAGAATGGCGCAACAATCTGATTTCCTTCAGCATAATGGTCATAGTCTCGCAAGGTCTCGTCTAGCATCTTCACTAACGGGGAAAAAGCACTGTTCAGAAAATACAAGCCATTTAGCTTGTCGCGCAGATTTTGCAGTACCTTCTTTGTTCGGACATTACATTGGTACTTTCCTGCGAGTTTCTTTGTATAGAGCTTATTTGCTTTTTCTATAATTTCTTCAATGAGTTGATCACCTAGTCCTTCGACATCAGTTTTTAAACGTTGCGCACTTTCTTGAGAATGTTCCGGTGGTTGAATCATAAATAGCCGGTAGTCAAAGTTGATACGCTTTGCAGCCGTATCACACGACATCAAACTCATTCGGATAGCATTTTCATAAGGCGGGTTTTCTTGAATCCACGCCTCAATGTCAGCGTCATAACTATGAATAAATTGCAGTTTTGCCTGTTGAAACGCTAATGAAATCTCATTCAATCTCTGACAGACTTCATCTGCTTTACTCACAGGTATGGCAAAGCCACTCAAAAACGGTATGCCGTAGTGACGGCATAAGCGCTTTGCCTGGGTTCTCAAACGCAAAAAGCGATTAAGTGTGTCGGGATTACAAATTTTTTTGGTGCCTAAACGGATGAGGTGTTCGGGTGGAATTTCTCCGCCTTTCCCTAATTTAAGGTCTGAAGCAGAAAGACTAGTTTTTCCGCTCCAGATATCAAAATTAAGCTGAATAATATTCAGCAAATCGAGGTGTTGAATCTTGATCATGATGCGCTCCTTAGCATAGATGAATGAGCGCATCTCTTTGCCGATGGGGCGAGGCGCCCAATCGGGTTGACTTAATGACTGATTTTTATGCTGCTTGTTTTGAGAGGTCAGCTACCTACTGCAATATGCTTTTAAAAAACCTTGATTTATTGTGCGTTGAAAGTATCAATTAAAACGGTTGATTGCGTTCAAACACATAGGTTTTGCCATCTATATCCACAGACAAAAACTGGCCTGATCCAAAGATATCTTGAACAAGACGATCCTCATCTGCGTTTATTGTGCTGCTATCTCTGTTATCTGGGCGATTGGCCCATGTAGGCAGTTTGTGCCGCACAAAGGCTTTTTGATCAGCATACTTGCCTTGAAAATTTTGCATCAACTCAATGGCTTGCCCTAGATTGCCGCCGACTTCTTCTAACAGCGCTTCACCCAGCTTGCCACATGCTCGGATAAAAATCGTATAAGCCTCTTGATAACGATCAAGGTCTGTTTTTTCGGTTGTTGTCATGCTTCCTCGCTTCACATGGTTTGGTAAACCTAGCTCTGGAATATCCCCATTGGGGAGCATCCTCAGCAGGAGAAAATTAAAAATAATGGTTAAGCATCCATCATTTTTTCCCACACGTTTTGTTTCGTTGTGCTGCTCTCACTATGCTTAAAACAGGAATAACGCCACCGCGTTTATCCGGAAGCGCATAAATTTCTTTTAGAAACGGATTTAATTTATATTGGTCAACGACAACCATCACCACCATGATCTGCTCGTGGGTCAGGACACTGCCATCTGGTTGCCGAAATACCCCGTATTGGAGTATATGAAGTGCTTTTTTCGCTTCGATACCATATTGATTGGCAAAGCGAATCAGCAAAGAATTATTTTCATTACTTGGCATTTTGGTCTCTCCCTATTTAGGAATAAAAAAAGAGCACCATGCCGACCCTGTGGGCAATGATGCCCCCGCAGGGTTAAGACATATCTTTTATTTTTTATACTGAACGTATTGTCGATTTCGCTCATTCGTCCTCATGGATAATGAGAACGAATCACTCATCATTGATGCGTTTTATACCAATCTTGTCCAAAAATATCTTGGGCAATACGCAGAATAGCCTCGCACTCTTCAGGCGTCGCACGGTTGATAAGCGCTTGTTCTAGCGCATATTTCAACGTATCGGGTGCGCCAAGAAATTGAAAGGATAACTTTGCCCACCGTATTAACACTCTGGTAGACATGGTGGTGCTAATTACTCCACCTATAAAGAGCTTACGAATTTCATTGGCTGTACGTACCATTCCTGATTGAATGGAGATGGGAATTTCGGGTGTATCACGCTTAAGAATATCAAGTTCCTGCGCTTCAGTAGGATAGGCCACTTTCGTGATACGAAAGCGATCCATAGTAGCTAGGTTTTGCCGCTGAACGCCTTGATAAAGACCCGATGTATCACCTGAACCGCAAGAGTTGCCCGTCGCAATAAAACGGAACTTTGGGTGAGGTTCAATAATTTCGTTGCCATTTTGAGCAATCACTAAAGGCCAACCTTCGAGAATGCCGTTCAAACCTGGCACTTCAGCAGAATTGGCTACATCAAACTCATCGATGAGAAAGAGGTGACCTTCACGCATGGCTATGGCTAAAGGGCCATAGATAAATTGCATAGAAGGCGCTTCTCCAGGTTGAGACGCTGCAAACTTGTATTGTCCGATCAGATCAGATAACTCCATATTGCCGTGTACGGTGAAATGCTGCACCGGCCACTTCATGCGAGCTGCAATTTCTGTCACGCATGATGTTTTGCCAGAACCTGTAGGGCCTGTCACAAAAAGGGAGTCATCGTTAGGAAACTGTAAAAAAGCGACGACTTCACGGGCAAAATCTCGATTGAGAATATAGTTAGGATTAATTTTTGGGATGAAGGGGTTGCCCTGATTCGCATGATCCGTGGCTTTAATTTTGTCAGCGGTATTAGGCGTTTTAAAAACTTCATCAAGCTTAGATTGTGTAGAGAGAGACATGGGTACGCTCCTATGACTGGATAAAATCAGTGGGCGTAACTATGCCGAGTTGGGCATAGCTGCCCAACTGAGCTGGTGGATAAATGATAAAAAATGAAGTGAGACCGATAGTCCTGGTTTAGAAGCAAACGATCTTTTCGCTTTTTCTTTTTTTGCTTTTTCTTAAATAAGTTGGCACATCAAGCATGGCCAGATCTATTGTTGATATAGATTGGCGGCGCCGAACTCGCGCTATCGTGTATTTAGCCAATTGAATACAACGACTGGCGATTTGTTTTGTGATGGGCAAGGCATTGCTTCTTATCCAGTCATCTCCCATATGCTTATGGAGTAGATTGACCAGTAATAAGCAGCTCTTTGCAAAAACGCTTGCGCCTATATATAAAAAGCCCAAGCCCATGATTAAAGCGACGATAAAAGTCAGAATGGACATGTTGTTGCTCCTTTTAGTTTGATAAACAGGAGCAACATCCCATGCGGGATATTGTTCCCGCTGGGGATAGAAAAAAGTCATTGAATAAAAAGACAAGCGCTGTTTTTTTACAAAGGCCAGCTACCTAGAGATTAGCCATGCAATGACTAAACAATCCTTAAAATAACGCAGTAGCCTGGGCTGCCGGTGTCGGCTAATTCCCCATTTTGGGGAATTTGTTGAAGATGGAGATAAGCCAATAAAAGATATCTTGGTGAGGTGTCGTTTATCTTTTCCTCACAAGGATCCTCAAAAATGGCTGAAGCGCATACCGTGGAGCAACATACTCAAGAACGTGCCATCTACTCGTGCCCTGTTTTTAACAAAACGATAAAAATAAATAGCTTGCAAGCCCAGAGGGTAATGACAAGGAAGTTTGAACGCGTAAAGCATGCGCTATTTAGTATCGACGTTATTCTTCCTATTATTAGTATTCAAGAAAAAATAGATGAAGTTGGAAAACTGCTATTAGAAGACATTAAAAAGGTCGAGCAAGATATCGATAAATCTGAAGCTCAATTCAAAAAACTAATAGAAGATCACGGCATTGAAGACAAACCAACGTATACGCACCCATCAGAATATGACATCGAGATTACCTCTCCACAGGTGGCTCAATTTGCCAGCTTAATAAAGAAGCTAGATGTCCTTATAGAACAAATGGATACGCTATGGTTTCATGGTGTTTTGACCAATAAACAGCGTAAAGATGGAACCTATCAGTGGCAGCAACGCTTGCTGAAACTAGCTGACCGCATTACGGGCATTGCTAAACGCGCCCGTGCAGCCGCTCATGCGCAAGGAAAATCGGTAGATGCGGCTGTAGATGACAGTGAGGATGAGGACAGTCAAGAAACTGTTGATGAGGAATTGCTTCAAGAAAATGAAATTGAAGAGGCAGCAGAAAAATAAACAGTGCCTATTTTGCGTTGGAACATATCTAGCATGGATTTTTTTTACTCTATATCACACAGAGATTGAATAAGATTTTAATGCAGCCAGCTGCTGCTTTCTGCACATTTTTATGAACATCCTGCAAAGCTAATTTCAAGTCTTTAATAAGACCGTTAGATGGCTTTTTACGAGCCATTGACGTTCTGATGGCCTCTCTCCTGACAGGTCGTTCTTAATCCTTTTGTAATATTCTAACGTTCTTCTATTTTGTTTTTATTACTTTTTCGTAGTTGTATATTAATTTTCTCCAGCTTATGCTGTTTGAATTAAATTTTACTTAATAAATATTGAGTAATTTTTTATGTAACGTGAAAAATAATCGATATTTGATATAAAATATCTTAGTTATATGTGGGTTGTGAGGCTTTAATTATTTTAAATTAGAGATATCTTAATTGATAATTTAATAATAAATTTTATATATATTATTGATGCTTAATGAAATCGCCAGATAACGAATATCTTTGGAGTTAATGTGAGCCGGTATCCGGCTTAATTAATTTCGTCGCCTGATCTCGAAGCTTGTCTACTTCGACCCCTTTTAATCGCTCTGTTGTGCGATCTACGATGTTTTTACGTTTGCCATCCGTATTGAAAGGATGGCCAGTACCTGTTAGTGCTTCATGCGTTAAACGTTCAGGGTTCGGGAAATGCCCATTTTGTTGAAGCAGACCTATCCATTCATCGAGATTGACCTTGTCCCAATCAACTTCCCCTATGCGCTCTATCGGAATGCCGTCACATCGAGGCTGCTTGGCATTACCCCAATCTAGGCCGAGTTGGGGACGGACCTGCTCTTGAATAATGCGAGAAAGGGGCGAGTTGAAGCAGCAATAGGCTTCGCGCTTTTCTATGCACATACCCAGTATTTTGCTTTTGCAGTACGAGCCTAAATGTGTGCAATTCCTCAGCTGCCGCTTTGCATTCATCTCAAACTCTTCTTTTTTGCATTTCCAAATCACTTGGATCATGACCATCGTCACGACATAGGCGGTATAGACTGTCATCGCGGTAGAGAGCATCGCCGCGCCTTGTTGGCCTAGCAGTTGCTCAGTCATCGATTGCGGCGCACCAGCAGGCACCCCAGCTACTCCGGTGGTGGAGGCATTGGTAAGTACTTTGGAAGTAATTTTTGTGACCTGGTCTTTGAGCGCTGACAGCGCTTGTTTGGCAACATCGGTTACAGGCTGCACAAAATTATTAAATGCGCCCGTCATGTTTTCTAAATAGGTGACAAATGGCTTGGTGACTTGTGTCCATCCACTTAACGCAGGACTGCGCAATAGCTGATACGCGCCTTTGACTCCTGCTAAGGTACTGCCATCGCCAATGCTGAGCATTGCGCCATCGAGCTTGGGAACGGACAAAATAAGCGTGAGATAGTCATTCATTGACAGATTGGTGGGATTTTTGCAGCAATTCTGGATGCCACCGACCGCTACCTTACATTCACTCCCTTTGCCAGCAAACGCACGACAATAAAGGTTGTTATTGTTCGTCACATCTTTGCAGTCCATGTCTTGCGTCATGAACTGCGCAGCATTGAGTAACGCTGCTGCCTTCGCAAAGTCAGTGCTTTGCGAGCGATCTATCCCCAAGCAATCTTCACCCATACAGCGCACGGGGCCAGCACAGCGATACTGCGTTGACTTATCAATGGTCGGCACTTTGATATCTTCGCCACAATCATAGGTACGCTCCCAGACATAACAGTTTCCCCAAGAGCCTTTCGCACCCTCAACGCATTGCGCACTGACAAATCCGCACTTGGGGTTCGTCTCTAAGGGTTGGCATTGATCAATATCTTTATCGTTACGTAAGCATTGCTTTTTGCCTTGTGCATCGACCCAACACGTCCCTTCACCGTGGTTATAGTCGCAACGTAATGCGGAAACATCGACTTTGGCCGCTAGCTTCGGCACATTGGGAATCGGAGGGGGTTTGAGTTTTTGATAAATCGGATCGTCCTTGCAGACGTCAAAGCCGGATAAATTGACGCAGGCGTTGTCGGTGGCGGGTGTTGGGGTATACGTGCCTCGGCAAAACTCTTCTAATGAGGCAATGGCATCATTAATACACGACTGGGGCGACCAATGATCAGTGACGACAGTAAAGAACTGCGCAAATTTAAGTAGGCGTGGGCCAGAGAAATAATCGGCTAAATGGTTGCCGATTGATTTCACTTCGGGGTTATTGTGGAAGAGATAGAGCTGAATTCCTCTACTATTTAATGTGTTAATAACATCATCTCGGCTTGGACATCCTGGTATTCCTGCAGAATAGCCACAGGCATAGTCATCATTGCCAATCAGTACAATCACACGATGGACGTTGTTTCGCCACTCGAAATGCTCGGCAGCCCATTTCACAACAGCGAAGGGGCGCGTCGGTGCCGACTCGGTATACACGCCATTTAACCAATTTTGAAATTGATTAATATCATCAGATAACGGTACGTTGTGCCAGCCATAATCCCAGTCTCTGAAAGCGGCCCCACCTAACTTGAGATTGCGCGCTTTGCCTTGCGTAATCAGATTGGCAAAGGTGCGCACATTGTTGCGTAGATCGTTAATCGCATAGCCCATCGACCCAGAGTTATCGATCAGAAATACTATATCGGTCGGTTCGGTATCAATCTCAATCGTATGTTGAATCACGCAGCCGCCTGCTGGTTTATACAGTTGTGTGCAGCGTTGATAATCTGGGACATGCGCCGTGCGTTCTTTGCGCTCGTAAGTGGTATCGGTTGAACAATCGCCAAACCATTTCGATATCTTGTCGATCTCTTGATAGGTTTGCCGGCTTTGATTAAGTAACGGGTCTTTCGTGAAATCAGGTCGCGTGCGCCGTGACGCATCAAGCACAACCTGATAGGCTGCGCCAGCAATCGAAGGATGCGCTTGTTGGGTTTCTTTCCATAAGCCTTTTTTTGCTGTTTCTCCGGCTTCACCCATCGCTTTATCTAATTCATAGACATCTTTTAGATCATCAAGATCAGGCTTTTTGCCATCAGGAAAATACGTGTTGGCAGAGTCAGGGTTGTTACGCCGTGTACCTGGAAACAGATCGTCTACATAAACGTTGGTATTGCCTGCTTCAAATTGGCCGTTTTTCAAAACAGGGACACTAATTACGCCATTTTTCACAGAATCGGCTTGCTTTTTAAGCGAATCTGCTTGACTCGTACCAAGCGTTTTAGCTTCTTGGCCTAACTGTTTAAAATCGGGTGGTGCTTGGGTCGCCACCGAAGTGGCTGTATCACGGGCAGCGGCGGCGGTATGACTTGCTGGGGCTGTAAACGCATAGACCGGATAAGTCACGAGCAGTACATAAGCGATTCCCCGACAAAACACCCCACGTAGCATATCTGCCACCTTTTAATTATTGCAGCAGTCCGACCACCGCCAAATCGTATAAATCGGGTCTTGGCCGACGGCTGGAACGGTGCGACTGATGCCCCAGGTTAGCGTTGATTCGCCCATGACATGCGCTGAATGGGTCTCTGCTACCGGATGCAAAAGGGTGAATTGATATTGGGTTTTAGGTAGCGTTGGCGAAATTTTGCCGCGACAAAGCGCATCTGAACCCATCGTGCGCCACATCAAGCCACGGCGATGCAAAGCGGCTAAAACTCTTGCCGTGAGCAGACTGCTATCTCGAATCACCCCTTTGCCACCATTCTGAAAGCCGCTTAACGGATACAGTGCTCCCCATGATCCCGCGCACCAAAAGAGTTGTTTTAAAGGTTTGCCAGCCGTAGCCGCGACTGCATCGGCGGTACAGGCTAATGCCGCTACAGGATTCGCCACCAACGCGGCTTCAGGATTGGTAAAAAAGGCGAGTTCGTCGTTATTCCAGGTGGGGTCTAATTCAGAAAGATAGAGCAAATCGATGTCGGTAAAGCCTTCTGGATTGCAGTTGGGCTTAACAAACATATCTAGCAGGGCGAGAAGCGGAAAGGCATAGACGTGATAGTGCATAAAAGAGCCATCGCCCCCATCCATATCCCCATTGCCGTGATGACCTTGAAAGGTACGATTAAACGGAAAGCGTGTACCGTTTAAAACGGACGCACAGCCTGGCACTCGTTGAAATTCAATCAACCGAGCGGGTTCCCACATAGAGATCGTGACGCCTGGCTTAGGCAACCCCGCTTTATCCGGACAGGCGCAAAGTAAAGTTTTAGAAGCATCATCAGGCACACGGCCACCTGGGCCGCTGATCGTGACACCTGCTAATCGAATCGGGAAGAGGCACGACCAGCAGATATCCGTAATTAATTTAGGGCCGATTACATTGGCATTCTGGCAACCTGGGTCGGCGGCGTGTGCGAGACTAACGCCTAAGCAGCTAATGAGTACAAGGCTAAGCAGTGGTAAGCGCATCCTGCTTTTCCTTATCGTGTACCGGGATATTACGCATTGCTAACGACAACGGTGATGCCGTGCTTTGTGCGTTAAGCGAGATCCAAAGCACCTCCGTGCGCCATTTACTCCCGTGATAGCCCATGATCGGTCGCTCCAAGCGATTCATATAGGAGCCTCCTGATTATCAATAGAAGCGGGAACGACTTCTTCGACAACGAAGTGTTTACCTTGTGCGGTAATGACCGAAGGGGTAGCCCTTAAAGCAAAGCGTTCCACGAGATCGGGCGTTAAAAGATACACGGGTGCCTCTACTGCATCAGTGAGTGCTGTATAGTCGTCCCAGCCTTTTTCTCGATCAAATTGCGTAGCAATTAATGTCAGACGTGATACACCAGGTCGTTTTTTCAGCTCCGGTAGCGTTTGGGTGAGCCAGGTCAATTGCCGCTTATCTAACGGGTCAAACACAATTACGGCTTGCGTAAAAGCTCGTAGCGCCAATGGATTAATCGTGGTACCACGTTGAATTAAAACGGTGCCATCCGCCCGTCGAACATCGTCTGTTGCGGTAGTGCTTGGATCGATAAAGCGGGTTTGTGTTTTCTTCGCAGGCGGTAAGCGATAAAAAGGTCGTTTGCGCCAGAATTGGGTGGCAATCGTTTGTTTTTTCTTTTCCCAATCGATATGGGCAAGACGTTCTTGTAATACTTCAATCAAATCAGGTTCGCTAATGACTTCGGTAGGGCCTTTGATGCCTTGATCGCCTGTTAACCCTTGCGCTACGCGGCGCATTAGCCACTGAAGATTAGTCATTCCTTGCACGCTGGCTAGAATTTGTGGTGCTTGGCCGGATGAGGGCAAATGTTTCAACACCACCATAGTAGGCACCGCTGAGACGTGGTATTTCTTGAACAGCGTGGGATCAATCACGATGCTAGGAATAGGCATTTTTTGCGCAGCTAATGCCTGAATGGCTCTGATTCCTTCCCCTAAGTTCATCTCTTTGGGGATACCTCGAAATACCACTACCGTGTCAGGTTTCTCAGAAACGCTCTCCAGTAGATCGTTTAATCCCTGTTCTCCCAATGAATAAGAGGCAAAGACAAGCGTCTTGTAGGAAAGAACATTTCCCTTATTAGGTGATGATTGCTGTATGGCTTGTATGACAGACGATGAAGTTTGTAGTTCGTTAAAAAAACGCTTTGCTTCCTGCTGAGCGGCCTCCATATGGGCGTTTTGCTGCCAATCGGCTTGTTTTAATTGATGTGCTGTTTCAGCGATACGTTGTCCTTCTTTAATGAGGGCTTCATCTTCTGGTGTTAACGGGGAAGAGGCAAAACTGCTTTCTATTGCTATTGCAAGCATTACCGCCACGATCCTCTTAAAACAGTGCATATGCCCGACCAATAATTTGATCTTCTTTGACCGCACCCCAATAGCGTGAATCAAAGCTATTAAAGCTTTTACCCATAAACCAATAGTGTCCTTCTTTAAGTACGGTTTTTCCGTAGAAGTGGTTGTCTGGATAACCTAATTGGTCCGCGAGATATAAGCCTTCACCAACTACCTTGCCGTTGACTGTAATTTTTTGCGTGTGATCAATTTCGACCTTATCGTTTGGTATCGCAGTGAGAATTTTGAGCATCTGCTTACCTTGGAAGGAAAAGGCATAAAGGTGGCCGCGCTTTAAATTTTTATCTTTCAAATCAATCAAATAGACCGAATAACCGGGTAAACATTTTTCTTTTTGCTCATCGACCCCAATACGGTAGCGACTAGCAAACGCATGACCAGCAAGCCATAGCAACGCTAAGATCAACGTGGCTTGGCACCAAAACCGTGTCCAAGACATTTTTTTGACGAAAAAACTCACGGTGACATGACCTCTGTACTTAAATAAAGATCGGCAGGCGCACCTAACACCGCATTGGCATCGAGAATTAAATAACCGGCCTGTTGTAATGCCAAGAAAGCTTGGCGCGTCTTTGCCATGTGTTGATCTAACTCCGTTTGAGAGGCTTGCGATGGGGATGAGGCAATGAGGTTAGCGACATCTATCACCACGATAGGAGGAGATCGGTCAAGGCGTGCTTGCAGCGTGGTGAGTTTGAGAAAAAAATAAGCCTGGCTCAGCCCAACCAATAGGCCCATCATTACCACCAGCACAATCGATTGAATACGGTTCATGCCGTGATGGTAAAACGTCAGGAGTTGAGTTGAGGTGGCGATAAATGCCCAAATTGAGCAATCAAAGCAGATTGGTTAGTGAGCAGCTTTTTCTTGATAGAGAGGTGCGATTAAACAGTGCCGTCGGTACTGCGCATATCGGACTCGAGGCAGTTAAAGTTTCATCCCATTACGCTACTTTTTTGCGCTCATTCAGTACGGCTTCAATCGCCTCTGGTACTGACAATCCCCGCTTTCTATGCTGCCTAATCGCATGCACATCATCAGGGTGCGTCGAGTAAAGTAGCTTTTGAAAGTCACTGACAATCAACCGTCCCACGCCAATTCCACTTTTAGATTTAATAAAAATTTCAGAATACGCGCCACCAATCGTATGCACTGTTTTCAACAGATTAAAACCGCCCTCGGAGACGGTGAGGCGGCCACTGCGTTTTAAAGATTCAATGGTTTCTTCGGTTTGTCCGAGTAAGAACATATTCGCTGAGTTTTCAGCAATAGCGCGACCCACTGGGCTTTCATATAAATCATTGACTGATTGGGTCAAGATAATGATGGAGCCACTGTACTTACGGGATTTGCGATAAAAGTGTTCGATAAAGACAGCGATTCGGCTTTTTTTGTTTTCTTGAGACTTAGACATTCAGTAGATCCCATCCCTCATCAATAAACACAATTTTTTTACGATCACGCTCACCTAAATAGACTTCTCGCTGAATGCGATAAATCAGTTGCATTAAGATGACCTGGCGTAAATGTTTACGTCCTTGTAGATCATCGAGTTCAAGCACGGTAAAGGGGTTAGTGAAATGAATCGTGTTTGGTCCGCAGACATATCTGCCGTAACTGCCTTGGCTCGTAAAAGGATAGAGTTGCGTCCCGACATCTTGGATACGTTGATCGCTACCCTCGAGGCAGCGCTTAGCAATATCATCGACAGTCATGATGCTGCCTTTTTCCTCCCATAACTCTCTCATTAATTGTTTAAGCTTTGCGCTTTGCCAGTCGTCGAGCGCATCGTCTTCAGAGGCCATCGTAATGACGAGGCTGACAACCGCATCTTCTTCATCTTCATAGTCTTGAATCAACTCAAAGGGATTCAAGCAAATATCGCTGCCTTCTCCAAAGTGAATAAAATCTCCACCGAGTAATAGACACAGGTTTTCATAAGAGCGCCCCGCATCGATTACCCACACCAGTGCGCCTTCCGAGAGATAGGACACAATCTTGTCATTGGTCAGAAAAGATTTTCCCGACCCTGATTCAGCGGCAATCACGGCATTCTTATTCGTATCGCTGTCATGTAGAGACAAGCTCATGAGCTGTCCGTTACGAGAGAGCAACGCAGCATGGAAGGTGCCGGTGCCTTTCCATTCACCAAAAAGGGGAATCACTACCGCCGCGTGCTCTGTCGTCATGGTTTTATAACGGAACAAATCACGTATCGCATGGCGATCTGTGCACAAGGGTAGACAATTGATAAACATCGGAAAGCTGATAAATTGATCTTCCATCAGCTCAAAACGGTTTTCTCGCCACAGCGCTCGTGCAGCAATCGCCGCGGATTCGACTCTTTCTTGGGTGGGGGCAAAGAGGACAACTGAATAACTGAGCTTAACGGGTCTCGCGCCTTCCTTCATCGATTCATACAAGATGTCGAAGCTTTCTTTTTTATCCGCCAACACTGGGACGAATTTAAGGAGCGGCCCATAGGCTTGATTCACGGTAAATTGTCGTTTGCGCTCTAATGCACCTTTGGTTTTCTCCGTATCGGGAAAGTACAAATTGGTGACGACGAGATAATTTTCTTTGAGGCTTACATTACCTCCGCTTAAGTCCCCGATATACGTAATGGCATCGCCAAAATAGAAAAGATCGGTGATTTTTTTAGCGGAAAGCACTTTGACGTGGCAGTCGCCTAGTCGTATGCTATTTTTTTTCACCTCGATGTCGGTGTCATAGTCAAAGACTTGCGCGGCAATCGGTTTATCCGTTTCCCACTGAACCGCCTCATGCCGCCAAGCCGCATTCTCTCCCCAATTCAGCAGCGTATTCATGATCCGAATGTAGTGTGCGGCTGTGATGGTCTGAGGGCGTAAGCCAATCGTGCGCAATGAAGATTCGACTTTGATTCTTAATTGCGCTAATTGCACGCATTCCTCTTGATTCGGCCTATTGCCTTTAATGGAAACTTTGCAAGTGATGAAAAGCTTTAAATCTTGCACCAGACCATTATTGAAAATCCCTCTAGGGGTATGGGCAAGGAGATGCTTTTGGGTATGCGCTTGTAAAAAAGCGGCACGCTGTTGAATAACCGAATGCAATAAAGGATGCCGAAAATGATCCCGCAACCCGAACATTTGAGCCATCTGTTGATAAATATCGGGCGAGCGAAATAAGGCAAATTGCAGCAGCGTATGGGCGGGATAAGGTTGATTGAGAAAGCTATTGACCCGCTCTTGGATTTTTTCATCCGCGCCGACTAAGGGTTCACAGATAAAACCAAAGCCCAGGCTTTGGTCATCCATCAAAAAAACATGATCTTCTTCGCAATAAGCTAATACAGGGATAACGCTAGAAGCTCGTTCATATTCAGGTATTAGCGCGTCCTCTGTTTTTCTCTTCAATGTGATGAAGTCATTCATGAATTCGCTTCCAACCAAGCTTTCAGATTCAGGGGGCGGCCATAGCTGATTCGACCATTTGGTGCAATCACATAAGGCACGCCTTCAATATTTATCAATTGAGCGGCAAGCAGTGTTCGATCATATTGCTCAGTGGAGCAGTCTGATCGCGTGGGGAGCTTGTCTAAGGTTTGATTGGCTAGTGCCTTTAGCGCTTGTTTTTTATTCTTCGCACACGACATCGTTTTGGCGAGTTGGTTGGACTCTTCACCGAGGACAGGAATCGCCACCAATTTGAATGTGTATTGCTTAACCAGTGCTTGAGCGTCGTTCATCAGCGCATGGCAGTAATGGCAACGCGGATCCACAAAAACGACCACTTGCTTAGGGCCAGCACCCAACGAAACTGTGTTTAACGTGTCGATATCCAATCCCATGCGCTTGAGATCAATACGATCAACGACTTCACGCATCTCCGCTAATGTATCCAGTGGCTTTTTGTACCAAAGATCATAGAGCTGTCCGGTAAAGACAAAGCGGCCATTGTCCGATAAGAGTACCGTCTGCCCGTTACTTTGTACCGCACGCATACCTTTGATAGGCAAGGTAACAATATCTTCAATGGGATTAGCCTGAAGATTGATTTTTGCTGCGTCAACGGTATCAAGGGCATGCCCTTGAAGAGGGAAAATAAAGAAGCTAGCGAGAGTGAACATGGTTATCCATTTTTTACGCATGATGTTGCTCCACTTACATCGTTAATAAACCATTACCAAGCGGAATGAGCGAGGGAGCTAAGGGCAGGATGTGTTCTGCATACGGTAAAGTCGCTGTCATCAGGGATTCGATAATGTTTGGGGCGTTGTATAAACCGATACTCACGCCAATCATGCCGGCAAAAGTCATCAAACTTTGTCGAACGATCCCGCCAACGATACCGGCTAACGCAAAAGCGCCTGCCAGCAGGCGTCCTAAGTCTCCTTGCATCCAGTCTTTTGCCGTTGTCCATAATCCTCCCCATTCTTTGCCGCCTGTTCCTGCTAGCGCTATCTCGGGCATCAAGGCAAAAGCACCGATAGCCAGCATCAGTGCAATAGAAAGAATTTCTTGGCGACCGATAATTTTTTGGGGTTTAATCATCTTATTTTTCTCCATTGGTTGTCTCTGTTTGAGCAGTTTCAGATTTAGGCCGAGATTTGATGGTTTGTAGGGGTTTCAATGCGGGGGCAGGATTGATCATCGGGTTGCCTGCCACCCACCGCCGAGGTTCAATTTCGGTATAGAGATAGCCCACGTCGATTAAATCTCCTTGTGTATCTTCCCAAGGCGCAAACCAAATACGCATGACTTGGGAAGGCGTGCGAAGGGCAGCGGCTTGCATCGGTTGAAATGTGTTCAATGCTTGCGTGATCGTGGCTTTTTCCGCTTGTGATATTTCTGCCATGACTTCTAAAAAGGGAGAGGTGTGGTAATCTACACAGGCTTTCTTATTGGTTTTATTGGGTGACGGCGTGGCAGCGGGTTTTACCGTAGTAGGCAGATCTCCACGATTCATTGCCTCATAAACCTTTCGTGCTGACATGCAGCGCACGCCGTGAGGCATACCAGGACAGCTATAGTCACTTTTGCCAATATTGAGCGATGAACAAGCGGACAACAAGCAGAGCATCGCTATCAGCGGAAAATAGGCGGTTTTTTTCATTTTTTTGCCCCTTTAGACCGAAGCTGTAACGTAACGCCCCGTGTCACAATCAAATCAATCTGGCGGCCTGCATCCACTTCAATGACGGGAAAAATATCTTTCGCCATATCAATGTAGAACTGCGCAATTCGATCAAGTGCTTGACTGGCTCCTTTAACGGCAGCCCCTTGAAATAAATCGTTTGAAAATACCGACTGATAAGAAGTTTGATTGCTTGGGTTGGTGTTAATCGCCGGAATAGGATTGATATCAAACGCTTTAGAAAGGCCACCGAGAAAACCTGCCATCATCGATTTAGCGATAATTTGTCCCTGTTTGGACACTAAGCGACCTCGCACACCCGCTTTGCCATCTTCCCCAACTGCATAGGCATCGAGCAATGATTCGATCACGCCACCGTCTTCCCGTACGCAAGATAACGTCTCACTACGTAAGTAAGCGCGTTCTGAACTCAGGTCGCCATAGCCCCCAATCACCACAAAACATTCGCGCACATCTGCTCGAAATTGATTAGGCAGAATGGCTTCTTTATCGATCCTGAGCGTGGCCGGAAAAGGTTCACGCCGTGCTCCTTGATTGGTCGGTGCATCCATCCCATTAATCAGACTACCCGTCATCAATGCACCGGCTGGCAGATAAATTTCTTCTTCCTGTGTATCTGTGCTTTCCGTTTTGGCCGATTCAGTGGGTTTTTCCACATGGCTGATAATTTGAAGATTCGGTTTGACCGTTTCACCTTCGCCACCGTTAAAAGCGGTGTCTTGTTGATGAAGGCGCGTAGGGACTGGCGCGTTTTGAAATAACGTAGCGGGATCATCATTATTGTGTTGTTCTGCCTCATCATCCCCCCGGGGCTCGGCCCAGCTTTCTAATGGCGTCGTTTTTTTTATATTTGCTGGGTCTGGTTGACGAAGTAACGTATTCAGGTCTTGTCGTAGATGGGTGAGTTCCTGATCGACCTTGTTGGATGACGTTGCATCTTGTTTCGTTTGTTCGAGTTCTTTGATGACTTGCGCTAGCTCTCGCCGTAGTGTTTTATTGTCGTCGGAAACGATTTTGAGATCTGCGCTGAGCGAATCGATACCGATATCTCGGGTATTACGATCTGTTAAGACATGACGAATCGTGTCTTGTCGGTTGGTTGGCTTATGCGTTTGTCCGCTTTTACCGGAAAATAAACTCACGACCGTAAACAATCCGGCAACCCCAACGATGACCACCACGACACGTTTTTTATTGGGATTGAGCTTGTTCCACAGTTTTTGCATCATGGGTGCGCTTCCAATAAGGAGGGGCGTTGGCTTGCTGGCGTGTAGGCTTGCTTTTGTGATTGCGCCAGATAAATTTCCGTGCGTTGTCCTGGTTGCAGCGCCAAATGAGGCCAGGCGGCTACCGCAACAACGTCCCCTATTGCGCAAGACGCCTCTTTAAATTCAAGGGGATAACGCGATACGTTGGTTGCGATGCCCACTGTGACAGTTAAATGGTGGCCAACTAGCCTTTGTCCTACCGAAAAATAGAATGCCATACCAGGTTGGCGGCAAGTGACGGGTAGTGTCTGATGCGTGATGGGTTGCAGCGTGTATCCCTGCGGAATTTTCCCCAAGGCTAAGTCACGAAACAAAGCGCGGATGGTCTGAACATACGGCTGACTGACTTCCCACCGTTGGGCTTGATAATTGGCATGATTACTTGGTAAGCGCACGCCTGGCGCGAGTTTTAAAAAAACCTCTCTTGGTGGAATACGACGAGGAATCAGGGTGAGGTTTAGCGCTTGTGATTCGTTTTGATCTTCAGTAATAAAAAGACTGACGGGCGCGGCTTCATCAGTCGCTAAATAAATCACGTGATCGCGGACTTCCGTCTTACCTGTAGACGTGGTGGTGACTTTAGGTTGACTAAAAGGCGTCACAATCCGATTCAAATGGCCTAAAGCAATCGGTAGGAGTTGATTGACGCCGGGCTCCATCAGTACTGAGGTCGTTTTTTCTAATGATGGGGTTGCTGTTTTTTTTGTGGTTGCATGGGGCAGGGGAGGGAATGCAGACTGATCTTGCTTCAGCACGCTGAGCGGCACAATCGGCATAGTTATTTCTTCTGCCAAAGCTTGACCTAGCGCGAAGACACTGCACAGAACGAATACCGTATTGCGCATCCTACTCATTGTTTTTCCTTCTCCTGCGCGGCTCTTTCTTCCTCATGTTGGCGTTGCGCTAGTACCTTTTGTGTTCTGGGCTGACCGATATAGGTATCGATACGTTCAATTAGCGGCAGATAGTGAGCAATTTTGATCACATACTCATAAGTGCGTTCACTGCGTTGCTCTTGCGAGGAAGCGCCTTTTTCAAACGAGTAGCCGTAGACGAATACTTTGTCTGAATCGGGTTCGTATTCGACTAAACGCGGCTCAAAGCGCATCGTGACGCGGTCGTTTTGGATTTGTTTGGCTTGGACTTCTATCGTATCGATCACTTGTTGGTAAATCGTTGGCGAAAGCAATGGCCCGATACGCTCTTTAATGAAATTCACCGTACTAGGCGTAATATTTCCGGTGAGCTGGGCCAGAAAAAATCCCCACGCCTGTTTATAAGAGGCTGATGCTTGGTGTTTTGACACCCACGCTTCTTCCGATAACGTCATCGGCTGAATCGTCACAATCGTTTCTTTGCTAAAGAGTTTGAGTGTCATGAGGCACAACATCGCAATCAACCCCGCCATAAACAGACGGTTCCATTTGTTCTCTTGTTCCGTCCCTTCCCAGGTTTTTAAAAAATCGCGCAGCTTCAAGGCCAATATCTCCGAATAAACGGATTTTTTAGCGACAGCGGCTTTTTCCTCGTCAACAAGCCAAGATTCATCAAAAACCCGCCCCAATAAAGAAGGTGCAGTAAATAGCCATCTGGGTGGTTATCCCGAAAGCGCTTATACAGATTGGTGATGAGCAGTCCAATTAAAAGGCAAATAAGCGCCTTGCCCAGCATCATGCCGATGACAAGACCTAATAGCGTGGGAACGATCTCATCCAAACTCCACAGTAAGAGGTGAGGAGGATCATCGATACGGCGCGGGATTTGGGTGGGTTTCATCGCCTTGTTGCTTTTGAATATGGCGATATTGTTAAGCAAGGAAGGGGGGAATGAAGGGCGATGATTTCCCCAATTTGGGGAAACACAATAAATTCATTAGCACAAGGAATGTGTGTGAGTAGATTTTGCTCGAGAAAATTATCGTTTTCGATAAAGTGATACTGGATAAAAATTTGGCGGTGTCACATAAAATAAACCATAAAGTATATTTTTTATCTTATTTTGGTGTTAAAAAAATAAAAACAGTAGCTTGATAAAACTAACTTAGCTGGAAATAAGACGCGTAGGCAGGCTCACTTGTGAGACAGATGACACCATTGAGAATATATATAGCCCCCTACTCTGAAAAACCTGTATAAGCAGATTTTTTCTCATTCGATTCGGTAATTTCCCTGATAAGAATATTCTGGTTAATTTTGATAGAGTCAACTGACTAAAAAGCATCGCTGGAGTTTGATTTCTCGCCAGACTAATATAGTGCTAAGCAACTCAGCATAGCTTTCCATCTTTAAAAAAATCGCGAAGAGGTTTTAAAACAATAGCATTTCACTATTCGCACAAAAAAATCAAAATTGACGTTTAGCTGCTTTTTTTGAGTCATTTTTCAAATATTCTTCATATTGGAGAAAATTTTGCTGAATATCTTCTCAAGTAGCAAGCCCACTGCTCATTCATTGTCCTCAGCAACCTCACAGGAATTGTGGGGCGCAGCTCAGGCACAGGAGATGACAGGGCATCTACCAGCTGCAAAACTTACCTATGAAGCAGCGATAAAAAAAGTCAAAGAAGAAATACAAAAAAAACCAAGCGATGAGGGGAAAAAGGCGACACTCATCCAAATATACGTTGCATATGTGTGCCTTTTGCAGCAGGTGGAAGAAGATGGTCGGAAGATTAAAGACGCTTACGAAGCTGCGATCAAGTTAGCTGAAGAACCTCCTGAAAATGCGCGCAAAAAAGCCACGCTTTCTAACCTATATGTACAATACGTCGATTTTCTAGCAGCAGTCCATCAAGAGAATGAAGCCGCTCAATATGTGAAGAAAGCGCTAGATCTGGGACTGTCCCTCTTTTTAAATAACCCTCTTTCTACCTTAGAAAAAAGCGGAGCGGTGTATGGAGTAGCCAATCTTCAAAAAATCGCAGCTTTGCGAGCGCAACTTGCTAGCTTACCTGCTCAGTCTTCTTTTTTTGCTAGCGACATAACGTTAGCGACTCCTGTATCGACGTATTCGATAGTGGAGAACCGCAAAGCATTATTAGACACCCGCCACCTGATCTGGCACTTTCGTTCAGACAGCTTATCTACGCGCTCAGAAATAGAACAACGAGAAATACAAGAAGACCATCTGCTAGGCGCTAAGGAAGTATTAGAAGAATTTATCGCAACAAGGGTCATCTCTCTCGCCAACATCCAAGAATTAGTCACGCTAGGCGCGCTTGATGATGCAAGCTTCCATCGTCAAATTACCAACACCTTTTTAACGTGCTTAGCGCTGGATAAAAACGCGTTGCTTGATGTGCGGTTGTTACAGGGTTTGATGGTCATGCTGTTTCATCGCCCCGATTTGACCCAAGATGGACAGTTTGCGGCGGATTGCATTGTCTTACTCAAAGCTATCACGGGACTTTTGCAAACGATTGTTATTGATCAAAACCGATTACAAATAGAAGCGTTATTGTCTGCGGTCTGCACACTTCTGGATCATATCGTGAGTGCAGCGATACAAAAGGTAGATCGCGAACAAATCTATGAGCCGCTTTTAACTGCATTAGGGCGCTTTAAAGACACGCGCTATGCGCATATTAATTGGATGGCTACGTACGCAGAACAAGCGCTTTTGCACGTTGCTCACGATAGCTCCTTCTTGGAACAAATCGAGCGGTATGTAAACCCGGCTATTGCAGCGGTGCTATATGCCGTCGGCGGTGCTTTTAAAATTGCCGCAGCGAGTATGGCTGCCCCAGATAGTGCGCTTACCGCTGTCATCATCGCCGGTTTCGAGCCAGATCGATTTTTAGATGCGCTGCGCTCTTTTAAGCTAACTTATGACCATATCAAGCTTGCAAAGCGTCATCCTTGGTACATCGAGTTACGCAAGATAGATCTCCTCATAGGCATAGCAGAAACTACAGGACAATTTAGCTTACTCGGGAAATATTTGGAGGGAAAAACGAAGCCTTACGAAACTCCGTTTCTCCAAGGTCTCTGTGATCGCGTAGCCCGTGTAGCGTGCAGGTCAGCCAATTCGGACGTTCAAAACGAGGCATTAGGGTTACTCAAAGCTTTGTCAGCAGGTGTTGGTGATTGGAGCAAAGACGCCACTATCCAAGACCATGCCAGCACTACGTTGGACCAGGTCGCGCAATGGCAAAACCCCGATGCGCGGGAAATGGATCGTGTGGGCTACGCACCGCCTGGTTGGCATCCATTTTGGGCAAGCACCCCTCAAAGCATTTTATTAGAGAAAGCGCAAAAGAAAATTCAACAAGGCGAGATTCTCGATGCTATTCCAGGCCAATTTACTGGTCTCGGGCACAAAATAGAAATGGGTTTTACCCAAAGTCATATCGATGCTATGCAAAATAGCGCGCAGCTCGAGGCACTGGCCAAACAGAATTTAGCGAGCCACAAGGATATCGTCCAATTATTTGACGCCTTTCAAGAACAACAAAAAGAAGCATTGCAGCCCCAATTTGAGCCACTTGCTCTCTTAGGCAGCGATATTGAGAGATTTAAGCAAGACTATAAAGAGACGCTCGAAAACACAGATCAGCTCAATGTACTGTCCATGTACGTTCCTTTAGGGGGACTAAAAGATAAAGAGGGTGGTAAAGAATATGTTGACCTTGAAGCCGAGTTAGAAAAATTCTTCGAATCAGAGGCGAACGTATTTCTATTATTGGGTTCCGCAGGCACCGGAAAATCAACGTTTAATCGTCACATTGCACTTAAAAAGCTCGAACAGTACGAGCACCTTTCAAAAGCGAAACAAGACCCCCCTTTGATTTTTTTCATTGAACTAAGAAGTATAGAAAAACCCAATCAACAGGTGATCAATCAATTCTTCCAAAGCAAGGGTTTTAAAGAAGAGCAAATTGAACTGCTACGTACCCATCCACACCAGCGCTGTATTTTTATATTTGATGGGTATGATGAGATTAAAGAGCGTAATCGTAATTTTTATCAACTCAATGAATTATGGCGCTGGAAAAACGCTAAATTTGTGATCACCAGTCGCCCTGAATATTTAGATCCGAACTATCAACGATACTTCCATCCTCAGGCTTCACCGAAGACTTTTCAAGAGAGGTCAATTGCGCCGTTTTCAGCAGCCCAACGCGCTCTTTATATTAAGAATTACGTTGAAAATACTCAATCGCGCTCGGACTGGCGTGTTGAGCAATACGAACAAGCCTTTAATCAATTAACCCCATTAGGCAAAGAACTGGAGCGTCCAGTGGTATTGCGCATGCTGTTGCAGATTTTGCCTGAATTGAAGTTGGATGCTCAACAGGCGAAGGATTTAACGTTAGGCGCGGTTTATGAACAATATTTTCAGCATTGGTGGGGAAATTGGCAGGTCCGTTTGGGCGAGATTTGCTTAAGTTCTAAAGAGGAAGAAGCCAAAGAGCTTATTGCTGAGAGCGGAGGATTTGTCAAACACGGTTTGACCTATATTCAACAATGCGCATTAGCCCTTACGAAGGCACACCTAACGATTGCGCAGAATGACGAACATTTTAGTGATCGACATCCAGAAACCCACAAAGTTTTTTTTAAAAACGACGCACAGACACGATTACTACGTTTTAACGCCCCATTCCAACTCGATCAGGATCAACAGTATCGGTTTTCACATAAAACGATGCAGGAATATTTGGTCGCACGAGCAATTTGTACCCCAGGCTTTAAACCGAGAGCCCCACATACTACAGACACGATAAACCAACTTTCAATCGTGCAAGAACCAGCCATTCTGGATTTTTTGGTAGAACAAGTTACACAGCAATCTGACTTTAAGCAGCATTTGTATGATTGGATTGAAGCCTCCAAAACCCAGGCAGTGTGTAGCCAAGGAGCAGCTAATGCGATCACGGTGTTAGTCAGAGCTGAGGTGCAGTTTAATGATGTGAATTTACAGGACATTCGTATTCCTGGCGCAGATTTGAGCTATGGCGTATTTGATTCTGCACAGTTGCAAAGGGCGGATCTAAGCAAGACGAACTTAACTGGCATATGGTTGCGTAACGCAGATTTAACGGGGGCGCGCATGGACGGGGTGCAGTTTGGGGAATTGCCGAGCTTGCAGTTGGAAAACGCTGTTAATGCTTGCTGCTATTCTCCAGACGGACGCTACCTAGTGATTGCAACAGGTGGATTGTTTCAGCGAGGCAAGCTTGCGCTGTATGAGGTCGAGACGTTAGCGCATGTTCATACGTTCGAGGGACATACCTCCTATGTGACAAGCGTCGCGTTCTCAAGCGATAGCCAAACGCTGGCCTCGGGCAGTTGGGACAGTACGGTGCGGCTGTGGTCGGTAGCCGAGAAAAAGCCGTTGCACTTGTTCGAAGGACATACAAACTGGGTGGAAAGCGTTGCGTTCTCAAGCGATGGGCAAACACTGGCCTCAGGCAGTTTGGACAGTACGGTGCGGCTGTGGTCGGTAGCCGAGAAAAAGCCGTTGCATACGTTCGAAGGGCATACCGACGAGGTAACAAGTGTCGCGTTCTCAAGCGATGGCCAAACGCTGGCCTCGGGCAGCGAGGACAGTACGGTACGGCTGTGGTCGGTAGCCGAGAAAAAGCCGTTGCATACGTTCGAAGGGCATACCGACAAGGTAACAAGCGTCGCGTTCTCAAGCGATGGCCAAACACTGGCCTCAGGCAGTTTGGACAGTACGGTGCGGCTGTGGTCGATAGCCGAGAAAAAGCCGTTGCACTCGTTCAAAGGGCATACCTCCTATGTGACAAGCGTCGCGTTCTCAAGCGATGGCCAAACGCTGGCCTCGGGCAGCGAGGACAGTACGGTACGGCTGTGGTCGGTAGCCGAGAAAAAACCGTTGCACATGTTCGAAGGGCATACCGACGAGGTAGAAAGCGTCGCGTTCTCAAGCGATGGCCAAACACTGGCCTCAGGCAGTTTGGACAGTACGGTACGGCTGTGGTCGGTAGCCGAGAAAAAGCCGTTGCACTCATTCAAAGGGCATACCAAAGAGGTGACAAGCGTCGCGTTCTCAAGCGATGGCCAAACGCTAGCCTCCGGCAGTTTGGACAAGACGGTGCGGCTGTGGTCGGTAGCCGAGAAAAAACCGTTGCACATGTTCGAAGGGCATGCCTACGAGGTAGAAAGCGTCGCGTTCTCAAGCGATGGCCAAACGCTGGCCTCGGGCAGCGAGGACAGTACGGTACGGCTGTGGTCGGTAGCCGAGAAAAAACCGTTGCACTCGTTCAAAGGACATACCTCCTATGTGACAAGCGTCACGTTCTCAAGCGATGGCCAAACGCTGGCCTCGGGCAGTAGGGACCGTACGGTACGGCTGTGGTCGGTAGCCGAGAAAAAACCGTTGCATACGTTCGAAGGGCATACCGACGAGGTGGAAAGTGTCGCGTTCTCAAGCGATGGCCAAACGCTGGCCTCGGGCAGTAGGGACAGTACGGTACGGCTGTGGTCGGTAGCCGAGAAAAAACCGTTGCACTCGTTCAAAGGGCATACCAAAGAGGTGGAAAGCGTCGCGTTCTCAAGCAATGGCCAAACGCTGGCCTCGGGCAGTTGGGACGGTACGATGCGGCTGTGGTCGGTAGCCGAGAAAAAGCCGTTGCATACGTTCGAAGGTCATACAAGCTCGGTAGAAAGCGTCGCGTTCTCAAGCGATGGCCAAACACTGGCCTCGGGCTGTGGGGACAAGACGGTGCGACTGTGGTCGATTACTTCAAGCCAATGTTTAACGGTGATTCAAGGTTTTAATGGGCCCGTCCGCTCTGTTGCGTGGTACACGAGCGCTGAAGGAGTCTGGCTGGCAACGGGAAGTAACGACAAAGTGGTACGCCTCTGGCAAGTGCATCGGGACGGTGAGGCGTGCCGCGTGACATTACACTGGGCATCAGCACAAACAACGTTGACGGCGCCAAATATGTACATTCAAGATGTGACTGGGCTAAGCTCGAGGAATACGCAGCTACTCAAGCAACGTGGCGCAACGGGAGAGCCGCGCAAGACTGTAGAGCAGGAATCACAGCCATCGCTGACAGAAACCGCAGAAACACCGACGTTAATACTCCCTGCCCAAACGGATAGCCGATCTAGATCGACTTATCTCAATTTTGCGTAAATACAGACATTGTTGAAAATACTCTAAATCCGTTTTTGCCAATTTCCCAACACCCATCCCAACAAAACGCACGCGGTCATCATCGTAACGGGAATGATCATCGGATTGATGGTAAGTGGTAACAGGAAGATCAACCCCAATCCCATAAGCAGAAACATCAAGCCATGCAAGCTATAACGATGAATAGCAGGACTGACATAATCAAAATTGGTGCGTCTGATCTTCCACGTCATCCATCCGTCAAACATAGCAGGCACTAGCAAGATCAACATATACGGGAGCCACGCAAAAAGCAGGGCTAAACGCACATAGAATTGATAGATCACATTCATCAGTGCTTTGATGCGACCCTCTGCCCACCCAAACCAAGGGCGTGCGAAATGTTCCATTCCTTTAGACTGCTTGTGCTGCGCTTTATCTGGAAGGTAAGCGCGACGTATACCAGCATAAACGCCAGAATCAATCATGCTCGCTCGAAACCACTTTGAAGCTTGTGTTTCAATCCAGAGGTAGCCTTGGTTGCCAAAATGTTGCTTGATGAGCGCAGATTCCTGTTGAATAGCGCGATCTGTCCATCCTCCAGGAATGAAAACCAAAATCATCACGCATTCCGCTGTGAGTAACCAAGCACAAAGCCATAGAGGAAGTTTCATCTCAGCATTCCTTTATTGTGTCAGTACAGGAAAGCGTCCCTTAATGATTTTTCCGCCGGAAATTTTGGCGATATATTCCAAATTAGGCAGCATGCCGAGCAATGGGGCGGGAAACAGATCCGCTTCTTCTTCGATCAAGCGCTCTCCCTGATTGCCGCCATATAACCAAGGGGTTTCCCCGAGTGTGGTTTGACCTTGAGTGCGCATGACGTGCTTGATACGGGTTTTAGGCAAGCTATCGACGACATATTTTTGCGTTTCCGAGTCGATGACGCGTAATACAAACTGATTATTTATATTGCCTAGTACTTGTCGCGCTTTATGTTCACTGCCTAGTCGTGCCGGAAAATCTGCACAAGTTTGTGCAGCGATAGCTAAATTAAATCCGGCTCCTCTGCCTTTATTTAGCGACTGGATAACGGGTTCATTGAGAATTTCAACCGTTTCGTCAATAAAAATATTAACTCGACGGTTATTGACGCCATAGTTGTATCGATCTCCTGCTACTGCGGTTAAATCCGATACCGCAATAGAACCAATTGCACTGCCTACCATGCTGTCGGTTAAGCAATCCAGACCCAGATAAGCGGCTTGGCCGTTGTTAATAATCTTGGCCATATCCGTCATAGGTCGTTTGTCCCCTAAATCATTCGCATTTGGTGAGAGCAGCTTGCCAAGCTCTCCAGATGTCAACATATTCATAACCGGCAGCAAAGACGCCACCATTTTGGCAAAATGGGTCGTGTCATGTTGGAACATCGACAGCAGCCCCTCTAAGTCTGCATTCGCGTGTTCGGGTTGAACCTCATCATAATAAAAGCGCAGCATCGCGGTAGCGCGTCTTTCGCGTGAACCTGCTTGGGCTTTATCGAGATACGGCTTGGCTTTGGCTTCCCAATGTGGCAAGACACGCGCACTGTATGCCTGAACCGCACGACTCACCAAACTTGCTGATCCCCCTTCCAGATAGCGACGCAATAGAATGAGATTAGGGCGCTCGCAAATCATCACCAAGCCTTGCGCGATATTATTCAAGGCTTGCCAAGCAAAGGATTTGAAGGGATCAGCCCCTGCTTCAGAAGGAATCAGTGCAGCAAGGCGGCTGGCAAGCTCAGTCACCCGTGTGAAATTCCTCAACGGATCGAGGCGCACACTTTCTTCTGGAAACGCAGGATGAAACGCCACAAATCGTTCAGGATGACCGATGGCTTCACAAGCACGGCGCGCATTGTCACGCATCTCTTTATCACCTTTCGGATCAATGATAATCACTGCTTCTTCCCGAAAAATCGCTTGTGCAATGAGCAAATCAAAAAAACGGGTTTTACCACTTCCTGTTGTGCCTAAAATAAGGGTGTGTCCTTCTAAATGGGTAAGTGACTGGTATTGTTCTGTTTCCTTGGGTTCGACACCGTGGATCCAAGGTTGTCCAATCGGTTGGTCTGCGGGCCGCTTGGAGATGTAGGGCGTAATCGCTTGCCAATCACGTTTAAGAATTTCAAATACACGCTGCACGTGACGATTTTCCCAGACAAAGCCGTATCCTAACCACAGGGTGTTAGGATGCTTTGTCATGCGTTTTTTTAGGGCTTGCAAAGATAAAAAAGAAAGGCCATGTCCGCGTAAGCTTTTTTGTGATCGGTATAACTGAACAGCTTTAGGGAGCCTGATCAAGATCATGACAGCACAGATGACGCTGATCCAATAAAAAGGCTCAGCAGGCATTGTGCTGAGTGAGCACACTGTTAATGCAGTGATTGCCGCACACACCCATCCCGCCACAGCTTGCATTTCATAGTTTGGCCGCCACGGCGATTCGTAGGCTAAAGAGTCAGCTTGTAATGGCATGTTCTTATTCTTTTATTTTTAATCTCAATTGACCTGTTTGGGTACGCAGCAGCGGCTTACATCGATCTAAAAGAATGCGGCTACGAAGTTGATATTGATTGCCTAATTCTGGGTGTGCTTCGATCATTCGATTCAGCGCGTGATCACTGGTGACGAGATAGCCGTCTTGTTGCATGACAGGGGTGACAAGCCAGCGCCCTTGACGTTCTTGAATCATGGTTTTCAGCATTTGGATGGCTTTTTCATGGGTCATCTGCGAGGTAAAAGTCATCTCCTCTATATATTCTTTTTCTGGTTCTGGTGTGAACATAACGTCTAACTTGCTTTGTTGCCCTGTTTCTTCGTCATGCTGATTGCTTAGGTGGCTTTCATGACTTAGCGGCATGGATTGAGCATCAACAAGGGGCGGTGTTGCTTGAGTTGTTATTGATCTCTCGCTCAATGTCGACTCGGTCGCAGGCTTGGATAGAACAGGGGAGGGACGTTGTCTTTTCTGATCCCAGAATTTTTTCTGTTGAGAAGGGTGCTGATTAGCTTTCTTTGCAACGGCTACATCTTCACTGTGAGCTAACTCATTCAACACGGCGGTTATTGCTTCTGATAATGGTTTTGCCAGCAGAAGGACTTTTTTGCCCTCGCACTCTTGCACCTTCCGCCCAAGCAGAATCGAATCAGAGACAATCGCGTTAGCTCGGGATAATTGCCTCACTACCTCAGCGACAACACCGAGCTTTTGGACACCGTCGGGATAGAGAATGGCCACTTTGTCTTGAAAAAGATCAATTATTTCTCCGAGTGCCTGCTTGCCCTTTAGCGTCGGCCAAATCGCTTCTTTTAAAATATCGGCAGCCTCTCCATAGGTATCGATCAATTTTTCTAGCGCCGCTTGTGCGTCAGGGTTCGCCTCAATTTCATCTTTATCGTTATTTTTAGTGCTATCTTTTGTTATAGACGCAGATTGTTCGGCTATCACTTCAGTTGTAGAAGGACAAGGTTCTGATAGCACTTTGTCCGGGTGAGAATGAATGGGTTGAGTGTTATCTTCTGCTGCCTTTTCTTCGAGCGTTTTTATTTCTTCTGTTCTTGAGGTGGATGTTGATAAAGCCGCTTCCTCATGATCGATGCGATCTACGATCTCTGCCTTCACTGGCGCAGGGGGTTCGGTCGTAAATACCGAGGCAGACGAGGCGAGACGAAGCATTAAAAATGTTGGTTTGATGCTCACATTGTCTGTAGACAAGCCTTCAGGGATAACCTCCCAATAGCGATAAGAAGCCGCCTCTCCTTTTTCTGTGACTACGCGAGGCAACGCAAATCCACGTTCGATCAAAATATCGGCAAGCGTATCGAGGTCTCTAGGAATACCTGGAACATGATCTTCAGCCAGTAACTGATACAGATCATGAATACCTTGTTTCCACAGAATAAAAGTACCTTGGTGAAGATGCCATACGATAGCGCCAGCTACATTGACCTTCCATTGTTCCGTTTTAATCAAACGGCGCATCGCATCAAAGACATAGCGCTCGATGGGTATGCCGTAAGCAAAGGCGTCTTGCTCTAAATGACTTTGACGCAAATCGTGAGAAACGCTTTCTTGATCTGCCTGCAATACCAGCTTAGCGATGGGTTGATCAATGTTCGTATCTGCAATCGCTGCAAGCATGGCGGCGACAACCTTTGGGTTTGATTGGCACAAATAGGTCATTGCCTCTGATGGTAAAATGCGCTCAACCATCAAAATAGAAAACGTCTGATGACGTTTATAGCGTTGTGCTCGCCAGTGAATAAAGTAGCGATGAACATTATGTTCACTGGCCCAATCCGTTAGCATCTTGGCATAAGGGTTCCAAATCACGTGACCACTCTTATCCGTCACCGAAAGATCAATCAGGGGTTTGCCTGCATCATGGAGCAGCCCAGCGAAACAGGTCGCTAAGCGCCAGCGCGGCTCGCTCTCTCGTCGTTCTCGAGGTGTTCCTTCCATTGAAAATATCAGCGCGTCAGAAGCTTGTGCAGCCCACAAGGCGACTTCTAACCCATGACGTAATAAACCGCCTGCACCTCGATGATGATGGGTTTCAGAGGCAGGAAGAAAATGGACAAAAGCGGCGTATCGGGCTAATGCAGGCACGACTAGTTGCGCAAAATCGGTGCTGGTATAACCGAGCGTTCCTCTTAGGCGCTCGATCAGCTCGCTTTGTGTCGCTAATACTTTTTCAATCGGCGCAATAGGAAGGCCCTGGATAAAAGGAGGATAGCGCGGAAGCGTCTCATCGATACAGGAAGTGGGCGGCGCGGAGATGGTGCTTTCATGCTGCCGCCTAATCCATGCAAACCATCTTTTTAGAATATGCAGCATGTCATTTTGACCATTTCTTAGTCATTACATACTGACAGCATCTTGGCCTACTTGAGGGCGGCTTGTTTTCCCGATTTGGGGACTTAAGGCACTTTTTTGCTTAAAGAGGTTAAGTAAGATCAGGTATTAAATATGCTCTTTCTAGCATCACAGCAATATTCAAGAATAGTTGATGCTCATTGAATCTCTCTAAACATATGCTAAACACAGAAGACGAATATAGTCCGGACATTTTTTTTAAGACGCCCGTGCCACGTGGCCTTTTATGGAAGGACATAAAATCAGTTTTAGTCAATCAGCTAGACGCTGATGTGTCTGAAGGCGCTGATTCAAGAGTCAGCATTGTATTGAATGGCGGCAAAGCCATATTGCATAGGCTACATTCTCCAACCGTGGTTGATGTAGGAACTATCCTCGCTATCAGGCATCTTCTAGAAAAATAAGGATAACGCAATGTTAGAGCACAAAGGTTTTTTGGGTGGGCGTGTAAAGTTTGATTCGGACGCGAATCTTCTGCACGGTGAGGTTATGAATAGCCCTGATGTAATCACTTTTCAAGGGGAAACCGTTACTCAGCTTAAGCAGGCATTTATTGATTCTGTGGAAGCGTATTTAAGCCTCTGCAACGAACGCGGTGAATCTCCTGAGCCTCTTTTTCCCGATAAACTTGAATTACAGCTGGATCCCACTGTCTATAAAAGTGCGTTTGTCGCAGCCAAAGAAGCAGAAATAAGTCTCAATGATTGGATTATCAGAGCGATTAAAAACGAGTGTCATTTGGCTGAACGATATGATCTGCATCTCCCGTACTTCTGCAATAAATAAATGATGCGGGTAGCTTAATATGCTTTCACTGCGCGTTAATGTTGCATGGTTTATCCTTCATAGCTTACTTTTTTCAAAAAACATGGCGTCTTTCGCCGTTGAGTGACCAGCCGACTCCGTCTCTAGTTGATCTTTCCACCAAGGCTCAAGGCTTTGCCGCAAATAATCTAAAAAGCGCGTGGCGACTTGCGCAAGTTTTTGCAGAAACTCAGATAGCGGTGGGGACGAATGAATTGGGCCACTGACATCAGGGTTAACCGAACAATTCACCTCAGCTAATGCCTGAAAAGCCTTCCCGCATTGTTTATCTGCCTGCCTTAATTGCTGCTTCCATGCACACTGCGATTCAATGGGCAAAGAGCGGATATATTCATCCATCATCCCATCAATTTGTACCTGTGGCTTAAAGCTCTCTAGCTGTGCTAGAGCCGCACGCCATACTTCGATCTGCTGCGTTCCCATGGCGTGGTAAAACGCAGTGAGCCTTTCTATATATTCACTGAACTGTTCTATCTGAGCGGCGCGTTTTTCCTGATGACTGTATACCGCTTGTCCCTCATAACTCACTTTGACTGAACGGAATGAAGATTTTTCGTTAGGCAAAATATCGTAATATTTTTTGAAATAACCTTGCTCAACTTGATAAGAAACCATATTTTTTAAAAGAGTTTCTAAATGTATGAGTAGATTATTGGTTGCATTTCGTACGTTGAGAAGAGGGTTGCAGGTGTTTTCTTTAGGTATATAAACTTGATTTATATTATTGATTCCTGATATTGGCACTATAGCTCCAGACTATTATCATTTTGTTTTTTTATTGCAGAACGTCATCTCTTTCTTAAAAAATAGAAATGTTTTTATTTGATTAATGAAACGTTCTGCTTTTTTGTTATTTTATTAAAATAAGTTGCTGTTGATTCTTTCTTAATTCCCTAATTTGGGCAATTAGATTGAATTGATGAGAAAGATGAGTGCAATATATGAAATGAGGCGAAGTGCACTGATATAAAAAAATTAAGCGGTATAGATAAAAATACGTGTTTTCAACAAATAAAAATCTTATGGCATAAGGCTATAGCCTAGCTATGCAGCATGATCTAAAGCCAATACGCTGCGCCTACTGTCATTCAGAAGCTAACAACGTTTAGTATGTACGATTCGATATAAGGAAAAAGGAATGCAGAATTGGAATGTGAGGAAGCACTAGAAAAAGCAATTGGCTCGTGCCTAAGTGGCAAGGAGGTAGTGCTCGATAGCAATTTGCAGATCGTATATTGACGGAAATCGATAGCGCACTAAAAGACGGTGCTCAAATACTCCCCTAAGCGCTCATGATTTTGTGTGTAGATGAAGCAAAGCGAGCTTATGCGGAGGGATTAATTGCACAACATACTCTACCAGATGTAGTGGTTGCGCTGTGTAAGATCGAGATAAAAAACATAATCTTTAAAAATAGACGTCTAAAACATTCATTCTATCTTTCATCGAAATAGGAAGGAGGTTTTTTAATTGCTGAGGGTATGTAGTATTTTCGCAAGATAGCGAAAATAAATGGGGATGCCGATTATTTAATTAAACTATATATTTAACAGTCTAATAATTTTAACTATCGTATGCTATACCAATTTTTTCTCCATATATATTTTTACCTTTATTCTCTAAACGCATATAGCTCTCCACTGGAAAATAAGGAGGTATGGCTATTCTATTGTCGCAAAGATATATAGATTTTATTTTTGAATTTGTTGCCCAATCGACCAATCTACATGCTCCAATTATAGTAATATTATTGTGGCCTAATGTTAAATAAGTTAGATCGCCTGTCTGTGCATTAAGAAAATGCTGCGCACCCGCGTCACCAATTCCAGTATAGCTCAAACGTAAATTTCGAATTTTTAGCGCCTGAATTTTTGGGGCTAGGTATTCTACACCTTCATCTCCAATTGGGTTTCTAGCTAATGAAAGCTCAATAACCTCTTTGCCTGAAAGTGATTCCATTAATTTTTCAACGTGATGAGGGCCAATCCCATTGCTATCCAAATATAAATAGACTTTGGATAACTCTTTATTTTTATTGAACATTTCTGACAGTTTATCTACTAAATTATCTGTATTTAGAATAGAAGTGTTCCTGGTGATTATTCCTGATATCTCTAAGCTCAAAGTTTTTATATCTTCTTTAAGTGATAAGGCGTTTATTATTTCTAGACGATTTTCTGCCTTGATAAGATAATTCCCTTTCGTATCGATACAAATGTGCTGCTTTCCATTTAAAATTTTTAAATTCCAGGAGTCATAAATTCCTGAAATCCCATATACAGACTTCGTTATTGCAATATTTTTAGCAAACCATGTCATTTGAGATCCAACCCACTCTGAATATATAAAAGGATAATGGGTTAGAAAAAAATTTGCTTCGACTAGAAAGTAGCGACTGAGTGACATAATCAATGCCATTTGACTTATTCTACTTCTATAGTCGCCCAATGCTAGCACCGATTTACGAAAAATAATGCTTATTAATTCTGGAGGCAAATGAGGCTCAGAAACATTTCGCATATCTCTTTCTTGATTTTCTTCTGTAGGCTTTTCTTTGGATTTTATAATTTTCAAAATATTATTTGATAAAGGGCTAGGTAATGGGAGTTCTGCTTTTTTTTCCCACAAATCTGATTCTATTTTCAGTGCTAGCGAGCAGTAAGGCTGTATCGAAAGTGTATTGATATTCATAATAGACTTCATAATTTATAAGCAAAGGTTGTAGAGCCATTAGCTTTGTAAAATTAAAAATTCTTTTATATATTTAATCAATGCTCATATCGCTTCATAACCCTATATTTTCCGGGGCCTGATTAATACACCCCCCGGCGCTGCTTGGGGATTTAGGTTGGCAGTCTAAACATCATAGACCTTGTACGTAAAGGCTACGGAATGCTCTACGACACGACGCAAATGTGTTATTTGATAATTTTTTTAAAACTAGAGCGGCGCCAATCTATTATTTTTCGGCAAAAATTATGCCACTAATAACTTTATCAGCAGTATCTTTGTTAGCACTTCTTAAAAAATCCCTACATTTTTTGATGTGCGCAAGTGCTTGCAATTTGGTTTCGCGCTTATTTATAAATGTAGAGGCACTTGCTTGCGTTTTTTCTGTTTTTAATATCTCTCGCAATTTGCCCGACATGATGCTCTTGATCAGGCTATAAGCTTGATGAATAGGCGTGTAGCGTGTACATAACTTACCGTTCTCTTGAAATCCTACTTTAATGGTAGATTCATCCTCGAAAGAATAAAGAACTCCTTCAGTGGATAAAAAGGTTCGCCCGTGAAATTTTTTAGCGCCTTCTTTTATGGTTTTTTCACGGTTCACCTTTTCTGCCTTTCCTTGTTCTTGTAGAGCCTGTTCTTTTTCCTTTTGTACTCTGAGATAGTGGTAATCAATAGGCTTGGTAATCAGCGTTCTTAAATAAGCGTAAAGTGCTCGTCCTGTATGAACTTGGAGGGCAGCCCTACAGCGCGCCACGATATCGGAAAGGAAGTGACCAGCTTGGCGAGCGAGGCTCATCAAACTTAAAAGCCCTGAAAGCGATAAATCATTTTTTTGCACCAGCCAGGCAAGTTCAGTCGGGATTTTCCGATTAGCCATTTCTATAAAAAATTTCTCAGGCTGGCCGGGCTGTTTTTTTAAAAACTGATTATTTTGGTTTGCTGAAAGCAAGGTATTATTATGGCCGCCTTTTAAATTGATAGACGGATATTTAAAAGTAGATTTTGATGCCGTTTTTTTATCATTATCTGCCGATATTGAAGAGCAGCATTGATCATTAATTAAGCCAAGACATACACACGCTTCCCGCGTGAGCCTAATTTTTGCCACAGAAAGTAGTCCATTATGTGCGTGTCGCTCTTGGGCAAGCCGCTCTATAAATCCTGCTTGGGTAAGTTCACTTAGTCCACGATAAACGGTTGGTTCACTCACGCCTATTTCTTTAGCCATAGTTGCTTTGAAGGCCCAGGAGGGCTTCATAGGGTCTGTACATTCAGCTAAACGCACAATAAAGGCTAAAACTTGTTTGGCTGTGCGAGAAAGTGAAGCCAATGAAGCAAGCGCAGGGCTGGTTGTAATAGCTGTAATGGCGAGTGCCATTTTGTGCGGAAAGCGCTTATTAATACATAAGGGCGAGCGCAGCCCTTGCGGTGAAGCAAGATAAACCTTTGCTTCACCACTATCGATGGCGAGAGTCATATAATTTCCAGGTGGTAAAAAATACCCTGAAGTGTTGACGCCGCAAAAGCTTTATCCTAGTATGAGGGTGCAATAGTTGTTCTAGGTGTTTTGCTGTGTGCAACACTTTAAAAAGGCCCGATGTTTCCGCATCGGGTTTTTTTATGGGCTGTCGTAAATAGTTATTCAGCCTCTCATTTCATCTTTCTATTTCTCCTTCCTTACGAAAAATGAATCTAGTTTTGCAGATTCCGTTGCTGTATCTCCCATTATCCTCCCGGGGATTTTTTGGGAATTCGATTGTTAAAAACAGTACAAAACAGGTCAAAATAGGTAGGGACGGCCTGTTAAATATCCTTAAAAATCAACAGCTTAGCGTGGAAAATATAGCTACGAACCAGGGGGTCGTGGGTTCGAATCCTGCCAGCCGCGCCAGTATTTATAAGCCTCTTAGCATTTTTATGTTAAGAGGCTTTTTATTTTGCGTGGGGGTTTTGCTTTTAAAATGTCCCGCTGCGTCTTAAGCTGATTTAGCGCATTCCCGTCTGCCTCTTTCTCGACTGTTATCTATCGCTTTGCTACCTATGGCATGTGAAATAAGTAAAAGAACAGGTTTGTTAGATATATAAGAAAACAGAAGTAGCGCTGTTACACTGTTAAAAAGGCCGAATTCGACTTAGCTATTAGCTTTGGCAAATTCGGTCTTTCTTATTGCTACCCGAATAATGGAGCGTCGTCCATCAAGGATTTAAACCCTCGAATTGTAAACTACAGCGGCTTATCCATTAGGAAATAAATTGAACTAAAAGAAAATACTCATTGAAGCACTAAAATGAGTTTTCATCCGCTAGCAACCGTTCATCACTAGAGTCAAGTTCAGACACGGATAGCTCAGAATCTGAGTCGCTTTGAAATGTTTGTTCATTAGCGAAATCTCCAGAAACTTGTGGCTGATTAAGTATTTCTTGGGAGTAGATGAAATCAGCATCTTGGGTTTGGAGAAAAATGTTCACAACATCTCTTCGTCCGCGCTCATGAGCAGTCGCTAGCACGGCTTCTGCTCCGCCATCTAATCGGGTTAGCAAGCTATTGACCCTTGGGTAATCTATAGAATATCCCATCATAGAAGAGTTCAGCGCTAACCTTTGCTCACGCGAAGCTACTAGTTTGAGCAGTTCTAAATTCGCGTCACTGTGTGATGTGTCAAAGTGTTGGCTTTCAATAAGAGTGTTAAATACCTCAGGAAGCTCATTTGCGATGGCCATAATCATCGGGGCCAGTTGATACTGTAGCGTAGGCAGATGAATAGGTGCTGCATATATATCTGCACCGCACCCAACTAAAAGTTCGACTATATCGGGATAATTATTATAAATTGCACGATTTAGCGGACTCCAGCGCCCAGAAAAAACATTTGTTTTTGCTCCGTGCTTTAACAAAAGGCGCACCATGTTGTAGCGATCTTGTGCTTCGCCTTCTGCGTCTATTGCCTGAAGTAACGGAACCCATGTGCCGCCATCATTGAGCTTTATTGGCTTACCTGGTAGCTCCAACAAATATTTAGCTGTATCGAAGCAAAGCTCAGAAATTGCCGTATTTAATAGCTCTTCTTTAAGGTTATCAAACACGTCTTCACTTTTATCGACTATAAACTCTAATACAGAAGGGTCGCCACACGCGGTTGCGAGGTGTAATAAATCTATTTTATGTTTATCAAACAGTTCTTCTGTGCGATTAGCTAAAAGTAACTTAAGCATATCGACACTGCCATTACGAACCGCAATATGTAGAAGAGTGCATGGGCGCTCTTCGTCACCACGCCATTCTTGATTTGCTACTGCGTTATGTTCGAGCAAATATGCAGCTATTTCTACAGCTGAATAAGTCACTGCGTCATATAGAGCAAGGCCTTTAGATATTTGTTGAAACGCTCGTATGTTGCCGGATTCTATATTCGCCGCGCGTTCTACTAAATATTTGACGTTATCAAGTTTTTGATGTCTAACGGCAAGCTGCAAGGCATAGGAGTCATCTGCTGAATTACGTTGCTGTAACAAAGTTATGCTATTAGCAGCTACTTTCTCTGCCTTTTCAGCTACGGCATCGCATGTATCTAACAAGAGCTTGAGAATTTCAGGGCTCTGATGTTGAGCTGCAGCTAAGAAAGGGGTGTCGCCATACATATCAACTATGTCTAAGTTGATGCCTTGTTCTATTAGAAATTTAATCATTTCTACATGGCCTTCCAATATTGCGCCATGCAATGCACTCCCTCCTGCTCTGCTACGCACGTTGATACTTACGCCGTCATTAAGAAGTTCCTTGACTCGATCCATATCGTCATCTGCAGCCGCCCAATATAAAAGATGATACTTAAATAAAGGGAGACCAGCTTCATCGACGGCGTCTAAGCGGGTTTTACTTAAAAATATGTCTCCTATTATTTGTTTTCTAGTCACCTCATCGATAGGTGTATCCACAGTAAGTTCACCGTCAATATTGATAATTACATTGTTGAATATCTCAAAAATTTCGCGGTTAACCTTATTAGGTGGAATTCGTAGAAATGCGACTATATTAGGAGTAGCTTCCTGCCTAAGCAGAATAGACAGATTATTAAAAATAGAAGAGGCGTGTTCTGGAGATAGCGTTCCGTTTTGATCTATTACCCCCGGCAGTGTCGATAGATCAACCGTCTCAATCTCTAACGAATTGAGTAACCCAATCTTTTCCAAGTCCTTCAATGTGCGTAGTTTATTGCCAGAGAAAAGCATATTGGCAATCGCCATGAGATTGCCTCTTAATGGCTTTAAGCGGCCGCGGTTAAATAGCATTTCTCGGATAAGGCGATTGCGCTGATTGGCATAGTTGACATCTTTGTGATCAAAGGCGCGGTTATAGGGCAATTTAAATAGTTTTTGCGCCTCTTTATTATTTTCCGGTTTAAACGTCTTAAATAAGATAGAGCAACAAATTCGAAAATGGGTTGTATTCACCAGCGAGAAATTTCTAAAGTCATCCATCGTTGATAACCTCTCTGCGATGAGTATCCAAATCTCAAGATGTAATGACGGTTTATTGGACTGGGCAATGAGTGGCTTTTGAGAGGTATTGCTTTGGGGGGACGCCTCTTCAGAAGATATCTGAGTATCTTCGTTAGATAGAGGGTAGCTGAAAGATTTTGCTATGGAGTAAAAGGAAAACTTGTTCGAAGACACTCCAGGTAACTGACCTGTCATATTTATTGCCTTTTGTGGATAGGTTAAAGGACTTTCTTTCTACTTTCTAAGAAAAATCTTAATATACATAAGTTAAGGTCTTTAAAGTATCCACTTTTCAAAAATCTTATAAATCTCTTGTTTTTTTATAAAGATTTGTGCAGCGGCTTGTCTCTTTAATGCAATGAAAGGCGTAAAGTGTTGTTTTCCTTTTACCCTTAAGGGACATCGGTATGTCTAGCTCAATCTCACTATCCGCTGTGTCACGACGCCAGCCATCATTGCTTCAGCCTGCTCGTCAACAAAATCAAGCGTCACTTTACGACTTACCAAATGAAGCTTTGCAGATCATTGGGGAGGACTGTTACCAGACGGGAACGCAGCATTTACGTAACCTCTCTTTGGTCAGTGGTTTTTTTTATCAATTAACTGACCAGGTTAAGAGTCTGCATATCCGGCGGTTGAATTCACAGATAAGTCAGTTCTTATTCTCTGATGAGGCAGAATCACTTTTTAACGCAGATAGTCTTAATAAGTTGCAAAGTATTTTTCAAAATTCTGAGAAATTACAAGGTATTTTTCAAATCATCCATGCTGTAGCCGATGACTCGCAAATGCGCCAGTGCCAGCCTCTATTGTCTAAACTAAGCCAGTTTTTATTTTCTGAAGAAGCACAAGCCTGCTTTGAAGAAGGCGCTCTAAAAGAAGTAGAAAGCGTTTTTCAAGGCATGTGCGAAAAAATTCAAAAAAGAGATACGGTTCAAGCAATACTGCACAAGAACGCACTTCAAAAAATTCTCCGAACAGAATTCGAAAAAATTGTCGAAAAAGGAATCGTTAATCAAAACAATTTTCCGTTAATTCGGTTAATTAAAACCTGTCAAAGAATCAAAAGAGGGGATTTCCTTGAGGCTATAAAAATTCTTTCTGCGAGGCCTCTGCCGATATATAAAGCTGGAAGGGCTGTATATGGAGTCAACCTAACTCGTGGCGATCTGGTAACGATGAGTTTATGTGCGCCGGAAGATTTCGGTGAAGGCGCGTCGTTGACCGAGCAAATAAAAGGTGAGCTTGGTTTATTTTTTCTGACGTATATCAGCTCGTTTTTTACTCAAGAGCGTAAGCCAAACTTCGAGGAATTTTTTGGACTTGCCCCGAAAGATGCTTGGAAGGGAGTTCTAGAGATTTATAAAGAAAAAGGCTCTTTGCTAGCAGTGCAGATTCTACTGGCTAGCAAGGTAGATATCCTTGTAGATGATGAAGCAGCGCACTGGGCTATTGAAAATAATGCAAAAGATCTTCTCGAAATATTACTTGAAAACGATTTCAATCCGAACAAGCTTAACAAAGCGGGAGAAAGTGCTTTGTACTGTGCGATGAAGGTCGACCGTTCCGATATGGTGAATATGTTGCTTGAACATAAGGCGGACGTAAGCCATCTGCTTAAACGGGAGGGTGATATCGACCCATTACAATGGGCCATTTTGAACAATAATGAGAAACTTCTTAAAGCATTACTTGCGTTAGATCTTGATCAGAATGAGCTTGCGCAAGCGCTCACCTACGCAGAAGAAATGAAACTTTCTAATATGGTGAATATTCTGCGTGATCATAATAAGGATTTAGAGATAGAGAACAAATTGTCAGCATCTGTAGAAACCCATCTTGCACTTTGTTAAAAGTCCGTAAATTCATTGGTTAATCAACTGCTTGCATTCTTGATGAGGATGCTTAAGCCTTTCTCTTTTTGTCTAAAGCCTTTTCGATTGAATTGGCAACATGCTTACACAGGTGATCTGGAGAAATTACCTATGCCTCAACGCACATAGCTATCTCGAAAACTCCTGATAGAAAAAAGAGAAAAATCCAATCAAAAAAGCAAAAAATGGATGTAAAGCTTTCCCCGCATCAATAGGCAGAATAGCTGGCTAAGCTGAGACTCAATCAATTTGAGCTTGGAAAGGTTTGTTTAAGCCAGCTAGCATGCGTCACTCCTCTTCTTGGGCTTCTTTATGTAGGGCGTATGATAGTAAAGGCATCCGCCGTTGGATGTATTCAACGCCTCTTTCTAAAGAAAGCTAAAGCCAATCAAAGGAAAAATAAATGAAATTCAAAAAATTGATGGCAACCTGCGCCATTTTGGGATATGCGACCGCTACGCATGCGCAGTCAGCAGGTGATTTTGTTGCAAGTGTGGGTTGGCTGCATTTTATGCCCCGTGATAGCAGCGAACCTTTAAGCATCACGAATTACAAAGGACATCCAGGTGAGGTGACCTTCGCTGGTTCAGGTGCTGGTATCAGCAAGGCTGATTCGATTGGCCTTGCTGGTAGCTATTTCTTTACCGACAATATCTCTTCAGAATTGGTAGTCGGCACGCCCCCCAAATTCAAAATAAATGGCGAAGGTGTGTTGTCAAGCTATGGTGAAATTGGTGAAGTGCGTCAATGGAGTCCTACGCTATTGCTTAAATATCATTTTTTAAATGCACAAGCGCCATTTCGTCCTTATGTTGGAATTGGTATAAGCCGTGTTTGGTTTAAGAATGCGAGTATTACAAGCGAGGCGTTCAAAAGGAAATTAGGTACCGAGCCAGTCGATATTTCAGTTAAAAATCGTTGGGCAGCCGTTCTGAATGCTGGTTTTACGTATCGTATGAGTGAACGTTGGTTTGCTGGTTTATCTGTTACTTATATGCCGCTGCGTACTGATGCAACGTTACAGAGCGCCGTCGTAAGAAATGGACAACGTGTGCCGGTCACTGCTAAGACAAGCGTGAAAGTTAACCCTGTTATTACCTACTTAAATATCGGTTATCGTTTCTAGAGATTTTTTTAGGTTTTCCTCGGCATCCTTGCGTTGGCCCGCCATACGTTTCGTACTGTCTGTGCCGACGTAAAATCACTAGGAAGACCCGAAAAAGGCTTTAGATAAGCTGATAGCTTGGGCTTTTCCTTAGCTCTCTCGCTACGTTAATCCCTATCAAAGCCGAAAAGCTGGTGATACTCCTTAAGCGCATAACGATCAGTCATGCCCGCGATGTAATGGGCAATTAAGCGGGGTTGAGTTTGAGGGTCGGTACTTTGATAGGCTGGCGGCAAAAGACGCTTATCTTGATGAAATGCAGTAAAGAGCGCACTGACAACTTGTTTCGCTTTATTAGCCATGCGTACTACACGGTAATGGCGATATAAGTTTTTAAATAAAAAGCGTTTCAATTCCCGCATTTGTTCTGCCACTAAAGCACTATGAGCGACTAAGGGAGGCAATAGGCGTACCTCATCGGGTGAGGTTGGCGCATGCTGTTGCAAATTGGTTTGAGTCGTTTTGATTAGGTCGGTGATTAGAGCATTAATGATACGCCGCACAGTTTCATAGATGAGGCGGCGGCCTTCTAAAGTAGGGTAGGTTTTTGCTACGTGGTCGTAGTGCGAGCGCCATAGCGCTACTTCATTCAGTTGTGCAAGTGTCAGTAGGCCGGAACGTAAGCCATCATCGATATCATGATTGTTATACGCGATTGCATCGGCAAAATTAGCAATTTGTGCTTCGAGTGTGGGTTGTCCACCGTTCAGAAAGCGCTGTCCCACTTCGCCTAGATGTTTGGCATTCTCGCGTGAACAATGTTTGAGCAAGCCTTCACGCGTTTCAAAGCAAAGGTTTAATCCATTAAACTCTGCATAACGTTCTTCTAATTCGTCGACAATGGTTAGGCTTTGCAGATTATGCTCGAATCCTCCATACGCACGCATACACTCATTGAGTACGTCCTGTCCCACATGTCCAAATGGGGTGTGGCCTAAATCGTGGGCGAGCGAGATCGCTTCTACTAGATCTTCATTCGCGCATAGGTTACGTGCTATCGAACGGGCAATTTGAGCGACTTCTAGACTATGTGTTAGGCGGGTGCGGAATAGATCTCCCTCATGGTTAATAAAAACCTGGGTTTTATATTCAAGACGACGAAAAGCAGTGGAATGGATAATACGGTCGCGGTCACGCTGGAACTCAGTACGTGCGCTTGGGCTGGGCTCTGCATAGCGACGCCCACGTGAGTGTGTGGAGTGGGCTGCATAGCAAGCAAGATGGGCTTCGAGATCAGTTGGATGAGTTAACTCAAGCACTAAATCTTGAATGACATGATGCATCTGATTATCTCCTGTCAGAACCTGTTCCTAATCTTTAAAGAAGCAGAATAGAGAGGATACAAAAGGCTATGTTGAGGATCGTTTTTCACCCCAATCTACAAACCCTGCAAAAAATTGAGGTCGAGTTGACGCAAGAACCCCCATCTAGCTATTAACCACCTTTAGTCCAATCTTTTATATAGCAGCTTAAACATTCTCAGTTAATGTCGCGTGTAGCGCGGCCTCATTAGCTTCGCTAATCACTGCCTCTCCTAAACTTTTCAATAATATAAATCTGATTTTCCCCGCTTCTGATTTTTTATCACCGTGCATCAGCTTAATATAGCTTTCTACCCCAAGATCAGGCGCGCGCGTGGGTAAATGAGCCGCCGCAATTAATTTGATTAGGCGTTGACGTACGCTCTCGTTGAGTAAACCAAGTCGCACAGAAAGATCAGCTGCCAGCATCATCCCACAACCTACTGCTTCACCGTGCAGCCATTTGCCATAACCTAATCCGGCTTCAATCGCATGGCCGAATGTATGTCCAAAATTCAAAATGGCACGTCTACCTTGCTCTCTCTCATCTGCTGCAACGATGCTTGATTTAAGCATGCAAGAATGGTGCACAGCATGCGCTATCGCTTCTTCATCGCATTGATTTAATTGATCAATATGGGCTTCTAACCAACTGAAAAAATGTGCATCAGCCACGGCGCTGATTTTGATTATTTCGGCAATACCTGCCGCTAATTCGCGCTTTGCTAAAGTACGCAACAGAGTGATATCTGCAATTACTGTTTGCGGTTGGTAAAAGGCCCCGATCATATTTTTACCAAGTGGATGGTTAATTCCCGTTTTACCGCCCACTGATGAATCGACTTGAGCGAGCAGCGTAGTGGGTACTTGTAGAAACGGTACGCCCCGCATATAGCAAGCCGCTGCGAAGCCAGTAATATCACCGACTACGCCACCGCCTAGCGCAATGAGTGTGGTTTTACGATCAGCCCCTTCAGTGATCAGCTGGGTAAACACATGATTTAGCGTTTCCCAATTTTTGGCTGTCTCGCCATCAGGTAATACAACCCAGATAATTCTTTTACCAAGCGGCGCAAGTGTTGCTGCAAGTCGCTTCGCATATAAGCGTTCAATCGTTGTATTGGTCACAATCGCAATCGAAGCGCCATGGATATACGGTGCGAAGAGAGAGGCTTCGTCGATGAGTCCGGTACCGATATGAATAGGATAAGTGTGCTTACCAAGATCAACAGTGATAGTCATTATGGCAAATTGTGTATGTGTTTTAGGAACCTCTGCAATCCTTTGCAGACAGTACGTTAGTCCAGCAAGTCTTAGTTGATTGTCCTACTGGCCGAGAGGTTTTGCAGAGGTTTTTAGAACTCATATGAAACGAGTCTAGTCAACATTTATGAAACTACTTCTAGTTGGGCTAAGATCATATCAACAAGTGCATGTATCGATGGCGCAACTTCAAGCACGC
Source organism: Mycoavidus cysteinexigens (assembly GCA_031963415.1). Lineage (GTDB taxonomy): Bacteria > Pseudomonadota > Gammaproteobacteria > Burkholderiales > Burkholderiaceae > JASSUD01. The sequence continues at coordinate 1,805,469 of JASSUI010000001.1, forward strand.
TATGCGCGCACTCTCGATATAAAGGGTCACGCTCAGTATATAGAGAAGCGAGCTTTTCACGGGGGTTGTCTGTTTGCAAAATCGGACGATTCTTATCGCGTCGCGTACGTAGCCATAAATCATCCGGGCTCGCATGCAAATAAAAAACCGTGCCACGGCTTTTAAGCCAAGTGCGATTCTGTGGAGACAATACTGCGCCTCCGCCTGTTGCCAACACAATGCCTTGATGTTGTGTTAATTCATCGATAAGGCGTGATTCACGGCGTCTAAATCCTGCTTCTTGCTCATGCTCAAAAATAGTTGAAATACTCACGCCAGTGCGTCTTTCAATTTCATGGTCAGCGTCGATAAACGGTTGCTTAAGACGTTTTGCCAAAGCTGAGCCTACTGTGGTTTTACCAGCTCCCATGAGGCCGATAAGAAAAAGATTACGAGGGGAAATATGCATGTTTTACAAAATTCTTTTTTAGAAAAACTCTGCATAACCCTTATCGTGGCAGGACAAATAACTAAGCTCATTCACTACTTTTAGCGTGCGGGTAGCAAAAGTATTTCTTGCTGAAAGGGTTATGGAGAAACTTCTTAAACTAATTGAATAAATTAAAGAAAGTTTGGCTCCTCTCTTCAGAGTAGAGGGTACTGTTGTTATCAGTGTAGCCAGTATTGCTATGAGACATGATGTTTTTAGAAGGCTAAGGAATCTCTGCAAAACCCCTTGTGCGGCGTTATGCCTCCTTGCCGTACTAATGTACTGTCTACGTCGGCATGCCTTGCCCAAGGGGTTTTGCAGAGATTCCCTAAGTCGCTCGTTCTTAAGTCGGTAAAGGTTTTGTGATGTTTAAGTTGGGCGTGCTAGTAACGATATTAGGCGTGATAAAAACCAGTAACTCACTTTTGCGATCGCTTTTTACACTGCGGCGAAAGAGTGCACCAATGAAAGGCAATCTACCAAGCCACGGCACGCGTACCACATCGGTTCGCTGATCTTGCGTGAAGATACCACCGATTGCCACGGTGCCTCCATTTTCAACTTGTACCTGTGTTTGTACATGCTTAGTGTTAATGGCTGGGCCTGATGAGGTGTTCTCCCCTACGCTGTCTTTTGCTACATCGATATCCAGTATGACATAGCCATTGGGCGTGATGTTCGGCGTAACCTCGAGTTTTAAGCCAGCGCGGCGAAATTGTACGCCAGATACGCCGTTGCCAACCTTAGCTTGATAGGGGAGTTCAGTTCCTTGTTCAATCAGCGCTTTAGTGCGATCAGCGGTGACCACTCGCGGACTAGAGAGAAGTTGTCCCTTTCCCTCTGATTCCAACATGCTTAATTCCAGCGCAATAAGGCGACTAGCGGCGGCACCAAATAAGGTTGTACTAGCCATCGCAGGGGCGAATCCTACTAGGGGTGAGGCAGGCAGGTTATATATTGTGCTGTTGTTTGTATTTTTACCTTCTCCTTTACCTTTGCCTTTGTTGGCGACGACGAAATGGCGCGATGCAAATTCATTAGATGGAGAGGAGTCGTTCATCCTACCGCCGGCACCCAGTAGTGAGAGCCGTGCGCCTAAGCTTTGTGAAAAACCTTGGTCAGCTTCTACAATGCGCGCTTCAATCGATACTTGTTTAGTTGGCTGGTCAATGGCTAACAAAAGTGTTCGGATTTTTTGGATGTACTCTGCCACATCGGTGACAAAAAGCTGATTAGTCCGTTCATCTGCCATTGCCGCACCGCGTTTTGACAAGATGCGCTGGGTGCCGCTGCCACTTAATAATTTGCGTATATTTTCTGCACGCTGATAGCGCAATTCAAAAATCTGGCTTGTGAGCGGCTCAAGCTCGGCTGTTTTAGTTTGTGTTTCAAAGCGCTGCCTTTCTCTTTGTACTAATTCTTGTATCGGTGCGACCCAAATAATATTCCCGCGCCGCTGCATCGCAAGTCCGTGGCTATCGAGCAATAAATCAAAAGCACGACGCCATGGCACTTGATTAAGGCGCATAGAAACAGTGCCGTGCACCTGCTGGCTGGCAATAATATTTAGGCCGGTAAAACGTGCAAAAGCCTGCAAGACAGTTGACAGTTCTGCTTGCTGAAATTCGAGTGTGATAGGCGTATTGGCGTTAATACGTGGGGTGGTTTGCGGGTTATTTTTGTGTTGCATCAAATGCTTAGCCAAGCTTTGCTTTGTCTGAATGGATGTTTGTTTAGCATGCTGTGCATTCTTCTTATTCAGTTCTAACTCTGTACTGCGGTCTAAGTTTTCAAAAGAGGTTTGCAGAGTCCGAGTAAATGCGAAAGAGGTCGGTGCGAATGATGTGTTTGCGGAAAAAGTGCCTTGCCGCTGACTCATTTTCTTATCGCTCATTACTTGCTTAGACGTGCTGTTATGCAGCTGCTTTATGGCTGTTGGCTCAATCTGAATAGGCAAGGGCGGCTTTAATGAAGAATTCGATGCGCAAGCAAAATCAGATAAAAAACAACCACTAAGCGCAGCGATTTGAATTCCTAATAAATAAAACCTTGTACGTAGTTTCATAGCACTTTTTCCTTCAACGATAAAATGCGAGAGCCTTGCTCGCTGTCGAGAAAGAGTGCTGTATCTTCAATACGCGTTACCGCTGCGCCATCTAATGCATCGCCAATACGTAAGAGCAAAAAATTATCAGCTGCCTGAACCAATGCTACGCGCGCTCCATTTTGCTGGAGCACGCCTACTAACTCCCAAGGTGTGAGCATAAGCGTAGCGCCTGAAGTAGGCGATGAAGTTCCCCTCCATTCTTGGAAAGGGTTAGATAAATTTGCCAACGTAATATCAATTGTGGATGACATTTTTATTGGTTGAGGCACGCCAATTACACGTAAGGTTGCCTCAAGCGCTAGCAAGCCGCTTTTCTGCGCAGTCAATTGCACAGAAACAGGAATCACAGGAAAGGGTAAGTAAGCTAAATGCGCAGCAAAATTTGCCAAACCTGTAAATGATCCGTTGATTTGGAGCTTTAATAAGCGTTCTCGCCAATCGACTTGGGCCGTGATGGTGCCCGGCGCAAATTGCTCAAATGCAAGACCACTACGTGTCACCGCTGTCGCAAAAATCTGCCATAAATACACATCATCAAGTAACGCTTCATCTGTGGCTTGGTCATTAGCTGCTAGTGCCGCAGCACGCTGGCGTAAATTTGGTAAATCAGCTACGGTGACCTTAGCTGCTTGTACGCGAGTTGCTAATTTAGTGACTGCACTTTTCCTGCTCGCATCGCTTACCGTTTGCGCAGCCGTCCAAAGATAACGACTGGCTATAAAAGTTAACCAAATAATTCCTATCACTACGCTTACGCGCTGTAACTTAGACCAAGTTTCAAGCGGTTGCGTGAAGCTATGCAATAGATGGTTGAGAGAGAGATCTCGCATACATAAACTCAGCGTGTTTTAAAACCTATCCACAAATTGCCTAAAAGGCTGTGATTTGCGAAGCTGTCAAACTCTGGACGGTGCTTGCAATCCTCATGTACCTCCACGGAAACGAAAGTTGCTACAAGGTTTGGCTAACTCAGAATCTCCCTCGACTGGCAACCTTTTAGATAATTTGTAGACAAGTTATTGGAGAAGGCTCGCTTAGGCTGTGAAACAGGTACTTTTTTTGGGGGCTTTGGGTAAATCAGAGAGAGAAGGGTTGGGGCGCGATGAAGAGCCAGCGCTAAGATTTACCGAAAACGTTAAACCAATCGGTGTTATCGCCTTCGCCCTTATCTGAGTGTTAGGTGGCATACGGTGCTGCACTTGTGTCACTTCCACGTTAGCGAAATTTGCTGTTTGTTTAAGGAACTGCACCCACTGGCTCAGTGCTGCATAGTCGCTTGCGATACCGCAAATAGTATGTACCCCTGATTCGATTTTTAATTGCGTCACGCTTACGTTAGTCTCTTTAAATTGCGATAAAGCATTGAGTAATGTCGTTAATGCAAGCCGCTCTGGGGTTAGATGGGTTAGCGCTTTTATTCGACGTTGCTGGGTCGTCATTAAAGTATTAAGGCGTTGATTTTCAGCGAGTTGTGGCTGTAACTCGTCTAATTGACGCTGTAAATTTTTTTCATTTTGAGCCGCTCGATTAGCGTCGCTCGATTGGCGATATTGCACGATGCTCGCAATGATTAAGCCAATGCAAGCAGCTAGCGCAAACTCACTACGCCGCCAACGTCGGCAACGCTGTGCGCGTAGATGCCGGTAGGGTAATAAATTAAAACCCTGCAATGGAAAATTAAAAAATCTCTGCGTTGCTTTTGCAGCAAAGAACACCTTCGCTTGCAGCGCGCAAATACGGCAAAAAGATAGGATGCCGCTACAGAAGTTATGCAGAGATTTTTTAAATGAATCTGTCATCTTATTGTTTATTTAGAATTTTTTAGGACGCTACCTAGGGGGTTCCTGATGGCATTGGATCTTCATTGCAAGTACAACAGGTCTTTGCTGTAAGGTGTAGCGCCACTAGGGAAAATCTAAAGCACTGTCTTAATTTGAACCGGTTTAGGATTTTTCTAGTGGCTTTGTGCCGTTACTGCCAGTACAACTACGGCAGCAAGAAGGCACCAGGGCAGGAGGAAAAAACTAAGCGGGTTCTGTCAATATTTCGCTTCACTCATGTGCCAATACACCGCGCAAAGCGAGCCCAAAGGACACCGCAAATGATGTGCTTTGTTGATGACTGAAAGAAGCGTTTTTATTGGTTCTGCAATAAAGTGAAGCATCAAAAACGCAAATATTGCATTTCAGTGCTTCACCCACTTCTTCTAGATTGATGGCTATCGTATTCAGCATGTCGATTTCACCGGTGATAAAAGCTTGCTGTGGCGCTTCAATTTGAGCTTGGTATTGAAGTCTGTCGATAAATGCTGGTTTGACTAAATCCAAGCCGGAAAAAAACAGCTCGTGTTGGATACAGTGTTCGCGCACAAACCAAACACAGATTTGGCGTTCACCTAGCCAGATGACGCTGTACAAAGCGTCGGGGGTGAGAGTGAAGAGGGCAGCGAAACGGCAAGCACGTAGCGCAGCAGAACCTTCCTCGTCGATAGCGGTTAATTTCAGTCCCGCTTGAGTCGCTATTTCAATGCATGTTTCAACATAGTGACGTGGAGCTGCAGCAATCATTAAGCGCTCAGAATGCTCCGTTTGTTTCAGTGCTGCCGGCTGACACCAATCAATGGCTAATTCGGAGGCTTCTATCCTGAACAAGCGTTCTGCCTCTGCTGATACTGCCGCCTCAAGTGTATCTAGCGGTGTGGATGTTAATACTGGAGTCGGCAAAGTTAGCTGAGAAACCGACGTTTCACCAAATAAAATGGCTGCGCTGGGTAATGCCATCACTACACGGCTTGCTTTTATTAGACTTCGTTTGGATATGCACAACGCATCCGCTATAGCTGAAGCGATTGTGATGACATCAGTAAATTCTGTGCCAATTACAGCCCCGACAGGTAATGCGAGTTGTGCCATATGTATCAGATGAATAGCTGATTGGGCGGGCCAGCAGCGGCTTAAAACGACGACTCGTACGGCTGTTGGCTGAATTTCAATGCCTATTGCACGTTGGCCCAGCGCGAGGCTAATACAAGAAGGCAGCATGAACATTCCTTGGGGAACCTGTTTTGGATTTTCCTCGCAGCCTTGCCATACGTCTTGTACTAGCTGTGTCGGCGCGAGGCTGCTAGGAAAACCCTAAACTTAAATAATTGATGAGGACATTTTGTCAACGCACGCGGCGAGAAAATACTCAGCCAAATGGCTAATCCTGTGTTTGAGAACGTCTATATAACCACCTCTGGTGGCAGGATGACTAATTAGTTTTTTTGCTGTACTTAGTTGTACTGTCTAAGCACTCCCTGGTCTTTGGAGTTGTGCAGGGGGGCCTTTACACAGCGCTTCCCTAGCAAAAATAGCAAGGGCGGCTATAATCTCCCGATTAATTTCTATTTATTGATATGGCTGACTCGACGGATCGATCTTCTAAACCACGCCCTCCTAAAGCGAAAGCGCGTTCTATTTGGCTCAAAATTTTTGTTTGGCTAGGCTTGCCCACGCTGCTATTAGCGCTGACGGGGGCTTTGGTGTTTGTTTATGCGTTGATTGTGATGGCCTCTAATCTGCCTTCGCTTGATACGTTAACGGATTACCGGCCTAAGATGCCTTTGCGCATTTACACAAAAGATCATGTGCTAATTGGTGAGTTTGGAGCTGAAAGACGTGAGATGGTGAAGCTTGAAGCGATGCCAGAGACACTAAAAAACGCCATCTTAGCCATCGAAGACAACCGCTTTTACACACATGGCGGGGTGGACTTCATCGGTATCTTACGAGCCACAGTGGTTGATATTCTTCACCGAGGTAATGCGCAAGGCGCGAGTACGATCACGATGCAGGTTGCGCGTAATTTCTTTTTAACGCGTGAGAAAACCTATTTACGCAAGCTCTATGAAATGTTGCTTGCCTACAATATTGAGTCTGTTTTGACTAAAGATGAGATTCTTGAGTTGTACATGAATCAAATCTATCTTGGTCAACGTGCTTATGGTTTTGCCGCCGCAGCACGTGTTTATTTTGGCAAAGATCTCTCCAAAATTACCCTTGCTCAAGCTGCGATGCTCGCAGGGCTACCCAAAGCTCCCTCTGCCTATAACCCCATCGTCAATCCTAAGCGCGCAAAAACGCGTCAGCAGTATATTTTGAAGCGCATGCTAGAGCTTGGTTACATTAACCAGCCGCAATATGAGCAAGCGATTAATGAAGAAATAGAAGTGCAAAGCGCTGGCAATGAATTTAAGGTGCACGCGGAATACGTCGCAGAAATGGTGCGGCAAAAAATCTTTGAGCAATACCACGAGGAAGCATATACACGTGGTTTGAGGGTGATTACGACGCTTGATTCAGCCGATCAGGAAGCGGCCTATAAGGCCGTGCGGCGTGGCATTATGAATTATGAGCGGCGTCACGGTTATCGTGGGCCAGAAGCCTTTATTACACTGCCAGAAAGAGCGACTGAAGCAGAGGAGGCTATTAACGATGCGCTGCTAGCTCGACCTAATGGCGGAGAATTTGTGCCAGCCGTGGTGATGTTGGTTAAAGGGAAAACAGTCTTCGCCGAAATGCTTGATGGCACGAAGGTATCTATTACTGGAGATGCCTTGCGCTTTGCTGCGGCGTCCCTCAGAGTGAATGCGCCGAACAATAAAAGAATTAGACCCGGTGCAGTCATTCGTCTAGTTAAAAATCCACAAGGCGAATGGGAAATTACACAGTTGCCTCAGCTGGAAGGTGCTCTGGTTTCGTTAACTCCACAAGATGGCGCCATTCGCGCGTTGGTTGGTGGCTTTGACTTTAATAAAAACAAATTCAACCATATTACTCAAGCATGGCGGCAACCAGGCTCGAGCTTTAAGCCTTTTATTTATTCGGCTGCGCTTGATAAAGGTGTATTGCCAGCAACAGTTATTAATGATGCGCCGCTCTCTTTGAGTGTAGAGCAAACGGGCGGAGAAGAATGGACACCGAAGAATTATGGAGGTCGCTATTCAGGGGCAATCACGCTGCGCACGGCGTTGGAAAAATCAGTGAACTTGGCTTCTATCCGCATCTTGAACCATATTGGGGCGAAGTATGGGCAAGAATATGTGACGCAGAAATTTGGTTTCGATGCCGATAAAACACCACCCTATCTGTCGATGGCACTGGGTACAGGATTGGTGACTCCTTGGCAGTTGGCACGCGCTTACGCGGTGTTTGCGAATGGCGGCTACCGCATTAATCCCTACGTGATTGATGAAGTGACGGATGCAGAGGGCACAGTACTTTCGCGCGCCGAGCCGTTGGTGGCAGGGCAAGGTGCGCCGCATGTGCTCGATCCTCGCAATGAATACATTATGACTGACTTGCTGCAGTCGGTTGCTCAACATGGTACAGGGGCACGTACTAATGTACTGAACCGCAATGATCTGGCCGGTAAAACAGGGACCACTAACGATTCACTTGATACCTGGTTCGCGGGTTTTCAGCCTACGCTTACGGCGGTGGCATGGCTTGGTTATGACCAACCAAAAAGCTTAGGAGATCGAGAAACAGGCGGTGGCTTAGCGTTGCCGATATGGATCGATTACATGCGCCAAGCGTTACGTAATGTACCGGCTTATCAATGGCCGCAGCCACCGGGTGTGGTAGAGATTGATGATGAGCTTTATTACGATACCTTTAGGCCAGGCAAGGGTTTTGTTGAAAAAATAGGTTTTGATGACGAACCGCTGACAGGTGATACAAATGATTTGTCTGCCTCAACAGCCGCTGCCACTGCGGAACGTGACGCAGGTATGACTTCTCCTGCTGCGGCTACCATTGAGAATAATTCAGCAAATAGCCCAGACGCTTTGCAAAATGAAGTGAATGATGCTGAGAAGCAAAGCATTCTTAATATCTTTGATGAGGAATAAGGTCTGGTCGTAGGAGTGTTAGTTCTTAATGCCTGTTTATGATCTCTAAAGAAGAAATATAAGAGATCATGAGCAGGTTATTAAACAACTTGCATCAGGCTTAAGAAGCAGAAAATTCAATCTTCTCTTGCGCTTGTTCACTTACATAATGGCTAAGCGCAGTGAAGAATTCAGTTTTGTTGCGAGTATCGCGCCAAGCACCGTCTTGGTATTGGTAATGAAAACCTCCCGCTTTAGCCGCAATCCAAATTTCGTGCATCGCGGGTTGTAGATTGATGATAATTTTGCTGCGGTTCTCAAATTCGAGCGTCAGCACATTACCGCTGCGTTCAATATCGATGTCGGCGCCACTTGCATCTACAATGCTTTCGATGCGGCTAAGCGTAGCCTCGGCAAGCGTGAAGAACTCATTATCTGTCATGTTATACTCCGTCGACCTTAAAACCTGTTTAGGCTCTCCCTGGCGCCCTTGCGCCGCCTTGCCGTACTAGCTGTACTGTCTGCAGCGGCGCAAGGCCACCAGGAAAACCCTAAACAGGTTTTAAGTTTGTGGGGTGGGGCTTTGTAAACTAGCTGGAAGCGGCATCATGTCTGCTAGATCCAGGTTATGCAGACCCTCTTCATAGCCTGTTTAGGCTCTCAAAAAAATCTTTGGTCTAGCTATGAAAGTTACTTTTAAAGTTAGCGCGATTGTAGCGGTTTTCTGCGCACTGACTTTTATCTATGGTTGCGGGCAGCGAGGGCCACTATATTTACCGAAGGTGCCAGCGCCGCCAGCGGATGTTGAGATAGAAGCAGAACCATCGAGCACGGCGACCTTGCCTACTACCTTACCTTCTTCATCCCCTTCAATTTCCCCTTAAGCCATGCTGGTTGATTCTTTCCATTATGTCGCCAGTGATCTCCATGCAGAACAAGTATCGGTATCTGCGCTGGCAGAACAATTTGGCACTCCTCTTTATATCTATTCGCGTGCTGCATTAGTTAATGCTTATCAAGCGTATGCGAATGCTTGCGCGGGATGGAATGCGGGTATTTATTATGCCGTTAAAGCCAATAGCAACCTTGCGGTACTCGATCTATTCAGCCAACTAGGCGCAGGCTTTGACACGGTCTCAGGCGGTGAACTGGCGCGCGTGCTAGCGGCTGGCGGACGTGCGGATAAGGTCGTATTTTCTGGTATTGGTAAAAGCGTGCAGGAGATGCAAGTTGCGCTGCAGGCGGGCGTCAAATGCTTCAATCTGGAGTCGCTCGCTGAGTTGCATCGTTTACAAGAAGTCGCGCGTGCATTGAATAAGAGGGCGCCCATTGCGGTACGCGTTAACCCGGATGTGGATGCGAAGACGCATCCTTATATTTCTACAGGTCTGAAATCCAATAAATTTGGTGTTGATTTTGAGCAGGCACGTGAGGTTTATCGTATTGCAGCGGCAATGGACTCTCTCGACGTGATTGGCATGGCTTGCCACCTCGGCTCGCAAATGACAGAGATGGCGCCTTATTTAGATGCATTAAATAAAATGCTTGACCTGATAGAGAAGCTTGAAGAAGACGGTATTCCTATTCAGCATATTGATATAGGGGGCGGATTGGGGATTCGTTATCACGCAGAAACGCCACCGGCGGTTGATGTTTTTGTTAGCACGCTTTTGGATGAAATTGCAAAACGTGGACATGGACATCGTACTGTGATGTTTGAGCCAGGGCGCTCGTTGGTGGGTAATGCTGGTGTGCTTTTGACGCGCATTGAATATCTCAAACCAGGCCCTGTTAAGAATTTTGCGATTGTTGATGCCGCGATGAATGATTTAGCTCGACCTACGCTTTATCAGGCGTACCACGATATCGTTGCGGTTAGGCAGCGTGACGCGGTGCCTACACTATACGATGTGGTTGGACCAGTTTGTGAAACTGGCGATTGGCTTGGTAAAGATCGGATGCTGGCGGTTGCGCCTGGTGATCTACTGGCAATCCGTTCAGCTGGCGCCTACGGTTTTACGATGAGCTCAAACTACAATACGCGCGCCCGCGCGGCTGAAGTGATGGTCGATGGGGAGAAAGCTCATTTGATACGAGAGCGAGAAACGCTTGCTCAACTTTTTGCTAATGAGCGACGCTTGCCGGTTGCTTAAAATTGCCACTTCCTTGTTTTCCGTAGAGCTTTTAAAGCTTGATGAGGTTGTCGGTTGGTATGTTGGAGTGATGAATGAACCTCAACATTCACGCCGATCCCTTTCAATAAGACATCAATCAACTACGCTAGCTGTAACAATGTAGTTTTTCTTCCAATGCTTACCCAGCCGCCTTCCTAAATAAATGGATGATTTATCCGTTTTATCTAAGAGCTTATTCACTTAAATAAGATCAGAATAAATGACATCTGCTGCATGCCTTTTTATTCGAGCGTTATTTAACGCCTTGAAAATAAAGAGAAATTGCGTAAACAGAAGGCTTTCTAAATCATTTTTCCTATCCCTTATTTCCGTCATTATCAGACTTTTCTGCGCCTGCCCGACGCACAGACACAGAAAATCCATACGCTAAAATCGGCGGTTTAATCTATTTTATTTAGGTAAAACGAATGGATTGCTTGATTAATAATGTATATGCGCCGATTGCTACAACGCATAGGATGGTTAGCCCCGTCGCTCAAGAACAAGAAGAAGGTGGCACATCTTGGCTAAAAGTTCTGGTGCCAGCTACGCTTTGTGCGTTTTGTTTAAACATCGCCTCTATGTCGGATGGAAATAGAGGCGTATTTCTTTCAGAGCATGCACCAAGCTACGCGCTTATTTTTACAACATTCACTTTTCTGTGTTACGCCTTATTAAATACTAAAGATTAGGCTGCACCAGCGGAAAATAGGGCAGGGCGGGTGTATTGTCAAAGCTGCCCGTAGCTATGCAGACCAGACAGGAACATATTCACGCCAATAAAAGCAAAGGCTGTGATGAATAGCCCAATTACCGCCCACCAGGCAGCGAGCGCGCCGCGCAAGCCCTTTATCAAGCGCATATGCAGCCACGCTGAATAATTTAGCCAGACAATCAGTGCCCAGGTTTCTTTCGGATCCCAACTCCAATAGCCGCCCCACGCTTCAGCAGCCCATAGCGCGCCAAGAATGGTGGCGATGGTGAAAAAAACAAAGCCGACGGCAATCGCTTGATACATCAGGTCATCAAGTACTTCTGCCGCAGGTAATCGATCAGCCAAAATACCGCGCTGCTTAAGCAAATAAGCGACGGCTACCATCGCAGCGAGGGCAAAGCAGCCGTAGCCAATAAAGTTAGCGGGTACATGAATTTTCATCCACCAGCTTTGTAACGCAGGCACCAATGGTTGAATTTGCTGTGCTTCACGGGCAACCGCATACCAAATTAAAAAGCCTACGGCGACGCTAATAATGAGTAATACAAAAGCCCCTAATTGCTTCGTTTGATAACGCGCTTCGTAATACAAATAAAAAAGCGCAGTGATTAAACAGAACAGAACGAAAACTTCATATAAATTCGAAATGGGGATATGTCCAATATCGAGGCCAATCAAATAAGACTCATACCAGCGCACCAGCATGCCCGTGCAGCCTAGAAGCGTTGCCGTCCAACATAAGGTTGAGCCAATCTTTTGACTTGCAGCGGAGCGCGTGAGCAAGCCCCCCCAATAAAATAAAGTGGAGAGCACAAACAATGCGCTCATCCACAAAATGGCTGACTGACTCGATAACAAATATTTAAGCCAGAACACCTGCTCAGCGCGAGCGAGGTCATTGCTGTAAATATGGATGGCTAAAGCTGACACCCCCCCCGCTAACACAAACCACCATTGCAATGGTTTCCAATGCCAACCTAACCCTATCAAAACGGGGACGGTGCCAATCAGTATCGCTTTATCGTAAACGTTCATATAAGCGCCGTAAGAATGCAACGCGAAAAGCGCGCTAAGCACTATTACCAACGCATAGAGCCATTCATACCAAACACGACTATTAAATAAGATCCGCATACTAAAAGGTAAACATAAATGTGAGCATGAGCGCTTTTTCATGTCAGTTTTGCAAGACTGAGATAGGTTTGAAGGAGCTTGCATAAATTGGTAATTCCTAAATTAAAAGGATGTCTAGGGAAGCGCTGATTTAATCGGGAGCGGCGTTATCTCTCCTCGCCGTACCCTTGTACTGTCTTCGTCGAGATGCCTTGCTCCCAATTAAATCAGCGCTTCCCTAGCGTTTCTGAGAGTCCGCTCATAATCTGTCTTTTGAGATCATGATTTTCCTATTGAGGTTGCGTCTCTAAAACAGTCGATATATCTGCCCGCAATTGCGCAAACTCTTTCTCGAATTCGAGTGTGGCACGGCTACTTGAGAGCGCGCATAAGACGTTAATTTCATTACCATGGGCGTTGTCTTTGCCGGTTTCCTTAAGAAATATCCATAAACGCCGCTCGCGCACATAAAACATTGCAAAAACGCCTAATACTAAAAACACGCTTCCTAAGTAAACCAATGTTTTGCCCGGTGTTTTGGTGAGCTGGAAGACTGAGGCTTTAACTTCTTCAAAAGAATCAAGCTGTAGAAAAACGGGCGAGCCATAAAAGAAGCTATCAGATAGCGCATTAATCGCTGACTGCAAGTAACGGCTATTGTCTGCGTTATTTTGCGTCGGTGCTTGGTGCGCTTGCTCACGCACAATTTGCCAAAGTTCCCACATCGCTCCATCAAGCAGACGTAGTAGTAATGTTGCAGCTTTTTCCTGCTCGGCTGCCGGTACTGTTCGATTAACAAAATCGGCTACCGCAGCAAAACCGCCCGGAGCGTTGTTATTACTGGAGTTTGTTCCATTACCCATGGCCCCGGCAAACAGTGAGAGTACACGTGTGGCACTTTCTTGCAGAGGCTGTTGCATAGCAACTCCTTGTGCTTTAGCTGAGTGTTCTGCTAAACGTTGTGCCGCTTGCTGTCGCAATTTCTCATCTTGCAAGGCTGCACGTAGGCGCATCCATTCTTTTATCGAACCATTCTGGTCAGCAGGAATCCGTAGATAGCGAAATGGTTCATCAGCACTGGCACGCATACCTGCTAAAAAAACCCGTTCGCCCTCCATTTCAACTGGCAGCATGTAATGGTTGAACTCCCGTGCTTGACCATTTTTATCACGTATTTTGTATTGAATGGATGGGCCAATGTTGCGTAGATTGACCGACTTTGACGTTTTGGCGCCCGAACCAAGATGTTCGTTCAATGCCTCTGGCAGCGTGCGGCGCGCTACGCCGCGTGCATCTGTTTGTCCAGCGCCGTTTACGATGTTCTCAACATTGATTGCGCGCAAACCGGTAAATTCGATCGTCTCGCCCTCACCAATAGGAGTAAGTGGGGCTGTGCTATTGACTTGCCCGTTTAACGTAAAGGTCTGCGCACTGGCACCACTCATTGGGTAGCCTGTTACGTGAAGCATTGAGCCGCCATCTTCAAAGCTTGACTGATAAATCGCAATGCCGCGATAAATAAATGGCTTATTCACTTCAACCCGCGCTGGCATACGCTCGCCAGTTGCATGATCAGTGACCACAATATCGCTAGCAAAGCGTTTAGGCATGCCGCTTGAATAATACTCGACAATGAATTTATTGAGCTGAATCGTAAAGGGTAGATCTTGAATTAACGACCCATCTTTCTCGTTAAGAATGCCGGTAGCTACCGCTTGTCCTTCTGGGATCCAAGCGTATCCACGAAAAGTCGGGTTATTTGTGGATAAACGATGTTCAGACGGAACCTGGCTGATTGTCGCGTTATTAGATAGCGGCTGTTTATCGAAAAGCCACATCTGTAAACGGATAGGGATATGGCTATCAAGTAAACCGCCTAGGCAAATCACAATAATTGCTATATGGCTAAATAGATAACCAGCTTTATTCAGTGCGCCTCGTTTAGCGGCAATCAGCGTCGTGTCCGCTGTGTCTTTATGAATATATCGATAGCCTTGCTGCTTGATAAAGGCTGAGAGCTTTTCATTGAGCGCCTCGCGTTGGCCTGCGAATCGCCATTGCGCATGGTGCCGAAAAGCACGCAAGCTTTCGACCCGCACGTGTTCTTTCCAACTACGTATATCCGCTATTCTTTTGGGGCCATTACGCCACACGCATAATGAGAGTGAAATCACTAAAAACGCAAGAATTGTAATAAACCAGATACTGCTATAAACGGAATAAAGGCCGAGTGCGCCAAACAGTTCTGCCCAGAAAGGGCCGAATTGATTCACATAATTGGGGTAGGGCAATTCTTGGTTAAGTACAGTGCCAACCACACTTGCAATTGCCAATATCACTAACAAAGCGATGGCGAAACGCATCGAACTGAGTAGTTCAATGGCCCGACGCCAAGCGCGATGGCTGGAGGAAAAGAGGAAGCCAGAGGTGAGCATAAAAACTCGTTAGTTTGCAAACGGTGGTAACCGTTGTTAGATCAATGTTGTGCCGCTTTATGATGATCAGCTTAAAGCTTGTTCAAATCTGAGCACTAAAAACCTATCCGCAGATTGTTTAACCGCTTGTCAGTAGAGGAGGGGCTGAGTTGCTTAGCGCAGTCCAGCGATATAGTCTGCAACGGCTTGTATTTCCGCCGCTGATAGCCGCGCGGCAATGGTTTGCATCTGAATGCTATTACTACGACTCCCTTCTTGGAACGCTTGCATTTGAGCAATCGTATAAGCTTGCGTTTGCCCCGCTAATTGCGGATATTGCGTTGGTATCCCCGCACCAGTCGGACCGTGGCAGGCGGCACAAGCGGGTACGCCTTTGTCAGCTAAACCACCCCGCCAAATTTTTTGACCGAGCGCCACTTTTTCTCGGTCGTGCGCAAAGCCAGGCGTCAGCTTTTGCGCCGCAAAATAGGCCGATACGTTTTTTGCGTCTTGTTCTGATAAAGCAGCAGCAAAACCGGCCATGATAGGGTTGTTCCGTGCCGGCTTCGGCGCACCAGCAGCGGCTTTATAGTCGACTAACTGCTTATAAAGATACTCAGCATGCTGCCCCGCAAGCTTCGGATAAACAGCGCTGGCCATATTGCCATCAGCCCCGTGGCAAGCTGCGCACACTTGTGTTGCAATTGCTCGTCCGCGCTCAATATCAGGCTTATCTGACAAACCTTGTGCACTGACCACGCCAGCGGAAAAGACCAAAAAGACCGAACTTAATGCCGTTCTTCTATAAATGCCGATGAGAAACTTGCTGAGCCAGTTCATGTTTGCCTATTATTTTCTACTAAGTGGCTGTAATGAAGGCTTATGTCTTGTGCCTTCGTTGCCTTTCTCATGCCTATGAAATGACCAGTAGGGGTATTGCCTGGTTCTCAATCTAGGCAGATCTATCCTAAGTAATGAAGGGCGTATTGTACAATACACCCCACGTTTCAAGATGAGGTAGCAAGTGCCAAGCCTGGTCTATCAATAAGCAGGCCCTCGCCCATGTCTGCTGAATGTATCAGCCTGCCATCCACCCAACTTAACTACAGCGCGCCCAACACATGTCTTTTCTGCTCCATCGCACACAATTCTTCACAACAGTAAATCATCTGCGTGATTTACCACGCTCGCCGTTGCCAGAGGTTGCCTTTATTGGGCGCTCGAATGCGGGTAAGTCCAGTGCGATTAATACGCTATGTCAACAAAAGCGCTTAGCGTTTGCGAGTAAGACACCAGGGCGCACGCAGCATATTAATTATTTCTCGGTTGGCCCAACGGATGCGTTGACGGGCTATCTTGTTGATCTACCCGGTTATGGCTATGCGATAGCTCCACAAGAGGCAAAGGGACATTGGGAAAAATTAGTCGCCCAATATTTGCAAACTCGTACGCAATTGAGTGGCTTAATTCTATTGATGGATGCGCGCCATCCTTGCACCGAGTTAGACCTTCAGATGCTTAAGTGGTGGGCTGGCACTGAGCGGCCGCTTCATATATTACTGACTAAAGCAGACAAATTAACGCGGCAACAGAGCTTGCAAGCTTTGCGCCAAACTCAAGATAAATTAAGCGAATACGCGGCTACTGATTTAATGACGATTCAACTCTTCTCGGCGGTGAAACGTACCGGTCTTGAAGAGGCGCATCAAGTTATCGAAAGTTGGTTATTGCCTACTCCGGCGGTGACGACGAATTAATTTTCTTGCAATACATTCTACCTATCCTGTTATGACTCTCTATCCTCATTCTCGGCCGCGGCGCATGCGTCGTGATGATTTCTCACGTCGTTTAATGCGCGAAAACTTGTTGACCGTCAATGATTTGATTTATCCCGTATTTGTGATTGAAGGTACGCAAGTCCGGCAAGCTATTGCGACGATGCCGGGTGTTGAACGGGTTTCAATTGATGTATTGCTGCATGTGGCGCAGCGTTGTGTTGAACTGGGTGTGCCTGTTATCGCTTTGTTTCCATTTATTGACCCAGCGTTAAAGACGCCCGATGGCAGTGCTGCTTTAGCCGCAGATGGCTTGATTCCACGAGCTGTGCGAGAAATTAAACAGCGCTTCCCCGAGTTAGGCGTGTTAACCGATGTTGCGCTTGACCCCTACACAAGCCATGGTCAAGACGGTTTGATTGATGAAAATGGTTATGTGTTAAACGACGAGACCGTCGCGCAGCTCGTCGCGCAAGCGCGTGTGCAAGCGGAAGCGGGCGTCGATATTGTGGCGCCATCTGACATGATGGATGGCCGTATTGGTGCGATTCGCACGATGCTAGAGAG
Organism: Mycoavidus cysteinexigens; assembly: GCA_031963415.1. GTDB lineage: Bacteria > Pseudomonadota > Gammaproteobacteria > Burkholderiales > Burkholderiaceae > JASSUD01. Next base: position 1,822,675 of record JASSUI010000001.1, read on the forward strand.
TACAGGGCATTTGCACACACGCATCATGGCGTACGCAGCGAAATATGCCTCCGCGTTTTATGGCCCGTTCCGCGATGCAATAGGCTCAGCCGCTAGTCTTGGTCGGGGCAATAAAATGGCTTACCAAATGGATCCCGCGAATAGCGATGAGGCGTTACGCGAAGTGGCACTCGACATTAGCGAAGGCGCCGATATGGTGATGGTTAAACCTGGTATGCCCTATCTTGATATAGTGCGGCGCGTCAAAGATGAGTTTCATTTCCCCACCTATGCGTATCAAGTAAGCGGTGAATACGCGATGCTGAAAGCGGCTGCTCAAAATGGTTGGCTTGAGCATGACAAAGTCGTGTTGGAATCATTGCTCGCGTTTAAACGCGCAGGGGCCGATGGTGTGCTGACTTATTTTGCGTTGGAGGCAGCGCAGTTGTTGCGTGATACGCAGTAGAGAGTACAGCGCAAGCTGCTTGATCAAGTTGTTCATTGTTTAAACAGAGGTTAAAAATCCTCTGCTTAACGCCTTGAATGGCTAAATCATTAACTGCTGCCTCATTTTTAATGTACGGGCAGCCGCTAAATGCCTGGAACTTAATGTTATGCAGAGGTTAATTAATAAAAATTAGTAAAAAATTTACACCACAAATTTTTTTATTCATCTGCAAAATCTGTAAACAATGAAATGCTTAAATGATCTGAGCTTTTGTTTATCTTTTTTACGCTTTCCATTGTAATTTCCGGGCAGTCTTGTAAGTATAAGTGTTTTAGATTTTTAATCTCGCTAAAATATTTTAATGATTCGTCAGTTAGATTGTTAAATGAGGCTAATTCTATATTTTCTAGATCATTTAATTCGCTTTGAGAGAGATATTTTATTCCTTCATCGTTGATGTTTGGACAATCATGTAAAACTAATTCTTTGATTTTTTTAATGCTATTTTCAAATAATCTTCTTAATCCTTCGTTAGTCATTCCTTTGCAGAAAAATAAAATCAAATTCTCCAAAAATTTTAATTCTTGTATATAAGACAAAGTATTATCTGAAAGTTTTATTTCTTTGTTGTATATTTCTAAATGTTTAAGTTGTTTTAGATTTTTTAAAAAAGAAAAAATTTCATCGGAATGGATATTTTGATTTTTGTCTTTGTTTTGCCAAAAGTAGTTTGATACAAGGGCTAGTTTTCTTAAATTTGGCAAATGTGATAAAGATATTATTAAAAATTTAGAGATATAAGAATTCTGTATTTTTATAGAAGTTAGATTTGCTAAATTATTTTTATCAGAAAAAAATGCATTTTTAGATATTTGCTTTTGCGGGAGTATCGGTAGCAGATTGACTCTCTTCATCTTAATGCTTTTTAGGTGAGGAAAGTTGTTTAAATGGGATACAAAATCTATTCCATTTAGATTGCAATCGTTGAAGTGTATACTTTTTAAATTGCTTATTGATTCGGCATCTTTTAGCATCGAAAAAATTTTTTGCATATCCTCGCTGTGGTATGAGGTCAAGCTATTACGTTCTTTGGTTAAAATAATTTTATTAATCCCTCCGATAGGAGCAAACGCTTTAATCTTCCCTTCGATTTCATTAGGTGTATATATTTTTACGCTTTTAATATGCTTCGTGATCTCATAATAAAGCCAAAAATTAGACGCACGTAGAGCCATCATTTCCTTTATTGAAAGGTACTGAATCAATTGTGGAATAAAGATGGGGGAAATTCCCTTGAGCTTTTGCCACGCGGGTACGCCAGAGAAAGTAGAAATAAAAAATGTAATAGCTTTTTTAAGCTTAGTGGCTAAATTCTTATATTTATTTTCTATGAGATTTAAATATTGCAAATAAGAACCAATAATTTCGGTGGTGGATTTAAGGCTTATTTTTATCAGGCTTAAATTATTACCAATTAACTCTCTGTTCGTTAAATTATTTCTTGCATAATTTTCGCAGCATGCTTTATCTATAAGTGCTAACCATTTATTTAATAAAGTTTGAAACGATATATCTTTTTGTGATACTTCTTTTTGTAATGATTGATAAATTAATTTTTTGCAACTCTTAATCTCGTGGTAATTTAAATTAATTACTAAATTTTTTATATTTTCTGATAGCTCAAGCTCTGTATTTTTCCTAATTAAATTTAGATGCCTGCATTCAATTTCAAGTTCGCTTAAATACTGAGTGTTATATTTATTTAAATCTAATGCTGAGAAAATATGAAAAGCAGCTAACAATTTATCAATAGCATGTTCTCTTTGCAGAAAATCATTAATTTTGCTTAATGATGAAGTATATGCCACATCGGATGCATAAGAGAGGCAATGAGAATTGATGCTTTGATTTGTTGACAGAGAAGTAGAATTGGCTAGGCTTATCATGCTTTTTAATTAATAAGATGTGAGGGCGGATGACTGAGAAATGTAGAGAATGAATTAATATAGATAAATAATTTTTGTTTATTTTAAATTAATAAGAGATAGAAATTTTTCTTAAGCATATTAAATATTTTATAGAAAAGTCTGATATTTTCTGTTGGGGTAGTAAAATATTTAATGCTGTGCGCAATTTTTACGTATTTTTATAGATTTGTTCTGAAATTATCTTTTGATTTTTCTTATGTTTTTTATGGGAAATGGAGGGCACTAGATAGAGTGAGAGCCAAAAATATTTTTGGAAATTTTCTCTTAACACCTAGCGTGGGAAAGTGAAATTTTTTTGCTGGCCAATAGGACGAATCGAAACCTGAGCGTGATGATGAGAAAGTAAGTTCTTTACATATTGAGTAGCTTTTAAGCTACAATAAAAAATGATAGAGATTTTCCGATATCGCTGTGACGATGGTTACGAGCCGTTCAGCGAATGGCTCAACAACTTGCGTGATAAGGTGGCTCAAGCTCGTATTCGTATGCGGTTACGACAGATGCAAAGCGGTAATTTTGGCGATACGAAATCTGTCGGAGGCGGTGTGAATGAATTACGCATCCATCTCGGTGCAGGCTACCGCATATATTATGGTTATTTTGGTGCTTCGATAGTTATTCTGCTTTGTGGTGGAAATAAGGACTCTCTCAGGTAGTTGATATCAAGCATGCCAAATTGTTATGGACAGAATGGAAGTGCAGACAAATATGAAAGAACTAAAAAACGTGATCTCTCATGATGAGCGAGAGCTAGCTGAATTACGTGCAGATCCTGAGCTAGCAGCCGAATATCTAAAAGTGGCAATGGAATCTCTTGATAATCCAGATGAGCGAGCTGCGGGTTTACTCGCGCTGCGTACTATCGCAGAAGCCTATGGTGGCCTTGGCGCGGTAGCGAAAGAAGCGGGTATTAATCGAGAGTCTCTTTTCCGAGCTCTTTCCCCTAAAGGTAACCCAACGCTTAAAACATTGCTGGCAGTGATGAAAGTGGTGGGTATGCGTTTATCTGTCAAATCTGCAAACCCTGTAAGGCCCCAATCTTGAGCTTTCTTAAGCCAGCCATGCAAGTAAGCATGTTGGGGTTCATCCCTACCTAACCTAAATGTGCGCTGTAGGTTGGGGTGACGAAGGAACCCCAACACAACCGCCTTTTGAACAACGCCGCCACCGCAATAGGTTGGAGGTTTGCACTTTAACTTAAGCTATGCGAGCTAGCCTTTACGGAAGTGGATATGAAAATTTTCGCTTTCAGATTAAATGACCTTCTTTAACCAACATTCCACTACTCTTCCTCCCACCCCCCTTGAATTTGACTTGGCCTCATCCCTATCTTGCGCTAGAGAGATCAGCACTTATCAAGACGCTAAGGGTAATGCCTGATTTTCGTTAACCCTCTTTCTTCTTATGATTCGCCGCTCATATCGACAGATATTGGAGTTCAGCATAAAAAGGGAGTGTTCCATTCACCCGCTGGCCCGAAGCTAAAACGAAAAAGGAAAAATATGCTCTCGAGGATCACCGCCAAGATGGTGGAATCATGGCAACCCAAAGAAAAAGCGATGGAGCGTGCACAAGCATATTTTAAGCAGGCACAAGACTGCCAAGCCCACGCAGAAAAAGATCAAGCGCTGAGCTATCTGATTAAAGCGAAAGCGGCGCTAAAAACGATTCCTCCCACTGACCCAACGATCCTTGAGGCGAAACGCTTACTGGCTGAAGTTCACATCACCCGTGCACAAGTGTTGCAATTAAACCGGTCTTTTACGATAGAAGACGTGCGCACCAGCTACGAGAAAGCGAACGCCTATTCTCCTGACGCAGCTAGACGAGACGAAATCAAACTCCTTCTCGAGCGCTTACCCCGCTCCCCCTTGTCACCCCCCCTACAGCGGCAACCCACGCTTCGACCCTCTGCGGTATTACCTGCCCCCGTGATGGCAACCGGTTTGCCTGGCACCTTCTTTATCCCCTTCTCGTCACCTGCCCCCCAGACGCCACACTATCAATGGGTCGATCCCGCTGACATTGAAAATACGCGGCACCTCGCCTGGTGCCTGCAACAAACGACGGGGGATATCGCTCAACGCAAACAGCTGTATTCCCTCGCGCGTGAGGTAATAGAGTGCTTTGGTCAGCGTGCTGGCAAAGATCTATTCTGCTTGCAGGAAGCGGCAGAATTAGCGGTGGTGCCTTATGCCGAACTCTATGGACAATTAATTCAGCATACGGTGGACACGCTCAATCCAACCCGACATGCGACGTTGGATACGAGTGTGGTACAAGGGCTAGCCGTGATCGTGCGTAACTGCCCCGAGGCATTGCTCAAAAAGGAAGGTGGCGTAGAGGCCGACACCTGGACCAGCATTTTAAGTGTGTTAGTCACTCGTCTTAAAGGCGTCCATAAAGGGAAACCTAAACTCGTCAAAGAACTGATCGAGGCCATCTCGCAATTGCTTGATGCAATGGTACAAGCGGGAGTATCCGGCATTAGTCGCTTGCAGCTGCAACAACCCTTAGCCAATCTGCTGCGCAATGACGAGCAATTGAATCCCCATCGAGATACCGAACTCGCTTGGCACATTCGTTACGCACGTGAAGCGTTAGCTTATCTCCCCAATGATGAGAGTACAGCGCAAGCGGTACTCCGTTGTCTCTTTACCGCGAGCAAAGGCGTGCTGAGCTTAGCCAGTGCCATCAAAAGTTGCGATGTGGATAAGCTCATAGAGAGCTTTGATCGTTTTGAAACAGCGTTTGATGGGGCAAAAGAGTTAGCGGATACGATTGGGGCCGCGGGCGGTTTAAAAGACGCGGTCAAAAATGTCGAAGAGATGCTGACTTCGTTCGGCGAAGTGAAAACCAGCTATGAAGATCGCGCCCGTCAAAAAGGCTGGTATACCGCACTGCAATGTTTGGATATGGTGATCGAAACCCAAGAATGGGAAAAATTCGAGCAATTTGTTCGACGCAGTGCGTATCGGCAGCACGTTTATTTTTTACAAGGGGTATGCCAGCGGTTGGAGCGTATCGTTTGCATCGAAGACAATCAGAAGATTCAAGCGCAAGCGATCCAGTTTCTCAAAAGCTTGCAAGACAAAAACACTGTGCAAGGGTGGCTAGGAAAGGAGGTAGGGAAGCCATCCGCTGCTCAAGCCGATATTGAGCGCGTTCAACAGATGGCGCAGGCAAGCTTAGCGCGGCTAGACAAACGAGCCACTACCCCACAGGGGTTAGCAGATATCGATTGCTCTGTCGATTGGTATGCGCTGAGCAAAGACAACCTCAGCACACAACTCTTACACAAGGCACGCCGTAAGCTAGACAAATCGTTAGTTCAGAAGTTATTGACGACGTTAGCGCAGCAGATCGAGAAATTACGCGCCGATTACTTAGACGGGCTAGCCCAGGATAAAGAGATCAAAGATGCGCTAGCGAATTATGTGCGGCCGGAAGGGATGGGTTTGTATGACGATACCCGTTTTGATTTAGCAGAAAAAATCCAAGCTTTCTTAGCGTCAGATAAACGATCCTTGCTTCTCTTAGGCGCGGCAGGTTCGGGCAAATCCACGCTAAACCGACACGTCGCACGCGATTTGTGGCAAGCGTATATGCAGGCAAATCAACCTGAAGAGCAAGCGATTCCAGTTTTTATCGCGCTCTCTAGCTTGCCTCAGACCTCGACTAACCTGGTGAACACCTTCTTTGTGCAGCAAGGGTTTACCGCAGATCAGATCAAGACCTTACAAGCCCAATATCATTTTGTATTGATTTTGGATGGATTTGATGAAATTGAAAATCGCCATCGGGATTTCTATCAAGATAATCAACTCGCTGCTTGGCAGCACGCCAAGATCATCATTAGCAGCCGTCCCGAATATTTAGGCACAGGCTATCAATACAAATTTCATCCTGCCGGCGAGCCGTTGGCATTACAAGAATATCGCATCGCGCCTTTTTCACCAGAAACGATTGCGCGGTATGTCGAGCAATATGCTCAACATCATCCTGATGCCTCGTGGTCCGCACAAGACTATCAGACCGCCTTTCAAGAACCGAATCTCCAAGCGTTGGTGAGTAATCCCTTTTTACTCAAAATGGCGGTCAGTGAATTACCCGCTTTGCAGGCAGCGGGCTTACAAGGAACGCCATTGACCCGGCTGGCTTTATATACGCAGTTTGTGAGCAATTGGGCTGCACGCTCACAGCAGCGGATGGCCCACATTCAACTGAACCCTAAAGAAACAGAAGAGTTTCAACGTTTAGAGACAGAAGGGTTTGATGCGCATCTGATGGATTTTAGTCAAGCACTGGCGATGCAGATGTATCAGGCGGGAGAAGTGATTAGCCGCTATCGCGACATGACGTCTTTATCGAGCAGCAGCCGACGAGTTCAGCCCGATTGGCGCGCCCACTTGTTGGGGAATAAAGCGATCGACATCACGCTCAAACGCATCAATGCACCGTTGATTCTCCAAGGTGGCGACCAGCAGGGTGATAAAAGTGCTCGATTTCTGCATAAATCCTTGCGCGATTATTTTGTTGCGCGGACATTATGGGAAGAATTTGATGAACCACACGGACTGGCTAACGACGCTTGGTTCAATACGCTCAATCTGGTCGATGACCCCGCGATATTGGATTTTTTATCGGAACGGGTCCAGCAAGTGGCTTCGTTTAAGGATCAGCTTTTAGCGGTGGTGGCGCGCAGCAAAACAGACGCCGGATTGAAGCAGGCCGCGGCGAATGCGATGACCGTGTTGGTCAGAGCGAGGATACCTTTTTCGGGAACCGATTTAGCCGACATACAAATTCCCGGGGCTGATCTCAGTTATGGTGTCTTCGATTCGGTTCAACTGCGAGGGGCCAATCTGAGCCAGGTGAATTTAACGGGTGCCTGGCTGCGCCAGACAGACTTCACCGGTGCGCGCATGACAGGCGTGCAGTTCGGGGAATTACCGAGTTTGCGGTTGGAAGGCGAGGTTCAGGCTTGCTGCTATTCGCCCGATGGGCGCTACCTGGCGGCCGCGACAGAACAAAAGATTACGCTGTATGACGCTCAGACGTTAATCCCTGTGCACACTTTCGACGGGCATATCTCCGTGGTGACCAGCGTGGTGTTTTCGCCCGATGGGCAAACGCTGGCGTCAGGCAGTTGGGACAAGACGGTTCGGCTGTGGTCGATCGCCGAGAGCAAACCGCTCGTCACCTTCGATGGGCATACTGACTGGGTGAGAAGCGTGGTGTTTTCGCCCGATGGGCAAACGCTGGCGTCAGGCAGTCATGACAAGACGGTGCGGCTGTGGTCGATCGCCGAGAGCAGGCCGCTCGCCACCTTCGACGGGCATACCTCCTCGGTGACAAGCGTCGTGTTTTCGCCCAATGGGCAAACGCTGGCTTCAGGCAGTTCGGATAAGACGGTGCGGCTGTGGTCGATCGCCGAGAGCAAACCGCTCGCCACCTTCGACGGGCATACCTCCTCGGTGAATAGCGTGGTGTTTTCGCCCGATGGGCAAACGCTGGCGTCAGGCGGTTTGGATAAGACGGTTCGGCTGTGGTCGATCGCCGAGAGCAAACCGCTCGCCACCTTCGACGGGCACACCTCCTGGGTGAGAAGCGTGGTGTTTTCGCCCGATGGGCAAACGCTGGCGTCAGGCGGTTTGGATAAGACGGTTCGGCTGTGGTCGATCGCCGAGAGCAAACCGCTCGCCACCTTCGACGGGCATACCTCCTCGGTGAATAGCGTGGTGTTTTCGCCCGATGGGCAAACGCTGGCGTCAGGCAGTGGGGACCAGACGGTTCGGCTGTGGTCGATCGCTGAGAGCAAACCGCTTGCCACCTTCGACGAGCACACCTCCTGGGTGACAAGCGTGGTGTTTTCGCCCGATGGGCAAACACTGGCGTCAGGCAGTTTGGACCAGACGGTGCGGTTGTGGTCGATCGCCGAGAGCAAATCGCTCGCCACCTTCGACGGGCATACCGACATTGTGAATAGCGTGGTGTTTTCGCCCGATGGGCAAACACTGGCGTCAGGCAGTCGGGACGATACGGTGCGGCTGTGGTCGATCGCTGAGAGCAAACCGCTCGCCACCTTCGACGGGCATACCCGCACGGTGAATAGCGTGGTGTTTTCGCCCGATGGGCAAACACTGGCGTCAGGCAGTGACGACGAGACGGTGCAGCTGTGGTCTATCGCCGAGAGCAAGCCGCTACACGTCTTCGACGGGCATACCCGCGCGGTGACAAGCGTGGTGTTTTCGCCCGATGGGCAAATGCTGGCGTCAGGCAGTGACGACGAGATGGTGCAGCTGTGGTCGATCGCCGAGAGCAAACCGCTCGCCATCTTCGGCGGGCATACCCACTGGGTGACAAGCGTGGTGTTTTCGCGCGATGGGAAAACGCTGGCGTCAGGCAGTCGGGATAAGACGGTGCGGCTGTGGTCGATCGCCGAGAGCAAACCGCTAGTCACCTTCGACGGGCATACTGACGGGGTGACCAGCGTGGTGTTTTCGCCCGATGGGCAAACGCTGGCGTCAGGCAGTGGGGATAAGACGGTGCGGCTGTGGTCGATCACCTCAGGTCAATGCTTGGCCGTGATTCAAGGGTTTAATGAAAGAGTCAGTTCTGTTGCTTGGTACACAAACGATAAAGGAGAATGGCTGGCGACCGGAAGTGATGACAAAGCCGTGCGCCTGTGGCAGGTCCATCGTGAGGGGGAAACATGTCGCGTCACATTAAGCTGGACCTCCATGCAAACTACATTGACAGCGCCTGATATGTGCATTCAAGACGTTATTGGACTGAGCTCGAGAAATACCCAGCTACTCAAGCAGCGCGGGGCAACAGGAGAACCGAGTGAGACTGTAGCGCAGCCATCACAGCCATCGCTGACAGAAAGCGCAGAAGCACCGACGGTCATGCTCCTTGCCCAAGCGAATAATCGAGCCAGCTCAAGCCATCTCAATTTTGCCTAAAGCTAAATGAATTCGGTATCGTTTGAACCGAATAGATATTCATCGCTGACAATACGCCCAGCGTGACTACTCAAACGCTTATCTAGCCGCTGAGCAAGTGGCAAATCCCGGCATGCCGACGCAACCCCGCCATGATGACCTAGGACATCGGTGATCATGGCTGCTACACATTGCCCCATCATCCCGCCTCCTGAAAAATCCAGCGGCCATCTCAACATCCTATAAGGTCAAATTCAATAGGTTTGGGAGGAGAGGTAGCGGAATGTTGGCTTTAAGTATTTTTTGGGGCTTTTTCGCTGTGTTTAAGGTTGTTAGGCATTTGTAAAAAATTAAGGGTTTGGGTGTCGCGGTGAGGAGCGAATCTTGGCTTGTTGCGATGGAGATGGTGTCGATGTTTAAAAGGCGGTTGTGTTGGGATTCCTTCGCCACCCCAATCTACGTCTGCGTTAATACCCACTGCGCGTACGTGGGTGCAGCAGAGGCCGCCCAGGTCAAAATTTCTGGGGTTTCATAAGGATGCTGCTCAGCAATCAGATTGCTGAGCGCTTGCGTATGAGCGGGAGAGGTTTTGAAGAGTAGTGGAATTTCGTAAACGTCTTCCAGCTTACCTTGCCAGACATAACGTGACCGTGCCGGCGCAAGCTGTGTGACGCAGGCGGCGAGTCGAGTCTCAAGGACGCTTTGCGCCAGTGCTTCAGCAGCCTCGGCATTGGGTAAAGTCGTCAGAATGAGCATTACGGTATCTGTCATCGTATAAGACTGATCGTATAAATGGAGCTCTTATGACACCCCAACATGAACAGGTTCTTAGGGCTTTGGTATCAGCAGCCACATACGCCCAGATTGTTTCATTTTTCCTGCCAGCTCGCCGGCTTGATCGCCGAGTCCCCAGAAGTAATCTGCTCGTACTTTCCCTTTGATTGCTGCGCCCACATCTTGAGCAAAGACTAGACGGTTAAGCGGTTCGCTTTTGAGTGGTCGGGTGGTGGCTAAAAAGACGGGCATCCCCAACGGGATTGAAGTTGGGTCGACGGCAATTGACCGTTCTGGGGTCAGAGGCACGCCTAATGCGCCGGCTGGACCCGTGTTCTGATCAATAGTGCCACTGCCGGTCGCAGGCACTTCTTTAAAAAACACAAAGCGCGGATTCACAGCCAGTACGCTTTCAACTTCCGTTGGGTGAATGCGCGCCCACTCCTTCAACCCTTGCATCGTAGTCTGTGCAGCTGTGAGTTTGCGTTGATTGATTAGCCAACGCCCAATGGATTGATAGGGTTGCCCGTTGGTGCCGTTATAACCCACTCGCATCACGCTGCCATCGTCCAGCAAAATGCGGCCTGAGCCTTGTATTTGCAGGAAAAACGCATCAATTGGATTATCGACATACACCAATTCAGAACCCTTTAGTACGCCACTTTTGAGAAGCTGCGCGCGTTCAGGTAGCTTCTGACCGAGCTTGTAATTCGCCGGCCAACGGTACAGTGGGTGTAAGTAGGGCGCGCGCGGCGTGCGTGAACCATGCAATAGAGGTTCGTAGTAGCCCGTTATTAATCCTTGGACTGAGCCATTGCTGTTGGAGAGTTGGAAAGGAGTGAAATAACGCTCAAAAAAAGCGCGTATGCTCGCTGTATCCGTATCGTTTAGCTGGGTAGCAGCAGTGCAAATAGGCTTCCATTTGGCTAACACTTGCATACGCAAGCAGTTGCTGCGTAACGCACTCGTTACACCGATCAGCGAGTCATCCTGCCATCCTTCAACTTGCTGCCAAGCGGCTGGCGTTATCGGTTGCGGGGCGAGAGCATCGGGGGAGAGTGACTTGTTAGGCAGGGGCCGATGGGTTGCGCATGAGGCTAATAAAATCAACGAGCACGCGCATATCCAAGTGCTGATACTTTTTATAAAACGCATATTATTTTTGTCCGAAAAAGCTTAGAGAGGCGTCGAATCAATCGGGAGCAAGAACATCTTTGCTGCCGTTACTATAGTACGGCAAAGCGGCCGTCCTTGTTTATCTTATCTCACCTAAACCTATCATTTTGCGCGACGTAGGTTCAGGTGAGTGTGAACTCTGGTGTGTTGCGAGGGTGAGGGTGTTGTTCAGAAGGCGCTTGTGTTGGGGTTCCTTCATCGCCCCAGTCTACGTCGCCCACAATGAGAGGTTGTGGTGAAGTATGAGCTCCAACATATGTTCCGGTAACGTTAATGTTTGCACCAGTCTGCCTGATTCTTGTGGGGGACTTGCAGAGGTTCCTTTAATGCAGCATGTGGGGCATGCACAGAGCAAACTCAGGAATTGGGGCGTCAAAGCGAAAACCATCTTCAGCTACGCAAAAATAACTACCCTGCATGCTACCTGTTGGCGTGTTAAGAAGGGCCCAACTTGTATATTCAAATTGTTCGCCCGGCCGTAAAAAGGGTTGCTGTCCAACCACACCAAGCCCTTTCACTTCTTGTATCTGGTTCTTGTTATCGATAATCAACCAATGACGGGCGATCAATTGGATGCCTACCCGACCAGAATTATAAATAGTGATCTTATACGCGAAAGCAAACTGTTGTTGATGGGGTTTAGATTGCTGAGCTAAATAATAGGCGTGCGGCGTAACGGTGAGTTCGTATTCATTCATGGCAGGCGCCCATAGAGCAGGTGCTGATGTGAGTAACAGTTTTTTGTGGACCGTGAAAATAGGATGTATCGACCAGCTCATTCTGCGTGAAGCCAGCTTTGATCGCAAGTATAGCTTTCGTTATAGGCCGTTCGTCTCGCAAAGAGGGAAGGGGCGAAGCGAAAAAGATGAATTATGTCGTGCATGCTGAGGACAGTTAAAATAGACACGGTTTTTTATGGCAAGGTATGCGCAGTCTCGACGCTGTCTTGCTTAAGAGCCTGTCTATCATCTCAAGGATGAGAGTTAACACGAATGCAAAAAGCATTTTGATTATTTTCCACACCGCTTCAATAACGTGCACTCATGACCCAACCTCAACAATATCGCCTTGCCCCGAGTATTCTTTCCGCTGATTTTTCGCAGTTAGGCGAAGAAGTGCGAAATGTTATCGCTGCTGGTGCTGATTGGATTCACTTTGATGTGATGGATAACCACTACGTGCCGAATTTGACTGTTGGCCCGCTTGTTTGCGAAGCGATACGTCCGCATGTAAAAGCACCGATTGATGTGCATTTGATGGTGCAGCCGGTAGATCGTTTAGTGGTTGATTTTGCCAAAGCGGGTGCGGATTTAATTACTGTGCATCCGCAAGCTTCTGAGCATCTTGATCGCACCCTCGCGCTGATTCGTGAGCAAGGGTGCCAAGCTGGTTTAGCGTTTAATCCAGCTACATCCCTTGATTATCTTGAGCATGTGATGGACCGGCTTGATCTGATTTTGATTATGTCGGTGAACCCAGGCTTTGGCGGACAGAAGTTTATTCCCGAAGCGTTGAAGAAAATCCGCGCAGCGCGCGCGCGTATCGAGGCTTATCGGGCAGAGAGCGGGCGTGATATCAAGCTTTCTGTTGATGGCGGTGTCAACGCGAATAATATCGCGCAGATTGCCGCGGCAGGTGCCGATACTTTTGTCGCTGGCTCAGCCATTTTTGCTCAGCCTGATTATGCGAAAGCAATTCAGGGGCTACGCGAAGCACTAGCGAAAGGTGTGACTGGCATTTAAAACCACTTTCCCTGCTAATTTTTTCCAGTCGTTCCCTAGTTTTTTGTCTTTCGGGTTATCTCAAGCATGCCTTTTATCACCGAATCTGAATTCCAAACACTAGCCGATGCGGGCTATAACCGTATCCCACTCATTTTAGAAACGCTGGCTGATCTTGATACGCCGCTCTCCATTTATTTGAAGTTAGCGCAAACACAGAATAACGGCGCTTATTCATTTTTACTCGAATCAGTCGTTAGAGGTGAGCGTTTAGCTCGTTATTCGTTTATCGGTCTGCCTGGGCGTACTTATTTGCGAGCGAGTGGCACATGTTGCGAAGTCGTGCATGACGCCCAGGTGGTTGAGAGGCACGAAGGTGACCCGTTTGAATTTATTGAGCGTTTTCAGGCTCGTTTTAAAGTCGCGCAATCGGCAGGCTTACCTCGTTTTTGTGGTGGGTTAGCCGGTTATTTCGGTTATGACGCGGTGCGCCATATTGAGAAAAAACTCGCGCATAGCGCACCACCGGACGACTTAGGCTTACCGGAAATTCAATTATTACTGTGTGAAGAAGTTGCAGTCATTGATAACTTGGCGGGCAAGCTTTATTTGATTGTGTATGCCGACCCAACGCGACCCCAAGCTTATACGCGAGCGACGGAACGACTTGCTGAGTTACGTGTCCGCTTGCAAGCAGCAGTACAGCCGCCGTCAATTTGCGCAAGCGAGCGTACCGAGACTCGACGTGAATTTTCTAAGCCAGCGTTTTTACAAGCAGTCCGTCAAGCGCAAGAATATATTGCTGCAGGCGAGTTGATGCAGGTTCAAATCGGACAGCGTTTAAGCAAACCTTATCGGGATACGCCTTTATCGTTGTATCGGGCGCTACGCACGTTAAACCCATCTCCTTATATGTATTTCTACAATTTTGGAGAATTTCACGTGGTCGGCGCGTCGCCTGAGATTTTGGTGCGCCAAGAAGAATGTGAAGAAGAATGCATCGTCACGATTCGTCCACTCGCTGGTACTCGACCACGCGGCGCTACAGCCGATGAAGATAATACATTGGCAGACGAATTATTAAATGATCCAAAGGAAATTGCAGAGCATTTAATGCTGATCGACTTGGCTCGTAATGATGTGGGCCGCATTGCGCAAACTGGCTCAGTCAACGTGACGGACAAAATGCAGATCGAAAAGTATTCGCATGTCCAACATATCGTTAGCTCAGTAGCAGGACGGTTGAAACCTGGTTTGACAAACTTGGATGTGCTGCGTGCAGTCTTTCCAGCCGGTACATTATCTGGCGCGCCTAAAGTACGAGCGCTCGAAATTATCGACGAGTTAGAGCCGACTAAACGCGGTTTATATGGTGGTGCTGTTGGCTATTTATCTTTCTCTGGCGCAATGGATTTGGCGATTGCGATTCGCACAGGCGTGATCTATCAAGGTAATTTATATGTACAAGCGGCCGCAGGTATTGTTGCTGACTCGATACCTGAAGCTGAATGGCAGGAAACCGAAAACAAAGCACGGGCTGTGTTAAGCGCCGCTGAGCAAGTGCAAGACGGGTTTGCCTGAGCGGTTTTCTGTTTTTGAGGGTGGTTGGTAGCCATCGGTTAGTGTTTTTAAAAAGGCGACGATATCCTGAATTTCAGCTTCATCGAGCACCGGCTTATCGCCGGCTCGGCCACCGAAAGGAGGATCGAAATTGACGTTGTCATGATAGCGCTTCGGTAAGTCGTCGAACTTAACGAACTGACCGTTAGCATCGCGGGAATACCACTTTTCTGGTTGTGTATCACGCTCGGTATAAAAGCGCACCGCTTCCTCTAATGTATGTACAAGACCGTTATGAAAAAAGGTTGAGCGTAGTGCGACATTGCGCAGCGACGGTGTTCTAAAAAGGCCGCAATATTCAGTGTGGTTTTTCAAATCAGTGCGTTCGGGGCCACAGGCGCCGAGGTCGTAAAAATTAGGATCTTGGTTGACACTTAGTGCGCGATTGCGAGGTACGCCCAGGGCAATTAATCCGTAGTCTGTAAATTGAGGCGGTGCGCCGTTTTTAGCTGGCTGGCTACGATGGCAACTGGCGCAATTACCTTTATTTTCATCATTGAAAAGTTGCAAGCCGTGCCACTCAGCCGAGGTTAATTGCGCTTGCCCTGCAAGATAGGCATCGTACTTACTTGAATAAGGGTAAAAGTCAGGTTGGCTTTGTTCAAATACTTCAAGGGCGTGTAAGACGGCTTGAAAAATTTGCTCGTCATCTTGCCAAACCTTCTTGCCAAAGATGGCTTTGAAGGTGACAGCATAAGGCGCGTGTCGTACAGCGGCAGCAACTTGAGCAGGCGTGCTTGCCATTTCGACGGGTGAAGTTAAAGGTAAACGTGCTTGTTGCGCGCCTTGATCGACACGCCCATCCCAAGTCAGTCCGCCGGTTGGGCCGTTATCTATACTGCCGTCTGCTTCATCATCAGCGTCGTAATAGTGTTCGGTGAAGGGGGGAACCGCTTGTAGATATTTAAGTGAAGGCGCAGCGCGTAAACCTTCACTGAATAGTTTAGGGCCACCAAGCTGCACTGAAAGAGAATTGGGTGGGCCGAACGCATGACTGGGACTGTGACAGCTCGCGCAAGACAGCTTGCCGGAGCCAGATAAGGTAGGGTCAAAGAATAATTGACGGCCAAGGGTCGTTAGATGTTGAACTTGTTGATAAATTGCCGCGCGCGAAGTCACTTGTTTCTGTGCGTTTAGCTGGGAAAGTGGCGCATTTTGTTTGCGTGTCATCGTCTTATCGCAACCAGCGATAACTAACAGCATACCAAGTAACAGGCAGGTTTTGCTTACACCCGATTTATTCAATGCTTTCTTAATGAGAGTTGTGCTAAACATTTTGATAAAAAGATAAACGATGCAAAAAAATTTATTGGGAGAAGCCCGTTTCACTGAAGGGCAAAAAACATTTTTATGGTTAATGCAGCTACTACAGCCAGCAGGCATGAACTTGTCGCAGGGAAATAGCTGGTTTTCCCATGCTATTACAAGCTCGATGAGAGCAGCGCGCCGCGTACCTTGGTCTTCAGCTTTCTTAACGTTTTTTGCTGCACTTTTTTTTACCTTTAATGAGGGAAATGCGGCTTCTGTTAATTCACGTCAGCTTTCATTAATTAAAAATGTGGTTGTGATTTATGCAGAAAACCGCAGTTTCGATAATCTTTATGGTCACTTTCCGGGCGCTGACGGCTTAAGAAATGTGACTGCGGCTAACGCGCAGCAACTCGATCGTGACGGTTCAGTTTTGCCCACTTTACCGCCGATTTGGAATGGTTTAACTGCCACTGGCGTAACTCCTGCTATCACGCAAGCGATGACAGCGCAACTTCCAAATGCGCCGTTTGCGATTGACGATGTGCAAAGTTTTAATACGCCACTAACTGTTGCGACGCGCGATTTGACTCATCGCTTCTATGAAAATCAAATGCAGATTAACGGTGGTAAAAATAATCAATTTGCTGCTTGGAGTAATGCAGGCGCCCTGCCAATGGGACACTACAGTACTGCCGCAGAAACGTTACCGTTATGGAAAATCGCGCAACAGTATACGCTTGCTGATCATTTCTTTATGGCAGCCTTCGGTAGCTCGTTTCTTAATCATCAATGGTTAATCTGCGCATGCACGCCGTATTATCCGAAGGCTGATAAAAGTCCTGCCGTGGCTTTAATTTCAGCGGTTGAAGCAGATGGGGTGACGTTAGCGCAAGCCGATAATTCTCCTGCCTCCGCTTTACAGGGGGCGCCTAAATTTGTTCATTCAGGCAACCTCACCCCTGATTTTTATGCGGTAAATACAATGCAACCGCCTTATCAACCAAGCGCTAATGCCGCCGCACCGGGTGGCGACAAGCGTTATGCGGATGCAAGTATAGCCACTACGTTACCACCACAAACTTCTCAAACGATTGGTGATTTGCTGTCAGCAGCAGGTATCTCGTGGGCCTGGTATAGCAGTGCATGGCAAGCAGCGCTAACTGAGCCAGCCAAGGCAATTTACAAAGCGTTACCTTATGCGCAGCCGAATTTTCAAACCCACCATCAGCCGTTTAATTACTTCGCCCAATTTGCACCTGGTACGGCTGCGCGTGCGAAGCATTTGCTGGATGCAGGCATGGAGGGGAAAAAATTTATGCAGGTGATTGATACAGGCAAATTGCCACAAGTGGCTTTTTATAAGCCGCAGGGCAATTTAAATGAGCACGCTGGTTATGCAGACGTTGCGGCGGGGGACACTCATCTGCTACAAGTGATTAAGCATTTACAGGCCAGTCCGCAATGGCCGAATATGCTGATTATCGTGACTTATGATGAAAACGGTGGCTTCTGGGATCACGTCGCACCGCCTAAAGGAGATCGTTGGGGGCCAGGCATGCGTATTCCCGCCCTCATCATTTCGCCTTTTGCGAAAAAAGGCTATGTCGATCACACACAATATGACACGACTTCGATTCTGCGTTTTATCACGCGCCGTTTTAATTTACCCGAGTTACCTGGCTTAAAAGCGCGCAATGCAGCGTTAACTGCGCATGGTGAAAAACCGATGAGCGATTTAACGCATGCTTTGAATTTTGCTAAGTGAGATGGATGAAAAGATTGGCAGCCTTTTAAAGGCTGCCACGTAGACTAATGAGCAGAGGGAGAGGAGGGAGAACGGACGGGCAAAGTTACATTCACTGCTTTTTCATCATCTGAAAACTTCAATTGAACTTGCACTGTACCGCCAGGGACGACGTTATGCGTTGGCTTTTCAAACATTAAATGGTAGCCACCCGGTGCTAAAGCAATTTCTTGATGTGCAGGGATGACTAACTTATTGATCTTCATCATTCTGCTCATCGTGCCATTCGTTACCGTTTGATGTAAGTCGACTTGCGCGTAATCTGGGCTGGACACAGCGACAAACTCAATCGGTTGGGCAGTTGGATTTTTGAGAGTGAGGTAGCCTGCCGCTACTCCATTAGGTAGCCAACGCAGCCAAGCTGAATCCGTAGCGATTTGCATTTGACTAGCGGCAAGTACAGCATTTGAAGCACTAAAGCACATCAAAGCGAAAAGAAGGGAGCGTAGTTTCATCGATTTCATCCTTTGTTTTAAAGCTTAATAAAAATTAGCCCAGCCCTTGCTCAAAACCTATTTAGGCTCTTCCTAGCGGTCTTATGCCTTTGCTGCTCAATTAAGCATGTGCGGTAAAGAGGGGCAAGAGAGAACCTAAACAAGTTTCTCAGGCTGGACGTTTTTTGATTAATAAACGTAGATCGTGCGCGATATTATCAGCCGAGTCACTACCCGTTGCCATTAGCCGTGCACGGCCTTGCGCGTCAAATATATAGATGGCTGAGCTGTGCATGACTTCGTAATTTTCATGAGCATCAGCAGGGCCCGCCTCGTATGCGACACGATAGATTTTGGCGAGCGCTTCAATTTGCTGCACTGTGCCCGTCAACCCGACAATATGTTGCGCATCGAAAGCGCTTAGATAGGTATGTAGGCTTTTGGGGGTGTCGCGTGTTGGGTCAACAGAAATAAAAAGAATGCGTACTTTTTGCGCATCGCCGCCAATCTTTTGCAATACCTGCAACAAACGGGTCATCGTTTCTGGACAAATATCGGGGCAGTGGGTGTAGCCAAAATAAACCAAAACAAAGTTACCTTGATAATTTTTAGCGGTAACTGGCTGGCCCTGGTCAGAAGTGAGCGAGAAATTGAGGTCGGGTAGATGTTTTTCGATTGAAGTCAGACGCCATTCTTCAGTAGGTTTGCGTTCGCATGCACTCAACAACAGCATGCAGCTTAATGCAAGGAGCGCGGCACGGCTTAAGTGAGACCCAAAGTCAGTCACCCAAGTAATGGGTTTAACTTGTCGTGGTAGGAAGGCAAAAGCTTGGCGGCAGAATTTATAAATATTGAGCGGCATAGAAAGAGAGGGTATTAAATAGAACTCATTCCATAAATGCCTAAAAGGCCGTGATCGGGGGGCGGGCGGTGCTCGGAATCCTCATGTACGTCCAGTACACTCCGGTTCCTCCGCTCCGGCCTCCCCCCGCTGACAACCTTTTAGACATTGATGAAACGAATTCTAATTTATTGAGCATTTTCTGAGGCATTAGCATATGGCCAGAATTGTCTCATATTCAGCCTCTGCGACAGAGGCTGTTGCGATACTAGAGATCGAAAATAGTTCCTTAACTAATAGCGGCCAGTAAAAAAGAGTTAAGCGTTTGCCACGTATCTTGTCAGTACAAAAAAACCTGTATTTAGCTGAACAAATTTTTACCGAAGGAAGCGCTGATTTAATCGGGAGCAAGGCATCTCGACGAAGACAGTACAAGGGTACGGCGAGGAGAGATAACGCCGCTCCCGATTAAATCAGCGCTTCCCTAACTTTTTTACTTCGATAAATATGGTCTCAACTTTACCTACTGTCTTACCTCTACAAGAAAGTGCTTTTTTTTTCGATTTTGATGGGACGTTGGTAGAACTCGCCTCCACACCAGATGGGATTGAGGTAACACCAGTGGTCAGGCCATTGTTACAACGTTTATCTGCCATGACAGGGGGTGCAGTAGCGATCGTATCAGGGCGTAGCATTAAAACTTTAGATAGTTTTCTTGCGCCATTGCGGTTGCCTGTAGCGGGTGAACATGGGGCGGAGCGGCGTGATACGCGAGGTCAGTTATTGGTTAGTGACATAGATCAAGAACAACTTAAACAGATGGCGCTCACTTTGTCTGATATCGTGCAGGCTCACCCAGGACTGTTACTTGAAGTCAAAGGTGCGGCGTTGAGTTTGCATTTTCGACATGCGCCGCAGCATGAGCATATTGCGTGGCGCGCGACAGAAGAGTTGGTCGCGCGTGACTCACAAAAATATGTGGTGCAGCCAGGCAAAATGGTGTTTGAGATTAAGCCCAAAAATGTAGACAAAGGCAAAGCCATCGAAGCTTTTTTACAAGAACCTCCTTTTGCTGGTCGCAAGCCCTTTTTTTTCGGAGACGATTTGACCGACGAAAAAGGCTTTGACGTGGTCAATGAGCGTGGGGGTTGGTCAGTTAAGGTGGGAGGCGGCGCTACGCGAGCACGTGCCCGTTTTGATTCTGTGCAAACTTTGTTAACGTGGCTTGCGCAGATGCTCGAATTAAGTGTGGAGCCTGCCTAAACTCACCATTGTGCGCAACGTCGGTTGGGGTTGGGGTGAGGCAGGAACCCCAACAGGCATGCTAATAACTCTCGGTATTTAATACCGTGAACGAATTCTAAGCAGCACGTCTGCTGACCTTATCTAATTGCGTCAAATCACCAACTTGCTGTTTAAGTAGATCACGATAAAGTCCCGGACGCTGACGTAGTTCCTCTGGGGAGCCATCGTCCAGCACGTGGCCGTTACTCATCACAATGATGCGGTCAAAATTTTGTAGCGTTGAGAGACGGTGGGCTACTGCAATCACAGTACGGCCGCTCATTAAACGATCTAGTGCATGTTGAATCGCTTCTTCTGAAGCGCTATCGAGTGCTGAGGTGGCTTCATCAAGCAGCAAAATCGGTGCATCTTTCAAAATTGCGCGAGCAATCGCAATGCGTTGACGCTGACCACCTGAAAGTTTGGTACCACGGTCCCCAACTATCGTATTAAACCCTTCTGGCATAGCCTCGATAAATTCTGTGCAACGTGCTTCACGTGCTGCAGTAAAAACTTCTTCCGCGCTAGCCGAAGGACGGCCGTAAGCAATATTTTCAAACACGGTGCGATGTAACAGCGACGTATCTTGAGGCACTACAGCAATGCTATCGTGCAAGCCTTCACGGGTGATTAATTGAATATCCTGGCCATCGATTTTGATGGTGCCGCTGCGCATGTCGTAATTGCGTTGTAGCAATGTCAGTACGGTAGATTTACCGGCACCGGAGGAACCGACTAAACCAACCCGCTGGCCTGCCTCAATATGCAAACTCAAGTTATTGAGCACACGTGGGCGTCCTGGGTAAGCAAAGCAGACATCCGCAAACTCGATGCTTCTCCCTTGTTTAGTTTTACCTTGTTCATTGGTTTTAGGGAGTGGATTAGCATCTGGATGGTCGCGCATTTCATGCGGTCTTAGCAGCATTGAAACGGCTTCGGACAAACGAGCGACGTGTTGGGTGACATCGACCAATGCCACTGCAAGGTCACGGGTACCGTGCAAAATAACAAAGCCAAGCGAGCTGACTAAAACAATATCCCCCGAGGTAACTAGGCCGCGTTGCCATAACCATAAGGCCCAACCTAATAAACCAACCGTTAAAAGAATGGTTACGCCCGCATGCAACAGTCTTAATTTTTCAAGATAGAGCAAGCTGCTGCGGCGTGTCATCATTTCTTCGCCCACTTTTGTCCCGAAGCGTTTTTGTTCACGCAGCGTCGCACCGAATAAACGAACTAAGTTCATATTGCTAATTACGTCAACCAATTCACCATCAACCGCCGCCGCTTGAGTAGCAAACGCATGGTGATACTTGGTGCCACGGCGGGCTAGCTTGAAAAGCACGACAGCTAGTATCCCAGATGCCAACAACAGTCCACCCGCCATGACGGGATTAACGGCAACAATCATTAAGACCGCACCAGTTACCGCGATACACGGCGGCAGTACGTTCCATGCCATCAGGTTTTCGATGGTGTACATCGCATTCGATGTGGCAGTAATACGGCTAGCGAGCATGCCTGGCTGTTTCTCAGCGAAGTAACTCGGTGCATGGCCGCTTAGATAAGCAAACAGATCGCGCCGCAAATCGCCTGTTACATTGACAAACACATGCGCTCCAAACCATCCGCCTACCCGCCACAGTAAATTATCTGCAGCAATTAAACCGACCAAAATCAAAAAAGCCGGCCAAACCGCCGAGGCTGCATCGCGGCCAACGCTTAACGTATCGATCAAGTTTTTAATCGCATATTGCGAGCTAAGCGAACAAACGACGGCGGCCAACACACTCATCAACAAAACACTGTGTTGCAGGGGATGGCGACGCACATAGCGGAATAAAAAAGCCAATGGCCGTTGCGCGTAATGCGCCATTTTGGCCGTTGGAACCGTGTGCTCGTCATTGACTTGAGCGTTGTCGGAATGATTTAAGGTAGGCATTGCAGCTTTAGTGTTTTTTAGCATGTGGCTTCATCCTAAGTAGAAGATTAGGCGCTTACTGCCATACTATAAAAAACCGGCCTGCCAAGATGTTTCTATACTGTAACAAGCTAAACCTTATCTTTTAGAACCCGTCCACAAATCCCTTAAAAGGCGTTGGTTTAAAGACCGTTGGTTGGGGTGACAAAAGAACTCCTAACATGAGCCGGTAACCTCGGTAATCTCTCCTCCTTAGGATCTTGAATACACTCGTAGAATTCGTTAGCAGCCTTACTGCTCAGCTAAGGAAAATGCCTTAAATCAATTCATTAATTCTTTAAGATACATAAAACATTCGGGTAGAATCAGCGGTTGCTCTTGGAGATTGACCGTGTCCCTTAATACATCCTCTTCCGTGCCGCCGCTTAATGCGGCGGTACAAACTAACTCTAACATTCAGCCTACTGCACGCAAGTTCAGTTTGCCTCTACTCACATGCGTGGTGATCGCTTCGATGATTGGTGGTGGGGCCTTTAATTTGCCGCAGAATATGTCGCGCAGTGCTGCACTGTTAGCAGTGATCATTGCTTGGCTGATCACTTTTGCTGGCATGTTTCTTCTGGCTAGCACATTTCGCTTTTTGGCTGATCACCGCCCCGATTTGAAAGCGGGGATTTATTCTTATGCCAAGGAAGGTTTTGGTACCTTTGCCGGCTTTGAGATGGCGTGGGGTTATTGGCTAGCTGCGACGTTTGGCAATGTGGCGTTGTCAGTATTAAGTATCAAAACGCTTAGTTATTTTTTCCCAATTTTTGCAAATGGCAATGGTTTGCCTTTAGTCCTGGGTAGTTCGGCGCTAATTTGGTTACTCCATTTCATCATGCTTTCAGGTGTAAAGCGGGTAGCGGTGCTCAATGCTCTTGCAAGCGGAATAAATCTCATTGCTCTTTCGATTGTCCTTTGCATTATGGCTTTGAAGGTGGACTGGACACAATTCAAGCTTAATTTCTGGGGCGCCGAACAGGGATTGGGGAGCTTGGTGACGCAGATCAAGAGCACGATGCTGGTTACGCTGTGGGTATTTATGGGCATTGAGAGCGCAGTAGTTGTCTCCAACCGAGCAGCTGATAGCAAGCAAGTGGGTAGAGCCACTTGTATCGCGTTGGCTGTTTGTACTGTGCTTTATTTCTTATTGTCAGTGTTGCCGTTTGGCTTATTGCCACAATCTCAATTAGCACAGCTACCCGCGCCTTCCGCGGCTTATGTACTAGAGGCCTTGGTGGGGCATTGGGGCGCGACGTTAGTGGTTGTTTCATTGCTTATCTCAATTGGTAGCTGCTGGTTAGCATGGACAATTTTAATTGCCGAGATGCCCTACGAAGCCGCAAAAGGGGGAGTTTTCCCTAAATTTTTCATGCGCCAAAACCGTTGCCAAGCACCAGCAGCTTCCTTATGGGTATCGAGTACAGCGATGCAAGCTGGACTTTTTATCGTTTGGTTTGCCAAAGATGCATGGATTTGGTTGATTTCAATTGCTGGCGTGATGATTCTGCCGACGTATCTGACAAGCACGGCGTATTTATGGCGAGCTGCTCGCCAACCCGATAGTCCTTTTAAAAATGTCGGCAAAAATGGGCGCCTCGCTTTATGGACAGGTGCGTTAGGCGCTAGCTATGCGCTTTGGCTGTTGTGGGCGGCTGGCCCGCAGTTTTTGTTGATGTCGACGATTATGTTTACGTTGGGATTGCCGGTTTACTGGTGGGCTAGACGCGAAAATGCGGCTGGGCAAGCGGTTTTTACACGTGGTGAAAAAATAGCAGCCGTAATATTAATCATCGCAGCGATATATGCGTTAAGGTTGTTCGCTTTGGGTAGTGTGAAAATCAGCTAACTTATCGCTTGGCTAGCCTGTGGCATAGCTCGATTAGCTGTTTTTGAAATCTATTACCTTCAGCTTAGTTTTTCCATATGGGCTGCTTACTTTTAGAAGTAAGCAGCCCATAATCATTTTTATTCCTTACTTTCCTATTTTTTTACCTCGATAAGCATCATTTTTCTCAATTAGTTTGATAAAAGTCTGCCGATAGTCAGATAGTGCTATAAAAAATCTCTTGTTTATATGTGATGAGTCAATATTCTCTTTTATTTAGTAATTCATGAATTTACCTATTTTTTAGCTGTGCAAGATGGCAGTAGTATTGCGAATAAAAATATTTTCATTTGTATAAATTAAGCTGGGTGATTTATGAATATTAACGGTTGTGCACAAGGTTCTACGCCTATTTATGGAAAAATTCCTTCTCCTATTCTAAGTACGCAAGAGAGGAAGATTGATAAAACAACAATAACAGTATGCTCCAATAAAAAAATCGAATTGCCGCTTGAGATTGTTTATATTATTTTTGAGTCTCACTCAAATATATTAGAGCTTCCACTGAGATGCATGTTGGTCAGTGTTCACTTTTATAATGCGGTCTGTAGTTTTTTAAGAAAACCTAGTGCGCAGAGGGAGTGGCTTAAAATAGGATTTAATCAATATCATCTTTATGGTGCAGAAAATTATGCTAAAAAATACCAGGCGAGAAAAGATAATGCATTAAAAAATATGAAGCATGCGCTTGAGGGTGTAAATCATATTTCATTTGATTTGGTATTTAGTGAGGCTGAATTTATTAATAATAATTTTAATGAATGTAAAATAGAAATTTTAAAAAATAAGAAAGATATTGTAACGTTATATTTGGATATTAATTTTAAATTTCAATATATAAGCGAAAATGAAGGAGAGATAGGAGATCGATTAGCCGATAACATCGCGATGATCCTTCTTGAGAACCCTTTGCAGGAAATAAAATTATCTATTAAAGGGCAGATTTTTTCTGTTAATAATTTTTCAACGATATTAGAGGCAATAAGAAAAAAAGTAGACGCAAAAGTAAAAATCTCTTTAGCAGATTGCATGCTTAATAATGAAGAATTAAAAGAGATTGCGCTACATTTAGATAAAAATATTATTGATTTTGAGCTGATGCAAGATGGAGTGTATAAAATATCTTCCGAAGAGGGGGAGGAAGGAGTTCATGTAACTACACCTGCATTTAAATTATTCGATAGTAAGCTTGTAAATGCCAAGAGAATAACGGTGCAACCTGGCTGCGTTGAGCTAAGAGGTATGATAGATTTCTGCAAGATAATAAATGATAAGCTCGAGGAATTGAATTTGATAGGGTTCCGTTTATCAGACCGTATACTTTTAGAAGATTTCTATACTTCATTTGACCTTGGTAATGAAGAGGTTGAATATCTAGCTTTGACGCTTAAAGATACTGCTAAAAATATAAAGCGTATAAATTTGTCTCTAAATAATATCGATGATAATGCAATTGAATATTTATTGGATTTAATGTCAATAGAGGGCCTTAAAAAAATAGACTTGTCTTGGAATAATTTTACTTTTGATGGTATTTTTAAAATACTTCAATCTTTGCTGGAAAATGGAGTAGAGGAAATAGATATATCGAGCCATGAGTTAACATTGTCTTCGCGGATTAAAGGGATTTTGCTGGATATCTTGGGCGCTAAAAATATACGTCGCTCTCAAGAAATATTCCTGGAAAACCCGTACGCAGAAGCTAGCTATATTTATTATAAAGAGACTTATCAAATAGAAAGAAAAGATGGAGGAGGAAGAAAAAATATAAATGTTTTGATTGCGAAAGAATTATATTTGTCTTACAAATATACTTTGGAGCATTTAAAGTTTAGGAAAGTAAGTGATTCTGAAAATTCTGAGCAAATAGCGCAGCTTGAGCATAGGGCGCAGCGTTTTGCTGCAGGTCAAGCGATTGATTATGAACATGAAGATGTTATCTCTGTGGAAAATTATGACTTTAATGGTCAAGAGGATGAAGGCGCTAGCTCTGATGAGTCAGAATCAGAAGATTCTATTCCTCCAGAGATAGCGTCTTTTATGAGGGTTTTAGACTTTAATTCCGCTAAAAATTGAAAGTTTCTTTAGTTGGGAAGCTAGAAGTGTGGCGCGTGCTGTAATTTATGACTCGCTCCTCGCTTTTAAGAGCGAGAGAGCAAGTGTTTTTCCCAGGCGCTTGTATGCGCCTGACTTTAAAGGACGTTATGAGGCAAGTAACGAACGCAAGACAAACGGCAAAATACCGCCATGTTTGTAGTAATCCACTTCAATTGGCGTATCGATACGTAGCCATAACGCGACTTTCTCTGTTTTCCCGTTATCGCGGCGAATCACTAATGTCACTTCTTGCTGTGGTTTAAGGTCAGCTGTTAAGCCTTCTAAATCAAAGCTTTCTGTGCCGGTCAGATTCAACGTTTGAGCGTTGGTGCCGTTTTTGAACTGAAGCGGCAATACACCCATGCCAACCAGATTTGAGCGGTGGATGCGCTCAAAGCTGCAGGCGATGACTGCTTTTACGCCGAGCAATTGTGTGCCTTTCGCCGCCCAGTCACGAGACGAGCCGGTGCCATATTCTTCCCCGCCGAAAATGATTGTCGGTACGTTTTCTTCGATATAACGCATCGCGGCGTCATAAATCGACATTTGCGTGCCGCTAGGCTGATGAATCGTTAAGCCTCCTTCGACGCGCGAGCCATCTGCCGCTAGCGGTAACATCAGGTTTTTAATGCGCACATTGGCAAAGGTGCCACGCATCATCACTTCATGGTGGCCGCGCCGTGAGCCGTAGCTATTGAAGTCTACTTTTTGCACACCATGCGCTTTGAGCCAAAGACCTGCGGGTGAAGTTTCTTTAATCGCGCCTGCGGGGCTGATATGGTCAGTCGTTAGTGAATCGCCAAAGATTGCCAACGCGCGTGCCTTTTGAATGACGGGTAAGCGTGCCGAAGGGCGCAATGCAAAATCGGCAAAAAACGGAGGTTGAGCAATATAAGTTGACGATGGCCAGTTATAAAGTTCGCCTTCGGTGCCTTCAATTGCGCTCCATAAATCACCTTTTTGCGTAAGCTGTCCGTAGTTCTTTTTAAAGGCTTCCGCGTTGAGCGCGAATTTAAGTAGTTGTTGAACTTCTTCACTAGAAGGCCAAATATCGCCTAGATAGATATCACGCTTCTTGCCGTTTTTATCGATGACGGTGCCAACTGGCTCAGTCATTAAGTCGCGCCGTATCGTGCCAGCAATTGCATAAGCGACGACTAATGGCGGTGAAGCGAGGAAATTTGCGTGGATGTTGGGATGAATGCGCGCTTCAAAATTGCGGTTTCCGGATAGTACAGCGGCAGCCACAATATGGTTTTGCGTAATCGCTTCATTTAATTCTGGCGTCAAATCACCCGCGTTGCCGATACACGTTGTGCAACCATAAGCCGCTAATGTAAAACCAAGCTTTTCAAGATATGGCATTAAGCCGGTGGCATTTAAGTACTCGGTGACAATACGTGATCCCGGTGCCAGCGAGGTTTTGATATGAGGTGCGACAGTTAAGCCAGCTTCCACGGCTTTTTTTGCAAGTAAGCCAGCGGCGAGCAAAACGCTTGGGTTAGACGTGTTGGTACACGATGTAATCGCAGCGATCAAAATATCGCCGTGCTTGAGTGACACACCTTCTTGTTTGGTGGGGAAACTTTGATCGAAAGTTTCTTGCTTTCTGGCAAAGCCATTTTCTTGTACGGGTTTAGCGAACAAGTCAGTAAAAGTCTTTTTAATTGCGCTAATTTCGATACGGTCTTGTGGGCGTTTTGGTCCAGCGAGTGACGGCGCGACGGTGGCTAAATCAAGCGTAACGACTTTGCTGTAATCAATTTGCCCAGCTTGCGGAATACCCATCATTTGCTGCGCTTTGAAGTAACTCTCGAACGCGCTAATTTCTTCGTCAGTACGTCCTGTCCCTTTAAAGTAGTCGAGTGTTTTTTCGTCAACTGGGAAAAAGCCCATCGTTGCGCCATATTCGGGTGCCATATTACTAATTGTCGCACGGTCTGGAACAGCTAACGACGCTGCGCCTGCACCGAAGAATTCAACAAATTTGCCGACAACTTTTTCCTGACGCAAACGCTCAGTAATGGTCAATACTAAGTCAGTCGCGGTTACGCCTTCTCGCAGCTGTCCTTGCAGTTCAAAGCCTACGACATCGGGTGTTAAGAAATAAACCGGTTGACCAAGCATGCCAGCCTCTGCTTCGATACCGCCTACACCCCAGCCGACCACGCCGATTCCGTTAATCATTGTGGTGTGGCTATCAGTGCCGACTAACGTGTCAGGGTAATAAAGGGCTTCGCCATCGACCTGCTTACGGTGTACACCACGTGCCAGGTATTCGAGGTTAACTTGGTGCACAATCCCAACGCCTGGCGGCACGATGCGGAACGTATCGAAAGCTTGCGTACCCCATTTGAGAAATTGATAGCGTTCTTTATTACGCTGAAACTCAAGCTGCATATTTAAATCCAGCGAGTCTTTACGGCCGAAGTAATCGACTTGGATTGAATGGTCAATAACCAAATCCACTGGCACCAGCGGCTCAATCGCAGTCGGATCTTTATCAACGCGCTTAGCGACTTCACGCATGGCGGCCAAGTCAACTAAGAGGGGTACGCCAGTAAAATCTTGCAATACCACGCGCGCGACGGAGAAAGGGATTTCTGCTGTACGCGCGGCGTTTGGCTGCCAGTGCGCAAGCTCAGTAATATGTTGCTCAGTAATTTTTTTGCCATCGTAATTGCGCAGCACCGATTCCAATACCAAGCGAATTGAGACAGGCAAGCGTTCAATACGTATCCCTAAAGCTTTGCCAAGTTCTGGCAATGAATAAAAGTTGCCTTTGCCAGTGCCGCTTTCAAAAGTTTTTAGGGTGTTGTGCAAATTATGAAGCATGGTGTTTCCTTGCTAACTAACTGTTGGGTGCGCGGTTTGTATGAAGAGCCTGTATTGCCGATCTCTGGCAAGAAGAAATAGATGAGGGCGTCACAGCACGCATGTTGTGGTGAGGAGCGAACCTCGACATGACTACCGATAATCTCTTCAATCCCTACTTTTTAAGATCGTGAACAGGCTCTAAAAATAAGTTTAGGAAGATCGACGAAACCATTGATGTGGAGATATTTCTCGCTACTGGGTTGCTTCAATCTTCCTTAAAAAATAACTCTCGTCAGTGCGCTGCTTAACCTAGCAACGGTTTGACGCCTTCTATTTCCTCTTGCAATTCCGCGAGCGTTGCATTCATCCGTGCGCGCGAGAATTCATCGATTTCCAAGCCGGTGACAAGCTGGTACGAGCCGTTTTCAGTGATGACCGGTAAGCCATAAATCACATCTTCTGGAATGCCATACGAACCATCTGACGGAATCCCCATTGTGACCCATTTGCCTTGGCTACCTGAGATCCAGTCGCGTACATGATCAATAGCGGCTGAAGCGGCTGAAGCGGCTGAAGACAAGCCACGTGCTTCGATGATAGCCGCACCGCGTTTACTAACGGTAGGAATAAAGATATCTCGATTCCAAGCATCATCATTGATAAGTTGCTTCACATTTTGACCTTCTGCCGTGGCAAAGCGATAGTCTGGATACATGGTGGGTGAATGATTACCCCAAACGACTAATTTTTCTATTGTGCTGGATGGCTTATTGATCTTGCTGGCGAGTTGCGATAGTGCGCGATTATGGTCAAGCCGTAGCATGGCGGTGAAATTTTGCTTAGGCAAATCAGGTGCCGACTTCATCGCAATATAGGCGTTGGTATTAGCGGGGTTGCCTACCACTAGCACCTTAACATCGCGCTTGGCATGTTCATTCAATGCCCGTCCTTGCGCAGTAAAAATAGGTGCGTTGACGCTGAGTAAATCTTTACGTTCCATGCCTTTAGAACGGGGCCGAGAGCCGACGAGTAAAGCGACATCAGCGTCTTTAAAAGCAACATTCGGATCATCGGTAATGATGATGTCTTGTAAAAGTCCAAACGCACAATCTTCAAGCTCCATGACGACCCCTTTGAGTGCCGCTTGCGCTTGAGGAAGCTCTAAGAGTTGCAAAATGACAGGCTGATCTTTGCCAAGCAAATCGCCCTGTGCAATGCGAAATAGCAGTGAATAAGCGATTTGGCCGGCGGCACCTGTGACGGCAACGCGCTTGGCGGGTTTAAGCATATTGAGTCTCCGATAAGTCGTGTTGGGGAATGTCTTGCGAACACAGTGGTTAGGCAGACTTCTAAGCGCCTGTTTGCGATCTCTAAACAGGAAGGTAGTAAAGGTGACGGGTAGGCATGTTGGGGTTCCTTCGTCACCCCAACCTACAGCTCGTAGCTTGGGGTGAAGGGCGACCACCAATCACTACCACTAACCTCTCAAAACCCCCATCTTTGAAATCAAGAATAAGCGCTTAGAATGGAAAAAGCGATATTTTAATCCTCTGTGCCGAGAAACGCATGATTAGCATGGTTTCAATTGTTAGAAATATTGAATAGAGCAGAGTCGCGTTATGCCCCGCAGCGAGGACTAGTCTATTGTTAGTTAAGATATTTTTTTTCTAACTCACGCAGGCTTATTTGATAAATCAGATAGTTTGCTGTAGGCAATTCAGCAAACGCTGAATAAACCGGGAGCGGCGCCATACTTGACGGTAAACGCTTATGTATGCCGATGCATACATTCGTTACTTTTGATTATTCAGCGCCTCTTTAACGAATAGCGCTAAAATAGCGGACTAGTTTTACCAGATGGAACTGATAAGCATGGCCGAAACAATCAAAAAACCACCGCGGAAGTTTCGCAATATCGATTTTTTTCAAATCTTAAAGTACCGGATGCCGGCCCCTGCCAGGGTATCCATTACGCATCGCGTGAGCGGCGCGCTTTTATTCTTATCCCTGCCTTTCACGCTCTATTTATTTGAGCAGAGTCTGACTTCTGAAATCAGCTTTAGTGTACTAAAAGGCTTAGCCTCTCACTGGTTTGCTAAATGCCTATTCTTACTTCTCTCTTGGGCTTTTCTCTTTCACTTCGTCGCAGGGCTACGCCATCTGTTGATGGATGTGCACGTGATTAGCACTAAATCTGTGGCGGTTAAATCAGCTAAAACGGTGTTGTTTGTCACCACGCTGTTGACGCTTGTCGTTGCACTTAAATTATTTGGAGTTTTTTAATGGCGTCTTCTTCCCAGAATTTTGGCTCGAAGCGCCTCGTTGTCGGCGCACATTATGGCTTGCGTGACTGGCTCGCGCAGCGTGTGACGGCGGCAGTGA
This sequence comes from Mycoavidus cysteinexigens, assembly GCA_031963415.1. Classification (GTDB taxonomy): domain Bacteria; phylum Pseudomonadota; class Gammaproteobacteria; order Burkholderiales; family Burkholderiaceae; genus JASSUD01. Next base: position 1,854,089 of record JASSUI010000001.1, read on the forward strand.
TGGCGGTCTACACGGTTATTTTATTGGCTTGGTTTTTTGCCGCGAGAAATTTTTCTTACGAAGGTTGGGCTGCTATTTTTTCCACGCAATGGATGAAATGCGCAACGCTCGCAGCCCTACTTTCGCTTTTCTATCATGCATGGGTTGGAATGCGCGACATCTCGATGGACTATTTAAAGCCAATCGGCGTGCGTCTGACCTTTCAAGTTCTAGTTATCGTATGGCTGCTGGCATGTGCCGGTTACGCCGCGCAGATTTTGTGGAGAGTATAAGAAGATGGTTGCAATGATGAATACTCTGCCACGCCGCCGTTTTGATGTTGTGATTGTAGGCGCGGGTGGCGCTGGTATGCGTGCCTCGCTACAGCTTGCACGAGCAGGTTTGTCTGTGGCGGTACTGTCAAAAGTTTTTCCGACTCGCTCGCACACCGTTGCTGCACAAGGCGGAATTGGTGCATCGCTTGGCAATATGAGCGAAGACAACTGGCATTATCATTTTTACGACACGATTAAAGGTTCTGACTGGCTCGGCGATCAAGACGCGATTGAGTATATGTGCCGGCAAGCCCCGCATGCGGTTTATGAGCTAGAGCATTTCGGTATGCCATTTGATCGCAATCCGGACGGCACGATTTATCAACGTCCATTTGGCGGTCACACCGTTAATTACGGTGAGAAGCCTGTGCAACGGGCGTGCGCCGCGGCTGACCGTACAGGCCATGCTTTATTGCACACGCTTTATCAGCAAAATGTGCAAGCTAAAACGCACTTTTTTGTTGAATGGATGGCGCTGGATCTGATTCGTGACCAAGACGGCGATGTGCTCGGTGTGACCGCGCTTGAAATTGAAACGGGTGAAATCCATCTGCTAGAAGCGAAATGCACACTTTTCGCAACAGGCGGTGCAGGACGTATTTATGCCGCGTCGACCAATGCGTTTATTAATACGGGTGACGGTTTAGGCATGGCAGCGCGCGCAGGTGTGCCATTGCAAGACATGGAGTTTTGGCAGTTCCACCCAACCGGCGTTGCAGGCGCAGGTGTGTTGATTACTGAGGGTGTGCGCGGTGAAGGGGGTGTATTGCGTAACGTCAACGGCGAGCGCTTTATGGAGCGTTACGCGCCAACCTTAAAAGACTTAGCGCCACGCGACTTCGTTTCGCGCGCGATGGATCAAGAGATTAAAGAAGGGCGGGGCTGTGGGCCGAATGGTGACCATGTACTGCTCGATTTATCGCATATCGGCGCTGAAACGATTACCAAACGTCTGCCATCGATTCACGAAATCGCATTGAAATTCGCTAACGTGGATTGCACGAAAGAGCCAATTCCTGTGGTGCCAACCATTCATTACCAAATGGGTGGGATTCCAACCAATATTCATGGTCAAGTCATCGGTAAGCAGGGTGATGCGCAAGCATTAGTGAATGGTTTTTACGCAGTCGGCGAGTGTTCATGCGTATCAGTGCATGGCGCAAACCGTTTGGGTACGAACTCATTGCTTGACTTAGTTGTATTTGGTAATGCGGCTGGTAACCACATTATTGAACAAGTGAAAGCACAGAAAGCCCATAAACCGTTGCCTGCTGATGCTGCTGACTTCTCGTTAGCGCGTGTAGCCAAGCTAGAAGCCAGTGCCTCTGGTGAATATACGCAAGTGATCGCTAATGATCTGCGTAAGGCAATGCAAGCGCATGCTGGTGTGTTCCGTACATCCGAACTGTTAGCCGAGGGTGTTGTGCAGATTAAAGAATTGGCTGAGCGCGTCCATCATGTTCATTTGAAAGACAAGTCAAAAATCTTTAACACGGCTCGAGTGGAAGCATTAGAGCTGGCTAACTTAATCGAAGTAGCCCGCGCAACGATGGTTTCTGCTGAAGCACGTAAAGAGAGCCGCGGTGCGCACGCGCATCGTGATTTCCCAGAGCGTGACGATCAAAATTGGATGCGTCATACGTTGTGGTTTAGCGAAGGAGATAAGCTCGAATACAAAGCGGTGCGGATGCAACCATTAACGGTAGAGAGCGTGCCACCAAAGGCGCGCACCTTTTAGTGGGGGAACCTGTTTAGGCTCTCCCTGGCGCCCTCGCACCGCCTTGCCGTACGTCTTGTACTGTCTGCGGCGGCGCGAAGCCACCAGGAAGACCCTAAACAGGTTCTAACGAGGATGGTGGCACCACCTTGCTGTGCTGGTTTGTAAAACCCCAACATGATTACCGATCGACTATAAATTTCTTCTTTTTAAGACTTGAAAAAATTCTAGAAATTTAAACGTCTAGTATTTAGAGCAGGAATAAAAGCCTGCGCAGTGACTTCTGATATGGGTAGCTACCCAAATTAAAGAACGCCCAAAAGGATGTAAAGATGACAACACGCACTTTCGATATCTACCGCTATGACCCGGATAAAGATGCCGCGCCCCGCATGCAAAGATACGAAATTGAGCTTGATTCGCATGATCGCATGCTGCTTGATGCATTGATTAAATTGAAAGCCGTTGATGAAACGCTCGCTTTCCGCCGCTCTTGCCGCGAAGGGGTATGTGGCTCGGATGCGATGAATATCAATGGCAAAAATGGTCTGGCTTGCTTAATCAATTTAAATGATTTGCCAAAGCACATCGTGCTGCGTCCGCTACCTGGGCTGCCGGTGGTACGTGACTTAATTTGCGATTTCACACAATTCTTTGATCAATACCATTCAATCAAACCTTATTTGATTAATGACGAGCCGTTACCTGAGAAAGAGCGTCTACAAACGCCTGAGGCGCGCGAGGAATTAAATGGTTTGTATGAATGTATTCTGTGTGCATGCTGCTCTACCTCATGTCCAAGTTTTTGGTGGAATCCAGATAAATTTGTAGGTCCAGCAGGGTTATTGCAAGCTTATCGCTTTATTGCTGATAGCCGCGATAAAGCCACCAATGAGCGCTTAGACAACCTAGAAGATCCCTATCGTCTATTCCGCTGCCGCTCAATCATGAACTGCGCTGATGTTTGTCCAAAAGGCTTAAGCCCGAATCGAGCGATCGACAAGATCAGAGAATTAATGGTGCGCCGCACCGTTTAAAAACTTGTTTGGGTTCTCCCTGGGGCTCTCGCGCCACCTTGCCGTACACCTTGTACTGTTTGGATTGGTGCCAGGGAGACTTTAAATAGGTGCTCGTTAAGGTAGTGGGTTTAGGTTCTAAGATGGAAAACACTGATTTAAATTCGTCTACTCATGCGTCAATTGAACTACGCCGCACGCAACTACGTTGGCGCGCGCGGCGTGGCTTGCTGGAAAACGATCTAATTATCGAGCGCTTTTTTGAGCGTTATGAAAATCAGTTAAGCGATGCAGATATCGACGCATTAACCCGTCTGCTGGCACTTAGCGATAATGATTTAATGGACTTATTGCTCGCTCGTACTGAGTTGAGAGATGAGCTTAATGATCCCGATACATTACATGTCTTAGCTTTGCTGCGTGCGTTGTGATGAATGGGCAGGTCCTTAAACGCTTAAGAAGTAAAGAGATAATACGACGCTAAAAATTCTAGCTAGTGTTTGATTGCACTGCTGCCGTATTTCTCCGACTATTGATAATTTTGAGCAAACGGTCTAACTGTTAAAATTTATCACCCCATTTTTTATTGATCCGATTCTTGTTTGAAGGATGTTTATGAACTCGTCAAATGATCAAGCTACGCTCACTTTCAGTGACGGTTCATCGAGCGATATCGCATTGCCTCTGAAGCACGGCTCGCTTGGTCCCGCCGCGATTGATATTCGCAAGTTGTATGCGCAAACTGGCGCATTTACCTATGACCCTGGCTTTATGGCAACGGCCGCTTGTAGTTCAGCCATCACCTATATTGATGGTGACAAAGGCGAGCTGTTGCATTGTGGTTACCCCATTGAACAACTCGCTACGCATTGCGACTTTCTAGAGGTCTGTTATTTACTGTTGAAAGGCGAGTTGCCAAACGCTGAACAGAAAAAAGAATTTGTTGCGAATGTCACGAGCCACACGATGGTGCATGAACAAATGCATTCTTTCTTCCGTGGTTTTCGCCGTGACTCTCACCCAATGGCGGTGTTGACGGCGTGCGTTGGTGCCTTGTCAGCTTTTTATCATGATTCGTTAAACATCAACGACCCTCGTCATCGGGAAGTGTCAGCAGCTAGAATCATTGCGAAGATGCCAACGCTGGTTTCGATGGCTTATAAGTACAACGTCGGTATGCCGTTTATCTACCCTCGCAACGAGTTGTCTTATAGCGCGAACTTTATGCGCATGATGTTTGCGAATCCGTGTGAAGACTATGCATTGAACGATGTGTTAGTGCGCGCGCTTGATCGCATCCTAATCCTGCATGCAGACCATGAGCAAAATGCTTCGACTTCTACGGTACGTTTAGCGGGCTCATCCGGTGCTAATCCATTTGCTTGCATTGCTGCAGGTGTTGCTTGTTTGTGGGGGCCAGCGCATGGTGGCGCCAACGAAGCTGCATTAAATATGCTGGAAGAAATTGGCACGCCAGAGCGCATTCCAGAATTCATTAAGCAAGTTAAAGACAAAAACTCAAGCGTCAAGTTAATGGGCTTTGGCCATCGTGTTTATAAAAATTACGATCCACGCGCTAAATTGATGCGGGAAACTTGCTATGAAGTGCTAGAGGCGCTCGGTTTGCATGATGACCCACTTTTCAAGTTAGCAATGGCACTCGAAAAAATCGCGCTCGAGGATGAATACTTCATTTCGCGTAAGCTCTACCCGAACGTTGATTTTTATTCTGGCATCGTGCTGCGTGCGTTGGGTATTCCTACCTCAATGTTTACCTGCATCTTTGCGATGGCAAGGACTGTCGGTTGGATTGCGCAGTGGAGTGAAATGATTGCTGATCCAGAACAAAAAATCGGTCGTCCACGTCAGCTCTATATTGGTAAAGAGCGACGTGATGTGAAGCCGCTAGCCGAGCGTTAGTCAATGAATCAGGTAGTGATAAGATTGCACTGCTTTTGATTTAGGCTGTCGGTTAATATTCATATACCTTCGCCGTAACTTTATGCCTGATGGCCAGCGCAAGTCGTGCTGGCCATTAGGCATTTGTTGCTATGAAATTAGAACTCATTCCATAAATGCCTAAAAGGCCGTGATCGGGGGTCGGGCGGTGCTCGGAATCCTCATGTACGTCGAGTACACTCCGGTTCCTCCGCTCCGGCCTCCCCCCGCTGACGACCTTTTAGACATTTATGAAACGAGTTCTAGGTAAAAATTTTCTAGGCGCTTATTCAAAGTGATAAAGAGAAGCGGTTTTAGAAGGATTTAGTCGTTATGTTGGGGTTCTTCCATCACTCCATCACGCTATCAATCACCTTAAATCTCATCTTTCACAGCCTTTGAATAGGCCCTAACACTGCAAGGTCTTAGCATGAAGATAGCTGTTCTAGCTGGTGATGGCATTGGGCCAGAAATCGTTGCACAAGCACGCAAAGTGCTAGACGCACTCGACCTAGACTTTACCTTTGAAGAAGCGTTGGTCGGCGGAGCGGCTTATAAAGCCTATGGACACCCGCTACCTGAGGCCACGCTCGCATTAGCCAAAGCTTCAGATGCCATCTTATTTGGTGCAGTAGGTGACTGGAAATATGACGGATTAGCGCGTGAGTTACGCCCTGAACAAGCCATTTTGGGGCTACGTAAACATTTAGAATTATTTGCTAATTTGCGTCCTGCGCTTTTATATCCGGCGCTCGCTAACGCCTCATCATTAAAGCCAGATGTGGTGAGCGGACTTGATCTGCTAATTGTGCGTGAACTGAATGGTGATATTTATTTCGGCCAGCCACGAGGTATCCGCCAAGCACCTGATGGCCGTTTTGCCGGGGCACGCGAAGGTTTCGATACGATGCGCTATAGTGAACCAGAGGTAGAGCGCATTGCCCATATTGCTTTTCAGGCTGCGCAAAAACGCAGTAAAAAACTCACGAGTGTTGATAAAGCCAATGTGCTTGAGACTTCTCAGCTGTGGCGTGAGGTGATGAATTCAGTGGCAGCAAGCTATCCAGAAGTAGAGTTATCACATATGTATGTCGATAACGCTGCGATGCAGTTAGTGCGTGCACCAAAATCATTTGACGTGATAGTGACGGGTAATTTGTTTGGTGACATTTTGTCTGACCAAGCAGCGATGCTAACGGGCTCAATTGGCATGCTACCTTCGGCTTCGCTCAATGCGTGTAACCAGGGCTTATACGAACCCTCACATGGCTCCGCACCGGATATAGCAGGACAAGATATCGCTAACCCGCTTGCTACGATTTTGTCAGCTGCGATGATGCTACGTCATTCATTACAGCTTGCCGATGCAGCTAAGCGTATTGAACTAGCAGTAGACAAAACCTTAGCGCTTGGTTTACGTACTGCTGATATTTGGGAGCCTGGTATGCAAAAAGTGGGTACGAGCGAGATGGGCAATGCAGTGGTGAGTGCGTTATAAGCTACTTTTATTTCTGCTGCATTAGTGCATTAGCCCTCATATTTCCTCTTTTAGAAGTTAATGAACAGGTTCTTAAAAGATCGTGAACAGGTCCTTAGCAAATACATAACCATATGAAAACTGTAGGCTTAGTAGGCTGGCGTGGCATGGTCGGCTCAGTGTTGTTGCAACGCATGCAACAAGAGAATGATTTCGCTTTGATTGAGCCGATATTTTTTAGCACGAGCAATGCGGGCGGAGATGCGCCAGCCTGTGCGAAAAATGAAACCAAACTAAAAGACGCGAATAGCATCGATGATCTGCGTCAGTGCGATATCGTGCTGACTTGCCAAGGTGGTGACTACACCGAGCAAATTTTTCCCAAGCTACGTGCAGCGGGTTGGCAAGGTTATTGGATTGACGCTGCTTCAACGCTACGGATGCACGACGAAGCATTAATTGTGTTGGATCCGGTTAACCAGCAAGTCATTAAAGATGGATTAGCACGCGGCATCAAGAACTATATCGGCGGTAACTGTACGGTGAGTTTGTTAATGATGGCACTTAACGGTTTAGTTGCCGCAGGTCAGATCGAATGGATTAGCGCGATGTCGTATCAAGCGGCTTCTGGCGCTGGCGCACAAAATATGCGCGAGTTATTGCGGCAGATGGGTACGTTGTATGAGGCAGTACAAGCTGATCTCGCTGACCCTGCATCTGCCATTCTTGATATCGATCGACGTGTATTAGACGTGATGCAAAGTCCGCAAATGCCGATTGATCACTTCCAAGCCCCGTTGGCAGGTTCGTTATTGCCGTGGATTGATAAAGATTTAGGCGATGGTGTATCCCGCGAAGAATGGAAGGGTGGCGTTGAAGCAAATAAAATTCTCGGCAAATCTGGCTCATCTACGCGGGACTCAATCTTGCTTGACGGCTTGTGTGTGCGAGTCGGTTCTATGCGTTGCCATGCCCAAGCTTTAACCATCAAGCTTAAACAAGATATACCACTTAATGAAATTGAGAGCCTGTTAGCAGCAGCGAACGATTGGGTAAAAGTGGTGCCAAATCAACGCGAGGTAACGTTACGAGAATTAACGCCAGCTTTTGTGACAGGAACGCTAACCGTGCCGGTTGGCCGTTTGCGTAAGCTTGCGATGGGCGGACATTATTTATCTGCTTTTACAGTAGGCGATCAATTGCTATGGGGAGCGGCCGAACCATTACGGCGCATGTTGCGCATTTTGCTTGAAGCGTAAGCCCAGGAACTTCTGAAAGAGCGTGGGTAGCAAAAAAATAATAAAGGCTTTCTTGCTGTACTAATGTACTGGTAGCGGAGGCTTGTCTGGCCTTTGCAATTTTGCAGAGACTCTAAATAACGAGTGCAGGGAATTTTGATATGAATCAGCTAAAGCATAGGTTTCTCTTCGGCGCGCGCCTTCTCAGCCTGGTGGTGCTTTTAATTCATGGGTTATCTGCATACGCTGCGCCGAGTAAAGCAACTGACGCCTCTGCGTCTGCGCGTTCAAACCAAAACCATTATGCGATAAAGCCAGGTCAATCTTTGCAAGATGTGGTCGCCGAACTCGCAGAAGCTGGCGTAGTGCGCACGCCTAAAGAGCGGGCTCAATTAACCTCTGCGTTGTTGCAAGCAAATCCGCGCGCGTTTATTGCTGGTGATCCAAATCGCTTAAGAAAAGATGCAGTTTTAATTTTGCCTCCTGGCTTTGAGCGTCCTCAAGCTGCATTGCCTACAGCTCCAGCTGAGAAGCCTTCGCTGCCAAGTAGCGAGGCGCTAGCTGAAACTGACACACAAACTCAATCTGAGGAACAAGCTGTTGCATCACCAGTATCATCAGCATCATCAGTATCTACCCCACCACCAGCAGAGCAGCAAACATCTAGCGCGGCACCTGTCTCTGCCACTGTTGCAGCGGCTCCTCCTGCGATTTCAGCTTCTTCTACGTCAGCTAAAGTGCTCGCGATGCTCTCAAGCTGGCATCCTCAATTTACTTCAATACCCAAAGCGTTGATGTTTGTGATGGCGGCGTTAGTGTCGGTATTGCTCGTGTTGATTTTGAGCCTCTTCGGCCATCGCCGCATTCAAAGGCGTATGAACGAACAGCGTACGCCTTCTATTGTCCCCATATCAACTAGTGAGAGTGAGCTAACTCAAGAGCCCTCAGAAGTTGATCAGATGATGGCTCAGGTAGCTTCATGGGCGCAACAACATCCGCCGGCGTTGCTGCCGCCAGCGCCTTCTTCGCCAGTTGAGCAAGTTAGTGCAGAAGTTCCTCACTCGCCTACCACCCATTTAACAGAAGAAGCACAGCCTGATTTAGATGACGTTCAACAACCTCTAACTGGTGCTACGCCATCTACAGAGCGACAGGGAGGGGCTAATTTATCTGAACCGACATCGCCTGCAGTACCCCCTGCAGTTGAAACGTTAGCATCACCTTCTATATTGCGAGAGGTCAACGAAGCTGAACTCAACAAACTTGAAAAAGTAAATGAAGCGATCAATCTTGGTGATATGGAAAGTGCGCGTGCATTGATTAGTGAAGTCACTGAGCTGGTGCAAGCGCGCTTAGTCGCAGAACAAACTAAGCAGGCCCCAATAGATTCTGCGGCGGATGAGATAGAGGAAATTAGCACGATACAAAAAGAAGAGCAGCAGCAAACCGTATCTAGCGCACCTGATGCTGAACCATTGCACACAATCGACTTACCATCTGAGACAACGGAATCACCTCCAGACACTTATGCAGAAAAAATGGTGACTATTGAGCGCAACAAACTTGCGTTGGTTGGAGAGTATCTTAAACTCGGTGATACAGAAGGAGCGCGCTTATTAGCGCAGGAAGTAACGGCGTCAACCGACGCTAATCTACGCGCGAGGGCAGAGCAGATATTAATATCCTTACCTACAAGTTAATCTTTAGCACCTGCTCATCCTCTTCTAAAAGAAGAGGATGAGCAGGTGTTGAGAACCACTTCATGCTTTAAGCCTTCTAGCTCAATCAGGGTATTTCTACGCCCCCAATAAATTCTACGTAATGCAAGAAATCACGCGCATCGCGCTTAGTGTGCAATATGATGGTGCTGCTTTTTCAGGATGGCAGTCTCAAGTCCATGGTCGTACTGTGCAAGATAATTTAGAGCAGGCGATAGCCAAATTTGCCACGCAGTCGCTGACCACCATTGCAGCAGGGCGGACTGATACAGGTGTTCATGCGTTAGGCCAAGTAGTGCATTTTGATACGGTGCTGCAACGACCTGAGGCTGCTTGGGTGCGTGGAATTAATACCTTTTTGCCATCGACAATCGCAGTACAGTGGGCAAAGCCGATGCCTTCGACTTTCCATGCTCGCTTTAGTGCCGTTGAGCGTACCTATTATTATGTGCTCTATATTGCTCCGGTTCGTTCACCTTTGTTAACAGGCCGTGCTGGTTGGGTTTATACACCGTTGGATGTTTCTGCGATGCAGCGTGCGGCACAGGTGTTGATAGGAGAGCATGATTTTTCTGCTTTTCGCGCATCTCAATGTCAAGCTAAATCCCCCATTAAACATTTATCTGCGCTGGATATTAAAGCGCAAGGCCATTTCGTTTATTTCCGTTTTCGCGCTAATGCTTTCTTGCATCATATGGTGCGCAATATCATGGGCTGTTTAATTAGTGTAGGCCGCACGCAGCATTCAGTAGAGTGGTTGCAAACAGTATTAGCTGGACGCAGCCGATGCGCAGCAGCGCCTACTTTTATGGCGGATGGTTTGTATCTTGCGCAAATTGGTTATCCGGCTGAATTTGGTGTGCCTCTTCCGAATTTGAACGATTGGCCGTGGAGTGGGATATGGAAGAATTAAAAAAGGTATCGTCCGTCCGCACGCGCATCAAATTATGCGGACTGTCACGCCCCACTGAAGTTTGCGAAGCAGTAGCGCTAGGCGTCGATGCGATAGGTCTAGTGTTTTATCCGCCAAGTCCCCGTGCCGTTAGCATTGAGCAGGCAGCTCAATTAGCTTGTTATGTGCCTCCATTTGTTTCTATCGTGGGGCTTTTTGTCAATGCGACTGAGGAGATGGTGCATCAAGTGACCGATGCAGTGCCACTCACTATGTTGCAATTTCATGGCGACGAAACACCTCAAACATGTGAAACCTTGGCCGCGATAGCAAAATTGCCGTGGTTGCGTGCGGTGCGTATCGGAAGCGATACGACAGCGACTGAGTTAACGGAGATAGCGCAGGCGTATACAGCAGCAAACGGTTTAGTGCTGGATGCGTTGACAGAAAATTACGGCGGCAGTGGGAAGACCTTCGATTGGTCATTAATTCCCTCAGCGTTAAGACCTCGGATTATCTTAAGCGGCGGTCTGCACGCGCTTAATGTAGGCGAAGCCATGACGCAAGTACAGCCTTATGCGGTGGATGTATCAAGCGGTGTCGAAGTGCCAGCGGTCAAAGGTCTTAAAGATCCTGCGCGAATGAAAGATTTTGTCCAAGCTGTGCGTGCTGCGGATATAGTGCGTATTTCAGCGCTTTAATTTTTTCTGATGATGTTTTGTTATTTGATGCAGTGGTTGAAATTTAATATTTACAAAATTAAAGGGCCAATTCTCTGATGAGAGTTAGCCCTTTAATTTAAGAGATATCGTTTTAGAAACGATAACCAATGTTCAAATAAGTCACCACAGGATTCAATTTAATCTGTGTTTTATTACGCAACACAAATGGCTCGTCATCTGGGACGGTAATGGTGGTCTCTGTGTTAGCAATTGTTTTTAACGGCATATAAGAAATGGAGAAGCCGCCTATCCAATTTTTATTGAATTGATACGACAACCCACCATTCAAAACGGGAGCCCATTTATTTTTAAAAGAAATTCGCTGGGTCGTAAATGCAGCAGGCGCGCTTTCTTGGCTATCAAACCAAACTCGACTGATACCAATACCCACATAAGGGCGCAATTTTTCTTGTGCGTCGAAGAAATAGTATTTCAACAAGAGCGAAGCATTTTTCTGGCGTAGCGAGGTGAGGTCAACGGTAGTTTCAGCAGCATCGATGCCATTTACATCAAAACGGGCTGGCGTGTTAAGCGCTAACTCTCCAGCTAGATGATGGGTGAAGAAATAAGTGCCAGTCAAACCAAGGGTATCGGCGTCCCCGAGCGTCAATTTGCTATTGTAGGGTCCAGAGGATACGCCCTCGAGAATGGTTTCCCCAACAGCTTGGTTACCACTTTGCGTTCTAAAATGGTTCCAGCCAGCACTTAAGACAAAGTCACCAGTTGATTGTGCTTGCGCTGTTGCAGCACCAATCAGAATGGTAAATGCGGCAAAAATATTTCTGAGTTTCATTAAATTTCCTCTTATATGGTTCGCAATTTAAAGCGCTACCGTACTAAAAGCGATAGCCAATACTAAGTTGGGTTATCACAGGATTTAACCTAACCTGTGTTTTATTCAGTAGAAATTGTGGATGTTTACCTGGTCGCGGTGCGATGTCGATGACGCTATGGGTGGTAGCCATCGTTTCTAAAGGCATATAGGAAATAGAGAAGCTACCTATCCAGTGTTTATTGAATTGGTAAGATAGCCCACCCTTTAAAACAGGAGCCCATTTGTTTTGGAAAGAAGTTTGGTGGGCTGTAATCAGTATACCTTGCTGTTCCTCCGCGTATTGGCTATCAAATAAAGCCCGACTTATGCCGACGCCAACATACGGACGAAACTTTTCTTGTGGGTTGGAGAAATAATATTTCAGCAAGATTGAGGCATTTCTCTGATGTATGTTGGAGAGGTTGGCGTAATCGTATTTAGCCTCTACACCGTCTCCCTCAAAACGTGCGGGTGTGGTAAGTGTTAGCTCGCCAGCTATATGATCGGTAAAAAAATAAGAGCCAGTTAGACTAAAAGCATCTGCATCACTGAGAGTCAATCTGTCAGTGTAAGTATAAGTCTCGCCTTCAGAGGTGGTATCTCCAATAGATTGACTTCCACTCTGCGTTCTAAAATGATTCCAACCAACACTTAAAATAAAGTCACCGGCTGATTGCGCGTGCACCGCAGTGGCACCACTCAAAACTGCAATTACGACAAGAGCATCTCTGAACTTCATTGATTTTCCTTTATCTTATTGAACAACTGTAGTGATCACCATACGGTATGACCATTGCTAAGGGGATATACCAAAATTTCTGAATTTAAGAATCGAATTCTAATGTTTTTATCTGAGACTTAGGTGGGTGTTGCAATTTTGATTTAATAAAACAAGCTATGCGGCTTATTGATAGGGAAAGAGGTTAACTCTTATTGGAATAAGAAGGATAGAAACGAGTCAGGGCAATAATGATGAGAAGCATCATTTAGCTAACGATTAAACAGAGCTAAGTTATAGTAAGAGTAATCAGTTAAATAAGTGGTATGAGATTGCAGATCAATATCGCTATAGGAACTTAAGAAAGTGCTGAATAAATCGGGAGCGGCAGGATAAACAACTGCAGTTTCTCTTCTTTGCATTGAGTACTAATGTACTGGCAGCAGAGGCATTCTTTGCTGCCAATTTATTTAGCGCTTTCCCATAGCATGTAGCGCTAGTTAAAAGGCGTTAATTTTTTAAATAGCTTGTGTGAGAAAAAGGGTGATGTATAACTTGCCTGATAACAATGGCCATTTTGGTATTTATGGCGGTGTATTCGTAGCGGAAACGTTAGTTTATGCGCTAAATGAGTTGCGTGATGCTTACGCGAAGTATTGTAGCGATGCTGATTTTATTGCTGAGTATCAGTATGAACTGAAGCATTTTGTAGGCCGTCCTTCTCCGATCTACCATGCACAGCGTCTGAGTGAAAAGCTTGGTGGGGCGCAAATTTATCTTAAACGTGAAGACCTAAACCATACGGGCGCCCACAAAATAAACAATGTGATCGGCCAAGCGCTGTTAGCGCGACGAATGCGTAAACCGCGGGTGATTGCAGAAACGGGGGCAGGGCAGCATGGAGTCGCAACGGCGACGATCGCTGCGCGCTTTGGCATGCAATGCGTGATCTATATGGGCGCTGAAGATATGCGTCGTCAAGCAGCCAATGTTTATCGAATGAGATTGCTTGGAGCTCACGTTGAACCCGTTGAATCAGGCACGCAAACGTTAAAGGATGCATTGAATGAAGCATTGCGTGATTGGGTCGCGCATGTTGACGATACTTTTTACATCATTGGCACAGTGGCGGGCCCACACCCATACCCGATGATGGTGCGCGATTTTCAGCGGGTGATCGGCGACGAATGTAAAGTCCAAATGCCGCAAATGATTGGGCGCCAGCCCGATGTGGTGATCGCCTGTGTCGGTGGCGGTTCAAATGCAATGGGTATTTTTTATCCGTATTTAGACGACAAACAAGTGCAATTAATTGGCGTTGAGGCAGCCGGTGAAGGGCTTGATACAGGTCAGCATGCGGCTTCATTGAGCGCGGGCTCACCAGGAGTCTTACATGGTAATCGCACGTATTTATTGCAAGATCAGCATGGGCAAATTCTCAATACGCATTCTGTATCAGCTGGGCTTGATTATCCGGGTGTCGGCCCCGAACATGCTTGGCTTAAAGATACAGGCCGTGCGCAATATGTCGGGATCAACGATGAAGAGGCTTTACAAGCTTTTCACGAATGCTGCCGAATTGAAGGTATTATCCCCGCACTCGAATCGAGCCATGCGCTTGCCTACGCTCTTAAGCTCGCGCCAGCGCTTACGCCAGATAAAGTATTGTTAGTGAATTTATCTGGGCGGGGAGATAAAGACATGCACACGGTAGCCGAGCGTGCCGGTCTTGCGTGGTAAGTTGATCAAGCTTTGTTTTAATCAAAAAATTTTATGTCGCGTATTCAAACGACCTTCGCAGCGCTTGCAGCACAGCAGCGCAAAGGATTAATTCCTTTTCTGGTAGCAGGAGATCCTGATCCTTCTAAAACGGTTGATTATCTGCATGCGCTGGCGTCTGCCGGTGCCGATGTCATTGAACTAGGCGTGCCTTTTTCGGATCCGATGGCAGACGGTCCAGTGATACAGCGTGCTTATTCTCGTGCGTTAGCTAATGGTATAACGCTTAGAAAAGTGCTAGATGATGTGCGCACTTTCCGGCAAAGCAATCAAGTGACACCCATTGTATTGATGGGGTATGCGAACCCAATCGAGCGCATGGGCGTTGAACATTTTGTCTCTGCTACTGCTGAAGCGGGCGTTGATGGTGTGTTGGTAGTCGATTACCCGCCTGAAGAATCCGCGGAATTTGCAGCGCAGCTGCGCGCGCGAGGCATTGATCCTATCTTTCTGTTAGCGCCCACTTCTGATGCGCAGCGAATTGCCGCAGCAGCACGTTTAGCAAGTGGCTACCTTTATTACGTTTCACTCAAAGGGGTAACGGGTTCAGCAGCGCTTGAAGTCGCAAGCATTGCAGAAAAAATACCTAGCATTAAGCAAGAAATTTCATTACCCGTAGCCGTAGGTTTTGGTATTCGTGATGCGGCAACAGCCCGTGCGGTGGGCGAAGTAGCGGATGCAGTGGTGATTGGTAGTGCGCTTGTACAACGACTTGAAGAAGTCGATTCTGAGAAAGCGATACAATCGCTAACTTTTTTTCTTGCTGAAATACGGCAAACGTTGGATGGGCACAAGCAGCCAGTGGAGGCAACAAAGCCTCTTTAACTTGCTTGGTCATATCAACTGCGTTCTATGAATACCTGACACGAGGACAGCTATGAGCTGGTTTGAAAAACTCCTGCCCCCGAAGATTAAACAGAAGACAGACCCTGCACGCCGCAAAGGTGTACCAGAAGGGTTATGGATTAAATGTCCAGCCTGCGAAGCAGTGCTGTATCGCAACGATCTGGAAAGTAATCAGCATGTTTGCCCAAAATGCGAACATCATATGCGTATCGGGCCGCGTGAGCGATTGGATAACCTACTCGATAGCGAAGGGCGCTACGAAATAGGTCAAGAAATCGTCTCTATCGACCCGCTCAAATTTAAAGATAGCCGTAAATATACAGAGCGCCTGAAAGAAGCCACGGAAACTAGCGGTGAAACGGATGCGTTAATTGTGATGGGTGGCGCGATCCATGCATTGCCAGTCGTAGTCGCTTGCTTTGAGTTTTCTTTCATGGGCGGCTCAATGGGCTCGGTGGTAGGTGAGCGCTTTGTGCGCGGTGCGCAAGTCGCATTGGCCGAACGTGTGCCGTTTGTTTGTGTTGCCGCCTCAGGAGGTGCGCGTATGCAAGAAAGCTTGTTGTCGTTGATGCAGATGGCAAAAACCACCGCGATGTTGACCAAGCTTTCTGAGGCTAAGCTACCGTTTATCTCGGTGTTGACTGACCCGACGATGGGGGGGGTATCGGCGAGCTTTGCCTTCTTAGGCGATGTGGTTATCGCTGAGCCTAAAGCGTTGATTGGCTTTGCTGGGCCGCGCGTGATTGAACAAACGGTGCGCGAAAAATTACCAGAAGGCTTTCAACGTGCTGAATTTCTTTTGAAAAAAGGCGCAATCGACATGATCGTCGATCGCCGTCAACTACGCGATGAAATCGCCCAACTCATCGCATTGCTAACGCGACAGCCTGCGGAGGCGGTAGCGGTAGCTTAAGAGCCAAAACGAAAAGGCATGGAATGAATATTTCTGCTAAATCGCTTTATTTTGATGAATCCAAAATGTGGGTTGATCTAATCGATGGCCGTACGATTAGTGTTCCTCTAATTTGGTTTCCGCGTTTGCTTGCTGCTACGCCAACGCAACGAGAACATTATCGAATTAGTGGAACAGGGCGTGGCCTACATTGGGAAGAAATTGATGAAGATATCTCTGTAGAAGCGCTTCTAGTCGGCTACGGAGATATGACGCACCTGTCTCATTCCACGGTAGCATAATCATTGCCATTGATTATCTAAATTATTCCTCGCACCTCCATCCAAACAGCTCTCATCATGCCAACCTTCTCTACACTCACCGATTGGCTTACTCACCTTGAAACCTCCCATCCCGTTACGATTGACATGGGACTGACACGTATACGTGCAGTTAAAGAAGCGTTGGGGCTGAGTTTTAAATGTCCAGTGATGACAGTGGGAGGGACGAATGGTAAAGGTTCGACTTGTGCTTTATTAGAATCGATTCTGCTGCAAGCGGGCTATCGCGTTGGTTGTCATACTTCACCCCATTTACTCACGTTTAATGAACGTGCACGGATACAGGGTAAGTTAGCGCTTGATACAGAATTGCTGCCGCATTTTGAAGCGGTAGAACGCGCTCGTTTAAGTTTGGCTGAACCTGTCTCGCTCACTTATTTTGAATTTACTACGTTAGCCATTTTGGATTGGTTTGCTGCAAATAATCTTGATGTAGTGATTCTTGAAGTAGGGCTAGGCGGATGCCTTGATGCGATGAATGTGATTGACACTGATTGCGCGATAGTGACAAGCATTGATATTGATCATGCCGCTTACCTCGGCGATACACGCGAAAAAATCGCTTTTGAGAAAGCAGGTATTTTCCGTTCAGGTAAACCCGCGATTTGCAGTGATCCCCTACCACCCGCTACGTTGATGGATCGCGCTCAGCAAATAGGTGCGGATTTATGGCTCGTGGGCCGTGATTTTAATTTTGCTGCCGATAAAGGAAATGAACGCCAGCAGTGGACCTATAGCGGGCGTACATTGACACGGCCAGCGCTTGCTTACCCGGCTTTGCGCGGCGCTAACCAGTTACTCAATGCTTCAGCGGCGTTAGCCGCGCTCGAAGCATTGCGCAATCAGTTACCGGTATCTGCGCAAGATATCCGCTTGGGTTTGGCAAGGGTGGCTCTGCCAGGTCGTTTTCAAGTGCTGCCTGGTAAACCTACCGTGATTTTGGATGTTGCGCATAATCCGCATGCTGCTGCGACGCTTAAACATAATCTCAGTCAAATGGGATTTTTCCGCTATACATATGCAGTGTTTGGGGTAATGGAAGATAAGGATATCGCGCAGATCATCAATCTACTGAAAGACGAAATTGATCACTGGTGTCTGGCAGACTTACCCACACCACGTGCGGCTAAAGCGCAGTCAGTGCAAGCGCATTTAAGGGTTGCGGGAATTGACGATAGGTACGAGGGCGATGCAAAAAGGAGCGTGCAGTGCTTTACATCGCCAGCTCTTGCTTATGAAAATGCGCGAGAGCGAGCATCTGATAATGATAGAATCCTGGTCTTCGGATCTTTCTATACGGTAGCTGGTGTAATGGCTTCTCTGAAAATAGAACCTGTGTAGGCTTTCTCTGAACCGGCTTCTTGACACTAATTATCTGATTATCATCTACAGCAACTGGCTGAACGGCTTATGGGATTATTTTCATTTGGCAGTAAAGAAGATAAGCGTGACAAGCGCGTATCTCGTCAGCGGTCAAGCTCTGCCGATAAGATGTCTAATGATGGGGCAGGCGTATCCCAAGACGCTTTACTTGACCCCATGCTTCCAGAAAAACAACGTGCACGGCGCCGTTTGATCGGTGCGCTTGTGTTGATTGTCGCCGCCATTGTGATCTTGCCGATGGTGTTGGATTCTCAGCCAAAGCCAGCGCCTGATGACATTGCTATTCAAATCCCTAAAAGTCTTTTTGAAAGTTGTAATGAAGGTCCACAAGGTGAGTTGGGCGCCAGTTACAACTCGCTGTGCGAAGCTAGCGTGACTCACATACCGCAAGCCCCTAAGCAGGCAGGTAATGCATTTGTCTCGGCTGCGCCAGCGCTAGCCAATAACTCGCAGGTACAGCGTGAGTCGACTAAGCCAAATACTGAAGCACGTCAACCTACAGCACCTAAGACATCTGCAGCTATAGCCGCTAGCGCTCCAACTCCATCAAGCAACGCTAAACTTCCCCCTCGCCCCACTTCCACGGCTGCCTCTATGAGCGGTCGCTTTGTTATCCAGTTAATGGCTTTATCAGATGAGCAACGCGCGCAAAGTTGGGTTAAACGCTTAAAGCAAGCCAACGTACCCGCTTACTTAGAGCGCAAGCAACAAAACAATCGCAGTGAGCTATGGTTAGTGCGTGCAGGACCATTTAATGATCGAGCGATTGCAGAGGCTGCATTGAAACGGCTACGCGAAGCGGGCTTTCCTTTAAGTAGTAAGGCCTCACAAACTCTGCAACAAAATTAGAACCTTTTCATGATTTCAAATATGGAAGTTTTGAGAGGTTACTGGTAGCCACATTGAGGTGTGGTGCGCACCCTAATATAGGCCAATTCAGTTAATACTGCTTGGATGGTCTGGCGTTGTTCTCTCTTTGCTTAGCTTTTCTAAAAATATCTCATATAAATCTTTTACTAAATTAATTGACTGGGTAGAACATACACGATGTTGACTGGCTTTGATTATGTGGTGCTGCTGATTGTTGGACTTTCGGCGCTGCTCGGATTATGGCGTGGCTTAGTGGCTGAAATTTTTTCCTTAATTGGCTGGGTAGCGGCTTCTATTATTGCTTGGCATTACGCAGATACGTTTGCGCCTCATCTGCCAGCGAACTGGCCTGGTGGTGCCAAAACTCAGTGGCTACTAGCCTTCGCGGTATTGGTCATCGGTGTGATGATTGTTGCTGTGCTACTTAGCGCACTGATGAGCCGTTTGACTCACACCATTGGTTTGGGTTCCTTAGATCGCTCGCTCGGCACATTGTTTGGCATGGCCCGTGGTGTTTTGTTGATGCTTGTGTTAGCGATGGTAGCTCAGCTAACCGAGCTACCTAAACAAGCTTTTTGGCGTAATGCCGTGTTGCGACCCTATGTAGAGAAGGGGATAACCATGTTGCAGCCTCTTTTCCCAGAAGCCATTTCTGAGCGCTTACCTGCAGCTGCCACAAAAGGAATTCGAGAGAGCGGTGAAAAACTCGATGCTGCCAAACGCGTGTTGGAGCAACTGTAAGCTACGCAGCTGCAATCAGCTAAATTTATTTAGGAAGCGCTGATTTAATCGGGAGCGGCATTATCTCTCCTCGCCGTACCCTTGTACTGTCTTCGTCGAGATGCCTTGCTCCCGATTAAATCAGCGCTTCCTTAGCGTTTTTAAACTTCAATTTTTAAAGGATTTGCCATGTGCGGCATTGTAGGCGCGGTCTCTCACTCCCCCGTCAATCAGCTCATTTACGATAGCCTACTATTGTTACAGCATCGCGGTCAGGATGCGGCTGGCATTGCCACAGCAGACAACCGTACCTTTTATATGCATAAGGCTAATGGTTTGGTGCGTGATGTTTTTCGCACGCGCAATATGCGTAGCCTGAATGGCACATGCGGCCTAGGCCAGGTGCGTTATCCAACGGCAGGCTCAGTGAGCAGCGAAGAAGAGGCACAGCCCTTTTACGTGAATGCACCTTACGGCATTATCTTTGCGCACAACGGCAATCTAACTAATGGCGTCGAATTAAAGAACGAAATGTTCAAAACTGACCGCCGTCATATCAACACCAATTCCGATACGGAAGTTCTGCTTAATGTCTTAGCGCATGAGCTACAAATAGCTAATACCGGTTATTCGCTTGATCCAGATACGTTATTTAAGGCAGTTGCTCATCTACATCAGCGCGTGCGCGGCTCGTATGCCGCGGTTGCGCTAATCGCTGGCTATGGGATGCTAGCTTTTCGTGATCCGTACGGTATTCGTCCTTTATGTATTGGTAAGCTGGAAACTAAGCAAGGAGCAGATTGGATTATTGCGTCTGAATCAGTTGCGATAGAGGGTGTTGGATTTGAGTTTGTACGCGATGTGGCGCCTGGTGAGGCTGTATTTATCGATTTGGATGGCAATTTTTATAGTCGTCAGTGTGTTGAGCAAGCGAGCTTAACACCATGCATTTTTGAATATGTCTATTTAGCGCGTCCCGATTCACGTTTAGATAATGTGTCGGTTTATGATGCGCGGTTGCGTATGGGTGACTACCTGGCTGAAAAAATCGGTCAGATGGTGACAGCGGGCGATATTGATGTGGTGATGCCAATTCCTGATTCGAGCCGACCGGCTGCGTTACAAGTAGCAAATAAGCTAGGAATTGAATATCGAGAAGGTTTTTTCAAAAACCGCTATGTTGGCCGTACTTTTATCATGCCAGGCCAAGCGGTACGAAAAAAATCAGTGCGGCAAAAACTTAATGCGATGCCTACTGAATTTAAAGGACGCAACGTACTAATTGTTGATGATTCGATTGTGCGTGGTACCACCAGTAATGAAATTGTACAAATGGCACGTCATGCTGGCGCGAGTAAAGTTTTCTTTGCTTCTGCGGCGCCGCCCGTTAAATTTCCTAATGTATACGGGATTGACATGCCAACACGCGGTGAGCTTGTCGCACACGGCCGTACTGATGAAGAGGTCGCGGCGTTAATTGGGGCAGATTTACTGATTTATCAAGATCTTGCCGATATGCAGCAAGCGGTGCGCGATCTTAACCCTGCGTTGACTCATTTTGAGGCGTCATGCTTTGACGGACACTATGTGACCGGCGATATCACATCCGATTATCTGCAGCAATTAGAATTAGCGCGTCTCACGCTTGCCGCTCGACGCGATCGAGAAACGAGTGACGATGGTAGCGGGAAATCACAATTACACCTGCAGCTATCGAGTGATAGTGCTCATCTTTAAATTTAGTTTCGCCCCCTCGCTGTACGCGCAGGCAGCTTGCGCACAGAATTTATCTGGCGCGCGGTTTGCTAAGTAGTTGAACGTAGCATTGGCTACTTATGTTAAGTGAATTTGAGAACCAGTTCACGATCTCGAAGAAAAGAGAGTTGAGAGGTATCGGTGGTCAAGGTTTGCCCCTCACCCCAACCGACGAGTCAAACAAAGAATCGTAGGTTGGGGTGACGCAGGAACCCCAACATGTAAACCAATAGCCTATCTATTCAAGCTTTTATGAAGCGCGTGAACAGAGTCTTAGAAAAGTGCTAAGGGCGTAATTAGAAATTGGCTAAAACACTGTCAGTGCAATGAAAAAGGGCATCAAAAACAAAGCATAGTCGTAATATGAGGATGCTTTTAAGGCCTGTTTGTCGATGGCTCGTCTAAAAATAAGAGCAGTTTTCTATTCGATAGGCTTGCGATGTATTTAGCCTCAGCGCTGCCTGACTTAACATAAATCAACTCAACTGTTTCTAGCAAAAAAGGAAAAACCATGAAAAAACGCATCAGTTTAACCATGGGGCTTGCCGCCATTCTGTGTGTAAGTGCGTCAGCGGCTTATAGCGCATCACTCACTGTACCGATGTATGAAGCTAGCCCAGATGGCGTGGGAAAATCTATCGGGGTAGTAAACATCACTGAGACTCGTCAAGGGTTGGTCTTTAAACCTCAATTGACAGATTTGCCGCCGGGCGCACATGGTTTTCATATTCACGAACATCCATTCTGTGATGATGCTGCGATGGCCGCTGGCGGTCATTGGGATCCAAAAGCGACAAACCGTCATGCTGGCCCGCATGGTGATGGACACCTTGGTGATCTACCAAAATTACATGTAGATTCTAAAGGGCGTGCCAACATGCTACTCAAAGCGCCACGCATTAAATCACTGCATGAAGTGAGCGGCCATGCGTTAATGGTGCATGAAGGGGGCGATAACTATAACGATAAACCACTACCCCTAGGCGGTGGAGGAAGGCGTCTTGCTTGTGGGGTGATTCCAGCGGCTGATTAATTTTTCACCTTTATCGCTCGGTTAAAGAAGCGCTGAATCAACCGGGAGCAACGGAGGCTATGGCCGGCAACATTAGTATTTGCCATGAGGCTGTAATTCATTATCCTACTGCTCTTGGCTGATTCAGCGTTTTTTTATGGTGAACCTTCATGCTTATTCCTGTGTCTGATGTCAACCTCTTGGCAGCCTGTGCGAAATCCGAAGCAGCTATTTTTGCGCGTGATGCTTTGCTTAGTATCATCGCCCATGATCTGCGCGGCTCATTAAATACGATACATACTTGGGCGCACGTATTAGAAGCTAAATTTGGGACTACGCAAAGTGGTATGCAGAACATACTGGATGGCATTCATAGTGGTGTTAATCAGCAAACCAAAGTCATTGAAGATCTTATTGAGGCGGTATACGCTGAGACTAAAGCGATGCCACTCACTTACGACCAAGTCTTATTGCAGCCGTATTTAGAATCCGTGCTTGCTCATCATCGAACCCATTTTGCGGCTGAACGTAGCGTAACGTTTGTTACTGATCTACAGATTGCGGATGTGCACTGTAACTTAGATGTAAAACGCATCTGGCAAGCGTTGTGGATCATGCTAGCGTATGCCATCGAAGCCTCAATGCGTGACACGAATATCAATGTCAACGCTTTAATTGAACAAAATACTTGCATTGTTTCGACAAGCTTTAAATTCTCAGCTAACGCATGGCTAGATGAAAAACTCGAGCATGTCCTTGAACATTTTGTACGCGTTTCGGCAGCACAGGTCAGCAAACACAGCGATAAACTAGCGCTTAATTTGCCACTTGCTGTGGTAGCCGCTCATGGCGGCCAATTTGAACAGCGGCGTGAGGAGGATGGCACGGTCACGCTGACTTTAAAATTACCTTTAACGGCTGTTTAAACATCTTCCGCACGAACGGTATCGCTTAACTGTTGAATTCTATTCCTGATCTTTCAGAAAAGCGGAATAGGTGAGGTTATTGGCCCGTATCGGGGTTTGTACCTCCCCCAACATGCCTATCCAATAACGCCCATATCTCTTCTTTTGAAAAATGATGAACACGCTCCAACTCAAGCGAGTGCCTTTTCAATGACCTCTCGCACGTCTTTTGACTGAGCTGATGCTAATACCGTTTCTAGCGCAGCACGCATTTGGGTGCGTAACGGTGCAATAAATTTGCGCCAATTTTCCAATGCGCGTGCTAGGCGAGCGGCAACTTGTGGATTGAGTGTGTCTAAAGCTTGCACTTGCTCAGCCCAAAACGCGTAGCCAGAACCGTCAGCAGCATGGAACTGCGCTGGATTGCTGTTTACAAACGCATAGATTAACGCCCGAGCACGATTTGGGTTGTGTAAATTGAAAGCCGGATGCTGCAACAAACTCCGTACAGTTTCAATGACTGGCTTTTCCGCGCCGCGTTGCGTGGCTTGTAACGTAAACCATTTATCAATAGCCAATGGTTCTTGTGCGAAGCGTTGATAAAAATCAGCCAACGCTTGCTGCGCGCTCGCCCCACCGATGTGTAGCAAACCTGCTAATGCAGCTTGGCGGTCTGTCATATTGTCAGCGTTGGCGTATTGGTTAGTAGCCTGTTGCGCTGCATATTCCGCAGTTTTGACATCGGCTGCCAGTAGGTAACTTAACGCTAGATTTTTCAGTGCCCGTTCGCCAGCAGCTATTGGGGATGGTTCATAAGGGACGGATAGGTTGTAGCGTGTATAAGTTTTTTGCCAGTCTTCAGCTAATGCATTGCCTAATTCAGTCGTGAGGAACTGCCGTGCGGTATAAAGTGCAGCTGGATCGGCCTCTTCCATTTGCTCTATCAGATAAATTTCTGATGGCAAACTCAAGGCTTGTGCGCGGAACGCAGGAGTCAGCGTTTCATCCCGTAGCACTTGCCTAAATGACTCAAGCACAGCTGGCTTAACAGTTAGCAAAGCGTTTTGCGCAGCAACTTGTGCGAGCGCGAGTAAAGCGCGTGTAGCAAGCCGTTGACCTGCCTCCCAGCGATTAAAAGGGTCGCTGTCGTGGGCAAACAGAAAAGCTAATTCATCATCACGGTAGTCATATTCGACGGTGACAGGAGCGGAGAAATTGCGTAGAAATGAGGGTATCGGTTTGTGGGCAATATTGATAAAGCGGAAAGTCTGCTCAGTTTGAGTCAACTCGAGTATACGAGTGGTGCCACTAGGGGCTGCTTCAGTATCAAGTTGCAGTGCAATGTCTTGCCCATTGGCATCGACTAAACCAAGCGCAAATGGAATCAACAGCGGCTCTGGTGAAGCCTCTGCAGTGGCAGGGGAGTCAGCGACGATTTTGCGACAGCTTTGGGTGAGTGTAATCTGGTAGGTGCGCGAAGCTTCTTCATAGTGCGTTTTAACTTGTACAAGCGGCGTGCCTGCTTGACTATACCAACGCTCGAACTGCGTTAAATCACGCCCGTTCGCATCAGCCATCGCCTGTCTAAAGTCATCGCAGGTAACGGCCTGTCCATCGTGCCGCTCAAAATACAGATCCATACCTCGGCGAAAACCATCGCGGCCAAGCAAAGTTTGGTACATGCGTACGACCTCGGCGCCTTTTTCGTAAACCGTCGCGGTGTAGAAGTTATTGATCTCAACATAACTATCGGGCCGTATTGGATGTGCCATTGGGCCAGCATCTTCAGGAAACTGAAGTTGTCTTAATACACGTATATCGTCAATGCGTTTAGTGGCATGTGCCGCTGCGGCGGCTTGGCTGCCTACTGCTTGCGCTGCCATATCAGCGGAAAATTCTTGATCCCGGAAAACGGTTAAGCCTTCTTTTAGACTCAACTGAAACCAATCGCGGCACGTCACTCGGTTGCCTGTCCAGTTATGGAAATATTCGTGTCCTACCACCGCTTCGATATTGGCGTAATCGATATCGGTCGCTGTTTGTGGATTAGCCAGCACATATTTGGTGTTGAAAATATTGAGCCCTTTATTTTCCATCGCGCCCATATTGAAGTCGCTCACCGCGACGATCATAAAGCGTTCTAAGTCTAGTGCTAAGCCAAAGCGTGCCTCGTCCCATTTAATCGCGCGAATCAGCGAATCCATTGCATGCCGCGTTTTATCTAAATCTTGTGGCTCAACCCAAACCTGCAGTAATTTTTCAGCACCTGAATCGGTTGAGATACGATCCTCCAACGAGACTAGTTTGCCCGCTACCAGCGCGAATAAATAACTAGGTTTAACAAATGGATCCTCCCAAATGGCATAGTGCCTACCCTCTGGCAAATCACCTGCCTCGATCAAATTGCCGTTGGCGAGTAGGACGGGGTAATCAGTCTTGTTCGCCCGTAAGATCACGGTATAACGCGCCATCACATCAGGGCGGTCAAGAAAATAAGTAATTTTTCTAAATCCCTCTGCTTCGCATTGAGTAAAGAAATTGCCATTTGATACGTATAAACCCATCAGCGAAGTATTAGTCGCTGGTGCGCATGTATTCGTGATAGTTAATTCAAAAGCATCAGGCACGTTAGGCAGCAGAAGGCCGGATTCGTTGGCTTGTACTTCGGTGCAATGTGTGCCATTTAAGGTTGCGCTGATTAAAGTGAGTGCTTCACCATGCAGATGCAAATCAGGCTGAGAAGATGCGGGATTACGCCGCAACTGCATACGGCTGGTGACGACAGTACGCTGTGGATCTAGATCAAATTCAAGTCTAACGTTATCGATGAAAAAGGGAGGAGGGGTATAACTAGTGCGCTGAATGAGGGTGGCGTTGTTATTAGGCATGGCTGATATTCGTAGGTTGGGGTGACGAAGGAACCCCAACGTGCATACCAATGACCTTAGGACGAGCCCGTTTTAATTGAGGACACGCCCTAATATTTTCCTGCTTCTAGATCGTGAGCAGGCTTTAAGAGGTTACGTAGAGGTTCCCGAGTTTTTTCCAAGCATAACAAATAAAAACAGCGGCAGACCGCAAAGTCTGCCGCTGTTTTTAATCCAACTCTGAATATTCAGCTGCAATAAAGCTTATTTAAGCTTCACTGGCTTATACATGACATGCTTACGCACGACAGGGTCATACTTTTTGACTAGCTTCTTCAGCGTGATTAAGACGGAAGTTGTCAGATAGTAGCAATGTCCAGTGCCAGCCTGCGATTGGAGGCAAGTTTTAGTTTTATTGCGTGATTTAGCCATGATGTAATTCCTTCAAACCTTAAAAATTAAGGAAGGTCTGCATAATCGTGTGACGGCGCTATATCTCTCGCTGTACTAGTGCACTGGCAACAAAACCACTCTTGCTACCGAGTTATATAGACCGACCTTTGGTGGCTAGCTTAATGCCAGCCTTTTAGAACTTTTTTTGCCACTTCCCAGATGACGTCGCACTTCAGCGCGAGGACTAATCTCTAAATCAGGAGACTTTGGAAAGTGATGAACAAAGTCTTAGATACTGCCTTGTGCTCTTAAATCTTTGAGCACGGCTTCGATACCCACTTTGTTAATTTTGCGCAGGCCAGCAGCCGAAATGCGAAAGCGCACATAACGCTTTTCGCTTTCTACCCAAAAACGGTGGTACTGCATATTGGGGAGAAAACGGCGTTTTGTTTTGTTATTTGCATGGGAAACGCGATTACCAGTCGTTGGCCCTTTCCCTGTAATTGGACATTTGCGTGCCATCAAGCACTCCTTAATACGCTGAATGTAAAAGCTGTTTGCAAATTTAAGCCTGTGCCTAATCAACCAGAACGATGCACATATTTGTGCTAACGCTTTCTGCTTAATTTAAGCATACTTAACTGCATTGGAAGCTTGGCTAGTGCAGAAGAACCGCGTTACACGAGTTCAACTTACGCAAAGCTTCCGAGCTTAGAAGCAAGACCAGAAGGCATCCACTGCCCTCGCTTCATTGGTTAGATAGACGGAAAAGGCGCGATTTTAACAGGAAAATTGGAAAAGATTAAATCTCTTTTATTTAAGCATGCTTAAATATAGCCGCCTAAGCAAAGTTGAATATGCGTCGGGCTCTCTGAGCGCAAGAGTGGGGTACTTATTCTAAGAGCGTGGTTTTGTGCAAAAGACGATTGATTGCCGTACATTTTCTTATAGATGGATTTACACATGTAAATAGTGTGGATTAAGCCAAGCTTCATCTTTGTTGGAAGTGGTTTCGTTAGTCTCTGTCAATTGCAGCTCGGGTATCGCGCCCAACGATTGTTGGGCTGTTTTTACGAGCACTGTCGCAATCCGGGCTGCTTCAGCGTCGTCTTTTTGTTCTAACGCTTGTGTTGCGTAACTCATCCAACGTGAATCGTTGATCGCATATAAACAACACCCTTGCAACGCGGTACGAAGTGGAAAATGGCTTTTGCGCGTTTCAAGACTTTGCAGGATATACAGTGCCTCTTGCCATTGTTGGCGTCGCATATGGAACCAAGCGTCAAAAATATCTAACTGAATTAAATTGGGCCGCACAATGCGTAGCGCACTAACAAGATCTTCTAGATCGTTCAGATCACTAACACCTCGTCCCGCGCAAGTTATATTGAGTAAAAGAGAAGTTACGTTGTCCGGAAAATTTTTATAAGACATGATTAAGCCGTTTTTTGAATAACACTTTTCACAAAAAGATGCCGTATAAGCCACGAAGGGAGGTGGTTTTATAGCTAATGTCTAGCTGGGTATTCATTGCGAGTCGTCGTCTTCATCATCTGAAGAATTCCCGGAAAGATCGCTTCCTGTCCAGCTATTGCCGCCTCCTTTTTCACCGATAGCTTTCATGAGTTCACTTATCCCGCCTTGGCTGTCACCCGCACCCATTTCTTTACCGGTAACGGATAGCTCATTCGCAATGCTACCCATCTCTGCGATTGACCCTACTTTTAACGCTGTATCTAAAGGCATTTTCTCTCCTTGTCGGCTTACGATCTTTTTAAAGCCGCACGCTGAAATCTATTGATGCGTGGAATCTCATTTACAATGGGATGGACGCTCCTCCCCTAACGGCATCGAGATGTGCCAAAGTGGAGAAATGAGTTAACCACTTAAACGGAAAGGAGCATCCGAAATGAAGATTACTACGATCGGTATTGATCTGGCAAAGAATCTCTTCCAGTTACATGGGGTGAACGAATCTGGGAAGACAATACTGAAGAAACAGTTACGGCGAGATCAGATGGTGACGTTTTTTGTCAATCTGCCTACTTGTCTAATTGGGATGGAAGCGTGCGGTAGTGCCCACCACTGGGCACGCAAGCTAACCCGTTTAGGCCACACAGTAAAGCTGATGGCTCCTCAGTTTGTGAAGCCGTATGTGAAAACTAACAAGCACGACGCAGCCGATGCAGAAGCGATCTGCGAAGCAGTGAGCCGACCCAATATGCGATTTGTACCGATCAAGAACATAGAACAGCAAGCTGTTTTAGCTTTGCATCGCGTACGACAAGGCTTTGTCAAAGCACGTACTGCCCAGGCTAATCAGATCCGCGGTTTACTCAGTGAATTTGGTTTAGTGATACCACAAGGTATCGGACATATCAGAATGCGTGCCGCTGAGCTGATTGAAGATGCAAGCAATGAATTGCCAGGCGTATTTCGCTTGCTGGTCCAACGACTGCTCGAGCATCTCAATGAGTTGGACCGACAAGTGCGCGAAATCGAGCAGCAGATTCAGATTTGGCACCGCAACAACATAACCAGTAGCAAACTCGCGCAGATTCCAGGGATTGGGCCGATCACTGCTAGCGCATTGGTGGCCTCAATTGGTGACGCAAAAAGCTTTGAAAATGGTCGTCAAGTGGCTGCCTGGCTAGGCTTAGTGCCTAAACAAAGTTCCAGTGGAGGTAAGCAAAATCTACTTGGCATGAGTAAACGAGGCGATAAGTACCTTAGAACGCTGCTAATTCATGGTGCACGTTCGGTGATTATCCAAGCGCAGCGCAAGCCTTTGACGGATAGTTGGATTCACCGCCTGCTTAATCGGCGAAACAAAAATGTTGCAACAGTGGCGCTCGCAAACAAGAATACGCGCATTGTTTGGGCATTGTTGACCCATGAGCGGCAATATGAAGCCAGTTATACCCGCTTGAAGGCAGCAGCCTAATTCAAGCACGTGAAATATAGATAGGTATACCGAAGAAAAAAGACACCACCGATTGCTCAAGTAGTCATGAAGTGATGGCAAAGTAGGTTAGACCGTGGTTGATCAGACCCGTAGGGAACCCAGCACACAAAGTGCGCAACAACAATTGGGGCATCAACCAGCAAATCCCATCAGGGACAGTGGCTAAAGTCACTTACAAAGTCCGAATGTACGGGTGCAATCTTTACCTTCTCGTCTTCATAAATTGAAAACTTGGCAAAATAGGAGCGTCCATGTAGGGTTCCCTGAGTTCTTACCATACGAGGTAGAAAGCAGGCGGGTTAGCTAATAGGCGAAGCGCTGCTCGACTAAACGAAAATTTTATTGAATAGGCTAGAAAGAGGGCGAGACTACTAAAGCCAACCTTTCTCGGAAAACGACAGGATCGAGTTCGCGGCGATAATGAAATGGTCAAGTAATTTAATATCGAACAAATCAAGCGCGGTATGAAGCTGTTGTGTGAGTTGTCGATCTGCCGCGCTGGGCTCGGTGGCGCCGGAAGGGTGATTGTGTGCAACAATCAGTGCCGCAGCATTCAGTGCGAGCGCTTCTTTGGCAATTTCTCTTGGATAAACAGCGGTATGAGTTAGTGTGCCGTGTGACATTTCTTTTGCGCAAATCAAACGGTAGCGCACATCAAGATATAAACAAACAAAAACTTCGTGAGAGCGGGCACCAATCAAAAGTTTTAGATAATCACGTACGCTATCAGGGCTGTCAAAGCATGTACTTTGGCGCAATTCTTCAATCAATGAGCGTTGCACCAGCTCTCCAATTGCATGTAGTTGCGCGACTTTGGCCGTGCCCATCCCCCGTATTTTTTTGAGGTTCGCCGCGCTTGCGCTTAGCCGCGCACGTAATGAGCCAAAGTGGCTCAACAATGCACGCCCCAGTTCAACCGCATTTTGTCCAGCGACACCGGTGCGTAAAAAGATCGCTAATAATTCGGCATCAGAGAGGGCGGCGGCCCCTGTGTTCGCCAATTTTTCACGAGGGCGCTCAAGCGTTGGCCAAGCAGTAATTGTGTTACTGTTGGTTTTTAAAGCACCCAATTGGGTGCGTTGATTATGATTTTCTTTCGGCGATTCAACGGTTTGGGCGACTGCAGCGTGGGGCTGTAAAGCGCTATTTAAAAGCGTGCTTAGGTTGTTGTGTGTGCTATGTTTTGTACGTTTAATGCATGCTTCGTTGTCTCGTGCCAAACGGTTGTGTTTCTTTGATTGCTTATTTGTTAGATCTACCATCTCATGTCTTCTATCGATACGGCTGAAGTAAAATTCGGCTCACACCTTACGCTGCATTACCGTCTCGCTCTGCCAAGCGGAGAAGATATTGTCAATACCTTCACCAGTAAGCCAGCTACTGTTCTAGTGGGTGCGGGCCAGATGGCTGCGCCTCTTGAAGAGATTTTGCTTGGATTACAAATTGGAAACCGCTCTGTCTTTCAGCTAACGCCGCAACAGGCTTTTGGCGAGCGCAACCTAGCTTTAATTCAAAAGCTTTCATTAGAGACACTGCGTGCAAATGGCATGGATAGTGAAGAGTTAGTGCTAGGTGATTTAGTTGAATTCAATGCCCCAGACGGTGAACGATACGCAGGTGTCTTAAAAGAATTGGGGGCAGACTATGCGATATTTGATTTCAATCACCCCTTAGCTGGCCAGTCTTTGACATTTGAAGTGCAAATCATTGGAATTTTGTAGGAAAGCTCAATGTCGGAAATTGACTTAACTGACACAGAAGTTTTGCTGGCGCAACCGCGCGGATTTTGCGCAGGCGTTGATCGCGCGATTGAGATTGTGGAGCGAGTGCTAGCGTTACATGGTGCGCCTGTCTATGTACGCCACGAAATTGTGCATAACGCTTATGTAGTGAATGATTTGCGCCGTAAAGGTGCCATTTTCGTGGAGTCGCTCGAGCAGGTGCCAGCCGGCGCCACGCTTGTCTTCAGTGCGCATGGCGTTTCGCAAGCTGTACGTGAGCAAGCGCAAAGCCAGGGTTTTCATATATTTGATGCGACTTGCCCTTTAGTGACTAAAGTCCATGTTGAAGTGGCAAAGATGCGAGCACAGGGTTACGAAGTCATCATGATTGGCCATAAAGGGCACCCTGAAGTCGAAGGCACGATGGGACAAGCGCAAGATGGCATGCACTTAATCGAAGAAATATCAGATATTGTCAAACTCAAGATTATTGATGAAAGTAAGCTCGCCTATGTGACGCAGACCACACTCTCAGTTGACGACACTAAGCAAATTATCCAGGCGTTGAAAGAACGTTTTCCCGCGATTCACGAACCCAAAAAACCCGATATTTGTTATGCAACGCAAAACCGCCAAGATGCAGTGAGATTAATGGCACCGCGCTGCGATTTGATCATCGTGGTTGGCAGCCCGAATAGTTCAAATTCAAATCGTCTGCGAGAAGTGGCAGAAAAAAGCGGTATTCCTGCCTACCGTGTTGATGCACCGGAGCAAATTCAAGCCGCTTGGCTTAAGAATAAACATCGCATTGGTGTAACAGCTGGCGCATCGGCTCCTGAGACGCTGGTGCAATCAGTTGTTACCAAGCTGCGTGAACTTGGTGCAGTGCGAGTGCGTACCTTGGAAGGCGTGGAGGAAAATATTTCTTTCCCTTTACCACGCGGGCTGAATCGCGTTGTGCAATCGCAAGAATAGAGGGTGTTAGACTTTTATAGCGCTCGTTGCGCTAAAAACTCAGTGCGTTTCGCAGCCTCTATTTGGTGCGACCTAGCCAGTACGGCATCTGCTACGGGTATATTTGCTTGCAGCGCAAGCTCGCCATTTTCAAACATAAAAAGATCTCCTGGCTGAAAGGCTTGCCAATCTTCGTTTCGCGTTAGTGGATGCGTAGCAATCACTGCGATACGATCTGTAGAAGTCGTGCAGGTGGCAAAATCGATCGATATGTCCACATCAATTAAGTGTGCGGTAGAAAAAGGCTGGCATCGTATTAAGTAATGTTGGAACGTTGAGCAATGAGCAAACATAGCCTGCCCATTTGAAAGCAGAAAATTGAATGCGCCATACTGACTGATCTCGCGCGTTATTTCTGTGAGTGCGCTAAAGATTTGTTCAAGGGGGGGATGGGTACTGGGAAAGCGCTCGCGTAGCCCTTGCATAATCGCGCAAAAAGCCCGTTCGCTATCGGTTGAACCAACAGGCTGATAAGTCCCGGTTAAAAAAGGATAGTAATTTTGCAAATCACCTTTATGCGCGAAAACCCAATGGCGTCCCCATAGTTCGCGCACAAAAGGGTGGCAATTTTCAAGTGCAGTGCCGCCCTGCGTGGCATCCCGGATATGGGCAATGGTGTTTTTTGATTTGATGCGATAGTGCTTAATCAGCTCTGCGACCGGTGATTTTGCCGATGGCTGATGGTCAACAAACAGTCGACACGCCTTTTCTTCAAAAAAAGCAATGCCCCAACCGTCATCATGATAAGAGGTCGTGCCGCCGCGCTCAGCAAAGCCAGTGAACGAGAACACCGCATCGGTTGGTTCTGCGCAATTCATTCCGAGAAGTTCACACATGATAATGACGATAGTGCTAGTGAAACGCGACTTAAGGAAATGCTGAATAAATCGGCTGGCGGTAATTTGTTGTTTTGCTCTTAGGCGGCAAAGATATTCTTTGCTCCAAGTTATGCAAGCTTCCCCAAGAACCGCGAAATGAGATTCCGCTAAGCATATCATTAAGTGAGTTTCTGAAGAAGCAGACAGATAAGTTTGTAAAGCGGCCGCTTGATAAATGCAGTTTGAACGTAAAGAAAAGAAGTTTTATCAGTGGTGCTAATTATCTATTTCTTGACATAAGCAACACGACGAGCAGACATAATGCGGCAGCCCTAAAGCGGGTTTCATGCTAGGCTGCGCTTCTTTAAAAAAATGATAGATCCCCCGTTATTGGTTTTGCTAATTTATGAACATGACGCTTAACAATTCGCCAACCCCACATACACTTACCATTCAACGTCCGGACGACTGGCATTTACATGTGCGTGATGGCTCACTGATGGCAAGCGTGTTGCCACACACGGCACGCCAATTTGCGCGGGCGATCATCATGCCTAACCTTAAACCTCCCGTTACAACGACTGCGCAAGCGTTGGCTTATCGGCAGCGTATTCTTGATGCTTTGCCCGCGGGTACAGCGTTTGAACCGTTGATGACGCTTTATCTCACTGATTGCACATCACCCGACGAAATTCGGCGTGCGCGTGCCTCCGGTTTTGTGCATGCCGTTAAGCTGTACCCAGCCGGTGCCACCACACATTCGGAAGCAGGCGTCACTGACTTAGCAAAATGCACGAAAACGCTTGAGGTAATGCAAGAAGTTGGGCTGCCGTTGCTCATACATGGTGAAGTGACAGATGCATCAGTCGATTATTTCGACCGTGAAAAAGTATTTATTGATCGTGTATTAATTCCTTTGCGGCGAGATTTTCCTGCGTTGAAAGTCGTGTTTGAACATATCACAACGCAAGAGGCCGTCGATTATGTCAGCGAAGCGCACGCGCTGCCTCATACGTTGGGTGCGACTATCACCGCTCATCATTTGCTCTATAACCGCAACGCTCTTTTCG
This sequence comes from Mycoavidus cysteinexigens, assembly GCA_031963415.1. Lineage (GTDB taxonomy): Bacteria > Pseudomonadota > Gammaproteobacteria > Burkholderiales > Burkholderiaceae > JASSUD01. Next base: position 1,888,004 of record JASSUI010000001.1, read on the forward strand.
TGGGTGGTTTGCAGCCACATTATTATTGTCTGCCCGTCCTTAAACGTGAAACTCATCGCGCAGCATTGCTACAAGCCGCTACATCAGGTAACCCACGCTTTTTCCTGGGAACAGATAGCGCACCGCATCCGAAAGGAGCAAAAGAAAGCAGTTGTGGTTGTGCGGGCTGTTATACCGCTTTACACGCGTTAGAGCTGTATGCAGAAGCGTTCGATGCAGTAGGGGCGCTTGATAAGTTAGAAGCATTCGCAAGCTTTTATGGCGCTGATTTTTATCAACTACCTCGTAATCAAGGGACTGTTACGCTACAACGAGAGAGCTGGACTTTGCCAACTGAAGTGAAAGCTGACGATTTAACTATCGTACCGTTGCGCGCAGGGCAACAGATGCTCTGGCAGCTTTTATAGCTTTGATAAGAAGTTGCCTACAAATTGCCTAAAAGTCCGTGATTTGCGTATCTGTTAAACCCTGAGTGGTGTTCGCAAGCTTCATGTACACCTCTGTGCATTCTGGTTGCTGCAAGGTTTAGTTAACTAAGGGTGGCGACCTTTTGAACAATTTGTAGACAGGTTCTAGAAAATAAAGATGGTGGCCTGGGGCGGAATCGAACCACCGGCTGATAGACAAAGTCTATTGCTCTTCCAACTGAGCTGCCTGGCCACTGAAGTTTAGGTGGTGCACTATAGCAAGCGTCGTCATGCCCCTCAATCTCTTAAATGCCGCAATTTCGTAGTGGATAAATCGTAAGACCCACGACGTTATTCAGGCAAACCAAGCGCGCATGCTAAACTGCGCGTCGCAAAGTAGGTCAGACAGTCGCTGCTTTTCGCAAGAGAAGGAGAGGAAAGTCCGGACTCCACAGGGTAGAGTGATGGCTAACGACCATCCGTGGCAACACGCGGAATAGGGCAACAGAAAGCATACTGCCGATGGCCTGAACCCAGTTCAGGATCAGGTAAGGGTGAAATGGTGCGGTAAGAGCGCACCGCAGCTACGGTAACGTAACTGGCATGGCAACCTCCACTCGGAGCAATCCCAAGTAGGCGGGCGCCTATCCATTGGATAGAGGGCGGGACCCCTGTCTAGTTCGCCGGGTAGGGAGCTTGAGCGCGCCAGCAATGGCACGCCTAGATGAATGACTGTCACATGTAGCGAGAGCGACATGCACAGAATCCGGCTTATCGACCTGCTTTGCTTTTTTAATCTGCCTTCTTTGTAATGTTGGTAGGTCGGGATGAGACGAACCCCAACAAGATTACCGATAACCTTGAAAATCTCTACTCTCTGAGATCATGAGTAAGTTCTAGAGATCTTTGGGCGTAATAGGCTCCTTTAAAGGATCGAAATCGCTCCAGTGGCCACCTTCCCATTGACCATCTGCGCGCTCAATATCTTTTGCATTTGCTTTGCGCAATACCGCAGCTGCATCCGCTTGATTAGCGGCCGTCACATGAACGGCAACCAATATCCCGGATTGATGTATTTTAGGGAAGACATCTCCTGGCTTAGCAGCGTTTGCTTCGGCCATAGCGCCTATCAATGAACCAAGATAGGCGCCTATTGCAGCAGCGATTGTTGTAATCAGTAAAGGTAACCCAAATATGATACAAATCATTGCCCCAATGCTCGCGCCGAGCGTTGCGCCAAGCAGCATGCCTATATTCGCCCCTCTATAAATCAACTTTGAACCTGGATCTGCCTTCTGATCACCACCGCCTTTCTGGCGGTGATGCTGACCAGGAGGGTTCACAAAGAAAAGCGTCACATCTTCCTCTACAAACCCGTGCGCAAATAAGAGCTGGGCAGCTTTTTGCGCTTTAGCAAAAGTCTCAAAACGTCCGGCAACGATAAGTGACATAAGTTATAGATGTCTGTGTCCAGACACCTCCCCCTTTTTTAAAAATGATTAAGACTGATGATGGGCTATTGCATAAACACGAAAATAGCCGCTACGCAAAATCACAGATCCCCCTGCATTATCTTTAAGCGCCTGCTGGCAGACGTGAAGAATTTTTGTTTTGTTCGTTACAAAGGCATTTAACAAATCGTCCTCAAGAATAGATGGAGCACCACAATGATCTTTAAGCGCCTCTGCTGTTATAGCGCACCTAACATTTCGCTCTTGTACCACAGCAGTAAATTCGACCGTCAATGCCGCGCCGTTGAAAATTGGAGCCTCATCTGAAAAAGCGATTTGCATGGTGGATGACTGATGCATGAACAAACAAGAGCTTATTTATCGCTGTTTGCTGCGTTTTGAATTCTAAGTTCTCAGCAAAGAATGTACCGAAAAGATCGAAAGCCATGAAAAATGACTACTCTTGTCGCAATGGCCACCAGAATCGCTTATATCTCGACATTAAATTCTGTGTTCCTTATAACTTTCGTTAGATTATTTTTTAAATTTCACTGACCTATAGTGAGTACATCTATTAAATAACTGACTATCAATGATGCTACTCCAAATGCTTAGCCTGTCTGTATTCATGCTGCTAGCGACAGGCTGTGCCTTGACTCATCAAGACGGTATTAACGCGCAGTCAGAAATGGATCCGATATATCCGATGTTGCTGCAGTCGGCGCGCCGTATTGAGCAATCACTCGCTTTGTTAGCTGAGGCTGAGCAATCTGAAAAAATGCAGCGCAATCCAGTTCAGCCGCGCACGGTCAAGGCAATTGCTGGTATGCAGCAAATTGTCCGCATGCCGTGGCAAGGCCCACTTGAGAAAGCGGTGAATAAATTGGCGGCAATAGCTGGGTTTACCGTTAAATTTTTGGGGAGAGCGCCGGCTATTCCGATTCTGGTTCAGATTGGGCAAGACGCTACTGCTGTTTCGGATCATTTGCACAGTCTCGGCATTCAAGCAGGCTCGCGAGCTGATCTGGTGGTTGATCCGTTATTAAAGCTGATTGAAGTGAGGTATGGCAATGGTAGTGTCTAATAGGCCTATGCTTAATCTTTGCAGCAGCAAACGTCCTTGCTGCCAACACAAGAGCATTCAAGGTAAAAAAAGGAAGGGCGATGCTGTCACAGAGGGTAAGCGGAGGATCTCTAGCTTGTGCCTAATAATGAGTGCGCTGATCTTTTTAACTAAACCCGCTTACGCTATACAAGATCAGAACGTACCGCCAAGTTTTGAGGCAGTGTTAAATGACAGTCTGCATACGCGCTCTATTCAAGCAGATAACCCGTTGTTACCACTTCGTCAGACGGCGTTAAAAGAGACTGCATTGAGTTATGGAGCGCGTAGTGCGCTGGCACGCCGCACTTATGAAATGGCTCAGATCCTCAATCAAAACCAGCAACTACTGGATACGATTTATAACTTCGCTGCACTGCTTTTGGCAAAGAACGTGATGCCCCCTGTGTTATCTACTGCACGCAGCACACTTAAGCAGCCTGAAACTAATACATTGCGAGTGGCAGACGCTGTGTATCGAATTGAGCGGCAGGCTCAGTTTGTTACTAACCCTAAGCATTGGCGAGATTATTTAATTCATGATTTTCAATTTTCAGTAACGCCACCAGCGCCTGTATTACTACCCAAAAACAAAGCTGAAATAGATCTTTGGCAGCGCTCACTAGCAGAAGGTTGGGCATTAGGTAAGCAACAAGCTGAACAGATTTTTCAGCAATCTCTAGCACGTCTCGAGCGCGACTACACGGGCATGATTCTGTACCGCAGTTTGTTAGCCCAACGGATGATTAGCGCGCCTTATGTGGCTGAGGCTAATCTAGGCGTAACAGGAACTCGCGATGGAAAAACTATGCAACTTAATGATCGGATATTACGTATTACCGCTAACCCAGCCTTTGCCTTCCATGCAGCTAATTGGCGACCACGTGCTGTTGTTAAAGAAGGGCTGAATAAACCGTGAGAGAGGTAGGGAGAGACTCCTTGAAAATAGTTAAAGGAGTAGAGAGGAAGTAGAGAGCATCCGTCTCCCCTCGGTAACAGTAGGTTAATCAACTACACCTCACCTTTTTACATCGGGTACTTAAAGGCATGCCACGCTAAAGAGAGCGTACAGAGCTTCTTAAGCAAAGCTATCTGCAATTAGGCAAGCAAGTAGAACGTTGCTTATGAGTGATTTAATACTTTCTCAATAAAGGTTCATCATGGTGTCAGCTATCGACCGCTTAGAAGATTTTCTGATGCAAAGCGAGCCGGCGCGATTTAATGGCGAGGCATTAAATCGCCTGCTTATGCACGCTAAGCAGATTGGGGCATCTGACCTTTACTTTAAAAGCCTACGTCCGGTTACTGCCCGTTGGCATGGTCGCCTAATTCGCTTGACTGCGCGTCGACTTGAGCATACAGAAGTGGTAGAAATACTTTGTGAAATGTATGGAGGGGCGAATGCAGATCTGCAGTTGCGCACGGGTCAACCTATTGACCACGCTTACTCAGTCAAAATCTCACGACAAAATAGTTTGCGCTTTCGTTGGTGTGCAACGGGTGTATTAGTGAATGGCAATTTCGGTATTTCGCTGGTGCTGCGCGAGTTGGCGCAGATGCCGCCCAAACTAGAATCTAGTCAACTACATCCCAAACTGCTCGCGGGTCTTTTCCCACAAGATGGGCTTGTTCTGGTGACAGGAGAGACAGGAGCTGGTAAGAGCACATTGCTAGCCTCTTTAATTCGAGAGATTGCCGAAGATCCAGAAGCTGATTCACACATCATCACATTTGAAGCGCCTATCGAATATGTCTACGACAAAATAAAAACTCAGGCATGTGAAATTGATCAATCCGCGATTCCTGACCATTTAGGCTCGTTTGCAACTGGTATTCGCAACGCATTGCGCCGTGATCCAGATGTGATTTTGGTCGGGGAAGCGCGCGACGCACAAACGATCAAGGCTGCGATTTTGGCTGCGCAGACTGGTCATGCGGTCTACACCACTGTGCATAGTAATAACGTCGCGACGACTTTCTTACGTTTACTGCAAGCGCTGCCAGTTGAAGAGCAGCATGCAAGCATGGCGAGCATTATTGATTCAATCCGCGTCATCATTTCCCAGCAACTGATTCCATCACTCGATGGCTACCGTTGTGCTGCCCGTGAATTCCTAGTTTTTGATAACGCGCTGCGACATGAGTTATTAAATGTCGCCGCGCATAACCTTAGCATGCTTCCTAAGCGCGCAGCTGAATTAGTGATAGAGCATGGTCAAAGCATGTTGCAGCATGTACAAGAGTTAGCTGTAGCCAAACATATCCATCCCAAATACGTAGAACTGATCAGTGCTTCTCAGCAAGCAAGTCAGGCGCGTTTACAGTCAACTACCACTGTTGAGGGGAAGGTTCATGTCTAGAAAAAATATTTGGCGCAACACCTCCCGTACTGAACGTTTCTTTATCTTCGATGCGAAAGCCGGCATTCCATTTTTTTTATTCCTTGCCCATATCAGTTGTTGGACTTTTGGCCTTGCTGCTCTGGCGTTTGTGGTGTTCGGCACGCTTGAACGTTTTGGTTTTTCGCTAAAAGTTGCTCTGCGTTTATGCCGCGCTTGGCTAGCTGGCCCGTACCGCTATACGGCTCGATGGGAAAGAACTAAACGTTAAAAGGAGGTGTGGTGAATAAGGCAAAAGCTGTGTGGCTTGCTTTATGGTTGCCGATGAGTGCATGGGCCGGCTTTTTTGTGGTTGATGAGCCGAGCGCTACAAAGGAATCTAGCTATCTCGCAGAGAAAGAAAACTGGGTAGCACATACTGGCAGCACGCTACATGAATCCATTCTCGCTTGGGGAAAACAGGCCGGTTGGAAGATTTACTGGCGTGCATCTGAAGTGGATTACCCAATCCTTGGCAATTTAGTTTACGAAGGCACGTTTGAGGCAGCGATTAGGGCTATTTTCAGCGCACACGAAAAAGCTGAACGCCCTTTATTGGTGGACGGTAACGCCAGACAGAAAGTGCTGATTATTCGAGAGAAGAAATAAACGTTTACAGGATTACTACCTAACTCATCGGGCAATGCATGGCGGCGTAGGTAAAAAATTAGGGAACCTTTGTAAACCCTGTAGGCCACAGAACAATCAACCGAGATCTTCTTTTTTGCCGTGGACATTAGTGTTCTAGTAGCAAAAGCTTGTCTGCTTCTTGGGATTGTACAGAGGTGCTTTAACGCAGAAAGTGGGCATTTGCTTACCCTGCTGTTTGCGCTTTATTCAACGCTTCTTTAAATATGCTGTTTGCGGTTGATTCGGCGGGTTATTAGAGTCTATTCAAATTTTTGTTAGCAGGACTTTGAACAATTTTTTAAACGTATAGATAAGTGGAAGGGATAGATGAAATTGGTTCGCTACATGATTACTGTCCTTATCACATGTATAGCGAGTGGTTGCTCCAGTTGGCAACAGATCAACGACACGCTTAAACGCACTGACGAGCAAGCTGCCCAAGCGACTACGCTTGCTGCTGCGCTGCGTGAGCAGCGTGAAGCGCCAGCGCGTCCGGCCGTTATCTTCAGCGATGAACCCATCGTCGCACACAAGCCGCTCGCTGCCACGCAACGAAATCAGACTGAACCTCTTAACTGTACATTGACTTTTGCGCCGGCAACTGCTTTAGACTTGCTCGAATTTGGGCAAATCGTAACCAAATTATGTGGCTTTCCAATCCGCATCACCGCAGATGCTTTAGCCATGGCAAGTAGTCAAGCTACTACCCTTCACTCAGGTGCTAGCGGCACAGTTCTACCTCCTCTACCAGAAACAAATAGGCCAACCTACTCCAATACAGCGAGGCAAAGTGCGTCTGGTTTAATTTCAAACATCAAATGGAACAACCAGCCTCTGGAAGGTTTGCTTGATCTGGTCACGGCACGTTTTGGTTTAAGTTGGCGCAAGATGGGGCGGAGCGTTTCTATTTTCTATCTTGATACTAAGACCTTTAATTTCTATGCGATTCCATCAGCCACTGAAATGCAATCAGTCATCCAATCTGGCACCAGTGTAGCTGCAGGCATCTCAAATGGTGGTAGCGGTGATTCAAGTGCAAGCGGCAGTTTATCGGGCACGATGGGAAGCAACCAAACCACGGCCGTCGAACTCAAAACGTCGATTACAGATGATTTGGCAAAAAATGTGCAGTCGATGCTGACTCCGGGCGTAGGTCGTATGGCTATCTCTTCTGCCACCGGCACGCTAACGGTTACAGATACGCCAGAAGTATTGGCACGCGTAGAAAGCTATTTGGAAGACCAAAACCGTAATCTGACAAAACAAGTATTGCTCAATGTCAAAGTACTGTCCGTCACATTAACAAATAAGGACAGTCTGGGAATTGATTGGAATTTGGTTTATCAATCACTGACCAATAAATTCGGCTTCTCCTTTAAAAGCGCTGGTGAGCTTGACCCAAGCGCCAATTCAGGCGCGATTAGTATCCTTGATAACGCAACTGGGCGCGCTGGGCAATTTGCAGGCACCAGCTTAATCGTGCAAGCGCTATCGCAACAGGGAAAAATCTCGATGATTACTTCTCCATCGGTGACTACGCTCAATTTGCAACCCGTGCCTGTGCAAGTAGCACGTCAGACCAGCTATCTGGCCAGCGTGCAAAGCACGAATACAGCTCAAGTAGGGATAACCACAGCGTTGACTCCTGCTACTGTCACAACAGGTTTCAATATGAATCTATTACCTTATGTGATGCCAGATCGACGTTTATTGTTGCAGTACTCAATTAATTTGAGTGCGCTGCGGCGTTTGCGTTCGGTAACGAGTGGGAATAGCACAATCGAAATTCCAGAAATAGAAAATCGTATTTTTTCGCAAAAGGTTCGGCTTAAGTCAGGGGAGACGCTAGTTCTTTCCGGTTTTGAACAATCAACTGATGGAGGCTCTCAGGCGGGGGTAGGAGAAAAAAACAATATCTTGCTAGGGGGTTCATCCATGGCAGAACGTCGACACGATGTGATCGTCGTGTTGATTACGCCGATTGTGCTGGACTAATGCTATGACAGGTAACCCTTTTATCATTGAGCATGTAGAGCATCTGTCTCATGATTTATCACGCACTGCATCGCCTGCTAACAGTACGGCTGCAGCGCAAACGCTGGATACTCAAGCGACCGATCTTGCACAGCAGAGGCCGACACCCGTAACCGTGATCAATATTAATGGCAAACACTTTGTCGCCGGTTTGTTTTGGCAGCCTTTAACTGAGCCTCGCACTTATCTAAAAGAAGCTCGCGCGATTGGCAAACGTGAAGCAATGAAGTGGTTAGTGTTACAACGCGGCAGTATTTTGCAGGCAGGTTTTGTTGGAGGTAAAGATTCTGTACGTCGAGGCATGTTCAGTTTAGCGGTTGTATTGACGCGTAAGCTAGGGCGTTCTTGGATTGGTATTTTTCCGCTGGAAGGGGAGCGTTATGCATTAGTCGCAGTTAGCGACGGTGCGATTCTTCCAGGCTGTGACATGATCGCTGAGAGGCAAATCGTGCAAGCTAAATTTAATGCCATTTATCGTTGCTTTAATTGGGAAAACATTTTTTTGCCTGATGGCTTTGCTGATGCCGATTTCGCAATAGAAAGTCCAGCATTGAAAGTGCTTTTAAAAGCCAGTGATTTAAAGCGCGCAGATCAACTTCAATACCTTGCCCATAGCCCTAACCTAAGACAAGTCAGCATGGCAATCATCGCGTTTATGCTAGTGGTAGGTTTGCTCTATCTACAAAGCCAAGCAAAGCAGCGGCAACGCATGCAGGAAATGCGCAGACAGAGCAAACAATTACAGCAGTTGGCTAGCTTAAAGGCTCAATCCGAAGAACAAGCAGCGAGCCAACAAAAACCGACTTACCCTTGGGCTACTCTGCCATCAGTTGATGATTTTCTAAAGCCTTGTATGCAAGCTGTGCGTGTTCTGCCGCTTGTTATGGGAGGGTGGCAATTTGATCAAGCTAAATGTGTAAACCAATCTATTACTGCCACGTATGTGCGACAAAGCAACGCAACGGCTAATGATTTCTTAGCAGAAGCACGTAACCATTTTGAGCTTGAGCCAGCTTTTTATCAGCAAGGAGAGCATGCTGTGGTTCAGACTAAATTTAACTGGCAGCTGAAAGATAATGAACAATTACTAAAATCAACATCTGCAGTATTAGCTTCCTTCTCCTCCCATTTCCAAACGCTCGGCATGCAGCCACAACTTACAGAAAAGTTACTGGAAAACCAAACAATACCGTCTTTACCAGGGCAACAAAATGATGAACCTGCAGCCAAGCTCGATTGGCGCACTTTTGCTTTTTCATTAAACACAGGCCTTGCTCCAGATATCGTTCTTGCTGGCTTAGACAAAGAAAGTATTCGTCTGATTGAACTTAGCGTTCATTTGCAAAACGATGGCAAATTGAGCTGGCATATTGCAGGAGAAATTTATGCAAAATAAGCCGTTGCATCAAATGCTAGCCTTATTCAGTATGTTATGGAGTTTTGAGAACACCGCCTATGCCAGCGCAACGATAGAGGAGTTATCTCGCTTGCAAAGTGAAACCATATTGCTGCAAGCCAAATTAAAGCAGGCTGAGTTGCGCTCCGAGTTGTCTGCTAGAAATTATCCGAAACACAGTGTTGAAGTAGAGCAATTACCCGTGGTGCAAGCGGTTTATGGTGCGGGTAATGAGCGGTACGCTACTTTGCTGTATAACTCTGGTATGACGTTGGATGCTAAAACTGGTGATCTGATTCCCGGCGGCTTTACTGTTATTTCGATTAGCGTTGATCAAATTCTGCTAAGCAAGGGTAAACAACGTGCTGTACTCGGCTTTGCTACAGTTGCTAAACCTGCTTCAAATATTCCTGCTCCTTTCTTGCCCAATCAGACGTTTGGGCCGTCAACTTCTTTACCTCCTTTATCGACGATCAATAAACAAATCTAAAACTCGTCTTATTTATTCCTAAGAGCCTGTTCATAATCTCAAAGAAGAGTGTTTTGTGAGGTTATTAGCCGTCACGTTGGGGTTCGTACCTCACCCCAATCTACAAAATTTGCCGAAAAGTCGTAGGTTGAGGTGACGAAGGAACCCCAACATGAGCTTATACAAGCCTCTAAGTCGCTTTTTTAAAAGATTGTGGACAGGTTCTAAGAGAGTCGCTGCGCCTATTGGTCATGCGCTAGCCAGTGCTCGCGTTACTGATCAACTCAAATTTCCTTAAAAGATTAGCCATTTGACCTACTTTAGAGGATGACAAGATTTCGATATTTTTCATCTGTTGGATTTTTATTTTAATTTAGTCATCAGCTCTGATTCATAGCTGTCGACTTTTGAGCAGACTTTAATAGGGAAGTCGTAATGGGAACCATCGAAACAAGCAAACTAGACAAAGTGACTCCGTTGCGCATATTGACAGCTAAAGGTGGTCCCTATGCGTTAACTGCACCGCTGCGCGATATGGTCTGTTTGTTAGAGAATGGCTCTTTATATCTATCGACTTCTCACCAAACTAACCATTATGTATTGGGATTTCTCGAACGTTTAGCGCGCCACAACGTTCATTTTCATCTGAAGCCGACTAGCCTAAGCGAAATTCAAAAACTCTATAAAACTTTGCCAACTTCGCAAGCGATTAGCAGTGAGGCAAAACATGCGCAACCGCAAGCAATAACCATCCCGGTGCAGACCGAGCAAACAAGCACCCAGCGCCAGGCGGAAGTAGTGAAGCTGATTGGTGAGGCAGTTAAAGCAGGGGCAAGCGATGTGCATTTGATTGTGGCTGAGCAAAACTGTCAGGTGCGTTGGCGTATTCACGGAGAACTAAAAACTGTATGTGAATTAACGGCGCAGCACGGACACGATTTATGCGCGACGATTTATCAATCAATGTGCGATGTGGCTGATCCTATTTATCATCCTGGCAAGAATCAGGATGCTCGTCTTAAACGAAGCTTTCTCAAAGAATACGGGTTATTTGGAGTACGCATTGCGACGGCTCCGATCGAATGTGGCACGTTAATGGTATTGCGTCTTTTATATGACCACCACAACGCTAAACCAACCCTAGACGCATTAGGTTATCTGCCAGAGCAAGTTAGCTTATTGCGCCGAATCAGTCAGCGCATCACAGGCATCAATATTTTTTCTGGTGCGACGGGCTCTGGCAAATCGACGACGCTTGAATGTGTATTGACTGATCTGTTACGAAGCTTGGAACAAAAAATTCATTTACTCACGATTGAAGATCCACCCGAATACACGATTACCGGCGCAAACCAGATCCCCATTTTGTGTGACAAAGATGATGAAGCAGTGCTTTCTAGTGAATGGTCACGTGCGATTTCAAATTCACTGCGTTTAGATCCTGATGTGATCATGATCGGTGAAATGCGCGACGCTGCTTCTGCACTTAGTGCTTTTCGCGCAGCGATGACAGGTCATGGTGTATGGACAACGCTACATGCGAATGATGTGGTGTCGATTTTGGAGAGGCTGAGTGACCTGGGCATAGAAATGAGTTTGTTAACTGATCCGCTGCTTGTCACTGGATTAATTAACCAATCTTTAGTGCGTAAATTGTGTCTTCACTGTCGCAAGCCATATCTCAAACACAAACATACGCTAGCGGAAGACATTGTGCAGCGTATTGAGCGAACTTGTTTGCCAGAACAAATACAGTTGCAAGGTGATGGTTGTAAGCATTGCCATCAAACAGGTATTGCTGGACGTTTGGTCGTGGCTGAGGTGTTAATGCCAACACAACGTTTAATGAACGTGTTTAAAGCAGAAGGTAAAGCGCAAGCGCGTGCATTTTGGATGCAGCAGATGGGAGGTATCACCAAAAATCAGCATCTAATAAGGCGTATAAACGAGGGCTTAGTTGATCCTCAGTTAGGTGAACGTGATGTGGGTCTTTTAGATACAGATTATCTGATCGAGAGAGACTAAGATGAGCATCGCTTACCTTAAAGAAACGATCAACTATCTGGTACTGCGCTTGCAATTCAGCGCATCAGTACGGGTTGAATTTTACGAGACGCTCTCTCTATTGCTAGAGAATCGTGTGCTACTCAACGATGCGCTCAAAGAGATCAACAAAATCGCTAGTGCAGATGGTAAGCATCCAACCTGCCCCCAAGCGTTGATAAGCAATGCTTGTATGCAGGGTGTCGCTGAAGGCCAACCGCTTTCGCTGGCATTGAAAAAATGGACCAATGGGCAAGAAATAGCACTGCTCGCTGCCGGTGAGAAGTCAGGCAACCTGCAACAAGCGTTTGACGATTTGCTTAAGCTTATCAACGCCAAACAACAGATTAGGGCAGCCATACTAAGTGTTGCCTTATATCCAGCTGTGTTGCTTAGTTTGATATGTGTGTTGTTGAATAACGTCGCCACTCAGCTAGTCCCTAAATTGGTCAAAATGACCGACCCACACACCTGGCAAGGGGCTGCCGCGTTGCTCTATCAAATGGCGCAATTTGTGTCGAACTACGGCAAGTTAACGCTTACTCTCTTGTTTATTTTCCTATTAGCGATTTTTAGCACATTGCCTTATCTGCGTAGTGCACTGCGCATCTTGTTGGATCGAATACCACCTTGGTCTATTTATCGAATGCTGCATGGGGCGACCTTCTTACTTAGCTTAGCGAATCTTCTACGCGCCAGAATCAAACTACAAGAAGCACTTCTGATGCTCGCTGAACATGCTAATCCTTGGTTAAAAGAACGGATTGAAGCTGCGCTCTATGGCGCGCGCATTGGGGCCAATTTTGGTGAGGCACTGCATCGTACTGGCTATGCTTTTCCAGATCAGAAAGCAATCCAATACCTAATGATTTTGGCCAATCAAGATGGTTTTGAAGGAGCACTTAGCCGTTTCGGTGAGCGTTGGCTGCAGCAAAGTATTCAGCGTATTCAAGCCATAGCGAAAGCTGCATTGGCTGGTGGTCTGCTTGTGATTGGTGTGCTAATGCTAATAGTGATTGCTGGTGCTAATGGCATTCAAGATGCAGTACAAGCTGGTTTGCATTAGTGTGCTATGTGTTGTGACGACTTTTTAAAACCTGCTCATGACCTCAGAGGGCGAAGATTTGAGAATTTATCCATAGTTACGGTGGGACTCACTTTCCATCCCAACCTGCTTCCCAACAGCCTTTGTTTAAGATCTCTAGGAAGACTTAAAACAGGTTCAAAAAAATGAGAATAAATTCTTAGATCATCTATAAGCAAGTTCTTATCAATGCATAAGTAAAGTACAGTTTTTCCCTCTGTGTGTTTCCTTTTTCTAGGAGTAACGTATGCGAACTAAAAATTTACGCCAGCATTGCTTGTGATTTAGTTATTTAGCGTTTCTGTTGTTGGAGCTTCTTATTAGTCATCGAAGAGGACATCATGCATATTCCCCCTAACTGCGCCTTTTGCGGACCAAGGTTAAGTCAAACTCAGTCTATTCCAGCACATTTTGTAAAAAATAGTGAATCTGGCTTAGACGATCCACACGCTCAGCATGTAGTCGAGTTCATTCCCATTACTACAAGGTGTCCTTTCGGTTTTAAAAAGCTGTTGGGTAATAAATGGAAGGCATGCAAAAAACAACGAGGGTTTACTGCACTTGAACTGATTGTTGTGCTGATTGTTGGGATGTCGATTATTGCATTGGCGGCTAGCAAGATGGATTTACTGTTTGGTAAAGCAAATGTATTTGAAGAAATCAGCAACCTCAACATTCTGCATACCAATCTGAAAAGCCTAAAAACCTCTTCTGGTTATGGTAATGCGGAAACAGATTTGGTGCCCCAACTTATCAGTATTAAAGGCCTTCCGCAAAACATGAATACGCTCGATAAGCAGCCTCGTAACTTATGGGGTGGGCCCGTCCATATTAAATCGACCATCGCGGGATTTTCGATTCGATATGAGAATGTACCGGCAGAGGCCTGTATCCAGCTCGCTACGCAATCTAACCGAGGTGGTGCTTTTGCCACTGTCAAAGTAAACAGTGCCGCGGCTGTAAGCGGTGAATATTCGGCTGCTAAAGCAAGTGCTGACTGCAGTTCTAGTGTGGGTAATACATTGATTTGGACGGCTAACTCTTAAAACTCAAATTCCTTTATGTTTTTCTTTGAAGGTGGAAGAGTCACACTGAGCGCTGTATTTCACTGCTGTACTAATGCGTATTAGCGCATTGATGCCATTAGAGTCTATGAAACGAGCGAAAAATTGCTGCAGTCAGCGCGGTTTTACCGCTTTTGAAGTCATGGTGGTGTTAATTATTTCGATTGCGATGCTGGGGTTGGGCGCGCAATACATGGCTAGCTATGCGGATAATCTATCGAATCAGGCAACGGCCGATCATATGAATTTAGTTGCTAATGCTGCGAGCCGATATATCAAAGATAACTATGCAGCGGTATTAGCAGCTGCAGGGCCACTGAAACCCGCGACCATTACTGTGTCTATGCTAAAGCGCACAGGCTATCTCGCGACAGTCATTGCTGAGCTAAACCCGTTTGGACAGCATTATCAAATTTTGGCGCTGAAGCCCAGTACTAAACAGCTGCAAACCTTGGTTATCACAAATGGCGGCGAGGCTATTAGCGAGATAAATATACGACGTATTGCACAGTTGCTAGGAGCACGCGGTGGTTTTATTTCAGAGCTTAATAAAAAGCAAGCGCAAGGTAGCTACGGTGGTTGGCAAATAGCCTTATCTGCTTATGGGATTGCGCCACGTGGGGGGTATTTAGCGAGCGCCTTATTTTTTGATGATGGTGCTGTGGTGCATGACTATTTGTATCGCTCAAATATAGCGGGTCATCCTGAATTGAACCGAATGAATACTGATCTCGACTTAGCCAACCATAATTTGAACCAAGCTGCCCAAGTCAATACACAACGTGTTATTGCTAATGACAGCATTACTGCTCAGGGCGCTATTAGTGCAGCACGTGCACAGATTGAGGGCGATATTACAAGCGGCGGTTGGTTTCGTAGCGCGGGTGACAGTGGTTGGTACAACCAGAAATGGCAAGGCGGCTGGTATATGAGCGACGCTGATTGGGTGCGTAGTTATGCAGATAAGAATATCTACACAGGTGGCCAAATACATGCCGGCACGATGCAGACTAAAGGGCGCTTAACCAGTGGCGAATATCTTCAAATTGATGGAATAGCAAATATTGGTCAGCGCTGTGAGTCAAATGGACTGGTCGCTCGGGATGAAAAGGGTTTAATTCTTTCATGCCAATCTGGTATTTGGAAAAAATCAGATAGCCCTAAAGGTAAATGGCAAGTTATTCCTAATAGCGGGATTGTGCCAGGTGATGGATTTCTTCGGGTTCAAGTTGGTACTAAAGGTTTTGTGGATTATCGTGTGTACATCGATAGTCAAGAAATTTCCAATAATCATTGGAATCCTTCAGGTTGGAGCTGGGCAGTTCATACACAATTCATTCCCGTAGCCGCTGGAAGCCATTATTCCTTTGAAGGAGATATTTCCTCAATCTCTGTTTGGTGGATGCCTGGCTAACTGTGCCACACCAACTCACGGACTCTTAGTTGTACGTCTACATCTATACCCTTTGGCTAATCATTGGAAATTCAAGCAAGTTTACTTCATGATCAATTCATGAAAGTAAAAAACTCTGCGAACCCTGTACGTGAACAAGACTATGTGCTGAACCTGGCACGCTTGCAATTTTATAAAAAGTACTTTGGTACAGCGTTGCTAATGGCTTTGCTTGAAGCCGCTGTTATCGCTCTTTTGAGTGGTGCATTTATATGGGTTAAAAGCCAGCAAGTTGAGCGCGAGTATTTTGCGGTGGATAGCCAAACTGGCCGCATTATCCCTCTAGCTCCGCTGAGTCATCCTTACTTAAGCGATTCAGCGCTGCTGACATGGGCGCAGCAATGTATCACTGATGCGAATACTTACGATTTTGTTAATTATCAAAAGCAGTTTCAACGCAATGCTCAATGCTTTACTGCGCAAGGGTGGAAGCAATTTATGGTGGCTCTCGAGCGCTCTGGGACGTTGGCTACCGTAAAGACACAGCGTTTAGTTGCGCAAGCGATTGCTTCCGGCGCTGCGGTTATTACACGTAGTGGTCCGTATCGTGGTGTTTATCGTTGGGAAATTGAGCAGCCTGTCACCGTTACTTATCAAGGTGGACAAGCGGGAAGGGTAAGACTAACTCAACGTCTACAAGTGACACTGAGAATTGCGCGCATTCCTACTTATGCAAGCAAGCAGGGAGTAGGGATTGTGCAGTATGTGGCGCAGGAGCAATGATGAAGTTGACGATCTTTAGTGCGCATTTCATTTTACCGTTGTTGCTAGCGGGTATTGGATTGTTTCTGATAGTGGGAAGAGGATATGCTGCACCGGTGCAGCAAACTCCTTCTGTACCACGGCAAGTTCCGCTGCCATCTGAAATTTCATCTGCACCTGCATCAACAACATCCCCTTTTTTGTCCACGCCGCTACCCGCTGGTTTCGCTTCATCTGGCCTTAATCAGCAGGCATATCAGCAAATTGCTCAAGAAGCTGCTCCTCTTTCACCGCTGCAAATTAAAGCGCTGCGGCGTTTAGTTGACGAGGCTGAACGTGCTGCGGCAGCGCCACCTCGCTTTACACCTAAACCCGTTTCTAGCACCGTGACCGTTTCGCTAATGCCAGGTGAAACGCCACCTGTTGTGCGGCTATTTGCGAATTACGTGACGAATCTTCTATTTATCGATCAATTAGGGAACCCATTAAATGTGACAGCAGTAGATACAGGAGGTGCTGCTACGTTTAAATTAAATTGGTCACGTAATCCGGCACAAGCATCTAACTTAATCAAACTCTCACCGCAATCGACCTATGCTCAGGGTAATCTTTCGGTTTCTTTGAAGCAGGTGCCAACACCTGTGTCATTGACTCTCATCAGTGGACAACGTGAAGTGGATTATCGCGTTGATGTCCGTGTCAAAGGAGTTGGGCCAACGAGTCAGCTTGATCACATAATTCCTTCAATTGAAGCTAACCCTGTCTGGTTAGGTTTATTAGCGGGTATTGCACCAGATGGTGCTCAGACGTTGGTTTCTTCGCATGCTGAGGTACAAGCATGGGTATATCAGAATCGTTTTTATGTGCGAACACGCTACGCGCTGCTTTCACCCGCTTATGTCGGGATGCAAAAAAGCGCTGATGGAACCTGCGTATATGAAATTCCGCCTACGTCAGTTTTACTTGCATTAGCTGGAGAGCGCGCAGTGCAAGTGCAATTAAGCGGTGATTAGCCATATGGGCGACGTCAAAAAAGTTGGCCGCTGGAATAATATCAAGACACAGCTAGCTGACGGCAGCGTGCGCCTTCGCTACTGCAGCGGTTTATTGATTATGGTGATGGCGGCAAGCATCGGTTTTTTGATGTTGCGTCATACAAAATCGACAATGCCAATTGAATCTAGCCAGTTTGCTACAGCGCCAGAGGTCGCCGCATTGTCAGAGCAGCTACCACTTAGCAAATTACCACCGGCAACTCACGCTTACGACAGCTTACTGGCCGATCAGAACGCTGCCGCAGCTGCGGTAGCTAAGCAAACGGGACAAAGTGCAATACCGGTTATACGTCCTAATATTGCTGCACAGCCCATTTCAGACGCTAACCCCACCCAGATTGCAGAGCCTCTTCCCGTGGTTCCATCTCAATCTGAATTAACCGAGATAGTTAATGTGCAGACACATCAAGACATAGAGCGTTGGCAACAAACAATAGCTGCGCAAGCTGCTGCGATGCGCACTCAAGCCAATCTGCTTATTGCAGCTTGGCAGCCTAAAGAGCATGTGTCACTAACGATACCTGAATTAACTCAATCTTCTAGCCAAGAAAGTAAAACTCAAGAGATAAATAAAAAAATACGGGCTGAGCAAAATACAACTAACGGGGTAAGAACCAATCCTAAGTTGAAGCAGGTTGTGCTGCGTGCTGGCGAGCTTACTTATGCTGTGCTCGAGACGGCGATCAACACTGATGAACCTGGCCCAGTGACGGCAACGATTGTGCAAGGCACACTGGAAGGAACTAAGTTACTCGGCAAAATCGAAATGGGACAAAACGCGCGGAAGGTAGGTTTGCACTTTACTTTGGCAAGCCTCCCCGGCCAGCAAAACAGTGTAGTTATTGATGCTTGGGCTGTTGACCCTGAGACTGCGCGTACTGCGCTTGCCACTAAAGTCGATCAGCATTATTTGATGCGCTATGGAACCTTCTTCGCCGCTTCTTTTTTAGGTGGTTTTTCAGATGCATTGTTAAAAGGTGGACAACGTCAACAGCTGATTAGCAATCCTTTGGGTACTACAGTACAGCAAGAGCCGTACACCACACAGCAATTATTGCTAGCAGGGGCTGGCAATATAGGCAAGCAAGCAGCAAATAGCCTAGCAGGCTTAATCAATCGACCTGCGACGATTATGGTTAATGCGGGAATTGGGATTGGGGTTTTGTTTATGGCCGACTTAACTTTGCGATAAAGGGTGGTCATCATGAATAACGCACAGCAGCCATATTCCACTGATGAAAATAGCATAGACGAGTTATCTTTTAATCCAACGCAAGCCCAAGAGTCTTTATCTGATTTTGTGGACGACACAGTTAAGGCGGAAACACCCAATGCTATCCAACAGGCTAAGCAGCGATTTTCTAAATCTGTAAACCTGCTTTCTTTAAATACCCATCGTCAGAAAATTATAGTTTTTGGCGGCATAAGTGCAGCATTTCTGATTGCGTTTTTCTTGGGCTGGAGAATCATTGCTCCTTACTTTTCTCATCCCCGCCCATCCGAAAGCTTTCAGTTTTCTTGGCTGGATAATGAAACAACTCAACAGACGCCACAGCTGGAGCATACAGAGTTATCAACCCTTGAACCAAGTGCCTCGCCTCAACCCACAGAGAGTAATGATTCAATTGCTCGTCATAAACCAGAGATGGAACCGCTAATGGATGAGATTGTACAAATCAAGGTGCGCGTTGATGAGCTGGAGAAAAAAGTTAACGAATTCAAACTTATGGCTAAGCCGCAGATAGCTAACGTATCAGATAGAAAAACGTTAGCCAAACGGCCAATTGTTTCAGCACAGCAAGTACATCAAACTCACTCTACACCTCGCATACATCAAAGTCATCGTCTTATCCGACTAAAGCCAGTGAAACGAGCAATGGTTAGTCATAACGTGGCGATAGTCGGGCAAGATAGACAAATAAGCCAAAAGGTTACGTCAGCTGCACAACCTGTGTTGCAACTAAAAGCTGTCTTAGAAGGGCGTGCTTGGTTACAGACTAAAGGAGGGGAAAGTATTACGGTGGCTGTCGGTGAAACAGTGCCGGGTTTGGGTGTCGTGAAAGCCATCGATGTAGACCAGGCGCAGATTATTTTTTCTAACGGATTGGTATTGCGTTGAGAAAATGTAATTTAGAAAGACCGCGAATAGATACTGACGGCATTAAACAGAAATTAAATCATGATTGATGTGGAAACGATGATGAGCGCCCTGACTCAATCTTTTCCTGGTGTGGAGAAGCTACTTAATTTGGGTGTGGCCTTAATGGGGCTGTTATTGAGCGGAACGGCTATTTTTAAATTAGTGGAGCAGGGACGTGGGGGCACATTGGGTCGTCCGCAATGGGTGACGCCCATTATGTATTTAATTGCTGGCGTCGCGCTCTTCAATTTTCCAGCGAGTATCGATACTTTTTTACAGACGATGTATGGGCCATCTTCGTCAGTGCATCATCTACTGAGTTATAGCGACGCAACATCTAAGTTGCCGCAAAAATCAAAACTGATGTTGCAAGCACTGCTTTCTTGTTTACAGCTTTATGGTTACGTCACTTTTGCACGAGGTTGGTTGACTGTACGGCGCCTCGGTAATGGACAAAGTGGTTCGGATGAAATGTTTAAGACCGTGATGATACGGCTATGCGCTGGTGTTGCACTAATCAATATTCTGGAAACAGTTAATGTAGTGGCGAGCACTTTAGGGTTTGGTGACGTTTTTTAAGGAGCTTTGGCAACTTTTTAGAATCTGTTCAAAGGTTCTAAAAAGAGTGATGCAAAAACTCTTCAATTAAAAACGTTTATAGAAATAGCACTTATATCTTTGCTTAACCTGCTTGGAGGCCCTATGCCCATCCAAACCATTGTCAAAAATTGCATTTTAAAAACACCATGCCTTTTTGCTGTGCGGCAAATGATTCGGCTTGTGCTGTTTAGTATTACGTTAAATAGTTGGGCAGCTAGCGTGGGAGACGTAGCAAAAAACGCGGCAGGAAGCATAGATGCGCTTGGTTCTGCGGCGCAAGTATTCTTCGGTCTATGCGGGCTAATTTTGATTGGCGGGAGTATCTTCACTTTTATTAAATACAACAAGACTGATGGGCAAGGAGTGAAGCTGTCCACTGCGTTCGTATATCTCATTGGCGGAGGACTTTTGTTTTATATGGCTAGCGTGATTCAAACCACAGGCGATACGATCTGGGGAAGTGGGGGCGGTGATCGCAAACATGTGACGGTCCAACAACCAAATTTTTAGTGTTAACGATGTATCGAATCAAATATAAGTGAAGAGCGTTTTTGTCAGCAGATATAAAGCGGAATGGCGCGACGCTCCTATTGGTTTATTCAACGTTTCCTAGATTAAGAACCTGCCTAAAAATTACTTTAAAGGCTGTGGTTGAAGATCATGGGAGCTTGGAATGCTCATGTCGCATCTACGTACATTTCAGTTGCTGCGAGGTTTAGCGACAAGAAACCTCCCCAACTGACGATCTTTTAGGCGGTTTATAGGCGTGACCTGAGGGAAAGCGGAGGATAAAAAGTATGGCCTTTGCTGAACATTTGATTGAAACCGTTGAATGTTTACTGGACTGGTTGAGTAGTGGCCTTAAGCAAACGGGTCCTGATTATTGTCAGGTTGAAGCGGTTGATGATCAGCATACGTTTACTTTGCAAGACGGCACGTTGCTTACGGTGATTCGCTTGCATGGATCTTACCGAATGACTGGTGCCGCAGAATTTGCTGAAGTTAATGCGCAAATTAGTAAGAGCTTAAAAGCCTATTTAAATACGGGTGGGCATGCAGTGCACGTATTTTTCAAGAGCGACCCAGATTCTGCGGAGCATGATATTCGTGCAGCGCTTGTGTTATCGAAAGAGACGGCTAAACGTCTGCAATTGGATTTAGAAGATTTATTTGCAGAAGATGTGCGTTATCTGTCTCAGTTCTGCGCGAATGAAAAAGTTTTTATAACGCTTTTCACGCGCCCAGCAGCGGTGACAGCAAGCGAGCAAAAGCAGGATCGTAAAGCGAAGCAAGAGTTATTAGCTGCGCATTCGTTACCACGTTTGCAAAATGTCCCTAATCTGTTCGCCGCTTTAACCGCATTACGCACTCGCCATCATTCTTTTGTGAAGGCGTTGCTGCGCGATCTGCAACAAGCTCAGTTAGCTGCGCAGGTGCTGGACGTGCATGCGGCTGCTTATGAAATGCGTATGTCAGTGGATCCAGATTTCACTGATGAAAGCTGGCGGGCTTGCTTGCCAGGCGACAAAATCCCCGTGCGTCATATGCAGCATGCATCCTCTGATATATCGGGCGCCTTCTGGCCGCGCCTCAACGGTCTGCTAATTCCGCGCTTGGGCAAAGTGCTCAATTTGAAAACTGTTGAAGTGGGGGACCGCCTGTATGCCCCGATGTACATCCATCTACATCCGTCTGAGATTCAACCTTTCCAGCAACTTTTTATACGTGTAGCAGACGCTAAGATGCCGTGGCGCATTTCTTTCCTTATCGAGTCAGGCGGTTTGGCTATGTTAGCGTTTAAAGATTTTATTACCGCGTTATTTGGTTTTACGCATGGCGATAACAGGCTGATTAAAGACGCGATTAATGAAATTCGTCATTTGCAAAGCCGGCACGATGAACTCGATGTGCGTTTGCGAGTGGATTTTGCCACTTGGAGTGTCGCAAGCGAACCGCGCTTGCTGGCTGAGAGAGCTGCACGTTTAGCGCGTGCGGTACAGGGATGGGGCGGGGCAGAAGTGCGCGAGGTAAGTGGTGATGCTTATCAGGGTTTTATCTCCAGCACGTTAGCGTTATCGCTAA
Source organism: Mycoavidus cysteinexigens (assembly GCA_031963415.1). Lineage (GTDB taxonomy): Bacteria > Pseudomonadota > Gammaproteobacteria > Burkholderiales > Burkholderiaceae > JASSUD01. The sequence goes on from JASSUI010000001.1 coordinate 1,910,094, forward strand.
ATAGTGTGGCGACCCCAGCTTGTGCCATTTTGAGCGATGTGACAGCGATGCTGCCGCTCCATCGCCCCGCATCGCCTTGGCTAGAAGGTGGTGCAGTGTTGTATCGCTCTTTAGATGGAAAGATTTGGTGTTATCAGCCGAATTCACCCGTGCAAGCTAGCTGGATTACGATGATGGTCGCGCAGCCGCGCTCTGGTAAATCGGTGAATGGGAATCAAATTAATCTGGCGCTGTGCCTATCACCGGGCATTTCACGATTACCGTTGATTGCAATTATTGATGTTGGGCGGGCCAGTAGTGGACTGATTTCATTGCTGCAATACGCGTTGCCAGAAGAGCAGCGCCATTTAGTTGCCAGCATTCGTTTGCGTATGACATCTGATTTTTCAATTAATCCTTTCGATACGCAGCTTGGCTGCCGTTTTCCATTGCCGCATGAAGAGGCTTTCCTAGTCAATTTTATTTCACTATTAGTCACGCCAGTAGGTAAAACAGCACCTGCAGATGGCATGAGTGGGCTATTGAAAATGGTCGTGCAGGAGGTTTATCAATATTACAGCGACGCAGTTAACCCAAAGCTATACAGCAATTGCGTTGAGGATGCTGAATTGATCGAGCGTTCGTTGAAGGAACACGGGTTATACGTTGATGAGCAAACTACCTGGTGGGAAATTGTCGATGCATTATTTAAACATCGCGCGTATCACGCAGCGTTGCTGGCGCAACGCTATGCGGTGCCTTTAGTTGCTGACATCGCTGCGTTAAGTCGCGAACCTCAATTCAAGGATATGTATGGGGCCAAGGCGACTGAAGACGGGGAGCCTTTGCTATTAGCTTTCACACGTATGCTTTCTGAGGCGATGCGTAGTTACCCCATCTTGGCTAAACCTACTCAATTTGATTTAGGTGAAGCACGTGTTGTGTCGATTGATCTTGATGAAGTCGCAAAGAGTGGTTCGGCTGCAGCTGATCATCAAACAGCTGTTTGTTATATGTTGGCCCGTTATGTCGCGGCAAAAAATTTCTATTTAACGGAAGATCATCTCTCGCATTTTCCAGCGCAGTATCGTGCATATCATGAACGGCGTATTCATGAGATACGGCAAGATAAAAAGCATCTGCAATTTGACGAATTTCATCGCACTAAAAAAATCCAACCTGTGCGCGAGCAAGTAATTGCCGATATGCGGGAAGGGGGCAAATGGGGGGTGATGGTGACGTTGATTTCCCAATCTATCACTGACTTTGATGACGCTATGCTTGAATTTGCGACTGGCAAATTCATCATTTCTCGCCAAAATGAAGCGAATGCTGAAATCATGCGCAAGATGTTCAATCTCTCAGAGACGGCGGTGTATGCGGTGCAGCATTTAATTCGCCCGCCTGGCCCGCAGGGTTCTACGTTTGTCGCTTTGCTTGCGACAAAGCAGGGCGAAGCCGCGCATGTGTTGAACAGCACAATGGGGGGTATCAAACTCTGGGCGTTTTCTACCTCAAGCGAAGATACATACGTGCGCGATACGTTGTACCAGAAACTTGGCCCAGTTAAGGCACGGCAATTACTTGCCCGCTTATATCCTGCAGGTAGCATCAACGATGAGTTAGAGCGCCGTAAGCGACGTTCCCAAGCTAACGGTTTAATAGGTACAGCTCAAGAGGAAGTATTGGACGAGTTGATTGCTGACATCCTTGCACAGCAAGAAACTCTCTAACAAAGGTCTACATTATTCTGTAGCAGGAGAGTATCCCTACTGCCAATTCAATAAATATGATGAGAAGTTATAACAACGCTATAGCGTTATTCTGCATTTTTCTAATTTAATATTTTTTAGAATAACGTAGACATTTTTGGTAGGCACTTCGGTTAAATTTAATTTTTCCTAAAGAGATTTCTGTGTGATTTTTTTGGTAGACGGTGTGCCGTATATCAGATCTAATGCGCAGATAGCTTTCTTATGATTATAGATTCCTATTCAATATATCACGCTGGGTTAATGCTTTATAAAAGGCTTTTACACTCAGAAGGGGAATCGATGTGTCTATTAGTTCGATCAGTAGATTAGTAAATCAAGTTGTATCTCATCCAAATTCGCTTTCTTCAAATCAGGCTAAGAATACAAGAAAGAAATTAACGGATTTGCCTAAAGAAGTCTTGTTGCAAATTGCTGAGGATTTGTTTTCTTCAAAGAATATTTCTTTTAAAGATTTTCAAAATTTCCAATATGCATGCAAACTATTTTTGCAAATAGGTCAAGCTGCGCTGCAGAGTTCGTTTTGGTGGTCTTTTTTTGATTTTAAAAATAATCAATCTGAAAGTGATGCTAAAGTTGTAAATAAAAAAATATACGAATGGCTTGGTGTTAGAAGGGAATTAAAAAATACTGCGCGCTGGAGGCAATTGGATAATTTAATCAGAGCGCCTGGTAGTAAACCTTTCGATGTGCCAAGTATATGGAATCTTTTGAGATATGGTCATTATATTAATCAGCCATTGTCCAGCTTTGTAGATCTTGGGGTTTTGAAAAAAGAAAATATAGATGGCCTGGTTTTAAGTAAAGTGCAAGAAAATTATGTAACCTCAGAATCTGGGCTTATAAGTATTTTAAAAGAAACGCCGGATTTTCATTTTTTTAAAAAAATACCGGATAATTTTTTCCGGCTTGGAAATTATAATATGATAAAAAAAGCTATGGAGGAGGATGAAAATGTATTTAATTATATGGTTGAAAGTAAGATATGCCTTTATTATCCAAATAGCTTTTCAGGATTAGAGCCATTTATTGAAGCTGTATCCAAATCTTCAGAGGAAAAGATGATGCGTGTGCTTTATCCTTATATTAATGCTAATGCATGTTATATGGTAGGAAAAAACGCAATTCATTTTGCGGCAGAGTATGGAAATGTCAATGCATTAATATTTTTACGTGATAAAGGTGTTGATTTTAAAAAAAGAGATGACAAAGGACGCAGCCCACTATTTTTATCTGTTTTATCTTGCTCACAGCAACATCAGGCTTTTACGAGAAAGCTAATAGAATATGGAGAATCTGCCAGCGTGGTGGATAATGATGGTAATACCATTCTTATGGTAGCTGCCCAAGAGTCAGATTCGCTACTTTGCAACGATTTTTTTTCATATTTAATAAAATCAGGCGCAAACATTAATGCTGTAAATAATTTTGATGAAAATATCTTACATATCTTATTTAGAGATAAAAAATTTGAAAAATTTTTTCGCTTAAATAAATTATTTGTAGAGAGGGGAGTGTTTGATGTAAAAGAAATGTTGCAAATTGCTGAAATATACGGTGAAGGTAAGTTTCTCTATAATATGGCAATTTTTATTAATGATCTATTGAATCGATCGAAATCATTGCTGCTGATGAAAAATAAAAATAGAAAAACTCCAGTTGATAATTTGAAGAGAAAGTTTGGGGAAAAATCTTTTGAATATATTTTAAATGTATTGGATAAATTTAATAAAAATCATATGCTTTCAATCGATAGCAAATTGTTATTATTTGTGCGGGCGGGCTTTGCGATAGAGTATATTAAATTTATTCGAAGTAAATTAAATGAATTTGCCAGAAAATATATGTATGCCGCCAAGGCAAGAGTGATGGCGTAAAATGATGCTGAATAAATCTGGCAAAAAATTTCATGTGTAACTTTCCTATCGGTAAGTTAATGCCTGCTGTGATATTTTTTGCTAATCCTGATTTATTCAGCTTTTTTGTAATTTTGGTTTGGATGATTTTTTATTTGTTAAATATTTTATACTTGTTTTTTATAAAATCTACATTTTTATATCTCGCTTTTTGTACGGTATCGAAAGATTATTTGAATTGAATATATTTTGAAATGGTATAGGTCGAGGCAAAATTTTTTGTGGATAGGTATGGTTTATAAAGCTAATAGAATTTTCTCGCTTTCTTTTTAAATTTGTTGAATTTTGATTTTTCTTAGTATGGCTATAGATTGAATGACTGGGCTCAGTAAGATGCCAGCTGCTATATATTTTTTTGCTTTTATTATTTTTAAAAGTATATGATCTGGTGGAATCGAAGGTGGACTGTAATGGGCTATTGGAAAAATATGAAAAATTTCTATTTTTTTTGTATTGAAGATATTTTTTTATTATGTCTTTTATACAAATAAGATCACCCTCTCTTTTTGTTTTGGCAATTGGTTGGGGGTGTGCTTGTATAAGTTTTTTATTTGCTTGATTTATATTTTTATCAGGATGCTTAATGCTATCGGCTACATAAATTTCTTGTTGAATGGAACTTTTTTGGGAATTTTCCTGGCTCTTCCTTAATTTTCCTGAATTTTCTTGATCTATTAGATTTAAAAAATAAGCATCAATGGAAGGGTAGGAAGAATAATTTTTTATTTGATGAGTGTGGATTGTCACTATTGTGTCCTAATTTATATATTTTTTTGAGAAAATCAAATTATAAGAATATAAAAAATATATATAAAAAATAATGGACTGTTCCTGTAAAGAACTTTAATTTTTTCTGAAATACGCTACGGACTTATAGAAGTGCTGAATAAATCGAGAGAAATGAATGTTTCAGTTAGGAATTGCCCTCATACAGCAAGGAAACTATAGTGGCCTACCTTGCCATTTTTGATTTATTCAGCTCCCTTTACGTGAAATAAAGATTTACTGAAGCTTAAAAGAAATTTTTGCATTAATTCGATATTGGCTAATCTTGCCATCGCTTACTTTCGCTTCAAAATTTTTGATATAGATTGATTTAATATTTTTTAGTGTTTTCTCTGCTCTTTCGATTGCACATGCTGCGGCATCTTCCCAACTTAGAGGAGACTCAGCGAGCACCTCCACGACTTTAACGACATCAGACATAACCGCCTCCTTATCCATTAATCGTTGTAGATATAAATACATCTAGCATCAGATATGCCATCTATCTAATTTCTGCTACTTTAAAGCTTTACACCCAATGTCCTTTAAAGAGGGGATCCGTCGTGTGCTCGTTACGCCATAGCCTTAAATCTGAAAAGATTTTTTCCTTATCGAACGATTTTTTTTCTGCTTGCCAATCTATTTTTAATTCTTCAGATAAGTCTGTGCCAGACCCAATCAGCAATAATTCAGCATTTGGATAATTTAAAAGGGTGACGGGGTTGGCTGGGATAAAACGTAAATTTTGAAATTTCTCTTGTAGCGCTTGAGGAAAATTTGCCACCCGCCCACTTTGGATACCTGCCGCTTTTTGATTTTTGACAGACAGCACGTAACTTGCCTCAGACTGCAGTTCTAACTCTTTTTGCACTTCTCCTGGCTGATCTGGCATTGTTAAATGATAGGTTAAGTAAGTTTGACGCCCAGCCTGAACAATACAATATACCCCTTCGCCACAAGCCCTTGCCTCGGGCGCTGATCGTTCACCTCTAGTTTTGGTCGAATAGTTTTGTTTTTTCAACGCATCTAGCAATTGTTCAGGATGCTGCACTACGCTTTCTACTGTTGACCAATGTTTTTCATGCTTGCCCGTTTCAGGTAGACGCTTACGCCCAACTACTAGTAAGCGATAGTGATTGTTTTTATCAGGGTGCAGAACGATATAAAAACGCTGGATATCCTCTATCGCTTTAGATGAATCTTCTTCCTCGTCAGCAGAACTCACTTTAGGGCGATAGAAGAAATAAATATCGCCTCGCTCAAGCAGTTGCATATCATTCTGTGCGGTCATAGATCCTCCTTTCTTATATTGCCTATATTTTTATTCGATGCAGACAATATGCCTATGCGACAAGGAGCGCCTTTGCTGGTCAGTAAAATGGTACTTGCCGTGAGGCTGTCGTAGGTTATCTTGTTGGAAGGATGCGCAATCTGATTAGGCAGATGCAGTGGCAGGTTGCGTTAAATCAGCGATCTGTTGGCAAATTTGGCTTGTGGCTTCTGATCTATTTAACGTATAAAAATGTAAGCCCGGCGCGCCTCCTTCAATTAAGCGGCGACATAGATTCGCTACCACTTCAAGGCCAAACGCGCGGATTGATTTTTTGTCGTCACCAAAGCTGGCTAACCTTTGCGCGATCCAGCGAGGCACTTCGGCCCCACACATTTCAGAAAAGCGAATGAGCTGGGAATAATTAGTAATCGGCATAATGCCTGGTGTGATGGGCACATCAATACCAAACCGTTGGACATCGTCAACGAAGCGAAAATAGGCATCTGAGTTGTAGAAATATTGGCTGATCGCAGCATTAGCGCCGGCTTTGATTTTTCGTGCGAAATTTTCTAGATCGTGTTGCAAAGATTTAGCTTGTGGATGGCCTTCAGGATAGGCGGCAACTTGTATATGAAACCAATCGCCATGTTCGGCTCGGATAAATTCCACTAACTCAGACGCATAGCGAAACTCACCCAGGCTACCCATGCCAGAGGCTAAATCGCCGCGTAATGCAACGATATGCCGGATACCGTGGCTACGGTAATGTTCAAGGATGTGGCGAATTTCACTGCGCGATGATCCAACGCATGATAAATGGGGCGCGGCATTAATTTTTTCGTGCACCATTTCTAACACTAAATCAAGCGTGCCTTGCTGGGTTGAACCACCTGCACCGAAGGTTACCGAAATAAATTGAGGTTGTAGCTGTGCAAGTTCGGCACGTGCTGCGCGTAATTTGTCGTGGCCTTCGGGTGTTTTGGGAGGAAAAAACTCAAAAGATAATTCTGGAGCGCGCATGACGAATCAAAGAGCTGAATGCAGCTATGAAAAGTAGGGTAGTGCTAGTGCGTGTCTTCAATTAAAACGGACTCGCGAAGGTACCGGCCAGCGTGCCCTGCAGGGCACGCTGGCCGGTACCTTCCTTCAAAAAGCCCATCTTAAAATGAGGTTGATGGTTTTCAGGCGCGCAGCCGGCGTCATGCTCCTTGCGAATACGTCCAGTATTCGCCGCGTCACATTCCTTGGCTGCGCGCCTGAAAACCATCAACGCGAGCCCGTTTTAATTGAAGACACGCCCTAGGGAAGAATCGTCCCTAGCACCAAGTAGAGGTTCTTTAATAAACAGATTTATTGAATGCGGTTGCCAAAAACAATCGCAGATAAAGCCCATGAAATGAGGCTATATAAAATCGAACCAAAAAAGGCAGCCCAAAAAGTGGTGACTTCAAATCCTTTTAGCATCGCTGCAGCTAAATAAAAAAGCAGCCCATTAATCACGAGGATAAAAAGACCCAACGTAAGAACAGTGACGGGCAGCGTGAGTAAGATGAGTATTGGGCGTACTAATGTATTAATTAATCCAAGTACAACAGCAATGATAAGTGCTGTACCGAAGCTACGAATCTGGATAGCAGGAATGATATAAGGCAGAACCAACAATGCAACAGCATTAATGAGCCAGATCAATAATAAATTCATTTTTATTCTCCTATAAAACGGATATCTAACTTAAACCCTCACCATTACATAAACGTAACTGGGCAATAACTATACCTACGACGTTACAAAAGGCTTGCTTAAGCTGTCAGAGACGCAAAAAAACGCGGCTAATCGCCATTGCACAGCCTTTTCGTAAAAGAAAATGCTTAGTAACGATAATGCGATGGTTTATATGGGCCCTCTTTAGGTACGCCGATGTAATTGGCTTGCGTTTCACTGAGTTCAGTGAGATGGGCGCCTAAACGGTTCAGGTGTAAACGGGCGACTTTCTCATCTAAGTGTTTGGGCAGCACGTACACTTTGTGCTCGTATTCAGCGTTTTTAGTAAATAACTCAATTTGCGCAAGCGTTTGGTTAGTGAATGAATTCGACATCACAAAAGAAGGGTGACCCGTCGCACAACCCAGGTTAACGAGGCGCCCCTCAGCTAACAGAATAATGCGTTTGCCGTCAGGAAATTCAATATGGTCGACTTGTGGTTTAATGTTTTCCCATTTGTATTGGCGCAGCGAAGCAACTTCAATTTCTGAGTCAAAATGGCCAATATTGCAAACGATCGCTTGATCGCGCATTTTTTTCATATGTTCGTGGTTAATCACATATAGATTGCCGGTTGCGGTCACAAAAATATCGGCTTTATCAGCAGCGTCATCCATGCTGACTACACGGTAGCCTTCCATCGCCGCCTGCAGTGCGCAGATGGGGTCAATTTCGGTAATCCATACCGTTGCGCCTAAGCCGCGCAATGATTGAGCGCATCCTTTACCCACATCACCATAGCCTGCGACGACTGCAATTTTGCCGGCAATCATCACATCGGTTGCGCGCTTAATGCCGTCTACCAGTGATTCGCGGCAACCATAGAGGTTGTCGAATTTCGATTTGGTGACAGAATCATTCACATTAATCGCAGGGCAGGGCAGGCGACCTTCTTTTTCCATTTGATATAGACGATGCACACCCGTAGTCGTTTCTTCTGTAATGCCGCGGATGTGGGCAAGACGGGCTGAATACCAATGCGGGTCAAGCGCCAAATGTTTTTTGATGGCTGCAAAGAGCGCAGTTTCTTCTTCATTCGCTGGCTTCGCTAACACTGACTGATCTTGTTCTGCGCGTGCGCCTAAGATGAGCAGGAGCGTCGCATCGCCACCATCATCAAGAATCATATTGGCCTGCTCGCCATTGGGCCATTCAAAAATGCGATGGGCAAACTCCCAATATTCATCTAGCGTTTCGCCTTTAAACGCAAAAACAGATGTGCCATTCGCTGCGATGGCTGCGGCTGCGTGATCTTGCGTAGAAAAAATATTGCATGAGGCCCACCGTACTTCAGCTCCTAACGCTTGCAGGGTCTCGACGAGCACGGCGGTTTGTATCGTCATATGCAATGAACCAGCGATGCGTGCTCCTTTGAGTGGCTGACTGTTTTGGTACTCTTCGCGCAACGCCATTAAGCCAGGCATTTCCGTTTGCGCGATCACAATCTCTTTGCGACCCCAGGCGGCAAGCGAAAGATCCGCCACAATATGATTAATAGTGTGTCCGCTAAACGTGGGCGAAGCAGAAACGGCAGCGTCCATTACGACTCTCCTTGCATTAATAAATGACGAATAAAAAGATCAGCACCCTTAGTCTAAGGCTTCTATAAAAAACAGCTGAGAAATGGGTGGCTCTAGGCTTGTAAAAACAGAAGCCATAAGAACCCTTTTTCTAAATGCTTCAAAGGCCATAATTCGCGCATTTATTAGACCCTGGGCGGTGCTCGGCATCTGCATGTACGCTCAAGTACACGCCGGCTCCTGTGCTCTGGCCTGCGGCGCCTGACAACCTTTTAGGCATTGATGAAACGAGTTCTAATGAACGTGTTTGACTTTTTTGAGAAGTTAACTCAGCGTTCTTGAGGCTGATGATGAGTAAAAAAACAACCTTATCACATCTTTTATAAAGAGCGTTTTATCGATGTGTATTACCATGCAGGAAACTCCTCTACGCACACCGCGAGGAAATAGTTGATGCTTGCCGATGGTGAGCAGCTAGTTCCGTCCAATAATCAACTTTCAGCAGTACACCTAGTTCTTCGATGAATTCTTCATTGTCCCCATTAAGTGGAACGATACACATTTTCCCTGCGCAATTGATTTGATTGCTTAGTTCTAGCATTTCTGCTTGCTTTTGCGAAGCCAGAATTAGATCAGGGTCGAGTCGTGAGATTAGACTGTAGTTGATTGCCTTTTCCGATTTTGAGTAAAGCTCCTGCGCGTTGGGTAGGGGTAGACCCTCAGGTTTTCTTAATATGCCTACTACCTTTTCAGCCGCGCCTAATTTACAGAGTACGTCAACGATTTCCGGTGCAAGAACAATAATATTTTTAATGTCGTTTCCTATTAGTGGTCTTTCTGATAATTTTTGTATGGCTGATGGTAGTTTTTCCGAATGATATTTGAAGAGAATTTCTCCGGCTAATTCATTAATCTCATTATTAAAGGCGTCGAGTCCACCAAAAATCAGATGACATTTATTTTCTTCTACCCACTTAAGTTTAATACCTTGGACAGCTTGTTGCGGCTCTGAATTTTTTCTCTGCATTTGTTCTAAAAATTTGACAATTCTTTGTGCTGCACCATTAGTATCAATTGGAAAATTTTTTTCCTGTTCTTCTTTTACTTTTTCTAAAATACATTCGATGATTATCCTGGCGTACTTTAGATCAATGCGTCCATCTTTTTGTATAAAAGATGGGTTATAAATAAGAGCTAGAAAAATCAAAATCCTACTCCCAAAAAGATCAGCATCTAGTACTGACCTATAGGGCTCAAGCTCAGGGTAGGAGTAAATATTGCAAATAAACTTTGGAATAAAAGTAGAGGCTTTGTCAATCTCCGTGGGGAGGGAGTGCTCAATATATTGTAATGATGAATAAACGCTATCTTTACCGCTCTGCTGATATTCTTCTACTCTAACCTGGTCCTTTCGGAAAAAAGCTTGTAGGAAACAGTTCAGGATGCGATTCATTTTTTCCTCTCAAAATAAAAAAATTTTTATGTGTTGAGAATTTTATTTTTGCTGATGATAGATGCAACCATTTCAATTTGGTCAAAAAATTATTATTAATTTTGAATTAAACGATAATTCGCGGTGTCTATGTAGGAAAAAATGCCCCAAATTTATGCTGTTGCAAAAATAGCAAATTTTATTAGAAAAATTCAGTATGCTCCTTTTTAAAGAATAAATTTCTAATGTGAGTAAATTATAGATTTAATCCCTTATTGCCTAGCAATACGTGAGCTACCTTATTCTTACAACTTCTTAACCTAAGAAAACACTGAATAACCCGAGAGCTGCTGAATAAACAAGTACGGCTTTCTTGCCGTATCGGTGGTACGGGCAACAAAGGTATTTCTTGCTCGGGATTTATTCAGTGCTTCCTTAGTAAAGCGATGCTTCTTTCCGTTCAACTCGATAATAAAGCTTCGTCCATTTATCAAAATGGGGAAAAGATATGGTGCTACCGTGCTCGGGTGTTAATTTACCCAATAATGCAAAAATTTATGACGGTTCAGATGAGAAGCCGCAAAGTGATGCTGACTCATGCGATTCGACTTCTCAACTAATAGAACCTTCTGGTGAACTTAAGCCAGAAGTAGATGCTTTACTCGCCTCATTTGCATTATCCAGACCAGACGGCTCTGTTAAGCAGATAAATAAAATCAATGAAAATCTGCGTTTGATCTTATCTGCCACTAGAGCTAAAAGTAATGAATTTTTTAGACAGGATCGACTGATACAAATCGAAGACCCTTGGCTGAATACGCAAGAAATCGCTGATATTAAAAATACTCAACATTTAAGGCGTTGCTTGCAATCAAAGGAAGGCAACGAAGAGACGAAGCAACAGTTTTTAGGCCTCGCATTTAAATTGCTTCAGGTATTTAAAGGGCAGTCTACAGATAGAGATGCATCTGATATAAAAGAAGTAATCCAACTCACGTTGATCGCAGATTCTGACTTATACCGCGAAATAATGGGGGCTATTACCCATAAATGTTTATCTCCGTTACTTGATCTGCCTTCTATTTGGGGGCTGGGCATGATGATTCAAAATCGTCCTGTAAGCCTACTAATTGGTACAGAAAAAACGCGCGACTTAAATTTAACGCGTTTATTGAGAATTGTTCAAAAGCATTTGAGTGACCTAATGCAGCAAGAAAAATATCAGAGAGAGTCACTTTCTGTTGTACTGCAAACGATTTCTCATTTGCTTGACGCACTGTACCTAGTGGGTATCAATAATGTCGATTACGATGAGATAAAAGAGCCGTTAGATAAATTGCTCAGTAAGCTGTGTAAGCAAAGTGAGAATGCTATGTTAGCTTGGCAGGCCTATTATGCTAGATATGCTCTGGCACACTTGCCAACAGATGATGATCGGTGGAGCCATTTGGCGTTTCACTTTGCGGAAGAGACTGTTCCTATCGCTTTACTTTTAGCATGTGAGATGTATTTGATGGGGACCTTTGCAGTACCGCTAGTTTATTTCTGCAAGCATCATTTCCATGCGTTTACTCATCTTATAACCAGCTTTCTATTTACTGTTCCTACCGAGCTTCTACATTGGATGAGCAGTGCCACGCCGCAAAACTGGTACGTAGCGTTGCGCTTTGTCGATATCTTCATTCAAACCGGTAACCTAATCTTGCTTGAAAAATTTGTGCGCCATTGCGCTGAGGCAAAGAATAAAGATTTTTTAATTGGATTCTGTTTGCGCTTAGAACAACTTATTCAAACGCATCAGACACAGCCTGAAATTCAGCAGGCTGCTATTCGACTCTTGCATAGTCTTGCTAAAGACTATCAGCGATGGGGCTATCATCAAGAGGTCCAGCATGCTGTAAAAGTCGCGCTCGTGAATGTAGCAGAAGCGCTCAATCAGAACTTACGACAACAGGTCGAAGCCATCTTAAGCCAGCTCGCTGGAAAAGAAGAAAAATTCTCGAAGTCTAGTTCTATTCACCAGGTATTTCCTTGGAATATAAATTTAGAAGCGCCAATAAAAGAGATTGCATTATTAGGTCTTGCTAGAAAAGAATTATTGTCTCGACCTCATTTAAATGATTTAAAAGATATCGCTAGTAGTATTGTTGGTTTATACAATAAATATTTCTCAAAATTTAAGAAAAATTCCTCTATTAAAGATGCGTTAATGCGCTACATCGAGCCGCAAGGAGTAGTAGTTAGCGGAAAGATTTTAGGCACTGTTTCCCTGCATCGAATTGTCACAGATTTTCTAGCTGAACCGGGCAAGCGCGTACTTTTACTAGAAGGAGACGCAGGTATTGGAAAAACCGTGTTCTGTCATCATCTTGTGCAGCAGTTTTGGAAGGATTATTACGATTTAAAAGAGCCAAAAAATACGAAGCAGGAGCAGCGTATACCTTTATTTATTGAACTCTCCAAATCAGGATTCGCAACCGCAAATTTGGTGACTGATTGGCTTAAATCTCAAAAATTTTCGGACATCTATATTAGAAATTTGCAAAAAAAATATCCTATTGTATTGATTTTGGATGGGTACGAGAAATTTGCAGATCAAAATTCTGAATTTTATAAAGCTGCTCAATTAGATAAATGGAAAAATGCAAAAATTATTATTACAGTTGCACCGAGAGAGGTGAAGAATAATTATGAATACTTATTCTGCTCGGAGGAGCAAAAAAATATCTTGCAGATAGCAAAAATAGTGCCTTTTTCTGAAAATACAGTTAATGCCTATGTTGAAAAATATGCTGGTTTAATCAATGGAAATGCGCAGGTAGATAAAAAAATACTTAATGATATTTCTGGTTTAAGCATGCGTAGACATCATCCTTTTACTTTAAAAATGTCGCTAAATCTACTGCCTGCATTGGATGAATATAATAACTTTATTAACGAGCTAGAAGCTGTTAAGCGAATCAATAAGCGTATCATTATGATTGAACGCTATGATCAGTTTATAGAGGATTGGCTTAGTTACTCGCATGATTCTTTAAGTAGAGAGAAATTAAGTGATAAAGAGAGAAAATCGCTGATTAAGCGTAGATATGGTAATTTTAATAAAGACCTAATCAAATTTAATCAAGATTTAGCGCTTGAATTACATCAATGCAATGAGTTGACCATTTCATATTCTTCTACTTCTTCTGAAGAAAGAAAGAGCGTACAAAGAATTTTAGCTAATATTCATGATGGAGCCGCGAATAGTGAGAAAGAGCAAATTAAAAAAGAGCGGCTATTTCTTTTAAGTTCCCCTTTAAGCAGAAATGGTGATGAATATTGCTTTATTCATCCAGCGCTTCAAGATTATTTTATTTCGCGTGCAATATGCGAACCGGAATTTAAAGATAGGTGTCCAACATTTTTGGACGAGTTGAATCAATTGCCTCTAATGAACTGCACGAGAATTTTAGATTTTCTGGCAGAACGGGTTAAAAAAGAACCTGCTTTTAAACGATATCTTTATCATTGGCTGGCAAGGTCTGAAATAGGTGAGTTATCTGTTAAATATGGCTCCTCTAATGCCATTACGATATTGGTTAGAGCTGGTGAAGATTTGAGCGCTAAGGATTTGAGCTTTATATCTATTCCTTATGCTAATTTGGAGCATGGCTTATTTGACAGTACTGTATTTGATAAAGCAGATTTAACGGGCGTGAATTTCTCTGGTGCTTGGCTACGAGGGGCGAGCTTTAAGCGCGCAAAAATGAAGCAAGCTCAATTCGGCAATGCATCAGTGATTTCAGCTGCAACAGGCCCTCGCTTTATAAAGAAAATGGAGCTTTCTGCGGATGGGCATTGGCTAGCCTCATATGGGCCTGGCTCTACGCTTAGCTTGCATTCGCTGATAGACCGAGCGAGTTCTACGAGAATGGCGGTAGCCTCAGGTAAGAGACACGTGATATTTTCGGTGGACAATCGATGGGCTGCGTGGCCGGGGAAAGATGGAGATATTGTTTATCGAAACATCACCGATCCCACGCAAGCAGATATAACGACGCCCTTTAAAGGCGGCTGGGAAGAGTCGTGTACTTTTACATCAGACAGTCAATATCTAATCGTACCAACCATACAGCGTCATTTTCATGATTTATCGCAAGAAATAAAAGAAATAGAGGATAAAGAACATCAAATAAGATCCGATATAGAAAAATACGATAAAAATTCGAAAAATCTTGTTTCATTATTATTGTCCTGGTCAATGAGTGCAGAACAGTTACTTGCATTAAATCAAGGAATGAAATTATCCCTTGAAAATATTGAGAAAAGGAAAGCAAATCTATATAGAAAGCAAAGATATTCAATTATAGAAATTCAATTTCTATCTCTTAATTCAAATGAAATAAACACTCTCCTAACAGAGGCATTACGTATTGATGGTGAGGTCACTAACATGGCTTTATCGCAGGATGGGAGGTATCTTTTTACAGTGAAAAAAGATCCTATTCATGCAGATGCTGTAACAATTGAAAGGAGAAATATAGAAGAGGCTGTTTTAAAAGTAGAATCTATTTATCTACGCTCACGTTCTAAAGAAATGATCTCCGCCGTATCAAAAATCGTCCCCTCTGCAGACGGAAAATGGCTTGCATTAGCAGTGCTTGATTCAGATAGTGCGAAATCTACCAAAATTAGCCTTTATTCATTAGCCAGCTTCAAAACTGAATATTGGGTTGAAACAACTTACAGTACCTCAATTGAGCTTAGTTTTTCGCCAACGGGGAAATGGCTTGCAATTGTGCAAGAAGATGAGTTAATCGTTCTCTCACTTGCCTTAGGAAGTTTCCAACAAATCCGCAAACCTTTAGAAAATATAACTCCTGCCCTCATCCATGCTGTTCGCTGGCAACGAGTGAATAAAGTAGGTCAAGCGGAAGAAGAACACATACTTACGATGGAAGGGGATTATGT
This sequence comes from Mycoavidus cysteinexigens, assembly GCA_031963415.1. Taxonomy (GTDB): domain Bacteria; phylum Pseudomonadota; class Gammaproteobacteria; order Burkholderiales; family Burkholderiaceae; genus JASSUD01. The sequence continues at coordinate 1,925,465 of JASSUI010000001.1, forward strand.
ATTGCGTAGATGGAAAATCGCTACCTCTGAGCAAAATCAGTTCAAGCTTGAATTGATCGCAAGCACACTGCATCTAGCACCGAGACTGAGTGGCATTTCTATCGAGGGAGTTACCGATCTCGATTCAGATAATGTCGAATTACTCCATCCCTTTTGCAATCACGAGGTGCCTCTATCGGAAGAAACGTCTAAGACCCTCCCCTCCTTACTGAATAAAGCATGATCTATATTAGGGGAGGAAGCCATCTTTTGGATCGCAGCATATCCCTTATAAAAAAACACTCCAAGTTTATTGGAGTGTTTCAAAGTCAAACGTTTAAAGCCATGCATTTAAAGCGTGGATATTTTTAGAGACAGCGCTTTTACTCAATAGTGATTTGACGCGTTGTACTTATGGTTTGTTTAGGCAATGTTAAGAGCAACACACCATTTTCATATTTGGCATTCGCGCTAGCTGAATCGACCGTGTTTGGTAGGCTGAAGCTGCGCATAAAGGTGCCGTGTTGCCGTTCCCGATATAAAAAATTTATTTGTTGATTAGCTTTTTCTTCTTTGTTAGCTGTGACTTCAGATTTTTTCTCTGCGCGTATAGTTACGGTGTTCTCATCAATAGATATATTAATTTCTTCTTTTTTTATGCCCGGTAGTTCCGCACGCAGTAGGTAAGACTGCTCGTTTTCTTCCAGATCAACGCGGAAGCTATGCATTGAGTCTTCTGATTTTTTACGCATTAGGCCTAACGTAAAAGGAGCGAATAAGCTTGGAGATAGCTCACGCGCTAAAAGCTCTTCATTAAATATTTCAGCTAAAGGATGAGTGACTAAACTTGCCATTTTTAACCTCTCTTCGTTGAGTGATACATGGTTTTGCACTCTCATAAGATAGAGGTAGTTGAGAGAATTTCAAGAGGTTAAAGGAGAATGTCTGGAAGAATGTTCGCTGCCAAGCGCCGGTTTAATACAAAGTCAACGAATGTAGTGAAGCTGGCCTAACTACTGGCTTGCTACAATCAAACACTAAATCTCAAGTTTCTGAGTCCAGGTTTTGGAGGACCTATGTTTTATCAACAACATGTTTTTTTCTGCACTAATCAACGCGAAACTAATACCCGCCCAAGCTGCGCAAATTGTGGTGCGCAACGCATGCAAGAATATGTAAAAAAGCGCATGAAAGATTTAGGTTTACTGGGGCCTGGTAAAGCTCGTATTAATAAGGCTGGCTGTCTTGATCGTTGCGAAGAAGGACCTGTGCTGGTGATATACCCAGAAGGGGTTTGGTATACCTATGTGGATGAATCAGATCTTGATGAAATTATTGATTCGCATCTGATTGGCGGTAAAGTTGTTGAGCGTTTGCTGCTTAAATAAAAATTTCTTGAGTCACCCTAGCACAGTAATGTGAGTTGCCGTGTTCCACTGATTACGTATCCTGCCTTTATGAAAATGCTAAAAATTGCGATTGCTGGCCCATCTGGACGAATGGGCCGGATGTTAATTGAAGCCGTACTCAATCATCCTCAGATGCAACTCACAGGGGCGCTTGCGCGTGCGGGCCACGTACTATTAGGTCAAGAAGTGGGCGCCTTCTTAGGCAAGCAAACTGGCGTACTAGTCAGCGATGATATTCATGCCGTATTAAAAGGTGCAGATTGTTTAATTGATTTCACGCGCGCGCAAGCGACGATGGACTATTTAGCAGTGGCACGTGAATATGGTACGAAATTAGTTATTGGTACCACAGGCTTTAATGATGAGCAAAAAGCCGAATTAGCAGCGGCAAGCCCAAACTTAGCGATGGTCGTCGCGCCAAATATGAGCATTGGCGTGAACACTACGTTTAAATTATTAGAAATCGCAGCGCGTTTATTACCCAATTACGATGTTGAAATTATCGAAGCGCATCATCGACACAAAGTCGATGCACCATCCGGTACAGCATTAAAGATGGGCGAGATCGTGGCCCAACAACGTGGACTTAATTTAGCCGAAGTAGCGATATATGGACGGCAAGGTGTCACGGGCGAGCGCCAGTCATCAACCATTGGCTTTGCCACAGTAAGAGCCGGCAGTATTGTTGGAGACCATACGGTTTTATTCGCAACAGAAGGCGAGCGCATTGAAATCTCGCATAAATCGGCCAGCCGCATCAGCTACGCGCAAGGCGCATTGCGCGCAGCGCAATTTCTTGCCAACAAAGACAGTGGATTGTTTGATATGCAGGATGTACTAGATTTACGGTCTATTTGAGCGCAGTGCGAATAAGTGCTTTGACACGGCCACCCGCTAGTTTGAGTTGTTCGCTGGTGGAGGGCCGTTGACTGCCTAAGATGATAAGTGGTGTTAGCAGATTTAAGTTTTTGACAGAGGCTGGCAAGTTGCTCACCGCTTGTTTTTTATTTAGTTTTTCTTTCTTTTCCTCTCTTTCTTCTTCTTTTTCCTCTTGTTGCTGACCTCGCCCATCTTTCTCGTGCTTTTGTACTGCTTCAATCAGGTATTGCCGAACACTATCTAACTTAGTCAGCCGCAGCGTGCCGTAAGTGCGTAGATTGGACAATAAACAAAGGATTAATTCTTGTGTGATAGGACGCAACTTTAAACCGAATTGACCATGCGTAGCTTTATCCCTCAGTTCCAACAAAGCTTGGGTGAAATGAGCAAGTGCATCAGCAGCGTTTTGAGATTTAGGTAAATCCTCATTGGGTACAAATAGCGCGAAAATAGTTCTCGGTTTAGTCAGGGCGAGTTGCAAGCGAGCTGGACCCACTTCAAGAGGGCGGCGCTCATCACCAGCATGCTCTCCTGAATTCTGCTGCTCTTGTTTAGACTGAAAAGAGCTGCTGGTCGAGGCAGATTTCTCAGTTCTATATTCAGTTTGTGGCGTGCTGTAGTTTGTTTGTTCTTCGTCGACATCCAGATTCAGCGCTGCATCACCGGGACGGCGTCTAAATAAGTTTGGCTTACGTCGTAAATTAAGTAGAGGACGGCGATTGCCAGGATTAGCTCGCATTAAAGAAGAAGGCTGCTGCGTGTTAGCTTGCTGCGCAGGCCCAAAGCTCCACATCTTATACAGTACGGCCGCTTGTGCCTGTGTTAAAACTTGTCCCGGGTGAGTCAACGGCGCAGCGTGTGGCGCGTTGATGTTTGCATTCCATAAAGAGCCGGGGTGCCTGCTTTTAGATGAGCCGCTCATGACGAAAATGACAGAGCCATCGTCGAGTTAGCAAACTCCAGCATCGCTGACGCGGCCCACGGTGCAGTAATAATCAACGTGATGATCACGGCCACTAACTTAACGCCATGCGAAATACTTTGATCTTGCAAAGAGGTGACAGCTTGCACAAACGACACCAATAATCCGACTCCCGCAGATACCACAATAGTCGGTAGCGATAAGTAAAGGCACAGGAGTAACCCTTGCGTGGTGATCTCAATAATGTTTTCCAGTTCCATGATGTCTCGCTTGAGGAGTGGGCTATCGATAAGTCAGCACCAAACCATGAATTAACGTTGACCAGCCATCCATCACAACAAAAAGTAACAATTTAAAAGGGATTGAAATATTCACCGGGTTAACCTGGTTCAAACCCATTGCCATTAACACATTGGCGATGATGATATCGATCAACGCAAACACAAGGTACAGCAAAAAACCAATCTTGAACGCGTCGGTCAATTCACTTAACGTAAAAGCGGGAGCAAGCACAATTAAATCATCAGGTTTGAGCTGGCGAGCTGCTTCAGTAGGCCACACCGCGGTTGCCGAACGTAGAAAAAAAGACTTTTCTTGATCACGCGAATGTTTAATCAGAAATTGACGAAATGGTTCGCGCGCTGCTTGGAACCCTTGCAAAACAGCGACGCCTGTTTGTGGGGAGCGAACTTGATTTTGTAAGTTCTGCATCGCAGCAAAACCGATAGGGGCCATTACGTAGCATGAAACGAGTACAGCGATTCCGTTCAGCACCATATTCGGCGGTATCTGCTGAATGCCAAGTGCGTTACGTAGAAGGCTTAGCACTACAACAATCTTTGCGTAAGAGGACACTACCATGGCGACAAAAGGCAAAATGCCAATTGTCAAAATAATGATCAGTAAGCCATTGGCATCAGTTAGTTGAATCATCGAGAGCTGCCATTTTGTTAATACGCACCGCTAAATGCTCGCCGACAGCGACTAGTTCTCCGAAACCAATCGCTTGCCCATGAATCGTTAAACGAACGTTAGCTTGAGAAAGGGGAATGGGCAGCTCAATGACATAACCTGTGTTAAGCGCAGAAAGTTGAGCCAGCGGTAGCATCATGGTATCGACTTCGAGTCGTACAGGCACTTCGAGCTGCGCCAAATCATTGAGTTCTTCTTCATCGCCGGTAGAGGCGGTCGTTTCTTCGTTATCGATATCTTCACTAATCACGGGCGTGTCCTTTATTACAATCATTTGGCCTTCGAGCTTGCCGGTGCAGCGCAATCTTTTTGCGTCAGGAGTACCCCACATTAATTCGATGGTATCGAGTGCAGTATGAGTATTGAGCAACGTGCGGTAATGCGGCGCGATACCGTTTAGCAGAATGTCGCCTTCACGCAAGCTGTAGATCGTTTCGATCGAAAGCCGTTGTATGCCGAGTAAAGCGCGGCCGGGTATTTTTAATTGGGAAAATGACCGGTTTGATGCAACTGGCTCATGCGTCAGCAATTCCTCTAACGCATCGAGTAGGCTGCTATCTATTTGGTTGATCGTGAGCACGAATCGTTCATTCTTGTCTGCGTCAAATTTGACGCTCAGCGTTAGGGATTCTTCAGGTGCCCCCGCTGCTTTTTTATTTTGGGCAAGCCAGCTTAGGTTGCGAAAGCTCAGTGCCTCTAAGCCAAAGTTTTGTAAACGTTGTGCTGCTTCGGAGAGGAAGATCTCTAGTACGCTGGCCTCTAATGCACTATCAGCGCTTACCTGCATGACATCACTATCCGCTGCGAGCATTTGCAGCATAGGCCAAGGGGTTAAATCAAACGATACTTGTACCTGGCCTAAAGGATGCTGCACGCTGAGCGAAGCACAGCCTGTCGAAACGGAGTAAGCATTGACAGAGGGTACGATTTGTAAATCGTGTACTTGTGCCTGAGCCGCGAGTCGTTGTGTGCAACGCTGACTTGTTACGAGGCGAGCAAGACGCGCAGTATTTGAGGTTAACGTAGGAAGCAAGCCATTGAGCGTGCGAACCGTATTTTTTTGATTGTTCTCGGTAGTCACGGAAGACATGGTTGTGCTTTGCTAAAGGCCGCCCACAAACGAACGCGATGGAATTTTTATCGGTGAATCTTTTGTGAAAAAGGCAAAATGTTTTTATCGTTATAAGCAAGCTCTGTTGCTTTACAGAAGAACGCTATTCAACTCTATCTTGACCGTTCTCGGATAATCGTACTGCTTCATATACTTTGTTAATTTATAGTGCAGTGTTTTGCTATATCGAGAGATTAGTATGTTTGCCGCCGGGTCGGTGCTGGTAAAACGAAGTAAAAGTTCGGAATCCGAAATACCCATGATCAACGTGGTGTAAGGTAAAAGTGTCGTGTCAAGATCAATGGTTAATTCCCAATCTCCAAGGGCATTAACGGCACGATTGCAGCTGAATTTAGTGACGGCTTCGATTAATTGTGCAAGCGTTCTCGATAAAAACTCTTCGCCTGTCAGCTTATCTATTGAAGACACCTTAGAAAGAGCCGACACAGGCTCTTGAGAATACGGTGTAGATTGAGCATGCGAGTCATTTGCATTTTCTTGATTTTGCTCGGTCAATTTTGCTATGTCATTTCCCGCTTTCTCTTCTTCCAGCTCGTTATTGATCTCGTCTTTTGCATTTGCAGCAGGTCTAGCGGATACCTTTTTAGGTTGGCTAATCGTCCTTGATTGGACGCCAGATAATTGACCTGTTTCTGCTGACAGAGCGCTATGTGTCGCTTGCTGAGCGGTATCCTGTTGCGTTGATAGAACCTGAACGTTTTGCTGCTCGGGTGCTTCTTTTGATTCGGCTAATTCTTCTTCATTCTCCTGCGACGAAAGAGCCTGATCACTTTCGCTAGTCGTTGCTAACTCCTTTGACTCTTTTAGTTCCGTTAATGCCTCTGTTTTATTGAGTTCTCTACGTTGCTTTTTGCCTAGCTGAGTGCTCTGGTCAGATTGACGCTGTGTTTGGCCTGCATCTTTGCGTTGGTTTAATTCCTGCTTATCTTCTTTTTTATTTTCGGCTTTATTTTCATCATTAAGTGTTTTTCTTCTCAATTGCTGGTATTGCTGCAATATCGAAGCATGCTTATTCGTTTCCGTAGCTTTGTAGTGAGTCGTTTTAGCCTGCTTCGCTGGCCTGCTCTCGGCGCTTTCTTTTTCGTTTGATTTTGCTGTTTGTGGATGCTGATTAGGTTTATTTTCCAGCCAATCTCGATAACGTTTGATACGTTGCGACCAGAAGGAGAAGGGATGATTTCTTAAGCCGTTTTCTTCTTCCTTTCTAAGTGCCGTTAATTGTTGCTTGTTTTGCTGGGTTAATAAGATAACGTATGAGTATTCCTGCGCTTTGAGCGCTGCTTGGTGCGTTACGTTTTCGCGCTCAATCTTTTTATCTATTTGCTTTTCTTGTTCATCCTTTTTTTTCTGTTCATCCTCGCTGGTGTTTTGCTGCATGCTGGCTTTTTGCAGCCAGTTATTCCATTTTGTCAGTTCACTGCGTAGTTGTATATTTTGTTGTGCGACGAGTACGTCCGATAGCACACGTATGCGGAAAAAATCATGGTCGCGACTCATAACGTAATACGCCCAAGAGGCTGTAATTCGACATGTTCGCCAAGCTCCTGGTAAGAATAGACAGGGAGCCAACTTAACTTGGCCTCGATCATGCGCCGCACATAACGACGAATATCCATTGAGGTCACAATCGCCACTCTATCGCGCTCAGTGCTATGGGCTATGTTGTTAATTCTTGTGATTAAAGCGCTGATCTGTTCTGGCGGTAGCGCTAGATAGTTACCGGTTGGCGTTTGACGAATTGATTGCCTGAAATACTGCTCGACTTCAAGATCAAATAATATCGCGGATAATTGTTTAGCCCCTTTGGCTGCCCGATACGCAATAAAGCGTGACATATCACCGCGTACATATTCAGTGAGTAATAGCAAGTCTTTTTCTTTTGGGCCCCACTGAATTAGGCTCTCCATAATGCTATGAATATTGCGAATCGGTACTTGTTCTTCAAGCAAGCGCCGTAATACTTCAGCAATCCGCTGCAGCGGTAAAACTTTCTGCACTTCAGTGACAACGCCAGGATATTCTGCGTTGAGTTGGTCAAGGATCCACTGCGTTTCTTGAATCCCGACAAAAAGGCTTGCATGCTTTTTCAATAATGCACTGACATGATGGGCGATAACTTGTTCGGCCTGCCAAACAATTAAATTTGAACTAGCGTCTTTTTTAGGTAGCCAATAACTGATTTCCGAGCCGCCTGCATTTTCAATTGCTTCGCATTGCTCACGCTTAGCTTCGTCATGCTCAGCCTCAGGCACCATCACTTTGTTGTCTGGCAGAGCACTTTTGGCATGTGGCACGTCATGCAGCAGAATTTCATATTGCTCTTTGGGTAAAGTACTCGCTTGCCACATAGTGATGCCTGGAAAAGGCAACCCTAAATCTTCCTGTAATTGGCCACGCTCAATTTCAAAGGCTTCGTTAAGTTTTTCGGCTTTTAGACGCTCAGCAATGTCCGGCGCTAAACGCACGCCAACAGCACAAGTAAAGGGCGGGGCGCTGGGTAAGATAGAAGGAGAAGCGGTTTTGGCGCCTGCTCGTTGTAATGCTGGCACTGCCTGATGTGCACCTTTATTGTGTCGTTGAGGTGAGCGTTTATTTAAACGATAGCCCACATACGCAAGTCCAGCTGCGAGTATCACAAAAAGTACCCACGGAAAGCCTGGTACTAGAGCAAAGCCGAGTAATAAGAAGCTTGTGAGGTAAAGCGCACGCGAATTTTTAGACAGTTGATAACCGATCTCTTCGCCTAATGAATCAGCTGGTTGGCCAAGCTCATCAGCCACTCTCGTAATCAATACGCCAGCCGCAACAGAGATTAAAAGCGATGGAATTTGCGAGACCATCGCATCTCCAATCGACAGCACAGAAAAGAGATTAGCCGCCTCTCCCATCGCCATATTGTGGTACATCACACCTACTGCAATACCCGCAAGGATGTTAATCACAGTAATGATTAAACCTGCAATCGCATCCCCTTTAACAAATTTCATTGCACCATCCATCCCGCCGTGCAATTTGCTCTCCATCGCTAATGCTGCGCGTCGTTTGCGGGCCTCTTCAGCATCAATCGCATTGGCACGCAAGTCAGCATCGATACTCATTTGTTTGCCTGGCATCGCATCTAGCGTAAAACGGGCACCGACTTCAGCAACTCGCTCAGAACCTTTAGCGATCACAATAAATTGCACAGTCGTGATGATGATGAAAACGACGAGGCCAACCACTAAATTCCCACCTACGACTAGTTCACCAAAGCTTTGAATAATATGGCCAGCATGCGCATGTAAAAGAATCGCTTTGGTCGAAGAAATATTTAGCGATAAACGAAATAGTGTGGTGAATAGCAATAAAGAAGGGAAAGACGATAACGCAACGATATTCGGGATATACATCGTTACCATCAAAAGGGTGATGCTAATCGCCAAATTAATCGCAATCAAACCATCAATCAGCGCTGGCGGTAGCGGCAAAATCATCAGCGAAATAATCGCGATAACTAATACGGCAATACCGATTTCTCCGCTTGCTGGGAGCTTTAAATTTTTAAACATGCTCGTTTGCCCGGCTCTTGATACCGACCTCACTAATCCAAGTTAAGATGACTGCGACAATCTCAAACAGTTCTGCAGGAATCGCTTCTTGCTCACGAATCGGATAGAGAGTGCGTGTCACCTTTGGATTAGCCACGATCGGGACACCTGCTTTACGCGCAATGCGGCGCATCTTAGCGGCAGTTTTATCGCAACCTTTCGCGACCACATACGGGAGTCTTTCTTCTTTTTCGTCATAACGTATAGCCACTGCATAGTGAGTTGGATTGGTGACCATCACACTGGCTGATGCAATCGCCTTTTTCAGACTGGGGGAGAACGCGATCTCACGCGCTAATTTTTTGCGCTCGGATTTAATATGTGGGTCTCCCTCCATTTCTTTATATTCTTGCTTAATCTCCGTCTCGCTCATTCGATGTTGGCGCATAAAGAGCCAACGTTGAAACGCGTAATCTGCTACGCCAATTAGGCAAAACAACACAGTAGCAATAAGCAACAGCTTGATTAATACAGACCATGAAACTTGCAGAATCACGATGAATGGTTGTGCCATCGCTTGCGTCACCATCGGTAAAAGCAACATGATGGTTTTGGTCATCACGATACCAATCAAGGCGGTTTTAATGAGTGAGCGCACGAGTTCTGCTAGTGATTTAATCGAAAAAATCCGCTGAAAGCCGGTGGCTGGATTACAGGCATCAAAGTTAGGTGTGACCGGTGTCATGGTCGCGGTGAAGCCCACTTGCGGTAGCAATGCAGCGATAGCTGAGAAGCAAGAGACAGCGGCAAACAAAAACATCAACATAAACGCGATCAAGCCAATTTTTTGTATCACGTTGAGTAGTTCGACTGGCTCATGTTTTCCCGGCACAAAATCAAGTACCGTGCGTACAAGCGTGATGAAGTGATTCTGTAATAAGCTCTGCGCGATCAACATCAAAATAACTGTGCCAAAGAGACTCACGGCACCCGTCAAATCTAGGCTTTTTGCCACTTCCCCTTTTTCACGCGCATCCCTTAGGCGCTTCTCAGTCGGTGCTTGGTTTTTTTCTTCGCTCATTCATGCCTGTGCTGCGTTTTTTAGAACCTGCTTAGGCTCGCTGGAGTGCCGCCTTGCTGTATGTCTTAATTGTCTGCCTTGGTCCAAGGTGGCCAAGAGAACCATAAACAGGTTCGATCCGAGTTTTTTTATTCGTCTGAGCTACCCTTTTGAAGAGGTGCTCTGGCTGGCTGCGGTTGTGGTGCGTATTGAGCATCATAGCGATGACCTTTAGAGGCTTTGAGAGCCAAGGCGAAAAGATGCTTGCCGGAACGAAAGCGTGGACTAAAGAGAGGGTTGAGGTTGATTATGTTTTAGGGTTAGCGAGCGAAGCTTATTTCGTTTGATATCGCATCATTTCGGTTCTGCAACAGCAAATACATACCAGAAGCTTATCCTCCATCTATATAGCTGTCTTTGGGGCAACATGAAAAGGCGCTAAGAACCTGTCTACAAATTGCCTAAAAGGCCGTGATCCAGGGTCGGGCGGTGCTCGCAATCCTCATGTACACCCACGTACACTCCGGTTGCTGCGCTCCGTCCTCCCCCGGCTGACGACCTTTTAGACAATTTGTAAACAGGTTCTAAGAAGTCGTGCGAGGAGAGTGGATGAATTATTTAAATTGTGCTGATGAAGTGATATCGGGTTTGATGGATTTGCTGAGTTACGCACTGGCCAGTTATCACCCAAAGCTTGGGCCAGAAGCGACAGATATGGAGTCTTTATATGCAGTGTTACATATTTTGCGGCCCCAAAACATCGAACTCGAAACCTTTGATGGCTTAATCAAAATGAAGCGTGGTTTATACGAAGAAGCCATTGCGTCGCTGCGGCAAGTGCTTGAGAAACGTGACTTTACTTATGCCAAAGCCATGCTTGCCTACTGCCTATTTATGAAAGGTGATGCTTTGTGGCATGGGCTTGCCGATGAGGTGTTAGCCAAAGATCAGTCTGAGGAAACCGTGCAGCTGATTCAAGCGATTAAACACTATGACGAACTTAAAAAAGGCAATTTGTCCGAAGAAGATCTGGTTTCGGTTTTGTCATCCAAGAACGGGTACCAATCAGCACCAGGTGCATGAAGCTGCCCCCCGTTCATTTACCGTCTATTGAGGGATTAGGTAGCACTTCGGTAAAACCTGTTTAAGGTGTTTCTAGAGGTCTTACGCCGCTGCAGACAGTACTAAATAAGTGCGGCAATGCGGCGCAAGGGCACCAGGAAAATCTTAAACAGGTTTCAAAGTGTAAGGAGATCAATATGGATCCAATGACTGCAGAGTTAATTTCTAACACGCAAGTGCCTGCTGATACTGTTGCATCACCTGAGATTCTCGACTCGTTCACAAAAAAAATGGAAGAACAGAAAAAGCCGGTCACCGAGGAATTGACAGCTATGCAAAATGGTGAACAGACGGTACAGCCAATTGCTAATGCACCAATGTCTACGGATTCATCGCATGATCCTTTCGCTTCGATCACCAAGGTACAAGCGCAGGAAGCGCAGCAGGAAATAAGATTTCAAGCCATCGAAAATAGTGAGCAGACAGGTTTAAATAAGCCTGTCGCGCCTGAAGGAGGAGAGAGCAATACCTCACTGATGAGTGAAATTATCGAAACTGCCGATAGCCAGCTCTATGCGAATCTTAAAGAAACAGAAAATCTTAAGAATGAGATAACAAAAACAGGCCTAACAATTGAGGAAAAAGCAGAAAAGACGATGGAGCTTAGTGGCAAATTAGCGACCACTGGCTTTCAGCTCGTCACCCTATCGGGTCTTGGGAAAGGCACCGAAAAAGCAGGCGAAACTTTAATGAGAAACTAACAACCATGCGCTCCTCGCTTTACTCTAAAAAATATCGTGCTTGCGTACTAATCGCAGCACTATCGGCTTCGATTTTATTAAGCGCTTGCCAGGAAGAGTTATATCGAAATCTGTCTGAGCAAGATGCGAATCAAATGATGACGGTATTACTGCAAGCAGGAATTGATGCAGAAAAATCGACGCCAGATAGTGGTAAGACTTGGGTTTTAGTGGCTGACGACAATCAAGTTGCAGCCGCGATGGAAGTTTTGCGTGCGAACGGTTTACCAAAAGAAAAATTTTCTGATTTAGGCGAGATTTTTAAAAAGGAGGGGTTAGTTTCTACCCCGACTCAAGAGCGAGTGCGCTTTATCTACGGCGTGTCACAAGAGCTTTCACGCACACTTTCAGAAATTGATGGGGTCATTACCGCACGTGTGCATATTGTATTGCCTAATAACGATCCGCTAGCACAACGCATACAGCCTTCTTCTGCGTCTATTTTTATTAAATATCGTCCTGATGCAAACGTCGCTTCACTCATTTCACAAATTAAAAACTTGGTTGCGCACAGTGTGGAAGGTTTAACGTATGAACAGGTTAGTGTGACAACGGTCGCAGGTGAGGCAGCAAGTCCAGTAGTGCCGAAAAGAAAGAATGCAACTTGGCACATCGTGCTTGCCGCTATTTTAGGTGTACTCCTAGTGACTGGGGGTGGCTTATATCTATGGTGGCGTATCAGCACGGAAGAGAGCCGTGTGCGCCAATTAGCAGCGCGTTACGTGATTCCGTTATTTGGTCGACTATTTAAGCGTTTAAATAAAAATACAGATAAAGATAAGCCAGCTGTTTCGGCTTAACAGTGCGCTTTTGATATGAATATGCAGATCCCACTAGACACTGTTGATTTAAACGAAAACGTCATTATGCATGAGCCTAATGACGCTCAGATTTATGCAGCACGGCTGGCATCGTATGAGCAGAATCTTGCGCAGTTGCCGCGGTACGCAGATGTGTCTTGGTGGGGCAGGTTGGGCGTGCAAAGAGAGGACATTCTGCGTGTGTTATATCCAACTACGTTTTCAGGCAATTCATTAACGCTTTCCTCCAATGACTTACCGGGCGTGGCATCTAGCGTTGATATCACAGAGAAGACCAACGAAGTGGAAGGCGAAAAGAATGGGTTAGAAGAACTTGTGCCGCGGCGTACCCAAAGCCTCAGATTAAATTGTGCGCAAGCGTTATTAGCAAAAGCACGTTCAACCAAGATAAATGCTTTACCAAAGCTGGCTACATTTGCAGGGGTGAAAGGCAAAATCGGCGCGTTGCCTATGAATGAAGCGCTGCGTTTTTTACGTATGCGCGCTTTAGCGTTTCGCCGTAGCGAATTAAGACTTTGTATCGATCGAGCAAGCCGTATGGTTTTGTATAAATGGTTAGAAAGCTCAGTGATCGATCAATTAATGAAGCTCCAGGGTACCCCTCAACTGGATTTGTTAGCGCGTCTATTTGATATGCCAAAGCTCAATCAACTCAATACAAAAGCATTGGAGTGGGAAGGATTGTGTTTGCTTGAACGCGACGGTTTATGGGATGCAGAAGGTCCGTTCATCCATTTACGTTTGCACTTTACGCGAGAGCATGCGCCTTTGCCGTGGATTAAAGGAACGATTGGTCATGATGGTCAGGTTGTCGAGCATTTCGATCCGCAAGGAGGCGTCGCGGTGCTCGCTTTGTTGGAGGGTTTATGTTGATCTGGCTACGCGCACCTAAGTTTGTTGATAACGATCTATCGGGAGTTGGCATCGACGGAAATGTTATACGTCGTGAGGATTGCGCAAAACTCACTTCGTTAGATGAAGGTTTTGCGATGCTTGATAAAGCCCGTCGCGGGCTCGATGAAGAGCGTGCTGCAGCGCAAGAACAAATGCAAGAAGAAGCGCAGCAAATTTATGCGCGCGCGTTAAAAGAAGGAGAAGAGCAAGGTCGCCAGCTCGCGTTGCAAGAATGGTATGAGCGCACGCTTGGGGCGTTTGCTGATTACCGTGCGATTCAAAAACGGATGCGGGAGCGTTTGGCTGAGTTAATCGCATCGGCTGTTGAGCAAATCGTGCAGGTGGAAGACAGCAAGGCGCTGTTCTTACGCGCGCTATCAAGCCTAGATCAGATAGCAGAAGGCGCTTCGTTTCTGACTGTTTCAGTCAATCGTAATGATTTTGCAAAAGCACAACAGGTATTCGATGAGTTCGCTAACGAATGGGGACGACGCGGCCAACCGATAAAAATTATTGTGCATGCTGATAAAGATCTACCAGCTGGCAGCTGTATTTGTGAATCAGAGTTCGGCATTGTTGATGCTAGTTTGCACACTCAAATTCAGGCGATGCGCGCTGCACTCGAGCGAGCGCTAGCTAAAGAGATGAGCGAAAAAACAAGTGATAAAGAGCAGAGCACGCCCAGTGAGGCTGATAAATTTGAAATAGAGGATGAGACATTAGCAACTGTCACGAAAGCAAAAACAAGAAAGACGACAAAGTCGGAATCCGCAACCAAAACAACAAGCAAATCCAAATCCACAACCAAATCAAAATCAGGCACAGCCCGAGCGAAGCTGAACCTAAATGCTGAAGAAAAACCCAAATCTAAGCGCAAAACAAAATCTGCGTCAAAAGCCGCTGAAATAGACGTTAAAGAAAATGCTTAAAAAGGATCAAGGATGAATCAACCCCGCGACTTCCACAGCCTCGCAGCCACAATTGAACGTGAATTAAAACTGCGTCCTGCTGTGCAGCAAGCGGGCAAGCTGATTGAAGTCACGGGAACTTTGCTGCGAGCGACGGGTATTGATGCGAAGCTTGGTGAGCTATGTGAGTTGTATGACGCTGAAGGAGAGAAACGGCAATACGCTGAGGTCGTAGGTTTTGCGCAGAATGTCGCGATCCTTTCACCTTTCGGCGGGCTAACTCATTTATCACGAGCCACCCGTGTCATGAGTTTGGGCAGGCCCCTGTCAGTGAAGGTCGGCCCTCAATTACTTGGGCGTGTGATTGATGCGATGGGGGAGCCAATTGATCAGCGTGGCCCACTTGATTACGAAATTTTGCGGCCAATCCATGCTGATCCACCTGATCCTATGAGTCGCCGCTTAATAGAGGAGCCTTTTTATACGGGAGTACGCGCAGTAGATGCATTAACCACGTTGGCTGAAGGTCAACGTATGGGGATTTTTGCGCCAGCGGGTGTGGGGAAAAGCACATTAATGGGGATGTTTGCTCGCGGCTCGGCTTGTGACATTAATGTAATCGCATTAATTGGCGAGCGTGGCCGAGAGGTGCGTGAGTTTATTGAACAAAACCTTGGTAAACAAACATTGCAGCGCTCCGTTGTTGTGTGCGCGACATCTGATCGTTCATCGATTGAGCGGGCGAAAGCAGGGCATACAGCGACAACGATCGCCGAGTATTTCCGTGATCAAGGTTTGCGCGTATTGCTGATGATGGACTCGCTCACCCGTTTTGCGCGCGCACAGCGTGAAATCGGTTTGGCTGCGGGTGAGCCTCCTACGCGGCGTGGCTATCCACCTTCGTTATTTGCCGAATTGCCGCGCCTGTTAGAGCGTAGCGGTATGTCGAGCAATGGTTCAATTACTGCGCTTTATACCGTGTTGATGGAAGACGGCGAGGGTGGAAGCGACCCCGTTGCAGAAGAAGTGCGCAGTATCTTGGATGGGCATATCACGCTGTCACGAGAGATTGCGGCGCGCAATCGCTACCCAGCGATTGATGTGCTAGACAGCTTATCCCGTGTCATGCACCAAGTCGTCCCACGCGAGCACAATGATGCGGCGGCGCATATCCGACGTTTAATGGCGAAATATCGTGAGGTAGAAACATTATTGCAGCTCGGCGAATATCAGCAGGGAAGCGACCCAATCGCGGATGAGGCAATTGTAAAAATCGATCAAATCAATGCATTGCTTGGACAACGTACAGACGAATTAACTGACCCTAATTTGACTGTGCAAGCATTGGAAGAATTAGCCGAAGCTTAAGTAGATTTTTATGAAAACTTATGCCAGATCGTCAAAGCCAAACGTTTGAAATTTTATTAAACAGCCGTGAACGGAAGGCTAAGCAGCTAGACACTTTGCTCGCGGCTCAGCGTAAACAACGTAAAGAATTAGAAGAAGTTGAAGAGGCTAAGCGTGCCGAGATTGCTCAGCAAGTGGAACAGCAAGCTGAACGGGATGCTCAACTTGACGTGCTGATGGACGGGCAAACAGCGGTAAAAGCTGCGGATTTTGAAGCAGAAAGACAGTACCGGCAGGTGCTTGGCGAGCGATGCTCGAAGCTTGAAACAGAGCTATCTAAGCTACAACAAACAGTGAGAAAAAAAGACGATGAAATTCATCAGATTCAACATGAAATTGCTAAAAATAAAGCGCAAATCGAGTCCTATCAAAAACTATTAGCCAAATGGCAAAACCGTGTTGCTAAGGTAAAAGAAAATGAGATGGAAGAAGAGGCTGCAGAGGCGCTCATCGCACTGCGCCGATTGAAGAAAAACTCAGCAAGAACAAATTAAGAAAAATAAAAAATTAAACATGGACAATATATTTGCGTTAGGCAATTTGCATGAAATCTTTGTGCGGATTGTGATCACGATCGGACTATGCAGTATCCGCATCTTGATGGTTTTAATGATTATTCCAGTCGCGAGCGATCAAGTTTTGCAAGGCACGGTGCGTAACGGCATTGCGATGCTGCTAAGCACCTTTGTTGCCTATGGACAACCTATCAGCATCGAACATTTATCAGCGCTGACTTTATGCTTAATAGCCGGCAAAGAGGCATTGCTTGGAACGATTTTAGGCTTTGCTGCTTCAACTGTTTTTTGGGTGGCGGAAGGCGTGGGCGTTTTCATTGATGACTTAACTGGATTCAACAATATCCAGATCAGTAACCCCATGCGCTCAGACATCAGCACGCCAACGGCTGCATTGCTCGGACAGTTTGCGATAACGGCTTTTTGGGCCTTAGGTGGCATGATGTTTTTACTGGGGGCTTTATACCAATCTTTTCAATGGTGGCCGTTAATGAGCATTGAACCTGTGCCGCGGCAGATTCTCGAGTCATTTGTACTACGCCAAACTGATACGCTAATGCATATGATTGCCAAAATAGCCGCGCCTATGGTGCTGATCTTAGTGTTAATTGACTTAGCTTTCGGGTTCTTATCTAAAGGTGCTGAAAGGTTAGACACAATCAGCCTTAGCATGCCGGTTAAAGGTGCGATGACAATCTTATTGTTAGCGCTTTTTATTGGTGCTTTTGTCGAACAAGTCAAGCAACAACTTTCACTGCAAGAGATTGCAGCGCAGTTTCAAGACATGCTTCCGAAAATACAACCTGGCAGCTCAAACCACCATTGATTGATATGAAAAATTAGTGGAATGTTGAGGGTGCGCAAGATATAAAACTCCTGCAAAAGCCCAAGGTCGGCTGGACGATTAACTGAGGCTTCTCTTCTTTATATTAGCGGGTACTAATGAACCAGCAGCAAAGGCATGTTTTGCTCTTGGGGTTTTGTAGCAGCGCCATAAAAATGAGGATTGTTGAGAAAGCGATGTAAAGTTATTGAAGGTTCGCGCTTAGATGTTCAATACCATCGAGCAGCTTAAGCATCGTATACAGATTGCTTAACCTCTGCTAAACAGGTTCTTCGATGCAGAGGTTCTTTGTCTTGTTGATGGTCACATGAAAATAAAAATAAAGTACCTCATCGCGTTATTGATTCTACTTATCTCTGTTACGCCGGTTGCCAACGCTGCGCCGATTCACTGGAAAAATAACCGTATCCATTATTCAGTTGAAAGCAAGCCGCTTAAGGATGTATTGCGCGATTTTACGGCTAGCCAAGGTATTGCAGCTTCAGTGGCACCCACTGTAGACGGTATGGTGAGCGGCAAGTTTGATATGGCGCCGCAAGCTTTTTTAAATACGTTGGCCTCTTCATTTGGCTTTGTTTGGTATTACGATGGCGCATTGCTGAGCATCTCTGCTGCGAGCGATATAAAAAGCATCGTGTTGCGTTTAAATTATGCGAGCATGGATGAATTGCGCATGACGCTCGACCGTCTTGGTCTTTCCGATACACGTTACCCAATTGTTTTTGACGATGTGCAACATACCGCTGTGGTGAGTGGCCCACCTTATTACCTTCAGCTAGTTTCTAATATCGCGCAAGGGATGGATCATAACGCTAGCCAAGTGCTTGGCACGCAAATCCGCATCTTTAAACTGCGTCATGCATGGGCTGCTGACCGTGATGTCGACATTGGCGGCAAAGTGGTGCGCGTGCCGGGTGTAGCGAGTGTGCTGGATAGTTTGTTTGGTAAAACCAAAGGCTTGGGTAGTGCCTCTAATTTGTATTCATCTAATGTAAGAAGAGTATCTCCTGTAGCAGATATTGATGGAGCAACAACTGGCCCGGGACCTGTATTGCCACCTATGGGGGGCAACAACACAGTATTGCCGCCGCTACCGCAGAATTTTGGCGGCGACACAGCGCTTGGCAATATACCGCTCGGTGAACAGCTTAATCAGCTATTTCCAGGTGCGCCCACGTTGCCAGGTGGTGGAGGTGGCGCGACTGCTGGTATGGATGGATTAACCGCATCGAGAAGCCGAACAGGTGGAAACGGCTTGGCCGATTCAGTCTTGCCTGTGATTCAAGCGGATGCGCGTACTAACTCTATTTTGATTCGGGATGTGCCAGCGCGCATGGAGCAATATCGTCCGTTGATTGAAACACTTGATGTGAAGCCAAGGCTCATTGAAATTCAAGCGACGATTATTCAGATAGACGATGGCGCTTTGCAGCAATTAGGTATCGATTGGCGCTTACATAGTAAACGCGCTGATTTTCAGTTAGGTAATGGTGAGCGGCAGCAAATGACCTTTGATGGCGCGCTTGACCCACAATTCGGCTCGCGGCCAGTCGGCCCGCCTGGTTCTGACCAAAAGAGCGTCAATCTAACACCTGCGGGTGGTGCGTTAACCACGGTGTTGGGCGATGCTGGCCGATATTTAATGGCTCGGATTAATGCGCTTGAGCAAAGTAATCAGGCCAAAATCGAAGCCAGTCCTAAAGTAACGACACTCGATAATATCGAAGCGGTGATGGACAATCGGCAGCAGATGTTTGTTCAAGTGAGAGGCTATACAGCGGGTAATCTCTACACGATTTCGACTGGCGTATCGCTGCGTGTATTACCGATGGTTGTGGAAGAGAATAACCAGACGCAAATTAAGCTTGAAGTGAATATTGAAGATGGGCAATTCTCCAAAACGCAAACCGTCCAAGATATTCCGATGGTCACAACCAGCCAAATCAAAACGCAAGCATTTGTTACACAAGGCCAGAGTTTGCTCATAGCGGGTTATCGTAAGAGCGAAACGACCAATAACAACTCAGGTGTGCCGGTGCTCTCGAAGATTCCACTACTAGGCGCAATGTTTCGCTACAAAAATAAAAGCCAAGCGCATCGGGATCAGTTGTTTTTACTGTCACCTCGTGTAATCGATTTGTAAAAACGCAGCTGTTCATAAATACGGAGTTGTACGCCCAGCAAAGGCGCAGCACCTCCAGAAGTACACTAAACAAATTCTAAAAATAAGAATAAGAATATGAAATTACTCGTCTCCCTCTCTTTAATCGTTAGCTTGGGCATAACGTGCCTATCGGTGAACCATGCGGCAGCTGAGACCAACGCGCAAGCGAAGCAATCTAACAAATTGTCAGAAGATGAAATGTGCCCATACCAGAGCGTGAGTGGCAGTGGCCGTCGCTATTGGGGTGATAAGTGGTGTGGGGAGCCAAAAGAAGAGCAGAAAAAAGCGTTAGAGAAACAAGATCAAGAACGCAAAAATTGGGAAAGCGATCGCGCGAATAAAGAATACTGGGATAAACAACAGCAAAAGCAGGCGCAGGAACGAGCGTATTGGTTAAAACGAGATCAAGAGAAAAAACGGCAAAATAAAGAATGGCAAAGGCGAGAACGTGCGAGGCATGGATAAGATAAGAATTGGGAGGTTTTACGCCTAAATTTTTACGATTCAGAGCTTTCCGACAGAGTTATTTCCTCTAACTGCAAGGCGTGTTTGCCTGCGATAATGCGCGTAGATTGAATTCCCTCCCTTATATTTTTATGTTTAACCTTCCTCCGGAAACGGATCTAGCTAAATTAGCGGAGCGTGCCAGCTGGTTACGCACAGAAATTGCCCGGCATGATTACGCTTATTACGTGCTGGATGCCCCAGAGGTGCCGGATGCCGAGTACGACAAGTTATTTGCTGAGTTGCAGCAAATTGAGGCTGACCATCCGGCATTGAGTACCCCCGATTCTCCGACGCGTCGTGTGAGCGGCAAAGTGGCTGAGGGATTCGAGCCTGTCACGCATACAGTGCCGATGTTGTCTTTACAAAATGGTTTTACCGACGCAGAGATCGAAGCATTTGATAAGCGCTGCGCGGCACTGCTGGGTCACACTGATATTGAATATGCGTGTGAATTAAAGTTCGACGGATTAGCTATTTCATTGCGTTATATCGATGGCGTATTGACGCAGGCAGCGACCCGCGGTGATGGCACGACGGGTGAAGATGTGACGGAAAATATACGCACGATGCGCTCGATTCCTTTGCGTTTAAAAGGCAACGATATCCCTCAATTGATTGATATTCGAGGCGAAGTACTGATGTTTAAGCGCGACTTCGCAGCCCTTAATGAACGCCAGCGTGAAGCTGGGCAACGCGAATTTGCGAACCCACGTAATGCAGCAGCTGGCAGTTTGCGCCAATTTGATTCAAAAATTACTGCACAACGCCATTTGGTCTTCTTTGCTTATGGGGTGGGGGTGTTAGAAGGCGTTAGCATGCCTGCCACGCATTCAGCCTTGCTTGATTGGTACCTGCAATTAGGGCTACCTGTCTGTCGTGAGCGCGCAGTGGTGAGTGGTGCGTCTGGCTTGTTAGATTTTTTTCAGTCAATTGGAACGCGCCGCGAGAGTTTGCCTTATGAAATAGATGGTGTGGTTTACAAGGTGAATCAGCGTGCAGAACAAGACGCACTTGGGTTTGTGTCACGCGCGCCGCGCTTTGCACTGGCGCATAAATTTGCGCCACAAGAAGCGCTTACCACCTTGCTCGATATAGAAGTGAATGTGGGACGTACTGGCGCTATCACACCAGTTGCGCGGTTAGCGCCCGTATTGGTCGGCGGAGTGAGAGTTAGTAACGCCACTTTGCATAACGAAGATGAAATCCGGCGCAAAGATATTTTAATTGGCGATACAGTTATTGTGCGGCGCGCAGGCGATGTCATTCCTGAGGTAGTTGGCGCAATCAAAGAACGGCGACCTGCTGATGCGCGCGCTTTCCAGATGCCCCCTGAATGCCCGGTATGCGGCTCAGTGATTCAACGTTTACCCGACGAAGCCGTAGCACGTTGTGTAGGCGGTCTCGTTTGCTTCGCGCAACGCAAGCAAGCGCTGTGGCATTTTGCACAACGGCGTGCGTTGAACATCGATAAGCTTGGTACTCAAACCATTGATCAGTTAGTAGAACAAGAGCTGGTACATACGCCAGCAGACCTATTTAAATTAGACCTGGCAACGCTAACAGCATTAGATCGTTTCGCTCAAAAATCAGCGCAAAATTTACTGGACTCTCTGGAGCATGCAAAACATACGACGTTGGCACGTTTTATTTATGCGTTGGGCATTCGTCATATCGGTGAGGCAACAGCCAAAACCTTAGCTCAATATTTCGGCTCGCTTGCGCGGGTGATGCAAGCGACGAGCGACGAATTTCTTGAGGTTGCTGATGTTGGGCCGACGGTGGCAGCAGCACTCGTACAGTTTTTTGCTGAGCCGCATAATCGTCAGGTTATCGAACAATTGCGCGCAGTTGGTGTAACTTGGTCAGAAGGTCCAGGGATAGACAAACAGGCTGCTAAACCGCTAACAGGCGTTACCGTGGTATTGAGTGGAACTTTACCCAATTTTAGCCGCGAGCAAGCGAAGGAAATGCTTGAGTCGGCAGGCGCTAAAGTGGCAGGTTCTGTTTCTGCAAAAACCTCTTATTTGATAGCTGGCGCAGATCCCGGTAGTAAGTTAGCTAAGGCTGAACAATTAGGTGTGTCTGTGTTGGATGAGCAAGGTATGCGTGAGCTTTTAGAATCTGTTCATCATCTTTAAAAAAGGCGGAATAGAGGAGATAAAGGCCCAGGTTAGGGTTCCGTCGTCACCCCCAACATGGATGCCTCCTGACTTCCGCCTATTTCTTCTTCGAGAGATGATGAACAGGCCCTTACAGATCGCGAGCAAACTCAAAAAGGAGTTTAAGTCAGTGCCTAGCTACGTGATTGTGACTAGCTGCTTTTATAGGGGAGCTGGAGAGTTGGTGGAGATGGTGAGTACTTCGTAGCCCGACTCAGTCACTAACACAGTGTGCTCCCATTGCGCGGAAAGGCTGCGGTCTTGGGTTTTAACGGTCCATTGATCAGGCATCGTGCGAATTTCACGTCGACCCGCATTGATCATGGGTTCAACGGTAAAAATCATGCCCGCTTTAATTTCGATGCCAATGCCAGGGCGGCCATAATGCAAGATTTGCGGCTCTTCATGAAACACCTTCCCAATCCCGTGTCCGCAATATTCACGTACAACGCTATAGCCTTGCGCATGTGCATGTTGCTGAATCGCGTATCCAATATCACCTAAACGAGCACCGGGACGTATTTGATGAATGCCTAACCACATGCATTCATAAGTCGTTTGCACCAATCGTTTAGCGAGAATTGAACCTTCTCCGACAATAAACATACGACTCGTATCGCCGTAATAACCGTTTTTGATAACGGTTACATCGATGTTCAGAATATCGCCGTTTTTCAAGGCTTTCTCGCCCGGTATACCGTGGCAAATCACGTCATTGACTGAAATACAAGTTGCCTTGGGATAGGGGGGATAGCCTGGGGGCTGATAGTTGAGCGGAGCAGGAATAGTTTGCTGCTCATTGAGCATATACATATGACACAAATGATCTAATTCGCCTGTGGTAATGCCTGCAGTGACAAACGGCGTAATGTAATCAAGCACTTCGCTGGCGAGACGGCCAGCGATTCTCATTTGTGCAATATCCTGTTCGTTTTTGATAGTAATAGCCATGGTAGGTAAAAGCGGAACTAATATATTAAGTGGCGCATTATCGCATTGTTCGTTTTCTTTTTTATTTAGCCGCCTATGCTTTCCTATTTAGAAGACTCTCTCTGACTGAAGAGGTAGGCTGTCTGTTCTTGCCTGCGATTTATTCATCGCTCCTTTCAACGTCAATGCTATAATCCGCGCCTCAATACCTAATTTTAGTGGGTATTGAGATAGCCTTAAGCGGCTATGAAGTGAATGAAAACGATACGAATCAGCGCATTAAGGGTGTCTGTAAAGGTTCTTTAGCACCTAAATAACTTAGGAACCTGTTTAGTCTTCCTGGTGGTCTTGCGCCGCCGCAGACAGTACAAGACGTACGGCAAGGCGGCGCAAGGGCGCCAGGGAGAGCTCAAACAGGCTCTAAACAGATGTCGCGGCTGATTTTAGGCTTAACCCTTTGGAGTCTTTCCATGTCTGAAGAATTATTTAATATTAAGATTTACGATCTCTTAAAAGATACTGTGCACTTAGGGCACCAAACACGCTTTGGTAACCCCAAAATGGCTCCTTATCTAGCCACTCAGCACAACAAGATCCACATTATCAATCTTGAAAAAACAGTGCCGATGTTTAAGGAGGCGCTGAAATATGTACGCCAAATGGCAGCACAGCGCGGCACTATTTTGTTTGTCGGTACTAAACGCCAAGCACGCGATATTATTGCTGAAGAAGCCACTCGAGCAGGCATGCCTTATGTGAATACCCGTTGGCTAGGCGGCACGCTGACTAACTATCGCACGCTCAAGAAATCCGTAGATAAGCTAAAAGAAATGCAAGCCACTGCTGCAGCCGGCGAGCTTGATCGCATGAGCAAAAAAGATGCGTTGATGTTTGAGCGCAAAATGCTCAAATTAGAAAAGGCAATTGGCGGCGTGCAAGAGATGCATGGTATTCCAGATGTTATTTTTGTGATCGATGCGGGTTACCACAAAATTGCGTTAGCAGAAGCGAGTAAGCTCGGTATTCCTGTGGTCGCAGTGGTTGATACGAACCATTCGCCGGAAGGCATTGATTACGTGATCCCAGGCAATGACGATGCGCGTCGCGCGATTAAATTGTATGCACGTAAAATGGCTGATGCGATTTTGGAGGGCCGTTCACAAGCCGTACAAAATGTTGTGGAAGCGGTGCGTAGCGAAGCAGATGATGAATTTGTCGAGCTAGAAGAGGCTTAATTCTATTCAACGTCTTAATGGCAATGAATAAAAAATAAAGAAGGGGGCTGATAGCCCCTTTTTTTAAATTATTAGTTAAGTGAAGACTATTAGTCTTAACGAGAGAGCGACGCTAGGAATTCATTAAATTTTCGGGCAAGTGTCAGTTTGTCTGGTTACTGGTCCCTGATTGAGAGGAGTAAAACATGGCGGAAATTACCGCAAAGATGGTGGCAGAACTGCGCGCAAGAACAGATGCGCCGATGATGGAATGCAAAAAAGCGTTGACTGAAGCGCAAGGTGATTTAGAGCGTGCCGAAGAATTACTACGCGTCAAATTAGGCAACAAAGCGAGCAAGGCCGCTTCGCGTATTACGGCTGAAGGTATTGTGGTTGCTCATATCAGCGGTGGTAATGGCGCGCTAGTTGAAGTGAATTGCGAAACTGATTTCGTTGCTCAGAACGATGGTTTGATTGCTTTTGCTAATCAATTGGCCGAATTAGTCGCGACTCAAAATCCAGCCGATGTCGCTGCGTTGTCAGCGTTGAGTTTAGGTGACGGTACCGTTGACGCAGCACGTCTCGCTTTGATCGGCAAGCTTGGCGAAAACATCACAGTACGCCGCTTTGTACGCTATCAAACAGCACATCAACTCGCTACTTATTTGCATGGCAGCCGTATCGGTGTGCTTGTTGAGTATGAAGGTGGCAATGAGCAAGTTGGTAAAGATGTAGCCATGCACATTGCTGCAATGAAACCTGCTGCATTGTCAGCCGATGAAGTGCCCGCAGAATTGATTGCTAAAGAGCGCAGCGTAGCTGAGCAAAAAGCAATTGAGTCAGGTAAGCCCGCTGAAATTGCTGCAAAAATGGTGCAAGGTAGCGTAGATAAGTATCTGAAAGAAGTTTCGTTGCTGAACCAATCTTTCGTGAAAAACGATAAGCAAACAGTGGCACAGATGCTGCAAGCTGCGCAAGCGTCAGTTAAAGCATTTACGTTATATGTAGTCGGAGAAGGGATAGAGAAGCGTCAAGATAACTTCGCTGCTGAAGTCGCTGCACAAGTGGCTGCTGCTCAACAGTCTCAAGCATAAGCACATCGATATGCCAGTTATTTATAAACGAGTTTTGCTTAAACTATCTGGCGAAGCGCTGATGGGCGACGATGCTTTTGGTATTAATCGTTCGACCATCGAGCGCATCGTGACTGATATCGCAGAAGTGGTGCAATTGGGGATAGAGCTTGCGATCGTCATTGGTGGCGGCAATATCTTTCGTGGTGTAGCGGGTGGCGCTGCCGGTATGGATCGCGCGACAGCTGACTATATGGGCATGCTCGCGACGATGATGAATGCGTTAGCGTTGCAAGACGCACTACGTCACGTCGGGATTGAGGCGCGTGTGCAATCTGCGCTGCGAATGGATCAAGTTGTTGAGCCTTATATTCGGCCGCGTGCAATGCGTCAGTTGGAAGAAGGCAAGGTTGTTATCTTTGCCGCAGGTACGGGTAACCCCTTCTTTACTACTGATACGGCAGCCGCGTTACGTGGGGCAGAAATCGGTGCCGAAGTGGTTTTAAAAGCCACGCGTGTAGACGGTATATATTCAGCTGATCCGCATAAAGATCCCACTGCGAAACGTTATGAAAAGATCACTTTTGATGAGGCGATGAGCCAAAATTTACAAGTGATGGATGCCACTGCGTTTGCGCTATGTCGTGATCAAAAATTGCCCATTCGCGTGTTTTCGATTACTAAATCGGGCGCCTTTAAGCGTGTGATGCTTGGGGAAGAAGAGGGAACGCTAGTACATGTTTGATCAAGTATCGGGCAGTAACATTGAGTGTGAAGCGAAGTATATGCCTGCTACATGACATTTAAAGGAGCGCTGAGTAAAGCGTGAGCAAGCATGCCTTACGGTAGTTGGCATCAGCTGTTCGCGTTTTATTTGGCGTTTTTTGATTTGAAGCCGGTTATTTGATAGGGAGGTTGGAATGAATTTGACTGAGATGAGAAAAAATTTAGAACAAAAGATGCAACGGTTGATCGAAGCATTCAAAAGCGACCTTGCTAAGATTCGTACTGGTCGTGCCCATACAGGTCTTTTAGACCATGTGATGGTGGATTATTACGGTACCAAAACAGCGATTCCCCAAGTAGCGCGTATAACGCTGCTTGATGCGAATACGATTAGTGTGCAACCTTGGGAAAAGCCACTTATAGCATCAGTTGAGAAAGCTATTCGTGATGCAGGTTTAGGTTTAAATCCTGCCACTACGGGGGATGTAATCCGGGTGCCGATGCCACTGTTGACCAAAGAGCGTCGTCAAGACTTAGTCAAAGTTGTGCATAAAGAAGCTGAGGGCGCAAAAATTAACGTGCGCGGCCTACGGCGGGACGCAAATGATCAGCTAAAAAAATCAGTGAAAGATAAAGAAATTTCAGAGGACGATGAGCGCCGGGCACAGGAAGAAGTGCAGAAGCTCACTGACAAGTTCGTCGCTGAAGTCGACAAACTGATGCAGGCCAAAGAGAGCGAAATTATGACGGTTTAGTACCTAGAAACTGTTTAGGCCTTCCCTAGGTCCTTACGTCGACTTGTCGTACTGTTCGTTGGTTTTTGTTTGCTGCCTGCGGCAGTGTAAGGGCAGCAGGGAAGGAAGGCTCTAAGCAAGTTTTAAATAAGGTAGTGGTTTAGAATCGCGCGTTGGGTAACTTTCTAGAAAAACAGTGAATAGGTGCTAAAAAGCCGTTGGCAAAATGATTGAAATCAATTCCCCTAAACGCACAGCTAATATGCCTGAAGTACCGCGGCATATTGCCATCATTATGGATGGCAATGGCCGTTGGGCAAAGCGGCGCCATTTGCCGCGCGCAACGGGACATACTCGTGGCGTAGAGGCGGTGCGCAAAGTGGTTGAAGCTTGTGCGCGCCGGGGCGTTTCTTATTTGACATTATTTGCGTTTAGCTCTGAGAATCGACACCGTCCCACTGAAGAAGTCTCATTTCTGATGAAGCTATTTGTCAGTGTGTTGGAGCGAGAGGTCAATAAGTTGCATGCTAGTGGTATTCGTCTGCATGTTGTGGGTGATTTGACTACGCTCGATGCGCGTATTCAAGAACTGGTGAGCAATGCCGAAGCTAAAACCGCGCGCAATACACGTCTGACTTTAACCATAGCGGTGAACTATGGTGGTCGTTGGGATATTTTGCAAGCTGCGCGCAAATGCGCTGAATTAGCTGCGACTAGCGACCTGCCCGTATTTGATGAAGCGGGCTTTGCACAACATTTGGCGCTTGCGTATGCGCCAGATCCTGATTTATTTATTCGTACCGGCGGTGATCGGCGTATTAGTAATTTCTTACTCTGGCAGCTGGCTTACACGGAGCTTTATTTCACGGATACTTTTTGGCCTGATTTCGATGAGGCAAATTTAGATCTCGCCATTCTCTCTTATAGTCAGCGTGAACGCCGCTTTGGGCGAACTAGTGAACAACTTGAAGCAGAATCAAATAAAGGCTATCGCTGATAGTCCTTGGAAACTTGTTCGTATAATTTTAAAAATTCATCAATCAAAAGCAGCGCTTAGTCGAAAAAACTTTGGGATAACCGATTCGTCGCGAGCTTTTTAAGGACCAGTTTAGGCTCTCCCTAGCGCCCTCGTGCCTCCTTGTCGCGCTAGTAGTCTGCGGCGGCGCAAGGTCATCAGGAAAACCCTAAATAAGTTCCTAGCGCATTTCTATCAATCTTTGCTCAATAAACGCCAATAAGGCGTTATTTCTTTTATGCTAAAAATTCGCGCGGTAACCGCTATTGCATTGCTGACAGTATTCTTACTCGCTACTTTTGGCGCGCCTATTCAGGTATTCAGTGCGTTGATTGCTGGTGTGCTCCTACTCGCCGCGTGGGAATGGGCGCGTCTTTTAGGTTTGCAGCGCATTACTCAGCTTGTTTACGCCGCCTTAGTCGGTGCTGTGTTAGTGGGGAATATGTCAGTTAACAATGTGGGGTCAAGTATCAGTCCGGAGGTGGCCATTGGCCTGTATAAAGTGGCTGCTATTTTTTGGCTTGGTGTTGTGCCGTTTGTGTTGATACGGCGTCCTTTATTGACTGCTGGAATATGGCGTTGGTTTTTGTTAACGGTAGGTGTCATGCTTTTTCTTGCGGCGTGGCAAGCGTTATTAGTTGCACGTAGTCATGGCGCTTTTTTTGTCTTATCGCTGCTGTCAATTGTCTGGTTAGCTGATAGCGGTGCTTATTTTACTGGTAGACAATTCGGTTCACGTAAGCTTGCGCCATCGATTAGTCCTGGCAAAACCTGGGAAGGTGTGCTTGGTGGATGGTTGTTAGTGTTACTAGTCGTCATTGGTGTACTTGCTACAAAGGCCCTCTCTCCTAATTTCTTCTTAGCGTATGCAACCCATTTGGGAACAGTAGGCACCCTTATAGCAATCACTGGCCTAGTGTTAGTGAGTGTGATGGGGGACTTGTTTGAGTCACTATTGAAGCGTCAAGCCGGTGTAAAAGATTCGAGTCATTTGTTACCAGGACATGGCGGCGTTCTCGATCGTATTGATGCATTGCTACCAGCTGTGCCATTGGCAATGCTACTTTTTTAACTAGTGCCAGATTTTTATGCAACAACGTCTCACCTTACTGGGTTCCACTGGCTCAATTGGCGTAAGCACACTTGACGTAGTGGCGCGCCACCCAGGACGTTTTACCGTGTTTGCGCTCACTGCTCATCAAAATATCGATAAGTTGGCTGAGCAATGTCTACGCTTCGCGCCTGAATATGCAGTTGTAGGCAGTGCTGCTGCCGCAGTTAGCCTGACAGGAAAGCTGCGCGCAGCCGGTAATCAAACACAGGTTGCATATGGGGAAGCGGCATTAGTCGAAGTGGCGAAGGGCGCTTGTGATGCAGTAGTGGCAGCGATTGTCGGTGCCGCTGGGCTTATGCCAACACTTGCGGCGGCACGTGCTGGCAAGCGCATTTTGCTTGCAAATAAAGAGGCGTTGGTTATGTCCGGCGCACTCTTCATGGACGCAGTGCGGCAACATCAGGCAACGCTTTTACCTCTCGATAGTGAGCACAATGCCATTTTCCAATGTTTGGCGGGGAATTCCGTTGAACGAGGCGGAGTAGATAAGCTTATTTTGACTGCTTCAGGCGGCCCTTTTCGTACGCGTGACGTAGGTTCAATGGTAGATGTGACGCCCGTTGAAGCTTGCCAACATCCAAACTGGACAATGGGGCGAAAAATTTCGGTGGATTCGGCAACGATGATGAATAAGGGGCTTGAAGTCATCGAAGCGCATTGGTTATTCGCTATGCCAGCAGAGCGCATTGATGTGGTAATTCATCCGCAAAGCGTGATTCATTCGTTGGTGACTTATCAAGATGGTTCTATGCTCGCGCAGTTGGGTAAATCTGATATGCGAGTGCCGATTGCTTATGCGCTTGCTTACCCAGAGCGTATTTCTTCTGGTGTCACTTCGCTTGATTTGACTCAATTAACGAATTTGACTTTTGAGCGCCCCGATTTCACACGTTTTCCTTGTTTAGGTTTAGCTTTTGAGGCGTTAAAGCAGGGTGGCATAGCGCCTACCGTACTGAATGCTGCCAATGAGGTAGCCGTGCATGCTTTTCTGCAAGAACGCATTCGTTTTACGGCCATTTCTTCTATTGTGTGTAATGTACTTGAGCGTATTGCGCCTGGTGCGGCGAGCACCATTGACGATGTGCTGGCAGTAGATACATTAGCGCGACAATATGCGCTTGCTGAAATTAATATGTTTTAAAGAGGCTCTGCCAAGTCCTTTGGGCTGCAGGAGAGTCAACTGAGGCCCATTGGGTTAATTCGTATTGCTTAAGTCGGTATGCCTGATCCTTTGGGCTTTACAGAAGCTTCTTAACCATTTTCCCTGTTTCTAGATTCGTATGAGTTTTTTAACTGCGTTGTTTTCGTTCATTGTAGTGGCTGGCATTCTTGTGCTTGTGCACGAGTTTGGTCATTACATTGTGGCCCGTTTGATGGGCGTTAAAGTGCTTAGTTTTTCTATCGGCCTAGGGACACCGGTTTGGTCAAAGCGAACTAAGAGCGGAACCGAATGGCAAATTGCAGCACTGCCTTTAGGTGGTTATGTGAAGATGCTGGATGAACGCAATACAAAGGAGCCGCTTGCTGCTCATGAATTACCGCATGCGTTTAATCGGCAATCGGTCGGCAAGCGCTTTGCGATTGTTGCTGCAGGCCCAATCGCTAATTTTCTGTTAGCGATTGGGCTATTCGCAGGTGTGTTTGCTACTGGAATTGATGAGCCTGCAGCCGTCATTGCTGCACCACATATCAGTACGCCCGCTGAAGAAGCAGGTTTTGTTGGTGGAGAAGTGATTGTAGGAATACGTCCTATAAGTAATGCTCAACCTAACGCAATGCAATCGATTCGTTCTTGGTCAGAGTTTCGTTGGAAATTAATTGATGCAGCGTTGCATGAAAACTTCATTGTTTTAGTGGCAAAAGAAGGTGGAAGCATCTACCACTATCCATTGGATTTACGCAGAGCAGCCTGCGCTAGTAACCAGAATTGTATGGAAGCGCTGGGCTTTATGCCCGGTAACGTTACACCAAGAGTGTCAGATGTAGAAGCCAATAGTCCTGCCGAGCAAGCAGGCTTGCACAAGGGAGACCGAATTCTTGCAGTGGATGGTCAAGCAATGAATGATTTACATAGCTGGGTCAGTCATATTAAGACGCATCCGCGTCAAAAGATCATGCTCAAAGTTGAGCGCGAAGGCAAGCTGCTAAATTTAGCTGTATTGCCAGAAATGATTAACCAACAGAACGACAATCCGATAGGGCGTATTGGTGCAGTATTTGAAGCGGAGATGAAGTGGGTCAAGGTGCAATACGATCTACTTGAAGCCATTGGGCTTAGTATGCGCAAAACGTGGGATATCACAACTTTCTCAGTACGTGCCTTTGCTCACATGGTAACGGGAGAGGTGTCACTCAAGAATTTGGCAGGCCCTGTTAGCATTGCCGATTATGCAGGCAAGAGTGCTCGCTTGGGGATCGCGAACTTCGTTTCTTTTCTTGCGTTGGTCAGTATTAGCCTCGGGATACTGAACTTATTGCCGATCCCGGTGTTGGATGGAGGATATCTGTTATATTATTCAGTCGAAGCAATAACCGGCAGGGCTTTATCTGATTACTGGCAGCTCATTTTGCAAAGAGTCGGCATACTTTGCATTGTTGTTTTATCAGCGATTGCGCTGTTTAACGATCTGAGCCGGCTAATCCGTTTTTAAGAATTTCTTCACGATTTTTCGAAAGTCAGAGTAGATGGTTGTAGGCCTATGTTGGAGTTTGTACCTCACCCTAATCTACGAACATTGCAAAGAATCGTAGGTTGGGGCGATGCGGGAACCCGACCATGTGTGCCTTGTAACCCTCATATTTCTTTTTTTGGGAGATTATGAATAAATTCTAAGCAGATTTTTTAGGCAGACGCTGAAGAAATTGAAGCAAAGAATGCCTTAAAGTTTATTCAGCGTCTGCTTAATAGATCATATGAAGCTCTCGCCTTATCTAGCCTTTTCCTAAGACAAGTTCATCCCGTACTGAGAATAAACCTTGTTTAGATCTAACCCATTTATCGCTAAAGCAGCTTTAGCTGCTGCTGTCTTTGCTGCGCATAACGTTAACGTTTATGCCGTCTCTCCTTTTGTTGTAAAAGATCTGCGCGTGGAAGGTTTGCAGCGCGTTGAGCCTGGTACTGTGTTTGCTTATGTACCACTTAAGCAAGGTGATACATTCACCGATGCCAAAGGCTCAGAAATTATACGTGCGCTATACGCGACTGGCTTTTTTAATGATGTGCGCGTTTCGGTACAAAATGATGTGGTCTTTATTCAAGTGCAAGAACGCTCTGCAGTGGCCTCAGTCGACTTTGCAGGCATTCGAGCTTTTAATAAAGATAACTTGAATAAAGCGCTACGAGCAGTCGAGTTATTCCCCGGTCGTTATTACGATAAAAGCTTGGTTGATAAAGCGGAACAAGAACTAAAGCGTCAGTATTTAACCAAAGGCTTTTACGCTGCCGAGGTAAAAACGACAATTACCCCGATTGATCGTAACCGCGTGACCATCTTGTTCACTGTGATTGAGGGGCCAGCTGCCAAAATTAAGCAGATTAATTTCCTGGGTAATAAAGCAGTAAAAAGCAGCACTTTACAAGATGAGATGCAAATCTCACCGCCCAATTGGTTCTCTTGGTATACCAAAAACGATCTGTATTCAAAAGAACGCCTAACGGGGGATCTTGAAAGGATTCGTTCTTATTATCTTGATCGTGGCTATCTCGAATTCAATATTGAGTCGACTCAAGTCTCCATTTCGCCAGATAAACAAGATATTTATCTCACGGTTAAGCTGCACGAAGGTGAACCGTATACGATTTCAAACATTCAGCTAGCGGGTGAATTACTCAATAAGCAAGCTGAATTGCAAAGCTTAATCACACTCAAACCGGGTGAGCGCTTTTCTGCAAGCAAGTTGCAAGCATCGAGCAAAGCCATTTCGGATAAATTAGGTGAATATGGTTATGCGTTTGCTAACGTGAATGCACAGCCAACACTCGATGCACAACATCACACCGTATCGCTCACCATGCAAGTTAACCCGGGGCGCCGAGTGTATGTGAGACGCATCAATATTAGCGGCCATGAGCGCACCCGTGATGAAGTGATTCGCCGCGAGATGCGTCAATTTGAGAGCTCCTGGTTTGATGGTCAACGACTCAAACTTTCGCAAGATCGCCTAAATAGGCTTGACTATTTCATCGATGTAAATGTGGTACCTACCCCTGTTGCAGGCGCAACAGATCAAGTTGATGTCGATGTAAAAGTGACCGAAAAGACCACAGGTTCATTCATGCTGGGCGCAGGTTTTTCGTCGACCGATAAAGTTTTGTTAACAGCGAGTTTTGCGCAAGACAATGTATTTGGTTCTGGCACTAGCTTAGGGGTTCAGGTGAATACAGCAAAAGCCTACCGTACGTTGATGGTGAATCAGATTGACCCGTACTTTACGATTGATGGTATTAAACGAATTACTAATGTTTTTTACCGCACCTATCAGCCATTACTGTACTCAAGCTCGAATACCTTTTCTATTCGTAGCGCGGGTGCTGATTTGAAGTTTGGCATTCCATTCTCCGAATCAGATACCGTTTATTTCGGCGTA
The DNA here is from genome assembly GCA_031963415.1 of Mycoavidus cysteinexigens. Lineage (GTDB taxonomy): Bacteria > Pseudomonadota > Gammaproteobacteria > Burkholderiales > Burkholderiaceae > JASSUD01. The sequence goes on from JASSUI010000001.1 coordinate 1,958,819, forward strand.
GGCATAGAGCAAGATCGCTTCCAAGCGGATAAAGATACGCCAGAAGTTTACCGGCGCTACATTGCTGAATTTGGCAATGTGGTGCGCAATGTACCTCTGTCGGTTGGTTGGTCACGTGATTATCGTGACAGCGCGTTAGTGCCAAGCAATGGATATTTCACCTACACAAACGTTGAATTAGGCACGCCAGCGGGTAAAACGCAGTATTACAGGCTCGATCTTCAGCAACAATATTATTATTCTTTTGCGCGTGGCCTAGTGCTTGGTCTAAATGGTGAAATTGGCTACGGTAAAGGATTAGCGGGTAAGTCTTACCCGATCTTTAAAAATTATTTTGCCGGGGGTATTGGCTCCGTACGAGGCTATCAACCTTCTTCACTTGGCCCTAGAGATCCGAAAACTAAAGACTCAATCGGTGGCGCTAAAAAGATAGTAGCGAATGTTGAATTAACTTTCCCGCTGCCAAATACCGGCTACGATCGTACGTTACGTGTATTTACTTTTTTAGATGCAGGTAATGTCTGGGCTCAGGATGAACAAATGAAGCTCTCGCAACTGCGTTATGGGTATGGTGCGGGACTCGTCTGGCTCTCACCCATTGGCGCATTGAAATTGAGTTTAGGCTTCCCATTGGTGAAGAAGCAGGGTGATCTGTATCAGAAATTCCAATTCCAGATTGGGACGTCGTTCTAAAGAACGAGGGAGACGCTGAATAAACCGAAAGCGGCATCGTACTTCTTTGCCGCGCTAATGCATTGTCTGCGTTGGTATTCCTTGTTCGCGATTTATTCAGCGTCTTTCTAGTGATGGCTTTTGTGAATGTTAGGCGAGCTCAATCAAGATTAGCTGAATGGATATTTGTACTTGGTAAGACAAAACTACTAAACTATTCTAACTTGACGGAGAAAGCGCAGCACTGGACAGAACAGAAAGGTTGAGATCTTCTCACGCCGACCGCTTACTTGATCAATGAAAAGGCTGAATTGTTAAATAAAATGACTCGACAAAATTTTGTGCGCCTGCTGCTTGGCGCGTTAATAACAGCAGCTGCACTGCAGGTGCAAGCGGTAGAAACACGAATTGCTGCAGTGAATTCAGATCGTATTTTGCGTGAATCAGCGCCGGCTAAAGATGCGCAAAAAAGACTGGAGCAGGAGTTTTCAAAACGTGGTCGTGACTTACAGCAAATGGAGCAACGCTTAAAAACGGCGGCTGATTCATTAGCCGAAAAAAGTGCTAAGTTAGCATCGGCCAACATCGAAAAGAAGCAGCGTGAATTAGCTCAACTTGATATTGATTTTCAGCGTAAGAAACGTGAGTTCCAGGAAGATCTCAATCGGCGCCGTAATGAAGATCTGATTGCTGTGCTCGACTCTGCGAATAAAGCGATTAAGCAAATTGCCGAGAAAGAAAACTACGATTTGATTATTCAAGAAGCGGTTTACATTAATCCGCGCATCGATATTACGGATAAGGTATTAAAAGTCTTAGAGGACGCAAATACTAAAACTGAACTGCATTAATTCTCTACTAGGCCCATCTTACTTACTAACCAATTTGTATCAAAATAACTTTTTTGCCGCTCGTTTAATTTGTGCATCGAGCGGCTAGCCTCTATATGTAATTGATGTGCGTTAAGTGCTTAAGAACGACGGCAAACAAAACGCAGCCAGCGAAACACAAACGAAATACGACAGATAAAACACGAGATGATAGTGACACTTGATGAGCTTACGCAGCGTTTTGGAGGTAAGGTTATCGGTGATGGTTCCACCCGTATCAAAAATCTTGCGCCGCTGAATTCAGCGCAGGAACAACAACTGTCATTTTTAGCTAACCCTAAATATGCTGGTTTACTTGAGACGACAAATGCAGCGGCTGTACTGATCACCGAGGCTGATTTCCTGAACCTTAAATCCCCTTATCGCTGCGCTTTTCTGGTAGCGTCTAACCCATATGCTTATTTTGCTCGCGTAGCGCAGCTCTTCACCTCCTCCAGTATTAACCAAGCGGTGGGTGTGCATCCAACGGCAGTAATTGATGCGAGTGCTCAGGTTGCCAAGAGTGCATCGATTGGACCGCATGTTGTGATTGAGGCCGGCGCGGTAATTGGAGAGAGGGTGCAACTTGATGCGCATAGCTTTGTCGGGCGCGGCACAGTGCTTAGTGATGGCGTCCATCTTTTCCCTAAGGTAGTGATTTATCACGATTGTAAAATCGGAGCAGAGACGGTCATCCACGCTGGCGCTGTAATTGGTGCCGATGGTTTTGGTTTTGCGCCTGATTTTGATGGTGATAAAGGCGAATGGGTCAAGATTCCACAAGTAGGTGGAGTAACAATTGGCGTAGGTGCTGAAATTGGTGCAAACACGACGATTGATCGTGGTGCGATGGAAGATACTGTTATCGAAGATGGCGTAAAGATCGATAACCTAGTGCAAATTGGGCATAACTGTCGTATTGGTGCTTACACCGTCATTGCGGGCTGTACAGGCATTGCTGGTAGTACGACGATTGGGCGTCATTGCATGATTGGTGGCGCGGTTGGTGTTGCTGGTCATATCAAATTGGCGGATCGAGTCACCGTTACAGGCAAGTCCAGCGTTTCTAAATCACTATTGAAAGCCGGTGTATATTCGAGCCTTTTCCCCGCCTTGCCGCAAGCAGAGTGGAATCACCAGGCCGCATTACTGCGTAGGTTAGCTGACATACGTACACGTCTAAAGCGGTTAGAAGCAGCCTTTTGCACTCAAGAAAAATAGCCCAGAAACATTTTGTCTAAACTGCGTATGCCTCGTGGCTAATACAAGTACATTAGCTACGAGGCATAATGCTGCTATTTTTTTGTATACAGATTTTTCTTAGAGTCTATTCAATATCTTTCTGATGGTCCGATAAACATTTAAGGTAAGCCTAGCCTGCCTGGTCAGAGAAATTTTGAATAAGCTTTATGAGCCCGTTTAGTGTTTTCGTAGTGGCTTTGCGCCGACGTAGACAGGTTCTAAAAGAAATATTGATAGAACGAAATACTTAGTCACCAAGTTTTGCTGAGAGAGGCAATGAATTCATCTCCCATTAATCTAGATATTCATAAGATTTTGTCGCAATTACCGCATCGTTATCCCATTTTGCTGGTGGATAGGGTGCTGGAGCTTGAGCCGCGCAAAAGCATCAAAGCTTTGAAAAATGTCTCCATTAACGAGCCTTATTTCGTCGGTCATTTCCCGCAGCGTCCGGTTATGCCTGGTGTTCTGATCTTAGAGGCATTGGCCCAAGCAGCTGCGCTTTTGACCTTTGCTGAGGCTGATCACGACCCAGGTTCCGTGCTTTATTATTTTGCAGGAATTGATAAAGCTCGCTTTAAACGCCCCGTTGAGCCAGGCGATCAGCTCATCTTAAACGTCACCTTAGAGCGTTATTTGCGCGGCATTTGGAAATTTAATGCATGCGCTGAAGTCGATGGTGCAGTAGCAGCACAAGCTGAATTGATGTGTACAGTTAAGCAGACTGCTGAACTCAATAAGTAGGCTATCGATTTGGGAGCATTGCTTTTTAAGGGCCTATTCTCAAATTTGTTAAAAGATGGCGATTTAAAAGGAAGAGTGGACGCAGCAAGTGGAACATATAGGTAATATATGAAGCTTTCGAGCGCTACTTAAATTCGAACAAGTAGCCGCTTAGCTAGCAAATATTTTTTGATGCAATCCTTAGGGTGTGTCTTTAATTAAAACGGGCTCGCGAACGTACCAGCCAGCACGCTGGCTGGTACGTTCCTGTAAAAAACTCATCTTAAAAGACGTCAACGCGAACCCGTTTTAATTGAAGACACACCCTAACAACCTAAAAAGAAAAGATCAGCATGACTCTGATTCATCCAACTGTTGTGGTCGAGCGCGGTGCGCAAATAGATGAGACAGTCGAAATAGGCCCATATACGGTAATTGGGGCGCAAGTCAGTATTGCGGCTGGCACGAAGGTCGGCTCGCATACCGTGATTGAAGGCTGTACTGAGATTGGCCAGGACAATCGTATTGGCAATTTTGCAGCGCTCGGTGGCGCACCACAAGATATGAAGTATAAGGGTGAGCCAACTCGTTTAATAATTGGCGCACGCAATACGATTCGTGAGTTTACTGCGATCCATACGGGTACAACGCAAGATAAAGGTATCACGCAGATCGGTGATGACAATTGGATAATGGGTTATGTGCATATTGCTCATGATTGCGTTATCGGCAATCACACTATTTTTTCTAGTAATGCGCAGATTGCCGGGCATGTACAAGTGGGCGACTGGGCCATTTTAGGTGGCATGTCAGGTGTACACCAAGGTGTGAGAATTGGCGCTCATGCGATGCTAGGTGGAGCTTCGGCGTTGGTGCAAGATCTGCCGCCTTTTGTGATTGCTGCAGGTGAAAAAGCGAAGCCCTACGGCATTAACACAGAAGGGTTACGCCGCCGTGGCTTTGCGCCAGATACGATTGCTACTTTGCAGTTGGCTTATCGCTTGTTGTACAAGTCAGGCCTTTCCTTAGAGCAGGCCATTACTAAGCTATCTGAATTGGCCGAACAAAGTGTAGCGGAATCTATTCATTTGCAAGCCTTCACTGAGTTTCTGCGTGCAGCCAAACGAGGGATTATTCGTTAACTTATTTAAAGTCTTTCAGGTAAAGCGAGCCTTTGCTACGAGTGCAATTCCATAACGGAAACCAACCTTTAGCAGGGTTTTTTGAAAAATCTAGAACGGTTTTCTCGATCTTTGTTCAAAGTCTCTTTGAGCGGCCTTAATTGCGCTCATTCAACGCTTCCTTAATATATTCAACGTGCACACTTTTGCAGCTCCGTTTAATTTAGCCATGGTGGCAGGTGAGACGTCTGGCGATCTGCTGGCGGCGCAGCTGCTTACCTCTTTGACGTCCAAGTTGCCGGTGGCTAGTTCCTATTTTGGTATTGGCGGCCCGCAGATGGCTGCCGCTGGTTTCGATGTGCGTTGGCCTGCAGAAAAATTAGCTGTACGTGGCTATGTCGAAGCGCTGCGTAACATTCCTGAAATTTTGCGTATTCGTCAGGCGTTAAAGCGTGCTTTGCTAGCTGCGCCGCCCACAGCTTTTATCGGAATTGACGCGCCTGACTTTAACTTGGGACTCGAAGAGGTACTGCGCCGCGCTCGGATACCTACAGTGCATTTCGTCAGTCCGTCGATTTGGGCGTGGCGCGCGCAACGGATAAAAAAAATTCAGCGCGCGGTTGATTTGATGCTATGCGTTTTTCCATTTGAAACTGAAATATATGCACGCGCTGGCGTTGCTGCGCGTTATGTTGGGCACCCGTTGGCTGATCGTATTCCATTAATGCCTAACCCAATAGCGGCGCGCCAACAGCTCGGATTAGCAGAGTCGGGGACATTGGTAGCAGTATTGCCAGGCAGCCGGCATGCTGAAATTAAATGGATTGCTCCCTCATTTTTTGCTGCGATGGCTTTAATGCAGCAACGTGAGCCCGCATTGCGTTTTGTGCTACCGGTTGCAACGCCGGCCGCTCGTGCCCAGTTACAACCGTTACTGGAAGCTTACCCGCAGCTTGCTTTAACGCTGACGGAGGGTGCTTCTCATCTAGCTTTAGAAGCGGCTGATGCAGTGCTAGTTGCTAGTGGTACTGCTACGCTTGAGACGGCACTATATAAAAAGCCTATGGTTATCTCGTATACGGTGCCTTGGCTCACTGCTCAGATTATGAAACGTCAGGGTTATTTGCCGTACGTCGGCCTGCCAAATATTTTGGCCGGGCGTTTTGTTGTGCCTGAATTATTACAAGAGGCTGCCACACCCCATGCGCTGGCTGATGCGATACTCAATCAATTAAACGATGCAGCTAACCAGCGTTCACTGACTGAGCTTTTCACCGACATGCATTTGACGTTAAAGCAGAACGCTGCTGAAAGCGCGGCGCAGGCAATTGCCGAGCTAATCACCTCGAAAAGTGCGCAACAATGAATGCAGCTCAACCCCTCTAAATAAAGAGTTTGGTCTAGACTCTGTTCACGATTTCTCAAAAAAGCGGAGTAGAGAATCGTAGAGATCACGCGTTAGCATTCGTACGAATAAAGAAAAGAATTGTAGGTTGAGGTGACGAAGGAGCCTCAACATGATTACCGATAATCTCTCAAATCTCTACTTTTGAAGACCGTGAACAGGTTTTAAGGATTTAATGATGCAAAATGTCGAACTGATTTGTGGTGTTGACGAGGCGGGGAGAGGTCCACTCGCTGGCCCGGTTGTAGCCGCCGCGGTGATACTTGATGCGCAACGTCCTATTGTTGGTTTAGCTGACTCAAAAAAACTGTCTGCATCAAAGCGTGAGGCGCTTTTTACATTAATTTGCGACCGCTCGCTCGCGTTCCATATTGCTCATGCGTCAGTTGAAGAAATCGATACACTTAATATTTTGCAAGCGACAATGCTTGCGATGCAACGTGCAGTCGCTGGCTTATCAGTAACCCCCACGTTGGTCAAAATCGATGGCAATCGCTGCCCGAAACTAGATCTGCCTGCAGTGGCGATTGTCGGCGGCGATGGCTGCGTCGATTCAATTTCAGCCGCTTCAATCTTAGCTAAAGTGACCCGAGATCGAATGCTCGCTGAATTGCATTTATCTCACCCGGAATACGGTTTTAACCAACATATGGGTTACGGCACTCCCCAACACCTCGCTGCGTTGAAAGAGCATGGGCCATGTGTGTACCATCGTCGCTCGTTTGCGCCAGTTAGAAAGAGTATCCGAGCTGATTGAAAAGTCGTCCTGGAAGAATCGGAAGGCTGGGGAGCTCAGAAACTGCATGAAAAGGTTTGGTCGTTGCCCAAAGTTATATTCAGCGTATCGCGTTGACTTCTATTTTTCTTACGGCTTTCTGTCAAAAAATTAGGCTACCTCGACGTTGACTATCGCCATATCTCCTCCTCCTTTGCTCTCTATTTTCTTATCATCTACTTGCAAAAAAAATTAATAGTCATGCTTATCTAACTTGATCTCCTGCAAAATAGTGGTCGCGATTTCTTCAATCGATTTATGCGTAGACATCAGCCATTTGATGCCTTCGCGGCGCATAATTTTTTCAGCTTCCCTGACTTCATAACGGCAATTTTCTAGTGATGCATATTTACTACCCGGTCGCCGTCCGTTGCGGATTTCGACTAATCTTTCCGCTGTAATGGATAAGCCAAAAAGTTTTGCTTTGTGGAGGATTAAAGCAGTGGGCAGTTTGCCGCGCTCAAAATCTTCTGGGATTAATGGGTAGTTGGCTGTTTTCACGCCGTATTGCATCGCAAGATAAAGACTGGTTGGCGTTTTACCGCTGCGAGAGACCCCCACTAAAATGACATCGGCGGCTTCTAGATTGCGATGGGATTGGCCATCATCGTGCGCTAACGAAAAGTTAATCGCTTCAATACGGTTTTTATATTCCTCAGTATCAGCGATCTGATGACTGCGCCCTATGGTGTGGCTAGACGGTATCTTTAGCTCTGCTTCAAGCGGCTCGATAAAAGCTTGAAACATGTCCAGTACCAATGCATTAGCGTGCTGAATAATTTCCTTCGAGCCGCCATTTACAAAGGTCGTAAAAATAATTGGGCGCTGCGGGCTAAGCGTTGCCGCATGGTTAATTCTTTCTAATGCAGCATAAGCCTTTTCAGGCGAATCGATGAAAGGCATGCGAATGAGCGGAAACTTCAAATTAAACTGCGAAAGAATCGAGTTGGCAAAAGTTTCGGCAGTGATGCCTGTTCCATCAGAGACAATAAATACGGTAGGTGGCATGAGTAGTTAAAAATAGAAGAGGGTGTTAATCCGCTTGTTAGCGTACTTCGTAGAATCGGTTTAGGGGTTTCCTAGCAGCGCGCGTGGCGGCTCGACATTAGTTGAGTCCGGCAAAAAAGTACAACGCTGTCAACGGTGTCTAAACGGGTCCTTACACTTTTTTGCAGGTGTCTTAGCATAGATCGGGTATCATCTCTCCCTTTATTAAGTATGAGCTTGCCGTATGCTGTGCTCGATTTTCAGCATCTTAGCTCAAATGATCCGTTATACCGCTGTGTTTGGTTAGCCAGCGCCATTCTTGATAACACTCTGATGAGATTAATTGTGAAAAAATTACTTGAAATAGATCAGTAGGACTTATACGTAAGTGCATTTTATTAGTGCATTTACGCATAAGTCCTATTTCTTTGTAACTAGAGGTTTGTATGAGCAATACAGCGCACGATGGCGCTTATGTTGTGCCGTTTGAGCAATTGCGGATGACCGATATTGACGCGGTAGGTGGTAAGAACGCATCGCTTGGTGAAATGATCAGTCAATTGGCCGATGCAGGCGTGAGCGTGCCGGGTGGCTTTGCGACGACCGCATTAGCGTTTCGTGATTTCTTACAGCACAGCGACTTGTCCGCGCGCATTGCTAAGCGTTTGGAAAATTTGAATATTGATGAGGTCAAGGCGCTTGCGCAAGCAGGCAGTGAGATTCGTCAATGGATTATTGACGCGCCACTGCAGCCGCGTTTAGTCGATGAAATTCGGCAACAATTCGAGCGCTTGCAACAAGCTTCACCTACCGAATTGTCGTTTGCCGTACGTTCTTCTGCTACGGCTGAAGATTTGCCCGATGCATCGTTTGCCGGACAGCAGGAAAGCTATCTGAATGTGGTCGGGATTGATTCTGTGCTTGAGCACATTAAGCATGTGTTTGCATCGCTGTATAACGACAGAGCCATTTCATATCGGGTGCATAAAGGGTTTACCCATGCGGAGGTCGCGTTGTCAGCGGGTGTGCAACGTATGGTTCGCTCTGATCTGGCCGCTTCTGGCGTGATGTTTACGCTCGATACTGAATCTGGCTTTAGAGATGTGGTGCTGATCACTTCAAGCTATGGCCTGGGAGAAACGGTTGTGCAAGGCGCCGTTAATCCAGATGAGTTTTATGTATTTAAGCCAACGCTTTCAGCTGGAAAAGACCCAATTATTCGCCGTTCGTTAGGCTCAAAGCTCATCAAGATGGAATTTGCTGCAGATGGTAATCGTGTGCAAACTGTAGAGGTGCCGCTTGAAGACCGCAACCGCTATTCGCTAAATGATCAAGATGTGATTGAGTTGGCGAAATGTGCGTTGATTATTGAAAAACATTATCAGCGTCCAATGGACATTGAGTGGGGTAAAGACGGTCGAGATGGCAAGCTGTACATCTTGCAAGCGCGTCCTGAAACAGTAAAAAGCCAAGCCCGCGATAAAGCGGAAAAGCGCTTTAAGCTGAAAGGGACTGCGCCTGTATTGGCTAAAGGCCGCGCGATTGGACAAAAAGTGGGCGCAGGCCCCGTGCGCATTGTGCGTGACCTGTCTGAGATGGAACAGGTAAAGCCAGGTGATGTACTTGTAGCGGATATGACTGACCCCAATTGGGAACCAGTAATGAAGCGGGCTGCGGCAATTGTCACTAACCGCGGTGGACGGACTTGTCACGCAGCCATCATTGCGCGCGAGTTAGGTGTGCCAGCAGTGGTAGGTTGCGGAGATGCGACTGAGCAACTTAAGAATGGCGATCTAGTCACGGTCTCATGCGTAGAGGGCGACGAAGGTAAGATTTACCAAGGCCTGCTCGAAACTGAAGTGAGTGAAGTGGAGCGCGGTGAATTACCCACGATTCCAGTTAAAGTCATGATGAATGTCGGCAACCCACAGCTGGCTTTCGACTTTTGTCAGTTGCCAAATGCTGGCGTAGGGTTAGCTCGTTTAGAGTTTATTGTGAATAACAATATCGGCGTGCACCCTAAGGCATTGCTCGATTACCCGAATGTTGATGCTGATCTGAAGAAAGCAGTAGAAAGCGTGACACGTGCTCATGCATCACCGCGCGCGTTTTATATCGATAAATTGGCTGAGGGAATTGCGACAATTGCTGCAGCTTTTTATCCTAAGCCAGTGATTATTCGACTTTCTGACTTCAAATCCAATGAATATAAAAAGCTGATTGGTGGTGCACGCTATGAGCCTGATGAGGAAAATCCAATGCTCGGTTTCCGCGGTGCGGCGCGTTATCTAGCGGATGATTTTGCTGAGGCTTTTGAAATGGAATGCATCGCGCTTAAGCGTGTGCGTGAAGAGATGGGGCTGACTAATGTCGAAATCATGGTCCCTTTTGTGCGTACGCTCAAGCAAGCTGATCAGATCGTGCAGTTGCTCGCCAAGTTTGGCTTAAAGCGTGGTGAAAACGGTTTACGTTTGATCATGATGTGTGAAGTGCCCTCAAATGCGATCTTAGCTGCTGAGTTCTTGAACTATTTTGATGGTTTTTCAATTGGTTCCAACGATTTGACTCAGTTGACTTTAGGGCTTGATCGAGATTCCGGCATGGAATTGTTGGTGCAGGATTTTGACGAACGTGATCCGGCGATACGCTTTTTACTGAGTCGTGCGATTGCCGAATGTAAAAAGCAAAACAAATACGTCGGTATCTGCGGCCAAGGCCCATCAGACCATCCTGACTTTGCGCAATGGTTGATGCAAGAAGGCATTACATCGATTTCGTTGAACCCAGATGCTGTCGTTGAAACTTGGAAAGGGTTAGCGCCGTCTTCTTAGACTCTATCTTGCAGAAGGAGGAATATTAGGTTCCTCTGCCTGCATGTTGGGGTTTCCGCGTCAACTCGGCCTACCATTTTCTGCAATGCTTGTGGGTTGAGGTGAGGAACAAGCCCCAACATAACTAGCGATAATCTCTACTCTTTGAGATCGTGAATAGTTTCTTAAAAAGTTAAGCGTTCAACTAAAGTGACATTGCATTAGGTTAAAGCGCACTCTTTAAAAGTGCGTTGCTTCAAGCTAAGCCATGAGCCTACGCTGAGAGCAAACTGAATAATTTTTTACCGAAAATTAGCAAGGTGAATCATGGAAGTGTTTAGCCCGTCCTCTGAGACTGCATCGACTGCATTCGACCAAGAGCACAACTCGATTGGTGCAACAGTGCTAATTGAGGCGTTGGTTCAGGAGCAAGTTGAATTTATCTGGGGTTATCCTGGTGGTTCGATTCTGTACATTTACGACGAACTGTATAAACAAGATAAGCTTCAGCATATCTTGGTACGCCATGAGCAAGCGGCAGTGCATGCAGCAGATGCTTATGCGCGCGCAACAGGTAAGGTCGGTGTCTGTTTAGTGACGTCTGGCCCTGGCGCGACCAATGCGGTAACTGGCATTGCGACGGCCTACATGGATTCCTCGCCGTTAGTGGTGATTAGCGGCCAGGTGCCATGTGCAGCGATTGGTCAAGACGCTTTCCAAGAGTGCGACACGATCGGTATCACCCGTCCTTGTGTTAAGCATAATTTCTTAGTTAAAGATGTGCGAGAGCTAGCCGCGACAGTGCGCAAAGCTTTTCATATTGCCCGCAGTGGTCGTCCTGGCCCCGTTTTAATTGATATTCCCAAAGATATTTCGAAAACGCCGTGTCGTTTTGAAGATCCGCAAACTATCTCATTGCGTTCCTATAACCCAGTGACGCAAGGTCATCCTGGGCAAATTCGTAAAGCGCTCAAAGCGCTGTTAGTTGCGCAACGTCCCTATATCTACGCGGGTGGCGGAGTCATTCTGTCTGATGCAGCGCCCGAATTGAACGAATTTGCCAATTTACTGGGTTACCCGGTGACCAATACCTTAATGGGTTTGGGGGGCTACCGCGCATCTGATAAAAAATTCCTCGGCATGCTGGGTATGCATGGCACCTATGAAGCCAATATGGCGATGCAGCACTGTGATGTGTTGATTGCTATTGGAGCGCGCTTTGATGACCGTGTCATTGGTAATCCAGAGCATTTTTTATCGGTGCAGCGCAAAATTATTCACATTGATATTGACCCATCTTCGATTTCCAAGCGAGTCAAAGTGGATATCCCAATCGTTGGTGATGTCAAAGTAGTGTTAACAGAACTGCTTACTCAGTTACGCGTAATGGAATTGGAAAAAAATCCAGCGCTCGCTGTCTGGTGGCAACAAATCGAGCAATGGCGCAGCATCGATTGCTTGAAATACGATCGTCAGAGCGAAATCATCAAGCCGCAATATGTAATTGAAAAGCTTCACGAGTTAACCGAAGGAAAAGCGTTCGTCTGTTCTGACGTGGGTCAGCATCAAATGTGGGCTGCGCAATATTATCGTTTTGAAGAGCCGCGACGCTGGATTAACTCTGGGGGGCTGGGCACGATGGGCTTTGGTTTGCCGGCGGCCATGGGCGTCAAAATGGCTTACCCGAATGATGAGGTAGTGTGCATTACTGGCGAAGGCTCGATTCAAATGTGCATTCAAGAGCTGTCTACCTGCTTACAACATGACACGCCGGTAAAAATTATTTCGCTAAACAATCGCTACTTAGGCATGGTGCGGCAATGGCAGCAAATTGAGTATAAGAGGCGCTATTCGCATTCTTATATGGAAGCGCTGCCAGATTTTGTGAAACTGGCTGAGGCTTATGGTCACGTTGGTATGCGCATCGAAAAAACAGCTGACGTTGAGCCTGCACTAAGAGAATCGTTAGCGCTGAAAAATCGTACTGTGTTCCTTGATTTTCAAACTGATCAACAAGAAAACGTTTGGCCGATGGTTCAAGCAGGGCAGGGCATTACTGAGATGTTGCTCGGAGCAGAAGATTTGTAAAAATCGTTACTGCCGAAAGTAAAGTTTACAAGGCGCTCTTTTAGATTGCAGAAAGCTCAGAGCCTGCTCCCGCTCCTCCAGAGCAAGTACTAGAGATATCGGCCCACATGTTGAGGTTCATTCCTCTACCTCACTTTCTTGAAAGATCATGAATGGATCGCTAAAAGCAGAGTTTATAAAAACATCTGAGCATAAAAAAAGGCCGCTCGAGCCGGCCTTTTTTGTAATTAATTCAGGAGCAAAACATTAGCTGATTTATTTTTATGGCACTAACAGCTAACTATTAGTGTAAGGAGGAATACTAAATAGGTGGTGCCATGTCGTTAAACCTCACTTTTGTTTTCAAAGAATGGTTAAAGCTTACTTACCATGCCTTTTGGCTTGGGACGCTGTACCGCCTTTATGGCCTGCTGCTCTGGCTTCCTCGGAACTGAAGTGATGAGCTGTGCCTTTTTCTTGTGCGGCGTGTCCACCTTTTGAAGCAATTTCACGTTGTTTCTCTGGGTCCATCGATGCAAAACCGCGTTTATCGGTATGACCACTCTTTTGCTCTGCCATAATAGCCCCCTTAATCGATTTCCTCGTTAAGCATGACTTAAACGCGGCAGTAAGAGGAAATCTGTTTAGCTAAACAAGAAAAGGAATTAACTGCCGTACTAAAGCCCGAGCAAGGTGTGTGCCAACTTGAAAACTTGTTGAAACTTTCCCGAGCGCCCTTGCGCGGCCTTGCTATACATGCGGCGGCACAAGGTCACTGAGAAAAACCTAAACAAGTTCTTGTAATTATTTTGTTTGAACAGCATGAAGCACATCATTTCAATTCTGCTAGAAAATGAACCAGGCGCGCTTTCGCGTGTAGTCGGGCTTTTTTCTGCGCGTGGCTACAATATCGAAACTTTAACGGCAGCGCCTACGGAAGATCCGTCGCTTTCACGCATGACGTTGGTCACCCTGGGTTCTGATGATGTTATCGAGCAGATCACCAAACATTTGAATCGCTTAATTGAAGTCGTGAAAGTCGTTGATTTGACGGAGGGCGGGCACATTGAGCGGGAGCTCATGCTGATTAAGGTTCGAGCGACAGGCAGAGAACGAGAAGAAGTCAAACGCATGGCTGATATTTTTCGCGGCCGCATCATCGATGTAACTGAAAAAACTTACACGATTGAGCTTTGCGGTAAAGGCGCTAAGCTTGATGCTTTTATTGAAGCGTTAGAGGCTACCAGTATCTTAGAAATTGTTCGCACAGGAACTTCTGGCATGGGCCGTGGCGAGCGTATTTTGAAGGTCTAAGGATTTGTTTAGTCCTTTCTCGCGCGCGCTTACGCCTCCTTGCTGTACTAGTTGTGCTGATAGTAAAGGTGTAAGGCCACTGTGGAAGGCTCTAAACAAATTCTAAAAAATAATTCATTGCACATCGCTGTAAAGCTCGTGCAAATTTTCGCAAGTCCCCATTTTGTAAAGGAACACGATGAATATTTATTACGATAAAGATGCTGATCTTTCTTTAATCAAGGGCAAGCAAGTCGCAATTCTGGGTTATGGTTCACAAGGCCATGCGCATGCGCTTAATTTGCACGATAGCGGTGTAAAAGTAACGGTGGGACTGCGTAAGAACGGTGCCTCGTGGCAAAAAGCAGTGAATGCAGGCTTGGATGTAAAAGAAGTCGCGCAAGCGGTGCAGAGTGCTGACATTGTGATGATGCTTCTGCCTGATGAGCTGATTGCTGAAGTTTATTACAGCGAAGTCGAAGCTAATCTTAAAGAAGGTGCAGCGTTAGCGTTTGCACATGGCTTTAATATTCATTATGGTCAAATCACCGCGCGTAGCGATCTTGATGTGATTATGATTGCGCCAAAAGCCCCTGGTCATACAGTGCGCTCGACCTATACGCAAGGCGGCGGTGTACCTCATTTAATTGCTGTTGCACAAGACCGTACAGGCCAAGCGCGCGATTTGGCTCTCTCATATGCAGTAGCGAATGGTGGCGGCCGCGCTGGCATTATTGAGACGAATTTCCGCGAAGAAACAGAAACTGATTTATTCGGTGAACAAGCTGTTCTGTGCGGCGGTGCGGTTGAGCTGATTAAAGCTGGCTTTGAAACGTTAGTCGAGGCTGGCTATGCGCCAGAGATGGCTTATTTTGAGTGCTTGCATGAATTAAAGCTAATCGTTGATTTAATTTATGAAGGCGGTATTGCCAACATGAATTACTCGATTTCAAATAATGCTGAGTATGGCGAATACGTCACTGGTCCACGTATTATTACTGAAGAGACTAAGCAAGCGATGCGTGCCGTGTTGAAAGAGATCCAAAATGGTAATTACGCTAAGAACTTTATTCTTGAACACCGCGCAGGTGGCCCAGTATTAGCTTCAGAGCGCCGTTTGACAGCAAGGCACTTAATTGAACAAGTAGGCGGTAAGTTACGTTCAATGATGCCTTGGATTACTAAAAATAAATTAGTTGATCAAACGAAAAACTAATTGACTTCTTTAATTCTTGACGGCTCTGCGGCTGAGAAAGACAAGCCACTAATAAATACAGTAAGATGGCGAGTTAATTTCAGCTTAGCAGAGCCGTATTTATACAAATATTGAAGAACTCATTCCATAAATGCCTAAAAGGCCGTGATCGGGGGGCGGGCGGTGCTCGAAATCCTCATGTACGTCCAGTACACTCCGGTTCCTCCGCTCCGGCCTCCCCCCGCTGACGACCTTTTAGACATTGATGAAACGAGTTCAAATTGAAGTCCGTTTCATTACTGTCTAAAAAGCTCTCGGTCAACAGAGACTTTGAAGCTAAACCTTAGCAGGAATCGGAGTGCACTTGAACGTGCATGAGAGTTCCAAACCCTTCCCGGGGTTTAATAAATACACGAATCACGGCTTTTTAGGCATTGAGGAAATGAGTTCTAAAAATTTTTTAGGCTGAAAGGGTGTGTCTAAAATATGGCGTTGTTCTCAATTCCTTTGGCGTTTATCTAACATTTCATTTTAATTAACTCATTTGATGAACTATCCTCATCCAATTATCGCCCGCGAAGGCTGGCCTTTTATCATTATTGCTGCGGCGGCGGCATTTTTTGTGAATGTATTAGCGGGTTTTAGTTGGGCCTGGCCGCTTTGGTTGCTTACGTTGTTTGTGTTGCAGTTTTTTCGTGATCCACCTCGTCCCATTCCAGCCCAACCGAATGCTGTGCTGTGTCCGGCTGATGGCCGTGTGGTTGCTGTGCAAACCTGCCAAGATCCATACGCAAATCGTGAAGCACTGAAGATTAGCGTCTTTATGAATGTGCTTAACGTTCATTCGCAACGCTCGCCAGTTGATGGCGTAGTTGTGCACGCTGGATACTTTCCAGGGTCATTTTTCAATGCGGCATTAGATAAAGCTTCACTGGAAAATGAGCGTAATGTATTGGTAATCTCTACGCCTACTGCGCACAACGTCACGGTTGTACAAATTGCGGGTTTAATTGCGCGTCGCATTCTTTGTTATTCAAGTGTTGGTGATACGCTAGCGCGCGGACAGCGGTACGGTTTTATTCGTTTTGGCTCGCGCGTTGATGTCTATTTACCGCCTGGCAGTAAGCCATGCGTATCAATCGGTGACAAAGTAAAGGCAAGCTCAACGATACTGGCCGAATTTTGACAATCTGCGGAAACGTTGAATAAATCGTGAGTAAGAAACGCAACTAATACTCGCTAGGACGTAAGAGTGAGTTAACTTGTCGATTTCTGCTTATTCAGCGTCCCCTTAAGTAGCTTATAGAAAGATTTCAGGGAGAGTATAGGATGGCTGTTTTCAAACCTCGTCATACTCAACATAACGTAACGCGTTTCCCTCGACCATTTCGCAGGAAACCGAAAACAGATCATGTAAAAAGCGATGGTTTACGTATTAGACGCCGACGGTTGCTAAGAGAGCGTGGTATTTATCTTTTGCCTAATGCTATTACGACAGCGGCCCTCTTCTGCGGCTTCTTCGCTATTGTGCAAGCAATGAATGCACATTTTGAAAACGCAGCCATCGCTATTTTTGCAGCGATGGTATTCGATTGCATGGATGGCCGTGTTGCGCGTCTGACCAAAACGCAAAGTACATTTGGCGCAGAGTACGATAGCTTGTCCGATATGGTCTCATTCGGTGTTGCACCAGCATTGCTGATGTATGAATGGATGCTGAAGGATTTGGGCCGTTGGGGTTGGTTGGCTGCCTTTATCTATTGCGCATGCACTGCTCTACGTTTGGCACGTTTTAATACGAATTTGCATAAAGTTGATCATCGCTTCTTCCAAGGCTTGCCGTGTCCTCCTGCCGCTGCGTTGATTGCGGGTTTTGTTTGGTTGGTAGTTGATAATCGGATGCCAGTTAACTTAGCTTGGTTACCGTGGTTAGCTTTCGCATTAACGCTTTATTCAGGCATGACGATGGTTTCCAATGCACCGTTTTATAGCGGTAAAGCGCTTGACGTACGGCACAGGGTGCCATTTGGTGTGATCTTATTGGTCGTTATTGCATTTGTGCTGATCTCTTCTGATCCCCCCATTGTTTTGTTTGGCCTGTTTATCCTGTATGGGTTTTCAGGGTATGTGTATTGGCCTATTCGTGCGATACGCACTCGAGGAAAGAAAATCGAGAGTGGGCAGGAAATTAAAAGTCCAGAATAACTTGAACTCGTTCCATAATTATTCTTAAACCTCTGCATAATCCGATCGACGGTGTAATGCAGAGGTTCTTCAATAACTTATCTTCCTTATTCTTCTCACCTGCTATGGCAGAAAAACTCATTATTTTCGATACGACATTGCGTGATGGCGAGCAATCTCCCGGCGCATCGATGACCAAAGAAGAAAAAATCCTGATCGCTAAACAACTAGAACGTTTGCGTGTCGATGTGATTGAAGCCGGTTTCGCCGCTAGCTCCCCTGGAGATTTTGAAGCTGTTCAATCAATTGCAGCGACTGTCAAAGACAGTATTGTTTGTAGTCTTGCGCGGGCCAATCTAAAAGATATCGAGCGTGCCGGCGAAGCGCTGCGGGGAGCTCAATGTGGACGCATTCACACGTTTATTGCGACCTCACCGTTGCACATGGCGAAAAAACTGCGCATGACACCAGAGCAAGTATTAGAGCAAGCGCGGCTAGCTGTACGTCATGCGAGGCAATTTACGTCGGATGTTGAGTTCTCGCCAGAAGATGGGAGTCGCTCAGAATTAGATTTTTTATGTCGCGTGTTAGAGGCTGTCATTGCAGAAGGTGCAACCACCATCAATATCACTGACACAGTAGGTTATGGGTTGCCCGAAATGTTTGGCCATTTAGTTAAAACATTGCGTGAACGTGTGCCTAATTCTGCGCAAGCGGTTTGGTCAGTACATTGCCATAATGATTTAGGGATGGCGGTCGCCAATTCGCTAGCAGGGGTCAAGATAGGGGGCGCGCGTCAAATTGAATGCACGATTAACGGGTTAGGTGAGCGAGCAGGTAACACGGCGCTCGAAGAGGTCGTGATGGCAGTGCGCACGCGTAAAGATTATTTTGGGTTAGATGTCGGGGTTGATACAACGCAGATTTTGGCTACATCAAAACTTGTGTCGCATATTACGGGGTTTAATGTGCAGCCGAATAAAGCAGTGGTTGGCGCCAATGCATTTGCGCATGCGTCAGGCATTCATCAAGACGGTATCTTAAAAGCGAGAGACACCTACGAAATTATGCGGGCTGAAGATATCGGTTGGAGCACGAACAAAATCGTGCTTGGCAAATTATCAGGGCGTAACGCATTTAAGCAAAGACTACATGAGTTAGGTATCGAGTTGCTAGATGATGAAGCACTTAATGCCGCTTTTGCACGCTTTAAAGAGCTAGCTGACCGTAAAGCGGAAATTCATGATGAAGACATCATTACATTGGTTTCTGATAAAGAAATAGCTGATGCTGGCGATGAGCAATACAAATTTATTTCGCTGGTACAGAACTCAAAGACTAACGCTGAGCCGCAAGCACAGATTGAATTATTGATTGACGGGGAAAAAGTGATCAGTGAAGCAGCAGGTAATGGTCCTGTCGATGCCACTTTTAACGCGCTTGAAAAACACATTAACAGCGGTGCTGAATTACTACTGTATTCCGTGAACGCGATTACTGCGGGTACTCAGGCGCAAGGTGAAGTCACTGTGCGGCTTGCGAAGGCGGGTAGGATCGTGAATGGCGTAGGTACTGATCTAGACATCATCGCAGCTTCCGCCAAAGCCTACTTGGCGGCACTGAATAAATTGCAAGCGAAAACGACTAGGTTGAATCCGCAAACGCTGCAAATCGAAACTTAATTGGCAGTATCTAAGCGTAATTATCTTGTGTGCAGAAGGTACTGAATAAACGATAGGCGGTGTTATTTGGTCGCTTACAGTTAATTCAGTACCCCTTAGTATTTTCTTGGCTTGCCCTCGCTTTAATTTTTTATTTATGTGGAAGAGGTTCTGTTTAATATTATTTTATAAGCCAAATGACGCTATTGCACTTTCTAAATTTTTAGCTTTTGCTTCTTTTATTTTTTTAGGCGCATCACTAATTCTTTCATGCGTTTTTGATATTTCCTCAAGTACTTTATACGCTCTCGGATCTATGTCATGAGATATTCTGTCTAGGCAAACGCTAGTGGATTTTAGATCTCTGTATTGTGTTTGGTTTTCCTCTAGATCAGAGAATTTTTCCTTTAAAATGGCTAAACGGATATTTAAGGTAAAAATATAAGAGTGGGAGGCTTGATCAATAGATGCTTTCTGGAAAAAAGGATAAATATCTGTTTTTACAGATTTTTCTGATAAAAATTTAGGCTTTTTGAGTCGATCAGCCTGGTTTTCTAAGAAAATTAAAAAATTATTGAGCACTTTAATGCTATTCATTAATTCATTGCTTTCGCCTTCATCATTTAACTGATTGACTGCTTCACTAGGTTTAATACCCAACATATTTCTAACCATATGGGCTGTAATCACACATCCTAAATCGAGAAGTTGAGTGCGTAACGAACCAATTTTCTGTTTCAAATCATCCATCAAATAGTCAGAAGCAGACGAATTTGTCGAGCTGCTTGAAGAAATTTTGTTTAATGGAATATTAAAAATATTATTTAATTCATTAACTCTTTCTTCTAAATTTGATATTTTTTTTGAGGCTATCGCTATTTGATGTAATTCTGGTAATTGATTGATGTTTATCTTTTGCGATGATTGCCTCGCGTGTGGGTCTCTTGATTTTAACTGCGAGAATAAATTAACGGTACTCATAAAATGGATGATGGATGGGAAAAGGCACACTTTATTTCTCTTATAGGTAATATTAATTTATATTTAAAGATAATTTATTTATTTGAAATTAATATTAATTTTGATATTGGATTGTATATTCTTTGTGTGCCTTTGGATGATAAATTTCCTGT
Source organism: Mycoavidus cysteinexigens (assembly GCA_031963415.1). Lineage (GTDB taxonomy): Bacteria > Pseudomonadota > Gammaproteobacteria > Burkholderiales > Burkholderiaceae > JASSUD01. The sequence goes on from JASSUI010000001.1 coordinate 1,978,956, forward strand.
CCAAAAATCCTATTTTTAATTAGAGAAAAATTCTGTATCAATTTTTTTGAAATCACGTCTCGTTAAGACAGCATTGAGAGTGATCGGAAAGAATGGCTTAATTGATTATTGATATGATTTATTAGGCTAAGAAAATTCTGTAAAGTCTGGGTAAAATTTCTGTAAAACTTCAAGGTCGGTAGGATAATAAATAGAGGTCTTCCTCTTTTTCATTGAATACTAATGCGTTGGTATCAAAAGTATGTCTTGCCCTTGGATGGGAGGGCAGAAGTTCTTAAGAATCAGACCTTAAATTTATCTGAACGCGCTTGAAGCCCAGCAGATCTGATGCTTGACTAAATCTGTCAGCTATTTATACTTGAGAAAATTTGTCGGGAATAGAAATTTCTAGAAAAATGCTGAATGAACCGGGAGTAAGGAATGGTTCTTTGCTGGATAGTAAAAGAGAGCTAGCAAAGAGATATGATTCCGCTCCCGGTTTGCCATTTGTTTGAACGCCTTTCTGTTATTGCCCCTGTATCTATGAGACTCACTACAACAGGCCGTTTTGCCGTGACAGCCATGCTTGATTTGGCTATGCAGGGTGAGAAAGGGCATGTGACGCTTGCAGATATTAGTCAACGCCAGGGAATCTCGCAGTCTTATCTCGAGCAGCTGTTTGCCAAGCTGCGCCGCCACGAAGTGGTAGTTAGCTTGCGTGGGAGACGTGGCGGCTATCGATTGGCGCGTAACCCCGAGCTAATTACTGTGGCCGACATTATCATCGCAGTGGATGAGCCTTTAGATGCCACGCGATGCGGCGGCAAAGGAAATTGCACAGGCACTGAAGATCATGGCGGCCATTGTATGACGCACCATTTATGGTCAACCCTCACGCAAAAAATGCTTGAGTTTTTAGCTTCTGTTTCGATTAAAGAATTGGTTGAACAGCAACGCTTGCGCATACACCATCACACACAGCACCAGGATGAGCAGTTCGCGAAGATACCGCTTCAAATAGAAGAGGGCAATGCGTCGTTGGCGCAAACTCATTCAATGAAGGCACACCCACCTCATACAACCGCATGCGCTTTTGGAGTTAAGCAATGAAGCATGGTCAAAATACCTTGCAATTACCTATTTATATGGATTACAGCGCTACGACCCCGATTGATCCACGGGTCGTAGACAAAATGGCAGAAAGTTTACGTAACCAATTTGGTAACCCAGCTTCGCGCAGTCATTCGTATGGTTGGCAGGCAGAACAAGCGGTTGAAAATGCGCGTGAACAAATTGCAGCGCTCGTAAACTGTGATCCACGAGAAATTGTTTGGACTTCAGGCGCGACTGAGTCGGATAACTTAGCAATAAAAGGCGCAGCGAATTTTTACAAAGGTAAAGGAAAGCACATCATTACTGTCAAAACCGAGCATAAGGCTGTACTCGATACTTGCCGGGAGCTTGAGCGCCAAGGTTTTACAGTGACTTATCTGGATGTGCTTGAAAACGGGCTGCTAGATTTAGAGGCTTTTCAGCAAGCGATTCGTCCCGATACGATTTTGGTATCCGTGATGTTCGTCAACAATGAGATTGGCGTAATTCAAGACATCGAGAAAATCGGCGAAATCTGCCGAGCAAAAGGCATTATTTTTCACGTCGATGCGGCACAGGCCCCGGGCAAAGTTCAGATTGACTTAGCCAAATTAAAAGTCGATTTAATGGCTTTTTCTGCGCATAAAGTTTACGGTCCGAAAGGCATCGGTGCGCTCTACGTGCGGCGCAAACCGCGTGTACGCCTGGAAGCGCAAATGCATGGCGGAGGCCATGAACGGGGAATGCGTTCAGGTACATTGCCAACCCATCAAATTGTTGGCATGGGTGAGGCGTTCCGCTTAGCACGTGAAGAAATGGCCTATGAGAATGAGCGTATTCGTATGCTGCGTGATAGGTTGTTAGCTGGCCTAAGCGAAATTGAAGAGGTTTATGTGAATGGCGATATGGAAGCGCGCATTCCGCATAACCTAAATATCAGTTTTAATTTTGTTGAAGGCGAATCACTGATTATGGCGATTAAAGACGTCGCGGTTTCGTCTGGTTCAGCCTGCACCTCGGCCTCACTTGAACCTTCTTACGTATTACGCGCGCTAGGCCGTAACGATGAACTGGCGCATAGCTCTATTCGTTTTACGCTTGGACGCTTTACCACTGAGGCAGAAGTGGATTACGTCGTGAATTTAGTAAAGAGCAGAATTAGCAAATTGCGTGATTTATCACCGCTTTGGGAAATGCATCAAGAAGGGATTGATTTGAACGCAGTCCAATGGGCTGCGCATTAAAGAAATGTTGAGTAAATTCGGTGTTTGCGGTAGTGCGCAAAGCTAGTGAGTTAGGAGAAGTAAGATGGCATACAGCGAGAAAGTACTCGATCACTTTGAAAACCCACGTAATGTTGGCTCTTTCGGAAAAGACGAAGAGGGAGTGGGTACCGGTATGGTCGGTGCACCTGCGTGCGGCGATGTAATGAAATTGCAAATCCGCGTCAAGGATGGTCGCATTGAAGACGTGAAATCTAAAACTTATGGTTGTGGTTCGGCGATTGCCTCTAGCTCGTTTTTAACAGAGCGAGTGAAAGGGTTGACGCTAGACGAAGCGGCGGCAATTAAAAATACCGAAATTGCCGAAGAGCTAGCGCTGCCACCCGTGAAAATTCACTGCTCAATCTTGGCCGAAGACGCGATTAAAGCTGCGATTGCTGACTACAAAAAACGCTATGGCGAAACCGTGCAGCGCGAGTCAGTTGAAGCTGCTCCGGCAGCCTAATTGATCTAATCTGGAAAGAAGGCAGAACAGTTATTAATGTTCTGAAGAAATATGACAGTGATGCTTACAGAGAAAGCCGCTGCACGGGTGCGCAAGCAGTTAGATCAGCGTGGCAAGGGTTTAGGCTTACGCTTGGGCGTGCGAACCTCTGGCTGTGCGCAGCTTGCGTATAAGCTTGAGTACGTTGATGAGCTTACAGCAGGCGATGAGATATTTGAAAGTCACGGTGTAAAAGTCGTGGTGAACCAGAAGAGTTTGCCTTACTTATCTGGCACCGAACTTGATTACGTGCGTGAGGGAGTGAACGAGGGTTTCAAGTTCAATAACCCAAATGCCAAAGATGAATGCGGCTGTGGTGAATCTTTCCGTGTTTGAAGCGCGTCCTCAAACCCATTTTGAACTTTTTGACTTGCCAGTGCGTTTTGCGCTTGATATGCGTGCGCTGGAACAAGCATATCGCACCGTGCAAGCGCAAGTTCATCCAGATCGTTTTGCTGCAGCAGGCGCCGCGCAAAAACGCCTTGCTACGCAATGGGCAGCACAAGCTAACGAAGCTTATCAAGTATTGAAAACCCCACTCAAGCGAGCGATTTATTTATTGCATTTACAGGGCATTGATGTAAAGGCTGAAGATAACACTGCGCTTGATGCTGATTTTTTAATGCAGCAACTGACTTGGCGTGAACAAATTGAAGAAGCCTGTGCTGAAAAAAATAGTGCGGAGCTGCACACGCTTTTGGACACGCTAACTGAGGAAAAGCGTAGCCGTTTTCAGGCGCTGGCTGATTTGCTTGAAGCTTTAGCAGATGAGCCAACGCGGCAAGCGGCTGCAGATGCCGTACGGCAATTAATGTTTATTGAGCGCGTGCTCCAAGAAATTAACAGACAACTTGATGAGCTTGAGCAAATTTAAACGCCTGTTCGTGATCTCGAAGAAGAGGATATTGAGGGGATCGGTAGTCATATTAGGATTCCTTCCTCATGCCGAAGAATAGTAGGTTGGGGTGACGAAGGAACCCCAACATGCATACCAATGACCTTTCATATCTTCCTATCTGGAAATCATAAACAGACTCCAAGGAAACACGCCCCCAAACAGAAGCAATATGTTTTTGCGATTTATTCAATGCTTCGTTAAGAGCCACACCCTCGCTCATCAGTTTGACAACCTATTCAATTCAATCATTCATGGCTTTACTGCAAATCTCTGAACCTGGTATGGCACCGCTACCGCATCAACGGCGGCTTGCGGTAGGTATTGACCTTGGTACAACCCATTCATTAGTCGCAGCGGTGCGTGACGGCGTGCCCGAGGCATTACCTGATGCCGACGGGAGAGTTTTACTTCCGTCAGTTGTCCGTTACTTAGCGGCTGGTGAACGGCAGATAGGCTATACCGCGCAACGCCAAGCCGCGCTAGACCCGAAAAATACAATTGTTTCAGTGAAGCGCTTGATGGGGCGTGGTGAGCGAGATATCGAGACGACTATCCATTCTTCGCTTGATTTCGTTGCTGCGCCTGGCATGGTGCAAATTAAAACTGTTGCTGGCCCTAAAAGTCCCGTCGAAGTTTCCGCTGACATCCTTGCCGCTTTGCGACAACGAGCAGAAGACACATTGGGTGAAGAAATAGTGGGCGCAGTGATTACAGTTCCCGCTTATTTTGATGATGCACAGCGTCAAGCAACGAAAGATGCAGCTCGTGTGGCTGGCATTAATGTTTTACGCTTGCTCAATGAACCGACTGCTGCTGCGCTGGCTTATGGGTTGGAGAGCGGTGCCGAAGGATACTATGCGGTATATGACTTAGGCGGCGGCACTTTTGATTTATCCATCTTAAATTTGACTCGTGGCGTATTTGAGGTCGTTGCAACGGGCGGCGATGCTGCGCTTGGTGGCGATGATTTCGACCAGCTGTTGTTTCAACATGTATTGCAAAAACTCAGCATCGATACTTTATCTGCTGAAGATGTGCGCTTATTACTCGAGCGAGTCCGTCAAGCTAAAGAGTTGTTATCTGAATTAGCGCAAGTGACGCTGGATGTGACGTTAACGAATGGCATGCCAATCAAGCTAACGCTCACAGAACAAGAGTTTGCTGAGATCACTCAAGCGCTCGTGCAGCGCACCCTCACACTGACTCGTAAAGCGTTGCGCGACGCTGGCCTGACACCTGAACAGGTGCAAGGGATTGCGCTAGTGGGTGGCGCGACACGTATGCCAATCGTGCGCCGCGCTGTTGAGGCTTTCTTTGGTCAACCTCCATTAACAGGGATAGACCCTGATCAAGTAGTCGCGCTAGGGGCCGCCAGCCAAGCTGATTTACTTGCTGGTAATCGACGCAGTGAAGATGATTGGCTCTTATTAGATGTGCTTCCTCTGTCACTGGGTATCGAGACGATGGGCGGGTTAGTTGAAAAAATTATCCCGCGCCATTCGACGATACCCATTGCACGCGCGCAAGAATTCACCACTTTTAAAGATGGGCAAACGGGGCTGTCGGTTCATGTCGTGCAGGGCGAGCGTGAGTTGGCAGCCGACTGCCGCTCGCTCGCTCGTTTTGAGCTGCGAGGCATTCCCCCAATGGCAGCAGGCGCTGCTCGAATCAGGGTTACATACCAAGTCGATGCAGACGGATTATTATCAGTATCAGCACGTGAAACTTATTCTGGTGTAGAAACTTCGATCGCAGTTAAACCTTCATATGGTTTAAGCGATGAAGAAGTCGCCCAGATGCTCCAAGATAGCTTTCAATCTGCCGAAACCGATATGCAAATGCGTGCGTTACGCGAGCAGCAGATCGAAGCTGAGCAACTCCTTGTCGCCACAGAGTCAGCGCTGGCTGCAGATGCTGATTTACTGAGCGAAGCAGAACGCACAATCATCGAGCAGGCGGTGCAAGCGTTACGGCAGGCCAAAGAGCGTGCCGAGCGCCAACCTTTGCAAGCAGCACTAAAACACCTTCTAACCGTGACAGAAGATTTTGCTGAACGGCGCATTAATAAAGGTATTCGTCAAGCGCTTGCAGGTCACAAGTTGGATGACATCAAAGTTTAAATTGTCTCTTTGTATAGACGCTTGAAGTTTGTTCACTCTTTAATCTCTTCCTATTTAAAGATCGTGAACCAGTTCTAAACCAAAGAACGAATTAATTAACCATAGAGAACAGGCAATGCCGCGTCTTACTGTAAAGCCTCATCATGAATTATGTCCTGCTGGCGCCGTGCTAGATGCTGAGCCAGGCAAAAGCATTTGCGACACGCTGCTTGAAAATAATATTGAGATCGAACACGCGTGTGAAAAATCATGCGCTTGTACTACTTGTCACGTCATTGTGAGAGAAGGCTTTGCTGCGTTAGCTGAAGCTGGCGAGATGGAGGAAGACCTGCTTGATATGGCTTGGGGGCTTGAACCTACGTCACGCCTATCGTGCCAGGCGTTAATTCCCGAACAGACTGACCTAGTGGTTGAAATTCCTCGCTATTCGATCAATCACGCTAAAGAAAATCACTGAGGTTTTTTTGTATGAAATGGGTAGATATCCAAGAAATTGCACTTGCGCTAACCGACACTCACCCTGACGTTGACCCTAAAGCAATTCGCTTTACCGATTTACACCGCTGGGTGATGGCGCTTCCTGGTTTTGATGACGAAGCGAACCGATCGGGTGAAAAAATCCTTGAAGCCATTCAATCTGCATGGATTGACGAAGCCTCTTAAATGGCTGTGGCTGCCTCTTATATGAGAGTTTTCTTAGGGCTAAGTAGTTGATTTCTAATACGTTTCACGGCTAAAAGAGAGAATGCCTGTGATATTGTTCTCTGCAAATAAAGGAACCTCTGCATAAGCTTCATAGCAAGGAATGCCTTTGCTGCCAGCAGAAATATCTAATGAAAAAAGTAGGCTGTAGTTGATTATTCTGCTGCTATAGGACTTATGCAGAGGTTCCTATAAATAAAAGCGGAGATAAGTCCCATGCCTATTACCTCTCTTTCCCCTGTCAGATCTACGACTCAAATTTCACCAGCTGTAGCGTGGCAACATGTCCAATATGAAGTAAGCGAAAGCGTTGCTTCAAAGCAGTGTAGCACCCTCAAAAAAATTCCTACCCTATTCTCCGAGCTTAAAATTTTGTTTGAGCGCTTTTTCAATGTAAACGAAGTGCAGTCTAGCGCCCCTCGGTTTGCAGTAACAGAATTGGCGAGAATCAAAGCTGAAGTAGACCAAGAGTTTGTTCTGATAGATAAGATAATTGTTGAAATAGATCAGCTGAGTGCTGACATCAAAGAATCTAAAAACGAATGGCAAAGACAGTCACAGATCAATGAAATAAAAAGAGAGGCGCATCAAGCAAAAATTGCAGCGTTAGAAGAAGAGAGGCCTTTAAAATCTGAGCTGCAAGGTTCTGATTTATTATGTGAAAAAGGGTGGTTAATACTGGAAGAAATGCAACGGGTTATGGCCGAGCTTCATGATTCTATAGAATTAGAGAAAGCTCATTTAGAAAATGAAAACCAAGAGCATACGTTAACTGACCAAATACAAGAAATATTAAATGGTGTGGAAGAATCTTTTGCGAGAGTTAATAGCTTTGCCTTTTCTATCCTAGAAACATGTGATTCATATCATGAAAATAACAATCTAGACACACCAATTTGGCAAGCTGTAACTGCGCAAGAAGGATTATGTGTGATACCGGCAGCGCCTTTGGTAGCACTTCTAGAAGCCACTTGTGCTGCTTAGCGTATTTCTCAAATGATTTGCAGCGCGAGAACCCCGTGCAGGCAGCACAACGAGTACGGCACGGGGTAAAGTTGCAAATCATTTGAGGCGTTCGACGCTCAACACTTATGCCAGGCTCTGACAGGATCTCTCTGCCTGACCTCGTAGTGACAAGATAATCAAGGGCGGTCCCCTTGCCATACGTGCACTGTCTTTGCTTCAGTACCCCTTGCTCTACCTCCCGCTTTTATCATTACTTCCTTAGCCTTCTGAATCAATAAATAAATTTTCAAAGGGGCAAAAAAATGGCCATCATTACATAATTTTGATTCTGCATTGTGCTTACTTTTGTCCCCAAACATTAAGTCAATAAAATAATCCTTATATAATGCCCGACGTTATTTCGATTTTCTTTTGCAATACAAATATTTTTTATTAGTCTCTAATAGAAATAACAATATTTTTTCGGATTCATTTCGCTAGCTGATTATACGAAGGCGCGAGCAGTTTTAGGTAGGGAAATGCTGGATAAATCGGGAGCAGCGTCATGCCTCCTTGCCGCACTAGAGCATTTCTAAAGTAATTTGCAACGCAAAATACCGGCACAGGCATTACGCCTAGTACGGCAAATGGGAATCACAAAATTGCAGAACATTTTAAAGATGCTCTAATGTACTGGCAGCAAACGCATGCTTTGTTTCTGATCTATTTATTGTTCCCATAGAGAGAGAAAAACTGCATTAGCTAACCTGTTCTTGAGGGTATGCAGACTTTCTTTTTCAACAAAATCAATTAGTCAACCCTTTTCCTTTATGCAAGCCTTACGCTTTTCTCGTACCGTTTGGGCGGTGTTAATACTGGGTACGCTCAGCTTTTTTGGTTTTCGTTTGCTGCAGTTATTGCATTACGGCGATCCAGCACTTTTTTCTCAACAGCAGAATGATTTGTTGCGCGCTTTCTGGTTAGGGGCACGTTTTGATTTCAAAATGCTAGCTTCGGTACTGCTGATTCTTTTCGTTCCTATCAATTTAATCTTATTGCTGCCTTGGTGCCGTCGCGCATCTGCTGGTGTGCAGTTGTTGATCGTAGCAATATTATTTTTTACCGTTAATTTTGCCGCGACGTGCCAGTATTTTTATTACGATTTTTATAAAACGCCGTTTAGCCCGTTGATATTTGGTTTTTATGAGGACGATACGCGGGCTGTTATTGCGTCTATTGTTGACAAATATCCGGTCGTACTTGCTTTGCTTACTGTGTTTGCTTTGATGGCGATACAAACACTGCTGACTTATCGCTGGGCACGCGTGCCACAATCCAAACAAATACCGGCCTTATCCGTTAAGCGTATGGGTTTGACGTTTGTCACTTTGCTTCTGATGGCATTTCTTGCACGCGGTCAATTAGGCACTTTTCCGTTGCGAGGACGAGATGCTACGGTTTCACCCGATCCTTTTATTAACGACCTAATACGCAATGCTTGGCAGACCTTGTACGATGCAGCAAGTGATCGACACGAGCAAATCCATATTGGTGATGACCCAACTGCACAATTAAGTACCTATGGTTTTTCATCGTTAGATGAGTTAGCGCATACGTTGGGTGCCCGTTCCGGCAATGCCGCTGATTTAGAGGCTTTTATCTATCGTCGCACACCTTCTAATACATGGCTGGCTCAGCATCCTCCTCATGTGGTTTTTGCATTGATGGAGTCATGGGGAGCGCATCCGCTTAAGCTAAGTCATGCAAAAAATGATTTTACGGGTGCGTTGGGTAAATACTTAAAACGCGGGCCGCTTTTCGAGAATTTTTTCTCAGCCCAGTTAGGTACGCATCCTGCGCTGGAGTCATTGCTGATTAATTCTCCGCTATCGCCACTTACGCAAGCTGAAAATGGTTATTTCGCTTACCCTGCAGCAGCGCTTAAGCCATTTAAAGAAAAAGGTTATCGCACTGTATTTATTTATGGCGGCGGAGGTAAATGGCGGCAGATAAACCGGGCGATGCGGCGCCAGTATTTTGATGAATTTTATGAAGAAAGCCATATTCGCGCGCGTTACCCTAAAGCTTCGCAGACGATATGGGGTGTACAAGATGAATATTTATTCCGCTTTGCCCACGACATCTTGCAAGAGGCAGATAAGAAAGGAGAAAAAATATTTCTATTTTTACTAACCACGACGAATCATGCACCTAATCGGGTGCCATCTGACTATCAGCGTTTGCCGTTGGATTTGGCTAGCCTACGTCCCCGATTTTCGAGCAAAGGGCTAGATGCAGAAAGTATGGCGTGGACTTATCAATATGCAAATCATCAACTTGGCTTATTCTTAGATCAAATTGATCAATCGGATTTAAAAAATAAAACACTCGTTGTGGCAACAGGCGACCATAGCCGTGCTTTTCTGAAATACAACATACCGGCTGAGAGTAAAGATTTTCATAGTGTGCCCGCTTACTTTTATCTGCCGCGCGCTTATCAACCTGCGTTTGCACCTGATACCACTCGTTTTGCTGGGCATCGAGATCTCTTTCCAACCTTGTATAACCTTGCTTTGTCAGATGCCGTTTACCCTAGCTTAGGGGCAAATTTATTTGCTCCATTGCCATCGCAACAGCAATTTTCCGTAATAAATAATCGCTTGATGTTTAGTCAAGAAGGAGCGCTGTTGCCCTTTGTTGGGTCGAGTCCTTCGGCTTTTAAATGGGACAAAACGTATACAACATTAACTCCCCAAGCGCAGACAGTCCCGCTTTTATCTGAGCAAGGCAAACGTGCACGCGCTTGGCTGGCCTTGACAGACTGGTATACGCGTTATCAGGTTATTCAAGCACGTAAGCATCCTAATGCTGTGAAAAATGCGAACAAACCGGTTATAGACGCCAAATAATATTAAGAACTTGTGCACGACCTTTAAATAGAAGATATTAAAGTTGATGGGTAATCATGTTGGGCTTTGACTAAGGAGCCCCCACATGATTTCCGATAATTTCAAATTCATGTATTTAAGGCTTTCTATGTCAGTCTTGCCGTCAACTCAAACGCATAAAAAAAAGCGTGGCCTAGCTCGCATATGGCACGCTTTTTTATACTCTTGCAGCGGTTTGCGCTATGCGGTGCTGGAAGAGAGCGCCTTTCGCCAAGAACTGGTGATGGCAGCGATACTCATTCCATTAGCATTTACATTGCCGCTACTCGTCATTGAGCGACTCTTACTTATTGGATCAGTGTTACTGATCTTAATGATTGAGCTATTAAATTCTGCGCTCGAAGCAACGCTTGATCGAGTCTCGCTTGAACAACATCCACTAACCAAACGGGCGAAAGATTTTGGTAGTGCTGCTGTGTTACTCGCTTTATGTTGGTGCACGTTAGTATGGCTATTAATCGTTGGCCCGCTGGCTTGGTCGTGTTTGCGTAGCTTTTATCTAGCTTCTTAGCCCTCAGATGTTTTCTCTGTACTTCTTGTGTTGCAGCAAGAGCATTTCAACAATGCTTAAGGTTAAACTGAGAATATGATTTGCCAATCATTTGCCTCAGATCTTGTGACGTATAAGAAGAACCTTCAATCTATTCTAAGTGCGTATAATTAGGCCCTGATTTTTATTGGGTCTTTTCTGAGAGCCTGTGCACGATCTTTCTAAAGAGCTTGCGGTTTTTCGGAGGAGTTAAAGAGAGGTTGTTGGTACTTATGTCGGGGTGAGATACAAGCCCCAACAAGTCGGCAAATCAGCTCTAATATCTTCTTGTTTAAAGATCGTAAACAGACTCTTAGAACTTGTTTAGGCTTTCTCTGGCGCTTTGTTTGCCTCACTAATTTTTAGTGGTAGTAAAGGCACAAGGTGGCCAGAAAGACGCTAACAAGTGTTTATTTTTTCGCTGTCTTCCTTAGCTCGTTCTTAGCTTCCTTTTCTGGATACTGTATGTCGCATTGCTCACACTTACTTGGCGCGCCGGCGCATTCTGCTTTTCGACTTGAAAGATACATGCAGCAGTTACGCAAAATTAACGCGACGCTCAGTAGCTTGCATGCTCGTTATGTGTACTTCGTCAAAACTAAACAAGGATTGAGTGAGCAAGAGCAAGCGCGTTTGCAATTGCTTCTGGAAGCGCGTTACGAGCATGAAGATACGCATCCTCAGCCTAAAGGCGCTGCGCTTGCTCAGTGGATCGTGATTCCTCGTCTGGGTACCTTGTCACCTTGGGCCAGCAAAGCAGGTGAAATTGTGCGTGACTGTGGCTTAGCGTCAGCTGAGCGCGTTGAGCGCGGAATCGTCTATACGCTATATGGCGATGCACACGCCCAGTCTGATGCGCAAAATTGGGCACTCGCCCAAGCGCTGTACGATCGGATGACCGAGACAGTCGTCCAGACATATACCGAAGCCTATGCGTTGTTCGAACCTTTACCTGCTCAATCGTTAGGCCGAGTACCGCTTCTAAGAGAAGGTAAAGAAGCGTTGCAGCTAGCCAATCGACAGTGGGGGCTCGCACTCTCTGACGCAGAAGTTGACTATCTTTATGATGCGTTCTCTCAATTAGGTAGAGACCCCACAGATGCTGAATTGATGATGTTCGCGCAAGCCAATAGCGAACATTGTCGACATAAAATCTTCAATGCAAACTGGGTTATCGATGGTAAGCCGCAAGAGCAATCCTTGTTTGGCCTGATCAAACGGACTTATCGTGAGCATCCGCAGCAAACAGAAGTCGCGTATGCCGATAATGCTGCGATTATTACTGGCGCACCCGTTGAGCGTTGGAACCCATCCCCCGACAATCGACTCTACCAAGCCAAGACCGAACTTACGCATAGCGTCATCAAAGTAGAAACCCATAATCATCCGACTGCGATTGCTCCATTTCCTGGCGCGGCCACTGGCGCAGGGGGTGAAATTCGGGATGAGGGCGCGACTGGTCGAGGTGCAAGACCCAAAGCAGGCGTATGCGGCTTTTCAGTATCAAACTTACATCTGCCAGGAATGCCAACCCCTTGGGAAAATACATCAAACGTAGGTAACCCAGAGACAGCGCAACATCTGCCTCAAGCGACTCACTCCCCCATCAATGCAGCCGCTGGACTGACTGAACAACCACCTCATCTCGCTTCACCATTAGACATCATGCTGCAAGGGCCTATTGGCGCGGCGGCGTTTAATAATGAATTTGGGCGTCCTAACTTGGGCGGATATTTCCGAGTTTACGAGCAAATGGTAGATGGGCGTCGGCGTGGCTACGCTAAGCCGATCATGATTGCGGGTGGCTTAGGCAATATCGCTGCACGTGATACTTACAAATCTTCTTTCGGCCCCGGTACATTACTTGTGCAAATTGGCGGCCCGGGTTTACGAATTGGTTTAGGTGGGGGTGCCGCTAGTTCGCTCGCAGCAGGCGCAAACAGTACTGAATTGGATTTCGATTCCGTGCAGCGTGGTAACCCTGAGATGCAGCGACGTGCACAAGAAGTAATCAATGCCTGCTGCGCACTCGCACAGGTTGAAGGGGGGCACAACCCTATTTTAAGCGTGCATGATGTCGGTGCTGGTGGTTTATCGAATGCGTTTCCAGAGTTAGTCGAAGGCGCCAAACAAGGTGGACGCTTTACTTTGCAACGTATTCAATTAGAAGAAAGCGGTTTATCAGCACGTGAAATTTGGAGCAATGAAGCGCAAGAGCGTTATGTGCTGGCGATTGATCCAGCCGATTGGCCTACCTTTGAAGCCATCTGCCAGCGTGAGCGTTGTCCTTGTGCAATTATTGGCGAAGCGACGGAAGATCAACGTTTGCAACTAATCGATGAGAGCGCAACAGAAGCAGCAGATCAGCCAATTGATATGCCAATGCAAGTGCTTTTAGGGAACCCGCCACGTCTACAGCGTAACGTTAATCGCCCATCATTAAATCTTAAAGAAGCGGCGCTGGCTAATCCCCCATCTCTGCCTTCCGGCATACAAGTTGATCATCTGGCGCTCGACACATTGGTGCGTGATGTGCTGCGTCACCCGACGGTTGCTAGCAAATCCTTTTTATTAACGATAGGAGATCGCACGGTAGGCGGCTTGTCGGTGCGCGATCCGTTTGTTGGGCCGTGGCAAGTGCCGGTCGCTGACTGTGCGATTACCGCGATGGATTTTGCGGGTTATCGTGGAGAAGCGATGGCGATGGCAGAACGCGCGCCATTGGCTGTGATAGACGCGCAAGCTTCGGCGCGCATTGCGTTGGGCGAAGTCGTGACTAATTTAGCCTCAGCGCCGATTGCGGCTCTCAGCGACATTAAACTTTCAGCAAACTGGATGGCAGCGTGCGGTGAAGACGCGGAAGATGTTGCACTCTATGATGCAGTGCAGGCGCTCAGTGATATGTGCGTAGCGTTAGGCGTATGTATTCCGGTGGGAAAAGATTCTCTGTCGATGCGTACTGCATGGCGTCCGCAGCAAAATGTTAGCTCGACTTTACCAAGCGCATCTGCTGCTGCAGAAGAACAAATCACGTCTCCGTTATCGGTCGTGCTTACAGGCTTTGCGCCGGTGGAAGATGTACGTGAACATTTGACTCCGCAATTACAACGCCTTAGCGAAGGTGATGCTGATAGTGCTCCGTCTAATACAGATTTAATTTTGATCGATCTAGGGCGTGGGCAAAATCGTTTAGGCGCGAGTATTTTGGCGCAAGTCACTCAGCAAACCGGCAATCTGACCCCTGATTTAGACGGTGAGCAGGGCATCGCAGATCTCAAAGGTTTCTTTACTGCAATACAAGCGTTGCGTGCACAGGGTTTATTGCTTGCCTACCACGACCGCTCAGATGGTGGTTTGTTGGCAACCGTATGTGAAATGGCTTTTGCTGGGCATATGGGAGTGACGCTTAACCTCGATCTACTCACATTAGATCCTCATCATGAGTCGGACTACGGCGATGCTAAAAACTGGGCCAAGCAGGTTGCTGGCCAACGCATACAACGCACAGTGCAAGCTCTCTTTTCTGAAGAACTAGGTGCCGTAGTACAAACGCGCAGCGAAGATCGCGCTGCCGTATTTGCGTTGCTACGTGAGCATGGGTTAGGTGCATGTAGCTACGTGATAGGCACACCGAATACGCGAGACGTCATCGAAATTTATCGAGATACACAGCCTATCTTTAGTGCTCCGCGCAGCGAATTACAGCGCACATGGAGCGAAGTCAGTTGGCGCATCGCCCGTTTACGCGACGCACCAGCGTGTGCTGATAGTGAATATGAGGCGCTCAACGATGTACAAGACCCAGGTTTAACTCCGCATCTGACCTTCTCACCAGAAGAACTTGCATTGCCTGCGTTAAACATTGGAGCGCGTCCTCGAGTAGCGATTCTGCGCGAGCAAGGCGTGAATTCGTATTCCGAAATGGCCTATGCGTTCTACCGTGCTGGTTTTGATTCGTATGACGTGACGATGAGCGACTTGCTTGCAGGCCGTGCTGATCTCAGTACCTTTGTGGGTTTGGTCGCATGCGGTGGTTTTTCATACGGCGATGTGCTGGGCGCAGGCGAGGGCTGGGCGAAAACAATACGCTTCAATGCTCGCTTAGCCGAAGCCTTTGCCGCATTCTTCGCGCGTCCAGATACCTTTGCGCTCGGTGTATGTAATGGTTGCCAAATGATGAGTGCATTGGCTGCTGATCTGTACGTACCGGGTACCACAGGGCAGGGAAGTAGGCCTGCTGATTGGCCTGGCTTAATTCCAGGCGCGCAAGCTTGGCCGGCGTTCACTCGCAATCTATCAGAACAATTTGAAGCTCGGCTTGCATTAGTCGAAATCCAGCATTCACCTTCGTTATTTTTCCAAGGCATGGAGGGCTCGCGCTTACCTGTAGTGGTATCCCATGGAGAAGGCTATGCCAATTTCTCTATACGAGGTGACTTCTCAACCCTTCAGCGACAACAACAAATTGCACTGCAATACGTCGATCACTACGGTGCACCGACTGAACGCTACCCATTCAATCCGAATGGTTCAGTGCAAGGTGTAACAGGCGTTACAACAGCAGATGGCCGTTTTACTGCATTGATGCCCCATCCTGAAAGAACCTTCCGTACGCTGCAAATGAGCTGGCATCCGGCGCAATGGGGAGAGCTTAGCCCTTGGTTCCGGATTTTTCAGAATGTGCGGAGGGTTGTGGGGTAGGGGAGTAAAAGGTGGGCTTTGAGAAAGCCCGCTTAATTGTCTAGCAGTGTTATATGGACTCCTCGAAAGACATCGCGTTAAGAAACAATCTTTCTTTTTTATGAAAGGAGATAAGTTTTTTTATATTACATTTTCCACAAGTACTTTAATTTTTGTGGGGAATAGTGATGACGACGACGAGCCCTATGTTAGAACAATGGTTATCTAACTTTAAAAATGTATTTCTAAAAAACGGAATTCAAGTACAAGATAGTGCTGCAAGTCATAAGGCTATAGTAACGGATAGCAGCGGTAGAGAGGAAAGAAATCGGAGACTGAGTAGATAAAACTTTAAATAAAATTTAATTGATAATAATTAATTAAATTTTTTTAATATTTGTGCGCCAAAATATATATTAAGAAGCATTATTTTCTGATGTGCCAAAAAATCGATTATTCTTGTGCAGAATTTTTTATATAAATTTTCTGCGCAATATCTATCTATTAAAAAAATAATTTAGAAATTTATCAGTAAATTGAGAAGTCTAACCCTCTAACATACTGCTTCCCTGAAATTTCAGGTAAATAAACCTATAGTTGTAGAGCTAGCCTACTATTCAAATAAGCTTTTTAAAGGTAGCGCTTTTAAATATAAGAAAATTTAATAAATTGGAGGAAAAATTGTCTAGTTTAGTCAATGCTGGAGGAGTTTCATCGTCTGTTAGCACGCCTCAACCGCAACCAGAAATATTGTTACAAGAGGAAGAAATATATTATCAAGAACTGATCAAGCAGGCTAAGGAAGAAGAAGGAATAGATAAATTAATTGAAATTTATCTCCAATATAGTAAATTTTTAAACGGAAACGGGAGGGGTAACGAAGCACTTCCCTATATTGAGCAAGCTAGCTTGCTTCATCAGCTTGTTATCCCCCCTGTACAGAAAGGCCTGTTACCTGCGAATACTTCAATGGAAGTAGTGGTATATGAAGGAGAAACAGCAGAGATAACAAGCGTAGCCAATGCTCAGTTAGCGTCTGTTTCTTCTTTCTTCCCTCAGCAGTACACACCTATTAACCACAAAGACTTATCGCTACAAAAGAAAGAAGCGGGATTAGCCCTATTAGATGAGAATAAGCACTTATTCGATCAATTTATGGACATCACTAAAAAGATAAGCTTCGCGCATCTTCACAGGGTGGTCGTGGCTTTATCGCTTATCAATGATGCGAAGTTGCATCGAGGTGCTATTAGCGCCATCTTGGCAAGGTTAGACCTTAGCAGACTCCTTGATGTGGAGCTATTGTGGGGATTATCGGTGCTGCTGCAGAGCCGCTCCCATTTAACACAAGATATTCAATTTGCTGGGGATTACGCTAAGTTGTTAGAAACTTTAATCGAGCGTTTAGAAAAAATCCAAATTACTCAAAATTTGCTCGAAGTACAGGCATTGCTACAGCCGTTATGTCTGTTACTCGAACAAATGGTGAGTGCTCAGGTTAAAGGTATAGATCACAAAATTATTCATAAACCGCTTACAGACGTATTCGAGAAATTGAGGAAGGATCCTGAATTAAAAGAAAACGCTGAATTGAGCTGGCAGATCGAATACGCAGAGCAAGCGTTAGCACGCTTACCTACAAACAAAGATTTTTGGGATAAATTAGAGCTTCACTATCAACCATTGGCAGCGGGAACAGCTCTTGGTGCGGCAGGGATTCTTAAAATTGCAGCTCTTTTTGTGATTAATCCGGCTGCTGGGCTCAGCGAGGTAATGCTTAAAGCGTTAGACCCTGCTAAATTTATCGGTGCGTTCACTAATATTAAGCAAGGTTTAACAGGCCTTTTCCCAAAAGGGGCTGAAGCATGGTATGACCAGTTACGCACGCTAGATGCGTTGCTTTTTGCAGGATTAGCCACCGGTCAGTTATGCGTGGTCGAGTCAGTCTTGAATAACGATGCTTATGACCAAAAATTATTTTTCGGACTTTGTGAGCGCTTAAAACGCCTAGCATGTGCACCATTAGAGGCATCCGTTCAAGAGTGGGCCTTGGCCATGCTCGAAGCGCTAGCAAAGGGAGAAATCCCTGGGGCCAATGTCGAGACTGTTAAACATTATGCAGAAAAGATATTGGCTCAAATAAAAGAATGGCAAAACCTGACTTTTGAAAAAATAACCAATGAACATCTTGTGTTTCTACCATCGCATGCGCTTGAGAGCATAAAAGTAGAAGGAAAATTATTAGAAGAAGAGCTGGACAAAGAACAAGGTGATGCGCATCAGAAAGCGATACTGAATCAAATTACAGGGCTTCGCCACGATATAACCACTTTAAATACACAAGCAGGGCAGATTCTTAAAGCAGGCTTTGCAAATATTACGGTTGATGCTGCTGAAAGTAGAACGCAGATGCAAGCGCTGGCGTTCCAGATAAACGCCGGCGATGATTTAAACGTGCGAGAAAGATGCGCTCAATCGTTGCGTAAGGATTATTTCGAGAGTTCGTCTAATTTAGATGTGGTTCAAGAAGCGCGTGTCCGTTATGTTAAGTCAGAAGGGCAAGATGTTTACTCAGAAGAGCGTTTTGACTTGCAAGAAAAAGTCCAAGAGTTTTTGGACTCAAATAAAAAAACTTTCCTCTTATTAGGAGAGGCGGGTTCGGGTAAATTGACATTTACTCGTCATCTTGCCGATTCGTTGTGGCAAGCGTATGAAAGCAAAATAGGTCAAGAAAAGGCAGATCAACCGATTCCACTTTTTATTCCCCTGGCGCAATTTCCCCCAAGCGCTAAGAGTAGAGATCTCATTGCGGATTATCTACACAGCAAAGGATTAAAAGAAGGCGAAATTAAGATCTTACGAGAGCACCAATCATTTATTTTTATCCTTGATGGTTTTGATGAAATCAAAGAGCGCTCTCAACCTTTTCTTACTCATAACAAGCTAAACAACTGGAAGAAAAGAAAATTGATTATCAGTTCTCGACCGGGGAGAGAATATCTGGGAGAGAGATATCACACGTTATTTCAAGAAAGAGGTCAAGTCAATGCACTGCAAGAATGTCGGCTTGCGTCTGTCTCAGACAGCTGGATTGAGGAATATATTGAAAAATATATAAAACATGCCAAGTTAGCAGCAGGGTGGAGCGTTAAGCGTTTTCTAACGGCATTAGATAGTCTTCCTGATTTTAAGGAAGCTAATTTGCTACCTATAGTTTTAGATACATTGCCCACTTTAATAGACAAACCGGAAAAGACAGCCTCTATTACTCGAACAGCTCTTTATGAGCAATATATACAGCGCTGGGCGCTGCATTCAGAAGAACGTTTGCGGCATATTGATTTGACGCAGGCTGAAGGAGAGGCATGCACGTCATTATTAGCTCAGGGTTTTGTAGAGACGCTTATCTGTGCTGGCCAGGCAATCGCAGTGGCATTAACTCAAACGAGAAGTATATGGGTGGATGATGATAGGGTGAAAGCGCTGCCATTTTTTGCGGATAAAAGCAGTGATGAGCGACGCCTATTGCTTTTGAGTCTTCCATTGGTTTGTGATGGACACGAATATCGATTCCGTCATAAAACGATTCAAGAATATTTTGTGGCGCGCGCTATCTGCGGACCAACATCTATGGCTGCCCCATTTGAAGCCTTACCAAAGGAAGTGCAGAGTGTCGATGATGCGGAACAATTCAAACAACAAAATCTTTTGCTTAATCAAGTATTTTTAGTTAATGAGCCTGTGATTCTCGGTTTTGTAGTCGAACGTATTCACGAGCAACCTCCGTTTAGAATGCATTTACATGCGTGTATTGAAGCCACGAAAGTTACAGAATATCTAAGCATAGCAGCAGCTAATGCAATCACTGCATTGGGGCTTTATGGTGAGTCCTTTAATAGAGCAAAGTTAGCAAATATCAAAATTCCTGGTGCCAATATCAGTTATGTAGAATTTGATGGCGCAGATTTAAGTGGCGCGGATATGACCGGAGTGACGGCTATCAGAACCTGGTTCCGTAATGTTAGCTTCGCCCGGGCTAATCTATCCGGAATACGTTTTGCCGAGCTGCCCTATATCGAAAGAAGGGAGAAAGTTGCTGCCTTCGCATACTCCCATAATGGTGCTCTATTGGCAGTAGGATGGTGGGACGGGGAAATTGATATTTACCTGACCACAACTGGGGAAAAAATTCTGACTGTTCAAGGCACAAAAGACAAGCCTTATAGTATGGATTTTTCTGCTGATAGCCGTTTTCTCGCTGCAGTTAACGATAAGGGCAATGTGTGCATACTCAATATTAATGATACGAAACAATCAAAAGAATTGCAGCATGGGCGTATTGAGGAGGTTAAGAGCATCAATTTCTCTTCGGATGGTAAATATATTGCCGCTGCTGATAAGGATGGACAAATCCGTGTATGGAGCAGTGTAGAGAGTACGCTGATCAGTCGCTGGCACGCTCATAGCGGGGAGATTAACCAGATCAGATTTGCTCTCGATGGGCAATATATTGTTTCTGCGGGACCTGTAGACGGTGAAGGCAAAAAGCATCAGGTATGCATTTGGAGTAATAGAGGTACTTTAATATGGCACTGGAATGCTGATGATGAACCTGCTTGCAGTGTAGATATTTCTGCTGATGGAAGATTTGTTGTTTCTGGTGGCGAAGATCGTTTAGTACGTATATGGGATATAGAGAAAGATAAGCTTTTACATACTTTAAAAGGACACGAGGTAATCATTACCAGCGTGCGATTCTCTGCTAACGACAATCATATTGTTACTGCAGATGGCGAAGGAACCATACATAGATGGGAAGTTCTTACAGGCCGCCTGCTTGATACAGTACTCGGAAACAGCACTCTTGAATACACCCTACTTTCTGCCGATGCACGGTTTGCTGCTATGCATGTGCAACAGCTAAACAGGATTACGCTTTGGAAAATCAGTACAAGCTCTTTCGAGAAAAAAATAGAAGGCCATACACAACGGGTTAATGTCGTTAGTACAGTGCCTAAATCGTCGTTAGCTGTATCGGCAGCTGATGACGGCAAGGCATATTTATGGGATCTGAAAACAGCCAAACAGCAAGGCACCTTAAGTCATCCAGAAGAGGGGAGTCGAGGTCGTTTTAACGATTATATTAATGGTGTGTGCCTCTCAAATGACGAGCAATATATTGCCTCAGTAGGATGTAGGGGTAGGGTAGTGGTATGGGACGCTAAAACAAAGCAACGCTTACCTAAGTGGCGAGAAGGGCAAAATTTTAAACAGTGGGCAAATAGCATAAGTTTCTCTAACGATGGAAAGCGAGTTGCTGTCGCAGGAAAAGAGAGAAAAATATGGGTATGGGAAACTGAAACAGCTGAGCTTTTATGGAAATCAGAAGAAGAGACTGATGTAGTACATAGTGTAAGTTTTTCTGCAGATGGAAGGTATCTTATTGCGGGTAGTTGGAATGGAAAAATTTTTATATGGGATACCAAACAAAAATATAAGCTTCTATCAATCTCGGAAAAGAAAATAGTTTCAGTAAGCGAAGCCAAGCACGTCCATAGCGTGAACTTTTCGCCAGACGGCCAATACGTTGTATCTGGAGGCGAAGATAAGATGGTGCGTATTTGGAAAGTAACAGAGCACAAGTCTTTAGAAGCGTTAGAAACTCTAAAAGGACATGCTTCTTCGGTTAGTAGTGTGAGCTTTTCGCCTGATGGAAAGTTTATTGCATCAGCAAGCTACGATAGAACCGTGAGAGTGTGGCGGATGAAAAATGAGGGTGATAAAGGTAGTACTTGTGAGCTAGTAATAAGAGGGAGCCAAGATGCGATAAATACGGTGGCTTGGTACCAATTAGAAGCACAAGATGACTATGCACTGTTTGTTGGCGATGGAACTGGCGCCACCATTCTCTGGCAACTCCGTTTTCCTAAAACAAAAGAAGAAAAGGCAGAGGCGCACCTCGTATGGACTAGAGGCTGGCCTTCACTCACATTGGATAATGCAAACTGTAAAGGAGTAATAGGGTTGAGCGATCTCAATTCTTTATTACTTAAACAGCGTGGTGCGCTTAATGTTGGCAAAAAATCCTTTAAAAAATCATTTATGGAGGGTATTGGTTCTATATTCAACCGCTAATACAAATAAAATTATCTTAGCTTGATAGCCATAAAATTTACCCATATAAAACCTAACTATATGGGTAAGCCAACCCAACCGACCTGCTAAAGATATTTCACAGTGGCTAAACAAAAGCCCACCAATCGTAAGCATTCCCGCATTCGCTAAAAAAATTGCATAACTGTATTTTGCTGCTGGCCCTGACCCAGTTTTAGATGCAAAATTGTGCCAAATTTTTCTACTTTTAAATGACTCGAAATCTTGGGGCAGGACCAGAATTCAATATTCAGTTCCGTAACATCTGAGTCAATTTCTTTGCAAGATATCTTTTACTAGTATGGACGTTGCTAAGCAGCGTTTGCACTAACTCAATTAAAAAAGGTTAACGGTGAGTGATGCTACTAGGCGTATATGGGATTTTGAAACAGATTCGGCCTCAATTTAATAAAGCTTGGTAGACTCTCCCATACGCAGCTATACTTTTAGTGGTCGCGGTAGGGGCGGCGGTTACCCGCTGTCCCTACCGCGACCAGTGCAGAGGGCCAAGCTGCTGTAAGCCTAAAGCGCTTGTTTCAAACGACCAGGCTTTTTATAAAGTGATCATACAAGCTATTAAGTTTTTGCCTGTAGCTTAATAATTTGGGATCCAAGTAATACTCTAGATTATTGACTGTGACATTCTCCAAATCCGTATAGAATTCTGCCCATTTATTTAATATGGCATGTCGATTGATGGAATTAGAGAATTTATGCTGAAAGTCATTGAAAAATCTTTCCAAGATATGATGCTGAGCTAAATAAATGGAGCCGTACTGACGTCTGGCTAGCGACGCTTGCTTAACCATTTTCTCCCTTAATGCGACGAGCTCTTCAATCGTGCTACTGTCAGTCTTTAAAAGTAATTCATCGTCAGGCGGTAAGATAATCCCGTAACTACCAGGATTTCCCTGGCGTCCACCGCGTCCAGCTTGCTGTATTTCCCCGCGGTAACTCTCTGAATAAAAAGTAGGCATCACATGTAAGCCGCCATTTTTTGCAGCTTTGGTTAAGGCAACAATATCAGTACCCCTAGCTGCAACATCGGTCGCAACGGTTACAGCGCCACTATGCGCTGCATTGGCTACCAAAAAATCTTCATCTTCATTTTGCACATCGTTTAAAAGTCGAACATCAGAGACTTTCTGTTTGATTAATTGATAGAGGGCATAACTCTTTTCTATTGAACGACATAAAACCAAGCAAGGCCGCCCAGCTTTAGTCATATCTAATACTGTGCCAAGCAGAGCGCGATTAAATTCTTGCTGTGTACGGCAGATGATGGTAGGTAATTGCTGCATGAGTGGCGGCTTATGGGTTGGCACATCAAAGCTGGTCAAACCATACACCTCGGTCACTTCGTTGCGCTCAATATCGGCACCTAATGAGCCGGTTACGCCGTAGATTTCTTCATAGTAAGCAAAAAATGCCGGGTGTGATAAGGCACCTAAAGTTAAAGTGTCCTCTTGAATGGGTAAGCCATGTTTATATTCAAGAAATTGGTGTAAGCCATGCTGCCAGCGACTTTTCTCAGATAAGCGTCCGGTATCCTTATCAATAATGACCACTTCAAGGTTTTCATCCTGTCTGGCATACTTGGTTTGCTCGCTTGGTTTTCTCAAGCAGTAATGCTCATCCAATTTATGTTTAAAACAGGCTTGATAGGCGCTATCAATAAGCTCTTTCAACTGCGTGTGCGCAAGCTCATACCGCTCAACTAATTTTTTACAACTTGAAATAACTCCCTCGCCAGGCGTTTCTGAATCATCACAGTTTGCTTTTATATAGACATAAATAATGGGATATAAAGCGGTTAAGTTTTTTTGACTTGGGTAGGCAATTCGTGCCGAATGGGCTGCTTTATCAAGCAGCATATTGTCCACTTCATCGACGATGGCTACATGAAATGGCCGACTCTTGCTTCTATCGTTATATAAAATTCGGTTACCGCTTAAATAAAGATTGTCAAATAAAATGGAAAATTCAAAGTTGTAATTTGTACCGTATATCACTTGCCCGGAAAAATGATCGGGAGTAAATGATCTATCGCATATATGAGATGTCGGTATGTCGAAGAAATTAAAAAATGACTTGTATTTACGCTCGTCTCTTTTTGACAAATATTCGTTAGACGTAATCACATCAATACATTTTCCTTGGCAGGCCAAGATAAGCGCCAGTAGCGTGACAACGGTAGACTTTCCTTCACCAGTTTTAATTTGGGCCAGACTACCCTTGAAATCTCCCTTTGACGCCAGAATGCCAAGCACAGCCAGGATTTGCACATGATAAGGTACCAAATTAAAGTATTGAGCGAACACGTGATTGGCAACGGCTAGCAATTGGCATACAGCTTGTTCCCGTAAATCAGATGTAGCTTGGATGGAAGGATTGAGTATTTGCTTAATATTGCTTATTAATTCCCTTAACCTATCAACAGAAAAATCCTCAATTTCCTGCTCGAATTGCCTGACTAATAAAAGTTGCTCTTTGATAATCTGAATCACTTCATTATCAAGCGGATATTGAACCTGAGCGCTTGGCCCTCGAAACGCAGCCAAAATTTCATCTAAATCACGTTCTTGATGGCTTGCGGTGAGATCACTAAGCTTAACTTGGTGTACAGCTTGGTTGCTAAGGCCTTTTATTGTTGTTGATGCTGCCTTGCTCTGCAACGCATTTTGTTGCCCGTAAGCTGGGACTATACAAAGCGGAGCCCTTAAAGGCGTTATTGCATTTAACATGTAATCACCCTAAAGAATCGCGCATATGCCAGCGCTGCTGCGTACAGAGGCTATGAGGTTTTGTAAATACGGTTGCGCTACTGCTTTACGAATAATGTCTTGCCCAGTGGGCGTAACAACGCTTTGCATGGCGGTTATCAATGCCTTAGGAGCCACGTCGCTAGCTTGGATAATCGCTGCGTCAAGAAATACAAACAGCAGCACCCAGGATGCATCATCGTATGTATTAGCTTGCGCGCAACTGGCTTCTATTTGAGGCATCAGCGATTTCAACATCTCTAAAATGCCATCGATGCTTTTGAACTGAAGGTTGTGGTTGAGGCACTCGGTAAGTGTCTTCCATTGATTGTTGTACCAAGCTTGATAAATTCTACCTAACTTGGGTTTTGTCTTGATTTCAGCCAGCTTGCTGCCGAAGGCTGTATAGGGGTTGCTGTGATTCTCTAATAACCAACTTAAAACTCGCATATGGGTTTCTTGATTTAAGTCTTCTGAGCGCCGATAAGCTTGATAAGCAGACTCCAGCAACGAGGGGGCATCGGGGTAAAGCTGATGATATAGCTCAATGTAGTACTTTACATTGACTGCAGAACCGATATTCACTACGTGGGTCAATAGTTTATATAGGTAGTGATGGTCCTTTTTCGTACTGGCGAGCAGTTCCTTGATGACACTGATCCGGTCATTTTTATGACTGTTCGAAACACCCCAAATCACTTGCGGTAGATTGGCAGAATTGGCGAGTTTCGCAAACATCGATGGATCAGCAGAGGCGAGCGCAAGGGCATCTTGGTTGTGCTGATTCGTTAATGTGATATTTGCCTGATGGCTTAACAAAATGTCAACCGCTCTGAAATCCTGTCGTTGAATGACATAATGTAATGCAGTTTGGCCTCCCTCATCCTGTGCATTCACATCCTGGGAATGGCATAGCCAGTTCAACATAGCGTAATCCAATCGCTGCTCCCGGGCGATGTATTGGAGCAAACCCAGGCCCGCTGTCATGCCTTTCGGATAAGCGGTCGACAGGTATTTGATACATTCAGTTTGATTTGCTTTCATTGCCTGGCTTAAAGCAGTTTGGCCCACATAATTTTCTCGATCAACACAGCCGCATAAAATGAAGAACGCAAGCATATTGGGTCGGTTATGCTTGACCGCATGGTGCAGCAATGTCTCTCCATTGGTATCTGTGGCGTGGATGGCTGTTGGGTCGCAGGCATAAAGTAGCTTTGCCATGACAAGTTGATCTTGTCGGATTAGTGATTGGAATGCCGCATAGATTTCTTGATGGTGGGGTTTGATCTGCGTTAACAACTCTTTTAGCACATCGTGCGCTCGCGCCATGCAAGCTAGCACGATGGGCGTTGATCCATCATCAAAGATAATGTTTTGGTGGTTTTCTCCCAATTTGCTCAGCAGATGTTTAACGTTTTTTACACAGTTACTGATAATGGCTGAGGCCAGGCAGTCTTGTAATATATGCTGGTCTTGCCCATCCCATAGCTCGCTCATCACGTAACTGAATAGCGCAAAATTCTGACTGGCGCTCGCGGCTTTTAGTGCTGCTTTCTTGATAAGAGAGGTGCCATTCTCCTTAGCAATTTCCTTGGTTAACTTGACGGCTGTTACCTGGTCTCCTACCTGAATAGCGAGTTCTAACGGAGTTTTACCTCCTTCTTTATATTCTTTAAAACCAATTGGCTTATCTAAAGTGGGCTTATTACGAGATGGTAGTTGATGCTTTTGCGTGAGATAAGCGCTTAATCCTATGTGTTGATGGATTAAGGCAAAGTCTCTGGCATCTCTATTGCGTAGATCAGTGAGTGATACCATTGTTTTTGCTTGCCCCCCTTCTTGCTCTTCTCGTTCTTCAATATCATCCAGTAAATCGACAATTTCCCGATCGCCTTGTTTGGCCGCTAGATGCACAGGCAGCATGCCTATATTGTCTTGGACTTTACTCTGAACGCCGCAACTGAGTACATAAAATACAACTTTGGCATCATGTGACATGACTGCATAATGCAACATGGTGCGTTGCTTAAACCCATTGATACCATTGATATCCGCGCCGGATTCAACCAGATATTGAGCTATCTCCAAATTGCCCGTTTTTAGTGCGATGGCTAGCGGGCATTCTTGCAGTGAGGTCTTATGATGTAAGTCATAACCATGTTGCTCGATGGCGCGTTTGACAAAGGCCAAGTCTTTTTGTTCTATGGCTATATGTAACGCGGTTTTGCCATCAGCCGTTTCGGCATATTTATTAGCACCGTTTGTCATTAAATAATCTGCCATCGCTGGATTTTGCTTCAACACGGCCATGTGCAACGGCGTATAACCATTTTTCGGATTAAAGTGATTAATATTTAATTTAAATTGTTCAATAAGTTGAACGATAAATTGAGCATCACTGAGTTTCATTAATCGGTGAACAGCGCTTAAGCCTAAAGAATCGAAGGTATACGGATCACAATAACCATGTTTGAGTAAATATTTAATGATCTTCGGTTTATTTTCCAGGATCGCTATGCCTAGCAATGAGCTGTTGATTTTTTCACCTTGGTAAAGGTACTCCAGGGTAATCGGTGCATATTGAATCGGTAATTCACTGGCTTTAATCGGCTCATATAACGTAATTAATTTCTTGAGTTTAATCGGATCATCATCCTTGATCGCTGTCATGAAATCCTGATTAATCGCTGTTGTCTTGCCCGCTAAAATTAACGCTATCCATTGGCTCGGTTTTATCTCGCTTTGGCTTAATGGGCTGCCTTGAATGAGGGCTCGCACACATAAATCGTGTTTTAGTTTGCAAGCGAGCATTAACGGCGTTAACCCATTTTCTTTTGTCTGCCTATCACAACCTGCAGCGATCAGTAAGGGGATGATTTCGTAGGCGTTATCGGTGATAGCCTGATGCAGTAAGGCATTGTCTACTTTGGCACCTAGACTGATTAAAAACCGGTAAGCGACGACATTATGATGCTTAATGGCTGTGACAAGCAGAGCATTAGCACAATCTAGGATTTCTTTTTTAGATCTCAATCCATTTTTCAATAATTGTAAGAAGACGGCATGTTTATGCAGGCGAATAGCATGACGTAAAATTTTTCCTAAATCGCCAATCTCATATTTAAAGCTAAGCCGGATTAAGTGGGGTGCATTGTTTTCAATGGCGTAATGGATAGGAAGCTTATTATATTGATTGGGTTCATCAACTTCAGCTCCACATTGAATCAAGCTGGTTGCCATTTTTAAATTGCCAAGCTTAAACGCTAAATCGATCACCCGAATTTTTTCGTTCTTACACACCCACCCATTGATGTTAAAAGAAGAACGATAAGATTCATCTGACAATAAACGACGGATGATATCCGGATAATTGTGCTCAATTAAGGCATAAAAGAAGTGTCGGCCATTAGGCGCTACCAAGCTAACTTGTTTTTCTAGCAACGTCTTAATCAGCGCATAGTTGCCACTTTCAGCAGCTAAATACAGCAGGTTTTTTCCATCAGCCGTGGGATGCTTTAGTGCAGCTTGATCCTGTGCGTGTGCGATATAGGGCTCATAAAATTGGGGCAAGCCATATCTCACGGCAAATTGAATCAGGTCATAGTCGCTATAGGAGACGAATCGATCGCCCTCGAATAGTTTACTGCTGGGGGAATAAGGGTTAGCCACGCATTGAAGCATAAACTGCAATTGCAATTGGCTTAGCATCTCATGACTACGGTGTTTAACTGCTAACTTATAAAGCTTACCCGCATGTGCTTTTAAATAAGCTACCGTGCGCGCTTTGAAGTTTCTAAACAAATAGTTCCATTGCTCAATACGGTTATGCTGGCATAAATAATCAATATAGCAGTTCGGCTCAGCATGGTCTGGCGTGAGCGTCTGAGTTACCCACTGAGGATCGGTCGCGATAATTTGTTTACATAAGCGCCATAAACCCAGCTTACACATCAATAAGAAATTGTCTTGATCGATCTGATTATCGGTGTTCAACTTGAATTGGTTAGCTTTTAATATGGCTTTGGCCACGCTGACTTGTCCAGTTTTTAACGCGTGGGTTAATGCGTTTGCGCCGTCAATAAGCGGGTTTGTTTTAGCGCCTATTTTTAGCAAATAATCACTCACCGCTTGCTGGTGGTGCCTAATTGCCAAATAAAGCGGCGTATTATTCGCTGAATCGGTTTGTTCTAAAGCGCTCTTATGCTGATTGGTTAATTTCTTAACGTTGTCAAACTTTACCACATACGGCGTACTACCCGCTGAATCGCTTCGTCCTAAAGCGCTCTTACGCTGATGATTGAGTAATTGCTTGACGAGGTCCAGATACCCAAGCGCCACCGCAATATGCAGTGGCGTTTTACCATCACGGTTATACACATTAATATCGACCCGCTTGCTTAAAAGCTGTGGTATCAGCGTTTGCGCATTTACGAGAACCGCCAGGTGAAGCAGCGTATTGCCATTTTCTAATTGAAAATGAACGTCAATGGACGGATCGGATAATAAATAATCGCTTATTTCGTAAGAGTGGTGATATAAAGCTGTATAAATAATCGGTATGCCATTGATCCCCACTTCATTCACATCGAGACCATACGACACCAATAACTTAACCGTTTCCAAACGATGATGGAGTACCGCTAAATATAACGCGCTCTCATCATTCATCGTTAACTGGCGAAGACTATCCTGATTGGCTTGATAAATGGCATTGATGATCTTGTTATGCCCATACATGCTCGCGACATGCAAAGGTGAATTGCCAAATTGGTTCAGCACATCGATTTTGACGTCGTGTTTTAATAATAGTGTAGCGAGTGCCAGATTATTATTCATGGCCGCCAAGTGTAAGGCGGTATTTCCGTAAGCATCGGTGATATTGAGCTTCGGCTTATTGAGGGCAATGAATTCAGTCACTGCGTCTAATTGCGCTGCCGACGGATCTTGCGCCACTAGCTGCATCCATCGCTTCTCCATAGCCGTGCTGGCCATGTTGGGCTTGATGAGACTTTGCTCTAGCGCGCTGTTGTCTAATACGCTTGCATGCTTAATATAAAAAGCTTGATAGGATTGATTGTTGATCGTGACGGTTTTCCATACTTCGCCTGGCTCTTTTTCTGACAGAGTGGCTAAGTGTGCGTCTGCCTCTAACTGCTGACTTAAGCTGATAACTAGTGCGGTATTCAATAAGATGGATTGACCTTCCAGTCTAAAGCCTGTTCCGCCATGGATGCGTACCGAAGGAGTGCCATCTGTTGTGGCAAATATGGGAGGTTTTTTCACAAGAGTAGGTAGCGCCAGTGGAATAGCTTCGGCAAGCACTTGATGATTAAGGCTCGTGTTAATCGATCTACGCATCGTGTCAATTTTGAGAAGCTCTTCAGAAATCTGCTTCAAGGCATTGGACACATTGAGAATATGTTCAGTAAGTTTCTCACGCAATTCCTGATAAGTTTTTACTATCTGCGTACGTTGGGCGCTCCAATGTGCTTTAATTTCGTCGTTTAGCTGCTGTAAGAGTTGCTCAGACTTTTTGGCAAGGCTACGACGCATAGCACGTCTGAGCGCAGGCTCTGCCCCACGTGGATAATGCCACCCCTCAAAAGTGACTACCTGATCATAGCCGATGTAAAACTGCTCGATGTCTTGAAGTTGCTGATTAATGCTTTGTTCAAGCTCCCGCGTTTGACTGGCGATATTCTCTCTTTTTTTTTCTTGAATTTGCATTAGCGCAGCATCCAGTTCCTCATCTAGTGACAAGCGCATTGCCTCATGCTCTTCAATATTGTCTTGCGCTTTTCTCTGAGCCGCCATTAATTCTTGTCGTTGTTGATTAATCTCTACTGAAAACAGTTGCTCCTTTAGTTCTGCAATCCTTTTAAATACTTGGTTAATCAATAATAAAACCAACTCGTTCGTATTCGCTTTTTCAATAAACTTGAATGCCTCTTTAGGCATCAGCTTCTGAATGACAAGACCCAAAGCCGTTTGCAATTCGGGAGTAATACGATCGGTTTTTTGCAGTAAAAATTGGTCAAATAATGCTTTATTCTCTAAACTCAATCGCTGGAATACATCCCACAGCGTGGCAAGATTCACCTCAGGTTCCAATCCGGCCCGAGGATATGGAGGAAAAAGCCCTGGACAGGTTTGCCGCACATCGGCTTTAACAGGCTTAAGCTTAGGCACCATCTCCTGCTGTTTAAGGCTACTCAAGTAATAAGACAGCGCGCAAATCACGTTCAACTTCTTGAAATTGTCTTGACAAGGCGCTAGTTGCGGTAGTCTGTTTTTAATATCATTGGCAACATACGCGCAAAAGCCATCGAGCATTTGATACTCGTCTGATCCCTTGTATTGCTCCACTTGGTCAATCGCAACACGATAACATTCAATCGTATACAGCACATCCATGCCACCATGAAATAACAAGGTGCTGCCATGTTTTTCGATTTGCTCTTGCTTCGCAATAATGCGAAACGATATCTGGAACCGCTGCTGAATTTTGTTTAACGTTGTCTTATCGATCTCCACACCGTATTGCTGAATGTGGAATAGTCGTAAGAGCTGCATGAGCGCCGTATACTCACTATCGTCTTTGAACGTTTGCTTATATAACTTATCCATCGATTGGATAGAGGGCGTTAATCGATCCTCATTCTTTAGCCAGAATTTATCTTGCGCAAACCGAATCAAATCCGATTGATTGAAATAACCCCCATTCAAATAACCTTTCATGAAGTAATCGAGCATACCAATCACTTCGCCAATCGGCGTGTTTTGATAGCCAGGATGAATCACAGAATAGAGAGAACCTTCTTTTGTAAAATGCAAGCTATAAAAAGGAAAGGTGTGATGAATATAGATGTTTTGCGCAAGCGAACGGATGATTTGCTGGAGCACCTCGTTTGAGAACGGCATGCCATCCGTTAAAAAAGGAAAAGCAAGCCAGTAACCCTTCGCTGTGAGGTCGTAGAGGCTGCTATTCATATTCAATAAAATTGCGTTAGGATTAGCAACCGCCACGCCGCCAATGTCTTGTTGATGCGCGGTTTCGAGCAGGGGATTGTTAGGGTTAGTACTGTTGTAGCTCTTGGTTAGACCGTTTTGATTAAGGTTATTTTGAAAGGATGCGGTAGAACCACCACCCGCACCGGATTTGCCACCGCCAGCGCCGCCACTCCTTGCACCCCCTCCAGCAGATCCAGAGTTGCCTCCTCCACCTCCGCTTTTTGATCCAGAGCCTCCGCCGCCAGGGCCATCTGGATATCGCCCACCATTTCTTACAAATTGAGAAAATTCTTTCGGATTCAAATTTCTTCCACCAAACTCCTGAAAGTAAATTTTCTTCGCCTCTTGTGGAATTTTTTGCCCGTTACCCACGCGTACATCCATATGCGCACGGCTTTCAGAGAAATCAGCGTGAAACGTCGTTTGGCTTTTATCTTGTGGGTGACGGAATTCAAGGCCTGCTTTGGTATTTCCTTGACGGTCGTAGAGGGATACGGCGAGTATTTTTCCTTCGTTGTTGTTTAGGAGATTTTTAATCTCAGGATTAGGCGTTTTATTATGATTAGTTGTTGTTAGTTCAGTGACAACAGTATATTTCTGACCCTTATCCTGATGTTGATATTCAATGCAAAGTCGTGCTGTTTCTGAAGTGGTGAACCCGTCTTTATACAGCACCCCCATAGCTTGCGTTAAAGAGTTGGTGCCCTTAAATGCTGCATTAGGTTTATTCATAGTCCCATCAGTCGGGATAAAGTCTTGCCATGCAGCGGCTCGAAGACGCGGCCAAACATAAATGGTATGACCCAGCAATACCAAGTCCCATTGAACACATGAGGAGCTTGCTAGGCGCGCTTGAAGGATGTGGGGAGGTTCATGCGGATTGAGCGCGTTGCGGATTTGAGATCCACTTAAAGTGTTAAAGGTTTGATGGCGGCTATCATAAACAGTCGCCAACAACCCTTCGGGACCTTGCCATAAACAAAGGTGTCTGCCCTGTTTATCAATATATTCGTCACTAAGCTGAGTTAGCTCTGGGTAATGTTTCACAAACCAGCGTGCTGCCTCTCCTTCGGATGACCTATTTTGAGGAGCTTGAGAAACAGGCAAAGGGGTTGGAGAGGGCTGATAAGAACGAAGCCCTGTGCTAATCTGCATGAAGCTTTTCCTTAGTCTAGATTGTTATTGTTAAAACAACTGAGCCAGAAATTACCGATCCCACCAGGGTATATTCAATGTCGCAACCGGGTTAATCATAAAGGTGTGAGGCATAGCAGAGCCAAGCTTAATAATAAACGCACGCTCCGGAGATCGATAAACATTGTATTCATCATGATATTCCCGTGGCTGAGGCCAGCACTGTGCGCCGGGCGAAGGTACATTTCCAAATAACTCCCCTCTATCAAAACACGATAAAGCTTTCATGACAGGAAATTTATACCAAGCTGGATGACCATAGCGGATATCCGCCACATGATACTTTTGAGGCCTGTCGCCCTCTTTATGGTACTTAATGAACGCTTCCTCACTCATCGTATGGTCAGCCTTCCATTTATACCAAATACGGGTATCTAACCATTTGAATAATTCAGCATAGCTGATAAAAAAATAAACAATATCCTGCTGGGCGTCATATTCTGCGGAAAACAAATATAAATTATCGCTGCGTAAAAATACGAACCTGACCCGAGTCAATCGCTTCCGCTTGTCTTCGCATAAAGCATCATCAACATGGAAGTCATGAGCCTCCCATTCATATTCAGCATTAGGGCATGTCACTTGATAGTCTAAGTAATCGAGTTCATGAAACCTTTCAATACAGGTCAGGATGACAGCCTCCCATTCCAGATCTCCCCGTGGGCTCGTTTGCAGGAACAAGTGCTCTTCTTGTGGTCCTTCGTATATTTTCGTAGGCTCCGGGTTATCAGGGTCCCGTCCACCATTAGCCACAAATCGCGCGAAATCTTTGGGATTCAGCACCTTCCCCCCCACTGATTCGAAATAAATCTTGTTCCCTGAGGCATGAGGGAATTGAGCTTCCCCCGCGCGTTCCTCAGTCAATGCTTTTTTTTGCCCTTCGCGGATAAAGGAATAACTCAATAGATTAATGATTTTTGGTATATCGCAATCTTTCCATACCTGAAAATGAACGATTTGATCTTCTTCACAGCCTGTAGGACAGTCGGTTAAGTAGTAACGAGATTCACCAAACTTATCGATAATTCTCTGACGGGGTTTAAATAAATCAAAATGAGAATACCGATCACGGTAGAGTTTCATCACGTAGAGCCAATCTGAATAGCCTGCTCGATTGAGGTGGAGCGTCACCTGGAACATTTGCACATTCATGCTCAGCGCCATCAACCGCCCCGGTGTTTGTGGATACCATTTAACGATGAATTGGTTAACCGCAATGTTCTTGGGTGAGGATGAAGATACTAAATAATAACCGGTCAAATTGTCGCTACCGCAGGTGGAAAAATATTCATTGTCTTTATCCAGCTCCTCTTCCGCCAATTCATTGTCAAATGCTTGATAGGCTTCCCCTTTCAAGCATTTCCTGGGCTCAATCTCTTGATGCATAACAAATTCAGCAGAATGCTTGTGATTTAACAAATCAAAGCTTAATAATTGCTCAATGAATTGATTGACTCCTGCAGGATTGGCATTAAGTGTGACCATCTTCCCATCGACCTCAGCACATTCAAATTGCCAATAACGATCCCTAAAGGCGCCTTCTTTCGCTTTCCATTCACCGCGATCAATAAAAGGTACGCGATCAAAATCTTTTTTCCAATGGACATACTTATTGATGTTGAATTTTAAATCTTGCAATTTTTTCTCTTTTTTAGTTTGGTTGAACAGATAATTTCATCTTGAGGTATAGATAAGATGGAAAGCGTCCTGAACAAATTTGCTGCGTATTAAAAAAATTGTCTAGAATTTGAGCAATGAAGGAAATAGGGCGCCAACCTCAAACGCAACAAACTATCTTATTAACAGGAGTATCAACAAATACGGCTTATAAAGAAGCGACCTGTAATAGCTGTAAGGTGGCTCTCTCCTGGCTCAGGCGCGTTTGTACTACTTCTTGCGGTGTGGGCATTTTCATACGTTCTGCTGGAATACGCCACTGCGCTTTTTCTAAATTAAATTCTTCCCACGGCGCTTCAATAAGATCGCTTGTACGCACAAAAGTTAATGCCATGAATTTTAAGGCTAAGCGTGTTAAAGGTTCGCCGTTGCAAGGAGGGCGCGTATAAATTTCAATCCTTGCTAATAGTTCTGATAGTTCTTCTGTCTTAAGACGAGCAAGATTTTTAGTTTGACGAGCAGGCAAGAAGTCAGACGATTCAACTGCTGTAGCTGGATTATAAGTGATGAAGCCGTGCACAATTGCGTAACGCATAATTTGTTTGCAATTGCCAAAAATTCGATGAGCTAGATCAATCACGCCTCGTTCCGATATTTTGTTTATAGCGGTAGTTATCATAGGGGTCGTAATAGTTGCAATTGCCTCATCCCCTAGCTCAGGAAAAATATTTGCTTCTAATCGATCCTTAACAACACCTGCGTATTTTTCATCTTTATCTTGTTTCCACTTTGCCCACCATGCCAGCGCTACGTTTTTAAATTTAACTCTACCCTCGCTTTCAGGCGATAATTTTTCGAGAGTGTTATTCTATAAATAGATTTCTAAAAATTCACTTCCTCTACTGAAGATGATCAATTGCAAACGCTGCGGGGATAGTAGTGCTGTTGTCAAGAATGGCAAAGTAAGAAACCAACAACGGTACTACTGTAAAAGCTGCGAGTACAACTTTGTTCGGGCAGATAAAAGACAAAACCGAGGCTACCCGGAAGAAGTGAAAGCCCTGGCGGTGATGCTGTATGGGACGATGAAGTGCAGCTACGGCATGATTGCGCGTTTGCTCAAGACAAGCCGCAGGACGGTCTATATGTGGGTGAAACAAGCGGGTAATGAGCTGCCAGAACCTGCCCTTCCCGAAAAGATAGAAGCGATTGAGTTTGATGAAATGTGGCATTTTGTGCAGTCTAAAAAAAAACAAATGGTGGATATGGAAAGCCTTAGATCATTCCTCCAGGAAGTGCATCGCTTGGGTCATCGGTCGTCGCGACGCTCAGACCTTTAGACGGCTCTATGACAAAGTTAAACACTTGGGCGCTCACTATTTCACCGATGAATGGGATGTTTATCGAAAAGTACTCCCTGCCCAGCAGCACACGATTGGCAAAGCCCATACGACAGCCATTGAGCAAGATAATTCAAATACACGGCATTTTCTGGCAAGAATGACTCGACGTACTAAGGTCGTTTCAAAGTCTGTGCTCATGGTGGATTTATCTTTGCGCATTCAGCATTTCTTGGCTTCGCCTGACAATTATGCAAATTGGCGGGAGAAATTCTCATCTATCTTTTAAATGACACTCTCAATTTTTCTTCTCTACGAGCCTGAGCGGGGTCGATGTTTTGGTCTAATAATTCCTGATTTTTAGCTTTTTTTAAGCGAGCTTCTTTTAGGCTAACCTTAGGATAGCTTCCTAGCGAGATCATTTTAGGTGTGCCATTGAACCGATAACGAAACCGCCATCCTTTTGCCCCATTAGGTTCAATTAATAAAACGAGTCCTTCTCCATCGGTTAGCCGTATTGTTTTCTTTCCAGGCTTGGCATTACGAATAAGTGTATCTGTGATTGGCATTCCACCCTCCGTCCGTGTGAGTAACTTTTCGTGTGAGTAACTTTTTTCCTGTGAGTAGAATAGCTGAAAAGTTACTCACATTTTTTGTGTGCTGCATGGAGGAACACAGAGGCGGTGCGAGCAAGCAAAATGCTGGAAACTCTTGTAGATATTGGGTTTCAGAGTGGAGTTGAGTAGATTGGAGGTGCTGAGAGTAGGCTGTATGGTGGCGAATCAGGGACTCGAACCCCGGACCAATGGATTATGATTCCACTGCTCTAACCAACTGAGCTAATTCGCCACAGGCTTTTTTGAAAAATTTCAGGTTACATAACCTGAAACGAAGCGGCATTATACTCAAATTTTTTTATCTAGCTACGGTCTCTTAATTATTTCTTTAGTTGTTTCATTAAACATTTCAATCATTTGTAGGGAATAACGCTCTTTCATCGTTCCTCAGTGGCCCTGAACGAAGGGCTAATCTTCGTTGTTTCTCTCATCTGTTGCTGTGCAATCTCTACATGCGTTTTATGTCGCATCGCCAATTAGCTTGCCGCACTAATGCAACCCGTCTATCCACATCAGCCCTTTTAGAAACCTCTGCCTGATTCCTGAGCAAGGAATATCTTCGATGCCAACACTGCAGTATGGCAAAAAATATGATGCCGCCGCTACCGGGTTCATGCAGAGGCCTCTTTACATCGCTGAGTACAGCCTATCTCTATTGTTCTCTATCTATAAAGCCGCTCTTTCGTAACGATATATACGAGCATGGAAATAGATCGGATTGATTCGATTTTTTACTCTCTTTGCAGCAGGGGAAGATGCCTTTCATCGGGCTAACTCACTTGCTGTAACCATAAAAAAATCGTCTCTAATCTAATCTTTAACTTTCTATGTTTAACCTTTCGTTACCTGTTTTTTCATCTCCTCTCAATCTATTAATGCAGCGTTGTAAGAATGCTAGCCAAGTTGAGCAAAAGAGGCCATCAAACGCCCCAGCTGAGGCTGTCAGCATGCGTACAGCCCCGCAAATCTTTAAAACAGCCGATGGAAAATTTCCTCTATTGCGTAAAGCACCTACCATCAGAAATTTAGTTCTACCTGGTGCTGCCGTGTCTGGCTGGGTGATGCCGTATGCGTTAGCTAGGATGGGACAGACGTTTTTTGATGGCGTGAGAAATATTTCGGGTTGTTCTTCGGGATCATTGGTTGCGATTGTGTTCGGCTCAGGTATGTCGCTACAAGAGTTAGAAGCCAAAATGGAAAACCTTGCGATTCCTAGTTTGTTTGAAGCAATTCCTCATTTTGGCCAGATGTATCCTTCTCTTGCGTTGATACCTGAAAGCTTGCCAGCTAAGTTTTCTAGTTTGATGCAACGCATTATGCGCATGGTTGTAGTCAGTACCCTCACCAAAAGGTGGCAGCTACCAGCACAAGAATTTGTGCGCATACTTGATCAGTGGAGTTCGGAGTCAGTCTCGAATAACTTAAAAAAATCAGAAGTTTGGAATAAAGCAGAGGACCTATACCGCGCAGGTAAATTGGGCCGCACGCGCGAAGAAAATGAAAATAACTGGAATAGGCTCAATTTCTTAAAGCGGAATCAATGGGTCGAAGGAGATACGTCACCTAGAACGGAGAAGATGATTACGTTTAGGGATAATGCTTTACTCCATCAGGTCGATCCAGTCATTTTCAAAAAAATCACCGTTACTGCCTCTAGAATTATTGACACGGGTAATACCAACGCAGAGCTTCCTATGGAGTTAGAGAAGGAGGTCTTTAATGCAGAAAATACGCCAGACACAGCGATGGTTGATGCAGCGCGTTTTTCCATGACGATACCCTTATATGTTCAAAGGGCTGAGGAAAGTGGCCGCAGCTATGTAGACGGTGGTTTAGTCAGTAGAAACCCAGCAGAAGTTTTTTATTCGGTAGATGATGCACAGACGATATTGGCTGGGGATCCCAAACGGGCCGAAACGTTGTTGTTTATCTACGCTAGCAAGCAATATATTGCTGAGGTAAACGATATCTTGCATAAAAGCCCTGCAGGGAATCTGGGGACAAAAATAGTGAATCATTTGGCGCAGTGGTTTATCAATTATCCTAAATTTACCGAAATGAGCGTGCAAGATAATCGTAAATGGCATAACGCTGGCCCCAACGTCGTGCCTATCGATAATGGTGAGATCGAATCATTTGATGTAGATGTCTCTAAAAAGGAAATCGCTGAAGCAAGAAAATTGACCGAGATGAGTGTCGATAAATACTTGGAAAATCATAAAAACCAAGCCTGGACTGAGATGTTTGATAGCGTGTCGGATGCGATCAAGGCGTTAAGCGCAGAAGAAAAAATGGCCATTAAAGAAGCGGGCCATCCTAGCGAAGAGCCAAATTATGATAAGTTGCCTCAGTATGTGAAAGATGCGCAGATCGAGTTCTATAACAAAGTAGTAGATGGGCTTGGGTCAAATGGTTCATCGTCAAAAACAGGCTTTTCTAGAATGTCAGCGATATTTGGATAGTCATTCTATTTGACGCGTATTTTTATCCTCAAAAGCTTCCTTAATAATCTATTCATCATCCGCAAAAATAAGAGATATTAGCGCTGCATGGCCCACATGTTGGGGTTCCGACGTCATCCCAGCCTACAAGCATTACAAAGAATTATAGGTGGGGGGTGCGGAACGAACTCCAACATCATCACCTATACCGCCGAAAATCTCTATTTTTTGAGATAGGAAGCGAACGCTGAGCGCACAAACATTCATACCCCCTCCTTCTTATAACGGAGCGCATCGACCTAAACTAAAGGAGCAAATACTCTGCTAGCGACGATGTTTCTTGCCTCTGAGTTATCTTCGCTTCCGCGGATCCATTCCATTTGTTCTCCAAATGGCCGACTGATTTTGTGGGTTATAGTTGAGAGTATCTTTAAGGCTTGCGTTATGATGTCGTCCACAGTATTTATTTCCACGTTGGGTCTATTTTTTAGCCAGACGTTACATCGGTTCTAACGAAGGATGAGTGATGGAAGAGAGTAAAAAAGACAAGGGTTTGTCAGCTGAAAAAAACAAAGCGTTAGCTGCAGCGCTAGCACAAATTGAAAAGCAATTTGGTAAAGGCTCGGTAATGCGCCTTGGTGGTGCAGAGGCCGCTGAAGATGTGCAAGCTGTGTCGACCGGTTCACTTGGCTTAGATTTGGCGCTTGGCATTGGCGGCTTGCCACGTGGGCGGGTTGTGGAAATTTATGGTCCAGAAGCTTCGGGTAAAACCACCCTCACTTTGCAAGTGATTGCAGAAATGCAAAAGCTTGGCGGCACCTGTGCATTTATCGATGCAGAGCACGCACTCGATGTGCAATACGCAAGCAAGCTTGGCATTAATGTTCCTGATTTATTGATCTCTCAGCCCGATACCGGCGAACAAGCGCTTGAAATAACGGATGCGTTGGTGCGCTCAGGCTCAGTTGATTTAATTGTGATCGACTCAGTGGCAGCACTGGTGCCAAAGGCTGAAATCGAAGGGGAGATGGGAGACTCACTCCCCGGTCTGCAAGCCCGTTTAATGTCGCAGGCGTTACGTAAACTCACCGGTACGATTAGCCGTACGAATTGCTTGGTGATTTTCATCAATCAGTTGCGGATGAAAATTGGTGTGATGTTTGGTAACCCAGAAACGACGACGGGTGGTAATGCTTTGAAGTTTTATTCGTCAGTACGCTTGGATATCCGCCGCATTGGCTGGATTAAAAAAGCGGATCAAGTGATCGGTTCTGAAACGCGCGTGAAGGTCGTCAAAAACAAAGTCGCTCCTCCGTTCCGTGAGACAACTTTCGATATTCTGTACGGTGAAGGGATTTCAAGAGAAAGCGAAATTATTGAGCTGGGTGTGCAAGAGAAAATTGTTGAGAAAGCCGGTGCTTGGTATAGCTATAACGGCGAGCGTCTTGGACAAGGTAAAGATAATACGCGTGAATTTTTGCGGGAAAATCCAGACCTTGCTGCAGAAATTGAGCACAAGATTCGCGCTTCATTTGGCATTGCAGAAGCACCTGCAAGCGGCGAAATCACCGACGAAGTGCAGCCAGCTAAACCTAAAAGTAATTGAGTTAATAAGCAGAGGGTAGTGGCTGTATGTCAATGAAATCTAGCGCAGGCCTGAGCTTGAAGGGAAGGGCGCTAGCTTATCTCGCACGGCGTGAGCATAGTCGAGCCGAGTTAACGCGTAAGCTAAAGCCGTACGCTGAATGCAGTGACGCGTTAGAAGCATTGTTGGATGAATTGGTGGGCGCTGGTTGGCTCTCTGATCAGCGTTTTGCTGAAAGTTTAGTGCATCGGCGCGCAAACCGTTTTGGTGCGCGCCGTTTGCTTGATGAACTCAAGCAACATGCGCTTGATGAAGCACTGCTTGAACGTGTTGATCAGCAATTGCGCGAATCGGAAGCAGAACGTGCGAAAGCCGTGTGGGAAAAAAAATTTGGCACGTTGCCAACGACTTTTAATGAACGCGCTAAACAAGCGCGTTTTTTAGTGGGACGGGGCTTTTCGCGTGCTGTGA
Source organism: Mycoavidus cysteinexigens (assembly GCA_031963415.1). Classification (GTDB taxonomy): domain Bacteria; phylum Pseudomonadota; class Gammaproteobacteria; order Burkholderiales; family Burkholderiaceae; genus JASSUD01. The sequence continues at coordinate 2,019,807 of JASSUI010000001.1, forward strand.
TTGCGCGGTTATTGTCTGATCCTGACTTAGCGTTAGAAGACTGAACTGCGTTGTGTTTAAAGAAAATTTATCTCACTCGATAGTAGCGTTATGTCCGGCATTTTCCAGGCAATGATGACTAAAAGTATGGGGCTAATCGGTGTGCTAAAATCGCCCGGCTTTTTGAGGCAAGGCTGCATCTGCCTGATACCGAATTCAATATCATTTTATTGGGGCAACTATCCATCTTTGACGAAGGCAGAAGCTGTGGAACCGATAAAAGATAAAAGAGGGTAGGTTGCTACCGAACAAGATTGGCAGATAGTTTTTCAAATTGAAGGAAATAACGCATGAAGATTCATGAGTACCAGGGTAAGGAAATCCTGCGGAAATTTGGCGTTCCCGTGCCAGCTGGTAAACCGGTTTTTACGGTAGACGAAGCGGTAGAAGCGGCTAAGGAGTTAGGAAGTCCGGTTGTTGTTGTTAAAGCACAAATTCACGCAGGTGGCCGCGGTAAAGGCGGTGGTGTGAAAGTGGCGAAATCTCTCGAAGAAGTGCGCACTTATGCGGGCCAAATCTTGGGTATGCAATTAAAGACCCATCAAACTGGCCCAGAAGGTCAGAAAGTACGCCGTCTACTCATCGAAGAAGGCGCGGATATTAAAAAAGAACTGTACGTCGGTCTCGTTGTTGATCGCCTCACCCAGAAAGTGGTAGTGATGGCCTCTAGCGAAGGCGGTATGGAAATTGAAGAAGTTGCAGAAAAAACGCCTGAGTTAATCCATAAAATCGCTGTTGACCCAACGCTAGGACTAACCGATGCGGAAGCCGATGAGTTGTCGCTGAAAATCGGCGTACCTGAAGCTTCGTTGCCACGAGCGCGCGTTGCATTGAAAGGTCTGTATCAAGCGTTTTGGGAAACCGACGCCTCTCTCGCAGAAATCAATCCATTGATCCTCACCGGTGATGGCAAAGTCATCGCGTTGGACGCTAAGTTCAACTTTGATTCAAATGCACTTTTCCGTCATCCAGAAATCGTTGCGTACCGCGATCTTGACGAAGAAGATCCCGCTGAAGTTGAAGCTTCTAAATTTGATCTGGCTTATATCTCGTTAGACGGCAATATCGGCTGTTTAGTGAATGGCGCGGGGCTGGCAATGGCCACGATGGATACCATCAAATTATTCGGCGGAGAGCCTGCTAACTTCCTTGATGTAGGTGGCGGCGCAACGACTGAGAAAGTGACCGAAGCTTTCAAAATTATGCTCAAAAATCCAAGCCTAAAAGCTATTTTGGTGAATATTTTTGGCGGCATTATGCGTTGTGACGTGATTGCTGAAGGCGTGATTGCCGCATCAAAAGCAGTGCAACTAAAAGTGCCGTTAATTGTACGTATGAAAGGAACAAATGAGGATCTCGGCAAAAAAATGTTGGCTGAGTCTGGCTTACCTATTATTTCGGCTGACAGCATGGAAGAAGCTGCGCAGAAGGTTGTGGCGGCCGCTCAATAATTTGAGTTCATTCTGACTTAATTCCCCGGATACGGATCATTACATTGAGCTGAGGCGTGTAACTTTAATGTGCGCCGCAGATCAGAGCCTGTTTAGCGTTTTCCTGGTGGCCTCGTGCTGCCGAAGACAGTACAAAGAAAGGCGTACGCCAAGGCGACGCGAGGCCCTCAGGGAAAGCCAAATAGGCTCTCAAACGGAAAAGCTGAAAAGAGGCTTATATATGTCGATTTTGATTAACAAAGATACAAAAGTTATTACCCAAGGGATCACGGGTAAAACCGGGCAATTTCACACTCGCGCCTGCCGCGACTACGCAAACGGCCGTGCCGCTTTTGTGGCTGGCGTGAATCCCAAAAAAGCTGGCGAAGATTTTGAAGGTATTCCAATTTTCGGTAGCGTAAAAGAAGCTAAAGAGAACACAGGCGCAACCGTATCAGTGATTTATGTGCCACCAGCAGGTGCTGCGGCAGCTATTTGGGAAGCGGTTGAAGCTGACCTTGATCTAGCCATTTGCATTACTGAAGGTATTCCAGTGCGCGATATGATCGAGGTTAAAGAACGTATGCGTCAGGAAAATCGTAAAACCCTATTGTTGGGGCCTAATTGCCCGGGTTTGATCACCCCCGATGAGATAAAGATAGGCATTATGCCGGGCCATATTCATAAGAAAGGTCGTATCGGCGTGGTTTCACGTTCAGGTACGCTGACTTATGAGGCAGTTGGTCAATTGACGGCTTTGGGTCTGGGACAATCCTCTGCGGTAGGTATCGGTGGTGACCCAGTGAATGGCTTGAAACATATCGATGTGTTGAAGCTCTTCAATGAAGATCCAGAAACCGATGCAGTGGTTATGATTGGTGAGATCGGCGGCGAAGATGAAGAAATTGCTGCACGTTGGGCCAAAGAGAACATGACCAAACCTATCGTAGGCTTTATTGCAGGTGTCACTGCCCCTCCAGGTAAACGCATGGGCCACGCTGGCGCAATTATCTCGGGTGGTAAAGGTACAGCCGATGAGAAATTGCAAGTGATGGAAGCTTGTGGCTTTAAAGTCACTAAAAACCCTTCTGAGATGGGGCGTTTGCTGAAATCAGTTCTGTAAGCAGCACGGCTTAGAACCTGTTCAAAGTCGCAAAGAAGAAAGGTTTTAGAGACGATCGGTAATCGTGTTGAGGCTCCTTTATCATCCCAACCTACAAAAATTGTAGGTTGGGATGAAGGGCGAACCTCAACATGCAATCCAGTCACCTTTAATTTTATCTTCTCACCCACTTTGAACAGGGTTTAAAGATTTATTCGTAATCTTCCAAAAGCATTCTCAGCGTAGGTGAGTCCACAATTGGATAGAGCGGGTTAAAAAGCTTGTTTCTATAACAATTGTGGAGCCTTTTACTATCTATTGCTTCGGGTTTCCTAAAGAAGAGTGCTTTTGAAAGGTAACGCGCATTTTTAATGGCTGATAGGCAACAGCTTAAGGCCGAAAACAATAAGATTTGCACGTTCTAAATTGCTTTGATGTAAACGAAAAAGAATTCTATTTATCAGCGGTTTCTGCAAAAAACTGGAGACAAATCAAATGCTAGATTGGTTGGCCCATCTTCACTGGGGCGTCGTGGGTCAAATTATTATGGTTGACCTGCTATTAAGTGGCGATAACGCGGTGCTAATCGCGTTAGCGTGTCGTAATCTCCCGCCCGCGCAACGGGTTAAAGGCGTGCTATGGGGGACGGCTGCTGCAATATTGCTGCGTGTTATCTTAATTGTCTTTGCTGTTGCACTCTTAACGGTTCCATTTGTCAAAATAATAGGCGGTTTGTTGTTATTGATCATTGGCGTCAAGCTTATGCTGCCTGAGAACGAGTCAGCTCATAATATTCAGCCCGCTGAACGGTTAATGACAGCGGTAAAAACGATCATTGTGGCCGATTTCGTGATGAGTCTTGACAATGTGATTGGTATTGCAGGCGCTGTACAGGCGGCGGCACCTGAGCATCAGCTTTTGTTGATCATATTTGGCTTAGTCATCACCATCCCGCTGCTTATTTGGGGCAGCCAATGGATGATGAAATTGATTCATCGTTTCCCTCTTATTATTCCGGCTGGCGCTGCGTTGCTCGGGTGGATTGCTGGCGGTCTGATTGTCGGTGATCCATTTTTCAAGCGCTTTGATGGACTAACAAGTGCTACAGCAGGTCGTGTCGCAAGCTTTATCGGTGCTGTACTAGTGATATTGGTGGGAAGCGTGTGGAAAAAGCGGAGTGCTCAGCGCCCTAAATCAAACGCTTAAGCAAACGTTGAATAAACGGGGAGCCGCAGGATAATTAACTGATGCCTCCTCCTTGTACTCGCGTGTTGTCTGCATCGATCCTCTATGCTTCTGCTTTATTCAGTGCTTTCTTATATTACTTTGGTTGATAAAACATAAGATTTATTGACTTCTACATCGTAGCAGCGCAGGTTTTTTAGCCAAAAGCCTAATGCTTAGCAAATCGCTTCAGCCATTATCATCATAAAAATTTGCTTATCTGGGGAACAAAATGTTTTTTAAAAAACGCGTGGTGACCTCACAAGAAATGCCAAGTCTTGCCCGTTGGCGCGGCTTCACATTGATTGAGTTAATGATTGTGCTAGCTATTGTAGGGGTAGTAGCCGCGTATGCGATTCCTGCTTATCAAAACTATCTGACACGTAGTCGAGTAGGCGAGGGAATCGTGCTGTCCACCTCAGCGCGATTAGCGGTTGCAGAAAATGCAGCGAGCGGTGCGCTGTTGGATAGTGGCTTCGAAGTACCCCCTCCCACACGCAACGTTAAATCGATTCGCATTGTTCCTGAGAATGGACAGATTGTTATCACTTATACGCCACGTGTGGCGCATGACAATGAGAATACATTAGTGTTTGTGCCATCAGCCCTTGATAATCCGAAAGAATCCAGCGCACGCGTAGCGCTAGCGCCTGAAACGATGCAACCTGGCGCGTTATCTTGGGAGTGCTTTGCGGCGGGTAAAGCAGCATCTTCTTTGCCAGAGCCTGGCCCCGGACCATTGCCTTCTGAAGCGGCCACGCTGCCGCAGAATTTTGCTCCCCCTGAGTGTCGTGCTTAAGTATTGCTAATATTTTCTAAAACTTAGACTTTCTTTAGAAAATTGTGATTTGGGAGCGGAGGGTATATGAATGCTCATATGTCTATCAAATGAAAGCCTCTGTCCGCTGCTCTTATGGCTTAGTTAATGCACCGATGACTTTTTAAACCAGTCTATAAACTACTTAAAAGGACATGACTCGGGGGCTGGCGATGCTCGCTATCCTTATGTACTTAAACGTAGATAAGGATAGCTGCAAGGTTTAGCTAACTACGGGCCTCCCCCGCGGCGCTTCCCTAGTCTTTGTCTATCTCCGAGTGATTCCTCGTGCTTTCCCGTTTTGTTCGTTACTTCTTCGTAAGCATCCTAATGCTGGCTTGGACTGTGCCTTATGCACTAACCCGCCATACTTATCCTATTCCTACTTTCTATTCTGAGTTTGCCACGCTGTTGCTGTATTTGCTGATGGCTTGTGCAGGCGTGGGGCTAATATGTGTTGAGCGTCGTAAAAGCACGCTACAGATCGCGCGAATTGCTTGGATGCCACTCACCTTTTGTGTGCTGTTGCTTGCGCAAATGATGTTGATGCCATTGTCTCAAGCCTCGATGAATATGTTGGCGATTGGTTGCTTGGGCGCCGTTTTTATTACGATTCACACAGGTTTTTGGATAGCACAGCTGGGGCTAACTGAAAAAGTCATACGCTGGCTAGCGTACGCTTTGCTAGCAGGCGGCCTGTTTACGGTATGTTGTCAGCTAATACAAGCCGGCCATTGGGAAAATAAATTCACCTCGTTAGTATTGCCTTATTACGAAGTGAGCGGACGCCGGTTATTCGGCAATATGGCGCAAGCGAATCATCTATCAACGTATCTTTCTTTTGCTCTAGCAGCAGCTTTATTTCTCAAACAAGCACAGCGTTTGTCTTTATTTTTATGGATGCTATTAAGCGCAGTATTTATTGCAGGACAGGCACTTACCGTTTCTCGTATGGCATGGCTGCAATTCATGGTGATCGTCATCGGCGGCGTATTGATGGAGTGCATTGAGAAACAGTGTACGCAGACACAACAGAAAACACCAATTGATAAAAATTTACCGCACCATCCTAAGCGTTTTCTAAGCAAAGTTTTTCTAAACCATTCGATGCGCAGCTGGTTAGTGCCCGTGCTTTTGATATCGCTATTTATTAGCGTTAATTGGGCGGTCAGGGTTGCCGATGGGGTATTCGATTTACAACTCGCAGAGGCCGCTACTGACCGTTTTCAAGACGCAGGACAGATCTCACCACGCTTGGCTCTATGGCACTATGGCTGGAGTATGTTTAAAGCGCATCCTTGGTTAGGAATAGGGTGGGGCGAATTTCCTTCTTATCAATATGCACTGCTGGATCAACTTGGAGCGGTGGAGATTGCGAATAGCGCACACAATGTTTTTCTCGATCTGCTAGCAAAGACAGGGATATTGGGCGCTGGCTTAGTGGGAATAAGTTTGGCTTGTTGGTTATGGCGCACAGCCTTAGCAGGCTACGCACGTAAAGATGCAACTCGACTTTTTTGCCTCGTGTTATTGGCTGTATTAGCCGTGCATGCGATGCTTGAGTACCCACAGCAATATTTATTTTTCTTATTGCCAGCTGCATTTCTGCTAGGTGTTTTAGAGACACGCGCAATAGGGAGCGATAGTTCAGTCGTACTTAGCGCAAGTTATTTAGGGCTAACTGCTGTCGGTTTGGCCATGCTTTATCCAGTATGGCGTGACTATAAACGGGCTGAAGCCTTATATTACGCAAACCATCCACAGCAGCAGTATCAGGCTAACCCAGCATGGTTATTTAGTGCGTGGGGTCAATATGGAATGGCTAGTTTGCTGCTGCTCAATGAGAAAATGCTAAGCACAAAATTGGCTATGCACGAACAGGCTTTAACATTATTGCCTGGGCAAGCGATGCTGCGCCGTTATGCAGTGTTGCTGGCATTAGCTGGGCGTGAAGATGAAGCGTTGGTCGTTGTGCAGCGCTTGAAGTTATTTTCTATGTCTCTACGCAATTGGCCCCCTGAGCTTACTAGCTTGTATGCGCTATGTGAGGCACAGGGAACAGCACTTGCCTCTTTCAAACAGCGTTTAATGCAGCACTACGGCGCAGTAGCTCAGATAGATACCGAGGACGACTAACGATGTTACGCAACCTATGCCTAATCCCTGTCGCATGGAAATTAATACCTAATGCGGAAGAAGGGGGTCTTAGTTGAGCAGCCTGCCGCCACAGGAGTTAAGCAGAGGTTTTTTCTCATGGTTTACGCGGCTTGGGTTGCAGTTTGTATTTGTATGCTGTGTATTAGCCGCGGATTTGTTTGTGAATTCATTTGCCTGGGCAGACACAGCCGATACGCTTTCTCTACCAAATTTGGGTGATGGTTCAGCTGGAGAGTTGACGCCACAAGCCGAGCGTCAATTGGGCGAGCGCGTGATGCGCAGTGTGCGCGGTGACCCAGATTATTTAAACGACTGGTTAAGTCGCGATTATTTTGATTCCATAGCGGATAAGCTTGCACGCGCTGCCGTGCGCGCCTCAGTCGGCGGTTACTTGCCAAATTTCGAATTATTTCCCCTACGTGATGCGCAAATTAATGCTTTTTCTTTGCCAGGTGGTTTTATTGGCGTAAACACGGGTTTGGTGGTGCACACGCAAACGGAATCTGAGCTGGCTGCTGTGTTGTCGCATGAAATCGGGCACGTATTACAACGACATATTGCGCGCATGATGGGCTTAAATTCGCGTAATAGTTACGCGGCTTTAGCAGGGCTCGTGTTGGGGGCCCTCGCAGGCATAGCCACGCACAGCGCTGATTTAGGACAGGCGATTGCACTCGGCGGGCAAGCTTATGCGATTGACAATCAATTGCGCTTTTCTCGCTCGGCGGAACAAGAGGCAGATCGGGTAGGTTTTCGTCTGCTGAATCAAGCTGGCTACGATGCGTATGCGATGCCTGGTTTTTTTAAACAGATGGAGCGTGCTTCTCTTAGTGAAGGTGCGGTGCCAGCCTATGTACTTACGCACCCGCTGACAACTGAGCGTATTGCTGATATGACTGAGCGTGCTCGCCGTGCTCCGTACCGTCAACCTCGTCAAAATCCTGAATATGCTTTTGTACGAGCGCGTCTTATGCTTTTGCAAGAAACCTCAGCTAACCGCTACCAGCATATTGCACAACAGCTAAAAAATGAAATTGATACACAAACAGCAGCTAATCCCGCTGCAAATTGGTATGGCATAGCGTTAGCGCAAATGTTGCAAAGGAATTACGCTGCCGCACAAAGCGCATTGGATCAGGCGCAAAAAGTTTTTAGTCAAAATGGGGCGCAGTTTAAATCTACGTTGAGCCTAGAAATTTTAAGAATTGAATTAGCCCGTGTTCAGGGAAACGCACAAGCTGCGCTAGCCTTGGCTGAAGTCACTTGCCGGAAATGGCCCCACTCACGCGCAGCGGCTGAAGCGCAATGGCAAGCACAATTTGCTGCCAAACATTATGAACAAGCCAAGCTTTTAGCTCAGCAGCAAACACGTGTTGATCCGCATCAAGCAAGCTGGTGGAAATACTTGGCACAGTCTAACGCGCTCTTAGGCGACACGGTGAGCCAGCGCCGAGCACTGGCTGAACAATATGCGCTAGAAGGCGCTTGGTCAGCGGCAATTGAACAATTACAAACAGCTAGGCGCGATAAAAGAGCGAGTTTTTATCAGCTATCAGTGATCGATGCGCGTTTAAAAGAAATCAAAGCGCTTTATCAAGAAAGTCTGAAAGAAGAAAAAAATAAGGGAATTGATAAGTAAGTTGGCAAGCAAAAGTATTTCTGGAACTTTCTGGCTGAACATCAGGCTTGGTAGCCAGCAGCGCGCTACCTGATGATGCAGCGCTCTATTGAGGCCAAAACGCCGGTTATAGATTGAGATAACGAAGGAACCCCAACATTTAAGCTAGAAGTATGCATGCTGGGGTTTGTGTCTTAACCTAGCCTACAGCCTCCAAATCATCAACTTTTAGATAATTTGTGGATAGGCCCTAAGGCCTTGGCATGTCGTGCTGGGCGTTACATTAGTCCATGCCGTGCGGCCTCAGTTGATCATCTTGAAGCCTTTGGAGCGATGCTGAGATTTCTTAATGCAACGCTTTTTTGCTTTGCTTCAATCTAGCTGCGAATTCGTGCAGTTGAGGGCCGATGATCTGGCTTAGATGAATATGTGAAATACGCCATTTGCCATATTCGCGGTTCATCACATAAGTCGCGAAAACTAACTGAGGCGCATCATGCTGTAAGCCATGATGCGCCTCAGCGGTCACATAGATAACGGTGCCAGCGCTTTCGTAGGCATTAATCTCAAGTGGCTCAATCGTAATGTGCCCTTGCTTAAATTGTTGTGCAAGCGCGCGGCCGATATCTTCAATTCCTTTTAGATAGGTTCCATCAGCGCAGATGAGGCTGACTGAATCTTCGTCAGTCCATAATGCCATTGCTGTGTCGAATTGACTTTTAGCAAAAGCACTGTAATACGCATGTAACGTATCGGCGGCAGCTTCAGAGAATTGAGCAAAACGTGGCATGGCATTTGACTCTTAGTGATCAGCGACAACGCGCTGCGTTGGCTCAAAAATATTGCCAGAAGACGCGGTAGGCGAAGCCGTTGGAGGTTGATCGAGATGCAGCATATTGCGTAACTGCTCAAATATGCGTTCAGGGCTTAGTTCACGTAAGCAATTTAAATGACCTAATGGACATTCACGTTTAAAGCAGGGACTACATTCAAGGTGCAGCCATTCTATCTTAGCGGTATCAGAAAGCGGCGGCGTATGGCGCGGATCGCTGGAACCGTATAAGGCAATCAGTGGGCGCCGTAACGCTGCTGAAACGTGCATTAAACCTGAATCATTGGTGACTACCACCTGTGTTCGTGCAATTAGGTCACATGCTTCGCCGAGCGTGGTTTGTCCACATAAATTACGAACAAAAGGAGCCTGCTGCACAATGGCTTGCCCAATAGGTGCTTCTTTCGCTGATCCAAGCACGATAATTTGCGTATAAGGAAAAGCGTGTCTCACTAGTTGAGCCAAAGCGCCAAAATGTTCAGCTGGCCAACGTTTGGCGCTGCCATGCTCGGCGCCTGGGCAAAAAGCAATCAGAGGAATACGAGTATCTAACGCTAAGCGATCGAGCAAATTAATCGCTTCATTGGGATCAGCTTCAAGATGAGGTGTAGGCAAGCCGGTAGGTTTAGGTGCGCCAGGCGCATACGCAAGTGCTGCGTAGTGCAAAACCATGGGCGTTCGCTCTTTACTGCGTAGCTTGTGATGGCGTACGTTGAGTAACCCATAACGCTGTTCACCGTGGTAACCAATACGCAGGCGAATGCCAGCTAACCACGGAATTAACGCAGATTTGGCTGAGTTGGGTAGCACATATACGCTTTGGTAGCCTATTTCGCGTAAATCATTCGCAAGCTGCCAGCGTTGCCATAAATGTAGTTTGCGATGGGCAAAGTTAGTTGCATGCACTTTATCAATTTCAGGCATGCGCGCCAGCACAGGCGCTACATGGGCTGGTGCAACTGCATCAATCGCCGTGCGTGGATGCAGCTTTTTGAGCAGCATGAAAAGAGGCTGTGCCATGATGGCGTCTCCAATCCAATTAGGCGCGATGACAAGCGCACGTGGTTTGGGTTGATTGGATTTAGCAGAACGATGGAACATGCGAGGCTGAGTTTTTTTACGATTGCGTTAGGCTTGGATGGTGTTATGCCACGTTTAACCAGCGTGGCCACTGATCACTTCGCCTTCTTTTAATTGATAGCGCGTACTGCAATATGGGCAACGCGCTTGTCCATGCGTAACATCAATAAAAACGCGTGGATGAGAGCGCCACAGTGGCATAGAAGGGTTGGGACAAAAAACAGGTAGATCTTTGGCGCTGATTTCAATAAGAGGAAAAGAATTCTCGGCTTGGTTCATAGTGAAACTTCTAGGTGATTTTTGAGTATCTATTTAATAGCTAGCCAGAATGCCTTAGGCAAACGCCCAATAAATGGGGAGCAAGATGTGTCGACGCAGACAATGCTGTAGTACGGCGAGGAGTTATGACGTTGCTCCCGATTTATCCAGCGCCTCTTAAATAGAAGCTAACCATAACAAAGCGTTGCCATAACAGCAAGTAAGCCCTTTGCAATATTGCAAAAATTTTCTTTTCCTATTTTAGGTTTAATCCTTTAACGACCCCTACTTTTTCTTGATTGAATTGCTTTAATTTTTTCCAGTTCTCAGACTCAATTCCTTTGCAGCCAGCAATACTTACGCTCTTCAGTTCATGTAATTTTTGTAAAACAGACACAAAATTGCCCTTGAGATTTTTACAAGTGCAAAGGATTAGTTCTTGTAGATTGGGGCACTTTGCGAGTACAGCGATGAGGCTCTTATCGACGAGATTGAAGCACCCCGAAAAATCTAATATCGCTAATTTTTCTAGATTCTGCAGATGGAGCAGAAAACCGTCTGTAATCTCCTCGCAGCTGACAAATTTTAATTCACGTAGGTTTATAAATTTTGCAAGGATAGCGGCGAGCTGCTCGTTAACCCGGTCTATAAAAGTGAGATCCAATGTGATTAGCTTTTCTGGAGCGGGCAGAAGACTTAAAAAATCGCAAACGGAACCTCTGTAATTTGCGAGATTTAATTCCCGCAGGTCTTGGAATCTTTTGAGCACAGCGGTATGACTCCCCTCAATAAGATTGGCACAGCCCGAGAGATTTAATACCGTTATCTTTTCTGGATTAGTGAGGTACCTTATAAAGTCACCGGTGAGACTTATACAGTGTGCAAGATTTAATTCTTGCAAGTATTGACAAGTTGAGAGCCATGCAAGGTTTTTGTCGGTAACGTCAGAACGGTAGCTAAAATCTAGGCTTACGATTCGACGCTTAGACAGTATCTCTGCCAAATCCTCTGTAAACTCAAAATCTGCGTCGAATTCGAGGTATAGACTTTCTGTTGACCCAAATAACTTGAGCGCCTCTCTTAATTGTCTGCTGTCATACGCTTTTATATGACTAACCGTGTCATCGACCGCTGCCTTGAAGGGTTTAGCTGCTAGTCGTGCGTTTTTCTTATCTTCTCCATCAAGGGAGGAGAAAATTCTTTTTGATATCTCTGGAATTTTTAGGAGTCTTTCTACGAAAAAATTTTCGATTGATGGTGAATGGGGTAAAGCATCTTCTGCGTTCTTCCTCAATATCATCTGCGCTGAATCGTCATTATTTTTTCTTATATTGTTAGGCCCGTTTTGGGCAGGGGTATTTACTCTAAAAACGGTACGGTAAAAATTATTAATAATCATTTTTTATTTGATGGAAACAGAGAATTTTTTTGGAAATTAAATGCTCATCTGAAACTGAGTCTGCATCACTAATTATTTAAAAAATCATTTTAAATAAAAATTTATCTTTAATGATGTTTTCCCTGTCAATAGTTGGGTGAGGAATATTAAATTAGAAATATCTATTAATTAATTAATTGATAAGGATATGTAAAAATGATAATTTTCTGCTTCCCATAAAAAAATTTGTCTTCTTCTGGAATTGGTATAGGATGACCAATCTTTTATTTTGCTTCGGAGGCTGTATGTTGACTCATGGCTTGCTCCTTCAAACTAATCTTTTGCAACGGCAGGTTGGTGTAAAGGCGTCTTTTACGAAATCTGTACTTTTGTCATTGGGTCGCTTATTTCTTTTCTTTTCAATGGCCTGTTTAGGTATCGTGACAATTGCCGAAGTGCGAGCAGAAGATAAAGATCAAGAGGAGATCTCGGAAGTAGAGAGTGAGGGACGCAGATGCAGTTGGATGCACATATTCCCGGCTAGACCTTCATCTGCGCAATCATCGTATTCTGCTCAGCAGGAGCCGGGCGATCTAAATAGCATACGGCGGGAGATGCGAGAAATTGGTAATCAACTATTGGACGTTAATCTAGAAGAAATGTCTCCGTTAGTTAGCAGACTGCATGAGATAAGGGAAAGAGAGCAATTGTTCCATCAATTAACTCAACAAGAGGAGCATCTTCGGACTGCGGTATTGACTACTGATCTGAGTGATATGGCCTCGTTAGTAGAAAGATTGCACGAGGTGCGCGAGCAAAGGCAGTTGCTGCTGTCTAACCAAACTGCAGCGAATACGAATATAAATACACATGCAGAACCTAGCATCATCACAACGCTTGGGAGTGGAGATGGAAACGCTCACCTCGCTCTATCAATACCCGCAGCGCCTATTCCAAACTACGCTTCATTAACGTCTGAAGTGAATCAGCAAGCTATACCTGCGGAAGGGATGGAGTTTATATTTCCAACCATATCGCTTGAATCCTCAACAACATCGGCTAGCTATCATTCTGAGGCTGAAACGGAGAGCCTTGCTGACGATGAATCTTATATATCTGATGCAAGTACGATTGAGTACCCAAGACAGACGAGACAAGCGGAAGAAAAAACGTCTCTAAATAAGCCGCAAGTCCATGCGGCAACACACATAGGCCAGAATAATGAGCAGCGCAAACAAGTGAATGAGGTGCACGCTGTAACGCCTCATCCAGCAAAGGAAGTCAAAGATATGAATGCTAATGGCCCCATTAGAGCTTCAAATGTTGCGCTGGGGATTATCTCGCCTACGAGCACCGATGCAGTAAATAGTGCGCAACTTTTCAGTAGCTTAGTTGCATCGAAGCAATATACCGATCAGCGAATGTCAGAAGTTCAGCAACATATCAATCAAGTTGCGCGCAATGCTTATGGAGCAGTTGCCGCAGCGATGGCAATGCCCAATCAGACGCCGCAGCAAAGTGGAAATACGGTTATCGCGGTTGGAGGCGCTAATTTTAGAGGTCAGAGCGCTGTGGGTTTTGGTGTTACTCATCGCTCACGCAATGGCCAATTTCTCTTTCATGGTGCTGCTTCCACAGCCGGTACAGCTGGAACTGGAGTACGTGTGCAACTCGGGTATGAGTTTTGATTGAGGTGATGCAGGGGCGATGAGGCTCTACAGATGCTCCATCCTTGTTGCGGCGGAGCATTAATCAAAAAAGGAAATGCTAATAAGCCTTGGGGCAATGAAGTGTAAGGTTGCTCCAAGACTTAGCGCTAGGCTTGCGTTAAATATAAGTTAGCCAATCCGCATACCTGGAATTTTTCCCCTGCACGATGTCGAAAAATGCCGTTTGCAGCGTTTCGGTGATTAGGCCACGCTGACCATTGCCAATTGGGCGATTATCAAGCTCACGAATCGGCGTAACTTCTGCTGCAGTGCCGGTGAAAAAGGCTTCATCCGCGCAATACATTTCATCCCGTGTAATACGCTTTTCAATGACTGGAATACCGCGCTCATCGGCTAAGGTCATGATTGTGTTGCGGGTAATGCCATCTAAACAGCTGGCAAGATCAGGCGTATAAAGCTTACCTTCCTTCACAATAAATACATTCTCGCCAGAGCCTTCAGAGACATATCCTTCAGTGTCGAGCAGCAATGCTTCATCATAGCCATCGGCCGTAACTTCTTGGTTAGCAAGAATTGAATTGACATACCAAGCGCTGGCCTTAGCGCGCACTAACGAGACGTTCACGTGGTGACGCTGGAAAGAAGAGGTTTTGACACGTATTCCCTTAGTTAAGCCTTCTTCGCCTAAATAAGGCCCCCACGGCCACGCTGCAATCGCGACATGAATCTTATTGTTTTTGGCGGAAATACCGAGTTTTTCTGAGCCTACCCAAGCAATAGGACGCATATAGGCTGTTTCGAGCTGGTTAATGCGTAACACCTCACATTGCGCTTGCTCGATGGTGTCTTTATCAAACGGCATTTGCATTTGCAAAATCTTTGCCGAATTAAATAGTCGCTGTGTGTGCTCACGCAGGCGGAAAATTGCTGTGCCTGTATCCGTTTGATAAGCCCGCACCCCCTCAAAAACGGCCATGCCATAGTGCAATGAGTGGGTAAGTACATGGATATTTGCGTCGCGCCAATCAATTAGCTGGCCATCCATCCAAATTTTGCCGTCACGCTCAGCCATTGACATTCTTTTCTCCTTAAACATTTTAAATAAGAGGCCTCTACATGGCGCTGTTACATATGTCATATAGAGGCCCCTAAATAATTAGGCGCGTCGATGCGAAACTAAGCCCGCTATTATAGATAAGTTAGGCAGCGTTAAATAAATCGAGAGTAGGGAAGGCTGACACTGGTATTAATTAGGAGAGTGTTATTCTATAAATAGATTTCTAAAAATTCACTTCCTCTACTGAAGATGATCAATTGCAAACGCTGCGGGGATAGTAGTGCTGTTGTCAAGAATGGCAAAGTAAGAAACCAACAACGATACTACTGTAAAAGCTGCGAGTACAACTTTGTTCGGGCAGATAAAAGACAAAACCGAGGCTACCCGGAAGAAGTGAAAGCCCTGGCGGTGATGCTGTATGGGACGATGAAGTGCAGCTACGGCATGATTGCGCGTTTGCTCAAGACAAGCCGCAGGACGGTCTATATGTGGGTGAAACAAGCGGGTAATCAGCTGCCTGAACCTGCCCTTCCCGAAAAGATAGAAGCGATTGAGTTTGATGAAATGTGGCATTTTGTGCAGTCTAAAAAAAAACAAATGGTGGATATGGAAAGCCTTAGATCATTCCTCCAGGAAGTGCATCGCTTGGGTCATCGGTCGTCGCGACGCTCAGACCTTTAGACGACTCTATGACAAAGTTAAACACTTGGGCGCTCACTATTTCACCGATGAATGGGATGTGTATCGAAAAGTACTCCCTGCAAAGCAGCACACAATTGGCAAAGCCCATACGACAGCCATTGAGCAAGATAATTCGAATACACGGCATTTTCTGGCAAGAATGACTCGACGCACTAAGGTCGTTTCAAAGTCTGTGATCATGCTTGATTTATCTTTGCGCATTCAGCATTTCTTGGCTTCACCTGACAATTACGCAAATTGGCGGGAAAAATTCTTATCTATCTTTTAGATAACACTCTCTTAATTAGAACTCATTCCATCAATATCTAAAAGGCCGTGGTCAGGGGGCGGGCGGTGCTCGGAAACCGCGTGTACGTTGAGTACACGCCGGTCCTTCTTCGCTCCAGCCTCCCTCGCTGACGATTTTTTGGCCATTGATGAAACGAGTTCTAGTACTTATTGTGAGCTGGCATTTTCTTCTTGCCGCTCGCTGTTTATTCAGTGCTATTTTAGAAAATAAGCTGAACTATAAGCCGTTCTTACCTAATAATTTTCATCGAATTTTTGTAGAAGCCCGAGCAGAGATATTGATTTTTCCAGAAGGTAATCAAGATATTGCTGCTGCTTAAATGTTGATCAAAGGTCGTTTGAGCAGCATTTAAGCGCATTCTGCAACTCTCTCATCATCTGTAGAGACAGGAGAAGGATAGGCAGAAATAGAAGAGTTGGCTTTTTTAGATAAGAGAGATATCTGTTGCCTGTTTTCTCTTAGCGTAGTTGTATTTTGATCGGCAGCCTCATTGAGTGTGTGAATCTTTTGTTTGAGTGCGCGTAGTTTTTCCATGGTTCGAGCTTGCGTTTCTTTTATCGCTGCTCTTTTTAACCTAAGTGCGTTTATATGGTCTTCATGCAGATCTTGTACCGTGTTCTGACTGGCTACCTCATTACTGATGGGTTTGATAGATTTATTCATCAGGCGCAGCGCCGCTAAGCTAAGGGTAGGGTCTTTTGAAACAAAATTATTTAATAATAATTTGCTCATTTTATGAGAGGTATTTGGATCCGAGGTATATTTTAGAAAATAATAAGTAGTGATGTGGTAATTATCATCATTTTTTTGCTCGACTTTTTGTTCGAGTGGATTATATTTACTATTTGATGAATAATTTTGTATATTATTTGTGGCGTAAATGCCTTTGTTGAAGTAAATTCCCATGAAACCTGTCCCCTAAATGTCAAGATTATTTTTCTAGTTTTAATTATTTTTAGATCTAAAACTTTTTATTCTACTAGGGTGATAAGCGGGTAACGAGGAGGGAATTCTTAAAAATGGATTGGTAAAAAGACTAAATTAAAAATTCCTTCCCTTAGGAAACGCTTGCCTTCTTTAGCGAAGACTATTTTTGTTTCTGAGCCAACATCGATGGAATACGAAGGAAAGGGCGCGACTCAGGTAAACTACGCCCTTTACGCATTGATGTAAGGGCAAATTCTGCGATGGTAGGGAACCTGTGCAAAATTCCTTAGGCGGCAGAATGGTCCGTTAAGGCCTCTCTCTTCTATTGGCCTGGGTGTACTAGTAGCAACGGCACGTTTGGCCTATAAGGTTTGCAGAGGCTCCTTCATGCGTTTCCGTTTCTTTCCTACTAAATTGATTTATCGATGACTAAGGTATTGCGCTTTTCTGATCTGCTAGCTAGTCATGCATTAGCTGGTAAACGTGTGTTAATCCGCGCTGATTTGAATGTTCCGCTAAATGAGCACGGTGAAATTACCGAGGACACGCGCATTCGCGCTTCGTTGCCAGCGCTAAGTGGAGCATTGGAAGCTGGGGCGGCGGTAATGGTCACCTCTCATTTGGGACGACCAAAAGAAGGGGAGCTTGGCCCTAAAGAGCAGTTAGCGCCGATTGCTAAGCGACTTGGTGAGCTGCTGGGACGTAATGTGCCAGTGATACAAAACTGGATTGAAAATGGCGTTCAGGTGGCAGCAGGTGATTTGGTTGTACTGGAGAATTGCCGCGCCAATCATGGCGAGAAGCAAAACTCAGAGGCATTAGCGCGCAAAATGGCTGCCTTGTGCGATGTGTATGTAAATGACGCGTTTGGCGCAGCACATCGCAAGCACGCGTCGACCTACGGTGTTGCACAATATGCACCAATCGCTTGCGCTGGGCCTTTACTAACACAGGAACTGGATGCATTAGCGCGTGCGCTTGAAACACCTAAGCGTCCTTTGGTAGCGATTGTGGCAGGCTCAAAAGTATCGACGAAACTGACCATCTTAAAATCACTCGCGTCTAAAGTAGATCAATTAATTGTTGGTGGAGGTATCGCTAACACTTTTATGCTCGCAGCTGGTTTACCTATTGGTCGTTCCCTCGCTGAACTTGCATTAGTGGAAGAAGCCAAAACTATCTTGGCGATCATGCATGCGCGTGGCGCATCAATCCCATTACCTGTTGATGTAGTCACCGCGAAGGAATGCAGCGCTGAAGCTACCGCGCAAATTAAACAAGCAAACGAAGTGGCAGACGATGATTTGATTTTAGATATTGGCCCAGCCACAGCCGAAATGCTTGCAGCAAAGCTTGAGCAGGCCGGTACCATTGTCTGGAATGGGCCGCTTGGTGTGTTTGAGTTAGAACCGTTTAGCGCTGGCACAAAAAGCTTGGCACAAGCGATTGCTCACTCGCCCGCCTTTTCAATTGCTGGGGGCGGTGACACGTTGGCCGCAATTACTAAGTACCAAGTGACTTCCGAAATTAGTTATATCTCCACAGGCGGAGGGGCCTTCCTAAGTGTGCTCGAAGGACACACACTGCCAGCTATTGAAGCGCTAGAGAGACGTTGCGAGCAGCTCGACTCCATATTAAGCAAGGTGGCAGCGCCTCTTACATCAAACTCCTAATTTTGATTATGCAACGGGCTACCAAGATTGTTGCTACGCTAGGCCCAGCCTCATGTGAAAGCGTAATGCTTACGCGCGTGATTAGTGCTGGCGTAGATGTCGCGCGTCTCAATTTTTCGCATGGTGCGGCGACTGAGCATCAAGCGATAGCCCAGCGCGTGCGTGCTGCAGCATTAACGGCAAATCGTGAGATTGCGTTAATGGCAGATTTGCAAGGCCCTAAAATTCGGCTTGGTAAATTTGCTAATGGCACAGTCAAACTAAAGGCGGGTCACTCATTTACCTTAGACGCGCAGTGTGAAATGGGTGATGCGACTCGCGTAGGATTGGACTATAAAGAATTGCCCCGTGAGGTGAAGCCAGATGATGTGCTGTTGTTAAACGATGGGCGCATTGTTTTGACAGTTAAATGTGTTGCTGGAGATGAAGTTCACACCGTCGTTAAAATTGGCGGCGAATTATCCGATAACCAGGGAATTAATCGACAGGGCGGGGGGCTTTCTGCGCCGGCACTGACAGACAAAGATAAAACAGATATTCAAGCGGCAGTAGCGCTTGGTGCGGATTATATTGCTGTCTCGTTCGTCAAAAGCGCGCAAGATGACAAAGACTGCCTTAACCGTATTTTCACTCGCATTGATCAAACGATTGCAATGGGTGCGCTGTTTACGGCGTGTCATCTCGGCGCTAAGGCGATCATTGCATTGACTGATTCCGGCGCGACCGCGCTCTCGATGAGCCGCCATTGGATTGGCGTGCCGATTTATGCATTCACTCCGCGCTTAGCAAGCCAAAGAGCAATGATGCTGTATCGTAATGTGATACCGCTGCATCTAGGACTGCATGATGATATTGATGAAGCAGTGGACGATGCGCTGCAAATGTTAGTCTCGAAGGATTTGGCTGTATCTGGCGATATCGTTGTCATGACGGCTGGTCAACCGATGGGTCGGCCGGATGGAACAAATATGATGAAGATTGTAAAAATTGATGAGACCTATTCAAAACAAATAACTGATTGATAGGTTTTAATAAAATGTTGAGCTACTGCGTCAAAGCAGTGCTATAAACACGTTTTTTGAATTAAGGAGATCTTATGCCTCTCGTCTCAATGCGTCAGCTGTTAGATCATGCTGCTGAGAATGGCTATGGGCTGCCAGCATTTAATGTTAATAATTTAGAACAAGTGCAAGCGATTATGGCAGCGGCGGATGAGGTTAATGCGCCGGTGATTATGCAAGCTTCAGCGGGAGCGCGAAAATATGCTGGTGAAGCGTTTCTGCGTCATCTGATTGCGGCTGCGGTCGAAGCTTATCCGCATATTCCTGTTGTGATGCATCAAGACCATGGACAATCGCCAGATGTTTGTTCAGCGGCCATTGACAGTGGTTTTACCAGCGTCATGATGGACGGTTCATTGCGCGAAGACGGTAAGACAATTGCTAGCTATGAGTACAACGTAGAGGTAACCCGAAAAGTGGTGGACTTTGCGCATAAGCTTGGCGTGACAGTTGAGGGTGAGTTAGGTTGCCTAGGTTCGTTGGAAACGATGCAGGGTGATAAAGAAGATGGGCACGGTGCGGAAGGAACATTGAGCCGTGAACAATTACTCACCGATCCAGAAGAAGCTGCTGAGTTTGTCAAATTAACGCAATGCGATGCGTTAGCAATTGCGATTGGCACATCGCATGGTGCATATAAATTCACGAAAAAGCCGACTGGCGATATTTTGGCCATTGATCGTATTAAGCAAATTCACCAGCGTCTGCCTAATACCCATTTGGTTATGCATGGCTCCTCTTCAGTGCCGCAAGAATTGTTAGCAGAAATCAGAGAATTTGGCGGAAACTTAAAAGAAACTTATGGCGTGCCAGTAGAAGAGATTCAAGAAGGAATTCGGCATGGCGTGCGCAAAGTCAATATTGATACTGATTTGCGGCTAGCGATGACCGGTGCTGTTCGCCGCTTTTTGGCAGAAAACCCAGATAAATTTGATCCGCGTGAATTCTTAAAACCAGCGCGTGCTGCTGCTCAAGCAGTATGTCGGGCGCGTTTCGAGGCATTTTGGTGCGCCGGCCAAGCAAGCAAAATTAAGGTTGTGCCACTTGAAAAAATGGCCGAGCGTTATCGGCTGGGTGAATTGGCACCCATGATTCAGTAAGTATCGTTTTCCACACCCATTACCTTTAGTCTCATTTTTTCACCGACTGGGAACAGACTATTAACACCACACCACTGTAAATTCTTTATGCCATCTACTCTCTATCAATCAAAACTACATTCGCTGCCTTTAGTTGGCTGTGGCAAGGTACGCGATAGCTATGCTGTGGGTGAGGATAAGTTATTGATTATTACCACTGATAGGCTCTCTGCCTTTGATGTAGTACTCAACGAACCGATTCCCGGTAAAGGTCAGGTATTGAACCAAATGAGCGACTTTTGGTTCGATAAATTGGCTGGCATCGTCCCTAATCACTTGACGGGTATTGCACCGCAGAGTGCCGTTGCCGAGGATGAGGTGGCTCAGGTAGAAGGGCGTGCTGTGGTGGTTAAGCGACTCCAGCCAATTTTGGTGGAAGCGGTCGTGCGAGGCTATTTAGCTGGCAGCGCTTGGCAAGAATATCAGGCAACGGGCACGGTATGCGGCATCCAACTACCTGCTGGTTTGCAAAATGCGCAGAAACTGCCTCAGCCGATCTTTACGCCAGCGGCAAAAGCGCAGCATGGTGAACATGATGAGAATATTACGTTTGCTGAAATGCAAACGCGTATCGGTGAAGAGCTCGCTGAGCAAATTCGCACGGTAAGCTTGCAGCTCTATCAGGCAGCGGCCGATTATGCAGCGCAGCGGGGAATTTTGATTGCTGACACCAAATTTGAATTTGGATTAGATGATAATCAAACTCTGCACTTGATGGATGAAGTATTAACCGCTGATTCTTCACGTTTTTGGCCAGCTGATGAATATCAAATAGGCGTCAACCCGCCTTCGTTTGACAAACAATTTGTGCGTGACTGGCTCCTAACACAACACTGGCAAAAAACGCCACCGGCACCTAATTTGCCAGCCGAGATTGTTGAAAAAACGGCGGCGAAATATCGCGAAGCGTTGACTCGCTTGACGGGCAAGACCTTAAGTTAATAGATCACATTTTTTTTCTATTTTTCAAAATAAGTGAATGAATAAGACAGCACCTATCTCCACGCTTAGCGAAGCTGCGCGTGCGCAACCACAAGCCCCGCTGATTGGCGTGGTGATGGGATCTAACTCGGATTGGGAAACTATGCAGCGCGCTGTGGCTGTGCTGGAAGACTTTGGCGTGCCCTATGAAGCCAGAGTATTGTCAGCGCATCGCATGCCGGACCAAATGTTTGAATATGCAGAAAGCGCTCGCGCCCGCGGCTTAGCGGCGATTATTGCGGGCGCTGGAGGGGCTGCACATCTGCCCGGTATGTTGGCTGCCAAAACTATCGTGCCGGTGCTTGGGGTGCCTGTACCAGGGCAACATTTGAGTGGTGTAGATTCTTTGTATTCGATTGTGCAAATGCCTAAAGGGGTGCCCGTGGCAACCTTTGCTATTGGTGCTGCTGGCGCGACGAATGCGGCACTCTTTGCTGTTGCGATGTTGGCTGCTAAGCAACCCGCACTTGCCGATAAATTACAGGCATTTCGAGAGCAGCAACGCGAAGCTGCTAGCGCTGTTGAATTGCCTGTTTCTCCTTCTCCTTCTACTTCTTGAATACTAAAGGCGGGTTACTGATGTCACAGATGAGCAGTGCGCATGCTGCCCCGATTGCTCCTATTCTTCCTAGCGCTTGGCTTGGCATGCTCGGCGGTGGTCAACTCGGTCGTATGTTTTGCACGGCTGCGCAAGCAATGGGATATCGAGTAGCAGTACTCGACCCTGATCAAGCTAGCCCGGCTGGCTCAGTGGCTGACCGTCACCTATGTGCACCGTATGATGACGAGGCAGCGCTTATTGAACTGGGTGAGCTGTGTGCCGCTATTTCGACTGAATTTGAAAATGTGCCAGCAGCTAGCCTTGATCTGCTTGCGCGTCACAGCTTAGTCAGTCCTGCGAGTCAATCTCTTGCGATTGCACAAGATCGTATAACGGAAAAGCGTTTTATTGCTGAATGCGGCATTGCGGTGGCCCCTCATCTTGAGATCGCCTCAGCGAATGAGTTAGCAAATATCACAGATGAGCAACTAGACACCGTTTTGCCAGGAATTTTGAAAACAGCTCGGCTTGGTTATGACGGTAGAGGTCAAATAAGCGTAGCGACCCCAAATGAAGTGCGCAGCGCGCACGAGTTGCTCGGCGCTGTTGCATGCGTGTTAGAGAAACGTTTACCGTTGGCCTATGAAGTATCTGCTTTGATTGCGCGCGGGTTTGATGGTCAGACTGTGGTTTACCCGCTAGCGCAAAATATCCATCACAACGGAATTCTTGCGTATACCTGCGCGCCTGCGCCGGATGCATCGCCGACGTTAGTTGCTCAGGCACAGCAGGCAGCATTAAAAATAGCGGCGCGCATGGATTATGTCGGCGTGCTATGTGTTGAATTTTTTGTGCTGCAAGATGGCTCACTGATTGCCAATGAGATGGCACCGCGCCCACACAATTCAGGCCACTACACGATCAATGCCTGCGCGACTAACCAGTTTGAACAGCAGGTTCGGGCGATGACCGCGATGCCACTTGGCGACACACGGCAGTACTGTGCAGCGGTTATGCTGAATGTGCTTGGGGATTGCTGGTTTGTCGGAGAGTCGATGCGGACGCCGCCATGGCAACAAGTTGCTGCTATACCTTCAGCACATTTGCATTTGTACGCCAAGCAAGAGGCACGTAAGGGACGCAAGATGGGGCATATCACGCTCACAGCTCCTACGCTTGCGCGTGCTCAGGTGGCGGCGCGTGAATGCGCTGAACTTTTGAGTATTCCACTGATTTAGCGTGAGAGGAAAAATTGATAGGCAACACTTCTGCGCCTCACTCAAAGCTAAAAAGCGAGGTGGATGCGAAGGCGATTGAGCAAGCCGTGCATACGTTGAATGCCGGCGAATTAGTCGCGTTTCCTACCGAAACGGTCTACGGTTTGGGTGCGGATGCGAGTAATCCAGCGGCTATCGCTCGTCTTTTTGCATTAAAAGGGCGTCCATCTAATCATCCTGTGATTGTGCATCTGCCTGAAAGAGCTGATCCAGCTTATTGGGTGAATGGTGCTTTACCCCCTCAAGCGCAAGCGCTAATTGATGCATTTTGGCCAGGTCCTTTGACACTGATTCTTAAACGTGCTGCGTACATCCCTCCGGCAGTGAGTGGTGGGCAAGATTCGATTGGACTACGCTGCCCAGCACATCCATTGGCCCAAGCGCTATTACAAGCTCTGCAAGATTCATCTTCTACGCCACGTGGCCTGGCGGCTCCTTCTGCAAATCGTTTTGGACGTGTAAGCCCAACAACAGCGCAACATGTGCGGGATGAATTCAGTACGACCGTCTCTGTTTTAGACGGTGGAGCTTGTAGCGTCGGCATTGAGTCAACGATTCTGGATTTATCACGAACGCATCCGATAGTGCTGCGTGCGGGCCAAATAGGTGTGATGCAGTTGGCTGAAGTTTTAGGCGTTTCACCACAACAGCTTAGCGGGGACGATGCAGCTGAAAAGAGTAACGTATCGTTGCAACAGGATGAAATAACACCCCGTGCACCAGGCACACTGAAAGCACACTATGCGCCGCGCATTCCTCTCTTTTTACTAAATGTAGATGAGATTGCTAAAACACTTGAGCAGTGCGCGCCCGATGAGCGTGTTGCACTGATTGTGCGTGAGCCAAATCGTTGGCACGGCCAAGCTAATCTGAAGGTGATAGCTGCGCCTGTCGAGCCAGAGGCTTATGCGCGCGATTTGTATCGCTTGCTGCGCCAATTGGAAAAGGCGGATGTGCGATGCATCTTGGTTGAAAAATTGCCTTCTACTTTGGCCTGGGCGGCAATCAATGATCGTCTTGGTCGCGCGGCAGCTGCGTTTAAAGGTGCGGATTAATGTCTGCTCTGTTTTCCAACTATTCATTGCTTTCCCATAACACGTTCGGTTTTGATGTGCGCGCACGCTATGCGCAGTTGATCGAAACCGAAGAACAATTGTCGAAGGCTTTAGCCGACCCACGTACTATAGATTTGCCGCGGTTGGTTTTAGGGGGCGGTAGCAATATTGTGTTGACTCGGGATTTCGACGGTGTCGTTTGGTTGATCACTCTAAGTGGCCGGCGTTTAGTCAATGAAAGTGAGCACGCTTGGTGGGTCGAAGCAGGGGCGGGCGAAAACTGGCACAAGTTTGTGGAATGGACACTTCAGCAGGGATGGCCAGGACTTGAGAATCTGGCATTAATCCCCGGTAAAGTAGGGGCAGCACCGATTCAGAATATTGGCGCATATGGTCTTGAAATAAGCGAACTGCTGGCTAGCGTACGCGTGATTGAATTAGCGACGGGTGAATCACGAGTATTGGATGTTAAAGATTGCCAATTTGGCTACCGAGATAGCTTTTTTAAGCAGCAAGGGCGTGATCGTTTTGTGATTGTCTCAGTAACCTTTCGTTTGCCCAAAAAATGGCGGCCGCGTTATAACTATGCTGCGTTGGCAAATGAGTTAGCCAAACGGCATATTGAAGTACCAACGCCGCAAGATATATTCTCTGCCGTAGTAACTGTGCGCCGCACTAAATTGCCCGATCCGGCGCAGATAGGGAACGCAGGCAGTTTTTTCAAGAATCCAGTGGTTGAACGAAGCCATTTCGAGAAATTAAGGGCTCGTGAACCCAGGTTAGTCGCCTATCTTCAAACTGATCAACGCGTCAAGCTTGCTGCAGGTTGGTTAATTGAGCAGTGTGGCTGGAAAGGCCAAACGTGCGGCCACGTTGGTGTGCATGCCGAACAGGCTTTAGTTCTCACTAACCGTGGGGGAGGGAGCGGTGCAGAGATAGTAGAGTTGGCGACGGCTATTCAAGCCGATGTAGAGAAGCGTTTCGCGGTACGTTTAGAACCAGAACCATTGATAGTGTAATAGGCTGCTTTAGCAGCTTTAAGCTCGCTTGCCGCATTGTCGGCGTCGTGCATTCTCTGCGATGCGTAAGCGTAGTGCATTGATTTTAATAAAGCCGCTTGCATCAGCTTGGTCATAAGCGCCTCCGTCATCTTCAAATGTCGCAATGTTTGGCTCGAACAAACTGTTTTCTGAGTCCCGTGCGAGTACCGTGACGTTACCTTTATAAAGTTGCACGCGCACCCAACCGTTCACATATTGCTGCGTGTGGTCAATTAACACTTGGAGGGCTTGTCGCTTTGGACTCCACCAATAACCGTTATAGATTAGGGCTGCATAGCGGGGCATTAAATCATCTTTTAAGTGAGCGACCTCACGATCTAGCGTAATCGATTCGATACCACGATGTGCTTTGAGCAAAATAGTACCGCCTGGCGTTTCATAACAGCCGCGTGATTTGATGCCAACGTAGCGATTTTCGACTAAATCAAGACGTCCAATACCATGTCGGCGGCCCAATTGATTTAATTCGATAAGTAGTTGTGCCGGACTTAAACGTTTGCCGTTTAGGGCGATAGGGTCGCCTTTTTCGTATTCAAGCTCGAGATACTCTGGCTCATCTGGGGTATTTTCAAGGTCTGCTGTCCAGCGCCACATTTGAGATTCTGCTTCGGCTTTAGGGTTTTCAAGATGCCGACCTTCATACGAAATATGCAGAAAATTGGCGTCCATCGAATAAAGAGCGCCAGCTTGGGTTGGATCGGTTTTGATTGGAATGCCTGCTTGGTGTGCGTATTTAAGTAGTTTCTCGCGCGAGAATAAATCCCATTCGCGCCACGGTGCAATAACGCTGATCTCGGGCGCTAGCGCATAATAAGCAAGCTCAAAGCGGATTTGATCATTGCCTTTGTCTGTCGCTCCATGCGCGACGGCATAAGCTCCTGTTTGCTGTGCGATCTCAATTTGCCGCTTAGCAATCAATGGGCGCGCGATAGAAGTGCTGAGTAGATATTCACCTTCGTATAGTGTATTGCAGCGAAACATAGGAAAGACGAAATCGCGTACAAACACTTCGCGTAATTCGTCAACGAAAATATTTTCTGGTCTGATGCCCAGTTGCAATGCTTTTTGCCGAGCCTCGGCCAGCTCCTCACCTTGACCAATATCTGCGGTAAAAGTGACGATCTCAGCTTGATAGTGATCTTGTAACCATTTGAGGATAACTGAGGTGTCCAGACCGCCTGAATAGGTAAGCACAATTTTGGCAGAGTTGGTCATTATGGGGAGCTAGCCTATTCAAGGCTTAAGGCGAAGTTCTAAAAATTTTATTGTGCCATCAAGGCGAGCTTCCTCTGCAGGTTAAAACGATGGAATGTTATGGAATGAAGCTGATACAACACTGAGATAGGTATAAGTGAAATGCTATATTGAAGGTAAGCTTGCGTTCGATAAGCCTTTTTATTAACTGGCAAAAATTTGGACAGCTATCGATGCTGATTTCTTAGCGTTGATAAGATCGTATTAATACTGTTGGCTGATAGATAAATTTAAATCCGGTGTAGTACTCTCTAAATGAATGTGATGCGCTGTTTGAAAGTCTGAGTAGCAGTGACCACTTCTTTATCTTTGTTTCCGTTATTGAAAAAATGAACCGAACTTTATACGACAAATTATGGGATTCACATGTTGTCCATGCTGAAGAAGATGGGACGACGCTTCTTTATATTGATCGCCATTTGCTGCATGAAGTAACCAGCCCACAGGCATTTGAGGGATTACGGTTGACGCAGCGCCCTGTTTGGCGAGTAAACGCAAACCTTGCTGTGTCTGACCACAATGTGCCAACCACTGACCGCCGCGGCGGTATTACAGACCCTATCTCAAAGCTACAGATAGATACGTTAGATGCAAACTGCGAAGCCTACGGCATTATGCAATTCAAAATGGATGATGTACGGCAAGGCATTGTGCATATTATTGGCCCTGAGCAGGGGGCGACACTGCCAGGTATGACGATTGTCTGTGGAGATTCGCATACCTCAACGCATGGTGCGTTTGGCGCACTTGCATTTGGTATTGGCACCTCAGAAGTTGAGCATGTGCTGGCGACGCAAACGTTAATGCAAAAGAAAAGCAAAAACATGCTCGTGAAAATCGAAGGTCGCTTGCCACTAGGATGTACGGCAAAAGATCTCGTGTTGGCGATAATTGGCAAAATAGGCACAGCTGGTGGAACTGGTTTCGCCATCGAATTTGCCGGCTCAACGGTGCGCTCGTTGACGATGGAAGGACGCATGACACTATGCAATATGGCGATTGAAGCCGGCGCACGCGCTGGCATGGTGGCAGTTGATGAAACCACGCTTGACTATTTGCATGGGCGGCCTTT
>JASSUI010000001.1:2052500-2963229 GCA_031963415.1 Mycoavidus cysteinexigens
AGGAGAGCGTTCTGTAAGCCTGTGAAGGTGCGTTGAAAAGCGTGCTGGAGGTATCAGAAGTGCGAATGCTGACATGAGTAGCGATAAAGGGGGTGAAAAGCCCCCTCGCCGTAAGCCTAAGGATTCCTACGCAACGTTCATCGGCGTAGGGTGAGTCGGCCCCTAAGGCGAGGCTGAAAAGCGTAGCTGATGGGAAGCAGGTTAACATTCCTGCACCATTGTTAGATGCGATGGGGGGACGGATCGCGGAAGGTTGTCCAGGCGTTGGTAGTCCTGGTCCCTGCATTGGAGAAGGCGCTTAGGTAAATCCGGGCGCGGAATTCAAGGATGTGGGGCGAACGAGCATCGCTCGTGAAGCAATCGGAAGTGGTTCCAAGAAAAGCCTCTAAGCTTCAGTCTAACAAGACCGTACCGTAAACCGACACAGGTAGGCGAGATGAGTATTCTCAGGCGCTTGAGAGAACTCGGGAGAAGGAACTCGGCAAATTAGCACCGTAACTTCGGGAGAAGGTGCGCCTTAGTAGCTTGATGCGAGTAACACGCAAAGGGTGAGAAGGTTGCAATAAAAAGGTGGCTGCGACTGTTTAATAAAAACACAGCACTCTGCAAACACGTAAGTGGACGTATAGGGTGTGACGCCTGCCCGGTGCCGGAAGATTAAATGATGGGGTGCAAGCTCTTGATTGAAGTCCCGGTAAACGGCGGCCGTAACTATAACGGTCCTAAGGTAGCGAAATTCCTTGTCGGGTAAGTTCCGACCTGCACGAATGGCGTAACGATGGCCACACTGTCTCCTCCCGAGACTCAGCGAAGTTGAAATGGTTGTGATGATGCAATCTCCCCGCGGCTAGACGGAAAGACCCCATGAACCTTAACTGTAGCTTTGCATGGAATAGTGAATCTGCTTGTGTAGGATAGGTGGGAGGCGTTGAAGCAAGGACGCTAGTTCTTGTGGAGCCATCCTTGAAATACCACCCTGGCAGATGCGCAATTCTAACCTAGGCCCGTTATCCGGGTCGGGGACAGTGCATGGTGGGCAGTTTGACTGGGGCGGTCTCCTCCTAAAGTGTAACGGAGGAGTACAAAGGTACGCTAAGCACGGTCGGAAATCGTGCGTATAGTGCAATGGCATAAGCGTGCTTAACTGCGAGACCGACAAGTCGAGCAGGTGCGAAAGCAGGTCATAGTGATCTGGTGATTCTGTATGGAAGGGTCATCACTCAACGGATAAAAGGTACTCTGGGGATAACAGGCTGATACCGCCCAAGAGTTCCTATCGACGGCGGTGTTTGGCACCTCGATGTCGGCTCATCTCATCCTGGGGCTGTAGCCGGTCCCAAGGGTATGGCTGTTCGCCATTTAAAGAGGTACGTGAGCTGGGTTTAAAACGTCGTGAGACAGTTTGGTCCCTATCTGCCGTGGGCGCTGGAAGATTGAAAGGTCCTGTTCCTAGTACGAGAGGACCGGAATGGACGAACCTCTGGTGTACCGGTTGTCACGCCCGTGGCATCGCCGGGTAGCTAAGTTCGGAAAAGATAACCGCTGAAAGCATCTAAGTGGGAAACTTGCCTTAAGATGAGTCTTCCCTGTCCCTTGAGGACACTAAAGGGTCGTTCTAGACTAGGACGTTGATAGGCTGGGTGTGTAAACGCAGTAATGTGTGTAGCTAACCAGTACTAATTGCCCGTGCGGCTTGACCCTATAACTAGGTTGTTTGATTATCATTGACGTTGTGCAATCACCTCTGTATTCTCTTTTTCCCACCCCTTTCGTTTACCAGGCTAAACCCCTGATAAACACTCCTCTACGCTTGATGACCATAGCGAGTTGGCCCCACCCCTTCCCATCCCGAACAGGACCGTGAAACAACTCCACGCCAATGATAGTGCGGATTCCCGTGTGAAAGTAGGTAATCGTCAAGCACCCCCTCCTACACCCCGTTCACCCACGCAGTGAACGGGGTGTTCCCTTATCCTCTTTACATTCCCCCCGATCCCCCTTCCAAGTCAGGCTTTTCCTCCACTCATCCCTTGCGCCGCGGCAAAATAGAGCGTTCAGCGTCCATGCTATTGAATCTTTATTCCCCCCTTGGCCATCAGCTTTATCCTTACCTCATTCTCCATATCCCCCCTCCCCCTGGGTGCCTCTTACCTCGTCTTCCACGCCCGCCTGTAATCGAAGCTTGATTAACATTCGCTTAGCCATACGTTTGAAAAGCAGAGAATTCTCATGTCAAATAGTCGCTTTGCTGGATTACGGAATAGATAAAGCTAACTTTAGAGTGAGCCATTGCGCAATATATCCTTTCTCAGCATAGAGTTTGCCAAAGAGGCAGGCGCATAAATCGGGGGTAGGGTGACGACCATCCACATTACCTGGAGTCAGTTTAATGCGAAGCAACTCACCAAGAGAGTTGATGATGACATGCAGCTTGAAGCCGAAAAAAACAGCCTGTAGAGGTTTTTCCTCGAGGAGTGTCAACAGCGATTTAAAATTGATACAGTTTTTCAGTGATCAGCGATTTAAAACTGATACACCCCTGTACCTATACTCACTTTGCTTTCGACGCCTTCTCCGTGATAGCAGGATGTATTAATCCAGCTTGGCGCTGATGCTTGAGTCGGTAGCTTTCGCCCGCGATCGGCACAACATGCGCGTGATGTAATAACCGATCCAGCAATGCTGCTGTCAGCGTTGTATCCTGTGCAAATGTCGTATCCCACTGACCAAAGGGTAAATTGCTCGTGACGATGACACTACTTTTCTCGTACAGTGAGGCGATCACCTGGAAGAACAGGTTGGCTTGCTCCCGGTTCATTGGCACGTAGCCTACCTCGTCAATAATCATTAGTCGGTAAGCTTTGATTGCCCGGTGCAAAGTCGCCTTCATATTGTTTTGGCGATACGCGGTTGTCAGCAACAGCATGAGGTCGGCAGCGGTAGTAAAACGGGTTTTAATACCGGCTTGTGCAGCTCGATAGCCCAATGCAATAGCCAAATGGGTCTTGCCGACGCCACTGGGACCAATCAGCACCATGTTCTCACTGCGCTCTACAAATCCTAATCCTGCCAATTCTTCTATCTGGGCCTTTTTGACTCCTTTGGCAAAGTCGTAATTGAAATCCTCAAGTGTCTTGATGGCTGGGAAACCTGCCATCTTGGTCAGCATATTTTGTTGCCTAACCTTACGCCCAGCCACTTCTGTCTTAAGCAGCTCCTCCAAGAAATCGCTGTAGGCAGTTTCCTGCTTGGCCGCGTTTTGTACGGCAGCGCCATAGCTCTGGGCTACAAACGGCAGATTCAATGCACCACACAGGCTGGTAATCCTTTCGTGCTGTAAATTCATGCTGCGACTCCCTGCGCAACCTGTTGCAGTAAGCGCTCGTACACGCCCAACGCATGCTGCGCAGGTACTTTCTGAGCGAGTTGCTCCATCACTGCTGCTGGTCGCTCAGCACCTTGTGGGATGGGCGCACTTTTACCTTGTGGCCGGGCTGCCGCAATCTCTCCTCGCCATGGCTTGGGGAGCGCTTGTAGGTATTGACGTTCTTCCTCAAGCCGCTCTTTGGGCTTGACTTGGGTCGTACCGTGAATACGCTCATTTGCAACCTCTTCAAGCCAGTGTCTGACTTCAATATTGGCCGTCAGCGCATCCAGCTTCAACCCCGCCTGGCTGAGTTGGCTAACCAACGGGACATAAAACGAACGGCGTAGATAACCATTGAAGCGTTCTACTTTGCCTTTGGTTTTGGCACGGTACGGCCGACATAGCTTGATGAGAAATCCGCTATGTTTGGCGTAATCTAAAAATGCAGCGTGGTAGCGATGCTCTCCCACGCCATAAGCGTCGCGCTCGATCACGACCGTCTTCATATTGTCGTACAGAACCTGCTTTACCACCCCACCCAATGTTTCAAATGCGCTCTGGTGGCACTTAATCAGCGTCTCGATCTTCATATCGGTTACAAACTCGACGTAACTCGCCCGGCTATAACCCAGCGTCGCGCAAAAAGCATAGAGGGGATCCTTCGCTTTACGAAATTCGACCCAATCCACCTGCATTTGCTCTCCAGCCGCCGTCTCGTATCTAACTACCGGCTCCTCTGTTTGATTCGGCTTTAATGTACGCAGAAACGCTCTGAGTTGACTCATCCCCCCTGTATAACCTTTCCCTGTTATTTCTCGATACAGCACGGTCGCTGGTATCCATAACGGCTTTGCCGACTCCTGGCGTGCTCGCAGGTAGCTCTCATACGCCTCTAGCTTACGTTCACGCTTCTCATGCCGCTCATATTTCGGTTTCTCCGAAACCTCTAAATGACGACGTACCGTATTCACCGAACACCCCACTTCCTTGGCAATCTGACGCAGACTTTTGCCATGCCTTTTTAACAACTTTATTTCCACATACGCCTCTTGGCTTATCAACGCAGCACCAATAAATGCCGCTATCTTCTCAAGTCGCTGTATCAATTTTCAATCGCTGAGGTGTATCAGTTTATATCCGCTGATGACAAGGAGCCGATCCTTTACTTTATGCTGATGAATGTCCTGATTATGGCAAACGAGAAGAGCTGTTGAATCGGCAATAGATAAACCAGAGCAGAATCCTTTAAATAACTCAAACGAGGCGCTTAGCGCCACTGCACAGCGAGACATCAACTGAATACAACGTGTGTAAGATGGCAGTTTAGGAAAGGCACTTCGCAAAAATCATCCTACACTCCCTCCATAGAATCGTTTGAAATGGTGAAATGGAAATGGAGGTAAATTCATTGAAACTGCTCGAATTAAAGATGTTGTTGAGCATACGGATGGGAAAGTCGTTAGCGTCGCCATTCTTATGTAGCTATAGAAGAATGCCTGAAACGATCATCGGCTATTTTGCGACTCAGGCTGACTCTACTCCAGCACAAGCGCAGCCAATCGCCCCCGCTCCACCATGAAAGACCTCTGCAATATCTGCTTGTGTCAACCAATTTTCTCCACCGGATGGCGCTATCGCCATCATCGGTATGCCTTGCCATCAGGTAATTGGCCTTGTTATCAGTTTCTTGGATACGTTGTCGGTAAGAGAGGGCATTAACGATCTACATAGCCGGGGCTGTATATAGCAAGTATTGTTGAGTCGCCTATCTGGATCATGGATGCACAGATCCTCAGTTGAGTAACTGAGAATTCGCTAGGGGTTGCCGTTAAAGCTGGAAAAAGAGCGAATAATTTGTCATCCACTCCCTTAATTGGGGAGCCCTGTCCTGGGAACATATGGGTCCTTATTATAGAATCTCCCACGAAAGTTTCTTGCAGAGACTACGAAAAGCTACAGTCCTATCTGAAACTGAATAGCAGGTGTAAGCCTAATAAAGTATATAAACTCTGTTAGCGTACTACATGGGTCAAGTAAGAGATTCGAACTTCACCGTCTGAGATCTCAATATGCGCGATTCTTTGCCTTCTAGCTAGGCTATCCGTTCGGTTACTTGCTTGCCTCGTACGGCAATCGTACGAGTTTTCCTGTAAATAAAGGACTACAAGCGCCCGTTGCCTCATAATTGAGGATGCCGAAGGCGTTTAAAAATAAGTTTAAATTTTTTCTGAATGATATTGTGCAAAGTGAAAGGGTTAAGCTTATTGTAGATATTTTTGAGCTTATCTTTTTGTTGAGAGTTAATGGCTTGGTGTGCCAGTAAACGTTGAGCAAGAGTCTGTGGTTGAGCATGTTTTTCAATAATTTTTGCCCCGACTCGTTTTTTCTCGCAAAGCTTCATCGTTGGGCAAAAGAAGCGGTTTAACAAGCTGAATTCATTGGCATATAGGTCATTCATTAACCTCACTAATTTGGGGTTGTCAAAGCGCTGATAGCCAAAAAGCTGCCGAACACAAGCCCATTTTTTTTTGCTCGACGTGTGCGTTATCGTTTGAGTGATAGGGGCGAGAGCGAGTGAATTGAATAGGCTGCGAATGATGTGGGAAATAGCGCACTAAATGCCAATTTAAGAACTCAGCGCCATAGTACATGCAGAATGTTAGTCATTAGTTGAATGGCCTCTTGGCCTAGGCCAAGAGGCCATTCAACCTTCAGTTTGTCTGTTCACAGAAAACAGAAGGAGAAACTTAAGATGACTGGCACGATAAATATCCCACCCAGCCGAAATTTGGTTGCAATTGATATTACACGCTACTGGCATTATGTATTGATTGAGAATACGGTAGGAAAGCGGCAACGATTCAAGATGGCCAACGCAGCGGCAGACTTTGACCGCCTGGTTCAATATTTACAATCCTTATCTGGTCCAATCCGTGTTGGGCTTGAGCCGACCGGGGATTACTATCGGTCGCTAGCACATCGATTGCTCGGAGCGGCTTTTGAGGTCGTGAGTATCAATTCAGTCGCTCAAGCGCGCTATCGAGACGCGATGTTCAATTGTGCTAGCAGCCTGGGATACCGTTGGACGCAAAGTTAATAAACAAGCCAAACTGGAGGAAATAGGGGAAATGGCCGGGGCGACAACGGCACTGCCCCACGCGTTGGACTGCCTTGCAGTTGAAATGTTTCGCGTGACCCTAACCCGTTATCAACAGCTGAATCAGCTACGTAATGAGCTTGAAGCCCGTGCGACCCAAGTGCTCGATGGACGGCCTGAATTCGGCCATTTACAAACGCTACCCGGCGTCGGCCCCATCATCGCCTTAACCATCCTCGCCGAAGCAGGCGATGTCCGCCGGTTCGGTCATCATCGGCAATTCTTAAAATATTGCGGCTTCGATCTGGCTAAACAGCAATCCGGCAGTTATCGTGGCAAAGAGCGACTCTCCAAACGAGGTAATGCTAGATTGCGGCTCGCATTCTGGCTGGCTGGCGGGCGTGGGCGCAGTACGGATGCGCGAGAATTCCTTTCGCAGTAAATATGAACGATATATTCAATCTGCCCCAGGCGATGCAGATGTGCGACGTAAGGCGTTGACCGCTGTCGCTGCTAAAATGGCACGCGTGGCCTACAGTCTTTGCAAGATGAACCAGCCCTATCGGCAGTTCTTTGAGCAAAGTTTACCCAGTGAATCGATCCCTCTCTCGGCTGCCGTTGGGGCGCATGCGACCCCGTAGATAATGCTCGGACCTTTCACTGGGTTCTCTATGCTGTTTTAAGTACGGTGAAGATCGTGGCGATAGCTTCGAATCTTGTGTCTACTATGGTCAGGCAAGGTTACCCATCAATGTGAAAGAACACTGGATTAACTGTATTGCTTTGATGGCTATTTTCTATGGGTCAAACGGTCTGCCCGCTTCGCAAAAATCCTTCGTCCTTTTTATTGAAAAAGTATATTTAAGCTATTGCATTTAGTACGTTATCACAATCAAAGCCTTGTACCTCAAAGGGTAAAACTTTCTGCGCCGCCTGAATCATGCTTCATGACGCCCTCAGCGCCTTTGTTCCAGGTGGTACGACATTCAGTCCAACCCCAGTAAAGATCAGTCATGGTGAGGCTCCAGACAAAATCTCCTGCCAGGCTCGTGCCGCCATGTGCCACCGTATCGCCCTCGATAAAGCCTGACTGTGCGGTATCCCAACGACAACCTTGCAAAGGAATTTTGTTTTTCAGCCAGGTGCCTGGTTTGGTACCTGATAAACCTCACTTGCCCACCTGAACTCTTACGGGTGCAAGCAAGCGGTCGAGGGGGGGGGCAGCAGACATAGCCAGAAGCTTGTGGCGCGCGTCGTCAGCGATATCACCATACCTTACCTCATAGTGGGGGAGCCAAAGCGGTAGAGCGACTTTTAAGCGTTTGGATGCTATTTGATCAGTAGCCAGCCAAATGGCCTAATGGCACCATGACTTCAGCACAGTCGTAGCGTGATGGTTTACCTGGCTTTCTTTTAGTCGTGCGCTTTTTAGGCTCATTTAAAAATCGTAACGCATATTTTCGAGGGTAGCCACAGACCGCACAAAATTCATCCAATACCTTGCTTTTATCAATTTGCTTTGCCCTACAGTAGTGCTTCTGAATAGCTTCCAAATAGGCCTGTTTCTCATTCTTTTCATCATCGATAACCTGTTTTTCTTCGTTTGCCTATGAGGTGAGTCAACGTATGACTTTTTTACCTACCTTGAGTTACTTTTAATTTGAGGCAATTCGAGCGCTGCAATAGCCATTGACAAGTTGGCGTCTAAAGATCATAATCCGCCGTTTTGTACGGAGGGATGCCCGAGTGGCTAAAGGGGGCAGACTGTAAATCTGTTGGCTTACGCCTACGTTGGTTCGAATCCAACTCCCTCCACCAAACAAAGCAGCATTGGGTCAAAGCTTGATCATGCGGGTGTAGCTCAATGGTAGAGCAGAAGCCTTCCAAGCTTACGACGAGGGTTCGATTCCCTTCACCCGCTCCAATTAGCTGTCATTAAAATTTATTGCTAGTGATAATCGCAGGAGCTACCTGTATAAGTAGTCTGTTGATTTTCGCTAATTTGTTTTGATCGTTGTTTTTTGTTGGCGGTTCACTGCTTTATTTTTTGTATGGGCAAAAGAGCGTTTCTAGTAAAAATACTGGAAAGCCATTTGTGAAGTCATTAAATAATTTAAAGCAGTCGAATTGTTGTTGCAACGAAAACAATGCCATAAAAAATAAATATTGAGGCACTAAAAAAGACTTAATAATTTTTAGGTTGATTTTTTTAAGTGCGATATTTAGATTTTTTGATAGATATCTGTAGGTGGCTTTTAGAGCCGATGCCCATGTGGCTCAGTGGTAGAGCACTCCCTTGGTAAGGGAGAGGTCGGCAGTTCGATCCTGCCCATGGGCACCAGAATCGCCAAAGTAATATATTTGCTCGACGCAATTAGTAGAAAAATCCTGTTCAGGAGTTAGCATGGCTAAAGAGAAATTTCAGCGGAGCAAGCCGCACGTAAACGTAGGCACGATCGGACACGTTGATCACGGTAAGACAACGTTAACGGCCGCGATTGCGACGGTGCTGGCGGATAAATTCGGTGGTGAGAAAAAAGCGTACGATCAAATCGATGCGGCCCCCGAAGAAAAAGCCCGCGGTATTACGATTAATACGGCACACGTTGAGTACGAAACGGCAGCGCGCCACTACGCACACGTAGACTGCCCAGGTCACGCGGATTATGTGAAGAACATGATTACCGGTGCGGCGCAGATGGACGGTGCGATTTTGGTTTGCTCAGCAGCTGATGGTCCTATGCCACAAACCCGTGAGCACATTCTATTGGCTCGTCAGGTGGGTGTGCCGTACATCATCGTATTTTTGAATAAATGCGATATGGTGGACGATGCTGAGTTGCTCGAACTGGTCGAAATGGAAGTACGTGAGTTGCTCTCCAAATATGATTTCCCAGGCGATGACGTGCCGTTCATTCAAGGTTCAGCCAAATTGGCATTGGAAGGCGATAAAGGCGAACTCGGCGAACAAGCGATCATGAAGTTGGCTGAGGCGTTAGACAGCTATATTCCTACTCCTGAGCGTGCAGTAGATGGCACATTCTTGATGCCAATCGAAGACGTATTCTCAATTTCTGGTCGCGGTACTGTTGTAACCGGTCGTATTGAGCGCGGTCTGATTAAGGTTGGTGAAGAAGTTGAAATTGTTGGCTTGAAAGATACGGTCAAAACAACGTGTACGGGCGTTGAGATGTTCCGTAAGTTGTTAGATCAAGGTGAGGCAGGGGATAACGTAGGTATTCTGTTGCGTGGTACGAAGCGTGAAGATGTTGAGCGTGGTCAAGTGTTGGCGAAACCGGGTTCGATTAAGCCGCATACTGAATTCGAAGCTGAGGTTTATATTCTGAGCAAAGAAGAAGGTGGACGTCATACGCCATTCTTTAGCAACTATCGTCCGCAGTTTTACTTCCGTACGACCGATGTAACGGGTTCGATTGAGTTGCCCGAAGGGAAAGAGATGGTGATGCCAGGTGATAACGTGTCGGTTAAAGTGAAGTTAATTGCACCGATCGCGATGGAAGAGGGTGTGCGTTTCTCGATCCGTGAAGGGGGTCGTACCGTCGGTACCGGCGTCGTCGCTAAAATTATTAAGTAGTAGAAAGTCGCAGCAGCGAAAAAATCTTAATCGTTTGGGGTGATTTTTTCGCTGCCGTTTTGTTGTAAATGCCGAAGGGGTATAGCTCAACTGGTAGAGTGTCGGTCTCCAAAACCGAAGGTTGGGGGTTCGATCCCCTCTGCCCCTGCCATATTAATCTGTGAAATCCATGAGTGTTATGGCGAATTCTTCTGGTCATGTTTCTAAAGCGGTGAGCGACAAGTTGATTCTTGGGCTGGCTGTATTGCTGGTTTTTGCTGGTATTGCTGGATTTTATTTTTTAATTGATCAGAAAGAATATCTGCGCATCGCGTCATTGATTTTAGGAGTAAGTCTTGGCTTTATCCTTGCTCTGTGTTCGG
The DNA here is from genome assembly GCA_031963415.1 of Mycoavidus cysteinexigens. Classification (GTDB taxonomy): domain Bacteria; phylum Pseudomonadota; class Gammaproteobacteria; order Burkholderiales; family Burkholderiaceae; genus JASSUD01. The sequence continues at coordinate 2,062,922 of JASSUI010000001.1, forward strand.
GGGCGGGAAAGAAGTTTATTAGCTTCGCAAAAGATTCTTATCGTGAACTCCGCAAAGTAGTTTGGCCAACGCGCAAAGAAACAGGGCAAACCACGCTCATAGTATTTGTTTTCGTATTGGTAATGGCGGTTTATCTGTGGATTGGCGATAAAGCTATAGAATGGTTGGTTTTTTCGTTAATTCTGCGTTGGAAATAAGATGAGCGATATCACACCAGATGTAAATCAGTCTTCGTCTACAAAGAAGCAAGGTTGGTATGTTGTGCATGTTTATTCCAGCATGGAAAAAAGTGTGCAACGCGCATTGCAAGAGCGTATAGCGCAAGCTGGCTTAGAAAGTAAGTTTGGCCGTATTTTAGTGCCAACAGAAGAAGTGATAGAAGTTAAAGGTGGTCGTGAATTAGTTACTGAAAGGCGCTTCTATCCCGGCTATGTGCTCATTGAGATGGAAATGAACGATGAGACCTGGCACTTTGTAAATGATACAAAGGGTGTGATGGGCTTTGTCGGTGGCACGAGAAAAGGCTCAGGTGGCTCGCGCAAAGGTGCTTTTCAAGGATCGCGGCCTAGCCCAATTCCTCAGGCTGAAGTAGACAAAATTCTGTCTCAGCTAGAAGGTGGATCAACCCCTCGTCCTAAAATACTCTTCAAAGTGGGTGAAATGGTACGTATTAAAAGCGAGCCATTTACTGACTTTAATGGAACTGTTGAGGAAATTCATTACGATAAATCACGTCCTCATCTTAGGGTTTCTGTGATGATTTTTGGTCGACCTACACCAGTCGATCTTGAATTCGAACAAGTCGAAAAGCTTTCCGAATTCAGTTAGTCATAAAATATTCCCAAAAATCTCAGCGTTATTTTTGTCGATAAAAACACATAGATTATCGCGTTCGATTTTTGGGAATTTTGTATAGATCTATTAGGAAATATTAAACATTTGTGTTTAAAAATCTTTAAGCATAGTTTGAATAAATCCTAATAGATTTAAACGAAGATTCGCCAAAGCTTAAAACACTGAATGCCGGCCAAGTAGTAAGTAGCTTGGCGTGAAAGGTTGCTTTAGATTTGAGTGAATCTTCCTAGAGGAGCGACTTTTAAAATTAGTTTAAGTTTTATCAGTTTTAGAAGTCGCGTTGTACTCACCGAACGCCCAGCGTTCAATTAGGATCCTGAAGATGGCAAAAAAAATTGTTGGCTTTATTAAGCTGCAAATTCCTGCTGGCAAGGCTAATCCGTCCCCACCAGTTGGTCCAGCGCTAGGTCAGCGCGGACTAAATATTATGGAATTTTGCAAAGCTTTTAATGCGCAAACGCAAGGTATGGAGGCTGGTTTACCGATACCGGTCGTTATTACTGCGTTTTCGGATAAAAGCTTTACCTTTGTTCTAAAAACTCCACCTGCTACTGTCCTGATTAAAAAGGCAGCGAAAATCGATAAAGGCTCATCTAAACCTCATACAGATAAGGTTGGTAAGATTACATTGGCTCAAGCTGAAGAAATCGCTAAAGCTAAACAGCCTGACCTTACTGCTGCTGATTTATCTGCTGCGGTGCGCACGATTGCTGGTAGTGCCCGTTCAATGGGTGTGACTGTGGAGAGGCTGTAATGGCGAAAATTTCTAAACGCAAGCGTCTTTTCGCAGATAAAGTTGATCGTACTAAGCTCTATCCTGTCGATGAAGCATTGGCACTTGTTAAAGAGTGTGCAACTGCAAAATTTGACGAGTCAATCGATGTTGCTGTGCAACTCGGGATCGATGCCAGAAAATCTGATCAAGTCGTACGTGGTTCTGTTGTATTACCTGCTGGTACCGGCAAGGTCATGCGCGTAGCAGTATTCGCTCAAGGCGAAAAAGCTGAGCAAGCGCGTGCTGCAGGAGCTGATATCGTTGGAATGGACGATCTTGCTGAGCAAATTAAAGCAGGTAATCTGAATTTTGACGTCGTGATCGCTTCGCCCGATGCCATGCGTATCGTAGGTACGTTAGGTCAAATCCTTGGGCCACGCGGTTTGATGCCTAATCCCAAAGTAGGCACCGTCACACCAGACGTTGTGACTGCCGTTAAAAATGCGAAGGCAGGCCAGATTCAATTCCGTGTTGATAAAAACGGCATCGTGCATGCAACAATTGGTCGTGCTTCTTTTGAAGCTTCAGCTTTGCGCACTAATCTTGCCGCGTTAATCGAGATTTTGCAGAAATTGAAGCCAGCCAGCAGCAAAGGCCTATATCTACGCAAAATCGCGCTCTCCAGCACGATGGGTATCGGCGTGCGGATACAAGGTATTGAATAGGGAGATTGAACGATGCCGCTGAATAAAGAAGAGAAGCAGGAAGTTGTTGCTGAAGTATCGGCGCAGGTTGCTAAGGCTCAAACTGTCATGCTTGCTGAATACCGTGGAATAACGAGCGGGGACTTGACTAAATTACGTGCAAAAGCACGCGAACAGCAAGTTCATTTGCGCGTTTTGAAAAACACACTGATGCGCCGCGTGGTTGAAGGTACGCCATTCGCACCGCTTGCTGATCAAATGATCGGGCCATTGATTTATGGTATTTCTGAAGATGCACTTGCGGCTGCAAAAGTGATTAACGACTTTGCAAAAGGTAATGACAAGCTAGTTATTCGTTCCGGCTCTTACGAAGGTAAGGTTATGGATCGGGCCGCAATACAAGAACTAGCGAGCATTCCAAGCCGCGAAGAGTTACTTGCTAAATTGCTAGGTGTGATGCAAGCGCCTGTCTCTGGTTTTGCACGAGCGCTTAGCCAGCTTGCACAGAAGAAACAAGCTGAAGAGGCTTAAGACTTTAGCGTGGTAAGTAAGCACATATCGTTCGTTAACTGATATATAAGCGAGCGGTAATTTTTAAACTAACACTAAGAAGCTGTGCAAAACCGCAATGAGGCGGGCAACAGCTTCTTAATACGATTCCAAATTTAGGAGTATGTAATGGCAATGGTGAAAGAAGACGTTCTCGAAGCTATTGGATCAATGTCGGTCTTGGAACTGAACGATTTAGTAAAAGCGTTCGAAGAAAAATTTGGTGTATCGGCAGCCGCTCTCGCCGTTGCTGGTCCTGCTGGTGGTGGCGCAGCTGCTGCAGCTGAAGAGCAAACTGAGTTCTCAGTCGTGCTGGCAGAAGCCGGTGGTAACAAAGTTTCAGTCATTAAAGCTGTTCGTGAATTGACAGGCCTCGGCTTGAAAGAAGCGAAAGATGCAGTTGATGGCGCACCGAAAACGTTGAAAGAAGGTCTGTCTAAAGCCGACGCAGAAGAAGCTAAGAAGAAGCTTGAAGCTGCTGGCGCTAAAGTCGAGCTTAAGTAATTCCCTAGCGCTTTATTTCACGCTTGACTTAAGAATTTGTTTGAGGTTTTCCTGAGGTATCTTGCACTGATGCAAGGATACAAGGGAGAGCTTAAACAGGTTGCAAGGCAGGAAAGCAGTTTATCGAGCTGTCTATAATGTACATTGTAGTGCGTGTGTAGAAAGTCGACGTTAATGATGATTAGCGTGGTTAGTTAGATAAGCCGTTTTATTTTAAGTTGATGCGTATAATAGAGCGCTTATAAGGGCAAAGGCTGGCGGTTTTATCCGTCAGCCTTTTTATGCTTTATAGCGAATTATCATTATTCACAGGAAAGAGAAGCCAAAAAAAAATGTCGCTTAAATATCAAGCGGGATTTCTTTTTGTCTTCTGACGCGACTGCAGAAGGCAAGTTTGGTCGGGCCGCGGAAAATTTTTCCGTCGCCGTCAGCCAGCGGTTGGTAGAGGCCAGCCACCAAGCTTTCTGGTTCGTTCATGCATTCGAACTGAAACTATGTTTCAGTCAATGAACACTCAGGCGCCTTTCCTCAAAAGAAGATAAAGTATTTTTCTCATGCTTTTTGGTACAAAGTCCTCTATCCAAGCCGCAATAAGGTGAACGATGGTCGACGAGTGGCAAAGCGTTTGAAAGATGCTCCAGCCCCGTGATTCGGAGATCGTATGCAATATTCCTTCACCGAGAAAAAGCGTATTCGTAAAAACTTTGCGAAACGCCCAATCGTTCACCAAGTCCCATTTTTACTCTCAACCCAGCTTGAATCTTTTAGCGACTTCTTACAAGCCGATGTAGCACCTGCGCAGCGTCAGCCTGAAGGATTGCAAGCCGCCTTCACTTCAGTTTTTCCAATCGTTTCTCATAACGGCTTTGCCCGTTTAGAGTTCGTTGGCTATAACCTTGCTCCTCCTGCTTTCGATGTTAAAGAATGTCAACAACGTGGATTGACCTTCTGCTCTGCTCTGCGCGCGCGAGTTCGCTTAGTCTTGTTGGATAAAGATTCACCCAGCAAGCCAGTGATCAAAGAAGTTAAAGAGCAAGAAGTTTATATGGGCGAAATGCCGTTGATGACGCCTACGGGTTCATTTGTCATCAATGGGACTGAACGGGTGATTGTGTCTCAGTTACACCGCTCACCAGGGGTATTCTTTGAGCATGATAAAGGTAAAACACATAGCTCAGGCAAGCTGCTTTTCTCTGCTCGTATTATTCCTTACCGTGGCTCATGGCTTGATTTCGAGTTTGATCCGAAAGATATCCTTTATTTCCGTATTGATCGTCGCCGCAAAATGCCGGTTACGATCTTGCTCAAAGCCATTGGTCTAACACCTGAAGAAATTCTCGAACATTTCTTTGATTTTGATTCCATTTCTTTAATGAAAGAGGGTGGGCAGATCAAATTTGTTCCTGAGCGCTTACGCGGTGAAGTCGCCCGCTTTGACATCGTCGGTGGCGATGGCGAAGTGATCGTGCAAAAAGATAAGCGTATTAATGCTAAGCATATCCGTGATCTTGAGAAAGCCAATACAAAACTGATTTCGGTACCAGAAGATTATCTATTAGGCCGAGTCATCGCAAAAAGTGTGATAGATCCAGAAACGGGTGAAGTCCTTGCTGATGCTAACGAAGAAATCACTGAAAGCTTGTTAGCTAAGTTGCGCGAAGCAAAAATTAAGAACATCCAAACGCTTTACACGAATGATCTCGATCACGGTGCATACATTTCGCAAACACTGCGCAATGATGATACCGCTGATCAAATCGCTGCACGTATTGCGATCTACCGTATGATGCGTCCAGGTGAGCCGCCTACCGAAGATGCGGTAGAAGCACTCTTTAATCGACTGTTCTACGACGAAGAGTCTTATGACCTGTCGAAAGTTGGTCGCATGAAATTTAATCGTCGTGTTGGACGTGAAGAAATCACTGGCGTGCTGACACTACAAGATGAAGATATCTTGGCGACGATCAAAATCTTGGTTGAGCTACGCAATGGCCGCGGTGAAATCGATGATATCGATCACTTAGGTAATCGTCGTGTACGCTGTGTAGGTGAGCTTGCCGAAAATCAATTCCGAGCAGGTTTAGTCCGCGTTGAACGTGCAGTGAAAGAACGTCTTGGTCAGGCAGAAAGCGAAAATCTGATGCCGCATGATCTGATTAACTCTAAGCCTATCTCTTCGGCGATCCGCGAATTCTTTGGTTCATCACAACTCTCGCAGTTTATGGATCAAACCAACCCGCTATCAGAGATCACCCATAAACGGCGTGTTTCTGCACTCGGACCTGGTGGTTTGACCCGTGAACGCGCAGGCTTTGAAGTTCGTGATGTGCATACGACGCACTATGGTCGTGTTTGTCCAATTGAAACGCCAGAAGGGCCAAATATTGGTCTGATTAACTCTCTCGCTTTATACGCACATATCAACGAATATGGTTTTTTAGAAACGCCATACCGTAAAGTTGAAGATGGCAAGGTACTTGACCAAGTTGACTATTTGTCCGCGATTGAAGAAGGGCGTTATTTAATTGCGCAGGCCAATGCATCGATATCTGATGATGGCAAGCTAAGCGATGAGCTAGTCGCCGCCCGTCAAGCAGGTGAAACAGTGATGGTGACGCCGGACCGTATCCAGTATATGGATGTGGCGCCGTCCCAGATCGTTTCCGTAGCCGCGGCGCTGATTCCGTTCCTTGAGCACGATGATGCGAACCGCGCGTTGATGGGTTCGAACATGCAGCGTCAGGCTGTGCCTTGCTTACGCCCCGAAAAAGCGTTGGTCGGAACGGGTATTGAACGTACCGTAGCGATTGACTCGGGCGCAACCGTGCAGGCATTCCGTGCTGGTCTAGTCGATTATGTCGACGCTAGCCGTATCGTGATTCGAGTGGATGAAGATGAAGCGCAAGCAGGCGAAACCGGCGTTGATATCTACAACCTAACGAAATACACGCGCTCTAACCAAAACACGAATATTGACCAACGTCCGATCGTCAAAGTCGGCGATAAGGTGATGCGTGGTGACGTGATCGCTGATAGCGCGTCCACCGATATTGGTGAACTTGCGCTTGGCCAAAACATGCTAGTCGCGTTTATGCCATGGAATGGTTACAACTTTGAGGATTCAATTTTGATTTCCGAAAGAGTGGTTGCCGAAGATCGTTACACGTCAATTCATATTGAAGAATTGAATATCGTTGCACGCGATACCAAGCTTGGACCTGAGGAAATTACACGCGATATTTCGAACTTGGCTGAATCGCAACTCGGACGTCTTGACGAGTCAGGCATCGTATACATCGGTGCTGAAGTCGAAGCGGGCGACGTGCTAGTAGGTAAAGTGACCCCGAAAGGCGAAACTCAACTTACACCAGAAGAAAAATTATTGCGCGCTATCTTCGGTGAGAAAGCCTCTGATGTAAAAGATACGTCGCTGCGCGTGCCATCTGGCATGAACGGTACCGTTATCGATGTGCAAGTCTTTACACGTGAAGGTATTACCCGTGATAAACGCGCCCAGCAAATCATTGATGACGAGTTAAAGCGCTATCGCCTTGATCTAAGCGACCAGCTGCGTATTGTGGAAAGTGATGCGTTCGCCCGGATAGAAAAGATGCTGATTGGCCAAACCGTAAACGGTGGACCTAAGAAGCTGGCAAAAGGCAGCAAAATTACCGCTGAATACTTAGCCGATTTAGATTATCACCACTGGTTTGACATTCGCTTGGCTGACGAAGAAGCTGCTGCGCAATTGGAAGCGATTAAAAACACGATTGAGCAAAAACGTCACCAATTTGACCTCGCGTTTGAAGAGAAGCGTAAAAAACTCACGCAAGGTGACGAACTTTCGCCAGGCGTATTGAAGATGGTCAAAGTATATCTGGCCGTCAAACGTCGCTTGCAACCAGGCGATAAGATGGCTGGACGTCATGGTAACAAAGGGGTCGTTTCCAAGATTGTGCCAGTAGAAGATATGCCTTATATGGCAGATGGTACCCCAGTTGACATGGTGCTTAACCCACTTGGCGTACCGTCGCGGATGAACGTTGGTCAGATTCTAGAAACTCACCTTGGTTGGGCAGCAAAAGGATTGGGGCACCGTATCAACGATATGTTGCGAGAGCAAGTGAAGATTACTGAGCTACGTAACTTTTTGAAGAAAGTTTATAACTCTCGTAGCCGTACGGAAAGCATTGACGAGCTTAGTCAACAAGAAGTCCTTGAGCTTGCACAGAACCTCAAAGAGGGTGTGCCATTTGCGACACCGGTATTTGATGGAGCTTCTGCTGAGGAGATCAGTTGGGCACTTGATTTAGCGTACCCGGAAAAAGTGGCTGAACAACTCCAGATGACACCATCTAAAAACCAAGTCACGCTCTATGACGGTTGTACAGGTGAAGCATTTGAGAGACCAGTTACAGTGGGCTACATGCACATGCTGAAACTGCATCACTTAGTCGATGACAAGATGCATGCTCGTTCAACAGGACCGTACTCACTTGTCACACAACAGCCGCTAGGTGGTAAGGCACAGTTTGGTGGTCAGCGTTTCGGTGAGATGGAGGTATGGGCACTCGAAGCTTACGGTGCCGCTTATGCGCTGCGTGAGATGCTCACCGTAAAATCCGATGATGTGGCAGGCCGTACAAGAGTTTACGAGAACCTCGTGAAAGGGGATCACGTGATCGATGCTGGCATGCCGGAATCATTTAATGTGCTCGTTAAAGAAATCCGTTCATTGGGTATCGATATCGATCTCGCCCGTCATATACCAGACACATCGGGTACCGTTAATTAAATATATTTAGGAGATAAGAGGTAATAGGCAGCGGTAAAAAGCGCAATGATATTGTTACGTTGCGCTCCGCTTGTTTTAGAACCTGTTTAGGGGAAGCCTAAGCAGGTTCTAAGGTTCTTTTCTTCTAATTAGGAGATTGCAATGAAAGCTTTGCTCGATCTATTTAAGCAAGTTCATCAAGACGACAGTTTTAACGCGATCAAGATCGGTCTTGCCTCGCCAGAGAAGATTCGTTCTTGGTCGTTTGGCGAAGTCAAAAAGCCAGAAACCATTAATTACCGTACCTTTAAACCAGAACGCGAAGGCCTTTTCTGCGCCAAAATTTTCGGGCCGATTAAAGATTACGAATGCTTATGCGGTAAATATAAACGCCTCAAACATCGTGGCGTAATCTGCGAAAAATGCGGTGTTGAAGTGACACTTGCGAAAGTGCGTCGCGAGCGCATGGGACACATTGAGCTGGCTTCCCCTGTTGCGCACATCTGGTTCTTGAAATCTTTGCCATCCCGCTTGGGTATGGCCCTTGATATGACCCTGCGCGATATCGAGCGCGTGTTGTATTTTGAGGCCTATGTGGTGATCGAACCTGGCATGACCCCGCTCAAGCGGGGCCAAATCATGACCGAAGAAGATTATTACAACAAAGTTGAAGAATACGGTGATGAGTTCCACGCAGAGATGGGTGCGGAAGGTATTCGCGAATTGTTGCGTTCAATCGATCTTGAAGCCCGCATTGAGCAATTACGTGCTGAATTAAAGGCCACCGGTTCTGAAGCAAAAATCAAAAAATTTGCTAAACGACTCAAGTTACTCGAATCATTCCAGCGCTCAGGCATTCGCCCAGAGTGGATGATTTTTGAAGTGCTGCCAGTTCTTCCGCCAGATCTGCGTCCGCTCGTGCCGTTGGATGGGGGGCGTTTTGCGACTTCAGACTTGAACGATTTATATCGTCGCGTGATCAACCGTAACAACCGTTTGAAGCGCTTGCTCGAACTCAGAGCGCCAGAAATCATCGTGCGCAATGAAAAGCGCATGCTACAAGAAGCGGTCGATTCGCTATTCGATAATGGTCGTCGTGGTAAAGCGATGACGGGTGCGAATAAGCGCCCATTGAAATCGCTCGCTGACATGCTCAAAGGTAAGGGCGGTCGCTTCCGTCAAAACCTTTTGGGTAAACGGGTTGACTATTCAGGTCGTTCAGTGATCGTTGTGGGTCCTGAACTTAAACTGCACCAATGTGGTTTACCGAAGTTGATGGCGCTTGAGCTGTTCAAGCCATTTATCTTTCATAAGCTTGAAGTGATGGGCGTCGCAACCACCATTAAAGCGGCCAAGAAAGAAGTTGAAAACCAAACGCCTATCGTTTGGGATATTCTCGAAGAAGTGATTCGTGAACATCCAGTGATGCTAAACCGTGCGCCAACGCTGCACCGCCTCGGTATTCAAGCGTTCGAGCCGATCCTCATCGAAGGCAAAGCAATTCAGCTGCACCCGCTCGTCTGCGCGGCGTTTAACGCTGACTTTGACGGTGACCAGATGGCAGTACACGTGCCGTTGTCGCTTGAAGCGCAGTTAGAAGCGCGTACGCTGATGTTGGCATCGAATAACATTTTATTCCCAGCCAGTGGCGACCCATCGATCGTGCCATCGCAAGATATCGTGCTCGGCCTATATTACGCGACACGTGAGCGTATTAATGGCCGTGGCGAAGGGATGATCTTCGCGAACGTCAGCGAAGCTAGGCGTGCTTATGAAAACAAAGAAGTTGAATTAACTTCGCAAGTCAGCGTGCGGATTGTCGAGTACATTGCAAACTCTGATAAAACTGAAAGTGCACCTAAATTCCTGCCAAAAACCACGCTGTATCAAACCACAGTAGGTCGTGCAATCCTGTCAGAAATTCTGCCAGCCGGTCTTCCTTTCTCAATGTTGAATAAAGCATTGAAGAAAAAAGAAATTTCGCACTTGGTGAATATGGCATTCCGTCGCTGCGGTTTGCGCGAAACGGTGATCTTTGCTGACCGTTTAATGCAAGCCGGCTTTAAGCTCGCGACGCGCGCTGGTCTGTCGATCAGTGTCGACGACATGCTGGTACCGCCGCAAAAAGAGGCGATCATCAACGAAGCGGCGAAGAAGGTCAAAGAATACGACCGTCAATATATGTCAGGTCTGGTGACTGCGCAGGAGCGTTATAACAACGTGGTTGACATTTGGTCAGCTACTGCTGAAGCGGTCGGTAAGGCGATGATGGAGCAGCTCTCCGTTGAGAAAGTCACTGACCGTCATGGCAAAGTGGTTAAGCAAGAGTCATTTAACTCCATTTACATGATGGCAGACTCAGGCGCCCGGGGCTCGGCGGTGCAGATTCGTCAGTTGGCGGGTATGCGCGGCTTGATGGCTAAACCAGACGGCTCGATTATCGAAACGCCAATTACCGCGAACTTCCGCGAAGGTCTAAACGTATTGCAATACTTTATTTCGATGCACGGTGCGCGTAAGGGTCTTGCTGATACGGCGTTGAAGACCGCTAACTCGGGTTACCTGACCCGTCGTTTAGTTGACGTAGCGCAAGATCTGGTTGTAGTTGAAGACGATTGCGGCACAACAGATGGCGTACCGATGAAGGCCTTGGTTGAAGGGGGTGAAGTCGTTGAGCCATTGCGCGAGCGCATTCTCGGTCGTGTTCTCGCCTCCGATGCGATTAATTTGGAGACGCAAGAAACTGTCTACGCAGCCGGTACACTGATGACTGAGGCAGAGGCTGAAGAAATCGAGGAAATGGGCATCGATGAAGTGCGCGTACGTACACCGTTTACTTGCAAAATGCGTTACGGCTTATGTGCTAGTTGCTACGGCCGTGATCTTGGACGCGGTGCACTCGTTAACGTGGGTGAAGCAGTCGGTGTGATCGCTGCACAATCGATCGGTGAACCGGGTACGCAGTTGACGATGCGTACGTTCCATATTGGTGGTGCCGCGCTACGTGCTGCCGTTGCCTCAAGCGTTGAAGCGAAATCCAATGGTACGGTACGCTTTAGCCCAGTGATGCGTTACGTCACAAACGCGAAAGGCGAGCAAATTGTTATCTCCCGTTCTGGAGAGATAGTGATTGCCGACGACTACGGTCGCGAGCGTGAACGCCATAAGATTCCTTACGGTGCAACCCTTTTAAAACTTGACGGCGCGCAAATTAAAGCAGGTACTCAGCTTGCCGCATGGGATCCATTGATGCGTCCAATCATCAGTGAGTATGGTGGTACCGTTAAGTTAGAGAATTTCGAGGAAGGCGTAACTGTCGCTAAGCAAGTCGATGAAACGACCGGGCTTTCGACATTGGTCGTGATTGATCCTAAACGACGTAGCTCACAAGCAGCGAAAACGATACGTCCGCAAGTGAAATTGATCGATGCAAATGGCGAAGAAGTTAAAATTCCAGGTACCGAGCAGCCAGTCACGATTGGTTTCCAAGCAGGTGCGTTGATTACCGTGGTGAACGGTCAACAGGTACACGTTGGTGAAGTGTTAGCACGGACGCCAACCGAATCCCAGAAAACTCGAGATATTACTGGGGGTCTACCGCGCGTGGCTGAACTCTTCGAAGCACGCGCACCTAAAGATGCAGGTATCCTGGCAGAAGTCACCGGTACTATATCGTTTGGTAAAGATACAAAAGGTAAACAACGCCTTATCATTACTGATCTGGACGGCAATCCGCATGAGTTCTTGATTCCGAAAGATAAACAAGTTCTCGCACACGATGGTCAGGTGGTAAACCGCGGTGAAATGATTGTTGATGGCCCAGCTAATCCACACGACATCTTACGTCTGCAAGGAGTAGAAGCACTGGCGCGTTATATCGTTGACGAAGTGCAAGATGTGTATCGTCTGCAGGGCGTGAAGATTAACGACAAGCACATTGAAGTGATTGTGCGTCAGATGCTGCGCCGGGTGCATATCGTTGATCCAGGTGATACCCGCTTTATTTTGGGCGAGCAGGTCGAGCGTTCAGACATGTTGGCTGAAAACGAACGGGTAATCGCGGAAGACCAGCGTCCAGCTACCTATGAAAATGTATTGCTAGGGATTACTAATGCCTCGCTGTTGGCTCCGTCTGTACTCGCTGCGTTAGCATTCCAGCAAACGACCAGTGTGATGGTCAGAGCGGCTACTGAGGGCGACAATATCGTTGCGACAGAAGGCAAGACAGGCAAGGGCGATGCATCGATGCAAGGTTATGCGACGATCGATCTGTTGAAGGGCCTGAAAGAAAACGTCATCATTGGACGTTTGATTCCGGGTGGTACTGGTCTCACAACCTATCACGCACGTCAGCAGAAAGAATTAGCTGAGCGTACGCGCCTGGCAGCAGACCATGCGGCGGAGGTCGCTGGTGCCATTAGCCCTGCTGCCTAAGGACTGTTCTCGATTTCTATGTAGGGAGAAATAACGCTGATTGGTGAGCATGGTGGGGCTCGTCCCTCACCTTAACCTACGAACATGTAGATTAGGGTAACGAAAGAACTCCAGCGTGCAGACCAACAGCTCCATTCGGATCTTCCGAGTGACTTGGATAAGTTCCCAACAGGATTGTAAACAGCCCCTAACACTGGCGAAGTTTGGCTAGACCACGGGTAAGCATGCTGGTTGGCTCAATCAGCTATACAACCAACCAGCACGTGGTTATCTGTAAGCTGAGCGGATCTTCTCGCATTAAACAGTACCTAGTAACACGTTAGTGCAATTTGTATTGAACTAACGTGTTTTTTGTTATGGTGAACAATCACTGTGCCTCTCTCAGGGATATGACATGCCTGATTCACCCTGCCTAAACATGTTGCATCGCGTTTTCGGTTACGCGGCCTTTCGGGGCTTGCAAGCTGAAATTGTTGAGCATATGGCAGCGGGAGGGGACTGTTTTGTATCGATGTCGACCGGTAGCGGCAAGTCGCTGTGCTATCAAATTCCTGCACTCGTGCGTAGTGCTGCTGGGCTTGGGCCTGGCGTTGTCATTTCTCCACTGATCGCGCTGATGCAAGATCAGGTCGCGTCCCTCACCGCACTTGGCGTGCGTGCTGCCTATCTCAATTCAACGTTGAGCGCTCAAGCTGCGTATGAAATCGAGCGTGATTTTGCTAGACAGCAAATCGATTTACTGTATGTGGCGCCAGAACGGCTAATGACGCCGCGTTTTTTAGATTTAATAGAACGGGCTAAAGTCAGCTTATTTGCGATTGATGAAGCGCATTGCGTTTCACAGTGGGGGCATGATTTCCGGCCGGAGTATATCCAGCTGTCTGTGTTACATGAGCGCTATCCAAACGTACCGCGTATTGCGCTCACGGCTACCGCTGATCCCCAAACACGAGACGAAATTATTACTCGACTTGGGTTTGAGCACTCTCGCGTATTTATTTCAAGTTTTGATCGCCCCAATATCCGCTACTCGATTGTCGAGAAAGACAATGTGCGTGCGCAGCTACTTAAATTTTTACGTGCTGAGCATAGACAGGGCAACATTTATGATGCTGGTATTGTTTATTGTTCATCACGTCGCAAAGTTGAAGAAACGGCAGCCTGGCTAAATACGGAAGGCATTCGCGCACTGCCTTACCACGGTGGAATGGAAACTGACACGCGGCAGAAGCATCAACAAATTTTTCAGCGTGAAGAGGGCGTCGTAATGGTGGCGACGATTGCCTTTGGAATGGGTATTGATAAACCTGACGTACGGTTCGTGGCGCATTTGGATATGCCTAAAAGTATGGAAGGGTATTACCAAGAAACCGGCCGTGCCGGGCGCGATGGCTTGCCCGCCAATGCATGGATGGCATATGGTTTAGGTGACGTCGTGCAACAACGCAAGATGATTGAAGAGTCAGAAGCGGATGAGGCATATAAGCGTCGCTCAACCATCAAGCTCAATGCGCTGTTAGGGTTTTGCGAGACTGTCAGTTGCCGTCGTGTTCAATTGCTCGCTTACTTTGGTGAAGAATCTCAACCATGTGGGAATTGCGATACGTGTCTTGAGCCTCCTACTTTGTCAGATCGTACACGCGAAGCGCAGATGGCCCTCTCTTGTGTGTATCGTGCTAGACAGGCAAGTGGTTATCACTTTGGTGCAGGCCATTTGATCGACATATTGCGCGGTAAGTTGACAGAACGTATCAAACAGCGCGGTCATGACAAGTTATCGACCTTTGGCCTCGGTACTGATTTGTCTGAAATGGAATGGCGTATGCTATTCCGTCAATTAGTCGCAACTGGCCTATTAGCAGTCGATGCTGATGGACACGGCGCATTGATACTGACGCAAGCTAGCCGAACTGTGCTCAAAGGTGAGCAGAACGTGATGGTGCGTCGCTACGTAAAGCCCGCACGTACTACTCAAAGCCAACGGTCGTCTTCCCGAACCAATTGGCGTGCCGAGCTTACTTCTGGTATGTCGCAAGAGCAAATGACTCGCTGGGAAAAATTGCGTGCTTGGCGCAGTGAAAGAGCAAAGCTAGACGGTGTGCCAGCTTATGTGATTTTCCATGACAGCACATTGATCGAATTAGCCTGCGCTGAAATAGAAAACCTTGAATCGCTGCGCGACGTAACTGGAATCGGTACGCGAAAATTTGAGCGATTTGGCGAGGAATTATTGCAAGTCATTAGCTAGAAGCGAATGCTTTCGAGTTGAAAGCAGTGGGTCGGAGTGATGTAGGAAGCTCCAGCAAACGCATCATAAATCTTCGTTTGGGTATGTCGAAAAGCCGGGAATACGTGATGGAAGGCAGTTGCATCGATACAAAATGATTGAGTAGGTTGACCACCAATCATTTACCGACTATGATACGCAGCTTTAGTTTTTGTCCGCCTATACCCTACATCAGTATCAGAAGTCGGAAACGTGCCAGAAAGACCAAAATTAGGGTCAGACAAGTCTGGGGCGGCTCTCTTAGAGCGATAGAGCGCTGAATAAACCGCGATTGAAAGGTGTGCTTAGTAGCAGAGCATGGTTTGCTTTCGGTTTATTCAGCGCTTTCTTGGGTCTGATGTTGGATACCTATATCGTATTTTTGCAGGAATAAATTTATGCCAACCACTAACCAGCTGTTGCGTAACGCTAGGCGTTCGGTTAAACGCAGAAGCAATAGCCCAGCTTTGCAAAATTGCCCGCAACGGCGTGGCGTATGTACACGTGTGTATACCACAACACCTAAAAAGCCGAACTCGGCGCTGCGTAAAGTCGCTAAGGTGCGTTTGACAAACGGTTTTGAAGTGATCTCATATATCGGTGGTGAAGGCCACAATTTGCAAGAGCACTCGGTGGTGTTGATTCGTGGTGGTCGTGTAAAAGACTTGCCTGGTGTTCGTTACCATATGGTACGTGGTGCGCTTGATACCCAGGGTGTGAAAGATCGTAAACAAGCTCGCTCGAAGTATGGTGCGAAGCGTGGTAAAAAAGCATAACGGTTAAATACAGTAGGCAGATAACTATCTAATAGCGCGCTAGCCGGGTTTTTGGGTAAGAGAAGAAATAGGTGAGAGTGGTAAATGATGCTGCTCTTGATTGATTTTTTTGCTTCTGTTGGTTGTCTGTTATTAATTACTGAATAGTAAATAGTGAAGGAAGGAAATGCCGCGTCGTCGTGAAGTTCCAAAACGGGAAATATTGCCCGATCCAAAATTTGGCAGCGTTGAAGTTGCTAAGTTCATCAATGTCCTTATGAAAGGCGGCAAAAAATCAGTTGCCGAAAAAATCGTTTACGGTGCCTTTCAGCATATTCAAGATAAGACTGGTAAAGATCCGTTGGAAGTGTTTAAGAAAGCATTAGAAAATCTTAAGCCAATGGTGGAGGTAAGGTCCCGTCGTATCGGTGGTAAAAGCTATCAAATACCGCAAGAGGTTCGCGCTGGACGTCGTCAGGCATTAGCGATGCGTTGGGGATGTGAAGCGGCAAGAAAGCGTAGCGAGAAAGATAGTTCGCAAAGATTTGCGTTGGAAATACTTGAAGCGTCAGAAAACCGTGGCGGCGCGATTAAGAAACGCGATGAAGTGCATCGTGCAGCAGAGGCTAATCGTGCTTTCTCTCATTTCCGTATGTAATTGATGTTTTTTTAGAATCGTGACGAGCGGGTGCCGGTGGATTTCCTCTGGCCCCGCTCGCTGCAATTGGTTAATAGCTTTAACGCATAAAAAGCTTAAAAGTTTGCAACCTAACCAAAAGTGCCGGTCATTGTTGAATGACTAAAAAGTAGGCTGCCTTTTCAGTGCGGCGAATAGGGAAGTGTGTTTTATTGCTCTCTTTTTTGTCGGTGATTTTGGAGGGTTTGTTGGCTTGCAGATGGCTTTTTACAGATATTAAATAGGGGATCAAAGTGGCTCGCAAAACTCCCATCGAGCGTTACCGTAATATTGGTATTAGTGCCCATATTGATGCCGGTAAAACGACGACGACTGAACGTATTTTGTTTTATACCGGGGTTAATTACAAAATCGGTGAAGTGCACGAAGGCGCTGCGACGATGGACTGGATGGAGCAGGAGCAAGAGCGTGGTATCACGATTACTTCTGCTGCTACGACAGCCTTCTGGAAAGGTATGGCTGGTCAGTATCCGGAGCATCGCATCAATATTATTGATACGCCAGGACACGTTGACTTTACGATCGAAGTTGAGCGCTCGATGCGCGTACTCGATGGTGCGTGCATGGTCTATTGCGCGGTTGGTGGAGTGCAGCCACAGTCAGAAACTGTTTGGCGGCAAGCGAATAAATACAAAGTGCCGCGCTTGGCCTTTGTTAATAAGATGGATCGCACTGGCGCGAATTTCTTTAAGGTGTACGATCAAATGCGTGCACGTCTTAAAGCTAACCCCATCCCTGTTCAAATTCCAATTGGCGCTGAAGAGAATTTTAAAGGCGTGGTTGATTTGGTTAAGATGAAAGCGATCATCTGGGATGATGCTAGTCAGGGAATGAAATTCGAGCTGCTAGATATTCCAGCGGATCTCGCTGATCTTGCGGCAGAGTGGCGCGAAAAGATGGTTGAGGCTGCGGCAGAATCCTCTGAAGAGTTAATGGATAAGTATTTAAGTGGCGAAACATTAACTGAGGAAGAAATCAAAGCAGCGCTGCGTGCGCGCACCATCGCTAGTGAAATCGTTCCGATGATGTGCGGTACTGCGTTTAAAAATAAGGGTGTGCAGGCAATGCTTGATGCCGTTATTGACTATCTGCCTTCCCCTGTTGATATCCCTCCAGTGAAGGGTGAGCTTGAAAACGGTGACATTGCAGAGCGTCATGCTGCAGATGATGAGAAATTCTCAGCGTTAGGCTTCAAAATTATGACTGACCCGTTTGTTGGTCAGTTGATCTTCTTCCGTGTTTACTCTGGTGTGGTGAGATCGGGCGATACCGTCTACAACTCTGTTAAAGGTAAGAAAGAGCGGATCGGTCGTATCTTGCAAATGCATGCTAATCAGCGTGAAGAAATTAAAGAGGTCTATGCTGGTGATATCGCTGCAGCGGTTGGTTTAAAAGACGTGACCACTGGTGATACATTGTGTGATCCAGCTCAGCCGGTCATACTCGAGCGCATGGAATTCCCCGAGCCAGTGATTTCTCAGGCAATCGAGCCTGCAACAAAGGCTGACCAAGAAAAAATGGGGATGGCGTTGAGTCGTTTGGCACAAGAAGATCCTTCTTTCCGTGTGACAAGCGATGAAGAGTCAAATCAAACCATTATTTCCGGGATGGGTGAGTTGCACTTGGAGATCTTGGTTGACCGGTTACGCCGTGAATTTAATGTTGAGGCGGCAGTAGGCAAGCCGCAAGTGGCCTACCGTGAAACGATTCGTAGCGTATGCGAAAAAGTGGAAGGTAAATTTGTCAAGCAATCTGGTGGACGTGGTCAATATGGTCACGTGGTGCTCAAATTGGAGCCGCAAGAGCCAGGTAAAGGTTATGAATTTGTCGATGCCATTAAAGGTGGTGTGGTTCCGCGCGAATATATACCGGCTGTAGATAAAGGTATTCAAGATACGTTGAAGTCGGGTGTATTGGCTGGTTATCCAGTGGTTGATGTAAAAGTCACGCTGCACTTTGGTTCTTACCACGATGTTGACTCTAACGAAAATGCCTTCAAGATGGCTGGTTCGATGGCCTTTAAAGAGGGTATGCGTCTCGCGAAGCCCGTATTGTTAGAGCCGATGATGGCCGTTGAAGTTGAGACGCCAGAAGATTTCTTCGGTACCGTGATTGGTGACTTATCGTCACGACGGGGTATTGTGGAAGGTGCAGAACCGATGGAAGGTGGGGGCAAAGTTGTACTAGCGCTTGTGCCGTTATCTGAAATGTTTGGATATTCCACCTCGTTGCGTTCGCTCACTCAAGGTCGCGCGACTTATACGATGGAATTTAAGCACTACGCCGAAGCACCTAACAGCGTGACAGACGCGATTATCAAAGCAAAAGTTAGCTAAGTCATATTGATTAACCGTTTTTGAAAGAAGAGAGTTATGGCTAAAGAAAAATTTCAGCGGAGCAAGCCGCACGTAAACGTAGGCACGATCGGACACGTTGATCACGGTAAGACAACGTTAACGGCCGCGATTGCGACGGTGCTGGCGGATAAATTCGGTGGTGAGAAAAAAGCGTACGATCAAATCGATGCGGCCCCCGAAGAAAAAGCCCGCGGTATTACGATTAATACGGCACACGTTGAGTACGAAACGGCAGCGCGCCACTACGCACACGTAGACTGCCCAGGTCACGCGGATTATGTGAAGAACATGATTACCGGTGCGGCGCAGATGGACGGTGCGATTTTGGTTTGCTCAGCAGCTGATGGTCCTATGCCACAAACCCGTGAGCACATTCTATTGGCTCGTCAGGTGGGTGTGCCGTACATCATCGTATTTTTGAATAAATGCGATATGGTGGACGATGCTGAGTTGCTCGAACTGGTCGAAATGGAAGTACGTGAGTTGCTCTCCAAATATGATTTCCCAGGCGATGACGTGCCGTTCATTCAAGGTTCAGCCAAATTGGCATTGGAAGGCGATAAAGGCGAACTCGGCGAACAAGCGATCATGAAGTTGGCTGAGGCGTTAGACAGCTATATTCCTACTCCTGAGCGTGCAGTAGATGGCACATTCTTGATGCCAATCGAAGACGTATTCTCAATTTCTGGTCGCGGTACTGTTGTAACCGGTCGTATTGAGCGCGGTCTGATTAAGGTTGGTGAAGAAGTTGAAATTGTTGGCTTGAAAGATACGGTCAAAACAACGTGTACGGGCGTTGAGATGTTCCGTAAGTTGTTAGATCAAGGTGAGGCAGGGGATAACGTAGGTATTCTGTTGCGTGGTACGAAGCGTGAAGATGTTGAGCGTGGTCAAGTGTTGGCGAAACCGGGTTCGATTAAGCCGCATACTGAATTCGAAGCTGAGGTTTATATTCTGAGCAAAGAAGAAGGTGGACGTCATACGCCATTCTTTAGCAACTATCGTCCGCAGTTTTACTTCCGTACGACCGATGTAACGGGTTCGATTGAGTTGCCCGAAGGGAAAGAGATGGTGATGCCAGGTGATAACGTGTCGGTTAAAGTGAAGTTAATTGCACCGATCGCGATGGAAGAGGGTGTGCGTTTCTCGATCCGTGAAGGGGGTCGTACCGTCGGTACCGGCGTCGTCGCTAAAATTATTAAGTAATACTGGTGGAGCAAGCAGAAACTTAGTGCGACATAAACCTCGAGTTAATTTTATGTCGTTTATAGGCTTCTGCTTGCGTCTTAGTTTTTAAGTGCTCTTTAAGGAAAAATTATGAAGCGGCGTAAAATACGGATTCGTTTGAAGGCCTTCGACCATAAATTGATTGATCTCTCAGCAGGTCAAATTGTCGATACGGCAAAACGAACTGGTGCAATTGTACGTGGTCCAGTGCCATTGCCAACGCGTAAACGTCACTATGATTTACTTCGTTCGCCGCACGTGAACAGTAACTCGAAAGAACAGTTCAGAATATTTACGCATTTGCGCGCGATGGATATTCTTGATCCAACGGACAAAACTGTTGATGCATTGATGAAGCTAGAATTGCCTGCTGGTGTTGATGTAGAGATCAAATTACATTAATGCAGTCATCATACAGCCTTATCAAAAGACGTTGAATTAATCTAAGTTATTCCATCTGTTTTCTAAGCAGAATGTTTTTAATAAATGCAGTGAGATAAGCACTGCCTTTGATTAAATCAGCGTTTTCTGACTAAGGGAATCGCATTTCACGCAATTAACTTGCGTGAAATTAAAAGTCTCGCTATAATCCGCAGCTTTTCGCCTCGTTGCGCCGCCATTCGGTTGCGTGAGCGAGTGATGCTAATTGCAGCGTTTGTATAAAGCGCTAATTGAACCCGGCCAATCGTAGTCGGGAATGGAGAAAAAAGATGGGTCTTGGACTTACAGGTCGCAAGAAGGGTATGACCCGCATCTTTACTAAAGATGGGGAGTCAATTCCTGTCACCGTGCTGCTCGTATCAAATAACCGTGTTGGGCAGGTTAAAACCACTGAATCAGATGGTTATAACGCTGTGCAAGTTGCTTTTGGTGAGCGTCGTCGCAGCCGTGTGAATAAAGCTGCAGCAGGTCATTTTGCTAAAGCTGGTATTGAAGCTGGTGAAGTGCTTAAAGAATTTCGCGTTGCTGCGGATCAAGCTGCTGCTCTGTCAGCTGGCGAAATGATCGTGCTTGATAAAGTATTTCAGGTTGGTGATTTAGTGCGTGTGCGCGGCAAATCGAAAGGTAAAGGTTTTGCTGGTACGATCAAACGTCACAACTTCAATTCAGGTCGTGCGACGCACGGCAATTCTCGCGCGCACAATGTGCCAGGTTCCATTGGTATGAACCAGGATCCAGGTCGTGTGTTTCCTGGTAAACGCATGTGCGGTCACATGGGTGATGTGAACGTTACCGTCTCTAATCTCGAAATCATTCAAATTGATGTTGAGCGCTCGCTTTTGTTGGTGAAAGGGGCGGTGCCTGGTGCAAATGATGGCATCGTTTTCATTACGCCAGCGGCTAAAGCTGGAGCTAATTCTGCACAAGGAGCGCAATCATGAAACTTGAGCTTCTGAATGAACAAGGGCAGAGTGCTGCTGAAATTAATGCTTCTGATGCGGTTTTTGGTCGCGATTATAACGAAGCATTAATTCACCAAGTAGTGGTGGCTTATCAGGCTAATGCGCGTAGTGGTGATCGTGCACAAAAAACTCGTGCGGAAGTTAAGCATTCAACGAAAAAACCCTGGGGTCAAAAAGGAACCGGTCGCGCACGTGCTGGTATGACTTCAAGCCCATTGTGGCGTGGTGGTGGTCGTATTTTCCCTAATTCGCCTGAAGAAAATTTCTCGCAAAAAGTTAACAAGAAAATGTTCCGTGCGGGTATCTGCTCGATCATGTCTCAATTGGCTCGTGAGGGACGTTTGGGTGTTGTTGAAAGCCTTGAGCTTGAGGCGCCTAAAACTAAATTGTTAGCGCAAAAAATCAAGCAAATGGGGCTGGAGTCGGTATTAATGATTACCGAAAAGATGGATGAAAATCTCTATCTTGCTTCACGTAATTTGCCTAATGTGGCAGTGATTGAGTCGCGTCATGCTGATCCTCTGTCCTTGATTTACTTTAAGAAAATCTTGATGACCAAGGCTGCTGTGGCTCAAATTGAGGAGTCGCTATCATGACAGATCAACGTAAAAACGATCATCGTCTACTGCAAGTTCTGTCGTCCCCGGTAATATCTGAAAAAGCGACGCGTATAGCCGAAAAGCATAGCCAAGTCAGCTTTAATGTTGTGCCAAGTGCGACAAAACAAGAAGTGAAAGAAGCGGTTGAATTGCTTTTCAAAGTAGAGGTTGAGTCAGTCAACATTTTGAATCGCAAAGGTAAAGTTAAGCGTCATGGTCGCACCGAAGGTCGCCGCAAAGAAACGCGTAAAGCGTATGTGTGCTTAAAACCCGGTCAAGAGATCAATTTTGAAGCGGAGGCTAGTTAATTATGGCACTCGTTAAAACAAAGCCTACTTCTGCTGGCCGTCGCTCTAGAGTGTTGGTGGTTAATAAAGATCTGCATAAAGGTAAACCTTTCGCGGGCTTATTAGATACGCAAAGTAAAAAGGCGGGTCGTAATAATCATGGTCGTATTACGACTCGCCATCAAGGTGGTGGTCATAAGCAGCACTATCGGAAAATTGATTTCCGTCGCAATAAAGATGGTATTGCAGCGAAAGTGGAGCGTCTTGAGTACGATCCAAATCGCAGTGCGAATATCGCTTTGTTGTGTTATGCCGATGGTGAGCGTCGCTACATTATTGCGCCCAAAGGGTTGGTCGTTGGCCAGCAAATTATGTCGGGTATTGAGGCGCCGATTCGTGCTGGCAATGCGCTTCCGATTTCAAATATTCCAGTTGGTACAACGATCCACTGTATCGAGATGTTGGTCGGTAAGGGGGCGCAGCTTGCTCGTTCTGCTGGCGCATCAGCAGTGTTGTTGGGGCGTGAAGGTGTATATGCTCAAGTGCGTTTACGCTCAGGTGAAGTTCGCCGTATCCACATCGAGTGTCGCGCGACAATTGGTGAAGTGGGTAACGAAGAACACAACCTGCGTAAAATCGGTAAGGCTGGTGCTAAACGTTGGCTTGGTATTCGCCCAACGGTGCGTGGTGTGGCAATGAACCCAGTTGATCACCCGCATGGTGGTGGTGAAGGTAAAACCTCAGGTGGGCGTCATCCAGTCAGCTTTAGCGGTGTGCCTACAAAAGGCTATCGTACTCGAGCGCGCAAACACCGTACGGATGGAATGATCCAACAGCGCCGCAATAAGCGTTAAGAAAGGAATTGACTCATGGCACGTTCTGCTAAAAAAGGGCCGTTTTGTGATAGCGGCTTGTTAAGAAAGATTGAGAAATCTGGCAAAAAGCCAATTAAAACTTGGTCACGTCGCTCGACAATTCTGCCGAATTTCATTGGTTTGACCATTGCAGTACATAACGGGCGTCAGCATGTGCCTGTTTATATAAGCGCGGAAATGGTAGGTCACAAGTTAGGCGAATTTGCGCTGACCCGTACCTTTAAAGGGCATGCGGCTGATAAAAAGGCGAAGAGATAATGGACAAGATGGAAACTAAAGCAAGACATTGCGGCGCTCGTATTTCGGCGCAGAAAGCACGTCTTGTTGTTGATCAAATCCGGGGTTTGCCTGTTGCTAGAGCATTAGATATTTTGATGTTCTCGCCTAAAAAAGCGGCGCTCTTGGTAAAGAAAGTAGTGGAATCGGCGATTGCTAATGCTGAACATAATCTAGGCGCTGATATTGATGAGCTTAAGGTTACGAGCATTTATGTGGATAAGGCAACTTCATTAAAGCGCTCATCAGCACGTGCAAAAGGCCGTGGCAATAGGATTGAGAAGCAATCCTGCCATATTACGGTAACAGTTGGAAATTAAGGGGCCATAGATGGGACAAAAAATTCATCCAGTTGGCTTTCGCCTGGCTGTTAGCCGTAAATATAAGTCAAGCTGGTTTGCCGCAAAAAATGGATTATTTGCTGATCTGCTAAATAAAGACATTAGTGTTCGTCAATATTTAGAAGAAGAGCTAAATAAAAGAAAAAAGCATCGGTTAGTCGTATTGAAATCGAACGCCCGGCGAAAAGTGCGCGCGTAACGATCTATACCGCCCGCCCAGGTGTTGTGATTGGTAAGAAGGGCGAAGATATTGAAGTGCTGAAGAATGAACTGCAGCGCCGCATGGGAGTCCCCGTGCATGTCAATATCGAAGAAGTTCGTAAGCCTGAAATTGATGCGCAATTGATCGCTGATTCTATCGCGCAACAGCTTGAGCGCCGTGTGATGTTCCGTCGTGCAAGAAAGCGTGCGATGCAAAATGCAATGCGTTTAGGTGTGCAGGGTATCAAAATCAGTTGTGCTGGCCGTTTGAATGGTATTGAAATCGCGCGTACTGAATGGTCGCTTGAAGGTCGCATGCCGCTTCATACAATATCGTCAGATATCGATTGGGGTCGTGCAACAGCGCAGACGCAATACGGTGCAATTGGCGTTACGGTACTCGTTTTTAAAGGTAATACGATTGGTGGCGATGAAACGTCAGCTAATGTCGTCGATGCGCCTGAAGAAAAACGTCCTCGCCGTACACGTACAGCAAATCGCGGTGATAAGGCAGGCCGTTCGGCTGGTGGACGTCGCGGCGGCAGTCATGCCGGCGAAGCCAAGCAAGGAGAATAAGTATGTTGCAACCAAAGCGCAGAAAGTATCGTAAAGAGCAAAAAGGGCGAAATACCGGTATTGCAACGCGTGGCAATAAAGTGTCGTTTGGTACGTTTGGGTTAAAAGCTGTGGCACGAGGTCGTTTGACGTCGCGTCAAATTGAAGCGGCACGTCGTGCAATGACTAGGCATATCAAACGGGGTGGTCGTATTTGGATTCGTATCTTCCCAGATAAGCCAATTTCACAAAAGCCAGCTGAAGTGCGTATGGGTAACGGTAAAGGGAATCCTGAGTACTACGTTGCTGAAATTCAGCCGGGCAAGATGCTCTACGAAATGGATGGTATTAGCGAAGAACTCGCTCGTGAAGCGTTTCGTTTAGCAGCAGCTAAGCTACCTTTGAAGGCAATATTTGTTACGCGTCAGCTTGGCGCATAAAGCGTATCGAATAAAAAATGATTCTGCTTCTTTAATTGCTAGATAGCATAAGAGAGCAGAATCTTTTTTATACGATTTCAGAATGGAGAAAAGCGATGAAAGCTTCTGAGTTTCGCGCTAAAGATAAAGTTGAGCTGCACAAAGAATTGTCAGATCTACTCAAAGCGCAATTTGGCTTGAAAATGCAATTGGCTACTCAGCAATTGAGCAATCCTAGTCTCATTAAAAAAATGCGCCGCACGATTGCGCGCTTGCGCACTGTAATGACTGAAAAAACATTGGCCGAGAGGGCGAAGTAAAAATGGATGACAGCACTAAAGATTTGCCTAAGCACCAACGTTCGCTGATTGGTAAAGTAGTAAGCGATAAGCGTGATAAGACGGTAGCAGTGCTTATTGAACGTAAGGCTAAGCACGCAAAGTACGGTAAGTACGAAAATCGTTCAAGGAAATATCACGCGCACGATAACGCAAATGCATGCAAAGAAGGCGATCTTGTAGAAATTCAAGAATGCCGGCCCATTTCAAAAACGGTAAATTGGGTTGTTGCACGCGTTGTGCAATCTGCTGCACAAATGTAATTAATTTATCTAAAACGCTGAATAAATTATCGTTAACAGGTAATGTGCTCAGCGCTTTTTTAGCGCTTCATTTGATAAATAAAGACGAGACAAGCCAAGCTTTTATTGAATAGCTAGTTCCTTCGGCTGCTAAAGGCTTACTTATAAAATTTACGTTTTTATTTGCCATCAAATAAAACTCAAGTTTGTTGCGCCATCATCATTTTTCATGATGATGCATAAATTAATGCAAAGTTTTAAAAAAGTTCTGTTATAATCTCGCGCTTCTTAGGTGAAGAGCTGTGGGTTTTAGCGGGTTACGTTTTGATAGCGTTGCGTTCTCACGCTCTAGAACAAGAAGTTCTAAGGGTCTGTTCAGAGGCTCTAAGAGAAAGTGAAGAATTCTTCGCCCTATTAATGACTGTGCGGCTTAATGTCGCTGGACGTTGGGGTTAGAGAAGTTTATCAATCTAATACTGATCGACAGCGCCATTAAATTAAAGGCCATAAGTCAGGTTAAGTTAGAGAAATCATGATTCAAAGCGAAAGTGAACTTGAAGTAGCCGATAATACCGGCGCACGTAAGCTTTTATGCATCAAGGTTCTTGGTGGATCAAAGCGTAGATACGCGGGTATCGGCGATATTATTAAAGTCACCGTCAAAGAAGCAACCCCACGTGGGCGTGTCAAAAAAGGTGAAGTCTATAACGCAGTCGTAGTGCGTACTGCTAAAGGCGTTCGCCGGCCAGATGGTTCTCTAATTAAATTCGATAAAAATGCTGCGGTATTGCTCAATAATAAGCTTGAGCTGATCGCTACTCGTATTTTCGGGCCCGTTACGCGCGAATTGCGTAGTGAGCGTTTTATGAAAATCATTTCGCTAGCGCCTGAAGTGCTATAAGAACTAGATATCAACGAACAAGATCCGAAGGAATTTTGGATATAGCGGCAATACTAGCCAATATCTAAAGTCAGCGTGGATATCTGTTACTTAGCTTCGAATAGGAATTCAAATGGAAAAAGTGCGTAAAGGCGATGAAGTTATCGTTGTCGCTGGTAAAGACAAGGGCAAGCGTGGCGTGGTACTGGAAGTCCGCGACGGTCGGGTGCTGGTTGAGGGAATTAATCTCGTCAAGAAGCATGTTAAGCCGAATCCCGCGAAAGGTACCGTAGGTGGTATTGAAACCAAGTCAATGTCTGTAGATAAATCAAATGTGGCTCTGGTTGATGCAAATGGTAAGGCATCTCGTGTCGGCATCAAGATTGACGAAGAAGGTAATAAGCGTCGCTTCTTAAAAACGACTGGCGCCGAATTGAGTGTTTGAGATTGCTGTCCTGTTCTATAAGTCTGCTTGATATTCAGTTTGTATTGCCAAGTTATCCATAGGGCAGGACATTTGAGGTGAAAAATGGCTCGTTTGCAAGAATTTTATAAAGAAAAGACTGTACCGGAACTGATGACGAAGTTCGGCTACAAGTCTATTATGCAGGTTCCGCGTATTACCAAAATTACCCTTAATATGGGCCTTGGTGGTGCAGTAGCTGATAAGAAAATCATCGAAAGCGCAGCGGCTGATCTGGCTAAAATTGCAGGACAGAAGGCAGTATCGACTAAGGCGCGTAAAGCAATTGCTGGTTTTAATAAGCTGCGTGAAGGTATGCCTATTGGTGTGAAAGTCACGTTGCGTGGTCAACGGATGTGGGAATTTCTCGATCGCTTAATTACGATTGCGCTTCCCCGTGTGCGTGACTTCCGTGGTTTATCAGCTCGTTCCTTTGATGGGCGTGGTAGTTATAACTTCGGCTCAAGAGATCAAAGTATGTTTCTTGAGGTTGAAGATCAAATTGATGTGTTACGTGGATTGAATATTTCTATTACTACATCTGCGAAACTCGATGAAGAAGCTAAGGCATTGCTTGCCAGCTTGAAATTTCCATTCAAAAATTGAGGTTACTGTGGCTAGACAGGCACTAATCGAGCGTGAAAAAAAGCGCGCCCGTTTGAGAGACAAGTATGCTGCCAAGCGTGCTGCGCTTAAAGCTATTATTAGCGACTCGACTAAATCAGATGAAGAACGGTACAACGCACGTTTGCAGTTGCAGCAATTGCCGCGCAATGCGAATCCAACTCGTCAGCGCAATCGTTGCGCATTGACAGGTCGTGCACGTGGTACGTTCCGAAAATTTGGTCTGGCGCGCCACAAAATTCGTGAAATCGCCTTCCGCGGTGAAATTCCTGGCTTAGTTAAAGCAAGCTGGTAATAGGAGAAGAATATGAGTATGAGTGATCCTATTGCTGATATGTTGACTCGTATCCGTAATGCGCAAAAAGTTGGAAAAAAATCAGTTGTGATGCCTTCATCAAAATTTCGTGCTGCGATTGCACAAGTTTTGAAGGATGAGGGTTATATCGAAGATTTTGGTGTTGTGAAGCAAGACAACAATAAAGCAACGTTAGAAATAGCTCTCAAATATTATGCTGGTCGACCTGTTATTGAAACGTTGAAACGTATCTCTCGCCCTGGTTTGAGAGTTTATAAAGGCTGTGCTGATATCGAAAAAGTCATGGATGGCTTGGGCATTGCAATCGTTTCTACGCCAAAAGGCGTAATGGCTGACCGCCACGCTCGCAAAGCGGGAGTCGGTGGCGAAATTATTTGTCATGTCACCTAAAGATGATAAGGGCCGAAAAGTATTTTGCGCGCCCTGGCGCCGCATTTTCACTTTAATGCCCTGATACGAGGAGAAATTAAGCATGTCGCGAGTAGGTAAAAACCCAATTACTCTGCCCTCGGGCGTTGAAGTGACAATCGATGATGAGCGTATTACCGTTAAAGGTCCGCTTGGTGTTATTTGGGAAAAAGCGAATCGTTTAGTCAAAATAATTAACGATGGCGGCGTTTTGAAATTTGAGCCGGCTGACGAAAGTCCTGCGGCCCAAGCTATGTGGGGTACGATGCGAGCGTTGGTCGCCAACATGGTTAAGGGTGTAACTCAAGGTTTTGAGCGTAAACTTCAGCTGGTTGGTGTAGGTTACCGTGCTCAAGTTCAAGGTAGAAATTTAAATCTATCGCTTGGGTTCTCTCACCCAGTTGTTCATCTGTTGCCAGAAGGCGTTGAAGCGCTGGTCAATCAGACGGAAATCGTTTTAAAGGGTAAGAGTAAACAGATCCTCGGAGAGGAAGCTGCTAAGATTCGTGGCTATCGTCCACCAGAACCTTATAAAGGCAAAGGTGTTCGCTACGTTGGCGAAGTAGTCGCTCTCAAAGAGATTAAGAAGAAATAAAGGTACGAACTATGAATAAAAAAGTAGCTCGTTTACGCCGTGCACGTCGTACGCGTTTGAAGATCGCTGAATTAAAAATTCATCGTCTAGCAGTGCATCGGACTAACAAACATACTTATGCACAAATCTTTTCGCCTTGCGGTGAGAAAGTATTAGTTAGTGCTTCTACCGTTGAAGCCGAAGTGCGTCAGCAACTGGCAGGTAAAGGCGGCAATGTTGAGGCGGCGGCGCTAATCGGTAAGCGTATTGCTGAGAAAGCTAAAGCAGCAGGCATCGAAAATGTTGCGTTTGATCGTTCTGGGTTTCAATTTCACGGTCGCGTTGCGCAATTAGCCAATGCTGCACGTGAAGCAGGCCTCGCGTTTTAAGGGATTCTGTAATGGCAAAAATGCAAGCAAAAAACCAAGGTGAAGAGCGCGACGATGGTCTGCGGGAAAAGATGATCACGGTTAACCGTGTCACTAAAGTGGTGAAGGGCGGTCGTATTCTAAGCTTTGCAGCGCTAGTGGTCGTCGGTGACGGTGATGGCCGTGTTGGCATGGGTAAAGGTAAAGCGAAAGAAGTACCAATCGCTGTTCAAAAAGCGATGGAGCAAGCTCGCCGCAATATGATTAAGATCCCGTTGAAAAACGGTACGTTGCAACACAGTGGGCGTGCTAAACACGGTGCTTCTAGCGTGCTATTTGCACCAGGTAAAGAAGGTATGATCTGTAGCCACCATGTACGCTCTGTGTTGACAGCAGCTGGCGTGCAAAATGTGGTGGTGAAAAACCATGGCTCCAGAAATCCGCATAACTTGGTGCGAGCAGTGCTTAAAGGTTTGCGTAATCAATCGACAGCAGCAGAAATTGCAGCAAAGCGCGGCAAAACTGTTGAAGAAATCACGAGTTAATTTTCTATCATGACAGCCAAAACTATCAAACTTAAGCTGGTTAAAAGCGTTATTGGCACGCGCAAGTCACATCGTGCAACGGTGTGTGCGCTTAAGCTTAAACGTCTTAATTCAGTCAGCGAAGTACTAGATACGCCCGAAGCCCGCGGTAGAATCAATAAAGTTTCATATCTTGTGAAAGTTATTGACTAAAGTTATTGCGAAGCTTAAGCAAATATAAAGCGCTGACTTACCGCTGATTAAGTTGTAAGGCGCGCACGTAGATTAAATAGCTTTTAAGGAAGGTCTGCTCAAACCGGCTAGTGGAAAATACCGAAGCAGACAGCATATTATATGCGGCCGAAATTCGGTACCGTCAGCTGCGTTGGACAGCCCTTCCTTAGCTTTATCTGAGGTAAATAATGGAATTAAATAGCCTAAAGCCTGCTGTGGGTGCAAAGCACGCGAAACGCCGGGTTGGTCGCGGTATTGGCTCCGGACTCGGTAAAACGGCTGGTCGTGGTCACAAAGGTCAAAAATCACGTGCTGGTGGCTTTCATAAAGTTGGTTTTGAAGGCGGGCAAATGCCATTGCAAAGGCGCTTGCCAAAACGCGGTTTTACATCATTGACTAAAGCATTGGTGGGCCAAGTGCGTCTTTCCGATTTGGAAAAACTGCCAGTTGATGAAATTGATTTGCTCGTATTAAAACAAGCAGGCATTGTTAGTCAACAAGTGCGTAGCGCCAAAGTCATTTTATGTGGCACATTGACGCGTAAGCTTACGCTGCGGGGTGTGGGCGTCACGAAAGGTGCGCGTCAAGTAATTGAAGCATTGGGTGGCTCACTTTTGGAATTAGAAGGCAGCGAGCAACAAGCGGCCAAGAAGACGCGTAAATCAGCTGTTAGCGCTGATTCCTAAAACGATTTGTTCTCTGATGTTTGATACGGGGAAAACAGTTGGCTAGCCGGCAAAATCTTACAAAAACTGGGAAAGCAACGCCTAAATATGGTGATTTAGGTAAACGGTTTGTATTTTTATTACTTGCATTGATCGTTTATCGTTTAGGTGCGCACATCCCAGTACCAGGTATTGATCCAGACCAACTTGCTAAGCTTTTTCAAAGCCAGCAAGGCGGTATTCTTGGCATGTTCAACATGTTTTCGGGTGGAGCATTGTCTCGCTTCACCGTCTTTGCGCTGGGTATCATGCCGTACATTTCGGCATCGATCATTATGCAGTTGTTGACGATTATTTCGCCGCAATTTGAAGCCTTAAAGAAAGAAGGGCAGGCAGGGCAGAGAAAAATAACGCAATACACACGCTATTTCACTGTGGTGCTAGCGATATTTCAGGCATTGGGTATTGCGGTAGCACTGGAGAATCAACCAGGTTTAGTGACTGAGCCAGGCTTGTTATTTAAATTGACGACAGTCGTCGCTCTTGTAACGGGCACGATGTTCTTAATGTGGCTTGGTGAGCAGATTACTGAACGCGGTTTAGGTAACGGCATCTCAATTATTATTTTTGCAGGGATTGCGGCGGGCTTGCCTAACGCGATGGGTAGCCTTTTTGAACTTGTTCGGACAGGATCGATGAGTATCATCTCTGCAATACTAGTCGTTGCGTTGATTGCCGCGGTGACCTATCTTGTGGTGTTTATTGAGCGCGGTCAGCGAAAAGTATTGGTGAATTATGCGAAAAGGCAAGTTGGCAATAAGCTATATGGCGGCCAATCGTCGCATTTGCCTTTAAAATTGAATATGGCAGGGGTTATTCCGCCCATTTTTGCCTCGTCAATTATCTTATTTCCAGCTACAATCGCGAATTGGTTTAGCTCGGGCTCTAGCTTACGGTGGTTGCATGATATTGCTGCCACATTAGCGCCGGGCCAGCCGATTTATGTGATGTTGTATGCATTAGCGATTGTTTTCTTCTGTTTCTTTTATACCGCGTTGGTATTTAATAGCAGAGAGACAGCCGATAACCTTAAGAAGAGCGGCGCATTTGTACCTGGTATTCGACCAGGTGAGCAAACAGCGCGTTATATTGATAAGATTTTGACGCGCTTGACTTTAGCCGGTGCAGTTTACATCGTATTTGTATGTTTATTGCCCGAGTTTTTAGTATTGCGCTGGAATGTACCGTTTTATTTTGGTGGTACTTCATTATTAATTATTGTTGTTGTGACGATGGATTTTATGGCTCAAATTCAATCCTATTTAATGTCGCAACAATATGAGTCACTCCTGCGTAAAGCTAATTTCAAAGGTGGCAATCTTCCTATTCGTTAAATAAAACGTGATAGCTAGGCTCAACCGTACCTGTTGGATTATTTAAAAGAAATATGGCCAAAGACGATGTTATTCAAATGCAAGGCGAAGTCATTGAAAACTTGCCGAGCGCGACTTTCCGTGTGAAATTGGAAAATGGTCATGTAGTAATAGCCCATATTTCTGGCAAAATGCGCATGCACTACATTAGGATTTTGCCAGGTGATAACGTGACAGTAGAACTAACACCTTATGATTTATCGCGGGCAAGGATTGTTTTTAGGGCAAAATAAAGCTCTATTGCTCTTGCAAGCGTTATTGAAGGCAGAAGTTTATTAGGCAGTGGTAGAAATACGATAATTTCTAAAGTTTGTTGGGATAATAACGATGAAAGTAATGGCATCAGTAAAGCGCATGTGCCGTAAATGTAAAGTAGTTAAGCGCAAGCGCGTCGTACGCGTGATTTGCAGCGCTGATCAACGTCACAAACAGCGCCAAGGTTAAGGGAGTGCTGAAAAACTATTGAGTAGAGGGTATAATCCCGCACCGAAGTTTTTCAACACTCCTTTAAACGTCATGCGTTTTTTTTAGGAAATACAATGGCTCGTATTGCAGGGGTAAATATCCCAAATCATAAGCATATCGTCATCGGTTTGACCTCGATTTTTGGTATTGGTCTTTCGCGCGCTCGAAAGATTTTGAAAGAAGCGAATATTGAAGGATTCGTAAAAGCAAAAGATCTTGGCGATGAACAATTTGAGAAACTCAGAGAAGGTGTTTCTAAATTCGTTGTAGAGGGTGATCTGCGCCGTTTAGTCGTAACCCATATCAAACGTCTAACTGACATTGGCTGCTATCGTGGCTTCCGTCATCGCAATGGCTTGCCTGTGCGCGGACAGCGTACACGCACTAATGCTCGCACCCGTAAAGGAAAACGTCGTGCAAGCATAACGCTGAAGAAGTAAAAAGCGGTTGCACAAAAAAGTGAGTCAGGGCTAGGCATTATCGGGTGTATTAGAGGCGTAAAAGTCATATAGCACCTACTAAGTATCTAAGTACTTTAAGAAAGATTGGGTACGGGCCCTGAGTAAATAACAGTAGTAACAGGAAAGTATATGGCTAGGACTTCCAGTAGTAATGCAGCACAGCGTGGACGTAAGAAAGTCAAAAAGAGTGTCTCCGAAGCTGTTGCACACATACATGCATCATTTAACAATACGATCGTTACTATTACTGATCGTTTAGGTAACACGCTTACATGGTCATCCGCTGGTTGCCATGGATTTAAAGGTGCGCGTAAATCAACTCCGTTTGCGGCTCAGATCACAGCTGAAGATGCTGGCAAAAAAGCCCTAGAATTTGGCGTGAAGAGCATGATCATATTGATTGATGGACCAGGCCCTGGTCGTGAATCAGCGGCGCGGGCTTTCCCTAATCTTGGTATTAAAATTACATCGATTACGGATATGACATCGGTGCCACATAATGGTTGCCGTGCTCCAAAACGCCGTCGTATCTAATTACGGCTAAAGATTGATCATTATCAAACACTATTTTTGAGCGAGCTGTTTAGTGGCTTTATTTTTAAGTCACTAACGCAAACTTTAAAAATGTGCAAAAAATTAAATAAGCCCACCGTTCAACTTTATTAAAGAACTTTTGTTTAACCCCAAGGGCTAGGCATACTGGCACAGACAGTACATTAGCGTGGCAAATGGCCTTAGTTGATTATCCTGTCACCTAAAAAGTTATGCAGAAGTTCCTTAAGTTGAACTAGCACGAATCTTGACTCGTGTAATTTTTATTTAGAAGGAAGTAAAGTGGCACGTTACACTGGCCCTAGCGCCAAATTGTCCCGTCGCGAGGGGACAGATCTTTTTCTGAAAAGCGCTCGTCGCACATTAGCAGATAAATGTAAGCTTGATAGCAAACCAGGTCAGCATGGTCGTGCAACTGGTACACGTCTATCAGATTACGGTGTTCAGCTACGCGAGAAGCAAAAAGTTAGGCGTATCTACGGTGTATTAGAAAAACAGTTCCGTCGCTATTTTGCTGAAGCAGATCGTCGTTCTGGCAATACCGGTGAAACCTTATTGCAATTGCTGGAAGGGCGCTTAGACAACGTTGTCTATCGTATGGGCTTCGCATCGACACGCGCAGAAGCACGTCAATTAGTCAGTCATGGCGCCATTCTGTTGAATGGTCGTCGCGCGACAATCCCTTCAATGCAAGTTAAAGCAGGCGATGTTGTTGCAGTGTCTGAAAAAGCTAAGCAACAAGTTCGTATTAAAGAAGCGCTGATACTTGCAGAGCAAATCGGCTTCCCGCTTTGGGTTAATGTCGATAAGCAGAAATTCGAAGGAACCTTCAAACAGGTGCCAGAACGCCAAGAGATTGCTGGCGATATTAGTGAAAGCCTAATCATCGAATTCTATTCTCGATAATTCAGTGCTAAAAGGCTACCTATTCATGGTGTTAGCCTTTTAGCTATTCAGATTTGAGCTATCCCGGTCAGCCTTATCGGTGTAACGAGCCGAGGGTATTGAAAAGGAAAATCTATGCCAACCAGTTCGTTGAAGCGTTTGTTAAAGCCTAAAATCATCGCAGTTGAAGCAGTAGGCGAAAACCATGCGAAAGTGATGATGGAGCCATTCGAGCGCGGTTATGGTCACACATTAGGTAATGCATTGCGGCGTGTGCTGCTCTCCTCAATGATCGGTTACGCCCCGACAGAAGTTGTAATTGGTGGCGTCGTTCATGAGTATTCGACTATTGATGGCGTGCAGGAAGATGTCGTTAATTTGTTGTTAAACCTAAAAGAAGTTGTTTTTAAATTGCATAACCGTGACGAAGTGATGCTCACGCTGTGTAAAGAAGGCGAAGGTATTGTAAGGGCGGGCGATATTGATCTCTCGCATGACTGCGAAGTTCTTAACCCTGACCATGTGATTGCCCATCTCTCCAAAGGTGGCAAGCTTGATATGCAAATCAAGGTTGAGAAGGGTCGTGGTTATGTACCTGGCAACATTCGTCGCTATGGCGATGAAATGTCAAAGAGCATTGGCCGAGTCATTCTCGATGCATCTTTCTCGCCGATCAAAAATGTTGTGTATGCAGTTAAGCCAGCACGTGTTGAGGGTAGTACTAACCTTGATAGTCTTGAACTAAATATCGAGACAAATGGTGTGCTCACGCCTGAAGTTGCTTTACAACAAGCGGCGGGTATTTTGATTGATCAATTATCCGAATTCGCAGCGTTGGAAAGCACCGAAACACATGCAGAAGTGCCGCTTAATGCGCCGCAATTTGATCCTATCCTGATGCGTCCGGTAGATGACTTAGAACTCACAGTACGCTCAGCAAATTGCTTAAAAGCAGAAAATATTTACTATATCGGTGATTTAATTCAGCGTTCTGAAAACGAGCTGCTGAAAACACCAAATCTCGGCCGTAAGTCACTTAATGAGATCAAAGAGCAGCTTGCTGCTCGGGGGCTCACGCTGGGTATAAAACTCGAAAATTGGCCTCCATCAAATTTTGATATGCCTTATTCGGTGTAATAGAACACTGTCTGCTTTTTTCGCAAAGCGCACGCTAACTCAGTGCGCTATCGAAGAAGTTAAAAAAATAGACATAGTATTTTTGATCAAGGAATTGAAATGCGTCATCGTCATGGTTTGCGCAAACTAAATCGTACCAGCAGTCATCGTTTGGCTATGCTGCGCAATATGTGTAACTCGTTGATCGAGCATGAAGTTATTAAAACTACGTTGCCCAAAGCGAAAGAATTGCGTAAAGTCATTGAGCGCTTAATTACACGTGGTAAGACTTCTTCATTGGCTAATCGTCGTCTCGCGTTTGCTCGTCTGCGTGATCGTGACTCAGTTGCCAAATTGTTTGATGTATTAGGCCACCGTTATGAAAGTCGTCCGGGCGGCTATGTACGTATCCTGAAAGCTGGCTTTCGTAAAGGTGACAATGCTCCCATGGCCGTGGTTGAACTAGTAGATCGTCCAGTAGCAGTGAATATTGAAGAAGAAGACGAGGCAGCTTAACTTACTGCATCGTTTGGTAGCTTAAATAAATTTTAAAACTTTACAGAGCCGCCTCTTCGAAGAATCTGTTTAAAGTTTTTCTGATAGACTTACGCCTTTACTGCCTGTGCTAGCGTACGGTAAGAAAGCGGCAAGATACCAAGAAAGACTTAAAGAAGTGTGAAGTAAGTTTTAGGCTCGTAGCTCAGCTGGTTAGAGCACCACCTTGACATGGTGGGGGTCGTTGGTTCGAATCCAATCGAGCCTACCAACGAAAATTAAATTTGATTAAATGCGGCTTCGATAAGATTAACGAGGCCGTATTTTTTTTGGCTATTTCTCGAAGACTTTTTAGAGCCTGCTTACAAATCGTCTAAATCGGCGTTTCCTTGGAAGGCGCTGAATAAATCGGCAGTAAGGAATGTTGTGGTTAAACAGCGTATTAGCATGTGCTACCAAGTCGAGGTTGCTTATCCTGCTGCTCCTGGTTTATTCAACGCTTCTTTGAGAGGCGGGAGAGCGCAATGATTTCAATACATTTACCTGACGGATCAACACGGCAATTTGCTCATCCTGTGACGCCCGCCCAAGTTGCTGAATCAATTGGCCCGGGCCTCGCTAAAGCCGCGCTGGCTGGAAAAGTTGATGGTACGCTTGTCGATATGTCAACGCTGATTGAGCATGACGCCTCTTTATCCATTATTACTGGCAAAGATGCAGAAGGTCTCGACACGCTGCGTCATTCAACTGCGCACCTTCTTGCTTATGCAGTCAAAGAACTTTACCCCGAGGCGCAGGTAACCATTGGCCCTGTGATCGAGGATGGTTTCTATTACGAC
This sequence comes from Mycoavidus cysteinexigens, assembly GCA_031963415.1. Classification (GTDB taxonomy): domain Bacteria; phylum Pseudomonadota; class Gammaproteobacteria; order Burkholderiales; family Burkholderiaceae; genus JASSUD01. The sequence continues at coordinate 2,099,597 of JASSUI010000001.1, forward strand.
TTCGCCTATTCCCGTCCTTTTACGCCAGAAGATCTTGAAAAAATTGAAAAGCGCATGCAGGAAATCGCACGCCGCGATGAACCTGTTACGTATCAAGTCGTCTCACGCGATGAAGCGGTTCAATATTTCAATAACCTTGGCGAGCATTACAAAGCAGAGATTATTGAAAGCATTCCTTCTGCAGAAAAGATAAAGCTTTACTCGCACGGAAATTTTGTTGATCTGTGTCGTGGACCACATGTGCCTAGCACAGGTAAATTAAAAATTTTCAAATTAATGAAGGTCGCGGGTGCTTATTGGCGAGGTGACGCGCGCAATCAGCAATTGCAACGCATTTATGGTACCGCTTGGGCCTCGAAAGAGGATTTAGACGCTTATTTATATCGGTTAGAAGAAGCCGAAAAGCGCGATCATCGCAAACTGGCTAAACAACTTGATCTATTCCATTTGGAAGAAGCCGCGCCGGGAATGGTGTTTTGGCATCCTAAAGGTTGGACGTTGTGGCAAGAAGTTGAGCAGTATATGCGGCGCCGATTAACAGATGCAGGCTATAAAGAGATTCGTACTCCTCAGGTAGTTGATCGCTCCTTGTGGGAGCGCTCAGGCCATTGGGAAAACTACCAAGAGCATATGTTCACGACTGAGTCCGAGAAACGGGACTATGCGATCAAGCCGATGAGTTGTCCGTGCCACGTGGAAATTTTTAATCACAGTCTGCACTCTTATCGTGATTTGCCATTGCGGCTAGCAGAATTTGGCTCTTGTCATCGGAATGAACCATCAGGCGCATTACACGGGTTAATGCGCGTGCGTGGCTTTGTTCAAGACGACGCACATATTTTCTGTACAGAAGAGCAGGTGATTGCAGAATCTATCGCTTTTAATGCATTGGCGATGAGCGTTTATAAAGATTTTGGCTTCACCGATATCAATATCAAACTATCGTTGCGTCCAGCACAGCGAGCAGGCTCTGATGAAGTATGGGATAAAGCCGAACAAGGTTTGCGTGAAGCGCTCTCTGCATGCAACGTAAAATGGGAAGAGCTACCGGGTGAAGGTGCGTTTTACGGACCTAAAGTTGAATACCATATTAAAGATGCGCTAGGACGCTCTTGGCAATGTGGTACGTTACAGTTAGATTTTGTTTTACCTGAACGCTTGAATGCCGAATATGTGGCAGAGAGTAACGAACGCCTCCGGCCAGTGATGCTGCATCGTGCGATTCTTGGGTCGCTAGAACGCTTTATTGGGATATTGCTAGAAAACTATGCGGGAGCGTTACCCGTTTGGCTAGCGCCAACGCAAGTCGTGGTCGCAAACATTGCTCAAAGACAAAGTGAGTACGTTGATTTAATCGTGCAGCAAATGAAACAGCAGGGTATTAGAGTAGAGGCTGATTTGCGCAACGAAAAAATTAACTATAAAATACGCGACCATGCTAAACAGAAAGTCCCTTACTTACTGATTGTGGGTGAGCAAGAAAGGGCTAATCAAACTATAGCTGTGCGCCAACGCGGTGGTACTGATCTGGGTGCCATGACCGTTAATGCTTTTCTTGAGCGACTAAAAGAAGAAATTCAGTCGTTTAATTAAGCTGTCATTTGGCCTATTGATCTTATTAGCCTCATCGGTTTTAATGAGCAAATAAATGGGCGACAGCCAGCTTATATTTTTGATTTTTTAGAAGGGAAATTAACATCGCTACGGATAAATCTTCTCACCAAATAAACGGTGAAATTACTGTCTCGCAACTTCGTCTAGTGGGCGTTGAGGGTGAGGCCATTGGTATTGTGAAGTTGGCCGAAGCGCTGCGCCTGGCAGAAGCGGCCGACGTTGACTTAGTTATGATCGCGCCTAATGCCGATCCACCAGTTTGTAAACTGATGGATTACGGTAAATTTAGATATCAAGAATCTAAAAAAGCGCACGAAGCTAGGCTTAAACAAAAAACAATTCAGGTTAAGGAAATTAAATTCCGACCAAGTACAAACGAGGGTGATTACGTCATCAAGTTACGTCACATTAGGCGTTTTCTTGAGGATGGCGATAAAGCCAAAATTACCTTACGTTTCCGAGGACGTGAAATAGCTCACCAAGAACTTGGTATGCGCATGCTTGAACGTCTGCGTGATGATCTCGAGGAATTGGCTCAAGTTGAGCAAATGCCGAAGTTAGAAGGTCGCCAAATGGTGATGGTACTCGCCTCCAAGAAAAAAAAATAACTTGAAGAACCTGTTTAGGCTTTCCCTAGCGCCCTCGCGCCGCCTTGCCGTACCGATGTACTGTCTGCGGCGGCGCGAGGCCACTAGGAAAACCCTAAACAGGTTCTTCGGGGTGTTTAGGTGCTCGCAGGCGCTTGCGCGCCTTCTTGCCGATGCTGTCTGCGGCGGCGCGAGGCCACTAGGAAAACCCTAAACAGGTTCTTCGGGGTGTTTAGGTGCTCGCAGGCGCTTCGCGCCTTCTTGCCGATGCTGTCTGCGGCGGCGCGAGGCCACTAGGAAAACCCTAAATAGGTTCTTCGGGGTGTTTGGTGCTCGCAGGCGCTTGTGCGCCTTCTTGCTGTACCGATGTGTACTGTCTGTGGGGTATTCCTTATTTTGGAGGCGGTGCAGTGTTTCCTAAACTTTTAGATGGCCCTGTTGGTGTGGGCTGGCTGTTGATACAGCTAAATATGAATGCTGATAAGTGAGCAAGGGTCATGCAAGGGCGGAGTTAACAACCGCACACCCTACTTACGTTAGAGCCTGTTGCTTGCTTTCAAAGTGAAGACAGGCTCTAAAAATTTTGGAGCTTTTATGCCTAAAATGAAAACCAAGAAAAGCGCGTCAAAGCGCTTTGTCGTGCGTCCAGGCGGGACGGTTAAACGGGGTCAGGCGACTAAACGCCATATCCTGACCAAAAGAACGACGAAAAATAAACGTCAATTGCGTGGCAGCACTGAAGTTCATGCTTCAGATGTAAAAGCCGTACGCGCGATGATGCCTTTTGCTTAATCTAGACCCCTAGGAGAAAAAAATGTCTCGAGTTAAACGTGGGGTCACCGCAAGGGCCCGTCATAAAAAAGTTATTGACGCTGCGAAAGGGTTTCGTGGTCGCCGGAAAAATGTCTATCGCATAGCGAAACAAGCGGTGATGAAGGCAGGTCAATATGCCTATCGTGACCGCCGCAATAAAAAGCGCGTATTTCGCGCGTTGTGGATTACCCGCATTAACGCTGCAGTGCGTGAGCATGATATGACTTATAGCGTTTTCATCAATGGACTCGCCAAAGCACAGATCAGCCTTGATCGCAAAGTATTAGCCGATATGGCTGTTAACGATAAAGCCGCTTTTGCTTCAATCGTTCAGCAAGTGAGAGCTACTGTTGCAGCCTAAGGTAGTGAGATGACATCTGTAAATTGGGTGTGATGTAAAAAAAGGGGCTTTATCAAGCCCCTTTTTTAATCGTTAAGAATCCGTTGAATTCTCTTAGCCCTTTTAACCTTTAGTACTTTCAAACGCATCCTTTTAAGTGCTGCTCTCGCAGTTGAGTAAAATCACATTCTTTGGGTATGGTTAGCGCATTTCTCAAATGATTTGCAACGCGAAATCACCGCGTAGACAGTACGACTAGTACAGCAAGCGGAGACAACAAAGTTGTAGATCATTTGAGAAATGCTTTATCCAGTCCTTTCTTAGTTTTTGCGTTATTTCCAGCTAATTGAAACAAATGAATTTGGAACAAATTGTTGCAGAGGCGAAGCAAGCTTTCGCCACCGCGCTTGACACTTCGTCACTCGAAAATGAAAAAGCTCGCTTTCTTGGGAAATCAGGTCAGCTAACTGAACGCTTGAAGGCACTAGGTCAACTTGCTCCTGAAGAGCGTAAAAGCGCAGGGGCACAAATTAACCTGGCTAAACAAGAAATTGAGCAAGCCCTACGTGGCCGACGCCAGGCTTTAGCGGATGCTTTGCTTGAGCAACGCCTCACGTCAGAAGCTATTGATGTGACGTTGCCAGGCCGTGGCCTCGGCAATGGCAGCTTGCATCCGGTCATGATGACCTGGGAGCGTATCGAACACATCTTTAGCTCAATTGGCTTTCAGGTAGCGCAAGGTCCAGAAATTGAAACAGACTGGTATAACTTCACTGCACTCAATAGCCCGGCGAACCATCCTGCACGTTCTATGCAGGACACTTTTTATATCGATGCCAAAGATGAAAGTGGCGCGCCGCTAGTGCTGCGTACACATACAAGTGCGATGCAAATTCGTTATGCACAAGCTCATAGTCACAGCGCGCCGATCAAAGTCATTGCACCAGGCCGTGTTTATCGTGTCGATAGTGATGCAACCCATTCGCCGATGTTTCATCAGGTAGAAGGACTGTGGATTGACGAGCAAATTAGCTTTGCTGATTTGAAAGGCATCTACGTGGATTTCCTCTCAAAATTTTTTGAGCGCGACGATTTGCAAGTACGTTTCCGTCCGTCGTATTTCCCCTTTACCGAGCCATCTGCTGAAATTGATATGAAATTTGAGCATGGTAAAAATGCAGGTCAATGGTTAGAGATATCGGGCGCGGGGCAAGTGCATCCAAAGGTTATGCGTAATATGGGATTTGACCCTGAGCGTTACACTGGCTTCGCTTTTGGTAGTGGCCTTGAGCGCCTTGCCATGTTGCGTTACAACGTAACTGACCTGCGGCATTTTTTTGCAGGTGATTTGCGCTTTCTGGCGCAGTTCAAATAAGGAAGGGCTTTAGAATTAACCAGTTTAGGTTCTCCCGGACGTCGCTTTGCCGCACTCTTTGTACTGTCTGCAGCGACCCAAGACCACCAGGAAGGTCCTAAACAGGCCCTCAGCAAAATCGAGTCAAGGATACGCGATACTCGATTTATGCAACTTTCCTTTAATCTCTTTCTAGAATAATTTCTCCAGTTGTCTGCAATATGAAGTTCCTTACCAAGCTGTAAATGAATACGGTAAACGAGGCACGACAAATTGCAGATTATTTGAGGAAGGCGTTTAGTGGGTCAACGTTTCAAACCGATCGAAATAATCTATGCAATTCTCAGCATCCTGGCTAAAAGATTTTGTTAACCCGTCTGTATCAACAGAACAGCTTGCACACGAGCTGACAATGGCGGGTTTAGAGGTAGAAAGCTTAAACGCAGTCGCTCCGCCCACCGTGAAAATTGTCGTGGGTCGAGTGCGTGAAGTTGCCCCTCATCCAAACGCTGACAAACTTAAGGTATGTCAGGTTGATGTAGGCGCTGATGCTTTGCTGAATATCGTATGCGGCGCGCCAAACGTGGTGCCTGGTATCAAAGTACCGTGTGCTTTGGTGGGCGCGCAATTGCCGCCAGCAGAAGAGGGCGATAAGCCGTTTATGATTAAGCTCAGTAAACTGCGTGGCATCGAAAGCCAGGGGATGTTGTGTGCCGCACGTGAGCTTGGGCTACCTGATGAAACAGGCGGCTTGCTGATCCTTGCTGAAGAAGCGCCGGTTGGACAAGATATTCGTACGACACTAAATCTTGACGACAAAATTTTTGAAATCAAACTGACGCCCAATCGTGCCGATTGCTTATCAGTATTTGGCATAGCACGTGAAGTCGCAGCGATTACCGATACGCCGTTACAAACACCAACATGTGATCCGGTAGAAATTCGATGTGCCGATACGCTACCTGTCAAAATCTCTGCGCCAGATTTATGTGGACGTTTTTCAGGCCGAATTATCCGTAACGTCAACGCCAAAGCCAAAACACCCGCTTGGATGGTCGAGCGTATAGAGCGAGCAGGGCAACGCAGCATTTCTGCACTCGTTGATATCTCAAATTACGTAATGCTCGCTTTAGGGCAGCCATCGCATCTGTTTGATCTGAATAAATTACAAGGCTCGTTAGAAGTTCGTTGGGCGTGTCAAGGCGAACAATTGACACTTTTAAATGGAACAAACATTACGCTTGATCAAACAGTAGGCGTGATCGCTGATGAGCAAGGTGTACAAAGTCTAGCCGGTATTATGGGAGGCGAGCACACTGGCGTTTCCCTCGATACGCGAGATGTTTATCTAGAGGTCGCTTTTTGGCAACCTGATAGCATTCGTGGTCGAGCGCAGCGCTATCGCTGCTTAAGCGATGCATCCCATCGCTTTGAAAGAGGTGTGGATTACGCTTCAACCGTGAGACAGCTTGACACTATTACGCAACTGATTCTTGATATTTGCGGCGGCGATGCTGGCCCAGTTGATGATCAGATTATCAATTTACCTAAACGAGCTCCAATCACACTACGTCTAGCGCGTGCCAATCGAATTATTGGCGTGCTGATCAGTGCAGAACAAGTCAAACAAATTTTCACCCGTTTGGGTCTACCATTTGAATTCGCGAATGATGTCTTCGTCGTCACGCCACCGTCTTACCGCTTTGATCTTGAGATTGAAGAAGATTTAATCGAAGAAATCGCGCGCATTTACGGTTTTGACAATATTCCTGCCCGTGCTCCCGTTGCGCCTAATGTGATGCTCGCCGCACCGAACAGTCAACGTTCGCTGCACGCGTTACGGCATGCACTAGCGGCTCGGGACTATAACGAAACAGTCAATTTCAGCTTCGTAGAAGAAGCATGGGAACAAGATTTTGCAGGCAACGCGCGACCTGTGCGCCTGTTAAATCCGATCGCAAGCCAGTTTTCAGTGATGCGCAGCACGTTGATCGGTAGTCTAGTGCAAGGGCTACGCCATAATTTAAATCGTAAAGCCGAGCGCATTCGTTTATTTGAAATTGGAAAAGTATTTCTCCCCGATGCGACCACGGTAACTGACAATTCTGGTGTCGCGGGTTTTAAGCAACCTTTGCGCGTAGCAGCGTTGGCCTATGGCCCTGCCTGTGCCGAACAATGGGGTATCGCGTCACGCTGGGTTGATTTTTTTGATGTAAAAGGCGATCTAGAAGCGCTTTTTGCGCCATTTGAAGTGCGCTTTGTTAAAACTGAACATGCTGCGTTACATCCTGGGCGTAGCGCATTGATCGAATGCGAAGGGCAGCCAGTAGGTTGGATAGGCGAATTGCATCCGCGCTGGTTGCAAAAATACGATTTGCCGAAAGCGCCAGTCCTATTTGAAGTCGATGCACATGCACTGACTCAGCGCGTACTACCTAAAACTTCGGAAGGTTCAAAATTCCCACCAGTTAGACGCGATATCGCAATCATTGTCGATCAAAAAATTGAGGCCCAAACATTGCTTGATGAACTGCAAAAGGCTGCACTTGATGAAAGTTGCCAGGATGTGAAGCAGATCACGCTATTCGATGTATTCCGTCCACAAGCTGAAAGCACGAGCGGATTAGCTGCCCATGAAAAAAGCCTCGCGTTTCGCGTAACCCTGCAAAATGCTGAAGAAACATTGCAAGACAAAAAAATTGATACCGTGATGCAAACTTTAGTTGAACGCTTGGTTCAAGTATTCGGTGCGCGCTTACGTGGCTAATCATTAGGCGAGTTGAGGTTAGCGCTTCACCTCAACCTGTAAACATTTGCCAAAAATTGTGGGTCGGAGTAATAAAGAACTCCAATACGCATACCGACAGCTCCTAATTGAAATCTTTTGAAAAACCTGCAATTGGCTTTTCAAAAGATCATGAACAGACTCTTAAAAAGATTCTGTGTAAATGTAGGGTGTTAAAAGATTATTTATTTTTATAAGCTGTGACTGACGAATAATGAATGCAAGTGAATTTAAAGGTGCCATAGGGCAAGGCATTGAGCTGGAGCATGAAGGGCCGCTCAGCGATGCAACGACTGCCACCAAAGATACGCTTACCATTACTAAAGCGAAGCTTGCAGACCTCTTATTTAATGAGGCAAAGTTAAATAAAAAAGAAGCGCAAGACATGGTCGAAGCCTTTTTCGAAATCATTAGCGACACCCTTGCCAATGGCACGGGTGTCAAGTTATCTGGCTTTGGCAGCTTTCAACTACGTGATAAACCATCACGCCCGGGTCTTAACTTACAAACAGGAGACCGCATCCTGATCGCCCCGCGCCGCGTCGTAACCTTTCATGCGAGTCAAAAATTAAAACAGCAAATTGAGTTAGTGAGTAAATAAGCTGTCAATGCAACGTAGCGATGTCCTCCTTTGCAGATGTAGGGGACATCGCGAGCATCAGGTATTAATTCAGCTCACGCACAAATTGGGCATTTTATTTTTACACTATCTTTAAAAACGTGTCTCCTCTATAGAAGGCATACCGCTTTTTCTCACGATTAAAACCGAGAGAAATTTATAAATCTTGAGATTTATAGGCGAGGTCTTAATAGGTACTTTTTGGCAAACTTAATCAGTTACCAGGCTAGCCAGAAAGTCACCAATGCTAATCCATTCTTTTACTGTAGTTCCGTGTTCGCGCTTAAACTTAAGCTCGAAAGAGCACGGTCATCCTAGTGAACCTTCAACTTCCAAACAATCCGAAGAGATCAGTCATGAATCTCTGGCAGCAAAACACGGACAGAAAAGCTTTCGGTTTTGGATCTGAATTTCAGTAGCTTCGTTTTCCTCGAGAGGAGGAGTAATCCTCTTCAATCTGGAAAACGCAATACGTTTTTTAACGATCTAGCGTACTTCCATTCCACTTTCGTCAAATAGACTCATGTCAGATAGGTACGGCCGGCGGTTGTTTTTTTATCAAATTCTTTCGGCTCGAAGAAAAATCCTCATCGATCATTGACTCATTATCGCTTCTGAACCCTGTTCCAAATCCCTCAATAGAATAATCAGCCAAATTAAAACTTTGCATTTCTTGCTCCGTTGTATTCTGTGTTCCTATATGAGCTGTTCTAAAAGCCTCAAAAGAATCTAAATCTGGGTTGGTTTGAGTGTTCACCTGGGTTAAATCTGAGTCAGCTTGCAATGGATCATCTAAACTGCTTAAGTCCAGTTTTTTTACAAAAAATTTGGCCAACCTTAACCCAAAACTAAGCTTATTGGCGAAAGAGATAGTTGATTCTAAAGACTCGCCTTCTTTCATATTTTTACGATTCTGTTCGATCAAACGCGCATTATTTGGGCTTAAATTCTGCGCCCCTTTAGTCGCCAGCTCACCGACAGATAGCTCATATTGATGCGAAGTCCAATGCAAACTAGATTTCCAATGGCTTCCTTCGCGCTTGAGTTGGAAAATGCGAATCATATTTTCACCCCCTCCAACGATAATCTTGGCTGAATTTTCAGTACATTCTTGCCACGCGACTGAACCAATCTCTCTAATAAAGCAATGAATGGTGGCTTGACATTTTTCAGTATTTAGCGACCATAATTTTACTGTTCGGTCGTGGGCTCCAGATGCTAACCATTTATTGTCTGGTGAGAACGATACGCTAAAGATTTGCCATTTATGGCCTTTAAAAGTTTGACGTAAAGACGCGCCAGTGTCGCTGAGTTCCCACAATTTCACTGTACAATCAGCTCCGCCAGTGGCTAACCATTTACCGTTTGAAGAAAACGCTACGCTATAAACATCTCCACGGTGACCTTCAAGTATTTGGTGCGACAATTTGGCTCCACTTTCTGGTTCCAATTTCCAAAGCTCCACATTCCTACCACGGTTTTCGCCAGCTCTGCCAAGACGCCAGAACTCGGAGGGGCTCCAAGATCCACAGGCCAACCATTTACCGTCCGGTGAGATTGATACACGCATCACGTCAGCAGCGTTCCGTTCAAACGTTTGACAAAGCACGGCTTCTTTGTGTAATGCATTTTCATTGGGCAGTTTCCACAGACTGACTGTTTTGCCGCCGCCACATGCCAACCACTTATTATCGGCCGTGATCGATACGCCAGACACTCCTTTGTTATAGCCGTCAAGCGTTTGAATAAATTCCGCTTCTCCAGTATCTTTCAGCTTCCATAAATTTATTTTCGACTCACTACTCTCAGAATTCCCAGAATTCCCAGAAGCTAGCCATTTACCATCTTGAGAAATAGTTACGCTAAGGACCTTTTTACTATGATCTTTTAATGTCTGGCGTAACAATACCTCCTTATCTTTGATCTCCCATAACTTCACTGTTTTGTCATCACTTCCAGAAGCCAGCCACTTACCATCTGCCGAAACCGACACGCCCCAAACCTTCCCATTATGTTCTTCGAGCGTCTGGTGTTGTGATATGCCGTCATCTTTTAACGCCCACAGTTTTAACGTGCCATCGTAACTCGCTGAGGCTAACCAATCACCATCCGGAGAAAACGACACACTTCTTACTGGAAAGGTATGGCCTTCAAAAGTACGATGCAGTGTTACTTCTTGGTTTTCTGATTTCTCTTCAATCCCCCCTGATGCTAACCAATTATTGCGGGACACATTTCTTACTTGGCCAGCATGACCTTCGTGCATAGAGGGCGGTTGAACTTCTAAGTCTTGTAATTTCCACAACTTCACCACATTATCCCCAGCCGCCGAAGCCATCCAATTGTTATCCGATGAAAACGCGACACATTTGACCACGCCGATATGCCCATCAAGTATATGGTGCGACATCTCTGCGTTACTCCCTAGCTTCCAGAGCATCAATGTGCCACTCTCTCCACCACATGCGAGCCATTTATTATCTGCTGAGAAAGACACGCTATGAATTGCTTGATCATGCTCTATAAGTGTTTGCCTCAGCTTCAATTCGCCATTTCTTAATTCCCATAATTTGACAGTTTTATCTTTACTCCCAGAGGCTAACCATTTATTGTCAGACGAGATTGCTATGCTCTCAATGTCTGCGGCGTGTGCCTCTATCTCATACACGGCTTCCTTCGTGATTAATTTGTCCGTTTTCACTTTCCATAATTTGATTTTCTCGTCGTAGCCACTTGATGCCAACCATTGACCGTTATCAAAAAACGAAACGCTTGAAACCGATTTGTCGCCGTGTTTAAACATGCGTTCCACATTACCTGTTTCTACCGACCATAACCTTACGCCTCCATCATAGTCAGCCGATGCCAGCCATTTACTATCAGGTGAAAATGCAACACTGTATCCGACAAAACCCGATCCCAAAATGAGAGGCAATTTAAAGGTCAATTTATCTTTAAGCTCTAGCTTTTGCGATGTCTTTGTCTTTAGTTCTATTTGCGTTTTTTCTACTTTATAAAGGCGGCATCCTTTAACAGCCGATCCAACTACCAGCCAGTTACCATCAGGGGAATAGCGACAAACATTAGGCCAGCCCCCCAAATCTAACGCAGGCATTTCTCCAAAATCGATATTCTCTAAGTTCGCACCGCGCATGCTGGCACCATATAACCATGCGCCTCGCATGGCCACTTCACTCAAATCTGCGGCATCGAATTGCGTGTAATCAAATACTCCATAACTTAAATCTGCGCCCGGAATTTTGATTCCTTTGAAATCTTCTCCGTTGAACTGCACACCGGCTCTAACCAAAATAGTGATTGCGTTGGCCGCAGCATGGCACACGCTTGCATCGGTCTTAGAGAGCTCGATAATGGCGAGAAGTTGTTCCTTAAAAGCTTTATCTTGCTGAACCCGCTCGGTCAACCAGCGAACAACGCCCGGATCGCTGCTCCAGTGATTCGGCGCTAACGTTATCTCTTGCGTTGTTTGGGAGGAGTCAGCCGACTTATTTTTGAAATGATAGATTGAAGTTTTTCTAACATGATCCCTGTGAACGCCCGATCCCATACATTCATCAAATGAATCAAAAAGTACCCGTGCGATAAAATACTCAAGCAGCAGTTTATGGATAAAGCGGTATTGATAACCATTTCGACTCAGGGGCCAGGCTTCACGCAGTAGTTGCTTTTCTTCTTCTCGGCCGAAAAAGGCATCCTTCCAGTTTCCTTTATCCTTGAATAATGAATAGTTAATGACGGGTCTACCCCCGTTTTTTATATAGAGCTGCGCGGCTAGATTTTTAACAAACCCGATACCATGTTGCACAAAACCATCATCGCACAATTCTCTAAAAATCTCTCTTTTGCTCCCGGTTAAACCTTGTATGCTCAGGCGCTGCTGGTTACGTTCGAACCATTGTTTGACAAACTGATCGTACAAATCCATGCGTAACTTGATAGCAGTTTGTTCTTCGCCCTTATCTTCCAAGTAAGGCAACGCTTCAAGCACTACTCGCAACAAAAAGGGAGTGCTTACCAAAACTTTCAAATGTGGCTGTTCAAGCGATTCTTTGTATTGCTGCAGAGTCCACATTGAGTTGTATTTGACATATTTTTCTAGATACTGATTGCGCTCTTCTTCTGAAAACGGCTCAATGATGACTTCTTGAAAGGACGAGTCCTCGCCACGCAGTTTCAGGTTTGGTTGAAAACGGGTTTGATAGTCCTGACCTAAATATTCGGTACGACAACTGATGATCATCTGCCCCTGCCAACCATCAGATTGATTGATGCGATTACTCAAATACAGATTCTGGGTCTGTCGAATCTCGTCGTAGCCGTCCAAGATAAAGACGAATTTCTGCTTTTCTTTCTTTAGAAGATGAATCTGAAACTCTGACAGCCCTTTTTTCCTTAACGCTTTGGGGATCAAGTCATGTTCTGGCTTATCAATATTTGCCAGAGAAATAAAAAGCGGAATGGCATCGTGCTCTCGTTTCTTTTTCCATAGCTCTTTTTCTAGGATACGGTTAAAAGTTGTTTTGCCAGCCCCCGAATCTCCTGTCAATAAGATGACTTTTTTATCGTTTAAAAATTCTTGTACTTTAGATAAGAGATGAAACGTATCAGTTTCCTCTAGATTCAGTCTACCGCGCGGGTCAACATAGAGCTGCAGGGTTTCTTCAAACACTTCATCTAACTTAAGCGCACTAAAATACTGCTCTTTTAGCTCAGACTTGGGATCTTCGTTAAGTACTTGCAACTGTCGGTGCTGTTGTTGCACAGTGAAAGCGAGCTGACTATGTAATGCTGTGCGTATGCCATCAAAAATACCATCCGAGAGCTTGGTGAACTCAAGCTCACCAAGTGTTGGTTCGCCCTTTAAGCGGGAAATGCATTCGCTGTATCCTTGCCAAAATTTATTCAAAAAGGTTTTTGCTTCATCACTGCCCACTAACAGCCGCTCAATCAGTTTAAACAGCACCCAGTGCCGACTTTGATTTGGATACACTTCACGTCCAGCTTCCACCTGCTTCTCATATCTGGGGATATCCTCCAGGCGAACCGTGGTAGATGAAATAAAACGCCCCAGACATTGCTTAGAACTATTCGGAGTGAGCGAAATCGGAATAATGCCATGCTGATCTTTACGCCGTTCCGCCCGAATTTGCAAAAATGCCATTTCTGTCAGCACATGATGGAATCCTGTTTTATATTCTTCCTCTTGTGAGAATTTTCTAACCACCTCACGAATTGCTGGAATGCCTGGCTGCTCACGATCTTTGAGATAGGCCTTTCGAAGTTGTTGATAAAAGTTTTCATAGTGGGGCCATCTCAAATAGCTACCTAATACTTCAGAGCAACATACCACTACCTTATCAACCGGCTCTACTCCTTTACATAACCGTTCGGGTAATAAGCAGAGCTGACTGGTTAAAATATCCTCCAGCTTGCCGTGATCTTTAAGATCTTCTGGAGAACTAGAATACGTCTGCCCCATCGGGGTTTGATCGGAATAAAGATTGACATGAATTTGAGATAACTTGTCGATTAAATATTTGGACGTAGCGGCCTCGGCTAGTCCATGGTCGGGATTGTCATGCGCATACACAAGAAACAGGCTGGGTTTATTGGACACATCTAAGGATCCAAGCGTCGACAAAGCCTTTTCAAACAAATAATCGATCAACACATTTTTTTCTTGGGTTGAAGTAACGAGCGGCTGGCGCATAGATGTGGCAAAAGTAGTCGTCGGAGCCACAGCAAATTTCTGAACAGCAGGCGACGGCGCAGGTGGAGCTGTGAAATCAGGCAGAGCGCCCTCATATCCCCAATGCCGCGCTTTTTTATAACTTGCCATTGCTTTGTCGAGTTTCCCCAGATCTCTCAAGAGCTCGCCACGTTCAAAATAGACTTCAGCGATACGCTGTCGCAACGCGTCTTCATTGGGAGTCTGAGATTGCAATGCTTGGGCCAAAGCATTTTTTATCTCCGCCAGTTGATACCCATCCACGGCGTGTTTAAAAGTTACTTTTGCTTGATCATACAAGGCCAAAGCCATTTCTAACTGCTGCACCGTCCTCTGTAAACGCGCTTGGTCCAGATAGCTTTGCGCTTGCACTTGTAGTTGTTTACTTATCAAGGCTTGGGAAACAGCATAATTTGAGACCATTAGCTCCTCCTGCATGGGTTTAAATTTTTATGATTTATGTGACATTACAGCGATTTTGTCTGTAACTTGTCTCTTTGACTGTGCAGCAATTTTTTGTATCAAAAAAATATAAAGGCCGTATTTTGAAAGATATTAGTTGCCATCAAATCGGGCAGTTACCCGATTTGATGGCAACAACTATTAGATTCAATTCAGCTATCGGATATTGAAATTTCTTTTACCAAGCTTCTATCAGATTTAAGTTTTAATGAATATCCGATCATGGCAAAAACGATTTTGGCTTGGGGTTGTATGGTTTTTGGTTCTGTCGCAGTAAGAAGGACATCTTGCAAAGGTTCTGTTTAGAAATAAGTTATTCGACCATATAAAAATTGCTGGACAGTGGACAGGATGCACTTTCATTGCAGCGCAGTTGTCCCTTGGCGATCATATGCACAAGTTCGATGCCACCCAAGAGAATGGCCGCACAACGAAAGTTTTTGAGGCCAAGCCTTGGATTAGCAATGTTTCTTCGAGATGAAGCAAGCTCAGCGGATAAGCTACATACCCACGCACGTAGGTCAGCATTACTTCTAGCGGATAGTGCAAGCGTTTGAGTACCTTGGCAATCTCGAGATTCACGATATCAACCCCTAGATTTTTAGCAACAATATTATTTCACTCCTGCATTTACTGCGACGGAACCGATATGGCTGCCTACCACAGGTATCGAGATGAGCGATACGCAAGCGAATATATTGATGCCGAGGGCAACTATCCATTCCGGAAGAGCGATGGATCAGGTGATGTCGTTTTATATAGAAAAAATATTAACCAGCAACGTAAAAGAGACGATGCGGTCTCTGCTCTTCTTAAATTATCAGTAATATAGAAAGGCCTTCAGTCCAATCGCGTTAACGTGACAGATAGAAAGATATTGCAGCCCTTTTATAGCGTGTTCCCTTGGTGATTGCTTCGAAGTGCAGTTCAATGTCTCGAGATTCCTTGCTACATAGAATGGTTCTACAGTAGTACGGAGCTTTAGGAAACTTCTGAGTAGAAAAATATTAGAAGGTCTGTTATGCTCACGGCCTTTCGGGGCGTAGCGCAGCCTGGTAGCGTACTTGCATGGGGTGCAAGTGGTCGGAGGTTCAAATCCTCTCGCCCCGACCAGAAATTTCCTTCTAAATGCTTCATGCTAAAGAAGCGGTCAAACGTCTGCCAAATAAGATAGCAAATTGGACTTTAGCGGCTCGCCATTGAATGGGGGGGTATGGTCCATTTCTTCGTGATATTCCGTAAGGCCAAATAAATTAATTTGATAGCGGTTTGGTCGTTCAGAAAATGGCCCCGATTTTTAATCACTTTGCGCACTTGCATATGTAAATTCTCAATTGCGTTGGTGGTATAGATGGTTTTATGCACTTCGCTTGGGAAGGCAAAAAAAGGAATGACTTCTGACCAGTGACGCCGCCAAATAAAAGTAATAGGCGGATATTTTATTCCTCAATGCTCATCAGCAAAGGCGTCTAACGCCTAAACCGCTTCATCTTCAGTCACAGCCTATACCCGGTGCGAGAAATGATCCTGATGCTTCGCGCTTGTCCCCTGTTGAATAACGTACTTCTCGCCACCCGGTGCCTATAAGACGAACTTTCGTTGAAGAGCCTCTGTTAGAATCGCCCCCAATAAAAAAGAGAGACTCGAAGCTCTTATTTGTCGGGACTTAGCGACGGGTCTGCTTAGACAAATTTTATCGGGGGGAGCAATGCTTGGAATCTGGAATGCGGTCAAAAGTATAGGAAGTGGAACGCCAAATACGAGCGGAGATCATCCAGCTTCAGGACTGGCTATTGCGAATAAAGTCAAAGAAGAAGCGCTGAATCACGAAAATCGAGGTGATTTGCACAAAGCAAAAAACCATTATGAGGTCGCTATTAATGAAGCAGACGGGCTTTACCAAAACCAAAATGCCAAAACCCCTCAACTAGAAGAAAGATTGGCGGCGCTATGCTTTTATTATGGGAATTTTCTCCGTAAGCAAGGAGATAAATTTCATGCTGAGAGGCATTTTCAAAGAGCAT
This sequence comes from Mycoavidus cysteinexigens, assembly GCA_031963415.1. GTDB lineage: Bacteria > Pseudomonadota > Gammaproteobacteria > Burkholderiales > Burkholderiaceae > JASSUD01. The sequence goes on from JASSUI010000001.1 coordinate 2,115,944, forward strand.
TAACCCATGCAGGAGGGTTAGATTTGGAACAGCCTGAGGCGCAAGAACTATTCAAGCAGATCACTGCGCGCTATGGCTCATTTGTTGGCAAAGAGGGTAACCAAGGGAGCGGCCTTTCTCCTTTGGATCATCGTGCTTTAAAACCGCTCGCCAACTACTCATCGAACCGATCAAAGGCGGGCAGCCCTTCCTATCTTAAAAATCCAGCATTTGAAGCCCATTTATCCAGTCTTTCACCATGCACCCAGCCATTTTTAACTCAACCGCTGCAAACCACCACATCAACCTATGTTTTGCCTCAATCGAATGAGGCGGTTCAGAACACACACCATTTGGCTTGGTGTTTACAACAAAACACAGCATCTGAACAGGAAAGAGATGTCTGGATAAGAGAGGCCAAGCAGGTCGTCGAAGAATTTAAGCATCTTAAAAGCAAAGATCTTGCGCATATCCAGGAAGTGATTGCCCTTTCAGCGATTGATCATCCAGAACTGCACCGTAATATCACCAATGCGCTGTTAGATGCGTTGAAACTGGAAAAAAACCGCCTACTCAATTTACCTTTATTACGTGGATTGTCCGTCATGGTGATGCAACGCCCCTATTTGACACACGATATCCATTCCGCCGGCGATAGCGTTATGCTGTTAAGAGCATTGCTGGGAGCGTTGCAAAGGATTCATGCCGATCAGAATCTAGAACAAACCCAAACTTTGCTACACATCCTGTCCCTATTACTGGATCAGATGGTGTACTTTGGGGCAAAAGAAATTGATCGAGTTGAGATTGAGGAACCACTCAGAAGGGCATTGAGGCGATTTGAGGACAAGAAAAAATATCCTGAGCTGGCCTGGCCTATTGAATATGCGTTTCAAGCTTTAGAACGTTTACCAAATAATGAAAAATTCTCGGAAGCGCTGATACGCAGGGCTTTGCCTGCTTTGGGAGGCCTTTCTTATTTAACTACATTTGGTTTGAAAATCGCTTCGGCTGAAATTTTTATTTCAGGGTTTGAGCCGGATAAGGTTTGGGAAGCTTATCAGTGCTTTAAAGATGCGTTTGGCGAAATCGAATGGCTAAGGCGCGCCCCATGGTATGGAGAGCTGTGCTTCATTGATGTGCTAATTGGCATGGGTAGGTTGGATTTACTTGGGAAATTACTTGCAAAGAATACGGCGCTGCGTGAAGAAGCGTATCTGCGTGGGTTATGTGATCGACTCGAGCGAATCGCATGTTTTCAAGATGGTGCGCATTCCCAAGATCATGCGCTCAAGCTGCTTAAAGGTTTCAAGGAAGGTCAGATTACGTGGGCTAAGCAGGAATCAATTCAGCAGTACGCAAGGCAAAGTCTGGATCGTATTGGGTTGATGTGGCCAAAACCCAATCTCGCTACGATGGAGAAAGAAGGGTATGCGCCCGCGGCGTGGCATCCGTTCTGGGCAGCGATACCCGACAGTGCATTAATCAGCAAAATACAAAATAAAATTCAGAAGCAAGCTAACCAGGAAGCGGCGCTGTCTCAAATAGCAGCTATCCACAACAGCGTGTATAGATTCATGCCTCCGTCCGTCTCTCAAACGATGGTACGCAATGCTTTACATCGATATTATGACGCATCGGATCTCTCGATCCAGCGGGTTTCAGGCGAAAAGGCCTCACTTGATAACTGTTATATCAATCTGGCAATTGTAGAAAGTCAGGCGCAACGCGAAAAAGATCAGGACGAATTAAAAAAACAGGCATTAGCGTTCGAACGTTTGCCCAGCAGTGAACGTGTTGATGCGACAAATCCCAATAGATTAATCCCATTAGAGAAGCTTTTTGAGAAGCAGAAACTGCGTGACGGTTCAGAAGGTATACCCCAACGGATCTTGATTCATGGACGGGCGGGGATCGGCAAAACCACTCTATGTAAAAAACTGGTCCATAAATATCACCATAATGGACTTTGGCGGGATCAATTTGATTGTATGGTTTGGGTGCCATTACGACAACTCAAGACTGCTCCTGCTCAAAATCTGGAAAATTTACTCTGTCAGTATTTTTCAATTCATGGAAGCACTCAGGCGCAAGCGTTAGCGAAGGCCTTTCAAGAGAATCATCGAGATAAAACCCTGTTTATCTTAGATGGTCTGGATGAAGTGACTGAAGGGTTAGACAAACGTCATGCATTAAACACTTTTTTAGAGAGTTTACTGAATCAGGTGCATGTTCTGATCACTTCTCGACCAGCTGGGGTGAGCGCCTCTCAGTGTAATGAGCTTGATTTAGAGTTGGAGACGATCGGTTTTAATACAGATGATGTGCGAACTTATATTCAAAAGTTTGCGCCTGAATCGAAACAGACGGAGATCCAACGATATATAGATCGTATGCCATTGATTCAGGAATTGGTGAATATCCCGATTCAACTCGACGCCCTCTGTTATAGCTGGGATAAGCTTCCTAAGAATCAGGAAGTGACGATGGCGATGCTGTACGAAGCAATGGTCGATAAATTATGGCGTAAAGACAGTGTACGGCTGGAAAAGAAAGAAGGTGGGCAGTTATTAACGCCTCATGAGATCGAAGATTTATCCGAGTCTGAGCTAAAGGAAGTGATGGCTGCCGAGATCGATTATTTAAGCTACCTGGCCTTTAAGGGTCTGGAAGCCGAAAAAATAGAATTCAGCCGTGAAGAATTGAAGCAGCGCAGGAGTGAGTTAAATGAAGGCGCTGCCTCAGGAGAAAAACTGCCGATCAATTTCACGACAAATCTAAAAAAAGCGTCTTATTTACACACCGCTGATGCAAATCGACCTGAAGCGGAGCGACGTTATCATTTTCTGCATTTAACGTTTCAGGAGTTTTTTGCGGCGAAGTTTTTGGTCAAGCATCTACAAGCGTATACAGATGTAGATAAATCCACTGTTCAAGCCTACGGTGTGCAAAAAAATTTAGATGCTATGCCGAAGCGGCATGAGGTAGAAGCCTTTATCGCTACCCATAAATACAATCCGCGGTATGAAATTGTCTGGTGGATGGTGGCAGGTCTGCTTGAGGGGGCTCTACTCGAACGTTTTTTCAGACTCCTTGAGCAAGCGCCACGTGACCTGATCGGTGTTCGTCACCAGCAGGTATTGATGGGGTGTTTAAACGAAGCCAGGAATCAATTGAACAACAAAATGCACGCTGGACTGGAAAAAGAACTCACACAATGGTTGCATTTTGAAATGAAATGGAGCGATAAGTGGAGCAAATTAGGGAGGCGGGGCGCTTTTCCGGAGTATCTACTGCTCAGGTCTTTAGATAAGTCTGATGATAGGAGGAAGCAGATTATTCAGACATTAGGGGCGCGTCCCGCTTTGTCCGAAGCTGCCGAGCGGGCCTTGGCTGGCGCTTTGCAGGATCAAGATGAAAATGTCAGGAATGCGGCAGCTCTTGTTTTAAGCGGCAAAAACTCATTGTCCGAAGCGGCCGAGCAGGCCTTGATTGGCGCTTTGCAGGATCAGGAAGGGATTGTTAGGGCTACGGCGGCCCGTACGTTAGGAGGCCAAAACCCATTGTCCGAAGCGGCCGAACAGGCCTTGATTGACACTTTGCAGGATCAGGAAGGGATTGTTAGGGCTACGGCGGCCCGTACGTTAGGAGGCCAAAACCCATTGTCCGAAGTTGCCGTGCAGGCCTTGATCAGCGCTTTGCAGGATCAAGATGAAAATGTCATGACTGCGGCAGCCAATGCCTTAGGAAGTCAAAGCCCGTTATCCGAAGCCACCGAGCAGGCCTTGATCGGCGCTTGTCAGCATGAAAATTGGAGGGTCAGGGCTGAGGCAGCCCGCGCGTTAGGAAGCCAAAGCCCATTGTCCGAAGCTATCGAGCAGGCTTTGATCGGCGCTTGTCAGGATCAAGAGTCGCCAGTCAGAAATGTGGCAACCCATGCGTTAGAAAGTCAAGGCTCGTTGTCCGAAGCCGCCGAGCAGGCCTTGGTTGACGCTTTTCAGCATGAAAATGGGAAGGTCGGGATTGCGGCAGCCTGTACGTTAGGAAAGCAAAGTATGTTGTCCAAAGCCGCTGTGCAGGCCTTGATCGGCGCTTTGCAGCATGAAAATGGGAATGTCAGGTTTGCGGCAACTCGTGCGTTCGAAAACCAGAAAACGTTGTCCGAAGCCGCCATGCTGGCCTTGATCAGCGCTTTTCATGATCAAGAAAGGAATGTTAGGAATGCGGCGGCATGTGCATTAGAAGGCAAAAACCTGTTTCCTGAGGCCGTCGTGTGGGCCTTGGTCGGCGCTTTACAGCATGAAAATAAGGATGTCAGAAATGCAGCAGCCCGTGTGTTAAAAAGTCAAAACCCGTTATCCCAAGCTGCCGCGCAGGCCTTGATCAGCGCTTGTCAGGATCAAGATGAAGATGCAGATGTCAGAGCTAAGGCAGCCCGTGCGTTAGGAAACCAAAATCCGTTGTCCGAAGCCGCCGAGCAGGCCTTGATCGGCGTTTTGCAGCATGAAAATAAGGATGTCAGGGTTGAGGCAGCCGGTGCTTTAGGAAGCCAAAGCCCGTTGTCCGAAACCGCTGTGCAGGCATTGATCGGCGCTTTGCAGCATGTAAATTGGGAGGTCAGGCGTGTGGCCGCCTATACGTTAGGAAAGCAAAGCCCTTTGTCCGAAGCTACCGTACAGGCCTTGATCGGCGCTTGTCAGGACCAACATGGAAATGTTAGAACTATGGCAACCAGTGTGTTAGGAGGCCAAGGCCCCTTGCCAGAAGCCGCCAAGCAGGCCTTAATCGGCGCTTTGCCGCATGAAGATTATAGGGTCGGGTTTGAGGCAGCCCGTGTGTTAGGAGGCCAAAGCCCGTTATCCGAAGCCGCCGAACAGGCCCTGATCGACGCTTGTCAGCATGAAAATTGGAGGGTCAGGGCTGAGGCAGCCCGTGCGTTAGGAGGCCAAAGCCCGTTGTCCAAAGCTGTCGTGCAGGCCTTGATTGATGTTTGTCAGGATAGAGATAGTTATGTTAGTAACGAGGCAGTTTGTGTGTTAATCCGCCGAAACCCGTTGACCGAAGCTGCCAAGCAGACCTTGGTTGATGCTCTTCAGCATGAAAATTGGAAGGTCAGGGCTGTTGCAGCCCGTGCGTTAAGAGTTCAAGGCCCATTGTCTGAAGCCGCCGTACAGGCCTTGATTTGCGCTTTGCAAGATCAAGATCAAGATGTCAGATATGCGGCGGCCTGTGCGTTAGTAGGTCCATTGCCCGAAGCCGCCGTACAGGCCTTGATCATGGCTTTGCAGGATCAAGAAAGGAATGTCAAAAATGCGGCAGTCTATGCGTTAGAAGGCCAAAATTCGTTGTCCGAAGAGGCCGTGCACTCCTTGATCGGCGTTTTACAGCATGAAAATGAGGATGTTAGGTATGGGGCCGTCAGGGTGTTAAGTGCGCATACTAATTTTATTTACTCGATGCTGCCGGGGTTACTGTTTAGCCAGATTGAAATCCTTTATACGAGATTTTTATTTAATTACAGCTGTAAGCATGTAGGGGCACTCTATGTTCAGGATCGTCAACTTCACTTTTATACAGAAAAGGGGGCGGGTCAGGTAGAGATAGAAGAGCCTGAAAAGATTATTAAAGCTTTTGAAGCTGTGCAAATAAGGGAAGGAATAAAACTGATGGGAAAAGAGACGCTGTTAGAGAAAGAACTCTAAGTCCGAAGTGAAACGTGCATGATGAAAGGCCCTTAGCGGGCCTTTCACTACTCTCGAGCTAGTCGTTTCTTATTAAGCTCCGGTTCAAATATTTTTCTCTAAACCTTATAAGCAACCGCTCTATGTTATAGCTAGAATCATTGTTATTGCTTATAGCGGTAGGACAAAAGTCTTCGAGAGTTGTATCTTCGTTCCTGCTCTCACTGGCGTAAAGGTCTTTAATTCTTTTGCTTCTTAATCAATGTACTTACTCCATTTAGTGCGTATGCCGCCGCTTGAGCACGTACCTGCTGGGGGTCTCCATTGAACTTCACTGTTTCGCATCGCATCTGATCAGCTAAGCACCAAGCAAAGCATATGGTGCCAACCGACTTGTTTTCACCGCCGTCACTTGGGCCAGCAAGGCCAGTAATCGCGAGGGCGAGATTGGCGCGACTATGATCTAGCGCGCCTTTAGCCATGGCTTGTGCAACAGGCTCGCTGACAGCGCCGTGCTGCTCGATAAGTTCATCAGGTACGCCAAGCATTTCCTTTTTTGAGTGGACAGAATAGGTAACAAAACCTCGGTCAAACCAGTTACCACTGCCTTCAACAGCGGTGGCGGTAGCAGCAACTAAACCACCTGTGCAAGATTCCGCAGTAGTTAATGAAAACTTTGCTGCCCACAATTCCTTGCCCACTAGCGTTGCTAATTGATTAAGATTATTCATAGTTAGTCCCTCTTTATACCGAACGTATCAATTGCCACGTCGCAATGACGAATAGCCTAGAGAACGCAGTAGCTAAGTCAGCAGGCATAATGCCAAGGCTACCTATGAAGCGTTGCTTTGCATATCGAATCGACTGTGGTTTGACGATATCGAAAAGTCCAGATAAAAACTGTGAAAGGTTTTAACGCCCAGTTCGATTACGTCAAATAACGATGCAGAATGTCAAACGAGGAATAGCAAATAGAGTACCTATCTTCCGGTATATAGAAAATGTTTTATTTCACCTTGCTTTACTTGATCTCATGTCCACAGTTGTAGCTCTGTTCTGAAGAGTAAAAGGTATTGAAAGGCTCTACTTAAGCCACATTCACTCACTTATTTGAGAGCCTGTTTAAGAATTGCCTATAAGGCCGAGATTTGGTGTTGGGCGGTGCAAATTTTTTCCTGATGAAGGGAAGATAGACGGAGCTAGGCTATAACACCTAGCTCATCACCTATTTAAGCCACACTTAAAAGACGAGTGTGCTCTGTAGGCTCTACCACCACGGTTGGTTGATTGGTAGCGCTTTCACTGTTTTGAGCGCTGCTGTTTGGCAGAGCGTCTTTTTGGCTTTCAGGAAGAAACCATTTCTTTAAAAATCCTTCAAAGCGTTGGTTACTCGTGGGAGTGGTTCCGTCATCTGATTGCGCAATGCTTGTTGTGTAGTTATGCCAATAAGTGAGCACGATGCACATCGCCACAAAATCTCCAACAATCATAGAGCTAAGAATCCCGTAAATATCAAATTCTGTTTGATAAGCGCTGAATGTAGCAAGCGGTAACGTCACCAACAACACAGGTAATAGTGGGGCAAACGACGCCAAGAAAGTATCTTCAAGACCGGCTAATAATTGACGAGTACAGTTGGTCGAGACGGTAAGCAAATGGATTAAGCCATCAAGTGCGATAGTAATAAGAATCAATCGGTGATATTGCGCTATCCCTTCTGCTGGCATGAAAAAAGAGGCAATTTTTTGGGCAAAAATAGTACTAGCGGCAGTGCCTATCAAAGAGACTGCCCACTCTAGCGCTAACGCATGCTTACCAATTTTGTTGATGCTTTTAAATAGCGCTTTATCATTTTTTGCCTTGCCATAGAACTGCGCGGTGAGGAATTTGGCTGCTTCACTAATGCCAGTGTGGAGGGAAAATAGCAGCGCATAAGGTTGCTTACTCGCTTGAGCAATACGTAGTCGACTTTCTCCCAATCCACCTACGAGTGCATTGATCCGAAAGTTACTCATTGAACTCAGCAATTGATTAACGGTGTCTGGCCAGCCTTGAGAAAATAAGCGTTTGAGCGTGGCTTGATAATTACCCAAATCGCGCTGAAAAATCCCGAAAGGTTGAAACGCCGGGTTTGTCTGAAATAGTCGGGCACACCAAGCCATACAAAATAGCCCTCTTGCTAGTGTAGAGGCAGCAGCGCCCGCGACAGAATAGCGAGAAATTAACAGATAATCTAAACCTACCTCTAATAAGGCACTCGCCAAACGATAGCGATATAAATGTTTTTCTTGGTTGACGGCGACTAGAAATCGTTCATTTGTCCCGTTGATAAAATCCACAGGTAGGAAGAAAGATAACCAGAGAAGGTACTCTTCCGATAACTTTTGGGTTTTATCTGACGGGTTAAAGTGCTCAACCCATTGGTGGCGAGTTACAAGCAATACAGCCATCGCGCTCAGACCTAAGAGCGAAGAGGACAAATAAGCTTGCCTAAGTAATACGCCAATTTCTTTACGGTTTGCGAGGGAGCCTTTGCTTAAACCCTGTTGCACTGTCGTAGCTTCTTGCTGCGCTAATGCGTGAGCAGCGAAGTCATCTGTTGCTGCAGGGCTTATGCAGAGGCTTTCTAACGATTCTGTGCCTGATGTATCAATGCGTGCCTGATTAATAGCTTCATTCATCATAGAAGTTGCAATCTCACTATCACGCCGCAGCGCGGTGTGAGCTAATGACTCGACGTCTTCAGCTTCTCCTCTTGGCTGCTTGATATTGGCGCTTGTAGAGCCTGCCTGTCTGGCAATAAGCACCCCGTCCTGCGCACCTAGTCTGTGCACTGCACCAAAAATTAACAGAACCGTATAGGCAATCACATGCGCGCCCAGCGCTGAGGCTGGATCATGATGCTCAGATTTTTGATTTGCCATCAAATAAGTACGCAATGAGGCGCCCCCCGCTTTCACAAGATGATTAAAGGTAAGTGGAAGCGCCTTTGTGCCAATAGAACTGGAATTGGGAATTGTCTTAGCTACTGAGCGGGCAGAAGTAGGGCCGATCGCCATGTATTGTCTCCTTATTTATAGGATTGGTTTGAATGAGTAAATTTAATGAGAAGCATTCAATAAATTTTCCGAAGGAGCACAATACACATTCTAAAAAAAAAGTCACTCAGATTTTTTCCGGGTTCGCCTGCGTTCCATCGTCTATCGATTAGCAAACGCATAATTTTTTAGATGCTGACTTTTGATATTCATCATCTTTCTCTTTCTATAACTTGTCCCGAACATTTGTTTTCTACAGCTGAAAGTTCGAGAAAATCATTCGTCGACTGAGAAAAATTTTGTGTAATAAACGATATGGCCGTCTCCTTTTGCTTTGCACGCCGGCGAGCCATCCATTATCTGTCGTAGCCTCTCGCTGTATGGCTTGATGAGAGGTTAGGTGAGTAAGTAGAAGGACTCAACGGCTAGAGACGTTAAATTATTGAGGGATAAGAGGAATCTGATAAAAGTAATTTAAATTTAGCTGGTAATATGCTCTTTTTTCGTATTTATTGGCATGAATTCTTAAGCGGTCTCTGCATAACCTCAGTAACACGGGACGCCACGGCTAGATAGTGCAGCAGTGCATTAGTATTTGCTGTTAGGCCTTGGTTGATAGTTCTGATGCCTCAGGGATTATGCAGATGCTCTTTAATAATAAATGTTGCACTCTGATTACAAGACAGGAGTTTTATTTTATGACCACGCTATGGCGTAGAAAGTCCATTGCTGCTCTGCAAAGAGAGGCGTCAGAAGGTGAGGGTGGTACCTCAGCATCGCGCCTGAAGCGCGTATTGTCAGGTTTTGATTTAACGATGCTGGGCATTGGCTGTATTGTTGGCGCAGGACTTTTTGTGATCACCGGCCATGCAGCAGCAGCTAATGCAGGTCCAGCTGTCGTTTTGTCTTTTGCGTTGGGCGCTACGGCTTGCGCTTTTGCTGGTTTATGTTACGCCGAGCTAGCTTCCACTTTACCCGTTGCGGGCAGTGCTTATATCTATGCGTATGCGACGATGGGAGAGTTTATCGCCTGGATCATTGGCTGGGATTTGATGCTCGAATATTGCTTATGCGCAGTGGCCGTTGCGATTGGCTGGTCAGGCTATCTTGTTAGTTTCTTAAATTCATTCGGTATTCATCTACCTCCAATGTTTGCAAGTGCACCTTTAGCGTATGACGTTGCCACCGGGTGGAGCTATACGGGAGCATGGCTAAATATACCTGCGATGTTTATCGTTGCTGTGATGGCAGCCTTATTAGTAGTCGGTGTGCGTGAATCAGCGCGGTTTAACACGATTATGGTCGCGATTAAAGTGACGATCATCTCCGTTTTTATTTTGGCTGGCATTAGCCATGTGGATAGCGCTAACTGGGTTACTGCGACGAATCCGCAAGGTGCATTTGTGCCACCAAGCGCCGGCCAATCGGGCGTATTTGGTTGGAGTGGTGTGCTGCGCGGTGCGGCGGTTGTGTTTTTTGCTTATATTGGTTTTGATTCCGTTTCGTGCGTTGTACAAGAAACGAAAAACCCACGTCGTAATTTGCCGATTGGTTTATTGAGCTCAATACTAGTGTGTGCGCTGTTGTATATGTTGGTTGCGTATGTGCTGACGGGCGTCGTACCTTATGACAAGTTGAATGTGTCAGATCCGCTTGCAGTGGGTATTGATGCAATGGGTTTAACTTGGTTGTCCCCGATCATCAAATTGGGCGCTATTTTTGGTTTGACTTCTGTTGTGCTCGTGATGCTAATGAGCCAGCCACGCATTTTTTACAAAATGGCGCAAGATGGACTGCTACCACCAGCGATTACCAAACTTCATCCGCGTTTCCATACGCCCTATATACCAACTATTATTACAGGTGTCGTTGCTACGATACTCTCCGGTTTGCTGCCTATCAGCTTGGTCGGTGAGTTGATCAGTATTGGGACACTTGCTGCATTTGTCGTGGTTTGCGTGGGCGTGGTTGTGATGCGTATCAAGCAACCTAAACTTGAGCGGGCATTTAAGACCCCAGCGGTCTATGTGGTAGCGCCTACTGGGGCTGCGTTCGCATTCATCTTGATGCTTGGTTTGCCGGTTGATACTTGGATACGCTTTTTCGCTTGGATGGCGCTTGGCATGGCAATTTATTTTGGTTATGGCATCCGTCACAGCAAATTGCGTCATTCGCCAGCAGGGACCATATCTGAGTCGTCCGTCGGCCTTAAAGCGTAGTAAGCGACTCGCCTAACGTTTTGTTGGCGGCGTTGCGCCTCCATGTCGTGCTAGTTATTGCTAGCAGCAAAGGCGCAACGTCATTGGACACGCGCTAAGCAGATTCAAAAACTCTTTCCCGATCAGCGGATAATGAAATGAGCAATTTAACGAAATTGCTTATTCAATTGCTTCTCTTATATAAACATTCCTAGCTAGAACTGAAAAATAAAAAATAATTTTGCAGGAAAGCATTTCAAATCTCCTCATTTAATTCCCATTTTTTTCTTCCGTTCATTTGCATCTATGGAATGGAAATGTGCTACCTGTAATTTTTTTAAAAAAACTGAAGTGATCCCAAAAGGTTAGACACCACGTTCTAATTTTGGGGGGCAGGACCAGGACCAGTTTGTTTCTCATATCTAATTCTGGGCATTTCACAAGAAAAGGGATGCACCACTGATCCGTTATTTATTCCTGATTGAGCTTGCAGCGTATAAAATTCGGCGTCATTGAACTTCTATTTCAGAAATTTACTACCACTCTTAGTCATGACACCCTCGATAAACTCCAGCATCTATCCCTTACTTCCTCATACCCAGCGCGCTCAGCGCATTGATCAGCCTGCTGAAAGTGCTGAGTTAAATGAGCCTGGCTTAATAGCAGATCCTGCCTCCAAAGCATCACTCACCTTAGAAACGCTCCCTACAGAACTACTATCGATGATGATGCGCTATTTAGATAGGTCAGCGCTCAATACGATGCGGCTCGTCAGTTCTACGCTGAATCAAGTCGCCACCACCATTCCCGTGCCTATCAAAATTACCAAGAGGAATGAGTTTCCAGAGGCTCTAATCGCGTTGAATGATAGTAAGAGAAAGATCTCTACATTAACGCTTTGCGGAGAAGATTTTAATGATGAAGACTTACAAAATTTGCCTGCATCGCTATCGATACACGGTTTGATTTTAGAAAATTGCCGCAATATTACCGATGCCGGCCTTGAACATGTAAGTAGATTGACTCAGTTGCAGCGGCTTGACCTATTGAACTGCTGGAATATTACCGATGCCGGCATTGAGCATATAAGTAGATTGCCAAAGTTGCAGCAGCTTGACCTATTTAGTTGCTGGAGTATTACCGATGCCGGGGTTGAGCATTTAAACAGATTGACACAGTTGCAGTCCCTAAATTTAAGATGCTGCCACATTACCAATAAAAGTCTTGGACATTTAAGCAGATTGATTCAATTGCGGCAGCTCAGCCTATCAGGCTGCAACAATATTACCGACGCTGGCCTTGAACATGTAAGCAAATTGACTAAATTGCAGCAGCTTGACCTATCAGACTCCAATATTACCGATGCAGGCCTTAAACATGTCAGTAGATTGACTCAGTTGCAACAGCTCAATCTACAACACTGCAGTCGTATTACCGGCGTAGGTTTTGAACACATAAGTAGATTGGCTCAGTTGCAGCAGCTTGTCCTATCGCTTTGCAGGAATATTACCGATGCAGGCTTTGAACATGTGAGTAGATTGACTCAGTTGCAACAGCTTGACCTATATGACTGCAGTATTACCGATGCAGGCCTTGAACATGTCAGTAGATTGACTCAGTTGCAACAGCTCGATCTACAACGCTGCAGGCGTATTACCGAAGTAGGCTTGGAACACGTAAGTAGATTGGCTCAGTTGCAGCGGCTTGATTTAATGGACCGCAATATTACTGATGCAGGTCTTGAACATGTAAGCAAATTGATTCAGCTGCAGCAGCTCAGCCTACCAGGCTGCAACAATATTACCGATGCAGGCGTTGAGCATATAAGTAGATTGCCAAAGTTGCAGCAGCTCAACCTATCATTCTGCAACAATATTACCGATGCAGGTCTTGAACATGTAAGCAGATTGACTCAGTTAAAGTACCTCAACCTAGAAGACTGCCGCAAGATTACTGATGCCGGCCTTGCACAGTTAAGTAGTCTGACATCGCTGCGTAATCTACGCTCAGGCCCATGGATTCCAAGTATAGAATGATCGTCACCGTAAGGTTTGCACATCGGCAAGGCGACTGGCGGTACTTCATCACCAGTCGCTTGCAAAAAAGTGTGTGAGCCTCTTAACTCACGCCAGTTTCTTAGGTATATGTGGTTAGCACATTCATTTCTCAGTGACAGAATAGAAGCACGAATTTATCGCCGCACCTGTTTTTGTGAAAGTATGCGAAGCCTATGAGGCTATGCAGAGAACTCCTAATTTGGCTTCGCTCAGTTCTTCTTCAAAGCGCTTGCGATTATTCTTCGTGCTGTTCTTATCTGATTCATTTCCACGGCAATTTGTCCATTTAAATTTCAGAAAGTATGCATGCGTGGTTGCATGGATGGCTGCTGGATTTTATTGATAAGAAATAAAAGTCCGCTTGTCACTTCAGTCAAATAGCCAGTACAACAATAAAAGAGCGCAAACAAATTTTGCTTGGAAAGCTTACGACATCTTACTTCTTGTATATAGATCCTATGTTCGTTTTACCCCGTAACAACGCCCCTTATATTTCTTTTACTAGTCTTGTTGATCTGATTGAGTCACAGGATGGGTCACAAAAAGAAGTTCTTCAAGAAAGCAGCATTTCTGATGATCTATCTGTTTCTTTGATAGAAAATGAGTCTTCAGCAAAATTTTTCTGTGAAAAATCAATTATTGCTTGGGACGTTTCTGAGTACACGGAAGGAGGAGAAAAGGGTGAGTGTTGTAAACAGCAAATAGAATATTTTTTACCTCTTCTCTCCTCAAGTCTGAACGAACAAGAAGCATTGCAAGAGCCTTCTGACGCTTCTAGCACTGAAATCTCTAGTTCAGATGATGAGACTCTCTATGCGGAGGAATTAGAGGAGCGCCAAGTGCTGTCCACTATTGATGAGGAGGAAGGCGATGAGGGTAGTGAGTGGCATAAACAAGAAATAGAATATTCTGCTGAGCGTTTACGTTTTTTGACTGACAAACAAGCGGTGAAACGGCAGTACTTTTCCAGTGCTGGAACGTTCATGCCGGTAGCTAGCTGGCGCCAAACCTTTGTGCCAGATGAGACGGAATTTAGTACGAAGGGCAAAAAGGCACAACAAGCAATGGCTAACTTGGCGGAAATTTTAGAATTATTCAGGCCGCAGAAGCCTTTTTCTGATATCGCGGTAATCGCTTAAAGGTAGGTCGTTCCACTCATTACGTAGCTTGCCGAAACGACTGTTCGAAGGTGATAGTCAAACGCATGCATGACAAGTAGTAGAAACAAAGACCATTGAAGAAAAAGAGATGCAGCAAGCTAACAAAAAGCGTAAATACATGCTCATTTCTGCTTCATCCGTGAGTCGATAAAAAATGATGCCTGGAAGCAAAATCGATATGCCTAACAGCAGTTGAGTCGTTCGGCTCAACGATCTACGTTGAACGGCATAAACTCTGGATTCATCGGCTCTACTAAGGTAGTAAATGGTCGAGCCATAACGAAGCCCTGGGTTAAAGAGAGTTCGTGCTGAGCCCCCTGTGTCAGTTCGTCTATGCTGTGATCGTTCAAGGGTATTAGATGAAGAAGCCGGTGTAGCGGGACCGAGTTCTGCGCTATGAGATTCTGGGCTATCAGGTACTTCCTTTAACTTCCATTAACTTCTTTTAAGTTCCCTCGCTCCTAACCACAACAGCTTCAGAAGATATCGCACTGGCTTTTTCAACTCTCTAACGTACTGATTAATAGCAGAGATCAGACTGTTCGTTACGCAGATTTTCGTATCTCGAAAAGCTCGGAGAGTGCCCGAAAAGCTTTCAAATGAATCGTTTTTACCTTGTTATTGTGAGTGCTAGATAGGATTTTTAGGTGGAGCACTAGATAAGTTTGGTAAAGTGTAGGATTTCGTAAACAACAAAATGCGTTGCATAAGAATCTGTCTTTTCACCGTGCACGCTTCATAACCAGGATGGCTTGATTTTATGGCTCAAGTAGAATGCCTCGATAAACTGAAACGGCGTATTACGCTTTCTATCGCTAAACAAGAAGTGCAGACAGACGCGCAAGGGCGCCTGCGCCAGATCGCAAAAAAAGCGCGTATGCCTGGCTTCCGCCCTGGCAAAGTGCCTTTAAAAATGATCGCGCAACAGCACGGTGCGCAAGTTGAGCGCGAAGTGTTAAGCGATAAAATTGGCAAAAGCTTCTTCGCGATCATTGAAGAAGAAAAACTGCATATTGCAGGGCAACCTGATTTTGCTCTGCAAGAAGAAGCGAGCAAGGCAGACGCTTACGTCTTTGATGCCACTTTCGAGGTGTACCCAGAAGTTAAACTGGGCGATATAGCGAGCACAGAAATTACCCGCATGACAACGGAAATCGGTGATGCAGAAATTGACCGTGCAATCGATTTATTGCGCAAACAGCACGCGCACTATCATGTACGCGGTGAAGAGACCGAGCACGGCGATGGCGGTAGCGAGGCTGTTGTGCAAGAAGGTGATCGGGTGACTGTTGATGCCACTGCGACGATGGATGGTGAGAAATTCGACGGTGGTAACGTCCAAGATTTTGTTTTCGTCGTAGGCCAAGGACGCGCGTTGCCAGACTTTGAGAAAGCCACACTTGGCTTGAAAGCAGGCGAAACTCATACTTTTGACCTGACCTTCCCCGAGAATTATTTCGAGCAGAAAATAGCCGGTAAAACCGCGCAGTTCACGATGACAGTCAAAAAAGTCGAATGGCCGCATTATCCGGAAATTGATACAGATTTCTCGAAATCACTCGGGATTCCTGACGGTGATGTAGATAAGATGCGTGCTGAAATTAAAGAAAACCTTGAGCGCGAAGCACAACGCCGTACTAAGCTATTGCTAAAAGAACAAGTGATGAAGGCAGTCGTTGAGCAAGCAGAACTTGATTTGCCGCAAGCATTAATTGAACAAGAGCAACGTTTCTTACTTGATCGAGCACGCCAAGATCTGAAGGCAAGAGGCATTCCGGACTCTACCAAATTGCCATTTTCCGAACAGTTTTTCAAAGAGCCCGCTGAGCAACGAGTGAAGCAAGGATTGGTCTTATCTGAGCTGATTAAGAAGCACGAGTTGCAAGTTAAACCTGAGCAAATTCGTGCAGCTGTCGAAGAAGTAGGCAAGAGTTATAACGATCCGCAAGAAGTGATGCGCTGGTATTATGCCGATCAAAAGCGTCTGGCTCAAATAGAATCAGAAGTGCTTGAATCTAACATTGTGGATTTTGTGCTTAGCCAAGCTAAAGTCAACGATAAGCCAGTTAACTTTGAAGAGCTAGCGAACGCGAGTCAGTAAAGCCTGCGAATGAGCGGGCGAGGGGCGGTCTGTGACAGAAAGAGAGTAGAGGTAATCGGTAGGCTTGTTGGGGTTATCGTGCCTCATCCCGATCTACGAACATGTAGATCGAGTGACGTAAGAACCCCCAACATGCGTGCCAACATCCTCTATTTCGGTTTTTTGAAAAACCTAAAACAGTCTTTTAGGCACAATTTTGTTAGCTCGGCTGTACAGCAGCCCGCTTTTGTTTTTTATCTTCTGGTTATTGTTATCTGATAAGGATTATTTGGTATGACGTTGGGCTATACATTGACTGACGCTATGGAGGCGCCAAAATCCCCTGCACTTGATACTCAAGCGCTTGGCCTGGTGCCAATGGTGGTTGAAACAAGTGGGCGAGGCGAGCGGGCCTATGATATCTATTCACGACTTCTAAAGGAGCGCGTGGTATTTTTGATCGGTGAAGTCAACGATCAAACAGCAAATCTGGTGATTGCCCAATTGCTGTTCCTAGAAAGTGAAAACCCGGATAAAGATGTTAGCTTGTATATCAATAGCCCAGGTGGTTCGGTTTCAGCTGGCTTAGCGATTTACGATACGATGCAATTTATCAAACCTGATGTATCAACGCTGTGCATGGGAATGGCTGCCAGTATGGGAGCTTTTCTGTTAGCGTCTGGCACAAAGGGCAAGCGCTTTGCTCTGCCTAATAGCC
Source organism: Mycoavidus cysteinexigens (assembly GCA_031963415.1). Taxonomy (GTDB): domain Bacteria; phylum Pseudomonadota; class Gammaproteobacteria; order Burkholderiales; family Burkholderiaceae; genus JASSUD01. Next base: position 2,132,855 of record JASSUI010000001.1, read on the forward strand.
GCATTATGATTCACCAACCGCTTGGTGGTGCGCGTGGCCAGGCTTCTGATATTGAAATTCAAGCTAAAGAAATCTTATACCTAAAAAATAGGCTAAACCATTTGCTGGCAAGCCATACAGGGCAAACGGTCGAACAAATTGATCTAGATACAGATCGAGACAACTTTAAATCTGCCGAAGAGGCCCAATCTTATGGTTTGGTTGATCAGGTTATGCATAAACGCCCCTAACTTTTAGAACTTGTTTAGGACCTCCCTAGCGCCCTCGCGCCGCCTTGCCGTACGCTTATGTGCTGTCTGCGGCGGCGCGAGGCCACTAGGAAGGCCCTAAACAGGTTCTAACTAAGTGGCGGTTTAGGCTCGTCCTTGGTGCCCTCGTGTTACCTTGCCGTACGTTATGTACTGTTTGCGGCGGCGCGAGGGCGCTAGGGAGGCCCTAAACAAGTTCTAACTAAGTGGCGGTTTAGGCTCTTCCTTGGAACCCTCGCGCTACCTTGCCGTACGTTATGTACATTTTGCATCGACGTGAAGCAGTCAAGGAAATGTTAAACAAACTCTAATTAAGGTTACAGCGCGCTCTGTTTAGTTGATAGCAAAATTGGTTAGGCGAGCAGTGCCATGCAAAAACGCTGTATAGTCAAAAACAATTAGAACTTGTTTCATCAATGTCTAAAAGGTTGTCAGCGGGGGAAGGCCGGTGCGGAGGAACCGGAGTGTACTCGACGTACATGAGGATGCCGAGCACCGCCCGACCCCCGATCACGGCCTTTTAGGCATTGAGGGAATGAGTTCTAGTTGTGCGAAACGCAACTCAAGCTCAACCACGTACTTATACAGGCGTCCTATAAACGGGCGTATGATGTTTCAAGTACCCCCTAGTACATACAGGTTTACCTAACTATGGCAGACAAAAAAGGTTCAAATAGCGAGAAACTTCTGTATTGCTCGTTCTGCAGTAAAAGTCAGCATGAAGTGAGGAAGTTGATTGCTGGTCCCTCCGTGTTTATTTGCGACGAATGCATCGATCTGTGCAATGAGATCATCCGCGACGAAATTAGCGGTGCGGATAGCATTGGTGCGACAAAGTCTGAATTACCTACTCCCCATGAGATCAGAAATATTCTCGACCAATATGTAATTGGGCAGGAAGAGGCTAAGAAAATTTTGGCCGTGGCGGTTTATAACCACTACAAGCGCTTGAAATATCTGGGTAAAAAAGACGATGTTGAGCTATCTAAAAGCAATATTTTGCTAATTGGTCCAACCGGTTCAGGTAAAACATTATTAGCTCAAACGCTTGCGCGTCTGCTCGATGTACCTTTTGTGATGGTGGATGCCACAACGCTAACAGAAGCTGGGTATGTAGGCGAAGATGTTGAAAACATCATTCAGAAATTACTGCAAAACTGTAATTACGAGGTAGAGAAAGCGCAAAGAGGTATTGTTTATATCGATGAGATAGACAAAATCAGCCGTAAATCAGATAACCCGTCAATTACGCGTGATGTGTCTGGCGAAGGCGTGCAACAGGCGTTGCTTAAGCTGATCGAAGGAACGATTGCGTCAGTTCCACCGCAAGGAGGGCGCAAGCATCCGAATCAAGATTTCGTTCAAGTGGATACAACGAATATCTTATTCATCTGCGGTGGTGCTTTTGATGGTCTTGAAAAGGTTATTACGAATCGTACTGAAAAAACAGGTATTGGTTTTGGCGCAACCGTTAAAGGCATTCAGGAACGCGATGCAGGTGAAGTATTACGCGAAGTTGAGCCAGAAGATTTAATTAAATTTGGCTTAATTCCTGAACTAATCGGTCGGCTGCCCGTGGTGGCGACGCTCGGTAAGCTCAATGAAGATATGTTGATTCAGATTCTGGTTGAGCCGAAAAATGCAGTCACCAAACAGTACCGTAAATTATTTGCGATGGAGCAAGTTGAGTTAGAAGTTCAGCCAGAGGCTCTACGCGCAATTGCACGCAAAGCTGTGCGTCGCAAAACTGGTGCTCGCGGACTGCGCTCTATCTTGGAACAGGCCTTGCTCGACATAATGTATGAACTGCCTACCTTAAAAGGGGTCAGTAAGGTGTTACTAGATGAAAATACGATTGAAGGTGGCGGTAAACCGCTTTTAATCTACGAAGAAGAGCCACAAAAAGTTGCAGGCTCCAATTAGGAACTTACTTAGGTTTTATCGAGTGCCCTTGCGTTTCCGTGCTGTACGAAGTTGTGCTGTCTGCGTCGGCGTGAGGCCAGTAGGAAAATCCTGAACAAGCCATAAGGAAGACTTTTGTGATGCCGCTATAGGCAGTTGCACAACCTTCCTTAAAAAACGATTGCCAGCGTATGTATACAGTGCATGCCTATTTATTAAAGAATTGATTTTTATTCAACGGAGACGACATGTCAGGAGATGCTATTCTTCCGTCGGAGCAAGTTCAGCTCCCATTGCTGCCATTGCGGGATGTGGTCGTTTTTCCGCAGATGGTGATTCCATTATTTGTGGGGCGACCAAAGTCGATTAAAGCCCTTGAAATCGTGATGGACGGCGATAACAAGCAAATTATGCTGGTTGCGCAAAAAACAGCGGTGAAGGACGAGCCAGCCGCAAAAGATATGTACGAAATTGGCTGCGTGGCAAATGTACTGCAGATGCTCAAACTGCCTGATGGCACAGTTAAAGTACTGGTGGAAGGGTTGCAGCGCGCAAAGATTGTTTCAATTGAAGAGCAAGAGACGCACTTTATTGCTGATGTTTTACCGCTACCGCTAGAGTCCGAGGATCATCCTGAAATTGAGGCATTAAAACGCGCGATTGTGTCGCAGTTTGATCAGTATGTGAAACTCAACAAAAAAGTTCCACCTGAGATTCTCGCCTCGCTAGCCAGCATTGAAGATGTGGGTCGTCTGGCCGATACGATTACTGCGCATTTACCTCTTAAGCTCGACCAAAAACAACAGCTTTTAGAAAAAATTCCAGTCGGGGCTCGCCTTGAGCATTTGCTGGCGCAACTAGAAGCCGAGATTGATATTTTGCAAGTCGAAAAGAGAATTCGCGGCCGCGTGAAGCGTCAAATGGAGAAGAGCCAGCGCGAATACTATTTGAACGAGCAAGTTAAAGCGATTCAGAAGGAGCTAGGCGAAGAGGGCGCGGATCTAGAAGAGTTAGAAGCGCGTATCAAAGAAGTGCGGCTGCCTAAAGAGGCGAAGAAAAAAGTTGACGCTGAGTTGAAAAAGCTTAAATTGATGTCGTCGATGTCAGCTGAAGCAACGGTTGTGCGTAACTATATTGATACGTTACTTGGTTTACCATGGCGTAAGAAGAGCAAGGTCAACAATGATTTAGTCAATGCTGAAAAAGTGTTGGATGAAGATCATTATGGGCTCGAAAAAGTCAAAGAGCGTATTTTGGAATACCTCGCTGTGCAGCAGCGTGTGAATAAAGTTAAAGCGCCGATTTTGTGCTTAGTCGGCCCTCCTGGTGTCGGTAAAACGTCGTTAGGCCAATCGATTGCTCGTGCGACAAACCGTAAATTTGTCCGCATGGCGTTAGGCGGCGTGCGTGATGAAGCTGAGATTCGCGGCCATCGTCGTACTTATATTGGCTCGATGCCTGGCAAAATCTTGCAAAGCCTTTCCAAAGTAGGCGTGCGTAATCCACTTTTCCTATTAGATGAAGTCGATAAGATGGGCATGGATTTCCGTGGCGACCCTTCTTCTGCATTGCTTGAAGTGCTAGACCCGGAGCAAAATCATGCATTTGCTGACCATTACGTTGAAGTCGATTTCGACCTATCTGATGTGATGTTTGTCGCGACTTCCAATAGCTTGCATATCCCACCGCCGCTATTAGACCGCATGGAAGTGATTCGTCTATCGGGTTATACCGAAGATGAAAAAGTGAGCATCGCGCAGCGCTATCTATTGCCGAAGCAAAAACGACTCAATGGCTTGAAAGAAGCTGAAATTAAAGTGACTGAAGAGGCCATTCGCGACATCATTCGTTATTACACGCGCGAAGCAGGGGTACGTTCTTTAGAGCGTGAGATCTCAAAGATCTGCCGCAAAGTCGTCAAAAAATTGTTAGTACCCAAAGCAGAGAAGATGCTGCAAGTTGGGCCAGACAACCTTGATGCTTATCTAGGTGTGCGTAAATTTGACTTTGGGGTGGCAAACAAAGAGAACCAAGTAGGGCAGGTCACTGGCTTAGCTTGGACTGAAGTAGGCGGAGAGCTATTAACGATTGAAGCCGCGACAATGCCAGGCAAAGGCAATATCATTCGCACCGGGTCGCTTGGCGATGTGATGAAAGAATCTGTTGATGCTGCGCGTTCAGTTGTCCGTTCCCGCTTACAGCGGCTGGGGATAAAAGAAGAGGCAATGGATAAAAAAGATATTCATATCCACGTGCCTGAAGGTGCGACGCCGAAAGACGGCCCCTCAGCAGGCATTGCGATGACGACTGCGCTAGTTTCTGTGCTAACTGATATTCCAGTGCGTGCGAATGTAGCGATGACAGGTGAAATCACATTGCGTGGTGAAGTGCTGCCAATTGGTGGCTTGAAAGAAAAACTGCTAGCTGCGCATCGTGGTGGCATTAAGCTCGTATTAATTCCAGAAGAGAATGTAAAAGATTTAGCCGAGATCCCGGACAATGTAAAAAATAGCATTGAAATTGCGCCGGTACGCTGGATTGATCGTGTCTTAGAACTAGCGCTTGAGCGTTTACCCACTCCAATTCCAGAGGAAGAGTTAGTAAAAGCCACTATCCCTGAAAAATTGTCAGTGACACCATCTAGCGATATAGTCACGCACTGATACAAAAATAGCTGGAAATTGAAACCCGCAGTTTTTGAAGTGACCTCAAACAATTAGACATTACGTTCTAATCTTTTGGGGTCACTTCGGTTTTTACTGCGGGTTTTTTCGTTGTGTGTTGCCTTGATACCTCATCAGTCGCTTGAAAACTGTTTAGGGTCTTCCTGGTGACTCACGCCGCTGTAGGCCAGTATAAGAACGTTCGGCGAAAAGGCGTAAGAGGATGCTAGGGAGAGTAAAACGGATTTCCAAGCAGAGTGGGAAATTATTTCTCTGTTATAGTAAGAAACGCCCTAATTATAGATAGAGGAGTTTTATTAAATGTCCACGCTATGGATTAAAAAATCTGTGGCCGCTTTGCAAAAAGAGGCGATGGATAGCGCAGATGGCTCGACAGCACCACGAATGAAGCGGGTATTGTCAGGCTTTGATTTAACCATGCTTGGCATTGGCTGTATCGTCGGTGCAGGGCTGTTTGTGATAACAGGCCATGCCGCCGCAGCTAATGCTGGGCCAGCAGTGATTTTGTCTTTTGCGCTGGGCGCGATTGCTTGTGCTTTTGCTGGTTTGTGTTATGCGGAAATGGCTTCCGCCGTACCCGTCGCAGGTAGTGCTTATATCTATGCGTATGCGACGATGGGAGAATTTATTGCCTGGTTGATCGGCTGGGACCTGATGCTTGAATATTGTTTAGGAGCAACGGCTGTTGCTATTGGCTGGTCAGGCTATGTTGGGAGCTTTTTAAATTCATTTGGCATTCACTTGCCTGCTATGTTTGCGGGTGCCCCGTTAGCGTACGATGTCACCAATGGTTGGAGCTATACAGGCGCATGGTTAAATATACCGGCGATGGTTATCGTCGCTGTGTTAACCACTTTGCTTGTGCTGGGGGTGAAGGAATCTACGCGGCTTAACACGCTTATGGTGGTGGTCAAGGTGTCAATCATCTTGGTCTTTATCTTAGCTGGCCTTAGCCATGTAAATACTGAAAATTGGATCACCGCAGCCAATCCGCAAGGCGCGCTGTTACCGCCTAACGCTGGGCAAACGGGTGTATTTGGTTGGAGTGGTGTGCTGCGTGGTGCGGCCGTTGTATTTTTTGCTTTTATTGGTTTTGATGCAGTGTCCTGTATTGCGCAAGAAACGAAAAACCCACGCCGTAATTTGCCAATCGGCTTATTAAGTTCGATAGCGATTTGCACAGTGCTATATATGCTAGTGGCTTATGTGTTAACTGGCGTTGTGCCTTACGATAAGCTAAATGTGCCGGATCCAATTGCAGTCGGTATCGATGCGATAGGGATGCCTTGGCTGTCACCTATCATTAAATTAGGTGCGATTTTTGGTTTGACTTCAGTGGTCTTAGTGCTATTAATGAGCCAGCCGCGAATCTTCTACAAAATGGCACAAGATGGTTTGCTGCCGCCCTTCATTACTAAGCTGCATCCGCGCTTTCATACCCCTTATATTCCGACAATTATCACGGGTGTTGTGGCTATGGTCTTAGCCGGCCTTCTGCCGATTGGTTTGGTGGGTGAGTTGGTGAGTATTGGCACGCTGTCTGCGTTTGTCCTCGTATGCGCGGGTGTGGTCGTGATGCGGATTAAACAACCTAATCTCGAGCGCGCATTCAAAACGCCAGCAGTCTATGTCGTTGCGCCGACCGGTGCCGCAATCGCTCTATTTTTGATGATGGGTTTGCCAGCCGATACGTGGGTACGTCTTTTTGTTTGGATGGCGCTGGGTATTATGATTTATGTGTTCTATGGTTCAAACCATAGCAAATTACGCAAGGATTTAGCACCTACCGAGTCGGAAGCACTTACAACACTTAAAACGAGTGGTGAAACTAGCTAAATAAATAGCACAAAAAAATATTAATTTAATCAAGACCAAGAAGCTGGCCCAGTAATTGCTGAGTCAGCTTTTTTTATGCATTATTTTTTTAAATGCTTTGGTACATTTTTTAATAATTTTTACATTTAATGTAAAATTGGTTTGTGTTGTCTATTCGTCGTGAGTTAATTGATTGATATCAAAGAAAAATATCGATTTTTGTAGGGATGCATCCAAACTCTCTAACTCAACAAAACCAGTAAAAACCTGTAGTGCTATGAAGATAAATTTAAATTAAAAAAGAGGCTTGGCAGGAAATGAGAAAAAAGCTTTAGGTATTTGATTTTCTATGATTTTTAATTGATGAAACGATGCTAGCTTTGTTTGTTGAATTAAAAAATTAATTTTTTTGGATGAAAAAGAGGAGGGTAAAAAACTAATAAAAACTGAATCAAAAAATAGCATTCATGATTTAAATATTATTTTTTAATAATTAACATAAGTAGGAGAAGTCATGAGACTCACGAGATTTTTTGCCCTGTTGTTAGCTAGTCTATTTACTTTTATCACTCCCACATTGGTATCTGCGAAAACGCCGGTATCGACTGATATCACTGCAGTGGATAAGTCAGTTTGGGTACGCTGGTTGCCAAATGCATTGCCTGCCGCGGGTTATATAACACTCAAAAATTCTTCGGATCAGTCACTTGATGTGACTAAAATTAAAAGCCCGGATTACAAAAATATATCAATTTATCAGACCGTAACAGATTCAGAATCTAGCAAAATGGTTAAGATTGATAAATTTACTATTCCTGCGAATGGCGAGTTTGCATTGGTTCCTGGTAAATACCATCTGATGTTCGAAAAACCAACTCACCTCATTACACCGGGTGACAATGCAAGAGTTATTTTCTTCTTATCAGATGGCAAAGTTTTTAAAATCAGAATGCCAGTACGCACCTCCCCAGAACTATATTAAAAAGCGGGTATTCGTGTATTAATGAAGAGCCATAGTGCGATTGGCTTTCGCTTAGAGGGAAGCAAATTGGCTTTAAATTTGCTTCTCTCTTTTCATCTTGGACTATTTCCTATTGGGATGTGCACTACCCATCAGAATTAAAACCCTCTCCCAGTATTTCAATCGAAAGGAGAAATGATGAAATCCGAAAAGCTCAAAAAAGGAAAAGAGTACGCTGTACCACCGGCCGATGAAGAGCTTGATGCAAGCGTAGAAATGACTTTTCCTGCCAGCGACCCCCCAGCAGTGGGCGGAACCACAAAACTCAAGGAAGTTCTACCACAAGAGCATAAACCCAACGCTAGTCCCGCTTCAAAAAATAAGACTGAGCAGCATAGTAAAAATAAATAGCATAGTTTTTTCAAAGAAACCTTAAACCCATCGGAAGCAGCGCGTTATGCATGGCTTTGCTACGTTATGCCTCCACTCATAATCTTATCGCTCAAGATGAGCGAAACTCCACAAAGCACAGCAATTGGTACGAGCTTTGCGAGTAATCGTTACCTCGACATATTTATATGTCTCCTTAATCCATATTAGCGTTAGGAATAGTTTTTGCGTTTCTAATACCAGAGTCGTTAAAGAATAGTAGGGAGTTCATATGCCACTCAAGAAAGGGAAAAGCCAAAAGACGATTAGTGAAAATGTAAAAACGTTAATGCATGAATATGATCGGGAGGGCCATATTTCAAACAGCCATCCTAAAAATAGGAAGGCTGCACAAAAACAAGCGGTTGCGATTTCGTTAAATAAAGCGGGTGCCAGTAAATATCAGCACGGTAATCGTCATTGAGATTAATGAGTGCCATATCTAATATGGCTTATTGCAGTGTATAGATGTAACAACTGCATCAGGCTAAAGTGACTTAGTTTTTAGGTTTATTAAAAATTAATCTAAATTTTTTAAGATTTTTTGTCTAACGCAGTTAGTTATCAAATTTTTAAAAAGGTAATCAAGATGACAGTCATTTCTAATCATTCAACGGATAGCTTTAATCATCGGTTTCCATTAGTTTCGTGGGGTGCTGTATTTGTAGGGATATTGCTCGCGTTGGCTGTTTCTCTGGTAATGAATGTGCTTGGTACAGCGATCGGGGGGGCAGCATTGATACCGATGGATGGTCGCAATCTGCAAGTATTTGGTGTAGGGGCTGGTTTATGGTTGGTGGTTACATCAGTCGTTGCAACCTCAGTGGGTGCCTATTTTGCGGGAGCCTGCGCACCAGCGCGAGGCTGTATACACGGTGTATTGGTTTGGGCCGGTTCGACGCTGGTTAGCATTTATTTGCTGTCAGCTGTGATAGCCGGTGCTTCTAGCGCGGCGTTTGGGGTAATGGGCAGAAGCTTCTCATTAGCCGGGCAAGGCATGGCGGGTGTTTCACCCTATATTGCTGAAGGTGCAAAAAAAACTGGCATTGATCTGGATGTAAAGAAGCTGCGCAGTCAAATTGAGAACACACTCCGAAAAAGCGAAGGGACGCGCTTAGATGCTGACAAAATAAAAAACCAAGGCACTAAGTTAGTTCAGTGGATCGAACGCGTGGCTCATGAAGGTAAGTCAGCTTTAAGCGAACGCGATAAAGATGATTTGACGCAAATGATCACGTCAAATACAAATCGTAGCCGCGACGAAGCGCAAAAAATTGTTGATGAAATTGACAGGACTTATCAGCAAGCTTATGAAAAATATCAAGAAGTCAGGCGAGATGCACAAGATCAGATGCGTAAAGTAGCCACATCTGCCGCAGAAGGGGTTGCACAAGCTGCTTGGTGGATGTTTGTAATGCTTGTGCTGGGAGCAGTCACTGCTGGTGCAGCTGGACATTTTGGCTATCGTCAGCAGTCTTAGTGATAAGTTATTTAATCGGTGCTTAGGGAAGGGCGGCTTAGCCGCCCTTTCTTTTTTCCTAAACCTTATGCCTTTTGCATGCCTTGAATTTGCCTAGGTCGATCTCTATAATTGGCACTCTTTGCTTGAGAGTGCTAACAGTCTTGCTTGATCAATTGTGGAAGTATTGCGGTTGATCTTATTGAAAAAAGCGCTCTTGTCCTTATATAGAGAATTCAATGCAGCAGGTCTTTCTCGAGAGAAAGATCTGCTGCAACTCAAACATATCAAAGTACTCAATGTTCTCGCATTTCCATTAAGAGGAAACTATGTCAAATAAACTTCGTCCACTAAATGATCGCATCATTATTAAACCTTTGACCGAAACTAAAACAGCTTCAGGCATCGTTATTCCCGGAGCGGCAGCTGAAAAACCTGAACAAGGTGAAGTATTAGCAGTAGGCCCTGGCAAAAAAGATGAAAAAGGTGTAGCCGTAGCGCTTGACGTTAAAGTAGGTGATCGTGTGCTGTTCGGTAAGTACGCAGCGCAAACCCTTAAAGTTGACGGTGAAGAGTTACTTGTGATCCGTGAAGAAGATGTGTTGGCTGTATTTAACTAATCCATTTTGCGTTAGTGGTTTAAAACGAAAGTCTCAGCTAAACCAACGCTGAGTGATGCTTTTGCTGTTAGCAAATACTGACGCAAAAAAAAGAGGCGCAACGTCACTCAGAGGTTATTCAGTCTTTCCGTCAGATTTAAAGAATTCAAGGAGCTAAATATGTCTAAAGAAGTCGTAATTGGCGATGTTGCACGCGACAAAATCGTTGAAGGCGTCAACATCCTCGCTAATGCAGTCAAAGTTACCCTGGGCCCGAAAGGTCTTAACGTTGTGATCGAGCGTAGCTTTGGCGCGCCTTCTATCACCAAAGACGGTGTGTCAGTCGCAAAAGCAATTGAGAAATTAAAAGATAAATTGCAAGATATCGGCGCACAACTTGTTAAAGAAGTCGCTTCCAAAACTAGCGACAACGCGGGTGACGGTACCACTACCGCAACACTGCTTGCACAAGCCCTCGTAACCGAAGGTCGCAAGCACGTCGTAGCTGGCAGAAACCCAATGGATCTAAAGCGTGGTATCGATCAAGCAGTAGCAGCTGTTGTGGCTGAACTTGGAAATATCAGCAAGCCTTGCACAACGCGTAAAGAAATTGCTCAAGTGGGTTCGATCTCCGCGAATAGCGATACGTCCGTTGGTGAGCGCATTGCCGAAGCAATGGACAAAGTCGGCAAAGAAGGTGTGATCACCGTTGAAGATGGTAAATCACTCGCTGACGAACTCGAAGTCGTTGAAGGGATGGAATTTGATCGTGGTTATCTGTCTCCTTACTTCATCAACAATCCTGATAAGCAAGTTGCGATTCTCGACAATCCTTACATCTTGTTGCACGACAAGAAAATCTCCAACATCCGCGAATTGCTCCCCGTTCTTGAGCAAGTTGCTAAAACTAGCCGTCCGCTGTTGATTATCGCTGAAGATGTCGAAGGCGAAGCACTCGCTACGCTAGTTGTGAATAACATCCGCGGCATTCTCAAGACCGTTGCAGTGAAAGCTCCTGGCTTTGGTGATCGTCGTAAAGCAATGCTCGAAGACATCGCAATTCTGACCGGTGGTCAAGTGATCGCTGAAGAAACTGGATTGACACTTGAAAAAGCGACCCTCGCTGAATTAGGTCAAGCTAAGCGCATCGAAGTGGCGAAAGAAAAAACAACTATCATCGATGGTATCGGCGACGAGAAAAATATCGAAGCACGTGTTAAACAAATTAACGCTCAAATCGAATCTGCAACGTCAGACTACGACCGTGAGAAACTGCAAGAGCGCGTTGCCAAATTGGCAGGCGGTGTAGCAGTGATTAAAGTCGGTGCTGCAACTGAAGTTGAAATGAAAGAGAAGAAAGCCCGTGTTGAAGATGCATTGCATGCAACTCGCGCTGCAGTTGAAGAAGGTATCGTCCCTGGTGGTGGTGTAGCGCTGATTAGAGCACGCCATGCGCTCGTTAACTTGAAAGGTAAAAATGCCGACCAAGATGCGGGTATTCAAATCGTATTGCGCGCGCTTGAAGAGCCTCTGCGTCAGATCGTGACCAATGGCGGAGAAGAACCAGGCATCGTAGTTGCAAAAGTTGTCGAAGGTAAAGGTAACTTTGGTTACAACGCAGCCACTGGCGAATATGGCGATCTCGTTGAAGCCGGTGTGGTTGACCCAACCAAAGTAACCCGCACTGCATTGCAAAACGCTGCTTCCGTTGCTGGCTTGTTGCTCACAACCAACTGCGCTGTTTTCGAATTACCGAAAGAAGACAGCCCAGCTGCTGGCATGGGCGCTGCCGGTATGGGTGGTATGGGCGGCATGGGCATGGATATGTAATTTAATATGCCTTTGCTTAGATAGCGCTTCATCGAAGCGCTATCTAAAAATCTGTTGCAAACGCGTTTCATCAATATCTAAAAGGTCGTCAGCTTATTTGTTTAAACATTTGGCTAATATCCATCCCTCTGTCTGCTTCAGCGCTAACGCGATTTGCTCTTTTGAGCAGAACTCATGTTAATTTAAGATCGATTTATAGAGCCAATTATCTAATGATAAATTAATATCCTGGTCTATATTAAATTAATTAATCCTTTCTCTAAAAGTACAGCAATCAATTCGGATTTTTTATAGCATCTGAGCTTTAATTTCATGTGATCTATATGAGTTTCTACTGTCCTAATAGATAAACTCAATAGCTCGCTAATCTCACGTGCAGTCTTCCCTAGCACCATAAAAGATGCAACCTGAAACTCTCTCTTGGTCAACAAATTATTAATAATTTCGTCTTTTCGACTAATAATTGATAGGTCTTGCTTCTCTCTAAAAAGAGGTGAGATAATTTTTTCTCCCTCTATTTTTTTAATTAAGGAAGCTGCCGATATTTTAAAATATTTTGCAAAGCGCTCTAGTACATCAAGGTTATTAAAGTAAAAACCCACTATCGAGTGCATTCCTACTGGGGCATAAAATATAAAGTACTCGCAATACCCATCCATTTTATTGCAAATCATAAAACTATAATCATGATTAAAATATTCTCGTTGGTCAGCTAATTGTTGAGTATACCTTCGTTTCAAATCGTCAGGATACGATTCGATTTTACTTGGCAAAAAGGCATACCTCTCGTTATTAGAGAAATATTTGGGTGTGTAAACGCCAACAATATATTTTTTCTTTAGAAACGTATGCTCAAGCGCTAGAGAATCTGACCAAAGCTCTTCGCTAGATCCATCTGGATAAATGCGAGAATAAGAAAAGCCGTTAATTCTATATTTTTCAAATAGAGGGTTGCATATTTGCAATACCTCATCAGCGATCAAAATAGAGATATGTTTGCTAGGGGTAGTGGCATCTGATATTTTTTCTGCCTTATTAACTTTATTTTGATAAAAGGATGTTTCCATATTATAAAATATAGTTAGATTGATAAGGTGTGACTAATAAATAATTACGCCGCTCAACAATATTTCTACTATTTTATATAACTCTTAATATCTATATTTTATACGGATGTTTCTAAAAAATTTTTTTATTATCTTTGCCACTAGCTAAACGATAGCTAATTACTTTGATGCGTCCATGACTTCCTCAAGCAGAATCATTCGCATAAATACACCATTGCTGACCTGCTTAAAAAACAGAGCTTGTGGCAATAGGTCAGTGTCGCGTGACAGCTCATCTAATCTCGGCCCTGGATGCAAAATATAAGCTGAGCTGTTTGTGTGAATTATCTTTCCTTTCGTAATACGGTAGCAGTCTGGCGTAACAAGATTTACTGACGTTCCGTCATCTTTGCTACTCTCAAGATTAGGAAGGTGTATAGGCAATATTTCAACAGCATCGGCGTCTTTCAACACGTCACTAATATCCTGATATCGTTGGTAAGAGATTCCGGCTGCTGACAGTATAGAAATAATATTTTTGGGGAGCTCAGTAGAAGGCGGAAGTAAAAAGAGAATTTCTTTAGGATTAAATTTACTTAATCCAATAACAATAGAACGCAATGTTCGTGTCCCCGCATCGCCTACTAACCCGACTCGTACGCCATCCAACCCACCCAAATGCGTATGCATTGTCCAGAGATCGCTTAATGCCTGCGTTGGATGCTCATTTGAACCATCTCCCCCATTAATAACCGGTACCGAACATGCTTGAGAAGCTCGCTCACTCGAGCCTGGCTCATAATGTCGCATGACAATACAATCCACCATTCGACCCACCACCTGCACGGCATCTTCCAGAGACTCTTTAAAGAAATCACCTGAGCGCGTCATTCTTGCATCAGCGAAGCCCAACACTTTGCCTCCAAGTCCCAACGCCGCAGCCTCAAAACTTAAGCGTGTCCGAGTGCTTGGCTGGAAAAACATGACGCCTAGTTTTTTATGTCGCAAGGTTCGTTTTATCTCCGTGGAATTTCTTTGGCTTATATTAGTTGCCCTTTGAAATAGATATTCCATAGTTGCTCGATTTATATCTTTCATCGAGATGACATGCTGAATTGGGCATCGTATCTGATCCATCATCGTAAGCAGAAAAATTAATAGAAAAGGTTTTTAGCTTTTCTGAAATCCGGAAGATTGATGTAAAAACAAAAAATTTTTAAAAAGTTTTTCCGATAGAAGGATTCTTTAATCTAATGCTGAATATCAACGAAAAAATGATGAAGGCTAAAGCAAACAACCAAGAATAGAAGAACTCTTGCTCTAAATTGGAAGCCGCTGCGTTAGAAAGCAATTGCAGCGAATTAGCAGATATGGCGACGCCTACAGCATTGCCAAAATTATGTGTCATGCGGTTCACAGCGCTTGCCGTCCCCTGCTCAGAGGGTGTAACAGCGCCTGTAATCGCAGCAATACTAGGTGGTTGGAAGAAACCGCAGCCGCAGCCATAGATAAAAAGCAATAAGGCAAAAAACAGAGGCCCCATTCGGTACTGTATGAGAGCTAATCCAAGCAGGGATGCCATCATAATAAGAAGCCCTACCAACATTAAGCGATATCCTCCTAAGTGTTGAATAGAGCGGCCCGAGAAACGCGCGCTTGTTACAGCCCCAAGCGGCATGCAGAAAGACGCTAACCCGATTTGCCACGGACTAAGTTGGCCAAGATGTTCAAGCAACAAAGGAGGTAACATCAGAACAATAGCTGTTGCTGCCCCGAATCCAAACGTACTCAATACGGCAGATAAAAAATCCCTGTTATAAAACACAGCAATAGGTAATACAGGATGATCTGTGCTCCTTTGCCAAATTAAGAACAGATATGAACTTACAATTATTAATACTGTGAGCGCAATCAATAATTGGGGAGCTTCGACTTTCAGAGGGTGCAGGAAAGTCAGCGTTAAGATGCTGCAAAACAAAGTAAAAGAAAGCAGCAGATTCGCGGCGAGGTTAAATGGTTGTTGGGAAACTTCGCAAGTATCTTCCAAATTGGAACATCCCCAAAGAGCGAGGGTACACAAAGGGAGGTTGATCCAGAAAAGCCAGCGCCAATCTGCTATCGATAGTAATAAACCTGCTACTGTCGGACCCACGATAGGCCCAACTGCCATTATTGCGCTTAGCATCCCCAGCGCCGTTCCGTGGCGCGCTTGCGCAATAAGCGTAGTAACAAGCGCAATAGCAGTCGCCTGTAGTATCGCAGCTCCCAGCCCCTGGACGCTGCGAAATGCGATCAAATACCCTGCACTAAGAGATAACCCGCATAGAACCGAACTTACGGCAAATATGACAAGGCCCAATTTAAATAGCCTCAAACGCCCGTAACGGTCACTCAATTTGCCAAAGACAATAATCGTACTGCTCAGCACTAATAGATAAGCTGAAATTGTCCATGAAATAGTTGTCAAAGGAGAGTGAAACTGTTCTTGTAGCGATGGCAGCGCGACATTGATGATGCCTGAATCTAAAGTTGAGAGAAACATACCGATACCGGCTACACTGATCACCCATTTTTCTTGTTTTCGAGGCAGCATGAGAGCTCCCTAGTTGTGTATAAATATAAGAGGTTAATCCTTCCACCACTTACCATGACTAATACGGGCTTCCCACGTTAAAGCATCGAACATAGCGTAACCAGGCTGCACGGGCAGCTCAACAGCGTTTGGCAATCTATCCAACTCTATAATAGCGAGTGCCAGACGTTCAACTAAAATACCTTGTGCCAAAGGCGGGCAGCCTGCAAATATAGGACATGTTTTTTGATCTACCAGCCAAAGATGCTGCATTTCTTTGCCAGGATAGCTAGGGGCCTCTGGTATAAAACGCTCTACTAAGCGTTCGACTGCTTCTTTCGTTACAACGGGCTCATCAGGCAAACCAAATACCTCTTCAACAGGCATTGAGTCATGGCTATACTTGAAAACAAAAACTCGGTGGCCAATCACTGGCGTACAAAGCATAAATTTGCAGCGATTAGCTTTTCTGAAAGCGCGATGTAACGCATAGCGCGCAGGGACGTTATAAAATTCAATTTTGTCCATCACGTAATCGCAGCCTGATACAAATTCATCTGCATTCTCAGACGTAAGCCCATCTGGATAAACTTCAATAGTGACATCGCGGGTTACGTTATAAACTGCTTCTGCTACCACTTCGGCTTTGCTTCTCCCGATATTGTCTATCGCAGCACCCAATTGACGATTGATATTCGATAGCTCAAAGGTATCCGGGTCTGCTATTTTCAAGTGCCTCACGCCTAAGCGTACTAATCGGTCAGCTACTGCGCCGCCAATTCCACCACAGCCAGCTATTCCAACCACCGTATCCCTTAATTTTAATTGCCGTTCGCGTTGCTCGCGATCCGTATCACCTAGCCATCCTAAATTGCGTTTAACACGCTCCCAGTATGTAGCGTCATCGTACCGTCCAGCATACTTTTTTCTGTCCGCAGCCATGACTTTTCTCCCTGAGCAAATTATGTTCAGCTAATTGACTAGTAACCTTGCCTTTTGAAACCTTGTTTAAGAGGAAAAATATTTATGCAATACCCCTTGTATGGGGATGAATAAGTCTATTCTGCTGATTTTGAGTTTCTTGTTGAGTGTGTGAGTGAGGTTGATCTTCTAGGGAGGTCGCGAAGAGCCTATCGATAGCCAGGTCAAGATCAGGCGAAGGGATGTCTATCGTAGTCTGATTAGGAGTAGCCAGGGTAGTTATTGACTCTTCCTCTGCGCGTTGAAAAGATTCTCTGAGCCTCTTCTCATCGGCAGATAATTGTTTTCTGCAACGGTCTAGCGTAATTGCCGCAGCAATTAATACCATTGCATTGCGCGCATGGAACATCCAAGCCGTTTCATTTCCCAATGCTTGACCAAATGCCCATCCAAGTGGCGCACCAATCACTATCATTGTTACGAAACTTGCTACGGTCGGGAATGTAATATCCTTCCAACCTCTTAAAGCGCCTATACCCGTTATACGCACAGCGTCAGCTATCATCCCTACCATGCTGATCCATAACAAAGTCTCTGCCAATTTTTTTGTTTCTGAGTCAGCTTTATCAGGCAGAAAAAAGCTAGCTAATGGTTCGCGTTCAATATAAAAGCACGCTGCCATCACAGCCATAGCGACAGCTGCTGCCATATTATTAAGATTGACCGTCTTGACATTTTTTTGATACCACTCAAGGGCAAGACTTTCATCCTGTTCAGCTTCTGCATGGGTGATGACCCCCTTGTTACGGGCTAAGATCATACCTATTGCCTGCGCCAAACTTTGTACAGCAGAAGCCAGCAAGCCCGTATATTGAATAGCTGGCTGAGAAACTGTTAAAGCTTTATTGCCATATAGCCCTATCACTGTCGTCATTAACATTAAGCTGCCCCATTCCGTCATCCTTTGGAAAGATAGCTGCCATCCTGTCTCTAATAAACTTTTGACCTTCTCTCGGAATCCGGGAATTGAAAGGGCATAAAATTGATAAGGTTTATAGTGATCTCTCGAAAACCAAACTTGTGAAAATAATGAAGTTGCGGCCGCGGCAAAAGTTCCTCCTAAACCCACCCCTAATGCACCTAGTTTTGCGGGAAATGCCAACAGATAGCTCCCCATTGCTCCAGCTGAAAAAAACATCAGACTGACAACTGGCGGGATATACCAATCTCCTGCTTGAAACGCAATCTGTGGATTAGTGACGAGCATTAAAATAGGTATACCAATTGCCCCATATCCCGAAAAAAATTCGCTAGCTACTTGAGCCGTTTCTTGTTCAAAGAGCAAGGGAAATAGACTGCGTGCCGCAAACATAGTGGCTGATGAAATGCCACCAACTAACCCCGTTAGAATCCAAGCAGTCTTTGCAATATCTCCCGCTTCTCTATAGTCTTTCTGGCCTATCGATGGACCTATATGTAAGCCCGTACTCAGCAAAATGCCTACCCCAGTTCCTAAAATAACGGATAGATAAGTTGATGCTAAGGCCCCAGCCGCTGCGCCTTTTTCTCCTATCATCGTCAGCAGCTTGCCGTTAAGGGCAATATGAGCCGCCAGAAAAAGTCCATTCGTGCCAAACGAGGCAGTTTTAATCAAGATAGAATCTTTTAATGGCTGAGACCGTCTTTGAGGTCTGATCTGCCTGTATTGGGGGAGCAGTAAATGGGTTTCCTCGGTCAGAATGTCCTCAGTTAGAATTTCCGGAGTTCGAGGGTTTGCAACGATCTGTTGATTCTGGTGACTTTGACCAGATGCGGAAATAAGCATGACTTTCTCCTTTTAACAGGCTTAACGCCTAGCCTAGGTGAAGAATGTTATTTGCTCAAAAATTTTTTACTTCTTCGTATTAACCACCTTAATAAATCGTTTTTGATAGATACGTTTAGAACTTAATTTTTCTTTTAATCTAAGTCAGGTCGTCTCTTGTTCTTTCATATAAATATGAACCTCCCGTTTCAACATCACACAGCATATTTATTTGAATGCCAAATTCAGACTGAAAATTTTTCTCACCGATTTCAGTGACCCTTACTGCGCGGCTATAAGGCACGTGCTCCAACCATCCCATTTGAAAATAATGGTCAGTAAGGGCCTTGCCTAATTCACCTCCTAAGTGATATTCGCGCTCCGTCCCATCTAGACAAGATTTTGACTTTAAGTTTTTCAGCAGTAGGCCGTGATCAGCTAATCTTTCAACGCCCCTCTTGGTCATTTGAAAGCAGCGGCTCATTTTTTCCAACCAGCCAATCTCTATCAATCTTTGAGTTAAGGTCACCCCCAAAATACCAGCTAGATGTCCATAACAGGTACGAGCTGCGCGAATCGACGCATTATTTTTAAGTTGAGGGGGCGACCTTAAGAGAAGCCTCATTTCGGCTATATCTGCAGCATCTAAAATTTCTAACAGATCAGATCTAGCGCTGTAATAAATATGTCCGCCGCAATACTCAAGAAACAGATATCCTTTCCAAAGCAACTTTTCTATAAAGCGACGCGTTTCTCGCATAGGCATACAGACAATATAGGCGAGAGTGCTAATCGGTAAGGCGGCATGCTGGCTAAGTGCTATCAGAATCAATTTTTCTTTAGCTTCTGACTTTTTCAGCATAGATTCCTGTTCCTTCAATAAATAAATTTCGACCGCACTACTATTCGTCGCTAAGGACAAGCTTCGAAGGCAAATAGCTGACTTTATTGAGATGGATCTAAAGGTAGCGCAAAAATTTTTTATGAACATCCGTATAAAGTACGGATGATAAAAATGCCCCAAAAATTGGGGCGAGACTTGTTTTTATCTTTAGTACTCCTAGGCAGTGTTACAACAACACGCTAACATCTCGTTTTTGAGCATATTACGCATCGATTAAGAAAGAATGGAAATGGAATACAAAAGTTGGATGTGTCTGATTTGTGGCTGGATTTATGACGAAGAAACTGGGTTACCTGAAGAGGGAATTGCCCCAGGCACACGCTGGGAAGAGGTGCCAGAAAATTGGACATGTCCTGAATGCGGCGCGCGCAAAGAAGATTTTGAAATGATCACCATATAAGGAAACACTGAATAAACCGGGAGCAATGCCATATCGCTTTTCCGTACCGGAATACTTGCGGTGGAGCTGTTCTTTGCTCCCAACTTATTCAGTGTTTTTTTAAGGCTGTAATTCAAAGGGCCTCCTTAAAATTTGTCTGACTTGCCTAAAAATTGCCCTCACGGTAGGTGGGTAAAAAATAGTAAAAGTTCGCTTGTATAGTGACAAAGGGTTTATCAGACGCCTTTGCAGAATGATAAACAGGCTCTACAATTGATTGAGTGTTAATTGGACTACAGAGGCATTTAATAAAACGAAGGAGGCCATCTCCTTGCCATACTAATAATATTGGCAGTGAAGGTGTTCCTTGTCCGTGATTCCTTTAGCGCTTCCTTAGCCCTCCCTTAAGAAATTTTGTTTAAACCTCAATCCGTGCCTATTCAAACTCTTTTCAATTTGCGCAAGGGTGCTGTGTTAGAAGCCGAGCAAGCACTCAAAGCGGCATGCGCTAAGCTTGACCTTGCTGATTTGAGCAGCCTGCTCGAACAAGCCGAGCAGGCACTGCGGGCTGCAGGCTGGGATCATGCTGCACGCTTTAATCAAGCGTTGTTAATGGCGTTGCCGCTTGTTACCGACGATGACACGCAACGTGCCGCTTTCGACTCTGCATTAATCGATTTCACGGAAGTGTTAGGTCGCCGCAATCTCAATGAGCTAGCTTGCTCAACACAGCTTATCGAGCATTATCGTTTTTTAGTTGCGAGCGTTAATCCTGAGCCTTCGCCCATGATCTCTTTTGACGAATTTGCACTTGCTGATCGTCTCATTCCCCAAGCATGGTTACGTACCGACTTAAAAGCTGGTGACATCAGCGCAATACGCGAACGCTATGAGCAGGCGCTGCTGATCGTGCTGCGTACCTCAAGCCAACAAGTACCACCGTCAACCGAGATCGCCTTAGAAGAGCTAAATGAATGTTTAGCAGCATTAGCCCATCCCTCTCCGTACAGCTTCTGGCATTTGGCAAGTGCTTGCCTACGCGCACAAAAGCAGGCGGGTTGCGCTTATGATGAGGATGCGAAGCGACTTTATGCGCGCTACAATTTGCTTCTTAATGAGCAAATGAAGCAAATTGAGGCAGTGAATGGTGTGGCGTGTGCCCCTTCATCAGCTGTACGTGCTAGTGTTGCTTTATTGTGGCGTGTCTTTGCGATAGAAGGCGCGACGCCTAATAGTGGCGAATATATACAACTGCTACGCGATTATGGGCTGAGCGTTGCTTGGCGACAAATTGATCTTGATGAAGAGCAAGCTGCAGATTATGCAAAAGGTATGCAACTTCTCGATGATGCAGACGGTGGTAAGCCTACGCAAATGGGTGCCTTAGCGTTAAGTCAGCGTGCTCATGAAGATTTCTTAGCGATGGCTGATTTATCTATCACTACGTTAATTAAATACACTAACGCAGTGACAGAGAGCGATATTCCCCAGGCCGGACTAGCGTTACAGGCCTCAGAGTCGGCCTATTGGCTAAGTACATTGGCATCTCAAATTGGTCTCGCTAAACTATCTTGGTTAGCTGATATGCTTGGCCTGGCCTGGCGGCGCTATGCATATATTGCCGTGCAACGGATTGAGGCGCCGAGCGCTGCTCTCTTGCAAGAAGGTAACGAAGTGCTAGAAGAGCAGCTAAAGCAATTTTCAGCGGGTATTTTGCCTGATGAGATGCCTACAGATTATTGCATTCAGCTTGCTGAGTTTATCGAACGCATAAATGAAAGCTAAATCAGCAGCATAACGTACCGCTTATGACGGCAGATTTATTTACTATTGAGAGAGCGCTTTCTAAGAGCCCGCGGGTTCTTCAGAGGAGCCAAATAGAGAATATTGGTAAGCTTGTTGGAGTGAAGAAGAAACTTCACAAGCTTATTACTCATCTCTAATCGCATCTTGTTTAGAGATCGTGCATAGGTTCTGAGTCTGCAAACAGTTTGTAAACATCCAATTATGATCAAAACTCCCGAGCGCATTGACTTTACCAACCACTTTTTAATTGCTATGCCGAAAATGGCCGATGGGACTTTTTCTGGCACCGTAGTTTATTTGTGCGAGCACAGTGAGCGAGGTGCGCTTGGATTGGTGATCAACCGGCCAACTGATCTTGATTTGAAATCACTTTTTAAGCGGCTTGATTTAACGTTTGAACTTAAATCACTTTCACAAGCGCCGGTTTATTTTGGCGGCCCCGTGCAAACTGAACGGGGCTTCGTATTACATGAACCCACGGACGATCAATTTCTATCGTCAATGGTGGTGCCAGGCGGCTTAGCGATGACGACCTCAAAAGATGTGCTAGAAGCCGTAGCACAAGGCAAAGGCCCAAGTAAATTCCTCTTAACGCTAGGCCATGCAGGGTGGGGAGGCGGGCAGCTAGAAGAAGAAATTGCGCGCAATGGTTGGTTAACTGTGCCAGCCGACACGAGTATTATCTTTGACGTACCGCCTGAGCAGCGTTTTAGCGCAGCGCTTGGTCTGCTTGGTGTGTCTCCTACTATGCTCTCTGCCGAAGCAGGTCACGCTTGAGAACTTGTTTAGGCTTTCCCTGGCGGCCTTGCGCCGCCTTGCCGTACCAGTTGTACTGTCTGCGGTGGCGCAAGGCCACAAGGAAAACCCTAAACAAGTTCTAGTTAAGAGCGGGGTAATCGCCTTGCGCCGCAATGCCTGTAAAAGAAACGTATGACTAGCGATCAAGCATAGTAGAGTGGATGCCGCTCAGAAGAAGACCGAACGATCAATGGTGCAAATTGCCCGAGTAAGAGCGTGGTCCTGGGTGACGTTGGCCACATTGGTGAATCCGAGTGATCGGATATCCCGTTTAGAAGAGTGAGTAAGACAACGTACCCGAATCTGAGCGGCACCCTCAATGATGGAGAAAATCATGGCCGTACGCAAGCGAGAACCAGGATTAGAAATCACGCACCCGAATGCAGCAGGGATTGATGTAGGTTCAGCCAGTCATTATGTAGCTGTTCCAGCGGATAGAGATGAACAGCCTGTACGAGAATTCAAAAGTTTTACAGAAGATCTCGAGACGATGGCAGATTGGTTAAAAACGTGTGGAATAGAAGTCGTGGCGATGGAATCAACAGGGGTATATTGGATCTCGTTGTTTGAACTGTTGGAGTCGAGAGGTTTTACCGTTTATTTGGTCAATGCAAGACACGTCAAGAATGTGGCGGGGCGTAAGAGCGATGTGTTGGATTGCCAGTGGATACAGCGGTTAATGAGCTATGGTCTTTTATCGGGTGCCTTTCGGCCCAAAGATGAAATATGCGCATTACGCTCCCTATCACGGCAACGAGATACGTTACTGCGCTATCAAAGCCGGCATATTCTTCACATGCAGAAAGCCCTGGCGCAGATGAACATCCAGTTAAGCAATGTGATCTCCGATATTGTGGGTGAGACAGGGCAAAAAATCATCCGAGCGGTCTTAGCAGGAGAGCATAACGCAGCTAAGTTAGCCAAGCTCAAGCATGGCCGGATTCGTGCAAGTGAAGAAGAAATCGCTAAATCCTTACGAGGTAATTGGCGAGCTGAACACTTATTTGCACTTAAGCAGGCAGTCGCTTCGTATGATTTTTATCAAGAACAACTCCGGGAATGTGATGCTCAACTCGAAGCCATGCTTAAGCAAATGCAAGTTCAGGTAGGTGAGCCCGGCCCTTCTATTCGCAACAAGCATCCAAAGAATGCGCCTAAATTTGATTTGCGCACTTATTTATTTAACTTGTGTGGCGTTGATCTAACCCGCATTAATGGGATTGATACAACGACGGCATTGAAGGTCATCTCAGAGATTGGCCCTGATTTATCTCGGTTCAAAAGTGCCAAGCACTTTACCTCATGGTTAGGCTTATGCCCAGGTACCAAAATTTCTGGTGGGAGAGTCCTCTCGAGCGCTTGTAAACGCACAGCTAATCGGGCTACACAAGCACTCAAAATGGCTGCAGCGGCCTTACGGCGAAGTCAGTCTGCACTTGGGGCGTACTATCGCCGTTTATGTGCCAGACTGGATCGACCCAAAGCGATTACCGCCACTGCTCATAAGCTCGCGCGTCTTATCTACGCTATGTTGACTAAAGGGGCTACGTATGTCGATCAAGGTCAAGATTATTATGAACAGTGCTATCAACAGCGAGCATTACATAACCTGGCAAAACGGGCTGAAAAACTTGGCTTCCAACTCGTGCCAACCTCTCAAAAATAAATCAACTTCCTTTTATAAATCAACGGGTTGGAATTTGTTTCTTAGAAGAGTGGTTTAGACTTTGCGCCCCCTTGCTGTACCAGTTGTACTGTCTGCGGCGGCGCAAGGGCACTAGAAAACTCTAGACAGGTTCTAAAGCTGAGTATTTAGAAGTCTGCTATTTAACGTAAAGCTCTTGGTGAGAGTAAGGTAATTAACAAGAGATTGGATGTCTCTGCTCCTTAGCGTGTAAAAGCTTATGCAAAGTGCAGCCATGTTGTTGGCTTTTGATTATGGAGAAAAACGCATTGGTGTCGCGCTTGGCAGCACGCTGATGCGTTCGGCGCAGGCTTTAACGGTATTGGCAAACCGTAATCGTGTGTATCGCTTTGAGGCGGTGGGCGCGCTAATTAAAGAATGGCAGCCTGACATGTTAGTCGTCGGGATACCTTACTATCCAGATGGCAAACCCCATCATATGACGCAGCAAGCAAAGCGCTTTGGCACGCAATTGAATGAACGTTTTGAATTGCCCGTGGTTTGGGTGGATGAACGTTATTCATCGGTTGCTGCCGATGCTAATCAATCTAATCATGCACGAGATGCAGAAGCCGCTCGCATTATTCTGCAACAATTCTTTGATGAGCCGAATTGTGTTCGATAAAATCCGTGCAATCTGCATTTAGAACCTGTTTGTCAGACCATCTAAACATTTGATGGCGTTGATCTGCGCATCAGTCAACCATTGATGCAACGCTTCTCCAGATAAATAACCGCTCCAGTCCCATCTAATGAAAAATCCCTTGCAGCTTACTAAAAATGGCGAACTTAAGCATCTGCTTACAACCGAAGGTTTGCCGCGCGACATTATTGTGCAGATTCTTGATACGGCTGAACAATTTGTCAGCATGGCTGATAGCGAAGTTAAAAAAGTTCCGCTGTTGCGTGGCAAAACGGTTTTCAATTTATTTTTCGAAAATTCAACTCGTACCCGCACCACCTTTGAAATTGCTGCTAAACGACTTTCTGCCGATGTACTGAATCTAAATATTCAAGCTTCATCAACCAACAAAGGCGAATCGTTGCTCGATACGATTAATAATCTTTGTGCGATGCAAGCCGATATGTTTATTGTGCGCCATAGTGCGAGTGGTGCGCCTTATCTGGTCGCGCAGCATTGTCCACCGCATGTGCATGTAATCAACGCCGGTGATGGTCGCCATGCACATCCGACACAGGCGCTGCTGGACATGTATACGATTCGTCATTACAAGCGTGATTTCACCCAGCTGAGGGTCGCAATCGTCGGGGATATCTTGCATTCACGTGTAGCACGCTCTGTGATTCACGCCATGACGACACTGGGTGTGCCTGAAATCCGTGTTATTGGTCCACAAACCTTGCTGCCAGCAGAACTTGAGCAGCTTGGCGTGCAGGTGTTTCATAACATGGAAGCAGGGCTAAAAGATGTCGATGTGATTACTATCTTGCGGCTGCAAAAAGAAAGAATGAGCGGCGCGTTGCTACCTTCAGCACACGAGTATTTTAAAAGCTGGGGCTTAACGGTTGAGCGCCTTGCTGGGGCTAAACCAGATGCGATAGTGATGCATCCGGGACCAATGAATCGCGGTATTGAGATTGAATCGTGTGTAGCCGATGGCCCACAGTCGGTGATCTTACCGCAAGTCACGTTTGGCATTGCGGTACGTATGGCCGTGATGAGTATTGTTGCAGCTAATCGAGATTAAGGAGCGAGCATGAATCTACATATTAAAGGTGCTCGTGTAATAGACCCTGCAACCCATATGGATAAGCAGGCTGATCTATTTATTGCTGAAGGCAAAATTGCTGGTGTCGGTATTGCGCCTCTGAATTTTCATATCGATCAAGTTATTGAGGCCCATGGGCAAGTGCTTATTCCTGGTTTGATCGATCTATCAGTGCGTTTGCGTGAACCAGGCTATGAATACAAAACGACGCTTGAGGCAGAGATGGCAGCTGCGCTAGCAGGTGGCGTGACGAGCTTGGTTTGCCCGCCTGACACTGACCCACCGCTAGATGAGCCAGCGCTGGTCGAGATGCTGAAGTTTCGCGCCCGTAATTTAAACCAAGCGCAAGTTTATCCATTAGGTGCGCTGACCGTTGGTTTAAAAGGCAGCAATCTAACGGAGATGGTCGAACTGACTGAGGCTGGCTGTGTTGGCTTCTCACAAGCGCATATGCCGCTCCTCGACACCCAAGTGCTGTGGAATGCTTTGCAGTACGCAGCAACCTATGGCTATCAGGTTTGGCTACGTCCACAAGATATGCATCTTGCTAAGCAGGGCGTAGCCGCGCGCGGTGCAGTTGCCTCACGTTTAGGTTTGCCTGATATACCCGTTGCAGCGGAAACGATTGCGCTCCATACGATTTTTGAACTGATGCGTGAGACCGGCGCACGTGTGCATTTAGCGCGCCTATCGAGCGCAGCGGGCGTAGCTTTGGTGCGTGCTGCAAAACAAGAAGGGTTGCCGCTTACCTGTGATGTTGGCGTGCATCATCTGCATTTAACCGACGTTGATATTGGTTACTTTAATCCGCAGTGCCGTTTTGATCCTCCATTACGTAGCCAACGCGACCGTGCCGCACTAAGTGAAGCACTGATCGACGGCACGATTGACGCCATTTGCTCAGATCACACGCCGCTTGATGATGATGAAAAGCTTCTACCTTTTAGTGAAGCATCGGCCGGAGCGACGGGGCTCGAACTGTTATTGTCGTTAACCGTCAGGTGGGCGCAGCAAACGAAACAAGACTTGTCCGCTGCGCTGGCTAAGGTCACTAGCTCACCAGCGCGCGTCCTTGGTTTACCAGCTGGCGCTTTAGCAGTGGGGGCGCCAGCTGATCTAGTTTTGTTTGATCCTGAAGCGGACTGGCTTGTCAAGCCAGATACGTTAATTAGTCAAGGACGTAACACCCCATTTGTCGGCTATGAATTGCCTGCACGAGTCCGTATGACGATGATAGCAGGGCGAGTGGTTTTTACTGCGTAGTGAAAGCGTCAGAGCATTTCTCACACGATTTGCGACGCCAAACCTCCGCACAGACAGTACAACAAGTACGATAAGCGGGGAGAGTTGTAGGTTATTTTAGAGAAGCTCTCGATCAGGGTGCCATCAGTATGTGTACCGGTGACTTAATTGGGCGACCCTGAACAACTCAGTAATCCGCATGATAGCAAGGCACGCCACAAAAGAAGGCTTGCAAGAATTGCAAGCAATAGGCCTATAGAGTGACGAAATCCTGCAAATTAAACGAGTGATAGATGGGACCTAAGGCACCTGTAGCAAGCACCCGAGAGTTATTTCGTTACCGATATTTTTGTACTGCTGCTCTACTTCTAGCATCAGGCTAGATAACCAAGCCAATTACCAGTGAGGCGAAGTAATCAAGAATGCAGGATGGTTAATGACTTACTTGCCTGTCATGGCACTGGTGTCTTATTACGGTAGCGCAGAGATATGATTCCCTTAGGGAGGATATATTCACTGTATTAATCTTATCGTTGATTTTTTATGCTTGGGGCGTTCGCAGCACATATGCCGCGAGCGGGGATGAGGATGCAGCACGGGTATAACAAAGAAAAAGCCCTTTAAAGCGTCTCTGAAAACTTGAATGCTATTCAACTTACAGGGATGCTTTAAAGAGCTTTTTTAGCCTGAACCGGAAGGAAGATTTAGTTTGCTTGGCCCTTATTAAGAGCAGCTAATATCATATTAAGCTGCTCTTGTTGCTGTGCCGCTAACCTTTCTTCACGAGCCTTAGCTGCTGCTTCTCTCTGTTCAAGCAGAGCAATCAATTCTGCCTTTTCTTGTTTAGCTCTTTCCAAAATAGCTTTCCTTTCCTGCTTAGAAAGCTCTCTCTCTTCGATAATTGTCCTTTCAAGAGTAGTAATTCGATCTTTAAGTTCTTCAAGCTCCGGCGTAGAAGGTCTACGCGGCTCTTCTGTCGCAGAGGCGGAGGGGAAGCTTTCCTGTGGCATTGTAGGACTACTAGTCTTAGGTGAGACGAATTGCCGTTGCCCAATGGCCAGGCTTTCAGGAACGGAGGCTAAAGAAGCATTTGAATTTAAAGAAGTACTTGAGCTGTTGCTCTGTAGCCCTATTTGTCTTACTGCTGAATTAAACCGTTGCTCTAGTCTGGTCTGATCTTTTCTCACCGCTTTTAATTCATCAAGCACTTCGCTAAGAACGGCGGTTTGTGCAACACTGCTATCGGAAAGCGTGCCCAGAGAGCCAGCAACCTGTCCTGTCACATAAGCTAGGTTCGGGTCAACTCTTAGATATTGATTATCTTGCCTATTATTGTTAACCCCCCGTGGGTCCATATCAACCTCTGAAGCTAATAGTTTTAATGCTTGCTCTAAATCGTTTTTTAACGTTTTTCTAAAAGCATTCTGAAAATCTAATTGCCGCTTTTCTGAAAAGTTCCAGCACTTTAATATAAAGTAGACAGTTCCTGCAAGGGCGGCCCCTACAGCACCGCCAGCGGCCAGCGCAATTCTAATAGACCACTCCGAACCGCCCGTTTCATTCACTAAATGATTGAAATCTCTGAGTGGGTTTTTTTCAGTGATTTCATCTAACTTAATTTTTTTATTTTTCTCTTCATCAATAAAGCTTCTTAAACTTTCAATCGCTTCTTTAAACGTGATGACTGACACCTGCTGACTATCACCCGTGTCATTCACTAATGGTGGAGAGGTAGCAGCTGGGCTCTCTGCCTGCTCGCCTTCCTCTGAAGTTGTGTCATTTAAAACTTCAATGGCACGATCCGTAGAAAGCCCGTGTCGGTAGGTCGATGCTCTACCTTCTGCAAACGCCTGCTTACACGCCTCATCAGGAAAATCATTTCCTTGTTTTTGTCTTCTTTGATAAGCCGTACATAGATTTCTAATAAGTTTTTTCGCCTCTAGGTATAAGGCAAACTCATTATTTTTACGTTTTAGTGCATCATCTTCATTTTCTAGCGATAAATTATTTTTAGTATAAAGCTGCTCTTTAAACAGTTTATCTAACTTAGCTCCCATCTCCCTGAGCACCCCAATGATGGGGTCTTCAGGCGCAACAACGGTAAAAGCCCCTTCAACCTCTTGTGTTGAAGGGGCGTCGGGTAACGCCAACGTTTTCGGCAAGTGACGATGAAGCGTTAAATAACAAGCCGTGAGGCTCTTATGCTGTTTGCTGCTATGCTCGGCTAAGTAATTTAAAAAGGGGTCTTCTTGCTTTTCTCCCGGTGCTTTAAGCCTTAATAAATCTTGCTGAGTATGCGGGATAAAAGCGCCTAAAAAATCTCTACGAAAGCCTGGCCTAGTTATAGGTTCGTCAACGTCTCGACCTACGCCTAAATCGTTAAACCCGTTCTCAGGCAACAAAGAACTTGCCTGAGAACCTGTTGCTTTTAAACAGAGCGGATTACGTGCATATAAATAGGTCGGGCTATAAGGCAAAACCGAGCTACGCATAATTTATCCTCTTTGCGCAAACCTTTTTAGGAAAAGCTGACAGAAATGCATAACTCTGAAGTCTCTTCGGAAAATTCTTAACTTCCTATAGGTTCACGACCTGAGTTAACCTTTTCACCTTAACCGTAAAAAACTTGAATGGATAAAATGAAATGGCTACGAATTAAGCTAAAACTGCGACTTAATCCGATTGCCCTTACGATGGCCATACATTGGCTGAAGCACTAGAACATGCAGCGATCTTGAGTGAGGTGGCGCCAGAGGTGGCCATGGTAGACCGGGGTTACCGAGGCGTGAAGATTGCCGGGGTAAAAATTTATCACGCTGGCTTACGCCGAAGGATCATGCGTACGCTACGTCCAATCATCAAGCGGCGCAGTGCCATTGAGCCGACCATTGGGCAGATGAAAGCAGATGGCAAAATGGGGCGCAATTGGCTCAAGGGTGCGCTAGGTGATGCCATCCATGCCGTGCTTTGTGGTGCTGGCCATAACCTGCGCATGATCCTCAGAAAGCTCAGGCTTTTTTACCTCTTACTTTTATCCTTTTTATGTTGTCCTACAGGGAATGCCGCTTTGCGTTTTTAGCGTAAATTGAGGCGCAAAACTATTTATTCAGCACGAACTAATTAGCCTGTAGCTGCGGCCGACTTGAAAAGAGAAAGAGCGGCGTCCATAGCTCTTTAGGGAAGTACCTCATATTCGTCTTTATTATGTTTGATACGTTGGCTCTTTGCGTTTTATCAAGAAAGGCTTGTAGCACCAGTATGTTGCCCAGGCTAATCAACTTTTGCTGAGGGGCGGCTTGGAAGGTTCGGATAGTACGCTGCAGCTCTTTTGTTATCTTCGATAGATTGCTCTTTACGATATCTGAAATTTGCCTCTGCAGGCGAGAGTGCTCTTTTTTTAACAGGGGGTAATTGCGTAGATGAGCCAAAAGAATTAGCTCGGTATTTTGCGCATTATTTTCTTCCAGGTGCTGAACTAATCCGTGTAGGTATTCAATCATCTGCTCCCTATGCTGCGTTACATGTAGTCTGCTCAATAGAAGAGCCTGCACAGCCAAGGTACTGGTATTTTGAGCGAGAACCAAATTTGCGCACACGGCGCCAACCCAAATCGGCTTGGCTTGTCCATCAGATTCGAGCGAGAGTTTTCTAACTAATTTTATAGCCCGTAATTGCAGGGCATCGAAGTGCGGAATGCAGGGCAGATACTGAATTAATTCCACAAGCGCTTGTCCCACTATTTCAGGTTGCGCCTGAGCGAGATAACGCTCAAATATATCAATGATGTAGAGGTATTCTTCTAGCGCGACTTCTTCCGTTGTGCGCAGAAAAAATAAAAGTAATGCACATTGTTGTATGTTGATATCGATAGCGATCTGTGCAAACGGTTTTTGCGTAAGTTGGGCGAGTAAATCTATACGGAATTGAGCGTCGCAGAAGAGGGTATGAAATTGCGCAAGCAAATTGTTGCGAGATCGAGAATCGCAAAAGATCTGACGAAACTGAGGATCGTAGGCAAGTATTTTTAGCTGATATTCGCGCGGAATATCACCGCGAGTCAACAAATGAAGTCGATAACGTGGATCATGTATCGCTTGATGATGATCATCTAACACAAGTTGACCATTTTCGTTGCGCAGAAAATAAGCCGGTTTATTTTGATAAGTAGGAATCGTATGCGCTTGCCAATATAAAGGACGAATGTCTGCCTGCTGCCAAATCATTTCCTGGATTTCTACTGGTAGCTTACTGATATGGTGCGTCAGCGGATCAATCGGTTGTTGTTCCTGGCTGGCACCTGCTAAAAATTTTTCTCTCAGTTCCGTTAGCTTTGACCAGGCAAAATCAACATAAAACTTGCGGCTCTTAAGTTTGGTGGCGATATCAAGGGTATTTGCTTGTAATCCACGATTAGATAGCGCGAGAATTTTTTCCGCTAATTTTATTAGCAGGCTGCTCTTCAATCTAGCGCACAGTGACTTGTCTTCAACAATAGGCAGCGTAATAAGCGTAGGGGATGACTGATCGTTATTAGGCACAGCAGCGTGGGAGGCCTCTGTTTGTTGAGTGTAACGCGTTAAATTAAAAGAGAGAAAAGGGCGATTGAAGAGGCCTAACATATCTATGGTGCTTGTTTTGTTCTATCTATGGCACAAATAGGCATGCGAGAAATGATGCAGATTAAGAGCTCATACAGAACAATTCAAGCAGCGCGATAGACTATTTTATAGGCGCTAGGCAAGGATTAACGTATCTTCGCTCGAAAAACAGAGAATTCTTAGCGGTTGCAGTTATCAGGAGGCAGGGGTGGCTTGTGGACAATCTACCTGCGTTACCCTGCGCTTTGTTGGGTCAGCATGGAGCGACACCGCACTTAACTGTTTGCCCCACACACAACCACTATCGAGTCCACATAAATTGTCACGCAACATCAGGCCAAGTGCGGCCCAATGACCAAACACAATAGTTGTGTCACAGGTGCGCCGACCTGGTACGTCAAACCAAGGCGTTAAATGGGTGGGTGCGTTTTCAGGGCCGCTTTTTGTACCGAGCTCTAAGCTACCATCTGCACGGCAAAAACGAATGCGCGTGAAAACGTTAGCAATCATCCGCAAGCGCTCATAACCACGAAGTGCATCGTGCCAATGCTCTGGCTGAGGGCCAAACAAATGTCGGATATGCGTTTTCCAATTAGGCGCGCGTAACGCCGCTTCAAGTTCCCTGGCTAGTGCTAATGTTTGATTAAGATCCCACTGCGGTAAAACGCCCGCGTGTACAAGCAGCATGCCATTTGCATAATGCGCAAGGGGCTGATGTCTAATCCAATCGATGAGTTCAACCGCATCCGGTGCCTCGAGAATTTCGCTAAGTGTATCTCCTGCATGGGCTTGCCGTACGCCAGCGGCAATGCCTAGTAAGTGCAACTCATGGTTGCCTAGTACAGTAACCACTCTTTCTGCCAGGCTGATCACATCACGCAACGTCCCGAGCGAATCAGTGCCGCGATTAATTAAATCGCCAGTAAACCAAATAGGGGTGTGCGCAGCAGGATTAGCTTTAGCGAGTAAATATTGCAAAGCACTGCGACAACCTTGTACGTCACCGATAGCCAGTGGAATTCGGGCTGAATCATCAGTTTGCTGAGGTAGGTGCATGGGGTTTTAAGATTTGGGTCCAAGTTAGGAAACTCCTGCAAAACCCTAATGGCAACGCATGTTTCCTTGCTGTATGAATGCGCTGGAGTAAACACAAGTGTTGCGATTGGAGTCTTGCAGAGGTTTTTTAGCTGGAAGATTGTAGTCGATGAGGCGTACCGATTTGTTCCATATTGCCGCACTTACTTAATTTTTCTGCTATTTAGCCGTGCTATTCTTTTTTCCTGATTTATTTAGCTTCTTTGGTGCTCCGTATACTTTTTTAGTAATTGAGATTTAAGAAAATAGTCAAGAAGCTTTAAGAGGTTTGGCTCTACTGTTAGGACATGCTGACTTTTTATAATGCGCTGCTTATTAGGGCGTGTCTGAGCAGATTTTCCCGGTCCTTGCGCTATGGCTAGGCACCAAATAAACGGTTAAACGAAAGAGAAAAATATGCTTTTAGTGACAGGTGGGGCTGGCTTTATCGGCGCTAATTTCTTGCTTGAATGGTTAGCGAATTCGCAAGAATGCGTGGTGAATGTGGATAAGCTAACTTACGCAGGAAATTTTAATAATCTACGCACTTTGCAGCAGGATGAACGGCATATTTTTGCCTGTATGGATATTAATGATCGTGCTGCGTTGGATAAGCTATTTATTCAGCATAAGCCGCGCGCAGTGATTCATTTTGCGGCAGAAAGCCATGTTGATCGCTCAATCGAAGCGCCAACCGATTTTGTGCAAACCAATGTCGTTGGTACTTTTACGTTGCTCGAAGCCGCCCGTGCTTACTGGCAAAATCTGGCGCAAGCAGAGCAAGCTGCGTTTCGCTTTTTGCATATTTCAACTGATGAAGTATACGGTTCTCTTAAGGCCGATGAGCGACCTTTTTCCGAGTTGACGCCGTACGCACCAAATAGTCCTTATTCGGCGGCTAAAGCAAGTTCCGACCATTTTGTACGTGCCTATCATCATACCTATGGCCTGCCAACATTGACGGTACATTGCTCAAATAATTATGGCCCGTATCAATTTCCTGAAAAATTAATACCGCTGATGATTACCAATGCACTAGCAGGTCGGCCTTTGCCCATTTATGGCGATGGACAAAACGTGCGTGACTGGCTCTATGTCAAAGATCATTGTTCAGCCATTCGGCAAGTATTAGCGCATGGCCGTTGTGGGGATACCTACAATATTGGTGGCGATAATCAAAAAACAAACTTAGAGGTCGTGCGCATGATATGTGCACTGCTTGATCAAATAAAACCGAAAGCTTCTGGTTCATATGCAGAGCAAGTTGTATTAGTCAAAGATCGCTTAGGACATGATCGTCGCTATGCGATTGATGCCACAAAGATTAAGCGTGAATTAGGTTGGCAGCCAACAGAAACGTTTGAAACAGGCCTTGCCAAAACATTGCTTTGGTATCTTGATCAGGAACAATGGATACAAGAAATTACATCCGGTGATTATCGTCGCTGGGCAGAGGTGCATGGCGCGAACAATAATGGATAGCACCCAGAGAATGAATACTATGGAGTTAACTGATGACATATAAAGGCATCATTCTCGCTGGCGGCAAAGGCACGCGACTGTATCCTGCTACCCAAGCGGTATCGAAACAGCTATTGCCAGTCTATGACAAGCCGATGATCTATTACCCAATGTCAACGTTAATGACAGCTGATATTAGAGATATCTTAATTATCACGACCCCGCACGATATGCCTCGCTTCCAATCGATGCTTGGCGATGGCAGTCAGTGGGGGATGAATCTTCAGTATGCCGCACAACCTTCACCGGATGGGCTGGCACAAGCTTTTCTAATTGGACGTGATTTTATTAATCACCAGCCTGTGTCGTTGGTGTTAGGTGACAATATTTTTCACGGGCACAATCTTGCTCAGCAACTCAAAGAAGCAAAGCAGCGCGACGCTGGCGCAACGGTATTTGCA
Organism: Mycoavidus cysteinexigens; assembly: GCA_031963415.1. Classification (GTDB taxonomy): domain Bacteria; phylum Pseudomonadota; class Gammaproteobacteria; order Burkholderiales; family Burkholderiaceae; genus JASSUD01. Next base: position 2,167,262 of record JASSUI010000001.1, read on the forward strand.
TACCATGTGCAAGATCCGGAGCGTTATGGGGTCGTTGAATTTGATCCTTCTTTTCGTGCTGTATCGATTGAAGAAAAGCCGGCTAAACCTCGTTCTCACTATGCGGTAACCGGACTTTACTTCTATGACTCGCAAGTATGCGATATCGCGGCTGATCTTAAGCCTTCGGCACGTGGCGAATTGGAGATCACCGACATTAATTTACGCTACCTTAAGCAAGGACAACTCACGGTAGAGTTAATGGGACGTGGCTGCGCTTGGCTGGATACAGGCACCCCAGAAGCATTAGTTGAAGCTACCGTTTTTGTTGCCGCGTTACAAAAACGCCAAGGATTCATGATCGCTTGTCCTGAAGAAATTGCTTATCGGCAAGGCTGGATCGATGGCGAACAGTTGCAACGATTAGCCGCGCCACTTCTCAAAAATGATTACGGAAAATATTTGCAAAATCTTTTGGTGGAACAAGTCGCATGATTAAGCAGATAACGCCCACTGCATTGCCTGAAGTCAAAATTATTGAACCTCAGGTTTTTGCAGACGCGCGCGGTTTTTTCTTTGAGAGTTTCAACCAGCGTGAATTTAATCAAGCGATCGAAGCGGATGTGCAGTTTGTGCAAGATAACCACTCGCATTCGGTCAAGCATGTATTGCGGGGGTTGCATTATCAAATTCAGCGCCCACAGGGTAAATTAGTGCGGGTGATCGTGGGTGAGATATTTGATGTCGCGGTCGATATCCGCAAAAACTCGCCTAATTTCGGCCAATGGATTGGTGTGCATCTATCGGCAGAAAACAAGCGTCAATTGTGGATCCCCGAAGGCTTTGCGCATGGCTTTTTAGTGTTGTCTGAAACGGCAGAGTTTTTATATAAAACGACAGACTATTGGTATCCAGAGTATGAGCGCAGCATTTTATGGAATGACTCGACCATTGGTATCGAGTGGCCGCTGCATACCGAGCCGTTGCTTGCCCAAAAAGATCGGCAAGCCAGCACGTTAGCTGATGCTGAAGCATTATGAGAATTCTCGTAACAGGTAAGAATGGGCAAGTTGGCTGGGAGCTTATGCGTAGCCTTGCTGTATTGGGTGAGGTGATTGGCTGCGATCGCAGAGAAGCCGATTTTTCTCGGCCGCAATCTCTGATTAGTCTGATTGAGAAAATTTGCCCAGATGTTATCGTTAACGCCGCTGCTTACACGGCAGTCGATCAAGCAGAATACGAAGAAGAGCTTGCCACCTGTATTAATGGAGAAGCCGTCGCTGCGTTGGCACAGGTGGCCCAACGCCGACACCTTTTATTGATTCACTATTCGACCGATTATGTGTTTGATGGCACTAAGCCTGGCGAATATACCGAAGCGGATGAACCTGCACCGGTTAACGCTTATGGACGTAGCAAATTAGCTGGCGAGCGAGCGATTCAAGCAGCGGGGGGAGATTGGTTAATTTTCCGTACCAGCTGGGTTTATGCGAATCGTGGCAAGAATTTTTTGCGTACGATGTTGCGCCTGGCCGCTGAGCGCGAAACCCTCCAGGTAGTCGATGACCAAATAGGGACACCGACTAACGCTCGGATGATTGCCGACATGACCGCGCATATTATCCGGCAAGCGATGACTGAGCGACAGGCTGGCCGTTTTACTAGCAGCATTTTTAATTTAACCGCCGCGGGTTTAACCAGTTGGCATGATTTTGCGCAGACCATTATTCAAAGCGCTCGGGCACTGCTGCCGGAGAACGCGCTTAAAGTTACAGCGGTACAACCTATCTCAACGAGTGCCTACGCGAGTGCTACACAGCGACCACAGAAAGTTAGCCTAGCGCGTTCAAAATTGATCGAACGCTTCAATTTGCATGCGCCAGATTGGCGTGAGGTGGTGCAGTTAACATTAGCTGAAATGTTAGAGAAGCGCTGAATAAATCAGGAGCTGCAGATAATCAATTGTAACTTCGTGACCAGCACGAGTTGTCCTGTCTTCCCATGGCGCGCCTTATTGGAATCTGTTCTTGCGCAATCATTGAGAGCAATAAGTTGTTATCTATTTCAATCGTCTTTTTTGACTCCACAACAAATGTATTGGAAGCAACGCTGAAGCACCTTGCTGATGCGTTGTGCGCTTTACGTGAATACGACGATAGCATTTATCCAACGCTCTTTTTGGTGAACAACAATCCCTCGCCCTTTACCTCCTCGGATAAAGCACGCTGCATGCAATGGGTGCCAGCAGAAGTGATATTTGAAGTCATCGAAGGCCAGGGAAACATTGGTTATGGTAGAGGCCATAACCTAGCGATACAGCGGACAAAACACCACTATCATCTGATTCTCAATCCAGATGTGATGATGGAGCGGATGGCATTGGTGAATGCGCTAGATTTCTTAAAAAAACATCTATCAATTGGCCTACTTGCTCCGCAGACGTTAGATCAACACGGCAATATGCAGTATCTGTGTCGACGCTATCCCACTCTTTTTGATCTCTTTCTGCGTGGCTTTGCACCAGCGAGTTTGCGCGATCGTTTTAAGCAAAGACTTGCGCATTATGAAATGCATGATGTAATCAATGATGCTGAAGTGGCTTACGATTTACCGATGGTCAGCGGCTGTTTTATGCTGTTTCGCACAGCTTTGCTAAAACAACTGAAAGGATTTGATCCTCGTTATTTTCTTTATTTTGAAGATAATGACCTCAGCCTAAGAGCCAGATCCATCACAAAAAATGCCTACGTCCCTTCCGTGCGCATCGTTCACTTAGGTGGTGGTGCCGCCCGCAAAGGGTGGCGCCATATCTTTCTCTTTTGCACTTCGGCCTTTAAATTTTTTAATCGTTTCGGCTGGCGTTTGGGATAGATGGTTTAAAAATTGGGGCACTCCACTAAAAATAATGGAACAGGTCTACCTGCAGAGATCAGTGCCCTATAGCTAGCCATCTTGCATGCCATCCTGCATCAGCTTGGGCTACAGTATTGTATACACGTAATTTAGCGCCTGTTGTGCTTGGTGGAATCATAAGTTGGAGGGTAAATACTGGTCCTGCGCCAAGGTGCGTTGCTTGGATAGTTATAGAATCCTTATCGTTGAATGCCACTGGAAAGATGATATCTATCATACCCTGCTTGTTAGAAACAGCATGCCCCCACTGCATCAATAGACCACCCGGGAGTTTTTGCCAGCCAGTATCTTTAGAAAACCCACCTGCAAAATCAGAAGTCAGCTCCAAACCGATATTCCGATTAATTGGGTACCAAAAGTTATTTTTTGTATCAGCAAATAGCTCTAAATATTGTCCAGAATTAATGGGTATGGATCGTTTTTCATGCTTATTTCCAAATTGTAGAATATCCTTACTGTCCTCCATAACTTCAATAAAGCAAGGATTTTCGGGGGGGAAGATACCGAAGAATTTAAAAGTTACACCCGTCAGTAGGGAGTTAAGGGGGGGGAGTTTTATATGCGAATTTGATGCCTTGAAAACAATAAGTTTATCTAATGCATCAACCTCTAATGTTGTATTCGATACTATTTCTACAAGGCCTGGAATAAATTTATTTTCAATATGTGCCGCAAGTGAATTTTCATGTTTTAAATAATTATGATTTTCATATTTGTCGATTTTATTTCTTAGCTGTGCTATTTCTACGCTTTGCCTATTTTCCTTCCTTATGGCATGCAGGGCAAATAGTAAAGAGAGTGCACTCATTAAGAAAGCTAAATTTGGCTTAGACTGATTAATTATTTGAAAAATTTTATAAGTCGTTTTATGCCCTTGTTGAGAATCTTGTTGTCTTATAAAAAATTCTTCTTGGTCTATTTTTATTTCCTCAGTAATTTTATTTTCACTTTGCTGAAAAGTATATCTATTAAATAATTTTTGTATAGATTGAATTTTCATATAGGGCTCCCTAAAATTGTTGATAAATTTAAGATAGCTGTCATATATTTTTATACAGCAGGCGGCGATTTATTTTTTTATGAATAAAATGCTCATTGAATTAATTTGCCTTAAAAATAAAATTCTTGATCGGTGGTGTCAATGGCTTTAATTTTGATTAAATTTTACTTGTTATTTTGATGTTTTTGAAAATTTTCTATACTAATCTGTGAAGATAACGAATGTGGAGGTTGAGTCATTTCATTAATTTCCATAAAAAGTGTAATGATTATTGAATACTCTAAGTTTTGTGAGTCACTTCTTTTTTATGTAAAAACTATGAAAAAATTAATGCTCTAAAGCTATTAGAAATAGTTGCAATCTCAAATCGGTAAATAGCCTGAATATTGATTTTCTTTGTATGGGCGAAAATCTCTAGTACTCAGCTAGTTATCGCCTAAAGCTAAACTAAAAACATTTATCCATTTGATCTATTTTCCCAGAGCGTAGTCGCATAAAGAACGATAGTGAATGCAGGCTGAACTCAACTCGCCCGCGGTAGCTTCGCCCTTAGGCGGCGGTGCCGCGCGCAAAGGATGGCGTCATATTTTTGTTTTTTGTACATCGGCCTTTAAATTTTTTAATCGTTTTGGCTGATGTTTAAGTTGAGAATAAGCGTGGGGTTTATTGCAGAATGGATAAATTGAGAGCAATTAATCGCTTTAAGCGCAGATGTGGTAACGAATTTTAAATTGCTTGTGCTAGCTTTTGAGAGGGGATGCGTGAAAGAATTGAGCTAGACCATACATAGCCAATCAATGAAGCAAAGGTTTCTGGCCTAGAATACTCAATCAGGTCGAAATAAGAATTAAATTCCCTTATAAAATTAAGCATACCGACACTGGGCTTATCCGCTAAGCGTAGCACGCACCTTTTTCCAAGACGCCATTTCTCTCTCAGTTTTTTGGGGGTTATTAGTTCTAAATCTGTATATAAAACCGTCTCTTCTAAGCCAGTCTTATATAAGTTATTTTGCGCGGGTAGGCGCAACCATTTTTCTAAAAAATAACGCCGCAAATTATTTGTTTTGCGTAACTGGGATACACGGCTTGAATGTGTGACTGATTTGGAGTGAATGCGGTGCCTATAAAGGACTTGGGGGATATATTTAAAGATGCCGCCGTGATCTGCTATTTTTAATGCAATTTCCCAGTCTTGGATTCCATCAAAGCGCAGATTTCCTGCGCCAATTTGTAAATAGGTTGTGCGGCGAATAGCCTTAAGATGTGATGCGACCATACCATCTAAAAGATCATCTCGAATGTTATCGGATGGCGTAATATCGTCGTAACCGCCGTAGTTGACTTTTCTGATGACAGAGCCTGAATCAGATATATCAAGCCGATCTGAAAAGAAATAATCGACTTCAGGATGAGTATTAATCTCTTCGCTTATGCTTTTTAAAGCGCCTTCAACGAGAGCATCGTCACAATCAAGAAAAATAATAAATTGACCCGTCGCTCGAGCAATAGCTTCATCTTGACTTAATAAAATGCCAGTATTTTTTTGATGTGTAATGATATGCAGGTTTTTAAATTTGCCTGACAAATGGGACATCAGTTGGCGTACTCGCTCATCAGTAGAATAATCTTCTACACAAATTACTTCGAAAGCAGTTGAACCCTGCGCTGCTAAAGAAGACAGGCACTCTTCGAGAAATTCATAATGGTTAAAAACAGGAATAATGACTGTGATGAGGGGTGGGGCATTTAATGATGGAAAGCCTTGTAATTTGCTAGTAATTGACTCTTGCATCAACTGCAAGGGCTTTGATCTATCCAATTTCGGTTTGAAAAAATTGGGCGTGTTAGTAGGTGCTCCGAGAGCACAAATTTCCGCTAAATATTCTGGATGAGTTTTGTAAAACTGAGTAAACCAAGACATTGCTGAATCGAAGAATAGCGGATGAGTCGCATTAACTTTCTCATTTAATTTCACCGTAGCTTCTACCCAAGCTTGTCCCATGCGTACGTATGAACGGCGCATACTTTGCGAATGCTGCCGATAAATAGCGCCAGAGAAATGGATATATGCCATTTTTCGATTTAATAAAGCTAGCATGCACCAGAATTGCCAATCTTCTTTTGCGCGAGCTTTGACGTCAAACTTTACATCAACAAAGACGCGTCGGTGAAAGAGGGCGCAGTGAATAGGAACCGCAAAGCCGCGCTCCCATTTGAATAAAAAATCATTAGTGGTGAAGTCAAACCCTGCAAGCCCATTAGCTTGTTTAGAAAAATCCGTTAGCCATTCATCACTAAGAGAAAAATTGCAAATTGATATATCCAGGTCTGCGCACATTTGAAAATGCGCAATCTGCTGCGATATTTTCTGGGGCAGCAACAAGTCATCAGCATCGAGTAGTTGAATATATTCTCCCCGAGCCTCCTGAATCCCTTTGTTCCGTGCTGCAGATAAGCCAGCATTGACTTGTTGGATGATGCGCACTGAGGAGAAGCACTCGCTGATTTCATGTAAATATCTAGTCGTGTTCTGATGCGTACTGCCATCATTCACCACAAGAATTTCCAGATTGCCTGCATATGCAGCTTGAACAGATAGAACTGACTCCATCAGATAGCTCGCTTGATTAAAACACGGGATAACGACAGAGACTAGAGGTAATGTTAAAGATGATTCGTGCGTCACAATCTTATTTCTCAGTTTTGCGAAGATAGTGTGGAATGGCTGATACACACTGAATAAATGTTGGCCAATTGTGGCGGTTATTAATCAGGTCTACCATTTGCAATGCTTTATTTAACGCGACCGAAGGATTTTCTCGAACTTCTCGCAAAGCATCGATATATTCTTTAGCAGAAGCATCCTCTGGCAGCGGAAAGCCTGTTGATGACGTAACCAGTTCTCCTACACCGCCGACTGTGGGGGCTATGATCGGTATACCTAACATGCCGACTTCAACTAGGATGTTGGGGAGACCCTCCCAACGTGAAGTAAAAATAAAAGCATCATAAGGGCTGTTGGCAAGCCATTCAGATGGAGAAATGAAGGGACCATGAAAAGATACGTTATCAGCAAAAGATAACGCTGCTTGATCATTGATGACTGTCTGTCCAAACACATCAAATTCAGCAAACTCACAAAGATCAGCGATTTCTAGTAAAAGATCGACACGCTTTTCGGCATCAAGCCTTCCTGCCCACAGAATTTTTAACCGTCTATTGGAAGTTGCTGTTTCTAAATAAGCGCGTTGGACCTCACCGCTTTTTGCGCAAGTAAGAACGTCATTGCGAGCTGGATTGTAGATAGTGAGGAATTTTTCTTGGTCGCCATCTGCTATATCGAATTTCTCAATAGCTTGATCGATAAAGCGGCGATTATCGGTCAATAATCTATTCAGCTGCGGTAGCCCTTCTACCAAAAAATTAGCTGCGTAACCGATTAGCTTTTTGTCGTGTTGGGTAAATTGCAATGCAAAAATGTTAGCCACCACCTGCATACAAAGACGCAGCCGAGCACCATGCTCAATAATTAATTTCCATGCTACTTCACTATTAATATTGTGAAAGGCTTGAGGTTTAATGGTTAGCAGTAATTGCAGCAGTGCTTTTGATTTGATTTCGTAACTTGCTGCATCCCCAAAAAAATCATTTAAAACAAGGGTGTGAATACCTTGATCTAAAGGAAGGCGAGTATCTATATTTGAGCGATCTGCAATAATGATTAAAACAGTGCAGTCATCGCGCAATTCGCGAATCGCTTTAGCAAAATTAATAGCGGTCATTTCTGCTCCGCCTGTGCTCAAAAAAGGCAGGGCGATGATATGACTGATAGGACCAGATTGTTGAGCGAAAGTAGCCAAGTATTTGATGATCTGGTTAAGTGTATCTTCAAATATGATTGCTGCTGTTTCTGTGCTTGCAGCTACTTCACTATGGGGACTGAACAAGAGTTTGATGGCTCTTAACAAACTCTTGTTGCGTTCTTGTAATAAAACCTCGAGTAATGGAGACAGCCTTTCTCGTAAGCGCCATTTGAGTGATCTTGATAATGGCATGCGGTGATAAGCAATTTGCATTAAACGCAAGAGCTTTGCGCGAACTTTATTCATAATCCCATTTTCTCGAATGTTTCCATCGGTATTTCACAAATCTTACCGTGTTCTAGAGAAAGAATACGATTGCAGGTTTTCTCAAGTAATGGCTTTGAATGCGAAGCCATTACCAAAATAGATGAGTCTTTAATCAATTGATCAAGTCGTTGCGACGCTTTTTCATTAAAGGTTGCGTCACCGACTGAGAGCCATTCGTCCATCAATAAAATATCTGCTTGCACTGAAGTAGAAATCGCAAAAGCTAAGCGCAATGACATACCACTTGAATAAGTTCGTACCGGCATATTCAAATAATTGCCCAGCTCACTAAATTCGGCTATCTCGTCGATTTTGGCTTCTATCTCACGAGGGTGGAGGCCCATCATCACGCCACGCAAGAAGATATTTTCGTAACCCGTTGCTTCCCCCTCCATGCCAAGCGAAATATCGAGCAAAGAAATAATTTTTCCAGACACTTCAAGTGAACCACGAATAGGGGCGTAGACGCCTGAGATAACGCGCAATAGAGTGGTTTTGCCAGCGCCATTTGCTCCTATGAGCCCAATTCGATTGCCAGGTTGAAAACAGAAAGAGGCTTGCTCAATAGCGGTAATAGAAACGTGTCGGCTATTTTCGCCAGCAATTCTGCCGCCCGTTGTCGCGTGTAACACTTTCTGCTTGAGGGAGCGGTGAGAGGCATTAAAAATAGGAAATTCAACCGTGATATCGGTTGCTTTAATAAGTGCTTGAGTCATGCTGGGTAGAAAGTAATATTTGCTGTTTCAAACAAATTGAATTCGGCCGGCGTAAGCCATGATTTATTGCTCATAACCAATAAGCGACTTTATGGCGATAACGAGCGAGCATGGTGATTGCAATGTAAGCCGCGATCAGCGTAACCCCGCAAGCGGCTTCCCAAGAAAGCATAGAAGGTGGCGAGCCGAGCAAAGGTGCGCGCACTATCTCGATTAAATGCGTAAAAGGATTGTAATTTTTGACCCAAGCGTATTGAGGTGGAAGATATTTAGGCTGCCATAAGATAGGGGTGAAGTAAAACAAAATTGTCATCAGGTTTTGAATGATCGGCGGCGTATCCCGATAGCGCGTGCAAATAATCGCTATCGTCAAAGACATAAAAAATAACGCAAGAGATAACAGGAAAAGACCTGGCAACGCGAGAATAGCGATAGGTTTCCAGCCTGCGCCGACAAATGTAATCACAATCAAAGCGATGACGAAATTGTGCAACAAAATAATAAAGTTACGCACAAGCAGCCGTAGCAGATAAGAAGAAAGCGGCAAATTAACCTGCTTCATAATGTGCGTGAATTGAGTAAAACCCGTGCACGCTTCATTAAGCTGTCCTGAAATATAAGCCCAAATCACACTCCCTACAGCGAAGAAGGGCAAATATTCATGCAGATTGGTTTTAAATAGTTTTGACCATAAAAAGCTGAGTGTGGCAACCGATACACCTGTACTCAACGTCAGCCAGAAAGGGCCAAGTATTGAACGGCGATAGCGCTGTTTAATGTCGTACCAACCAAGCGTGAGCCATAGATGAGTCGCTTTTAATGATTGCTTAAGGTCGAGGAAGGAGTAACTAAGGGCTTGATTAAGTTGCATCGTTCAGTTTTCTTTGCGATAAAAATCGGCTCTCAGAACCTGTTCATAATCTCAAAGAAGAGTGTTTTGTGAGGTTATTAGCCGTCACGTTGGGGTTCGTACCTCACCCCAACCTACAAAATTTGCCGAAAAGTCGTAGGTTGGGGTGACGAAGGAACCCCAACATGAGCTTATACAAGCCTCTAAGTCGCTTTTTTAAAAGATTATGAACAGGCTCTTAAAGGGTGCTTATCGTCCCATTTCTCAGGCTCTCTCGTCAATCAGACTGGACTAAAAGGGATATAGCTAAATTCTTACCATTTGCGTGAGTAAAAATAGAGAGCTCTTATATATTTTTTGCATGATGTACCGTAGTCTGTGCTGATGATGGAACTTTCCTTTTACCTTCTCGTTTGCCATTCTCTGATACCTGGTGCGTTGGCTTGTTTAGCCAGTGTGGCAATTTTATATACGCTTTTGCGTACTGGCTTGGCGTGGAAATTAGCGACGGATATCCCTAATCAACGTTCATTGCATACCCACATCACGCCGCGCATGGGTGGCTTAGGTATTGTGCCGATAGCGGTGTTCGTCATGATGTATTGGGCGCCCTCATTAAGATGGGTTGCTATCGGTACGGTGCTGCTTGCTGTTGTTTCCTATTGCGATGATCGATGGGATATCTCTGCTAAATATCGATTTGCCGCGCATGTTGCGATGGTTACGTTGTTGTTGATCGTCTACCCATTCACGCTAACAGTCTGGATGCTCGGGCTAGCTATTTTTTGTGTATGGATGATCAACTTATACAATTTTATGGATGGCGCAAATGGGCTAGCAGGCGGTATGAGCGTATTTGGCTTTATGGCTTATGCCGTTGCTGCCGCTTCAACGCAAACCGAATTGGCGTTAGCTTGCTTGGTGCTGGCTGGTGCGTCATTCGGATTCTTGCTATTCAATTTTCCGCATGCTCGTCTTTTTCTCGGGGATGTAGGCTCGATTACACTTGGCTATTTAGCTGGTGCGCTTGGTTTACTCGGTTGGCATTGGGGGGTATGGCCGATCTGGTTTCCTGCGCTCGTGTTTTCTCCTTTTATTGCTGATGCTTCTGTGACGTTGTTACGGCGTTTCTTGAGTGGCGAACGAGTTTGGCTGGCGCATCGAGAACATTATTATCAACGTATGATCAGAATGGGGTGGAGCCATCAGCGTACGACGCTTGTTGGGTATGGATTGATGCTGCTAAGCATGATGTTGGCATTGATCGGCTTGTCATTGCCGGTGTCGATGCAGATTTTGATACTGGCTAGTTGGGGCGCTGCACTTATTTTGTTAGGTTGGAGCATTGATCGTCGTTGGCGGAAAAGTCCTTTGTCTTTGGGCAGCAAAGAAGAGCGCAATTTATGAAAAGTATAAAAAATACCGTTTTTTCTTTGGCCGCTTTCTTATTTGATCTTGGTGCAGTCACAGTAAGTTGGTTAGTCGCCTATTTGATTCGTTTTAATGGGACGTTGCCTGAGGTTTTCTGGTACGGCGCGTGGCATGCACTCATCTGGGTGTTGCCGATCTATGCAGTGATGTTTCGCGCGTTTGGCCTGTACCGTGGGATGTGGGTCTTTGCGAGTCTGCCTGACTTATTGCGCATTACTAAAGCCGTAATACTCAGCGCTTTGCTGGTGATGATAGGCGCTGTCATGTTGCAGCCCGACCCTATTATTCCTCGTTCCGTTTTGTTGCTCGTACCGATATTGCTCTTTTTGTTGATGGGTGGCTCACGAGCAGCCTATCGCACAGTAAAAGAATTTTATCGATATGGCGGATTAATTGGACAAGGTAAACCCGTCATCGTACTTGGCGCTGGTGAAGTCGGGGCGGGCTTAGCGCGTGAGCTGTCGCGTTCTGGTGAGTGGCGTTTAGTTGGTCTGTTAGATGATGACGTAACGACGCAAGGCAGAGAGATCTATGGTTACAAAGTGTTGGGTCCAAGTAATGAGCTCCAGCAATGGGCACAAGCGCTGAAAGTTAAGCATGTGATTATTGCGATGCCATCTGTGCCGGTAGAAACCCAACGGCGCATTGCAACATTATGCGTACGAGCTGGTGTCAGTGTGATGGTAATACCCGCGTTAACCCCAACTGAGGGTCAAGCCTTTCTGCCACAGGTACGACAAATTGATTTAGAGGATCTATTAGGGCGCGAACCTGTAATGATCGATACACCACACATCGAGGCCTTGCTGCAGGGGCAGGTTGTGATGGTGACAGGCGCAGGTGGTTCCATTGGTGCTGAATTGTGTTGGCAAATTCTTAAATTTAATCCGGCGCAGCTGGTTGCTCTTGAGCTCTCTGAATACGCGCTATATCAGCTCACTGAAAAACTACAAGAAGCTTATCCGGCTCTGCCTGTGGTACCGATTATTGGCGATGTGAAGGATGCGCTGCTGCTCGAGCAAACGTTTTCGCGTTATACCCCGCATATTGTGTTTCATGCCGCCGCTTATAAGCATGTGCCACTGATGGAAGAATTAAATACCTGGCAGGCAGTGCGCAATAATGTGCTCGGGACTTATCAAGTCGCGCGCGCAGCGATACAGCATCAAGTGCAACGTTTTGTGTTGATTTCCACTGATAAAGCGGTCAATCCAACGAATGTGATGGGCGCCAGTAAACGTCTTGCTGAGATGGTCTGCCAAGCATTGCAGCAAAGTAGTGTGAACACAAAATTTGAGACAGTGCGTTTTGGCAACGTGCTGGGTAGTAACGGTAGTGTCATTCCAAAATTCCAACAGCAAATTGCGAAGGGCGGCCCCATTACGGTTACGCATCCTGACATCATTCGCTACTTTATGACTATCCCGGAAGCTGCGCAGCTTGTATTGCAAGCGTCAAGCATGGGGCAGGGGGGGGAGATTTTTATTCTCGATATGGGCCAACCCGTGCGTATTGCTGAATTAGCGCGCGATTTGATTCGTCTTTATGGGTTTTCTGAAGAGCAGATCAAGATTGTCTACACAGGGCTGCGTGCAGGAGAAAAACTCTATGAAGAACTACTTGCGAGTGACGAAATTACGTGCCTCACGCCTCACCCCAAATTGCGCATTGCGCGTGCTCGTGAGGCCTGCATGGAGCTATTCGACGAGTTGTTGCCATGGCTGACACAGCATCGTATTCCAAGCGATGAGGAAATACGTCGAGATTTAAAACATTGGGTCGTTGAATATGAGCCGATGAATATACCCGCTCCGCCAAGAGCTCATTTGATAAATGCGGCTTAAAAGGCTGTGGTTCAGACATTAAACGGAATCAAGTTTAGATCTTCTTGCATCATTCCTTTTACTGTGTAATGCCCTCCCAACTTGCACAAAGGGAGAGAAGGCATACAGAAGATGTATGCTCAACTCTGCTTAGTTAATCATTTCGTAAAACATAAACATATTACGCTGCTCAAGAAAAGTATTATTTCTCTTGATTATTATTTATGGTGTTGGAGCCATAAATATATAAGAGAATGTCATGTTATATTTTAATATTCCATCGTTTAATTATGATAATAAAATAATTAAAGCAATATTTTCCATTTTTTCAAAATTAGGGCTGAAAATTGGAGAGAAAAATAGAAGTGCTTCTTCTGCTGAGAAAAATAGATATATTATTTCTAGTGAGTCAGATAGAACTATCCAAGACTCTGCCATAGTAAATGGATTAACTAGAAAAGTTCCCGAAAAAAATCGCTATTTTATTCATGATCTTCGGCAGGATGGAGGACATGAAAGTTTCAGTCGTCCCGTATATGAAGGCTCATTAAGCAAGTTGGATAAACACAGCCGCCTAGACCTCTTCGGTCATGGAAACACAAATAATTTTGAACGTTACGATGCAAAAACGGTGGCCCAATTTTTACATCGTGCTGGGTTAAAAGAGGTAGGCATTCTTAAAGTGCAGGCTTGCAATGTAGGGAAAGGGGATTTCTTAAGTGAGCTTAAAGATGCGCTAATCGGAAAAGGGGTTGGTGTTGGTTATGTTTCGGGCCCTACTGGTGAAGCACTCGATATGAGAATACATCAGAAAATATTGGGCCAAGATTGTATTGTTGGATTATCTCCCTTTAAATTTGTTGGCAACGTCCCTGAAAAATTTGCTTTAAAGGTAGTGAAAGGCAACCTTGATGTTGCATTCCCTGGCACACGGTATACACCAGAGCGCATAAATACGTCTAAACCATCATTTGATCATCATTCAAATCAACAGGAAGGTGATGGTGAGATAAGACAAGCAAATCGCTCTTCATCAGGCTGCCCTTCTGCATTAAAAGCCCTGATATGCGGTAAGCTTCTAAAGACGAATCTTTTATCAGTTGGAAGTGATTCAAAAACAGCATCGCAAGGCCACGTAGATGAAAAACTGCAGACTAGGCTAAAGATGTCTCGTTCGTAGTAGTTAATCCAAAGTCCATCTCAATCTGACGATCTTTTAGATACTGATGAAGTAAGTCCTAATTAACTCGGCGCCGATAAATCAGCCAACGCGGCACCCGAAACCGCACGATGCTGAGATAAAGCCAAATATAAAGAGCGACAAACGCGACGATAAAACACATTAACAGCTCTGTGTATTGCCAAAAAAGCGTGGCAGGGATCACAGCGCATAGACACAAAAGCCATAAATACGGTGAAGTCAGTGAATTACGATGAGTGATCGCTTGCGCATGTGTTGTACCAACCGCCCAACGTATTAATCGCTTATAGATCAACATATGCAAATGCACACCATCTGGCACACCGGGCGACATGCCACGGATCCAGTATTTGCGATAGATCGAGAAGCAAGTTTCAAAGATTGGATAGATAGCCATAAGTACTGGGTACCAAGCGGATACTTCAGGATGCCGCATCACTAATAAGATCGACAATTCCCCGAGCATAAACCCAATAAAATAAGCGCCACCATCGCCTAAGAAAATTAATCCAGCGGGGAAATTCCAAACAAAAAAACCAAAGATGGCGCCCATCATCATCAGCGAAGCTGAGAGTACAATGGGCTCTGACACGCGAAATGCGACGTAAGCTAATGAGCCAAACATCATCAGTGTCACCATGCTAGCTAGGCCATTAAATCCATCAATGATATTGATTGCGTTCGCTAAACCCGCCACTGCTAACACGGTCAACATAATGACGAGTAACGGATAGGAAAAGAGGCCATAAAGCGGGGCAATATCAAGACGCGTGATATGAATGCCAAGCGTGTAATACGCCGCCAACGCAGCTCCCATCGTACAGAGCAAACGAATAAGGGGAGTCACGCATTTGGTTAGATCTTCTACAAAGCCTGCTAGAAAAGCGGGTAACCCACAAGCCGCTAACAGCAAGATCGAATTTGAGATAGCGAAATAATGCTGTCGCAGTTGGGCTGCTGAAAAAATTAAGCCGATTAAGATAGCTAAGCCGCCAATGCGCGGTACGGGCCGCGTATGAAACTTTTGCACGCCGTTTAAATAACTATCAGCAGAAAGATGCTGATGTAGATGTGCATAACGCACCAGCATAAGCGTGATAAAAAGCGAGACGAGAAAACTAAGAACGAGACTAAGCATAGTGGAAGTAATGGCTCGCTTATGCCCGATGTCCACCCATGTTTTTTTCTTGGAACCTGTTCATAATCTTTTTAAAAGCCCGCGTCAGGTTGATAGAAAGACGCAAATAGAAATGGTTAGGGCACGTATTGGAGTTCGTTCCTTATCCCAACCGACAAACATTGACACAGAATCGTAGGTCGGGATGAGGAGCGAGCCCCAATATGACTACCGATAACCTCGGCAATCTCTACACTTTGAGATCGTGAACAGGTTCTTGCCTTCTAGCTCGGCGTGAATGGCGTATTACCCTTTCATGCAATGAGTTTGCCAGCGCCATTGGTCAACACACATCTGTGTGATGTCATGCGTTGCTTGCCAGCCGAGTAAGCGTTGCGCAGCCGACGCATCGGCGTAGCAGGTCGCAATATCACCGGGGCGGCGCTCAACAATTTCATAGGGGATCGAGCGTTGACTTGCCATTTCAAAAGCGTGAATCAATTGCAGCACACTATAGCCACATCCCGTGCCAAGGTTGACTACAAAACTCCTATTTTGCATAGAGAGTGCATCTAATGCAGCGAGGTGACCACGGGCTAAATCAACCACATGAATGTAATCACGTACACCCGTGCCATCGGGCGTTGGATAGTCGCCACCAAACACCAACAGTTTTGCACGTTGATTTGCTGCAACTTGCGCAATGCATGGCATTAGATTGTTAGGCGGGCCAGATGGATCTTCACCAATCAACCCGCTTGGATGCGCACCGACTGGATTGAAATAACGTAATGTCGCAATTCTCCAGCTGTTATCTGCTCGATCTAAATCGCGTAGTACTTGCTCAGCGATTAATTTGGTTTGTCCGTATGGATTCGTTGGAGAAAGCGGAAAGGATTCGTCGATGGGCACTTGATGAGGATTGCCATAGACCGTTGCAGATGAGCTAAAGACTAACTGCTTAACACCGTGCAATTGCATCGTTTCAAGCAGCACGAATAAGCTATCTAAATTATTTCGATAATAGGCAAGCGGTTGCGCAACTGATTCACCCACCGCTTTTAGCGCAGCAAAATGAATCACCGCAGTGATCGAATAGTTCTCAAAAATATGGGTTAGTGTAGCTTGATCTTGTACAGGAGCTGCAAAAAACGTTAGGCGCTTGCCGGTGATTTTTTCAATGTTAGTGATAGCGTCTTGTTTGCTATTGACTAGATTATCAATAACGACGACCTCATAGCCATTCTTAAGCAGCTCAATACAAGTATGCGAGCCAATATAGCCCGCTCCACCAGTGACTAAGATTGTGCCTTTTGAGTTTAAGTTAGCAGTCATGTTTTTTGCAGTTAGAGCGTTGTTCTTATTGGATGTACCGTGAATCAAGCGTAGTCAATACAGACAAATAGCGGTGAATGATTTTTTTTTCGTCAAACTCGCGTTCGATTTTCGCACGTGCCTGCGTACCCATTATGCGTCTTTGCTCGCTGTGCATTAAAAGCATTTGTTCCATCTTGAGCGCAAGGTCAGAGGCATTTTTTGCTGCGCATAGCAAACCGGTTAGGCCATCATCGACTACCTCACGACAGCCTGGCACATCGGTCGCTATGATAGGACGTCCTAATGCGGCGGCTTCAAGAAGCGTGCGCGGCACCCCTTCACGATAAGAGGGCAGCACAACACAATCAGCGCGAGCGATATAAGTTTGCACATCGTTTGTATTACCAACATAATCAATGATGCCTTCAGCCTGCCAGCGCTCAACGTCTGTCATTGAAATAGCAGTTGGGTTCGCCACATTGCCAGGCCCAAGTAAAGTAAAACGCGCTTGTGGATACCGCGCCTTGAGCTGGCGCGCTGCACTCACGTATTCACCAATACCCTTATCCCAGAGTAGACGGCCAATTAAAATAAACTCGAAGTCTGCCTTAGCTTGAATGAGCGGTGCGAGTGAAAATTGCTCTAGATTAATTCCTTCGCTGCGCAAGATATGCGCATATTCTGGTTTAGCGAGCAATTTAGCGTGTTTGAAATCCACGAGATCATCTGGGTTAAGAAACCATACCTCTCGAGGAAATCGAAACGCTAAACGGTAGAGCTGTTTAGCAATATGAGTCGTTAAATTTTTTCGCGTAAAGGTATAACCCAGTCCGGTCGTGATAGCGATTGATTCAATGCCAGCCAATCGAGCAGCGAGTGAACCGTAGATATTGGGTTTAATCGTATAGTGAAAAATTAAATCTGGTTTAAGCGCGCGGTATTTTTGATAAAGACTAATGAAAGTGTGTAAATCATTAAAAGGATTAATCCCTCGCGCGGATAAGCGTAAATCAAGGCAGTCACAACCTAGCTCAAGCAATGATTGAAATGCTTCGTCACGCGGCGCAATGATAGTGATCTTCATCCTGCGCTCGCGCAATGCATTGAGCAGTCCGCGCCGATAGTGATAAATAGACCAGGCGCTATTAGAAACAAAGCAAATATGTAGCGGTGTAGGGCTTTTCATGCAGATTTTATTTTAGTAATCCTAAGAGCATGTTCACGATCTCAAAAATGAGGATACCTATTGGCGGCTTTGTCCCGCCCCGACACGGTTACCAACTATCTTTAATCTTTTCCTATTTAGCGATGGTGAACAGTCTCTAAAGGGGGAATCGCACCTTTAAGGTATCGCGTAATGTAATAAAGATTCACGTTTATGGCGGTTAGATAACCTCCAGCAAGACCGAGTAATGCTCCATACCCGCCATATCGCGGAATTAAAAAATGATTCAGCGTAAATGCGATGATCAATGCAAAAGCCCATTTTGTCAGCAAGACAAACTTCGCTTGGTTTTTTAGCACGACAAGATTAGTGATTGCTTCAATAATTGCAGGAACCCCCAACCACACTGACCAGCATAAAAAATGAGCCGCTTGTGTATAGCTTGGGCCAAAGACGAGACGCACGATAAGAGGACTCAGTAAAGAGAGAATTACGGCGCACAGCGCCATAAAAAGAGCCGTGCTTATTACCAGTTTTAGCAGATTACGTTGTAATTGAGCTAATGTATTAATGCGGTAAATAAAAGCGGGGGCGAGCGTCTGTGCGAGCATCGTGCCAAAGATAAGCCAATTTTCATTGAGTTGTTGAGCGGCTGAGTAAAGGCCAAGTTCAGTGTAGCTTAGGTATTTTTCAAGCATGAGCCTATCAAGCTTCAGGAAGAGGGTCATGCAAATAATGCCAAACCAAAATATAAAACCGACTGAAGTAAAGCGCCGTAGCAATTTAAGGTCAACACGCCAATTAAGTCGGCCTTCATGCGCGCGCGCAAAATAGATCGTTAGCGCTATAGCAATCAGCACGGCTTCTAAAGCCCAGAGCCAGCCAAAATAGCTGGGTGTGGCTGACCAGCGTACTAGCACAAACACTAGCATTACCTTGACTAAAGCCCCTGAAATCGTAATAAGAAGCGCTGGTCGATTATGGGTGAGGCTTTGTAGCCAAATCGTGATGACGCTAAACGGTTCACGAAAAATAATGGTGACCATCAGCCCGACTAACATCATGCGCACAAGCGGGTCGATTGAGCTAAAAGCTAACAATGAGTAAGTGACAAAAAATACGCCAAGTGCCGCTGTTAAACGCAAGACAAAGGCACTGCCAATAATTGTTCCGAGTGATTGTCCACGCGGTTGAACTAACATTGGCAGCAAAATCTCCACACCGCAAAGCCAGGTGAGTGGAACTAACGTGGCCAAAATAGCATTCGCATATTGCCATTTGCCAAAAATAGCCGGGCCAAAATAGCGAGCGAGCAGGCCACTCACGAAAACCGCCACGATCATTTGCGACAAGCGCTCGCACGCAATCCAAAAGAGATTAGCGAGTGCACGTGTCACATCTGGGTTGGCTAAGGGTTTTAACGCGAGTTTTAACATGTCGTGAATGAGAGGTAATAGAAGAATATAAAGTTAAGGAGGGAATAGTGAGAGGCTTTTTAGGTGGCTTAAGAAAGAATCAGAGCGCGTTATTATAAGTTGAAGGCTTTTTCTGCGCGTTGCCTCAGACATAGGCTTTAAATGCTAATTGGAGAGCCGGTTAGTCGCGCAATTTATCGAGTCGTCTTGTACACTCTACTTACTGTGCTTCGATTTTTTTAGGGTTTTAGGCTTTTATTCACGATCTTTTAAAAGACTCAAATAGAGATTGTTGGTATGCCCGTTGGGGTTCCTTCGTCACCTCAACCTACGATTCTTTGCAAAGCATCGAGACAAAGATTTTTAATCAAGGTAAACGGTTTAATGATTAGTCATTCTATTTTTAAAGCCTACGATATTCGTGGAGTGGTTGGCGAGACGCTTGATATAAGCTGTGCGTATAGCATTGGTCGTGCTTTTGGCAGTGAAATACGCGCGCGCGGAGGGGACGCGGTTGCACTCGGACGAGATGGTCGTTTATCCGGCCCAACTTTAGCGCGTGCATTAGCTGATGGTTTGTGTGCAGCTGGTGTGGATGTGATCGATGTAGGCATGGTGCCGACACCGTTGGCTTATTTTGCTACGCATATCCCGCTTAAAGGGCGGCAAGTTGATTCTTGTATTGTCGTGACAGGTAGCCATAACCCGCCAGATTACAATGGTTTCAAAATGGTACTGCGTGGGGCTGCTATCTATGGAGAGCAAATTCAGGCGCTCTATCAACGCATCGTCAATAATGATTTCTCTGAAGGGCAGGGAAGCTATCTCACCTATGACGTGATACCAGCTTACGTTAAACGTATCATCGATGAGATCAAATTAACTCGTCCATTAAAGTTAATCATCGATTGTGGAAATGGTGTTGCCGGCGCAGTTGCACCGAGTCTTTTTAAAGCACTTGGTTGTGAAGTACAGGAGCTTTTTTGCGAAGTCGATGGACATTTCCCCAATCATCATCCAGACCCTGCTCATCCAGCAAATTTACAAGATGTGATTTATGCATTAGCGAATACGGATGCTGAATTGGGTTTAGCGTTTGATGGTGATGGAGATAGGTTAGGGGTCGTCACTAAAGAGGGTCAAATTATTTATCCTGATCGACAGTTGATGTTGTTTGTGCAGGATGTCCTTACGCGCCATCCAGGCGCGCAGATTATTTACGATGTGAAATGCACACGCCAACTCGCGCCATGGATTCGCCAACATGGCGGCCAGCCTTTAATGTGGAAAACGGGACATTCATTAATTAAAGCCAAGCTGCGGGAAACAGGTGCGCCACTTGGCGGTGAAATGAGCGGCCATATCTTTTTTAAAGATCGTTGGTATGGCTTTGATGACGGTTTGTATACGGCAGCACGCTTGGTCGAAATCCTTTCTTCTGTCACCGATCCAAGTGCACTTTTAAATGCTTTGCCTGATTCGCTAACAACACCTGAATTGCAACTCAAGTTAGCTGAGGGTGAAAATTTTGCGTTAATCGAGCAGTTGCAGCACCATGCGAGCTTTGCGCACTCGACCGAAGTTAATATGATCGATGGCTTACGTGTTGAATATGCAGATGGTTTTGGCTTAGTACGCGCTTCAAACACAACACCTTCTGTTATTTTCCGTTTTGAAGCGGATAGCGCAGAAGCACTTGCGCGCATTCAGCATGATTTTCGGCAACAGATCTTGCGACAAAAGGCCACTTTGACATTACCGTTTTAAAGTGGTTGGTCTTTGTCTATTACAAAATGCAAAAAATACTTATTGTTAAAGTTTCGTCACTGGGCGATGTGGTTCATACCCTGCCTGTGGTAGCCGATATTCATCGACATCATCCTAACGCGCAGATCGATTGGCTAGTTGAGGAAAGCTTTGCTGATCTAGTTCGGCTGGTAGGGGGCGTGCGGCGGGTGATTCCTTTTTCCCTACGTCGTTGGCGTAAACAGCTTTTTACTTTATCGACTTGGCGCGAGATTGCCGCCTTGCGTCGCTTACTGGCAAGTGAACGTTATGATGCAGTGATTGATTGCCAGGGCCTGATTAAAACTGCGTGGCTTGGAAGTTGGGCGCGCGGGCCGTTGATTGGGTTAGGTAATCGTACTGATGGATCAAGCTATGAATGGCCAGTGCGTTTTTTCTACCAGCAGCGTGTCATGATTGCACCACGCACGCACGTGATAGAGCGTTCGCGTCAATTAGTGGCCGCTGCGCTTGGTGATGCTTTGCCAGTATCCTCGACGCTTGATTTTGGTTTGAACACGCAGTTAGCAGCTGCTGCATTAGCAACGACGAACTTTGAATGCGATAAACCTTATGTTGTTTTTGTACACGCGACCTCTCGTGAGGATAAGCAATGGCCGTTAGCGAGTTGGGTTGAGTTAGCGCGTACGCTGATACAGCAAGGTAAAACGATCGTGTTGCCATGGGGCAGTGAGAGTGAGCGTGCAGTCAGTGAACAAATTGCCAGCGCTTGCGGGGCGGCGGCTCAAGTTCCGCCACGCCTGACATTACCGGCCGTTGTTGGCTTAATGGAACAAGCAGTAGGTGTAGTTGGTGTAGATACAGGTCTTATCCATATTGCCGCGGCGCTCAAACGTCCAACGATTGAACTTTACAATTTCGATACCGCGTGGCGCACAGGCGGTTATTGGTCACCATCTATCGTTAATCTTGGCGGTGCGGCTCAGCCACCACAGTTAGAAGAAGTTAAGCAGACCCTGCGAGATTTAGGCGTGCTATCAATGGGCGCTGCTTAATCTTCAAAAGAAAAAATATTAGAGTGATTGGGTACGTCTGCCAGGGACTCACCGCAACCTACGCAAAGGACAAAAGTACGCATCGGCATGCTGAGCCCTTGGAGCTTTGCAAAGATTTTTAAACGTTGTATTTTCTCGAGCTACGCGCTGGCCGTATTTTAATTTATTGATCGATGTTGTAGGCAGGGTATCTTGTATTTAACTTATCTCTATCGCGCGTTATGGTGGCTGATCACGCCTTTAGCTGTTGTCCGTCTAGCTTGGCGTGCTCGGCGCGAACCAGGTTATTTGCGTCATTTGAGCGAGCGCTTTGGTTATGGAAGGGCACAACGATTACCCACGCATAAACCTGTTATCTGGCTGCATGCGGTTTCGGTGGGTGAAACCTATGCGGTGAAGCCTCTTGTCGATGCATTGATGGCCGCTCAGCCGCAAGCGCAATTATTACTCACCCATACCACACCAGCTGGGAGAGCCACGAGTGAGGCTCTCTTTGGTGAGCGAGTATTACGCTGTTATTTACCCTATGATCTGACACCTGCTGTGCGGCGTTTTCTAAAACACTATCGACCCGTACTTGGGATTGTGATGGAAACGGAAGTTTGGCCAACTTTACTTAGCGAGTGTCAGCGTGCCGGTGTGCCTACGGTATTGGCTAATGCACGTATGTCGGTGCGTTCATATCGGCGATATCAGCAAGCTTTTAAATTTGGCAGACTAATGCACGATGCTTTTGCCGCTTTTTCTAAGGTGTTAGCACAAAGTGCTGCAGATGCTACTCGCTTGGAAGCATTAGGCGCACGCGAAGTGACAGTGGTGGGAAACCTAAAATTTGATATGAGTGTGCCTGCTGCATTGCTCGAACGTGGACGGGCATGGCGCAGTGCATGTGGTAAACGGCCAGTATGGATTGCAGCAAGCACCCGTGCGGGCGAGGAAGAATTAGTGCTAGAGGCTTTTAAGCGTAGCGGCCACAAAGATGCATTGTTAATTCTTGTGCCGCGCCATCCTTCTCGTTTTGATGAAGTGGCAGCACAATTAGAGCGTGCTGGTTGGTGTTTTATACGGCGTTCTAGTTGGCAGGTTTCTGCTGGTTCAAATCAATCTCAGCCAATGAGCACAGATCAAGCAAACGCGATACCTACTGATGAACGGAGTGGGACGACATTGGCCGCAGATGTGCAAGTCCTGTTAGGCGACTCGATGGGCGAACTGGGTGCGTATTACGCGGCAGCTGATTTAGCTTTTATTGGTGGGAGTTTATTGCCTTTTGGCGGGCATAATCTGATTGAAGCGTGTGCGGTCGGCGTGCCCGTGTTAATTGGCCCCCATACTTTTAATTTTACTCAGGCAACAGCCGATGCAATTCACGCTGGCGCGGCTTTACGGGTAGCTGACTCGACCGCGCTAGCGCAAACATTACACTGGCTGTTGACTGATGCTAAGCGTTGCGCAGCGATGAGAACAGCGGCCACTGACTTTGCTGCCGCGCACTGCGGTGCGACAGAGAACACGGTGAGAATATTAAATGAATTATTCAGAGCGCGTTCATAAGCTCAAAGATGAGGATTTTAAAAGGTTATCGGTAATCTCATGTTAAGGCTCGCCCCTCGCCTAAACCTACCATTGTGCGCGAGCGAGGAACCCCAACATGCAGACCAATGACTTCTAATAAGTTTGCATCTCCTTATCAATCTCCCGCGCCCATGCATCAATCCCACCTTGTAGATTGAATACTTGTGTGAAGCCTTGCATTTCCAACAAATGACCTGCTTTAGCGCTACGTACGCCATGATGGCAAATACAAACAATGGGTACGTTCTGCGGTAGCGTCGCGCTGTGTTGAGCGATTTCGCCTAACGGTATGTGGAAGCTACCAGTAAGTTTAGCAAGAGCGACTTCCCATGCTTCACGCACGTCTAACAATAAAGGAGCAGCACGTACTGAGTCATTTAGCCAGGTATTTAGTTCGGTAGTAGTGAGAGTTTGCATAGTGTCGAAATTTTGAGCGCTTTTGTCTAATCTTTGCCACAACGGATATTTTTGCGTTAGTACAAAAATACTAGCTACAAAGCATGATGTCGCGACGAGATTTATGCAGAAGCGCTTTTACTAAACACAACTAAAGGAAGGAGTAGGTTGTTGGGCGTTGCGCAGGTGCTCAACATATGTTTCAAAAAGATTGTGAGTGCGATATTCGGTCTCATTAACCCGCGTGACAATCAGCGCTTCCATGACAGGGGCTTGACCTACAAATGCGGCTAAGCGCCCACCGATGTTAAGTTGCGCCAGCAGCGTAGGCGGTATCACCGGTAAGCCGCCTGACACCATAATCACATCATAAGGCGCGGCAGCAGGCCAACCACGTGCTGCATCTCCGACCACCACCGTCGCATTAGTTACGCCAGCTTCGCGCAGCTTGCTTTGTGCGAACGCGGCGAGTTCCGGCAAAATTTCGACGCTTAGTACTTCGTTTGCGCAACGCGCAAGCAGAGCTGCCATAAAGCCGGAGCCAGTACCAATTTCAAGCACGAAGTCAGATTTTTTAACCGCTAACTCTTGCAACATCCTGGCTTCAACAGTCGGTGACAGCATGTGCTGCCCGCCAGGTAGGGGAATGTCGAGATCGGCATAAGCTAAGTTCTGATAGTCCTGCGGGACAAATTGCTCACGTTTAACTGTGCCAAGCAACTTAAGAATGTCAGAGTTATTGACATTACATGGACGGATTTGTTGCTCGATCATATTAAAGCGTGCTTTTTCTTTATTCATGATGCGGTACTTGTATTAGCGAATTTTTTAATTAGGGCAGAAGCCCTGACAGACGAAAAGTTTTCCAAGGATTGTAGCAAATCAGCGGTTTTATTGAGCCGATCTATTGGGGAGCCCCTCTGCAATCTCTGTGTGGCAATGCATAACGATGCAGATAGTGCAGTAAGTACCTAGAACTCATTCCATCAATGCCTAAAAGGCCGTGATCGGGGGTCGGGCGGTGCTCGGAATCCTCATGTACGTCGAGTACACTCCGGTTCCTCCGCTCCGGCCTCTCCCCGCTGACGACCTTTTAGACATTGATGAAACGAGTTCTAATGAAAAAAGGGAGGCCTCAGTTAATTATCTCGCCATCCAAGAGAGAGGCAGAAATTTTTTAAGGAGCATTAATTGGACTGGATAGTAGCCTGCAAAGCATTATTGCTTGGCATTGTCGAGGGTTTGACCGAATTCTTGCCGATCTCAAGCACAGGGCATTTAATCGTCGTCGGTAGTTTGCTAAATTTCACCGGTAATTATGCGCAGGCATTTGATGTCATGATTCAGCTGGGGGCGATTTTGGCGGTATGTTGGGAGTTTCGCCATAAGATCGGACAAGTGGTGTTAACACTGCCTAGCGAGGTCAATTCACGTCGCTTTGCCGCGCATATTGTTATTGCTTGCTTACCTGCTGTGATACTTGGGGTGATCTTTGCCGAACCGATTAAAGCTGTGTTGTTTAACCCTGTGTCAGTTGCACTGGCTTTATTTATCGGTGGCCTCATCATCTTGTGGGTTGAGAAACGGCAGGAAAAGAGTTCTGTCAGCGCACAAATCAACACATTGGAAGAAATCACTGCTGGTGCCGCATTCAAAGTCGGCATCGCTCAATGTTTTGCGTTGATTCCAGGGATGTCTCGCTCTGGTTCTACGATTATTGGCGGCATGTTAATTGGTTTAGAAAGACGGGTTGCTACCGAGTTTTCATTTTTTCTAGCGATTCCGCTGCTGTTTGGTGCAACCTGCTACGAGTTATACAAATTACATAATTTAATCAACGCATCGGATCTCAGCATCTTGGGTATTGGTTTTCTAGCTGCGCTCGTAAGCGGCTTTGTGAGCGTACGCTGGCTGCTACGCTTTATTACAACGCATGATTTTCGTGTATTCGCTTGGTATCGAATTGGGTTTGGGTTGTTGATTTTGGTTACTGCTTATAGTGGAGTGATTAGGTGGACGTAGATTAAATATCCCGCCATCGAGGAAGTTTATAGAACTCATTCCATAAATGCCTAAAAGGCCGTGATCGGGGGTCGGGCGGTGCTCGGCATCCTCATGTACGTCCAGTACACTCCGGTTCCTCCGCTCCGGCCTCCCCCCGCTGACGACCTTTTAGACATTGATGAAACGAGTTCTAGTTAGTTTTTGCCTAGCTCACTTATATCTCCAGCCCAAGTCTTCATCCCCCGCACGCCTAGCGGTAAAGCCTCAGGGGTCATCGCCCCCATGCTATGCATAAAAAAAAACCGTACGTGCTGGTGACTGCAATAACCTAATCCCTCCGTAGCCGGTAAATGGGTTAAGTTAAATTCCGTTGTGTCTTGCGCCGCTAACACCACAGCCTCTTGATTCATGCGGATTTGGGTCTGTGTGATGTGGGCAATAACACGCCCTCTGGGTCAATCTTGTCGTTATCAAAAAAACGATACGCCGATACCCGCGTTATGCGAAGAGTATTGGATAAGCGTATCGCTGTTCTACGCAAGCGCTTATAGAGCTTATCTCTATAAGCGCTTGTGCTTTGTGAGTAGCCTCTGCCTAAAGATGTAGCGGCAACCTAGGCCGCGCTCAAAAGTATCGTTTTACGACACATTTTTTCGTTTTGAAGAAAGAAAATTTTATATTTTGTAAGAAAATTATGGTTTGATAATTCTCTGTAAAAATATGTTTTCTTTAAATAATAATATAATAAATTTTTTTCCTAAGGCGGTTTCTTATGCTGAGAAATGTGTAAAGAATTTGTTGAAGGGAAATTCAGATAATAAATCTAGAGAAAATTATTCTTCTGTTAAGGATTCATCTGATAATTTTACTGCGGTAAAACAAGATGTTAGCTTGAGAAGAGAGTTGAGATATCAATTGCTCTCCTATAATTTTTCAATTGATAAATATTATGAAATAAATTGCTTGAATGCTGCTATTAATCATTTAGGTGAAATTGATGGTTACATTAATTCGTTTGTTTCTGATAAGTTGGGTGAAATTGGTAGGGTATACTCAGAAGGTTTTAGCTTAATATTAAACTCTAGCCAGCAAGGTTTAATAAGTAAATCGGCTTCGTTGAGTATGATTTCAGTGATGAATACTTGGTACTCGGAAATAACATCAAAACTGGATGATTTTAATATCCAAGCTAGAAATTTATTGGCACAAAAAATAGAAAAAGTGATGCAGCTTAAAAATAGGCTAACCCATGATCCTTTCGATAGAGCATCGGCCGATTCGCTGATGCAAGAATTAGAGGACGTTAAACAAGATCCGTCTTTAAATGAATGTATAAAAAAATGGGACGAAGAATATCTTATTGCGCTACGTATCCTGGACAAACATCAATCTGCATTGCATTACGCAAGCGTCAATCGGACTCAGAGAAGGCTTAGTAAACTAATATTTGCTTAGTCAATTTCAAAAAGCAGCACTAGTTAATCGCTGGGCAGAGACGGCGAGAGCAAGAGCACAAAATTAACACGCATCAATCCGACCCGAAGGGCTGCAGCATAAACAACTGCAGCCTGTTTTTTTTAGTTATTAAATGTCTGATAGATGTTAGTTATCTTATTGATTTATATACAATATTTCCAAATTTTTGCGCGCCGCAACACGTTTATCCTCAATTAGTCTTATCAGGACTTTTCCCTATTTTTTGCCTTAGTAGATATATTTAATAAAAACCAAGGTCTTCAGCTTATATAAAAGATTTTTGCGCACGATTATTCTAGGCCCGTCAACCATCTCCGGTTTTGACAACAAGCTACAAGCAAAATTTGCCTGTAGCTTTGTTTTTTTATTCTTAATCTCATTTTTAGTATGAGGAGTAGAAAATGAACAATGCAATCGTAGAACAAGAAATTGAATTGGTTACAGAATTCAGTGCTTCTGAAACGACCTTCGGTGGTTCAGGTCAATATAGAGAAGCGGGTGTTGGCCGTTTCTTCTAATCATTAAATTTGTTTTTTATTGTTAATTTTCATTTTTAAGGAGTACAAAATGAGTAATGCAATCGTAGAACAAGAAATTGAATTGGTTACAGAATTCAGTGCCTCTGAAGCAACCTTAGGCGGCTCTGGTAAATATAGAGAAGCTGGTGTTGGTCGTTTTCTAGATTAATTAAATTTTATTTTTAATCTTAATTTTCATTTTTGAGGAATACAAAATGAGTAACGCAATCGTAGAACAAGAAATTGAATTGGTTACAGAGTTCAGCGCTTCTGAAGTGACCTTGGGCGGCCCTGGTCGATATAGAGAAGCTGGTATTGGTCGCTTCGAAGACTAATTAAAAATAAAAAAATAAGTAAATGCTTCACCTCCTTCTTTATAAAATCTCTCATTAAAAGGGGACGGGGAGGTGAAGTATGTTTTGCTTTTTATGGGACCTCCTAAAATTTATTCATAAAAATCGGGCAGCATATATGTTTCACCATTTGATGCCCTCTGTCGTAGGTGCATGTTTTTCCAATCAAATTATTTTGTTAGATACGGTGCGTGATCGCTATGCAGTGTTATCGCATGCGCAGTCTGCTGCATTAGCAGCGCATTTAGGCTTAGCATGGCCTAACGCGCTCACTGATAAAGCGCAAACGGCCCCCGTCATTAAACAGTTGATCGAAATAGGTTGGTTGACGGACACGACCTTTCCTGCGGTTGATCCTAAATTCAATACCCTTAGTCCAGCGCCACAGATGGGCGGAATGTCGGCTAATGGTTGGAAATTACCGAACGATGCTTTTGAGAAGCGTCCTCCATTTAGTTTAATTTTCAAAGCTCTCTTTATTTTGAGAAAAGTGCATAAATGTGCAGTACGCGAGAAGCTGCCTGGGCTTTTGCAATTGTGCACGCAGGCACATCAAACAGAGAATTTGTTTGTCGGCCAACCTCATGAATATGCACCGTTTGTCGCAGCGCTTAATTGGGCGTGTTTACTTTATCCAAAATCAACTAAATGTCTGGAATGGTCGGTCGCGCTAACGCTTTTGTGTGCACGGGCTGGCTTGGCTTTAAAGTTGGTGATCGGTGTGCAATCGTTCCCTTTCTATGCACACGCTTGGTCAGAAGCCGGCGGTGTGATCATTGGAGATAGTCCCAGTAGAAGGGACGAGCTAGCCGTTATTTTGGAATTTCCTACTGCATTATTAGAACTCACTTATGACTCTACTCGGCATCGTTTACCCTGGTTCACAAGATGGTTTGGCACCAAATCAACACTCGCAAGTCATTCGCAATAAAAATAATCAAAGCGTAGGGGCGCTCTGGCAGAGCGAAGAAGGCCCGCATAGCAGGCAAATGATACAGGTGGATGATGTGTCTCACTTCTGTTGCTTATATGGAAATGCTTTCGCCAAAGCGGACAATCGCCCTTTGAATAAAGTGGATTTGTCTAAATTTGCGTTAAAAGGCGCTGAGCAACTGACTAGTCAGTTTTGGGGCAAATATCTGTGGATTTCCTTTGACAAGGTAACCCAGAAATTTACCTGCTTAAGCGACCCAAGTAGCCAATGGGCAGTGTATTGGTTTTGGTCTGTTCGTCATGGCCTTTTATTCTCTGACTCGATTACTTGCTTACATGAAGCACTTAACGAGCGTGGTGAACATCCAGGATGGAATAGGGCATTTTTCTCCAGCTGGTTAGATACAGGATCAGTGCAAAATGGTGAGCTGCCTTTTGATTCTGTATTTGAGTTGCCAGCAGGCTGTGCAATAACTTGCACTGCGGGCCGTCAACCAGAGGTGATTCCAGTTTGGAATCCTTTGGCGCATCCCGCTCAAAGTGTGGCGCGAGACCCATTTGATCTGCTTAAAAACTATGCGCAATTGCATGTGCCGGATGCTAGTCAATTGGTGTTAGAGCTTTCGGGTGGATTAGAGTCTAGTTCTGTTTTACTCGCGTTGCGTGCACAAGCCGCACCTCAACAATCATTGACGTGCGCTCACTATTACAACGGGCAAGTTGCCTCTTCTAATGAGGTAGCGCACGCGCAAGGCGTTGCGCAATACACGAATGCGCATCTGCATAAAATTGATATACAAACGCTTTCTTTTGCACCTGTGCAAACCATTCCACGAATG
The DNA here is from genome assembly GCA_031963415.1 of Mycoavidus cysteinexigens. Taxonomy (GTDB): domain Bacteria; phylum Pseudomonadota; class Gammaproteobacteria; order Burkholderiales; family Burkholderiaceae; genus JASSUD01. The sequence goes on from JASSUI010000001.1 coordinate 2,197,216, forward strand.
GCGAAACCGCATATCAGATATTGTTTGTTGGGGTTTAATCAAGAATTTGCAAGCCGCCTCGAAAATAAAGAAAGTACATCGCTGATTAGTGGGCACGGTGGCGATTCCCTTTTTCTTGCTCCACCACCTTTCGGTACACTAACCGATGCTTTTCTGAATTTGCGCTGGAAGCAGATGATGCGTATTGCGATGGAACTGGCGCTTATGCACCGAGCTTCTCTGCCTCAAGTTGCGCGCAAAGCGATGCGTTCTCTTTTTAGTGCAGATCCCTCTCAAAATGTCGCTGGTGACTTTGCGTTGTTTTCTAAAGAAGCGCAACAGCCAGCAGGAAAAGGTCGAGCGCATCTACATCCCTTTTTGCAGAAAACAAAAATTCGGCAGCCGGGTAAGTTGTATCAATTATTTTTGGCCTTTTTATCGTTGGATGATATTCGCTCCCCGGCGCATCCTTTTACGCAGCTGACACATTACCCATTTCTCTCTCAGCTAATGATTGAGTTAGCAGTTAATACGCCTAGCTACGCGCACTTTGAAGGCGCGCATAACCGTATTCTGTTAAGAAAATCTGTCGCTAAAGCAACCGGATACGATAATTTATGGCGCCGCAACAAAGGGGAAACTTCTGGCATTGATCTATTAGGTATTCGTCAGCATAAGAAGCATGTGATGGAACTTTGCTTAGAAGGTTTTCTGGCTAAAGAGGGTTATCTTGACGTGGCTAAAACCCAGATGGCTATTCAGGAAAGTGCCAAAGGCCGCAGTGAATATTTTATGAATCTCTTACATATCTTTGCGGTCGAACTTTTTATGCAAGGTTGGCAACGAGCATGAAAAAGCAACCTAATGCTCAGCAATCTCCGCATGATTTTCGTCGCAATGAAAGTAAAAAAGAGGAGCACGGCGCTGCTGACGGGGTGTTGCGGAAATTTATTAAAACGATGCCTTTTTTATTGAAGTGTCTGTGGTCGAATACTTGGACTGCGCATTTTCAAGTGATGGCTGGTATAGCTTGCATAGGCACTGCGATTGGTGTGAGTGTCGTTACACCAGTATTGCTCAAGTATCTCATCGAAGTCTTATCTGCCCCGTCACCTGCCACTATAACGGCTTACATGCTGTGCGCGGCTTATGGCAGCTCATGGTTTCTGTCACAAGCGTTGCGGCGTGGCGAGCAATTTCTATTTTTATTGATTAATGAGCGTATCAAACGTACCGTGACACTCAATTACGTAAGCCAAGTGCTGAACCAACCTGCGATAGCACTTAGTGAGCATCAAACTGGAACAGCCGCAAGTGAAGTCAGGCGTGCGCAAGACAGCATCATGCGGGCATTGATCGGTATTTTTTTTAGTATTGTCCCGCTCTGCATCGAAATCATATTTGCGGGTCTTGTTGTGTTTTCGTTGTTTGGTCCGCTCTATGCATTTGTACTATTGGGGTTTTTATTAGCTTATCTCGGTTTCACTGCGGTGACCGTGCAACGTAGCGCGCGGCTACAACGACAAGGTAATCTCGCTACAGATCGTGCTTCGGCGCGCTTAGTTGATGTGCTAACGCATGTGCAAACGATCAAAGCTTTTGCTAATGAAACAAGCGAGCTGACGCAGCTGGATAAAACTTTTCAGACTAGCCAACAAATTAACAACCGCACCAATCGGGTAATGGAATTATTCGGCACGTTGCAACTCCTGATCCTCGGCACAGCGTTAGCAACACTGATTTTATTGGCGTGTAGAGATATCTTGGCGCATCGATTGACCGTTGGCGATTTCGCATTATTAAGCAGTTATCTGCTGCAATTCACGCTGCCGCTTGGCTTTTTGGGGTATGCGATTCGGGAAGCTCAGCTGGGTATATTTAACCTAAGTGAATTGCTGGAAAAATTGCAAGCGCGGCATCAATTTCAAGAGAAGCATCAGTCGTTGTTTAAACAAGCACCATCAATCGAATTCCAGCAAGCGAGTTTTCGTCATGCATCGGGCAAACGCATCTTAGATCATGCCAATTTCTTTATTCCTGCGGGCTCTCTTTGTGCAATCGTTGGAGAAACCGGCACCGGAAAATCCACGTTAATGAAATTACTGCTACGTTTATATGCACTGGATAGTGGAAAGATATTGATAAATGGTAAAGCGATTGAATCATTTGACGCGCAGCCTTTACGCCAATCAATTAGCTATGTGACACAGGATGCGCATTTATTAGACCGATCTTTGCTCGATAACCTCCGTTTCGCGCATCCTACTGCCTCGGAGAGCGACATTACGCAAGCGATTCAAATGGCGATGCTAACGCCAGTTGTTAACGCGGCAAACGAAGGGCTCGACACTCATGTCGGTGAGCGCGGCAACAAACTATCAGGCGGCGAACAACAAAGAGTTGCATTAGCTCGCGCACTACTGCGACAAAGTCCTTTATTACTACTTGACGAACCCACCGCAGCACTTGATGCACAAACCGAAGAAGCCATCTTTCACCATCTATATAAACATTATCGACACACTACGCGACTGGTCATTGCGCATCGCCTCTCAGCGGTTCAACACGCCGATTTAATTCTGGTGTTAAAAGAAGGTGCCATCGTTGAATCAGGCACGCATCAGCGTTTATTAGCACAAAACGGCGTATATGCTGATCTTTGGCGCAGGCAAGGCAATATGCAATGGGATAAAACAGGGTTTGGTGATAAGCGTCTCCAAAACATTCGACAAGTGTCAATTTTTTAGCCGTTCACGCTTTTAAAAGATATTTCTCTTTCTCTATCTACCCCATCTTTTTAGTACCAAAGCCTAAATATTGCTTCAACCACAGCTCAGATGCCTTGCCTCGTTCATGGACTTAAGATCACTTCATTGGTTGAAATACAAGGCTGCTGCTCGGATGCTCGAGATGGAGCTGGCCGAGCTTGAACCTGAGTCCGCACGCACTGTACAGTATCCGTTCTGTCGGCTGGCATACCACAAGCTATTCGGAGCACTACGCGCAGAGGGCAGTCGTGCCTGTGTGTTGATTGACGGTGCTGTTGTGGCTGCTGCACCGCTGTGGATATAGCTTATTTGGTCAGCCCTATAGACTTCTTCAATAGGAGGGGAAAATGGTACATAAATGGTGTCTTGGGTGGATGGTAGGGGTTCTTCTTTTGGCCGCTGGCTGCAATGGCAAGCATGGAAAAGAAAACGATCTGGCCCAATTTAAGCAGTCGTATCAATGTTCAGGGTGTGATTTACAAGAGGTGGATTTATCGCATTTTGATCCGCTAGCGGCAAATAGCCCCATGCGGGAGTTGTTATCTCTTCGAAAGGCCAATCTGACAAAGGCTAAACTCGATGAAATACACCTACCAGGTTGTTCAAAAGGTCTTGATGAGGCCTGCTTTAACAAGGTTGACCTAACGGAAGCGAACCTTACCGGCGCTTCCTTAAGAAAGGCGAGATTACACGCTGTTGATTTTACGCAAGCAATTTTGCGTGCTAGCCGATGGGACAGGGCGATTTGTGGCTTCTGTAACTTCTCAAAAGCCGATTTTTCGCATGCTGAACTAACTTATATGGATAGCTCTCAAGTTAATAGCATGGCTGGGACGGGAAGCACCTTCGATGAAGCGAATTTCTCCCATGCTGATTTAAGTCATGCTGCCTTGTCCGGGTCTTTTGTCAAAACAAATTTTTCTCATGCGAAGCTGCATTTCGCGAAGTTGGAAGGTGCTGATGATGGGCTTCTGTCTGATAATCCTGCGCTTTCCGGCGCAGAGAGAGATATTTTAGATGGGGATATTTTATGGGCAGGCGCTAATTTTACGGATGCAGATTTAAGCGGCGCGACTATAAAAGTTGATAGCAGAGGCAACTCACTTGGGGATTTGCATAAAGTTATTTTATGCCGCACCCGAATGCCAGACGGCACGATCAATAACCGAGATTGCTGATTGCGTGGCTGCTTTAAATGTGTTGCGGCTGTACACCCATTCGAATTTTAATAGAAGGAAAGAAGGCCTATAGAGAAAAAGTAATCATGCTAGATAGCCGCATTTAGCCTGACATGTACGTCAAGTACACTCCGGTTCCTCCGCTCCGGCCTTCCCCCCGCTGACGACCTTTTAGACATTTATGAAACGAGTTCTAACAAAATACAGAATTACTGAGGCTAGATTATTTGCATTCTTAGTATTGACTGTGAAATAGCTCAAAAATTACGAGCTTTATCCAAATGGCATAGAGTTTGGATTTTTTCTTTAAAAAATAGAATGTTAGATTTCCGGCTGTAATGAGCGAAATAATCATTTACGAATTAGCAGATGGTAGGCACGTTGATGTGCGGCTTGAGGGGGAGAGTCTTTGGTTGACCCAGGAGCAAATTGCTGATTTATTCCAGAGAGAACGCTCGGTAATTACTAAGCATGTGCGTAATATTTTTAAGAGCGCTGAATTATTTGAAGAAAGCAATGTGCAAATTTTGCACATTGCTGATTCAGATAAGCCAGTCAAATTCTATAACCTTGATGTCATTATTGCTCTCGGCTACCGGGTTAATTCCAAGCGTGGTACACAATTTCGTCAATGGGCCACAACTATTCTGCGTGAGCATTTGATGCAGGGATGGACGATAGACCGCACTCGATTTGAGCACAATGCTGCTGAACTTGAAGCAGCCTTAATGCTAATTAGAAAAACGGCTCAATCGCCCGCTTTAATGACAGAAACAGGGAGAGGATTGGTCGAAATTGTTAGTCGCTATACCCAAACTTTCTTATTACTGCAACGCTATGATGAAGGATTGTTAACTGAGCCTAATGGAACGGTAGGTGGAGTGCTGCCAACTCTTGCCGAGGTGAGGCAAGCCATTGCTGGCTTGAAAGCTGATCTTATAAAAAATGATGTGATTCGAAAGGCTCGCACACTGCTCTATAAGCAGCTAATGGTTAAGTGCCACCGGTCAACTCGCCAATGTGTAATCTCTCAGCGCTAATTGTCTTCAGCTCCATAGATCACATGCAGCGATGTCAATTCACTTAACTGTGCACGGCCTGCGTCGGTAATATTAATGCAACCCGATAAATCAAGCTGTTGCAACTGTTTTAATCTACTTACATAGTTAAGGCCTACATCGGTAATATTGATGCAGTCCCATAGGCAGAGCTGCAGTAACTGTGTCAATCTGCTTACATGCTCCAAGCTCAGGTCGGTTAGGTTGCAGCAGAATTCTAGAGTTAGGTGCTGCAACCGCGGCAATCTGCTTATATGCTCAAGACCTGCGTCGGTAATATTGCTGAGGAGCGATAGCTCAAGCTGCTGCAACTGTGTCAATCTGCTTACATGTTCAAGACCAGCATCGGTAATATAGTCACAGGACTCTAGGTTGAGCCGCTGCAACTGGGTCAATCTACTTACGTGTTCAAGACCTTCGTCGTCAATATTGGCGCACTCTTGTAAAACCAAATTGTGTATCGATAGCGATGCAGACAATTTTTGTAAATCTTCATTTCTAAAATCTGCTCCGTAAAGCGTTAACGTAGAAATCTTTCTCTTACTATCATTTAAAGCGATTAGCGTCTTTTGAAGCTCGCTCCTCTTTGTAATTTTGATAGGTACAGGAATGGGGGTGGCAATTTGATTTAGTGTAGAGCTAACGAGCCGCATTGTATTAAGCGTCGGCCTATCTAAATAGCGCATCATCATCAATAATAGCTCCGTAGGAAGCGCTTCTAAGATGAATGGGACTTTGGGGGCAGAGTTTGTTAATAAGCTAGGCTCGTGTAACTCAGCACTTTCAGAGAGTTGATCAATGCGTGATGCGTTTTGTGTCTGAAAAAATAAAGGAGAAATGCTGGAGTTTATCGAGTTTGACATGATCAAGAGTGGCAGTAAATTTCTGGGATAGAAGGTCAATGGCTCTGTATTCTATATGCTGCGAACTCAATCAAAAAAGAAATAACGGGGAGCGATACATGCCTTTTCTTGTGAAGTTCATCTAAAAAATGTCGTGTCACAGTCTAAGATGGATGTAATGTATTTGAGAGTGTTATTCTATAGATAGATATCTAAAAATTCACTTCCTCTAATGAAGATGATCAATTGCAAACGCTGCGGAGATAGGAGTGACGTTGTCAAGAATGGCAAAGTAAGAAACCAACAACGGTACTACTGCAAAAGCTGCGCGTACAACTTTGTTCGAGCAGATAAAAGACAAAACCGAGGCTACCCGGAAGAAGTGAAAGCGCTGGCGGTGATGCTGTATGGGACGATGAAGTGCAGCTACGGCATGATTGCGCGTTTGCTCAAGACAAGCCGCAGGACGGTCTATATGTGGGTGAAACAAGCGGGTAATGAGCTGCCAGAACCTGCCCTTCCCGAAAAGATAGAAGCGATTGAGTTTGATGAAATGTGGCATTTTGTGCAGTCTAAAAAAAACAAATGGTGGATATGGAAAGCCTTAGATCCTTCCTCCAGGAAGTGCATCGCTTGGGTCATCGGTCGTCGCGACGCTCAGACCTTTAGACGGCTCTATGACAAAGCAACCTATGAAAAATAGCTCTAATAAAAAATCCGTTAGCTGCATGACAAAGAAATTCGATATCGACAGTTCTGTATCGTTATCCTCTGACGCTAAAACTCTCTCCCTCACCTTAGAAATATCACCGACGGGACAAATCCATTTAGTGCCTGTCGCCGCGCAGGATGAGTTGCCGGCAGCAGTCATCGCACGTATTCGACAAGCATTCGAGCTGGGTAGCAATCATGGGTTGCTCCATTTGGGGGCGGTGGAGTTGGCGACCTGGTTACCCTCTTCGCTCGTTTTTGCTCGTGAGTTGGGGCGTCTATTTATGACGCATTGGTGTGCCGTGCCTGATTTAGCGCAGCAGTGGGAGCGTATAGAAATGGCGCCTCCTGTTGCCGAGCTAGAAAAATTAGCCGCGTCGATGCCGCTGATGGTAGGGGCGGAATATTTAGATCTATCAGGATTAGAAAAGCTTTGGACCGACCTGCAAGCCGCCGCGCGCGCCGAAATTGCTGAGGCAAACGCAGATCTCCAAGCATGGCTGCAACATAAGCACCCGAGCTGGAATTTAGTGGGACGTGTTTGTTTTCATCTAGCCGAAAATAAAAACAATGAACGGGCTCCATTCGCTTTTCTTGCTACTTATGCGGCGAGCGTATCGCAACGCTCCCAGGTGCAGCATCAGGCGCTTGGGCGCGCCTTGCAAGAGTACGCTACCAATGAAAAGCGCGATGCGCTGCTTAGGTTGCTACTGCCAGTGAATAAAGCGGCTGAGCAAAGTCCGTGGTTAAAGGAGCTGGTGGATTCTGGTGCAATTTTTCATCCCATCGCGTGGACGCCCTCCGAGGCGCATCAATTTTTACGTCATATTCCAATCTTCGAAGCAAGCGGTATCGTCGTGCGTATCCCAGACTGGTGGAAGCCCCATCAGCCGCCACGACCACAAGTCAAAGTGAAACTCGGCAACCAGGCTGCTGGTTTAGGATTATCGGCGATGCTGGATTTCAATGTAGCACTCTCCCTTGATGGCGAGGAGCTTTCTGCCGCTGAATCGGAGCAACTGCTGGCTGCCAACGATAGTTTGGTAAGACTCAAAGGACGCTGGGTCGAGTTAGATCGCGTCAAGCTCGATGGCGTCCTCACGCACTGGAAAAAAATACAGCGAGCAGCGGCGGGGGATGGCATCTCGTTCCTTGAAGGTTTGCGGATGCTGGCAGGTACCGCAGTAGAAGGCAATCACATGACTGTGCACTCGGCCGACACGGCAGATTGGTCTACGGTGGTAGCCGGTGATTGGTTGCAGGAAGCGCTGGAAGGGTTACGTCATCCTCAACATACGCACGACAAAGCTGACCCAGGAGCAGCACTAAAGGCGCAGCTACGGCCCTATCAACGAGATGGTGTGCAGTGGTTATGGTGGTTGAAGCGCTTGGGGTTAGGTGGCTGCTTGGCAGACGATATGGGACTAGGCAAGACCGTGCAAGTCATCGCGCTGCTTTTGCTGGCTAAGCAAGAAGCTGATCCCGGTCCGCATTTGCTCGTATTACCCGCCTCATTGATCGGCAACTGGCAAGCCGAAATTGCCCGCTTTGCCCCGAACCTACGCTTATTCGTAGCGCATTCCTCTGCGCTTTCGAGTAAAGCGCTAGCGGCGATGAGTGCCGAGCAGCTGGCAGAGATCGATGTTGTGATCACGAGTTACGGTAATCTGCTTCGTCTACGCTGGTTACAGGAAATACAGTGGTCGCTGGTGATACTCGATGAAGCACAGGCGATCAAAAATCCGGGAGCGCAGCAAACGCGAGCGGCCAAAGCCTTGAAAAGTCGAGTGCGGCTTGCGCTGACCGGTACGCCGGTGGAGAATCGATTGGGTGATTTATGGTCACTGTTCGATTTCATCTGCCCTGGTTTACTAGGCTCCGACAAGACCTTCAGTCGCTTTGCGCGACAATTGGAGCAAGATGCGCATGTAGGCTATGCGCCGCTGCGCAAGCTCGTTCAACCTTATATTCTGCGTCGCCTGAAAAGCGATAAACGAATTATTGCCGACCTGCCCGACAAAACCGAGATGAAAGCCTATTGCACGTTGAGTCGAAGGCAAGTCAGTTTGTATGATCGAGCGGTAGACGAGTTGGCACAGCAGATCGAGAAATTGGACGGCATCGCCAGACGCGGTGCTGTGTTAGCATTTTTGATGCGCTTTAAGCAAATTTGCAATCACCCCTCCCAATGGCTAGGGGACGAGGCTTATGCGCCGGATGACAGCGGAAAATTTGCCCGTTTGCGCGAGCTTGCCGAAGCTATCGCTGCGCGTCGAGAGAAAGTGCTGATATTTACCCAATTCCAAGAAATGGTGGGGCCATTGGTCGAATTTTTACAAGGGATATTTGGACGACCTGGATTATCGCTGCACGGTGCAACTCCCGTTAAAACACGCAAGTCGCTGGTCGATCAATTTCAGCAGGAACAAGGGCCACCTTTTTTCGTGCTTTCTATCAAAGCGGGAGGCGCTGGCCTGAATCTAACGGCAGCGTCGCATGTGATTCATTTCGATCGTTGGTGGAACCCTGCGGTAGAAAATCAGGCAACCGATCGTGCCTACCGCATCGGCCAAAAGAAAAATGTGCTGGTGCATAAATTCATTTGTCGCGGCACGGTCGAAGAAAAAATCGATGAATTGATCGAAGCCAAACTCGGATTATCGAATGATATTCTTGCCGGCGGTGGTGAAATGCTACTGACTGAAATGAGTAATGAGACACTGTTAAAGATGGTGTCGCTCGATATCAATAGTGCGATGGATGAGAAATAAGCGATGCACAGTGCGTAGCTTGGGGTGAGGCACGAACCCCAAGGTGCTGCCCGTGGTTATTGGATGTATTTTGACAATAGACTTCTTTCGAAATTCTCGTAGCAAGGCATGCCTTTGATGCCAGTACAACTAGTACGGCGAGGAGGCATAACGCCGCTATGGGTTTTCGAAAGAGGTCTAATGTGAGTGACGTTGGGTTTCCGTATTTAATTCAATTCGCCACCCCAATCTACATGAGGAATGAAAAATGGGTTACTACGGTCGTTGGGCACCTTACGTTCCAGTCGAGGAGCGGCGTAAAAACGCGCAAAAAAAGTTGAGATCGATCGAAAAAAAAGGGCACATCTGCTACCCAGTCATCATCAGTGGCAAGACTATCGCTCATACTTTCTGGGGCAAGAAGTGGTGCGACAATCTCGAAGCCTACAGCGACTTCGAGAACCGATTGCCACGTGCGCGCAGCTGTGTGCGTCATGGTTTAGTGATCGATCTAAAAATCAGCGCAGGTGAGGTGACGGCTTTGGTCTGTGGTTCGGAAGTGTACAAGGTCAAGATTACAGTACGTGCGCTAGCGGCAGATTTGTGGCAATCGATTCTGCGTGAATGTGCGGGGCAAGTCGGTTCGCTCGTCGAACTCTTGCAAGGGCGCTTTTCGAACGCCGTGATGGAGGTAGTCACGCGCCAAGGTACAGGCTTATTTCCGGCCCCAGAGCAGATCGATTTCCAATGCGACTGCCTTGATTGGGCTGATATGTGCAAACATGCCGGAGCGGTGCTGTATGGTGTGGGCGCCCGTCTCGATAGCGAGCCGGAGTTGCTGTTCCAATTGCGCCATGTCGACCCACTCGAATTGATCCAACAAGCCGGTAACGTATCGGTCACCAAGGCCCAGCTGGAACAGCATCAGCAGTTAGATGCATCGGATTTATCTGCCTTATTTGGCATCGAACTGAACGAATCACCCGTGGTAAAGGCTGCGCCTGCTGCGACGCCTAACACGCCTACGATGAAAATCGAGCACTCCGAGCTCAAACCTGCTGAGGCCAAGCGTTCTGATAAGCCTAGCCGCTCATCTATCGGTAGCTTGGAAGAGCTGATGCAAGCCAGGCAGAAATTAGATGAAGCAATAGCGCTACACAAAGCGCGCGAGAAGCAAGTGCATAAGCCAGCCAAACGTTCGAGCAAAACCATCGCCGCGAACACACTGCTAGCGCGCGGCATACCTCGCCATATGCATCAAAGCTGGCTTAAGTCTGGCATCTTGCTGCATACCGATACGCGTGGCGTATACCAGACAACCAAAAAAACGGAAAAACGAATCAAAGATTATTTGAGCGGCAAGCGCGCTTCAGTCACTCAATAGCGATGCTGAACTATTTCATACTGTGTCACGCTCATCGACCTCGAGCACTAGGAATTGTATGTCTGCTCCTGATTACTTAAAAAAATCCTTAACGCCCGCGTCTACGACGTAGCATCTGAAACCCCACTCGACTACACGCCTAATTTGTCGGCCGCTGAATTAGCGCGTGGGGTGTTGGAGGAAGGATTCGAACCCTGGAATGCCGGAATCACAATCCAGAACAAAAAGAGCAGTTTATCTATATAAATCAATGGGTTGCAAAATAATTTGGTAACTTCTCAATAACCCGAGGCAAGCGGAAGCAACCTGCTTAATCAGAGGCAAGGATGCGTTGTTCGACGAGGTGATACAGGAGTGGAATCTGATCACTACAAGAAATGCGGTCAGTGAGGTAATCCCAGAAGGAGATATCCAGCTTGCGGCAGGTTTTCTTCAAACTAGAGAATGTGTCTCGACATTGCCGGCCAAGCTCGCTTCGTGTACTACCACTGATCTTTAGTTTTTTCACATGATCGCGAATGTCCCGTTCACTGTCATTGGTATGGAGTGGAACCTCAGGGCGTTCTAACACGAGTAGTAACTCGGATTTGCTGAGGTGAATCCGTCTGAGCAAACTATTGAGGATTGCGTAGCGGGTCTTCTGGGTGAAGATCGCATCAAAGCGCGCGGCTAGTGCGGGTTTGTCCGGGGTGGTGGGCTGCAGCTTGTATGCCTTTAGATCGGCATAAAGTGTCCAGGTCTCGGAGGGTGTCATAAATTTTGTGTGAAAGAAGTCATATGATAATGAAGGTAATCAAAAAGCAAGCATATGACGAAGATAGACCCAGCGATATTAGATAAATTATTAGAGGGAGTAGACCTATCGAATCCGCAATCGATATTTACCGAAGGCGGGTTGTTTGGTCAGCTTAAAAAGTCACTAGCAGAGAGCATATTGCGGGGTGAGTTATCGCATCATCTTGAGTAGGAACGTCTCGCCGGAGAGATCAAGCGTAATCATAAAAATGGCAGCAGCAAGAAATCGATTTTAGCGTCAGAAGAAAAGTTGGAACTCGATATACCGCAAGATCGAGAAGGCAGTTTCACGCCGCAATTCATTGCTAAGCATCAAAGGCGGCTGCCAGGCTTTGACGATAAGGTAGTTTCGCTTTACGCTCGAGGTTTACCGGTGCGGGAGATTCAAGCGCATTTAACCGAGCTGTATGGCTTGGAAGTCTCACCTGATTTGATCTCAAAGATCACCTCAGAAGTGATGGACGAGGTCAAGAAATGGCAGAATCGTCCGCTAGAGCCGATGTATCCGTTGGTGTTTTTTGATGCCTTACGCGTCAAAATCCGAGATGAAGGCAGCGTTAAAAACAAAGCCGTCTATCTCGCCTTGGGTGTGCGGCCAGATGGTGCCAAGGAAATTCTGGGTATTTGGATTGAGCAAACCGAAGGGGCAAAATTCTGGCTGAGGGTCATGACAGAGCTTAAAAATCGAGGCCTGTCTGATGTATTAATCGCGGTCGTCGATTATCTGATCACAGGCAGCGAAGACAAAGCAGTTCGCTGCTGGCAGTTGTTTCAAACGGATGGTCAATGGCAGGCCGAGTTACGTTGGACAACAAATCAAGACGTATTGACCATGCTTGGCACAAACATAGAGGGAGTCAAAGGATTGAGTCCAATGAATAGCCGTTTGCTCAAGCAACGCGGCGCAGAGGGAGACGCACACCAGATTGAGAAGAAGGGAGATATGCGATTGCTAACGAGAAAAAAATAGGCGATGGTATTCACACCACCTAGCCAAACAGATTCTCGAACCATTCTGGCTTATCTTGATTTGGCTTAACTTAACGTAAGCGTGCGGCCTATGCAGCTACCAACTCGCTCTTCACTCTCTGTTTATTTCAAAGGGGAGCAGATTATGAACAAAGAAGGACGTTTACTTTAACGCGGACGGCGGCCTAAATATTAATCGCAGCAAAGGTTGGGGCTGCAGAAGAGAATATTCATCGTAATGCCGAGGTCGAGCATTACGATGATGTTTTATCCAATAATAAAAAGATCAGGCTTCGTTGACACCAATAATAAATTACCTACGAAAACTTCCACTGTCTACGATTCGCCACATGGTATCTATGAGGCGAACGTTCGTTGAAAGGCCTCTGTTAGAATCGTTCCCAATAAAAAATTCAGGCCCAAAGCTCGTGTCTATCGGGACTTGGCTATGCGCTTGTTCAGACAAATTTATTGGGGACGAAGTCAATGCTTGGAATCTGGAATGCGGTCAAAGGCATAGGAAGCGGAACAACAAATATTGGTGGGAATCAGTCAGCTTCAGGACTGGCCATTGCGAATAAAGTCAAAGAGGAAGCACAGAATCACGAAAACCGAGGTGATTTACACGAGGCGAAAAACTGCTATGAGGCCGCTATTAACGAAGCGGACAGACTTTACCAAAATGTAAAGACCCCTCAATTAGAAGAAAGGTTGGCGGCGCTATGTTTTTACTATGGCAACTTTCTACGGAAACAGGGGGATAAATATCACGCTGAAAGGCATTTTCAGAGAGCTTTAACCCATGCAGGAGGAATAGACCTGGAGCGGCCCGATGCGCAAGAACTATTCAAGCAGATTCATGCACGTTATGGCTCATTTGTTGCCGAAGAGGATAATCAAGGAAGCAACTCCCCACTTGTAAGAAGTCATGGTGCTTCTCATACGCTTGCAATCCATTCAACTATAAAGCTATCTAGGTTGAATGATTCAACCATACACCGACCTCTATCTGCGCAAAAAGCATGGGATTCATCAATAGCGCTATCTCACGGCCTCCAGCCTGCCTTTTCAAAGAAACAATCTTTACCTAAGTTAGGCGTGGTTCAAACTACCTCGTCTGCTCAAGAGAAAAACGCGCAGTTGGATTATTTGTTTGAAAAGATGCTGTTGACGCTGAAATCACTAAAGATCCCCAATACAGCCAGCCTGTTTCTAGTGTACGCACATGACAATTCACACTACCCCGAACAGGCTCAGGCTGCTACAGCTAAATATTTAATCCATAAGCTATCTACCCTCCAAATTAATCTGTATTCAGATCAAACGCCGATGGGACAACCGTATTCAAGTTCCCCGGAAGATCTGAAAGAGGAGGGTAAATTAGAAGATATTTTGACCAGTCAGCTTTGTTTGCTGCCAAAACAGTTAAGAAAGGATGTTGTACTAGTTGATAAGGTTGTGGTGTGCTGTTCGGCCTTGCTGGGAAGGTACTTAAATTGGGAGGGTTATCAGGAGTTTTACCAGAAACTTAAAGAAGCTTATGAAAAGGACTGCAGTGCGCCTGGTGATCCAAGGCACATACGAAAAGTTATTCGGGATTTCTCAGAAAGAGAAGGATTTCATCATGTGTTAACAGAAATCGCTTTTCTGCAAATTCGAGCAGAACATCTGGAAAGGCCACATGGCATCATCCCAGTTTCATTAACCCCCGAGAGTTCAACGCAATGTCTAAGCCATTTTATTGAACCAACTACGGTTCGTGTCGAAGATATCTCTAGATTTAAGGCGCTAGCCGAGCAGGGACAAGAAGTATATTTGAACCAAGGTCGGCATTTAGTGCTGTTTAAGCTGATAAATCGGCTGTTCGTGGGCAGTGCCGAAGCACAAACATTTCTGAAAAAGTTTTGGAATGGGTATAGCAAGTTTATTTCACGGTTAAACAATGATCCCTCTACGCCTGGCGAGCTTGAATTTGTCAAGTTAGAAAAAAGTATTTTCGACAGCATAGACGGAGAACTACGCAGTCAGCTCGCCTTTACCGTGCAGCAACAACAGCTTATATATCAGCAGCAAGTAAGAGAACTGCGCCCGAAGAAAGAGCCGTTGGCAATCTTAGGCGAAAACATCGAAGAAGAGTATTTTAGAGCTTGGGAAGAAGCCGGAGAAATTCAGGATGGCCTAGCGATGTATGTGGCCCCCCAGGCAACGACCGTTACAGACAGAGAGACCCTGTTTGATTTGAACGAAAAGGTCGCGGCGTTTCTGGAGCAGGAGAATAACCCTGGTCAGAAAACCCAGGTGTTATTGCTGCGGGGTGAAGCGGGGTCAGGCAAATCAACCTTTAACCGGCAGTTAGCGCGGCGCTTATGGAAAGAATATAGCAATGCGCCCGTCTCGGATGAACGGCCCATTCCGCTGTATATCTCTTTACCGACGATAGATCGGCCGCATAAAAACTTGCTGGGCCAATATTTTTCGGATAAGTGCGGTTTTTCATCAGAGCAGATCGAAACCTTACGCCAAAACCAGCGCTTTATTTTTATTTTGGATGGCTATGATGAGATCCCTGCAGAACAGAGGAATCTCTATGTAGATGAAAAGCTCGATCAATGGCAAGCGAAAATCGTTCTGAGCTGCCGGCCCGAGTATTTGACAGAAGGCTATCACAACCATCTTCAGCCGCGCGGGCGATCCCGTATGTTGCTGGAATATCAGTTAGCGCCATTTTCGGAACATTTGATTGAGAGCTATATTGACCAGTATGTCAGACATACACAGGCAAAATGGAGTGCGCAAGTCTACCAAGACCGATTGGCACATATTCCGTATGTCAAGGAATTATTGGGCACGCCCTTTTTGCTCAAAATGGCTTTAAGCGTGTTGCCGAAGTTAGATGAAGTTCAGCCTAATCAGCTTGGCCTAACACGAATTAAGTTATATGAGCAGTTTGTGCAGATATGGTTTGACCGCTCTCTCGCGCGTTTAAAAGCGATTCAACCTAGATTGACGGACGCCCAACAAAAAGCCTTTTGCCAATTAGAAAACGAATTTATCGAACATAGCCACGCATTTAATACCGATTTTGCGCTGGCGCTGTCTGAAGCTAAAACTACCGTGGCAGAATATTCGACAGTTGTGCGCAGAGGGGTGTCGCAGGATAAACGGTATGAAGAATTCTTAAGCACCAAGGATGAGGAAAAGAATCTATTGCGTTTTAGTGCATTGCTGACACGTCAGCAAAAGCAATATCGATTTATCCATAAATCGATTCAGGATTATCTGGTAGCGCGTGCGGTGTGGGAAGAGCTGAAAAACCCGACACAGTCATTGGGGGATGTCTTCCCGTTGAGCTATATCCCAAATATGCAGAGGTTATGGGAAGAGCTAAACCAGTCCGTTCAAGTGGATCATCGCGCCTTATTGAACCGCTTTAGTCTGGTAGAGGATGCAGCGATTCAGCGCTTCTTGGTGGAGCGTGTTAATCAAGATAGCGCCCTGGTAAAGTCCCTGTTGGCATGGATCAAAGCGTCAAAGACCGAAGAGGGAATCAGTCAAGGCGCAGCGAATGCGATAACGATTCTGGTCGGAGCGGGGATCCAGTTTAATGGGATGGATCTCAAGAGCATTCGGATCCCCGGAGCGGATCTGAGTTTCGGGGTGTTGGATTCAGCACAGTTGCAAGGAGCGGATTTGACCGGGGCTAAATTTCGCGCAAGCTGGCTGCGCGGGGCGAATTTAAGCGGCTCACAGATGGCTGGGGTGCAGTTCGGCGAATGGGCGTATCTGCAGGAAGAGGCCCGGGTGAATTCTTGCGCCTATTCGCCGGATGGGAAAACCTGTGCGATGGGTCTTGGAAAAGGTAAGATCCGCCTCTATGACACGTCAAGCTGGGCAGAAATCCGCACTCTGCAAGGCCATGAAGATACTGTTATGAGCGTCGCGTATTCGCCGAACGGCGCACAGATTGCCTCGGGCAGTTTGGACAAGACCGTACGGCTGTGGGACGCGGGCAGCGGCACGCTGCGCCACACCCTGCAAGGCCATGAAGATACTGTTATGAGCGTCGCGTATTCACCGAACGGCGCGCAGATTGCCTCGGGCAGTTTGGACAAGACTGTACGGCTGTGGGACGCGGGCAGCGGCGCGCTGCGTCACACCCTGCAGGGCCATGAAAAGTCTGTTAATAGCGTCGCGTATTCGCCGAACGGCGCGCAGATTACCTCGGTCAGTTCTGACAAGACTGTACGGCTGTGGGATGTGCGCAGCGGCGCGCTGCGCCATACCCTGCAAGGCCATGAAGATTATGTTTGGAGCGTCGCGTATTCACCGAACGGTGCGCAGATTGCATCGGGCAGTTTGGACAAGACCGTACGGCTGTGGGACGCGGGCAGCGGCACGCTGCGCCACACCCTGCAAGGCCATGAATCTTCTGTTAGGAGCGTCGCGTATTCGCCGAACGGTGCGCAGATCGCTTCGGGCAGTTTGGACAAGACCGTACGGCTGTGGGACGCGGGCAGCGGCGCGCCGCGCCACACCCTGCAAGGCCATGAATCTTCTGTTAGGAGCGTCGCGTATTCGCCGAACGGTGCGCAGATCGCTTCGGGCAGCTTGGACAAGACCGTACGGCTGTGGGACGCGGGCAGCGGCACGTTGCGCTATACCCTGCAAGGCCATGAACATGGGGTTAATAGCGTCACGTATTCACCGAACGGCGCGCAGATTGCTTCAGGCAGTGATGACAAGACTGTACGGCTGTGGGACGCGGGCAGCGGCGCGCTGTGTCACACTCTGCAAGGCCATGAAGATTGGGTTAATAGCATCGCGTATTCACCGAACGGCGCGCAGATCGCCTCGGGCAGTGATGACAAGACTGTACGGCTGTGGGATGCGGACAGCGGCGCGCTACGCTACACCCTGCAAGGCCATGAAAATTGGGTTAGGAGCGTCGCGTATTCACCGAACGGCGCGCAGATCGCCTCGGGCAGTGATGATCATACCGTACGGCTGTGGGACGCGGGCAGTGGCGCGCTGCGCCACACCCTGCAAGGCCATGAATCTTCTGTTAGGAGCGTCGCGTATTCGCCGAACGGAACGCAGATCGCCTCGGGCAGTTGGGACAAGACTGTACGGCTGTGGGATGCGGACAGCGGCGCGCTGCGCCACACCCTGCAAGGCCATGAAAATTGGGTTAGGAGCGTCGCGTATTCATCGAACGGCGCGCAGATCGCCTCGGGCAGTGATGACCATACGGTACGGCTGTGGGATGCCGCCTCGGCCCAGTGTCGGGCGGTGATTCGAGGTTTTAGTGTGGGCGTCTCCAGCATCGCCTGGAAAGCGGCGCCCAAGGAAGGCGACGATCTGGTGACAGGCAGTGAGGATAAGGTCGTTCGCCAGTGGCGGGTCATCTCAGAGGGGAACAACGTAAAGGTGGTTTTGCGCTGGATCTCACCGCCTGCTGAACTTAACTTAAAGGATACGCTAATAGAAGGGGGGTTATTAAGCGAGAGGAACAAGGCCCTGTTGAAGCAACGTGGAGCCAATGATTGATTTAGCCTGAGTCGAAAGCAGGGTATTGCTCGTGCATAACGAAAGGCCCTCGAGGGTTCTTTCACTATGGAGGGGGGCGGATTTAACATAAAAAGAATGCCGGCCCGTTTTGTGTAAGAGCAAAGTTGTAATGCCTGAGAAGGTGTCAGGAATTTTGTGTGAAAGAAGTCATATGATAATGAAGGTAATCAAAAAGTAAGCATATGACAAAGATAGACCAAGCGATATTAGATAAATTTTTAGAGGGAGTAGACCTGTCAAATCCGCACTCGATATTCACAGAAAGCGGGTTGTTTGGTCAGCTTAAAAAGTCACTAGCAGAAAGAATATTGCAGGGTGAATTAGCGCATCATCTCGAGCAAGAACGTAGCGTAGGCAAGATCAAGCGTAATCATAAAAATGGTAGCAGCAAGAAATCGGTCTTAGCGTCAGAAGACAAGCTGGAACTCGATATACCGCGAGATCGAGAAGGCAGTTTCACGCCGCAATTCATCGCTAAGCATCAGCGGCGACTACCGGGCTTTGACGATAAGGTGATCTCGCTTTACGCGCGAGGGTTACCGGTGCGCGAGATTCAAGCGCATTTAACCGAGTTGTATGGCTTAGAGGTCTCGCCTGATCTGATCTCAACGATCACCGCCGAAGTGATGGACGAAGTCAAGGAATGGCAGAATCGCCCCCTAGAACCGATGTATCCGTTGGTGTTTTTTGATGCCTTACGAGTCAAAATTCGAGATGAGGGCAGCGTTAAAAACAAAGCGGTCTATCTTGCTTTGGGTGTACGACCAGACGGTACCAAGGAAATTCTGGGTATTTGGATTGAACAAACCGAAGGGGCAAAATTCTGGCTGAGGGTCATGACAGAGCTTAAAAATCGAGGCCTGTCTGACGTATTAATCGCCGTCGTCGATGGACTCAAAGGCTTCCCAGAAGCCATTACAGCGACCTTTCCGCAAGCGCAAATCCAGACCTGTATCGTGCATTTAATTCGCAATAGCCTGGATTTTGTGAGCTGGAAAGACCGTAAGGCTGTCGCGGCAGAACTAAAAAATATTTATCGCGCCACCACCGAAACCGAGGCCGCTGTGGCGCTTGAGGTCTTTGCCGAAAGTCCATGGGGGCTGAAATATCCGCCGATTGCTTCAATTTGGCGGCGCCATTGGCAAGAAGTCATTCCTTTCTTTGCTTACCCGTTAGAAGTGCGAAAAATTATTTATACGACCAATGCCATTGAAAGCCTCCATATGCAAATACGGAAGGTCATTAAAAATCGAGGTCACTTCCCTAACGACCAGGCCGCCATCAAACTCATTTATTTGGCTTTGCGAAATATCACTAAAAATTGGACAATGCCACCTAATACATGGCGCACTGCAAAAGTTCAATTTGCCATTTTATTTGGCGAGCGTTTTACAGCTTCATTATAAGAAGCTGTCATAGTTAACCGTGACCTCGGACACACAAAATATCTGACAGGCTCATGCCTGACTTTTATTGCCTTAATCATGCGTAGGGAACTCCACGTACATACAACGGTTCTTATGTTAACCTGCTCCCCCTTTGTTTAACAGGCACCGCTATAAATACAGAGGGGAGCTTGATAGGAGCCTTGATGCGTAATTGCTTGTTCACACTCATTCGACCGAACACCACTTCGATAGCAGCGGGTGTAACGCCAAAGTACGGAGCCAGAAATTTCACCATTTGATCGGTAGCCTTGCCCCTTTCAGGAGTAGCCGTTACGCTAACTTTCAGTTGGTTGCCCTTTGGTTTGCCAATAGCATTACATTTAGCGCTAGGTCTTCCCAAGATATTGACTACCAGCGTGTCTCCATCCCACATGAAGAATGATGTATCAAAAGTGTTGTATATGGGTTGCATTGAAAAATATAAGTAAGCGTTCATCCCGTATTGACGCGGGTTTCATCTTTTATCGGGAGTTTTTTTCGTCTATAAAAAAGGTTTTTTCTAAAACGCGCATGGCTGCTTTGTAGATTACCTATCGCCTGATTGAATCCCTGATCCCTTATGCGCGTAATAGCCGCAAGTATCCGTGAGTTTGGATGGATAAATCCAATTCTGGTTAACGGTGAAAACGGCATTATCGCTGGTCATCGACGCATGAACGGCTCCATTTCATTGTATGGGGGCTGCCCTTTTCTGTAGCTCCTCCAGTTTGTTAGCCAATATCCGACCAATTTCAGCGATTGGCTCAGGCCGATCCATGTCTTCGTGTTTGCAGTCGATATCGTGAATTTCAATATCCTCAAGCACATAAGGTTTCCATAAATCAGTCGAGCTGGCGCACCGATCTTTGGTCACTGTGGCGCGGAAGAAGAGCACATTGCCGCAATAAATATGCGGGGCAAAATCTTTTAAAATGCGAGCGTTGTTTTTGATAACGTCTCGCGTTTTTTCCCATAAATATTCTCCCGTGTCGACCATTCCTTCGTCGCCGTAACGATTGAGAAGGGCGATGTAATCCTCGTCTTGATCGATCTGCGTTGTATCGCCAAGGCGGGAGGTGTCGGGATAGCCGTCCAGTAAAGCGAGCAGCGCCACCCGTTCACCTTCTTGCTCAAGGGAGATAAGCAAATGAAAGGATTTATTGGCGATAAATTTAATTGATGTATGAACTAACTAAATTTATCGATAAAGGCGAGTATGAAGTAGATGAGCGACAACCATGCAGAATAAATCTATCAGTAGTTTTTTCTGTGGCTTTTGTAAGGCACAAGGCCAAATAGGAAATTGTGTTTTTAGAGAATAACTGCATGGTATTAAATCGCCTAAGCAAGTAAGGAAATGATTAGATACAAGTATTAATCTTGATTAGAATCTATATGAATAACGTCAGTTCGTGGCTTACAAAATTCTTTCTTTTTACGCTCTGGAAAATCGTAAAAAGAAAGGATAATGCATGGACTTTGAGCGGATCGTTGAGGATCTATGATATTTTGTTAAAGGGCCTTGCCGTAGGGGATCTCAACAATCCTTTCACCTGAAGGCGAAACGTCTTATATGCATGATGGCGTTAGCTAACTTTTTTCAATTTTGACAATCACAATCTAAATAAAATATGAAAATAAGACGGATTTTTTCTTTTTTTATCTTGGCAGTGGCATTCAAATTTTCTCTATTTCCTGCTTTAGCTAATGAGAGCCCTGAGCCGCAACATAACGATGTCCAATGGTTAAAAACCATACGAGAGCATTTGACGAAACCTTATACAGAAGGCAGTTGGGATATCTATTTGACAGGTTATGCATGGCACGTCGGCCCACTATTTAATGGGAAAGATTTAAATGCGCGCGCCTATGGCGCAGGGATAGGGAAACATTGGACTGATTCGAATGGGCAGCAAGATTTGCTTTATGCTTTTGTCTTTCGTGATTCCTATAAAAACGTACAACCCATCGCCGGTTATGCTCACCTGTGGTTTACCCAGCCATTAGGGGGATTATCAGCAGGAGGCGGTTTCACAACGGGTCTGACAGCAAGAAGAGATATGCTGCGCTACGCTCCTTTGCCCTTTCTTTTACCGGTGGGTGCATTACGTTATGAAAAGCTTTCACTGATGGGAACCGTCATTCCACGGCGCCAGGGAGCGTTAGGTCTGATTTGGTTACGTTATGCGTTCTAGAATTGCTCATTGCCCTCACAAATTACGCGATATACGTGATGAGGTCTCATATATAGATTATTTATTCTTGATAAATTTAGGAACTTGTTGACAAATTTTCTGCGAAATCTTTGGGGTGATTGCCAATAAAAGTGTGCTGGAATGCGAGGGCGACACGGCAAGGATCGAGAAGGCCCCTCTCGCTTTTACGCCAATAAGCCATACTTTTTTAATTTCTGCACGTACATGGACGCTCCCGTTTTGCCAAGCTTTCAATTGGTGATGACTTAAAGGTAAAGATTGCACCCGCTTACAGCTCTCTGCCAATAAGCCCCCATACTTTGCCAGCACAGCATGCAATCGGCTCAAGATGGCAGAGCGTTGCCACATCAGTGCTAGCGCCCCTCATCAGCTTTATCGAAAATTTTTTTATTCATTGGCCTTAGCAATTTTGATTGCGGTGCTAGTAGAAAAGCAGCCTTCATTCGCCATGATGACTCCTCAAGCAAGATGAGAAAATAAATGCCGCTCGTTTGCCAATGGCATCGGATTGGCTAAGGAGGTTGCCACTGAATGCGATTAATTAGTAAGAAGCGTGTCCAAAGTCTTACGGTTTAATGGCGCTTTGAATTTAGACACCGCAGCAATCACGCTCATCGCTCGTTGACTGGCCTCACCTAAGCGTGGAGTCGGTTCACCCACTGCCCCGCGCTGCTTTAAGAGCTTCTTATTCATCTGACTTAAACCTTGCGCATCTTGAATGTTGGCGTCTGATAAAGTCAGTCCACCATCCGTTGCGCTCCAAGCTAGTCGTACTTGATAGCGCCCCTCCTTTTCGATGACCTGCCATGTGTAAATTGATTTGTCGCCACAGCCAGTGACCAAATAGGTGCGATTAGATATCTCTCTCCAGGCAAGGCTACTAATGCTTCCCTGAAAACCTCGCACCACCGCTAGACACCGGCCCGAACTCACGTCCCATAGCCGCACCGTCCTGTCCCGACCGCTTGAGGCGATCTGATCACCGCTGGGGGAATACGCCGCGCTCATAATAGAGGCGTCATGTCCGTATAAGGCGTGGCTGAGTTCTCCGCTACTCACATCCCACAACAGCATTATGCCGCTAGCACCGCCCGATGCAATCTGCTGCCCGTTGGGCGAATACATCACGTTAAGAGCCCAGTGTATATGCCCTTTTAAGATGTGGCCAGGTTCTCCGCTGCGTGCGTCCCATAGTCGCACCGTTTTGTCATAAGCGCCCGACGCAATCTGCTGCCCACTAGGCGAATACGCTATGCTCTGAATACCCTCGGTATGCCCTTGTAGTGTGTAGATGAGTTCCCCACTGTGTGTGTCCACAGCCGCACCATTTTGTCATAAGCGCACGAGGCGACTTGATCACCACTGGGCGCATACACCGCGCTCACAATATGCTCGGTATGCCCTTGTAAGATGTGGCTGGGTTCGCCGCTTTCCGCATCCCACAGTCGCTATGGCCGCTATGGGCTCTTTGTCATTACGAGTCATGGTGTAAAAAATGTCAGTTTTTTGGAGTGGATGAGTTGCAAATAATGCGGGTTTGCAATAATGATCTTTGAAAAAAACTGGCTCGCCCCTTAACAAAATCTGCTAGCTATAATTAGCCAACTATGGGGTACGCTTAATAAAGGCAATTTCATTTAATGAGAAAAATCTATGCTCACTCCAATTTCTAATTCTGCTATCCCACGTTACGCCGTAGAGCAAAAATCTCCAGCACCTTTGCTTCTTTCATTGCCACCTGAAATCCAGCAAGAAGTCATAAATCATATGGATGCGGTATCCAGGCTCGCCTTCTTTAAAGCATTGACTATAGTGACTCGCAACAGTGAGCCCATAAATTCACCTATCTTGAAATTGCACCTGCTGCTACAAAGGATACCGCCAAAATATCAACAGACTCTCACCAGATTGGATCCTAACTTGCAGGCATTTGCATTAAACCAATTACAGACACTATGGAAATTAGATCAGCTCGAACAGATAGTAGAAAGGCCTGCTCTTTTTAAGCTCATATTTCTCACTTGCAACCCAGAAGTATTTAAATTTTTAGGCGAAAGTATCCGACCAAACGCCAACTTAAGACAAAAGCTAATTAATTGGATTGAACGCTCCAAAACAGAAGACGTACAAACTGCAGCAGCTAATGCATTAACCTTATTAGTGAGAGCCGGTGTGCAGTTTAATGGCCTGAATTTAAACGGGATACGCGTACCTGGCGCAGATTTAAGTTTTGGTTGGTTTAGTGGGACGCAATTTCGAGGCGCAGATTTAAGGGCGGTCAATTTCTATCACGCCCATCTATCAAATGCTAATTTGCAAAAAGCGAATTTAACCGGCGTGAAATTTGGTGAGTTGCCTAGTTTAGATGTAAGTAGCAGCGACGTAGTTCATAGCTGCTGCTATTCTCCTGATGGGCGTTGGTTAGCTGTGGGATTAAGCTTTGACAAGGTTAAGCTATATCGAATGCAGACTTTAGAGCTAGAGCATACACTGAGAGGATTTAACAATCATGTAGCTAGCGTAAGTTTTTCGCCAGACAGCAAATATTTGGGGGCGACGGGTGGTCATACATTGCATCATACAGTGAATTTGTGGAGGGTAGAGAGCGGAGAAAAGCTACGTACGTTGGTAGGGCATAGCCGTTCCATTTATAGTGTGAGCTTTTCTCCAAACAATGAGCTTTTGGCCTCGGGAAGCTCTGATAAAACGATAAAGCTGTGGGAAGTAGAGAGCGGGGAAGTGGTACGTACATTTATAGGACATAATGATGACGTGCGTAGCGTGAGCTTTTCGCCGGATGGTGAATTTTTAGTATCAGGTAGCAAGGATAAATCGATAAAACTGTGGGAAGTCAAAACCGGAATTGCGTTGCGTACATTTGAGGGACATAGTGATGCGGTAACTAGCGTGAAATTTTCACCAAACGGTGAATTCTTGGCCTCAGGTAGTATGGATAAAACAGTGAGACTGTGGAAAACTGAGAGCGGAGAGGAACTTCATATGCTTAACGGGCACCATGGCGGGATAAGTAATGTAGACTTTTCTCCGAACGGCGACCTATTGGCATCGGGAGCGTGGTGGGATGGAGTAAAGCTGTGGGAAGTAGTAAGCGGAGAAGAGGTACGTACATTCGGGCAGTTCGGTGGTAGCTCAAATCTTATAAGCTTTTCGCCTAAGGGCGAGCTCCTTGCGGTGGGAAATAATAAGTCGGTAAAGCTATGGAAAGTGGATAATTGGAAAGTCTGCTTATACTATTTGGGTCTTGCTTCAAAAGGATTAGACGCAACTGGTATGTCTATTCAAGGCGCGCAGGGTTTGAGCTCAATGGATGTGCGGTTGCTCAAGCAAAGGGGCGCGGGCGATGAAGTGGATGTTCAGTGGTAGGGCCGAAGGCAGGCCCGCGCCAGAGCTACCTTAACTAAATAGGGGCAATTAAGACCTGATAAAGGAATTCTATATCCCATCCAGCCATTTTTCTCATTTGCTTGAAACTAGCGCGAGGTCTGCGTTGTTTAATGATATTAAACAAGTTGAGAGCATTTTTTTTTACGATAGCGATATTTCTTGCGTCATGGCCTTTTCGAACACGGCTGTCATCATCGCTAAAGCAAACATCTAATACCCGATGCGGTCCTGCCCAATAACACAGCCAGGCACCGCTCGATTTCCAACACAGCGTCCGGGTCAATACGACCAAATCCTGGGCTGCCGCTCTCGTATTTAATTTTAATATTAGAGATTAGTAAGCTGGTTATTATCGTCTGTCCGTTAAAGTGGTTGGGGTGAATCTTTAAAGTTGGCTTTGTTTGCCAAAATTACTTTGTACGGAGAGGCTCTTCGAGCCACCTAATATCATTCTGCCCAAACGTTTAAATCTACCAAAGCTTCATCTATAAAACGCAATAAGTCTGTGTCAGTTATATCAGCCTGAGTAACAAGGCGCGATTGACAGCGACACTCTTCCTCAAAATCAGATTTTTGCGCATTAATAAAATAAGCGTCGTCGTCATTTATAACTCCTGGTAATCATTACATGTAACACATATACCCATGCTAATCGTAAGAGGTAAGAAGTGTTTGTGCCCTCGCCAGTTTAATCGTTCCACAATTTTTTAAATAAATCGAAATTTTAAGTTAGGGCTAGTCTAGCGGGATCTCCTTGTGGGTAAGCGTCTGCCTGCACTTGATTAATATTCGATAAAGACAATTAAGTAGAAAGAATCTTGATTAGGTTATTAAAGATTGTTAGATGTTGCTGAGGCAGTTTGCGACGATATTTGATCTGGTTGTAGAAGGTGATAGCAGAATTTAATTGGTGAAAATTTGGCGAACGTTCTAAAGATCGATGTAAAGAGTGAGATAAAGCAGATCATCCACTGTTTATCTAAAAACTGACCTGCCCCTAACTCGATCAAACAGGTTTGATCGAACTATTACATTACGGAGCAACTATAGGATATTGCCAAGCTGTTAAACCAGAGAAAGGCCTGAGTGATTTGTGAGAGAAATGAGCACAAGCTCCTCCTTAAGATTAAAAAGAAGAGCTTTCTCATCGTATTGCGGTTTTTTTTGAGAAGCTGATACCAGGAAAATTCATGTTTAATGCATCGAGTTTAGGCGGTGGATCAGAGAAACTAGCAGACAGCTCGCTCAGCGTGGCAGCCCCCTTACTGAGCCGTTTTGGTTTTACTCCCCAGCTTTCCTTCACTTACGATCCAAGTGCCAGCAATGGCCTTCCCAAGCTGACGATTAGCTTTCTCATCGCCACAACAGCGGCGTTCGTAACAGGTTATCCCAAAAATTACCGAGCTAGGCGCACATGGGCCACTGGCTTGGTTATGAATTGCAAGCAATTTTTTCAGCGGAGGTAAGCCATGGCTACGATTAGTTGGTCAACGTCGATTCAGGTGCAATGTGGTCCAACCGTCTCGGCATCGCAAAGTTCCCTCGTAGCAGAAGCGATAGATCGTATCGAAGTAACGATTCCTGAAAATATTGAAAATAATTTACTAATACCGCAGCCACCCCCGTCCAGATCGAAATTTTCATCGCGCGCGACGCAACACTCTAATCGTTATTTGCAACCGGAGAGCCTACCATGCCTGCAGCATTAACTTTCCCTGGGGTCTATATAGAAGAAATTTCTAGCGGTGTGCGCACCATCACTGGGGTAGCCACTTCTATCACCGCGTTCATTGGCGCAACGCAACGTGGGGAACCCAATAAGCCGATACGCGTGCAAAGCTTCGCCGAGTTCGAGCGTAATTTTGGTGGGCTGTGGCGCGATAGCCCACTGACCTATGCAGTTCACCAGTTTTTTCAAAATGGTGGCGCTGATGCGCTGATTGTGCGTGTGGTCACGAGCGAGGAGAGAGGAGATCATCCGCCTGCAGCCACGGCAAAAGGGGAAGCCGGGGAAGTCAACTTATTGAAGCTGGAAGCGGCATCACCTGGCATATGGGGTAATCAGCTTAGGGTGCGTATAGACCACGATACGCGGCCGCTTATTGATCCGAGTGTAGAGGAGCAACTTTTCAATCTTACTGTGCGCGATACTGGCACGAATGTCACTGAGCGCTTTCTCAATATTTCGGTATTACCAGCGCATCCCCGCTATGTTGATCGGGTTCTGGAGCAGGAATCGAATTTGGTTAGACTGGTGTCAGCGTCAAGTGAACGGCCCGAGCCCACACCCAATGCTGAAACAGGGAAAGATCCGATGACGGTTACTCCAGGCTCACTCCAGTTTGCCGGTGGGGAAAATGGTGCGCCGATCACAGATGGGGAAGTGTCGTCCAGCACGGGTCTACAGAGGGACAAGAAGGGTATTTGGGCGCTAGAGAAGGCTGATCTCTTCAATCTTTTATGTATTCCGCCATTTTCGTTTGGGGGCGACATCGGTTCACAGACTCGTACAGAAGCAGCCAAGTACAGCCGTGGCCGCCGTGCACTCTACATCGCTGACCCGTTGATAGCGTGGAAGGAGCCCGCACACCTTACCGGCTCAGACGGTATCGATGGCAGCACATGGGGGCTCGAGCGCAGCGAAGATGTGGCGCTTTATTTCCCCTATCTGCGCGCTCCCGACCCGCTGCAGGAGGGGCGACTGGCTGATTTTGCCCCTTGCGGTGCAGTGGCCGGCATCTATTCTCGTACCGATAGCAAGCGCGGTGTCTGGAAGGCTCCCGCTGGCATCGAAGCCACGCTCAATGGCGTATCCGAACTGAAAGTCAAGCTCACCTACGGTGAAAACGGCCAGCTCAACCCCAAGGGCGTGAACTGTCTACGCGCCTTCCCCGAAATCGGCCGTGTTGTATGGGGTTCACGCACGCTACGCGGCGCAGATTCGCTGGCATCTGAATGGAAATACATCCCCGTACGGCGTTTGGCCCTCTTCATTGAAGAGAGCCTGTTCCGCGGTACGCAATGGGTGGTATTTGAGCCCAATGACGAACCTTTATGGTCGCAGATACGACTTAACATAGGTTCGTTCATGCAAAACCTGTTTCGCCAAGGTGCGTTCCAGGGCCGTTCGCCGCAAGAGGCTTATTTCGTTAAATGCGATAGCGAGTCCACCACTCAAAACGACATCAATCTAGGCATTGTCAATATCATCGTTGGCTTTGCCCCCCTCAAACCTGCTGAATTTGTGGTGATTAAGCTCCAGCAAATAGCTGGACAAATCGAAGCCTAAGGAGCACTCATCATGGCCATATTTAGTGTCAACGCATCCCGATTTGATCCTTACAAGAATTTCAAATTTCGTATTAAGTGGGATAACCGCTATGTTGCCGGCGTCAGTAAAGTGGGCGCGCTCAAACGCTCAACTGAACTTGTCGAGCACCGCGAAGGCGGAGATCCATCCAGCTCACGTAAATCGCCAGGCCGCACTAAATTTGAGGCGATCACGCTCGAGCGAGGCGTCACGCATGACCTGGAGTTCGAACAATGGGCGAACAAGGTTTGGAATTTTGGTGCGGGACTTGGGGCTGAAGTGTCGCTTAAGGATTTCCGTAAGGACATCATTATCGAAGTCTACAACGAAGCCGGGCAGCTCGCGTTAGCCTACAAAGTTTATCGCTGCTGGGTGTCAGAATATCAGGCGCTTCCTGATCTCGATGCTAATGCCAACGCCGTGGCTATTCAGACGATCAAACTCGAAAACGAAGGCTGGGAGCGCGACTTGGACACCAGAGAGCCGAGCGAACCAAGCTTTCTAGAGCCAGCTGCCTGAGTCTTTGCAAGAACTGACCTATTAAACATCCATCTTCATCGAGGCCATGATGAATGTATTCCGTCAACAATTGCTTGAATTATGGGAACGCGGCGCAAAGCGACATGCGCTGGACCGCGCTCTGTTGCTGCTGGCTGAGATGCGGCCCGGCGAGCCCCTGCAGCAACTGGCGGATGTATCAATTGGCGAGCGTGATCTGGCGTTGCTGGATTGGTATGGTATGCATTTTGGCCGCTATCTGTTGGCGTATATCGATTGCCCGGCGTGCAGTACAAGGCTGGAATTTTCATTGGATAGCGAAGCGCTGCGCAGCCAGTCAACGCCTGCCTGCCTCGAAGTCGATGGTATCCAGCTGAGGCTGCCCACTAGCCAGGACCTAAAGCTCGCGCTGGGACAATCTGACCTGGATGCGTCCATTCGCTGCCTGGCGTTGCGTTGCATAGTGAGTAAGCAAGGTAAGCCGGAGTCGGAATTGACCATGGATGAGATTGCCCGCATAGAAACTGTGTTGGCAAAAGCGGATAGTGCAGCAGATATCTTGTTGGATTTTGCCTGCACGCAATGTGGGCATACGTGGCAGGGCGCACTGGATATTGCTGATTTTTTGTGGTCAGAGATCGATGCCCAGGCAGTTCAAGCACTGGATGAAGTACATCTGCTAGCACGTGCTTATGGATGGAGCGAGCGCGATGTGCTTTCCCTCAGTGATGCACGACGCGCAGCCTACATTGATAGGGTGACAGCATGAG
Source organism: Mycoavidus cysteinexigens (assembly GCA_031963415.1). GTDB lineage: Bacteria > Pseudomonadota > Gammaproteobacteria > Burkholderiales > Burkholderiaceae > JASSUD01. Next base: position 2,226,844 of record JASSUI010000001.1, read on the forward strand.
CGGCTACTTTACCCGGCTTTTAACACGCGCGCAGGCAACAGAATCCGCTGTGCGTCCACAGGCTCGCTTACCTTTTAATGCAGCGCCTTTTCCTTTTAGCACTTCGTCACCGTCAGCGATGGACACGGCTTCATCCGGCAAAGCCGATACGCATCATCTACGGACATCCGCGCAGCCGCCTAAAATATATAGGCAGGCGCCAAGAGATAACCTTCCGAGCCACCAGAATTCAGTCGTGTCCTTAGATGCGTTTGTTCCATCCGCACAAAGGCACGATGACCATGTAGCCACAGAATCTAAACCACTTAGCAATCTTTCACCCGATACGGCTTCGCAGGAGTCGGGGGGACGGATAGATAGCAACTTCCCTCTCGAAGGCTTTCATGCTATGTCGCCAGCACTAGATATTCCCGAAGTCTTGGCCACTTCACCAGCCTCAACCGTTTCAGTAGACCTGGCGGCAGCAGCAAAGAAAAAGTCAGGTACCCACAACGATGATTTTCGTTTGATGCCTGAGATTGAGCGATCAGTTTCCCATTCCCCGCCATTGCATTCTCGAAGTGCGTACAGCGCTGCTAGCCTATTCTTGGCTCAAGCCGCAGTCCGCCAAGGGATACAACAGCAGCCAGTGAGTGCCGAGGCGAGCGAAGTCCACGTCAACATCGGGCGCATCGAAGTAACCGCAGTGCAGGCTGCCAAGCCAGAAAAGCGTATACAGCCGGAACGGCGCCGGACCATGTCACTGGATGAATATTTGTCACGTCGCCAAGAGGGTAGTGTATGAGCACGGCACTGGCTATCGCGGGCGTAACTGCAGTGATGTGCAAGCTGCTCAATGACTGGCTTAGCCGTCATCATGTCCGAGACGCGATTGGTGACGTGAGTGTGAGCGCCTTGCCACCTGATCTCGTGAAGCCGGCCGAAAACAACCAAATTAATCTTTTCCTGCACCAGGTCACGCACAACGTTGGCTTGCGCAACCAAGGTTTACCCTCGCACGACACAACCGGCGCGCATCGCTTGTCGAATCCGTTATTGGCGCTCGATCTGCACTATCTCATCAGTGTCTACGGCGCTGCAGATCTCCATGCTGAAATTCTGCTTGGTTACGTTATGCAGCTGCTGCACGAACATCCCTTGTTCGGACGTGATCTCATCCGTGCCGCTTTAACGCCGCCCAGCGGGCCGCCGCCGTCTGATTTAATGAAGGCACTAGCTGGTTGCGGACTAGCCGACCAGTATGAACGGATTCGCATTACACCCGTGACCATGAGTTCCGAAGAAATGTCGCGATTCTGGTCGGCGCAGCAGACGCATTACCGGCCAACTGCAGCTTATCAAGCCTCTGTGGTGCTGATCGAATCTGCATACCCGACGCGCTCGCCACTGCCCGTGCTCTCGCGCGGCCCCGTCGATGAAGAATCACAGCGTGAGCGGGGCGTAGTCGTGCAACCAGACCTGTTACCGCCGTTCCCTATCCTTCAGACCGTATCTGCCTTAGGTGGTGAACCTGTTGTACGGCTAGGTGACGTTGTCTCGCTCAACGGATTTCACCTTGATGGGTCTAACCGCGAAGTGCTGCTGGAAAACGAACGCTTGGGTATAGCGCAAGTATTAGAGGCGGCGGACACCAACGCGCCAGGGCAATTGCAGTTTACTGTGCCGGCGACGAGCTCAGCGGATTTCCCGGTCGGTCTGTATCAGGTTTCTGCTCGGTTAGTTCGAGTGGAAGAAACGCAATCTCGGCTTCGGCAAACAAATCACCTGGGATTGATGCTTGTGCCTTGGATCACCTCCGAACTGCCGATCACAGTGAGACGAGAGGGGTCCGACAGCACGGCGCGCTTCACGCTCAATTTCACGCCTCATCTACGCCCCCACCAAACCGTCACACTCATTCTTGGTCAGCACGAAGTGATGCCGGAGATGCCGGAACCCTTTATTGAGCCGATTAACACTCTCAATTTTGTGGTTCCCAATGCGCCGGTAGGTAATCACTTGGTGCGTCTGCGCATCGATGGCATAGAGAGTCCGATCATTGACCGAGCGGCAACCCCGCCTGCATTTTTCAACCAACGTATCAAGATCGAATGAATAAGCCACAGCCCCCCCTCGACTGGACTGGCGCCAACCAGCGCTTACTGGTAGCCGAGTTCGCGCGGCTCAGGCAGCGGCTCGGTGCCGAGGGCGAGGCGCAGGTCCTCACGTCAGAGCTGGAAGCGGCTCGCGCGGCGATGCCGGCACCGGCCGCGATCGATCATGTAGCGGACTGCTTCGGCCTGAGTGCCTTCGAGCGTGACTTACTGTTGCTGTGTGCGGGCATAGAAATGGATGCGCAACTGGCTCAGCAAACGGCGATGGCGTTAGGCGATACGCATAAGCAGCGAGGGCCAACTTTTGGACTCGCATTGACCACTTTAGAGGCGCCACATTGGAGTGCGCTTGTGCCTGTACGTCCGCTGCGGCGCTGGCGTCTTGTAGAAGTAGACGAATCATCCGGGTTGGCGCAAGGACGCCTGCGCATCGACGAACGTATCCTCCACTATCTCGCTGGGGTGAACTATCTTGATATCCGTTTACGTAGCCTGATGCAGCCGCTCGCGTTGCCTGCTGTCATGGCGCAGGCACATCGCGCCGTCTGCAATGCGGTGGTGAATACGCTTGAAATGGCGCTCAACGCTGATACGCCAGTGCTGTGGCTAACCGGTGACGACCCACTGGGACAGCATGATATAGCCGCAGAGGTTGCCTCAACGCTGGGCCTGAGCCTGCACGTCCTGCGCGCGGAAGATGTACCTGCTAGCCATGCTGAACTGGAAGCCTTCGCCACATTATGGGAGCGCGAAGCGGTACTGCTCGGCAGCGCCTTGTTGGTACGCGGCGGCAATGAAGTCTGGACGCGCACAGCCAGTCGACTGCTCGAGCAATTACACGGCGTCGTTTTCGTTAGCGCGAGCCAGCCGCAGATGCTCGAACGGTCAACCCTGCGTTTCACCGTGAATAAGCCCAGCCCAATCGAACAAAAGCGTCTATGGCAACAGGCGCTCGGCGCTGGTGCCGTCCAACTCAATGGTGCCCTCGATGGCATCGCTGGCCAATTTAGACTAAGCGCCCGCACCATTCAAAGCCAGGGGCAGCAAATAGCCCCCATGCTGGCCGCCAGCGAGCAACCAGAAAATGTCCTCTGGTCGACCTGTCGCACAATGGGCCGTTCGCAGCTCGACGAACTGGCGCAACGTATCGAACTTGCTGCCGACTGGGACGACCTCATCTTGCCCGAAGCGCAAAAAGCCACGCTGCGACAAATCAGCGCCCATGTCAAACATCGCCTCAAAGTGCAACTAGAATGGGGATTCGCCGATAAAAGCGCGCGCGGCCTCGGCATCAGCGCCTTGTTCACAGGAGAAAGCGGCACCGGCAAAACAATGGCCGCCGAAGTGCTAGCCAGCGAACTGCAGCTCGACCTCTACCGTATTGATTTGTCCTCAATAGTCAGCAAATACATCGGCGAGACAGAAAAAAACCTGCGCCGTGTCTTCGACGCTGCCGAAGAAAGCGGGGCCGTCCTCCTCTTCGACGAAGCCGACGCACTATTTGGCAAGCGCAGCGAAGTCAAAGACAGCCATGACCGCTACGCCAATATCGAGGTGAGCTACCTGCTGCAACGCATGGAAGCCTACCGAGGGCTTGCCATCCTCACTTCCAACCTAAAGACCGCGCTGGACGTAGCCTTCCAGCGCCGCCTGCGCTTTATCGTGCAGTTTCCTTTTCCGGATCAAGCTTTACGCAAAGCGATCTGGCGCAGCGCCTTCCCGTCGCGCACACCGCTAGACCAAATCGATTACACCAAGCTCGCGCGGCTCAACGTGGCTGGCGGCAACATTCACAACATCGCACTCAACGCCGCCTTTTACGCAGCCGAAGCTAACGCACCAATCAGCATGGCCCATCTACTGCAAGCTGCTCAACACGACGCCAGCAAACGCGAACGACCTTTGAGCGACGTCGAAACACGGGGGTGGATATGAACCGCGTCATCGTACACATTGATAGCTTAGTGCTGAAAGGCTTTCGCCGCGAAGACCGGCATGCGATTGCCGCGGGCTTGCAGCAGGAATTGACTAGCATGTTTGCCGATCCAAAGGCCATTCAGCACTGGACAGCTCGGGGCGACATATCGCGGCTGCGGGTGGGCAACGTACCCATTGATCAGGGTTCAAAGCTGCAGCGCGTTGGAGGGCAGATAGCGCAGGGTATCGGCAGGGAGATGAAGATATGAGCACCAATGCACCGTTACAGAACACTGTTGCCGAGCCAAAGCAATGGAGTAATTCAGGCAACGCAGGATTGCTATTGCAACGCAAATGCGCCTGCGGATCACCGACCTCGTCGTTAACTGATGAGTGCAAGGAATGTAAGAGCAAAAAAACACTCGGCCTACAAAAAAAACTCAAGATCAGTGAGCCGGGTGATGTGTACGAACAGGAAGCGGATAGGGTCGCCGATCGCGTGATGAAGTCAGCTAACTCGGATATATTAAATCGTTCGCGACCACAGGTGCATCGACTTAGTGCGGGGGAAGCCAAGAGCGAAGAGGCTCCTTCCATCGTTCATGATGTGCTCTCCTCGTCTGGACAGCCACTTGATCCGACCGATCGGGCGTTCTTCGAACCACGCCTTGGATACGACTTTAGCCAAGTGAGGGTGCATGCCGGTTCGAAAGCGGCGGAATCGGCGAGGGCGGTAAATGCCCTGGCTTATACAGTAGGCCAAAACATTGTGTTCGGACTAGGTCAATATGCGCCTTACGCCGAAAAAGGACTTCATCTACTAGCACATGAGTTAACGCATGTGGTGCAGCAGAGTGATGGAAAGCTGCGTAGTTATTATGAACCGCACATGGAGAACAGGTATGAGCCAGTTGCCCAAGAGTTAGCCCACCCAGCGCAACAAAACGCTTTATCCGCACAAAGAACGCTAGCCGTTCATAAAGTAGCTGGACCTATACTAGCCAAACAGGAGGCACCAAGCGCAATCCCCTCTTCGGGCGCAACGGATCGAGTGCTTAGCGCGTTGAACCGTCCGGACCCGATCGCTGGTGTAGGTAACCCGAGTGAGGCGCTGACTATCCTTGGGGAACTTAGCATTGATGAGTTAGTCGCAACCCTAATCGAGGTCGACAATCAGTTCATGCTCGATCTGTTGGTCAATGCTATAGGCGCAGGCGACCAAACCGAAGTTGGAGCGGCAATCTACGCTGTGCGCTTTACATCGTCGCATGGAAATACCGATACTCAATTCGGTCTACAGGCTGCCCACGGTTTGGCGCAACTACCTACAGAGAAGCAGGATGCGATCATTGCTCAGGTGCTGACACAGCGTAGCTCAGGCGTAACAGTTGCTGAGATTCGCGAGGGTATTGAGGCAATACTCGAGTCTGAATCTGTGCTCGATGCGGCTGGCTATGAAGAGGTCGAGGATCTGTCAACTCCTCCAACACCGCCACTGTTGGCAGGTGTGACAATTGGACCTTGGAATCCTGGTGGCATGCCCGTTCCGTTCTACATTGGAAACTCAGCACATGTCGCTATCGCTGCGGAATATGCAAGCCTTCATCGAGGCGATGCGGCGTTCTACAATTTCTCGCCGATATCAGCAATACTCGATGCTGCACGCGCGTTGGGAATAAAAGTTAACCTGCTCGGTTTGCGGGCAGCCCAGCTCGGCCTGAAACCAGATATTGCGAACCTCACGCGACGTCATCTGTATGAGATCAAACCTGCCAACTTAGAATCGCTTGGCGCGATAGAAGCACGTATATATATGGCGGCATTCATAGCTGCTGGTTTACCGTTCGCACTCGGTCCAATGGGTGAGCCAGGCACAGCTGGAACCTTATCTGCTCCAGGCGGCTGGTTCACATTCACAGCACCTCAACCTGGCGTCATAACCTACCGCTATCGTCAGCCGAGACGTCGTCGCTTGCGTCTGAGAGCTCCCGAGCGGGTCCCGATAATAGATCGCTCCTTCATGCGCCGCATGCAGGAATTGACAGGGCTTACCGGTACTGCACTGATCATTTATATCATTCTTTCAGAAGGGTCACGCATAGCATTTCCTCCACGTAACCTTGTTCCTGCACCATGAATACTACTTTGGTTATTCCATCCATTATTTACGGAAATTTTGAGAACGTCCACCAGCGTTTGTCTGATGCCATCCGGCAATTCGCAGTAGGCAGATCGTGGCATGATGCCCTTAACACTCAGACTGTGATCTCGCCTGAGGAGGCGACTGGATTTTTCATCTTAAACGGTCCAGCGCCACTCTTAGCAACTGAGTCTCATTTTCATGCCTTTCTTCCACTTTCTCTAGTCTTAGAGGAAGTACGCAAGGGTAAGCTCAATGAGGTGCGGAAACTGCAGGCTTTCAACGCTTCACTTTCTACGCCCTGGGGGCTTCTGGGAATCATAGCACCGGTAAATCAGATCTTAGTGTATTCGCCTAACTTGCATAAGCCTATTTTGCAGGCAGCTGTCCAATGGTGGGATTGCCTCGATGCACTTGGTCCGCGTTATACCTTAGGGTTACGGGAAGGAGCTCGACTTTGGAGTGTAGCTACCAATCTTCATTATATTTTGGGACAGATAGGTCTAAGCAACGAACAGCTCCGAATGCCATTACCCGCTGGCGGATTGAGGGCAGTTGTTCCTCCTAGTGTGCTCGAGTGAGTTAGCGGAGTAGAGGTAGAGCTTGATAAACATATGTGAGATGGAACCGGTACTGCAATAGTTTGAGCGCGTAGCTTCGTATGAGATGCCATGATTACTTTTCCCAACTCCCCAAAAGTTCTCAAATCTGGCCTAGTGCTGATCGATCCAAAGTCGGCCCAGGTACAGCGGATCATTTCGCTGCAATATAACCCGGATTCGCTCTCGCGTAGCTTCCAGATTCAGAGCGTGGATGAATGGGGAAATGCTCGCTCAGAAGCGTTGCGGCTTAAAGGGCCGGCGGTGGAGTCTTATAAGTTGGAGGCGGAGATTGATGCAACTGATCAGCTCGAATTTCCTGGAGGGAATCGTGCCACTGTAGAGCACGGTATCCAGCCACAGCTGGCGGCGCTGGAATTGTTGCTGTACCCGACTAGCAATCAGCTCAATTCGAATAACAGTCTGGCCAACGCCGGTACGCTGGAGATTGTGCCGATGGAAACGCCGCTTGTGCTTTTTGTCTGGAGCAAGACGCGTATCGTGCCGGTGCGCGTGACGGAATTTAGTGTTACCGAAGAAGCGTTCGATCCCACGCTCAATCCGTTGCGCGCTAAGGTGAGTTTGGGGCTGCGTGTGTTGAGCGTGGATGATCTCGGCTTTAGTCATAAAGGTGGCAGCCTTTTCATGAGCTATCTGCAGACTAAGGAGCAATTGGCTGGCAAAGCGGTTGGAGGCCAGTTTTCATCGCTTGGTATTAGTGGTATTGCAGGAGGAGCATGATGGATCCCTTACAAGCATTCCTCGAAGCAAATTCGTTGCAAACGCCGGTCTTTCCGCCTACCAGCCGCTATCACGGGCTTGGCACGGATGTGTTGACGACAGCAGATGGCCGTAGCGTCGCGTATCTCAAGCGTCGTTTTGTGCCGCCGTCGGAGCGCTTTGCGCTATTGCAGCTGTATGCCGTGGTCGAAGGCGACCGGCTTGATAATCTAGCACATCGCTATTTGGGCGATGCTGAACAATATTGGCGGCTATGCGACGCTAACAACGCGTTGCGCCCTGATGCGCTTATCGAGGACATTGGGCGGCTGTTGCGCATCACGCTGCCAGAAGGTGTTCCGGGGGCAAGTGATGATTAGCGGTATTCAACTTAGCTTGCTGATGGGGCCAGTGGTGCCGCTGCCCGCGCCGCGCATCGTAATCGATGCATTAGAAAGCGTGGAGGTTACCACTGCGGCTGGGGCAGCCAGTGGTTTCCAGATCAACCTGCAAATCGATAGCCGTTCGGCGCTCAATACACTCTTTTTGATTGCGGCTGGGCAGAGCACCAGTGCGGGTACGCCGCCGCTGCGTGTGATGCTGGTGGTGACGATGAATGGCATGCCTAATGTGTTGTTTGATGGCGTCATGACCAACGTGCAAGTGCAGTCCGGACAAAACGGTGCGCCTGGGAGCATCGCGGTTACCGGTGAAGATCTGACTAAGGTGATGGATATGATCGACTTTAGCGGACTGCCCTATCCGGCTATGCCAGTGCCGGCCCGCGTGGCGCTGATTTGTGCCAAGTACGCTGCCTTTGGCATTACTCCTTTACCCATTCCCCCTCTCTTCTTGGACGTGCCGATACCCATTGAGCGCATCCCCACTCATCAGGGCACCGATCTGCACTACTTGCAGCAACTTGCGCAGGAAGCAGGCTACGTGTTCTACATCGAACCTGGATCAGTGCCCGGAACCAACGTTGCTTACTTCGGGCCAGAGATCAAGGTGGGCGTACCGCAGCCGGCACTCAACATTGATATGGACGCGCACACCAATGTGGAATCGCTGAACTTCAGCTTTGATCCGACCAAGGGGGTATTGCCGATTGTATTCATCCAGAACCAAGCGACCCGTATCCCCATCCCCATTCCGATACCCAATCTGAACCCGCTACAGCCTCCGCTGGGTGTATTACCTACGCCCTTGGCGAACATCAAGTTGATGAAGGACACCGCTAAGCTCAATCCTGTTCAAGCGATTGGCCGTGGTGTTGCTGAGGCGGCACAGTCACAGGATTCGGTCAGTGCCGAAGGCAGCCTCAACGTGCTGCGCTACGGCCGGATGCTGAAGGCTCGCCAGCTCGTTGGGGTGCGCGGCGCGGGTCTCGCCTATGATGGTTTGTACTACGTGAAAAGTGTCACCAGCACGCTCAAACGCGGTGAGTTTAAGCAGAAATTTAACCTCACTCGCAATGGGCTGATTTCCATTGTCCCCAAGGTGCCCGTATGAGTGAATCTGGAAAATTCTTTGGCAAGTACCGCGGTATGGTGCTCAACAATCTTGACCCAATGCAAATGGGCCGCCTGATGGTTCAGGTACCCGATGTCACGTCACTTACGCCCAGCTCTTGGGCAATGCCCTGCGTGCCCATTGCCGGTTTGCAGAATGGCATGGTCGCGTTGCCGGTGATCGGTTCAGGCGTCTGGGTGGAGTTCGAGCAGGGGGACCCCGATTATCCGATTTGGGTCGGCTGTTTCTGGGGCACGGCAGCAGAGTTGCCAGCGCTGTCGCGCGTGACGCCGCCAGCGGTACCCTCCATCACTTTCCAGACGCCGCTACAGAACGGCGTCACGATTTCCGATCTACCTGGGCCCACGGGCGGGATCATATTAAAGAGTGCCACTGGGGCTTCGATTATTGTCAATGACACCGGTATTTATATTCAGAACGGCAAGGGCGCCAGCATTGTGATGGTCGGGCCGAGCGTGACGGTGAACAGCGGTGCGCTGGTCGTTGTGTAAAGGAGAAAAAACATGCCCGGTCCCCTCTTGCATCTCGGTGCCACAGTGCTCTGTGCCCACGGCGGCAGTGCTATACCGACCGCACCCAATCTGCGGGTAACGGTAAGTGGGCAACCTACCGTCACCATGGCGGCACCTTATACCGTAACTGGCTGTGCATTCAACGTTAGCGGTGCACCTTCGCCCTGCGTTACCGCGCAATGGCTCACCGCAGCCACTCGAGTGACTTCCAACGGCCAGCCACTGGTATTGATGGACAGCCAAGCCCTCTGTGCGCCGAATGGCACTCCGCTATTACCCGTGGCCGCGCAAACGCGCGTAATTGCAAACTGAGTACAAGCTGAGGTTATGATGAATCTAAGCTACCCCTACAGCATCGACGGACGAGGACGCACTGCACAAACTACGGAAGAAGCTTGGGTGCGCGGTTTGATCGAGCAGGTGCTCTTTACCTCGCCTGGCGAGCGGGTGATGCGGCCGGATTTCGGTAGTGGTGTGATGCAGCTTGTGTTTGCACCCAATAGCCCCGAGCTGGCTGCTGCCACACAGATGCTGATACAGAGTGCGCTGCAACAGTGGCTGGACGACATCATCGTGGTCGAGGGCGTGACGGCGCAAGCCGAGGAATCCACGCTGCGTGTGACGGTGCAATATCTTATCCGTCGTAGTCAGTCGCGGCAGTTGCAAACCTTCGAGCGAGGAGGTACCAGCTCATGACACGCTACACTTGTTGTGACGAACAGCGCCGCGACGCAGTCAATAAACATCCGACACTCAACGGCATTGATTACCTCGAAGTGCTGGATCGCGATGCACCATCCAATAGTCCCCGTCAATGCACCTTACTGTTGCATTGTTTAAAATCGGTACCGACCAAATTGAAGGATCCACGCGAGCCGACAGGCGAACGGGTCCTGGCTCTCACGCTGGAGAATGTCCATTTGTCAGGGGGGGAGCGGGTGCGTGATGTGCAGATTAAATGGATCGCCATCGCTGCCAATCCACCAGAGGAACAAACCAACGAGGCCGAGCGGACCTTTTTCACTGCATTGCCCAAGGCCGATCACATCTTGCTGGTGCGTACCCATTCCAATGGCGATTACTCGCCTTACCAACTGCGCCTACAACGCTCGAAGAGTGACCAACGTGCGCAGGAGGAATTTGATCCTCAGCTGGCAGAGGTGCCTTTCTCATTCAAAGTCGAATGTCCGAACGACTTCGATTGCAAGCCCCAGCACGTGTGTGCTAAGCCAGTCACCGTAGCGCCGGATATTAACTATTTGGCAAAGGACTATGCGAGCTTTCGCCGCCTGATGTTGGATCGTATGACCCAACTGCTGCCTGACTGGCGCGCTCGCACGCCAGCCGATTTAGGTGTTGCTCTGGTCGAACTTTTGGCTTATGCGGGCGATCACTTATCGTACTGGCAGGATGCCGTCGCTACCGAGGCTTACTTGAACACGGCGCGACGGCGTACCTCTTTGCGCCGTCATGCGTTGCTGATGGACTATGCGTTGCATGAAGGCAGCAACGCGCGTGTATGGGTGCAACTGAAGCTGGCAGCCAACACGCCGCAGGATATCCCGCTGGCCGGGTTGCGCTTCCTCTCGCGTGTGCCAGGGCTGCCCTCCCGCATCTCTGCTGATTCTTCCTCGAGTGATTACCGTGACGCCTTCGCAGCCCAGCCGGTGGTGTTTGAGCCTCTGCATCCGCAGGGCGAGCTGCCGCTCGCTGACACTACCACGGTAAAGCTATACCCTGCGCATGACACAATGTATTTCTATACTTGGGGTGATAGCCGCTGCTGCCTGCCTAAGGGGGCGACATCCGCCACGCTGAGCGGACACTTCGATAATTTGCAGAAGGGAGCAGTTCTGATTTTTGAAGAGGTGAAGGGATCTTCCACAGGTTTGCCAGGCGATGCTGATCTTACCCATCGGCATGCTGTGCGGCTAACTGCGGTGCACCAGTATATTGATGAGGAGAAGACTAAGCCACTGGTCGATCCGCTCTATCCCGACACGAAAATTACCGAGATTGAATGGGCGCCCGCCGACGCTTTGCCTTTTCCGCTGTGCCTGTCAGCACGCGCCGATGAAGAACATGGCGGAGGTTTTATCGATAACGTTGCTGTGGCGTGCGGCAACATCATATTGGCTGACCACGGTCTGAGCGTGCGTGACGAATCGCTGGGTTCGGTACCTCGCGCGCGCCCTCTGCCTATCGAACAAGACGCTGACCGCTGCAATCCTGCTCCGACCGAATGGCTTCCTGCGCGTTACCGCCCACGGTTAGCACAGGGACCCCTCACGCATGCCCCGACGATTCAGAAGCCCGCTATTGATACCGGGCGTAGAAAAAATTTTTCATTCAATCCTGAGGCACCGGCTACGCAAGCTTTCAAATGGCGCAATGCGGATGTGTTGCCTATGATCTGGCTCACCAGCACCACAAAGTCCGACGATACGGAGAATTGGGAAGCACAACGGGATCTACTCGATAGCAAGAGCTATGACACGCATTTTGTAGTGGAGAGTGAGCACGACGGCTCAGCATTTTTGCGCTTCGGTGACGATGAGCATGGCAAGCGGCCCGAGAGCGAAACGGCTGAGAAAAAAACGACTTTCACTGCGCATTATCGGGTCGGGCAGGGATTGGTCGGCAATATCGGTGCCGATTCGCTGGCGCATGTGGTGACTGATAATGGTCAGATTGCCGGCGTGCGTAACCCGCTACCCGCGCGTGGTGGTAGTGAGGCGGAAAGCGCAGAACAGATTCGCCGTCGCGTGCCACAAGCCTTCCGTACCCAGAAGGAGCGGGCGGTGACGCCAGAAGATTACGCTGCCGTTGCAGGTCGCTTTGACGATGTCCAGCGAGCTGCTGCCACGCCACGCTGGACCGGCAGCTGGCATACCATGTTTATCACCATTGACCGCGAAGGTGGGCAGGCAATGGATGCTCAGTATCGCTCGGCGCTTGAAGCATTCGTCGAACCGTATCGGATGGCCGGACATGACCTTGTTTTTAATGATCCGATCTATGTACCGCTGGAAATTGAGATGACGGTATGTGTGGCACCTCACTATTTTCGTAGCGAGGTGCATACGTCACTGCTGCAAGTCTTGAGTAACCAAGACCTTGGAGATGGCAGGCGAGGCCTATTTCATCCAGACGCTTTCACTTTTGGTCAACCCGTATACCTAAGCCCGATCTACGCCGCCGCGCGCAGTGTGCCAGGCGTGGAAACGGTACAGATCACACATTTTGCGCGACAAGGCCAAGCTAACAATTTGGATGCATTGCGCAAAGAAGTGATGGAGCTAGGGCGATTAGAAATTGCCCGTTTGGACAATGATCGCAATTTCCCCGAGCGAGGCGTATTGCGCCTCTCACTGCACGGCGGAAAATAACCTACACAGGGGAGCAGTATGAGCCAGAGCGACGCTTGCAACTGTTGTACTGGTCTGGAGGCGCAGACCCCCAAACGCGTTTATAACCCCGCCGGTCAGCCTGCGGTCGCTTACCGCGTGGGCCGACACAGTGACTTCCTTAAGTCGATGAAGGCGCGCTTGTCTTCAACTGATCTTTCTGTGGGCAAGCTGCGCGCGATGTGCGAGCCTGAGCGCGAGGAGCATCACGGCGAATTTCTTGAATCGATGACGGGGGATTTGTCTTCAACTGATTTCTCAGCACTCCATCTGCTCACGACGCGCGAGCCTGATGATTTCAGTATTGCACTGTGCGATGCCGCGGCTGTTGTGCTGGACGTGTTGAGTTTTTATCAGGAACGCATTGCGAATGAGAATTTTCTGCGTACGGCACGTGAGCGCCGCTCCATTCTCGAGCTGGCACAGCTGATTGGCTATTCGCTTGGGCCGGGTGTTGCGGCCTCCACTTGGCTCGCATTTACCCTGCAGGAAACGCCCGGTTTGCCTGCACAGGTGCTAGAACCTGTGCCCGTGCCCCTAGGTACGCGTGTGCAGAGTGTGCCAGGCCCCGGTGAAACGCCTCAAACCTTCGAGACCGTAGAAACCATCGAGGCGCGTGCAGACTGGAATGCGCTGCCAGTGCAGACCGCTGTCGCCTGGCAGCCAAGGCGTGGCGACACCGAGCTCTACCTTGCTGGCATTTCTACAGGCCTTACGCCAGGCGATGCGGTGCTTATTGTTGGGCAGGGGCGCATGGCGATCCCTGATTCCAAACAATGGAAGCCCAAACAATGGAATCTGAGGATTGTAGAAAAGGTGGAGCCCGACAATTCGCAGGGATACACCCGCATTAGCTGGCATGATGGACTTAGCAATGACCTTCTTGCGCCGGAGCCTGAACAAGATTTTCCGCAGGTCTATGTGCTACGTCAGCGGGCTGGGCTGTTTGGCCATAACGCTCCTGATCCACGCTTGATGAGTCAACGCGATACCCAGCTCTGCGACATGCTGGAGCCGGAGAGTTGTGATTCAACGAAGCGGAGAAAGTGGAAGAACTACCACATAGGTTCAGATTATATTGAGCTCGATGCCGCTTATCCGAAAATCATTCCTAACAGTTGGATGGTACTGGTGCCGAACGAAGGGGGGACCGGCAGCACCTCGCTGCCGGATTACATGGAGCTGTATCGCGCTCAGGCGGTATCAGTAGTATCGCGCACGGACTTCGGTCTCAGTGGTCGGACAACTCGGATCAAATCTTATGAAGATCTCACCTTATCTCCTGAGCATTACACGATCGACCGCACACTAGTGCTAGCGCAAAGTGAAGAACTCTCTATCGCGGCCCGCCCGTTGAATTTTCCCCTCTTTGGCGCACAGGTTACGCTAGCAAGTATGCAGCAGGCGCTGCATCCGGCACAGGCGCTAGCGCTGAGTGGTAAGCGACAGCGCATCGAGATTGTTGAGGATGCCACAGGGTTAGTTTTGAATCTGGAGGATGGCGGTACGGTGCCGCTTATGCCAGGCGATTCATTGCAGATGATTGCCGCGCCGATCGAATTGTTTAAAAGTAAATGGCAGCGCAGCACCATCGTTGATGGCGTCACAGATCTGCCTTTGAAGCTGGAAGCTGGCGATACGGTGCCGATTACGGCGGGTAATTCGTTAACGATGATTGCCGCGCCGCCCAGAATTAACCGCGTTTTCCGTGGCGCTGATATTCACCTAACACCAGAACAATTTGGCAATCGATTGGGCACGCGTGCCCAGCTACGTTTATCGCTGCGTGATCGCGACGGTCGAGTTGGGAATCTCACTACGTTTGCCGATCAAATACGTCTGCAGCCAGCGTTGGAGCAGGATGAAACTCTGGCGGAGATGGTATTTGTGAAGGAGGCTAATACGGCAGTCGAACATGGCCGTGACGGCACAACGCTGCATCTGACCGCGTCCATGCGACATATTTACGACCGCCAAAGCGTGCGAATTAACGCCAATGTAGCGAGCGCGACCCACGGCGAGACAGTCAACGAAACGCTTGGTGGTACCACTGGCAAGCCGGATCAGCGTTTCACGCTGCAGCAGCCACCACTCACCCATGTGAGCGCGGCCACAGCGAGTGGGCGCGCCTCGTCGCTGGCGCTGCGCGTCAATGACCTACTATGGCGAGAGCTACCTTCACTATATGGGCAGGGGCCAAACGATCGTGTTTTCACCACGGCATTAGAGGACAACGGGCGCACTACCGTGATCTTCGGCGATGGTATTGAAGGCGCGCGCCCGCCCAGTGGGCAGGACAATATACGTGTACGTTATCGCAAGGGCATCGGCATTGGCGGCAACGTTGCCGCCGGTAAGCTGAGTAATTTACTCACACGCCCACTTGGGGTGAGCGGGGTCACGAACCCAGAGGCAGCTCGTGGCGGCCAGGATGCGCAAACCGCAGATGCTGCGCGCGAGAACGCACCGCTCACCGTGTTAACGCTGGATCGAGTTGTTTCCGTGCAAGACTATGAAGATTTTTCACGCAGCTTCGCCGGTATCGCTAAAGCGCATGCCACTTCGATCGCAGCGGGGCCTGGACGAGGTATTTTCATCACAGTGGCAGGAGAGGAGGGGAACGCGATCGATGAATCCAGCGATACCTTCAAGAATCTGCTAGCGGCCTTGCGGCGCTGTGGCGATGCGCTGTTGCCGCTACGCATTAGCAGCTACCGGCGCGTGACATTTCGCTTGCGCGTCGCTATCAAAATGACAGCCGATGCCGACACCAATAAGGAACTTAAGTGTGCTGAAGCAGCGTTGCGCCAGGCCTTTGGCTTTGCCGCACGGCACTTCGGTCAGCCGGTGTCGGTGGACGAAGTGAGCGAGGTTTTGCACCGCTCAGCAAGTGTGCAAGCGGTTAATGTGATTGAGCTGTATCGGGCGGTTCCAGGTGCCGCGCCGTCTCCTAAACCACTTCGTCTGTTCGCACGCCTGCCAGAGGCTTCGCTTACTGCGCTGCCACAGGCTGCCGAGCTGCTGACGCTCGATGCTGCTTTGCTAACGCTGGAGGTGATGCCGTGAATCTCAACCTAGACCTAGCTAAGCTCTACCGCTTGCTACCCCCCATCTATCGTATTCGTGACGAGGAGCAGGGGCGGGTGTTGCAGGCATTGCTCACGGTCATTGCTGAGCAATTGGCAGTGATGGAAGAGAACATTGAGCAATTGTATGACGACCAATTTATCGAAACCTGTGCTGAATGGGTCGTGCCTTACCTCGGTGATCTTATTGGCTACCGGCCTCTTTACAGTAAGGGGTTAGATATCAATATCGGCAGTCTGCGTGCCGAAGTCGCCCACACCATCGCGCTGCGCCGGCGCAAGGGAACGGCCGCTATGCTTGAGCAGCTAGCACGCGACGTGACGGGCTGGGACGCGCGTGCGGTGGAATTCTTCCAAACACTTGCCACGACGCAATACATGAACCACATCCGGTTGCATCACTACTATGCGCCCGACCTGCGCCATTGGGAGCCGCTGGAGTACATCGCGAGCGCTTTCGATACTGTGCCCCATACGGTAGATGTGCGCCGTATTGCGAGTGGACGGGGGCGCTATAACATTCCCAATGTTGGGCTTTTTCTTTGGCCTATCGGCGCGCAACGCGCCGAACGCTCGCCAGCTGTGCAGGTCGATGCCCGGCGCTGGCGCGTGAGTCCGCTTAACCACGATATGCCGCTATACAACCGTCCCGAACCCGAGAAAAAGATTACGCATATTGCTGAGCGACCCAATGTCCCACTGCCTTTGTCGCGTCGGGCGTTAGACCAGGATCTGAAAACAGCTTCCCCGATTTACTATGGAGACGGGCTGAGTCTTGCGGTGTTCATTAACGGCGAGGTGCATCCGAAGCCGGCTACAGAGATACGCGTATGTAATCTGAGCGACGATGGCACAACTTGGGCTCATTTGCCCAATGACAACAAGATCGCTATCGATCCGGTGCTCGGCCGCATTGCACTACCTGCTGAACCGCCTATCACGCGCATAGAGGTGACGCACTATTATGGTTTTAGCGCAGAAATGGGGGGAGGAGGGTACAAGCGCACGATGAATTCCGATGCTTCGATGCTTCATGTGCCTGGTGACCACGCCACTATTCAGGACGCACTTAATGCGCTGAATGGCGATGGCGTAGTGGTCATCACTGATAACGGCCGCTACGAAGAGACGCTGAATGTACACGTCAAGGCTGACAAACGCATCGAGTTACGCAGCGCCAGCGAGACACGCGCTTCTGTGATACTGGCTGGCGAATTTACCATCACAGGAGAGGCCGGCAGCGAATTTGTGCTCAATGGCTTGCTCGTTAGCGGCGATAAGCTGCACGTGCCGGCGGGAGCGGATAACCTTTTAGCGCGTTTAAGCATCATCCACACGACACTGGTACCAGGCCTGGCGCTGACGCCAGAAGGTAAGCCGACGGCTCCGGCGGAGCCAAGCGTGATAGTGGAAATCGCTGGCACAGCCTTAACGCTAACACGCTCGATTGTCGGTGGTCTGCGTGTGCATGCTGAGAGCAGTGTGGTAGGTGAGGATCTAATTATTGATGCGACAGACATAAATAACGTGGCCTTTGCTGCGCCTGATGGTGTGTTGGCTGGTGCCAGCCTATCGCTTTCAGGTTGTACGGTTATCGGTAAGGTTCATGCCCGTACTATGCCGTTAATCTCGAACTGTCTGTTGCTGGCTGGCCCCGAAGTGAGCAATGAGATGGCGAGCGTACGCGCTGAGCAGAGGCAGACTGGTTGCGTGCGTTTCTCATGGTTGCCCCCAGGTGCGCGCGTGCCGCGCCGTTATCACTGCCTACCGCAGGATAAGGATAAGCAGGCTAATGATGATGCGCAGGACAACGGTTACGCTGCCCCCCGTATGCTGTCGTTGCGCTACGGTACGCCAACCTACTGCCGGCTATCGACCGCGAGCAACGAAGCGGCCCGTCACGGCGCTGATGATGAGGGCGAAATGGGCGCTTTTCACCATCTATATGCGTCTCAACGCGAAACTAACTTACGTTTGCGCCTTGCCGAGTATCTGCGTGCGGGGCTCGAAGCAGGCGTTTTCATTGAGATCTGAGAGGAGCACAACATGAGTTTTGATTGCAGTCGATTCACCTTCAATGCCTGGAACGACTTTCTAGGTGTGGTTATGCAGCAGGGACGCGTACAGCTAGACGCCGACTGGAACGAATTTGTTGCCCAGATGATCCGACGCATTCAGACCGGTACTTTGGATATTTTTGATAATACAGTCGTGCCCCGTAGGACGCCGGATGGTTTTAGTATTGAGTTCAGGGACGGAAAGCTCACCATCGGTGTGGGCCGCATGTATGTCGATGGCATACTCGTAGAAAACCACGGTAATAGGGATAAGCTGAGGTGGGATTCACAGCTTGCTGAGCAAATCGGCAGTGAGGCGATTGACTACATGGAGCAGCCGTATTATCCACTGTCAAAAGAGGAAGAGGAATTGCCCAGCACAGGGAGATACCTGGTCTACCTGGATGTTTGGCAGCGTGAGGTCACGTATCTGCAGTATCCTGAGTTAGTCGAAAAAGCGGTCGGGGTTGATACCACTGCGCGGCTTCAGACAGTATGGCAAGTGAAACTACTACCAGTCGCCGAGTCGGTGGAATGCAGCACGCCAGACGATCAGATGGGGACTACATGGGTTGAGATGATTCGTCCTTCAGCTGCACGACTGACCACGAAAAATAGCAACGTCAGCAGCTCAGAGAAAAATCCTTGCCAGGTTCCGCCCACAGGCGGTTACACAGGCCTGGAAAACCAGCTCTACCGCATTGAAATCCACGACAAGGGTATAGCGGGGCAAGCAACATTCAAATGGTCGCGTGACAATGGCGCGGTGCAGAGCCTGGTAAGCAAAATCAACGCAGGGGGAGATAGCCTGGTCGTCGACAGTGTTGGCCGTGATGAACAATTGCGCTTTTGCAAGGGCGACTGGGTGGAGATTACCAATAGAGTTCTCGAGTTGCACGGTGAACCCGGCATTATGCGGAAAATCAGCAGTGTTGACGATGTCACACGCACTATCGTGCTTACGGAAACGTTGCTGCCAGATGTTTTTTCTACAGATCCAGACCTTGAGACCCGTATATGTCGTTGGAATCAGTCCGGCCAGATAAAGCGTGCTGATGGCACCGTCTTCCACGATCTGAATGAGCCTAACAGTGACAAACCCGGCGTGATTCCGATACCGCCGGCGGAGACTGAGCTGTTTCTCGAAGAGGGCATTTTAGTGAAATTCGACCTCGAAGGCAGCGGCGGTAGTTTCCACGTCGGTGACCATTGGTCTTTTGCAGCTCGCGCCGCAAATGCCCGGGTCGACGAGCTTAAACTCGCACCGCCGCTAGGCACGCATCACCATTATGCTCGCCTAGCAGTCGTTAAATTCCCCAGCAGCCTCGTCGGCGACTGTCGGGCATTCTGGCCACCTGAGCCAATAGCAGGCACTGACTGCGTTTGTGACGTCTGCGTTACACCGAAAGGGCATGCGAGTGGCTCAGCTACTATCCAGCAGGCTATCGATAGCCTTGGTCAAGCTGGAGGCATCGTCTGCCTTGCCGCCGGCGTCTATCACTTGCACAAGCCACTGAATATCAGCGGTGTCAATTCTCTCATTATTCGGGGCAAGGGTTGGGGCACCGTACTATCAACCGAAATAACTGATCGCCAAATCGGAATCAATTCGGCGATCCAAATACAAAATAGCCAGAGTATCACGCTCGAAGATTTCACGGTGGTGGGTGCAGAGCACGGACCCTTTCGCGACGAGCTCATTATGGCTCGCGATACGATAGGAGTAAGACTAGACCGCCTTCAACTGCGGGCGTTTTCCAAGAGTATCAGCGTGGCGGTGATGCTTGACGGTTATGCGTTGGACATGAGCGTGCAACAATGTGTCATTAAGGCCGATGTCGGTATCGCTGGTGGCAGTAGCAAGGAGAAATTGTTGCTCACGTCTAACTTGTCTTTGGCCCACAATTTATTGGTATGTGACTCTGTAGGTTTGAGACTAGATAAGCGATCTTTGCATTATGGCATCACTGAATTTACGCGCAATCTTGTGCTGGCAACGAAACAGGCTGCCGTCATTGCGCTAGGAGGAGTATTACCCGGTTCATCGTTTCGCATTCATGCCAACAGTCTGAGAGTAGCTGAAGACGGAGACGTCATCATCGCTGGGGTTGGTGGTTTGCATATCACTGATAACGAGCTATGTGGCGGTGGTGTAAGAGGGAAGAACGGCAATGGTATTGTGCTGGCTCCGGGCTTGGATCCATCCGGTATCGATCATGTTTGGATTACAGGGAATCGACTTACTAAACTACCGGGTATTGGCATTGAAGTACGCATACCGCTGGTTTCAGCCATTATCAAGCAGAATATCGTGGAGCATGCACGTGGTGGCATCATTTTCCTCGATGCGGGGGAGAGTGCTCATTTGTCTATCGATAACAACCAACTGCTAAATATCGCTGAGGGTAGCGATTCCACTTCATCCACATCATTGGTGGGCATTCAAGTATCGGGTGCAGGTGATGTGGAGATTGTTGGCAACATGCTGAGCAAGTTTGCAGAGAAGGCGTCGAAGGCAGGTGACTGCGTTGCCATCCGCGTGAGTGGCAGTAACGATGTACGTGTCTCGGCTAACCATCTGAGCGAGATAGGGCCGAAGGGTGGCGGCTATGTCGCAGCCATTGAAATTCAGCCACCTTATATACACGCCACCGTTAGCGAAAATATTCTTTCACGCAGCGCATCGCAAGAGCTGCTGGGAAAGTCTGACTGGCAAGCAATCCGCATCGTGCCGCCTACTGAGATTAGGCGTGAGGGTGAAGGTGAGGTTAAAGGCGCTTTCTTTTCTGCAGTTGGCGCAATCGTGATCTTCACGGGCAAAGACATCTATTTCCTTTCGCCCGAGCGGCTACGCTCACTAAAGCTAACCCGATCAGAGAGTCTCTTAATTCGAGCCAATCAGGGCACAGCACATACGATAGGAGGGAAACTTGTGATTGTCAAAGGATCGAACTATTGCATTTTGGAGAACTGTATTTTTTCTGATAATTATTTTGCGTCCACTGCTTTTGAGAAAAGCCCGGGGCTGGCTGAACTGGGGACAGAGGCTGCTATCGTGTCGAGCAACCGACTACACTGGACTAGCGCCCAACAGGATGGGTATGACCTCAATATATTATCGAAGAAGAAGAACCCGAACCACACCGTTATCGGAAACATCACTAATCACCTCATACAAATCGATAATCGTGCATTAGATCGGAGCAGTCCTTGGTATCCGCTCAACATCGTCAAATCCTGAACCAGGAGTTTTTTATGCAAACCATTACGATCCGAAGCCAAAAAAACGTTGAACAGTTGATCGAGGAATACTACGGTAAGCTGCCAGCGGCACAACTGGATGCTATTAAGGCAGCGACGTTGGCAGTCAATCCTGGCTTAAACGGCTCAGCAATACTGCAGCCCGGCATGTCGATTGTCATACCGTCACTGTCAGCGGTTTCCATACCAGGGAACACGAAAGAGGCAATTAATGCCGCTCTATCTGATTACCAGGGCAGGCTAGAGCAGACAATGGAGTTCCTCCAAGAAGAACTTAAAGCAACCAAAGATGTACTAGCCTCGAGTTCTTTCCAAGAAACGATCAAGCATGTCCCCATTTCTTCTCACGCACAGGAATTTCTCAAAAATGTTGAAAACAAAATAAACGCTGGCTGGAAACTCGATGAAGTTAAGGCCCTTATTAAGGAAGTTGGAAAGCTGAAAGAAAAGTTCAATACTTTGCCTGGTACGTTATCCTAGATGTATTTTTAGCTTCCTCATTATGGATAGCAAATGAAGTAAATTTTATTTTTTGTTTTCCTAAGAAACTTCCTCGTCTATGCTGCCTTAGGTTGCAATGTATAGCCTAATGATTCAGCCCGATGGGTTAAGTTAGCTAAAATTCTTTGTCGGTAACGCTCTTCATAGTATGCGGCGCCAGGATCAACATAGTTCATGCCATATCGCAATGCATTGTAGAACAGTACGGCAATTTTCCGCGCCGTGGCGGTCACGGCTTTGGCTTTGCCAATACGCGCTGATAAGCGTCGATAGAATGCACCCAGTGCGGTCTCTGTTCGACCTATTGTGGTTGCCGCTAAACGCAGCGCTGCCGCTGCCTTATTTGAAGAGCGCCGCGTTTTAGAAGAGAGGACTTTGCCCCCTGATATTTTATTTCCTGGTGCTAAGCATAGCCACGAGGTGAAATGCTTCACACTTGGCCAGCGCGACATATCGTTACCCCATTCAGCAACAAGCTTAAGAGCCAAAGAGGGGCCTAAACTATGTATCTGTGTGAGATCAATGCCGAGCACTTGATAGAGTGATGCTCTGACATCAAATGACATCTGATTAGATTGTTTACTTCGACACCGAGCTGTAGGCAAAGGGGTTGTCGCAGGTGGGTTATTGCGGTGCAACTTTTTTAAGGCAAGCTCAATCTGTTCATCACATTGCGCGATCTGCGTTTGATAAAAGTCGTACAAAGCCACGGCTTGCGTCAACTCAAAAACATGCTCCGCTTGATAATGGCCTGTCAAAGCAGCACAAATATCTTCTTGAGATGCTTTACACCGAAAATCTCGATATTGAGCGAGTACCTCGGCGCAACGTTCACCGGCAATGATGGCGCGAATGATCTTCATGCCGGTGACGCCCGTTATGTCCGAGACCACAAGAGGCAACTGTACATTCATTTGTACTAACGCTTTTTGCATATGCTGGATATGCGCTGCCGCATATTCAATTAAGCGCTCGCGCTGACGTAAATAAGCACGTAGCGTTGCCACATCATGACGAGGTCGAAAGCTTGCGCTAAGTAATCCGTAAGCATGAAGTTTTTGCAGCCATTGAGCATCATTCACATCGGTCTTACGACCAGGTACCGTCTTGGCATGCCTGGCATTGACCAACACAACTTCAAAGCCTCGTGCTTCCAATATCTCAAATACAGCAATCCAATAAACGCCAGTAGACTCCATGGCAACCGTCGTTACACCCTTTTCCTTTAGCCACTGGGATAGGGCGTACAAATCGCCAGTGAAACTACGAAATGACCGAACTGGCTCTTCATCGCATTCAGGATCCACAGCCACAACGTGGAATGCTGAACCCACATCAATACCCGCAGCATGGGGATGAACGATTGAAATATCGGCGATGCTATGATGAATAGATCGAGGTTTTCTCTGCTTCATTGCCAAACCCTCCCAAAATGATGAATGATCGAAAGGCAGGATGACGGTGTCAATCACTTTCCTAAACGGGATCACTTCGCAGTGTCACCAATACGGGGGCCGCATCTATCCTTGGACCACGTTATATATCGGGGTAAACCACCAAAAAATAAACGGTCTCTCCAATCGACACAGATACTATAACTCCATCATAAGAGTTTCTCTGATTTGGGTAGGGGAGCGCCCCTTAAGAGGTTATATAAAACTTATACCACAAGGGTTTCACCATAAAATGTGAATTCCTTTGGGGAAACTAAGTCATCTACTCCGATTTTAGTTAGGGCATTCAAAAAGGCAAAAGTGACAGTTACGGTGATATGTTGCGTTACCTAACTATTCCAAAATTTGCTTTTTGGACAGGGTTACGTACTAGCGAACTAGTAGCGCTTAATTGGTCAGATATAGATTTTTTAAACAGAGAAATTCGAGTTACTAAAACGCTCATCCAAGCAGCTGAGAAACTAGAGGCTACCAAAACCCGCCACGGTAGAAGAATCGTGAAATTATTGGAAGCCAGCCCTAATCAGAGCGGGCATGAGGTACTGCAGACCATATCAGACTCGTCATACTTATGCCAGCATGCTGCTTCAGCAGGTGAGCATGGGGCGGGGGGGCGAAGCAAATGGGACCGCGTGACTGGACAATGACTGCTTGTATTTATAGCCGTTGGATGCCTTCAGCAGAGCCTAATGCTGGCTCAAGGGCAGAAGAAAAATTTTTTGAGCAGAGCAGCATAGTACAAAGCTAAGCTTTAGAAGCTTTACAGATGTAAGTTTGCCTAAAATGTGGTGCAAATCAACTTATGCTGGTATCAAGCTATTGTCGTGATAATCGAATCTCGGTAGATTTTTTCTAGTGGCTCAGTGGTCAAAAAATTATTTTATATTGTTTGTGAGATCGAGCTTATTCGATTAGCGGACGTCACCTGGTGTAATGAGGGGCGTCCATTTTTATTTGGAGAATAGCTTGATGATATTCATGTTCTTACTGCGATACATCAGCTATATCATCTGAATATTTATTAGCGCCATTTTCTGGCAAAAATTGGATGAAAAATGTTGTTATTCCGGAGCCAAAACAGCCCCAAATCACCACAAAATGGGGAAAATCGGTCGGTTTTCGTAACCTATTGATTTTAAAGAATTGTTGGTGGAGCCGGCGGGAATCGAACCCGCCTCCAAGCCCGGATTTATAAGGCTTTGAGAGGAAATGCTGGCAAAAAGCTGGCATTTTTGAAATTTTGATTTTGTTTATCAATCAATAGGCCCATACCGTGTTTCTTAACGCGAGCGAGCGCAAGAAGAGCTGTGTTTGGGCATTCTAGTTTTCGTTAGAATTTCATCACACTACTTCTGAATTATTATCGCTTGCCCAGGCCGTCAGATCGGCCAATGACTATTCGCTGGTTTTCCAGCTTTGATGGCATAGAGAATTCTTTAAAAGCAGGGTTTTCCACCCAATCACTAAGCGCATAAACACGTTGATTGCGTAGCCCCATCACTCCTTCATGCCATGCAATCAGCATACGTTTGCCAATGTCAGAAAAACCCGGGTATAGACTGATAGCCTCTCTAACTCGAGGAGCAATTGCCGAAATGGCATCACTGATTGCCTCAACAATCTTAGTTTGCTCTTTGAGTGCAATGCCAAAAGTCGCGCTAATAAATTTCTGAAGATTTTTCCCTGGCAGCCAAGTTTTCTTGCCCATAAAACTAAGAGCAGGTGAATTGTACTGATAGCCCGGATATACACAGGTAGTCAGCATATCGTACACGGGTGAAAGATGAACGTCGCCATGTGAGGTATACAGTAATGCAAGGTTTTTGGCATGGCAGTCTGCATTGCGCAACGCATAAGTCAGTAGCAATGTCACTGCTAGTTGATAGAAAATTTTTCGCCGTTGTATACCTGGAGCATGGTCACGCACAGCTTTTGCAATACGCTCCCAAGTCGGATCGTATTTAGCCGCTGAGCGCAGGCCCAGCAATGCACAGAAATCTTCCATGCCCCAGTATAGTTGGCCAAATTCGTCCACATCGAAACGATGCACAATGAGTACCTGGCCGTCACGCGAAATTTCGGTTTTGGCAGCAGGCAAAACTTGGGCTGCTACCTGCATACAAAAATATTCATTGAGTGCTACATAAGGAAGCTGGCGAGATGAACCTTTAATGATGTGGCGGCGGGTGAACAATGTTGCCTTTTTGTACGGCTGCAATTCAACCTTTTCCTGCTGAGCATCAAGAAATTTTGGAAAAATGCCTGATACGCCGCTAGTAGCATGCTGACGCACAAGTTCGGCAAAAGCCTCTTCGGCGTAGTCACCCTCTAGTAGCTCAGCAACCTCAATAGATTTAGGCGGTTCCTCCAAGGCAGCATCCGATGCAGCGACTTGGACACGGCCTACCATATTGCGTCCGATGATAGATAGTAGTGCTACTGGATTAGCACCAATATGTGGACCGAATTGTTCTTGTAGCACTTGCAACAAATAGCCTTCGGGCAGATTCATCTGGAATATGGGATGCAAGGTGTCATCCCAAATATAAGGCTCAGTGCGTACAGGCATCGTTAGTGAGACGAAATTGTCTGGTGCCACATTAGCGTGATAAGTGAGCATGCTTTTGAAGTCACCAACACCTTCTAGGGTCGCTACTGCACGGCCGCGGACATATACGGAGAGCATCATAGGCCACCCCGTTCTCTACGCAGTTCATCGAGAGAGCCCGCTGGAACAGTCTGGATAAAATAAAGCTCCATGCCTAGTACCGCAAGTACGGCCAGCAACTTACGCGAACCAAATTCAGTAGTGCGCCCTCGTTCAAAGCGGGAAAGCGATTCTTGGGTGACACCGGACTGCGCTGCCACTACACCCTGTTTTAGACCAAGGGCTCGACGGCGGGCAGCAACGGCTTCTCCGAGTTCTTGAAGCGTTTGCATTTGATATTTTTATCAAAAAATTGACTAATATCGCATATTTTTGATGAAAATATCAAAATAAGCAAGCGTCTCTGCCAAAGTAACTGAGTGGGAAAAATTTTTGATTAAACTGACCGAGGATCGGTATGTGTTGCGGAGTGTGTATTGGGTAAGCGCAATTTGCGCAGCGATTTCTTAAAAGGCGATTGCTTCTTTTTCATGTGAAAAAGGAAAATTGGGGGATGTTCGGAGTGGATCGACCCGAGAAAGTAAGACACTGCGTTCTAATTTTTTGGGGGGATTACCGTGATAGCAAATTTAATTGGTGAAAATTTGGGAAGCGCTCTAAAGATCGATGGAAAGAGTTAGATAAAGCAGATCATCCACTGTTTATCTAAGAAAAATTTCGATCTTGCTTACAAATCATTAGATATATATATTGCGTTCTCTAGCTCAAGAGCTGGCTTGTTTTATGGGAAGATCACAAGCAAGCTTTTCAGTAAAATCTTTCTATTCTTTGACTTTATTTTCTGCTGTTCTAGTTTTGCAAAGGATAATTGCTGTGTTCAATTCGCTGCGGGATCCTTCATTTTTTGAGTGGGGCAGAATGCTCTTATATAACCTCTTAAGGGGCGCTCCCCTACCCAAATCAGAGAAACTCTTATGATGGAGTTATAGTATCTGTGTCGATTGGAGAGACCGTTTATTTTTTGGTGGTTTACCCCGATATATAACGTGGTCCAAGGATAGATGCGGCCCCCGTATTGGTGACACTGCGAAGTGATCCCGTTTAGGAAAGTGATTGACACCGTCATCCTGCCTTTCGATCATTCATCATTTTGGGAGGGTTTGGCAATGAAGCAGAGAAAACCTCGATCTATTCATCATAGCATCGCCGATATTTCAATCGTTCATCCCCATGCTGCGGGTATTGATGTGGGTTCAGCATTCCACGTTGTGGCTGTGGATCCTGAATGCGATGAAGAGCCAGTTCGGTCATTTCGTAGTTTCACTGGCGATTTGTACGCCCTATCCCAGTGGCTAAAGGAAAAGGGTGTAACGACGGTTGCCATGGAGTCTACTGGCGTTTATTGGATTGCTGTATTTGAGATATTGGAAGCACGAGGCTTTGAAGTTGTGTTGGTCAATGCCAGGCATGCCAAGACGGTACCTGGTCGTAAGACCGATGTGAATGATGCTCAATGGCTGCAAAAACTTCATGCTTACGGATTACTTAGCGCAAGCTTTCGACCTCGTCATGATGTGGCAACGCTACGTGCTTATTTACGTCAGCGCGAGCGCTTAATTGAATATGCGGCAGCGCATATCCAGCATATGCAAAAAGCGTTAGTACAAATGAATGTACAGTTGCCTCTTGTGGTCTCGGACATAACGGGCGTCACCGGCATGAAGATCATTCGCGCCATCATTGCCGGTGAACGTTGCGCCGAGGTACTCGCTCAATATCGAGATTTTCGGTGTAAAGCATCTCAAGAAGATATTTGTGCTGCTTTGACAGGCCATTATCAAGCGGAGCATGTTTTTGAGTTGACGCAAGCCGTGGCTTTGTACGACTTTTATCAAACGCAGATCGCGCAATGTGATGAACAGATTGAGCTTGCCTTAAAAAAGTTGCACCGCAATAACCCACCTGCGACAACCCCTTTGCCTACAGCTCGGTGTCGAAGTAAACAATCTAATCAGATGTCATTTGATGTCAGAGCATCACTCTATCAAGTGCTCGGCATTGATCTCACACAGATACATAGTTTAGGCCCCTCTTTGGCTCTTAAGCTTGTTGCTGAATGGGGTAACGATATGTCGCGCTGGCCAAGTGTGAAGCATTTCACCTCGTGGCTATGCTTAGCACCAGGAAATAAAATATCAGGGGGCAAAGTCCTCTCTTCTAAAACGCGGCGCTCTTCAAATAAGGCAGCGGCAGCGCTGCGTTTAGCGGCAACCACAATAGGTCGAACAGAGACCGCACTGGGTGCATTCTATCGACGCTTATCAGCGCGTATTGGCAAAGCCAAAGCCGTGACCGCCACGGCGCGGAAAATTGCCGTACTGTTCTACAATGCATTGCGATATGGCATGAACTATGTTGATCCTGGCGCCGCATACTATGAAGAGCGTTACCGACAAAGAATTTTAGCTAACTTAACCCATCGGGCTGAATCATTAGGCTATACATTGCAACCTAAGGCAGCATAGACGAGGAAGTTTCTTAGGAACCTCTTAAGGGGCGCTCCCCTACCCAAATCAGAGAAACTCTTATGATGGAGTTATAGTATCTGTGTCGATTGGAGAGACCGTTTATTTTTTGGTGGTTTACCCCGATATATAACGTGGTCCAAGGATAGATGCGGCCCCCGTATTGGTGACACTGCGAAGTGATCCCGTTTAGGAAAGTGATTGACACCGTCATCCTGCCTTTCGATCATTCATCATTTTGGGAGGGTTTGGCAATGAAGCAGAGAAAACCTCGATCTATTCATCATAGCATCGCCGATATTTCAATCGTTCATCCCCATGCTGCGGGTATTGATGTGGGTTCAGCATTCCACGTTGTGGCTGTGGATCCTGAATGCGATGAAGAGCCAGTTCGGTCATTTCGTAGTTTCACTGGCGATTTGTACGCCCTATCCCAGTGGCTAAAGGAAAAGGGTGTAACGACGGTTGCCATGGAGTCTACTGGCGTTTATTGGATTGCTGTATTTGAGATATTGGAAGCACGAGGCTTTGAAGTTGTGTTGGTCAATGCCAGGCATGCCAAGACGGTACCTGGTCGTAAGACCGATGTGAATGATGCTCAATGGCTGCAAAAACTTCATGCTTACGGATTACTTAGCGCAAGCTTTCGACCTCGTCATGATGTGGCAACGCTACGTGCTTATTTACGTCAGCGCGAGCGCTTAATTGAATATGCGGCAGCGCATATCCAGCATATGCAAAAAGCGTTAGTACAAATGAATGTACAGTTGCCTCTTGTGGTCTCGGACATAACGGGCGTCACCGGCATGAAGATCATTCGCGCCATCATTGCCGGTGAACGTTGCGCCGAGGTACTCGCTCAATATCGAGATTTTCGGTGTAAAGCATCTCAAGAAGATATTTGTGCTGCTTTGACAGGCCATTATCAAGCGGAGCATGTTTTTGAGTTGACGCAAGCCGTGGCTTTGTACGACTTTTATCAAACGCAGATCGCGCAATGTGATGAACAGATTGAGCTTGCCTTAAAAAAGTTGCACCGCAATAACCCACCTGCGACAACCCCTTTGCCTACAGCTCGGTGTCGAAGTAAACAATCTAATCAGATGTCATTTGATGTCAGAGCATCACTCTATCAAGTGCTCGGCATTGATCTCACACAGATACATAGTTTAGGCCCCTCTTTGGCTCTTAAGCTTGTTGCTGAATGGGGTAACGATATGTCGCGCTGGCCAAGTGTGAAGCATTTCACCTCGTGGCTATGCTTAGCACCAGGAAATAAAATATCAGGGGGCAAAGTCCTCTCTTCTAAAACGCGGCGCTCTTCAAATAAGGCAGCGGCAGCGCTGCGTTTAGCGGCAACCACAATAGGTCGAACAGAGACCGCACTGGGTGCATTCTATCGACGCTTATCAGCGCGTATTGGCAAAGCCAAAGCCGTGACCGCCACGGCGCGGAAAATTGCCGTACTGTTCTACAATGCATTGCGATATGGCATGAACTATGTTGATCCTGGCGCCGCATACTATGAAGAGCGTTACCGACAAAGAATTTTAGCTAACTTAACCCATCGGGCTGAATCATTAGGCTATACATTGCAACCTAAGGCAGCATAGACGAGGAAGTTTCTTAGGAACCTCTTAAGGGGCGCTCCCCTACCCAAATCAGAGAAACTCTTATGATGGAGTTATAGTATCTGTGTCGATTGGAGAGACCGTTTATTTTTTGGTGGTTTACCCCGATATATAACGTGGTCCAAGGATAGATGCGGCCCCCGTATTGGTGACACTGCGAAGTGATCCCGTTTAGGAAAGTGATTGACACCGTCATCCTGCCTTTCGATCATTCATCATTTTGGGAGGGTTTGGCAATGAAGCAGAGAAAACCTCGATCTATTCATCATAGCATCGCCGATATTTCAATCGTTCATCCCCATGCTGCGGGTATTGATGTGGGTTCAGCATTCCACGTTGTGGCTGTGGATCCTGAATGCGATGAAGAGCCAGTTCGGTCATTTCGTAGTTTCACTGGCGATTTGTACGCCCTATCCCAGTGGCTAAAGGAAAAGGGTGTAACGACGGTTGCCATGGAGTCTACTGGCGTTTATTGGATTGCTGTATTTGAGATATTGGAAGCACGAGGCTTTGAAGTTGTGTTGGTCAATGCCAGGCATGCCAAGACGGTACCTGGTCGTAAGACCGATGTGAATGATGCTCAATGGCTGCAAAAACTTCATGCTTACGGATTACTTAGCGCAAGCTTTCGACCTCGTCATGATGTGGCAACGCTACGTGCTTATTTACGTCAGCGCGAGCGCTTAATTGAATATGCGGCAGCGCATATCCAGCATATGCAAAAAGCGTTAGTACAAATGAATGTACAGTTGCCTCTTGTGGTCTCGGACATAACGGGCGTCACCGGCATGAAGATCATTCGCGCCATCATTGCCGGTGAACGTTGCGCCGAGGTACTCGCTCAATATCGAGATTTTCGGTGTAAAGCATCTCAAGAAGATATTTGTGCTGCTTTGACAGGCCATTATCAAGCGGAGCATGTTTTTGAGTTGACGCAAGCCGTGGCTTTGTACGACTTTTATCAAACGCAGATCGCGCAATGTGATGAACAGATTGAGCTTGCCTTAAAAAAGTTGCACCGCAATAACCCACCTGCGACAACCCCTTTGCCTACAGCTCGGTGTCGAAGTAAACAATCTAATCAGATGTCATTTGATGTCAGAGCATCACTCTATCAAGTGCTCGGCATTGATCTCACACAGATACATAGTTTAGGCCCCTCTTTGGCTCTTAAGCTTGTTGCTGAATGGGGTAACGATATGTCGCGCTGGCCAAGTGTGAAGCATTTCACCTCGTGGCTATGCTTAGCACCAGGAAATAAAATATCAGGGGGCAAAGTCCTCTCTTCTAAAACGCGGCGCTCTTCAAATAAGGCAGCGGCAGCGCTGCGTTTAGCGGCAACCACAATAGGTCGAACAGAGACCGCACTGGGTGCATTCTATCGACGCTTATCAGCGCGTATTGGCAAAGCCAAAGCCGTGACCGCCACGGCGCGGAAAATTGCCGTACTGTTCTACAATGCATTGCGATATGGCATGAACTATGTTGATCCTGGCGCCGCATACTATGAAGAGCGTTACCGACAAAGAATTTTAGCTAACTTAACCCATCGGGCTGAATCATTAGGCTATACATTGCAACCTAAGGCAGCATAGACGAGGAAGTTTCTTAGGAAATAAGTATAAGATTGGTAATACTGATCAATACCATTACCTATTGAATTACATCTGCATAATTTTTTATGCGAAAAGCAAGATGCCTGATTTAAATTGGACTTTACCTATTGCTCGCTGGTCTGCATTGAATGCCGATACGGCAGCGCCTGATGTGGGTTTTATTGAGCCTATGTTGCGTCGGCGTTTGAGTACGTTGTCAAAGATGGCTTTAAGCGTCGCGCATGATTGTGCACCGGTAGATCAGCCAGCGAGAGTTGTTTTTGCTTCTCGCCATGGGGAACTGTATCGAACTGCCGAGTTGCTTAAATCGATGGTACAGACCCAGCCTTTATCTCCCAATGCCTTTAGTCTTTCGGTATTAAACGCGGCTGCAGGCGTTTTTAGTATCATGCGCGGCGATCACTCAAATATCACAGCGTTGGCGGCTGGCCCGGAAACGCTTGGGTATGCATTGCTTGAAGCATTTGCCCAATACACCTCTGAACCACAAGTACCAGTGCTAGTGGTCTATGCAGATGAGCCACTTGATCCTATCTTTCGTTCAGCTGAGGATCGCGATGTATCTCCTAATGCCTTGGCATTATGGATAACGGGTGATGCGACAAGTACACTTGAATGCTGCGTGGGCGACAATAGCTCGGCACAGAAACTTGTTTCCACGCTTTATTCGCGTCAATTTAATGCTGCTTTACATTGCCTTGAAACACATCAGCCAGCCTGTTGGGACGGAGTCGAGTCAACCTGGTCCTGGCGTTGGCGCCAATAGAGAGCAGGGTAACTACATGTTTCTAGGCAATCAGATAAGATTTGGCAGTTATTTTCGTTACCAATAAAGATCTATAACTAATAGGAAAATTGTGAACGCTTTAAAGTTAGAAATTAAACAACTGCTGATTGAGGCGCTTAACCTTGAGGATTTAACCCCCGCTGATATCGGCGATGACACGCCTCTTTTTACAGGCGATGGAATTGGGCTTGATTCGATTGATGCGCTGGAAATCGGTATTGCGCTACGTAAAAAATATCAATTACAAATGGACGCAAAAGACATTCGTATGCAAGAGCATTTTCATTCGGTGAATACATTGGCTGATTTAGTCGTTAGTCAACGTGGCGATTCTGCTGAACATTGAACCCTTTTTGATCTATCAAAATATCCCTGCTTGTCATTACCTCAACGTTAGGGCGCTGCGAATATCTTCGGTGCGCGACAACGGCGTACCTTTATTGTGATGTTGATACCTTTACACCTGTTATTTAGTCATCATTTTGCCGATAGCCGCGTAGTGTGTATCGATAGTGATCGTGTGCTTGATTGGCGTCTATTCACCGAACGCACATCTGCTTTAGTGCAGGTTTTGCAGAATGAACGTTATAAAAATCGGACACGTTGGGCATTGTGTATCGGTGACTCATTTGATTTTGCTTGTGGTTTATTCGCTTTGTTTGCCGCCGGTAAACAAGTTGTATTGCCGGCTAATCACAAACCCGCTGCACTAGCGCAGCTAACCGGTTTATACGATAGCGTGCTAGATAATGTTGAGCGGTTGCTCGGGTGCGGAGGTAGCAAAGGCTGTGCTGAACTGACAATCGACCCGCATGCGCCGTTGAGTTTAGTCACTTCCGGTAGCAGTGGGGTCCCAAAAGTCGTACATAAGACGCTCGCGCAGTTTGATGCAGAAGTACGTACGCTATCGACTTTGTGGGGAGCGGCAATGCAAGACGTGACAGTAGTCGCTAGTGTGCCGCATCACCATATCTATGGCTTGCTGTTTCGTTTGCTATGGCCGCTTGCTGCTGGTCAACCGTTCGATCGCATGATCTGCGTTGAGCCGGCGGATGTTAAGGCACGCCTGGCGGCACTGGGACGAACGATTTTGGTTTCGAGCCCGGCGCAGCTGGCGCGCTGGCCCTCACTGATTAAGTTAGATGAGTTCGTACCAGCGCCACGCTTTATTTTTTCATCGGGTGGCCCGCTTGCGGTTGAAACCGCTATCACTTATGCAACTGTTTTGCAGGTGGCTCCAATTGAAGTGTATGGCAGTACTGAGACCGGTGGTATTGGTTGGCGTTGTCAGCACCCGCTATGCAGTGAAAATGGCGCGGGTGACGCATGGACGCCAATGCCTGGCGTTGACGTACGCTGCACTGCCGATGGTGCATTACAGCTGCGCTCGCCACATTTATCAGACGACCAGTGGTTAGGCGTACAGGATGCTGTGCAGATTGGTACTGATGGGCGGTTTCGTCTACTGGGTCGATTGGATCGAATCATTAAATTGGAAGAAAAGCGAGTTTCATTATCTGAGCTAGAGCAAGTATTGGTGCGTCATCCGTGGGTGAAGCAAGCAGCGTTAGCGCAACTTAATGGTGCGCGTTTGAGGCTTGGCGCAGTGATTGTATTGACGAGCGAAGGTAGCCACGCATGGCGAGACGCAGCAAGTCGTCAGCTAATGATCAAGGCGTTAAGACGTTATTTAGCCGAGTATTTCGATGCTGTCGTCCTGCCGCGATATTGGCGTATTCGTACACAGCTGCCTTTTGATGAGCGAGGCAAATTGTCTGCGTCAGCGCTTACCGCATGCTTTAAAACAAATCCATTACAACCTGATGTGCTCGCTGAATGGAGCGAGGCTGATTCAGTGTTGCTCGAACTTTTTGTGCCTGCCACGTTGGTGCATTTCGAGGGTCATTTTCCGAGCGTGCCTATTTTGCCAGGTGTGGTCCAAATTGATTGGGCTGCGCGCTATGCTGCGCGTTATTTTGCAATAGACAGCCAGTTTCAAGGGCTTGACCAGATCAAGTTCTTTTCGATGGTGCGCCCAAACACGATGCTGAGGTTGGCTTTGACGTTTGATGCGCCGCGTGCACGAGTTGAGTTTCGTTATTACGCGGGCAAACAAGTGTATGCAAGCGGGCGGATTGTTTATGGTCAAGACATAAGTGTTCAATGATTAACAACATAAGTGAAATGTATAACGCATATCGTTCAACTGAAGATTCTGTCGCTCCCACGCTTGAGCACGTCGTTATCGGCGCACGCCGACTTACTATTGAGGAAGTACTGGCCGTGGCTGAGCGAGGCGCAAAGATGCGTCTTAATCAGCAGCAGGCCTTTCGTGAAAAAATTGAGCGTGGCGCAAACTATTTGCGCGATTGCCTTGCGCGCGGTGCAACTGTCTATGGTGTGAATACAGGCTATGGCGATGCTTGCGAGGTCACTGTGCCGCCAACGTTGGTCGAATCATTACCGTTACAGCTAACTCGTTATCATGGCTGCGGCATGGGCGAGTATTTAGAAGAGGGTGCCACCCTGGCTGTAATGGTGGCACGTCTTAACTCGCTTGCTCACGGCTATTCTGGTGTGCGTTGGGTGCTACTGGAAACACTCATGCAACTGATTAATGAGCGTGTTTTGCCTCGTATTCCCGCTGAGGGATCAGTGGGCGCCAGTGGTGATTTAACCCCGCTTTCTTATGTAGCAGCGGCACTTGTTGGTGAGCGTGAGGTCGTTCATCTAAAACAGTTGCGTAGAGCAAGTGATGTGCTCGCCGAACTTGGCATCGCGCCTCTCGTGCTGGCCCCGAAAGAAGGGCTCGCGCTAATGAATGGTACGGCGGTGATGACTGGTTTAGCCTGCCTCGCTTGGCGCCGGGCTGATTATCTGACGCGTTTAGCGTGCCGCTTAACAGCGCTTACCACCGTGGCACTGAACGGACGGGCCGCTCATTTTGATGCTCGTCTCTTTGAAGCCAAGCCGCATAGAGGGCAGGGCGAGGCAGCAGCGTGGATTCGGGCCGATTTAAGTGGTCGCCCAGACACGAGTGCGCAACGTGTACAGGATCGTTATTCAGTGCGCTGTGCGCCACATATTATTGGGGTTGCGCGTGATGCACTGAGCTGGATACGGCGTGATATTGAAAATGAATTAAATAGCGCGAATGACAATCCATTAGTCGATCCGGATGATGAATGCATATTGCATGGCGGTAACTTTTACGGTGGTCATATTGCATTTGCGATGGATGCGTTAAAGGTTGCGGTAGCGAACTTAGCTGATTTAATGGATCGTCAATTAGCGTTGCTAGTCGATAGCAAATTTAATCACGGACTGCCATCTAATCTGTCTGGTAGTAGCGGCGAGCATGCAGCAATCAATCATGGCTTCAAAGCGGTGCAGATCAGTGCTTCTGCATGGACTGCCGAAGCGCTTAAATTGACGATGCCTGCCAGTGTATTTTCACGTTCAACGGAATCCCATAACCAAGACAAAGTGAGCATGGGCACTATCGCTGCGCGAGATTGCTTGCGTGTACTCACCTTGACTGAACAAGTTGCTGCTGCGCATACACTCGCAACAGTCCAAGCGGCGACGCTGCGTTTACGCGACTCGAGCATCCCTGCGTTGCCCGCTGTATTGACAGAGTTCATGCGCATGAGTCAAACACACTCAACTTTCGTAGACGAAGATCGGGCGCTTGAACCTGACTTGCGGACTACCCTGCACTGGATACAGGCTGGTGCAGTGCCACTTTATAACGATCTGACGAGTGCGCTAGACCCTGCAGGAGAGCTTCATGGCTAATCAGATCGATCCATCTTTATTGACTGCGACCGTTAGCATCGAAGTACCGTTTCACGATATTGATTCGATGAATGTTTGTTGGCACGGCCATTACGTAAAGTATTTCGAGATTGCCCGTAGCGCATTACTGCGTAGTTTTGAGTATGACGCGATGCGTTTATCGAATTACCTGTGGCCGGTGGTTGAATGTCAATTGAAATACATGCGGCCTGCTCGTTATGGTCAGTTGTTGAATGTGAGCGCTAAGCTGCTTGAATATGAGAGTCGACTCAAGATTGGCTACTTAATTACCGACCAGGCAAGCGGTGAGCAGTTGACAAAGGGCTATACGATCCAAGTAGCGGTTGATGCGCAAACTCAAGCATTGCAATTTGCATTGCCACGGGAGCTATTAGACAAATTAGAGTCGATAGGCGTAACTCGCTCAGCGCCCCCCAAACAATAGCTATTCAAGGTACGTCATGAGTAAGCCGCGTTGCTATTTAAATGCTTTTAGCATGATTAATGCGCTGGGTGATGATCTAGCCGTGATTGGGCGTCGTTTGGCGCAGGGTGATACTTCGGCTATGGTGACTGAGCAGGTTAGCGAAACGCTTGGTAAGTTAACTGTTGGCCGGGTGAGTCAAGTGCTGCCTCCTCCACCGCCTGCACTAGCACGCGATGATTGCAGAAATAATCGTTTACTGTTGGCAGCTTTGACAAAAATTGAAAGCGAGCTCGAACAGATAATCACTCGCTATGGTCATTCTAAGATCGGTGTTGTGTTGGGTACAACAACCTCAGGTATTGTCGCAGCTGAAACGATGCTTGCTGAGCAAGCTGTTGGCCGGCCCGTTCCTGCAAGCTACGATTACCAACAGGTTGAAATGGGCGCTGCAGCATTATTTGTGGCTAAGGTGCTCGGTGTGACGGGGCCGACATACACGATTTCAACGGCCTGTACTTCAAGTGCAAAAGTTTTTGCGGTCGCGCGCCGATTACTACAAATTGGTCTGTGCGATGCAGTCGTGGTGGGTGGAGCAGATACCTTGAGTGGTTTGACGCTTGGAGGATTTAGTGCGCTAGAGTCGATCAGCCCCCAGTTAATCAACCCAATGAGTCGCAATCGCTGCGGCATCAACTTAGGTGAGGGCGCAGCCCTTTTTATTATGAGCCGCGATGAGGCGTCCATTGCACTGTTGGGTGTCGGAGAATCAAGTGATGCTTACCATATATCTGCGCCCGACCCACGGGGGAGTGGTGCCGAGATGGCACTACGTGCGGCACTTCATGATGCGGCGCTCGACGCATCCGAAATTGCTTATGTGAATATGCATGGCACGGCTACGCCCAAAAATGACGAGATGGAGAGTGGCGTAATGCAGCGCGTGTTTCCCGATGGTGTGCCAGCGAGCAGCACCAAGCCACTCGTAGGTCATTTACTAGGAGCGGCAGGTGGCACCGAACTGGGTTTTTGTTGTCTCGCACTCAATGGCATGGCTCCATCGTTACCGCCGCATATATGGGATGGTGCGGTGGATGAACGATTACCGCAGCTTGACTTGGTACAACCTGGTCAAATGCTCGAAATGCCGAAAGGTGCTCAGCGACGCATATGCATGAGCAACTCATTTGCGTTTGGTGGGAGTAATGTCAGCTTGATTATTGGGAGTTGATCTGTAGGCGTCTTTGTCCTCGTATAGTGCTGAGATCAAACTGGGTCTGCCGCCATAAAAATAAAGATATAGGACTTACGCATTGACAGTATTTCGAAATTGTGAGTTGAGATGGTGCATGCCTGGGATGAAAGATTGAATAAATGTAGAGACGACGTTGGTATAAAGTTCACGCTGCCATTGGTAGGCATTCTTACTAATAGCCAGGCTGCGCCATGGTTGGGTGGTCGCGGTTTTCCCTATTTTCAAATTAAGTTTGAATAAAAAAGAACAAGAGAAGCGAGATGTTAAGTATTACGAGTCAAAAACTCCCTATTCCCCTTGCGCGAGAAATTATCGATATCGATTTAGCGCAGGCACACACGCATAAGGAAAAAAAGCCCGCGATCGCTGACTACTATTATGAGCGAGTCGACGTTGCGCTACATAAGCTTGCTGAACATGAAGGGATCAAGCAGCCTAGCTTTTATGAGAGGAAACATTACTTTAGATCGGCGCGTACCCCTGAAACGGCTGAACAAAAGGCGTTGCAACAAAGTATTGCTGATGTGCATTTTGAGCGGGGTGAGGTGTTGAGCCGATTAAACAGCTTAGACAAAGCCCGGGCGCAGTATCGGAAAGCGGATGAGTGGGGACATCCGTCCGCGCAGGAAGCGTTAAAGGTATTGGGTCAACTTCCTTCCCGTCCAAGCAGCCTTTTTGGCTCGCCGGCAGGCTTACACAAAATCTCTTCTTTTAACTCAGGGGGATCTGTTCTTTCTGCCGCCCCCTCGCTTACGTCTATGCCTACGTCTCACATTGATGAGGCGCCTGCGTTCAAGTTTTTCTTAAAAAACCTACCGCTACATCCCCCCGCTTTGCCGCAAGCGGGGCAGTCTTTGAGGAATACTGAGCAGCTGGCTTACTGTCTGTTACTGCTATCTTTAAAGAAGGAGGAGGCAGCATCTGCCTCTAAGTTAAGTGCTGAAGAGTTAGCGTGGTTAGCGCGCGTGAAGCGAGATCAAGAGGCGTCAGAGCTTGGCCTACTCGCGCAGGATGTGATTCGTGCTTTTGAAAAAGATGAACTCAAAAATGCGTCAGCGGTGGCAGAGGTAGTGGCGTTAGCGCCGGTTTACGCACGCGACGATTTTCAAAAATTGCTCAATAAATTCATCACCAAGCTGAATGAGCTCGCGTTATTAGATTTTGATGTGCTGCACGGCTTAGCGGAGATGATTCGCCACGCTCCCGCTGATAGCTTGCGTACCGATGATTTAGTGAAGATTCTGAGCAATCTGGCTGATCGCCTCAAAAACACGCATGCACAAAGCGGTGACAATCAGTATCGTTTAGCGATCGCGATCTGCCAGGTGTTAGATGCGATGGCGGATAACCAGGTCACTGATTTAAATCGTGAAGCATTGCATCAGCCACTCAAAGATTTATTTAATGGATTAAAGTCATCCAGTGATCCGTATCTCGTCTATCAGGCCGAATATGCGTGCCAAGCATTAGCGTATGTGCCAGATGATGAAACGCCTTGGCAAGGCGCTTGGCGACGCGTCAGTGGGGTAGTCAGTGGGGTGTCAAAGTTTGCGAGTGCGGTGAAAGCATTTGATCTGAATGGCTTCGTCGATGGGGTCAAAAACCTCCAAGCTCCGATGATGGAATTGATTGAGGTGGCGAAAGAGACTTATGAAAAAGTGACTGCGCTGCAGGAAAGTGGACAGGCATTGATCGAAAGCCTGAAAGAAGGTTTTTCTTTTAATCGAAAACACGTGTGGTATCCGATGCTACGCGGATTTGACGAAGTACCGTCAGATCAACTCAATGACTTTAAGCAAAAACTGATGCAGCCCGAGCTTAAAGCCTGCCGTTGGCATCTCACCTTTTTATGGGGCTTAAGCGAACGCTTAGCGAGGATCGCCGCGCATCCTGAGCAAAAAACGGATACCCGTAAGCAGGCGTTACAGTGGTTAGGCGAACTATACGAAGATGATCAGATGTGGAGTCAATCTCCGATCATCAAACAACGTGTAGTGCAGTTGATTCGTACGTTGGCAGACGATTCTCCTGTCAAAAAAGACGCCGATGAATGGATTGATCGCTTCAAAACAGTGGGCAACGCTGCGCAACAAACCTTCTACGAGGATTGTCTGAATGCCCCGTTAAATCCTTTCCCTCTCTACGAAGCTCGCCCTCAATCTATCTCGTTGAGTCTGTTAGATAAAGTCCAGAATAAGCAATCCTTAGAGCCGGTTTTACGTCAACTCAAAGCCCAATGCCTTGAACGTTGGCAAAATACGTTGTACGTGCCCCCACAGGGCAAAGCTAGCCTAGCTGCGTCAGACACGGAAACGTTTGATTTAGCTGATAAAGCCGAAGCGTTTTTTAACAGCGATAAAAAGGTGGCGTTGGTACTGGGTGAATCAGGGGCCGGTAAATCGACCTTTTTACGCTTTCTGGAAGTGACACTTTGGAAAAAATATCAAAAGGGTGGCCTGATTCCTTTATTCATTCCTTTGCCAACGATTGACAATCCAGAACAAGACTTCATCACTAAACATTTACGCCGTTTAGGCCTTGGCAAAGCGCAAATTCAGACGCTCAAGGAACACCGCCAGTTTGTGATCATTGGCGATGGTTATGATGAAAGTGGCGTGGATGACAATTTGTACGAAAGCAATAAACTCAATCATCCGGGAGAATGGCGAGGCCAGCTCATCGTAGGCTGCCGCAGCCAACATCTGGGCGGCCACTATCGTCCCCGTTTTCAACCGGCTAACCCGGCACAGTATGAAGAATGGGTGGTGACCTCTTTTGGTCCCACCCAAGTCAATCAATACATTGACGCCCATGTCGAGCTTAAACAACAGCACAGAGAAGGCGCTCATGATGCATTCGATCTGCTGCATTGGGAGGTGCAAGACTATCAACGTGCCCTGACCCATATCGACGATAGCTTTAAGCGTACGCCCTTGTTATTAAAAACGGCTCTTGGCGTCCTACCGCGTTTATTGAACTTAGAAAGACAAGATGCCGCTTTGCTAACCCGCGCCACGCTCTATGATGAATCGATGAAGGCCCGGTTTGAACGGGAAAAACAACGCTTACAAGGCAAAGAACTGACCGATGATCTGAAGAGTGCGTTTAATGATTTAGATCGGGAAGGGTTCGTCAAGCATTGCATGCAGTTTGTCACTCAACTGGCGGTCGCGATTTACGAAAAGAACCAGGGTAATCCGGTGGTCGAATACGATCCTTTTACCGACGAAGCGGTGTGGAAAGACGCCTTTTTTGGTCGTGATCGCTATCAAAGCATCTTGCGTGAAGCGTGGCCACTGATTCGCCATGGGAATCAATATCGGTTTGAGCACAAATCCTTTTTGGAATACTTTGCCACGCGGGATATCTGCGAGCCACAAGAAACGGAATCTAAGGCTAGAACACATGTGGCCCCCCCTCATCAATTAGCCCTCGCCGCTCGTCGCGGCAGTAATGCTTCTTTACTGAGCTTTGAGAGCCAGTACACGCTGCCCGAGGTAAGCGAGATCGAGGATATCCCTCTACCGGATTCCCTGTTAACCCGCCGTAATCTGATCAAAGAGCCGGCGATCATTCAATTTTTAGCTGAACGAGTAAAAACAGAGCCGAACTTTAAACAACAACTGCACGCGTTTATCGAGCGCTCGAAAACCGATTCAACCGTACGCAAAGCGGCAGCCAATGCGATCACGATTTTGGTCAGAGCGGGTGTCCCGTTTAATGGGGCGGATCTGAAGGGCATCCAGATTCCCGGGGCCGATCTGAGTGACGGGGTATTCGATTCCGCTGACCTGCAAGGAGCGGATTTAAGGAAGGTGAATTTGCGCAAAAGTTGGTTACGCCAGGCCAATTTAAGCGGAGCCAAAATGGAAGGGGCCCGGTTTGGCGAATGGCCTTATCTGCAGGAAGAGAGTGACGTAAATGCCTGCGCATATTCCCGGGATGGGAAAGCGTGTGCGGTGGGCCTCAGAAACGGTACGATCAGCGTCTATGACACGTCGAGCTGGGAGAAAATCTGCACCTTGCAAGGGCATACCGCCTCTGTTAACAGCGTGGTGTATTCGCCCAGTGGTGATCAGATTGCCTCGGGCAGTGATGACAATACGATTCGGCTGTGGGACGCGCACAGCGGGGAGGCCGGCCACATCTTACAAGGGCACATCCGCGGGGTTAGTAGCGTGGTGTATTCGCCCAACGGTCAGCAGATCGTCTCGGGCAGTTGGGACAATACGGTTCGGCTGTGGGATGCGCACAGTGGGGAGGCCGGCCCCATCTTACAAGGGCATACCAACTCTGTTTTGAGCGTGGTGTATTCGCCCAGCGGTCAGCAGATCGCCTCGGGCAGTTTGGACAAGACGGTGCGGCTGTGGGACGCGCACAGCGGGGA
The DNA here is from genome assembly GCA_031963415.1 of Mycoavidus cysteinexigens. GTDB lineage: Bacteria > Pseudomonadota > Gammaproteobacteria > Burkholderiales > Burkholderiaceae > JASSUD01. The sequence goes on from JASSUI010000001.1 coordinate 2,269,155, forward strand.
GGTCGGCCACATCTTACGAGGGCATACCGACAGGGTTTTGAGCGTGGTGTATTCACCCAGCGGTCAGCAGATCGCCTCTGCTAGTCGCGACTATACGGTGCGACTGTGGGACGCGTATAGTGGGGAGGCCGGCCATATCTTAGAAGGGCATACCGACTGGGTTAGTAGCGTGGTGTATTCGCCCAGCAGTCAGCAGATTGCCTCGGGCAGTGTGGACAAGACGGTTCGGCTGTGGGACGCGCACAGCGGGGAGGTCGGCTCCATCTTACAAGGGCATACCGACTGGGTTAGTAGCGTGGTGTATTCACCTAGCGGTCAGCAGATCGCCTCGGGCAGTGGAGACAAGACGGTTCGGCTGTGGGACGCGCACAGCGGGGAGACCGGTCCCACCTTACAAGGGCATACCGCCTATGTTAGTGGCGTGGTGTATTCACCCAGTGGTCAGCAGATCGCCTCGGGCAGTAAGGACGAGACAGTTCGGCTGTGGGACGCGCATAGCGGGGAGGCCAGCCACATTTTAGAAGGGCATACCGCCTCTGTTAGGAGCTTGGTGTATTCACCCAGCGGTGATCAGATCGCCTCAGGCAGTTCGGACACGACGGTGCGGCTGTGGGACGCGTATAGTGGGGAGGCCGGCCCCATTTTAGAAGGGCATACCGGTTCTGTTTGGAGCTTGGTGTATTCGCCCAGCGGTGATCAGATCGCCTCAGGCAGTTCGGACACGACGGTGCGGCTGTGGGACGCGCATAGCGGGGAGGCGGGCCACATCTTACAAGGGCATATCGACAGGGTTTTGAGCGTGGTGTATTCCCCGAGCGGAACGCAGCTGGCCTCGAGCAGTGAAGACAATACGGTTCGGCTGTGGGACGCCCATAGTGGGGATGCCGGTCACGTCTTAGAAGGGCATACTGCCCCTGTTAGTAGCGTGGTGTATTTGCCCAGCGGTCAGCAGATTGCCTCGGGTAGTGATGACAATACGGTTCGGCTGTGGGACGCGCAAAGCGGGGAGGCCGGCCACACCTTAGAAGGGCATACCGGCTCTGTTTGGAGCGTGATGTATTCGCCCAGCGGTCAGCAGATTGCCTCGGGCAGTCGGGACCATACGGTGCGACTGTGGGACGCGCACAGCGGAGCCCTTGAGTACACCTTACAAGGGCATACTGACGTTGTTTGGAGTGTGGTGTATTCGCCCAGCGGTAATCAGATCGCCTCGGTCAGTTTGGACAAGACAGTGCGGCTGTGGGATACGACCTCGGGTCAGTGTTTAACGGTCGTGAGAGATTTTCAAGGGAGCATTAATAGCCTTGCCTGGAAAGAGATAGCTAATCGCACCTATCTGGTGACCGGCTGTGCCGATAAATCGGTTCGCGTATGGCAGGTCATCGAAGAGGGGGGACGTTATCAAGTACGGCTATCTTGGAGTACAACACATGAGACACTGATTTTGACAGACACTGCCATTCAAGGCGTACAAGGCTTAAGCCAGGTGAATAAGAAGCTCTTACAGCAGCGCGGGGCCGTGGGTGAACCAGCTTCACGTTTAGGTGAGACCAGTCAACGGGCGATGAGTGTGGCTGCTGCGGTGTCTAAATTCAAAGCGCCATTAAATCGCAAGACCGTGGATACGCTTCCTAGCGCTCAATCGCATTCAGCGGCTATCTCCTCAGCCAATCCAATGCCATTGGCAAACGATCAGCATTTATTCTCTCATCTTGTTTAATGCACACTTTAAGCAGTGAGATGTCCATGCCTGGATAAATTCCAGCGCGATAGGCTGTTTTTATGCTTAGGTTCAGGTTCGCATGGCTGTACTCATTCTCTGTCAATCAAAGAAAAGAAGGGCTAGCGTATCAAAATTTGATGGCGGGTCTGCTGTATAAATACAGGGTGGGAAAGCGTGTCGGGTTGCTACTACCCGACACGCTTTCAATCTATTGGATTGAACACAAACTGGAATGGCTATCAATGCATAAGTCTTAAGATAATATTTTTCTGATGAATTCTCTCCCTTCCTTTCCCAATATTGAAGCCTTGTTGCCCCATCGCGGCACCATGTTATTGCTGGATCGCGTGACAGCTTTTGCTGATGAAACGCTTATTGCTGAATATCGGGTACGGGGTGATGCTTGGTACGCCGATGATGACGCTCGTATGCCAGCGTACTTAGGCCTTGAGTTGATGGCGCAAGCGATGGCTGCTCACGCTAGTCTATCTGCGCAACACCAAGGTCAACCACCGCAACCGGGCGTGCTATTAGGTTCGCGCCAGTATCAGACATTTGTTGCATCATTCGAGGCTAATACCCTGTTGGTGATCGAAGTGCGTCAAATATTATCGTTGGCAGATGGCAATAGGGCGTATGAATGCGTAGTACGACAATCTGACGAGCTGGTAGCTAAAGCTGTATTGAAAGCGTTTGCGCCACCAGATTTTTTAGCGTTCATAAAAATGCAGGAAGACGCCCAGTCAGCCGAAAAAAACGTCTCATCCAATTCTAGTTAAGCCACAGCGTGAAATGACTTCTGCTTTTTTGAAAGATAGTGAACAGAACCATAGAATCACTGTATAGAAATAATGATTAAAAATTAAGTGAGCAATATCTAATGAAACGCCGTGTATTAGTGACAGGAGCAAGTCGAGGTATTGGTCGTGCGATTGCTGAGCAACTTGCTAATGATGGATTCGCGCTTACAGTGCATGGCCATCGTGGCTGGGCTGAAGCGCAAGCGGTAGCGGCCGGTATTGTGGCGCGAGGCGGAGATGCGCAAGCGCTACGATTCGACGTGTGCGAACGTGCGATGTGCCGCGAGGTGCTTGAGGAGGACGTCGCAGAATATGGTGCATATTATGGCATTGTGTGTAACGCAGGCATCGCGCGCGATGCAGCATTTCCTGCATTAACTGATGAAGATTGGGATAACGTTATCGATACCAGTCTTCATGGTTTTTACAATGTCGTGCACCCGCTCATCATGCCCATGATACGGGCGAGAGCAGGGGGAAGAATTACGGTGATCTCATCAGTATCTGGCGTCATAGGGAACCGTGGGCAGGTTAATTACAGTGCTGCCAAAGCTGGGTTAATCGGGGCAAGTAAAGCACTAGCTACTGAGCTAGCGAGTCGAGCCATCACCGTCAATTGCGTAGCCCCTGGCATTATTGAAACCGATATGATTGACACGACGTTACGCGAAAAAGCGCAGACAGATGTGCCAATGAAGCGCGCTGGAACGCCGACTGAAGTGGCTGCATTAGTGAGTTTTTTAATGTCTGACGCAGCGGGTTATATCACTCGTCAAATTATCGGCGTAAATGGTGGAATTGTTTGAATATCTTGTTCTGGAGTCTCTTAAACCTTGCGCATCTTGAATGTTGGCGTCTGATAAAATCAGTCCACCATTCGTTGCGCTCCAAGATAGTTGTACTTGATAGCGCCCCTCCTTTTCGATGACCTGCCATGTGTAAATTGATTTGTCGCTACAACCAGTGACCAAATAGGTGCGATTAGATATCTCTCTCCAGGCAAGGCTATTAATGCTTCCCTGAAAACCTCGCACCACCGCTAGAGACCGGCCCGAACTCACGTCCCATAGCCGCACCGTCCTGTCCCAACCGCTTGAGGCGATCTGATCACCGCTGGGTGAATACGCCGCGCTCATAATAGTGGCGTCATGTCCGTTTAAGGTGTGGCTGAGTTCTTCGCTACTCACATCCCGCAACGAGCCTATCAGGAATTTTGTGTGAGGAAGCCAAATCCATTTAAAGTTAGTCAATTGACTTCATACCCAAGCATCAGTAAACCGCTCGCCAAACAAGATAGCGAATTGGACTTTTGCTGCTCGCGAGATAGTAGGTGGCATAGCTCGATTCTTAATCACTTTACACACCTGCATGTGCAAACTTTCAATCGCAAATGCACAATACAGGTTTGCACTTGCGTTTGTGGAAAAACCGCCGTGATGGCCTGGGGAAATCCTTTAAGCCCATCGACTACTGCCATTAAGATATCCATCAACCCACGATTTTTCATCTCCGTCATGACCCTAAGTCAGAATTTGGCCCCTGCCGTTTGCTCGATCCAAATGCCTAAGATTTCTTTGACACTGTCTGGTTTTACCCTTAAAGCCAGGTAAACCGCCTTGTTTTTTACGCTTCCTTCTCTCGTATCTTGACCCGTAGCGCATCAAAGAACACCAATGGATAAACAGGGTCTAGCGATCGATTCTGCCATTCCTTGACTTCCTCTAGCACCTCTGAAGTGATGGTTGAAATCAGATCAGGCGACACCTCTAAGCCATATAATTCAATTAGATGACCTTGAATTTCTCGCGTCGTTAACCCCCTGGCATACAAACAAATCACTTTATCGTCAAAACCCGGCAGCCACTTTTGATATTTGGCAATTAACTGCGGCTCAAAGCTGCCTGCTCGATCTCGTGGGATCAACAGCGCTAGCTTGTCCTTCTCTGCAAGCACCGTCTTTTTGCTATAGCCATTTTTCCTCGCACACAAAAATTCTGACAGGCTCTTCCCAACTTTTTTCAGGGTGCGTTAGACATCAAGCTATGGCTCCCCGTTGTTTCAACAGTCGCGCGTTCATCTCACTTAAACCGCGGACTCCTTCAATAGATACACCTCTGGCGGTCAGAAAATTATGCGTGGAACTCCAGCAAAAAGCCGCCTTATAGCCTTTCCCTACCTTTTTTATTTCCCACTGCCGAACAGAGTTATCTAGGCTGCCGATTACCAAATAATGGCTGCCAGAAATTTCTTTCCATGCAAGGCTTTTGACTGGCCCGCAATCTTGAATCATCATTTGACACTCGCCCGTCTTTGCATCCCAAAGCCGTACTGTATTGTCACTACTGCCCGAGGCAATTTGCTCACCGCTTGACGAATACGCCACAACTAAAACAGCGTTTGTATGACCTCCTAAAATGTATTCTGAGGTGCCGGTGTGTGCGTCCCATAATCGGACTGTATTATCTTTACTGCCCGAGGCAATCTGATCCCCATTGGGCGAATACGCCACACTAAAAACCACGGAAGCATGCCCTTTTAAATTATGCACAAGTTTTCCAGTACGCACGTCCCACAGCCGTACCGTGCTGTCAACACTGCCCGAGGCAATCTGATCTCCGCTGGGGGAATACGCGACACTCCAAATAGCGTTGGTGTGTCCTTCTAAAATATGATCGAGATCCCAGGTGCGTACATTACACAGCCACACGGCATTGCTAGTACTTCCAAAGGCAATTTGATCTCCACTGGGCGAATACACCACGCTCAATACAGGATCGTCACGTAAATGTATAACGTGTTCAGAGATGCCGCTTTGCACGTTCCACAGCTGTACCTTTGCATCAAAACCGCTTGAGGTGAGCTGCTTGCTGCTGGGAGAATACGCCACACTCGAAACAGCAGCGGTATGTCCTTGTAGGGTAAGCAAGGCCTCTCCAGTATGAGCGTTCCACAGCCGCACTGTTTGGTCATCGCTGCATGAAGCTATCTGTTCACCAGTCGGCGAATACGCCACGCTCTTAACAGCATCAGTATGTCCTTGCGCAATGTGTCTAGGGGTACCGCCTTGGGTATCCCACAAGCGCACTGTCCTATCTTCACTGCCTGAGACGAGCTGGCCGCCACTGGGGGAGTACGCTATGCAAAAAATGCCGGCTGTGTGTCCCTGCAAAGTATGCGTAGACTTTGCGGTCTGCACATCCCATAACCGCACCGTCGTATCATTACTGCTCGAGGCGATTTGATTTCCGTTCGGCGAATACACTATGCTAAGGATAGGTGCGAGATGTCCATGTAAGACATGATCGCAAGTCCCAGCTTCCGCGTCCCACAGCCGTATCACCTCTTGGCTCCAGCTGCCCGAGGCGATTTGCGCTCCATTTGGCGAATATGCCACGCTTGTAACGCCGCCTGTATGCCCTCTTAAAATGTGTACAACTGCGCCGCTGTACACATCCCACACACGAATCGTGCCGTCCCTACTGCCCGAAATAATCTGCGCTGCGCTGGGCGAATACGCCAAGCAACTAACAGAGCCTGTATGCCCGTGTAAGGTTTGGCTGGGTTCCCCGCTGTGTGCGTCCCACAGCCTTACCGTTTTGTCGAGACCAGCAGAGGCAATTTGCTGACCGTTGGGCGAATACACTACGCTATAAACAAAGTCGGTATGCCCTTGTAGGGTGCGGCAGGGCTTTCCGCTGTGCACATCCCACAGCCGTACCGTATTGTCATCACTGCATGAAGCAATCTGTGCTCCGCTGGGCGAATACGCCACACTACGAACGACGTCGGTATGCCCTTCCAAAGTATGTTTTTTCTCCCAATTCAACGTCGCGTAGAGGCTGATTTTACCGTTTTCGAGACCTACGGCACACGTTTGACCATCGGGTGAATACGCGCAGGAATACACCGCGCTCTTTTCTTGAAGATATGGCCATTCGCCAAACTGCACCCCAGTCATCTGCGCATTGCTCAAATTTACCTCTCGTAACCAGCTTGCGTGAAATTTCACTCTGCTTAAATTTGCTCCTTGCAACTGCGCTGAATCGAACACGCCAAAACTCAGGTCCGCTCCTGGAATCTGGATACCTTTTAAATTCACTCCAATAAACTGTATCCCTGCTTTAACCAAAATGGTGATCGCATTCGCTGCAGCAATGCTCACTGTATCTTTCATCGTAGATACCTTGATCCATGCCAGCAACGGTTTTACTAACGCTCTGTTTTGATGGACCCGCTCGACTAAAAAGCGTTGGATTGCTAAATCTTCCACGATATTTAATCGGTTCAATAAAGCAGCTAAATCGACTTCAATGGAAGGCGCTATGCTTTCCCATAACACGCGCACAGGTTCTCGTTCGCTCAGCTGCTCAGTGTCATTCGATGACTTAAATTCTGTGAAGTTTTCTAGCTCTTCCCACACCGCGCGCGCGACCAAATATTCCTGGATCGATTTATGTATAAATCGATATTGCTTTTGCTGACGTATCAGCAAAGCGCTAAATCGCAGTAGATTTTTTTCTTCATCTTTGGTACTCAAAAAGGTTTCATACTGCTTATCCTGAGGCATCCCTCTGCGTGTAATAGCTGAATATTCCGCCACGTTGGTTCGAGCCTCAGATAGTGCTAGTGCAAAATCTGTATTAAATGCCTGGCTATGGTCGATAAATTCGTCTTCTAGCTGGCAAAAAGCTTTTTGTTGTGCATCGGTTAATTTAGGCTGAATTGCCTTTAAACGTGCTAAAGAGCGCTCAAACCATGTCTGCACAAACTGCTCATACAGTTTGATGCGCGTTAATCCCACTTGATTAGGCTGAACCTTGTCCAATGTAGGCAACACACTTAAAGCCATTTTGAGTAAAAAGGGCGTACCGAGTAATTCTTCGATTTGTGGAATACGCGCTAGTTTAGTTTGATAGTCTTGAGCGTTCCACGGCGTACGAGCATGTTTGACGTACTGATTAATATAGGTTCTGATCAGGCGTTCTGAAAAGGGGGCTAACTGATACTCCAGTAGCACACGAGAACGTCCTCGCGGCTGCAAATGGTTTTGATAACCTTCTGCTAAATACTCAGGCCGACAACTCAGAATAATTTTCGCTTGCCATTGATCGAGTTTTTCATCCGCATATAAATTTCTTTGTTCCGCGGGTATTTCATCATAGCCATCTAAAATTAAGATAAAGCGCTGACTTTGGCGCAAGGCCTCGATCTGCTCTGAAGAAAAACCGCATTTATCTGAGAAGTATTGGCTAAGCAGGTCTTTGTTTGGTCTGTCTATAGTGGGCAACGAGATATACAAAGGGATCGGCCGTTCATCTGAAGCTACGCTGTATTCTTCCCATAAGCGACGTGCTAAATGCCGGTTAAAAGTCGATTTGCCTGATCCTGCTTCACCTCGTAGCAGTAACACCTGGGCTTTCTGGGTAGCGTTATTTTCTTGCGCCAAAAAGCTCGTGACTGCCTCGTTCAAATCAAATAGGATATCTTTGTCTGTAACCGTCGTGGCCTGTGGGGCTACATACATTGTCAGGCCGTCCTGAATTTCTCCTACTTCTTCCCAAGCTTTAAAATATTCTTCTTCTATGTTTTCGCCCAAGATCGCAAGCGGTTCTCTCTTCGAGCGTAGTTCCATTTCTTGCTGACGTTTAATATAGGCATTGTGTTGAGCTGTTTCTTGGATAGCCTTCAGAACGATGCTGTGTGGTGCAGCTTGCCAAAACGGATGCCAGGCGGCAGGCGCATAGCCCTCTTTTTCCAGCGTGGCGAGATCGGGCTTAGGCCACATCAACGCAATACGATTCAGGCTTTGCTTTGCATATTGTTGAATCGACTCACATTTAGCCCATGCAATTTGACCTTCCATGAGCCCTTTTAGCAGTTTGAGCGCATGATCTTGGGAATGGGCATCGTCCTGAATACTTGCGATTCGTTCGAGGCGATCACATAGCCCGTGCAGATACGCTTCATCGCGCGGTCCTGTATTTTTTGCGAGTAGTTTCCCGAATAGATCTAGCCTACCCATGCCAATCAATATATCAATGAAGCATAGCTCTCCATACCATGGCGCGCATTTAAGCCATTCGATCTCGCTAAACGCATCCTTAAAACATTGATAGGCTTCCCAAAGCTTATCTGGCTCAAAGCCTTTAATAAAACCTTCTCCAGACGATAATTTCAACCCAAACGTGGTTAGATAGGAAATCCCTCCCAAAGCAGGCAAAGCCCGGCGTATTAATGCCTCCGAAAACTTTTCATTATTCGGTAAGCGCGCTAATGCTTGCCGCGTATATTCTATTGGCCAGGCCAGCTCAGGATATTTTTTCTTGTCCTCAAATCGTCTCAGTGCCCTTTTAAGCGGTTCCTGGATTTCGACCCGGTCTATTTCTTTCACCCCAACGTATACCAGCTGATCTAGTAATAGAGAGAGTGTTTGTAACAAGGCTTGGGTTTGTTCCAGGTTCTGATCGGCATGAATCCTTTCCAGGGCTCTCAGCAGAGCCCGTAATAGCATGACGCCATCACCTGCCAAATGAATATCATGTGTCAAGTAAGGGCGTTGCAGCATCATTACCGACAATCCACGTAATAAAGGTAAATTGAGTAAACGACTTTTCTCGAGTTTTAATGCATCTAACAGCGCATTGGTGATTTTGCGGTGCAGCTCTGGATGATCGATGGCAGAGAGCGCTACGACTTCCTGGATATGCGTCAAATCCTTATCTTTAAGTTGCTTAAATGCTTCGACTACCTGCTTGGCATCTTTCGTCCACGCTTCTCTCTGCTGTTCGGATGCTGAATCCTGTTGTAGGCACCATGCTAGATGATGCGTGTTTTGAACCGTTTCAGTCGGCTGAGCTAAAGTATAGGCCGGTGGGTTTGTTTTTAACGGTTGGGAAAAAAATGGCTGAGTGCAAGGCGGAAGACTGGAGAGGTGCGCTTCAAACGCTGGATTATTGATACGAGAGGAAGCGGTATTAAAATTTGATTTTGCAGATGAGTAATGTGCAAGTGACCTCAAAGTGCGTTGATCTTCTACAGGGAAAGAACTGCTCCCTTGGCTACCCTCTTTAGCAACAAATGAGCCATAGCGCCCATAAATTTGCTTAAATAGTTCTTGCGTATCAGGTTGATTCAGATCCATTCCCCCTGCATGGGTTAAGGCCCTTTGGAAATATCTTTCAGCTTGATATTTATCGCCTTGTTTGCGCAGGAAACTCCCATAATAAAAACAGAGTGCTGCAAGCCTTTCTTCTACTTGAGCAGTTTTTATATTATGGTAAAGCTGGTCTGCTTGATTAATGGCAATCTCATAACAGTTTTTCGCTTCATGTAAATCACCCCGGTTTTCATGATTCAATGCCTCTTCTTTGATTTTATTCGCAGTGGCCAGTCCCAAGGACGACAGACTTCCACTGTTAATTACTGTTCCACTGCCTATACCTTTGACTGCATTCCATATTCCAAACATTGGCTCCCTCCCGATAAATTTATCAAAACAAGCGACTTATCTATTTAATTTTTGCAGCACGTCTTTGAACCAGTGTGTGCTGACCATAATTTTAGTGCTTGCTATACACAACTGTACGACCTGAGAAAAAAAGCGCCTCCGACCATCCGCAAAAGGGGTTTGCGAGGCAAACACGTCCTTGCAACGAGACGCGGAGGCGTTGTTAATGAAGTACAGGGGATATAGGTGCGGCTGCCAGGCAGGATGCAGCTTGGCAGCGAATATATTTGGGTCAGAAGGATAAAGGCGGGACCGTCTTACTGAAATCGGGTGATCTATAGAAACTGGTAAGGGAATAGGTAAATAATATTCAAAGCACTGAAGCGCATACACAATTTAGTGTGCGCGTTATTTGACAGTAAAAATTCGCGCTTTTATTAACTTGCAAACCAGTATTTGGTTGTCTAAATGTAATTACGATTAAGCTCAGCACCGATGCCGCTGCTTTTAAGTGCTCTTCACGATTTATGGCTGGCTATTTGGCATCCATACTTGTCATAGTGGAAGGATTGATAACGTGATAGCTGAACGCTCTATCATATAGAGGGCGTAGTTAGCCCTATTCTCAGATCATATGTAATTTATGTCTGATTGCTCCGATATCAAATAGCGTTGTTTCTGGTGTGGGATCAATCAGAATATTGAGATCGCTTTCTTCTGTGTCCTTACCATGAATAACGGAGCCGAAGACGCGAGGATTGCAGGCATGATGGGACGCCATTACGTGGCGAATAGCTTCTCGGTAGGTAGCTAGGCTAAAGATGGCTTCATGGTACCTCCACTGGAACTACATGAGGAAAATAGATTTTCGTAACCTATTGATTTTAAAAGATTATTGGTGGAGCCGGCGGGATTGAACCCGCGTCTGATCCTGTATTCACGGGGCTTCTAGCGTAAATGCTGGCAAAAAGCTGGCATTTTTTAAAATTTCGGTTTTGCTTGTAAATTAGCACAGCGTACTGCCCAGTAGATTGAAAGCCTATGCGCAATAACTTAATAAATTGTCTAGGCTACTTCGTAATTCCTAAGAACACGGCCAAGCATCGCTCGATCTTCAGCATGATATCCGAATCAAGATGACCAAATGACAGCCTTAATTTATCCTGTTTGATGGTCATCGCTTTATCTACCATCACTTGAGATGGCTTCTGTAAGCCGTTCTTAGCATTAGGCTGAATCGTAACGCGTAACAACGGCGCGTTAATTATGGTATTGGAGACAGGTAAGACTGTGGTTGTTGTGTGTTCGTTAAAGTGGTCGGACTAAATCACTAAAGCAGGTCTTAGCTTGCCAAAATCGCCTTGCATGGCAATGGCCACGAGGTCATCGCGCATTATTCTGTCCAACCGTCTATATCTGCTAGAACCTCATCCATAAAATGCAGCATGCCTTTGTCGTTTATATCAGCCTGAGCGACGAGCAGGGATTGATGACGACATTCCTTTTTAAAATTAGGCCGCCGTGTATCGGGTACCCAAATCTGAACGGGTCGAAGGCCAGCCGCGCGCAGTGCATCGCGGTGCTTCTGAACTCTTGCATTGATATGCGTTGCTGCCATTGGGATCTCCCCTTAATCGTTACATGCAACGAACTTTAAGTTAAAAGACAAAGAAAAATGTTGCATTCAACAATGCAAGCGTAAGCCGCTCTTTCCATGCTGAGATGCCGTCATTCATTTTAAATACAGACTCAAGATGAATTAGAGCGGGGCAAATTGAGTGTGAAGGGCCTTTCTACCATGATGAGCAGAATCGAAATCCTTGGTTTTATTTTTTTGGTCCTATCCCACTCGCTTTGTAGACCAGAATTCTTTCTTAATTACCTTTTCATTTTATTTTTCATTTTATTCAAGACTTGTCTGAGATTCATTAATCAGAATTTTATTTATGCTGCATTAAATACATTGAATTGATAAAGTCTTTTTAATAATAAGGAATAAATTATGGCTGGATATGGAAGTGGTGATGTAGTGAAATTTCATCCTATAGGAGCAGACCTTGTAAACGATGACAATGCACGTGATGGGACTATTTCACAACTAAACTCAAAGAAATATATAGGGTATAACCGGATTCCACAGGTTCTTCGCCACATTTCGACTGTTCTTTGTGAAGATATGCGAAGACAGGGTCACGACCCAATTGAGATTCAGGTAGCCCTGGTAAATGGCAGATTACTCATTGGAGCGAATCAAAATAGCAATTATATAGAAGACGCGCTACAGCGGATGAGTACCGCCATAAAAGAGCTAAAAGAAGTCGAAGGAAAGGATAGTCCCGACAAACTAGGGAGAACAGAAGAAAGTCGTGAGTACAGACATTATAGAAAACTATGTACCTTCGCTAGTCTTAACGAGGATGGGCTAGCAGGAATTAAGAAAAAAATATTGGACGAAATGGAAGCATTGCCCGATCAAAATGCCACTGCGATTGATCCAAATGCCACTTTGAAGAAATTAGCAAATGAGTTTTCGGAAGAAGACGATGTCATCTTACAAGGGCAGATGGATATAGATGATATGCATCAGATACTTCAGAATATAAAAGGAGGGATTTTTGAAAACGTCGTAATTCTTGGATCAGTTGATCAACAAGAGATAGCTAGCGATGAAGTAATGCATGCTGAGCAAAGTATTTGGAACTATTGTGCAATAAATCAGGATAAGTTTCTAAAAGAATTTAATGAAAATAAAGAAAAAATATCACCCGCATACGCATACGAAAACTTCATTCAGAAAAATATAGATAAACTTCCAGGAATGATAGAAGGTGCGCAAGGAATAAAAATAGGGACAGGGGAAGATATGATGCCCCTCAAGGATTTCAAGGAGAAGTTTGGACAACAATTGCAAGTTAAATTTAAAAAAGAACAAGAGGAAAAGCAAGAAAAGCTAGGATTCGACCGCTTTGTTAATAAGCTTAAGCCAAGGCTTAAAGAGAAGTTTGGCTTATCCGATGCAGAGTGCACTAATACAACAGGTCTCTTGAAGGCTATCGGAGAAGAAGTTGCAGGAAATTTGCGCCTTGTATATGAGGATCAGAAAAGAAGAGGTATGATTTTGCCCACAGGAGGTATCAAAATCCCGTGCGCATTGTGTGCCGGAGTGTTAAATGCGGCGAAGGAGAAAGAACTGGATAAAATTATTGAAGCAGCACTGTCTGGAAATATCAATGCAGAGACCTCCACGTACTACCATCATATTTCGACCGAGCGTATTGGTACATTTTTTGGAGGAGGCCAGCGCACGGCGTGGAAAACGTTGTCTACGGAAAACGTTGTCCATACGGCAGCTCATTTAAATGATATTAATAAGATGGGCGAAATCTTACACGACACAAAAATCGACAACACCACGCGAGACTCAAGCATCGCAAGAATCATACCGGACGCAGTGGACGAAGCGGAAAGAATAAGACTAGCTAGAGCCGAGAGAGAAACGAAATATAACGCGCTAGCAAGTGCCGAGAAGGCGGCATTCCAGTCAGCAGAAGGCCCAGCAAAGCAAGGCATAGTACGACAAAACAAAAAAAATGCAAGCGCACGAAATGCGAGCGAAAGATTACAGCAAATACAAGAGAACGAAAACTTCAAACAGCTAATCCACCAGCACGCCGTAGCCATTATCAAAGCAGCAGCACAAGATCCAGAAACACTATCCTCTATCATTAAGACTGCACTGGATGCCCCCAAGTCAAGGGGGAATGGAAATACCACAGATAGTGACAGTGGCAGTGGCAGTGGCAGTGATAGTGACAGTGAAAGTGAAAGCAAAACACAGTCTAACTCTAACTCAGCATCATTTGGAGTTAAGAAAATGCCAAGTTTCCCTAACGATAAATTTGTGGTAATCAAAAGCCACCCTACAATAATTAAGCCGGAAGACTTGAAACGCAGCGCGCAGCCCAGGGTACAAGTCAAGATTTAATCCGGCAGAGGATCGCAGAGAAAGCGAAAGCTGATGTGTAATGTGCCGGATAGAGATTCAAACTTTGTCTCAACCTGAAAGGGTAACCACTTCTGCGGGGTTTAAGAGTCGTAAGCAACTGAGGCCATTGGTAATCCTCCCAACAAATAATATGATTTGAAAGTAGATGGAATGGCAGGCCCCCTCCCTCCGGGGAATACAGTTAGATATGTAATCTAAATGGGAGTGGGTGTCGTGGAGAATATAAGGCGGAGTAGGCAAATAAGCGGGAGTCCATGTACGCATATAAGTCTGCATCCTTCCTCTCTTTAAAATCATTGAAAAATTTCCTTGCAAACCGGGGGCCTACCATATAAGAATTTTCTCGAAAGAAAGAAGAGGAAGTTTTACGTGAAGAAATCAAGATTTTCAGAAAGTCAGATCATTGTTATTTTGAAGCAGTCAGAAGCCGGGACACCGGTGCCAGAGCTATGATTGAGCGTTATAACCGAACAGTTCGCTACGATTGGCTGGCGTAGGATCTATTTGATACACTCGAACAGGTTCAAGATTGTGCGACTCGTTGGCTATGGGTTTATAACCATGAACGATCCAACATGGCTATTGGAGGTATTACCCCAAAACAAAAATTGGCGTTTGCCGCTTAAGCTCTATTTTTAAAATCTATTAAGAAGGGGCGGATCACCCTGGGGACAGGGTATTCAACTATCAACCCAGTCGCTCAGGCCAGCAGTACAAATCTTCTTGACCTCTTGCACCGCCTCCAGTACAAGCGCTGATAACGGTTGCTCATCAACTCCATTCGTTAACCATAACAACATATCGCAAAGACTTAGTATTGGCATTTAGTAAAAACTATATTACTAAATGTGCCTACTCACTCTAAGCACGGTTGTGGCGATCTAAAAATTTGTCTGATAAACCGGATTTCATTCAAAAAGGATATCTATGTTGAACGCTATTTCAAACTCTACGGCGGCATCCTATCCCGCAGTGCAGCAATCTCCCAAAGCCTCATTCGTGTCGTTGCCTATCGAAGTTCGAGAAAAAGTGGAAAATCATCTGCCAAGATGGGAGCGACAAAATCTCTTTAAAGCATTAACGACGGTGACGCATCGTGGCAAACCAGTGGATTCACCTGTTTTGAAATTACACCTGCTGCAGCAAAGGATTGCAGCCAAACATCATCAGAGTTTGACAAGCTCGGACAAAAGTTTACATACCTTTGCATTGAATCAATTGAAAAAACTAGAAGAACGAGAGCAACTCGATAAAGTCGTTGAGTTTCCTGCCCTTTTTGGGCTATTGAGCCTGGTCGGTGAGCAGAAGATATATAGTTATTTAAGAGAAAAGATCGAACAAGAGCCAGCGTTAAAGGAAACGCTACTGAATTGGGTCGAACGCTCCAAGACAGAAGACGTGCAGCCAATGGCAGCCAATGCGATGACCGTGTTAGTCCAAAGTGGGTTTCAGTTTAACGGCGCTGATTTAAGAGGAATCCGTGTCCCTGGTGCGGATCTGAGTTTTGGGGTATTTGATTCAGCGCAGTTGCAAGGAGCCGATTTAAGCCACACCCATCTTCGAGCGAGTTCGCTGCGCCAGGCAAATTTAAGCGGTGCGCGGATGGATGAGGTGCAGTTTGGCGCATGGCCAACTCTCCAAGAAGAGCACGTGATCCGTGCCTGTGCGTACTCACCGGATGGAAAAAACTGTGCGATAGGTTTGGGGAATAACAAGATCAACGTATATGACACATCAAGCTGGACCAAAATCCTTACCTTAGAAGGACATACCGAGGTTCTTCGTAGCGTGGCGTATTCACCCAGCGGTGACCAGATTGCGTCGGCCAGCAGGGACAACACGGTACGATTGTGGAATGCGTACAGCGGCGATCTTGAGCACATCTTAGTCACAAGTACCAGAACTGCTAGGAGAATCAATCATTGTTATAGTGTAGCTTATTCGCCAAACGGCGACCAACTTGTCTCAAGCAGTTATGATAAGACGGTAATGGTGTGGAATCCACGCAGCGGCGAGCTTATATACAACTTACTCGGACATACTGACGCTGTTTTGAGCGTGGCGTATTCACCCAGGGGCAACCAGATCGCCTCCGGCAGTGAAGACAAGACAGTGCGCCTGTGGGATATGACGAGCGATAAACCCACTCTTGTGTTCACCTTGCACGGACATACCAACGATGTTTTGAGCGTGGCGTATTCACCCAGGGGTACTCAGATCGCCTCCAGTAGTGACGACAAGACAGTGCGTCTGTGGAATGCGACAAGCGGTGAGCTGCTCCATATTTTACAAGGACATGACGATCGGGTGACGAGCGTGGCGTATTCGCCTACTGAGAAGCAGCTTGCCTCAAGCAGTTGGGACGCCACAGTGCGTCTATGGGACACGGCAAGCGGTGAGCTTAGGCGCACCTTAACAGATAATACCCGCCGCGGCTTAAATAGCGTCGTTTATTCGCCGAGCGGGGAGCAGATCGCCTTTGGTGGCTTTGAGCAAACAGTGCGCCTGTGGGAAGTGGAAGAAAATCAAGCAGGCGATCAAGGCAAACAGGTCTCGACTCTCAAACATGAGGCGCTGGACGTGACGGACACGTTAATAGATGATGTGCAGGGGTTGAGTAAGATGAACGAGACGCTGTTGAGGCAGCGTGGTGCGCATCAAGGGGGAGGATTATCAGCTTTAGCTTGAGAAGGCTAAGTCGCCATGATCAAAACTGTTTTTTCATACAGCGCCTAAAAAGAGGGCGCGGCTTTGCGTCTTCCTATAAACCGTTGGTGCTGGCGAATGAAGATCGTATTATGCTCGCGCATGCCGTGGATGCATCCAGTGAAATGGAGATACTGACTTTCCGGTCAAGCAATTTTTGCGTAATTTTCGTCATAAGGTATACGAGTTTTAATCACGCCGAAAAAAAGATGAACGAGTTTGCGCATGCATGCGCCAAGAGCAGACATAGCCGATTTGCCACGGGCACGTAGGCGTAATGAGATGGTCGCCCCCCCTTCGAAAGGAATTACGATGACGGGGAATTCTTACCAAAGAGAGGGAGTCCATCATGCAAAAGGCAACGTTAATCGGAATTGATCTAGGCAAGCACTCATTTAACTTGCATGGGCAAGATCAGTCAGGCAAAGAAGTGTTTCGCAAAAAGATCTCGCGCAAGCAATTGATTACTTTCTTTGGAAACTTCCATGCCTGTACTGTGGTTATGGAAGCATGCGCTGGTGCTCATTGGATGGCTCGCAAACTGACTCAACTGGGCCATCAGGTCAAGCTGATCTCGCCGAAATTCGTTCGCCCTTTCATCAAAACCACAAAGAATTAAACCGGCAACTTGGTGACGATGATCTTGCTCAACGCTTACTCACCATCCCCGGCGTGGGTCCCATTACCGCCAGCGTGCTAAGTTCAGAAATGGGTGATGGCAAGCAATATAGATGTGGCCGCAACTTTGCCGCATCGATTGGCCTAGTGCCTCGCCAATACAGTACAGGAGGTAAAGGCAGACTTCTCGGCATCAGTAAAAGGGGGGGCAAAAATCTCAGGCGCTTGCTTATCCAGTGCGCATGCTCCTATCTGCAGCGATGCGAGCGTTATACAGGTCGTTTAGCTGACTGGGTTCGCTCTATGCTGATTCGGCAGCATACTAATGTTGTTGCGTGTGCGCTTGCCAATAAACTGGCACGAATTGCGTGGGCATTAGCAGCACATCACACGGTATTTGAAACGAGATCAACCGCTACATCTATTTTATGATGCGTGTCTTGTTTCATATTTTTTTAATTTAAGTCAACCTGTCTGGTTTTGCGGTCGCTGAAATTTGATGACGTAAACGGCATATCGGCCTAACGAATAACCTGATAGATGAACCGGTCTCTTAAAGTCCGAAGGCGTTCTTAGGTTCGTTAGGCGCTAATCTCATCGAGGCGCAGGGACATATCCCTACTATGACGCCGAATAGATTCGAGCAAGCCAACCACAACGTCAAAAATCAGGGTTGCAAGAACGGGGGCGACCATAGATTCATATAGAGATTGTGCCGTGAAGCAATCGAAGTATACGGAAGAACAAATCGCGTTTGCGCTGAAGCAAACGGAAGTGGGGATAACGGTCGAAGAAGTTTGCAGACCGCGACTATCAAATAACAAAAAACTGAACTTTTACCAGACGAGCAGGCGGCATTTGCTCAGCTATATCAAAAGCAAGCGGAATTTTTAGAAAAACGTCTTGCCATCAGAGCCGCTGGCCTGGGAGCATTTAAGCGATGATTGCTACCCATTGCACAGGGAAGTAACCACCAATCAGGCATTGTTGCGCGCTTCCTTTTGAGCTCAGACTACGTACTAAATGCAATAGCTTAAATATACTTTTTCAATAAAAAGGACAAAGGATTTTTGCCAAGCGGGCAGACCGTTTGACCCATAGAAAATAGCCATCAAAGCAATACAATTAATCCAGTGTTCTTTCACATTGATGGGTAACCTTGCCTGACCATAGTAGACACAAGATTCGAAGCTATCGCCACGACCTTCACCGTACTTAAAACAGCATAGAGAACCCAGTGAAAGGTCCGAGCATTATCTACGGGGTCGCATGCGCCCCAACGGCAGCCGAGAGAGGGATCGATTCACTGGGTAAACTTTGCTCAAAGAACTGCCGATAGGGCTGGTTCATCTTGCAAAGACTGTAGGCCACGCGTGCCATTTTAGCAGCGACAGCGGTCAACGCCTTACGTCGCACATCTGCATCGCCTGGGGCAGATTGAATATATCGTTCATATTTACTGCGAAAGGAATTCTCGCGCATCCGTACTGCGCCCACGCCCGCCAGCCAGAATACGAGCCGCAATCTAGCATTACCTCGTTTGGAGAGTCGCTCTTTGCCACGATAACTGCCGGATTGCTGTTTAGCCAGATCGAAGCCGCAATATTTTAAGAATTGCCGATGATGACCGAACCGGCGGACATCGCCTGCTTCGGCGAGGATGGTTAAGGCGATGATGGGGCCGACGCCGGGTAGCGTTTGTAAATGGCCGAATTCAGGCCGTCCATCGAGCACTTGGGTCGCACGGGCTTCAAGCTCACTACGTAGCTGATTCAGTTGTTGATAACGGGTTAGGGTCACGCGAAACATGTCAACTGCAAGGCAGTCCAACGCGTGGGGCAGTGCCGTTGTCGCCCCGGCCATTTCCCCTATTTCCTCCAGTTTGGCTTGTTTATTAACTTTGCGTCCAACGGTATCCCAGGCTGCTAGCACGAAAGCTTTTTTTGAGAGCGCTCTGACGTGGCCGGGGGTGGGAAATTGGAGCAAAAAACGGATAAACCATTCATTGCGCGTCGTCGCCCAATATCGGTGCATCTCGGGGAAATATAAAGGCAATCCGTGATTAATCAATGAATGTTGAGCCTTGGTCCGTGCTTTGGACACTTGATAATAAGTTTTGGCCAACTCTTGCAGATCATGTGTGCCGGCGACCATGGGGTCTACGTATCGTTGAAAGGCCTCTCGTCGAAGCATTTCGAGTATCACCATTTAATACTAGAGATTAGTAAGCTGGTTATTATCGCCTGTCCGTTAAAGTGGTTGGAGTGAATCTTTAAAGTTGGCTTTGTTTGCCAAATTTACTTTGTACGGAGAGGATCTCCGAGCCCTCTATCACTCTGTCCAACCGTTTACATCTGCCAAAGCTTCACCCATAAAACGCAATTTTTTAAATAAATCGAAATTTTAAGTTAGGGGCAGCCTAGCGGGATCCCCTTGTGAGTAAGCGGCTGTACTTGATTAATATTCGATAAAGGCAATTGAGTAGAAGGAATTTTGATTAGGTTATTAAAGATTGCTAGATGTTGTTGAGGCAGTTTTCGACAATATTTGATCTGGTCGTGGAAAGTGATAGCAGAATTTAATTAGTAAAAATTTGGCGAACGTTCTAAAGATCGATGTAAAGAGTTTAAAGAGTTAGATAAAGCAGATCATCCACTGTTTATCTAAAAAAAATTTTGATTGTAGGATAGGCTAATGCCGATTTGCCGTCCTTTAGCACGCCAAAAATGCTGGCAAAATGCTGGCATTCTGGAGCCAAAACAGCCCTAAATCACCCCAAAATAGGGAAAATCGATTTTCGTAATCTATTGATTTTAAAGGATTATTGGTGGAGCCGGCGGGAATTGAACCCGCCACATAGGGGAACAAGGGGACTTCTAGGGGTTTAATATCTTGATTTTACGAGGCTCCATACCCTTACAGTTCCCTGGCTTCCCCTCATTTGTCCCAAGATTTGTCCCAAACTATGCGAGCATACAAAGAAAATCGAGAGGTATTTATCGGAAGAATTTTGAATGCACCCAAAGCTGTTGACGAAACATCAGATACTCAAAAAAATGACTCTGCAAAACTAAAAGATCGGTTGTATGAAATTATGGATATGCTCTTTCAGCCTGAAAAGGAGAGTCCATTTGAAACCATCGCATTCTTGCGAAGGCAATATGAATTTTCTAGAGGCAAGCAGTGATCTTCTTTTTCCTCGCATTTTTTGTGCTTAATAAACAATATCTGCTTCATCAGACTCTATTGATTTGAGGAGCAAAAAAAATCTTAACTTTCGGTTTTATTTAGTCCGCAACTGCTGATAAAAACTCCGCCACCCTAGCGCCTGTTCTCGCCACTGTCAGCAGACATTGGCGTTAAAGGCGTTGACCTCTTTAAGTTCAGTAACTTAAATAGGCATCTCTCTAAGAATCATAGAAAACCAATTCACAGAAGTTGACGCCAGTAAAGTATTCTCTTGATTTCTTAAGCCTTTTTATTACCTTGCCTTATCGCTAGATATCCCTGAAGGCAGAGGCTATGCTATAAAAAAGCTCTTCTTTATTCCGGAATTCGCAGAAGTGTACCTAGCAGATCATTAATAGAACTTAAGCAAATTATTATGATCTCTATAACAAGTAACACTCGCGCCAGAAGTACTCAAGGCTCTTCTAGTGATCATCATTTTCGCCAGCAGACTGAAGAGCTAGCTCCTCCCCTTAGACAAGCGGCGCAAGAACATCACCCTCTTAGTTTAGACGAACCACCTAGAGCGCTTGAAACGGAAGGTGTGAGTTCTGCACAGAATGAAGGCTCTACTTCGTTAAATACTGCGCAAATTATAGATAACAGCAATAGAATTAGTTTGCAAGAAGAGCTGCAAGAAGAGTTATCTTCTTCAATACTTAAGTTTCTATTTATTAAAATTCGGCTTAATAATTCTTCTAGCTTGAAGAAAAAAGTTCTTACTAAAAAGAAAAAACAAAATCTAACAAAATTTCAGCACATCCAAGAAAAATTCGGTGAAGCGTGGAGCAAACTCTACGATTTGAGTAGCGAAAATCAAAGAGTAGAGTCCGATCTGAAAGGAAGGGTATATTCTAAAAAAGAAGAATTTAAAAAATTAGAGCTGCAATCAAAAACAGAATCCTCTAAAGATCTGAAGGGAAAAGGAAAAGAGAAGATATCTGTTGAAGAAGAATTGGAAGAGTTAGAGCAGAAAGTAGATTCTGCAATAGAATTAGAAAAAGAATCAAAAAAAGAATTAGAAGAGTTTAAGCAGCAACTCATAGGTCTAAAAAATGCTCGTAGAAATGTAATAAAATTTCTAAAAGTTATTGAAGCCGATCTTAAAGGAGTAGACCTCTACTATTATAGCTGGCTTAAATGGATATCAGCGCTTACACCTCCGATTATTAATCTTCCATTGACTGCCGCTAATATTGCACTAAGAACCCCATTTATCGGTTGGTGTATTGCATTGGGAACAAATTTAATAACATGGGGGATTAATGACATATTTAATCCTATTCTCCGCAGTCTGAACCAGTATCGAACTGAGGATTTAACCTTCCTGAAGGAAGAAGTATTTACAGCAGCGCTTTTAAGTGCCTTAGAAGACAGGATTAGTGATTTTGAGGAAGGGATTGTTGATTTTGAGAAAGAAATCAGCGATTTTGATCAAGGGATTAAAGACATGAGTAATCTACTTATAGTTAAAACACAGCGAGAGTTAATACGATCACAACAAGCTTTAATTAACGCGCAGCAAGCGTCAGCTGAGACACAACAAGCTTTACTTAAAGCGTCAGCTAAGACACAACAAGATTTACGTGAAGCGCAAAAAGGATTGGCCGAAAAAGAAGCAAAACATGAAAAAGGGACTAGCGAGCTTAAAGTTCAATTGACTTTGATGGAGGCTAAAATGGATGATAAGTTTAACCAAATATTAGAGAAGTTAGGATAAGGCATGTCTGGTGTTTCATACTTGTCGTTGGCTGTGGCATAAAGCAAAATTTGCCATGTTTTTAAGAAAGTTACATTTTTATTTTACTTTTGTCTTTTTTAAAGGGCAGTCTGCATTGCTTCCTTCAAGGCAAGCGTATTAGAAAGCTACTTTTCTTTATTCATTAATAGTTAGCCTTTCTTAACTGCCAATAAAAGCTGCGCCACCCTACCGCCTGCTCTCGCCATTGCCGACAGACATTGGCATTAAAGACGCTGGCTGCTCCAAGTTCAGTAAGCGAAAGGCTGGCGGGTTCTCGGTCAGACTCAACGGCGGCTCCGGCAAACTTGCCCGTAAAGGCGGCGTTGTACAAGCGCACGAAGCCAACGTTAACGCCAAAACGGGCAGCATCTTGTTCAGTGACATAAATAGGCACCTCCTTAATCATCGTTTCGCCTTTTTCTTTGATGACTTTGATACGGTCCCGATACTGCACTTCTACCTTCGTTACAACCTTGGCTTGGGCTTCAGTTACCTTTGCCTGCGCGACAGCTACCTGGGCTTTATAGGTGAGAAGCGCTGCTTCAGCGTGAGCCAGTTTGCTGCCATAACGCATCGTTTGGAATTGCCAAACCGCGCTACCGATCATTGCTCCACTTAGGCATGCCATTAAAGTCAATCTTGAGCTGCCCATCAAACGAATCAGCCCGCCAATCATGCCTGTCCTATCCTCATCATCTGCGCTAAACGTACTGCACGTTGCTTCACCTGATTCGCCCATTGAGAAACCAGCATCTCCGTTGCCGCTGCGTCATACCGACCGCTTTGTACAAATGGGAGAGTGCGCTTAAAACCCAGTAAGTTTGTCACCCCCAAATTAAAGCCCATATTCATCAGGACACGCTGGCGCACCGAATCTAATTCACGCCACCAAGGAAGCTGCTGATCAAGTTCTCGCGCTACGCGATAAATATCGTTCATCAGCAGATAATCGTTTTCATCGAGACTAATCCCTACATCCTCTAGATTTCGTCCCGTGCCAATCGTTAGCTTACCCACTGAGTCCAGATAAGGCTTCAGCAACACGTTTTCATCCCGCTTAAGTTCCGCAACAAGCAATTTAATTTGCTGATCATTCATGGCACTTTCCTGAATGAACTAAACGAGCAAGATCGCCTCGCCCCCGCCATATCACAAAAAATAAAGCGAATTTAAGTACCACTTCAGATAAATCAATCGGCCCGATATATTGTCCCGTTACGGTGCGAATCACGGTCACACCGCAAGCAACAATGAACCCATAAGAGAAAAGCGCCATGCGCCAGTCATAAGGCTTTGTACCACGCTGATAAGTGAGTAAGCGCAACGTGATACCCAAAGCCGCAAGCATATTGAGCATCAAGAGCCAATCATTCATTTGGCTTGTCTCCAGCGCTTGAACCATTCGATTAAATCCAGTTGATTCAGCGCATCTAAACCTTTATGGGTGAGCGTGATGATCGCAGCAGAAGCAATAAAGGCTGAAATACCATGCTCGTGAATTGGCAACCATTGAGTCAGTTCTGGAGCGGCCAAATAGCCCGCGACCATTGACAATCCAAAATAGCTAATACGTATCGGCAAGCGCAACCTTGATTTATGCAACACAAAGACCGCCGCACCCGCAAACGCACCCACTAGCGCATTACCGTCAATCCCAGGCAATAAGCTCGCAAGGCTCACTCCACAGGCAAGCGTTAAGCTGGTTGCCATTGAGCTAGAGGAAAAAGGTTCAGCCATATTGATCTCTTGATTAAAAAACATCTATGTCAGCGGGCAAAATCAAAAGGCCCCGACGGTGAAATGCTCGCCACAGATTAGGGGCCTTTGCTTGAATAAAAATAATTGCAGTGAGTTAGATTTGTGCGTATCTACGGCAAGCCAACGCTTAAAAGCAGATTAATATTTAATACAGGCCAGCATCGCGATATTGCTCGGTCGAGTTTCACTGCCGCCGGTAGCTTGAATCGTGATCGCATGCTGATGTGCGCCATCTTCATGAATCGTGTGCTGATGATTGCCGCTTGGCAGGGCCACGGCATTGGCTCCGCCATAGATACAAACATGGGTATTGCTCGCACTGCCGCCCCCTGAAAATCCAGCGTTTATAAGGTGGGTATGCTCGCCATCTATTGAAGTAGCGCCGCGATGGTTATGGGTACCAGCTTCTTCGATAATCGCTATATGGGTGTGACTTTGTATTTCGTGAGATTGGTCGCTGCCAAACACACGCCCCGTATCTACCCCTCGACCGTTATCCCATCCTCGAATAAATTTGCCGCAGAAATCGGGCAAGTTAAAGGTCGTCTTGCCATCTCCTTTGCCATAAATCGTGCCAATCGCCTCAAACAGTGATTTATAAGTGCGACGCGAAACCGCGTCGCCATTGCAAACTAAATAGCCTTCCGGTGGTGTAGGCTGAGCGAACCAACACACCGCGCCAGGTGGCAATAAATCTTCTCCTCGCTTGACATATCGCCCATCCCCTTGCGCTTGGGTTAAGTAGCGTTGATCGGCTGACGTTTTACTGATTTTTTGCGTTAATGTCTCGTCAATAAATGGCGCGTTATCTATACGTTTTATATGTTCTGCATTAATGACGGTTTGTCCATGCGCAACCGTAATGGCATACAGTCCGACATAACCTACATCTATCGCGGGTTGTTGTTGATTCCCTGTCGGCGCTGAAATGCCTGCTTTCAACATGACTTGGCATAACCCTCGGCGAACCGTTGATTGGGTTTTACCGTCATTGTCAGGCCCCCACCAAATTTGTTGAGGATTGCTGGCGTTGTAATAAGGCAGTAAATCTTTTTCCGCATCGGATTCCGTCAAACTGACTTGAATTAAATGGATTGCGCTATGTCCCTCTGTGGCAGGGGCTGGACAATCCAACCATTTGCTTTCGAGTAGCATGCCCTGCTTAACGATCGTGTGTTGTGCATCGGCGGGTAAATCGCCGTAGGGTGTACTGTCGATGTTTTGGAGGTTATAGATCTCGCCTGGCATCAGCTGCACTTGGAGCGAGGCTGGCGCTGTCGGTTCACATGCCAAACCTCGGACAACGGGCTGATCACCTAATACAGCCTGGGCGAGCTTGCCTAATCCAATCATCGCAAATTGATTCACGAACATCGGGTCGTGGTGGTCGATGAGTTGGCCTGGATATGTAATAAGTCTATCCATGAGTGATCTCCTTATTTAAGGTAATTTGAATCAGTTTTACCCAGATCACTGTGCCAACAGGTTTAACGCATTGAGGTGTATTGGTATAACGGATAATCCGCCATTCACTCACCTTAAACGGTATACCCAATAACCAAATTAACCCTATAAGCCGAATGACAAAAAACCAATACACGCGGGCTATATAGCGTTTAAACGCAGAGGCACGCCATGATGGGGCAAGATCTCGGTTTTGCCTCGCCACATTTAGCGATGCATCGAAGAATTGAAAACACTTGAACCAGTGAGATAAATGGCGTGGTCTATTGACTAAGAGCAGTGCCCACCGATTAAGCGCCATCTGTGCAAGAGGAAGAGCGGGCGTCATACTTTCTCCGTTAAAGAGGTTAAGGCCACGGTTAATTGGCTTTTAAAATCTTGCTCACATGCTTCTACCTCAGCTTGAGTCATAGCTTGGTTAATTTTCTTAACCGCTTGATGCCTTAAACCCTCAGCGATAGCTAGCACTGTCATGATGTATGCCCCTCGTTTTCGGGCATCAGCGCAAAAACTTTCTAGACTTTCGTTAAGTCCACGCGCCTCGATCTCTTTGGCAAAAGCATCTTGCTCGTCAGACGTGGCTGTGCCTTTTTGTATCGCTACCGCGACGCGATAACGATGTAAACTAACCAGGATATCGATCTCATCGCATGCGCCTATCGCTTGTTGGTGCTGAGATCGGATAAGGTAAGTTAAGCCACTGAGGGCCGTTTTTTTCGCCCCTGCTAATAGTTGATCTTGGGCAGGGAAAACGGCATGCGGATAGCCTTGGGCATCCGCCTCAATGCGCGCACCTTGCGCGTTGTCCTTAAGCAAGGCTTGATGCGCTTGTGAACTGATTTCTACCGCACCCTCTGGCAACGTTTTATGCAGGAGCCTATCGTAAAATCCGCCGGTTTTAGCTGAGTAGTAAAGTTTCATGGAGGGCGCCTCACTTAATAGCCCAGCGCGAGCCAATAACCATCTATAGCAGGCGGCTCACCATGGAAATCACAATACAACTGGAAATCCTCCTTGCCATTTTTCACGACGTTGATTGAGTGTATGCCGCTTCCAGGGCGGCCTGCGTTAGTCGCAGACAGCGATAACACAGCATGGGGAAAAGCAATCGGATACGTCACTTTGACGCCTTGAAAAGTAGGTTTTTCAACAAACCCCCATTGCCAAATAAAGCCACTAGGTAGAGCTTGCCATCCCGTATGAAGTTTCGGGAAAGTCAATTCTTCTCGACGAAAGTAGCGGCTATCGCCTTGATCGGGAGTTAGATAACGGTCGTCGGCCTCTTTGGGCTTGAGATAGCGCTTGTCTCCCTGTTCAGGTGTTAAATACCTGCCATCTCCAACTTTTATTTGTAAATACCGTTGATCGGCCGCTGCTTGGCTAAGCTTCTGCGTTAATGTTTCATCAATAAATGGCGCGTTCTCAATGCGCCGAATATGTTCTGCGTTAATTGCCGTTTGCCCGTGTGCAACTGTAATCGTATAGAGGCCCACATACCCGATATCTACAGCAGGTTGTTGCTGATTCCCTGTCGGCGCTGAAATACCTGCTTTCAACATCGCTTGGCAAAGGCCACGACGAACGGTTGACTGGGTTTTTCCTTCATTCTCAGGCCCCCACCAAACTTGTTGAGGATTACTCGCGTTGTAATAAGGGAGTAAATCTTTTTCCGCATCGGATTCCATCAAACTGACTTGAACGAGATGAGTTACGCTATGTCCCTCTATAGCAGGGGCTGGACAATCCAAAAGCTTGCTTTCTAGCAGTGTTCCCTGCTTAACGATGGTGTGTTGCGTGTCGGGTGGCAAATCACCGTAGGGTGTACTGTCAATGTTTTGGAGGTTATAGATCTCGCCTGGCATCAGTTGCACTTGGAGCGACGCTGGCGCGGTAGGCTCACACGCCAACCCTCGGACAAGAGGTTGATCGCCGAATACGGCCTGAGCGAGCTTACCTAACCCAATCATCGCAAAGTGATTCACGAGCATCGGGTCGTGGTGGTCGATGAGTTGGCCTGGATATGTAATCAGCCTATCCATTAATGATTTTTTCCTTATTTGCTAATGGTTTAAATCAGCCTTACCCAAATCACGGTGCCAACAGGTTTCACGCGATGAATTGCGAGGAAAAGTTCGGCATCAGAGAGTGCGCCTTGCAGCTGTCGGCGGGAGGTATAACGGGCTTGTTGGTAAGCGTGGTATCGATAAAAGCCTGCTTCTGGCGGTAAGCGTGCCTCATGAGGACGCCAGACGGTAACCCAAGCTTGGAAGGGATAGTGACGCGCACCGTAGCGAGCTTGATCGTAATAGCTCAAGCCATAGGCCCCCGCATCCGAAATCCGCTGTGGCTCAAAGACAGCTGGCGGTTTGCCGGTGAGTTCAGTAATCAGTTTGATTAAGCCTGCACGTGTGGCTCTCTCTCTAAACAGATTGGCGATAATGCGCTGTCTAAATGCGGTATCGGTTTGACTGGCTTGTCGCCGCAGCGCTTCACCAAAAAAATCTAGCGCAATCAAATCTAGCCAATCTTGTGTGGCCGTCTTGATGCGTGTTTGCTGCTTAGCATAGCCAATCAGGTCGTATCCAAAACTGAGTAAATGAGCCAGTCCACGCAAGAGCGCATCTAAGATGGGCGTCTGATCGCCAAACCAACGCGGCAGCAGCGCTTTAAGACGCTTAAAACAGTCGTCTTGATTACCAATTTTCATAAGGGAAAAGGAGAGAGATAAATCGTTAGTGAAGCGTGACGATATGGGCTTTTAACGTTTGACGTACCGTGACGTGGATATCTTGGGTATCCTGGTTAAGCTTTATTCCCGTGACATTCGTAATTAATGGGGAAGCATCATAGGCGAGCTGGCTTAAGCGGCTCCACGCCAGTCCCTCGCCTAAGCCTAACGCATTAATGTACTGCGTAATTTTTGCTCTCACGGCGTCTTGCACCGCTTCAGGCACCGCGCCGTCTTTGACATGGAGCGCCATCTCGACATTCACTTTAACGACGTCTGGCGCAAAGACGCCGAAGTTAACCGCTAATGGCCGTACCGCATCAATCGCGCTGTAGACATGAGCCAATAAATCAGCCGTTGGCATGCCTGTACCATCGTCAATGACGACATAGAAATAGCCTCGCTTAGAGGGCCCTTCGTATGTTTCATTTTCCACCAAGCTATAACGCAAACCCGAGCGTGCTGCTGTAATCGCATACCCCCCCGCTTGTACGGTAGCTTTCGATAAAGACGCCATATAGCTGACAAAACGCTGCCTGAGTGCGACATCCGTTTCCGCATCTGCACCGTTCGTCAATGCTTGTGGATTACTCACCGTATCGATGCCGGAGATGGCTTGCGTCAATGTATTAAGCGCACCTGCTGCGACATTACCGCTTGCACCGGCTATACGTGCCGTCACAGGAATTTGGAGGTGTTCAACACCTGCCGCTAACACATAACCCTGGCGTTGCTTATCGTAATGAGGGTGTTGCGTGTCTAATTGCACGATAAATTGCTGCGTGCCATCCTCCGTTTCTAGCGTAGTCTCAACGGGTATCAGTGCAGTTTGGGCTGGCGTAAAGCGAGAGCAAGTTACCCATCCTGTGGCAGCCATCGCGGGTAAGCGTGTTAGGCCATAGTCTTGTACCCATGTGTCTAAATCTTCACCAATGGCCGTACTGGCGCGTGTGGTCGTCAGCAATTTAATAACCATCGCTTGCAGCCATAAAACCACCGCAGCAAACGCTTCGACCAGCGCGCGCAAGGTCGAGCCAACGGTTACATCCATCCGCCGCTTCGCTGCACCTTGAATCGCGGCCACTTGCTCTCTAACAAGCGTCACAAAATCTTTAATCGGTAATTGCATCTTAGTGATTTACATCAAATGACAAGGTAATAGGCTGCTTTGTCTGCGCTTCCCAATAGTGCAGCTGCACACTGACACCCTCGCGGATTGGCGTCACCTTTACTTCGGGTGCGGGCTGTGGCGCAATGCTGGCTTCTTGGCTGAGCTGGTGCTGGATAAACGCTTGAGTTTTGTTAATCTCTAGCCTTTCTCCCACCTGCTTGGGTAAGCCTGCCCCGTAATCCAAATGAAAGAGATAATCGCCAGGGTTGCTGAGTAAACGGCGCAAAATACGCTGTTGGCTGCGCTCAAGATGGCTCACTGCTTGTAAGTCTCCTGTTGCATCTAACGAGAGATCGAAGCCGAGGGTGTGATTAAGGTCGTAGAGGATTGACATAAGTTATAAAGCAAACTTGAAAACATCCGCTTGGAAGGGTAAAGAAATTTTAATTAGGCCCACCCGTCTGTCCGCCACCTGGTTCTACTCCGCCATGCGTGTGAGAACTCAAACTCACACCTTCCGCGATGACATCTCCTTCCTTTACATCTAGGCTACCTTTGATGAATGCGCCTTCTCCGCCACTGACCGTCAACCCACCTTGCCCCGTAATCGCGTTACTAATCTGTGCTTGGCCTTGAACAGTGAGATCGCCTTGTATCGTTACTGGTCCTTTGTGGTGCCAGTGAGTCGCTTGTGTATTGAGGTTGCCTTTTATTATCAGGTGCGCATCTGCACTCACTGTTGCCCGTAGCTGCTGTGCGCTATGCAACTCAACACTGCCATCGTTATAAAACTTCAGCGCTGAGCCTGACTGATGTACGAGCCACCATTCTTTTTCAGGCACCACCAAAGGACGATCAAATTCATTATAAAAACGCTGACCAATAAATCCGGCTTCTAACTGGCCCTCTTGAAATTGCACCTCGACTAAATCGCCAATCGACGGCGGCGCAAAGCAACCCCAACCCTTGCCGACCCACGGCGATACGATCGGTAGCCAGCCCGTCAGCACATCGTCGGGCTGTAATCGCACTTTGGCCTGGTATTGATTCGGGTCGTAGCTATCGACAATGCCTAGTTGCACGCTAGCGCGATGTTGGCTCGCCCGTTGTGCTTGAGCGCGCATTGTGTTGAGGAGTCCTTGCATCATCGGGATAGCTCTGGCTTAGCAGAAGTATTTTTTGCTTGAATATGCATTTGATAGCCCTCAGCAAAACTCAAACTACGCCTAATGCTCTCTGGGTAGTAAAGTTGATCAAAATCGGTATTTGTCCCCGTGAGCTGAATCACACGGCGCGCCGAGAGTTCATGATTAGCCGGAAGCGTGGCCGATAAACGCCGCTCATGCTGCGTAATTTCTCGATGCTTGGCTTGAGCAAAACGCAGGGCTTGCTCTTTGGTCTGATTCGCCAACGTATAGCGATAAATTTGTCGTCGAGGTTGCGCCAGGCCAGGTTTAATAGTTTCTTGAGCATGTTCAGTCGGATACTGCACGCTTACCCGGCGCTTTGCCGTCGGTGAGTAAGATTGCACGATCACCGTAACATCCCGGGCAACGGTCAGATGCCGTGTCAGGCTTAATGCCATCCCTGCAAACTGCGGTATCCCGGCTTTATCTGATGCGGTTTGCCAACGCAGTAGATAAGGGGTTTTCGTAGCTTGAGGCAGCGGCGCAAAATGTAAGGTGCGCCCCGCTACGTAAACCTGATACTGATACAACCTGGCAAGCCGCGTCAGTAAATCCCATTCGCTTTGGTTATGTAAGCTCACGGTATCGTAAGCAACGGTGCTTCCGATTTTGCCCTGTGTGGGCTTCACCTGGGCCATTAGCCCATTTCGCTTCGCAAGCTGTGTCGCCATTTGGCTGGCTGTGTGATTGAGCCAGTTTTCAGTGACTTTGTTATCAATTAAGCGAGCGGTTAAATCTCGCCCGACCAATTCGGCTGTCCCCGCTGCGTAGTCGAGATTTACTTCATCGACCTGTCCCACCATTAAACAATCTAATTCCTCAATTTGAGGCGCATCGGCTTGTTCAGGAAAGCCCGCATAAATCTCACATAACAAGCTGCTTTGTTGAGCAAGCCAAGCGGCATCTTGCTCTTTGGGTAATCCGTTGAGAGAAAACGCAATGCGAAAGGTATCGGCCTGATAAGCAACGGTATTTTCAACTTCAAAAGACGTCCAGCCGGTAATGATTTCGCCATCTAATTTAACAATGCCCCTTGGCTGGCGCGCTAAGACCACCTTAGGTTCTACATCAGGCATCGCTTCTCGCTGTTCTCATGGGTGGGATAGTGAGCGTCTGCACACCATGAATCATGGGGTCGGTTAAATGATTCGCCTGCGCAATCGTCTGCCATGCTGTTGCATCGCCATATTCTTGGGCAGCTAGCGTATACAGATTGCCGCCTGCGACATTTAACTGGCGGGCGCTCGATGAAGTCGCGGTTAAATTTGCCGAAATGCGCCCCAAGACGCGATCAAGTTGAATCAGTTTGGGTAACTGCGCCATCGCATTAGTTTGGCTCAGTAAGCGATTCGCACGCCGTGCTACTGAGCTATCGGGTATCAGTCCGCCTAAGGTACTCGCGTTGCGCACCACCGCATTCACTTGGGTCAGCAAAATACTCAAGCGCAAGCGAAGATCAGCTAAGGGTTGCAGCACACTATTCAGTCCGCTCGATACGGCACTTGCTACGGTACTCACTGTGCGTATCGCTTGATTAAAGAGACCAAACAAAGTCGATAAAGGGCCATCGCCCATTCCATTCACTAAGCTTTCTGCTTCCGTCATATCTTCAGCAATTAATCGATCGACTCCTGGTTCAACAATAGTGGTTACTGCCTGTGTACTGTCCTCCAGTACCTCGCACTCAATTTGATAAAGCATCTGATA
Organism: Mycoavidus cysteinexigens; assembly: GCA_031963415.1. GTDB lineage: Bacteria > Pseudomonadota > Gammaproteobacteria > Burkholderiales > Burkholderiaceae > JASSUD01. The sequence continues at coordinate 2,301,379 of JASSUI010000001.1, forward strand.
TTGCCGTTGATAATCCACAGTGAATGAGCGAATCAACACTTGATAGGAAAAGGCAGCCCACGTCAGCAGCAAAGGCTTGCCAGCCGCTCGTAAGCCATCTAAATAACGCGCACGATCTAATGCATTTTGTCCAATAAATCGTCCTTGCCAAGACAACGTGGCATCGGCTCGCCCTAATGCATCAATAACGCGCTTGCCGCCGATTAATTCATGCACCGCCAGCTTCTGTTCACCACCAAAGGTAATTTGCTCAGGAATTTCAAATAACGCGAATGTAAAATCGCCAAGCGTCAGCGTCGTATCCGGTTGCATCGTTAAGGCTGTGCAGGTGAATAAAAGTACAACGAGCCATCGGGCTGACTACCGCTGGAGAAAGCGGCTCGCTGCGCTGCTTGGGTTTGATGGAGAGTGACTGCTTGCGCAATCTGCCGACCATCGAGATGTAAATTCGTCTGAACCTGAATCGGATAGCTGACGGATATCGTGGGTTGATGCTTTTGATAAAACTGGTCGGGATAGAGATAATTCCGCCTAAAGTCATCCGCAAAGGTGAGTTCTTTAAACGCCCAAGCCTTCGGCAGCATTTTATTCACCCCAGCCAGCAAGCCATTAAAGAAAGCTTGCCATTGATCTAAAAACCACCAAGAGAAAGTTTTAAAGGCAGTCGCTAAGGCGTTTTTAATCGAACGCCAAATGGAAAGGTTGTACTCTTTGTACCACTGCCCAAAGCTGACCAAGTAGTGGCTGACTGTACCCCCTATGGCACGGGCTTTTTTACTGATCATGTCCCAATTACGCACCACCCAAATACCCAGCGTAATAAGCGTGATCGCCCAACCCAAAATCGGAATCGCGCGTAGTCCGATCATCACCATACGGCCTATCCATAGCATCATCGGCATGACAAAACCTCCTACAGCTATAGCTATTCGACCCAATCCGCTAACACGCATGGCTAGTCCTAGCCCACGAAAAGCCGCTGTTAACAGCAACACGATACCCTGTATTGCCAACCCTCCGGCTAATGCGGCGAAGGTGTAGCCAATGACTTGCGCTATATTTTTGTGCTTATCAAAGAAATCACCTAGCGCCGTTAGTCCTTTTGCTAAACCTAATAACCCTTGCGTAATCGTCGGTAAAAAGACGGCACCAAACACCGCCTTAAAATTTTGATAAGCCGCACTCGCTGCTATTTCCGCTCCTACAGGGGTTTTAAGATAGTGCTGATACGCCTCAGTAATCCCCATCGAGTGCTTAAAAATCGACGCATCGTTACTAAACTTCATCGCATTAACGACATACTCGCCCATGAAATCCGAGGTATTGCGATTAAAGTTTTTCATCAGCAGGGCGGCCACTGCCTCGTCTGACAAATCCATTCCATAACGCTTGCGAATCGCGGGCACGATGATGCGTTGTATCAACTGACTAGGATTGTGCACCGCCAGATCAAGATAGTCTGATTTCAGTCCACCTGCTAACGGGGCCAAGATACCCATACTGCGTAATGCGCCATTAAGTTCTTTACCTTCTAAGCCCCCTAATGCTCGGCTGATTGAGCGCATACGTGCCGGGCTTATGCCTTCTTCCCATAATCCAAGATCAGCTAAAAAACCTTTAGCTCTATCCGTCATATGGCCGCCTACCAGAGAGCTGGCAAACGTCATCGCCGCTGAACCCGCTGTAAAGCCCGTTTTTGCTTGCATATACGCAGCAAATGGCCCGTATAGCTCTTCTTGGCTCATCAGCGTATAGGCTAGCTTGCCGGTTTGGGATGCGTGGAAAAACTCCGACGGATTCACCTTGGCTTTGGAACCCAGATAAACGCGCACCATATCGTTTAGCTCGCTGCTAAAGGCGGCTGAACTTCCCATCACCTTTTGACCGCGATGCTCAAGTGCTTTGGCCGCGTTATAAACTAGCCCGTTTACTTCCTTTCCGCCATTCATCACACGCGCGATAAAACTAAAGCGGCTAAAGTCTTCTGAGGCTTTTAACGCATGATGCAGATCACCAAACGCCGTGTGCAGATCGTGAATATTTTTAATGTTACTGGTGAGCGTCGTGCCTAGATTACGCTGTGTAAGCGTTGCAGCGTGTGCCATTGCTTGGGCGTTATCTTGTGCTGACAAATTCATCGTTTTAAAGTCAGCCTGTGCTTGGGTCAGCTTTTTAGCTTCTTCATAGGGGCCTTTAAAGAGCGTTAAGCCAGCCCCGCCTAAGCTAAGCATCAGCCCGCCTTTTAGTGCCATTTTTTGAATGGCTGCAATACGCGCCTGTAATCGAGTTGCTGCGGCTTCTGTCTTCAGAAAATCTTTAGAGAGCGCCGCTAATCCTAAGCTCGCATGATTTAGCACACTGATGCTAACGCCGATTTTGTAGGCTTCAAACATGGGACACTGTTTTTCTTTGATGAGGTGAAGCTCGGTATGAAAAATTAAATTTCAACGTCATAGCTAGGCAAGTGCTTAACACCAGCAATACCGCTTGCCGCAGCATGCCCTAAGAGTTTCTTGAGTTTCTTACGATTGCGTAGAACAGCTGGCCCTAATAGGGCACGTGGTGGAATTTTTGAGGTGCCGAGTTCTTGATAGAGCATGACCTCATCAGCAGAGCCAATGACTGCCTCTAAACCGTTGACTTGATGAGTGACTGAAGCCCGTAATTCTCCTGAGCGCAAGAGTGGCTCATCAGCTGAATAACCTTGGCGTACCCGATCAGCACGTGTCGCTTCAGAGAGTGGCTCCCACTTTGCAAACGGCCCAACGGCAGGCTGATAATGTCCAAATTCAGCATGGGCCGTGCTTTCAACTACGCTCGCTGCTTGCTTTAGCGCTTGATGTAGCGCCAGTTCAGCCTTAGCCTCTAACGCGCCTAAATGCGCAGCAAACTGCGCGAAGTTATGCCATGTCTTCATGTTTTCGGTTCTTCAAACTGCATGCTGTCCCAATTAAATTTCGCCCCTTCCATTTCAGAAAAGATAATCGACCAAGCGGTGCGGTTGATATCATCCAACGAGAACGCCACATCAAAGGGGACACCGTTTTTAACCAGCCATAAACAAGCCCGAATCGGCGCGGCTTTTACGACTTTTTTATAGCCAGTTTCTCGGTCTGTTCATCTGTCTTAATGTAGTGCTCTAGTATCCCTTGCACCACCGCTGTAATGCCTTCATCATCTAATCGCTGAATCAGTGCGTCAACTTCTCCTTTATTTTTCGGCAAGCGAACCTCTTCACCATCAATTGCTCTGACAAAAATCAACGGCGATACCATATTCGTATACCTCTCATTTTTGGCGCTGTCACCGAGTACTTCAATTAGTCGATATTGAGCGAGAGCATTTGGCTTTCTCAGCCTAATAGCGCGGCCAAGACTATCAGTTACGACTATTTCTGTTTGAGCGTCTTTGATGAGGATTGCTGAAGGCGTCAGGGAAGCTGAATCGTCTGCTTTATTTTCGTTAGTTATCATATTTGCTCCAGAACTAAAAAATTTAAACAATCTGCCTGCGACGCGAAGCGACAAAGGAAAGCTTTTGCTTAACGGTCTTCGCACCCTCCCAGTCTCCGGCTTCTTCCAGCTTCAACAACACACCTTCGTAGCGATATTGGGAAATCGAGCCATCAGGCTCTGTGCGTGTCTCAGTAATCGTGCACGGCTCTTCATTAGCACCCGCGTAGTAATTACTCTCAAGTTGTGCAAAGTAGCTATCGAGTTGTGCGCCTTGCCGTTCTATCTCAAAGGAACCTGACCATCCGTCAGGAAAGCGCACATGACGGGTAATACCATCTAATCCTTTGATTTTTTCATCGGTAATATCCGGTTTGCTCGTAAATTTAGTAATGAGGCCAAAACTTAGAGGCCCTTGAGTGCTGGTTATATCTAGCGTCAGATCGCGCCCAACAGAAAAGCCGTTAATCGGCATGGCGTCTCCTTAATGAAGCTTTATTGATTTAAGGTGCTCTGTCGTGCGACTTGCACCGACTGACCACCTTCTACGTTGATTAAGAATTTTTCGATAATGGACAAGTACTTAACTTTTACGTCCGCTTGCAGATAGCCTAAAGAAACCCGCTCAGGAGGATTATTGCGTTGGTCGATTTGCACGGAGAAAGCAGCACCACCATTCGCATCGCCGATCAATCCTTGGCTCTCCAAATTAGAAAAGAAGTGACTTAGCGTAGTTGCCACCTTACGGCGCTCATCAACTGAATGAAGCCGACCGACAAAGAGTCCCATGCCACGGTCTAAGGTTGCCGCGATAAAGTGCGTCATGCGGGTGTAGTTGTCGCCTTGAATAACCGCATTCGTGCTTGTGTTATGACCAATGCGTACCCCAAATTGCCGCCCGGCAGGGATAGGATTAGTAATCACGTCAATGCCCGCTTCTGCCAATTGCTGCAACTCGGCATTAGAGTAAGTGCGGTTCTCATGGGAAATTTGTGTGCCCACAATGCCAAAAAGCGGTTTATTTAAGCTTGATTCTGCTGGCGAGAGATTCGCTAAACGGCCAGCCACGAAACCTTGTGGTGAAATAAGGCGCACCCCGTTCACTGGGTCGTTAAAGTAGCAACCGTCTCCCAGCATCAGCTTAAAGGCATAGCTATCTATGCCCTTGGTTTGTTTGGTCGCAATCGCTTGATTGATTGTCTCGCCTAATTTGCCAACCGCAATCAAATACACGCCTTCTTGCTGAGCAAAAGCCGCTTGCGCGCTCCACGTATCGGCATCGTCAGCATCGACTAAACAGGCAATCGAAACGCCAGTATTACGTAGTGCATAAAGGCCCGTGCGTAGCAATCCATCCTGACCAAGCAAGGTATGACTATTCACCTGGTCGGCCCCATCTGTCCCGCCTTTGAGCGTGAGTCTAGTTACGCTCGGCACATCTTGCGCTTCACCTGCTTGCGCGGTAATGAACTGAGACGGGCCACGCAACCCTGGCTGACCTTGGTTAATGGCATCGGCAAATGCTTGCCAGCGTGTTTTTCCGGTTAAATCTTTGGCCAGATTGTCGAATGTCTCAGGCACTAAACCTGGCATAGAGACGACAATGCGCCAGGTTCCTGCCTGGCTACCCGCGTTTAATGTCACTTGTATCGTATTGCCTAATGAGCCTGTGTAACGACTGGTGAAAGTTAAACACGTGCGTGCAGCAAGTGTCTGCTCAATGTCTTCATCGTTTGGCTCATCGGGTAGCGTTTCTTTCGGTGGTTTAGGATGTTTCGGGGGCTTTTGAGGTGCTTCTTCTGGCGGCTTTGGTTTGTCCGTTGGAGGTTCTGTCGGGCTTTGCGGAGGGTTCGGTTTATCCTCTTCTGGTGGTTTGGGTTTTTCGACAGGTGGCTTCGGAAGATGAACCACCTGTGCAGCAATGACTGCTTGTGCCGCTTTATCCGTACCATCCGTGACTCGCACACAGCGAAAATTATTTGCGCCTTGCAAAACCGCTGCGGCAACCGCTGTACCGAGATCATGCCGACGTGCTTGCATCGCCCCAAAAAGACGTGCGTAATCGGCCATTGACCCTATCGTGGTGGGTGCATTCACTGGCCCCCAACTCGCGGTTCCCACCATCCCTAACACATTGGTTGGGACGCCATTTAGCTCTAATAACTGTGGCGGTACGATCTGCACATAAATGTCAGGGACAATTAGTGAAGTCGTATTCAGTGTGCCTTGTTGAACAATAGGCATAGCCTAACCCTCAAGATAAAGCAAAATTAAGAAATTGTTTTAGTGCAGATGACAGGCGTCATCATCGTGACGTCCGATGCCGTTTCGGTGAGCGCATAGTTCACTTCATAGAAAAGGTCACGCCGGTACAGTCGTTGAGTTTGGAAATCATCGTTATCCACGCTGCTGCGATAGCGCAGTAGCGCCACCGTGCCATCGGGAAGCGTTAAGCGAAATTGCCGAGCAAAGGCTAAATCAATCGCTGAAGCGATGACTTCACGCTGTTTAAAGTCAGCCGCCCACACCGTGATTTGAAAAGGTTTAGTACGATAGTCCAGCGCCCGCAGGCGTCTACCAGCAGTACTAATTTCAACTTCAAGGCGATATACATTGGGAATGGTTAGGCAAAAGCCATCGGCAATGGCTGAGCGTTTTGCTTGTAGCTTTTGCGCTAGGGTTTGTGCGATGTTTTCAAGGGTTTCATTAACTTGGCACTGATAAGCAATGGCTGCTTTATCAGCAGTCACAATGATCGTTTGCGCTGTCGTTGCGGCCCCACTCAACATCACCGTCTCGCCTCTTACGGTGGCTGTAAGCGTAGGTTGATTAATCGTCAGTGGCTCCCACGAAGCCGAGACGGGGATAGCGCTTTGTTCTTCAGCGCGCGGAAAAACCGACACTTGAACCACTTGTGCGGTTAAATCCTGTTCTAGCTGCTGCGGTTCAGGCCATCCAGCAAAGACTCGCACCGCCCCTTTTATGATGGAAGGTTGATCGGTGCCATACGGATACACCGCCTGCGCAATCACACCAACCAGGGCCTCGCTGACTTCGCTCAAATCAGCCATTACGGATGCGCCTCTTTCATTTGCAAACGCCAGCCCAATTCAGATAATTCAGCGGCATAGATGGTGTAACGCCGCGCTAAATCATCAGTGATCACGTCACCTGGTTGAATCACGATAGGGACTGATATAGGCAAGAGTGCAACCCAACCGGCTTCTTTCACGCTTGCCGGTAACGTTAGACCTGCATCTTGTCGGGCACCAAGTAGCAAAGAAGCAGGCCACGCCGTTTCGGCACCCAGCACAACCTGTTGCTTAGCTTCGATACGTCCCTGATAAGGCAGCGCCCCGACTGCTGTTTGGTTCATGGGACGACTAATTTTAATTTTTCGATGGCAAGCGACACATAAAATAGGCAGATGCAAAGCTTGGCTTGCAATAAACCAGATACTTCCACCCCGAACCAAATAATCCCCCGCTTGAGTTTGGCTGCCCTCAAACAAGCCATACCAAGCGGCTTGTCCATATTGGCGTGCCTTGCCATAACGAACATCTTCAGCGGTAAAACTGGCCTGAAGCATCGTAATCGAGTGAAGAAAAGGGCTGTCTGCTTGGAGGGGACGAAATATCTGGGTATCTACTCCCAAACGCTTAGCAGCCTTGGCATAGCCGCTATAAATCTTGGTCTGTAACGTGGCCGCATCCATTAGATTTGTATCCAAAGATTAGGTTGCGACAACGATGGCCCTGGTTGCACCCCTAAAAAACCGCATAGCCGCCGCCTCAAATCATCTAATAGCGCTGCCCGATCTTTGTGTTCGTACTGATTGTGTTTCCACACAGCTGCCTGATCAGTGTCTAGATTAGTGCGCGTTTGATCGACTAAATCGGCTTCCAATTGCACTAAACGCGGCAGGTACGTCTCCCGAATTACCGCCTCTTCACTCGCTTGTAAATGATTGAGTCGATATTCCAACGCGCCGTACCAATTAAAGTAGCGATAACCAAAGTGCTGTGTCGCTTCATTTCCAAACACCGGATAACCGCAAAAGCGGCGTATCGCAGTTTTTTCTGCTTCGTTAAATGCCATCACTCAACGCTTAACCGGCATGCTCGATCACAACCGCTCGCTTATACCAAGCGTCATTCGCAGTGGGGATAATGCGCTTATCTGCAGTGGCATCCGAAGGCACCGCAAAGCCCCCAATCCAGAACCACGACTGCGCAATAATCTGTTGCAAACGATCAATGCTGCCACGTGTGACTTGTGCCACGCCATTCACAAAATGAACCTCGCCCGTATCGCCATAGTCTTGACTCATCACCGCTTGCATACCGGCGAATTCGCCCTCAATCAGCGCACCAGGTGCCACCAAAATGGGACGGCGAATCGTATAGCCACCCACTTCCTGCACCCAGACTTCGGTCGTTGGTACAAAATCAATCCCCGCTAAATGCACAATTCGACCACTCTGGTAAGCATCTGACCGATATTGGCCTTGGTACATGATTTGAAATTGCGGGTCGGCAAACAATTGCCGCATCGATTGGTTATCTAAAAATAGCTTGAACGTTTGGTTCACCATCGCGGTGTTATTACGCAACGTAGCCTGCGCATCCAGAATGGCGTCGAGCGTTAATTTGTCATTGGCTTTGAGTTCAGCAGTCGTATTGCGATTATTTGCACGTACTAAAGAAGGCGCGTTTAAATGAATCACAGGCGTTTTGGGCGGCACTTTATGAGATAAGGATTCAACCAGCAAACGTCCGCTAATGCCACGCAGTGAAGTAGAGGTGTTCTTTTCATCTCGCTTCACACCAATCAACGTGCCACTCGTTTCACCGATACTCACCCCAGCCGAATACTGCTCAGAAACGCTCACCATGCGCCCATTCACCATCACCGTCTCAAAGCCCCGAATATCATCGACAGGCAGTTCAATGGCTTGACGACCCTCAGCAACTTTACCCTCACGTGTCGCCCAAGTATTTCCACCTAAATAGGCATCGAAAAGCGTATTGCGCGCTAATCGGTCTAACGTTTGGGCTGCTTGCACGCCATTGTTACGGGCATTTTTTAAAAACAGCTCTTTAATCGCCACGCGGCTTGTCGCAATATTTAAATCAATCGTGTCGCAGTACATATCAATGCCTAACGTGTACTGTTCTAGCGCATAACTGGAAGGCGTCATGCCATTGTCAAGATTGGTATTCGTTGCGGGATTGGCTGGCGTTTCGATAGGTGGCTTGAGTCCCACACGAGTTTTAGTAATCGTTTCGCCGATTTGATTGGCAAAAGTTTCACGGTCGGCGATGGAGCGAAATGACAGCACAGATTGCAACCCTTCCTGAAATTCGCGCTCGAGATAACCTTCCTGAATAGCTGGTTGTAGTTCAGAAGGTAGGTTTTGAATCGGCATAGTCGACTCCCCTAAAATAAAAAGGGCGCTCTATAGCGCCCGAAGATAGATTGCTTTACGCCTTTCGTAGGCATCGCGTGGCAAGTCTTTAACTGGTTCAATATTTGATGGTTTAGGTGTGGGAGGCGTTTGAGCGTAGCTAGAGCTTTTGCCTTCCGGTGCAAATAAATAGGGTTTAGCGGCTTTAAGCGCTTCTAGCAGCTGCTGTGCACCTTCTACACAACCTGCGTCGTTAAGTTTCACGCTCGATAAATCAGCCAACTTGAGGTCGTCCACATCAATTAAGCCGGCTTGCAGCGCATGTGTTTTAAGTTCGGCCTGGATAATTCGCTCTTCTGCCTTCTGCTGGAATTGGCTAAGGCTCGTTTGCGCTTCTTCTTTGGCCTGCACTAAATTGGCGAGCGTTTTTTCATATTTCTGCTTCCACGATTTATTTTCTTCGCGTAGCTCACTCACATATTCACGTGAAAAGGTTTCTTTGCTTGCGATAGGCTGCGTTTTATCGTTATCCACGACATAATTAGGTGCAACACTTTTAGCTTCACGTTTAGCCGCATGCCGAGTAGAGATCGCGTTTTCTGTCGCATCCTCTGGCGTATTTACCTCGTCTGACATGGTTTTTACTCTCCAAAATAAAAAAGCCTGCGCAAAGGCAGGCCATTCATTCAACATCCCCTGAGGGCAGGGGGGAAATTAAAGAAAAGGGCTAGTTCATTTCCGTATCAATTCTTTGTCTTTCAGCTGCAACGTCCCCAATATCCCAAGTGTCGGCCAAGATATGAAGCGCTGTTTCACGACTCAGTAAACCGTTTGCCGTTAGGCTTTGCAACGTATGGGCGTCCTTTTGTCGATCATCCGCTGTCGGAGCATACCAACGCGGCCAGCGTAATGAGAGTTTGGTTTTTTTATTCAGTTTGCCCACTTTTTCTCCCGCCACGGTGAGCGGATAGATCTGGCTCGCCTGTACAACCATGCGTAATAGCGAAAGTAAAGCGCCTTCGCCGTAACTAATACGCAGTTTGTCCGCTAACCAAATAAGTGGCTGATTCATTAACTCCATCGCACGCCCCGATTGCGCTGCATGAATTCGGTCAGCGCTAGCGCGGTTGCCGTGTATGCTCTCTAACGCCAATTCGCGTAAGAAACGGACGTAACCAATTACCGCTTCCGCCGCCTTGCCATTAATTTCCAGCAATCTCGCGTCGCCTTGCGCATCGAGCAGTAGCGCATTAGCTGCACTTTTAAATAACGTGCCTTCTTGATTGGTATATCGATCTGGCTCTTTAATCACCAGCAACGGGTCGCTGCTATATTTCAATCCTCTTCCTGCTTGCGAAAGCTGATAATCAATTTCAATCACCGTATCAATTGCAGGCTCAAAGGTGCAGACCCCATCAATTTGATCGCCACCTGGCAGATTTTTAACCCATACCAGTGGCGTAAAACCAAGATGGTGCGCTTGCGTTCGGGCCTTATCGATCTGAGGGTTAGCCTTTTTATCGTCGCATCGCCAAGGCAAATACCACGTTTCTTGTTGATCGTCCCATTCACGGCAGAACCAGTAATCTGTCGCATCATCGACTTCTTCTATTGCATAGCCTTGTGCTTTTAATGCACGGCCTTTGACTTTGTATTGCTCAATAACGCGGTTTAACTTATTAGGTGCATCTTCACACCATATCGGGGTGAGAAATTGGGTGTTAAGTACTGAGAAAAAAATACGCCCCTTGAGTACGCGCAGCCAGATAGCGACCGACCCCACACTCCCTAATGTGGCTGCCTCAATCATCACTTCATTTAAATGTGTTTCTTTAATTAAGGCTGTCAGTGCCTCTCGCGTAGGGGTATCGTCGCAATCCAAGGCAGGGAACTGACCTTCAGCGAAAAGAAGTGAAACACTGTGATCAACTACCGTCTTACATAGACCACTGCGCACAGAAGGCCGTCGCTCTCGAATTGGTATCGGCTCACGTGTCACTTCTTTTTGTTCTGTATGAAAGTCGTAAGGCAGATGCTGATAAATTGTGCCGCGCAACACTCGCGTCAAAACATCGATACGAAATTGCCGCTCAGGGTAATCTTTATCGGGGCTTAATTTGGCAATCAGGCTTTGGAACATCGCTTTTTAACCTTAGCGCCCTAAATAATTGACATAGACCATTTGCGTGGATGTACTTTGATTCACCATCAGTTCAGTTAGCGCCCAAACCAATGCTTCAGTACGATCAGGCGAGTAGCCCGCTCGGCTACGATTAAAGTCGGATGTAAATTGGCTCATTTGCTCTTCTAAGGCTGCGAATAAGCCAACATGATGCACTCGGCCTTGCTCATAAAGGGCGGCAACTGGCTCGGCTCGCACTGCTTTACCCCGACTCGCACGTACCGCTTTGTAACTGACCTGTCTATCCACCGTGCGCAGCGTTGTTTCTACTAAATCGCCGCCATTATTGACTTCTGCAATGATGCGATCAGCTCGCCAACGGTGGTAACAGTCTATTGCTCGACGCGCCCATCCTTCTGGCGAATAACGCCCCGACACATCTTCCAGGATGTAGCCATGCCCGTCTTCGCCAAGACCTGCTACCACGATGCCGGTTTCATCGGCCCCTTCATGACTCGTCACAGCCGGGTCGATAGCGACGACGATACGACGTAAATTAGGGGCGGATTTAACACGGCAGGTCTCAATTAAACTTGCCTTCCATAATGCGCCCTCTATCTCTTCTAAGAATTCAGCATAAATTTCTTGCCGCCCTAAGCGCGTGCCTTCGTAGCATTGTTTGAGCTGGGCTAGAAAACTTGGTGCAAGATTCGCAGCATTTGCGTATGTACTGCCTCGCGTGACGACTGTCTGCCTATCATGCAATAAAGCCTGTAAATGTTTCACTCGCTTAGGCGTGGTTGTCACGACACATTGCGGATGATCACCCAATCGCAGCCCTAGCATCAGCATGTCCCACGCTTGCGGATAACGCCAGGCGGCCAGTTCATCGCACCAGGCTGCATCATGTTGCGGCCCCCGTAAACGGTCAGGCTCATCAGCGCTATAGGCCGTTGCTATTGCGCCATTAGCCCAGGTTAAACGCCGTTTGCTCGGTTCATAATGGGGGCGCTCAGCATCAGCATGAATTGCCAATAAGCCCGATTCGCCTTCTATCATCACGTCCCGCGCGTCCGCTGCGGTCGGCGCAACCAATGCAATACGCTTGGCTTTTCCTTGCTGAACTTTCAGACGTATCCACTCAGCGCCCGTGCGGGTTTTACCAAAACCACGGCCGGCTAACAGTAACCAAGTCTGCCAATTACCTTCGGGCGGCCATTGCTCGCGTCGTGCATTAAATAACCAATCCTTCTCAAGGGAAGTGACTGCTTGTGCCGTCAGCGGTTGAATTAAGCTCTGTTGTTGTTCCGGCGGAAGTTGCGCGAGCAAGTTTCGCCAAGAACTGTTCTCTGGCGGTTCGGCAATCAACTTTGATCGGTTCTCCATCCGTGCCACTCAGCTCAACTTTATCTGTCACACTCCAGCGCGCACGTGTCTTTAGCCAGAAAATCATCGCCGTCGTGTCGCGGTCTTCTGTAATTTTTTGGAATAAACATTGAGCCACTTTTATATTCGCTTTGACGGTGCCATTTCTTAATTCTTCCGAGAAATGCTTTCTTAGGGTCTTCTCATTCATAGGACGCCCGTTTGGGGCAGTCACCATGCCGCACATTTCCGCCGTAGGGATACCAAATGCTGCCAACTGTTCAATTAATTTGCGTTGCTCTTGGGTGGGCTGGAAGGCAGGACGGGCCATTATCTAATCAGAGATAGAAAAAGAGTGAAGGAAGCTCTGCATAACTCCGCAATAAATCGCTATTCCAGGGGAGCATGCAGAGATTCCCTCATATTGTTGGAATGACATAAGTGTCGATGCCGTCGTATTAAATAGTCACGTTGCAGCGCTCACGCCAACTCAGCTGCACCCAACAATTCCGATTCGGCTTGCGCGAGCCGCTTGCGTGAAATGTCAGCGTAAGCCGCCTCGCGTTCAATGCCGATAAACCGGCGACCCGAAAGCACCGCAGCAACTCCTGTTGTCCCACTACCGGCGAAAGGATCTAACACTATCCCACCTGGTAAGACAGGGCGCACCAGCTCACGCATAAGCGCAGTTGGTTTGCCCGTCAGATGGTGCTTGTCATCGCGGCGCACGGTAGCCTGAATGCAACCATCGAATGGGCCATCATGCTTAAGCTGTACGGCTGCGCCTTTAGTCCCCCATACCACATATTCGCATTGATGACGGAAATAGCCTTTGTGTGGTGCTCGCGCCCCTGGGCCTTTGTCCCATACTACGATGCCACGCCAGAAAACGCCGCCAGCTTGGGCCGCGTCTGTCATGACTGGCAGCTGACGCCAGTCAGTAAAAACCATAAAGTAACCGCCTGGTTTGAGGAGGCGCACGCACTCGGTAATCCACAATGCGCACCAAGCTAGATAGCTGCGTTGATCGCGCGAATCTCCCGAAAAATTCGGATAGCAGGCTTGGCTACTTAAGTATTTCAATTTTGGAGCTTTCGCTTTGTCGTCACGCGTAAAGCCACCGCTGCTATAAGGCGGGTCAGCAATAATGGCGTCAACGCTTTCGTCTGTCATGGTGGATAGCGCGTGCAGCGCCTCGCCTTGGATGACTTGCCAAGAGCGGGCCGTCATTGTGTAATCTCTAACGCACTTAGGTTGAGCATCGTCTTTTTACTCTCTTTTTCAACTATGTCGAAACACGTTTTTTTGAGCTGGTCGATATACAGATATGGCAGATAATTGCCCAAAAATACTCTTAATTTCTTGTTTCTTTCCATCGTATGCCCTCTATTTGAAAATGGCTAAGCGATGATTTTTATTGGATAAATTGGTATTACTTCAAGGTTGACTCACTCAGGCAACCTATCATCTCGGGACGCACGACACAGACTTATCTTAAAAATGGGAAAAAATAACGGCAAAGCTACTGAAGTAATAAATTAGTTCGCTAAGGTTCCAAGTAATAGATACGCTTCGGAGAACAGGCTGCAAACTGAAACGTTCGTGCTTCGGCGGCGCATGGCCGCTAGCCGAGTAGCGTTAATTGATCGCTTCGCTAAATAAGCTATCGTCAATTTCTACGCTGCCGCATGCTTGCGTAGCGCGGCGTGCATCCCCCTTTACAAATATCAGGGCATTCTGATGCGTCTTACCTAGCTTGCGGCTTGTGGTAAAAGTACGTCCTGCACGCATAGCAAGGGAGCCTATTTTCGTCACTAAAATTGCCTCGTTGTAGTAATGCATGCCTGCGTCTATAAACGCCTGAATCGTATCTGCAATAAAGTTACGATAGATACCTTCACGATCTCGTACTTCTCCCACAACAAAACAGGCAAAACGATCATTTTTTAGTAATGCCACAGATTTACGAATAATTTCACGATAGGCGTTTAGAAAATCGTCGTAGCTCATATTTGAAAGATCAGCAGGGTCTTCGCTGTACTTTTCTAAATCAGCATAAGGTGGGCAAGAAAATACTAAATCAGCTTGCACTCCTTTAGCATGCTGATCAATTTTTATGCTGTCTCCACAGTGCCAAACGGGCGTGGGGTGAGTATCGCTGTCAATTTCGCTCCATTGTTCACGATTGGCCTGTACTTGCTTCTCTCGCAAATCGCATCCCACATATTGCCGACCTAACATTGCCGCCACAACGCCCCGCACTGAACCGCCTGCAAATGGGTCAAGTACTGTGCCATCGGGCGGGCAAAACCACCGATAAACAATCTCACATAGAACAGGGTCAAAAATGCTTGTCCCTTTTTGTACCCGCATCTCTGGATTAGCCTCATAAAATTCTTTCCATGACACGCCGCGGCCCATCTTTGCAATATAATTATCCCTGGCTTTATATACCGTTAGTGGTTGTGCGGTATGCGTGTAGGCCAAATTGGTATTCCGCCCATCTTCAGAGCTTAGGCCCAAAGCAAACCATGCTTGCTTACGCTGCTGCCACCATCCTTCACGCGCATTAAACACGGAAAGCGGCGTAACTAAAAATCGCTCCGCGAGCGTAGCACTCGCTTCTTTTTGGTTTTTCTCATCTCCAACAGTAGGCAGTAGCTGATCTAGTTCAACAGCATCAAAACCCAATAAATCAACATCAAAACCGTCAGTCTTGAGTTCTCCCAACTCCAACGCTAGTAACTCGTCATCCCAACCCGCTAACTCAGCCAATTTGTTATCCGCAATGATATAGGCACGCTTTTGCACCTCTGTTAGATGCGACAGTTCAATTACAGGAACTTCACTGATACCCAACTGTCGAGCCGCAAGCAGCCGCCCATGTCCCGCGATAATGCCGTTCTTACCATCTACTAAGATGGGATTAGCCCAACCAAACTCACGGATACTCGCCGCAATCTGATCAATCTGCGTTGCCGAATGAGTCCGGCTATTACGTGCATATGGAATCAGCGTTTCGAGGGGACGATAGGTAATCTGTAAGTTAGCCATAGGTGCTTAATGTTTCTCTTTTTTATAGACGGTAAAAACTCGCCAAATAAAAAGCAAAGCCCGCGTTCTAGTCAGTGCTAGAGCGCGGGCTTTGTTCTTTATAAAAAAGAAAAGAAATAATAAAAAAGCTCGCTGGCGTTAACCTTGCGAGCTTAGGGCGGAGTTTTTCAACTTATCGAATTAGGGCCAATTTTAGCCAAAAGTCTCACCCCCTGAGAAGAACTATTTTGTCACCTTTTAAGGTAACACTTTTTATATCAGTAATTTTCCTTGGAAAAAACGCATACTTTGAGATAAATGTTTGCTTAGCCCTTAAATCCGTATTCTTTATCAACTTCTGCGGCTAATCGAGCTATATCGATCTCACCGTTAGCAATTGCTGATAATTCTGGCATTGATAAAATATTCATAAAAGTAGCTCTGCGTTGCTCTAATTCTTTATTCGCATCGAACCGCCAATTTTCATGGCTCGAATAATGTTTTAAGCCATCGTCACTATGTGTTGCCATAGTAATAAGATAGTGTCTTATGCTGTCTTCTATACGTCCTAAATTCTTATCCATGCTTTCCACTTTAAATATAAAAATAATTTTAACGAAATCGCTTTCAATAATATTCTCATAAATATTAAAGTCAATATTTTTTATGTAAAAAAATATATTGATTTCTTTTAATATTTAGTTAATATTTTCCTTGTTGTTGACATTAACTAAAAACAAATACAAAAAACAAAGGAGAGTGCAATGAGCGCTTATATTGTTAGCGATAAACTTATTTCTGCAATTCTAGGGGCATATGCTAAATCAGGTAGAGGATATATCTCTGAAGATGATGCTCAGGTAATGGGGCAAATATTACTCGATGCGAATTACACAAGCGTTAATTACAGATACAGAGAGAATAATGAAGCGATATTTGAACTTGACACTAAAGTTTTTGATGTTTTCCATGACATGGTGAAAGCCATGAGATTATGTGACACCCTTGATTATCAATCGTGTGAATTTCCACAGTGGGAGAAATCAGAAGCGTGCTCACTGTTGAAGAAGATACGCTACGCTGTGAGTTGTAAGGTGCCAGGTTATTCTCAGGCCAGATGGTCTTTCGATGATGAGCTTATGTAATTAAAAGTAAGTTATTAAATTATTACTTTATGGAGGCTTTTATGGAAATTTTTGAAGAAAAAGACAAAGAAAATAAATTAATTAAAAGCGTCGCAGTTGATAAGTTGACTGCAAAGAGAAATATTATTTTAGAAAAATATTTTGATGGTTTTTGCTCAATTTTTGATGCTTTTGAAATTTCTGAAAGCGAGTCTATCTACCCTCCAAGCATAGATATTAATGGAAAATACATATACATTAGATCAAACGAAGGAGGCAATAAAAAAGCATGTTGATCAGAGATTTTGGGCGCGCTTATTTGATGAATCTGGCGTGAAAGACTTTATGGACAGCACGGCCAAAAAAGAATTGGGTGACTCATTATATCGCAAAGAAAGCATTCCTGATTTTGTAAAGGATAATATTATTTCTACTTTTTCTGATCTTTATGAAAATAGAAATGACATGCTTGAAAGAGGAATTATAAATTTATTTAAAAGCCTTTCTTGGGATTATAAAACAAACCAGCCATTTAAATTTAGAAAGAGAATAATAATCAGTAATGCGCTTAGAGGTAGTATTTGGTCGCATTGGTCTATACAAAGTTATGCTTTAGATAAATTAGAGGATTTACAGAGGGCATTTTGCATTTATGATAAAAAGCCTATTCCAGATCAAAAAAATAGCATGTCTAAAAAATTAGAACGATTTTCTGATCATAAATGGGAAGGTGAGTATTTTGATTTAAAATTTTATGAAAATGGAAATATACATATAATTTTTAAGAGACATGATTTAGTCGAGGATATGAACAGAACATTATCCAAACATTTTCCAAACACTCTAGCGAGTGAAGCAAGATAAATTTTGATGCGCGGCGGCCTATCGTATAGGCTGCGCGCTAAAGGTTTTTTAATAATTACTGGCTACTGATGGTTACTTTACAGAAAAATTGATATCAAACAAGGACCTAAACGCATTGAACTTATGTGCCTACTAGTATGGCTGATTATTAATTCTCGCGTTCCTCTCATCAGTTTTGCGTAGCACCGCTTTCTCGTCGTTTTGCGAAATAAGCCTCAACTTCATTATGAGAGAGATTAGGGCGGCGGTCATCCAATGCTTCTTGCACCTTGTGCCGAAACCATGTGTCATATTCAACGCTATGGGTGGTCGAAGGAAAGGGTAGTCCCTCTCGATTAGCAGCCATAATTGGTGCCCCCCTCTTCATTTATGAACTATCTTATGTAGCTTCTACTGAACTGTAAATTTCAGTTTTTCGATCAGTTCAAGAAAATCTTTAGGTTTGATAATAGAAATATTATTGCGGTAGGGGTTAAGCGTAAGAAGATCAGCGTCACTTGATATGATGAACTGTGCTTTTGCGGCAAGCGCGAGCGACAAAAATTTATTGTCCTTCTCGTCTCGGCAATCAGTTACGTGTTCCACCACAGCTACTAACTCGACCGATTCTGAATAGTAGCGGAAAAAATCAGCCCGAAGCACTGGACTTCGATAGCGGTCGAAGTGCTCACGAGAAAGCACCGTCTTCAACTCTAGCAGTGTTTCATTCGAGGCACGAATCACTCCCGTTTCAAAGGCGAGCTTTAGGGCTGAGCCAGGAATGGAGTTTGGTAGAAGTGCTGCGCTAATTAACGTACTCGTATCAAATACGACAGGATAACGCTTACCGAAGCTCATGAACTAACCGATTAATTTCTTCTTCAGTAATCGATTCCCTTTGATCTAAGGTTGCAGCTGCTCGATACTTTTCTAAATTGCGAAGCGCAATCCAAGATTTTACTTCCTGGGCATATTCTGCCGAAATCACAATGGCGACCTCACGGCCTCGTTTTGTAATAGTGACAGGCTCACGAATTGCGGTGTCGAGCATCTGACCGAAGTGGTTTTGCGCATGTGCGGAGGTCATTTCAGTCATAATATCACGCTCCTATAAAGTAGCTATATTAGCTATTATAGCTAAAAACAAGAAGATAGACGATTTTTGCCCTCTAGCAGAGACCGCATCGATAGCATTCGTTTTTTCACTTGTCCGCACGGCCAGACATTGCTTTTATTCTTTAGTTTTTTGTTGGCCTGTAGGATGATTTGCACGACTGGTTTCGTGTATGCCGACAAATCTCAAAAATACCCACAAATTCTGGGGATAACCACGTTGACAAGTATCTCTGACTTTTCCTAACCTCAGATAAGATAAGGTTTTTTTTGAATTGATTAAATTTTAGGCAAATAATCTTTATGCATTCTTTTGGGGACTACTTTATAGGGGCTTTGTTTAGCGTATTAAAAAGACCAGCTTGGATGGTAATTGCAAAGCGTTGTTCACTACCCTCATTTTCTGCCGCTTCTCTAAAAGCTACTATATCGCCACATCCTAGCAGTAGAACAATTTCTTGTCCGTGATGAGTATTAGCCGCAAACTGCCGGCCATCGCCGAGCGGTATGGACTAGTGCCAATATCCACACTATCTCTCTATCAATCTCATATACAAGGCGATAGCTTTCGTGTGGAATCAATTCTCGGGTACCAGCTATTTTCCCTGGCTGGCCAAGCATAGGGTGTTGGGTTAATTGAGTAATAGCACTGCTGAAAATGGCATCCATCCGTGCTGCTGCACGCGGACTATCAGCTGCGATGTAATCCCATATATCAATACGATCTTGCTGTGCCTCTGGCGTCCATATCACTTTCAACCCTGGTTCTCCGCTTGAGCACGTCGTGTAGCGAACTCAGCCTCCACTTTATCGTTTGATTTTCCTAGTCCAGCCCGCATAGAAATACGGCTGACTTCGACTTTTTGACGCAAATATTCATCATATTGTCGCGCATCCTGTTGGCGTTGAATAAACTCGCGCATAAATTCACGGATTACTTGCGATGCAGGGCAGTGAGCTTTTTTAGTCGCATCCATAAATTCATTGCGTAACTCAGCCTCCAGCTTCAGGGTAAAGACAGCTTCTTTCGCCATAATCTAACCTCTTGCTAGGTGTGTTTTTTTGCTTACAAGGTAAGTGCAAAGTACTTATATTTTAAGTATATAGTAATTACCTATGTGCCAGCATAATATCCGTCTTACTTTCAATAGGGGGAATGATGAATGATTTCGGCTCTCTTTCCGTAACTACTGAAGACGATATAGTTTTGCTAGCCGAAAGATGATGAGTAAGTATTGGAAAGTGCCAAGGAAGTCAAAATGGCTTAAAAAGCGCTTGAGAAGAAAAGCGACGCTAACATGAACTGAACCCTAAAAATTGGGTAACGTTCCAAATTTTTAGGGCGAAACCAGCCGCCCAATGAACTGACGACGCGCTGGCTACGTGCTCTTACGAAACAGAAGCGGCACGTCGATTTCGACAAGGTAAAAAACTGCACAGTCAGAACCTTCGCATTAAAACCAATATCAAGCTTGTAGACATTTTTCATGTCTCGTCCACGAAGTTTTGCAGAGGAGGGCACATGAGGATTTTTCAGACGCTTTGCAAGCTGTTTTTTGAATTGCGCTTTTAAGGACGCCTCTAGCTTTTGCCATTCCTTAAGGGCTGCTTCATGAAAGCTCAATTCATAGTTCATCTAAAGAAACCTTGACGGTTTTTCCGCCCCTACGTTGACGCACGATTTCCCTTAACTCGGCATCTTCAAGCGCTTCCATGATAGTTTCAAATGCTTCCGCAGGCACTAGATAGGCGGCAGGACGATTACGGTTCAATATAGCCACTGGCCTGTTATCCGCTTCCTCGATAACCAAGCCAGGATTACGCCGAAGCTCGGTAATATTGATTGTAGAATCCGCGTAAATGGTATGAAGGCCCATTTTATCCCCCCTCTTTATAAAGCACACAACAGTGTGCTTTATAAAAATTGTCAAATAACTATCTTAACCCCAGTTCGGGATAAGAGCAGAGGAGCTGCCTAGCAGGGGAAAGGTGTCAGAAGTGGGTGAGCGCTAAGTATTTCCTGGAGAATAGAGGTTTTCGACAGCCCATTCCCAGAAAAGACAAAGCGCTCATGGATAACCTGACAGAACTGTATTGCTTAATGGATGATTTTTGCAAAGTATATGAACCAGCCTTTAATAAAAGCCAGTTAGCAAGCGGGAAACGTAAGCGTTTACGCGCCACAAGCTTGTCTTTAGCAGAACTGATGACCCTGGTTGTCCTTTTTCATCAGATCAGATATCGGCATTTTAAATGGTTTTATCTGCATTATGTTTGCCAGCATCTGCGCAGCGAATTTCCAAGACTGCCTTCCTATAATCGATGTGTGGAACTTTTGCCACGCTGCAATCTGGCCTTGGCTGCGCTTTTCAGGAACCTCAAAGGTCAATGCTTAGGCATCTCTATTGCCGACTCTACTCCGCTGGCCGTGTGCGATAATTTGCGAATAGGCCGTCACCGTGTATTTAAGGGTCTTGCAGCTCGAGGCAAGAGTTCAACGGGATGGTTTTTTGGTTTCAAATTGCATGCCGTGATTAATCATCGAGGTGAGCTACTCAATATACAAGTTACTTCTGGAAATGTGGATGATCGCCAGCCTTTACCTGATCTTACTGGAGGACTCTTCGGCAAGTTGTATGCGGATAAAGGGTACTTATCCAAGAAATTGACAAGTACCCTAAAGGGGCAAGGGTTAGATCTGATAACCAGAGTACGACGTAATATGAAGCAAGTTATGCTCTCTGCGTTTGATCATGCTTTATTGAAACGCAGAGCACTTATCGAAACGGTCTTCCATGAGTTAAAAAATCTATGTCAGATCGAACACTCTCGACATCGCTCTCCCCTTAATTTTGCTGTTAATTTACTAGCTGGCATTATTGCTTATTGCCTTATGCCTCATAAACCTACATTACCAGTTCGCTTCCAGGGAGCACCTGCTCTTATCCTGAACTGAGGTTAAATAATTAGCCTAAAGCCTTACCAGGAAAGGGATTCCAGTCTTGTGTATAACGACATGGGTTTACCCACGGCTCCGCGCTGCTGTAAGAGCTTCTTATTCACCTGGCTTAAGCCTTGCACATCTTGAATGGTGGTGTTTGTCAAATTTAGTCTGCCATGCGTCGAACTCCAAGACAGCCGTACTTGATAGCGTCCCTCCTCTTCGATGACCTGCCATGCGCGAACTGATCTATCGCCACAACCGGTAACCAAATAGGTGCTATTAGCTATCTCTTTCCAGGCAAGGCTATGAATGCCTCCCTGAAAACCTTGCACCACCGCTAAACACTGACCCGATCTCACGTCCCACAGCCGCACCGTATTGTCCTCACTGCCCGAAGCGATCTGCTGACCGCTGGGCGAATACACCACGGTCGAAACGCGGGCGGTATGCCCTTGTAAGACGTGGCCGGGTTCGCCGCTGTGCGCGTCCCACAGCCGCACCGTATTGTCCAAACTGCCCGAGGCAATCTGCTGACCGCTGGGCGAATACACCACGCTATTAACCCAGCGGGTATGCCCTTGTAAGACGTGGCCGGCTTCCCCGCTGTGCGCGTCCCACAGCCGTACTGTTTTGTCAGCACTGCCCGAGGCAATCTGATGACCGCTGGGCGAATACACCACGCTCCTAACAAATTGGGTGTGCCCTTTTAAGGTGTGGCCGGGTGCGCCGCTGTGTGCGTCCCACAGCCGCACCGTCTTGTCCCAACTGCCCGAAGCGATCTGCTGACCGCTGGGCGAATACACCACGGTCGAAACGCGGGCGGTATGCCCTTGTAAGACGTGGCCGGGTTCGCCGCTGTGCGCGTCCCACAGCCGCACCGTATTGTCCAAACTGCCCGAGGCAATCTGCTGACCGCTGGGCGAATACACCACGCTATTAACCCAGCGGGTATGCCCTTTTAAGGTGTGGCCGGCTTCCCCGCTGTGCGCGTCCCACAGCCGTACTGTTTTGTCAGCACTGCCCGAAGCAATCTGATGACCGCTGGGCGAATACACCACGCTCCTAACAAAGTGGGTGTGCCCTTGTAAGGTGTGGCCGGGTGCGCCGCTGTGTGCGTCCCACAGCCGCACCGTCTTGTCCCAACTGCCCGAGGCGATCTGCTGACCGCTGGGCGAATACACCACGCTCCAAACAGAGTTGGTATGCTCTTGTAAGGTGTGTCCAGCCTCCCCGCTGTGCGCGTCCCACAGGCGAACTGTCTTGTCAGCACTGCCCGAGGCAATCTGATGACCGCTGGGCGAATACACCACGCTAAAAACAGAGTTGGTATGCCCTTGTAAGGTGTGTCCAGCCTCCTCGCTGTGCGCGTCCCACAGGCGAACCGTACAGTCCTGACTGCCCGAAGCGATCTGCTGACCGCTGGGCGAATACACCACGCTCATAACAGCGTCGGTATGCCCTTTTAAGGTGTGGCCGAGTTCGCCGCTGTGCGCGTCCCACAGCCGCACCGTCTTGTCAGCACTGCCCGAGGCGATCTGCTGACCGCTAGACGAATACACCACACTCATAACAGGAGCGGTATGCCCTTGTAAGGTGTGGATGGGTTCGCCGCTGTGCGCGTCCCACAGCTGCACCGTAGCGTCAGCACTGCCCGAGGCGATCTGCTGACCGCTGGGCGAATACACCACGCTCCTAACAGCGTCAGTATGCCCTTCTAAAGTGTGGACGGCTTCGCCGCTGTGTGCGTCCCACAGCCGCACCGTCTTGTCCCAACTGCCCGAGGCGATCTGCTGACCGTTGGGCGAATACACCACGCTACTAACAGCGTCGGTATGCCCTTGTAAGGTGTAGATTTTCTCCCAGCTCGAGGTGCCATAGACGCTGATCGTACCGTTTGTGAGGCCCACCGCACACGCTTTCCCATCCGGGGAATACGCGCAGGAACGTACTTCACTCTCTTCCTGGAGATAAGGCCATTCGCCAAACCGCACCCCAGTCATCTGCGCTTTGCTTAAATTCGCCTCGCGCAGCCAGCTCGCGCTAAGATTGGCGCCTCTCAAATCCGATCCCTGTAATCGGGTTGAATCGAATACCCCATGACTTAAATCCGCGCCAGGCACGCGTATTCCTTTGAAATCCTTATTATTCAATTGCACGCCGGCTTTCACCAACAGCGTCAGCGCGTTAGCCGCGATAGGCTGCACCTCTTCTGTTTTGGACCGCTCTACCCAGTTCAATAATTTCTCTTTGAGCTGAGCGTCTTGTTGAACGCTCTCTTGTAAAAATCTAAATATCTCTCGGTCGTTAGCAAGACATACCAACTCAAAAAGTCCAGATTTCTCTACCACCTGATCGAGTTGCCCTGAGTCTGATAGCTTTTGCAATTGACTCAAGGCAAATTTCTTTAACCCTTCGTCTGAGTGGATTAAAGCCCCTTGATATTGCTCTTGAATCCTTTCTTTGATTAAGTGTAATTTCAGCGCGGGCGAATCGATAGGTTCACCATTACAAGTCACTGTCGTTAGTGCATTAAAAAAAGCCAGCCGACTTGAAAAATCCAGCCGGCTTTCTATTTCTTCTCGAATTTCCAGCGGAAGCGAAAGAAAATCAAAGTCAGTAGATTTTTGTGCTGCTGGATAATGCAGCTTGATAGGGCTTGAAATAGGGTTCAGCATAAATCTTGTTCAATTAAAGTAAAACCATCTAATGAATTTTGATAGGTCCTGAGCGTCTGATCCGCTAGAGCTCCAGGGGTAGGGCAATCGCGCTAGTGTGCCACAGACGCACAAATCATGAGTGAAGAGATAGACGAAATGAGAAGTGCATAAGCTTTATAAAAGATGATGGTTGGCCCCTTGAAGTCGGCTTCCGAGAGCTGGCTTCAAACCACCTTAAGCGGCGTTGGTAAAGAGCCAAGGTCGTGAGCGTTAAGGAAAAGGCGCTGTGAGAAGCGTCAGGTAAGGATCAGAAAGTCGAATGACCCTGAATCACTGTTGAAGCGTCGAAATGGCTAGAAGACATCAAAACTAAAGGATTAGCGTGCCTTCAGGAAGAATTTGCAAGCAACTCGGTTACTGAGCAAGTGGTGTCCGGCGTAAAAGTGGCGTGAGTCTGATTCAGGCTTCGCTGCAATCTAGCGTTGGCCGCCTTATTTGAAGCGTTGAAAGGAGAATGTTCTGGCATCTCCATTGCCGATTCCACCCCCCTCGCAGTTTGCTCAGTATCCGACTCACGCCAGGCAATGTCGACGACCGTAAACCTTTACCTGATTTAGTGCAGACTCTTTTTGGCAAACTTTATGCCGATAAGGGATATCTCTCAAAGAAATTGACACAAACCTTAAAGGAGTGGGGCATTGAACTGGTCACCAAAGTACGAACACAACATGAAACGTATCATTCACTCTGCTTTCGACCAGGCTTTATTGCGTCGCCGCGCTCTTATTGAGGCCGTCTTCGATGAATTGAAAAACCTATGCCAGATCGAACCTTCTCGTCATCGATCTCCGTTTAACTTCACCGTCAATCTGCTGAGTGGAGTCATCGCTTATTGTCTCTTCCCTAATAAGCCTAAACTGCCTTTGCAGCGTTTACGTGCAGGTTCGCTTATCCCGAATTGACGTTATCTTAAGATTTTGCTTTTATCCGCAGCGAGATATAAGAGCAGTGCAAGTAGGCTGTGTAAAAATTGGTTTCAGGTATTCAGCGTATTCTGAAATGCTGATTTGACAACTCTCTAAAAGTTTGTAATATGTGAAACGCTGCTAAAACAAAGAGCAGCCCAGGGTTAACAGCCTGGAGCAATAAGAGCATGGTCAGCCGCTATGGCGGGCCGTTTAGGGACACCTTCGGGTGTGCCGGCTTCCTTATTGCCCGGTCTGTTAACCCTTCTCGGTCTGCCGCCCTTGTTAACAGAAGGGCGCGGAAAAAACCGGCAATAAGGAAAAACATTATGAATTATCCCACCGCGACTTTTCCATCCCCGCCTTATGCCTCGTTTTGCGCTCCTCCATAACCTTTATAGAGGAATGCAGAGACATTTTTTGCCTAATTAAGACAATCACCGTTAGTTATTTGACTTTGATAATCTTCGTGAAGGCTGTAGTATAAGAATACTGCTAAAACAGTAGCAGTCCGGGGTTAACAGCCTGGAGCAATAAGAGCATGGTCAGCCGCTATGGCGGGCCGTTTAGGGACACCTTCGGGTGTGCCAGCTTCCTTATTGCCTGGTCTGTTAACCCTTCTCGGTCCGCCACCCTTATTAACAGAGGGGTAGCGGAAAATAAACCGCAATAAGGATAAGGCCATGAATCATCTTCCTCCGGCATATCAGCCGACCTTAAAAAATTCCTTAACGTTTTCTCAAATTCTATCTTGCAAAAAATGTCCAGTTAAGCATTCTGCTGATGTGGGGCATTCTCTACATATTTCTCACTTTTCCCCCGCGCTTTGTGAGCGTATTACACCTATAAGCTATTCCCCACCAGAAGCGTCAATGCAGACGCCTCAGCCTTCTTCCAACTTTGCTTTATTTCAACGTTAAGGGAGGCTGTTATGCAAAACTTTGCTGCATTAGCAGCGGCCTTTGATCGTCCAAACGAAAAGCAGCCGCTGACTCAATCATTAATCGAATTTGTAGAAAAAGCGCGAACCAATTTAAACCCTAATCGGAGATCTAATCGGAAAAGGGATTTTATTAACATGGCAAGCGATCAATGCAAGCTTGCTGCCTGCCATCGCACTTCACCGCAATCAACATTAGCTATTTCTTCTTCTGATGAACCATATTGGAATTCTGCAAGGATTAAAAATTTAGGGAATTACGTAAGTTCACTCAGAAAACAGTTCAAGAATGAAAAATGGCCTGCCGATATTTCTTTTTATCACCAAGAAAAAAAGCTGTTCTTGGAGCAATTGGAGGTATCTATTGCAGTCTATGATGCATTGATTCCGAAGCTTGATCATATTACTAATAACATCGCCTTCTACGGCATTCCATTGCTAGTCGAACAAGCTCTTATTCCTTCCTATTTGGAAGATTTAGCTTCTCTGATTAATGCACTAAAAGTAATAGGGTCTGGCTGGTATGAGCTGTACAAAGCTTGGGGTAAGAGACAAGAATTAAAGGACGTTTCTACTTTAACTAATCAATTAACCTTAAATAATGGCTTCATTCTCGACAGCATCAGAGAATTAGCAGTTTATTTATCCGCTGCACATAACGCTCATATGAATACCCCCTCTCATCCAAGGGAGGGAATATGAGCGGAGCCTATCCAATCAACACAGTCAATACTGCGTTTATTCCGCCACTGGAAGAAAAAGCCAATCAGCCTGATTCACTCATAGGATATGTTGGCACCCTTACCGCAGTTGGAACGATGGTGCCTACGCTAGATCAGGATAAAGAGGCTTTACGTTATCCAGCCGGAGAAAAAAAGGCTTATCTGGATACTCTTATCAGTAACCCCCAACTTTTTCAGAAGCAACCTGATACGGTATCCGAAGCAGATGAAGAAACGTTAATTTCTGATTCGGAGTCAATAGCAAGCAGCCTGCGCTTTGAAGAGGAGAGTAAAGCGGAATATGCGTTTGCTGCCTATGACCGTGCTTGTGAATTAGTCAATGAGGAAAATTGGAAGAAGCTGCCTTACTTTGATGAATGTTGCGAGGCTGTGCCGAATTTAGTAAACAATTTGGAAAAGCTAAAAGTTGGTCTGGCATCAATCGAAAAATCTTTCAAAGATGAGTCACTTTTTCAATCTGAGATTGAAGACGAAGTAGATGAAGTACTGCAAGTCCGGTTAGATAAGCTGATCACTATACAAGACGCACTAAAGGCATTAATGCCTACGGTAAAAGCACTTGCAAAAGCTAAACAGCACCTTGAAAAAAGTAAGCTGCCTACTGAAAAGCAATCTCACGTAGTCAAGATGATGACGAACGCTGTAACAGGTATTGGGAGCATTCTTATCTTTTACGGTATTCCTGCATCTTGGCTATCACTTCTTTCTAACGCTGCTAACTCTATTCTCGACAGGCGCAGCTATTTAATCCAACAAAAGATCAAGCTATGGGAAGACTTTAAAGAAGCTCTCGATGCGCTTGATCAACATAACCCTAGTAAGGAAGGAAATATGAGTGCCACTTTAAAAAGTGTATCCCGTGAATACCATAATGTGCGGGAGGGACAGAACCAGATAATTACTGAACAAGAAGCTCAAGCTCAAGAGCTTAAAGACGCCAAGCAAAAACTGGAAAACGTCACAGACGCACTAAAGAAATCTGAGGAAGCAAGAGTGCAAGAAAGTGAGCAAAATCGAAAACAGATATTAGAGCTAAGGAATGCTGTAGCTGAGATGCAGCGAATGTTACAAAACCAATCTGGGCTTCAATTAATTGGAGGACTCACAAAGATACAGGGGTCAGCAAATCAAGGACGCGATCTTTCCTCCTGGAAGGACGTCGCGTAAAGCACCCTAACTTCCGTTGTACATTGCTTACGAGCAATATTGGAAAACGTGTCTAACAGCCTGATTAGCTGTTAGACACATTCTTTCTCCTTGGCAAAATCGGATAGAACCACCCGATCTTTGCCAGGGCTCTTCCCATAAAAAGAGACATGAAATGCGTCCACGTATGCTCTCGAATATCGTTATGTCAGCAATAAGCTTAGTCGAATGGTTTGATTTTATCTCTTCTCGTTTGGCTCGATTAATTTTGCTAACGCTTTTTTTCTTATAGGCGATCTCACCGCCAAGCTATTGAAATTCTGTAAGGCGTGCCCTAATTATTCGTGGAGCATGGTACTGGCATCTTATTGCAGGCGTAAGCAAAGAAAAAGCCCTTTTAAGCAACCTTCCAAAAGTTTGAATCGCATTCAACTGGCAGAGGTGCTTAAAAAAGGGCTTTTTTAGCCTGAACTGGAAAAAGGATTTAGTTTTGTTGTAGCTTGGCAGCTATCTGCGCTAAAAGAGCATTTGTTTTTTCTTCCCGAATTCTAGCTTCTTCTCTTTCTCTAGCTCTTTCCTGTTGCTCTTTAATTTCACGAGCCTTAGCTGCTGCTTCTCTCTGTTCAAGCAGAGCAACCAATTCTGCTTTTTCCTGCTTAGAAAGCTCTCTCTCTTCGATAATTGTCCTTTCAAGAGTAGCAATCCGATCTTTAAGTTCTTCAAGCTCAGGCGTAGAAGGTCTACGCGGCCCTTCTGTAGTAGAGGCGGAGGGGAAACTTTCCTCTGGCATTGTAGGACTACTAGTCTTAGGCGAGACGAATTGCCGTTGCCCAATGGCCAGACTTTCAGGAACGGAGGCCAAAGAAGCATTTGAATTTAAAGAAGTACTTGAGTCGTTACGGGGTAGTCCTATTTGCTTTAATGCATTACGAAAATCTTTTCTGAGACCATTTAATTCTGCTCGCAATTCATTAATAGAGTCTGTTTGTGCAGCACTGCTATCGGAAAGCGTGCCCAGAGAGCCGGCAACCTGTCCCGTCACATAAGCTAGGTTCGGGTCAACTCTTAGATATTGATTATCTTGCCCATTATTGTTAACCCCCCGTGGGTCCATATCAACCTCTGAAGCTAATAGTTTTAATGCGTGTTCTAAATCGTTTTTTAACGTTTTTCTAAAAGCATTCTGAAAATCTAATTGCCGCTTTTCTGAAAAGTTCCAGCACTTTAATATAAAGTAGACGGTTCCTGCAAGGGCGGCCCCTACAGCACCGCCAGCGGCCAGCGCAATTCTAATAGACCACTCCGAACCGCCCGTTTCATTCACTAAATGATTAAAATCTCTGAGTGGGTTTTTTTCAGTGATTTCATCTAACTTAATTTTTTTATTTCTCTCTTCATCAATAAAGCTTCTTAAACTTTCAATCGCTTCTTTAAACGTGATTACTGACACCTGCTGACTATCACATGTGTCATTCACTGATGGTGAAGAGGTAGCAGCTGCGCTCTCTGCCTGCTCGCTTTCCTCTGAAGTTGTGTCATTTAAAACTTCAATGGCACGATCCGTAGAAAGCCCGTGTCGGTAGGTTGATGCTCTACCTTCTGCAAACGCCTGCTTACACGCCTCATCAGGAAGATCATTTCCTTGTTCTTGTCTTCTCTGATAAGCAGTACATAGATTTCTAATAAGTTTTTTCGCCTCTAGGTATAAGGCGAACTCATTATTTTTACGTTTTAGTGCATCATCTTCATTTTCTAGCGATAAATTATTTTTAGTATAAAGCTGCTCTTTAAACAGCTTATCTAACTTAGCCCCCATCTCCCTGAGTACCCCGATGATGGGGTCTTCAGGCGCAACAACGGTAAAAGCCCCTTCAACCTCTTGTGTTGAAGGGGCGTCGGGTAACGCTAACGTTTTCGGCACGTGACGATGAAGCGTTAAATGACAAACTGTGAGGCTCTTATGCTGTTTGCTGCTATGCTCGACTAAGTAATTTAAAAAGGGGTCTTCTTGCTTTTCTCCCGGTGCTTTAAGCCTTAATAAATCTTGCTGAGTATGCGGGATAAAAGCGCCTAAAAAATCTCTACGAAAGCCCGGCCTAGTTATAGGTTCGTCAACGTCTCGACCTACGCCTAAATCGTTAAACCCGTTCTCAGGCAACGAAGAACTTGCCGGAGAACCTGTTGCTTTTAAACAGAGCGGATTACGTGCATATAAATAAGTTGGACTATAAGGCAAAACCGAGCTACGCATAATTTATCCTCTTTGCGCAAACCTTTTTAGGAAAAGCTGACAGAAATGCATAACTCTGAAGTCTCTTCGGAAAATTCTGAACTTCCTATAGGTTCACGACCTGAGTTAACCTTTTCACCATAACCGTAAAAAACCTGAATGGATAAAATGAAATGGCTACGAATTAAGCTAAAACTGCGACTCAATCCGATGAGCTTTAATAATCGTAATTTTTTATATCTCAATCAGTAACACATTAAGAGCGAAAACACTTTAGTACGTGCAAGGAAAAATCGAATTAAGAGGGCATCTCTAAGAACTGCGTAATTAATTCTTCGACGAGAGCGCGCTGCGGCGGCGATAAAGCTCGAATTCTCTCTATCAGATTTGCCACCTCTACCGAAAGGGGGGCCTTTATCTCTAGCGATTGGGTTTTAGGTGGCGGCCCATAGTGCAGCCAATGTTCTGTCACCCCTAGCCATTCGGCTAATGTCTTAATTTTGTCATTTGTTGGTATAACTCGTCCCGTTAGCCATTTGTGTGCAGTTTGTGGGGTTATCCCGGTTTCGGTTGTACCCGAATGTCTTAAATTAAACTGCCGAGCTAAATCGGTTGCCCCTTTAACTGCTTTAGCACCGCAATTAAGCGCGACAAACCGATTTAAAGCCATCTTCAAGCGTCGAGCAAAAGCGGCTTTTTCTTCTTGGGTAGGCATGAGATAAAAAAATGAGCTGAGATAGCTTATTGTAAACCAAATAAGAATTTTTTAACCTTATTGGGTAACAAAAGGAAATGCTTTGGCGACCATCAGGAAAAGTGAGAAACGAAAAACCTCGGCATACCGATGTAGAAATGCCCAGTCACACACTTGTCTCACTATGGGTAGCAAGCTTGGTAGCTTTTCTTGTGCTCAGTGGACGGGTAAGTAAAATTCTTTTTCCTTTTTTCGAGGGCCTGGAATATCCCCCTTAGCCAATGGCAGGGGCAAGACGTTGCCCTTATTTTGTTTGCCTTTATCCGGGATTTTATAAACTCGATAGTTGGCCTCGTAGCTGTTTGTTGCAGCAAAGTTGAGCGAAGCGTTGGGGAAATTTCTGGCTCACGCGGACAGACTAAATGTTCCCTGCTATTTTTATCTCTCTAATAGCAGAGCATTAAAATCTTTTTACATGACAATAGGAAGCCAATATGGACTATATGAAGAGCCAGGCATGCATTGAACGATTTGAATTAGAGAAGGAACGCATTCAAGATCGCCCTCTGATTAGCCGAGGGAAGCTTCTACCGCTGACTAATCAACTAAGAGAATCGCTCGCTAATGTTCATCAAGAAGTGCAGAAAGCGCTTGAGGATGGTGCTGTTTTAATCAACGATGATATCGGCATGCTATGCGCAGATGAGGCTAAAAAGGCGAACGGTGAGGAAGGGAGAGAAAGCTACGCGCATACAATTTTTTTCTATAGCCATCCTTGGCTCAGTGTTACACCAACGTGCCATTAGCATTGCGTGCGGCACAGTAATATCACTTAGCAAAGGGAAGAGCCGCAGAGCGGCTGCGAATCGTCATCGCCAGCTGTTCAAAATGAAAGCACTACCCTCCTAGCATGAAAGGTTCACACGTTCTCAATAAGCTCAGACTTTGCAGCCCTCGCTCGGTGAGCAAGTAACTCCAAATAGCCTTGATATGCTTGCTGACTAAATTTCTTAACACGCTTATAAAACGTTTTAGAAGAAATACCTAATTCATTGGCAACTGCTTTGATAGGACGTAAATTATGAAGGTAAAACAGCTGCATCGTCCGCTTTTCCTCGCTGTCTGGCTGCGCCATAACAGCGAGATTAAACAAACTCATATTTATAGAGCACTCTGCATCAGGCACTTCACCTGAGTATTTTTGCGGCTGAAACCTAGCTAACAAATGCTTGGGTGCAGGTGGAGCAAACAAGCGGCGCGAACGATGCCATTCTGCCCATTGTTGGCAGAAAAAATGCAAGTCTTGATCTTTTTTCACGTCACTCATCATTATCTACTCGCTCTTCCTATTTAATTAATTTTCTCGATTTAAGCTACTTTTTATTTCAAATTTATTAGCTAAGTCACTGGGCAAAATTAAATCTATAAATGGAGCCGAAATTATTTGGCATGTCATTGAGTTCTTGTTCAAGCGTATGAGTACGCCCTAATTAAACTCTCTTGCTTTTCCAATCAAACACGACAAATTCGCCGCCACCTTCGCGCAATCGATCTACAATGCGTTCGCCAAGAAAAGATTTAAGACCGGGTTTAATACGCCCTTCATTTTTATAGTCATCTAGCGGGAGATTGGAGAGAAGCAAATTCGGCTTGCGTCTTTCGTAGCGCTCATTGAGTACATCGAAAAGAATGACTTTCTCAGTCTCTGAGCCAAACTGCTGGCCGACTTCATCCAAAATAAGCAAATCAGGAAAAACTAGCGCCGCTGTCGCTTGGCTCTCGGTTTGCTCGCTGTCCTTACGCCAAGTTTCTTTAATACTTCGTATTGCGCGCAGTACGGAGGTAAAAAGCACTGTGCAGTTATATCGGCGCATGATGTGCAGACCAATGCCCGCCGATAAATGCGTTTTCCCCGTGCCAGGTTTTCCCAAGAACACAGCAGAGCGTCCCGTTTTCAATACTTCCTCAAATTCACCGGCATAGGTGGTAGCAAACCCCAAAGCACGCTCTTGCGCTGGGGTTTGAGCGATAAAATTTTTCAAGCTACGGTTTTGAAACCGTAGCGGAATACCAGCGTCACCGATTTTTCTTTGCCATGCCTGCAATTTGGCTTCACGGTCTTTTTTCTCCACCTCGGCTTTTTCACGAGCCTGTGCCTCTGCGTTGCAAATCGGACACATCGACCAAATAGATTTGATGAAACACCTAGCCTCATATTCGCCGTGCTTATCGCACCTGTCTGTGCGAATTTTTGGTTCAGCGTGAACGCCCATTTCGTCTAATCGGCTCATAGTTTCCCGCCTTTTCCGTAATCCAACTCATCAAAATTTTCTGCCTTCGGCTGCTGTGGCTTGACTTGTGTATAAGCGCTTGCATGAGCAGCATCTGCTAGCTTGGGAACCAGATAGTTAAGGTGAATACGTTGCTCTGGCTTAGCATGACAGCGCGCCGTCTCTGCTGCCGTGAGAATCTGTGCATCGGAATAGCTAGGTATAAGCTCTCCCCAGGTTGGCATTTGCGGGTGAGCGTTAATACCCATTGAGCGCAACTGTTGGCAAAGCAGCCCTATACGGCGGTCTTTGGCTGATACGGTTACGCACTGTTCTCGTTCCTGCTGAACTAACACTGCTACGTTAGTAGTAGTGTTAGTTATGGTGTCTGGTTTATGGATAGCCGTTTCAGATTCATTACAGGTGCGTTCTTGTTCGCCACCTGTTCGCGTTGCAGGTGTGTAACAGGTACGCTCTTGTTCTGTCTTTGTAATCGTTGCCGGTGCGTTCTTGCCGCGTTGCAGCATGTCTCGCAGTTGCGTAATCGTGGTGTCCCATTTCGGCGTAATGCCTATTGCTCGAAGCTCGTCAAATAAACGAGCGCGCTCTCCGCGATGGCGACGCATCCGCTCTTTTTCATGAGCTGCTTTTTGCTTACGCTCAGCGCTTCCTTCTTTGTATCGGCTGATCTCTTCATCGCATCGTTTATTGTGCCAACCATCTTCTTGTAGAATAAAAAACTCTTTGAGTACAGTATTCACCGCCTCGCGCTCTTGTTTGGTTCTTGCACTAACGAGGCGCTGCACCTCCTCTAACTTGGTTGGCAGCGGTTTTTCGCTCGCGTAATATTTTCTGAGGAGTCGGCTATAGGCCGCGTCTTCAATAAAACTTAGATGAGCGGTGGCCTCAGCATAATCCCCTATGTGGTGCTCGTAGTAGTGCATAGATGATTTCCGCGTATGGCCGAACTTAATCCGACAAAGGCCAGAGAGTGGAGTTATCAGAGGATGGGTAAATATTGGGAAATAGCCACAATATTTCAGCTCGTAACGGTTTGCTCATTTGATTTAGCCTGTCAGTGGGTTTTTTAGAAGTAAATTTCCTACCCTTGGGCGAACTGATACGAGCTTCATAAGTTAGATAGGAGATAGGGGGCGAGAACCGCATCAATTCAGAGCGTGTCTTATAGTCGCTTGTATAGGCTCTGCAAGCTTTTCGTGAGCTTCCTAAACAAAGCTTACCTTGCTTATCGATAAGCCGAGGTCGCTGTACTATTTTTATGGCGTCGCCATTCACAGGAAGATAGGCATACAGCTGACATTCACACATGATGGCTCAATCAATTGTTTTGCAAATAGGTGTCTCAGGGTCAGCAAAAATATCTGGTCGTGCAAGACGCAAAAACTTAAGTCGAGCCTTTGGAATTCCTTGTTTACGCCAACCACACACAGCGGAAGCTGTTACTTCGCAAAAACGCGCTGTCTTAGCGGTACCGCCAAGACGATCGATGATCAAATTTGAGTTAGATTGCATGAAGTAGAGCCTATCATTATCGTTTTTATATTTAAGCATTCTTAAAAAATTATTACAAGCAAATTAAGAATATTTAATCATTTTTGAGTTAAGCTATCTTAATGAAATGGTACGACAGACTCTTTTTTGCGCTCGAGAAAGCGGGCAAATCACAATCCCAGTTAGCGGCGGCCGCAAAGGTTGCGCCCCCTACTGTCACGCAATGGAAGAATGGCGAAGTCCAAACCCTGGACGCTATAAAGTGCTATTACATTTGCATATTTTTAGGCATTCGCCAGGAATGGCTCCTATTTGGAGAGGAGCCTATGCGCTCATCCTCCAAAAAACCCATTC
Organism: Mycoavidus cysteinexigens; assembly: GCA_031963415.1. Lineage (GTDB taxonomy): Bacteria > Pseudomonadota > Gammaproteobacteria > Burkholderiales > Burkholderiaceae > JASSUD01. The sequence goes on from JASSUI010000001.1 coordinate 2,336,293, forward strand.
AAGACCTCACTATCTTCCTTGAAGCGCTAACAGAAGAAGAATTAGAAAAAGCGATTAACGTGCTTCAAGCTGCGCTTGGGAAATCTCACCCTTTCATCCCATCGAGGGCCAGTAGAACAAAGGAAGAAGAATTAGAAAAAGCGTTTAACCTACTGCAAGCTGAGCTTAGAAAGCCTCGCACTCATCATTTCTCGAAGCCCGACGACACTCTCTCTCCCGAAGAGGTTGAAGCAAAATATTTTCCCTTCAACAAAACGGAAAAAAAAGAGAATGAGACCACCTTTAAAACTGGTACCCATAACCGAAAAACGAAAAACAGAAGTTAATAAAGCCCTGGAAGATTTAATGAGCCTCGCCCATCAGGGCTTATTGGATGGCCTCTTGTTCCAGTTCCATACTTGCGATGGCAAGCACTTTCACGGCCTCTCCGGCTATTACCGCGCTCACCTTTTCGAAACTGTTGGCTCTTTAACCAACATGAAACACTGTCTCTGCACAACGATAGGAAGCGACGCCTAATCTGAAAGTAGTTACTACCTTTCAAAAAAATTAAGTATTTCAAAACTCCTCTTGACTAAATAATTAAGAATTCTTAACATTCTTACTTAAGAATTCTTAATTTCAAGGGCGACCCACTATGCCCCCCTATCTTTCATTGTTATGGCTGTAACGAAGCAACCTGCGAGCTATATCAAAAAGCCTATGTGTCAATTACGCCGAGCAATGATTTGGATAGGGGGCAATAAAGTTCTGCTTTCTCATGAAAAACAAATGATTTGCGATGCCCTTGAATAAGAAACGCGGTTTTTTTGCGGCTTATCTGAACACGGAAACACGTAACAGATTCATATAACTGCCGAGCAGCAAAAAGGTTGATTGAAAACGTTTAAGCCTCATCAAACCAAAAGGAGGAATAGAAGTGAATTCCACATCAAAAACACCTACAGAGGTAAGGGCGCTAGAGATTCGACTCTACGACCGCGATCAATTTTTCGCAAAACTCACTAACTCAGACGGTACTGAATTAGCAAAATACGAGGGCAATATCCGCGGTTATTCGTCAGATCAACGGCGTAACAATTACCTCACGCTAAACGTCAATGTTAACGCCCACCAAATCGCTCACTTGAGAAAGCCAACCTGTGAGCAGATCGCGATCTTTACCGCTCAAGCAGTGCAATTGATAAGTCCAATTTCTCAGTTTGATTTAGCCAAGCTAAAGCTGAAGCTTCGCCTTTTCGAGGAAAAAATCGCTTGGAAATGGCAAGAGATAGAAACGATGCAAAAAGAAGTCGAACATCTTTATCTGGAACTAGAGCAATGGGAAGGGGAGGCAGCATGAACAGCAACGAAACGATCAACATCTGCCTACCTATACCCAAGCACAAGCTACTTAAAAAATACCTTGATAAAGCTGTTGTTGCAGGCAATGACGGCATAGCTATAGCGGGGAGATATGAAACAGCTATAGGCGGCGATCGTGACATGGCTGTGGCAAACAAACATGGCACAGCTGTAGCGGGCGACTTTGGATTGTTCGTAACGATGTACGGCGGAAATGCAGTAGCAGGCACGCAAGGTAAAGCTTTCGCAGGCCGTCATGGCCTAGCATCCGGCGGAGTCCAGAGTATCGCATGGGCAGATATGGGTGGGGTTGCACGTGCTGGAGAAAAAGGCGAAATCCATATTCGCTATTGGGATAGGGAAGCCAATCGCTACCGTACCAAAGCTGGCTATATCGGAGAGTGCGGATTAAAGCCGGACACGCTATACCGACTCAACGATCAATACGAGTTTGAAGAAGTTAAAGAACCCTCGACACAGGAGGAAAAATGAGTCCCTCTCCTTCGTCAGCCAATCGTACTTCATTTCTTGAACGGTTCATCGAGAAACATCCAAAACTGAGTACAGCCCTAGGTTTTCTCATTATCTTGATTGCGCTGTGTCTCGCTGCACGCGATGAGCCTGAATCCGAGCAAATCACCGCCCAACAAAATGTCGATATTCAAACTTGGGAACAAGGCTATGAACAAGGTAAGCAAACTGAGCTAAACCTTTGCCAGCATCTAACTAAGTTCCGTGAATAAGCAAGTTGTACCTATCGCTCCTAGAACTTAGCAATCCTAATTAAGGAAATGATATGCCCTCTTTCATCATCCGCGCCTCAAGCCTTGGCAAATTGTTCGATCGTCCGGCGTTTTGGGCAGCTACTCACCTAGAAATTAAGCACGTGCCATCGAATAGTAAGGCCATACTCGGCAAAGCGATAGATGCCAGCACTGGTCGTGGCTATGGCATTCGCAAAGCCTGGAATCTCGCCAAAGTGACGCTATGAACATTTATCACACTCCATGCGTGATCACGGTTGATCTGAAGCATTACCTCGCACAAGTTGACAAAGAAGATCTTTGGCAAGAGGCCCTCGAATCGAGGCAAAAGGCATTACTTGCCGAGGGAGGCGACTACCACCCCTTCTTGATCGATAACCTTTTAGAGGCAATCGGCGAGATCGACATTACAGCTATTGCTGCCTCGCTCAAAGTCAGCAAATACGAAGAGGCAGGGAAAGTACTTGCCAATTTGGTAAATGCATATTGGGAACATAAAGCACAACAAAAGGCTGAGCGCGAGATTAAAGAAAATATCTGTCCACGCTGCCATGCCTGGGGTTGTTACTGCTGTGGCGAAGACTGAGAACTAACAAGCTATGAATAATTCAAATGACGCTTTTTTAAAAGCAAGGCAAACCGGCCTGGGCGGGAGTGATGTAGCAACTTTGTTTGGTATCAATGAATTTTCTACCAAGCTCGAACTTTATTTACTGAAGCGCGGAGAAATCGAACCACAACCCGACAACAGTCGGACAAAAGCGGGCCGAGTCATGGAACAGGTCATTGCGGCGATGGTTTCAGAACGCACAGGTAGAAAACTGCGTCGAGTGAACAGAACGTTACGTCACCCTAAACACGATTTTTTGATCGCCCATATTGATCGCGATTTTGTCGGTATCCCGAAAGGACTGGAGATCAAAAATGTTAGTCCACGTATGGGCTATTTGTGGGGCAAGGACGGTCAGCCAGATGCCATTGCTGAATATTACGTTCCGCAAATTCATCATTACATGTTGGTTCTTGACTACCCGGCATTTGACGTAGCGGCCTACTTTGGCGGCGATGATCTGCGTATCTACCCGATGGAGCGCGACCTAGAAATGGACGAACTGATTATCGATACAGCTCATGACTTTTGGCACAAGCACGTTCTAGCCGGTGTGCCTCCTGAACCAGAATTCGATCATGCTACAACGTTGCCGATGTTCAAACGCTTATACCCAGGCACCAACGGCGCAACAGTTGAAGCCGATGAAATGATTCTGCATTGGGCCAAGGTCGCAGAAGATGCCGCGAAGCGAGCTAGTGAATACGAAAAAGCCGCAGAAGCAGCAAAAAATCATCTTCTGGCTTTCATGGGCGATGCTGCCGTTCTAAAGCTGGATGGCAACAAAGTATTCCGCCGCAAGTTAATTCAGAAGAAGCCTTATACCGTCGAGGCTACCAACTATATCGATGCCCGTTTTAGCACAATCAAGGAGTAAATCAATGAATGGAGTCGTCACTGCTAACCCCTTTGCAGCCACCTCTACGGTTCAAGCTCGCGCGAGTGTCAACGCTATCGCCCAAACAGACCAACAACGCGCAATCGCCGAAGTTCAGGCAGCCATGATGGTCGCGCGGATGAATCCACGCGACCCTATCGATGCGATGGATAGGATATTGAATGCCTGCACTCGCCCAAGCTTAGCAGATGCCGCCGTGTATACCTACGCAAAAGGTGGGTCTAACATTAGCGGCCCATCAATTAGACTTGCTGAGGCGATGGCTCAAGCATGGGGTAACGTGCAATTTGGGATTCGAGAATTAGATCAAGTCAACGGTGAGTCAACAGTACAAGCTTATGCTTGGGACGTTGAGACCAATACCCGCCGAGAGGTAACATTTCAAGTGCCTCACCTTCGTTATAAAAAGACAGGCTCATACAAACTAGAAGACCCACGTGAAATTTATGAGTTAGTTGCTAATCAAGGGGCGAGGCGATTACGTTCCTGCATCTTGGCCGTTATTCCTGGCGACGTAACCGAAGCGGCAGTAGCGCAATGTGAGATCACTATGCGCGCTAAGGCAGACACCTCATCAGAGGCCATGCAAAAAATGGTAACTGCTTTTGAAAAGTTAGACGTCACTAAAGAACAAATAGAAAAGCGCATTCAACGCCGCATCGATGCCATCCAACCAGCACAAGTCGTTAGCCTCAAGAAGATTTACGCCAGTCTACGCGATGGCATGAGCACCCCCACTGACTGGTTCGATGTAATCGAGGAAGAAACCACCGCGCAAACCACAACCGCATCCAGAACAAATTCTGTCAAAGCTAAAGCTCGAAAACAGCTAGAAACGGCACAAAAAACAAACAGCGTAGATCAGCAAGACGACATGTTACGCGAGCTTGAACAAGGCAACCGACCGCAAGCATGCGGCGTCTCTTTTAACCAAATATCTGACCAATTACACAAAGCAGGCGACATTGATTTGCTTGATGCAGCCGCCGATCTAATTAGCGAAGTGGAAAATTCGGCACATCGTGAAGAATTGTCTTTGATCTACCGCCAGCGCCGAACCGAGTTTGAGCAAATCTAGCCTTTAGTAATTCCGTTTGAGCCAAAGATAGCGCAATTAATACAGCTCTAATTCTGGATGCACTTAAGGCGATGCCTCAAAAACGGTAGTGTGACGCAAGCAAAAAAACAGCATAGCCGCTTAGTGTTCATCTACAACCTCCCTTAACGTGATGGACGAATTGGTTATAGCCCGTCGCAAATCTAAGTGTGAGGTGCAAGGTTTATGACTTGAAGCAATAGAAAGGAGAAAAGCGTGAACAGGAGGAGATTCCATCATTCTGTCCAATGCATGGATGAGGAGGAAACAACCGCACACAAAACAGTTATTCAGGTGGCTGCTGCCTCCTACGTTACCGTAGATCTGGCCGCCTTCTTAACAGGACTATCGGAGAAAGCCATCAGACGCAAAATTGAGGATGGAAAATGGATTGAAGGCCGAGAATACCGACGCTCACCAGACAAAGGAATTTTTATATCAATGAAGGATTATGATAAATGGGTAGAAAAGGGAATGGTGTAGAAGTTCATGGTAACGCCATCAGATTGTCATTTACTTTCAAGCGCAAGCGAGAGCGTAAATTATTAAAGCTTGATGATCAACCGATGTTGCCTACAGCAGCAAACATGAAATATGCGCAACGTATCGCACAAGAAATTCGTGATCGGATACGGCACGGTACATTTAGTATGGCCGAATATTTCCCTGAAAATGAAGCCACTAAAAATAAGCCTACTAAAAGTAGGGTTAGCGACCCGCTGACGGTGAAAAGTTGGCTCGACAAATGGCTGAATACGAAGAGTATTGAGGACTCAACCAAGAAGGGCTACGAGAGCATAATTAAATTTTGGAACACCGCCGCTATCGCTGACACGGAAAAAAAGACGGTCGTAGGTACGCTGGCACTCAGAGCGCTTAAGTCCAGTCATCTGCTAACGGCCATTGCACAGCGGGCCGATGTAAGTGGCAAGACGATAAACAATCACATGTCGATCATGCGCCAAGCGCTCGACCTAGCTGTGGCAGATGGAGTCATCAGCAAGAATCCCGCTGACCAAGTACCGCTCGCCAAACACCAAAAACCGCCGCCCGACCCGTTCAGCCTTGAGGAAGCCGAGGCGATCATTGCCGACATGGCAAAACATTATCCTGAGCCTATTTATAACATGGTCGAGGCGTGGTTCTTTACTGGTCTACGCACTTCAGAAGTATGCGGTCAGCGATGGCCCAATGTTGATCTTCATAGCAAAACGCTGACCGTCAGAGAAGTAATAGTGCGGGGCAAACAGAAGAAGCGCACCAAAACCCACGTAGTGCGTGAGGTGCAATTAAACAGTTACGCATTAAGAGCGATTAATCGTCAAGCTAAACACAGCCGAATACTTGGCGAGCATGTATGGCTTAATCCTCAGGACGGCGAACCCTGGCTGGATGAGCAGTGGGACTTTTGGCACGATTATTGGGTGCCTTGCCTCGAACGCCTTAACATTCGTTACCGCCGTCCCTACAATATGCGGCATACCTATGCCACGATGATGCTGATGGCTGGCATGGCCCCTGCTTATTGCGCGAAGCAATTAGGCCACAGTGTTGAAGTGTTCCTACGCACCTACGCAAAATGGCTAGACGGTGCACAAAACGACTTAGAAATGGCACGGCTTGAGTCAAGCCTTAGCGTTAGAGCCAATTTGCCCCAAATTTGTCCCAAGCAAAGCAACTTAGGCTGATAAGTGGCTGTAATATAAGAGAATTATTGGTGGAGCCGGCGGGAATTGAACCCGCGTCCGCAAGCACTCTACAACCAGTTCTACATACTTAGTTTCGTCGTTTGCTTTAACCACCACAACGCGGACGAACACGCTTTGGGATGGCGAGTTGCTGAATTTAACCTCAAGCTGCGCAACTCAGCCTGAGGCGATCTGATGTAAATGACCTCGCTGGCTCAAGATCTCCTCCCTTGCGAAAGAAGGCCCCGAAACCCAAGCCCATCAGAGAGCCTGTTGCGAGGGAGCCGCATTTAAGCAGCTACAGCGTAATTGCTTTCGTTTGCAGTTACTTTAATTTCCCATTGATTAACGAGATAACGGGTCCTCGGTATGCACTGAATTGCTTCCTACCCACGTCGAAACCAGGTCGGCCCCAATAGTTTTGCGATTATTTCATAGAATAACGCTGGTGGGTGATACTGGGATTGAACCAGTGACCCCTACCGTGTGAAGGTAGTGCTCTACCACTGAGCTAATCACCCGAGGAAACGCGAATTATAGCAATGACGTTGGTGTTATGGGTAACCGTCTGTTTGGCTAATTTTTATCTGGAATGATTTGCTTTAAATTTGTGTTTCTTATAGCAATTATTTAGCAGGAGGAAGGGAGGGGCTTAAAGAGGAAGAAATGGCTTAAACATTCAGCCGCGTCATTTTTTTGTTAAAGTGCACTATCCCCGGTATTTATCTGGTGAAAAATCAATGGACTATCTCATCGCCTGAGATAGCATCGTTACTGTATTTCAGCATTTTATTTATTCTTTTTGAGCGAATGACGCTATGTCCGAATCCTCTGTCAATGACGCCAGCGAAGCGCTAGCAACCCCTAATTTTAATAGCCTCGGTTTATATCCGGAAATTTTGCAAGCGATTGAAAAGCAAGGCTATACGGTGCCCACACCGATTCAGGCGCAAACCATCCCTTTGGTATTAGCCGGTAAAGATGTGTTGGGCGCAGCGCAGACGGGAACGGGCAAGACGGCGAGCTTTTGTTTACCTATGATTCAGCGCTTGTTGCCATTTGCTAACACAAGCGTTTCGCCTGCGCGCCACCCAGTGCGCGCGCTAGTGCTTACGCCAACGCGCGAGCTGGCCGATCAAGTAGCGGCCAATTTGCACACTTATGCGCAATACACGTCGTTACGTAGTGCAGCGATCTTTGGCGGGGTAGATATTGTGCCGCAGGCTGAAAAATTACGACGCGGTGCTGAAGTATTAATTGCTACCCCAGGTCGTTTGCTCGATCATTTGGAACAGAAAAATACACAGCTAAGCCAAGTGCAAATGCTGGTGCTTGATGAAGCTGATCGTATGTTAGATATGGGCTTTTTGCCTGCTCTGCAGCGCATTATCGATATTTTGCCTAGCACGCGACAGACTTTGCTTTTTTCGGCAACTTTTTCCAATGAAATTACTAAACTTGCGCGCAGCTATTTGCACGAACCCGTGAAAATTGAAATCGCTCATCGTAACGCTACTGCAACGAATGTGCGCCAGCGGGTATATAAAGTTGCTGAAACTGATAAGCCCATGGCGGTGATGCAGTTAATTCAAAAATTCGATCTGCAACAGGTGATTGTGTTTTGCAATAGCAAAATGGGCGCAAGCCGACTGACACGACAACTTGATAGAGATGGTTTGCCAGCGTTGGCGATTCATGGCGACAAAACCCAGATTGAGCGGATGCAAACGCTTGAGCTGTTCAAAAATAAGGCAGTCAAAGTGCTAGTGGCAACAGATGTTGCTGCACGTGGGTTAGATATTGCTGAACTGCCAGCCGTGATTAATTTTGATTTGCCGTTTAATGCGGAAGATTATGTCCACCGAATTGGCCGCACTGGTCGCGCTGGCGCTTCAGGTGAAGCACTTTCGCTGTGCAGCCCGAGTGAGCAAAAACAGTTGGCTGGTATTGAAAAATTGATCGAGCGTACGCTTGATCAAGAAATGCTAGTGATCAACGCACCACGCGCGGCGGCTCGCTCATCAGCAAGCCGTCCTCGTCTCATATCCCCACCTCAGGATGATTTTTTTACCAAGCCTTATGTACCTTCTTCGGCTGCAGCAAAGCCTGTGAATGCGCTGGAAAGTAAGCATCCGGTTAGTCAGCAAATGAAGGCGGGTGACTTGCTCAGAACGGCTAGAAAACGACCTTTGGCTGTGTTGCTTGGCGGTGGGCCTAGTCGAGGCCAGCAAGCGGATTAATAAGAGCCTATTCATCTTTGCCTAAAAGAAGAGATAGGAAGGCTATGAGGCATACACGTTGGGGTTTTTTCCTCACTTCAACCACGAAAAAACAAAATTGTAGGTTAGGGTGATGACCGGACTCCATCATGCGCGCCGCATAACCCTAATATTTTTCTTTTGAGAGATCGGAAATAGGCTCTATTCTCTATTGTCTTTTAGTTTAAAGCTCATGAGCAGGCTCTTAGCAGCTTACTCACGATCTCTTTATAAATAGTTACCCTCCTTCTTAATATTGCTTCGTCGCTATGCCCAGCCCTAGTTTTATTCATCTCCGTTTACATTCTGAATATTCAATTGTTGATGGCACAGTTCGGCTTGACAATGTCGTGCAAGCTGCCGCGCAAGATGGGCAGGGCGCATTAGCGTTAACTGATTTGAGTAATACCTTTGGTCTAATAAAGTTTTATCAGGAAGCGCGCCGTTATGGCGTGAAGCCGATAGTTGGTTGCGATGTATGGATTAGTAACCCGTCAAATCGTGATAAACCCTCAAGGCTATTGCTGCTGGTGCGTAATTGGGAAGGCTATCTTAATTTATGTGAGCTATTAACCCGGGCTTGGTTAACAAATCAATATAAAGGGCGAGCTGAAATCGATGCGCAATGGTTTGAAGAAGGCTTTGCAACGGGTCTGCTGGCGTTGTCCGGTGCACTCATGGGAGATATTGGGCAAGCTTTTTCGATTGGTAAGCCAGCACTTGCAAAAAGCCATGCGCAGCGTTGGGCAAGCGTTTTCTCTGGCGCTTTTTACGTTGAATTACAACGTGCTGGGCAGTCTGGCGAAGCGGCTTATATTCAACAAGCGCTAAAGCTTGCTGCAGAGTTGCAATTGCCAGTCGTGGCAACGCATCCCGTGCAATTTATGACGGATGATGATTTCACCGCGCACGAAGTGCGTGTGTGTATCTCTCAAGGCGATATTTTGGCGAACCCGCGCCGACAAAAACGTTTTACCACTGAGCAATTTTTTCTGACGCAAGCACAGATGGCTGAAAAATTTGCCGATATTCCTTCAGCGCTTGCGAATACGGTGGAGATTGCCAAACGTTGTAATCTCACGTTGGAGTTGGGCAAAGCCAAATTGCCATTATTCCCAACACCCGATGGGATGTCGCTGGATGCTTATCTGTTAGAACAATCTAAAGCGGGACTTGAAAAACGGCTTGAGCAGCTATTTACCGATTCAACTGAGCGTGAACGGCAACGGCCAGCTTATTATCAACGCCTTGAGTTTGAATGTAAGACGATCATTGAAATGGGCTTTCCTGGCTATTTCTTAATCGTCGCTGACTTTATTAACTGGGCCAAAAATAATGGGGTGCCAGTTGGCCCAGGGCGGGGCTCAGGAGCAGGTTCTTTGGTTGCTTTTGCCCTTGGTATTACTGACCTAGACCCTTTGCATTACAACTTGCTGTTCGAGCGGTTTCTGAATCCAGAGCGCGTGTCGATGCCAGACTTTGATATCGATTTTTGTCAGCATGGGCGCGATCGCGTCATTCAATATGTAAGAAGTAAATATGGTGCGCAGGCAGTCTCGCAAATTGCAACCTTTGGCACGATGGCCGCGAAAGCGGCGGTGCGAGATGTAGGCCGCGTGCTTGACTTAGGCTATAACTTTACCGATGGCATTGCTAAGCTCATTCCTTTTAGGCCAGGCAAGCTCGTCACCATTAGCGACGCGCTGAAAGAAGAGCCATTGCTTGCTGAGCGTTTTGAAAACGAAGAAGAAGTCAAACAGCTGCTGACGTTAGCGCAGCGCGTTGAAGGTCTTTCTCGCAATGTAGGGATGCATGCGGGAGGAGTTTTAATTGCGCCGGGCAAATTGACTGACTTTTGTCCGTTATATACGCAGAGCGATGAAGGCGGCATCATCAGTCAATACGATAAAGATGATGTCGAAGCGATTGGCCTATTGAAATTTGACTTCCTTGGCTTAACGACGTTAACGATTCTGAATTGGGCGCAGCGTTATATTCATCTATTGAATCCAGCGCAAACCGATTGGTCGGTAGAGCAAATACCGTTAAATGATCCAGCCGCCTTCATGATCTTAAAAAAAGCCAATACGGTTGCGGTATTCCAGTTTGAAAGTCGCGGCATGCAAGGCATGCTGAAAGACGCACAGCCAGATCGCTTCGAAGACATTATTGCGTTGGTCGCGTTATATCGTCCGGGGCCAATGGATCTGATTCCGAGTTTTTGCGCGCGTAAGCATGGGCGTGAAAAAGTTGATTATCCCGATGTGCGAGTAGAAGCCGTGCTCAAAGAGACCTATGGAATTATGGTCTACCAAGAGCAGGTGATGCAGATGGCACAGATTATCGGCGGCTACTCGCTGGGTGGCGCTGATTTATTGCGCCGCGCGATGGGTAAGAAAAAGCCTGAGGAAATGGCTAAGCATCGTGCGTTATTCCGTGAGGGCGCGGCAAAAAATGGATTGAGTGGCGAGAAAGCAGAAGAAATTTTCGACTTAATGGAGAAATTTGCCGGCTACGGTTTTAATAAATCGCATGCGGCTGCCTACGCATTATTGGCTTATTACACTGCTTGGTTAAAAGCACACCATCCCGCAGCCTTTATGGCAGCCAACATGAGCTTGGCGATGGATGATACGGACAAGGTCAAAATTCTTTTTGAAGATTGTTTGGCGAATGATCTTAACGTTTTACCGCCGGATATCAATCAATCAGCTTATTACTTTGAGCCAGTAGTACAAACCGACGGTAAGCCGGTCAAAAAAATTCGTTATGGCTTAGGCGCTATTAAGGGCAGTGGACAGAATGCAATTGAAGAGATTGTACGTGCACGCAAAGAAAAGCCTTTTACTGATTTACTGGATTTCTGCACCCGTATTGATCGCCGTGTCGTCAATCGCCGCGCAATGGAAGCGCTAATTCGTGCGGGTGCATTTGATTCAATCGACCCGCATCGCGCTCAATTATTAGCGAGCTTGCCTTTTATTATCGAAGCGGCTGAACAAGCCAATGCGAATGCGCTACAAGGCGGTCTATTTGAAGACGATAGCGCAAGCGACAATGCGTTGATGTATGCCTGTGAGCGTATTAAAGAGCTGCCCTGGGATGACAAGCGTAAGTTGCAGGAAGAAAAGGTCGCGCTCGGTTTTTATTTATCAGGACATCCGTTTAATGCATATCAAACGGAAGTACGCCGCTTTGTTAAACAGTCGTTGGCTGATTTAAAAGAGGGTAGAGATAAGCTCGTAGCCGGTGTGATAGTGGGGCTGCGTACCCAAATGACACAGCGTGGCAAAATAATGATTGTGCTGCTTGACGATACAAGCAGCCAATGCGAAGTCAGTATCTTCCATGAGCAATTTGAGGCTTATAAACGTTTTCTTAAAGAAGATGAGCTTTTGATTGTGCAAGGCAATGCACGCTACGATAGTTTTTCAGGAGGCGTGCGCCTCTCTGCATCGATGGTGATGAATCTAGAAAGTGCTCGTAGCCGTTTTGCGCGTGCTTTGCGCTTGTCGCTTTACGGTCAGACAGATGCGCAAAAACTTAGCAAATTGCTAAAACAATATCAAAGTCATGAAAATAATACTGACCTTGATCAGTCAGCAGCTAGCTATCCTATATCTCAAAAAGTTATTCAAGATGCACAAGCGCAAAGCAGTGTGGAGCACAGCACATTGCCTGTACAAATTTATTACCGTAATGGCGTCGCTGAGAGTGAGTTTTTGTTGGGGGACAGTTGGCGAATCAGGCCATCTGATGATTTGCTAGCCTTACTCAAAAATGAATATGCTAACGGCACGGTTGAAATTTGTTATTAATAATCTCAGTTTGACATAAGGTCATCTGGATTATGGTTGAGCTTCATAGAGAAAATAGGAAATATCTTCCATGAAGAATCAAGTTTTATCTTGAGCATTGCTCACTTGAAACGAATTTCATTTAGCTTTTTTCTCACGATAAATACCCTATAAAAAATTAAAAAATATTTATTTAATTTTTAGAGATAGGTCGAGATTATGTTGCTAGGAATGACCTTCCTCTTGTTTAAGCTGCTATAGGGCTTATCTGAACCAATGACATTTAACCCTATCTATATCTGTGAAGATATCGGAGAGAGTGCTCGACACTACAATTTTTCATTCACTACCCTAAACAAAATATGTCGCGATTTAGTGTGCTTTTCTCTAGCTGGTTGCCCCTTTCTTCAAGTAGAGCATTTTTGTAAGTAAGAAATAAGCATAGCAACCTGCCCTTGCAACGCCTTAATTTGGTCAACAATATATTTTTGATACACTTTTGTTTCATCTACGCTATACCAATTTATAGATGACTGACTATTTATACCCTTAACGGATATCTTAAACTCCTTTAACTAGGCATCCTGCGCTGGACAGTTTCTATGGATTTCTATGCTTGACAGGTTGCCTGTCATTCTTACGTATATGCGCAAAAGCGTTACGCATATGGCTGCAATTCTGGGGACTTTGGTGTTGTTGCGGCCAGATTTTGCAATGGTTGTTTCGACCTACGCCGTAAAAAGTCTGCAATTCTGCGATGCCCTGAATCGAGGAGATAATTAAATTGGTCACGCTTTAAGTGAGAGGTAGCAATGGCATATGGAGTTTCTCCAGAAGCATTTGTTAGTGTTATGTTTGCGCCTCTATTTACTAAAAGCTTAACTATTGCATCATGCCCAGACTCAGTCGCTAGCAATAAAGGCGTTTCTTTCTTTATATTCAGCAGGTCTATTTCTTTACCGCCATTTCCTTCAAGTAAAGCGATCAACACTTCATAGTGGCCAAACTTAGCAGCGTAATGCAAAGGGGTCATTTCCATTTTATCCAATAAGCTGCTTTTCACCCCGTGTTTAAGTAAAGTTTCAACGGTTTTAAGATCTCCTTGCGCAGCCGCGATGTGCAACATACTTCTGCCACTTATATCGATATTAATTTCGGTCAAAGTTGGAAGTAACTTGTAATATTGTTTGGACTCGATGAATTCAAGCAAATTTAAATCATTTTCATATTGCTCTCTGATGGCTAGCATACGTCTTTCAGCTATATTTTCTGGGCTTAAACTCTTATTCTCTTCCCTGTTCAAGTCGTATGTGCACCAGTCAATAAAACGATCATCTATACAAATTTCACTCAATGCCTGAATCGCTAAGTCATTTTTTTGAAAAAGCGCCGTACTCAGTAGAGATAAGTTCTTCGAATATCTCTCAAGTGATTCATTGACGTGTTTGGGTAATATAACTTTTTCACCTTGCGTTTCTAATGCATATGCGCAGGCTTTTATTAAAGACTGTACTTTTGCGCTAGGCGCTCCTCTATAGTCTAATAATTTAGAGCGCAACAATGCCAAATAGACTGAGTATGTCGAGGGTTCTATTGATGAATCATCCAGTTGAGGGGTATCGCTCACACTTTCTTCTGCCCTATCACCAGCACCAAATATGTCCCCACATTTTTTAATCAATGCTTGAACAGCTTGATTACTGTACCGCCCAAAGGCGGAGCAAAGTAATTTTAGATTGTTTATGTACTGATTTCTTAGTGAGCTGCATGACTTGGCTGCGTTTAAATCATCAAGCGCCTGTGCACATAATTTAATTAAAAGAGGAATTTCTTCATCACTGTACTGCGCAAATGCTTGGTACAGTATACGGACGCTGTTTACATACCGTTTCTCTAGTGAGCTAAGCGATTTGCCTGCTTCTGAAGAATATTCGCTCAGGTTATCCGGCGTATTATTCTCATGGATGTACTTTTTGAGCATCGCCTGAACTGCTTTGTAATTGTGCTGTGAAATGGCAAACTCAAGTAAAGTGATCTTTGGATAATCATTGATCAATGATTTAGCGAGCCCAGCTGCACTTTCATCTTGCGAAACAAAAAATTTTTTATGAGACACATCAGGCTCAGTTACAACTTCTTTCACTGGAAACAAATTTTCACAAAAATCCGTAGGTCGTTTCCAATTAGCCTGGGGCCTATCGTTTTTACATCCAAAGTAAGTTCTTTCCATCAGGGCAGATGTAAAAATCGTTTGCAGCACAGAGTTCATATAATAAAGTCCTGAGAAGCTGCCTCCTGATAATACGGTGCTTGACATGCGACTATCCCCCAAGAAAAATCATACATTTATGATAAAAACAATAAGAAAAGACCTGTTATACATAAAACAAAGTCTTAAATCTACCCAAGATAAATATAAATTTGAAATTAAGATTGTCAAAGCCTGATTTTCACGTGCCATCATTTCGCGGAATTTAGATAAATCTAAGAAGCTTAAAGCTGCTACTTTGCTATACACCCCGGTTGATGCGGTTCAATATCCGAACTCGTAAATACTGTGCATTTGAAAAAACTAAATCTATAAAATTATCTTATTCAGTTTATTTTTTTATTATCTCTGCATTCTTTAATTGCTTCGAGCATCTGTTTATTTTTTCTGTTTTGTGATTCATAGACTATGAAAAAACTACTTGTCTTGCCAGGCGATGGCATTGGCATTGGCTCAACAATATGTGAAGCTGTTCTACCTGTGTTCAAACAGCTTGCCTTACCTATTGAATTTGAAATCGGAGAAATTGACTGGTACTGCTGGCAGCGTACGGGTGAGACTGTGCCAGAGAAAACGTAGCAACAGATCGCGCAAAGTGTAGCGCTTACGTTAGAGCATCTCGGCTTTATGCCTGAGGCAAGTCACATTTAATTGAAGACACGCCCTAGCGAGTGGATTAAATTGGACTTGACTCAGAATAAAGATCATTTGTTGCCTAAGATGAAGAGGAGGAAAGTTAATTTATCAAGTCTAAGGCAGTAGACGAAGACATCGCAGAGAAGGGCGATGATGAAATTATGGCGGGAGTGATGTCTGGAATGTCTGATCTGACGCTGACTACTGTGCTTAGGCCCGAGGGGCAATACAAACTGTATTGTCCTTCTTAATATGCTTTATTTACTTTGGCTTATTTAGCTGCCGCTGCATAAGCATTAACTTCGCATAACGATAATAAGAGACTTCCGCATTGGCAATCGCAAGCATGAGTCCTTCTTTCCCATCTAAAAAACCTAGACGAATAAAATAAGTGCGGATGAATGCCCACAATCCATGTCCAATGGCTTTACGCAACGAGGCTTGCTTGCCACGCTCGAACAGCATTTGAGCGCTGGTGCTGGAATAACGATTGGTTTTATCCAATGAATCGTGCAAATCCGGGATAGAGATATGAATGATAGGCCCTTTAAGTTTGCTCATCTTCCCTTGAACAATTAGGCTAGGGTGAACATGTGCGTCGCAAAAACGCGCACTGTCACGTTTAAAGAAACGTTTGACATAGTCTGGCCACCAGCCAGAATGCTTCATAAAACGACCGCAAAAGCTAGATCGCCGAGGTGTTTCATAAGCTGCATCCGTGTGGCTGAGCGTCAAAATATGCTCAATTTCAGCACGTAACTCAGCGCTGACTCGTTCGTCTGCATCAAGACAAAGCACCCAGTCGCTTGTCGCTTGATCTAATGCCCGATTCTTTTGTGGGCCGTCTCCGGGCCAATCGGTTTCAAATACACGTGCACCGAGGCTGCGGCACAGATCGGGTGTGCCATCTGTGCTGCCGCAATCAAACACAATGACTTCATCAGCTAAACCTTTGACTGACTCAATGCAATCTCGAATATCTTCTATTTCGTTTAGGGCAACAATAATCAGACTTAGACTGGCACGGCTCAACATTTTGCTCCACTGAGTAGAATTTTTTCAGGTTGTGATTCTACAGAGTAAAAAAAACTCTGCCTAATTTCTAAGAACCTGTCCATAATCTTTTAAAAAAGCGACTTAGAGGCTTGTATAAGCTCACAAAACACTCTTCTTTGGGATTATGAACAGGTTCTAAGGCAACGCATATTGATATAGACAGTACACTAGCAGCCGATGAAAAAAAGAAGGCTTAGTTTATTGTGCTGTTGTCCTCGGGATGATGAAGAGGTTTCGGAGTGCACCCAAGCAAGATACCGCTTAGTAATACAAATAAATAACCTTCAGAAAAATCGAGCAATAAAGAGTTGACTAAGCAGCCGAGCGCAAACATGAAAAGCCAACCCCCCAGTAGCTCCCGTGCTGGCGCTGCCAGCTTTGCTGTGGCGCGCGCGATTTGGAATAAAAGATTAACAAACAAACCTAAACCGACTAAACCTGACTCAACGGCAAACGAAAGATACTGATTATGGGGATTGGCTATGACCTTGGCTTTGTCAAAGTGTTCGGTTTGCGTTAGCGCTTCGAGTTTTTGATGTAATCCACCTATCCCATGCCCCAGAATCGGCTTTTGCATGAAAAAAGAGAGGCTTTTACGATACCATTCAAGCCGTATGCCAGAAGAAGTCATTTCGTTACGCTGTTGATAGCCCTGGATCTCTGCCGTAATTTGCATCAGACGATTGTTTTTTGTCTGTATCGAAAAACCAATGAGTAATGCACAAGGTAAAACCGCAATTAACAACAGGCGGACGCTTGAAGAAAATTTTTTATCACGATAACGCCAAATAAAACGTACGGCTTGATAAAGAAGTAACAGCGTTACTATCAGTTGACCCGTGCGGCCTTGTAGCATGACGAAGACATTTGCAAACGCTAACCAAGCTAGCCCATAGTAGAAAATCTTCGTGCGTATCCTTTTGGTAGTGAGCGCTGCGCTCATCGCTAAATTAAATAGCAATGCAGAAAAGAGCCCTGCCGTAATACGATTTTTAAAAACCCAAGCATGCGTTTCTGGATTACTTGCATTGTATGAAGGGCCAATCTCGGTGAATCCTAAATAATTGGTGACCGACAGTAACAACACTAGAGTTAAGATAACGCATAATCCACGGCGAGCTGTATTTGCTAGCTCCGCTCCTTGAAAGACGAGGATAAGCAACGGAATAAAAAGCAATTTTCGGTATTTGGCCCACCATGCTACGCTTTTGTTCAACGGCGCTAAGCTATAGAGCAAACTAAGTGTGAGCGCGAGTAGCAGTAAAATAGCGGCAATGCTAACTGGGTGACGCAACATGGAGCGCGCATTACGCCATACTTCTGGTGCGCATAAAGCAGCGATCGCAAAAAGGATCACCGAAATATTCGTCAATGCTGTCGAGCATGGTACTGACCACAGCGCTAAGAGCGCAAAAGCACGTGCAGCAGCCAGCGGATATGAGCTAGCAGACGGATGAGTGCTGTTTGTTGCCGGCATAACAGGGGCAAACAGTGCGCGTGCGAAGTGGTTAGGCCGTAATGTTGTAGACAGCTTGTTGATCATCAAAACGAATCCGAAAAAAAGCGCTGAATTCATCGAGAGCAACTTTATATATTGCTCTCGATGAATTCAGCGTTTTCTCAGAACCTGTTCATTATCTTTAGAAAAGCAGATTAGAGAAGAGATAAAGGGCTATGTTGAGGGGGAGTAAGAAACTCCCGACATGTAGCCTCTTCACCTTCATCTCTCTTTTTTTAAAGATGATGAACAGGTCCTACATTCCAAACATATAAACGCTGGGCAGTATATAACGTAGGCCATGAAAAAATCGTTCTCTCTTTCGCAGACTTCTCTTTCTACGCTTGCCAAAACATCTGAAATATCCGTCGTACTTAAGCGCCTATGGGGCTATTTGAAGCCACATTTATGGGCAGTACTATGTACGATTTTGGCGATGGGTTTGGTTGCCGCGAGTGAGGCGGGTATTCCCGCGCTTCTTAAGCCTTTATTAGATCAGGGTTTTGGCGCCAAAGATCATACCTCACAACTCAAACGATTGATTCCATTAGCCGTGATTGGGTTAGCGCTGGTACGCGGGGCGGCACAATATGCGTCTAATTATCTGCTGGCTTGGATGTCAAATAAAATTTTGCTCACTTTGCGGCTACAGATGTTTGAGCGTGTACTGCAAGCGAGCGCGACGTTTTTTCAACGAGAGACGGCTAGCACATTAATTAATGCGATCGTTTTCGAAGTTAGCCAAGTGCTGAATGCGCTGACTAACGTGATGATTACGTTGTTACGCGACTCACTGACGGTAATTTTTCTGTTGGGCTATCTGCTCTATCTTAATTGGCGACTTACTTTAGTGGTTGCGATGATTTTGCCGGTGATTGGTTGGCTAGTTAGCAGGATTAATCGACGTTTGCGGCGTTTAAACCGTGAACACCAAATGCTGACGAATGAATTGTCATATATCGTTGAAGAAACGGTAGGGGGGTATAAAGTCGTTAAGGTCCACAATGGTGAACCTTATGAACTAAAGCGCTTCACTGAGATGAGCCGTCGTCTGCGTGGCTATTCCATGCGTATGACCATTTTCGGCGGATTAGCGCAGCCACTGACGCAGTTCCTTGCTTCGTTTGCGTTGGCGATTGTGGTTACGTTAGCTGTTTTGCAATCGGCGGCTGATCAAACTACGGTAGGAGGTTTTGTTGCTTTTGTTACGTCGATGCTGCTCATTATTTCTCCACTCAAACATTTGATCGATGTGAATCAACCGTTGCAGCGCGGAGTAACAGCGGCTGAACTCATCTTTGGTTTAATTGATGAACCAATGATCGAGCCCAAAGGGGGAACGCAACCCTTGCACCATGCACGAGGCAAAATTGAATTTCGACAGTTGCACTTTAGCTACCTTGAGCTGAATGACCAAACGATTACCCCGCCATCGACTACCCCATCACTACCTACATTAGCAGGTATCTCGCTCCTGATTGAGCCAGGTGAAATGGTCGCGTTGGTTGGGCCATCAGGCAGTGGCAAATCTACTTTGGTTAGCCTATTGCCACGTTTCTTCGATCCGACTGCCGGCCAGATTTTGTTAGACGATGTGGCACTCAATGAATACCAGCTAGCCGATCTACGTCGTCAGATTGCGTTCGTCGGCCAAGATGTGGTGCTGTTTCATGATTCAATCGCAGCCAATGTGGCTTATGGTCAATGCGATGGAGAAGAGATCGACCGGGGCAAAGTGGAGCAGGCGTTAGCGGGTGCCTATCTAAAAGAAATGGTTGCCGCCTTACCTGAAGGAATGGATACCTTAGTGGGCAAAAATGGAATGCGTCTCTCAGGTGGTCAGCGACAGCGACTAGCGATTGCTCGCGCCATTTATAAAAACGCCCCCATCCTGATTTTAGATGAAGCCACTTCTGCACTTGACGCCGAATCAGAGCGCCACGTGCAAGCTGCGTTAGAAACCTTAATGCAAGGCCGCACGACGCTCGTTGTTGCGCATCGACTCTCTACTATTGAGCGAGCAGACCGCATTATCGTGTTGGATGCAGGGCAAATTGTTGAACAGGGTAGTCATGCTGAATTACTCAGCCAGCAAGGGTTATATGCACACCTCTATCGCCTTCAATCGCAGTGAAGTTTAAGAACCAGTTCACGCCTTGTCGATGCTGAATTTGATGAAAAAGCACGACCAGCGTATCAACTATTGACTACCAGTTACCTCCCAAAACGCTCCTCTTTGAGACCCTGAATAGGGTTTAGATGCGTTCCCTTTAATGTTCTTGAGCAAACGGCACAACCTCATATTGCTCTCGATGAAACTGAGCAACGCTTTGCACGGAGACTGTTTTACCGATTAAATCTTGCATCTGCGCCAGGTGCGCTGCTTCCTCGGTGAGCAGCATATCAGCGATATCAGGGGCAACGAATATGCGTAGCGCATCCGCATTAAGTTGCCGTGCCGTTTGCAACATGTCTCGCAGTATTTCGTAGCAGATAGTCTGCTTTGTCTTGATTTGTCCAGTGCCGTGGCAGCTTGGACAAGTTTCGCAAAGGAGGGCGTTCAACGAAGCACGGGTACGTTTGCGGGTAATCTCAACCAGCCCAAGTGCAGAAAAAGAACTCACTGAAAAAGGCACGCGATCTTTGGCAAGTGCCTCTCTTAATGTAGTAAGTACAGCGTTGCGATGGGTTGGATCTGTCATGTCGATAAAATCAACCACAATAATGCCACCTAGATTACGCAGTCTTATTTGCTGTACCAGCGCATGCGCGGCTTCTAAATTGGTCGTAAAGATCGTTTGAGTGTTATTACGTTCGCTTGTGCAATTTCCTGTATTGACATCAATGATGGTCATTGCCTCTGTTTGCTCAATGATCAAATAGCCACCAGACTTCAGATCTATGCGTTTCTCCAACGCTCGTTGACAATCAGCTTCGATAGCGTAGTGCTCAAACAGTGGTTTGGCTTGCGTGTAGTGATGCAATTTCGCTTTTAACGTCGGCGCGAAGCTATCGGCGAATTCGCTCAGCTGTTCAAAGGTTTTAAAGTGATCGACTGAAATTAGCGAAGTATGGGGATCTGCGATATCACGTAGTATGCGTTGCGCTAAATTGATATCTTGGTATAGCAGGGCAGGGGCTGGTAAGCGTTGCGCTTGTTCACTAATAGTTTTCCATAGCTGACGTAGATATTGAATATCATCAGTCAACTCATCATCGGTGGCCGATGCCGCATTGGTTCGGAGCAAATAGCCACCCGCATGGTGCGGAGCAACGATTGCTTTGAGGCGGGCGTGCAACGCATTGCGCTGCGCTAAATCAGTGATTTTTTGAGAGACCCCGATGATTGTTTCACGAGGTAAATAAACCAAGTGACGCCCCGCTAAACTCAAGCGAGTAGAAAGCCGAGCGCCTTTGGTGCCGAGCGGATCTTTGATAACTTGTACGAGTAGCGTTTGACCGGCAGATAGCGATTGCTCAATTGGGGAAGGCAGCTGAACTGATGCTTGGCTCGGGGAGGCTGGCTGAGAAAAAGGAGAGGGGCAAAAATCGGTCGCCTGTAAAAAAGCGGTTCGTGTCAGTCCAATGTCGAAAAAGGCAGCCTGTATCCCTGGTACCACTCGTACAACTTTACCAAGGTATAAATTGCCAACTAGACCTTGCTCATTTGTTGCGCCTGAAGTTGATGCACGTTCGATATGAAGTTCCTGAACGCAGCCATCTTGCACAACGGCAATACGAGTTTCTTGTGGCGTGACATTAATTAAAATCTCTTCGTTCATCGTGTCGCACAAGCATTCAAACGCTAAAAGACTGCGATTTGCAGTCTTGCCAAGCCGTGAGCAAATACTTATTTGCTATCTATAGGCTTATCACCCCAAATTTCTTCCAGGTTGTAATGCTGCCGTATCGCAGGTTGCAAAATATGCACGATAGCGTCACCGCAATCAACCAGTACCCATTCACCGTGCTCTTCACCTTCGGTACCGATAACGTCGAAGCCCGCTTCCTTAACTTTGGTGCGTACGCTAGAGGCGAGTGCTCTTGTCTGGCGATTCGAGGTGCCGCTCGCTACGATGATGCGGTCAAATAGTTCAGTTAGGTGAGTTGTATTAAATACTTTAATGTCTTGCGCTTTGACCTCTTCGAGGCCGTCAATAATAGCGCGTTGTAATTCACGAAGATCATCCATAATTAATTTTGGTAGAGGCGGTAGCGACGAATATAGCGCCACACCGTCTGAGGTATGTTATAGGTTGTTTTACTTTGCGTTTGATTTTGCTGATGCCTGTGCGAAGTCACCTGGCGAATACGTGTTGAGGAAATATCCGGCGTCAGCATCGTATCTAGCAAAATAAGGCCATGCGGTTGTGTCTGAAGAGCCGTGGCAGTGCTGGCGCGCATCTTGATTTCAGCTGCGACTTCAGCAGAGGCTGAAGTAAGCGTGAAACCTGGTCGTAATGCGACGCCTAGGTGAGCGTAATCGAATAAATTGCGCCAATTATGCCAGGTATTGAGTTGGCACAATTGATCATTACCTATTAGTAGTGTTAACGAAGCCTGTTGGCCAATACGTTGGCGCCATGCGCTAAGAGTATCAATCGTATAAGTTGGGCCGCTGCGCTCGATTTCATCAGTTGCCACGCACACAGCCGTGTTAGCAAGTTTCAACTCTTTAGCAGCTAAGCGCGTCATCATAAGCCGATGGCGTGCATCCGAAATATTGTTTTTTTGCCAGGGCTGACCCGCTGGCAATAGAACTAACTGAGTTAACTGTAATAGCTCAGAAAAACGGCGTGCTAACACTAAATGCCCTTCGTGAATGGGATCAAAAGTACCGCCTAAAATGCCAATGTGCATAGAACGTTAGATCCAATCACGAGCTACGAGAAAATCTGTGTAAAGTTGCGCTTCGGGTGAATTAGGTTCTGGTTTCCAATCGTAACGCCAGTTAGCAACTGGAGGTAAGGACATCAAAATCGATTCGGTGCGCCCGCCGCTTTGCAAACCAAACTGGGTGCCGCGATCTAAGACCAGATTAAATTCAGCGTAGCGTCCACGCCGGTAAGATTGGAATTCTCGCTCACGCTCTCCAAAAGTTGCATCACGGCGTTTTTCGATAATAGGTTGATAGGCTTTTAGAAAAGCTTCGCCCACATTTTTCATCATAGCTAGACCGCGTTCAAAACCAAGTTCGGCGAAATCATCATAAAAAATACCGCCAATACCACGTGGTTCATTGCGGTGTTTGAGAAAGAAGTATTCGTCGCACCAGCGTTTAAAGCGTGGATATAAATCAGCCCCAAAAGGAATCAATGCATCATGACAAACTTGATGAAAATGCTGCGCGTCTTCTGCAAAACCATAGTAAGGCGTGAGATCCATACCACCGCCGAACCAAAAGATGGGTTCATCCGAGGTAGTTTCTGCTGCACCGTATGAAGCTGAAGACAGACTCGCATCTTCACAGCGGACATGTTGTGCTGCCCCTTGCTTGTATGCATCTCCACTGATCGGCTGCGCGCTCGCAGAAACAAGTGACCCTTTAGCCGTTGCAACAAGCATGCGTACATTCATATGCACGGTTGGGCAATATGGATTTCGTGGATGTAATACAAGTGAGACGCCAAGTGCTTCAAAACTGCGGCCTACAAGATGAGGCCGCGCTGCCGTGGCTGCACTGGGTAGCATATCGCCACGTACGTGAGAAAAGTTAACCCCACCGCGCTCAAATACATTGCCTCGCTCTATCACGCATGATAGGCCATCGCCAGCAAGCGGTTCGTTATCAGGTCGCTGCCAAGCATCATGTATAAAAGATTGTCCATCAAGCTGGCTTAACGTCTGCACGATGTTTTGTTGTAAACCCAGTAAAAAATTACGTACGGCGGCAATATCAATTGATTTTTTCACTATCGCGTCCAGGTAATAAGATAAGTCCTTCAGGAAGGAATGAATAACCCAGAATCAGCGTCAAACTTTCTTGCTGCGCTGTCCGAGTCAGTATGGATTAGCAGAGCTTCCCTAAGCTGTCGAAGGCGGTATTTTATAAAAATACTTGCTGAAAATCTTGGACAGATTGGCTTTCTTTCTACAGTGGCTTTCTTTCTACAGTAAATAAGCCAGATGATCTTCATTGCAAATAAATGGAATCTGGAATAGGGAAGGAGGAAAGTGCCAGAGGGCGAATGCCAGGAGGTGCTGAAGGTATAGAAAAGCAAGCTAAACATTAGCTCACTGATTTTGTTTTGATTTAAAGCAAGAATAAATGGAGAGCAAAAGCAGCAAAATAACCTATTACTGCCCCACGGCAGGACTAATGCACTGCCTAGCCATGGCATTTGTTGCCCCCGATTTATTCAGCGTTTTTTTAATGCTTGCGATTGAGCGCACGATGGCCAATATCGCGTCGATATTGCATACTTTCAAAGTTAATTTGACTCACTGCTGCATAAGCGGCTGACTGGGCGCCGCGCACTGAGTCTGCTAACCCAACCACACAAAGCACACGTCCACCGGCTGTTACCAGTTGTTCATCGACAAGTTTGGTGCCGGCATGGAAGGTGATCGTGTCATCGGTCGCTGCTGCAATGCCAGAGATAGCATCCCCTTGCTGTGGTGCTTGAGGGTAACCGCCGGCGGCCAGCACGATGCCTAATGCGGTACGGCGATCCCATTCGGCTTGGGTCTCGTCGAGCTTGCCAGCGATTGCTTGGTTTAGAATTTTGGAGAAATCGCTTTTCAAGCGAGCCATAATGACTTGCGCTTCAGGGTCGCCAAGGCGGCAATTAAATTCAAGCACTTTCGGGTTGCCGTGCGTATCAATCATTAACCCTGCATACAAAAAGCCCGTGTAGCGATTTCCTTCGCTTTCCATACCGCGCACGGTCGGCAAGATAATTTCGCGCATCACGCGCGCGTGTAATTGAGGGGTGACAATTGGCGCAGGTGAGTAAGCGCCCATACCGCCTGTGTTTGGCCCTTCATCGCCATCCAGTAGTCGTTTATGATCTTGGCTAGAAGCAAGTGGCAGCACATGCTTGCCATCTACCATCACTATAAAGCTGGCTTCTTCACCATCGAGAAACTCTTCGATAATGATAGTAGCGTTCCTGTCTTCTTTCTGACGTTCAACAAGCAATGTATCAACTGCAGCGTGTGCTTCCGCTAAGCTTTGTGCGACCACGACGCCTTTACCTGAGGCCAAACCATCTGCTTTGATCACGATGGGGACGCCTTTGGTTTCTATATATTGATGCGCAGCTTCAGCATCTGAAAAGCTTTGATATTCTGCGGTAGGAATGTTGTGCCGCTGCATAAACGCTTTAGCAAAGTCTTTTGAACTTTCAAGTTGTGCGGCTTTTTGCGTGGGGCCAAATATTTTGAGGCCGCGTGCGCGAAATAGATCAACTATGCCATTTGCCAGTGGTGCTTCTGGCCCAACGACAGTAAATGCGATTTGTTCTTTCTCTACGAAATCAGCGAGTGCCTCAGCATCACTGAGCGGCACATTGCACAGATACTTGTCAGAAGCCGTACCCCCATTACCTGGCGCCACATAGACGCGTTGTACTAATCCTGATTGAGCAAGTTTCCACGCTAATGCGTGCTCGCGGCCACCTGAGCCGACTACAAGTAATTTCATAGTAATTTCCAAAGTGAGGAATTTATTGCCAAGGTTTGTTCCTCATCTACTGTATTTTTTTAGAGCCTGTTTATGACCTTTTGAAAAGCTTGCTTTAGGTTTTTCAAAAGATTTTAAATAAAGGTTGGCGGTGTACATGTTGGGGTTCCTTTGTCACCCCAACCTACAATTTTTGGAAATGTTAGTAGGTTGAGGTGGGGGACGAGCCCCAGCATGCATATCCACTGTCTTCAATAGCTTCCTGCTTAGAAAGTTCGAACAAGCTCTAACGTAGAAGAGGTCGCTAAATAGTTTTGGCAAACGTATTTTTATGGGCTAAATTTTTTGCTGGAAAGCGTTGTGATTGCTTGCAAGCGCTAGCTAACGTCATCAAGCACGACATTGCTAAACACTTGTTGCACATCATCAAGGTTTTCAAGCGCATCTAACAGTTTTTGCATCTTCAGTGCTTCTTCACCCGTGAAGCTGACTTCATTTTGCGGCTTCATCGTAATTTCAGCGATTTCAGCGATTAACCCTGCGGCAGTAAACTCATTCTTCACTGCCTCGAAATCAGCAGGCGCGCAGATCACCTCGAAGCTACCGTCATCGTTTTTGATCACATCGTCAACGCCAACGTTAAGCGCTATTTCCATTAGTGTTTCTTCAGAAACATCTGGTGCGAATAACAGCTGGCCGCAGTGAGTGAACATAAACGCGACACAGCCATCTTGTCCTAGATTGCCACCGTGTTTAGCAAAAGCATGACGAACTTCAGCGACTGTGCGCGTACGATTATCAGTCATACAGTCAACGATTACCGCAGCACCAGATGGGCCATAACCTTCATAGCGCAACTCTTCATAGTGAGCGCCTTCCAATTCGCCTGTGCCTCGTGCAATGGCCCTCTGAATATTATCTTTGGGCATATTCACATCGGCTGCTTTGTCAATCGCTAAGCGCAAGCGTGGGTTGCTATTTGCGTCGCCTCCACCTAAGCGCGCAGCGACAGTAATTTCTTTAATGAGGCGTGTCCAAATCTTGCCGCGCTTTGCGTCTGCAGCGGCTTTTTTATGTTTGATATTGGCCCATTTAGAGTGACCAGCCATTCAGATCTCCAACCTTTGCCAACTTTTTAAGAACCTGTTTGCAAATCGCCTAAAAAGCAGTGATTTGTCTATATATCAAACCCTGGGCGGTGTTCGCAATCTTCATGTGCCTCTATGAAGATAGAGGTTGTTACAAGATTACTTGACTAAGGGCCTCTGCTGACTGACGGCCTGTTAGGCAATTTGTAGACAGGTTCTAAATGGCCTGTTTATAAGTTTGTTAAAGGAACTACGGGGGTAGTTTTGTTAATGGTATTTGCTTTCGCTGTTCGCAAACGACAGCTTAGAGAGGAAAAATGCATCTTCAAAGTGAGCCCGATTTTATCATGGAGATTGAGTTTTGCAGGATCAGCCTAAAGAGATAAGGGGCGCTTATACGCAAGCTTTGTTGACTTGTGCAGCAGCATTTTATGAACGCCCAAACAATCGACGCAATTGATCTTTAGCTTGTTCCAGCGTTGCTCTTTTCTCATCTGACAGGTTTTTACCTGCTCGATTGATATAAAAATTTAACATCGACATTGCTGACTGCAGAGGAGTTCCCTTGCGTTGTTGGCTTGTTTCTGCTGAATGCTTTAGCGAAGTGGCGATGTGCAAGGGATCGGTTGATTGAAAAATGTTGGCTTCTAACTCCAGCGCATGGCTGCTCTGTCCTACTTCCTTTGACCAATGCCTCTTTACAGAAGCATTGAGAGGATGTGCTGTTCTTTTTTTAGCTGGACGCTCTTTGCTGCTTTTCATGATTGACTTCTCATTAAATGAAGCGTCTTAAGCTTAGGTATTGAATAAAGCAAGGGATGCAGAAAAATTGCATCGCATGAAACTTGATGGACATAGATCACTTTGCAATCTAAGAAAATTAGTTTTATTTTGGAAATCCAGATCGCAGAAAAATTCCTATTTATTGCAATTTTTATTCCGTTCAAACAAAAGAGGAAAACGATGAAAATCGTAATGCAACTTTAAGAGGGTTTTATGAAAATAGGCGATATTTGTCAAAAAGAGGTTTTAACCTGTGTTGGGCACGAATCAGTGAAGCACGCCGCGCGCCGATTCTCGATGATCAGCAAAAAATATGTGGCGTGGTGGCATTAGATGATTTGCTCATCATGTTAAGCAAATGTTTGAGCAGGTTAGCCTCGCTGATAGAAACTCAGACTAAATGCAATCAATGCTAGCAGCAGACTTACCTCTATTTAACAATAGGCGTGACGCAGGCAAACAGCTAGCCAATGCATTATTTCAGTTACGTTTGCATCAACCTATTGTGTTGGCGCTGCCTCGAGGGGGAGTGCCAATTGGCTTTGAAATCGCACAATCTCTTCATGTGCCGCTCGATATTTTGCTGGTCAGAAAGATTGGGGTGCCTGGTATGCCTGAATTAGCGCTCGGTGCTGTCGTCGATGGCAATGCCCATCAGGTAGTATGGAATGAAAGCTTAGTTAATGCGTTAAAACTTAAAAATATTGAGCTGGAAGTGCTGATGCAGCAACAATTAGAAGAGATCGAGCGCCGCCGTCAACTATACCGAGGCAGCAAATCGCCTCTTGCTTTGAAGGGAAGAACTGCAATTGTGGTCGATGATGGCATTGCAACTGGCAGTACGATGAAAGCGGCTTTGCGCGGATTAGCGAATACTGAAATAGCTGCGCTCTTGGTGGCCACGCCGGTTGCGCCGCTAGATGTATGGGAGAGTATTTTAGGTCTGATCGATCAAGGTGTTTGCCTCTATTGTCCTGAGCCTTTTGGTGCAGTGGGTCGCTATTACAGTTATTTTGAGCAACTTGAAGATCAAGAAGTGATCAATTTGCTGATGCGTGCTGATGAACTATTTGCAAGTCGATCAGGATAGGTAGCGATAATTTGTTTTTGTCACTCAGTAGCAGCGAAGCCGTGCATACTGAGTTTGCAGCATTGAGACTTGAGTGCATAATCGGCGTGATCTATTTGTCGCACAGTGAAATGGTTAGTCATTATTTCTGCGCAGATTTATCTGCGCAGTTTGATGCAGTGATCCATTTCAACTGTACGACAGCACTGCAACCGCTAGATTTGGGTAAATCTTTTTGAGCCATAAATGTATTGGCTCTTTTTTGGATAGGAACTTTTAGTTGAAGTGTTCACAGTGCGGTATAGCCCCTCAAACGCAGGAATTCAAATACGCACTTAATAGAGCGTTAATGACTTAGATGTTTTTTCTCTGAAAGTACTTGTCATCTCCCCAGATATTTAAGAACGAATCGCTAGCTCTTAAGCTAGCTTCACCTATAGATTATTTATGTATATGCTCCAATTTTTTGTATAGGTGTGTTGTCCGCTAGGGATATGGCAGGTTTTAGCAAGGATTGGAGAAGTCGAAGGTGGCCTTATGCCTTTTTTTTGCACTGTGCTGACACAAAGGTATTCTTTTCCGATGTCTAATTCAGGCTTTGCTTAATACCGCGGCAGACTATAGCGGTACAGACGCATTGCTTAAAATATAAGCCGGACAAACAATAGCCCTGTTTTTTATCACTTTTTTTCAAAACTTAACGGCTTATCCCCGCAGTTTTCCACAGTTGTCGTGGATAAGTTTAGGTGTAGCTCGATGTCATCCAAAAAACTTACTCGATCGTATAGCGAAGCGTCTATTAAAGTGCTCAAAGGACTAGAGCCGGTTAAACAGCGGCCTGGTATGTACACGCGTACGGATAATCCGCTGCATATCATTCAGGAAGTTATCGATAATGCTTCTGATGAAGCGTTAGGAGGCTACGCGCGGAGAATCACGGTGACTTTGCATCGAGAAGGTGCGGTAAGCGTCGTCGATGACGGACGCGGTATTCCTTTCGGTGCGCATCCAGAGGAGGGTGCGCCAGTGGTGGAGCTTGTGTTTACGCGCTTACATGCTGGAGGCAAGTTCGATAAAGCTGCGGGTGGCGCGTATACCTTTTCAGGTGGCTTGCATGGGGTCGGGGTGTCAGTTACGAATGCGTTATCTACACAGCTTGAAGTGACAGTTTGGCGTGAAGGGAAGGTTGCGCAAATTAGTTTTAAACAGGGTGAGGTAGCGCAAGCGCTCACGGTGCGTGATAGCGCGCGTGGCGATAAGAAAAACGGCACATGTGTCAAAGTGTGGCCGGACGCGCAGTATTTTGATAGTGCTCAATTGCCGTTGGGTGAGCTACAGCGGCTTTTACGTTCAAAAGCGGTGTTATTGCCTGGTGTTGAAGTTGTATTAGAAATTGAGAAAAGCGGCGAGCAACAGCGCTGGCAATATCGTGATGGTTTACGTAGTTATTTGCTAGAAGGATTAAATGGCACCGAGCCGTTGATCCCTCTTTTTGAGGGTGAGCATGCTGTTGAGTCAGGTGCGGGTGACGAAAGTTTTGCGGTAGGCGAGGGGGCCGCTTGGGCTGTCGCTTGGAGCGAAGAAGGAGGGCTGCTTCGTGAGTCGTATGTCAATTTGATTCCCACTCCTGCCGGGGGCACGCACGAAGCAGGGCTGCGCGAAGGCTTATTTCAAGCAGTAAAGAGTTTTATTGAGTTGCACAGTCTTCTGCCCAAAGGCGTTAAGTTATTACCGGAAGATGTTTTCGCGCGCGCCTCGTTTGTACTTTCAGCCAAAGTATTAGACCCGCAGTTTCAAGGGCAAATCAAAGAGCGTTTAAATAGTCGTGACGCTGTGCGGTTAGTTGCCTCATGCGTGCGCCCAGCGCTTGAATTATGGCTTAATCAGCATGTTGAATACGGCCGTAAGCTTGCCGAGTTGGTCGTGAAGCAAGCGCAAGCGCGGACCCGTGCGGGGCAAAAAGTTGAGAAACGTAAAAGCTCTGGTGTCGCTGTTTTGCCAGGCAAGCTGACCGATTGTGAATCGACTGATGTCACCCGTAACGAGTTATTTTTAGTTGAAGGGGATTCAGCGGGTGGTTCTGCCAAGATGGGGCGTGACAAAAATTTTCAGGCGATTTTGCCTCTGCGAGGCAAAGTGCTCAATACATGGGAAGCTGAGCGTGATCGGTTGTTTGCTAACAATGAGATACACGACATCGCGGTAGCGATAGGTGTTGACCCGCATGGTCCCAAAGAGAGCCCTGATCTCTCCGGTTTGCGCTATGGAAAAATCTGCATTTTGTCTGACGCAGATGTCGATGGCGCCCATATTCAAGTATTGTTGCTTACACTTTTCTTCAAACATTTCCCTGCGTTAATTGCGCATCACCATGTGTATGTGGCGCGTCCTCCATTGTTTCGAGTCGATGCGCCAGCACGCGGCAAGAAGCCAGCGCAAAAATTATATGCGCTTGATGAAGGCGAGCTTGAGGCAATACTGGATAAGTTACGTAAAGAAGGGGTGCGTGATAACCAGTTGAATATTAGTCGCTTTAAAGGTCTAGGTGAAATGAGCGCCGCGCAATTGTGGGATACCACAATGAACCCTGATACACGGCGCTTACTGCCCATTTCACTGGGCGACTTCAACTTTGAACAAAC
The DNA here is from genome assembly GCA_031963415.1 of Mycoavidus cysteinexigens. Taxonomy (GTDB): domain Bacteria; phylum Pseudomonadota; class Gammaproteobacteria; order Burkholderiales; family Burkholderiaceae; genus JASSUD01. The sequence continues at coordinate 2,367,413 of JASSUI010000001.1, forward strand.
CGTTGGCATGATGAATATGCTAATGGGCAAAAACGAGGCTGCGGCGCGGCGCGGTTGGTTGGAAGAGAAGGGTAATCAAGTTGAGGCAGACGTCTGAAGTCGGAACCTGTTTAGGCTTTCCCTCGCATCTCCTTGCCGTACTTATGTACTGTCTGCGTAGGCGTGGGGCCAACAGGAAGATCCTAAACAGGTTCTGAGGCGTAGTTTAATCAAGTCTCCTTTACAAACGTGGCTCTTCTACCCAACCGAAATCCTGAAATTGCTAAATACGCTGGCGGTCTTTAAAGCAATTTCGAGGTAGGTTTTTAGATAAGCAAATAAATTAAAAATACAGGAGACAAAATGTCGCATATTTATTCATATCCGCCCATATCCCGTTCGGCATCTTCGTCTACTTATTCGCTTTCGCCTTATGCTTCAGATGCTGACGATGATGACTTACTTTCATCTTCGGCTTCCTCTTTTTATCTATCCTCTTCGGCCTCTTCGTCTACCTATTCTTTGTCTTCTTGTGATTCAGATACTGAAGATCCTTACTCGAATAGGAAGCATTTAAATCTTGTCTTTCCTTCTCCTTCGACTGAAAAATTTCAAAACTATGATGAGCGTCCGTCTGTTGATAAACGAAGGCCTTCTGACCCTATACTGAGTGGCGATGAGATTTATGAAAAGATGCAAGAATATGTGGATAGCAGAGAAGCGTTGAATAAATTGGGAGATGCGCCAAAAAGCTTTATCGCTAATTCTGCGTGCGCGGCTCCGGATTTTGTATTTGATTATTTGCTGTCTAGAGATGAACTCTTTGCGATGATGCAAAAGGATCTAAACGGCAGAATATCCTCTCAACTGGCTGCGGCGCTTAAGAACCTGATAAATAACTCAGATCACCTTGCGCCAGATTTTATTTTTGCCTTAGTTAAGCCGCAGCTAGAAAGACTAGAGAAATCACGTGGTTCTCAGCGTGATTTACTCGATGTATTGAAAAGTCTGGTCGATAAAAGCATGGAAAGTAATAAGTGGATCAGTGATCCTAAAACAAGCAATAAGTTGCAAGGAATAATATTGCTATATAAAAAGAAGCTTCCTTATATCTACTCGGAAAACGCTCCAAAAGGGATGACAGGGATATACGAGGCTTTTAAAGAAAAGAGAGAAGCAGGTTTAACTCGCTTACGCAAGACGGTTGACGAAGGGCAGCCTCAAGAAATACATGGTCAACAGAAAACATATTTAGATAAGGTATTCGATTTTTTAGATGGTTACTATGATAATGCCGAACGCAATCCACGCAATACGGAGTTGCTTACTGAATTAGTCGCCAAGCCATTAATTATTAGTGCTGTAAACTTTATCGCTGCGCAATATATTTTTCCTTCTGTCCAACGCAGATTCAGATTGCTATAGAAATTAAACTTTATGCATCTGCTTAATCTCCGAAATAAATCAATAAGCCAATGGAACAACTAGAAATTGGAATCACCTCTTCCCCAGACGAATTTCTAACGCTCAGTGAATATGCTGAGCGTGCTTATCTTGATTATGCGGTAAGCGTCGTCAAAGGACGTGCTTTGCCCGAAGTGAGCGATGGCCAAAAGCCGGTGCAACGCCGCATTTTGTACGCGATGAACGAAATGGGCTTGGGCGCCGATGCTAAGCCAGTGAAATCGGCCCGTGTTGTCGGAGATGTATTGGGTAAGTATCACCCCCATGGCGATCAATCTGCCTATGATGCGTTGGTACGGTTGGCACAGGATTTTTCACTACGTTATCCATTGATCGATGGTCAGGGCAATTTTGGCTCACGTGATGGCGATGGCGCGGCAGCGATGCGTTATACCGAAGCACGCTTAACGCCGATTGCTCGTTTATTGTTAGCTGAAATTGACGAGGATACTGTCGATTTCATTCCTAACTATGATGGCTCAATGCGTGAGCCAAAGCAGTTACCTGCGCGTTTGCCATTTGTTTTGCTCAATGGCGCATCGGGCATTGCAGTGGGACTGGCGACGGAAATTCCTCCGCATAATTTGCGTGAAGTGGCGCAGGCAGCCATTGCGATGATTCGTCAGCCTAATATTTCCTGTGCTGAGTTGATGAAAATCATGCCAGGGCCAGATTTTCCTGGCGGTGGACAACTCATTTCGGGTGCTGAAGAAATCTTGGCTGCCTACGAAACAGGACGGGGCAGTTTGAAACTTCGTGCGCGCTGGAAAATTGAGGAGTTGGCGCGCGGGCAGTGGCAGTTAGTTGTGACTGAATTACCACCGAATACGTCAGCACAAAAAGTACTGGAAGAAGTCGAAGAGCTGACTAACCCCAAGATTAAGCCCAGCAAAAAAGCGTTAACTCCCGATCAGTTACAAACCAAACAAACGATGTTGGCGCTGCTTGATGCAGTACGCGACGAATCAGGTAAAGAAGCTACAGTACGTTTAGTTTTTGAACCTAAATCAAGCCGTAAAGAGCCGCAGGAATTTATCAATGCGTTGCTCGCGCATACGAGCATGGAAACGAACGCGGCGATTAATTTGGTGATGCTTGGTATCGATGGTCGACCACGTCAAAAGCCGCTTACCGAAATCTTGCATGAATGGATTGCCTATCGTTTTACTAGTTTAACCCGTCGCACTCGCTTTCAGCTTGGCAAAGTAGAAGACCGCATTCATATTCTTGAAGGACGGTTAATTGTCTTTTTAAATATTGACGAAGTGATTCGACTCATTCGTGAGTCAGATGACCCGAAAGCGGCGTTGATTGACGCATTTGATCTAAGCGTGCGGCAGGCGGAAGATATTCTTGAAATCCGACTGCGCCAATTAGCTCGCTTAGAGGGTATTAAACTTGAGAAAGAGCTGGCTGAACTACGCAATGAGCGCACTAAGCTTGCCGAGTTATTAGGTAGTGATTCGGCGATGAAGCGCTTATTGATTAGCGAAATTAGTGCTGATGCTAAGCAATATGGCGATGAGCGTCGCACATTAATCCAGCCGGAGCAGCGCGCGACGTTTGCTGTGCCAGTGATTGATGAACCGGTGACGGTGATTGTCTCGAAAAAAGGATGGGTCCGTACGCAAAAGGGACATGGACTAGATTTCACTGCCTTCTCTTTTAAAACAGGAGATACCTGTTATGGCGCATTTGAGTGCCGCACACCAGATGTTTTGATTGCATTTGGTAGCAATGGTCGGGTTTATTCTGTTCCAGTTTCTGCGTTACCTGGCGGTCGAGGCGATGGAACCCCTGTGACAGCGATGATTGATCTAGAAGCAGGCACACATCTAGTCCATTATTTTGCCGCATCAACTGAACAGTCTTTACTGCTTTCTACTAATACTGGTTTTGGTTTTGCCACTAAAGTGGGGGATTTAGTGGGCCGGACTAAAGCTGGCAAAGCATTTATCACGCTCGACGAGCGAGCTATCCCGCTTAGACCAACTCCTTTTGATAGCCAAGCGCGTTTTGTCGCGTGCTTAGCTAATGATGGTCGTTTGTTGATCTTTGGTCTTGACGAACTAAAGGTATTAGCAAATGGGGGGCGTGGTGTGACGCTAATAGCGCTGGATGATAAAGAAACGCTAGCGCAAGCCGTCGCGTTTGGCGAGGCTGGCTTGCTGCTTACTGGAACTGGCCGCGGCGGTAAACCGAGCGAGGTCGTGTTAGCGGATAAAGACTTGACGTTATATCAAGCGAAACGTGCGCGCCGTGGTCGTATGCTAGCGGTGAAGTTGAAAGACGTATCGCTGCAGCCAGTTCAGAGAAAGTAAGCACCTATTGCACTTCAGCAATCAGCTCAATTTCGACACAGGCGCCCAGCGGAAGCTGCGCTACGCCAAATGCTGAGCGCGCATGCTTACCCGCTTCGCCAAATACTTCTGCCAGAAGCTCAGAGGCTCCATTTGTCACTAAATGGGCTTCGGTATAAGAAGGCGTGCAGTTGACTAAACTAAGTACTTTGACAATACGGACGACGCGATTCAAATCCCCTGTATGCGCCTGCAAGGTAGCGAGCATATCAACCGCAATCGAGCGTGCAGCCGCATGGCCTTCCTCAGTTTGCATCGTCTCACCCAGTTTACCCACCCACGGTTTGCCGTTTTTCTTAGCAATATGGCCAGAAATAAAGACTAAGTTACCGCTTTGCTGGCTCATTAAATAAGCTGCCGCGGGCACGCCAGCTTCGGGCAGCGTGATATTAAGTTGCTTCAATTTTTCATAAACCGACATTGATTTCTCCTAGAAAAATACGTATCAACGGCGAGTGATTTTATAGATGCTGAGTGTACAAATATACTGGAAGCTCTCTATATTCACGGCTCACTAACATGCTGATATAAATTTGCAAAAAATTGAGCGTTAGATGGTATTCGTATTAGCTCCTCTTTGCTCTATTTTTATAGATTTGATTTTCAGCGAATCGGAGAAGCATACCTTCTTAAAGAGAAGGGTCATGCTTTTTTCTATCTATAAAACATAGAAATGCTTTTAATAAGGTGAGGGCAATAAGTGTGAAAAAAGAGAAGATGAGTAGTGCTTCTAACAAAATAGGCAATTGATACGGAAAAGCTGTGACGCGATGAAAGACGAATGCTTTAGAAAAATCCAGCACTCCCCAAAACAGCCAAGAGAAGGCAAGGTGATGATAGAGTATTAGCACATAATTTCTACAAATATGCTGATTAAATTGCTTGAAAGCAAGCTGCAACGCGTGCTGCTTTTTGATAATAAATAGCGTGATAACAGAAGTTAAAGCAATAATGAAAGTAGGTGCTTGAAATAATGTGAAGCCAATTAAAACAATAAATATTAGGCACCCTTGACCAATACCCCGGCTGATTTTTATTAAGCTACGAGCGGCCAAAGTAGAGTAATACATAGCATTTCCTCTTTAGAATCATTCCGAGCCATATATAAACACAGTCGGCTTTCTGTTTCTCTACGGATATAACCCTGAATTGGCTTGTACTGATGGTCTGGATAGAAATAGAAGGTACAGTTATAGTGACTAATTTTATTTCGAGTTATTTTTCTTTTGAATAAGTGTTGAATAGATCAGAGATAAAAAAGCATGATATTGCACTGGATTTATTCAGCACATTCTTTTGATGTGCTATCCCAAATTAGCTTCATCACTGAAATGAGCTTATAGACCTCTCACCTCGCCCTCATCAATAGCGTTGCTCTCTGCCAAGTATTTCATCTCGGTCAGATAATCTAGAAAAAAAGACCTGATTTAATGGCCTGATTTTTAATGCAGATATTCACGTTTTTTACTTTTATTTAGCGTTTAGCTCTTTTCGTACATACGCACGAAAACGTTCGTTGTCATCCCCCATTCTGCCGCCGTGCCAAATTTCTTGCCATGTATCGGTCGGTAAAGCAGGCAGGCGATGATCGGCTTTATCTAAGACAAGGGCGGTTTGGCAAGTGGTTACATTTGACGCTTTGCTTTGCATTGGCCTAACACCAACAAAATAATGCAACATAGCGCGCTCCGACTCACCCAGATTAATCACCGCTAAACAATCATACTGCTTAGGTAGCGCTGTTTTTAATGCTGTAAACGCACTGCGATAACTCCGCGCTTCGTTTAACCAAGGTAGCATGATCGTGTGTAATAGCCCCCAGATTAGCGTTATGCCAGCAAAGTGAATCGCAATTGCGCCAATACTCGCGCGCCAAGCAGCGGCGCATATCCATAACCCAGTTAAACAAAGCGCCGCTAACAGCCAACCTAAACTAAACGACAGCCCATACTCTAACGGTAGCCAACGCGCGAATAGGGCGGGTATTAATTGCCCTTTGCCTGCCAGGAGTAAGCCCCAACAGAACCAGATCCAAAGGCCCCCTACCGAGAAGAAAAACACAGCAGTCTTACCCCAAATACGATCTAGCCGTGCAGGCAGGGTGATAGTCGCGCTCAGTAATGCCAATGCAGGATATACCGGCAATAGATACACTTCGCGCAACGAGGCAGACATCAACAGCAATACCGTATAAAAAACGATCACATAGATCCAAAGAACGGTACGTGCGGCTCGAGTTCTACGCTGAATATCAGTAGAGCCAGCTGCTCCTTGCGCATGCGTAGTTATAGCGTGCGTGCGCCAGCGTTTGAAAAATTCTGCAATGGCTAACCAGCCGACTGGAAAGGATTGAACCATAGCCAAACTGATATCTTGCCAATAACTGACACGCGAGTCGCCTACATTAGAAAAGCCAAAAAAACGGCCAAAATTATTATTCCAGAACCATTCAATAAATAATGGTTGCGAAGCGCGCCAGAACAAATAGGGCCAGATAAGTAGCCAAGGTAGTGCCGTTAAAGCCGCTGAGACTAACAATATCGCGGAGCGCCGTGTACGAAACTCGGGAAGCGCAATCACCGAAATTAAATAAGTCAACCCGAATAAACCAGGTACCAGCACGCCTTTACTCATAAACGCAACGCCGGTGCCCATGCCCAACAACAATCCAGATTGCCAAACGGGTGCTTGCGGAACAACCACAAAGCGCATTAATCCCGCTATTGCCAGCGTGGCTCCAGCTAATTGCGGCACATCTGCAATTAATTTATGCATATGCATAACCAGACCGATAGTTCCTAGCAACAATATGCATACTGCCAAACTATACCGGCTGCCATATAGCCAGCGAGAGGTTGTAGCTAACGCAATTAGGGTGATGGCTATCCATGCGATAACAGCTAACTGTGCCCCTTCATGTAATGGCAAAAAAGCAGCCGTTAAATGGGCCAATAGCGCCCCGGTCCAATACATTAAGGGGGATTTTTCAACGAAAGCATCTGCGCCAACATAAGGCACAACCCAATCAACACTCCAAGGAACCCCTTGCACAAAATTTAAAACCATGCCGAACGAATAGGGTTCATCGGCTTTCCATGGGTCACGCCCAAATATGCCAACAAGTACATAGGCAATCATTAGCCATAGAAGAAGCCAGTGGATAATTTGCGGTTTTGACTGACTCAAAGCAGAAGGTGCAGAATTTTTTAATATTGGCTTGTTTGACATTGAATATTAAAAGATGGCTGGATTAGGGGAAAGGCAAACTATACAGATACTCAGGTTAGCGTGTAGTAAAAGCTCGATGTATATTTGCACAGGTCTTTTTAGCAGAGACGTATATCCAGACTTGATATCTGAATCGAGTAAGCGGGCGCGATAAGAAAAAAAGAAAGGGGAATGAATTGTGTTGCAGCGTAGGGCGTGTAATCAATTAAACCAAATGGCAGTAGAAGCGAGATAAATGGCGGAAAGAAAATGCCGAGCGGTTTTGTCATATCGAGTAGCAATAGCGCGAAATTGCTTGAGTTTACAGAAGAAATTTTCGATCAAGTGACGTGCTTTATACAGATGTCGATCATAAAAACGCTGCACAATACGGGAACGCTTAGGAGGAATCACGACCGTTTTACCCCGATTCTGTAAAGGTTCGATAACACGCTTGTCAGCATCGTAGCCTTTATCTGCAATAATAGCCTCAGCTTGTAGCTTTGGTAAAAGCTCTTCTGCACCGTCCACATCACAGGCTTGTCCACCCGTTAACATGAAACTCGTTGGATTACCTAGCGCGTCGACCGTCGCATGAATTTTGGTGCTTAGTCCTCCAGCACTTCGCCCAATCGCAGGGTCTTCGATGTTTTTTTGAGCGCCCCTGCACTATGCTGATGAGCGCGAACTATCGTGCTGTCGATCATGGCATATTCGTTATCCGCATCCACGGCCAGCTGCTCAAATAACTTTTTCCCTACCCCCTTCATAGACCACCGTCTAAAACGCGTATAGATCACTTGCCAGTGCCCATAGCGATCAGGAACGTCTCGCCACTGTATATCTGCTCGGTAACGATATAGCACCGCATCGACAAACAGACGATTGTCTTTTGCGCTTACTCCAACCTGCCCCACCTGACCAGGCAATAGCCCTTAAAAAATTAAGCAGTGGCGATCTGATCGTTTTTGATAGAGGGTACTTCAGTTATTGGATGTACATGAAATAATCGCACACCAACTGCACGCTGTGTTCCGCATGCAAAGCGGCACCGCTAATGGCAAGGTGACTGATTTTTGGAACAGTGATAAAAAAGATGAAATCATAGAATACACACCCTCCCAAGCGGTCAAGTATGACCTTAAAAAACAGGGATATGTCTGCAATTTTCAAACATTAACTGTCCGACTGATTAAACACACAATCGGTGATGAAACGTATGTGTATGCCACGACACTGATTGACTCAACCCGATATCCTGCCGATTGTTTCCCTGATTTATATCACGGGCGATGGGGAATTGAAGAACTGTATAAAATTTCAAAGAACTTTATAGACGTAGAAAACTTTCATGCGCAAACAGAACGGGGCGTCAAACATGAGCTCTATGGGCATTTATTGTTGATCAATATAGCGAGGCTTTTTGAAACTGATGCGCGCACTATGCTGCCATCAACTCATAAAAAAGATGACTTTCAGAGAGCCAAAGGGAGTCACGTCACTGCCACACCTACCGCCGCTCCTCCCTTTAAGATCAACTTTAAAAATTGTTTAGGCGTTGTGGGACGTCATCTAGAAAATTTAATGTTTGCTCCTAAGCAGTTGATAAGTACTTGGCTATATAAAGCCATGCTCAACGTTTCTAAAATTAAACAAAAAATACGCCTTGGCAGAAGCTATCCTAGGATTTCATTAAGACCCAGGAGCAGATGGAATTCATTTGGTGCAACTTCAAGAGCTTAACCGAATGCCATTGGTAAGCCCAAACTCTCGAAATTTTTCCTGAAGCTCTGACCCGGGAAGTGACGTAACTTTTATTGAGTTAATCGAACAAAGATAGATCGACACAAGTTCATCATTTAATCAGATTTTCATCAGAAAACAGATTCTCTTACCCGCATAAGCGTTTGTCGGCTCGTCTTAAATTCGCGTGCAATCTCTGCAACGCTAGCACCGGCATCCAAGCGCCTTATAACAGCTGTACGCTCCTTTGTGTTCAATGTGGGCGGTCTACCAAACCGCTTGCCTGCTGTTTTTGCACGCATCATGCCAGATTGTGTTCGTTCAATCAGCAGATCGCGCTCAAATTCTGCGACAGCGGCAATCACTTGCATCGTCATTTTTCCTGCTGGACTGGTGAGATCCACACCACCCAGTGCCAGGCAATGCACGCGGATACCTGAATTAGCAAGCTTTTCTACAGTTGCTCGTACATGGGCTTACAACCCCCTCTCCGAACACCTCATGAGAGCGTAACATAGTTCACATTAAAGCCTAATGAAGGCTGGTCTATTTCCTTTTGGCGGTAAAGGGCTTCTCTTGGCTGTAAAGCTGGCGTCCATTTCGCATCATATACAATACCGCCCTTACAACTCTCAGCTTGCGATTGACCTTAACTTTGACCACCTTGGAAGGTAGCTTCCCGTCGTTTATGGAATGCAGAGCTCCTGTTACCGACACTACCTGCTTAAGGGAGCCCTTTACCGACGCGACGGCCACAGGATGCTTCGGAAAGGCTGAAAGCGCTGCGTTACTTCGTGGGCTGTATTCGTTCTGGCCGCCGACTGGATGAAGGTGTAGGTTATCCGATACCAGCAAGTTTGTCGTGGTATGCGGACCCAGGCCAGGCGCATTACTCGCGAGATTATTAACTGCGACGATTAGTTTAAGTTGTGACCCGTAGTACTGCGCCTTCAAACTCCCCTTACTCGCCGCGTTTTTGTAATCGTTCAGGGCTGTTTCCATGTCCAACCTTGTGGAAGCGTAGTACCCCTGCAAAGTGGTCAGATCTGTTGCGTGCACTCCCCCTTCCTTCGCCGCCTTCGCAAAACCGTACTCATAAATCTTGCTCGCGTTGCCCAGATGTGCCATTGCCGAGCCAACGTCCTTTGGCGAGCCCTCGAGGATTAAATCCCTGAGTGCGGCATACGGTGCACGGTGCGGCGCGGCCAGATCTGCAGTGTCAAGGTTAGTGGCAGTGTAATCCAGGCCGGTCGCGAGTGATGCTTCGAGCCGCGCGGCCTTCTGCTTAGTACTACTAAAACGAGGTCGCTCGAAACTCGTCGGCATTGCAGATAATGTTCCGGCTTCCGCCGCTCTAATCAAGGAGCTGATAGATGGTTTTTTCCCGCCCAATCTCCCCAGCTTCACTATCTTTTTTTTATCTCCAAGCTTGGTTTTACCTACGCCGGTTTTGGAGTATTTTTTTGCCTTCCTCTTTCCATTACCCTTTGCCACGTTCGCCACGTTCACTCCTGTTCGACAGAAATCGCTCTGATCTGATAATCACATGCTGCTGTTTCGTCAATTAGAGTCAGCGTGATCTCTATGGAGTTGAGCCCAAGCTGTAAATAATCCGAGTAATCAACGCTCGAAAAATCAAGATTTCGCAAATTGATGCGCGTCAGGTTATTTTCCCCACCCTCCGCTTCAAGAGAGACAACGAATTTCCTGATGGCGTGCGCGGTATCAGCGTTGATCGTCAGGGTCAACGACACACCTGGCCCGGTGTTTATCCAATGCTTTAAGTACAAAGCATAATTCGTGTCGGAGTCGAGCACCTTAAAATATAGGGTCATCGACAGGGGGTGGCCGCCAGCGTTCAACGTCGCTGTCAATGCTGTTTCGCTCGGACTGAACCCGCCCGATGCAGGCAGCGGAGTCGGGTAGTCAGTCGTGTCTTTGATGAGCAAGTTGTTCGTGCTGGCGAAAATCTCGAAAGGTACCGGGGCGACGTTTTTTTGACATGGCGCGGGCAGTACCGTGAACTTTCTAGGAATAAAACCGATGATAGCGCTTTCGATTCCTTTACCGACGGGGTCTAATGCCATCAACCCAAGGTCAAGCTGGGTTTCGAAAGAGCTCTTGTCGGCGGTTTGGAGCCTTGCAGGTTTGGGATCCATATATGCATGGACGGATTTGACGGGTTGGTCACCGGATTGGCCACCGGCTGAGATGGGCAGCAACTCGTGCGATCCCGAAACGTAGTCGATTTTATGGGTAAAGTTGACGATATCGCTGTGAGGGGTAGAGGTGTCGAAGTTTCCATTGTCAACACTGACCAGCCACATCGCCTTCATCAAAAAGTTCATGCCAAACGTAGACAGGTGGCTTGGCGGATACAGCGTCACGCCGTCATACAAGCGGGCCGACATGGCGGTTGGGATGAGAATCTCCACCTGACCGGCCGACGATTGAGTTCCATTGGTGAGGCGGCACTCGACCGCATCCCAGGGATACTCTTGACCAAAAGTCCAAATGACCGAGTTAAGTTCAGGATTCACCAAAGCATACGCACCCCAGTCCTTCACGCTCATCAAAGCGGTATTTGAACTGTCCATTCCGCGCGTAGTGGATGATTCCGCCCCCGATGTACTTGATTGCTCCGAGGTGGATGTCGAGGAATGTTCGTAATTGGTGGAGACGCTCGGCGTTTCGGACAGGCTGACGGAAGCGCCGTAGCTGTTTGTTTCTGCTGTACTTGATCCCACCGTACTACTTGAGCTCACGCCAGTAGTTGCTCCGCTTGAGCTGCCGACGGTTCCGGACGCTTGAACCTTGGTATTAACCGTTTGCGGAGCATATTCAAGCAACTGGAAATTGAGCCCTTGCGCTTGCTCCGGCTCAATTACGGCGTTGATCATTAACGGATAATTGCTGTAGGAATCAAGTGTGGGGGACGGACTGATATCCAGCCCTTCAGGATTGAACAGATTCACGGTCTGCGTACAATGGATCAGATACTGCCGTGATTGAGATTGTAGACCGATCGCCGTGCCGTCTTGCAGTTGCACATCCTCATAATTCGTCACTTGGTAGTCGAGACGTAAAGTACCAATGCGGACTGTTTCCAGCAACAAGGGGACGAACTTCACAAAAGTATACGGGTCAGTTTTTTTAAACATGGCAAACCTTAGGAAGAGTGAGCAGTAATGCAATCATCGATGAGGTTCTTCTAGATTAACGACTACGCTACGAGTCTGTGGCGCAGATTATGTAATTAACAACATAATATGGCTGCATGTTGTTATGCGCCACAGCCGAATTAGGCTTGTCATAAGTTGGCTCGTTCGTGGCTGATGGCGGAGTTTGAAAATTGTTCCCTCCGCCGCTTTCGGAAAAGCCTCCATTGGTCAATGTATGTATGTGCGATGGAACTTCGGCAGTTGCAAGCTGATGCGAGCACTCCCCGCCAGTAGCACCAATTGGAAATCCGGCCGAAGGGAAATTGGGAGTAGTTCCATCGGACTGAGGGTTATTGTCAAGCGTGGAGCCTGCCCCGATGAGCGTCCGGCCTCGAAGGTCAGGGGTGCTGGTTTCACCGAGCAGAGTAATAAAATCAGGATATTTTTCGTTATCAATTGGCGAGCCATCGCATACTAACCATCCATCAGGCACACTCTTTTCACTCATTGCGTAGGCAACAATTGTTCCCATTGGGACTTTAGCTGACATTGTGCACTCCACTCATAAAATATTATCGACGATACATAGTCGGCTCTGAATAGTTCTATCTCCCCGGTCTATAAAAGCAACAGGCTTAAAAGCAGCGTTTTAAATTGCAAGAAAGAGAGAAATAAGTTCCAATTAATTTAACAATCATAACAACAGAAATAATGATCGCATCTTCCATTAAGTTACTCTTCTTAAATATAAGTAAAACTGAGTATTTTTATTAAAAAAACTAATTATTCAGGTAACTTGCCTGCTATACGTTAAAACAGGGCAGATATCAGAGGTTTAAGCTTTTAACCTTATATCATTCGATAAATAGCATTTAAGATAAAAAATTCTTATGCTTCAAAAAACATGAAATGAATCTTTTTCATTTTTTTCACAAGAGGCATAGATGAAAAATTTCTATCGATTAGACAACAAAACACTTCAGAGAGTACGCAGAGGCACAAGATAAATTTCATCAAGGCCGAGAGTTATCTATTGATGAATGTATAGAAATTGCCATCAAACGTGACCTTGCCCCTATTAAACGGATCCCATAATTGTTTGAACTAGGCTGCCTGATATTGTTGAGAGGCGAGCCAGTTTTTTTCAAAGGTCCTAGGGCTCACATAATTGAGGCTAGAGTTTAGATGGTAGGCATTGTAAAAGCCAATCCAAGCCATGATTTCATCACAAACGATTAAAACCTTACCTCGGAGGGCAAACTAGTCGTTTTTTATAACCGTCGCATGCTTTGAAAATACAGGAATAATTTTTCGCGGTATTTATAAGAATTTTTTTGAGATGTTGGACGCAAACCATAAGCAAATCTTGTAAATCAGTGCCAATTTATTTCATCATATCTATACGGCAACGGACTCTATGTGTGTAATAGATAGGTTAAATTATTTTTTTTCTTAAATAGTAGAAAATTTGTCGAAATCAAGCAATTTCAAAAAAATATGCATGTTCCGAGAGTGAAGTAGTTTGACGTTCCTCTGGCTTGATCTCGGAGGCTAGTTTCATAATTCTTAATCTTAAGCCTATACCTTTAATCCATAAAGATTTAGGAAATACCTGCTCCTTAAGTTCTGTGATAATATTGACTTGATCTTGTGCCACTTTAAAAAGAATGGCAGTATATATAATAATGTAACTAGCAAACATTTTAATACTTGCATTAATAATAGAATTCTCTTTTTTATCTGTAACTAAAATAGCCGTTATTAATTCTACAGTATTGGAATAGAAGGCAAAGATCCCTGCTGCATTAACCCATATTATATAAGCAGGCAGCAGGTTTTTACTAAGATATTCGTTAATTTCTACTAAAAATAAAAAAATTTCTTTTTGGAGTTCTTCCAAAGATTTCTGCTCCATTTTTTTTGCTAAATTATCTCCTTCAATCTCATGGTTAGTGTTCCATTGCATTGTTATTCTGGTATGTTTAAGAACTTTAGCTGCGTCATTGAATATATCTTCGACCTTATCCCTTTTTATCTTTTTATGAGTTAGAAAGGGGCTGGCCATAAGAGACCAAAAGCTGTTCTTAAGCACTAGACGGCGATCAAGATTTAAATCACATACATGACACTCGTTGAATTTACGTGTGTCATGAGGGTTATTAAGAGCTAAATTGTCAAAATATCTTTCGCATAACTCCATAAATCTTTTCTCGCAATACTCAAACTCCCAGAAAAGTTCATGTCTATACAAAGTTATTAAAGGTGGCCGATCAATTGAACTACCGCCCCCATTCCCACTTGGTGGCCTTGAAGAGGTGGATGCTAGAAGACGACCCATTGAAAATCTAGAAGGGCCAGCGGTATTAGTGCTGTTTGATGCGAGCATCATAATGCTCTCCTTAAAAAATAAATTTCTATAAAACCTTAATTAATCCAATAACAACACACATGACATGTAGTTCATTTAATTTATCGGTCTTCAGGAAGAGGCAGGAGGTAGTCGCATCGGAAATTAATCTCTAGCCATAAGAATGGATAAGCTCGGGTAACTCTTCTTTGAAGCTCTGATGAATAATGAGCAGAAAATATGCCTTCTAAATGATTCAATCTCAGAATAAAACTGAGAATCTTTCCTGATGTAGTAGCTTTTCTACATCCTATCTTTTTTAGGTTTGTCTTATATGGAAAACGAGTATTGTAGTGCGCAACAATATGTCTGCTCACGTAAAAAAAGCAGCTAACTAAATCAAAATATCTTGCATCCCGAGCTTGCCTTTGCTATTCCGTACAACGTAGTTCCCCGCCCACCTGCGGTTCTCGCAAAACGTTTGATTTTCTATGCGCCCGATTTTGCCTAAGAGAGCCAGGCGGCAAGGGATTTAGTGCGTTTTGATAGACAAAAAAGTTATGCGTTTCTATGCAAAATTATGCGTTTTGATGCAGGCAGGACTTTTAGGAAAAAATAACACTTGAAGTTTTGATTAAAACAATAGAAATATAGCTTCTATTCCTTATAGAACTTATATCAAAGGTAATTATTATCTTTCGTAACTTTTGTATAACCTTTTTTGTATTCTTATGAAACCATGATGAATAAAGGAGTTTCGCTATTTTTTGTCTAACATTACCTTGTGGGCTCGCTCAAGATAGCTTTTTATTTTTTTGTTTTTTTACAAGGGAGCAGCAAGGCTGATGAAAAGATGTTTTTGCAGATAAAACGATGGAAGGGTAAGAAAAGCGGTTACAAGGTAATTTTTTGGAAAAATCGCTTTTAACTTATTGATTTATAAAGATAATTTTCTTTTTAGAAAAGGTGATTTTGATGGTAGTTTTTTGTTAAACGAAGAGGTAAGGGAAGGCTCGTTTACGATCTTTATCTTCCCCTCATCCTTATAAGAAAAGATTAGTGTTCATCTAATTAAATTGCTTGCCCATCTTTAATCATCGCAAAGAGCAAAGCTCATTAAGTCGTTCCAAACTTTACCGTCTAACTAGATAGGTAAATTTGAGCGATTACGTTAAATTTACGTCAAAATAAAAAGATTTCTTTATAAATCAGAGATTTATGAGACATTCTTGGTGCCCAAGAGAGGACTCGAACCTCCACGGTGTTACCCGCTAGTACCTGAAACTAGTGCGTCTACCAATTCCGCCACCTGGGCTAGGTGTGCATTAATGCATGAGCGTGCTTGATGTTGAGATAAAAAGCACTACATTAAATGCGAAGGTGCCATTATAGTGAGCTGCTAAAGAGAGTCAATCTTTAGCCCTTATTCATGGTCTTAGAGACTGCTCATGAACTTTCAGAAAGGCGGGATGAAACTTTTATTTATGGGCCCATGTCTTCATTGGATTGAAGTTGCGATGGGGGGGAAAGGTTGTTTAAAGAATGGTTGTGTTGGGGTTCCTTCGTCACCCCAACCTACGGAAAGGACAAAATTTTACTGTTTTATCCCTCAAGCATACCGCTTACGATCGCGTTAAAACCACTGTCTACGTGAGTGATTTCTGCGGTGACTGCGGCAGCTAAGTCGGATAACAGAAACGCGGCGACATTACCCACTTGCTCGATGGTTACATTGCGGCGTAGCGGAGCATTTTTTTCAACGTGCTCTAGAATTTTGCCGAAATCTTTAATTCCACTCGCGGCGAGGGTTTTGATGGGGCCCGCTGAAATGCCGTTAACACGGATTCCGCGTGGGCCGAGATTGGCTGCAAGGTAGCGCACACTGGCTTCAAGTGAGGCTTTGGCAAGGCCCATCGTGTTGTAGTTCGGAACAACTTTTTCTGCACCTAAATAAGTGAGGGTGAGTAATGATGCGTTTGGACTAAGCATCGGCAACGCTGCTTTGGCAAGAGCTGGAAAGCTATACGCAGAGATTTCATGCGCGATATTGAAATTTTCACGGCTAAGGCCCGCTAGAAAATCTCCCATAATCGCTTCGCGTGGTGCAAAACCAATTGAATGCACGAGACCATCGAGATGTTCCCAGTGCGCTTTAAGTTCAGTGAAAGTGGCTTCTATTTGCTCATCGTCACTGACATTGCAGGGAAACACGAGTTCGCTCCCAAATTCTTTCGCAAAGTCGGTGACACGCGCTTTAAAGCGCTCATCAGCATAAGTGAATGCGAGCTGCGCTCCTTCGCGCTGGCACGCTTGTGCGATGCCAAAAGCAATTGAATGTTTTGAGAGAAGACCGGTCAGCAAAATGCGTTTACCAGCGAGGAAGCTCATAAATACTCCGTATTTGCAAATAGTAAAAATGTCAGCAACGATGAAACATGTTGAGCGTTAACGATAATTTCCTAAGAACCTGCTCAGAATCTTTTTAAAGGGCCGCGATTCTTAGACCAGGCGACGCTCGGAATGCTTGTGTGCATTAGTACACCCCAGTTCCTGCGCTCCGGCCTCTCTTAGCTGACGGTCTTTTAAAAAGATCCTGAATAAGTTCTACGAGATGATTAGTTCAGTTCTTTTAGGTCGCTATTATTTTTTGTTCCAGGTGCTTGTTTTGCGGCGTAGTGTAGCACTGCATATTTTCTTTGTCATTCACACAAAGGTATACGCCATTGATATTAATAGAGCATTTTTTGTGCTGGTACTGCAAGGCTTAGGTAATATTCGCTGCGTTGTAGGTTTAGCCATTCATGGAGAAATGTAGGGGGACAATGGATTGATTAAAAGCTTTCTGGCCCTAACAATCTTTTTCTTTTCTTTTTCCAACGCTGATTTTTCAGCAGAAAAATTCTTTTCATTTAAACAGCGTGCTATTTCTTCTTGGTTTAAATAAGAGCTTTCGAGTTTTATCGCTTCCTCTAGTTCGTCCAATATTCTTTTGGCTGAAAGTAGCTCTTCTACTTCGTTTAAGAAATAGGCATATTCTCCAGCGCTCAAGTTGAGATATTTTGACGCAAGGCTTATTCTTTTTGTCATTAATTCGTTTAATTTTTTTATAAATTTTGAATTTAGTTGGTTTAATATTAAATCTTTGCTTTGCTCGCGCTCTTTTCCGGGTATTAGGTTGCTTCGATTGATATTTATTATATTTAATCTGAAATTTAAATATTTAATTGATTCTAAAAAATATAAATGGTAGTTGAATATACCATTCTCTGAATGTTGAGCACAGTTGATACGGCTGTAATGCTGATGGATTGGAAGATGACTAGAGAGCCAAGCAGGGGGGATTGCTAAAGTTTGACTTGATGATTTTTTCTCATTAGATGTGCCAATAATTTGACCTGAAGAATTGAGCATTAGCAATGTTGATATATCAATCTTATTTTCAGTTGCCATCTCTTAGTCCTTCTTGAAGGCACATGGAGATATGATAGAAACCCTACTTTATCGGCATCGAATAAAAACGAAATTAGGTTATTTTTTCCGTAAGGAACCTCTGCAAATCCTCGTGCGAGGCCACATAGTCAACTGAGATACTGTGAGGCACTGAAGCCTCCTTTGCCTCCTTTTTTATTGGATGCTAATGTGCCTATAGGCCTGATAAAACGATGAATTTTGACAGATAAGGCATGCCTTGCTATATTCCCCCGCTCTTAGCGTCTGTCCATGATCTGTCTAAAAGGCTGTGATCTAGGGTCAAATAGTCTTTAGGCAATTTTTAAGCAGGTGCTTATAGCGAAGTTGAATCAATCGTAAATGGGTATAGGCAGTAAGTGCTCTGTTTGTGATTCCTTCAGCGCGCTGAAACTTCTGCATAACTCCTGTAGCGGCGGTATTCCCTACCACAGGGGTTATGCAGAAGCTTCCTTTCCTATCCATTCTCGATTGATATTGATTGTATTTGTATGAATTCAAATATCTTTAGGGAAGGTCTGCGTAACTCGGTTGATGGCATGCGCCGCGTTAATGTATTGACTGTCCCCCAGGCGAAACAAAGCTTCTTCAAACAAGTCTATGCATTCTTAACGGCTGGTATGTTGCTCATTATGCTTTGCCTGCCTGCAGGTGAGGCCTTAGCTGATCCCGCGATTCAGGTTAGTTCGATTGCGCCACAGCCGCGCCCAATCAGCTCAGTGAATGTATCTGCTGCTGTACCTCTTAGGGCGGCTCAAACATTCTTCTCTAATGTCGCACAGCACACGAGCGATGTCGTAGTCGAAGCAATGTTATTAATTGGTGTGCCTTACCAATGGGGAGGCAATACGCCAACATCTGGCATGGATTGTAGTGGCTTCGTTCGTTATGTTTTCCAAGACACGTTAGGCTTGCTTTTACCGCGGCGCGCGATTGATATGAGCCGCGTAGGGCGCAAAGTCAGTCGCAGCAACTTACAGCCAGGTGATTTAGTATTTTTTAATACAATTCGTCGCACTGTCTCGCACGTAGGTATCTATATTGGAGACAATAAATTTGTGCATTCACCTGCCACGGGTAAAACTATCCGCATTGATCGGCTTGCTAATAGTTATTGGAAAGCACGATACACCGGCGCACGTCGCATCATTATGGCCGCACAATGACCTCATCTTTATCTACAGTTCGTACCCGTTTTGCTCCGAGTCCTACTGGGTTTATTCATCTTGGCAATATTCGTTCAGCGTTGTATCCGTGGGCGTTTGCTCGCCATTATCAGGGAGCTTTCGTGTTGCGTATCGAAGATACCGATACGGAAAGATCATCTGATGCGGCGGTGCAAGTCATTCTTGAAGGTATGCAATGGCTTGGCCTGGATGTGGATGAAGGGCCGTTTTATCAAATGCAGCGCATGCCGCGCTACCGAGAAGTTATCCAACAACTGCTGGAGCGTGGCTTAGCCTATCCCTGCTATGTCTCGTCGCAAGAGTTAGAAGAATTGCGTGAAGCGCAGCGTATACGCGGTGAAAAGCCCCGTTACGATGGCCGCTGGCGTCCAGAACCTGGCAAGATTTTGCCTACACCACCAGAAGGCGTTCAACCTGTCATTCGTTTCAAAAATCCTTTAACCGGTTCAGTTATCTGGGACGATGCAGTCAAAGGGCGTATCGAGATCTCTAACGAAGAACTAGATGATTTAGTAATTGCTCGGACTGACGGTTCGCCAACCTATAATTTTTGCGTGGTAGTTGATGATCTTGATATGCGCATCACGCATGTGATCCGTGGTGATGACCATGTGAACAATACCCCGCGTCAAATTAATATTCTGCGAGCGCTAGGCCATGAGCCACCTGTTTATGCACATCTACCTACTGTGCTGAACGAGCAGGGCGAGAAAATGTCCAAGCGTAACAATGCAATGAGCGTGATGCAGTATTGTGCTGAAGGTTATCTACCAGAAGCGGTGCTGAATTATTTAGCACGCCTTGGCTGGTCACATGGTGACGATGAAATTTTTTCACGCGAGCAATTCGTTGAATGGTTTGATTTGGATCATCTTGGAAAATCTTCTGCGCAATATGATCCAGACAAGCTGAAATGGCTCAACCAGCATTACATTAAGCAAGCGGATAATGCACGGCTTGCTGAACTGACGCAGCCATTTTTGTTAGAACTTGGTATTGATACAAGCCAAGGCCCATCACTGCCTGCTGTAATAGGTTTATTAAAAGATAGGGCGCAGACGTTAAAAGAACTAGCAGCGAGTGCGAAAATCTTTTATCAAGTGCCACAGGTAACGCATCAAGAACTAGCACCTCATCTAAATGAGACAGTGTGCGCAGCGCTCAAAGAACTGACACAACAGTTATCTAACATTAGCTGGCAGCGCAGCGAAATTAACGCAGCCTTCAAAACTACGCTACAAGCACACGGCTTAAAAATGCCCCAACTAGCGATGCCAGTACGTTTGCTAGTCGCTGGCACCACGCAAACTCCATCGATTGATAGCGTGCTTGAAGTTTTTGGGCGAGAGCTTGTAGTTAAAAGACTGACTGCAATAGAGTAATTCTGAAATTCATTTCAATTGTCAAATCGGCCACCTTCGAGGTGGCCGCGCGATTTTTACGCAAATAAACTGCGTCTTCATAAGAAGCAGAAAACTCTGCAGATCAAAACAGTAAGCTCTTAACCTTTATCAGGCAAAATCAATATACAAGTTTTGTTTAAGCCTGCTATTTTCCATTGCTGTCGATGTCGATGGGTAAAGTGGGTTTATATGGAAACAAACAGTAGGCAATAATGCCAGCCATGAGGTTGACCACGAAGTTAGCCGTTGAACGGTGGCGCGAATGCTCGATCTGAGAAAGATTTTTGAGTTGATCGAAAACGGTTTCCCTTAACGACCTCTTTTTTAGGATGGCCTGATCGAAAGGAGGGTATTCGATGGGCTTTATATTTTTGCGTTGTTTGGTAATTAAACAGAGCCTTGCGCCTTGTCAACTGGAATGACCCCCTGAGGCTAGACTAAGGGAACTATAAAATTTGAGTCGCTTGCTGAGAGAGTTGATCCTCAAACTGGTTAGGGGAGAGATAGCCAAGCGCCGAATGCATTCGCTTAGCAGTGTAAACATGTTCAATAAAGTGCGGCAGGCAAGCAGTGGAGTTACCACCTTTTTCCTACCAGGGTCACGTGTACACCGGGCCGATTACTACGCTTCTACCAGAGCGGATTCCACTTTAACAATGAAGCGTCTCTAGCCTTCTCTTGTATAGTTTTGAAAGGCTCAGTAACCACTTGACTCTGATTAGAGCTAAGCCAAATCGTTTGCCCAGAACTCCTTGCCGTATAAGCCAGTCTCTCTTCCTCCGGTGAGGTTATCCCAGCTTCTGCATGAGCGCTCTTAAAAGCCTCTGTGATCATTTGACTCTGTTTAGCGGTTAGTTGAATGGGCTGCTCAAGACCTCTCGCCGTATAAAAGTGAAGTTGGTGATTTTGAATATAGAGAGGCGTGACCTGTTTATAACTGTACCGGAACAAAACTTGAGTAAAAAGTTCCTTTATTTGCTCTGCTTCCAACTTCGGAAGCAAAGTAAAAAGTTGAGTCATATGGGAGCCTAAGGCTCTCGCAGCTTCAGACCTGAGAGACCTATCTTCTTTATCCGTCAAGGAGGTGATCAAGGCCTGAACCGCGTCGGATGACAACGTACTCTGGCTACCTAAGGCGCGCGCGGCCACTCTCCTGACATTTCTGTTTTCGTCCTTCAAAGAAGCGGTCAAGGCTTGAGCCGCGTCGGATGACAGCGTACTCTGGCTGCCTAGGGCGCGCGCGGCCGCTCTCCTGACATTCCCATTTTCATCCTTCAAGGAGGCGATCAAGACCTGAACTGTGTTGGATGACATCGCACTCTGGCGGTCTAAAGCGCTCTCAACCGCTTTCCTGACATCCCCGTTTTTATCCTCCACGGAGACGATCAACAAGGCCTGAACTGTGCCGGATGGCAGCCCACTTTGTCGGCCTAGGATGTTCGCGGCCTCTTCCCTAACATACCATTTCTCATCCTTCAAGGAGGTGATCAAGTCCTGAACTGCGTCGGATGACAGTGTACTCTGGCTACCTACCGCCTCCTCGGCTGCTTCCCCAACATACCTGTTTTCATCCTTCAAGGAGGTGATCGAGGCATGAACCCCGTCGGATGAAAGCATACTCTGGCGGCCTAAAGCCCCTGTGGCCGCTTGCCTGACATACGCGTTTTCATCCTTTAAGGCAATATTCAAGGCCTGAATCGCGTCGGATGGCAGCGCACTCTGGCGGCCTAGGGCGTCCGCGGCCGCTTCCCTGACATTCCCATTTTCATCCTTCAAAGAGGCAGTCAAGGCCCGAACCGCGCCAGATGACAACGCTGGACGGGCGCTCAGCATTGCTATCACTTCCTCTTTCTCCACTTCAGCCTGACTCAGGCTCTTGACCAACAAATGTTCCGGAAAAACCCTCTGGCACCCTAAGCGACTGTGGTGGCTTGGCCCATTTTTTATCTCGAAATTCAGCCACTGCATCAGCTTTTTTTCCAATTGAGCAATCGTCGTGGCTTTCAATTGCGCTCGAGCTTCGTTTAAGCACCCCATCATCACCTGCTGATGACGCACCCCGATGAGGTCACGCGGAGCCGCCTCTAACAAAGTAAAGAAGCGCTCCAGCGCTGCACCTTCCAGCAATCCGGCCACCATCCACCAAACAATCTCATAACGCGGGTTATATTTATGCGTAGCGATAAAGGCTTCTAGTTCTTCTAGACTAGGTTTAACCCCTAACGTGATGTCTGTTTCGGCTGCTTGCGCTTCGATGGATTTCCGAACCGTGTTGGCATGGGCTTGTAGATGCTTAACCAGAAACTTTGCCGCAAAGAATTCCTGAAACGTCAAATGCATGAAGTGGTAGCTGCGATGGCTTTCCTCAGCATCATCGGTATGCAGGAACGAGAGTTTTTTGAGGTTAGCTTCCAATGTAATGGATAAATCTACCCCTTGTGTCTCAAGCTGCTCAATGAGCCTATGCAGGTCACGATGGGTAAATTCAATTTGATTATTCTGCAATCCTGTAAAAGCTAAAGCACTCAGAAAATCATTTTCGGATTTCACTAATTTCTCAATACGGGATGGCCTTTCAAGCGCGCTAACATGGCCCTCTGTCAACAGTTCACCCCCTTCCCGTTTACCCAAGCGAAGCATATCCTTACGCCACAATTTGTTCACCATCGTTTGATATAAAGTGGTGACCGTGATGGCGTCTTGTGCGTTTTTCTGCATGCGCTTGATTTCATCCCAACTGTAATAAAGAGCATCCAGCTGAATCGGCACATTGACCAGTTCCTGGATGAAAGCGTTAGCTTGGATAAAGCCCTTCATCTCCTTGGCATCCGAAGATGAAATAATGTCCCGATTGTCGAGATATGCGATCACGTTTTCTGGGCTAAAACCCACTGTCTCCAATTCAAAATCCATCGGTTGCGCTTGCTTCAAATCAACGTAGGGACGGGATGTGATCAGTACCGCAGGTTGATTCAGCAAATGCTTCAGAAACTCAGACATCGGTTCATGCTCGCCCCATTCCTGCGCGACTTCATCCCAACCATCAAGCACAAACAGGGTTCTCTCTTTAGCCCGTCCGTTAATTTGCGCAGCGAGCGTTTTGGCTAAAGCTCGGCCTTTAGGGTGATGTTGGAAATAGGTTTCATGAAACAGGGTCACGAGATCACAGTTTGATTTGCCCTTCAACGTACGCAACGGAATCCACAGCAAATAGTCAAAGCGATCTCGCCATTGTCCTTTCTGCGTGTATTCGTAGACGATTTTTTTAGATAAGGTTGTTTTGCCAACCCCTGCCCTGCCTCGAATCAAAATCCGCTTGGGGGTTACCGTTTTGTCTTTGCTTAATTCTCTCGGATCAAAAAGTTTCTCAAGGGGCACTAATTTCTGTGAGTGGGAACTAATTGCTTCAGCACTTGGTAAACGATGAAAGCCCTTGGATGCAGCGTTACTTTCTTTAGTTTTCTCCTCTTTCTCGTGCTCCACGACCGCCAGATTGACATAGCAATACTCCATTAATAAAGGTAGGCCAGACAGACGTTGGATGGCTAAGCGCTTGGCGGAATACGACGCCTCTAAAGCTAAGCTAAGCTGATCGAGCGCGACCAGCGATTCGCCATTGATTTGTTTAATTTCTGTCAGGATATTTTCATAGGCTTTTTGGACATTCATTTCCCTTAGATCAGAGCCGTGTTCTTGTTTCAATGCGTCGAGGGCACTGACACAAGAATGATTCAAGAACAACGAAAATTCCTCCGCCGTTAAAGTATGCGCATGATCCTCTCGTAATTTTTGCAAGCACACCTGATAGATTTTTTCTTCTACCAACGCTATGCACCGCTCTTGTTTCACTAGCAGCCGTTTTAAGAGCTTAAAGAAGCCAATATGCAAACCTTCATTTTGATACGTCTGGCGCCCTTTCCACATGCTTGGCATGCGCCAGATGGAGTCTTCAATGCGAATCGTTGTCGAATCAACAATAAATTTCGGCAGGCATTGTTGAGCCGTACTGTTAAGCAACATAGGGATAATGCCGTGCTCGCCATTTTGGTACTCATGACGAATTTGCAAAAAGGCTAATTCCGTTAACACATGGTGAAATTCTTTTTCGTTTAAATTCGCATCCACCACCTTGCGTATCGCGGCTTCAATCTGAGAAAAATCATTCGCATGCTGAGACGCTTGCTGATAAGCATTTTTAATCGCCTCACAAAACCCCTGATAGTATGGTGAAGCCATATAATGCCCCAACAGTTCCGAGCCACACAGCACCACATGATCGACCGTACCTGCGTGGTTGGGTAATAAGCAGAGTTGGCTGGAGAAAATATCGTTAGCTTTGGCATTCTCTTCTAACGTCGCGGAAAATGGTACTGCCTGATGACCACTAGCTGAGCGATCAGAATATAAATTGGCACGTAGGTTCGATAACCATTGAATCACACGTTGAGAGACTTCTGCATCCGCTTTACCTAGCCGGTTATTGTTATGCGCATAGACCAAAAAAAGGCTGGGCGAACTTTGGCACAAATCTAAGTCTTGAAACTGCTTCAAGATAGTGTCAAAGACCTGTGCCACCCACTGATGTGTTTCCTCCAGACAGGCTTGCACTACCTTAGGCGATGGAACCAAAGAAGCCTTGAAAGGAAGAAACTCAGCAAGCTGTAACAAACCACTGGCGCTATCTATAGAAGAAATTGAATTAGCAGTCGATACAACGGGTATGCTTTCATAGCCCCACGCTTGCGCTTTTTCGTAGCTCTTCTCCGCTTTTTCCAGTTGCCCCAAACTCTTCAAAAATTCCGCCCGCTCCAAATAAACCTCAGCAATACGTCGCCGTAGAGACTCATCTTCCGAAGTTTGAGGCGTATGCGCTTGACTAAAAACACTTTTTAGTTCAGATAAAGGTGGAACCCTTTTGCATGCGTTCTCAGCGTGTTTAAAAATCACTTTGGCTTGGTCATACGAGACTAATGCCATCTCGAACTGCTGCGTCGTCTTATAGAAACGAGCCTGCTCCAAATGGCTCTGCGCCTGCATCTGCAGCTGTTTATTGATCAAATCTAGGGGAATAGAGCTAGCTAACATATTGTTATTTTTTGACTTAATCGTTTGATTTACTCATACAAGCATCTATATTAAAAGAGGAGGGGAGATGCGTGTGTTTAATGTAACGCAGCCAGGCATAAATACAATGTGTGACCAGAGTATGGTTACGCGAGGAGGCAATGCGATACATGAACATTCATGTTTGCCTGGCCAACGTAGAGGGCCATCACTCACTTGCGTTGCGCAAAATAAAGGTGATTCAACCTATAAGGCCCCACGATTACCACTTGACTTCAGAACAATAGTGCTGGCCTGTGTGGCGATCCTTTATATTTATACGACTGGTTTTGCATTCGTTCAAACTGTAGTCACCACAAAATCGTTTAATCCACAACCTAATTTGATAAAGGATTTAGAAAATACAACGAATAGGTGGGGAGCGTTTAGCGTAATAGTTTGTGCCTTAAGTGTGTTATCGGCCTACTTTGACACTAAACGCGATTTGAATAAAAAGAGCGACGATAGATTAGGTTCTCTGTGTTAACTTAATCGACTGTCCAAATATTGTCGCCGTTTTTTATTCAATCAATACAAACAGCGAATAGAAAAGCTGCCCGTTGGCAGGTGCGCTAGAAAAATTTAATCACTTAGTTTTTAAGAGGGCCTCCCAACGGGCAGCTTTTATATTTCTTTTGCGGTACACAAAAGATTTCGAAGTTTCCTAATTTTTAGTCACTTATAAAATAACTTCTAATTATTTAAGCCGTGTTTTGGCCGTTTGAGCTGCTTCACTACGTGGATATTGCTTAATGATTTTCTGTAACGTTTGTTTTGCAGCGGCTTTTTGCCCTTGCTCAAGTTGATTTTGAGCAATCGCTAGTAAAGCATCTGGTGCGTGCTGATCTTTTGGATAGTTCTTCACTACACCTTGTAGTACCGCATTCGATGCTTTGTAATCACGTTGCGCATACAGTGCGTTGCCTAGCCAGTATTGAGCGGTGGGTTGATAGCTGCTCTTCGGATAATTTTTGAGGAAACTGCGAAAATCAGCGGTAGCCTCTTTGAATTCACCAGCGCGAAATTTTTGTAGGGCTTTGTTGAAAGCTGCTGTTTCATTCTTGCTAGGACTCGCATTTGCTTTTGTGGCTGGCTGCTCGACGTCGGCTGCTTCTGCCTCTTGTTTATTTTCTTCGTTCTGAGGAGCTGGCTTAGGCTCAAGCTTTTGCATCTGATTGCGTAAATCAGCGTAGTACTCTTTCACGGTTTGTTGCAGCACCACAAGTTGGTGCGAGAGTTCTTCGTTTTGTCCACGCAAATTGGCGTTTTGTTGTTGCAGTTGCACGATTTGATTTGATTGATCCAAAAGTGTGCTTTGCGTATTCGCTAGTTCACTCTCCAGGTTGGTTGCGCGCGCGCGCAAATCAAGGATTGCGCGGCGTGCTTCGCTATCATCAAATAAACCTGCATGAGCCGGTGTGAGCGTAGTCAATGTCACAGCGGCTATTGCAATAGCACGTAGCCAAAATGGAGTAAGCGTAGATTTCACCATTCATACACCATCAATTATTGGAAATAAGTCAGGTCGGCGCGACGGTTTTGGCTCCAGCCATCTTCGTCATGATTTAAGGATTGTGGTTTTTCTTTGCCAAGGCTCACGGCTTCCAGCTGGTTAGCCGCTACCCCAAGCGTGATGAGTACCCGTTTCACCGCTTCAGCACGTTTTTGCCCTAAAGCCAGGTTGTACTCTTTTGTACCTCGCTCATCAGTATTGCCTTGAATGCGTATTTGCAAATTAGGATGACTCTTCAGATATTGCGCGTGTTTTTGCAATAATTCTTGGTACTCACTTTTTACGGTGTAGTCGTCGTAGTCGAAATAGATGTTACGTTTAGCTAATGGGCTTTTGGGATCATTTAAAACATCAGCATTGACTTCTTGCACTTCTACCGGCTGCACATTTTCTGGTGAACCAATCATGCCTTCAGCCGTTTCTTCAGTTTGTGCCGTCGCCGCGTTTTTTTGTTGATCGAGTTTAACACCCGATTGGCAAGCGGCTAGCAAGCTAACGAGTAAAGTCGCAATGGTTAAACGAAATTTTGTCTGCATTTTTTATTCTCCCGAGGTTTGCAGAAAAGGTCCCCAGCTGGGGTCACGTACGTCACCGTCGCGCACGGATAAAATTTGTGCTGGACGGCCATCAATGGAAACAGTAGCAAGCACATCACGCCCGTTAACTTGAGTTGCATAAAGCAGGTATTTGCTATTCGCGGCAAAGCTTGGCGAATCGTCACGAGTGGTATTGGTAAGTGGCGTTACCTCATTGTTGGCCAGATCTTGCAAGTGGAGCTTGAAGTTGCCGTTAACGCGCGAGGTATACGCTAAAAATTTACCATCGGGGCTCACTCTTGGCGTTGTGTTATAGCGACCCTGATAAGTGACGCGCTGTGCTTGAGCACCTAACACTTCACCTAACACTGACATCCTGTAGATTTGGGGGCTGCCACCTCGATCACTGGTGAAATAAATACTGTCTCCATTCGGAGAGAATTGTGGTTCGGTATCGATACCACTGCTTTTAGACAAACGACGCAGTCCTTTGCCATCGGCATTCACCAGATAAATCTGTGTGTTCCCCGTGAGTGACAGAGCCACGGCGAGCTGTTTGCCATTAGGTGACCACGCAGGAGCGCTATTGCTACCTCTTTGATTAGCCACAGCGCTGCGCGCTCCAGTGGCGATATCGTGAATATAAACCACAGGTTTCTTATGCTCGAATGACACATAAGCAATCTTTGTCCCATCGGGTGACCAAGTTGGCGAGATGATAGGTTCGACGCTGGAAAGTGCAATTTGCGGGTTCTGTCCATCGGAGTCAGAAACTTGTAATTGATAGCGCTTTTTCGTATACACCACGTAAGCGATACGTGTTGAAAATATTCCGCGCGCGCCTAGCAACTGTTGATAAATATAATCCGCTGCTTTATGTGCACTCGCGCGTAGACTATTTGTTGGTCCCGTTAGCGCAAGTCCTCCTAGATGTTGCTGCTTAACCGTATCACTCAGACGAAAGCGTATGTCGTAATTACCACTGTTGTCGCTAGCGGGTGAAAC
Organism: Mycoavidus cysteinexigens; assembly: GCA_031963415.1. GTDB lineage: Bacteria > Pseudomonadota > Gammaproteobacteria > Burkholderiales > Burkholderiaceae > JASSUD01. The sequence continues at coordinate 2,395,889 of JASSUI010000001.1, forward strand.
GCTGCCTGTCACCAACGCATCAGCCCCTTTGGCTTTCCAGCTGGCTAAATTAATCGCTTCTGTTTCAGCAATCGGCGTAGTTCCCGCATCAATATTTGCAAAGCGGCCACTGCGAGCTAAATCGGCCCGAATAATTGAGCCAATTTGCTGTGTGGTTGCTGTTTCGCCGTTAAAGTTAGCGACAGCGATAGGATATTGATTCGACCCTACACCAGTAATGGTGACCTTCAATTGCGCATGCGCGGCTAGGCTTGCAAGACTGAGCCAGCTCATGGCGAGCGTTTTTAAGACAAGCTTGCTCATTGAAATTTATTCTCCGTTTTAGCGCATCTCAAATTATCTGCAACGTTGTTGTTCTACTGCTGACTATTTTGTCTGCACGCGAACTTTCACGTTATCAATCATTGAAAAATGCTTTCATTCAATCTTTAGGCTGGAAAGTCATGATGAAGTGTCGTGGCACTTTACCATCAGTGTCCCGTGGCATCGGATCCGATTTTTGCACAGCGCGTAACACAGCTTCATCCCAGGCTGCATTGCCGCTTGATTGTGACAGACTTACACTGAGAATGGCACCATCTGGTGCACACTGTACTGACACGACGGTACGAGGATTTCCCGCTACATGACTGGCTTCAAAAATAATATTCGGCTTCACGCGTTGCCGTACCTTGTTCGCATAGCCAGGTGAACCTTGGCCTCCTGCGCCATTACCTTTGCTGGAAATTGCACTTCCTTGGTTCGCGGTATTTTTCGCAGCAAGTTTTTTAAGTGCGTCAAGACGAGCTTGGTGCTGTCGTTCAGCCTGCTCTTTAGCTTGAGCAGCTTGCTGCTTCAATTTCTTTTGCTGCTCAATTTTTTGTTGGGCTAATTGTTGCTTAAGCCGTATTTGTTCTTGCTGTTTTTTCTCTTGCGCTAAGCGCTCTTCACGCTGCTTTTCAGCGAGTTGCTGTTGCTTTTTAAGTTGCTCTTGCTTGGCTAATTTTTGCTGCGCGTCTAACTGTTGTTGGCGACGCTTCATTTGCTCAAGCGCAATGTCAGCTTTACCCGTTTGTGGTTGGGGTGTGGCAGGGGGCGTAGGTTGTTGTGGCGTAGCAGTAGGCTGAGGTGGGGTAGGGGTGAGCTCAGGTAGCTCAGACCATAATTCAGCTTCCACCTCTGCCGGCGTGCTACTTTGCCAATGCAAGCCATACACTAATAACGCGAGCAGCAGCACATGCATCAGCGCAGCTAGCAAAAATGCCCGCCCTGTGCCCCGTTCAGGCGGAGGTAGCAAAGGATAGTCAGTATGGGTGCTCATGGTGATTTAACCAGTAATCCAACTCGCTTAATGCCTTGCTGTTTTAACTCAGACATCACTTTCATGACGGCGTCATATTGCACACGCTTATCGGCGGCAATGACGACAGGTTGATTTGCATACATGGGTTGGCGGCGTTGCAAGAAAGCAGTAAGCGCCGCGCTAGTCATCGTTTGCTCACGCGCTACATCACCTTCTTTATAAAGGATAGATAGCTCTCCACCTGCACGAATATTGACAATCACCGGAGGCATTTGCGGCTGTGGTGCTGCGTTGCCGATCGTCGGTAGATTAACAACGGAGGGGGCAATCATCGGCGCCGTCACCATAAAAATGACGAGCAGCACTAACATTACATCAATATAAGGCACCACATTAATCTCAGAGAGCGCGCGCCGAGTACGTTTGCCGCGCAGATTAGATATCGATACGCCTGCCATCACGCTCTCCTCAATGACCTTGACGGTGCAGAATGTTTAAGAATTCTTCGATAAAAACCTCAAAGCGGCTTCCTAAACGGTCGACTTCATGTACGTAACGGTTATATGCCACCACTGCGGGAATCGCAGCAAATAGACCAATTGCTGTCGCAATCAGCGCTTCTGCAATACCTGGAGCAACATTCGCTAATGTCGCTTGCTGCACATTAGCAAGACCGCGAAAGGCATTCATAATGCCCCAAACAGTGCCAAACAGCCCAATGTAGGGGCTGACTGAGCCAACTGAAGCGAGAAAAGCCAGGTTAGCTTCTAAACTATCCATCTCTCGCTGAAGCGCAGCGCGCATCGCTCGGCGTGCTCCATCGAGGGTGGCGCCAGTGTCAGCTGGGCGTTGTTCTTTGATTTTCAGAAACTCACGCATACCGGCTTCAAAAATTCTTTCAAGCGCGCCACTTCGATGACGACGGCTCGTAGCGCTTTGATATAGTGCTTGCAATTCACCACCAGACCAAAAATCGCGTTCAAATTTATCTGTTTCGAAACGCGTGCGGCGAATGGCGAACCATTTTCTAAAAATATAGGTCCACGACAGCAGCGATAAAACCAGCAGCAAGGCCATAACAATTTGCGCCAACGCGCTGGCATTAAATGCCAGGGAAAGAATCGAGAGATTTTGTGGGTTATGCATAATGGTTTAAACGATAACGGTCTTTGAAATGTTCATGCAGTCATAGCTTATGCACATCAGCTAGTTTGATTAAGGAAGATCTGCATAATCCTATAGTGGCAGGGTAATCAACTGAGGCCTTTTTGCTGTACTAATGTATTCAGTAGCGAAGGCATTTCTTGCTTGAGGATTATGCCGAACTTCCTTGGGCTGCGACTAAAGGTTGCAGTACAGCGAATACATGCGCTGGAATGGCAACGGGTTTAAAGCCTACGGGGTTGATGCAGCCGACGCGAATAGTGCCGGTAGCAAGCAACTTATCGTTAGCCCAAGCTTGTTGCTCGAAATGCACCGAAGCTTTGCCTAAACGTTGAATGCGGCTGACGATTTGCACCGAATCATCAAGGCGTGCCGGCGCTCGATAATCAACACTGGTGCTAAGCACAATAAAAAACGTGCCGCTTTGCTCGGTTAAGGCGCGTTGTTCTATGCCAAGCTTACGCAGCCATTCGGTGCGAGCACGCTCAAAAAACTTTAAATAATTGGCATAAAAAACGATGCCGCCAGCATCAGTATCTTCATAGTACACACGTAAGTTCCAAACAAACGCATGCGCTGAATCTGCAGTCTTTTCAACGGGTGATAAAGAGGACATCGGATACGCCTAAGGAATGAAAATAGAAAGATTGATAGCTATCGTTGTTTATAAAAAGATAATGCTATCTTGATATTCCATCTTAATATATCTCTTCCATTAACGGTTCTCTACCTCAGACTAGGTAGCGTTATGTAGATCTGCGTCTCCTTAGCTCAGCAAAGCCTGCCTTATCAGGCATTGGCAGTATACGCACAAGCTCATGCTGCTCAAGGACAGGAATGAAATATCGGAAAATTCCTGCGTATAAAATGGGCCAGCATGCTTCACTCATATGCTGAGCAAAAGCGAGTAGGAAGCCTTTAAAAAACCCGTTGGCAGTAGGATGATCAATTGAGGTCTTCTTTTTATTAGCTGGCAGCTAAGATAGGCGAAGCCCTTGAGTTTTTGCAGAGGCCTTGAGTCCTACTTTCTTTCAGTATTTTCTGAACGATTACTGAAGCAAATAGGTGACTTGTTATAGAATTGTGTCCTTTCAATTGGGGAAGGTAAAAGAAATCATCTTCCCTAATTGCATTTCTAAAGCACTCTTCCTACGCAAAGGTTAAAACATTATGTTTAACAAAGCCGAATACACAATTGAAAAAGTTGATCCTGAACTGTGGCAAGCCATAGAGCAAGAAAACCGTCGGCAGGAAGAACATATTGAATTGATCGCGTCAGAAAATTACACAAGCCCTGCTGTGATGGCAGCGCAAGGCTCCCAATTAACGAATAAATATGCAGAAGGTTATCCAGGCAAGCGTTATTACGGTGGCTGTGAATATGTTGATATCGTCGAACAATTAGCCCTTGATCGCGTAAAAAAATTATTTGGCGCAGAAGCGGCGAATGTGCAGCCAAACTCAGGTTCGCAAGCGAATCAAGGCGTTTTCTTTGCGGTACTTAAGCCGGGCGATACGATTATGGGAATGAGCCTCGCGCACGGTGGACATTTAACGCATGGCTCGCCAGCTAATATTTCAGGTAAATGGTTCAATATCGTCAGTTACGGTTTAAATGCAGCAGAGGATATCGATTACGACGCTGCACAAGCGTTGGCCGAGCAGCATCGACCGAAATTAATCATTGCGGGTGCGTCAGCATTTTCACTGCGTATTGATTTTGCTCGTTTGGCAGAAATTGCGAAATCGGTTGGTGCTTACTTTATGGTGGATATGGCCCACTATGCAGGGTTGATTGCTGCTGGCGTTTACCCGAACCCAGTGCCATACGCTGATTTTGTTACGACAACAACCCATAAAAGCTTGCGTGGCCCACGTGGTGGCGTGATCTTAATGAAAGCTGAGTTTGAAAAAGCGATTAACTCAGCGATCTTCCCAGGCTTACAAGGTGGCCCACTGTTGCATGTGATTGCGGGTAAAGCTGTTGCTTTTAAAGAAGCGTTGGCGCCTGAATTTAAAGTTTATCAACAACAAGTCCTCGACAATGCTCGAGTGCTTGCTGAAACGTTGATGAAGCGGGATTTGCGTATTGTCTCAGGGCGTACCGAAAGTCATGTGATGTTGGTTGATTTGCGCGCGAAAAACCTCACCGGCAAAGAGGCAGAAGCTGCATTGGGAGCGGCGCATCTGACCGTGAATAAAAACGCTATTCCTAACGATCCGCAATCTCCGTTTATCACAAGCGGCATACGACTTGGCTCACCCGCAATGACGACGCGCGGCTTTAAAGTAGAACAAGCGGAACAAGTTGGACATTTGATTAGTGACGTACTAGATAATCCTAGCGATAACACTACGCTTGAGAAAGTACGTAAGCAGGTGGCTGAACTAACAAGCCGTTTTCCAGTCTATAAATAAGTGCTTTATTCCTCGATTGATTGCATTCACCTAGCTCACAATGCGCTGCCCTTTCTGCCGATCTGAAGATACTCAAGTAACCGATTCGCGTGTTGCCGAAGAGGGAGCGTCTATTCGACGAAGGCGGCGCTGCGCAGCGTGTGAGCGACGCTTTACCACGTATGAACGAGCTGAATTAACGCTACCTGTGGTGGTGAAGAAAGACGGCAGCCGGGTAGAGTTTGATCGGCGCAAATTGGCCGCTAGCATGCGCTTAGCGCTACGCAAACGTCCAGTTAGCGCTGAGGCAGTAGATGCTGCGTTAGCGCGTATTGAAGATCAATTGTTAAGTATTGGCGATCGAGAAATCAATAGTGATAAGCTCGGCGAATGGGTGATGAACGAATTGCGTCAGCTCGATAAAATCGCTTACGTGCGCTTTGCCTCTGTGTATAGAAGCTTTGAAGACATTGCTGAATTTCAGCATCTAGTTAAAACGCTGTCGCACCATAAATAACCCATATTTATATCCGCTGTTGGGCGCATTTTTAAGAATGCTGTTCACGATCTCCCAAAAGAAGAAATAGGAAGGTTAAGCGGCCACATGTTGGCACTTTTCGCCTTCTAACCTATTGAACGCTTCCTTAAATATCCATAATTTCCTTCTCTGTTTCCTCTCCTTAGCTTTTTTTATTACTGCGTTTGCTACCGATTTTTATTGTTAACCATTTGGCTAGTTGTGATGGTTTGCGCTATTTCCTAAAGTAAGGCCAAAGGCTAGAGGAAAAAATGCATCTGAGGATATTGATCGCTAGATCATCTGGATTTGTACTGGCTGAACTGGTGATCGTACTGGCTATATTGGCAGCGCTTGCTGTTACGGCAATTCCTGCATTCAATTATTGGCTAGCACGAGATCGATTACGGACGCATGCGCAAAATTTGCTGGCAACGTTCTCCTATGCCCGCAGCGAAGCAATTAAGAGGGGAGTGCCCGTGACGGTTTGTAGAGCTGATGAGGGCGGCACAGCGTGTAGAAAGCATACACAAATCTGTAGCGTTAATACACGTGGTGAGCTTTCAGATGATTGGGGCTGTGGCTATACAGTATTTGTTGATAACACTTCGTATGAAGGAGAGCGCACGCAGCAAGCTTTACGTGTGCAAGCGCCGTTAGAGAGCGTAACGCTTTTTTCAAGAATTTCTGCCCCTCTGCAGTTTAAACCACCCACTGGGCAAATATTGGGCGGTTTGCGTAGCTTTGAATTCAAAGCACGCTTGAATACAGAAAGTAATTGGGACGAGCGCTTACAGCTTTGTGTGACGATCTCAATAGCTGGGAGAGTGCGGTTGGTCAAGGGGCCTTGTCCTCAATAACCCATAAGGCAATCCGATGAAGCAGGCTGCGTTGTATCTCAAATGGCGTTACCAAAGCGGAGATTCGTTGCTTGAAGTGATGTTGGCGATTGGTCTTATCGGCGTTGCGGCATTGAGTTTAGTCGGCTTGCAGTTAGCTGCGTTACGCATCCAGCAATCGAGCTTACGTTATGCGCAGGCGGTGCAATTGGTTGATGCGGCGGCTGAAGCATTGCGCGCCGGTTTTTCAGTAAGCCACGTGCAGTCTGAATGGCAGGAACGAGCCGCTACGCTGCTACCTGAGGCGAGAATAAAGATTGTTGATCAAGGAGAAAATGTGCAACTGATCACTTTGTATTGGCATGAAGCAAAGCGGGAATCATACGATAACGCATCTGCGGCAAATTGCCTAAGTTCAAACGCTTCCGGAGAAACTCAATGTGTCTCGATTGCCGTTGCGCATTAAATGCATTGGCACATGAAATAACGAAGTGGCACTGGCTTGTCGTATAAATTCTGTATTTAAAAATTGGAACAAACGATCTAAGGAACCTCTGCAAGACAACAATAGCGGTTTTATGACTATCTCTTTTCACTGGGTACTAGTGCACTGCTTGCTTTGGTGTGCATTGCTCTTGGGATCTTGCAGAGGTTATGTAAGTAAAGAATAGGCGAGATGCAAACGAGAAGGAAAAGCACAAGTCACACGCATCGCTTACATGGGCATACGTTACTGGAATTGCTCATTACATTTCCTTTGGGACTTGCAGTGACGCTTGCGGGGGTGTCGCTGTATCGCGCTCAACATGTAGCGTTTGAGCAAATCACTGAACGCAGCCAACTCGTTGAAGACGGATGGGCAGCGTTGCATTTAATTGCTACTTATTTACGTATCGCCGGTTTTTCTTCACCGCTAAGCACGCAGCAGGAAGATGTAAATTCCTTGGGCTTATTTGGCTGCACTGCTAGTCACCCGGCAAAAGGATATATCTGTAAAACGCAAAAAGGAGAGTATTCAGATGGTATCGAAATAAGCTACCAAGCCAATACTGTTTCAAGCGCGCCGACTAATTGTTTAGGACAAAAGATTACGCCTAAAAATCCTAAAGACACGCAGGTGCAGGTAATCAATCGCTTTTCTGCGCGGATGGGCTCTTCGAGCGGTAAACCAGAGCTTTATTGTGAGGGAGTCAGTCAAGATGATAGAGGCCGCCAACGCAATTACAGCCAGCCGTTGGTAGCAGGTGTTGAGCGTTTGTACTTACGCTATAGATTGGGACATGCGTCAAATATGGTGGATGCTGACGCTATTGCTCCAAACCAGTGGAATCAAGTTACGCTGGTGCAGCTATGTGTTGTTATGCGCGGTGAGCATCGTGCTGCTCGTTCAACTTATATCGATTGTGAGGGTAAACGTATTACTTCTGACGATGGTCTACCTCGTCAAGCACTAACTACATGGGTCGCGTTGCGTAATAGATTAAATACTCAGTCATCGAACAATTTTGCCGAGACTGAACCTTAGAGTCTTATATCGTGTTTTTAAAAGTTGTATTGCCATGCAATTCCCTTGCAGATTATGAATTTGCGAGAATTGATAAAACGAGTGCGAGGATTTTTATGGGCTTACTAAAAGAAAGCGTTTAGAACATGAGGCAAGCTCCTTTATCTCCTCAGATGCAGCCATGTGCGTCGCATGCTAAGCAGGTTGGTATAGCGTTGGTAAGTGTACTTTTTTTGATTGGTTTGCTCCAATTGCTAGCTACCGCGACCGTAGGTAGATTGGTGCTAGATTTGCGGACCCTGAAAAATATGCGTAATCATGTGCAAGCAGTGCATTCGGCGGATGCTGGATGGACTTTATGTACTCAGAGATTAAAGCGAGGGAACGTACCAATGCGTGCTTGGGTAGGCCAAGGTGAACCAGCATACTGGCGTAATGCTGATGCTTTTGATGGCAACAAACCAGCCGCGTTTAATTTGGCTGCCGCATGGCCGTATGCAGTACGCCCGCCTCAATGTTTAGTCGAGCAGTGGACATTGCAAACGCAGCCTAATACCTCTGCATATTTACTTACTGTGCGCGGTTTTGGTGTTACGTTAAATGCTCAAGAATGGGTGCAATCAATTACGTTATTAGAAAATGCAAAGTGGCGGCATAGCTGGCGTTCGGTTGTGAGGGGACCTTGAGTTAATAATTTTTGTCGTTCAGTGGCTTAAGTGAAGGCTTCTTCGTCATTTTTAATGGCTCTTTTTCGTAGTGCTACCCAATGAATTTGCCTCATCTTTTAATAAAAATTGCTGACAATGCTGATGACAGATCACGTGGTTTAAGCTTGCTAGAAATCGTTTTGGTATTAGCGATGTTATCGGTGTTAAGTACTTATTCATTGCCTAGCTATCACACTTATATCCAACGAGGTTATCGTTTGGCTGCTATCGCTGCGATTTATCGAGCGGCACAATTTGTCGAACAAGCATTAGTTGAACGCAGTGTTATAGCAGAGGATAGTTTGCTAATCCTACCTATTGATTTATCCCGCTCGCCTGCTGCAGGAAAATCGATTTATCAATTAGAAATACAGCAAGAGGGCGGAAATAATGGAGGATACAAAATTGTCGCTCATCCCAGTGAAGACGGCCCAATGAAAGCTGACGTTTGCGGTAGCTATGAATTAGATGGTCTTGGAAGACGTTCAAACCAGAGCAATACAGAGTTAACCAGTGAATTAATCGCAGCTTGTTGGCAAGGGCGTAATAAATAATCGATAGTGCTTGCTTGATCTATTTGCTCCTGACAGTTGCCACAGACAATAGCTCAATTGGCTGACTTGGCTCACATGAATCTCATGCTAGACATCTCTATTTGCTTTTGACACCTCGATAATTGAATATAAAAAAATCCAACCAATTTTCCTTAAGGAAGCGATGCATAAATCGAGAGCAGGGAGGAATCAGCCAAGGCCTGCTCGGCGTAATACGTACTAGCGTACCGACTGCGTTGATATGCGTTGCTCGCGCTTTATTCAGCACCTTATTAGCTTTCTTTGTTGGCTTAATTCTTCTGCTTCACTTTAGTAGTGCTCAGCACAATACTTTTATTTATTAGTTGAGCGGAAAGTGAAGCAGTATCGCTGTAAAGAGAGGTAGGCTGTAAAGTGATTATTTGGAACGATGAGTAATGCCAAATCTCGCGAGCAAAAGACGAGCGCTTTGCCAGGCGGTAAAGCCAAGTAGGCTCCATTTGATAAGTGGCTTGGCTTTGCGTAGTAAAGCGGCTTGTGTGGGGACTAATAGCATCGAGCTAATTGTGCTCAAAAAGGGATAGTCATGTATCAGTCCGCTGACTTTGTTAACGATAGCTTGCCGTGGCAGCAGCCATTTTACCCAGCCAAAACGCTTACATTTAGCGCGTAATTCGCTTCTTGCTTGGATTAAGGTAGCGCGTTCAAGTGCTGAGCGAGTTATCAGTAATTCTTTACGTAACGCAAGTCTTTTGCGGCGTGAAAGATGGGAGCGAGGAAAAGATGAGTGTTCCATGATGCGTTTAGGACGTTTTTTTAAAAGCCTCGCGGTCTTTTTTAAATTCTTCGAGGGTGGTTTCAAGCAAAAGCGGTGCTCTTCGTAACTGTGCGCATGTTCTAATTGCGCAAATTATCGCAATGGCTAGATATAAAAAACCTAATCCAGCTAGCGCTTGCCAACGGTAAGTTTCCCAGCACACCAACACGACCAATGCAGTGAGCGTAACCAAGGCCATTATGCCGAACAGCAGTGCGATGAGTCCGCCAAAAAATGCAGCGAATAGACGGTTTTTTTCTTCGGTAAGTTCGATGCTGATTAACTCGACTCGGGCCTGAACCAGCGCACCTATCGACCTTAAAATGCGCTTAAACGGACTATCTGGCGATTGCGTATGAGTCATGACTTAAAAGATAGGTTTGGAATAAAAATAATAATAAAACGTTTAAGAAGGTACAGAAGAAATTGCGAGCAAGAAATACCTTTGTTGCCAGTATCTCTAGTACCCAAGGGAACGGAAAAAGAGGGAAGCTGCATTTATTTCTCCTGCGGCTCCTGGTTTATTCAGTACCTTCTTAGCGCCCCGCAGGGCGCATTCGATAAACTTTATTTACGGTTGACTAGCAAGCCAATTAAGAATCCTATACCTGCCACCACGCCAACTGCTTGCCACGGATGTTCACGTACATATTCATCAGTTGCATGAGCCGCTTTCTTGCTTTTCTCAATGACAACAGCTTGCGCATCTGCCGCTTTTTCTTTGGCTTGTTTCAATCTTGCTAATGCATTTTCTCGCAGTTCAATGGCGCGTTCACCAGTCGTATTTGCTGTTTGTTTTAACAGTTCTTCGACATCCGCCAAAATGGTTTTAATATCTGACATCCGCTTCTCCTTATTCGTATTTAACATGACATCCTCTGATATGTATCAGGGAACCTCTGCATAGCTGAAAGGGCAGCTGAGTCATCAATTACTGCCCGAATAGGCTGGCAGCAAAGATAGGGGGTGCCGGTGGGTTTATGCAGAGATTCCTCAACTTATTATGTAAGCCTATTTAAATCAACCATCAATCAGACATGCGCTGCTTTTATAGTCAGACAGCAGCATTTGAGGATAAATAGGCTTAGCCAATTAAGCAAAATCTAATCCTGCCTCTAATTTAAATTGTGAGAGTGTTATTCTATAAATAGATTTCTAAAAATTCACTTCCTCTACTGAAGATGATCAATTGCAAACGCTGCGGGGATAGTAGTGCTGTTGTCAAGAATGGCAAAGTAAGAAACCAACAACGGTACTACTGTAAAAGCTGCGAGTACAACTTTGTTCGGGCAGATAAAAGACAAAACCGAGGCTACCCGGAAGAAGTGAAAGCCCTGGCGGTGATGCTGTATGGGACGATGAAGTGCAGCTACGGCATGATTGCGCGTTTGCTCAAGACAAGCCGCAGGACGGTCTATATGTGGGTGAAACAAGCGGGTAATCAGCTGCCTGAACCTGCCCTTCCCGAAAAGATAGAAGCGATTGAGTTTGATGAAATGTGGCATTTTGTGCAGTCTAAAAAAAAACAAATGGTGGATATGGAAAGCCTTAGATCATTCCTCCAGGAAGTGCATCGCTTGGGTCATCGGTCGTCGCGACGCTCAGACCTTTAGACGGCTCTATGACAAAGTTAAACACTTGGGCGCTCACTATTTCACCGATGAATGGGATGTTTATCGAAAAGTACTCCCTGCCCAGCAGCACACGATTGGCAAAGCCCATACGACAGCCATTGAGCAAGATAATTCAAATACACGGCATTTTCTGGCAAGAATGACTCGACGTACTAAGGTCGTTTCAAAGTCTGTGCTCATGGTGGATTTATCTTTGCGCATTCAGCATTTCTTGGCTTCGCCTGACAATTATGCAAATTGGCGGGAGAAATTCTCATCTATCTTTTAAATGACACTCTCTAAATTGTTTGTGCTTCTTCAGCGGAGAGTGGCTGAAGGTTTTTTTTAGTTGCGCTTTTGTGTAAGCGATTTTCATACATGTAGCGGCGTGCATAAGGTAACGTTTGCGCAGTTCGTCCAGCTTTGCGACAAACAATTTGATAAATTGAAGTATCGTCGCGTTCAAAAGCATACGCGCAACCTGCTAAATAAATACGCCAAATGCGAAATTTTCGTTCATCGATAAGTTGCTTCAACATAATCGCGTGACGTTCGAAATTCTCGCTCCACAAATTTAACGTACGAACATAATGGCGCCGTAGATTCTCAACATCGAAAACCTCAAAACCACTGCGTTGCATCGACTCTAACACTGTAAAAAGCGGCGAGAGCTCGCCATGAGGAAACACATATTTGTTGATAAAGGCGCTGCCTCCAAATGGCCTTGCTTTCCCATCTAGCTCAGTTGAAGTGATACCGTGATTCATCGCGATGCCATCGTCTTTCAGTAGCTTGTGTATTTTTGCAAAATAGACAGGTAAGTTTTTCTGCCCAACGTGTTCAAACATACCTACGCTTGTAATGCGATCGAATTGCCCGGTTACGTCACGATAGTCTTGTAAGCGGATTTCGACTTGACGTGTCAATTTAGCGGCTTTAACACGCTCTTGGGCAAGTTCAAACTGTTTTTGTGAAAGCGTGATGCCAACACAGCGCATACCGAATTTTTGCGCGGCTCGAATGACTAGTGCGCCCCAGCCGCAGCCGATATCAAGCAAGGTTTGACCCGCATGTGCTTGAATTTTTGTCAGAATGTGGTCAATTTTTTTGAGTTGCGCGTTTTCTAAACTTTCTGTGCCATTTTCAAAATAAGCGCATGAATACACCATGTTTTTGTCTAACCAGAGTTGATAAAACTCATTGGATACATCGTAGTGGTATTTAATCGCTTGTTTATCGACTTTACGACTATGGCGAAAATAGCGCTGCCAATTTAATAAACGATAGCTTGATGAATAGGTTTTTTGCGCAAGCGTATAACTGAAATGAATGATGTCGGTTAATTTACCTTCGACATCAATTTTTCCTTGCACATAGGCTGCCCCTAAATTATCGAGAGTAGGTTCAAGCAAATAAGGTAACGCAGTCACGTTCTTTGCCTGCAGCACGATTTGCGGCGCGGCAAAGTCGCCAAAATCATGTTGTCGACCATTCCACAGTATGAGTCGTGCTGGAAGATTAAATTGATCGCGTATTTGTGCTATCCACCTTGTTAGCGCTCTTTCCCAAAACATGTGAACTCTCCTCCGATGGGGAAAAATGAGGAAAATGCTACTGGAGATAAAAAATAGTCAGTCAAAGAAGGGGGTAGCGAGGCAAAACTATGCAGGAGATTGCGCGTAGCCGTCATGGGCAAAGGGAAAGAACGCTGCCGACAGAAAAGCGAGCAGCGCAGTTTTCTAGCAGACTTAAGGGCAGATGCTAAGGAAACAGTCCTGTTATGCGCCATGAGTTATCTATATCACGTAAATATTGAAACCGGTCGTGTAGTCGGGAAGGGCGTCCTTGCCAAAATTCGCAGCACACAGGCGTTAGTTTAAAGCCGCCCCAATGAGCAGGGCGAGGTGGATGTTCGCCAAACTGGGCAGCATATTGATCGTAGCGCTCATTAAGAAAAGCACGTTCTTGCAATACCGCACTTTGTTCAGATGCCCATGCTCCGATCCTCGATGCTAACGGCCGAGATTCAAAATAAAGATCGCTGTCTACCTCGCTGGTTTTTTTGACGATTCCTTCGATGCGCACTTGACGTTCTAATTTAGCCCAGTAAAAAATTAAACTGGCTTGGGGGTTCTGTTCAAGCTCTTGCGCCTTACGGCTGCGATAATCGGTAAAAAAAATAAACCCATCTTGAGTTATGCCTTTGAGAAGCACAATACGTGCCGAAGGACGATTATCTAGCCCAACGGTTGCGAGAGTCATTGCATTGGGGTCAGGTAATTGTGCTTCGATTGCCTGCTCGAGCCAGCGTTCGAATTGACAGATTGGATTTGGATCGAGCGCAGTTTCATCAAGTGAATCTAGTGAATAATCTCGGCTTAGATCGATATGTTTAGTCATGGTTGATGTAATTTTTTCCTGGCTTGAGGGATACGTTTAATTATGCAGTGAACGTGTAGTAAAGGTATTCTTGCTCTCGGTTTTTCTGATGTCTCCTTAAATATTTCTTCAGTTTTTATATTCGTTAAGACTTTAACACTATGTCATCTTTAGCTTCCCCTAATGTTACAGAGAGTATTGAATCAACACGCCTTTTTACAGGCGTAGGCCGTTTATATGGATTAGCTGCAGTACGTTCATTTGAGCAAGCCAAGATTGCAGTGATTGGTATCGGCGGAGTCGGGTCGTGGGTGGTTGAGGCGTTGGCACGTAACGCAGTAGGTAGGCTGACGCTGATTGATTTAGATCACGTTAGCGAAGGCAATACGAATCGCCAAATTCATGCGCTGCAGGGTAATTATGGGAAAGCTAAAGTGAGCGCGATGGCACAGCGGATTGAATTGATTAATCCGCACTGTGAAGTGACGCAGATAGATGAATTTATCGATGAAGAAAATCTTGCGTCACTTCTTAACGAAGGTTTTGATTACGTCATTGATGCTATTGATCAAACTAAAATTAAAGCGGAGATGATTGCGTGGTGCGTAGCTCACGGGCAACCGCTGATTACAGTGGGCGGAGCGGGTGGAAGGGTTGACCCTTTGCGTATCCGTTTAGGTGATTTAGCGCAGACTACGCAAGATCCGCTGCTCGCCAAAGTACGTATGCATTTACGTAAAAAACACGGCTTTGCACGCGGGCCAAAAGTGAAATTTAAGGTGCCTGCTATATTTTCAGATGAGCCTTTGATTTATCCATCTAGCGCATGCGAATTTGAATCAACGCAAGAAGATATAACGCGTGCTTCTGATCAGTTGACGACGCCTGTTAATGGGGCATCTGGAATTAATTGCGCTGGTTTTGGTTCTAGCGTTTGCGTGACGGCAAGTTTTGGCTTTGCAGCAGTGGCTTATGTCTTACAGAAGATAGCGCAGCGCGCGAAAAACTAAGAGTTTGTTCATAAGCTCAAAAAAATTAGAGATTTTCGATATACAAGATTATCGATAATCATGTCGGGTTTCCTTTGTCATCTCACCTACTGTAGGTTAGGGTGACGAAGGAAACCTAACGTGCAGGCCAAGTGACCCTAATATTTCGTCTTTTTAAAGATTGTATAAATGCTTAGTTTATTTCTTGTTTGAATTAGGTTTAGCCCAACTATCTTTCAAGCTGACGATTTGATTAAAGACTGGTTGGCCTTGTTTTGAATCGAAACGATCAGCCACAAAATAACCATGACGTTCAAATTGCACTTGTTCTTCGGCTTGTAGCTTTTGTACCCCCGGTTCCAAGTAAGCGTGGACCACACGCTTAGAGTGAGGATTCAGTTCTTCAAGAAAGTTACGCTCGCCCGTATCGGGATGAGGGGTGCAGAACAGTCGATCGTATAAGCGCACTTGAGCTGCATAAGCATGGGCTGCACTGACCCAGTGTATATTGCCTTTCACTTTATAGCGATCAGCTCCGTCCGTGCCTGATTTGCTATCTGGAAAGTATTGACAATGTACTGCGCTGATATTGCCATGCTCATCTTTGTCTACATGCGTACATTCAATGACAAAGCCATAGCGTAAACGTACACGATTACCGATGAATAAACGGAAATAGCCTTTTGGTGGTTGTTCGTTAAAGTCTTCTCGTTCAATCCATAATTCGCGCGAGAAAAGGAAAGTACGGTGTCCGCGCTCTGGGTGGTGCGGGTGAATAGGTGCACGGCATTCCTCGCTTTCACCCTCTGGATAATTGTCAATAATCAATTTAAGTGGATTAAGAACGGCAACAGCGCGCGGAGCAATTGGGTCAAGGTCATCGCGTAACGCTTGTTCAAGCACGCTCATGTCAATCCAAGAATCTGCTTTAGAGATGCCAATACGTTCACAAAACAGTCGAATACTGGCAGGTGTAAACCCACGTCGGCGCAAGCCTACTAAAGTTGGCATGCGCGGGTCGTCCCAGCCATCGACATATTTTTCTTGGACGAGTTGCAAAAGCTTGCGTTTACTCGTGATCGCGTATGTTAGATTGAGTCGAGCAAATTCAATTTGTTGAGGCAGTGGGCGTTTAAACACATCGGCATCAGCTAATTGATTGAGAATCCAATCATAAAGAGGGCGATGGTCCTCAAATTCAAGAGAGCAGAGCGAGTGCGTAATATTCTCTAGTGCATCCGAAATGCAGTGCGTGTAATCATAAAGCGGATAAATACACCAAGCATCGCCCGTGCGGTAATGGCTAGCGTAGCGGATGCGATACAGCACTGGATCGCGCATGTTGAAATTAGGCGAGGCCATATCGATTTTAGCTCGTAGCACGTGCTCGCCTTCTTTGAATTCACCTGCACGCATGCGTCTAAATAAGTCGAGACTTTCAGTAGTAGAGCGTTCACGGTAAATAGAGGGGGTGCCAGGTTCAGTCAGCGTGCCGCGGTTTGCGCGTATTTGTTCGCTAGTTTGGCTATCTACATAGGCCAGGCCACGCTCAATTAATATTTCCGCAAAACGATACAGCTTTTCGTAGTAATCGCTTGCATAGTACAGGTGATTAGCGCCATCCTTTTGCCATGAAAAGCCAAGCCATTGAATGATATCGATCATTGAGTTCACATACTCAACATCTTCTTTTTCTGGGTTCGTATCATCAAAGCGTAAATGGCAAACGCCGTTGTAATCTTGTGCGATACCGAAATTTAAGCAGATACTTTTCGCATGACCAATATGTAAATAACCATTCGGTTCAGGCGGAAAGCGAGTTTCTACACGGCCTGCCCATTTACCAGTACGTCGGTCTTCGTCAATGATCGTGCGAATAAAATTTGAAGGAAGCGAGGGATTGTTAGATTCAGTATTCATGCGCGGTAAGGCTTAGCTAGGTGAGCTAGCTATTTTAGCTTAGCGCGCTCAAATAGGTTGAATAGTTGACATGATTTCGATGTTAATCAGGCGGGATTTTCATGTTAGGAAAGGAGGAAGGACAGATATAAGGACAAGTAAATATGGTTGGCGTCGATGATCTGTTGTGCAGTCGTGAGATAGGCAATCCTTTCGTTGATTCAATATTTTTCAAGGGGAGAAATGATGAGAAAAATTAAATGTCTACTTAGCGTGGTGCTAGTCATGAGTTTGACAGCTTGCGCTTCGCTAAGTGAATCACAAAAAGGAGGGGCGTTGGGTGCAGCAGCAGGAGGAGCGATCGGTTATGTGGTGACTGGTGGGCCCATAGGTACGATTGGTGGCGCTGCTTTAGGTGGAGTGCTTGGGTCTGAGCATATACGCTAAATTGTGTGTTTCCGTAGATAGGGGTGAGGAGCGGATCCTAACGTGGCTACCTATAACTTCCAAAAACACTACTATTCATACCTAAGCCAAGCCTTAAAAGAATAGTAGTGCGAGGTATTTTTCTTAAAATTTTGACGCGCTTGGCTAAATTCCTTTACAATCCACCATTTTTCCGGCCAGACCTATGGGGAAAAGGCGGAAAAACTGCGTAATTAAGAATGAGAACTTGTCTGCAAACTGCTTAAAAGGCTATCCGCAATACAGCAGCCTTCTAGGCGTTTTGCAGAAAGGTTCTGAATCAATAGCTAGTCAGCCAGTCTGACCCATAGAGTAAGTAAATTTTTGGATTAAGCATGAAAACATTTTCCGCTAAGCCCGGTCAGGTCGAGCGTAAATGGTATGTGGTTGACGCTCAGGGTAAAGTCCTTGGACGTGTCGCCAGTGAGGTAGCACGCCGTCTACGCGGCAAGCATAAGCCCGAATATACCCCGCACGTAGACACCGGCGATTACATCGTTATCGTCAACGCAGACGCTATTGAAGTCACTGGTAATAAAGAGACCGATAAAAAATACTATCGTCACACAGGTTTCCCAGGCGGTATTAAAGAGCCTACCCTTAGCGAAGTGCGTGCAAAAAAACCTGAGCTTATCTTAGAGTCCGCTGTTAAAGGGATGCTACCTAAGGGGCCGCTTGGCTATGCAATGTTCAAAAAGCTTCACGTATATGCTGGTGCTAGCCATCCACATAGCGCGCAGCAACCAGAAGTGCTCGAAATCTAAAGAGATAAAACTATGATTGGAAATTGGAACTATGGCACTGGCCGTCGTAAAAGCGCGGTTGCACGTGTCTTCATTAAGCGTGGTAGCGGCGTCATAACTGTAAATGGCAAGCCTATTGCTGACTATTTTTCCCGTGAAACTTCGTTGATGATCGTGAATCAACCGCTGGAATTGACAGAAAACACTTCAGTCTTTGATATTAAAGTGAATGTTAGAGGCGGCGGTGAAACAGGCCAAGCGGGTGCTGTGCGTCACGGTATTACACGTGCGTTAATCGATTATGAAGCGAGTCTGAAACCAGCCTTATCTAAAGCTGGCTTTGTGACACGCGATGCGCGTAAAGTTGAGCGTAAGAAAGTTGGTTTCCATAAAGCGCGTCGTCGTAAGCAATTCTCAAAACGCTAAGCGTTGGTTTGCAGTTGGCTTTTCAAGCGCCAGCTGCTGCGATAAGGAAGTATGGTGCTATCGCTGGTTTATTCAGCATTGCTTTAATGCTTTCTTTTCATCGCATAATCACGCAAGTTGCGTATTTGATAACGTATGCCCGTCACCTAGTGATGGGCATTATTATTTGTGCATAGTACCTCTTAAAATTTTTCCACAAACTGTCTAAAAGGGTGTTAGTTGGAGAGGCCTCGATTAGCTCAACCCTACAGTAGCAATCCTTATGTACGCTATTACATGAAGGCTGTGAGCACCATTTGAGCGTGAGTCATGGCCTTTTAGACAATTTGTAGATAGGTTCGTATGCTCCTACAATAGAGGCTATTGGCATAATTGGAGAGTGTGATGGGCAGTGTGGCACAACCTACTGTAAAGAAAAGAAGACCTGGGCCGCTGGTTTTGACAGGCAGCGCGGTGAAGAAGGTTAAAACGCTAATTGATGAAGAAGGCAACCCAGCGCTTAAATTGCGCGTTTTTGTGCAGGGCGGTGGCTGCTCGGGTTATCAATATGGTTTTACTTTTGATGAAGAAATAAGTGAAGGCGATACAATTATCAACTTCTATTGCGATCCCGCAACGAAAGAGGATGACGCAATCACAGGCTTTACGTTTGCTAAAGAGCCTAGCGATAGCGTTGATGCTCAAGTAGCAAGCGACGCTCCAGAGCAAGAAGGTGATTTTAGTCTGTTAGTCGATGAATTTAGCTATCACTATTTGTTAGGCGCACAAATTGACTATAAAGATGATATTAACGGCGCGCAGTTCGTTATCAAAAATCCTAATGCAACCACTACCTGCGGTTGCGGTTCTTCGTTCTCGGCCTGAAATTATTCTGCGTTTGCTTTAATAAAGTTTAGAAACCGCTGCCCAATCTCTTGGGCAGCGGTTGTCTCTTCGCGGTACTGATGTACTGACAGCAAAGGCATACCTAGCCCTTTGGGTTTTGTGGCGATTCCTTAAATTAGCGAGGGTAAAGCGCCCCTAGCACACGTGGTCCTGTTGCTCCTGTCACTGAGCTAAGGTTTCCTGGTTGACCGTTGATGAAACGCATAGCAAGCCATGCGAAAGCTAATGCTTCCATTTGGTGCACAGGTATACCGAGTGCATCAGTTTGATCAACGAAAATATCTGGCCGATTTAACTTAATGAGTGCATTAGTTAATGCCTTAACTAATGTTGAATTACGCGTCCCTCCACCGCAGAGATAGACTCTCTTGCACTCAGACGCATAGTGGATAATATCGTTCGCTATGCTAGTTCCCGTAAGCGCAGTCAACGTAGCTTGCACATCCGCCGGTGATAGAGAGCCAAATTTTTCCAGTTTTTTGTTAAGCCAGCTGGGATTAAAAAGATCGCGCCCAGTGCTTTTGGGTGGCGCTGCTTCAAAATAAGGTTCAGTGAGCAGTTCGGCAAGTAATGAGTCATTGACCTGGCCGCTTGCAGCAAACGTTCCATTGTCGTCATAAGGTTTGCTAAGTTGGTGTTTGGCCCAATAATTTAGCAGCACATTACCAGGCCCACAGTCAAAGCCGGTGATCTCGCCTTGATTATTGGGTGGGAGGATAGTGAGGTTGCTAATGCCTCCAATATTACAAATCACACGAGTCTCATCATCAGCACGAAACAAGGTCGCATGAAAGGCCGGCACCAGCGGAGCACCTTGCCCCCCCGCTGCAATATCGCGGCTGCGAAAATCTGCGATGATATCAATTGAGGTGAGTTCCGCCAGTAATGCTGGGTTATGTGTTTGCCGGCTGTAACCCATTTCAGGGCAATGGCGGATCGTTTGGCCGTGCACCCCAATCGCGCGCACCTGTGCTGGACGTAAGCAAGTACGTCCAAGCAATTCACGTATAGCGAGCGCATAGTAGCCTGTCAGTTGGTTAGCTGCCCGCGCTTCTCGATCAATTTCGTTATCGCCCGGTGATTGCAGCGCAAAGAGTGTTTTGCGCAAAGCCGGTTCAAATTCAATATAAGCTTCAGCAAGTATACGAGGGTGTTGTTTATCGGTGAACTCTACTGCTACGGCATCAATCCCATCTAAGCTTGTGCCGGACATCAAGCCAAAATAAATATCTGCTGCCAAAATGGGTTTCCTTAGGAGAGAAATTAAAGAAAATGCTTATTAGAACCAACTACGAATTGCCTAAAAGGTGGTAACACTATTTCGATCAAGATGAGGGAGGGTAATAAAGATACGTTCTTATTACGTATGTAAACGCTCCAGTTTTTACCCGATTGTACCCGAGCGCGATTTTCTATCAACAATTGTCTATTGGCAAATTTGCGAGCGGAATCTAGGGGATTTTTAAAACGGTCGATAAATAAAATTGCGATAAAAAGGCGCAAGTCATATATTCAATCATGCACTAAATTTAATTAGATTGACTATCTATGAATGAGCGAGCGATGCGCATACGCTGCCATTTTTTCGTTTGTTCACTTACAATGCTGCGCTGATTTTTCCATTCGCTCAATTACCTTCCATGAATACGCCATCAAGCCCCTCTACAACTTACCCTATCACTGATGCAGTGCGTCATGCGCTTGCAGTGACGCAGCGTGGCTGTGATGAATTGCTGATTGAAGATCTATTTGTGCAAAAGCTCGCACGCAGTGAAGCCACGGGTAAACCATTACGCGTCAAACTTGGTCTTGACCCCACTGCGCCCGACCTTCATCTTGGTCACACGGTCGTGTTGAATAAATTGCGTCAGTTACAAGAATTAGGCCATACCGTCATCTTCTTGATTGGTGACTTTACTTCGTTGATTGGCGATCCATCTGGGCGCAATGCGACTCGGCCGCCGTTGACACGAGAGCAAATCGAAGCGAATGCGCGAACTTATTTTGAGCAAGCCGCTTTGGTATTAGATCGGGAGAAAACCGAAATTCGTTACAACAGCGAATGGTCAATGGCACTGGGAGCGGATGGCATGATTCGCTTGGCATCGCAATATACCGTTGCGCGGATGCTCGAGCGAGATGATTTTAAAAAACGTTTTCAAGGTAATGCGCCCATTGCTATTCATGAATTTTTATATCCGTTGATGCAAGGTTATGATTCGGTCGCATTGCAATCTGACTTGGAGTTAGGTGGAACCGATCAAAAATTCAATCTGCTAGTTGGGCGCGAACTGCAGAAGCAAGCAGGGCAGGAGCCGCAGTGTATCTTGACGATGCCGCTGCTTGAAGGTTTGGATGGTGTTGAAAAAATGTCCAAATCAAAGGGCAACGTGATTGCGCTGCAGGACAAACCAAACGATATGTTCGGTAAAGTGATGAGCATCTCGGATGAATTAATGTGGCGTTACTATGAATTACTGTCGGCGCGCAGCCTTGATGAAATTAATGAATTTCGACGGGCTGCTGAAGCAGGCCGCAATCCACGAGAACTTAAGGTATTGCTTGCGCAAGAAATTGTCACCCGTTTTCATTCATCAAGCGCCGCGCAGCACGCGTTAGAAGATTTTAATCAACGTGCGCAAGGTGGTATTCCTGATGAAATTCCTGATGTTCAATTAAGCGGTGCGCCTCTTGCTATTGGTGCAGTGCTCAAGCAAGCTGGCTTGGTGCCATCGACGAGTGAAGCATCGCGTAATATTGAACAAGGCGGGGTGCGCATTGATGGAGTAAAGATCAGCGATAAAAACTTAAAGCTAGAAGCGGGGATTTATGTTGTGCAGGTGGGTAAACGCCGCTTTGCTCGTATTACGCTAGTCACTGGCTGATTGGCTGATGATTTGGGCCTACTTAGCGTTTTTCTGAGCGCCCTATTTATGATCTCAAAGAGTGAAAATTAGTGAGGTTAAGGGTAATTATGTTGGGGCTTGTTCTTCATCCCAACGTGGTGTGCTGATAACTAAGCATCAATTCAAACAGCCTAGATATTAGGCTGAATCCTTTTTCCATACAGAAGCGGAAAGCTCCGCTAAAATTTTTGCGTGCGCAGCTTCTTCTTCAGGACTAGCTAACTGAATTGGAAGAGAGGAGGGCGGAACGGCAGTCGCTGTTTCGACACTTGCTGAAATAGAATCAACCTCTACATCAGTAATACCCAACTGCGTTTGCCCACGAGTGAGCGCTAAATAAACCTGAGCAAGCAATTCTGCATCTAATAGCGCACCGTGAAGTGTTCGATGTCCACGGCGGATGCCGAAGCGATCACAGAGGGCATCTAATGAATGTCGCTTGCCAGGAAAAAGCAGTCTTGACTGTACAAGGGTATCGATAACGGCGCTGCAGTGGCTATTAAAGTCAGGAAGCCCTAACCGTTTTAATTCGGCATTAAGAAATCCGACATCAAATGGGGCATTGTGAATAATCACTTCTGCCCCTTTTAAAAAGTCGCAGAATTGTTCAGCGATTTCTGCAAATTTTGGTTTGTCACTCAAAAATTCAGTGGTAAGGCCGTGCACCGCGAGCGCTGCTGGATCGCTATCACGCTCTGGATTGATATAAAAGTGTAGGTTATTGCCAGTTAAGCGGCGTTGATACAGCTCAACACAACCAATTTCAATGACGCGATCGCCCGTAGCAGCATTTAATCCGGTCGTCTCAGTATCGATCACGAGTTGGCGCATATTCTTCCTTGATAATTCTTGATTGTCGTAATGCCATGTCGGGCAAGCTGGTCTGCACGTTCATTTTCTGGGTGCCCAGCATGCCCTTTAATCCACTGCCATTTCACTTTGTGATAATTCGCCAGCGTGTCAAGGCGTTTCCATAAATCGACATTTTTGACGGGGGCTTTTGCGCTCGTCTGCCAATTCCTTTTTTTCCAATTATGAATCCATTCGCTGATGCCTTTTTGTACATATTGCGAATCAGTGTAAACAATCACATCACATCGCTTCTGTAACGCTTCGAGGCCAGCGATGACGGCCATTAATTCCATACGATTATTTGTGGTTTGAGGCTCTCCCCCAAATAATTCTTTTTCGTGCTCGCCATAACGTAGTATGGCTCCCCAGCCACCAGGGCCTGGGTTACCACTACATGCACCATCGGTATAAATTTCAACGGGATTTAAAGCCATCTTTTTGTTTAAAGCTACGTGGTGTAATAACAGAAGTGAATGAAGGGACAAGCTTTGAAGGCTTAGTCTGTTTAGGCGTGATCAGTCGCACGCTGCGCACTCGCTTGACCGCGGTAATCATATAAGCCGCGCCTAAAATTGGCCACCAACGATCCCCAGCAGCCTCCATAAATGTACATCTATCAAGCCAATTTTGGCTTTTAAAAGCTGGCCGGTAGCAGCCAAAGCGGCCTCGACTTAATTCAAAGCCGAGCAGTTTAAGCCAATCTTTTAATCGAGAGAAGGCAATGAGGTTTTGTACAGCAGGTAGAAAAGGCCGCTTAATGGTTCGCCCACACAACTGCTGTAGGCCCCATAAACTTAAAGAATTAAAACCCAGAATAATTAACCTTCCCTCTGGCAACAGCACACGTTCTGCTTCTCTTAGCAAATAATGCGGTTCATGCGTGAATTCCAGCGTATGGGGTAAAACGAGCAGATCAACGCTTTGTGTGTCAAAGGGTAGTTCGGGAAAGTCACACCAGATGAGATCTTTCTTTTGCAATGGCTCAGCGGCGTTAGCGTTATGCTGACATGCGTTGACGTCATAAGTATAAGGCGCGCTTACACTACTTGATGCGTCTAACACTAAGCCGCGATAGGGCATGCGGTTTTCTCGAAGTGCGTCGATTTGAGGCAAACCCAGTTGCAACGCATGGTAGCCGAAAATATCTGGTACGCTTTGATCAAGTTGAGACTGTTCCCAGTCCAATAAATAGCGGCCAGGAGGAGATTGAGTCCATGCAAGCCAGTCTATAATGAGTCGATCTGCCATATTTTTTGCGAAATCCCTATTTGTGAGGCCATCTACACTTAAATATACAGCGCTGCCTGCGTTGCAAAATAACTATATTTGGACGCTTTCGGATGAGCATTATGCAGTGGTAATTGATCCAAGTGATGCTGGCCCGGTGAAAGCCATGTTGGCCCGATCAGGTTTGCAACTGGATGCCATTTTACTCACTCACCATCACTACGACCATGTAGGCGGAGTGGCTAATCTTTTGTCTGAATACGCTGTTCCTGTATATGGTCCGGCGCATGAATCTATCGAATGGATAACTCACCCTGTGCAAGAAGGTGATGTAATCTGTCCAAATAAATTGCCAATCACATTCAGCGTATTGGATACACCAGGCCATACAAACGGTCATATTGCTTTCTTTCAAGAGAAAGAAGGGGATGAGCCACCTCATTTGTTCTGTGGAGATGTGTTGTTTGCGAGTGGTTGTGGTCGCGTTTTCGAAGGTACGCCACAGCAAATGCTAGCTTCGTTGGATAAATTGGCAGCGCTGCCTGATGCAACTTATGTGCATGGCGCGCATGAATATACGTTAGCGAATTTACGCTTTGCTCGGATGTGTGAGCCGGATAATCTTGAATTGCAGGCATGGCAACGTGAGGCGCAAGCGTTAAGAGAACATAATCAGCCTACGCTACCTACGACAATTGGACATGAAAAGCGCGTTAATCCATTTTTACGAGTTGGCGATGTTGCGTTGCAGCAGCGGCTTGCCCAATTATTATCTATCCCTGTTAATGATCGGCTGACTGCGTTTATTGGGATGCGAAAATGGAAAGATGAATATTAGAGCTCATTCCCTCAATGCCTAAAAGGCCGTGATCGGGGGTCGGGCGGTGCTCGGAATCCTCATGTACGGCGAGTACACTCCGGTTCCTCCGCTCCGGCCTCTCCCCGCTGACAACCTTTTAGACATTGATGAAACGAGTTCTAGAAAAGACTGAAATTCGATCTCTCATTGGATGACTTCTTTGACGATAAGTAGGCTGCTTTTCAGAAGCTTATCTTCTGCTTTTCTCTTAAAAGGTTGACGCAAAGCCTGAGCTTCCTTAGTATGATTTTAAAATTTTTAAGTTGTGTGTCGAATTAGGATGTCTCATGCGATTCATCGTTAGCGCATTTAGTGCGCTACTCGTTTTATTGGTAACGGCTTGTGCCAGTACATCGCCCGATGCGGGAGGCGATTCTCAATCCACTGCTTCTACTTTTCCCTTTTCACGCTCAAGCGCAGCCAAGAGCGCTGCTGACAAGCCTATTGTCGATGTTGATCGCAATTCCGTTAATTCGTTAGCCGATGGCTCGGGCGATCTTTGGCAGCGTATCCGACAGGGATTCCAAATGCCAGATCTGAACAACGATCTCGTGCAAGCGCAGATTGCTTGGTATGCTGCGCGGCCAGATTACGTGCAGCGAATGGCTGAAAGATCGAAACTTTATTTGCACCATATCACCGAAGAATTAGAAGCACGGCATATGCCAACGGAACTTGCGCTTTTGCCCTTTATCGAGTCTGGCTATAACCCACAAGCATTGTCGATTGCTAAGGCCGCGGGTATGTGGCAATTCATCCCTGGCACAGGCCGCACGTATAATCTGAAGCAAAATATGTTTCAGGATCAGCGCCGTGACGTGTTAGCGTCAACGAATGCGGCGCTTGATTATTTATCGAAGCTGTACCAAATGTTTGGCGATTGGTATCTTGCGCTAGCCGCCTACAATAGCGGCGAAGGTAGAGTGCAGCGAGCGATTGAGCGTAATAAAGCAGCTGGTTTGCCAACTGATTATCAAAGCTTAAGGCTGCCCAATGAAACGCGTAACTACGTGCCAAAACTGCAGGCGGTAAAAAATATTGTCGCTAATCCTCAAATGTATAATCTGGCTTTGCCAGAAATCCCTAATCATCCGTATTTTGTGATCGTGACCACAGCGAGAGATATGGATGTAAGGGTAGCCGCGCAGCTTGCTGATTTGCCGCTTAAAGAATTTAAAGCACTTAATCCTTCGTTTAAAAAACCAGTGATTTTAGGCGCAACCAATCCGCAAATTCTATTGCCATTTGAAAACGCGCGTACTTTTGAGTCGAATTTAAAATCGTATGATGGATCGCTTTCAAGTTGGACCACATATAGAGTCAACAGAACGACACGGCCTGCTGCACTTGCTGCGAAAATTGGCGTTAATCCAGCAACACTGATCACAGTGAATAAAATTCCGGCAGGAACACGTCTGAAGCCGGGCTCAACGTTATTAGTGCCTAAAGTAGGTAACACGGCAGTCGCTGACATTAGCGCCGCGATTGCAGAAGGTGCGATCTTAGCCGTCGAGCCGGATGTGCCGCCGACCCGTAAAATGTTTGTCAAAGTACAGCGACGTGACAAGTTGGCGACGGTTGCTAAGCGGTATCGTGTATCGGTCGCGCAAATTCGTGGTTGGAATAAAATACGAGATACTCGTCTAGTGCCAGGTCAAGTGTTGGTATTGCATGTTTCTACTAATAGACCATTAGGGCGCCAGCCGCTTAGGACGGCAGTTGCTTCATCGGCACGTCAGAAAAAAGTTTTTAGGAAGGTTAGCGTTTCTGCACGCCAAGTTAAGGCTAGACAGGCTACAAAAAACCATCGTTCAAAAGCTGCGCAGCCCCCTTCGCGGGCACGTGGCACAGCTGTTAAATCTACCGCCGGTAAAGTCAAGCCAGCTTCTTTATAATTGAGGCTATTAACAGCAGTAATTTTGCTGTCAGAGAACCTCTGCATAAAATTCATTGTAAGCAGTGCCTGTGCCGCTCGTACATTAGTACGGCGGCGAGAGATAGCGCCGCGACGAAGTTTATGCAGGGGTTCTTGTCAAATGAATCGAGCCTAATCAAGACAAATGGCTTGTGCAAAATGATCTTATATCGTCGCTATTTGCATAAGCTATCTTTTCCTTCAGGAGCTATTTGTGGTGCAGTCTCTTTTGCCGACTTCTCGGCTAGCCTTGCTAGCGCTCGCCGATGGTACTGTTTTTCGTGGCAGCGCAATCGGCGCTGCAGGTCATACCGTTGGTGAAGTGGTATTTAATACTGCGCTTACGGGTTATCAAGAAATTCTTACCGATCCAAGTTATGCACGTCAGTTTGTCACGTTAACTTATCCGCACATTGGAAATGTGGGGGTAAATGATGAAGATGCGGAGGCGGCTAAGATTTACGCGGCTGGATTGATTATCCGTGATCTACCTGTGATGGCCTCGAATTTCCGACGACAAATGCCACTTGCTGATTATCTGCAAAATCGAGGAGTTATTGCGATTTCAGGTATCGATACTCGTCGTTTGACTCGGCTATTGCGCGATAAAGGGGCGCAAGCTGGATGTATTCTGACCGATGAAGATAATCCCGCTAAAGCGATAGAGTTAGCACGTTCTTTCCCGGGTTTAGCAGGCATGGACTTAGCTAAAGAAGTGTCTGTCAAGCAACCCTACGAATGGACACAAACTGAGTGGCAGTTAGGTGTTGGATATAGCCAATTGACTCAGCCTACCTATCGTGTCGTTGCTTTTGATTACGGAATCAAATTCAATCTACTACGGATGTTGGCGCAGCGTGGCTGCCACCTTACCGTACTCCCCGCTTATGCCACAGCCGCCGATGCGCTTGCGCTGAAGCCAGATGGTATTTTCTTATCGAATGGTCCGGGTGACCCAGAGCCTTGTGATTATGCAATTCGAGCAACTCAAGAGTTATTGGATACTGGACTCCCGACATTTGGTATTTGCTTAGGTCATCAAATTATGGGGCTAGCCGTTGGAGCTAAAACGGTAAAAATGAAGCAAGGTCATCATGGTGCTAATCACCCAGTAAAAGATCTGAATGATGGACGGGTATTGATCACGTCACAGAATCATGGTTTTGTGATTGACGCCGATTCATTGCCGAATAATGCGAAAATCACACATGTGTCGCTTTTTGATGGCACTTTACAAGGTTTCGCGCTCAATGATCGGCCTGCTTTCTGTTTTCAAGGTCATCCTGAAGCTTCTCCTGGTCCACACGATTTGAGTTATTTATTTGATCGTTTTATCCAACAAATGGCGCAAGCTAGAACGTAGTTTTGCCAACAGCTTGTTTTGATTTTCTCTGACTGCGTTGCCTTTGCTGCAAATGTTTGTCGGCTTACGTCAATGCGTTTTGATAATAGACATCAAAACAGGCGCTGACAGAAGTTAACAGATGTTGAATTAATAGCGAGCAAGTATCGCTGGTGTGTTAAATCAGAAAGCATAAAGCCGCACGGAGTATGATGCAGGCTCTGGCTGAAATTTAATTGTTCTAGATTTCCACAAAATTGTATTGGCTGCGCTGCTGCAAGCCAATTTTTTTACGCCTAAATATTGATAGGGAAGGTCTGGATAAATGATGGACAAATATATTACTGTCCTCAAGTTAGACAGACTTCCAATAGCTTAACCCTGACCTCCTGATTTTTAAGTCTCGATATGCCTAAACGCACTGATCTCAAAAGCATTCTTATTATCGGCGCGGGCCCAATTGTGATTGGGCAAGCCTGTGAGTTTGATTACTCAGGCGCGCAGGCCTGCAAAGCGTTACGTGAGGAAGGTTATAAAGTCATCCTTCTGAATAGTAACCCTGCGACGATTATGACTGATCCGCAAATGGCGGATGTCACTTATATTGAGCCGATTACACCGGAAATCGTCGAAAAAATTTTAGCGAAAGAGCAATGCGATGCGATTTTGCCAACGATGGGCGGACAAACGGCGCTTAACTGCGCGCTCGCGTTGCATCAGCAAGGTGTGCTTAAACGGTACGGCGTAGAGTTAATCGGTGCATCGCCTGAAGCTATAGATAAAGCGGAAGATCGGCAAAAGTTTAAAGAAGCGATGACGAAAATCGGCTTGAGTTCTGCGTATTCAGCCGTTGCGCATTCATTATCCGAAGCGTTTGCCGTACAAGCACAAATTGCAGCCCAAACGGGTGGGACAGGCTATCCGGTAATTATTCGTCCTTCTTTCACGTTGGGCGGAACGGGCGGCGGCATCGCTCATAATGCACAGGAATTTGAAGAAATTTGCCAACGTGGCTTGGCTTTATCGCCAACCAATGAACTGCTTATTGAAGAATCTTTACTGGGTTGGAAAGAGTTTGAAATGGAAGTTGTCCGCGATAAACGTGACAACTGTATTATCGTTTGCTCGATCGAAAACCTTGACCCGATGGGTATTCATACAGGTGATTCGATTACAGTTGCGCCAGCGCAGACGCTTACCGATAAAGAATATCAACTTATGCGCAATGCTTCGCTAGCTGTATTGCGTGAGATTGGTGTCGATACGGGAGGTTCCAACGTACAGTTTGCGATTAACCCACGCGATGGGCGCATGATCGTGATTGAAATGAATCCTCGTGTTTCTCGTTCTTCAGCGTTAGCGTCAAAAGCCACCGGCTTCCCGATTGCAAAAATCGCAGCCAAGCTTGCGATTGGTTACACATTGGATGAATTAAAAAATGACATTACAGGTGGACAAACGCCTGCGTCCTTTGAACCGACGATTGACTATGTTGTTACTAAAATTCCGCGCTTCGCGTTTGAAAAATTCCGCGAGGCTGATCCTCAGCTAACCACGCAAATGAAATCCGTCGGTGAAGTGATGGCGATTGGCCGGACTTTCCAGGAATCATTCCAAAAAGCGTTGCGTAGTCTAGAAATTGGGATTGATGGCTTAAACAGTTTATCGACTAAACGCGACGAAGTGATTAAAGAAATTAGAGTGGCAGGGCCGAATCGCATTTTATATGTGGGCGATGCATTCCGCCTCGGTCTTTCTCTTGCTGAAATTCACGAAGAAACTTTTATTGATCCTTGGTTCCTCGCGCAAATTGAGCAAATTGTGTTGAAGGAAAAAGCATTACAAGAGCATTCGCTTGATACGCTAACAGCTGCTGAATGGCATTACATTAAACAAAGCGGGTTTTCCGATCGGCGCCTGGCTCATTTATTAAATTCGACGCCTAATCAAGTACGCGAGCGTCGCCTCTCTTTTAATGTGAGGCCAGTGTACAAGCGGGTTGATACTTGCGCTGCCGAGTTTTCGACCAATACAGCGTATCTCTATTCGACTTATGAAGAAGAGTGCGAGGCCGAGCCGACGACTGGTAAGAAAATTATCATTTTAGGAGGTGGGCCAAACCGCATTGGTCAAGGAATCGAATTCGATTATTGCTGTACGCACGCAGCACTTGCATTACGTGAAGATGGTTACGAGACCATCATGGTTAACTGCAACCCGGAGACCGTATCGACAGATTACGATACCTCCGATCGGCTGTATTTCGAACCGCTTACGTTAGAAGACGTATTAGAAATCGTCGATAAAGAGAAGCCGGTGGGTGTTATTGTTCAATATGGCGGACAAACACCGCTGAACCTCGCGATGCAGCTGCAAAAACATGGCGTACCGATTATCGGAACCTCTGTTGATATGATCGATGCTGCTGAAGATCGCGAACGCTTCCAGCAGATCTTACATAAACTTCAATTGCATCAGCCGCCTAATCGCATTGCTCATAATGAAAGCGAAGCATTGGCGCTTGCAGATGAAATTGGTTATCCATTAGTTGTGAGACCTTCTTATGTGCTAGGTGGGCGAGCGATGGAGATTGTCTTTAAGCCAAGCGATCTCGAACACTATATGCGCGAAGCGGTCAAAGTTTCAAATGATTCGCCGATTCTGCTCGATCTTTTCTTGGATAACGCGATCGAATGCGATGTGGATTGTATCTCTGATGGTAAACAGGTGTTTATTGGAGGTGTGATGCAGCATATCGAACAGGCGGGTATCCACTCAGGAGATTCTGCATGTTCGTTACCGCCATATTCATTGGACGTAAAAACGGTTGAAGTGATCAAGCAGCAGACTGTCGCCCTAGCTCAAGCTTTAAAGGTCGTGGGTTTAATGAACGTTCAATTTGCAATTCAACAAACTCAACAAGCTGATGGGCAGATTGAAGATACGATTTACGTGTTAGAGGTGAATCCACGCGCTTCACGCACCGTACCGTATGTATCAAAAGCCACGGGTTTGCCGCTTGCAAAAATCGCAGCGCGCTGTATGGTTGGGCAGAGCTTAGCTGAGCAACATATTCATAAAGAAGTTGAGCCACCTTATTACAGCGTGAAAGAGGCTGTGTTTCCTTTTTCTAAATTTCCAGCAGTGGATCCTATGCTTGGTCCGGAAATGCGCTCAACAGGTGAGGTGATGGGAATTGGCCAAACGTTTGGTGAAGCACTAGTTAAATCGCAGCTGGCAGCTGGCGCTCCTTTGCCACAGACAGGCGCTGTCTTTTTAAGCGTGAAAGATAGCGATAAACCAACCGCAATCAAAGTGGCGCGCGAATTGCTGACGCTCGGTTATTCTCTGGTCGCAACCAAAGGTACGGCCGCTGCCATTAAAGATGCAGGCATCGAAGTGCAAGTGGTTAACAAAGTGAAAGAGGGTGCTCCACATATTGTTGATATGATTGAGCAAAAAAAGATCGCGTTAGTCTTTAACACAGTCAATGAAACTCGTTCGGCTATCGCTGATTCGCGCTCGATTCGTACAAGCTCTGAAGCAAATAAAGTCACTTACTTTACGACTATGTCAGGTGCGCATGCTGTTATTGAAGGATTGCGTTATCTGAAAAATCTCGAAGTTTATGATTTACAAGGATTGCATGCACGCCTACACTAGGCACATATTTATTAAAAGCAAACTTGCTTAGAATGTCCTTAGCGCTCTTGCGCTAACTTGCATTGCTTGCATCGGTGTGGGGCTACCAGAAAAGCCCCAAGCAGATTTAGAAGTAAACGTTTTAGCGCGGTAAAGCCGCGCTAAATTTATTACAGACCTTTGTTTTTATATTGGCGATGGATGCGGCTTTATTTCGCTTGTTAATGTTCAAGCGCGGTAAACGCCTGCCTGCGTATTTTAAAAATTACGTTATCGCCTCTTATTTTTTGCCTACTGAATACTTATGAGTACTACACCGTTCACTAAAAAAGGTTTTGATCAATTAAAGGTTGAATTACATCGGCTTAAAACGGTTGAACGCCCAGCGATTATTCAATCTATCAGTGAAGCACGTGCGCAAGGCGACCTCTCTGAAAATGCCGAATATACGGCTGCCAAAGAAAAGCAAGCTTTTACAGAAGGGCGGATTCTTGAACTAGAGTCGAAGCTTGCTACCGCACAAGTGATCGACCCTGCGATGATTGACGCTGATGGTCGCATTGTTTTCGGTGCAACGGTTGAGCTTGATGACCTCGATTCGGGTGAGAAAGTTATTTATCAAATTGTTGGCGATGAAGAAGCCAACATTGAACAAGGACTAATCTCTGTTAGCTCACCGCTTGCGCGTGCATTAATTGGTAAATATGAAGGTGATGTAGCAAGTGTTCAAGCGCCTAGTGGCGTGCGTGAATATGAGGTTGTTGGGATACGTTATCTTTAAAAGATATTTTTATAGCTTCAGGAGCCTCTACAAAGATGCTTTGCTCTCGATGAGAGAGCTTAACGCGGCGATAAGGGGCTCTTTAGCTAACAGACACTGAATAAACAGCTAATAGCAAATTCATCGGTTATCAGTCCACCGAAATAAAGTTAGTAAGTCGATTATTCAGTATTTTGTTAGATTCTGTCGCTATTTTGCTAATGGCTTTTTACTTGTTGGCCGTTTCTTCGCTTTTTTGATCAAGCCACCTGCTGTGACTCGTTGGTTGCCTAATACCAATACACGTTTAGGTTTGTTACGACGCATTGAATTAGGGTTGCGTTTAGCGACTTTGACTATACGGGGAGCAGCGCCTGAGGCCTTTTTTTCAGCTAAGCCAGTGGTAATGTCTTCAGCAAGAGCGGGGGCAGGGCGCCAAATCACAAGTAATTTACCAATATGCTGAATGGGAGCTGCCCCGAGCGTTTCGCAAATGGTCTGGTAAAGATCGAGACGAACTTGCCGCTCATCACCAAAAACGCGAATCTTAATCAATTCATGCGCTTTCAGATGGCAGTCAATTTCATTAAGTACTGCATCGCTCAAGCCCTCGGTACCAATTAGAACCGTAGGCTTTAACGAGTGAGCTAACGCGCGCAATGCTGCACGCTGAGCGGAAGAGATAGTTAGGATAGCCATTACAATAAAAATAAAAAACAGAAATAAGCAGTAAAAAAACGTCTGCCTCTCGCCTTGGTTGCCGTACTAATGTATTGTCTGCGTCAGCATGTTTTGCTCAAGAGGATAGGCAAAGATTCTTAAGAAACTTTGGATAAGGACTTAAATAAACACGCGCATTATCTGATAAAAGTGCCGCGCTGTAGAATTTTTCATGGCAAAAAAAAAATTTAACTCATCTTGGTTGCATGACCATCTAAACGATCCTTATGTCAAGCTAGCGCAGCGTGAGGGATATCGCACTCGTGCTGTCTATAAACTGAAAGAAATCGATGAACAAGATGGACTCATCCAGCCCGGGCAAACTATCGTCGATCTTGGCGCTGCGCCTGGCGGTTGGAGCCAATATATTCGCCATCGTTTAGCGCGAAGTGGAGGCGGTATTAATGGCACCCTCATTGCGTTGGATATGTTGCCGATGGAGCCAATTGCCGATGTGCATTTTATTCAAGGTGACTTTCGTGAAGATGAAGTGCTCGATCAGCTCGAAGCAGCTGTTGGCAGTAACCGAGTCGATCTTGTTTTATCCGATATGGCCCCCAACTTATCAGGGATATCAGTAGCTGATGTCGCTCGCGTTGAACATGTATGTGAGCTAGCGCTTGATTTTGCACAACGGTTTTTAAAGCCTGATGGTGCGTTGCTTGTTAAATGCTTTCATGGCAGTGGATATAGTCAGCTGGTTGAGAATTTCAAGCGCAGCTTTAAATCAGTGGTACCTCGCAAACCTAAAGCTTCGCGGGATAAGTCTTCAGAAGTTTACGTATTAAGCAAATCTTTACGAAACTGCTGAATAGATCGGGAGTAAGGTATACCTTCGTTGCCAGTACATTAGTATGGCAAGGAAGTCTAAGTTAATCATTCTGCTGTTCCTCGTTTATTTAGCGCTTCCTTAAGAAAGCGCGCAGATTAAATCAAGAACCTATAGCAGCATAAAATCAGCCATCCCGTAAGAGGTATATGGTTTTTGCTATAGTGAGGCAATACAGACTGGATTAGAATTGCTTCTATTTCAAAAAACACTGAATAAACCGATAGCAAGAAGCGCGTTGGACGAATAATCTATTAGTACTCGCGATGACGCCTGTAGTTAACTATGCTGCCGTTTGGTTTATTCAACGTTTCTCTAAATAAGCATAATGATGGTCGTGATATCAGTTAAGGAGTCATGCTTTGAACAATAATATATTTTCAAAAGCAGCCGTGTGGTTAATTATCGCGCTGGCGCTGTTTACCGTGTTCAAGCAATTCGATAAACCTCGTACACAAGAAAGTATTCCCTATTCGCAATTTATGGAGGATGCTAAAAACGGCAAGGTTAAAGCGGTTGTAGTGCAAGGCCGTAATTTGGCAGTTACACCGAGTGAAGGTGAGAAGTATCAAATTGTCTCGCCAGGCGATATGTGGATGATTAGCGACCTACTCAAATATGGTGTGCAAATCACTGGCAAAGCCGACGAAGAGCCTAATTTCTTCATTTCTATCCTTTCGTATTTAGGGCCAACCTTACTTATTATCATTTTTTGGTTTTACATGATGCGGCAAATGCAAGGGGGAGGCAAAGGCGGCGCTTTCTCGTTTGGCAAATCTCGTGCGCGACTGATTGATGAAAATAACAACGCAGTGACATTCGGTGATGTAGCGGGTTGTGATGAAGCTAAAGAGGAAGTGTCAGAATTAGTCGACTTCCTGCGCGATCCACAAAAATTCCAAAAGCTAGGTGGCCGCATTCCGCGGGGCGTATTACTGGTTGGTATGCCAGGTACGGGTAAGACTTTGTTAGCGAAAGCGATTGCGGGTGAAGCTAAAGTTCCATTCTTTAGTATCTCCGGTTCCGATTTTGTTGAGATGTTTGTCGGTGTTGGCGCAGCGCGCGTGCGTGATATGTTTGAGCAAGCTAAAAAGCATGCGCCTTGCATTATTTTTATCGATGAAATCGATGCAGTAGGCCGTCAGCGTGGCGCAGGCATGGGTGGTGGCAATGACGAGCGTGAGCAGACACTCAACCAGATGCTTGTTGAGATGGATGGCTTTGAAGCGAACTCAGGCGTCATTGTGATTGCTGCGACTAACCGCGCTGATGTGCTGGATAAAGCGTTGCTGCGACCAGGCCGCTTTGACCGTCAAGTCTATGTTGGCCTGCCAGATATCCGAGGCCGTGAACAAATTCTTGGTGTGCATTTACGCAAGGTGCCGATTGCGCAGGATGTGGACGCTTCAATTATTGCGCGCGGCACACCCGGGTTCTCAGGTGCTGATTTAGCTAATCTGATTAACGAAGCGGCGCTTTTCGCAGCACGTCGTAATAAACGCACCGTTGAAATGCAGGATTTTGAAGACGCTAAAGACAAAATCTATATGGGGCCAGAGCGTAAATCTGCAGTAATGCGTGAGGAAGAGCGACGTAATACTGCTTACCACGAATCAGGCCACGCAGTCGTTGCAAAACTGTTGCCGCATGCTGACCCTGTGCATAAAGTAACCATCATGCCGCGTGGCGGTGCGCTAGGTGTGACTTGGCAATTGCCTGAGCACGATCGCGTTAACTTATACCGCGATAAGATGCTTGAAGAAATTGCTATCTTATTTGGCGGTCGGGCGGCTGAGGAAATTTTCCTAAACTCGATGTCAAGCGGTGCTTCAAACGACTTTGAGCGGGCGACTAAATTGGCGCGAGATATGGTGACTCGCTATGGTATGTCAGATGTATTAGGCACGATGATTTATGTTGATACCGAGCAAGATTCATTGCTGGGTCGAGTGTCGTCTAAATCGGTTTCTGAAGCGACGCAACAAAAAGTTGACGCAGAGATCCGCTTGATCATCGACAAACAATATGCGCTTGCTCGCCAACTTCTTGAGCAAAACCGTGACAAAGTTGAAAAAATGGTCAAAGCACTGCTTGAATGGGAAACGATTGACGCGAAACAAGTTAGCGACATCATGCAAGGCAACGAACCACAACCGCCGTATAGTGGCCCGTCAGGAGAAAGTTCAAATAACCCAAACGGTGATGGCAATAACAACACCGAAGCCTCTAAAAAGCCAGCTAATACGGCTCAGGTGGCTTAACGAAGACGGTGCTTGAAGGAATGCTGAATAAACTGGCATTTATTCAGCGCTTTCTAAAAGTCTGCTCACGATCCCTTGTTCACGCCATCGCTTTTAAATCATTCAAGTAGGCTCGTTTTACGGGCCTTATTTTTTACGCTTTGCCTTCCGAGAGCCGGTTGCCAAGATGCAAGCCATAGCTAATTCGACACCACAGCACTTTCAATGTGGGCGCTTTCAACTTTCACTAGCCCGTCCATTGGTGATGGGCGTTTTAAATGTCACGCCAGATTCATTTTCTGATGGAGGCCGTTTTATACGGGTTAATTTAGCGTTGGCGCATGCGCAGCAGATGATCGAAGAGGGGGCGGATTTAATTGATGTCGGTGGTGAGTCAACGCGCCCAGGTGCAACGCCAGTACCCCTTGAAGAAGAGTTGACAAGGGTATTGCCAGTGATTGAAGCACTGCGCGAATTAAACGTGCCGTTGTCGATTGATACCTATAAGCCTGAGGTGATGCGTGCAGCCTTAGATGCGGGTGCAGATATGATTAATGATGTTTGGGGCTTTCGCCGACCCCAAGCGCTGGAAGCAGTCACGCATAGTAATTGCGGTTTGTGTGTGATGCACATGCATGGTGAGCCAGAAACAATGCAGCGATCGCCTATCGAACATGATGTGATAGCTGAAGTTAAGGAATTCTTGCAGCAACGCATGGAGGCTTTGCAAGCGGCAGGAATTAGCAAAGAGCGCATTAGCTTAGATCCAGGTTGCGGATTTGGCAAAACCGTTGAACAAAACTATGCGCTACTCGCACATTTAAATAAACTTGCTTTGCCAGAGGTGCCACTGCTAATTGGCGTGTCGCGGAAATCAATGCTGGGCGCTGTAACAGGGCGCCCAGCTGAACAACGTATGGCAGCGAGTCTTGCTGCTGCTGTCTGCGCGGTTGAGCGTGGCGCGCGTATTGTTCGCGTACACGATGTAGGGCCAACGGTAGATGTTTTAAAGGTGTGGCAGGCCGTGCAAAATCAGTTATCTCATTAAAAAACTATTATGACTCGTCGTTATTTTGGCACCGATGGTATCCGCGGCAGAGTTGGTCAAGCGCCAATTACGCCGGATTTTATGCTGCGCTTAGGTTATGCAGCAGGTAAGGTGCTCGCTAATACAGATTATTGGCAGCAGTCTCAAGCACGGCCTATG
Source organism: Mycoavidus cysteinexigens (assembly GCA_031963415.1). Lineage (GTDB taxonomy): Bacteria > Pseudomonadota > Gammaproteobacteria > Burkholderiales > Burkholderiaceae > JASSUD01. Next base: position 2,433,547 of record JASSUI010000001.1, read on the forward strand.
GTGTTAATTGGTAAAGACACGCGTGTGTCTGGCTATATGCTTGAAGCTGCACTTGAAGCAGGATTTTCTGCTGCTGGTGTGGATGTGATGTTAGCCGGTCCAATGCCTACTCCTGGCATTGCTTATTTAACCCGTGCGTTGCGTTTGATTGGGGGCGTAGTCATTAGCGCGTCACATAATCCTTATCAAGATAACGGCATTAAATTCTTTTCTGCTGCTGGTAATAAACTTGATGACGATATTGAAGCACGTATTGAAGCTTATTTAGAAGAACCCATGGTTTGCGCGCCTTCTGAAAAGCTTGGTAAAGCTCACCGGCTTAATGATGCAGCAGGGCGTTATATTGAGTTTTGCAAAAGTACTTTTCCTGCTCAATTTGATTTACGAGGCATCAAACTTGTCGTCGACTGTGCACATGGCGCTGCTTACCATATTGCTCCGCATGTATTTCATGAATTGGGTGCTGAGGTCATTTCAATCGGCGTGCAGCCCAATGGTTTCAACATTAATGATCAAGTTGGCGCGACGGCGCCACAAGCATTGATTAAAGCAGTACGCGAACATCAAGCAGACTTTGGTATTGCGTTAGATGGAGATGCTGACCGTCTGCAATTCGTCGACGCGACAGGGCGCTTATACAATGGTGACGAACTTCTCTACATTTTAGTCGTCGACCGTTTAGCCACCGAGGGCAAAGTCGCTGGCGCGGTAGGCACGTTGATGACCAATTTTGCGGTAGAAGCCGCGTTACAACGTTTAAACATTTCTTTTGTACGTGCGGCGGTAGGCGATCGTTATGTGCTTGAACAACTGCAAACACGCGGTTGGTTGCTTGGAGCCGAAGGCTCAGGTCATATCTTATCGTTAGATCGCCACACGACAGGCGATGGTATCGTTGCTGCATTACTTGTGCTTGCTGCGTTACGTCGTAGCGGCAAAACCTTGCCAGATTTATTGGGAGATTTGCAGCTTTTTCCACAAAAGCTAATTAGTGTCTCTATTCAACCTGATTTGAATTGGCGGGATAGCCAAGAGCTAAACGAAGCTATTGCTGCAACGGAGCGAGCGCTTGGTAATAATGGTCGAGTATTAATCCGCGCTTCTGGTACGGAACCGGTGCTACGAGTCATGGTTGAAGCGGCTGATGCGATGGCCGCTTTGGAGCATGCGCAAATGTTGGCTGAAACGGTTCGCAGAGTAGCGATTTAAAAAATTAGTCAATAGGCTTGAGTTAAAAATAGGTAATTAACCCTAGATAAATGTATTGTCTTTCTGTTAGATTGCACGAGAGAATTTGAGCGGTTGCAACGATTGACTTTAAAGGTGTTAAAAACATCATGAAAAATTTTTCCTCAGCTACTGTTACCCCCTATTCATCTCCATTTTCATCTTATAAGTCTACTGTAATTAATAGAGAAAACGCTTTTCTCCTTCCTGCTGCGAAACCTAAATTTGAGCCAGAAGCGGATGAGTCCTATGGACTTTCTTCATCACTACATTCTGCTTTTATTCATCAATTTGAAATTCGGCAGCGGAAAGTGGGCGGAGTTGACAGGAATAAACGAGGGGAGACTCTTGAATCTCAAAGCAGAGGAATTGATGCAGGAAGCCTTCCTGTCCCTGATTTTATTTCGCCTTCACCTCCAATCTCAGCGGCATCTTCTTGTTCCCGTGCTTCCTATTTGACGGCTCAAACTGATTTTGATTATCCGCATAGTGAACGCCTTAGAACGCCTCGTGGAATTGCGACAAAGTCACTACCTGTAATCTCTGAATATTCAGATTCAGATGACATGGAGGAGCAACGTATAACTTACAGTGTCAACCCTCTGACTCGGCGTGCACGCACCATTACTGAAAACTTGGCTGCTCTTGACTCAATTGTCTTTGCTCATGAGCCTGGCATGCAACGTCTTGTAGATGGCACGAGGAATGCACGTGCTCAAGCAAAAGCGCCCACAAAATGGTACGACTTAGTAGGCGGCGTAATGGCAGTGACTATTGCGATGGTGGTCGGTGTAGCTAATATGTTGGGTGCTTCACTTTTCGTCATGTTGCTAATCGGTTTTTTTACAGCACTACTGGTAAAGGCATTACACGATAGGAGATTTCAGCCACAAATTCTTCGGATATCTTGAAAGGTATGTACGGTCCTGATTTTTATCAGCAACATTCAACTATTAAAGAAAAGGAAGGAAAAAAAGCTTAGTCAGCCCTCAGTACTTCAGTGCAATTCCTCTAGCTAATCTATTAACCTCATTTTCTTAATCCCCTTTTAAACTTTTCTCATCCTTTTTAGGGAAACCCCCAATCGTATTCATTCGCCAAATAAAAAGACAATCTTAGGCATAGCATTCTTTTCTTCTAAGGACGGCTGCAGCACCTAAATCAGATTGGCGTTGCACTATAAAAACATTTACAAAAGCGGCGAAGCGAGCGATGTTTGATCAATTTTTCCAAGCAGTTCAGATTGTGGTGGCGGATGAATATCCGCTGGTGCTAGTAGCCATCGAAAAGGCGCTAGAAGGGCGTGACAACTGGGAGGTTGTAGCTACAGCTACGGCAGAAGAAGAGCTTTCTAACAAGCTTCAACATACACGCTGCGATGTGTTGGTGTATGGTCTGCATCACGACGAAGGCTTAACTTATGCGAACTTGCCACAACTTGAAAAGTTGATGGGTTTATCTCCGCATACGAAAGTTATCGTCCTTGCGCAGCATACTGACCCTACCATCATTAGTAGAATTTTGGCGGCAGGCTGTAGCGGTTTTATTGACACATCAGTTGGCTTGGCACAGTTGCCTTATGCAGTCGATGAAATATGCAAAGGTAACCGTTATGTTGATCCAGCTACGACGAAGCTGCTAGTTCAGCATATGTTCGAGGGAAGTGCTCGGCAGCAATCGTCTGGCAAAGAATTAACGCCTCGTGAAAGAGAAGTCATTCGGCTTTTTGAAAAAGGCATGAATGTAAGCGAAATTGCAAGCTATATGCAGCGTAGCGTTAAAACCATCCACACGCAAAAACAAAGCGCAATGCGTAAACTTGGCGTACGTAATGGCGAGGAATTGATTGAGGCGTTTAAATATATTGAAGCTAACGAGTCAGGGATGGAATAAAGATAAACAAACCCTATCAGTGCAGGTAACCAAAGTATAAGAATCCCTGCCTGATTGTGCCTGAGGAGATATGTAGAGGCTCTTGCCGCATTCAGTCAGGGCAACCGCATGAACATTCTCGTAATTAAAGGTTGATGAGCCGAGTGGTGTGGATGAAGCTTTTATAGAAGGTGAGTTAGAGTTGGCTTTTTTTGGAGCCAAGAGATGCCGCCGATCCTGGAAGCGTTTAAGGAGTTGCATGATCCGCGTAGTCGGAAGTGCCGCTATTCATTTGAAGAGATCCTATTGAGCGCACTGTGCGCGACGCTATGCGGGGTGGATACGTGGGAGATGATGGTACTGTGGGGGCATAGTCAACTCGCGTGGCTACGCCAACACCAATTGTACGAGCACGGTATTCCGAGTGCGGACACGTATCGGCGAGTATTTAGTGCGTTGAGTCCGGTGGTATTCGAGCGGTGCTTTATGAAGTGGGTGCAAATGCTGTGTCCGAGTTTGGCGGATAAGCATGTGGCGATTGATGGCAAGACCCTCAGGGGAAGCCGTCAAAGAAGTCAGGAGGTGGGTGCCCTTCATCTCGTGTCGGCGTGGTGCTCAGAGAATGGGCTTTCATTGGGTCAAGTCAAGACGGATGATAAAAGTAATGAGATTACTGCGATTCCGGAGTTACTGGCGGCGCTGGATCTGAAAGGGGCGACTCTCACGCTAGATGCGATGGGGGCTCAGCGTGATATTGCACAAGCCATCATCCAAGCGAAGGCCGATTATGTGCTGGCGGTGAAAGACAATCAGCCGCTGTTAGCGCAAGATATCAAAGACTGGTTTGCGGCGGCTCAGGTGGCCGAATTAACGCACTCGTATTGGGAGCATAGCGAACATAATAAAGGGCATGGTCGCATTGAGACACGTATCTGTCGCGTGACGGACGATGTGGAGTGGTTGAGTCGGGCGGGCCATCAGTGGGCTGGGGTGAAGCGCCTCGTGATGATAGAGAGTACACGCCAAATCGGTGACAAAATCACGACAGAATATCGGTATTACATCAGTTCCAAGGACGTCAAGGCGAAAGAAATGGCCCGCCTGATTAGAGCGCATTGGGGGATTGAAAATCGATTGCACTGGGTCTTGGATATGTCTTGGTCAGAAGATGCTTGCCAAGTACGAGACAAAAATGCAGCGCGTAATTTAGCGACGTTGCGCAAAATAACGTTGAATATGGTCAGAGCCGCTCAGGCTCAACACCCCACTCGCGTTAGCCTCAAGGGCATGCGCGCGCTCGCCGCTTGGGATACTCATATGCGTGATTCGATTCTCGGCTTTAATTGACTAGGGTGTTCATGCGGTTGCCCTGCGCATTCAGTGCCTTCAGTACTGTGCCGAAGTTTGATCGACCTATAATGGTCAAATCGCCACATATCTCAAATCCATTTCATCAATGTTGAATGAATCCCTGCAAAACTCCAAAGACGGCAGGATGAATAACCGAGATCTCCCTTTTTTACATTAAGTATTACAAGCACTCGTAGCAAAGGCATAACTGACCCTTGGTTTTTTTTGCAGAAGTTCTCCCCTATATACAGCCTCTTAGGTGCTAATAAGATAAATTTCTATTAGGGAAGCGCTGAATAGATCGGGAGTAAGGCATGCTGACGTAGACCTTACAAACTAGTATGGCAACGAGGCATAACGTCACTCCCAGCTTATTCAGCTCCTCCTAGCTTAATGGTGTAGTGCGTAACCTAATAAAGCATCCTCTTCAATTCAGCCCTATAATCAACGTTTTGACAATTATCGAATCCTTATCTTTTTGTGCCCAATACTCATTCTGATACCCTGTTAGAGCTGCGTGACATTACCTTTGGATATGGCGAACAACCTGTCTTATCTGGTCTGGATATGCATTTCCGGCGCGGACAAGTTGTAGCGGTGATGGGCGGTTCTGGCTGTGGCAAAACCACTATTCTGCGGCTGATTGCCGGTCTAGTTCGTCCACAAAGCGGGCGAGTGCTATTTGAAGGGACGGATATAGCCAACACCACAGAGGCTGAGCTTTATGCGCTACGCCGTAAAATGGGTATGCTATTTCAATTCGGTGCGCTTTTTACCGATATGTCTGTGTTCGAGAACGTTGCGTTTCCTTTGCGTGAGCATATCGACCTGCCCGAAGCGTTGTTGCGCGATTTGGTTATGATGAAGCTCAACGCAGTAGGTTTACGTGGTGCGCGTGATCTTTTGCCTGCTGAAATCTCTGGAGGGATGGCACGTCGTGTTGCGTTAGCCCGCGCGATTGCACTTGACCCAACCTTACTTCTATACGATGAGCCTTTTGCCGGGCTTGACCCGATCTCCCTTGGTATCATTGCGAATTTAATCCGCCGACTTAACGATGCACTTGGTGCGACATCTATCATCGTCACGCATGATGTACCCGAGTCTTTTGCAATTGCTGACAAGATTTATTTCATTGCAAATGGGGGTGTGCTCGCGGCTGGTACGCCTGACGAATTGCGCGCGTCGAAAGATCCAAGCGTGCGTCAGTTTATTGAGGCAGCGCCGGATGGGCCGTTTCGTTTTCACTATAAAGGGGCGCCTTTGGCTACTGATTTTGGTTTGCAAGAGCAAGTAGGAGACCGTTGATGAAAGCGATGCTAGCTATGCTTGATGCACTAGGTGGGGCGGTACTCGGTGTGCTGAATCATTTGGGTGAGGGTGTACAGTTATTTGTACGCTTAGTGCGTGAAATTAGCGTGCTAACGCGGCGAGGAAAACTGGTGCTAAAACAGCTTCATTTCGTTGGTAACTATTCACTCATCATTATTACCGTATCGGGGCTTTTTGTTGGCTTTGTGTTGGGTTTACAAGGCTATTACACGCTAAGTCGCTATGGTTCGGAGCAAGCGTTAGGGCTAATGGTCGCACTTTCACTTGTGCGTGAACTTGGGCCAGTAGTCACTGCATTGTTATTTGCTGGCCGCGCCGGCACTTCGCTAACCGCTGAAATTGGATTGATGAAAGCTGGCGAGCAGCTTAGTGCAATGGAAATGATGGCAGTTAATCCGATTACGGTCGTCCTGGCGCCACGCTTTTGGGCGGGTGTTGTGGCGCTGCCGATTTTGACGGCGCTGTTTAGTGCGGTGGGTATCCTTGGCGGCTATTTTGTTGGAGTTGGTTTGATCGGTGTAGATGCAGGCGCATTCTGGTCACAAATGCAAGCTGGCGTAGATGTCTGGCATGACATTGGCAACGGTGTGCTGAAAAGTTTAGTGTTCGGCTTTGCTGTGACTTTTACTGCGCTGTACCAAGGCTACATTGCGAAACCAACGCCAGAAGGCGTATCCCGTGCGACGACTCGTACGGTTGTATTTGCTTCGCTTGTGGTGTTGGGTCTGGATTTTTTGCTAACAGCCCTCATGTTCAGCAAATGATTACAAAAACCCTGCTCACGATCTCTAAATAGAAAGATAGTAGAGATGTTTGGTAGGCATGCTGGGGTGACGTAAGAACCTTAACGTGCGAACCAACAGCTTCTAATTAGGTCCTTTGAAAGACCTGGTTTCCTCTTAAAAAGGTCGTGAGCAGGTTTTGAGCGCTTGCTTCAAATCTCCTTGATCTTTTTTGATGTACGAACATATCGTCTGCTTCGGCATTCCATCTCATGGGGTGTTGCAGATTTTCTTGAATGACTGAGAAACGAATGAAAAAAACTGCGCTTAATTGCTGGGTTGGCTTTTTTGTTGTGCTGGGCTTTGTTGCGCTCTTGTTCCTTGCATTAAAAGCTGGAAATATGAGTTCACTGTCCTTTAAGCCTACTTATTCAGTTAAGCTGAAATTCGATAATATTGGCGGGCTTAAGCCTCGTGCTCCTGTCAAAAGCGCAGGTGTCGTCGTAGGGCGCGTGGCAGATATCGATTTTGATAATGAGGACTATCAAGCACTTGTGACACTGAGCATCGATAAACCTTATCAGTTTCCTAAAGATACCTTCGCAAAAATTCTGACAACAGGTGTATTGGGTGAGCAATATGTTGGCCTTGACCCAGGCGGCGATGATGAAATGTTAAAGAATGGCGATACCATTACGATGACACAGTCAGCTGTGCTGTTAGAGAATTTAATCAGTCAATTTCTTTACAACAAAGCAGCTGACGCTGGCGGGGCACAACATAACGCAGCGCCTGCTGCGAAAGAAGAAAAACAAGAGAGTGTTAAGTAATGAAGCAATGGCGTCCTTTGCGCTTTGCGCTGCTTGGGTTAGCTTGCGCGCTTGCCGCTTGCTCAACAGTGCAAACTCCTTCAAAAGCGGACCCATTTGAAGGCTTTAATCGCACTGTATTTAAGTTTAATCAAAAGGTAGATCAAGTTGCGGTTAAACCTGCGGCGAAAGCCTACAAGTTTGTGGTGCCGAAAAGAGTGCGCGCGAGCGTGACGAATTTCTTCGCCAATATCGGCGACTTTTATACGATGGCGAATAATTTACTTCAAGGCAATATTCAAGCGGGCGCTGAAGATATGATGCGCATCACGCTTAACTCGCTATTGGGCGTCGGAGGGTTGTTTGATGTGGCCACCGAAGCAGGTATGCCAAAACATCAACAGGATTTCGGACGAACGCTTGGTTTCTACGGCGTGCATTCCGGGCCTTATCTCGTTTTGCCGTTGCTTGGACCCAGCACAGTACGCGATACAGTTGGCTTCGTGGTAGATCGGGCCGCTGACCCAACCACTTATATTCATCCTGAAAGCACGCGCGATAGCTTATATGTATTACGCCTTGTGAATACGCGAGCCTCCTTACTGCAAGCAACTAATTTATTTTCCAACGTCGCATTTGATCAATATTCATTTGAGCGAGATGCTTTTTTACAGCATCGGCGTTATTTAATTCATGGTGAAAGCGCTAATTTTGATGATGATGACGAAGGTGGAGATATAGAGGAAGACAATGCATCAACTGCGCCAGCAGTTGATCAAGCGCAATCTATTGCTGAACCAGGCACAGCTGCTGCTAACGCTCCCTCTGCTGAAGCAAAGTCTAAGCGGATTAAAACGGAGTCAAATGAGCATATGACTGTGCCGCCTACGCATATGATGCCGCCTATTAATTATTTTCCTAACTTTCGCTTACCGTAATGGATGAGCACTCTTTCAGAGTCACTGTCGCGACATGCCTTCCTTTTTTACATTGGATATTAGAAAGACTGGCTCTTAAATAATGATTTTTTACGAGGTAAAGCAATGAGAAAAAGACAGAAATGGTTGGGTTGGTTTGCATTGATTGGCATGTGCTTCGCTTTGAGTGGGCAAGCTGCTGCGCAGAGCGCCGATATCAATATGCCTGATGGCTTAATCAAATCGGTAACTGATGATGTGATGAAGACGGTAAAAAGTGATCCGTCAATGCAACAGGGCAATTTAAATAAGATTACTAAATTGGTGGACGAGAAGGTACTTCCGTACGCTGATTTAGAAAAGAGCACGCGTCTTGTGATTGGCCCTTATTGGCGCAGTGCTACGGACACACAACGGCAACAGCTGATTAAGCAATTTAAGGATTTGTTGTTCTACACCTATTCTGGTGCAGTCGCGCAAATTCGTGATCAACAAATTCGCGTTCTGCCTTTTAAAGCACCTGAAGGGGCAACTGATGTTGTGGTTAAAACAGAAGTTGTTAACCAAGGCCAAGCGCAATCGATGACACTGGATTATCGTCTAACCAAAACAGCAGCCGGCTGGAAGGTGTATGACGTTAGCATTGCTGGTGTCTCAATCATTGCTAATTACCGCGGCCAATTTAAAGGAATTATTGCGCAGCGTGGTCTAGATGGCTTGCTGACGGAACTTGAACAGCGTAATCAGCGCTTAGCAGCCGGGAAACAATGACCCATTTTGAAATAAATTCAACACTTAGCTTGACCAATGCAGCCGGCGTGTACGAGGTTGGGCTCCAACAGATTTATGCGGGTGCAACCAGTGTAGATTGCACTTTGCTAAGCCAGTTTGATTCGTCTGCGCTGGCTGTCTTATTGGGTTGGCAACGTGCAGCGTTCACACGCGGCGTTAGGCTAAGTTTGCTTAATCTTCCTCCTAAACTCAGTAGCCTGGCGAAGGCTTATGGTATTGATCAACTGCTAAATGCTTAGAACCTGTTTAGCCTTTCTCAGGTATCCTTGCGCCTCCTTGCTGTACAGAGTACTGTTTGCGTCAGCGCAAGGTCAGCAGAAAAACCCTAAACAGGTTCTTAGACTGTGTTTTTCAGACTAAGCCTGTCGATGCTACTGAGGTCAATTAAACATTGCTCGTGTCTATGCAATCAATCGAAATCCATAACGTTAAAAAGCACTACAACGGCTTGCAAGCACTCAAAGGTGTTGATCTAACGATTAATGCTGGTGAATTTTTCGGTTTGCTTGGCCCTAATGGTGCAGGTAAAACCACGCTAATCAGTATCTTGGCGGGGTTAGTACGCGCTGATGCAGGTACCGTTAAAGTGCATGGTCACGATGTCGTGACTGATTTTCGTGCTGCTCGCCGCATGCTTGGTGTAGTGCCGCAAGAGTTAGCTTTCGATCCATTTTTTACTGTGCGCGAAACCTTGCGTTTGCAGTCGGGCTATTTTGGTCTGAACCGTAACGATGATTGGATTGATGAGGTAATGGACAATCTTGATCTGACTAACAAAGCCGACACAAATATGCGCGCGCTTTCCGGCGGCATGAAGCGGCGCGTATTGGTTGCGCAAGCACTTGTGCATCGTCCTCCCGTAATTGTGTTAGATGAACCTACTGCAGGGGTTGATGTTGGCTTGCGCCAAACGCTTTGGAAGTTTATCGGCAGTTTGCATCGCGCAGGCCATACGATTGTGTTAACGACGCATTATCTGGAAGAGGCTGAGCAGCTGTGCGAACGTATCGCTATGCTAAGAAGTGGGACAGTAGTCGCGCTTGATCGTACGCCTGCTTTATTACATCGTTTTGCAGGGACTGAGTTAGTGCTGCGCTTAAAGCAAGGTACGTTGCCGTCTGATTTACTTAAGCTTGAAACGGGTGCTCGCACAAATAAAGATCAGTACGCCATCAGACTCAATTCTTATGATGAAGTTGAGCCTATCTTGGCAAAATGCCGTGCCGCAGGATGCGAACTTGAAGAAATTGAAATTCGCAAGGCTGACCTTGAAGATGTGTTTATGCAACTGGTGAATGGTTCAGAAAATAAAGAGGTAAGCACATGAAAGATACATTCATAGGTTTTCGTACGCTGTTCTATAAAGAAATTTTACGTTTTTGGAAAGTAAGTTTTCAAACGATAGCTGCACCGGTAATTACCGCATTGCTTTATTTAGCGGTCTTTGGCCATACTTTACAAAATTATGTGGAAGCTTATCCAGGGGTGAGTTATACCAGCTTCTTGATACCTGGCCTGGTGATGATGAGTATGCTGCAAAATTCTTTTGCGAATAGCTCGTCATCTTTAATCCAATCTAAGATCACTGGCAATATCGTGTTTATGTTGCTTCCGCCACTTGGACATTGGGAAATTTTTAGCGCTTATGTGCTTGCCTCAGTGGTACGCGGTTTATCCGTTGGTATCTGCGTTTTTATTATCACTGCTTGGTTTGCCCCGCTTCATTTTGCGCAGCCGTTAATCATCTTGGCCTTCGCTGTATTAGGCTCGGCAGTGCTTGGTACATTGGGTTTAATTGCTGGCATTTGCTCGGAGAAATTTGATCAGCTCGCTGCTTTTCAAAACTTCTTGATTATGCCGCTGACATTTCTGTCTGGCGTCTTTTACTCGACGCATTCACTACCGTCGATTTGGAGATGTGTTTCTCATTTCAATCCATTCTTTTATATGATCGATGGCTTTCGCTATGGATTCTTTGGTGTGTCAGATATACCCGTGCTACGTAGCCTATTGATTGTCAGCGGCTTTTTAGCTTTGTTGGTACTGATGACCGTCAGTTTCTTAGCGCGTGGCTATAAATTACGCTCGTGAGAAATAATGATGACTGTGACACCTGAACAAATTCGAGACTACATTATCGCGAAGCTCGCTTGTGAGTATATTGACGTGGACGGAGATGGACAGCATTTCTTCGCCATTATCGTAAGCCACGCTTTTATAGACAAAACCCAAATAGCGCGGCAACGGCTAGTCTATGCAGCGCTGGGTAACAGAATGCACAGCGAGATTCATGCGCTTAGCATGCAAACACTGACGCCAGCTGAATATGCAGATACAGTCAATAAAGCACATCAGGCAAAGCAAACGTCAGCGCAGACTGCCCCACCTATTCATTGATTTTCACACCCTGCGCTGCTTGCCAGTTAACGCATCGCTTCTTTAGAACTTGTTTAGGGTTTTTCTAGTGGCCTTGCACTGGTGCAAACAGTAAAAAGCGTACGGTAAAGCGACGCAGGGGCGTTAGGGAAAGCCTGAGCAGGCTCTTAAACCGCTTACTTATTTCCTGTTACTTATACCTATATATGGACAAATTAAAGATTACAGGTGGGCAGCGTCTCACAGGTGAAATTAATATCTCAGGCGCTAAGAATGCGGCGCTACCTGAGTTGTGCGCGAGCTTACTGTGTGCTGATACGGTTCGCCTAAGCAATACACCTAACTTGCAAGACGTGCGCATGATGTTGGATTTGCTTAGGCAAATGGGTGTGCGAGCTGAAATGTCAGACGGTGTCGCAACGCTTGATGCGAGCCAATTGAATAATCCAACTGCCCCTTATGAACTAGTGAAAGCCATGCGTGCTTCGATTTTGGTATTGGGTCCATTGCTGGCTCGCTTTGGCGAGGCGCGTGTATCGTTACCGGGGGGCTGTGCGATTGGCTCTCGTCCTGTTGATCAGCACATCAAGGGTTTGCAGGCGCTTGGCGCTGAAATCAAAATTGAGAACGGGGATATTGTAGCCAGAGCCAAAAAACTAATTGGCAAGCGGATTGTCACCGATATGATTACCGTAACTGGTACGGAAAACTTATTGATGGCAGCGACCCTCGCGCAAGGCGAAACAGTGATCGAAAACGCGGCACGCGAGCCTGAAATTACCGACTTAGCTAATTTATTGATTTCAATGGGCGCAAAAATCAGTGGTATTGGTACTGATCGCTTAGTGATTCAAGGTGTTGATAAATTGCATGGTGCGCAGCATGCAGTTATTGCTGACCGCATTGAAGCAGGCACCTTCCTCTGCGCCGCCGCCGCCGTTGGCGGAGAAGTAATGCTGCGCCACATCTCGCCGACATTACTTGACGCAGTCTTAGAGAAACTGCAGGAGGCTGGCGCTAGTATTACAATGGGTGATGATTGGATACGTTTATCAATAGAACGGCGTCCCTGTGCCACCAGTTTCCGCACTTCAGAATATCCTGCTTTTCCGACTGACCTACAAGCGCAATTTATGGCGCTTAATTCTATTGCGCAGGGCAGCTCGCAAGTCGTTGAAACAATTTTCGAAAATCGTTTTATGCATGTGCAAGAGCTAAATCGATTGGGCGCAAAGATTATGACAGATGGTCATACTGCGTTTATTACAGGGGTTAACGGTCTCTCTGGCGCAAAAGTGATGGCGACTGATTTACGCGCCTCTGCAAGTCTTGTCATTGCCGGGTTAGCCGCGCAAGGGGAGACAACGATCGAACGCATCTACCATTTAGACCGCGGCTACGATCAAATGGAAAAAAAATTATCAGAAGTAGGCGCACAGGTGCTGCGTATACGTGCTTGATGCAGTTCCTTTAATGAATACTACAGATACCTTGTTGCACCTTGCAGCACTGCTTGAACAGCGTAAAAAAGAAGAGCCGAATCAATCTTATATCGCTAGCCTTTTTGCTAAAGGCGATGATGCAGTGTTAAAAAAAATTGGCGAAGAGGCGACGGAAGTCGTCATGGCAGCAAAAGACATGCGCGGCGGCATCCACTCTTCTAAGTTAATCGCAGAGACGGCAGATTTATGGTTTCATTGCTTAGCGATGCTTGCTTATTTTGATCTTTCTCCGGCATTGGTCGTGGCCGAACTTGAACGGCGGGCAGCGATGCCAGGGTTAGAGGAAGAATCATTAAATAAGCTTAGAAAACGCGAGAACGAAAAAACAAACAAGATTTAAATCAACACCAACAAATATTGATCGATGCAGCTGGATGCTAGTGTGAATTGATGCGGCAGTTCAGGCAACAAGGACAACGCATGCTGACGTAGGTAGTACAAATATACGGCAAGGTAGGGCTGAGTTTTTTATCCTGCCGTCATTGATGTTTGGCAGAAGTCTCTAATGCTGAGTTTTAAAAGAGGCATTAATATTGCAAGATTGAGCGACCTACTGACGAGATAAAGTGATGACTGAACCTCACCAATTTGACCCGATGTTTACCGCGCGAGCGACGCAGCTAGAAAGAACTGAACAAGAGCAGCGTTTGCGCACGTTGACGCATATACTGTATGCGCTTTATGCACTTGGCTATTTAACCGCAGGCGTGAGCGCATTAGCCGCTATTATTATCAATTACATCAAACGCGAAGATGCTGAAGGCACACCTTATACCTCTCACTTTAAATGGCAAATTCGTACGTTTTGGTGGTCGTTAGCATGGATGATTTTGGGCTTGATGTTGGCGCTGATTGCAGTAGGTATCATTGTGCTGTGGGTATCGGCAATTTGGACGCTTTATCGGATTATTAAGGGCTGGTTGTATTTATATGACAATAAGCCTTTGCCAATTTAAAGAAGCGTTGAATCGGCTAGAAGCGATTCGATAAAAACGAAAGCCGGCAAGTATTAATGTCGTGGTAAATCAACGTATGGCTAGCTAACTAATTAAAAAAATTAGGGTGAATGAAGGTGAAAAAAGACGACTGTCTTTTCTGCAAAATTGCTGCGGGTGAAATACCGAGCAAGAAAGTTTATGAAGATAATGAGTTTTATGCGTTTCACGATATTCGCCCAGCGGCGCCCGTGCATGTTTTACTTATTCCTCGTGAGCATATTGCTACGCTATCCGATTGTGGGGTTGCGCATGAGCTGATGCTTGGCAAGATGATGAGATTAGCCAGCCGTCTTGCTGGAGAATTAGGGGTGGCTTATACGCCAGAAGAGGAACGAGAGGGTAACGGCTTCCGTACGGTGATTAATACTGGCCCTGGCGGAGGACAGGAAGTTTATCATTTGCATCTGCATATTCTTGGGGGCGAACGTCCTTGGGCACGCATGGGTTAGAAAGATGTCTGTAAAACCCTAAGAGTCTGTTCCTAATCTTTAAAAAACAGGCTAGCACATTAGAACTCGTTTCATAAATGTCTAAAAGGTTGTCAGCGGGGGGAGGCCGGAGCGGAGGAACCGGAGTGTACTCGTCGTACATGAGGATTCCGAGCACCGCCCGACCCCCGATCACGGCCTTTTAGGCATTTATGGAATGAGTTCTAGTATGAAAGAATGCATAACGCCGCCAAGGCTAGATAGAAGTTCCTTAAAGAGGAGAGAGCAATGGGTTCATTTAGCATATGGCATTGGTTAGTTGTTTTATTGATCGTTGCTTTGGTTTTTGGTACAAAAAAATTGCGTGATATTGGCGCTGATTTAGGTGGAGCCGTCAAAGGCTTTAAAGAAGGAATGCGCGAAGGCGAAGAGAGCAAAGATTTATCGTCTACTCAGAAAATTGATACAAAACCGGAAAATAAAGCGTCAGCGCGTGACGCCCATTAAGTTGAGTTTTGAGGATAGCTAAACGTAGTCATTGATTAGCGTGCTGGTACAAACAGTTTTTTAAACTTGTCCACGATCTCCTAAAAGAGGAAATATCAGAGTTACATTACTGTCGATAACTTTAAAAATCTCTACTTTTAGAGATCGTGAACAAGTTTGTCATGATTCAGTTGAATTGTTCACATTATGCTCGATCTAGGCTTAGCGAAACTGGCAGTAATTGGTGTGGTTGCATTGGTAGTGGTTGGGCCAGAACGTTTACCGCGAGTAGCACGCACAATGGGCGCACTGTTTGGACGAGCGCAACGCTATGTGAGCGACGTTAAAGCTGAAGTGACACGCGAAATTGAGTTAGAAGAATTAAAGCAACTTCGTACCCATGTTGAACAGGCTGCGCAGCATATAGAAAGCGCCGTACACGGAGTAGGACGCTTTTCGTCAGGCTTAGCGCTAGCAGAGCATCCTCAGCCAAACGATACTTTAGATAACACCGAGCATAACAGACACTTTCCTCCAGCTTGGGCATTAAGCACTCCCCTCAAAAAATCTTGGCGTATAAAACGCTCAGCATTGCCGCAATGGTATAAGCAAGCGACAGTAAAACGTTTATATGTGCAATCTGGTGCAGCACGAGTTGCAAGGCATCGTCCTGCTAATCTGCGTCGACCAATAGATTTTTTTGATTAGAACCTGTTTAGATTTTTCTTGAGCCCTTAGTTTTACTGTGTGCGGCGGCGTGGGGCACCAGGAAGACGCCAAACAGGTTCTAGTTTAAGGTGTGGTTGATTGTGTGCAATTATTGGGCTGATTTTTCTTTAATCAGGTTTGGATGTGAGCCATTCTGAACAAACTGAAACGACGCAAAGCGTTTTTATTTCTCATCTGATTGAATTACGCAATCGCGTTATGCGCGCCGGTCTTGCGGTGATCATTGTATTTGCTGCGCTAGCTTATTGGGCGCCAGCTATTTTTCGCTTTTTCGCACATCCGTTACTAGTGAATTTACCGAAAGACGGCAAGATGATTGTGACCGATGTGACTGGCTCTTTCTTTGTGCCGATGAAGGTTACGCTATTGGTGGCTTTTGTGATTGCGTTGCCGTTTGTGCTGTATCAGTTGTGGGCATTTGTCGCGCCTGGTCTGTATCAGCACGAAAAGAAATTAATTGTGCCGCTTGTCAGCAGTAGTTATTTGTTATTTTTAGGCGGCATGGCGTTTACTTATTGGGTTGTTTTTCCACTACTGTTTCGCGTGATTGCGCATTACAACGCGCCACTTGGTGCACAAATGTCAACCGACATTAATCATTACCTTGATTTTGCGCTCACGATGTTTTTAGCGTTTGGTTTGACTTTTGAAGTGCCGCTCGTGGTTGTGTTGTGTGTACGTATGGGAATATTAACGATTGCTAAATTGAAGCAAATACGCCCTTATATTATTGTTGGTGCTTTTGTGATTGCTGCGATTGTGACTCCACCCGATGTATTTTCGCAGTTAGTGTTAGCGATACCGCTGATCTTGCTCTATGAGGCTGGTATTTTGGCTGCGCGCTTTTTTGAGCGTAAGCCGGAAGTCTGAAGGCAGGTTCTAAGTTTAGAACCTGCTTATGATTCTTCGAAATAATTCGTGAACACGATCTTAGAAGGAAGCAGCAACAGCCCAGCAAAATTTTATTCTAAGTAATACGAGACGATTTAGCCATTTTCAGGTAGTTCCTCTTCCTCGCCTTCTTCCTTTTCTTCATCTTCTTTGGGCGGCGGTGGGCGTTTAATTACGGTTACCGTGAGATCTAAGCTTTTATTTTTACGGACTAATTGTAGCTTCGCTGAATTACCGGGTTTAATCCGAGCGATCATCTCGAGCAATTGGCTACGATTAGTAATCGTCTTGTCATTGACGCCAACAATAATATCACCTGGGCGTACCCCAGCTTTATCCGCTGGCCCGTCTTGCAGTACCCCTGCGATGAGTGCGCCGGATTTTTGAGTGAGTGCAAAAGATTCAGCAATTTCAGGCGTAATATTTTGTGGCTCAACGCCAATCCAACCGCGTGTGACTGTGCCTGTAGCAAGAATGCTAGTTAAGACAGTGCGCAACGTAGGAACGGGTACTGCAAAGCCAATCCCCAATGAGCCACCTGTGCGTGAATAAATCGCTGTATTGATGCCGAGTAAATTGCCATCGGCATCAATGAGCGCGCCACCAGAGTTCCCCGGATTAATCGCTGCATCGGTTTGAATAAAATTTTCAAATGCATTAATACCTAAATTATCTCGTCCTAATGCGCTGATAATACCGATGGTAACCGTTTGCCCTACGCCAAAAGGATTTCCAATGGCTAATACCGTATCGCCAATACGTGCTTTTTCAAAGCGGCTGAACGTGATGGTTGGTAAATTGAGCAGATCAATTTTTAATACGGCGAGATCCGTTTCTGGGTCGCTGCCAATCAGCTTGGCAGAAGCTTTGCGCCCGTCTGCTAAGACCACCTCGATGTCATCGGCGTCACCCACCACATGTTCATCCGTTAGAATATATCCGCGTTTGTCGACAATCACACCAGAGCCAATATTAGCTGTCGGTTGATCTAAGGGCGGCTTCTCACCTTCGCCAAAGAAATGTTGAAAAAATTGATTATTAAGGCGAGAGGAGGGGGGCTCTTTACCTTCTTTGCTGGAAAAAACATCAACGACAGCAGGCATCGCTTTTTGCGCAGCATCGGCAAATGATTTTTCGGCAATGTGCGAGCCTAACGCTGGCATCGCATTTCGTAGCGTAACAATGGGATTAGCTAAGCGCCCGCCAAACTGTCCTGGGCTTGGCAGCCACTGTGGTTTGAGGGTGGCGATAATAAACAACCAAGCCAATATGATGGTGGTTGCTTGCGCGAAAAGTAGCCAAAAGCGTTTTAGCATTGAAAGATAAAAGTCAGAATATTGAAGGCGAAAAATAGGAATGAATCGCGAAGAGCTTGAATTGTACTTGAATAATTTATTGAAAGTTGATCAGTTCCGAGACTACTGTCCGAACGGCTTGCAAGTCCAAGGGCGATCAGAAATTAAAAAAATTGCGACTGGCGTCACCGCTTCATTAGCGTTTCTCGAAGCGGCTGTGCAGTGGGGAGCAGATGCTGTGTTGGTGCATCATGGTTATTTCTGGAAGCAAGAAGCATCAGTGATTAAAGGCTTAAAACATCGACGGCTGCGTACACTATTACTAAATGATGTCAATTTATTTGCCTATCATTTACCGCTTGATGCGCATGCGGAGCTTGGCAATAATGCTTGCTTAGGTGCTCGCTTAGGTTGGCGTGCTGAGAGTCGTTTTGGTGCAGATCAACTAGGATGGCTTGGCACATTGCCTGAGCCCACTCTACTTGCTGACTTAGCGTCGCAGGTGAAGCACACATTGCAGCGAGAACCACTTGTATTTGGTGATCCGCAAACAAAGTTAGAGCGTATCGCATGGTGTACGGGCGCTGCGCAAAATTTTTTCAATGAAGCGATAGCGGCGGGTGCACAAGTTTATGTAAGCGGCGAAGTGTCTGAACCAACCATGCATTTAGCGCACGAAAGCGGTGTGGCTTATATCGCAGCGGGTCATCATGCGACTGAACGTTATGGTGTGCAGGCACTGGGCGCACATCTTGCTAATGCATTTGGATTGTTACATCAATTTATTGAGATTGATAATCCAGTTTAAATATTCGTTATGTACATTCTGGTGAGGTTGCTTTGACTTTTTGCGATAAGTAAAGAGTTTAGCGGCAACTAGAAAAATCATTTTCATCTGCAAAAATCCAACCGAAAAGTAGAAGAGGGAATGCAAGAGAACGAAAAACTAAGCGAAAAACTGAGCCAAAGCGTGAGCGAGAAAAAAAGCGTCGATAAAAGTCGGCGTACTTGGCTGATCGCTACTTCTGTAGCTGGGGGAGTGGCGAGTATGGCAACGCTTGCTCCATTTGCTGCATCGTTAGCGCCGTCAGAAAAAGCTAAAGCCGCAGGTGCGCCAGTAGAAGTTGATATTAGTCAGCTTAAGCCCGGTGAAATGATGACCGTGGCATGGCGCGGTAAACCTGTATGGATTGTCAATCGCACTGAGCAAATGCTAGCTAACGTAAAAAAAGCTGATGCACTCGTGGCTGATCCTGACACGCATAAAACTTTTTCGATGCCATTACCTGAATACTGTAACAACCCTTATCGCGCTCGCATCGAACACAAAAATATCCTGGTGCTACTGGGCATCTGTACGCATCTAGGTTGCTCTCCAACCGAACGCTTCCAAGCAGGGCCTCAACCAAATTTGCCAAGTAACTGGTTGGGTGGTTGGTTGTGCCCATGTCATGGTTCAACCTTTGATCTAGCTGGGCGTGTTTTTAAAAATAAGCCCGCGACGCAAAATCTTGATATTCCTCCTTATATGTTTTCCTCCGCTACCCACCTTGTCATTGGAAAAGATGAAAAAGGAGAGGCATAAATGAAGACTGAGCAAGCAATTAAAGACCAAGATAAAAAAGCGGGATGGTTGGATTGGATCGATCAGCGCTTTCCGTTCAGCGCTACATTAAAGGCGCACGTCACTGAATATTACGCACCGAAGAATTTTAATTTCTGGTATTTCTTTGGCTCCCTTTCGCTGTTGGTGTTAGTAATTCAAATCGTCAGTGGCATTTTTCTCGCGATGAATTACAAGCCTGCTGCGGATCTTGCCTTTTCATCGGTCGAATACATCATGCGCGAAGTACCGTGGGGATGGTTGATTCGCTATATGCATTCAACTGGCGCTTCGATGTTCTTCGTCGTGATTTATTTTCATATGTTCCGTGGCTTTCTCTATGGTTCATATCGTAAGCCGCGAGAGCTGGTCTGGATTTTTGGATGCGTGCTCTTTTTATTGCTGATGGCCGAAGCTTTTTTTGGCTATTTGCTGCCTTGGGGGCAAATGTCGTATTGGGGCGCGCAAGTTATTACGAATATTTTTTCAGCGATTCCTATTATCGGTCCTGACTTGGCGTTATGGATACGGGGCGATTATGTGGTGAGTGATGTAACGCTAAACCGTTTCTTTGCCTTTCATGTGATTGCGATTCCGCTTATTTTGGTTGGGTTGGTGTTTGTCCACATTGTTGCTTTGCATCAAGTTGGCTCGAATAACCCCGATGGGGTTGAAATTAAAGAACGTAAAGATGAGCGTGGCATCCCGTTAGATGGTATTCCTTTCCATCCGTACTACACCGTGCATGATTTGATGGGGGCCTCTGTCTTTCTGATGATTTTTTGTGCGATTCTCTTTTTCGCTCCAGAGATGGGGGGGTATTTCCTCGAAGCGAATAATTTTATTCCGGCTGACCCATTAAAAACCCCGAATGAAATCGCACCAGTTTGGTATTTCACGGCTTTTTACTCGATGCTACGCGCGACCACCGATGAATTTAAAACCGTATTAATGGTAGCGCTTGGCTTAGTCGGTTTGCTTGGCATACTGCGCTCGCGCACAGCTAAACGTAAATTTATCATCGGGGCGGCGGTATTATTAATTTTGCTGGCGATGAAGATAACTGAAGCAAGGTTTTGGGGCGTGGTAGTAATGGGTGGTGCAGTGGTTACCTTATTCTTTCTGCCTTGGTTAGACCGCAGCCCAGTGAAATCGATTCGCTATCGCCCATTTTTTCATAAAATTTTTCTCGCTATTTTTGTGTTGAATTTTTTCATGCTAGCTTATTTCGGTACTAAACCACCATCGCCTGTCAGTAATGTGATTACGCAAATCGGTACCTTGTTGTACTTTGCTTTTTTCTATTCAATGCCCATTTGGTCACGGCTTGGCACGTTCAAGCCGATGCCAGAGCGTATTACTTTTTCCCACTAGTGAAGCACAGCACGAGAACCAAACTGATGTTGAGCAAAACCCTGCTTTCAATATTTTTCTTAATAGGCACGTTAACTACTTCGTCGCTAAATGCTACCGCTGTGGAGAATGGTGTACCGCTTGAGCGCGCCCCTGATCGCTTAAATGACCTCACTGCGCTGCAGCGTGGCACGAAGCTTTTTGTGAACTATTGCTTAAATTGTCATAGTGCAAACGAAATGCGATATAACCGTTTGCGCGATATCGGCATTAGCGAGCGTGAAGTAGAAAAAAATCTTTTATTCACTACCGATAAAGTCGGCAATACGATGACCATCGCAATGCGCACTGAAGATGCTAAGCAATGGTTTGGTGTGGTACCGCCTGATTTATCCGTGGAAGCAAGAGCACGTTCAGCAGATTGGCTCTATACCTATCTACGCAGCTTTTATCGCGACGATACACGTCCTACTGGTTGGAACAACCGCGTCTTTGAAAACGTGGGTATGCCGCATGTTATGTGGAAATTGCAAGGACAGCGCAGCGCGAAGTTTGAGGGGGCGAGCGAGGAGAAAAAAGAAAAACAGCAAGGCACATCAACGCATAAATTTGGCGGCTATCAGCAGCTTATGCCTGGGGAGCTCTCTGCAGTGGAGTATGATTCGGCTGTCGCTGATTTAGTCGCTTATTTAGTCTGGATGGCTGAACCTGTACAGAAAACCCGGAAACAACTGGGCGTTTGGGTGCTATTGTTTTTAGGCTTATTTAGCATCTTAACGTGGCGGCTGAATGCTGCTTATTGGAAAGATATTAAATAAAATTTAAAAAATTGTTCGCAATCTCAAAGAGGAGAGCTTGCGAGGCAATCGGTAATCGTGTTGAGATTCGTTCCTTAACACAACCTGCGATTCTTTAGCAAAGTTCGTAGGTTGACGTGACGAGTGACCCTAACATGTGCTCCCGCAACTTCTATTTGGACCTTCTAAAAAACCTAGGGCGAGCCTTTTAAAAATATCGTGAACAGCCTGGAGCGTTGAATAACACAGCAGGAAAGGCGGCGCATTAATACTTGTGCGATGCATAACGATGCTCCTGATTTATTCAACACTTCCGTAAAGGCGATATTCGCCGCCCAACCCAACATGTGCATAGACGAGTATCAAGTTTTTTGCTACCCTCCGTGCGCAAAGAAGAGGCAGCTTTTAGACAAGCGCTACCACTAGTGCTTATCTAACGCTGGCTCTTCTGCTTTTTAAGGATTAAGGAAACGGAAAATGATGCATTTATATTCTGATGACACTTCACCTTTTTGCCAGCGATGCCGTCAGGTCTTGTTTGAAAAAGGAATGGATTTTGAAATTCGTGACGTTGATCTATTTAACAAGCCTGAAGATATTGCGGTAATGAATCCGTATGGACAAGTGCCTATCTTGGTTGAACGTGATTTGATTCTTTATGAATCAAATATCATTAACGAATATATCGATGCTCGTTTTCCTCATCCGCAGCTGATGCCAGCTGATCCAATGCAATGCGCACGCGCTCGTTTATTATTGTTTAATCTCGAAAGAGAATTATTTGTTTACGTAAGCCAATTTGAGGCAGCCAGAAAAGGGCGTGCAACCGAGCAAAGCTTAGCAGAAGCGCGTTTCGCCATTCGTGATCGCTTAACTCAGCTTGCTCCTGTTTTTACCAAAAACAAATACATGCTAGGTGAAGCTTTTACCATCGTTGATATTGCGATTGCGCCACTGCTATGGAGGCTTGAGCACTACGAAGTTGAGCTGCCTAAAGCGGCGGCCCCTATTAAAACTTATGCTGAACGGATCTTTAGTCGCCAAGCCTTTATCGATGCGTTAACTCCTGCTGAAAAAGCGATGCGTCGTTAAAATAAATACGGCAACAAATATGTGAGCGGCTAACCAGGGAATGTAATGTCAAATATCTCCACCAAGCCTTATCTATTAAGAGCGCTTTATGAATGGTGTACGGATAACGGCTATACACCGCATATCGCGGTGTATGTCGATCAACGTACCCGTGTGCCCAAAGCATTTGTCAAAAATGATGAAATCATTTTGAACATCAGTATGCAGGCGACTCAACAGCTCCAAATGGGCAACGATTGGATTGAATTTAGCGCTCGCTTCTCTGGCCGCTCACATAAAGTTGAAGTGCCTGTGGGGAATGTATTGGCGATCTACGCGCTTGAAAACGGCCAAGGCATGGCCTTTCCAGTGGAGCCGAAAAATTTGGATGAAGACTTACCAGGTGGGTCAGTCACCTCGGAACCAGATACAGAAGAAAAGCTACCTAAAGATGTGTCACCCCAATCAAAGCAACAAGAAAAACAAAATAAAGCGAAACGAGGTCACTTAACAGTTATTAAATAATGTAGAATCACGTTTTTCTTTTCGCCGGCTTAGCTCATCAGGTAGAGCACTTGATTTGTAATCAAGGGGTGGCGGGTTCGAGTCCTGCAGCCGGCACCATAAAAGCCTTATAAATCAAGGGTTTACGTTTTTACGAAGGTCGTTTTTTCCTCTATATTTCGGTGGATTTCTGATCGAAATGACAACATTTTGCCAACATTTTTTTGGCAAAAATCTCGATAGCTTTTTCCCCAGCATTTTCATCTGCCGAAGGCATCCAGCGCCCATAGCGACGGACGATCATCACCCAATCTTCATGCCCCATTTGTTTAGCTACCCACATCGGATGATCGCCAGCTGAAAGCATCATTGCTCGCGCATACTGTGCACACGACCCTTGCTAACACGGCAGATGCGAGTGAAGTCTATCGTTTGTTGCATGGCGAAGAAACCGATGCTCAATGGATTGAAATAATGTCCGGCTACTTGCCACATTGCGGCACGCCCTAGCTCCTCAAGCGCATTAAAGGTGGCTACACTGATTCGATACTCGAAAGCGTCAAGGCGCAGATTTGGACGTGGGTTGAGCATTCGTTTCATATCATCAAAAACCTGTTCTGTTACAAATCGGAGGCGACTGATAGTCTGGAGGATTGCCGAGGACGGTTTTGTATCGCTGTTCAGTAGGTGATTGAATATGAAAATGATTTTCAGAGTTGTAGTTAGTTGTTCTTCTCCTTAAATGGTTCATGGCTCTAGTGACAACAGAATAAGGGAAGGCAGTTATTTATTATGTTTCCTTTCGCGTATGTTAATAAGAGAAAAATATTCTATTTCATAGAAAATCAAAGAGGGTAGAACAGGCAAGCGGTCAATCAGTGATTAAAAATATAGATTTACTCTAGTTGTTAGGATGAGAGCAGGAGTCTGATTTATAAAAAGCCGAAATAGAGAATAAGAGGGTTCTAAAGATCTATTGCTAAGAATGGAATCCTATATTTTTCTATCGTGATTTAAAACAGCTGCAAATCAGTGTAAGTTTATAATTGAATGATTATTTTTTAGTGAGGGGCAATATGAGCGCTATTACACCACGCGTAAGTCAATCTTCTTCTGTAAAGCAGGATTGGTATCTCATGCAAGTTCGTCTCAAAAGTGAGGTGAAAGCGCTCAATCTTTTACGAGACTTCATAATGCGAGCCGGTTGTCTGGAAAAATTTGGCTCTATTTTAGTACCCACTCATAAAGTTAGAAAAATTAAACACGGTCGTAAGAAAGTTACCGAAAAAATATTTTTTCGCGGTTATGTGTTCATTGAAATGGAAATGAACGATATAACCTCGGCTGTGATACAGAAAGTAGTCGAGGTGCAGGGAATTGGTGACTGCAATTTAAAAGGCTCTCTACTTCGTCCTATTTCTCAGGATGAAGTAGATAAAATTTTATCCCTGATGCGGGCTGATGACTCTCCCCCTGAATCAATCCGTTTTAATATGGGGGAAACGGTACGCATTAAAAGAGGACTCTTTGCTCCCTTTAGCGGGGCCATTGAAGAAATTAATTTCGAGCGTTTTCACGTTAAAGTCTCTCTCATATTTGAAGGTAAAACTGTGTTGACCGAAGTCCATTTCAATGATGTGGAAAAGCTTTCTCAAAGATGATCTTTAAGAGGCCATAAATTCTGAGTGAAACGACTTTGGTTGGTAGTTTTGAATAAAATAAGCCGCCTAACCGTAGGTTTTATTATTGCTATATTAATTTAAGGAATTTTCTTAGTTATAAATGTTTTATATTAGAAAGATATTGATGCGAGCTATCTATTTAAAATATAGGCTCATATCTGATAAATGTAACTAGAAAAATCTAAAATAAGAATCAGTTGATGATTTAACCCTTCTCTACAAATAGGATGTGCGTTATGCTTCCAAGCCTTCCGCTATACGTGCTCTTTAATCGATTTAGGGCGCATCAAAAGAAAAAATTTTCTTTCTTGTAAAAAATATCTGAGAATAGAATTCAGGTTTTATTTGGATAAAAATATTATATTTTCTTATATTAAAGTATAATATTAATTTGAAATAATAATTTTCTTGTGTTTCTGGTTATTGATACGAGAATTAATAAAAGGATTGATGATGAGCAAAAATTTCATATTGCCCGTTCGACCAGTAACACATCCTAACTATGGGTCTTTTGGGCAAAACCTATGTGTGATACCTGAAGAGAGAGAGGTGGTAAATTTTGCCACTGGATCTAGTTCTAACGTTCCGTCTATTTTTACGATAAATAAAAGTGATCGATCGAGCGGATCTTCTATTAACTCAATAGAAGATAATGATGCAGTTAATGAGAGGAATTTGTCTAATTCTTCATTGAAAATAGTAATGCTTGTAGCCATCCCTTCTGTATTTTTATTTATATTATCTGTATATGCGTATGCTAAAAAAAATAAAGAAGATGAGCCATTGTCTATGGATATGCTTAGGGGTTTTCCCCTTTTGACACCGACGCATATGACTCTTCATGCATTTAGGGTGGCTACCTCACTATTAGGAAAACAGGAGTCTAAGACCTTTTCGCTTCAATTTTTTGAGTGATGGTTGAGCAGTTTTCTAGGACCTGCCGCTTTTTGATGGTTGGATAATCCTGAGGCTACTGTTTTGTGCGGATTGCTTGCGATAGCGAGGGAAGTTCTTCTAAAGCAATTTCGACTACTGTAGGGAAATGCAGATATTAAGTGTGAGATAAAACTATCGATTAATTAGTTAAAAAAAATACCCGCATAAGCGGGCATTTTTTTATCTAATTTCAGCGCTTTTTATTGCGCTGCTAAAAACCTATTTAAAGGCATAATTGCTGGCGGAGTGGACGGGACTCGAACCCGCGACCCCCGGCGTGACAGGCCGGTATTCTAACCAGCTGAACTACCACTCCACACGACTTTACTCACAAACGCTGATAGCTTTATTGATTATTAGCTAGATCATCGCTGCGATAATTGGCGTCCCCTAGGGGATTCGAACCCCTGTACTCACCGTGAAAGGGTGATGTCCTAGGCCTCTAGACGAAGGGGACAAAATCTTTCGCTAACGCTTTGTTTAGCGCGTGTGCTCGTCAACTGAAGCTGCGCATTATAGCGATAAATTTTTTACTTGTGAAGCGTTCTTTTAAAATTTTCTGCAAGCTTTTCAATTTTTGGGGATTGCAGCATGAATCAGAAATAGTTGAATCGGCTCGTGCGGCTCTGACACATTGGGAATGCCTTTAGTGAGACTTTACTAACTGATTAAGGGCGCAGCTATTGCTTGCAAAGCCAGCAAGCGACGATTTTTGTAGCGCTCCAGCGGATGGTTTCCAGTATTCCTCGCAGCGTGCCAGGATTTACACCCTGTGTATCGGGGAAGTGAATAATCAAGCCTTTCCATCGGCGGCTAAATCTTCGCAGGGTTCTACCATCTGGCGGGGCGGCTCCGATTGCGCTTATGCGGCGCAATCATCTCAATTCTGCGTTGTGCCAGTTTTTGAAACAATAAGAAATTAAAGACGATTGGTATGCATGTTGAGGTGATAAAGGGGGGGGGGCTGCTAATTTTCAGAATTTTTGCGCGTCCCGCTACTTCAACGCGATAAACAAGATTAATGCCTTTACTTATCAGTTTTAATGAGCTGATATCACTATCCCAACGCGCTGTAATTTTCTTTACAAGAAAATCATCCATTTAGTGCCTGTTTTTCTTGCTCCCCACCTGCTCAATGACAAATTGAATTCGCTCCTCGATGTTGGAAAAGGGCAGGGGTACTAACTTATAACCATATCCAGTATAGGTCGTGATCATCGCTTGATATGTGCGTTCAGCTTCTGCGAAGGTTTGTTTGCGCTCGCTATCTTGTTTAAAAATCTCAGGCCAAGGCGGAGCAATAAATACACGGCGGTGATAGATATAGGTTTGTGCCGCTTGCTGCATATAGGAAGGCACAGGCAGATTCATTAGCCGTAGATAGCCAATTACATCAAGCACACTGCGGTCAAAGAAAACGGGGCCGGCGTGAGTGAGCGCTAAATGGTAAGAGCGCATCTCCCAACTCAGCATCATTTCTGCAAAAAGCTGAGGGTTTTTCCAAGGTAATCCTTGACCATTGATACTGGCTTGATCTCGAATAATGCCTCGCCCTGCCTCGGTTGTTCTTGCAAACCCTTTCTCCTCTAGCGCATCGAGTAGAGCGCTTTTGCCCGAGCCCGGGCCCCCTGTTAAAACAAATAAGCGTTCAGCAGTTTTCGACATACTTAATTTTCTCGATCTCCATTTGCTGGCAACTCCGCAAAATACTCCAAGCTATAAATTCACAAGCACTCTCCACAATTTCTGGCCCTCGTTTAGGCGCGCGCATGGTGTAGTTATAACTTTGCTCACCAAGTACTATCGAGCACTGAAATACAGCGCTACCTTGAAAAGGTGGGCTTAATGAATCAGGTGTATGGGCTTTGACGATGGTAGGTAAGTTTGATGTGTTCGTAGAAGAGGGGGAGGCTACAAATTGAGCGGCAATGCGTGTAGCGAATGTGCCTTGGGTCAGCGTGTCGTCAAGCGCTAGAGAATATTGGGTTAAGTATGGCCCTAGCTGCTCGAGAGCCGTTTTCTCTTCTTTGCTCACGAGATGGTCTTTAAATAATATTTCTAGCTCGGCCATTTTGTCAGCCAGTTCTGCTTGTCTGCGTGCAGCAATTGCAATGCGTATATTCACATGCGGATAGTGACAAAGATAACTCACATCGGCATGCCCTCTTAGTTCAGCCAATTGCTCATCAACGATTTGCGCGGCATCACCTTCAATCACGCCAAACAAACGCATGTGATAAACGGCTTGAGGCATAGAGGTTGATTCTTGTTTCTGTTGCGCAAGCAATGACTCAAGCATAGGCAAACACTCTTTAGGTGGCCCGGGCAGCACATATACGGTACGGCCGCAAATAGTCATCGTGAAACCGGGCGCAGTGCCATTTGTGTTGGGTACAATTTGCGCGCCCTGAGGAAAAAGGGCTTGTCGACGATTAGAAGGGGCAACTTGTAAGCCAAAGCCATGCAAACGTCTTTGAATGGTCAGCCAGCTTGCCTCATCTAACACTAGGGACACACCTGCGGTAGCCGCGAGTGCTTCGCGCGTTACATCATCTGAAGTGGGACCTAAACCTCCGCTTACCACCACCAGATCTGCATGACCTAAACAAATTTCTAGTGCCTGGCGAATGGAGGTAGTTTGATCGCCACAGACCATTTGTAGGTTTACCGAATACTGAGCTTGAGTGAGTCGCTGTGCAAACTCTTGTGCATTGGTATTGCAGTTTTGACCGCGCAACAACTCGTCTCCTATACACAAGATGCTCGCGTGGCGTGCCGCTTGAGGGTACGCTATCTCATCTAGAATGGCTTGTGCCATGCTGCGTGTTCCAGCTAAGCCGCCTAAATCGTAGCTGACATGGCGTCCTTTAGTTATTACGGAGCGCACTGCCTGCTCGATGTGACTTGCCTCGGACATAAATCCGAGATGCTCTAACGTAAGCGCTACACTTAAAAACATAGCGGATGGGTTAGCTTGCTCTTGCACGGCTCTCTCAAATTCATTGCCATGTGCTGGCGTGAAATAACAAATTTGCTCACCGACATTGGCACTCGGTATAACACCAGGCCCACCTGCCATTCCTGTGCTGAGCGCAGAAAGCATATCACCCTGCCTATTTTCGGCAACTATCACCCCAAATTTTTCTGGGCTATTTATTAGCGCTAGCGTTAGGTCACTAGCATTTTGAATATCGACATGGATAGTGGGGAAATGGGTGGCAATCGAATGAAGAATATCTATTACTAAATGCTCGTTGAAGTGCAGCAGAGTAGGGCTGCCAGCGAACGTCAGGCGGCGATAGCCTTGCTTATTCGCGTAGTCAAAAGCGTATTGAAAAAGCTGTGCTATGCGATGGCGAATATCGAAGCTTGTTTCTTTAATGTTGCTGCTACAGGTTCCACTAATGACACAGCACCGAAATGGCTTGTGCTTACCGATTAAGTGCTGTACGGGCTGTACTTTGGCAAATACCTGAAGACGCTGCTGTAGCTGAGCAAACGGAGAAATATATTCCATTCCTTGCCCTTGTAATTCAACAGGCAAGCTCGCTTCAGCTTGATTTCTATTTGGGCTATTAAGCCTTCCTATGAGGACCGCATCACTTCGCGCGATCTGCTGCCACGTTTTCTCTGGCACAGTCTCACCTGTACACTGCCAGCAGGACCAGCCAATTTCTCCGATTTCAAATTCAATAGGTAAGGCAAGTTGTTTAAACACAGGTAAAACAGCTTCACAAATTGCTGGGCCAATGCCATCGCCCGGCAAGACAAGTAGTTTTTTCATAGTCTATAAATTACAAAACAGAAAAATAAACGTTTGAGACGTTGTTTTATGTATAACAGGTCTTTCCCTATTGTTTTTATCATAAATTTATGATTTTTATTGGGGATAGTCGTATGTTAAGCACTGTATTATCAAGAGGCAACTTCTCCGGATTTTATTGTGTGAACTCTATGCTTCAAACGATTTTTACATTTTCTCGTATGAAAGGAGCTTACTTTAGAATTCCTTTGTTAATTAAATTATGTGCGCAGGTGCTTGATGATTTAAACGCAGCTAAGTCATGTAGTTCGCTAAGAAATCAGTACATAAAAATCTAAAATTACTTTGCTCCGCCTTTGGGCGGTACAGTAATCAAGCTGTTCAAGCATTGATTAAAAAATGTGTATACATATTTGGTGCTGGTGGTAGGGCAGAAGAAAGGGTGAGCGATACCCCTCAACTGGATGATTCGACATATTCAGTTTATTTGGCATCGTTGCGCTATAAATTATTAAACAGATGATCGTTTTATTGACAGGTGCACGTACGACTTGAACAGGGAAGGGAATAAGCGTTTAAGTCCAGAAGATACGACTGAAAGGCTAGCATTTGTGCCCTAAAGCATGTTTAATGTCGTAAAAAGATTAATGCTTTTTCGCAAGAGGCTAAAATTTTAAAGAGGTGCCTAGTTAAAGGAGTTTAAGATGTCCGTTAAGGGTATAAATAATCAGCCATCTATAAATTGGTATAGCGTAGATGAAACAAAAGTGTATCAAGAATATATTGTTGATCAAATTAAGGCACTGCAAGGGCAGGTTGCTATGCTTACTTACAAAAATGCTCTACTTGAAGAAAGGGTCAACCAGTTAGAGAAAAGCACCCCAAATCGCGACATATCTTGTTTAGGGTAGGGAGTGAAAAATTGTCACCTTAAATAATTTAATTAGCGCAATTAGCATATCAATTAACTTAAATTATTTGTTCTTCGCAGAAGAGTAGGCTGTGCTGCTTGTTATCCCTATTTTATTGTAGTGTCGGGCATCCTCTCCGCTATCTCCCCAAATATAGATAGGGTTAAGTGTCATTAGTTCAGATAAGCCAATTTTCAGCTTTTACATAACCGTCTTTTGTCCCGCCTTTTATTGACATTTTGCTACCGATTAAACCTCAAGTTACACGCTTTCCTCTTTTCTGTGTCCATCCGATTGCGGGCCTAAGTTGGGGTTATGGCGTTGACGCTCCTATGTCAAGTGGGAGACTTGGTATCAGCCAAATCCGCAACGATGAGAGGAAATAATTCCCTCACAATATACCGCTTTAGACAACGATGAATTTCCTTATTAGACAAGCCTTCCTTCGTTCGACGATCAACATATCGTTTTGTACGCAGATCGCTGCGCATTCGGACCATAGCAATCGTCCAGAGGGCATTGTTTGCTGAGCGGTCTCCTCCCCGGTTCAATCGATGCCGGATCGTTTTGCCTGATGACGCCTGCAGTGGGCTTGTCCCACATAGCGCTGCTAATGCCGCTTCGTTTTTCAAGCGTTCAGGATTGTCACCCGCTACCGTTATCAATGTTGCGGCCGTCTGTGGCCCCACGCCAAATTGTTCGCGCATTCGCTTTGCAAATTGTCCCGTTAACTTGTCAAGCATTGCGTCCAGCACTTTAAGCTCGTCTGCCAACATCAACCATCGCTTAGCCAGCAGCCGCAATGTGTCGGTTAATGTCTGTAACATGGGCGTTTTACCTAATGATCGAAGACGCACGCAGCCATTCACGCATTCTGCAGTTTTCACTTTCAGCAGACGATCGCGTACATCTTGAGGGGCGCTAACCAGCATCGCTCGCAGCTGGTTGATAGCCTGAGTTTTGGCTTTTACCGCACTGCGTCTAGCTACGCAAATCGTACGCATCGCTTCAGCCGCGCCGGATTGTTCTTTTGCAATAGCGGTTGCCTTACCGGCAAGTACTGCGCGTGCGGCATTTTCGGCGTCAGTGGGATCAGACTTGCCTTTCAACCGACGCGTTGAGCGATCTGGCCGGTTGACTTCAAAGACAGCAATCTCATGATCGCGCAGTACATGGGTCAATCCCGCGCCATATGTTCCTGTGCCTTCAACTCCCGCACACCGGATCAATCCAAAAGAATTTGCCCAGGTCAGCAGTTCAAAATATCCTTCTTTATTTGTGGGGATTGATAACGTCCCGAGAAGCTTTCCTGTCTCGCTGATCACAGCCCCAACATGGGTATCCAGGTGGGTATCAACGCCCAGAATGATTTCATTTGTATCCATCGAAGTGTCCTTTGTAGTTGGCGCATCGCCAACCCCAATCGCAGGACAGGACACTCACGGTGCAGAACAAAGCTCCTATTAGGTCACTGAAGTCAGGCCCGGCAATACTCGGGGAACGTCAGAATCCAATCGACAGGTCAACGCAAAGGCAACTTGCCAATCCCAGCACGGGTCAGATCGGTCTGACGTTCAGAAGCAATTCTAGATTGAGTATCTCAGCATTTAGATCAGATGCGGGAGAGTATTTGTGGAATAAAGCCCGACGTGTTTTGCAAAACAACTATTACTTTCAGAAGGCTTTTCTGCGCTTATTTATTGCAGCCATAGGCCAAATTCTGGCTCAGAAGTTTGATGAATGATAGAAACAGTACTCCAACAGCGAAGAGCTGACTTAGCCTCATTTCAGTGCGTAGTTAGTTGAATCAAAAACTTGTGAGTTTGCTGCACTCTAAGAGAGGCACTCTATTTGCTTGGTTCTCGTTAAGCATATTGAATCTTGCTTCGTTCACTATGCAATTGATAGCATTTTTACTGCTTAGATTTTTCGATATTGTTAAACTGCAACCGATCCTATTTGAGGAATAACCCTTCTCAGGCGGATTCAGCATAAAGAGGTGCTAGGGATGAATATTAACAGTTCAACCTCTCAATTAGCAAAGCATTAGCAAAGCAAGTGGGCAAGCAACTACTGGCAGCAAAACTTTCGTTAGTTACCGCAGAATCTTGTACAGGTGGTTTAGTTGCCGCTACTGTCACCGGTGTTGAGGGAAGAGGTGATTGGTTTGATCGCGGTTTTGCGACTTACTCCATTGCATCAAAAACTGAAATGCTTGGTGTACCGGCTCCCCTTATCGAGCGGCACGGTGCCGTAAGTGAACCTGTAGCGCGAGCCATGGCTGAAGGTGCGCTACGTCATAGTAGTGCGGGTCTCGCCCTCGCTATTACTGGAATTGCTGGCCCAAGTGATGGCGGTGAAAATAAGTCAGTTGGCACCGTCTGCTTTGCCTGGTGCTTAGCTAAGCAGATGCATTGTGAAACAGTAAAATTCAATGGAGATCCGCAACAGGTACGTGCTCAAGCAGCTGAATATGCGCTAAAAGGCGTAAAGACAATGGTGAGTAAGTAAGGAAATTAGAGGGCTTTTAGGGCTGAGGTAGTAAGGGCTGGCTATATCTGTGCCTTCGGTTTTATTTAAGCCTCTATACAAGGTATTAATTCGACCTAGCTAACATCGTCAGCCTTTGCTAGTGTGAGGATCGATTGGATAGCAAGGTGAGCCTGAGGACTGTTTTTCCAACATGTTGAGCCGATGAGCGCCGACGCAGCAGACACAACGTCAAGCACGTTGGCCTGACGCAGATGAGCAAAAGATTCAAAGCCAAGTTGCTCGAGGCGTGTTATGACAGTTGGACCAACGCCTTTTAAAGCCAAAAGGGCTTGCCGCTCAGCAGAAGTAAAAGGCATAGTATTTTTCTCTCTGTCGTAAAAAATTTCGTCGTAACGAGAACGCGATTCGCTCTTCTCCTTACCTCGCTTTTCTTTTGACTCATTATGGGTAGAGTCGAATGTTCTCAAAAAGGATGGCGATCAAGGGACGCCTTAATAGCAGTTAGATCTTCGATTCATTAGTAGCCGACCGTCACTAGTCGCATGTGCTAAGGGGCGCCGGATTCTGTTCATATTCTCGGTATGCTCCTTGTTAGTAAATGCTTTGGACTGTCGATCTCAAACGCGTAAGCGAGCGTACAACCAAAAGCAGATTTAAAAGTTGAAGTAATGCTATTTTGCCAAAAATTTGTTCAATCCAAAAAAACCTTTATTTTAGTTAGAGTTAGAAGAAGTCAAAGGTACTTTTCAACGGAGTTATGCACAGATCCTGTGAATAATTTTGAGATTTGTTGGAGAACATCAAAAGAGTTCCTTGCTGTAGATGGCATGGAATGCCTTCTCCCTGTGGAATTAATTTAGGAGCGAGAGAGAAGATTTTGGAGCGCCTAAAACAACGTAGATAAATAAGGGAGGGCTGCTGTAACGAGCGGCATCAATATGCCAGAGTAGAAATGTTACCTACCACTACAGGAAAGGAGCATTTAAATGAATACTACCGTGGTTAGATCAGATTGCGATTACTATGTGTCATACAAAACACGATAGTAGGGGAGAGCACGCTTTCAGCATACTAGAAAAACAAAAAAGGCTTACAGCGATGTAAGCCTTTTAAAATCTGGCTCCCCGACCAGGGCTCGAACCTGGGACCTGCGGATTAACAGTCCCTGTTTAAAAAATAAATTTAATATTTTTTCCTTATAAATCAATAGCTTGCATAACTCGCAAAAATGCAAAGCAACTATAAAACAGCTTGTTTTGATTAAAAAAAATCTGTTTTAGGTTGAATTTAGCTAGCCTCTTAAGAGGAGATTTAGCATTTTTCGCCATCTTCAATATAGCGATTTTTCTATTCTCGCTCCCTTCAATCTTTGCCTAAATTTATTTCTTATTCATGCTAGGCGCTTTGAAATATATGAAGCGCTTTATACTCACCCTATAAAAACCAGCATACATAAAAACTCTGGGGTCAAAAAAAAGGTTACAAAGGTAACAAGTTTTCAAAAAACATGGAAAGCACCATATAAATCAATGGTTTACGCAAATCATAAAAAAGTAACAATAAGGCAACAAAAAAGTAACACGTAACTTTTTTATCTAATTCATGATGAGCCATCAAAAAATGCTCAACCGAAATCAAATGTACCTGTTACTTTTTTTGTTGCTCGTTTGTTACTCGTTTGTTACCTTTTTTGAATAACAAAATCATCCTTGTATATCAATGACTTAAAGTCATTTTTTTTGTTTTTGTTACCTTTGTAACCCTTTTTTTAACCCCATGCATAGAGAGTGTTAGCGGAGGCCATCCGCTTGGCGCATAGATTTGCATAATTTTGCATAGATTTGCATAATTTTTTAGCCTATCAAAACGCACTGAATCCCTTACTGTCTGGCTCTCTCAGGCAAAATGGAATGCATAGAAAATTAAACTTTTTGCAAGAACCGCGGGTGCGGGGGGGACTGCGGCTTGCAGGATGACGCATAGCAAGCAAGGGCTAATAAAGCCCATTAAAATAGCTGATGACAGGGTGAAAAAAAGAAAGATAGGAGGAGAGGGCTCCGCAGTTAAAAAGCCGCTGTGGCAGGTTGAAGCGCGATTAAAAGAGTATTTACCGCCTGTCGAGGGACGGTCATTATTCAGGTTTAAACATCACGGCTTTTTGTTGTAATTTTGTATTCAGTTCATTAAAGCGAGCTTGTAACGGCAGCATCTCATGCGCTGTAAAAAGCTTCGCTGCTGTATCTGCCGCGCCGAAGCCCCCTGTGTTACTGGGCACAATGCCTAAGAGTTGCGGCGGTACGCGGTGCGCTGCTAATAGATCGTCCCTTGTCACATTTTTGATATTAAAGAATTCATCTTTTGCGGTAATTTCTGACACGGGGATTAACTGCAACCCGTCTTTTTTGCCATTCGGCGCATACACAAAGAGATTCCTAAAATTCCCTGGCCCTTTGCTTTCTTTAAGTGCTTGCCGTAAATGGTTCACATCGTCTTCTTGATGGGCGGCATCCGTCATGTACAGAATAAAGCCGGCATGACTGCCATTTTCGTAATACTTACGCCGAAATAACGTCGCTGATTCATTCAACCAAGCGGCATGTAACGCGCCTAAATATTCAGGGAGACCGTATACCTCTTGATTTATATCGGGTTCCATCAAATGCAAAATGCTACCGGCTTTAAAGGAATGCTCTTGTTGCCAGCCTTGTACAAAGTAGTATGTTTTAAGATCGACTCCACGGCGTATATATTTAGCGGGGACATGCTGGAGTTCGACGATTTGCCCCAACCGATTACAGCGCTTTTCTAAATACGCATTACCCAACACTAAAAAATCTAACGCTAATCGGCTAAACGTTTCTCGGGAGAGCCAAGGATGTGAGATAAAAGATGAGGTTAAAAGGTTACGCTTAAAGTAAATAGCTGAGCTATGATGAGTGCTGGCTCTAAACGACTTGGCTAGCCCTTCCCAACTGATCGGTGGCTCGTACCATTTTCCATTCATCCAGCATTCCAGGTAGTCGAGCATTTCTGCTTGATTTAGCGCGGGCCTCGGTTCCCCAAACGTAAACATTTCTATTGCCATCAATAAAACTCCATAAAGCCGTGGTTATCGGCACCTGCTAACGGTTCATGATCGAGTGCATGCAAACACGCCCACGCTAAATCAGCATGGCCGGTGATTTCGTTACGTTGAGATTGATACGTGACTTGCCTACCGCTTGCGGTTAAGGTTTGGCGAATGCTCATCAACGCTTGGGCTAAATCTGTCCAGCTGGCATCAAAGGCTAATCGCCCACGGCGGATAACCGCTTGCCCTTTGAGCACTAAGCGGTTTTTGACTTCAGGTGAATAGTGAATGCCTGTGACAGCGGGAAAAAAACGCTTAACTAATTGAAAGACGCCTTGCCCCATGCCAGTCGTGTCAATGCCGATATACGTGACGTGATAACGCTCAGTAATTTTTTTTATTTGCTCGGCTTGCGCTTCAAAGTCTAGATGCCGCCATTGATATTTCTCCAATACACGGAAACGGTCATGATTTGGGGTAGGCGGTGCAATCACGACGCACCCCGCTGCATCCCGGGATAATGAGGGGTCGTAGCCAATCCACACCGGCGCATGGCCTAAGGGTCGCGGCGCAAGTGGCTTAAAGTCTTCCCATTCCACCCACGCATCCACCATGCAACGCTGACATTCAGCTAGCGTAAAAACGGAAGCGGTATCGTCAATAAATTGGCACATCAGCAGATTTTGATAATCCTCGGGGCTATATTCATTTTTGAGTTGCGCCAGATCGAATAAATGACAGCCGCTATTTATTGCATCTTCCACCGTCACCATTTGCCGCCATTGCTGATCTAGGCAGAGTTTCCCTTCCTTTAAGGCTGCATAGCTGGTGTCAACTTTAATCGGCTCTTCTGTTTTTCTGCCACGGTTAAAGTGTTCCCCACTCCAGAAGGGGTAAGCCTCATGAGTGAGGCTCGAAGGTGTCGAGAAATACGTCTTTCGCCATTTCGCGTGCATTGCCATGCCGGAGGCGACTTTGTTTAACGTTGTAAATTGCGGTGTCCAAAAGTACTCATCAAAGTAAAAGTTCCCGTGATAGCTTTGTGCGGTGCGTGCATTCGTACTGAGAAAATAAAGCGTTGCGTGATTCGCTAATACAATCGGTTCGCCTCGTAGCTCAACACCTACCACGTCTTGAACAAATTGCACCACGTATTGTCTAAAGATTTGCGCTTGTGCTTTACTCGCGGATAAGAAGATTTGATTGCGGCCTGTTTCTAACGCATCAATCAGTGCCTCTCGAGCGAAATACCACGTTGCGCCAATCTGACGAGATTTCAATAAATTGCGGGTGCGTTGATAGCCGTTTTGATACCAGCGCTTCTGATAATCGAATAGCGAATCAATAAACGCCTCTTGTAGTTTTTTTTGTTGCTCATCGCTTAACGCATTACGCGGAAGTTTTTTAACGGCTTGTGTTTTAGTGCTGTCTGTTGCGCTGTGACTTAAACGTTCAATTTGACGCGCCAATAAATCAATTTCTTTAAAGTCTTTGCCTGCTTTCTCTTCTCGAGCAATCAATTCCGTTAAGCGATCTTCCAGACTTGCTACGACTCGTTCAGCGCCACTCAGTCTCTCCCATTGCTCTCGCCGCTTCCACGCAGCAACGGTTGCGTATTTCTTCCCGAGATGACGAGCAATCGCCGCAAGCGTCCACCCTTGCTCATAAAGGCGGCGTGCTAAACAACGAGAATCCGATAGGAAAGAATCAGTCATAGCGCTTACCGTACTGATGCTTTTTTGCTTGTGCGAGACCTTAAATATGTACTCACAGCGAATACATATTTAAACGCTTGAAAGCCTCACACAAACCGCCCACGATGTGTCATCACTCACTGTTTACGGATAGAGCATGGGTTCTTCTCATAAATTCTTTCGTGTGGCGACTGAAGGCGCAACGGTAGACGGACGCACCATTAAGCGAGCCTGGCTTGAACAGATGGCGCAGTACTATAACCCCCAACTGTATAGCGCTCGCGTCTTTATCGAACATATCCGCGGTATGGTGCCCGATGGCCCCTTTAAAGCCTATGGCGATGTGCTTGCGCTTAAAACGCAAGAAAGGCCAGACGGCAAATTAACGTTGCTCGCGCAAATTGAACCGACACCTGAACTCGTCGATCTCATTAAAGCCAAACAAAAGATTTATACGAGTGTCGAAATTAATCCTGATTTTGCTGATACCAAAGCCGCGTATTTAGTGGGCTTAGGCATTACCGATAGCCCCGCAAGCTTAGGCACAGAACGCTTATCGTTCACTCGGCAGCCTGCGTCCGCCCACATTTTTTCTGAGGCAGTAGAAATGACTAATGAAGAAGATGAATCAGAAATGCCTTCGATGCTCTCGAAAGTAAAAACCTTATTGGGCTTATCGAAATCTCAGATAGCACAAGATGATCAAAAATGGCGCGATGATCTAAATGAAGCGCTAGAAACGCTGGCGCGTCATAGTCGAGAGCAGCTTGACGCTTTCGCCCGCTATCAATCGCGTGTAGACGCACTCGACGCACAGGTAAGAGAGTTGGCGACTCGCCAAGCCCAAGACCAAACCGCCTTTCATGCGCTGAAGCAACAACTTGAATTGACGAGCGACCTCACCCCACCACGGCCTATTGCGACAGGTTCCAGCGCCGTTATGTTGACTGATTGCTAGAAGGAAGACGCGATGCGTAATCAAACCCGCCAACGCTTTAACGGCTATTTAGACCATATCGCCACCCTAAACGGCGTGAGCGACGCCACGCAAAAATTTAACGTTTCCCCGAGTGTTCAACAGACGCTAGAGACCCATATCCAAGAGTCCAGCGCTTTTCTATCCCGTATTAATGTGATCGGCGTCAGAGAGCAAGAAGGCGAAAAGTTAGGGCTAGGCGTTGGCTCTCCGATTGCAAGCACAACCGATACCTATAGCCAAGAGCGTCAAACGGTTGACCCGATTTATTTAGACGGTCAACGCTACCGGGCCGAACAAACGAATTTTGATACACATATTAAGTATGCATTACTCGATATGTGGGCGGGCTTTACCGATTTCCAAGCACGTATCCGAAATACGACGCTAAGACGGCAAGCGCTCGACCGTATTATGATCGGATTTAATGGCGTGCACCGCGCCAGCACATCAGATAGAGTCAGAAATGATTTATTACAAGATGTGAATATCGGCTGGCTACAACAGTACCGTAATCATGCGCCAGAGCGGGTCTTAAAGGAGAGTCAACGAGGCGGCCCAATCGTGATTGGCAAAGATGGCGACTATGCCAATTTAGACGCCTTAGTGTTTGATGCCGTGAATCACCTCATCGACCCGTGGTTTCAAGAAGATACGGAACTGGTAGTGATTTGTGGGCGTAAGCTGTTACACGATAAATATTTCCCTATCCTGAATAAAGAACATCGACCAACTGATACGTTAGCGGCTGATGTCATCTTGGGTCAAAAGAGAATTGGCCATTTGCCTGTGATACGGGTGCCGCATTTCCCGAATAACAGCTTACTCATTACCCGCTTAGATAATTTATCGCTGTATTGGCAGCTAGGCGGACGACGACGCACGATTGTCGATAATGCCAAACGCGATCAAATCGAAATCTACGAATCAACGAATGATGCGTACGTGATCGAAAACTTTGGCGCCGGATGCTTAATCGATAACATCGATGAGGGAAAGGTATTTCCCGATCAAGACGAGGCTTAAATGAAAAGCCCAGCTCAATATCATCTTGAACGGATGCAAGCCCAAACAGCGGCCACCGGACAAACCCGAGCCGATGTCAGCCACTATGCATTAATGCTGGCTAAGCTTGCAACAGATCGTCAGCGGCTGAAAGGCATTCAATCTCTGACGCGCAAAATCGACGTTAAGCGCGAGCTATTACCTGAGTATGAAGCTTATGTGACAGGCGCATTAGAAAGTGCTCAAGGTGTGCAAGATGATGTGTTAACGACAGTGATGGTGTGGCGCATTGATATAGGCAATTATGCAGGCGCATTGACGATTGCCGCTTACGCGCTGAAACATGGCCTAACGTTACCTAATCAATACGAGCGTACGCTCGTCACCTTCGTTACTGAGCAAATTGCCGAAGCCGCGTTAACGGTCGGTGAATCTTTTGATCTGGCACTATTAACCGAACTTAATATGCTCACTGAACAGCACGATATGCCCGACCCTGTGCGCGCGAAGCTTCATAAGGCGTTAGGTATCGTGCTGCAAGCGAATCAACCCGATCAAGCACTACCCCATTACCGCCGAGCATTTGAGTTGGCGCCCCGTTGCGGCGTGAAAAAAGACATCGAGCGATTAGAGCGGCAGTTAACAGTTTCCACCCCACCGAGCGGCGCAGAGAACACCACCGTGTGAACGCGATGGCGCTTCTCTGCTCACCGCTCTTTTTTATTGGCCCACGATGGACTTTATCGCAACCGCCCCCGCTGAGTCTGTTACGACAATGAAGAATGATGGCTGGTTCCCTGATATCGATTTACCTCATTGTCGCGCAACGATGCGACTCGATGGCACCATAACTGAGCAACGGTTAATCGATGCGGTGACAGCAGCCATAGCGAGTGTGAATACCGAATTGGGCGACTGGCAAAGCGAGCAACAGCAAGCGGGATATGCAGATTTATCGGCAGTGCCTGCCGCACAAGTGAATGGCGAGAGCATACGAATGATTGCTTACCGTCGCGCTATTTATCACTTCGTCAAAGCGGATTTGATTGAACAGTATCGAAATTTTGATACGACGCATGCAGGGATGCAGCAGGCAGAAACAGGAGAAACAACGATAGACAACGACCGCCGAACAGCCCGTTGGGCGATACGCGATATTCAAAATATGTCACATGCCACCGTGGAGCTCATTTGATGTGGGTCATTGCGCAACAAGGAGAAACGCTTGATGCGCTTTGCTATCGCGTGAAGCATCGCACCGCGCAGTTAGTCGAAGCGACACTTGAGGCGAATTCAAGCTTAGCCGAATACGGCGCGATCTTACCGCACGGCCTCAAGGTGAATTTGCCCGATCTCTCCCCTAAACCCGTGCGCCGCACGCTTCAATTATGGGATTAATTTGTATGGCTGAGCCTATCTCGACGTCATTTGCCACCACCTCGACCGCTGCCGTTACCGCTGTTTCTTTATGTCCAGGTATTGACGCAAGTACGGTTATTGGTGCGTTTGCGGGTGCGGTGGTGTTTGTTATGGCCTCAACGCATTTATCTCTTATTAAACGCGCTGCGTTTTTTATCGTCTCCATGATCAATGGCTGCTTATGCGCCACGACCGTAGCGGATGCGTTGGAATCGATATTACTCACCCATATTAACGTCTCACCGAGTGTGGGGGCGCTGATTGGCGCGGCGGTGAGTGTGAAGCTTTTACTCTGGCTCATTTCATGGACTGACCATTTGGACACCTGGTTAGCACGTTTCAAGCGGGATAAATCATGAGCTTGTGCTTAACTGACGCGGATTACCAGCGGGCAGCCTTTAACCTTCATTTGCCGCTAGCCGTCGTGCGAGCAGTGGCCGAAGTGGAATCACAGGGACAAGGGTTTTTAGCCGATGGTCGGCCAGTGATTTTGTTTGAGCGGCATTGCTTTTATAAGCAATTAAAGCAATACGGTTTAGATGTGGCTCAGTGTGCACAGGATTACTCACATATCGTCAATGCCTCCCCTGGCGGTTATCAAGGTGGCGTCATGGAATATGAACGCTTAGCAATGGCGCAGCAAATACATGAAGCCGCCGCCTATGAAGCAACCAGCTGGGGAATATTTCAGATCATGGGCTGGCATTGGCGAGCATTGGGTTATGCCAGCATTGATAGCTTTGTGCAGTGCATGCACCGCAGTGCAAGTGATCAATTAATGGCCTTTATTCGTTATTTGAAGTCTCAGCCGACTTTAATTAAAGCGCTACAAACGCAACAGTGGGCGCAGTTTGCGAAGGGGTATAACGGACTCGATTATGCTCGTCATGCTTACGATATTAAATTAGCGCAAGCGTGGGAAAAATACGCGCATGTGGCTGCATAAATAAACGATGTTCAATATTCCCTCCCGCTTTATCTTGGTAGCTTTTCTGCTCAGTGCATTAGGGAGTGTGATCACCCTTCAAAACCTCAAGATCAAGTCACTACGTTTAGAACGAGATGCAGCGCAGCAAAACAAGGTCGAAAAAGAGTCGCTTATCCGCGCCCTCCACCAGCAAGCCCACGTGCAAGAAGTGGCACAACTGGCGTTGCAACAACAGATATCACAGATTCGCCAGCGTCATATTCAACAAGAAGCCACGATTAGGCGCATGCATGAAATGCAAAATACTATGCACCACTGGGCTAATACTCGGCTGCCTAAACCTATTATCCGCTTGCGCGAGCACGACGCTTTCACCGGCACCCGTGCTTATCTTCAACACTTGCCCGAGAGTGGCCCCGTGCACGCTCCCCGCGAGCGCTCCTAAAACAAACGGGGAACTTCATCTTGCGTTAGAAGCGGCTGAAGCCGCATGGGCTGAATGTGCGGCGCAAGTTGAGATGATTGCCACTTGCCAACAGCACAACCACGAAAATGATTAAGCCAACGAGTGTACGCATTGCGTTGACCGAAGCGCTCCCCCATTTAAAGCATGAACCAGACAAGCTGTTAATTTTTATTGATCAAGGGCAAATTGTTGCAACAGGCGCATCCTCTTTATCTTTTGAATACCGCTATCAACTCAATGTGATTTTGACTGATTACGCGGGGTGTGCGGATACCGTCATCGTTGCGCTACTCGCTTGGGTCAAGCGGCATCAATCTGAATTACTCAATACACCAGGGCAACCAAGCTTGTCCTTTGAGGCTGATCATTTAAATCATAC
Source organism: Mycoavidus cysteinexigens (assembly GCA_031963415.1). GTDB lineage: Bacteria > Pseudomonadota > Gammaproteobacteria > Burkholderiales > Burkholderiaceae > JASSUD01. The sequence continues at coordinate 2,476,323 of JASSUI010000001.1, forward strand.
GAGCTGCGATTTATCGATCACGCTAGCGTTAATGGAAAGAGTGATTGTTAAACAGAGTAAAGACGGCCCACCTCATATTGAACATGCCGATGAACCATTACCAGACTGTGAGGAGGCATGAACGAGTCTTTAGAAAGGTTGGAGTCGTGGGCTGCAACGTTACTCAATCAGCTACAACCCACCAAACGACATCGCCTTATCCGAGAAATTGCCCAAGCCTTGCGCCGCTCCCAACAACAACGGATTGCCGCACAACATAATCCCGATGGCAGCGCTTTTACGCCCCGTAAACCGCGCAGGCGACCTAAAGCCAAGCATCTACGAGACAAAGCAAGCCGAATCCGACGCAAAGCGATGTTTATTAAATTAAAGACAGCGCGTTTTTTAAAAGTCGAGAGTAGTGCACAAGATTTAACCATAGGCTTTACAGCTCGGGCCGTTCGATTAGCGCAGGTGCATCAATACGGCAAAATCGATCAAGTGGCCCCAGGCGGGCCACGTTATCGTTATCCGGCACGAGTGTTACTGGGTTTAATGCAGGAAGAAAAAGTAATGATTCGAGATAGGGTCTTAGCATATTTGCTAAGTTAATGGCAAAAGCGAGTTTTATTTAGCTAGATACGACTGAAATAGAACAGGGTATACGCATAATTCGCTATGTCTTTTTGTGAATAACGCGGCTTGCTTTTTAGCCTTTTTAAAACTTCATCGGTGCAAAGTATCGCAACATCATCTCTCGTCAACACAGCCCCATCGTTGAGCGCTTCTTGTACTGCTTGCGCCACATAGCCAAGTGATTCACGTAGTGAATGGTCAAGTGCGAGAAGACATCCCCGATTAATCATCTCGCGTGCTTGGCTATATTCAGTTCCTATTTCATTCAACCGTTCGATACATACAGGGCTTTTGATGTGCCCCCAGAAAGTTAGACGTTACATTTTAAATTTCTGGGGGTTTTCATGGCAAAGTACACGGAACAGTTCAAATTATCTGTAATTGAAGATTATTTATCTGGTACAAAGGTTTATCAAGAAATAGCGAAAGCATACGGTTTAGATCGTAGTATGGTGCGCAGGTGGATAGCTACCTACAAAATACATAGCGTAGCCAGCCTTCAAAAGAAATATAGGCATTACAGCGTAAAGTTTAAGCTTGGAGCTCTCAAGCATATGCGGGAACATTCGCTGTCACATCGAGAGACAGCAGCTCACTTTGATATTCGCAGTATCGGTAATAACGCTGCGATGGAAAGCTTCTTTGGCACCTTAAAATCAGAGTTTTTTTACTTGAAGTCATTTCGCGATGTTGACGAGTTGCAAGCGGGACTAAGCCAATATATTCATTACTACAATCATGATCGCATTAAACTCAAATTAGGCGGTTTAAGTCCTGTTCAATACCGAATTCAAACTGCTTAGCGTTTACTTCTCATATCTAATTCTGGGCACTTCACAATAAAAGGCATACACCACTGCTCCGTTATTCATTTCTGATTGAGCTTGCAGCGTATAAAATACTGCACCATTACACTTCTATTTCAGCAATTTACTACCCTTTTTGGTCATGACAAACTCAATAAACGCCAGCATCTCTCCTTTATTTTTTCAGACTCAAGATGCACAACGCATTGATCAATCTTCCAAAGGTACTGAATTAAATGAGCCTGGCTTAATAGCAGATCCCGCTCTCAGCGTATCACTTACCCTCGAAACGCTTCCTAAGGAGCTGTTATCGATGATGATGCGCTATTTAGATAGATCGGCGCTCAATACAATGCGGTTAGTCAACCGCACTCTAAATCAAGTCGCCACCCCCATTCCCGTGCCTATCAAAATTACAACGAGGAGGGAGCTTCAAGAGACGCTAATCGCTTTGAATGAAAGTCAGAGAAAGGTTTCTGCGCTAACTCTTTGGGGGGAAGATTTTAGAGATGAAGATTTACAAAATTTGCCCATATCGCCATCAATATACAGTTTGGCTTTAGAAGAAGACATCTCTATTACCGATGCAGGCCTTGAACATGTAAGTAAATTGACACAGTTACAACGGCTTGATTTATGGTACTGCGACAACATTACCGATGTAGGCCTTGAGCGTATAAGTAGATTGGCAAAGTTGCAACAACTTAACCTATGGAACTGCGACAACATTACCGATGCAGGCCTTGAGCATATAAGTAGATTGGCAAAGTTGCAACAGCTTAATCTACGGAACTGCGACAACATTACCGACGCAGGCCTTGAACATATAAGTAGATTGACTCAGTTGCAGAGTCTTGACCTAGGAAAATGCCGCAACATTACCGATGCAGGCCTTGAATTTATAAACAGATTGACAAAGTTGCAGCGGCTCGACCTATCATACTGCAGCGATATTACCTATGCAGGCCTTAAATATGGAAGTAAATTGACGCAGTTGCAAGACCTCAACCTATCAGGGTGCAACATTACCGATGCAGGCCTTGAACATGTAAGCAGATTGACTCAATTGCAGCAGCTTGATCTAGGATACTGCGGCAATATTACCGATACAGGCCTTGAACATGTAAATAGAATGACTCAGTTGCGCCAGCTTGACCTAACGAACTGCCGTAATATTACCTATACAGGCTTTAAATATGTAAGTAGATTGACGCAGTTGCAAGACCTCAACCTATCAGGGTGCCGCAACATTACCGATGTCGGCCTAGAATATATAAGTAGATTGACTCAGTTGCACTGCCTAAACCTAGGAGACTGCGGCATTACTGATGCTGGCCTTAAACATGTAAGTAGATTGACAAAGTTGCAGCAGCTCGATCTAGGATGGTATAACGCCATTACCAATGCAGGCCTTAAATATGTAAGTAGACTGACGCAGTTGCAAGACCTCAACCTATCAGGGTGCAAGATTACCGATGCTGGCCTTAAACATGTAAGTAGATTGACAAAGTTGCAGCGGCTCGATCTATCATGCTGCAGCGATAGTGATATTACCGATGCAGGCCTTGCACATGTAAGTAGATTGACACAATTGCAGCAGCTTAGCCTAAAGGGTTGCTACAACATTACCGATGCGGGCCTTGCGCAGTTAAGTGGACTGACATCGCTGCGTGATCTATGGCGCTGAAGTAAGATTGCCAATGTAGGGCTTGCCCATCGGCGAGTTGACTGTTGGTGGTACTTCACCACCAACTACTTGCAAAATAGTGCGTAAGCCTCTCGACTCATACCGTTCAATTAGGCATACACATTTAGCACCCCCATTTCTTAGTGACAGAACCACTTTACGTCCAACTTTCTGGGGTCACATCATTTGGAGGGTGCTCATAGAGGCTATCTTCACTAAAAAATTTGAATGAGATATGACCCAAAAACAGTGTTGCTCAGTGATTAACCTTAATTTTTAGCCGACTGCAAATTAGTTCAGGTTTTCACCTGTGGACGTAGATTGTCAAACTCTTATAGCTTCCAAGTTTAGGAATATTCTCAGCAATCTTATTTTTCAGCAAGGAGCCGCAGAATGTTAGAGGTAATGGCACCAACAGATATATTATCTCGGTTTTCTGCCTTCTCTCGCCCTCATACTGCCCCAGTAAACTTAGCTCAATCCATAAAGAAAAAAGAAGAAATAGAAGCAGAGGAAGAGTTTTTCGATGCAGAAGATTTCCTTGATAATGATCTGCCTGAGGCGCCTAATGGAGAGAGTTTACAAGTCATCGCACGCAGTATGGCTAATGAATATATTAATAGCTTAGTAGGCAATTATTTAATCATTAACGCTCAGACAAAGGCTAAAAAAGCCGTTGCTCCTGAGATTTGGACAATCGGCCAGACTCAGAAGCTAGTTGATACATTTAAGGATATCTACCCACTGCTTAGCAAGGATTGGCCTTTAAAATCTAAAGCGAGTGACAAAGAAAAAGAAGAAATTATCGCTTTATTTACAGAAACGAGAGAGTCGCTGGAAGAGATAGAAAACACTTTAAAAATAAAAATTACTCAAGCAAGCTTTGAGGGTAAATCTGAGAGTGATAACTTTGGCTACAATATTTTCACTGTTGATGAAATAGAAAAATTAACAGAATTACCCAGCCTTTTACAAAAAATCCAGAACAAAAGTAAAGGACTTTACACAGAGGGGGACACGCTGAGTAAAAGGACGTATATCGCGTTAACTCTTACTTGTGCTTCACTCTTAGCCATGATTACTGGTATAGTCCTGAGCGTCTTAAGTGGACAAGGAATCATAGCAGTACCTGTGATCGTCGCAGCAATACCGAGTATTGTTGCGGCTGTATCCACGTTAGCAAATGGAATTGCTACGTATCTCTTATTTTTACAAGATACGAAAAATAAACAAGAAGCAAAAAGCTGGGCGCAAGATATTGAAGGATTAACTAATCTCAGCGATGAGCTAAAAAAGCTTAAGGAAAGTGAAATGTCTGAGGTAACGCTAGCCACCTTAAATAAGGTAAATCAGTTAGCCCAACTAATGGTGCAAACAAATGATGAACTGGTAGCCATTAGAAAAGATGTCGCCCCTCTTTTGGGAAGAGCTGTAGGACGTAAAGGTTCTAACGATTCGCTTAGCTCGGCTTCCTCCGGCCATGATTCGGGGGTAGATGTGAAGAGGAGGGTTGGCGCCCCTGAAATGTCGCCCGCAAAATGGAAAGCTTTTAAGAGCGAACAAAAAGAACTTTTAAGAGAAAAAGCATTAATCTTACGTTCTGAGTTGCTCAAAATCAAAGGCAACACTGAAGATTTCGTCAATCAGATTTTTTCGTTATTAATTTCTGAAGCGCTGCATTCAACGCCGGATAAGCTTTATACTGAAATAGTAGAGAATTTATCCTCCCAGTTAGAAATGTCTGAAAAAACAGAAACAGCCCTATTTCGGAAAGGGGAGCCATATTTTGTAACTATGCGAAAATTAAAAAACTCCTATGAGAGAGAAGAATTATCTGGGGACAAAATAAAAACAAATCTCTACAAACACAGCATTAAAGCTAACGTCGAGGATACATTGAAAACTGTTTAAAGTATTAATAGAAATTAACAGCTAAAAATCATAAAAATATAAAGCCCTGTTTATAGGGCTTTATATTTTTAAAAGCAAAGATTGCCTTTTTACAAAAATAGGCTAATTAACACAGCCTCTTTATTTCAAGAGTATCCCCCCGCGTCACTCATCCAGTAGAGAAAAAATATTAGCGCCTAGTCGGCAACCTACTAGGCGCTCCCGTCAGAATAAGAACTCACCAATTATGCTAAAAGCTTAACTAGCAAAATTGAATAACGGCTGTTTTCTCGCTGTTAGAACTGTTAGAAGGCTTCGACTCTTCAATACTTAATCCAGACTGTCCTTCTAACACCTCATTGTTTCCTTTTTTCATACTTTCAACTTCAGCTTGCAATTTAAAAACGATCGCTGCTAATTGTTGGTTCTGTTCTGCCAACTCTGCAATCTTTTCTATTTTCACGTCTTGTATTTCTATCTTCTTATCCTGTTTGGCAAAACTTACTATCATGGCGCTATCCTTTAAATTCTCAAGTTGTTTCGTAAAGTTCGCGAGCGTGTCAAATCGCTCTTTCCATTCCTTGGCCTCAGGTTCTTTGTATTTTTCATAAGCGAAGAAACCCATTACACCCAAAGCCGAAACAATGCCCGCGATGAACGCAATAACCGGCACCGATACCCCCATACAAAAAAGCGTCGCTGAACCGGCAAGATAGCCTAAACTCACCGTTAAACCGTGAATAAAGCGGATGTTTTTAAGGCTAGGCACTTCGCATAAGCTTTGGCCTGATTGGGTGATTTTTAAAGGTAAGGTAGAAAGGAAATTAACATGCGCGGTTATTTGATCGACTTGCAGGCCGGTAAAACAAGGAGAGGACGGCGTTAATGCTGAAGCATTCTTCTTTGCCTGCCAAAACGCCTTGTTCCAGTCTTCCCGCAGGATGCCCTCAAGCGAATTAAGGGCCTGGTGATATTGCTTCAGATATTGATTAACTGCTCCCTCTTCTGCCGTCGCGCCGATCAACAGATCTTGGCCTTCTTCTAATAGCCGGTACGTTTGAGAGAAACGCAGTATTATTTTTCTCAAAGACTGCACCGTTAAAGGTTCAGATTTGACAACAGGTAACGCCTTATCAATAGACTCGGCTTTGACTGTGGCCGATTCGGGCTGAATTATCCTTGGCTTTTCTACAAATACACATTCCCTTTTAACCAAAGGCGGAAAAATCGCCCATCCTTTGGTTAAGACTTGGAAGTAACCGAATAATTGCGAAACGCTTTCTCCTTTTTCGATTAAGCTTGCTGACGTCTCGTTTTCATAGGTTAGCCCTTGCTTTTCATTGACGCCTACAGCATCCCTCACTGACATAGGCAACGCTTTAAAGCATGGCTTACCGATTGGAGGAATCAGCGGCACATTCGCTGCCTGGGTTACATAGTAGCCACTCATATCGCCTCCGTATGAGGAAGCCACTGATGCCATTGATAACCGTCGATATGATGAAGGTCCGCTAAATAAGTGTTTAATGCCTGCGTATCAACAATAATAGGATGAATAAATGAGGTAAAGCGTTTGAGTGAGGCACTGACTAGTTTAAATTCTTGGTCTTGACGAAGATATTCGACAAATTCAACTAACGCCGTATATACCTCTTCTAGGCCAGAGAGAAATATTTCTGACAACCTTAAATAGCCTAAGACTGTACTGCGTCTAGCCGTGCTTTGATTTTCTAGTGAAATGAGGCTTGGCGTGATTCCTTTCTGAGAAAAAAGAAGGCTTGCGCAAGTGCTAGCCAGCTTATCTAATTGTTCGGCTAACAACTTAGCTTCTTGATAAGGGAGAGGAAAAACCACATACCATAAGTTTTCCGTTAAGAATTGCTCCAACGACTTGATATAGTCGGACAACGCTTGCGCCCTGTCAGCTGTCCAAGGCTTAGTGCAGTTTGAAGCAAGCCCTGAATCTACATGATCTAAAGACGTGGCTTGATTCCACTGCTGCGCCGTCCGACGATAGCTTTTATAAATGTTAGAGAAATAAATGAGGGGGGATGAGGAATGAACCTTGGGGGGTTCGGGGTGAGACGGAGGAGAATACATGGCATGCTCCTTAAGTGGGTCTAAATTCCCTGCCACCCCCCGCGACTAAACAGAGGGTGGCAGAACCGAGCAGGGTTAGTCGACCGCCACTTAAGAAACGGCAAGCCCAAAGGCTTCCCCACAAGGTTCCACCATAAAAGCAAAACCAGGTCTTAAGTAATTGGGCGACTAAACCCTCGCCGCTTTTGTATCAGCGGTAAACCTACTATTTCAAAATTCTAAGAAATTGTCAAATTATTTTTTCAAAATACTCTAAATACCTGAATCTCATTTTTAGACTAGCTATTGACTTAGGACTTTTGGTATTTAGTTAGTGCTAATGACTTTCTTAATCGATAGGTAAATAAGGGTAATTCCTAAAAGAATAGAAATTTAGGAGAGGTAGAAAAGGATAGATATGTATTAAGGAAAAGGTGGCAGAACCAAGCAGGGTTAGTCGACCGTCACTTAAGAAACGGCAAGCCAAAAGGCTTCCCCACAAGGTTCCGCCATAGAAGCAAAACCAAGTCTTAAGTGTTTGGGCGACTAAACCCAAGCTGCTATTGTTTCTGCAGCAATTTCAACATTATAAACCCTCAAAGGTTCACCAAACGCCGAAATATCATCTTTTTACGAGGATAAAAAGAGGATTTTGGACAATTTCTCGATAAATAATGCAATGCCCAATGAAAATAGTTGTCACTATCTAATTAATTGTGAGGCGCAAAAAAAGCTGCATCGAAGTCAATACAGCTTTTTTGGTGTGTCTTATCCAGAAGAACAAAAAGTTCGCTTAATGCTTTTGAACTAACGGCCTCATTTCTTCATCAGTTAACTCAGTTACTTTTTTAACGATAGAAATATCAAAGCCTTCGGTTAGCATTTTTTTAGCAATTTCGATCTTGCTCTCTTGCCGTCCTTTTTGCAGGCCTTCTTGTCGTCCTTTTTGCTCGCCTTTTTGCTCTAACTGTTCAGCAAACGTCATAATAGCCTCGCGTTTATCGGGTAAAGCCTCAACCAAAACATCAACTAAGGTGTCGGCTGAAGGGGATTTTTCTTCCCCATTACTATAGAACATATAGTGTAATACATCATTAAAATAAGCACCGCCCATTTGGTGGACAGTGTGCACGAAGATGTCACTTTGCACAATCTGCTTAAGCTTATTTATAAAATCTTTCGCTTGATAGTGCTTAAGTAATATTTCCATTACTGCCGCCAAGCCATGCTTTTCAAGGGCCTCTTGGGAGAAGATCGTGAGATCAATCAAGCGAAAGGGTTTAAAAACCAGCTCACGCGCCATTTCAGGATAACTAAATTCATCATAAACATCCACACTATGGGGGTAAGGCGACTCGCTACCATGGTATAGGCAGATAGGTATAACCAACGGGAGCTTAGTATGCCCTTCGCGTAGATACTCATCCATTAAGGCCACCGTATATTGCAATTTACGGAAAGCCATTAATTCGGGCGCGCTAGACTGATGTTCGATAATAAAAAATATGAAACCGTCTTGTTGGTCAATTTTGCATCGATAGATGATGTCGCAGTGAAGCTCGCGCAATTTAGGTAGCACCAAACTTTTATCCGTGAGCGTGAGCGTCTCCTTATCTAGACGCTGAAAGAGTGCAGGTGCTAGGTGAGCGCGTAAAAAATCCACGGCAATACGCTTTTCTTTGAGCGAGCGTTTGAAAAATTTATCGTGGATTTGGTGAATTTGCTGCGCCATAGAGAGAATCCGCTTAACGTAAAAGAGAGGAGAGCATCTTATTATAAGAATCAGAAAGGATTTATAAAAATATTGACTGGTTGAACTCACCAGCTTCTTATTAAAAGTCGCCGCTTTTTTCATTCTTAATATGTACTCGTTATGAGTACATATTAAAGGAAGTGCATTAAGTCACTGAGATGTGCACGATAGCGGCATGCAATCTCATGACATTTTCCACCGATTCCATAATTTGATTCGTCTCGGCACAATTGCCGCCGTTGATCATGCGCGTGCGCAATGCCGCGTTAAAACAGGTGAACTCTTAACGGATTGGCTATATTGGGTCACGTTAGCAGCGGGTGCGGTGCGTACATGGCGGCCACCAACCCTGGGGGAGCAAGTGCTATTACTCTGTCCAGATGGCGAGCTAACCGCAGGTGTTGCACTATGTGGGATTTATAGTGACGCCTATTCCGCCCCCAGTCATGAGGCAAAAAACACGCTCACCCAATACGATGATGGGGCGATGATCGCTTACGATGCCGCCCGCCACCATTTAAGCGCTTCTCTTCCCAACGGCGGCACGATAGTGTTAAGCGCCCCAAACGCAGTCACGATCAAGAGTCCATCCGTCACCCTCGATGCTCAAACTGTCACGTGCACGGGTAATTTAAATGTGCAGGGCCATTTCTCCTATGCTGGTGGACTCTCTGGCACAGGCGGAGAAGGCGCACAGATTGACGGCAGCATTCATGCCAGCGGCGATATTCAAGCAGGCGGCATCAGCTTATCTCATCATCGACATAACGGCGTCGAATCAGGCGGTAGCCTCTCAGGGGTGCCGCAATGAGAGGCATGAACGCTAAAACAGGCCGCACGCTAACAGGCATAGCCCACCTTATCCAGTCGATACATTGTCTGTTAACGACGCCTACCGGCTCGCGGATTATGCGGCGGGAGATTGGCTCCGATCTCGCTAATTTGATCGATGTCCCCAACCATGCCGCCACACAAGCACAACTCTATGCAGCAATCGCTACTACGCTGATGCGTTGGGAGCCACGTTTGCGGATTCATCGCGTGCTGCTTCATTCATCGGCAAATCTTGCCCACTCCCTCATGCTAGAGATTGAGGGCGTGAGTGTCGCTACCGGCGATGCTTTCACCACGCAAATTGAATTGCAGCGAGGGACGTTATGAATATTACGCTCCCGATTGATCTTTCTCGTCTACCCGCCCCAACGGTGGTTGAACCCCTCGACTATGAAACAATCTTTAACGAGCGTAAAACCGCGTTAATTGAATGCTTCCCTCAAGAGCAACAAACCGAACTCGCGCAAACGCTGGCGTTGGAATCGGAACCGTTAACAATACTGCTACAAGAAAGCGCTTATCGTGAATTGTTGCTACGACAACGCATTAATGATGCGGCGCGTGGCGTCATGCTGGCCTACGCGCAAGGGAGCGACCTCGACCAACTCGCCGCGCTGTTAGGCGTCAAGCGGTTGATTATTCAAGCAGAAAATAAAGAGACCATCCCACCCACCGACGCGATCTTGGAATCGGATACATCATTGCGTGAACGCACACAAGGCGCATTAGAAGGATTTTCGACAGCCGGGCCACGGGGTGCGTACGTCATGCATGCCAGAGCCGCGGATGGACGAGTAGCGGATGCGAGTGCGATAAGCCCTAGCCCTGCGTCGGTGGTGGTCACAATCTTAGCGAATGAGAGCGATGGCACTGCGACAGAAGATTTATTAGCGGTCGTGACGAGGGCTTTAAATGATGAAGCGGTGCGTCCTATTGGCGACCGGCTAACGGTGCAATCCGCCGTGATTGTGCCGTATACGGTTGAAGCTACCTTGATCTTAGCCCCTGGCCCTGAAGCTGAACCCATTCTGACCTTGGCTCAAGCTCGCCTAACAAAATACGTCAATCAACAGCGCCGCTTAGGCCGAGATATTCGCCGCTCCGCTATTTTTGCCGCGCTTCATGTAGAAGGTGTGCAGCAAGTCGAATTAACCGCGCCAGCTGACGATATCGTTATCCCTGCCACGCATGCCGCCTTTTGTATCAATACAAAGCTGCATACAGGGCGGCACTATGACTGAATCGTTACTGCCGCCGAACGCGACCACCCTTGAGCGCGCAACGGCTAAAGCGTGTGCGGCGATGACCGCTTTACCTGTTCTATTACGTACGCTATGGCACCCTGCAACCTGTCCCGCGCCGCTTTTACCTTATCTCGCGTGGAGCCTATCCGTTAACTATTGGGAAAGCACTTGGCCTGAAGCGACGAAACGCGCCGTGATTCAATCATCGTGCTTAATGCACCAACGGAAAGGCACGACCTGGGCTTTACGCCAAGCGCTCGAACCGTTGGGTTACACGATCACATTAACGGAATGGTGGCAACACACGCCACCTGAAATCCCTGGCACCTTTGGCTTATCGCTTCAAACAAACCACGGCATTAGCGACACCTCACGGCGTGAGCTGGAACGGCTCATTGACGAAGTGAAACCGGTGAGCCGTCATCTTATTAGCCTAGATCTTGCATTTGACTCCGCGGGTGCCAGCCGTGCGGGACTGGTCAGTTTGCAAGGCGACACCCTCACCGTTTACGCCTATACACCTGAGCTTATCTCAAGCACGGGTACGCTAACAGGATATAGCGCACTCCACACGATTGATACCTTAAGGTGCTTTTCATGAAACCACTTTACTTTGCCATCCTCACCGCCCAAGGTGAAAAAAAGCTAGCCAGAGCCGCAGCAAATCAAACCACGTTGAAATTAACCGAGATGGCTGTAGGCGATGGCAATGACACATTGCCATCGCCAGAACGCAAGCAAACCCGTTTAGTGAACGAACAACGACGCGCCCCGATTAACACGCTTTTTGTTGACCCGCTCAATCCGCATCAACTGATCGCCGAACAAATTATTCCTGAAGATGAAGGTGGCTGGTGGATACGCGAGATTGGCTTATTTGATGAAGACGGCGAGCTATGCGCGATTGCGAATTGTCCACCCACTTATAAACCCAAGCTTGCCGAAGGCTCAGGCCGTACACAAATTATTAGATTGGTTTTAGCCGTTACCAGCACCGATGTCGTAGAACTCAACATTGACCCAAGCATTGTCTTAGCCACGCGCCAATATGTCGATCAAGCCAGACAAGAAGCGACTGACCATCTCGCGCAAGCGCTGAAGATTGTTAAGAAAAACTTCGCACCGATTAGCAGTCCGGCGCTCACCGGCACCCCCACCGCGCCCACGCCTGAGCCTGATAACGATAGTGAGCAATTAGCGACAACTGCTTTTGTGCAGGCTGTGGGCCACCGTTATATCACCCATGAACAAGGCGATATACGCTATTGGAAGCGAGAAGATAAGTTATTTCCCGATTTGCAGATGGGTTATCAAGTTCTCCCCAGTGGTCTTATTTTGCAATGGGGATTTGTTGAAAAACCTACTTTTAAGGGCGTCAAAGTGACGTATCCGATTGCTTTTCCCCGTGCTGTGTTCTCGGTGTATGCAACTAACTCAGGCCCTCCTGGAAGCGGAGTGCACTCGTTTAACGTAGTGGTAAACGGTAGGGAGGATTTTCAGCTGTATTGTGACTTTTATGGTGACCCGCCTGCTATAGATGGTTTTTGGCTCGCGCTGGGCTATTAAATAAGAGGAGTCATTAATGGAACTTTACTACTCAGCTAAAACAGGCGGATTTTACGATAGCCGCATCCATCAAACTCTGCCCAATGATGCGGTAAAAATCAGTGCAAAAACACATCAAGCCTTGCTTGGGGACAACGCGCAAGGCGCACGCATTGAGGCTGATGCACAAGGCTATCCGCACGCCGTTTTCCCTTCTAAAGCGCAAGTGTTAGCACAGGTGAAAGCAGCCGCACTTAGCCGCTTAACTCACCTTATCCGATCTCAGTATCAACAAGCGATGGGCGCCAATGATGACAGCGAAATTACGATTTGTTTACATCGCTATCGCACTGCCTTAGCAATACAGAACGGCACTGCTACGCCAGAAGAACAAGCCGCCTTTGCAAAAGAGATTGAAGCACGCGCACTGAACGAAAGCTTAGAGAACTTGTGCGCTGATATTCTAGAACAAGGTGCACGCCTAATCAAAACCATTGGTATCACAGAAGGGCTAAAGCACCGCATAACGCAGGCGATCAACCAAGCCAACACGCAAACGGAGATAGAAGCCTTGGAGCAAGATTTTAAAGCTCATTTAATTGACCTCTCTCACTGAGTTTAACGTTTGAACCTTGAGCACTTGTTATGGAACGTACTTACTTTGCTATCCACATTAGACCATGAACAAATACATGATTCGTGCCACGTGTTATCCCATTTTCGCATTGCTCTCTTTGCTGTTGACAGCGTTTGCCATGATAGCGGTGAACTGGTGGGCACCGTTCTTTGTCGATACACAAGGCAACCTCCCGCGTTGGCTTAGTTGGTTTCAACCTTTCGATGCAACGCTTAATGAGGCGTGGCAAGGTGGTTATCTTGATTCATCCTGGGGCGCGTCTCCGTTTAAGCGATACCTTGCGCGGGTTTATTGGCTCTATCGAAATCCCGCTTATGGCTTTGACTATTGGCTATTCGGTATACCTTTTTACGCTGATGAATGGCGTGTGATTCGTTATATCGAGACGCCTCAATGTGTGCTGTTTTTGGCAGTGGGGAGTAGCTTTAACGTTTATTACCACGGGCGTTTAGGCATGCTCAAACTCGGTTGGAAAGCATGGAACCGTTGGGACGGCAAAGGCTGGCAAGCCCCTAACTGGAAGCGCTACCCACGTTTGCCGTTGTGTTGTTCTTTTAGTCCTTTTAAACGGCGCACCGGCACTGAGTGCCATTGAAGCGAGGAGAAAACGAAGATGCCGACAGACTATCACCACGGCGTAAGAGTCATCGAAATTACCGAAGGCACGCGCCCGATTAGAACGATTTCCACCGCGATTATTGGCCTTGTGGCAACCGCTAATGATGCCGACGCTAAAACCTTCCCATTAAATACGCCGGTATTAATTACGAATCCGTTAATGGCGGCTGGCCTTGCCGGTAAAAAAGGCACACTCGCACGAGCGTTAGAAGTCATCGCCGCGCAAGCCAAACCCTTAACAGTCGTGGTTAGGGTGAATGAGGGCAAAGATGAAGCCGAGACCACCTCTAACGTAATCGGTGGTGCGCATAAAGGCCAATACACCGGGTTACAAGCGTTATTAATGGCCGAGGCAAAATTGCAGGTGAAGCCACGCATTTTAGGCGTACCAGGGTTAGATACGCTACCCGTTGCCAATGCGTTAGCCACGCTTGCACAAAAGCTGCGCGCCATGGCCTATGTCTCAGCGTATGGCGCTAAAACGAAAGAGGACGCTGCCGCCTATCGTAAAAACTTCGGCCAGCGTGAACTGATGATCATCTGGCCGGATTTCGTGAATTGGGACACGGTTAAAAATACCGCAGCAACATTACCCGCAACAGCGGCAGCACTAGGACTGCGAGCCAAACTCGATGAAGAGATCGGGTGGCATAAAACGCTCTCAAACATACCTGTCAATGGCGCTACCGGCATTTCTCACGATGTCTTTTGGGATTTGCAAGACCCTGCGACTGATGCCGGTTATTTGAATGAACGCGAAGTTACCACGCTCATACAACAGCAAGGCTACCGCTTTTGGGGAAGCCGCACGACCTCAAATGAACCGTTATTTGCGTTTGAAAGCGCAACCCGCACCGCGCAAGTGCTCGCCGACACGATGGCGCAAGCGCATCGTTGGGCTGTTGATCGCCCCTTGCATCCGTCGCTTGTGCGCGATGTGCTCGAAGGCATCAACGCTAAATTTCGAGAACTCAAAACCCAAGGTTATTTAATCGATGGTTCCGCCTGGTATGACGAGTCAACGAACGCCAAAGAAGCGCTTAAAAACGGGCAATTAGCGATTGATTACGACTATACGCCCGTGCCGCCTTTAGAAAACCTGATGCTGCGTCAGCACATTACCGATCGTTATCTGATGGATTTTGCGCAACGCATTACTGCTTGATCGGAGAAAAAGATGGCCCTGCCACGCAAGCTAAAAAATATGAATCTCTTTAATGACGGGAACAGCTATATCGGACAAGTTACCGAGGTGGTGTTACCGAAGCTCAAAAGAAAAATGGAGGAGTACCGCGCAGGTGGCATGAATGGCCCCGTGCAGATTGATCTAGGCTTTGAAGCGCTAGAGATAGAGTGGACATGCGGCGGGCTGATGCGCGAAGTACTGACGCAATACGGCATCACGAAGCATGACGGCATCGCGCTACGCTTTGCGGGCGCGTATCAACGCGAAGATAACGCCGCGGTGGATGCCATCGAAATCGCGATGCGCGGACGCCATCAAGAAATCGATTTCGGTACGGCCAAATTAGCTGATGACACGAACTTTAAAGTAACGTCAGCGCTCAGTTACTACAAGCTCACGATCAATGGCGAAATCTTGATTGAAATCGATTGTGTGAACTTCATCGAAAACGTCAACGGTAGCGACAGATTGGCTGATGTGCGCCGTGCCATAGGTCTATAACGCTTCACTTTTTTAAGGAGTCCCTCATGACAAACGCCAAGCAAGAACAAAGCCCTCGCGTTGATCAAAGCGTGATTCAGTTGGATACGCCACTGGTGCGGGGTGAGCAAACCATTCAAGAAATTACGCTACGCAAACCTAAAACCGGCGAATTACGTGGCACCTCGCTTTCCGCTTTAGTCAGTTTAGAGGTTGATGCGTTACAGCGTGTGCTGCCACGACTCACCATGCCCGCGTTAACTGAGATCGATGTAGCGAATCTCGACCCTGCCGATTTAGTGCAGTTAGGAGGAGCCTTCGCCAGTTTTTTATTACCCAAGGCCATGCAAAACAATATGGTCTCCCCGAGCGAGTAGAAAGCGCGATAGCGGATATTGCGATGGTTTTTCATTGGTCATTAGCTTCATTAGAAGACATGAGCCTAAGCGAGTTAATGATGTGGCGCGAAGAAGCGCGTTTGCGAGCGGCCCAAGATGAGTCAATCTGAGTTAAAACTGCGTGTGTTGTTTGATGCGGTTGATCGCATGACGAAACCGTTAAAGGCAATACTGCAGGGGAATCGACAGCTCACACAATCGTTTAAAGTAACGCACGACAAGTTAAAAGCGCTCAATCGGGCGCAAAAAGCAATAACGACATTTCGTGCCTTACGCGCTGGCATGCGTCAAACCGCAGACGCGCTGAAAGCCGCACAGCAGCGGCTGCAAGCGTTAAGCGAACGGGTTAAAGCAAGCGATGCCCCCACCGCCGCGATGACGCGCAAGTTTAGTCAAGCGAGTTTAGCGGTTACGCAACTGAGCCAACACTATCAAACTCAAGGCACACAACTTAAAGCCCTACAAGGCCGTCTAACAGCGGCAGGGATACAGACCGGCCGCCTAGGCGACAGTGAGAGACGATTACGCACGGATATCACCGCCACAAACGCCGCCCTGTCTGCCCAACAAACAAAGTTCGCTTCAATCGCTACCCAAGAGAAACGCCTCACGCTCGCTCGTGAACGCATGCGCCGACTACAAGGGACAGCCGCTCATCTTTCTGTTTCTGGTTATGCCACTCGCACCACAGGATTACATACCCTAAGCAAAATCAACCCCACATTAGGCGAAGCAAAAGACGTCGAAACCGAACAGCAACGTATTCGTGCATTGGGACTCGGTGAGGCGACCTCTAACGAGGCTATCCAATTTGCTACAAACGCTAAAACGATAGGTGTGAGTCAGGCTGAAAAATTAACACTGATGCGCGACGCATTAAGTGTGTTTGGTGATTTACCCCATGCCAAGCTCGTTTTACCAACGCTTGCTAAGATGAAGTTTGCTAATGAAGTGTTGTACGGCAGTGAGGATGCAGCTGCGAATGAACAACGCCTTGTCAATATGCTTAAAGTTATTGAGTTACGCGGTGGATTAGCGAGTGAGTCCCGTTTTAAGGAAGAAGCGGAACAGATACAAAAGGTGTCTACCGCAACAGGGGGGCGCGTTGGGCCTGAGCAATGGCAAGATTTCATCCAAACTGGAGGCGTGGCGGCCAAGCAATTGCGCAAAGATGCGTTTTACTACCAGATGGAGCCACTCATTCAAGAAATGGGCGGTCATGCTCTCGGTAACGGTTTAAATTCAGCCTATAACAATATTTATCAAGGCAAAACCACCATTAAAGCAGCGAGAGAGCTGCAACGCTTGGGCTTAATCGACCCTAAAAAAGTCAAGCTCAATAAGATAGACATGCTCAAAGAGATTCAGCCTGGTGCACTCAAAGGCGGAGAACGCTTTAAGCAATCGCCGCTTGAATGGTTAGAACAAGTTTTTTTACCGACGCTGGCTAAACAAGGGATTACCGACCCCGACCAAATTAAAGACATTATCGCCACCATTTTTAGCAACCGTGCGGCGGCAAGCTTCTTTACGACGCTTTACCTACAACGTGCGCAGATTCACAAAAATGCCAAACTGAGCGCGAAGGCGGCGGGGATTGACGCCTCACATAGCCTCGCACAACAGACCTCACGCGGGCGAGAGATTCAATTGCTAGCGAAACTTCATGATCTTAAACGCGCGCTTGGTCAGCAGGTTTTGCCGCTGTATACCAAAGCGTTGGAGATGGCGGCAAAAGCGACGCAGCGCCTAACCGCTTGGATAGACAAGCATCCCCAAACTGCCAAATGGCTGACCGCCACGGTGACTATCTTAGGGGTCGTGCTCGCGGGAGTTGGCACGCTCACGATTGCGCTAGCGGCAGTACTTGGGCCGCTGGCTATCATCCAATTTAGCTTTGCAAAGCTTAGGCTAAAAGGTAGCCTCGTAGCAGGTACGTTACGCAAAATCGGCGGTGCCTTGCTGTGGTTAAGGGCAGTCGTTGCCGCGCATCCGGTGCTCGCGCTTATTACTGGTTTAGCGCTCGGTGCGCTTTATGTTTGGCGGCATTGGGACACTATCGGGCCGTGGTTAGCAAACTGTTGGAAAAAATTAAAAGAAGGTGCGTCAAAGGTAGGGGAAGCGTTAAAAACCCAATGGAACGAGTGGATGGACGACTTAACCCAACTGAAAGATAAATGGGTGGAAATCGGCGTGCAGTGGATGCAAGGATTGTTGACTGGCATCAAACAAACACTAAGCGGTGTGATTGATCAACTCACCCGCTGGTTAGCTTTCCCGATGAATACGTTAGCAACAAGTGCGATGCCGATTAGCCTAACCGAACTCACTACGAGGACGCCCATTGATACCCGTAGGCCAATGGCACCCCGTCAGGCTATTCCTTTTCACATTGACGGTGACACGGTGAATATCACGATTCAGGGCATGCCAGGCATGGATGCGACAGCAATAGCACGGGCGGTGCGTCATGAACTTGATAAGCACGAGCGCGACAAAATGGCGCGTTTCACTTCACGCTTAAGCGATTAATGCAGGAGATACAGCGATGATGATGGTGTTAGGTGTCTTCGTTTTTAGCCTATCGACCCTGGCTTATCAAGACTTGCAGCGAACAAGAGAATGGCGGCATAGCGATGTTTCACGCATTGGCGAGAGGGCTATTTGTCAGTTTATGGGGCCAGGCGCCGAAAAAATCACCTTAACAGGGCTACTTGTACCCGAGTTCGGCTCTCCGCTTTCACTTGGCGCCTTAACGGTCATGGCGTCAACCGGCCTACCTTATCCACTCGTCGATGGGTTAGGACACGTGCATGGTTCCTTTGTGATTGAATCGCTGACCGATAATCAGACATACTTTACGCGAGTCGGCACCGCACAACGTATCGAATTTACGCTAACGCTAAAACGTGTTGAAAACATCTTCGATTATGCAAACCTCCCAACCCTGCTATCAACTGGTATTAGCAAAGCAAGATCTTACTTCTCATCTATCAACCCGCCTGCATAGCCTGAATTTAACCCTGTGCCGAGAAAAAGAATCAGATCAATTCGATATGACGCTGAGTGATCATGATGGGTTACTAGATATACCCACACGCGGTGCGTCGCTTTCTGTAGCGTTGGGCTGGCAAACAAGTGGTTTAATTGAACAGGGTAGTTTTACCGTTGACGAAGTCGAAGTGAGCGGTGCACCTGACGTGATCACAGTACGCGCCCGTAGTGCGTCGATGACGGGGCCCATGAACGAGAGGCGGGAGAAGAGTTGGCACCGTGTCAGCCTAGAAGACATTGTACGCACCATTGCGGCACGCTATCAGCTCACTCATGAAATTGGAGAGGCGTTTAATCATGAAATTGGAGAGGCGTTTAAAAACGTCATCATCGATCATATCGACCAGACCCACGAAAGCGACTTCAGCTTTTTAACCCGCCTAGCGCATCATTACGGAGCATTGATGACGGTTAAAGAGCAACATTTATTGTTTATGCCGATCGGTGCATCGCGCACCGCGAGCGGTCAGGCTTTGCCGATGATTGCGCTAAAGCGACACGACATCGAGCAATATCGTTATCACGTCGCACAGAGAGAAAGTTATGCAGGTGTGCGGGCCTACTGGCACCACTTCGGGATGGCGCAACGGCAATCCGTGATCGTCGGGGGAGAGAACCGCTATAACTTAAAGGTATTGCCGGAACAATACGCCACCCAAGCCCAGGCAAAAGCCGCCGCCACGGCAGAATGGCAACGCATACAACGCAGCCAAGCGACCTTAAGCATGACGTTATCGCTAGGCCGTGCGGATTGCTTTCCAGAGATGCCAATCAGCCTCACCGGCTTTAAGCCTGAAATCGATGAGACATCCTGGCTTATTGCGCGGGTATGCCATACCTTAGCCGAGCAGGGTTTTACGACAACGCTGGAATGTGAAGTGAAAGACGACCCTGTTAGCGCTCGCCATCGGTGGCAGTTTCGGCGGGGGAAAGCGCGTTAATTCGAGATAGGTAGAGTGGCTTTAATCGCTAGTAGCTTTGCTAACCACCCAATGCGCGATGCCGCTTTCAGCATCAAAAATACATTCACATTGCCGGTTATTTGGCATGATTAGCTGGCTTCCGATGGAGTACGCGCGGCTTTCAAAATCGCATCGGTGCATGAGGCGGTGGATTGATTCGGGTTGAGCGCGGCTATCGGCACTGAAAAACAGGATTTTGGTAATGGTGGCGGCAATGATAAGCACGAACACCACGCCTAATACCAGCCAAATTTGTATAAGTTGAGGCTGAATTTTAGTACAGCGCGAACAAAAACCTGCACGGACATCTTCAGCTACAGCCAACGATGCGCCTTCCCCTAATTTATTCATCGATTGCTCAAGAGATGCCATGACTTCCTTATATTTATCTCTGGGTAAGTCACGAATGGCTTCTATACCAAAGTCTTTCAAAATGTTTGCGTAAATTTCAAGAGGCTTAATCGACGTTTTTTCTTGAACCTCATAGACTTTGGCCGCAATCCCTTTACGCTGTAACTCAGTAATTGTTAGCTGTTCACCCTTGTCAGCCATTTTGATATGAATTGTATTACTTAAGCGTTGTTGAGGCCCTCTGTTATTGATATTTTTACCTGCAACTTGTTCAGCACCGCCAGTAATACTTTGTTGCACCATATCTACCCTTTATAAAAGTTTGACTGAGTGGGAAACAAAATCAACAATACTTAAATACAGCGCATCAGGAACGATTAGATTTACTTTTTTTTCCGCCAAAGGTAAAAATCGTTCTTGCTTCATTCGTAATATTACCTGCCGCTTGCTGTCCAACATCACCATCTACATTTTGCGTTACCGCATTAACTGCTGAGCCTGCCGTTAGCGCGCCTAACACAGCTGCCTTCACGGAAAGCGGCGCAGCGTGATAGCGTTTTAATAATTCTTGTTCGTCAACGGATAACTGTGCTCGTGAACGTTCCCCCGAGATGACATATAAAACATCAACGCCGGCCTTATGCCAATTTGCACCCGCGACAAAATTGGGTGCTCGCTCCCCCTTAACATAAAGACTATAGCTCGCTGTTGATACATCGCCTGCTGCTGCCATGTCTTTTTGTTTCCAGCCTTGCTCTTCTCTTTCTTGCTCCAGTCTCTTACCGAAATCCATCAAATTTCCTCTTAAGTAAAAAATTACTATTGTATATTTATTAAATGTACATTTATACTAATGAATAAATTAAAGAGGCTTTCTTACGTTATAAATGTAAAAAAGATAGAAATATACTGATTTTTGAAAGATGGGTGTAGAACTTTTGCTTTTATCCGAGGGAACCTTCATGCGTGCTTCTATCTATTGCGCTCACTGTAAAAGTCCGGCCACAGTGAGAAATAGCTTTTTCTTAAGTCCTTTATTGCGTCGGCTTTTTTGTGTTTGCCGCAATCCTCTTTGTGGTCATACCTTTGTTGCGGAGTTGGAAACGATACGTACGTTATCACCTTCAGGAACGCCTGACCCTGATATTCAATTGCCTACTTCAACACGCGCCCGCGCTTATAAAAAAGAAGCCGACTTGATTCATACGTTAGCGCGGAATTTTTTAGAAGAACATCAAGCTGAACACTTAAGCCATCATCGGCAACGCTTAATTGAGCGTTGTATTAAGCATTTGATGGAGGTTAAGGGCATATCAGCAAGTGCCGCAGAAGGTATTGCATTGCAAGCATTAGACGAATGCGAATCTCGAGATAGAGGGGAATACATCGATTTTCATCCGGACATTACGTAGTACTTGTTCGTTGACGATAGCTTTTCCTTAACAGTTACTTATCCAATGGCTCATGATGCAAATAACAAATACTTTTGAGATTTATAAGATAGCCCTTAGTTTTCTAGATGATCATCACGCTGCCTCTTCGTCTGTCACTGATCAATATGATTTAGTAAAACGGTGCATTGAACGTATCTTTCACCCCTATAAGGAACATCTCACAATGACTTACGCCAGAGATGTTACTTTACAAGCACTCTGCGAAATTAAATCACGCGAATGCAATATTAACGCAACAATCCACCCTAGCTATTTATCATCACATGCCTTCTTTATAAGAAGCTCGGGCAGCAAAAAAGAGTGGATAGTACCTCTTGCTAATTTAATGCCATATGTGCCGCGAATAGACTTAATCAGCGAATTTGAACGTGGTGGCGAGCGCTTACCTGGTTATGAACCATTTTTTGGCTAGGCCCGCCATGCGCGTCGAACTTCATCAAATCATCACCCAACGCTTACTAGCTGACTATGGCTTTAAGGTTAAGCCGTCATGGCTACAGCATGGCATTTGTCCGGCATGTGGAAAAAAAGAACTTTATACGCATGCGGATAACCCTTGGGTGTTACGTTGTGGCCGGTTAAATCATTGTGCTTGGGAGGGCCACGTTAAAGAAATTTATGCTGATCTCTTTAATAGTTGGTCTGAGCGTTTTCCGTTAGCCAACAATAATCCACATGCAGCGGCTGATGCGTATATGCATTATGCGCGAGGCTTTGATCTTAAGCGCATTAAAGGTTGGTATACGCAAGGTCAGTATGACTCGACAACGCTCAACGCCAGGAGTGCGACGGTACGTTTTACCGTCGGTGAGACGTTCTGGGAAAGATTGATCGATCAACCAGAGCGGTTCGGCAAAAAAGCCAACTTCAAGCCAGGTGGGCGTTATGCGGGGTTGTGGTGGCAGCCGCCTACGTTAGAGCTAATGAAGGTTGAAGAGCTGTGGTTAGTCGAAGGCATCTTTGATGCGATTGCGTTAGCGCATCATGATATCGCCGCGGTGGCTTTGTTGTCGTGCACGAATTACCCGGAGCAGGCGCTTAATGAATTGTTGGCGCTGCGCCAAAGTAATCGGCCCAGTTTAATTTGGGCGCTCGATAATGACGCAGCAGGACAAAAAGGCATCTTGAAAGGCATCCATCAAGCACGCAAAGCAGGCTGGACATGTGAAGCGGCGCAGATTCCTCAAATCACGAAAGGTAAACTCGATTGGAATGACTTGCACCAGCGCGAACGGCTGACAGAGGCAGATTTAGCTGACTATCGCTATCACGGCGCGTTATTGATTGCCGCCAGTGCGTTAGATAAAGCGCAACTGATCTATCTTAAGCATCGCCAGCGCACCTTTATCTTCGATTACGAGCGGCGCCTATATAGCTTCAAGATTGATACAGACCGCTTCGAGTCAGCCAAAGAAGCCGTACAAGATTGTTCAGAAGAGGAACAACTCAGACAAGCGATACAAAAAGCGGCGACGGTAACGGAGATTGCTAACTGTCTGCCTACCGCGCTCTATTACCAAGCTAACCCGCTCACGGATGAAGCTTGGTATTACTTCCGTATCGATTTCCCCAACGGCCAAACGATTAAAAATACCTTCACCGGCTCGCAAGTCGCCTGCGCCAGTGAATTTAAAAGAAGATTACTCGCCATTGCACCAGGGGCTTTTTATACGGGCAACAGCAGCCAACTCGACCGCTATTTAAAAGACCAGATGGCCGATATCCGTTCGGTGAAAACCATCGATTTTATTGGCTATCATCGGGAATACGGTTGTTATGTCTTCCATGACGTCGCAGTTAAAAACGGCCTCATCTATCGCCTTAACGAAGAAGATTTTTTTGAACTTAGCAAACTCAGTATTAAAACGCTGAACCAATCAACCACACTCAGCCTTGCGCAAGATACTCAATCCGCCTCTTATGATTGGCTCAATGCGCTCTGGCTTTGCTTTGGGGCGAAAGGAATCATTGCGCTTGCGTTTTGGTTAGGCTCGCTCTTTGCCGAACAGATTCGTGCCGAACAAAAAAGCTTTCCCTTTCTTGAGGTGGTAGGAGAGCCTGGGGCCGGTAAATCCACGTTGATTGAGTTTTTATGGAAACTTTTAGGAAGGCGAGATTATGAAGGGTTCGACCCTTCTAAATCCTCCCTCGCGGCGCGAGCGCGTAACTTCTCGCAAGTGTCTAATTTACCCGTGGTGCTTATTGAAGCTGACCGCAGCGACGAAACCAAATATAAAATTTTTGATTGGGATGAACTGAAGACCGCCTATAACGGGCGCAGTGTCAGAGCCACCGGCGTTAAGAATAGCGGCAATGATACCCGCGAGCCACCTTTTCGCGGGGCCATTGTGATTAGCCAAAATAGCCCAGTTGTGGCAAGTGAAGCGATACTGCAACGGCTCGTGTCGTTGTATTTTGATCGGGCGACGCAAACCGCCGAAACCAAAGCACAGGCCGAAAGTTTAGAGCGCGTCACACCTGAACAAGTCAGCGGGTTTATGCTAGCTGCGCTTACGCGGGAAACAATCATCCTCAAAAAGCTGAGTGAGTGCGCCCCCATTTATGAGACTCAGCTCCAGGCCCACCCATCGATATATAGCCTCCGCATTGCCAAAAATCATGCTCAGCTGATGGCACTCATTGATGCGCTCGAATTTATTGTTCCTTTGTCTGTTAATCAAAAGGATGCGGCACAGGCGCAATTAATCGACATTGCCATTCAGCGGCAACAAGCGATTAGCGCTGATCATCCTATTGTGCAGGAGTTTTGGGACACTTTCGATTATCTCGAACGAGATGCAGAACACTCACTCAATCATGCCCGAGAATCAGATTTAATCGCTATCAATCTCAACGACTTTGCCAAAGTCGCGGCATTGCAGCAGCAAAAAATCCCCTCGTTACTCGAACTCAAACGCTATTTGCGCGACAGTCGCAGGCGTAAATTTGTTGAAGTTAAAACGATGCGTTCCACTTTGCAAAGAGTGGATTTATCCCTTAGAAGCACACCCGAAATATTGAAGTGTTGGATTTTTAAACGAGAGCAAGAATGAAAACAAACTCGTCTACTGAACTGGATGAAGGCAACGAGAAAGCTATCTCAACGTTAGAAGTTATCGGCGTCAAAGAAGCGGCCAAACTCTTACGTGCTCACGTGCAAACCGTTTGCCTAAAAGCCAAAAAAGGAGAAATCCCAGGCCGAAAAGTTGGCAGAGGCTGGGTTTTTTCAGTGCTTGCCCTACAGCGCTATCTTGATGGAGAATTCAGCCCGCGAGTTATGCAGGGCGATCAACTGAATGGAGGTAAAACATGTCGCTCTACAGACCCAAAAAAAGTCCAAACTATTATTACAAACTCTACTGTCCAGCAACTGGAAAAGTGTTACAGGGAAGCACTGGCACCGCGGACAAGGCCAAAGCGCAAGAACTCCACGATCGCTTAAAGGTGGATTTGTGGAACCAGGCGAAGCTTGGCGAAAAGCCGAAGTATCTCTGGCAACATGCTGTTGGAGAGTATTTAACAGAGCGGGAAGAGCAAAGCAGTATAGGTACGACCATAGGAAGATTACGCTGGTTACAGCCCTGGTTAGAAGATATAGCACTGGTCGATATTAATCAGGAGCTAATTAGCAAAATCAAAGCTGCTAAGCAAAACGACATCGTGCATATTAGGGGTAAACATGGCTTCAAAAAAAGCACAAACCGCAAAGTTCGACCGGCTACGGTTAACCGTGTATTAAAAGTGATATCAGCCGTTTTAAAAGTAGCGCTTCGCAAGGGATGGTTAGATCAAGTCCCTAAAATTACTTTCCTAGCTGAACCTAAAAAGCGCATTCGTTGGCTGACTCCACAAGAGGCAGAAAGGCTTTTATCTTTATTACCTCCCCATTTGGCGGCTATGGCGCAGTTCTCATTAGAAACTGGCTTACGGCGAGCCAATGTTACGGGTTTGGAATGGTCGCAAATCGACCTAGTAAGAAAAGTTGCTTGGATCCATCCAGATCAGGCAAAAGCGCGTAGGGCGATAAGCGTTCCTCTCTCTGATGCAGCAATTGAAGTATTAATGCGTCAGCGGAAGAATAGGCGGGATACTGATCATATCGCTAGCGTCTTTGTTTATAAAGGTAGATCGATTAAGGAGACGTCTACTAGAGCTTGGTACGAAGCGCTAAAAGCGGCAGGCATTAAAGATTTTAGGTGGCATGACTTAAGACACACATGGGCGAGTTGGCATGTTCAACGGGGTACGCCTTTGTATGTACTTAAAGAGTTGGGGGGATGGGAAACACTAGAGATGGTGCAGCGGTATGCGCATTTATCTTCAGCGCACCTAGCGCAATGGGTTCAATCTCATACGAATTTTGAGCTTCGTACAGAGCAAGCTGCATTCTCTGAGAGAGCTATGGCTTAGGTAGAATTTAGCTGTAGTAGCTTTCTGATAAAAAAGGCTTACATCGCTGTAAGCCTTTTAAAATCTGGCTCCCCGACCAGGGCTCGAACCTGGGACCTGCGGATTAACAGTCCGTCGCTCTACCGACTGAGCTATCGGGGAAAAGGTGAGACGCGATTTTAGGGTTGCCTACCGATATTGTCAAGCAAAATTGATAAATATGATGTTTGGCTAATAGACAATATGAATGTTTGTGTTTGATGAAGTCAATATTTGAAATGCATTCATCAATGTAACAACTGATACGACTTTTATCTTAGCGCTTTAACAAATGCTTCTTATCAGTTATATCTTTCCAATGGTCAGCATCAGGCAAAGGAGCTTGTGATCTAGTAATGGTTGGCCATTCTTTCGCTAGTTCAGCGTTGAGAGCGACAAATTCTTGCTGATCGCCTGGCACATCTTCTTCTGCATAAATTGCGGTGACGGGGCATTCCGCAACGCATACTGCGCAATCAATGCATTCATCAGGGTCGATGACTAAAAAGTTCGCGCGCCGCTGATTTTTTTGCTCATCTTCATTGCCTGATTGATTGTTATTTCCACCGCTAAAGTGTTCATCTATTTTATGAAAGCAATCTACTGGGCACACATCGACGCAATCGGTGTAAAGGCAATTAATGCAGCTTTCAGTGACAACGTGAGTCATACAAAGTCTCTTTGCAACGGTAAAGGTATTTGCCCGCCGAATGCAGGCTAAGTTTTTTTCTGATGGAATGTAATTGTAGCGTACTCCTTACTTTTGCTAGAAGCTGTTCAATGCCTAAAAGAAGAGAGGTTCTGAAGGTGGTTCTGTACACAATAGCCCTTACCGATTGAGTACACTTCGCCAAATATAAGTTGTTGAATGTAAAAAATCCGGCGCGGGGCCGGATTTTTTACTTCAGACTGCTTACGATTTAGTTAAGCGGACTAAGCTGCAGTATCCAATCGAACGTCAGTTGCTTGCAGACCTTTAGGGCCTTGCTCAACAACGAACGTGACAGGAGCGCCTTCATCTAATGTTCTAAAGCCCTCCATCTGAATGGAGACTTGGTGAACAAATAACTCATCTGAACCTACACCGCTACCCTCTGGATCAGGTGTAATAAATCCATAGCCTTTGCTGGCATTGAACCACTTAACCCTACCTTTTTTTCTTGGCTTATCACCTGACATATCAATTTCCCTCTACTTTATTACTTGCAATTGCGAACGCTCAAAAAAATTAAGTGACATGGGTCACCGCTTTTTAGAGGATCAACCTGACCTTTTCTGCCTGAAATTCAATTCCAGAAGAAACGAGTAACCTGATTGTTTGTTTTCTTTAAACAAGAGTCAAGTTTTTTTGAAAATTTATTGCTTTATTTCTGGAAATAAGCATTTCTACAACTAAAGCGATTAAAAATATAGATACATTACCAGTGCTTACGTGACTGTATTCCTGCAAATCGTCTGCTGCCGTATTTCTGGTACATCTTTTTAGACTAGAGTGTTTAGCCTATTTTGATTTAGTTTAAAAATAGTTTGGTGAAGCGGAAAAAGGGAGGAGTATTCAAAGTCTCTCTGAGAAATCGCCGCCTTTACTGCTCGTAAAACTAGTGCTTGTGGTGCTGCGCAGCGCTACCAAAAAGACGCGAAGAAATTTCAGAAATAAGCTGATGTGCCAGCATAAAAAAGTAGGCAGGTTGTCTGATAAGAGATTTCCCGCTACAATCGCCGGTTTTATTCGCCTTGCTGCACCGGTTTTGATGCCCGGGTAGCTGTTATCCATAAGGAAGATTATGCGTCATTATGAAATTGTTTTTATTGTGCGTCCTGATCAAAGCGAGCAAGTCGGCGCGATGATCGAACGGTATAAAGCGATTGTTGCTGCTCGCAATGGGAAAGTTTATCTTGTTGAAGATTGGGGCCGCCGGCAGTTGGCTTATATGATCGAGAAGAAAATTGCGAAGGCTCACTATGTGTTGATGCGTATTGAATGCGATCAAGAAACGCTGCAAGAGCTTGAGCAAGCATTCAAATTTAATGATGCTGTATTGCGTCATTTAACTGTAAAGATGAAGAAAGCGGTGCTTGATCCTTCTCCAATGATGAAGGAAGTTCAGCGCGAAGAAGCAAAAAAAGCAGCTTTAGCTCCCGCGGCTTAAGTTTGAGTTAAGTGTAAGCAAGTTAACCTTAGTTGCTTAACGATGAATCGGGTTTGCCTTGAAGCGAGTATTAACGAGCGAACACCTATTCGTTATACACCAGCAGGTGTACCTCTTTTGCAGTGCACGTTAGCGCATCGCTCAGAGGTTATCGAAGCGGGTGTGCGGCGTAAGATTGACATGACGGTGTCAGCTGTTGTGGCAGGGGAGTTAAGTGGCTTATTAGCTTCCTATGAGCTTGGTCGTTTAGCTAATTTCATTGGTTTTCTTGCTCCACGCAACCAAAAAACGCATACGCTTATCTTTCACATTACTGAGTTACAAGAGATTCACAAGGATTAAATATGGCCCGCTTTTCCGGCAAAAAGAACGACAAGAAAACTGATTTTCGTCGTCAACAGCAAAACCCACTTTTTAAGCGCAAAAAATTCTGCCGCTTTACTGCTGCTAAGGTTGAGCAGATCGATTACAAAGATATCGATACGTTAAAAGATTTTGTTGGCGAGAGTGGCAAAATTACGCCAGCTCGTTTGACAGGTAATAAAGCGCGTTTTCAACGTCAGTTAAATCAGGCAATTAAACGTGCGCGCTTTTTAGCGTTATTGCCATACACTGACTTGCACAAGTCTTGATGCATCACGGCGCGATTAGGAGAATGTAAATGGAAATTATTTTGCTGAAAGATGTCCGTAGCGGCAAGCGTAGACTAGGTAATATCGGTGACATTGTTAAAGTAGCGAATGGCTATGCTCGTTACTTATTTTCAAAAGGAGTGGCTTGCTTTGCGACGCCAGCAGCACGTGCAGAAGTGGAGCAGCGACGTGCAGAATTAGAGAAACAAGCTGCTGATGAATTACGTTTGGCGCAAGTACAAGGTGAAAAATTAGCTACCTTGACTGTGCAAATCTCGCAAAAAGCTGGAATGGGCGGCGTGCTGTTCGGCTCCGTGACTAAAGAGATGATTGCTAAATACCTTAAGGATCAAGGCTTTGCTATTCAAAAGTCACAGGTTAGCATTCCTGACGGACTATTAAAAAGGGTAGGTGATCATACTGTGCAGGTTGAATTGCATGCTGACGTTGTAGTTGATGTTAACGTTTCAGTGCTTGGCGAAGCTGCTTAGTTTTAACAGCAGCAGTTCGACAACAGTAATTTAATAAGATCTGCAAACGACAAAGACGGAAGCCGTAAGGCTTCCGTCTTTGTCGTTTATACTTGCCGAAAATTGCTTAGCACCTGACTTAGCGCTGATTTAAAGTCCCTTTGACAATGCAAGCGATTGCAAAGCAATATAAGTAGAGAACTTCTGTAAAACCCGTTGCGCGGCAAGATGATCAATTAAGGCCGCGCCTTGCCGCGCTCTTGTACTTGTCTGCTGGCCCAAGAGGTTTTGAAGAGGTTCTCTAGCACTTTTCCTGAAGCACAATGCTACGTTCAAGACATTGAACAGCTTTTAGAAAATCACTTTGACCGATGAACAACGTTAAACCCGACCCGCAGCTCGAATCACTAAAAATCCCTCCCCACTCGATTGAAGCTGAACAGTCTGTACTTGGCGGCTTGTTGCTAGATAATGGGGCATGGGATCGTATTGCTGACTTTTTGCGGGAAAGTGACTTTTATCGTTATGACCATCGGCTGATTTTTCAGCACATTGGCAAACTTATTATGGGTGCGCGCCCAGCCGATGTGATTACGGTATTTGAAGCCTTAACTAATGCTGGACAAGCTGCTGATGTTGGTGGCTTGGCTTATCTGAATGCGTTGGCACAGAACACACCGAGTGCCGCCAATATTCGCCGCTATGCTGAGATTGTTCGAGATCGAGCGGTGCTACGTAGACTTGTGACAGTCGCTGATGAAATTTCTGGTGATGCCTTTAATCCACAGGGTAGGGAAGTGCGTCAGTTACTCGATGAAGCCGAGTCAAAAGTATTTGCGATTGCTGAAGAGGGCGCACGAGGTACGCAGGGCTTTATGGAGATCAAGCCACTGCTGTCACAAGTCGTTGAACGGATTGATACACTCTATCATCAAGATAATCCGAATGATGTGACGGGTACGCCAACAGGTTTTGTCGATCTTGATCGAATGACTTCAGGCATGCAAGGCGGTGAATTGATTATCGTAGCTGGCCGTCCATCCATGGGTAAAACTTCGTTCTCGATGAATATTGGTGAATATGTCGCCGTTGAATATGGTTTACCAGTGGCCGTTTTTTCAATGGAAATGCCAGGGACGCAACTTGCAATGCGTATGCTTGGCTCAGTGGGTCGCCTTGATGCACATCGACTGCGTACCGGTAAGTTGGTTGATGAGGATTGGCCTAAACTCACTCACGCGATGCAAAAAATGAGCGATGCGCAGCTGTTCATTGATGAGCAAGGCGCGCTTAATCCACTTGAGCTACGTGCGCGTGCAAGGCGTCTGTCACGTCAATGTGGACAGCTTGGGTTAATTATCATCGATTACATCCAGCTAATGTCATCCGCCTCTTCGGGCGAAAATCGGGCGACTGAGATTTCAGAAATCTCACGCTCATTAAAAGGTCTTGCAAAAGAGCTTAACGTACCTGTGATTGCTTTGTCACAGCTTAATCGTAGCCTTGAGCAACGTCCTAATAAGCGACCTTTAATGTCTGACTTACGTGAGTCTGGTGCGATTGAGCAGGACGCTGACGTCATCTATTTTATTTATCGAGATGAAGTTTATAACCCAGATAGCCAAGATAAAGGCACCGCCGAAATTATTATAGCCAAACAGCGTAATGGCCCAATTGGCACTGTACGGTTAACCTTTTTGGGGCAATATACAAAATTCGATAATTTCACCGGTTATTCAGAATTCAGTGCTGCTTAGCCTGCCCTCCCAAAACTGTTACAAAAAGTATATTTAACTTGAGAAATGAGTTTTATAGATTGGTATGAGATAGAATGCGATGCTTTTTTTGATACCGTCTAATTATTTTATTATCACTCAGGGACTTGCATGTTCAGTCGCTTTCTTCCCACCGAGAATAAATTCTTTGAAATCTTCAATGCTCACGCAGAGTGCCTCGTTGATGGAATTCATGAGCTAAGGCGTTTAATCGACAACCTTGGTGAAGCAGAGATTCATAAACAAAACGTGCAGGCAAGCGAAAAGCGCGCAGATAAGCTCACGCATGAAGCGATGGATCTGCTACACAAAGTGTTTATCACGCCATTTGACCGTGATGAAATCCATAAGCTAATCAGTACGATGGACGATATTCTTGATTTAATCGAGGATGTAGCCACCGCTATCTGGCTTTACGATGTGCAAACTTTACCGCCCGAAGCCCGCCAGCTAGTACAAATCAGTGTCGCGTGTTGCGAGCAAGTCAAGCTGGCCGTTGCGCAGCTTAATAATATGAAAAATGCGGATGAAATCTTAGCCATCTGCACTGAGATTGATCGACTTGAATCCGAAGCAGATAGTGAGTTGCGCGGAGTGATCTCTAAGCTTTTCCGTGAAGAGAACGATGTGAAAGCACTCATCAAATACAAAGCCATTTTTGAGTTGCTCGAAGAGGTGACGGATAAGTGTGAAGACGTCGCCAATATTATCGAAGGCATCGTGCTAGAGAACGCATAACCTGCTAGGAAACACTGATGCCATCGATTCAATTGAGTATATGGGTAGTCGGGCTGCTAGTGATGCTAGCACTGGCTTTTGATTGTATGAATGGTTTTCACGACGCGGCAAATTCCATTGCCACTGTTGTTTCAACCGGCGTACTTAAACCTCAACATGCAGTGATTTTTGCTGCGTTCTGTAATGTCTTTGCTTACTTCATCTTTCATCTAAAAGTCGCTGCGACGGTTGGGCGTGGCACCATCGACCCCGCTATTGTTGATCACTATGTGATTTTCGGTGCGCTAGTGGGCGCCATTGGTTGGAACATCATTACTTGGTACTACGGCATCCCTTCTAGCTCATCGCATGCGTTAATCGGTGGTTTGGTAGGCGCTGCGCTTGCCAAAGCTGGGCCAAGCGTACTCAATATAGCTGGTCTATTAAAAACCATTGCGTTTATATTTTTGTCTCCTCTACTGGGCTTTATCCTAGGCTCACTCTTTATGTTCTGCGTGTCATGGCTATTCTTCCGCACGCCGCCGCATAAAATAGATCGTCATTTTCGGCGCTACCAACTCCTCTCTGCAGGGCTATATAGCCTCGGGCATGGAGGCAATGATGCGCAAAAGACGATAGGTGTGATTTGGATGTTGTTGATTGCTGCAGGCTATACATCAAGTAGTCTACAGGCGCCACCGGCATGGGTCATAGCTAGCTGTTATGGTGCGATGGGTATCGGCACTTTGTTTGGCGGCTGGCGGATTGTGCGCACAATGGGACAGAAAATTACTAAATTGAAACCTGTGAATGGTTTCTGTGCCGAGCTTGGTGGTTCATTCACATTATTTCTGGCTTCCTTCTTGGGTATCCCTGTTTCAACAACGCATACCATTACCGGCGCGATTATTGGCGTTGGTGCGATGCAAAAATTCTCCGCCGTGCGTTGGGGAGTTGCAGGCAGCATTGTCTGGGCATGGATCCTTACCATTCCAGCATCGGCGTTAATCTCGGCGCTTGCTTGGCGTATAGGGCGAACGTTTCTGTAAGCGCTGCTAAAATCTATTCATATCTACCTCAAAGGTCGTGATTTGCGTTTTTGTCAAACCACGGCCTTTTACGTATATGCAGCAAAGTTTATTACGGTAGAACTCGCAGCACGTTCTGGCTCATCGTATGAAATTAATAAAAGCTTTTTAAAAGATAAAATAAAAGGGCTAGTGCTCTGGTTTTACGTTAATCATGAACGAGGGCAGGTGGAGAAACTATAACTACAAAATCCAATAGGTGGCGCTTCCAAAATTGACCTGTTCCCCGAAATTAGCCACATAAGCGAGTAGAATCTGTGATTTTTTTGGTCCTGTCCCAGTTTTAATAAATTTATAAACTAGCTGTACCGGAGATCTGCTTAGCCTTATATTTCAACCCTGTTTACTTTGCACTTCCTTATCCTAAACACAGATTATTTTATTGCCGTTGCCCGAATAACATATGACGCACTAGCATCCCTTTAAGGAGTGGCAGGCAGGAAAGAACAGTGAGTGCTTGCGCACGTAATCCACCCAAAAAAGCATATTCGCTTGTAAAAATGCGCGCTAGTTGGTCGGTCAGGTTAATCGTAAGTTGCCTATCAGGGGCACGGCGTTGTGCAAAAGAGGCGAGGGCACTTGGCGTTGCACCAAATTGCGCTAGTGCCTCGACGAGTGTATATGCATCACGTAACCCAAGGTTGAGTCCTTGCCCAGCTACGGGATGTAACGTTTGTGCTGCATTGCCAATCGAGACCATTCGTTGATCGACAAGCGTCTCAAGCGCATTTAATGTAAGAGGGATCAGGTGCCGCTTGCTGAGCACTTGTAAATCCCCCATCTTTTCACCAAAGACAGCGTTTAATTCAGCAGCAAATTCTTTTTCGCTCAATCCAAGCCGACGTTGTGCCTGTTGCGGCTGACAGCACCAAACGAAAGAATAATCAGCCTCATGAGTCCCTCCGAGTGGCAAGAGGGCCAGCGGTCCTTCAAGAGTAAAACGCTCCCATGCAACATTAGGACGCGGCGCGCTAGCACTCACACTACCGACGAGCGCTACTTGCGCGTAGTCACGTGTGCGGCGTATTGGAGTGGAAGTTGAGGCGAGCGGTGCCGTAGCACCGCCTTGTGCGTTGATTAAAAGCTGCGTACGGAGTAAGCGTGTTCCATCTGCATTTTCAACTGGCAGCGTGACATGATTAGTTTGCTGCGTAGGCGTGCCTGCGGTGGTAGCGCTAAACCAATGTAAATGACTGTTAGTCGCTTTGACTGATTGATTAAGCGCGCTCACTAGCGCTCCATAGCGCAGCACATAGCCTAGTGCGGGTAATTTGTATTCATCATGATCGAGCAAGGTGCGGCCGCAATGACCAGACTGAGAAATATGAATACGTTTGATGGGTGTGACGTCGGTGGGCCACGCTAAAGGATTGAGTAACGCGTGACTACCATGAGATAAAGCAATGACACGTGGATCATGTTTGACTTCTATTGCCGAGCTCGCATCAATCACTGCAACTGATAATGCGCGCGTAGCACTGCGTTGCGCAAGCCAACCGGCTAAAGCGAGAGCAACAGGTCCGCCCCCTACAATAATAAGATCAAAATCAACCATGGCCGCGTAATTATTGAGTTGAATGTTATGGATGATGAACAAGCTCTTAGTGCCGATTTATTTATGTCCCCCGCATAAGCGCTTCAATATCTTCTATAGAAACGGGTACATCGCGTGTAATCAATTCGCAGCCCTGTGCTGTGACAATGGCATTATCTTCAATGCGGATCCCTAGATCCCAATATTTCTCAGGCACATCTTCAGCAGCACGCACATATAACCCAGGTTCAATCGTTAAAACTATATTCGCAGCTAACTTACGCCAAGCAGGCTCTGTTTCAGTGTGCAAAGTTGAATGCAAACGATAATCGCCGCAGTCATGCACATCCATTCCTATCCAATGGCTTGTGCGATGCATATAAAAACGCTTATAAGCTTTTTGCTCAATCACATCTTCGAGCGTGCCATGCTGATTCTTATCAAGTAAGCCCGTATCTAACATGCCTTGCGCGAGCACTTGCACGGCAGCCATATGGGGTTCATCAAATTGTGCGCCAACTCGCACAGCAGCGATGGCTGCTTGTTGGGCCGCCAACACAATTTCGTAAAGTTCGCGCTGTGGCGCAGAATAACGTCCATTCACAGGGAAAGTGCGAGTGATATCTGATGCGTAACCATCTAGCTCACACGCAGCATCAATCAGCACTAAATCACCATCATGCGCGCATTTATTGCCAGCCGGATAATGCAGCACACAAGCGTTCGCGCCAGCCGCAACGATTGAATTATAGGCAGGCGCTTGTGCACCTTGGCGACGAAATTCGTAAAGTAGTTCAGCTTCTAACTCATATTCATGCATGCCAGGTCGGCACATTTGCAGTACACGTTTATGTGCTTGTGCAGAAATGAGTGCCGCTTGTCGCATCACGCTTAATTCATGTTCATCTTTCACCAATCGCATTTCATCAAGGATTGGCATAATGTCATGCATTGTCGGGGGAGTAAGCGTGATTTGGCGGTTTTGTGCTCGCACGGCTTTAAGCCAGTGGCGCACTTGGGTGTCTAATTGGCGGCACGTACCCAATGCATAATAGAGCGCTGGTGTTCCTTGCATTAGCTGAGGTAGCTGTGTATCAAGTTCGCCAATACAATAAGCGGCATCAAAGCCAAATATCTCAGATGCAGCGTCTGGCCCATAGTGAAACCCTTCCCAAATTTCGCGCTTTTCATCTTTGGCACGGCAAAAGAGCACATTCTCAGGCTCATCATCCACAAAATTGGCATTTAAAACGAGAAAAGCATCGGGCTCAGTAAAGCCAGTTAAATAATAAAAATAGCTATCGTGTCGGTACGGATAATCGCAATCCCGATTACGGGTGCGGCTCGGCGCAGTAGGAATAAGCGCTAGGCCACCTCCTGCAGCACGCATGGCTTCTAGCACGCGGGCACGACGTTGGCGGTAAATATCTAATGTCGCGGTGGGAATCGCAGAGGGAGTCAGTGAATGCATGATGAGTTTTTCGCTATGTTTGGGAACCTCTGCAAAATCTACTGTGCAAAGCATACCGACACAGACAGTACAGAAGTAGACTTTTTTCGAGGCGGTGTAGCGGTGTTATGCTTCTTTGCCGCATTTAATATACTGTCTGCGCAGACATGCCTTGCTGCAAGGCGTCGAGAGAAGGCTAGTACCTAATGTAAAGAAAGAATGCTTTGGTTGATCATCCTGCCAAACAAGAGATTTTTCAGAAGTTACTTTGCGTGCATCTTAAAATGTATTTCTCATAAGACGCAAGCGTGTTTCCAACGCTTGTAATTCTAAAGGCGTGCCAACGTTGGCCCAATAACCTGTGTATAGCTCGCCAGTCGCTCGCTGAGCGTTAATGGCTGCGCGGTAATAGGGAAGTAGTGGGCTGACGGTGCCTGAGGGAATCGTTTCAAACATCCGCGTATCGTAAACGCCGATATTGCCAAAAGTAAAACGCGGCCCATTTGCAAGCGAGAGACGGCCTCCATCTTCTTCGTTCAGCACGAAATCACCGTTTGGATGGTAAGTTGGATTTGGCACCATGATTAGATGCATTTGTGCTTCACTGGCTTGCGCGATGCGCTGCGCATGAGGAATAAGCTGACGATAATCGTAATCAGTAAAAATATCGCCACTCACTGCGATGAAACTTGAAGCAGTACTATATTTTTTAAACAGTGGCAAAGCATGAGCAATGCCTCCCGCTGTTTCTAGTCCTTCATCTTCGGCAGAGTAATGAATTTGCACTCCCCACCGCATTCCATCACCTAACGTGGTCTCAACTAAATGTCCAAGCCACGCATGATTAATGATGATAGCTGTGCAGCCGGCTTGGGCTAAGCGTTCGATCTGCCAGACAATCAACGGCTTCCCGCCTACTTCAAGCAATGGTTTGGGACACGTGTCAGTAAGCGGACGCATCCGAGTACCCCGCCCGGCGGCGAAAATCATTGCGGTATTAATGGAGGTTGAGGCGGTAATCATGGCAGCACCGCTTGAGTGGGTGCGCTTGTGTTGAGGGTATGCACTTCGAGCTTGTCAAGCAAGTGGGCAAGTGGCGCGAGTTCACTATGACGAGTAATAACGCTACGCAGATAAGCGAGAAAACGGGGTGCATCTTGCAAATAATGGGGCTTGCCATCTCGGTAATGTAGACGCGCAAAAATACCAAGGACTTTTAAATGACGTTGCACCCCCATCCATTCGAGGTCCTCGTAAAACTTTGCAAAATCAGAGCCGACTGGAAGGTGCGCGGCTTGCGCTTTTTCCCAGTAGTTTCTGATGCAATTGCGTTCAAACTCTGGTTCCCAACTGATGAAAGCATCGCGAAAGAGTGAAACCACATCATAGGTAATGGGACCGAACACGGCATCTTGAAAATCCAATACGCCAGGATTGCGCTCAGCACACAGCATTAAATTGCGCGGCATGTAGTCACGATGCACAAAAACACGTGGTTGCGCGAGCGCTCGCTCAATCAGCTTAGCGAAGACCTGCTCTAATGCATTGCGTGACGCTTCATCTAACGTAAAACCCACATGACGTTCAATATACCAAGTCGGAAAGAGTTCGAGTTCGCGTCGTAGCAAAGCTTCGCTATAAGGCGGCAAAACATTATCACGCGTTGCGCTTTGCCAGCGTATCAGGCTTGTCAACGCCTCCTCAAAAAGAGGGTGAGCCTGTATCGGCTGTTGCATGCTTTTTAATGCATCAAGGTAAAGTTTGCCCCCCAGGTCGGTCATCAGCATAAAACCACGTTCAAGATCACTTTCAAAAACCTGTGGCACATGCACGCCAGCTTGGGTAAAAAGCGTTGCGATATTAAGGAATTCAAGATTTTTTTCAGGCGGTGGAGCATCCACAGCAATTAAGCTAGCGCCATATTTGCCTTGGCTTGCAATACGAAAGTAACGCCGCGTCCCAGCATCAGAAGAAGCAGGGGTGAGAGAAGGCAGATCAAGCTGGTAAGAGGCTGCGAATTCACTTAACCAATTTAAAAGTTCAGTGGTGCGAGGGGTAAC
The DNA here is from genome assembly GCA_031963415.1 of Mycoavidus cysteinexigens. Lineage (GTDB taxonomy): Bacteria > Pseudomonadota > Gammaproteobacteria > Burkholderiales > Burkholderiaceae > JASSUD01. The sequence continues at coordinate 2,514,220 of JASSUI010000001.1, forward strand.
AGAATTGAATGTCATCAGAAGTTAAAACCAAATCTAAAAACTTGCTCCTGGCCTGTAAAGAGGCAAGAGCAGACAATACGATTGTATGGTACTAGCGAAAGTTCCCGTTATTGTTTTATCTAGTACTTGCTTAAGGAAGTACTGAATAAATCGAGAGCAATGCATGTCTTTGCTACCTGTACATTAGCGGCTAATGTAAAAAAGGCAAGCCTTAGTTAGTCATCCAGCCACTCGCCATTATTCAGCGCTTGCCTACTCTTTGCCGTGAGAGTTGATGTTGTTGCAAAGTTTATGTAGAGATTCCCTTAGTCTAAAGTGACTTGTCATATAATGCTCGACTGTTTTTTCGCTTTTTTCTGGCGCTAATTTTGTTTGTCTAATTAACTTACTCAGCACTCTCCTAGCTTGCCGAGTGCGCGTTAAAACCTGTTTACAAATTGTCTAAAAGTTCGTCAGCTGTGAAAGGGACTTAGGTGGGCCAACCTTGCAACCATCTTCATGGACATAAAAGTATATGAAGATTGCGAGCACAGCGCGGCGCCGAATCACGGTCTTTTAGGTGATTGGTAGACAGGTCTTAATATGCCTGATTAGTGGGTTGCCGAGCGCACTTATGCTATCTAAAACATTTTTTTGTTTGCATTCCTTTCGTCATTTTCTACGACACTTTGCACGTGTTGCTGTGACGTTCCTCGCGGCGCCAGGCTGGTTACCGCTTGTTAGTGTCGCGCAAGTTAAATCGGCGCCCTCGCCAACCGCCCCCATTCAAGATATCAGTGAAGCGTCACCATCTTCTGCCGCAGGCTTAGCGTTTGCACCTGCACTCGAAGAGCATCCTTTGCGAACCGGTGATGAGGCAGCTAGATTCGTGCTAGGGGAGCGTATAGAAGGACAAATGGACGAGGAGGTGAACGTTATTGGGCGAGGCGAGGTACGCACAGCAACGACAGTAATAAAAGGCGATAAGCTGCGTTATGTTACTGAAACGGATCAAGCATACGCGAGCGGGAATGTGCTATTGATGCATAACGGAAATGCCTTTAGAGGAACGCAAGCTTTTCTGAGAGTCACCGCCAATGAAGGTTATTTACTGTCACCCACTTATCATCTCAACGCCACTGGAGCAGTCGGGAGCGCTAAGCGGATTAACTTACTTGACCCTGAGCGTGTCCGTGTTGAACACGGTACATATACAACGTGTCAATGTAGCGCTGACCCGGCATGGTATTTTAAAGCGCGTTCATTTACGTTAGATACAGGTAACAATACGGGCGTTGCGCGTAACAGCGTGCTGTATTTTCAGGGTGTGCCCCTGTTCGCTAGTCCTTACGTCTCTTTCCCGCTTTCCAATGAACGTAAATCAGGCTTGCTGCCGCCACCTTTTGCATTTAACTCGACCACGGGCTTTAGCTTTACGCTACCTTATTACTTGAACCTTGCTCCTAACTATGATCTAACGCTTTATCCCCGTTTTATCCCGCAACGTGGCGTACAGCTAGGTGCCGAGTATCGCTATTTAACCCCAACCTACAGTGGAAATATTTTGCTTGAGGGATTAGCGCAAGACCGTATCGCCAAAACTAACCGTTACGCCATTCATCTCCAACATAACCACTATCTGGGTGCTGGTTTAGGTGCTTACGTTAACTATCATCGTGTTTCGGATGACAATTATCCGAGAGAGATGATGAACGATAATCTTTTTTTAGGGGGGGTACAGCAGCTATTTCAACAAGAAGCTGGCGTCACTTATAGACAAGGTCCTTGGTCAGTTTTATCGCGCGTGCAACATTGGCAAACACTACTAACGCCATTGAGAGCGCCTTATGGACGTGAGCCACAGTTAAATGTTAAATATCAGCGATATGACATAGCCAATTTTGATGTGGGAGCAGAAGCCGATTATTCGTATTTCCGTATCACAACTAAAGATGCGAGGGAAGGGCAGCGGCTGATATTAAATCCGACGCTAAGCTATCCAGTGCTCGCACCTAGTTACTTTTTTGTGCCAAAGCTGCGCTACCATTTGGCAGCGTATAAGCTTGACCCGGTGCCAGACTCGGTGCAGTTCAAGCAGCGTGATTTCACGATAAGCATTCCAACATTCAGCTTAGACAGTGGTTTAGTTTTTGAGCGAGCGATGAATGTTTTGGGTCGCCACTATATTCAAACTTTAGAGCCGCGCTTGTATTACGTTTATACACCGTATCGGCAGCAAAATTTTGTACCGTTATTTGATGCTGCTGAATCAGATTTTAGTCTGGCTGAGATTTACACTGAAAATACATTTGTTGGGAATGATCGTATCGCCGATGCAAATCGATTAACTACTGGTCTAACGAGCCGATTTATTGATACTGCATCAGGCGGCGAGGTCGCACGCTTTGTCATTGCGCAACAATATTATTTTCGTCAGCAACGGGTAGTTTTAAACGCTGATTCTCCTATATCGCGTGCTAATCACTCAGATTGGTTAGCTGGCGCATTATTTCGATTCGGTTATGGATTTTTGTCAGAAACTGCCGTGCAATATAATCCTACTAATAAGCAGTTGATTCGCTCCAATCTGGGCCTCTCTTGGAATCCAGCAGAGCGTAAAGCTTTAAATTTAAGCTATCGCTATACGCGTCCGAATGCGACGTTGAGTAATCGTCCGATTCGACAAGTTATCGTCTCAACGCAGTGGCCGCTGACGCATCGACTATATGGGATTGGCCGTGTCAATTATGATATGGATGGGCATCGTCTGACAGACAGTTTAGTTGGCTTTCAATATAACGAAGATTGCTGGGCATTCGGGTTAGCCTTTCAGCGCTACGCCAATGGAGCTAATGTGAAAACTGATGCACCCCAATCAGGCACCCGTATTTTGGCGCAGCTTGAATTGAAGGGCGTGACTAAAGCTGGCAATGGTTTACTTGAGCAATTCCGTGCGAGTGTGCCAGGTTATACGCCAATGCCAGCGATGCAGCCGCCTTCACGTTTTACCCATTATGATTAGACTAACGACTAGTCAGTGCTGAATAAATTGGGTCAGAAATATCTTCGCTACAATTCATGAGTATCTAATGTGAAAAAGGGAGGCCTCATTGGGTTATCCTGTTGCTTTCGGTTTATTCAGCGTTTCCTAATCTTCAACCCGCCTAAAAAATGAAAACTTTTCCCCGTATTTTGCTAAGCGGCATAGCTACTTTTATTTTTTGTGCCGCATTCTCACTTGCGAATAATCCTGCGCATGCGCAGGCTTTAACACGTGGGGCGAGCCAAGAGGTGGATCGTGTCGTGGCGATTGTGAACCAAGACGTCATTACTCGACGTGATTTAGATGAGCGCACGCAATTGATTATGCGTAAATTACAGCAGCAAAAAATGTCTGTTCCTCCCCAAGCGGAATTACAACGTCAGGTGCTCGAACAAATGGCGCTGGAGCGTATTCAGCTACAAAAAGCACAAGAAGAGGGCATTAATATGGATGACGCTGCTGTACAGCGTACGATTGAACGCTTAGCGAATGCCAATCATTTAACGGTTGAAGCGTATCGTCAGCGTGTTGTGGCGCAAGGCATTTCTTGGAACCTATTTAAGCATGACGTCAAAAGCGAATTGATGATCAGTCAGCTGCGTCAAAAAGAAATTGATAGCAAAATTACCGTCTCTGATACTGAAGTGGCCAATTATTTAGCGCGCCAGCAAAGTGCGCCCGATCATTCATCAGCTGATGCATCAATGCAAGCTGCAGACGCTAAACACATACAAACACAAGTACGCCACATCTTAATTCGGATTGGCAAAGGTGTTTCAGAACAAAAAGCACGGCAGCAGCTTCTTGCGATTAAGCAAAAAATTAAAGAGGGGGATGATTTCGCTGCTTTCGCCCGAACTTATTCGCAAGATGGCTCTGCCAGCCAAGGCGGTGACTTAGGGTGGGTAAGCGCAGGTGAAACTGTGCCTGAATTTGAGCGAGCATTTACGCGACTTAAAGAAGGTGAAGTGAGCGAGCCAACACGAACTGAGTATGGTTATCACTTAATTCAAGTACTAGGACGGCGCAACGCTGAGTCAAATAACAAGCGTGAAGCTGCTCGTCAAGCGCTGGGTGCACGTAAGGCTGAGCAAGCCTATGCGAACTGGCTTAGCACATTGCGTGATAGCGCGACAATTCAATATAAGCTAGATGATGACAAGCTATAAATATTGACTGAGCCTGGCATGAAGCAAGCACTAAAAATTGCGATCACCACGGGTGAGCCAGCCGGAGTTGGGCCAGAGCTCACTGTTCAGGCATTGGCACAGGGTTTATTAAATCAGCGCAATGCTTGGTCGGATATTTATTTCACTGTGTTGGGTGATCAGTCATTACTTAGTGAGCGAGCAGTTGCAGTTGGTGTGGAATGGGCACAGCTGATTGCGACTAAGCAGATCGCATTACAACATCATGCACTCGCGGCCCCAAGCGACGCCGGGCAATTAAATCCAGCCAATGGGCGTTATGTGTTGGCACTGCTTGATGCCGCAATTGATGGTGCACTTGCAGATAAGTTTGATGCCATCGTTACGGCGCCTGTACAAAAAAGTGTCATTAATCAAGCTGCTTTACCTAATGATCCACCTTTTACCGGTCACACTGAATATCTTGCTCAGCGAACCGGTGCTGCGCGCGTAGTAATGATGCTTGCCGGGCCAGATAAATTGAGCCAGCGTGTGTTGCGCGTGGCGCTCGCCACCACTCATATACCTTTGCAAGAGGTCACATCAGCGCTGACGATAAAGGGATTAGTCGATACATTGCGCGTCCTTGACCAAGATCTGCGTAGTCGTTTCAACATCATTACACCTCGTATTCTGGTCGCTGGACTGAATCCGCATGCAGGCGAAAATGGGTATTTAGGCCGCACTGAAATCGACATCATCATTCCTGCGATTCATCAAGCTTGCCAGTTAGGCGTTGATGCATGCGGGCCCTATCCAGCGGATACTTTGTTTCAACCGCATTATCTTGACGGTGCTGACTGTGTGTTAGCGATGTATCACGACCAAGGTTTACCGGTATTGAAGTACGCGACCTTTGGCCGCGCGTGCAATATCACACTTGGCTTACCTATCGTACGCACCTCAGTCGATCATGGCACAGCGTTGACGCTAGCAGGTACGGGTCAGGCTGACCCTGGTAGCTTGCTTGAAGCAATTAACGTAGCGATAACATTAGCACGTCACCAATAAATCAGGCGATAAATAACAGTTTGTGCAAGTATTCGTTGCTTGCGATTTATTTTGTGTTTCTTAACCGATTGGTCGATTGTTTGTTTTAATAATTTTTCCTTAGCATGGATATTAATTTTATTTAAGCTTGAATAATTCAGCTGAAGGTAATTCCATGCTTAAGGTTTTTAAAATCTGGTGGCAACGTGCCATGTTTGCTGTGATAAATAGAACACTGCAGCAGAATGAAGCCTTGGGCCGCTTTCTACATACCTTATCTGCGTCATCATTTATTGGCGCGGAAACTATTATTTTTTCAGACGATGGTGATGCTCATTATGTTGGATTGCGAGCTTACATTTTTTTTGTGGTGGGTGTGATACTCTTTGTCGAAGGTATGGATTTAAATAAAGGAAAATGAAATGGATATAATATTTTTCTTACTGATGGCGCTTCCTATTATGGCATATGGTTTTTTAGCCTGCGTTGTTGAGGAAAAAAAACGAAAAAACAAAGAAAAACTAGAACAGGAAAAAAGTAGTGCGCAGTAGTCATACCCATCACCAAGGCCATTTCGCGCGCAAGCGTTTTGGGCAGCATTTTTTAACTGATCATAGCGTTATTGATGCGATCATTTCAGCCATTGCGCCACAACCTCAGGATTGTTTAGTAGAAATCGGTCCTGGTCTTGGTGCACTCACTGAACCACTTATCAGTCAGCTCGATAAACTGCATGCAGTAGAGCTAGACCGCGATCTAGCTGCACGCTTGCAACAGCGTTTTGGCGAACGATTAATGCTGCATAGCGCTGACGCGCTAGCTTTTGATTTCGGCAAACTTGTTGAGCCAGCTGTACCTGTTAGCGACAATCAGCAAAGCGCAAAAATACGGGTGGTGGGTAACTTACCGTATAACATTTCCAGCCCGCTCCTCTTTCACCTAATCAACTACGCGCCGGCCGTTCTCGATCAGCATTTCATGCTGCAAAAAGAAGTCGTCGATAGAATGATTGCAACACCTGGCAGCAAAGCTTACGGGCGGCTTTCAGTGATGTTGCAATATCATTATGCGATTGACAAACTTTTAGATGTGCCACCTGAGTCGTTTACGCCTCCTCCAAAAGTTGAATCATCTGTCGTTCGCATGTTTCCGTACCCCATCCAAAGTTTGCCCCCTGTCAATCTCACTCATTTTAGTGCACTCGTTAGCGCTGCCTTTTCGCAGCGCCGCAAAATGCTGCGCAATACGCTAGCTGATTACCAAAGCCGTATTGATTTTGCAGCGCTCAACTTTGACCTTACTCGTCGCGCTGAAGAAGTGTCTGTGGATGAGTATGTGCGTTTAGCACAGCATTTGGGGTGAGATCCGCGTAGGCTTAAATATTTTCCGCTATGGTAGGATTTTGCGTATAAGGTCAGTAGTGTCCGTAATCTCTCAGAGAAACCCAGTGTATAAAAGGCCCTTGGCTTCATCTATTTCATTTAGCCTTTCGTCTTTCCTAGTCTTACTCAGAGAAGATTTTTCTATTTTCGTTTTAATTGATTTATAAGCATCGTCTATTTCCCTAAAATTTTCTGTTATAGGGATTCCTAAAAGATCATAAGCTTGTCTGAATTTAGGATTTTCTCTCGCAATACAAATCAGATCACTTTTAAATTTTATTTTCTCTTCTTCTGAAGGAGAGGTTTTTTCATAGAATTTAGCTATTAAAGCTGCTTGTTCAGATGTAACTATAAGCTCTGGTTTTCGTGGCTCTTTTGTTTCAAAAAATGTTCGTCCCTTCTCTAATGCTTGTCCAAAAAAGAATGAAGTGCCTGACTTTCTATGCGTGATTGGCCGGATGATACTGATACTTCCATCGATTTTTCTACGCTTTGCTGGTTTGTCACTTTCTGATGCTTCAAATGCTTTTATATATTTACGTTTTTCAGATGCGGAAGAACTTTTAACTACGTTCAACAAAAGCCGATCATCTGCAACGGGCACTTCCTCTGCAAAGGGCACTTCCTCAGTAAGATTTCTTCGTGAATTATTTATAGTTTCCTGTGCTAAGGTAATTTTCTGCCGATGAAGATTGATCATGTTTGCCACTTTTTTTTGTGCGGCAGAAAAGGTGGTTGCCTCCTCTATCGTGTCAGCCGAACCGTCACCGTATATCTGTAGTATCTGAATATCGGATTCATTGTCAGGCAGTAAAGAAGTTTGTGAATTATTCCGACTACAAAAAAAATCAAAATTTAAAGCATTCGTTGATGCAGAAGAAATTTGGTTAAACTTACTTCTGCTTCGTTTAGCCTGTTTTTCTGTTTGACCTCTATTAAATAACTGCAGTGAAAGAACATTTTTAGGGGTTGCATTCTGGCTTGAGCTCTTCCCGAACCTAGACGTAAATTTTTGTAATATAGTTTTTTGCGTACGAGAAGGGGGCGCTGGAAACTTAGAAAGAACGCCACTGACTTTATCACTTAGACGCTGAGATTTTGTTTCGCTGCTATTCGAATGAGTTGATACTAGAGAAACGTGTGAAGAGTTCGCGCTACTCGAAATTGAGCTCGTCCGATTGGATACCTCATGCATTCCTGCCTCCAGTAAGAAATATCTAAATATAAGATTCAGAACTTCGTTTTACTCCTTAAATGCATTTTTTTTCGATAACGAACGAAATTTGTTTTACAGAAGCGAATAAATCTCTCAATCTTATCAGCCGGATATCGAGTAATAGATTAAACAATAAGCGAGTCGTTTTTTAGAGTTATCTTTTTGTACTACCTAACTGTTTTTTGCTTATCAGTGCCAAGCGTGCATGTTATTGCTGCGCCTGATTTGATTGAGGCGCTGGAATTGCTATCTGATTACAGAGAAGGCGAGTCGAACTTTCGACAGTTAGCTCGCTCAGTGCGTGAGCGTATCGCGTGTTGGGATGGCCCTAAATGTGGCCTTGCACAAATCATAAACAAGAGGCTGTTACCCATCAAATTGAATTGGCAGCACTGTGCACATAAGCCGCCGGGTCGATGCGTCGCATTTCGGTCTCGATCCATTCTTCAACGCGGGCATTAGCTTGCGCAGTACTTAAACCAGTCGTATCAATCGGCGGACCGATTGAAATAGTGACAAGATTTGGGTACTTAAGAAATGAGTTGCGTGGCCAAGCGTGACCCGCGTTATGAGCAATCGGGATGATGGGTACACCCGCATCTATCGCAAAACGCGCGCCGCCAGTTTTGTAAGTGCCTTGGGTGCCTGGTGGCACACGCGTGCCTTCTGGGAAGAGAATGACCCAAGCGCCTTCAGCCAGCCGTGCTCGACCTTGTTGTAAAAGGGAATTGACTGCACGGTGAGTTTTTTTGCGATCAATATGCACCATTTTTACCAAGCTCAAGACCCAGCCAAAAAATGGAATAAACAGTACTTCACGTTTTAAGACAAAGCACAATCTGCGCGGCATGAGTGCGGGCAACGCGAGCGTTTCCCAGGCTGATTGGTGCTTAACTAGGATGACGGCTGGGCCACTGGGTAAATTGTCAAAGCCTTGGACTTGGTAGCGTACACCATTGATAACGCGCAACATCCATATTGTGATGCGGCACCATGCTGCGATTGCTTGATAGCGACGTTGTACGGATAGAAATGGGAAGCTAAGTAAACATACGGTTCCATACGGAATCGTGAAAACGACTAAATAAATTGTAAAAATTAACGAGCAGATAAATAAATTAAGACGATACATAAGAATTTTTTTTGAGAACTGCACAAGATAGGGTATTACCATCAACTAGAAAACATTCAATACATCATGTAGAGCTCATTCTGATAAGGCGGCAATAAAAAAGCATGATTTATTTAAAGCCATTGATGATCAAGATGAGAGGCAGCTGTCAAACGATGGTTTTAATGTTTAACGCATGGCTTAGCAAGCAAAGCGAGCGCGAAGGCAGCTAAATCTTGATGCACTTGAACATCAGCAGGTAGAGCATTAGCTGCAAGGGTAGTTTGCCCTTTGCCTGTTAGCACTAAATGCGCAGGAAAACCCAATGCGGTAGCTGCTTCTAAATCTCGTTGCGCATCTCCAACTACGGGTGTTAAACGTGGTTCGATATTAAAACGTTCAGCAATTGATTGCAGCATGCCTGGTTTAGGCTTGCGGCAACTGCAATTATCTTCGGGTGTATGCGGGCAGAAAAATATCGCTTCAATACGCGCGCCCGCCGCTGCTGCAGCGCGGTGCATTTTGGCATGAATCGCATTGAGGGTAGACATCTTAAACAAAGCGCGGCCAATGCCAGATTGATTCGACGCAATCACTACGCGATAACCTGCCTGATTCAATTTGGCAATCGCTTCTAAGCTACCAGGAATGGGAATCCATTCTTCGGGTGATTTAATAAATTCGTCAGAATCAAAATTGATCACGCCATCTCGATCTAAGATAACCAGTTTTTTGGTGGTGCTCATGACTTTTTTAGAAACTGATAAAAATTCGTATTAATTCTATGTTGCTAAACAGAATTCTATTTGGCTTAAGGGCGCTGAATTTTCTAGATAAAGCGCAATCATTAATAAGGGCTAAGTTTAGTGTGAGGCGATGCGGTACACAAGCTATGGAACAGGAAGAAAGCGATGGCTTGCTAAGAAATAAACATGCAGCCGATGCGCATATCGGTTCAATTGATGGATGATAGTTTTATTAGCAGAGGTGAATAGCTTGTAAAAGAGCAGCGCGGGAATAGCGACTGATAAACTGCCAATCATCATCATGAGTGCATCACCAAGTGATTCAGTAAGCTGTTCTAGCGTAGTCAATCGAGGAGCGTCCGAGGTAAGTAAGGTTTGATAAAGGCCAATGACTGTACCCAAAAGACCTATAAAAGGAGCGCTTGAGGCAATTAACGCAAGTATGCGTAAGCCGCGTTGTAACTGCAGCACGCTATCGTTGCGCGCTTGAGTTAAGCAATGGGTGAGCCATTCATTTAAATCAGGATGTTGCTGCTTAGGAGGCTGATTTCGATAGTGATCGACAGCAACTTGAGCTGCATGGGCGAGTACTAAGAAGGGACTGGCATTGATTGTATTGAGTGGTTTTAGCTTTTCTTCAATGAACAGAGAAGATAAATCAGTCTTCTCTACCTGTTTCGCAAGTTGGGCGGTGCGCCATAAATCGCAGCTTTTGATGATGATAATAGTCCATGACAAGATAAACATGCTAAGTAGCCCCAGTGCCATCATATGCATTGCAATATCGCCCTGTTGCCAGGTGTGTGCTAAGCCGTAGTGCGACATAGTTTTTTCTTGCAAGACTCCGTTTGAATAAAAAACAGCTAAGGCGTTTCTGTGTAATTTTTGCTAGAAAGCATGATATTGCGCTTATTCGTTTAGTATTTTTTAATCGAACAAGCTAAATTTGAAACGCAGATTAACAGCTGCACGCAGTGGCTGTCCGTTCAATTGATAAGGGCGGCAGATGCTTGCGAGTGCGGCTTCGCGTGCCGCGTAATCGAGTCGATGAGAACCACTGCTTTGTACAACAGTGGCTTGTTCGATGGTGCCGTATGTATTAACCACTATCCGAACTAGGGTCGTGCCGACTTCTTCGTGTCGCCGAGATAGTAATGGATAGTGTGGTTGTGTAACACGGCAATCAAGATCCCGGACGGTATGAAGTAATCTAGGAGAAACCTTTGTTAAAGAATCTCTATTGTTTGGCGATGCTTTTGAAATTGGCGTAGCAGAGTGCGTAGAGTCTGACATAGCAAACGTCGAGGTAGCAGCTTGTTTAGTGTGCGCTGAGTCAATTAAGGGAGACGGCTTTGATGGCGCAGGAGCTTGCTGGGGAAGAGAGTGGATAGCACGAGCTGAACGAAGAAAAGGCACAGGCTTAGCAGTGAATGGCACGGCTTTGCTCTGAACTAGGCGAGATGTAGAGAGGTGTTTTATAGGCGCCGCTTGGCTATCGATTTGCTGCAGTTGCTGGGGTGTAGTGTTTAAGAATGTAGCAGTGATGGGATGCGCAACAGAAATGGGCGTAAGAGACGGAGTTAAATCAGTGTGAGGCCTAGTCCATAACACTGTTAAAAGCACCAAATGAGCGGCAGTAACGAATAGAAGATAAATAACAGGTGAATGCGTTTGGCGCATAGTTCTATCGAGCTTGCTTAATCAATTAAATATCCACTTTCTTTGTCTGGAAAAAGTTGATGTGACGGTGACTAGCACTAGCCTAGTTCCCCGAGCGGCAGCATGATACCTGATCACTGTTATCTGGTTGTGCCTTTAGCGCTAGGGAAAGACTAAGCAGGTTCTAAGGATTCGGCAAGTAAATTGTCAATCTTGATGAGTGCGTTCGCTAGCGAACACGAGGAATGCTTTTCCCATAAGTTGTGCTCGAGAAAAGTGGTAGCAGATGTTGGCTAAATACTTCTACGAGGTTGGAAGAAAAGCGTGGTGTAAGCAGTAGGCGGGAATGCGAGAGGGCAGCAGCTTGCCTTAACAGCTTTATCATCGTCGCGGCTTAGTTCATCAGCGAGTATTTCGCGAGCCATAGGTTCGCATTTCCCACAGCACAGCGCGACCCCTAGTTCAAACTGCAGCGCATCAAACGAATCTGCGCCTTCTGAAATAGCCGCTCGCAGGCGTTTTTCTGTTACCGAGTTGCAAATGCAGACAATCATGATTAGGTTAAATTAGATTGTGAATGAAAATAATTATTATTCAGTGAATGGATTTTAGCAAGATTTTTTTCAGAAATTGTAGAGGTAGGTTGCTGATTTTGTGGGAATAATTGAATCAATGAAGCACTTATCGTTTTCTCAGCTTTGTGTAGGAAGTCAATGCTTAACCTTAACGTCTGCAAGATAAACAATGACAGTCTTACAACAAAGACTAGTGTATTGGTACAAAAGTATGCCGCATGCTAGTTTCTCAGCGCTTGTTCACAATCTTTTAAATTTGACAGGATAGATGTCTTTCTCAGATTGAGTTGAAGGGATAAGTCAAGCGTTTTACCCAAGCAAGAAGTCGAGAGCGGGCTCTTAAGGTTAGCGGAGGTTTTTTTAATCGCTGATTTTTAACTAATTTGCCGCAAGTTTATTAAGCTGAGAAAAGACAATTTATCTTTATGTAGCGAACTGAGGAGCAGGGATATTGATACATTCAACTTCAGCTTTGGGTAAATTGAGTTCTTTATGAAGGAGGGTAGGTAAGCTTGAATGGGTAGCGCTTGAACAAAAGCGCAACAGCGGCTGAGTTTGCTGCGAAGAGTGAAGTTGATATTCACTAAGCTGTTTATCAAGCTGACGAGCAATGGCCTCGCCTGTTTCAATTAAGGTCATGCTCTCACCTACAATCTGATGGATCGCATCGCTTAGAAATGTATAGTGGGTTGAACCAAGTACCAACGTATCAGCGCCTGCTTCAAGCATTGGCGTAATGTAAGTTTCAAGTAGAGAAATAACTTTAGAAGATCGGGTATCCCCACTTTCAATTGCTTCGACGAGGCCGTGGCCTGCTTGGCAGATAAATAAGCAAGCAGGGGTATATTGCGCTAACAGATGGCTAAATTTTGCACTCTGCAATGTGCTGGCCGTAGCCAAAACACCTATAACACCCGTTGTTGATTGTTGTGCCGCTAATTTAAGGCCGGGCTCAACACCAATAATCGGTACGTTAAATTCCTCTCTGAGTAAGGCAATGGTGTGCACCGTTGCCGTATTGCAAGCAACCACAATTGCCTTGGCTTGAGTTTCGATTAACCATTGGCTAATTGAGCGTGTCCGTTGAATAATAAAATCATCAGAACGCTTTCCGTAAGGCGCGTGATGCGAGTCAGCAAAATAAATCAGCGATTCGTGAGGTAGCCGGGCGCGAATCGCTCGCCATACGGACAAGCCGCCTACACCTGAGTCAAAGATGCCGATTGGCGCATCATTTAGCAAAGTAAGGTCAGGCATAGGAAGACTTGAGAAATAAGAAAGGGGAGAGACGAACGGCCAAAGTTAGGCTGCAGCGTCCATATTGGATTGCAGATAATTTTGTATACCCACTTTATCGACTAGATCAAGTTGCGTTTCAAGCCAATCGATATGCTCCTCAGTGTCGGTCAAGATCGACGCAAAAATATCGCGTGAAACAAAATCATGTACAGATTCGCAGTAAGCGATCGCTTCTTTACACGTGGTTTGCGAGATTTTTTCAAGCTGTAAATCGCTTTGTAAGATTTCTTGAGTCTCTTCACCGATCAATAGCTTGTGTAGATCCTGTAAGTTAGGCAAGCCGTCAATCATAAAGATACGCTTGATGAGCATATCTGCGTGTTTCATTTCGCCAATTGACTCATCATATTCATGCTTACCAAGCTTATTTAAGCCCCAATGCTCATACATGCGCGCATGCAGAAAATACTGATTAATCGCAGTTAACTCATTTTTCAGTTGCGCATTCAGATAATCGATGACTTTTTTATCGCTTTGCATGAGATTTCCTTTGGTGAGATTTGTTGAGATTCAATAATAAGGGAAAAAGAAAGTCAACCAGGCAAACAGTGAATAATAACGGAGCAATGCAGCCTCTGCAAAATCTCGAAGGACATGCATACCAGTGCTGCTAGTGCATTAGTAGTCACTTAGTTTCCCGCGACAGAGCATTTTTTTATAAGTTAATGCGCTAAATATTGCAAATAGATGGTGAAGATGCAAAGAGGTTTGCTATAATCGCCGCCTTCGGAGAGATGGATGAGTGGCTTAAGTCGCACGCCTGGAAAGCGTGTATAGGTTAATAACCTATCAGGGGTTCGAATCCCCTTCTCTCCGCCAAAAAATTCTTTATATTTCAGTCGGTTACAAACCTAGACTGTTTCTTGGGGGCAAATTGTCTCCAAAGCTCGACTCAAGCCGTGCCATTTCTAAGTCGTTTTGTGCGCCGGGTCAATCAGTTTCATAAAGCCAGGACGTTCTTTCGCTGCTACGGAACCACTGATGTTTTCTTCAATTAGCCGACGTGCCTCAATGGCAAAGCCAGCTGCCTCGATTTCCATGCGCTGATACTTGGTCGTCTGATCGAGTGTTGAAACGCGGCAGTAGACAAAAACACGTGGCATAGGGCTGATTCCGTCCGAAAATAGTGTACGAATTATAAGTCTATGTCCAAAAAGCATTTGACTTACTTTCGTACACTATTGAAGGAGCATGACCGAAACTGCTCGGTTTCGGACAGACTCGATTGCCTGTGTACGTTAAGATAATTCTTAAATAATCCTAGCTAAAGATAGTGGGAAAACTCTGATGGGTTTGGCTTACAACCCCTATTTTGTCCGTTTCTTAGTCATAAAAGCTAGCGGATTACGAAATAAGCCAACTTTTGGGGCTGTGGAAAGAGGAATGCCCACAGACCGCTGAGCTTGTTGAACCACCTGTTTGCATGCCTTTTTGTTGCCCTCATGGTTAAACGGAACGGTCTGGAGACCCTCAGCGGTATAAAAGCACAGGGTGCCATCCTGTATATACAAAGGCACACTCTGATCAAAGCGTTGTTGGAGTAAATATTTTTGATAGATCAATTGCATTTCTTGCTGGTTAAGGGTTGGCAATAGGCGATAGAGCGTCCAACGGTGTTTGCCTAACGCATCAGCCGCATCGCACCTCACCTCCTCTTTTTCATCCTTCGTCAACGCGCTCAAGGCCTGGAGGGCTTCAGGCGGTAACGAAGATTGCTGGCCTAACGCATAAGCCGCAGCGCGCCTCATCTCCCAATACCCATCCTTTGTCAACGCGCTCAAGGCCTGGTGCTGGCCTAACGCATAAGCCGCAGCGCGCCTCACCTCCTCTTTCTCATCCTTCGTCAACGCGCTCAAGGCCTGGATGGCTTCAGGCGGTAACGAAGAGTGCTGGCCTAACGCATAAGCCGCAGCGCGCCTCACCCACTTATTCTCATCCTTCGTCAACGCGATCAAGGCCTGGATAGCCGATTTCGATAAGGCTGATCGACGTCCAAGTGTGTTGGCAACCACTCTTTTTGTCTTTGCTGATGCGGCCTCCTTCAAGCACTTGAGCAACAGATGTTCGGGAAACGTGAGTTGATACGCCAGCGTGCTTTCTTCCCTATGGTTGATTTCATATTGCAGCCATTGCGCTAAATGCTGTTCCAATTTGTCTCGGATCTCGGATGGCAACCCCCTCTCAGATGAACGAGACGCCTCATGTAAACAGCTCATCATCAAGCGTTGATGTGCCGCGCCGAACAGATCTTGGGGTTTGGCTTCAAGGACATCAAAGAAGCGATTCAGCGCTTCTGCACGCAACAGTCCAGAGACAAACCACCAAAAGATCTCATAGCGCGGGTTGTATTTATGTTGATGAACAAAAGCTTCAGGATGCGCTTTCATCCATTGCTTGGCGCCAGCCGATAATAAGGTGATTTCTTGTCCCGTTGTCCAACACTGCACAAAATGCTTGGCGGCAAAGAATTCCTGAAACGTCAAATGCATGAAGTGATAGCTGTATGAGATCTGATCTGAGCCATCTGTATGCAAAAACGAGAGTTTTTTGAGGTTATCTTCTAACTTAACGGGGAGATCTACCCCTTGCGCTTCAAGCTGCTCAATCAGAGTATGCAAATCAAGATCATCAAACTCAATTTGATTACGCTGCAATCCATTAAAAGCTAACGTACTCAAAAAATCCTGTTCGGTTTTCACCAATTTCTCAATACGGGATGGCCTTTTCAGCGCATTAATCTGACTTTCATTTAACAGCTCGCCGTTCTCCCGCTTACCTAGACGCAAGATATCCTTACGCCATAATTTATTCATTATCGCTTGATATAAGGCGGTGACGGTCACGGTGCCTTGTGTCTGTTGCTGTAGGCGCTTGATTTCATCCCAGCTATAGCAAAGCGCATCCAACTGGATCGGCACATTGACCAAGCCTTGAACAAAAGGATTAGTTCGAATGAAATCCTTCATCTCCTTGGCTTGCTTACCAGGCATCAGGTCTGGGTTGTCCAGATACGCCGAGACGTTCTCCGGACTAAACCCGACCGTTTCCAACTCCAAATCCATCGGATTGGCCTGTTTCAAATCGATATAAGGCCGAGACGTAATGAGCACCGCAGGCTGATTGAGGAGCTGATGGAGAAACTTGTGCATCGGTTCCTGATCACTCCATTCCTGCGCCACTTCATCCCAACCATCGAGGATAAACAGCGTTCTTTCTTTTGCTGGCCCCGCAATTTGTGCGGCCAGCGTTTTGGCTAACGCTAACCCTTTGGGGTGAGACGGGAAATAGGTCTCATAGAACAATGTCGCCAGATCACAGCTTTGCTTGCCCTTTAACGCCCGCAGCGGAATCCAGAGCACATAGTCAAAGCGATCTTTCCATTGGCCTTGCTGTGTGTATTCGTAAACGATCTTTTTGGATAAGGTTGTTTTACCGACGCCTGCCCGACCGCGAATGAGAATCCGCTTCGGCGTGATTGTTTTGTCTTTGCTTAATTCTCGTGGGTCAAACAGTTTCTCGAGCGGCACCAATTTTTGCGGATTGGAATGCATCGCCTCAGCACTCGGTAAACGGCGGAAATGGTCGGACTCCGCTTTATTTTCGTTAACCGCTTTCTCTTCCTTGCGTGCTGCCTCGTATTCGACAATCGCCAGATTGATATAACAGTGCTCCATCGATATGGGTGGGCCAGACAGGCGTTGAATGGCCAAGCGCTTAGCCGAATACGACGCCTCCAAAGCAGGGCGAAGCTGATCCGGTGAAACCAGCGATTCACCATTGAGCTGTTTGATTTCTGCGCGGAGGCTTTCATACGCTTTTTGAACATTCAGTTCCCGAAGATCGGCACCGTGCTCTTGTTTCAAGGCATCCAGGGCACTCACACAGGCTTGATTCAAAAGCCGATAAAATTCTTCCGCTGCCAACTTATGCGCGTTGTCCTCGCGTAATTGCTGTAAGCAGCCCTGATAGATTTTTTCTTCGACCAACGCAATGCACCGCTCTTGTTTCACTAACAGTCGTTTTAAGAGCTTAAAGAAGCCGACGTGCAACCCTTCGTCCTGGTACGTCTGCCCCTTCCAATTGCTTGGCGCCCGCCATCTCGATTCTTCAATCCGAATCGTGGTCGAATCGAGAATAAATGTTGGTAAACATTGTTCAACAGGACTGTTAAGCAACATTGGGATAATCCCGTGCTCGCCTTTTTGGTGCGCATCGCGGATTTGCAAAAACGCCAATTCCGTCAGCACATGGTGGAATTCTTTTTTGTTTAAATTCGCATCGACGACTTGGCGTATGGCGGCCTCAATCTGTGCAAAATCATTCGTGCGAGCGGCTTGCTGATAAGCGTGTTGAATCGCCTGACAGAACTCCTGATAGTACGGTGAGGCCATATAGCGACCCAACAGTTCCGACCCACACAGTACGACATGATCGACGGTGCCTGGATGGTTAGGTAACAAGCAGAGTTGGCTAGAGAGGATATCGTTAGCTTTGGCGTTCTCTTCCAAAGTGGCAGCAAACGGTAACGCCTGGTGACCGCTGGCGGAACGATCCGAATATAAATTGGAGCGGAGATTCGATAACCATTGAATCACACGTTGCGAGACGTCGGCATCGGCTTGTCCCAGCCGATGGTTATTGTGGGCATAGACTAGAAAAAGGCTGGGTGAGCTTTGGCATAAATCCAAGTCCTGAAACTGCTTCAAGATGGTTTCGAAGACTTGTGCGACCCACTGGTGTTTTTCTTGTAGCTTGGCGTCTGGTGCCTGAGGCGATGGGGTTAGAGAAATCCCCGAAGAAAAATAGGCACCGGATGAAGCCGGACTGATCGCCTGACCCGTAGAAGGGGGCGTATCGGCAACAAATGCCGTTGGGATGGTGCCTTGATAGCCCCACTGTTGCGCTTTTTGATAACTGGTTTTTGCTTTGTCCTGGTCGCCCAATTGTTCCAGAAGTTGGGCACGCTCAATATACACCTGCGCGATACGTTGCCGTAAAGCCTCGTCTTCGGCTGTCTGAGGGGTTTGGGCTTGGGTGATAGCCTCTTTGACTTGGGATAAGGAAGGCTTCAGCTGTTGTGCTTTTGCAATAAATTTAAAGGCGACTTTGGCTTGCCCATACAAAACTAAAGCCATCTCAATATTCTGCGTGTCCTTGCACAGGCCCGCTTGGTATAGCGCATTTTGCGCTAAAGCCTGCATTTGACTGACTGTAGCAGGAGAAACAGTACGTCCTAACATGATCCCTTGTCCTTATTCAGCATCCATCCCGCTGAAGTAAACGGGAAGCAGAACGTCTAGCAGTGTCCAGGTGTAACTGCCTAGTCACCAAAATGTCAGCATTTTACGGTTTGTGCCAAACTCAGCAATACGGACAATCGCTGGATACGCAGGGTAACCGCACGAATAATCCTATAGATAAAGGGACGGAGGATGTGAAAAGTAGCTAAAGCGGTTCTACTGTTGGCTTATTTCTGTATTGCTGCTCTATTTCTAGCATCAGGCTAGATAACCGAGCCAATTACCAATGAGGCGAAATGATCAAGAATGCAGCGTGGTTAATGACTTATTTGCCTGTCATGGTACTGGTGTCTTATTGCGGCAGCGCAGAGTTTGGCGGTAAAAATATGATTCCCTTAGGGGGGATATATCCACTGTATTAATCTTATCGTTGATTTTTTATGCTTGGGGTGTTCACAGCGCACATGCCGTGAGCGGGGATAAGGATGCAACACGGGTATAACAAAGAAAAAGCCCTTTAAAGGGTCTCTGAAAACTTGAATGCTATTCAACTTACAGGGATGCTTGAAAGGGCTTTTTTAGCCTGAACCGGAAGAAGGATTTAGTTTGCTTGGCCCTTATTAAGAGCAGCTAATAACATATTAAACTGTTCTTTTTGTTGCTCTAGAAACTGGGCAGCTAATCTTTCTTCTCTAGCCTTAGCTTCTGTTTCTCTCTGTTCAAGTATAGTAAGTAACTCTGCCTTTTCTTGTTTAGCTCTTTCTCGTTCCTGTTTAGCGAACTCTCTCTCCTGCTTAGAAAGCTCTCTTTCCTGAACAAGAAGCTCTGTCTGTTGAGCAAGGGCTTTTTCAAGAATAGCAACCCGTTCTATAAGCTCAGGCGTAGAAGGTCTACGCGGCTCTTCTGTCGCAGAGGCGGAGGGGAAGCTTTCCTGTGGCATTGTAGGACTACTAGTCTTAGGTGAGACGAATTGCCGTTGCCCAATGGCCAGGCTTTCAGGAACGGAGGCTAAAGAAGCATTTGAATTTAAAGAAGTACTTGAGCTGTTGCTCTGTAGCCCTATTTGTCTTACTGCTGAATTAAACCGTTGCTCTAGTCTGGTCTGATCTTTTCTCACCGCTTTTAATTCATCAAGCACTTCGCTAAGAACGGCGGTTTGTGCAACACTGCTATCGGAAAGCGTGCCCAGAGAGCCAGCAACCTGTCCTGTCACATAAGCTAGGTTCGGGTCAACTCTTAGATATTGATTATCTTGCCTATTATTGTTAACCCCCCGTGGGTCCATATCAACCTCTGAAGCTAATAGTTTTAATGCTTGCTCTAAATCGTTTTTTAACGTTTTTCTAAAAGCATTCTGAAAATCTAATTGCCGCTTTTCTGAAAAGTTCCAGCACTTTAATATAAAGTAGACAGTTCCTGCAAGGGCGGCCCCTACAGCACCGCCAGCGGCCAGCGCAATTCTAATAGACCACTCCGAACCGCCCGTTTCATTCACTAAATGATTGAAATCTCTGAGTGGGTTTTTTTCAGAGATTTCATCTAACTTAATTTTTTTATTTTTCTCTTCATCAATAAAGCTTCTTAAACTTTCAATCGCTTCTTTAAACGTGATCACTGACACCTGCTGACTATCACCCGTGTCATTCACTAATGGTGGAGAGGTAGCAGCTGGGCTCTCTGCCTGCTCGCCTTCCTCTGAAGTTGTGTCATTTAAAACTTCAATGGCACGATCCGTAGAAAGCTTGTGTCGGTAGGTTGATGCTCTACCTTCTGCAAACGCCTGCTTACACGCCTCATCAGGAAGATCATTTCCTTGTTCTTGTCTTCTCTGATAAGCCGTACATAGATTTCTAATAAGTTTTTTCGCCTCTAGGTATAAGGCGAACTCATTATTTTTACGTTTTAGTGCATCATCTTTATTTTCTAGCGATAAATTATTTTTAGTATAAAGCTGCTCTTTAAACAGTTTATCTAACTTAGCTCCCATCTCCCTGAGCACCCCAATGATGGGGTCTTCAGGCGCAACAACGGTAAAAGCCCCTTCAACCTCTTGTGTTGAAGGGGCGTCGGGTAACGCCAACGTTTTCGGCAAGTGACGATGAAGCGTTAAATGACAAGCCGTGAGGCTCTTATGCTGTTTGCTGCTATGCTCGGCTAAGTAATTTAAAAAGGGGGCTTCTTGCTTTTCTCCCGGTGCCTTAAGCCTTAATAAATCTTGCCGAGTATGCGGGATAAAAGTGCCTAAGAAATCTCTACGAAAGGCCGGCCTAGTGATGGGTTCGTCAACGCCTCGACCTACGCCTAAATCGTTAAATCCGTTCTCAGGCAACGAAGAACTTGCCTGAGAACCCGTTGCTTTTAAACAGAGCGGATTACGTGCATATAAATAGGTCGGACTATAAGGCAAAACCGAGCTACGCATAATTTATCCTCTTTGCGCAAACCTTTTTAGGAAAAGCTGACAGAAATGCATAACTCCGGAGTCTCCTCGGAAAATTCTGAGTTTCCTATAGGTTCACGACCTGAGTTAACCTTTTCACCTTTGGTTACCAGAATAGCCAATGTTTTTGCTTCTTATGGTTTATTTTTGAATGGTAGGTCTCTGATTCTCTATATAGCCTTAAGAATTCTTTTTCATAAGTCTTCATTAGCTGAGGTGCCTGGCGGAAGATGTTGAAATTTTCTGCATTTTTTGTATCTCCTCCCGTAGTGAAATTCATCGAGCCAAAACCCACTGCATTATCTACGATGATGAATTTATGATGCATGATGGCATAGCGACGATTGATTTGAATATCGACTCCCGCATTTGCTAAAAAAGTTGCACGACTGTATTTAGCGGTTTCATTAGAAGCGTCTAATACCAGATGCACCTTAAG
Source organism: Mycoavidus cysteinexigens (assembly GCA_031963415.1). Taxonomy (GTDB): domain Bacteria; phylum Pseudomonadota; class Gammaproteobacteria; order Burkholderiales; family Burkholderiaceae; genus JASSUD01. The sequence continues at coordinate 2,535,526 of JASSUI010000001.1, forward strand.
GCCGCGTGCATGTGCTTGCTTAATTGCTTGCTCGATTTCATTCGAGGTGAAGCTATATCCGGCGAGCCAAACTCGCTTTTTGGCGCGCTGAATAAGCCGGCTTACCATCGAGCCGCACGTATGCGTATAGGAAAAGCAGGTTTCGACAGAGGCGCCTGAGCTAAGTGTTTGAGGTTCGCTATGAACAGCGGTAGATATGCTGCACAGCAAGACAGCACATAATTTGAAAAGGTTTTTCATGAGCGTTACGATTTTGCTAAAAAGGCTGAATTTTAACGACGAGATCAGGTAGTAGGGGTTTGTCTTTGGTTTTTATTACCGAAGCGTTGTATAGCCTCAGCCTTATCAAGCGCAGCTATATTGAAAAATCCTAAAGCCCGTAATAGCTTGTAGCTTTATTGGAACGCGAGCGTTTCCCTTTTAGCTTTTTCCCTAAAAAGGTTTAAAATTTATCTCGCATAGGTTATTTTACGTATTGCCTTAGTTCTTTTAAGGAGTTAAGGGGTGGTCTTATGTCAACAAGAGCGGAGAAAGCTGCCTTTGCGCAACGGTTGCAGATAGCTTTAGATCAGTTTGTATTGAAGGCTACTCCCAATCCGAACATTAAAACGATTAAAGGAGCAACAGATTTAGCTCGGCAGTTTAATTTAAGACATCATCGCGCAGAGGGTATTACGGCGCAAGCTGCGCATAAATGGTTAAAAGGGCAAGTGATCCCAACAGGTGACAAAATTAAGACGTTAGCTAAATGGCTAGATGTGAGTGAATATTGGTTACGTTATGGATCGCCGCCTGAGACGGAGCTCTTAAAGAAGAGATTAATGCCTTCGTTTTCTGCATTAAAGTTGGTAGAAAAAATTGAAGTTTTATCGATGTATCAACGATATCTTATTGAGGAATTAGTTAAGCAGTTTGATAAACATGTCCCTTGCTGAAAATGAAGCGTCTCCGATAACGAAATGTTATCGGAGGCTTTTTTGTATTTAACGCCCACTTTTGTGCCTGATGCATGCGAAAAAGAAGGTAAAAAGTAATCCGCTTGCTAATACGTGGCGCTTAGCTGTTCTTTTATACATCCGCAATAGGAGGCGTTGAGCTAATGCGTGATCGAATTAATTAAAAGTGAGTTAAGCCAGATCACTGCCACTCATAGAAAAAGTGGATTTTTTATGGACTGTTTCAGTAAGTCGAATAGGACAGGTAGTTTTGGAATCGGCGTCGTTAGATCGTTTCGCCAATTTATCAAGAATGCAAAAGTAAGCGGCTGCGCCAAAAAAGGCAATTGAAATACATAACCAGAAAGAAGCTCCTCTATCCATCCACTTTGCCCCATTTTTGTCGTTAGCCTCCTCAAATGTTTGGCTTGCCATCCTAAGGCCCGCCGTAAGCAAGGCGGCATTGGTGCCGACTATCAAGGCAGATAGCGCTTTTATGGCATTGAGAGAGGGTTCAGTAGAAGTGCTATCTCCTTTAGGGAAAATGATTTCTTTTGTTTTAGAAATAGAACGAGTGTAGTGGATTGATGGAAATGGATTAGCAGGAGTGGTAGCCGCAGGACGCATCAGTATTTTCCTTTTTCTAGCTGAGAGTGCTTCTTTAATTTTTAGAGGCCACATTAAAGCTTGTGTTAGAGGGGGTGAATATTGGAATGGTCTGAAATATCAATTTTTTTTAGAATTTGTTCAAAATCTGCTTAAAGATAGGGTTCCTTTTAAATGTTTTTGCAGAGTGGGGCAGGAGACGTTGAGGGAACGCGGGGAAAGGGCCTGCTGCGATGTTGTACCGCTTGTGCCTTACTTTACTCAGCGCTTTTTGCAGTGAGGAAAAAGACTTAAATTGGAAACGTAGAAAATTAAAAATGATATGATACGGGCCTTGCTTTGTGGCACCTAGATATTAGGTGGCTGTATTAGTGAGCAAAATAAAGCCTAGCGTGTCATGTGCAACGCTTTACTAGAACTCGTTTCATAAATGTCTAAAAGGTTGTCAGCAGGGGGAGGCCGGAGCGGAGGAACCGGAGTGTACTGGACGTACATGAGGATTCCGAGCACCGCCCGACCCTCGATCACGGCCTTTTAGACATTTATGGAATGAGTTCTAGCAGTTTAGGTTGCGGTAGCTATAAAAACTTTCCATACACTTCGTAGTCCAAAAGGTTTACCTTGAACCTCTCAGCTTATTTTCCTGTCTTCCTGTTCCTGGTTATTGGGGTTGGAGTTGGGCTTGCTTTAATGAGCCTTGGCAAATTGCTAGGACCCAACAAACCCGATAGCGAAAAGGATTCCCCCTATGAATGTGGCTTCCCCGCCTTTGAAGATGCGCGGATGAAGTTTGATGTACGGTACTACTTGATTGCGATCCTGTTTATTATTTTCGATTTGGAAACCGCTTTTTTGTTTCCGTGGGGTGTTGCGTTAAAGGATATTGGTTGGCCAGGGTTTGCCGCCATGATGGTTTTCGTTCTCGAATTTGTGCTTGGTTTTGCTTATATCTGGAAGAAGGGCGGCTTTGATTGGGAATAGCCCTGAGAATCTGTTTAGGCTTTCCCTGGCGCCCTTGCACCGCCTTGCCGTATGTCTTCTGTCTGCGGCGGCGCAAGCCCACCAGGAAAACCCTAAACAGATTCTTAAAACAAGTATTTAAAGCCTGCTATCAACTGAAAAGACTTTACCTAAGAAGTGCACAGCAAAAAACTGCATTTGTTGAGCAGTAATTTCGCATGTGGAGTGAAAGATGAGTATTGACGGAATTCTACGAGAAGGGTTTATCACCACGACGGCAGATAAACTGATTAATTGGACACGCACGGGCTCGCTTTGGCCAATGACATTTGGATTAGCTTGCTGTGCAGTGGAAATGATGCATGCGGGCGCGTCTCGCTACGATTTGGATCGTTTTGGGGTCGTGTTCCGGCCAAGTCCGCGTCAAGCTGATGTGATGATTGTTGCCGGTACGCTTTGTAATAAAATGGCGCCCGCGTTGCGTAAGGTGTACGACCAAATGCCTGAGCCGCGTTGGGTTATTTCGATGGGGTCATGCGCGAATGGCGGTGGCTATTACCATTACTCCTATTCAGTCGTGCGCGGTTGTGATCGTATTGTGCCGGTGGATGTGTATGTGCCAGGCTGCCCGCCGACTGCTGAGGCATTGGTATACGGCATTATTCAATTGCAAGCTAAGATTAAACGAACTCAAACCATTGCACGTCGATAAGAACCTGTTCGCGATTTCAAAAAGTGAAGATTTTCGAGGGTATCGGTTTTGAGCATGTAGACCGTATCAATTCGCGACTATCGAACGTTTATATCTTATTGAGTGCTTATTTAGAGTTGTATCAATAAATTCTTTTAACTATGACTCGTAAACTTGAGATTCTTCAATCCACGCTAAAAGCGACATTTGACGCTAGCTTGCTGCAAATCAGCGAGGCATTCGGTGAGCTTACGATAGTTGTGCAGGCTAGTGATTATCTTGAAGTGGCGCGCCGCTTACGCGATGAGCCAGCGCTAGACTTTGCACAGCTAGTGGATTTATGTGGCGTTGACTATTCAGGTTACCGCGATGGTACCTATGACGGTTCACGTTTCGCGGTTGTGCTGCATTTACTTTCGCTCTCACACAACTGGCGCGTGCGCGTTAAAGTGTTTGCGCCAGATAGTGCAATGCCAATCGTGCCTTCAGTGGTTGAAATATGGAATTCAGCTAACTGGTATGAGCGTGAAGCGTTTGATCTATTCGGTATCGTATTCGATGGTCATCCTGACTTACGCCGCATTCTCACTGATTATGGGTTTATTGGTCATCCGTTTCGTAAAGATTTTCCCGTTTCAGGTTATGTTGAAATGCGATATGACGAAACAGAAAAACGGGTCATTTATCAACCGGTTACCATCGAGCCGCGTGAACTCACACCGCGCGTGATCCGTGAGGATAGTTATGGCGAAAACTAAAGACGCTAAGATTAAAAACTATACGTTGAATTTTGGCCCGCAACATCCGGCCGCTCACGGCGTGCTGCGCTTGGTCCTGGAGCTTGATGGTGAGGTAATTCAACGCGCCGATCCGCATATTGGTCTTTTGCACCGCGCTACCGAAAAACTCGCTGAGACAAAAACCTATCTGCAGACGTTACCTTATATGGATCGTCTAGATTACGTGTCGATGATGTCGAACGAGCATGCGTATGTGATGGCGATTGAGCGTCTGTTGGGTGTCGAAGTGCCGTTGCGCGCCCAATATATCCGTGTGATGTTCGATGAAATTACAAGAATCTTGAACCATTTAATGTGGATTGGTTCGCACGCGCTTGACGTGGGCGCGATGGCAGTATTTTTGTATGCATTCCGTGAACGTGAAGATTTAATGGACGTTTACGAGGCAGTTTCTGGCGCACGTATGCATGCAGCGTACTATCGGCCAGGCGGGGTATACCGAGATTTACCCGACACAATGCCTCAATATAAAGCCTCAAAAATCCGCAATGGGAAAGCCCTCGCTGAATTAAATAAACCGCGTAGCGGGTCAGTGCTGGATTTTATTGATGACTTTACACAACGCTTCCCACGCTGCGTTGACGAATACGAAACGCTGTTGACCGATAACCGTATTTGGAAACAGCGCTTGGTCGGAATCGGCGTAGTAAGCCCTGAGCGCGCGTTGCAGTTAGGACTAACTGGGCCGATGTTACGTGGTTCTGGCATTGAGTGGGATCTGCGTAAAAAACAGCCTTATGAAGTTTACGATCGACTTGATTTCGATATTCCTGTTGGAACCAATGGCGACTGTTACGACCGCTATCTAGTGCGCGTTGAAGAAATGCGGCAGGCGAATCACATCATCAAGCAATGCGTTGCTTGGTTACGCGAAAATCCTGGCCCTGTGATGATCGACAACCATAAAATAGCACCGCCCAAACGGGTCAATATGAAGACCAATATGGAAGAGCTGATTCACCACTTCAAGCTTTTCACTGAAGGCGTTCATGTACCCGAGGGTGAAGCTTACGCAGCGGTTGAGCATCCAAAAGGCGAGTTTGGTATCTATTTGGTCTCAGATGGCGCGAACAAACCTTATCGTTTGAAGATCCGTGCGCCAGGTTTTGCTCATTTGTCCGCGCTAAATGAAATGGCAACAGGCCATATGATTGCTGATGCGGTTACGATTATCGGGACACAAGATATTGTATTTGGCGAAATAGATCGATAAGGGAGAGCCTAAACAGGTTCTTAAAGCTACACGGTAAAACGTGGGTAATAAAGATCGCTTTGATAAAGAAGAGTCACGCTTAAAAATGCTTAGTGCTGAATCCTTACAGAAAATTGATGCTGCGGTTGCAAAATATCCGCCTGATCGACGAGAGTCTGCCGTGATGGCAGCGCTTGCCATTGCTCAGGGCGAGCACGGCTGGCTCTCTGCCGAAATCATGCAATTTGTTGCCGAGTATTTAAAGATGCCAACCATTGCCGTTCAGGAAGTGGCAACTTTTTATACGATGTATCAAACAACGCCCGTCGGTCGTCACAAAATCACCGTTTGTACGAATCTGCCTTGTACGCTCTCCGGCGCGACGGATGCTGCCGACTATCTGAAAAGCAAGCTTGGCATCGACTTTAATCAAACTACACCAGACGGCCAATTTACCCTCAAGGAAGGTGAATGCATGGGCGCTTGCGGCGACGCGCCGGTGCTACTTGTCAATAACACGCGGATGTGCAGCTGGATGAGCCGCGAAAAAATTGACCAATTGCTTGAGGAGTTATCGCAATCCAAGGAGCTGGCCTCATGACATGCTTACATGGACGCCACATACAGCCACTCATTCTTGCCCAGTTAAATGGCGAGAATTGGCATCTTAAAGACTACGAAGTGCGAGGTGGTTATCAACAACTACGCCGCATCTTGAATGAAAAAATTCCGCCTGAGCAAGTGATCGCTGAAGTTAAAGCGTCTGGTTTGCGGGGGCGCGGTGGTGCAGGTTTTCCAACTGGTTTGAAGTGGAGCTTTATGCCGCGCCAGTTACCCTGCCAGAAATATATCGTTTGTAACTCAGACGAAGGTGAGCCAGGTACATTTAAAGACCGCGATATTCTGCGTTATAACCCGCATGCGTTGATTGAAGGAATGGCAATTGGTGCGTATGCGATGGGTGTTACTGTTGGCTATAACTATATTCACGGCGAAATTTGGGAAGTTTACGAGCGTTTTGAAGCCGCGCTGGAAGAGGCGAGGGCAGCTGGCTATTTAGGCAAACAAATTTGTGGCTCAGATTTTTCATTCGAATTGCATGCGCATCATGGATATGGTGCTTACATTTGCGGTGAAGAAACTGCATTGCTTGAATCGATTGAAGGCAAAAAAGGTCAACCACGCTTTAAGCCGCCTTTCCCAGCAAGCTTTGGTTTATTCGGCAAGCCTACGACGATTAATAATACTGAGACCTTTGCAGCGGTTCCTTTTTTATTGTCAGTTGGCCCACAAAATTATTTAGAAATGGGCAAGCCTAACAACGGCGGTACAAAAATCTTCTCTGTGTCAGGCGACGTTAATCAGCCGGGCAATTATGAAGTGCCACTAGGTACGCCTTTTTCCACTTTGCTTGAACTTGCTGGTGGCATGCGCGATGGCAAAGCGATTAAAGCAGTTATACCAGGTGGCTCATCAGCTCCTGTGGTGCCGGGCAACCTGATGATGCAAACCGATATGGACTACGATTCGATTGCCAAAGCTGGCTCGATGCTTGGTTCGGGTGCTGTCATTGTGATGAATGAAACCCGCTGCATGGTACGTGCGTTGTTGCGCCTTTCGTATTTCTATTACGAAGAATCCTGTGGGCAATGTACACCGTGCCGTGAAGGGACCGGTTGGCTTTATCGGATCGTTAAACGTATCGAGCACGGCCAGGGGCGCCCGGAAGATCTTGATCTACTCAATTCAGTCGCAGGCAATATCATGGGCCGCACAATTTGCGCACTTGGTGATGCTGCAGCGATGCCGGTTCAAGGAATGCTTAAGCATTTTTGGAATGAATTTGAGTATCACGTCGAGCATAAACGCTGCTTGACATCAGCTATGGCTTTTGAGGAAACGGTAGCTGCTTAGAACTTGTTTAGGTTCTCCTTTGTGCGTTTACTCCGCTTTGTTGTATTTAGTCTGTACTGCCGGCGGCGGAAAGTTATCAGGAAGACGTTAAATAGGTTCTTAAAATTTCCTCACAGTTATTGAATTTCGTGGCAAATGCTCATCCTATTGTTCTGAGTTAGAGCTCCTTGCGAAATATCGCTTGCCAGTCAGGAACGCCTTTGCTTTTATTTAGTACAGAATTTTTGAGACGGCCTTATCATGGTTGAATTAGAAGTAGACGGCAAAAAAATTCAAGTGCCTGAAGGCACAATGGTGATTCAAGCTGCACAGCAGCTCAACACCTATATTCCGCATTTTTGCTATCACAAAAAATTGACCATTGCGGCTAACTGCCGGATGTGTCTGGTTGAGGTGGAGAAAATGCCGAAGGCCGTGCCTGCCTGCGCGACTCCCGTCTCAAATGGCATGGTCGTAAGAACGCGCTCTGAAAAGGCACTCAAAGCCCAGCAAGCAGTGATGGAATTTCTATTGATTAACCATCCACTTGACTGTCCTATTTGCGACCAAGGTGGTGAGTGTCAATTGCAAGATTTGGCCGTAGGTTATGGCAAATCACAGTCACGTTATCAAGAAGAAAAGCGGGTGGTATTCCATAAGCAACTTGGGCCATTGATCTCAGCAGAAGAGATGTCACGCTGTATTCATTGCACCCGTTGCGTGCGCTTTGGGCAGGAAATTGCCGGTGTGATGGAGCTGGGGATGCTTGGGCGTGGCGAGCACTCAGAAATTACCTCTTTTCTTGGACACTCAGTTGATTCTGAACTATCGGGCAATATGATTGATTTATGCCCAGTCGGTGCGCTGACCTCCAAGCCATTCCGTTATAGCGCCCGCAATTGGGAGCTCACCCGCTACAAGTCAATTAGCCCACATGACAGTGTGGGAGCCAATCTCATCGTGCAAGTCAAACAGCATCGCGTAATGCGCGTATTGCCTCTTGAAAATGAAGCAATCAACGAATGCTGGCTGTCAGATAAAGACCGTTTTTCATACGAAGGTTTGAATAGTGAAGAGCGTTTAACCCAACCCATGGTTAAGCAAGCAGACGCTTGGCATAAGCTCGGTTGGCAAGACGCGCTGTCGATTTTGGTTGAGCAGTTAGATGCACTTAAACGTGAGCATGGACCAGATTCAATAGCTATTTTGGCAAGCCCTCACAGTACGCTTGAAGAGTTATTTTTACTTAAGCAGCTAAGCACCCAGCTAGGCATCGCTAACGTTGACTTCCGGCTGCGTCAAACCGACTTTCGGGCTTCCCTACAAGGTTCACCATGGCTGGGTATGCCTATTCCCGAGTTAGCTAACCTAGATAGTGCGCTTGTCATCGGTTCTTTCTTGAACCGTGATCATCCTCTGTTGGCCGCACGTTTACGGCAAGCAGCAAAGAACGGCGCACAGCTTTATTTGTTGAATGCGCTCGAAGATGATGCGCTGATTCCTAATGCACAATGCATAGTTGCAGCTCCATCTGCTTGGTTAGATGAGCTGGCAGGGATCGTTGTTGCGTTTGCTCAAGCCAAAGGGATCGCCGTGCCGGACGCGTTTGCTCACGTTACTCCATCGTCAACTGCGCAGGCAGTTGCGCATGCGTTGAGCGAAGGAACAAATCGCGCAGTTTTGCTTGGTAACGCTGCGCTTGCGCATCCGGACTTCAGCTTATTGCATGAAGCCGCGCAGTGGTTGGCTGACAATGCGGGTGCTACGTTAGGCTTTTTGACTGAGGCCGCTAATACTACTGGCGCTCATTTAATTGGACTAACCCCGGGAAGGGGAGGGCTTAATGCGATTGATGTCTTTAAGAAACCTCGTAAAGCCTACCTACTTTTTAATGTCGAGCCTGAATATGATTTGGCAGATTCAGCACAAGCGCTAGCTACACTTGCACAGGCAGAGTTAGTTGTAAGCTTTACAGCCTTTAAGCCACATCAGGATTACGCACATTTGGTTCTGCCCACCGCACCGTTTACTGAAACGGCGGGGTCTTTTGTTAATGCACAAGGTACATTGCAAAGCTTTAATGGCGTAGCAAGGCCACTTGGCGAAACACGCCCAGGCTGGAAAATCTTGCGTGCATTAGGCAGTTTATTAAATTTGCCGGGCTTCGCTTATGAGTCTGTTGAGCAAGTGCGCGCTGACGCACTCAAGCAAATTGGTGAAGATTTTGTTCGACTTTTGTCAAATAACATCGAAGAGGCAAGAGCACCGCTTGGCGTAGCATTCACTGCTAACTATGCTCAACGTCAATCTGTACCTGCTCAGGCGTTTGAGCGTTTGGCTGATGTGCCAATTTATCAAGCCGATCCATTGGTACGTCGTGCTGCTTCATTGCAGTTAACCAAATCAGCTAGAAATGCGCAATTTGTTGCGCTTCCTTCTACTCTATTTGAGGACCTTGGACTAAAAGATGGCGACATTGTATGCGTGCGGCAAGGCCAACATTCGGTCATGATGCCGGCCATACATGATGCACGTTTATCACCGAAAGTTGTACGTGTGAGCGCCGCAACCAGTGCCTCGGCAAAACTTGGCAGCTTGTTTGGGGAAGTGCAAATAGAAAAAGCAGCTTAGGATAAATGACTAGGACTTGTTTCATCAATGTCTAAAAGGTTGTCAGCGGGGGGAGGCCGGAGCGGAGGAACCGGAGTGTACTGGACGTACATGAGGATGCCGAGCACCGCCCGACCCCCGATCACGGCCTTTCAGGCATTGATGGAATGAGTTCTAAGTAAATAGAGGGAGTGCGGCATCAGGCAGAGAGGGCAGCATATCTTCTGTTTATTTGCCTACGCAGTCTTATTCGGCCTAACAGGCTCTAAGGTGTAGAAAAACTTTTTTATCATTTGGAAATGGCTTAAATGAGTGGGTTGAATGCGATTCATGCTTTTGGTGAGCATGTGCTTGGCGCGGCTTGGCCGACTGTCTGGACGGTGGCACGGATTCTAGTTTTAGTGCTTTGCTTGCTATTAAGCGTGGCTTATTTGATTTTATGGGAGCGCAAGTTAATCGGCTGGATGCATGTACGGCTTGGGCCAAATCGTGTTGGGCCGCGTGGCTTGTTGCAGCCGATTGCTGATGTGTTGAAGTTGCTGTTAAAAGAAGTGATTTCACCTGCTAAAGCAACGCACTGGCTTTACGCTATTGCCCCCATTATGACGGTGGCGCCTGCTTTTGCTGTCTGGGCGGTGATTCCTTTTCAACCAGAAGCCGTGCTAGGCAATATCAACGCAGGTTTACTCTATGTGATGGCGATCTCGTCAGTGGGTGTTTATGGCGTGATTCTCGCGGGTTGGGCGTCTAACTCAAAGTATGCGCTGCTTGGCGCGATGCGTGCAGCCGCACAAATGGTCTCGTATGAAATTCCGATGGGGTTTGCGCTGGCGGTGGTATTGATGACCTCAGGCAGTCTTAATCTATCGGAAATTGTCCATTCACAGCAACGTGGGATATTTGCAAGCCTGGGGTTAAATTTCCTGTCGTGGAATTGGCTGCCATTGCTTCCTATTTTTGGCATATATTTTATTTCTGGCATCGCGGAAACGAACCGGCATCCGTTTGATGTGGTCGAAGGTGAATCTGAAATTGTAGCGGGGCATATGGTCGAATATTCAGGGATGGCGTTTGCACTTTTCTTCCTCGCTGAATATATCAATATGATTGTTATCTCCGCCATTGCAGCGACCTTATTCCTCGGCGGATGGGATGCACCGTTTGGTTTACTTGATTGGGTACCTGGCTTTTTCTGGCTTGCGCTGAAAGTCTTTTTCTTGTTGTCAGTATTTATTTGGGCACGCGCTACGTTTCCGCGTTATCGATATGATCAAATTATGCGCTTGGCTTGGAAAATTTTTATTCCGCTGTCGGTTGTGTGGCTTGTCGGCGTGGGTTTTTGGATTATGTCGCCTTGGAATATTTGGAAATAGGGCAAGCGTTCTGTAAGCATAAATGAGAAGAAGCACGTCGTGAAATATGACGTGCCGCCAATCAGAAGATGGATTAAATGATGTGGACTAGAATTAAAAAATTTTTCGGTAGCTTCCTGCTGCTTGAATTATTTCGAGGGCTATCTCTCACCGGAAAGTATTTGTTTAAGCGAAAAGTGACGGTGCAATTTCCAGATGAGAAAACACCGATATCACCACGCTTTCGTGGACTGCATGCATTACGTCGCTATCCGAACGGAGAAGAGCGCTGCATCGCTTGCAAATTATGTGAAACAGTCTGCCCAGCGTTAGCCATTAGCATTGAATCAGAACAGCGTGCTGATAATACGCGCCGTACCACGCGCTATGACATCGACCTGACAAAATGTATCTTCTGCGGTCTGTGCGAAGAAAGTTGTCCAGTCGATGCGATTGTTGAGACGCAGATGTTGGAGTATCACGGCGAAAAACGCGGCGATCTTTATTTCACAAAAGAAATGCTGCTCGCAGTTGGCGACCGCTACGAGGCTGAAATTTCAGCAGCCAAAGCCGCTGATGCACCATATAAATAAGTGAGAGATAAGTGAGTTTTAAAGATGGAATTTACTAATTTTTTGTTTTACTTCTTTGCGCTCTTGCTATTGTTCTCAGCTGTGCGCGTCGTGAGCGCGCCTGATTCGGTGCAGTCGGCGTTGTTCTTAGTGCTAGCTTTCTTTAATGCAGCTGCACTGTGGATGTTATTACAAGCAGAATTTCTGGCGATTTTGCTGGTGCTAGTTTATGTAGGCGCAGTGATGGTGCTGTTCTTATTTGTCGTGATGATGCTTGATTTTCAAACGAGCACGTTGCGGCAAGATTTTAAGCGCTTTGCACCGCTTGCCGCTGGTATAGGTAGCTTGTTGGTTGTTGAGACAGGGTTGATCTTGTGGCATAGCTATGGTGCGACGACCACAACACGCGCAGCACAGCACAGTGGTGGAGCCGATTATTCAAATACACGTATATTGGGTAAGCTGATCTACTCTGACTATATCTTTGCTTTTGAAATCGTCGGACTTGTATTGCTCGTGGCGATTCTTGCGGCGTTAGCGCTGACGTTACGTCACGGAAAAGACCGTAAACGCATCGATGCCTCTGAGCAGTTGCGCGCGACTCGAGCAGACCGCGTGCGGCTCGTCAAAATGCAAGCTGAGAAAGAAAATACACAAGAAACATTAGACCCTACGCCTAATGCGTAAATGTTCGGAACTGGAGCGTATATGTTTACCCTGTCACATTACCTGATCCTCAGCGCGATGCTGTTTTCGATCGGTGTGGTCGGTATATTTTTAAATCGCCGCAATATGATTGTTATTTTGATGGCAATTGAGCTGATGCTGCTTGCTGTGAATACCAATTTCGTCGCGTTTTCGCATTTTCTGGATGACTTACAAGGACAAGTTTTTGTCTTCTTTATCCTTGCCGTTGCTGCGGCTGAAACAGCAATTGGCCTAGCGATTGTGGTAACCATGTTTCGTAAGTTCGATACGGTTGATGCAAAAGCATTTGATCAACTTAAAGGTTAGCGCTTTTGCAGCGAGCCAAATACTGTCAGCAAGATGTTGAACACGTTTTAAAACAAACTAATTGATATGCGCCCGCCATGCAAACTATGCGCATGACGGGCTTTCCTTTACGCGTAACGTACCCAAGCTATTATGGTAATGATGCTTAATTCCGCTTTGCTTTCTGCCATTCCTCTCAGCCCGTTAGCAGGTTCGCTGATAGCTGGCTTGTTTGGCAAAAGTATTGGACGTAAAGGAGCGCATACGGTGGCGATTGCCGGCGTAGCGCTCGCTTTTGTGCTCTCAGCGATTGTCTTTATTGCTGTGCTAAATGGGGCCGCGTATAACGCGACGCTCTATGAATGGATGCAAGTACCTACGCCAGTGGGGAGCATTAAATTTGAAATTGGCTTTTTGATCGATTCATTAACCGCGTTGATGATGTGCGTGGTGACCTTTGTTTCGTTGATGGTGCATATTTACACCATTGGTTATATGCATGATGACGCGGGTTATCAGCGTTTCTTCTCTTATCTCTCCCTATTTACTTTTGCAATGTTGATGCTCGTGATGAGCAACAATTTCTTGCAACTCTTCTTCGGTTGGGAAGCCGTTGGCTTAGTGTCTTATTTGCTGATTGGTTTCTGGTATACCCGTCCAAGCGCTGTTTACGCGAATCTGAAAGCTTTTTTGGTTAATCGAGTAGGTGACTTTGGCTTTATTTTAGGGATTGGTTTAATCGCGGCTCATGTTGGCTCACTCAACTATGAATCTATTTTCGCACAACGTGAAACTTTGGCTGCGTTGACTTTTCCAGGCACGCAATGGAATCTTTTAACGGTTGCTTGTATTTGCTTATTTATCGGTGCGATGGGTAAATCCGCACAGTTCCCCTTGCATGTGTGGCTACCTGATTCGATGGAAGGTCCGACACCTATTTCTGCGTTAATTCACGCAGCGACGATGGTCACAGCCGGTATTTTTATGGTGTCGCGTATGTCACCGCTGTTTGAACTGTCAGATACAGCGTTGTCATTTGTGATGGTAATAGGCGCAATCACTGCGCTGTTTATGGGGCTGCTGGGTGTTGTGCAAAACGATATCAAGCGTGTTGTGGCTTACTCAACCCTTTCACAGCTTGGATACATGACAGTTGCTTTAGGCGCTTCCGCTTATCCTGCAGCGATCTTTCATTTGATGACGCATGCATTTTTTAAAGCGTTGCTATTCTTGGCTGCTGGCTCAGTGATTGTTGGCATGCACCATGAACAAGATATGCGCAAAATGGGTGGGCTCGCCAAATATATGCCAATTACTTGGCTCACCTCACTCATTGGCTCGCTGGCCCTAATTGGAGCGCCATTCTTCTCTGGTTTTTACTCAAAAGATTCAATTATCGAAGCCGTTAGAGAATCCCATTTGCCAGGTGCTGGTTTTGCCACCTTTGCCGTTATTACGAGTGTTTTTGTTACCGCGCTGTATTCATTCCGTATGGTCTTTCTAGTATTCCATGGAAAAGAGCGTTTTGACACGGAGCATAGTGCTCATGCACATCATCAGGCTACAGATGATCATCATCATGACCACGCCTCGCATAAACCGCATGAATCTCCAAGCGTGATTACGCTGCCGTTAATTTTGCTGGCGATTCCTACGATATTTATTGGCGCGCTTGCGATTCAACCTTTGTTATATGGCGATTTCTTTGCACACGGCATCGCTTTTAGCAAAGTGATCTTTATCAGTGACAAGCATCAGGCGCTTGCAGAAATGCGTGAAGCGTTTCATGGTTGGTTTGAAATGGCAGCGCATTCGATCTATACGCTGCCAATCTGGCTCGCTTGCGCCGGGGTGTTCGTCGCTTGGCTCTTTTATTTAAAGCGTCCAGATTTCCCAGCTGCTGTGCGTCGTCGTTTTGCCGATTTTCATAACGTGCTTGAGAATAAGTATTACCTCGATAAGCTTAATGAATTTTTGTTTGCGCGTTCAGCGGTGGCGCTCGGTAAAAGACTGTGGCAAGAAAGCGATCAGGCCATTATTGATGGCATTGTGAATGGCAGCGCTCGGCTCGCTACACGCATAGCAAGCACCATTCGTTCGTGGCAGTCGGGCTATCTCTACCAGTACGCGCTGGTGATGATTGCTGGTCTACTTGTTGGACTGACGCTGTTTGTTGCGATGGGTCCCCAATAAATTCATTCAATAGGTTAAGGAATAAACATGCAATCTTTTCCGCTTCTCAGTTTAGCGATCTGGGTGCCTATTGTATTTGGCATTGCTGTGCTCGCTATTGATGCGAATAAACGTCCTGCTTGCGCTAAACGTTTTGCTCTATTAGGAGCAATCCTTGGTTTGCTCGTCACGCTGCCGTTGCTCAATTATTTTGATGCCAATACGGCCGCGCTCCAATTTGTTGAGAAGGTAAATTGGATTACGCGTTTTAACGTTCATTACTATTTGGGCGTAGACGGCATCTCGTTATGGCTGGTTTTATTGACAGCGTTGATCACAGTGTTTGTCGTGGTCGCCGCATGGGTTGGGGTGACTGAGAAGTTAACGCAGTATCTAGCAGCGTTCTTAATTCTGTCTGGCTTAATGAATGGTGCATTCCTCGCCCAAGACGGATTGCTGTTCTACATATTCTTTGAAGCCACGCTGATTCCGATGTACCTGATCATTGGTATATGGGGTGGCCCAAGGCGGGTATATGCAGCGTTTAAATTTTTCCTTTATACGTTGTTAGGCTCGCTGTTGACGTTGGTTGCGTTACTTTATTTGTATGTCAAATCGGGAACATTTGAGCTTGCTGCATGGCATCAGTTACCGCTTGCAATGACGCCGCAGATACTGCTGTTTATCGCGTTCTTTATGGCATTCGCCGTTAAGGTGCCGATGTGGCCGGTGCACACCTGGTTGCCTGATGCTCACGTAGAAGCGCCGACAGGGGGCTCAGTTGTGTTGGCAGCAATTATGTTGAAATTGGGTGCTTACGGTTTCTTGCGTTTTTCACTGCCCATCGCACCTGATGCAAGCCATTTCTTCGCGCCATTCATGATTACGTTATCGCTGATCGCGGTGATTTATATTGGCTTGGTCGCGTTGGCACAAGCTGATATGAAAAAGCTCGTCGCTTATTCATCGATTGCGCATATGGGATTTGTGACGCTGGGCTTTTTCATGTTCGATTCATTAGGCATGGAAGGGGCCGTGGTGCAGATGGTTTCGCACGGTTTAGTATCCGGTGCAATGTTTTTGTGTATCGGTGTGCTCTACGACCGTATGCATTCGCGCTTGATTGCAGACTACGGCGGTGTGGTGAATGTGATGCCAAAATTTGCTGCTTTTTCCGTGCTCTTTGCGATGGCGAATGCAGGTTTGCCTGGCACATCGGGTTTTGTTGGGGAATTTTTGGTTATCCTCGCTGCGGTGAAATTTAATTTCTGGATTGGTCTCGGTGCTGCACTTACATTGATTTTAGGCGCAGCTTATACACTTTGGATGGTGAAGCGAGTGCAATTCGGACCGATTGCCAACGAGAGGGTTGCAAAGCTGACTGATTTAAGCCGTCGAGAGTTTTATATGCTGCTCTCGTTAGCAATACTGGTTTTATTGATGGGGATTTATCCAAAACCTGTGACCGATAAGATGCATGCTTCGATAAGCCATCTTCTGTCTCATACCAGTATTTCGAAATTGCCGTAGGAAGGATTAAGGACAATGTTTGATACTCCTCTAAGTGTTTTATGGCCGGACGTTTTCCTGCTGCTAGCCACATTATTAGCTTGCGTTAATGAGGTGGTGCGAGCCGAGAAATGCGAAGCAAAAAGTCGCATCACATATGCTATTGCCATCTGGGCTGCGCTGATCAGTGCAGCGGGTTATGCAGTGTTAGCTTTGCAGCCACGATCTTATTATTTCTTTTCCAATATGGTCGTGATTGATGCGTTTGCTAGCGTAATGAAAGCATTTGTTAGCGTGGGTTTTGCTGCGTCGCTCATATATGCACGCCAATATTTGGAACAACGCGATCTGTTAAATGGCAACTTTATTTTGATCGCTTTGTTTTCATTGCTCGGTCAATTGGTGATGATTTCTGGGCACCACTTCTTGATCCTGTATCTAGGCTTAGAGCTGATGTCTTTGTCGCTGTACGCGATGATTGCGTTGCGGCGCAAATCGACTTTATCAGCTGAGGCTGCACTTAAATATTATGTGCTTGGCGCGCTTGCATCAGGCTTTTTGTTGTACGGTATTTCGATGCTATACGGTGCGACCGGCTCGCTTGATGTGGCTGAAGTATTCCGTGCGATAGCAACTGGCTACTTCAATTACACCGCGCTGTTATTCGGTTTAATTTTTATCGTAGCGAGCATTGCCTTTAAATTGGGGGCGGTGCCATTTCATATGTGGGTGCCGGATGTTTATCACGGCGCGCCTACCGCGATGACTTTATTGACCGGCGGCGGGCCAAAAGTCGCTACTTTTGCTTGGAGCCTGCGCCTTCTCGTTAGTAGCTTATTGCCCCTGGCTGTTAACTGGCAGCAAATGCTGATTATTCCTGCTGCGCTGTCATTAATCGTCGGTAATCTAGCCGGGATCATGCAAAAAAATGTGAAGCGAATGCTTGCTTATTCAGCGATTGCGAATATGGGCTTTATCTTGCTGGCATTACTTTCTGGCGTGATTAATGGGCGTGCAGAAAGTGCACAAAATGCCTATAGCTCTGCAATGTTTTATAGCCTGGTGTATTTAATTACTACGCTAGGTGCGTTTGGCGTCATCTTGCGACTTGCGCAACGCGACTTTGAAGCCGACCACATTGATGATTTGAAAGGTTTAAGCCAACGTAACCCAGCACTTGCGTTTGTGATGCTAGTGATGATGTTTTCATTAGCTGGTATTCCACCAACCGCTGGTTTTTATGCGAAGTTTGCGGTGTTAGAAGCAGTTGTTAATGCAGGCTTTACCGGGTTAGCCGTGCTTGCAGTTCTCACTTCTTTGTGCGGTGCGTTTTATTATCTGCGTATTGTTAAGCTGATGTACTTTGATGCCCCCATACAGTCAGTTCCACTTACTGTGTGTCGTGGCTCCCAAACTTTATTAACCGTGAATGGCTTGGCTGTGCTCGCTTTAGGTATTCTGCCTGGACCATTGATGTCGCTTTGCTTGCGTTCAATTCAACAAACATTAATTTCTTGATGGTTTAACGAATGCATGCGTCAGCTTGGTTGCTTTTATTGGTGGCGATAGTTTTTGCGAATTTACCTTTTTTGAATCAGCGTCTATTCGCATTTGTCCCACTGCGTAGGAAAAGTAAGCCCATCGCTTGGCGCTTGGCCGAACTCAGCATACTGTATTGCCTGATGCGCCTTTTAAGTTATGCGCTTGAAGCACGCTTAGGCAATGTATTCGCACAAGGCTGGCAGTTTTACATCGTTACTTTTAGCTTGTTTTTAGTGCTAGCCTTTCCCGGTTTTACTTTCTGCTATCTAGTTAAACGTGCGTGACGTTGATGAGTAAAAAAATAGTCCACGCTAGCGATACCCATTTAATTGAGACTCGCTTAGAGGGTGAAGCGGTTTATCAAGGTGATTTTCTCAATATAAAGCGTGATCGCGTGCGCCTACCTGATGGTACGACGGCTACACGTGAATACATTGAGCACCCTGGCGCTGTGATGATTATTCCGCTGTTTGATGATCAGCGTGTGTTAATGGAGCGCCAATATCGTTATCCAATCTCGCAGGTTATGTTGGAATTTCCTGCTGGTAAATTAGACCCCAACGAAGATCCGCTCCAGTGTGCGCAGCGCGAGCTAGAAGAAGAAACGGGCTATCGCGCTCGTGAATTGATTCGCTTAACGCGTATTCATCCTGTCATTTCTTATTCGACCGAATTTATTGACCTTTACTTAGCGCGTGGTTTGATTGAAGGTGAGCGCAAACTCGATCAAGGTGAATTTCTCGAAACTTTTATCACTAATGTCGCCCAGCTTAGCGAGTGGGTAAGGGTAGGGGTAATCAGTGATGTTAAGACAATAATAGGCGTATTCTGGTTAGAAAAAATTCTATCCAACCAATACTCGCTTGATACACTTCTCTGAAATAACGTTTATTTAATACTTTACTTAGGCTGGCAGGCTTTTGCCAATTTCTCAATCGCTTGTTTGACTGCGTCGCGTTGCGCTATTTGCGTATGCCAGCGTTTAACGTTGGCGAAATCATCAAGTTCAATACCTTGCTTTTGCCAGCTGTTTATCCAGGGGAAAGAAGCGATATCAGCAATCGTATATTCATCGCCAACAAGATATTGACGGTTAGCTAATTGCTTATCTAAAACGCCATATAAACGCTGCGTTTCTTTTGTATAGCGATCAATAGCGTAATCAATTTTTTCAGGGGCAAATAGACGGAAATGATGATTCTGTCCAAGCATCGGCCCAAGCCCTCCCATCTGGAACATCAGCCATTGAATCGTGTGATAGTAACTGCCTGGTTCAGTGGGGAGAAAGCGTTTAGCTTTCTCAGCCAAATAAATAAGGATCGCGCCTGACTCAAACAACGTTAGCGGTTGATGGTTAGGCCCTTGTTGGTCGACAATCGCGGGAATTTTGTTATTTGGATTAATCGCAAGAAAGGCAGAGCTGAATTGTGCACCTGTTGCGATATTGATTGGATAGATTTGATACTCGAGCTCGCATTCCTCAAGCATGATGAGTGCTTTTTGTCCATTTGGTGTGGTCCAGCTGTATACGTCGATCATGATGAAATCCTTGTGCTTAGAGCCCGTTCATGCTTTCCCTTGCGCCTCCTTGCCGCACTAGTTGTACTGTCTGCAGCGACGCGGGGCCACCAGAGAAACCTAGGCAGGTTCTTATATAAATCTTCTATAGCTTAACGAACATGATCATTGTTTTATCTCCGGCCAAGTCACTAGACTATCAGACGCCTGCCCAAACTACGTCCCACACATTTCCTATTTTTATTGATGAAGCGGCTGAATTAGTTAGCTATTTACGTAAATTTTCAGCAGCAGATTTAGGCAGTTTGATGGAAATCTCAGAAGCGTTAGCTAATTTGAATGTAGAACGCTATGCCAATTGGTCAACAAAATTTACTGCACAGAATGCTAAACAAGCATTATTGGCATTTAACGGCGATGTTTATGAAGGACTTCAAGCGCCTACCTTATCTGCCGATGACTTAGCTTATGCACAGGATCATTTGCGGATTCTGTCTGGTCTATATGGTGTATTGCGGCCCCTCGATTGGATGCAGCCTTATCGTCTTGAAATGGGAACACGTTTAGCCACCAAGCGCGGCAAAGATTTATACGCTTTTTGGGGCGAGCTTATTACTACTGCACTCAATAAACAGCTGGAAGAAAATGGGGGAGCTGCAAACGTGATTAATTTAGCTTCAGTCGAGTATTTCAAATCGGTCAAGCCAAAGCAGCTTAAGGCTTCGGTGATTACTCCAGTATTTGAAGATCTGCAGAAAGGGCAATACAAAGTGATTAGTTTTTATGCAAAACGTGCGCGCGGTTTAATGGCACGTTATGCGATTCTTAATCGCATTGGTGATCCACAACAGTTGCAAGGATTTAACGAAGAAGGGTATGCGTTCGCGCCAGAAGTCTCAGATGCCTCACGCTGGGTATTTAGGCGCGATACGCCGCCTGTTGGGAAAAAATAAGAAACCTTCACAAGACCTCTCGGGCGGCAGAAAAAGCAACTAACACTTCTCTCTGTTTTTATTGGGTACTAGTGTACTGGCAGGAAAGGTACGCTTGACTTTTGGAGTTTTGAGGCACTTTCTAAGCTTTTCTTATTCTGCCAGTACCATTCATTTGATATCAATTATTTGGTCGCTTTCGATTTAGAATCAGTAAGCGCATCCCGAATTTCGCGTAATAATCTTGTGTCTTCCGGTACAACAGCTGCTTTAAGATCATCTGGCTGTATTTTATTAATGAATTTAACCATCAAAAAAACAATAAACGCCAGAATAATAAAATTGATCGAGACCGTAATAAAACTCCCATAGCCAAATACCGCTACACCTGCTTTTTGCAAATCTTGAAAAGACATTGGGTTACCTTTGAAGGTAGCGGGTATCTCACCTAGCCTGATAAATTTTTGGGAAAAATCAATGCCCCCAGTGGCAAGCCCAACAATAGGCATAATTAAATCTTTAACAGCTGAATTCACAATAGTAGAGAAAGCTCCGCCGATAATCACACCGGCTGCTAGGTCAATGACATTGCCTTTGACCGCAAATTTTTTAAATTCTTGAAATAATTTCATACGAATTCCCCAATTATTTGAAAGAATTTTTCTTATTAATTGCTTCATTCCAATAACGCTCAGCTGAGTGTTTTTGCATTATTTATGCCATTAACTAAAACTTGTTACTACAACGCATAAGCTATCTTTTTAAAGAGAAAATTCAGCTATCACGGGCACATGATCAGACGGCTGCGTCCAGCTGCGCGGCGTTTTATCGATTTCGCAGCGTGCGCAGGTAGAGGCAATTGATGACGAGAGAAGGATATGATCAATTCGCAGTCCAGCGTTGCGCCGAAATGCACCTTGTCGATAGTCCCACCAGCTATACAGATCGCTTGGCTGCTCAAATTGTCGAAATACATCGACTAGGCCAAGTGCAGTGAGCTGCATAAAAGCCGCGCGCTCTTCAGGAGAGACGAGATTTTGTCCAATCCAGGCTTCTGGATTATGTACATCTCGATCTTCAGGAGCGATATTAAAGTCCCCCAACAAAGCAAGTTGTGGATGGTGCAGCATTTCGTCTTTAAGCCAGTTGTGTAGCGCAGCAAGCCATTGCATCTTATAGATGAATTTTTCGCTCTCTGGCGCTTGACCGTTCGGGAAGTAGGCCGATATCACACGTACCCCATTTACCGTGGCAGCGATTAAACGTTGTTGATCAGTGATAAAGCCTGGTAGTTGGCGCAAAACATTGGCCTCATCGATTAATGCACCTTCGCGCACGAGTAGCGCGACACCGTTATAGGTGCGCTGGCCCGCAAAAAGGCTGCGATAGCCTATTGTCTGTAAAGCTTCAACTGGGAATAGTTCATCGCATACCTTAGTTTCTTGCAAACACAAAACGTTAACGGGATGCGTTTCTAACCAAGCTATAACATGCGGTAAACGTACTTTGAGTGAATTAACATTCCAGGTGGCGAGTTGCATAAATCGTTTTTTGAAAATTGACATTAAGAGAATAGGGCAATGGGCTGAATCGGTGGCACCAGAAAACGTTTCCACTTAGCGTTTGCTCACAATCTCAAGGAGGAGGGAGTATCGGTAATCATGTTGGGGTTCGTTCCTCACCCCAACCTACGAGCTGCGTAATAGACGTGCTTTTTCGCGTTGCCAATCGCGCTCTTTTTGAGTCTCACGCTTGTCATGGAGCTTCTTACCTTTAGCTAAACCCACCTCGCATTTCACGCGCCCTTTTGCATAATGCAAATTGAGCGGCACTAATGTATAGCCGCGCTGCTCAGTTTTGCCAATTAATTTTTTAATTTCACCAGCGTGTAGTAATAGCTTGCGGGTGCGCACTGGGTCTGGCTTTACATGCGTCGAAGCAGCGGGCAATGGGCTAATATGCGCACCAATTAGAAAGAGGGCGTTATCTTTCACGTAAATATAGCCTTCTTTAATGTGTGCGCGACCCGCTCGAATTGCCTTCACTTCCCATCCTTCGAGAACAAGACCGGCTTCATAGCGCTCTTCGATGAAATAATCAAAAAAGGCTTTTTTATTATCAACAATACTCATAATTCAAAATTGGCAAACAGGGTACGGCGTTAAGATGGCTTGAAGGTCTACCTTACGGCAAACGCTTATTGTAATGGCGGCACAGGATTTTTTGCGCTAAGTTCAGGTAGAACTTCCTTAAATAGCGTTGGCTGATGATTTAACAAAACCTGAAAGCTCAGTGACGCAGTAAAATACTGCCTTTGCAATTTACGTTACTTGTCTGATCAGCTTTGCAAAGATTCCTTAGAACCTGTCCAGCGTCTCCCTGACGCCCTTGTGCCGGCGCAGACAGTACAAATTAGTACGGCAAGGCTACGAGGAAGACGCTGAACGGGCTCTTAATGTAAAACCTAATTCCCCCAATAAATTTTTTTTTGCAACGATACAGTATCTCGATCTCTGTATCTTACTTCGTGTTTTCTAAAATGGCAGAGGTTAAAAAAATTGTTTTAGTCCATTATGCGGCCGAGCAGATGTTCGACCTAGTTAATGATGTTAATAACTATCCCTATTTTTTACCTTGGTGTAGTGGCGTTGAAGTGAAGCGGCATGATGAAATGGGTATGGAGGCAAAGATTCACATTAACTTCAAAGGTATCCGGCAGCATTTTGCTACGCATAATAAACATCAGCGGCCAACGTATATTGAGATGGAGTTTACTGATGGCCCATTTAAGAAATTTACCGGATATTGGCGCTTTAAGCCATTGCGTGAAGATGCGTGCAAGATAGAATTTGGTCTGCACTATGAGTTTTCTAATATGCTGCTTGAAAAACTAATTGGTCCCGTTTTTGACCATATAGCCAATACGTTTGTTGAATCCTTCCTAAAGCGCGCAGAATACGTATTTGGAGAATCTAAACAGGTTCTATCAAAAGCTGATGGCATTGAAATAAAAAAAGCTGATCTTTCCTAGGGAAACGCTGAATAAACCGGGAGCGGCGTTATGCCTCCTTGCCGTACCTCTGTACTGTCTGTGTCGGCATGCCTTGCTCCCGATTTATTCAGCGCTTCCCTAGAGAATTATTGTACGGAGTTATTAATTGGACGATTTGCCTTTGATCAAAAAATGTCTTGCTGTTGCTGCAGCATTGCTGATCATTATCTGTAGTATGTTTGGCTATTGGGCTACTGCGCCGCTTACCATCGGCACCCATGCGTTAGAGGTGACGATTAAACCAGGTGCTTCACTCAGAGCAGTGGCTGCGCAACTTGAGAAAAGTGATTTGCCAGTTAACGCTATGCTCTTTGAATTGCTTGGGCGAATCTTTGGTTTAGCCACTAACTTGAAAGCGGGTAACTATGCTTTTTATGATGGCATTACACCTTATTCAATTTTGCAAAAAATTGCCCGCGGCGAGGCGGCGTTTAACCAATATGCGATAAAAATTATCGAAGGATGGACTTTTAGCCAAATGCGAGCTGAAGTTGACCAACATCCAGCGCTGATTCACAACACGGTTGGGATGACGGAAAAGCAATTGCTGCAAGCAATTGGCGCAACAGAAGACAAAGCAGAAGGGTTGTTTTTTCCAAATACTTATTTTTTTGATAAAGATGAAAGTGACCTAGTCATTTATAAACGAACTTATGAGTTGGCAAAGCGCCGCTTGGATCAAGCTTGGCAAAAACGCGCGCCGAATCTGCCTTATAAAACGCCATATGAAGCGTTGATTGTCGCTTCATTGGTCGAAAAAGAAACGGGTTATCCGGCTGATCGTTTTTTAGTCGCGGCGGTTTTAATTAACCGACTGCGTGCTGGTATGCCACTGCAAACAGACCCCACGATCATTTATGGCATGGCGCAACGTTATAAAGGCAAAATTTCTAAAGAAGATTTACGTACGGACCATATTTATAACACCTATACACGGGTTGGTTTGCCACCAACGCCTATCGCGTTACCCGGTGCTGCATCGCTCGAGGCAGCGTTAAACCCGGCCGTCAGCCAAGCGCTTTATTTTGTCTCTCGCGGAGATGGATCGAGTGAATTTTCTAATACGCTAATTGAGCATAATCGCGCTGTTAGTAAATATATTCTTCGTCTAAAACCATGACTGAACGCGGCAAATTCATTACCTTCGAGGGCATCGATGGGGCAGGCAAAACGACCCATCTCGCTTGGTTCGCAGAGCAATTAAAAACTAAGTTAGCGACTGTCGCTCGGCGTTTAAGCGTAACTCGAGAACCAGGAGGGACACCTTTAGGTGAGGCGCTGCGTGAGTTGCTACTGCAGCGCAAGATGCATTTAGAAACAGAGACGCTATTGATGTTTGCTGCGCGTCGTGAACATCTTGCTCTGGTGATTGAGCCAGCGTTAGCGCGGGGTGATTGGGTATTATCTGATCGTTTTACCGATGCCACTTTTGCTTACCAAGGCGGTGGCAGAGGGTTAGCACGCGATAAGCTCGAAACGTTAGAGCACTGGGTGCATAGCGAGATACAACCTGATTTAACGGTGCTGCTTGATGTGCCACTTGAAATTGCGCAACAGCGACGGGGAGCCGTGCGTGCGCCAGATAAATTTGAAAATGAATCTGCAGCGTTTTTCACCCGTACACGTGCTGAATATCTACGTCGTGCTGAAGAAGCCAGTGATCGTTTTATCGTGATCGATGCGAGCCGTAGTATTGCGGAAATTCAGCGAGAACTGGCTGAAGTGTTAAAGAAGGTTTGCATAACCTTATAGTAACGTCCCGTCTTCCTTTGAAAACATTAAAAAGGTACTGAATGCGTTAGGATCTGCAGAACAATTAACTGCAGTTTCTTTTTTACATTCATCGCTCACGTACCGGCAGCAAAGGTATTCTTTGCTTTTGGTTGGTGCAGCGTTTTTTTAGCCGAAGAATGGCCCATTCATGATTTATCCTTGGCATCAAACACAGTGGCAAGATTTGCAAGCATTACGCACACGTTGGCCGCATGCATTGTTAGTGCATGGGCCTGCGGGTATTGGCAAGGTTAGTTTTGCATCGGCTATTGCGCACGCATTACTGTGTGAAACACCGGCAGCAGATGGGCAAGCCTGTGGTACGTGCGCAGCGTGCCATTGGCTCGCACAAGGCAATCACCCCGATTATCGGCTAGTCTGCCCAGAGAATATGCTGGAGGAAGCAGCCCAAGAAAAAGATCAAGCTGCTAATGAGACGACTAAAAAAGCACGTGCACCAAGTAAAGAAATCAAAATCGAGCAGGTCCGCAGCCTGCTCGATTTTTGTTCTGTCGGGGCGCACCGTGGTGGTTGGCGAGTGGTTTTGCTGCATCCAGCGGAGGCGTTAAATCACACAGCCGCCAATGCACTATTGAAAATCTTAGAAGAGCCTCCACAGAAGGTAGCCTTCTTACTTGTGTGCACACACTTTGATCGATTACTCCCGACAATTGTTAGCCGTTGCCAGCGTTGGCCGATGTCTTTGCCAGCGTTAACACCAGCATTGGACTGGCTAAACAAACAAGGCGTTGAGCCGCGAGTCGCAGCGGCTGCATTAGCTCAAGCAGGGGGAGCGCCGCTTGCCGCACTCGACTATTTGCAAAATAAACATCTCACACAGTGGCACCGTTTTTTGCTTGATCAACTTGCAGCCGGTGCAAAGTGCGATATCTACGCTTGTGCTGAAGCGTTACAAACGACACCGGCGGCGTTGGTGCTTGGTTGGCTTCAACGCTGGCTATATGACCTTTCTGCTTTAAAGACTGCCGAACGCCTTCGTTATTACCCTGATGAAGCAGCCGCACTTGAGCGCTGTATAAAATCTCTCGATTTATTAAAACTTACCGAATATGCACGCACCGTCAGTTTGCAGCGTGCAGTAGAAAACCATCCGCTAAATTCGCGTTTATGGTTTGAAGAGCTGCTGTTAGCCTATCGCTCAATTTTTAATGCCTAGGAACTCATTTAGGCTTTCTCTAACGTCTTGTTTGCTTAATTTTTTTGTAGGTTATCGATGTTTGTTGATTCTCATTGCCATATCAATTTTGAAGGGCTAGTCGAGCGGTTACCGCAATTACTTCAGAATATGCGCGAGCATGCAGTAACGCATGCGTTGTGCGTGAGTGTCGATCTGGAGACGTTCCCTCAAGTATTAGCATTAGCTAAAGAGCACGACAATTTATATGCTTCTGTTGGCGTGCACCCTGATTATGAAAAGGTTACGGAGCCAACGGTTGAACAACTCGTTGAATTAGCAGCTCATCCAAAAGTCATTGCGATAGGTGAAACAGGGCTTGATTATTATCGGCTTGAGGGCAGATCAGTTGATGAAATGGAATGGCAACGTGAGCGCTTTCGTAACCATATTCGAGCCGCGCGAGCAGTGAATAAGCCGCTCATTATTCATACTCGCTCTGCCGCGGATGACACGATCAACATTATGAAAGAAGAGGGTGCACAGCAGGTTCAAGGTGTGATGCATTGCTTCACTGAAACGTGGGAGGTCGCGCAAGCAGCGCTTGCGCTCGATTTTTATATCTCGATTTCTGGCATTGTGACGTTCAAAAGCGCACGTAATTTGCAGGAAGTGAGTAAACGCTTACCAGCTGAGCGTTTACTCATTGAAACTGATTCTCCTTATCTAGCACCCGTGCCGTATCGTGGAAAAACGAATGAACCTGCATTTGTGAGCCACACCGCTCGCTTTATCGCGCAGTTACGCGGCGAGACAGAAGAATTTATTGGTACAACAACTAGCAAAAACTTCTTTACGCTTTTTAAGTCAGCAACGAAGTAGTTAAAAAATTCTGTTTTTAACTTTTCAAGAAACCTTTAACCGTACTTTGCTTTAAATAGAGGAGCCGATGTCTATTCCTGCTTTTATCAAAGTAATACCGAGTGAAACCTTTTATAGTTGGATGGGTACTATCTTAGTAATGATTGCTTTTTTTGCGATGGCATTGCTTATGCACCGGATTGGTTTCAAAGTGGTGAGAAGGCTAGTGCGCTCACAGCCTGCTCTTTCTATGGTTTTGCGCTATGTCGAGCAGCCAACGCGTTTTGTGTTTGCCTTCTTTGCCATTCAGATGGTGCTATGGGAGGCACCGCAAACGTTACCTTGGATTCTAGTCGTACGTGATATCAGCGCGCTCTTGCTTATTAGCATGCTAACTTGGCTGGGCGTGCGGCTATCGGCTGCAGTGAGTGAAGTCTTTATCTTAATGCACCCGATTGATAAGCAAGATAATCTCTATGAACGGCGGGTGCATACGCAGGCAAAAGTATTAGGGCGTTGCATGATGGTCGTCATTGTCGTGCTGGGTATTGCTTCTGTATTGATGGTTTTTCCTGATGTGCGGCAGCTTGGCGCGAGCTTATTGGCTTCGGCTGGGGTAGCGGGTGTGGTCGTCGGTATCGCGTCACGGCCGGTACTGGGTAACTTAATTGCGGGGTTGCAGATTGCATTAACGCAACCGATTCGTCTTGACGATGTAGTCGTGATTCAAGGAGAGTGGGGACGTATTGAAGAAATTGCAGGCAGCTATGTGGTCGTCAAGCTGTGGGATCTGCGGCGCTTGGTCGTACCATTGCAGTGGTTTATTGAAAACCATTTCCAAAACTGGACGCGCACAGATTCACAACTTATTGGGTCGGTATTTATCTGGGTCGATTATCGAATGCCACTTGAACCATTGCGTCAAGAACTTATACGTCTGTGTGAAGCAGCACCTGAATGGGACCATAAAGTGCAGGTTTTGCAAGTGTTTGATGCCAATGAAAAAGCCATGCAGCTACGTATTTTGGCAAGCGCTGCGACTGCGCCCACGTGTTTTGATTTACGATGCCGCATCAGAGAGGGGCTACTGGCGTTTATTCAGAAAGATTACGCAGAGTATCTACCCCGCTTACGAGCTGAAGTCACACCTCAGCAAGCGCATACGGAAGATACTGAAATGATGCAGTCAATTAATTAAAGAATTTTTGCAAAACCGGATTATTCATTTCGCTAACAAAAAAATTACTTCGCCTCTTTCACGCTGAGAAATATGCACTAGGTATACAAAGGAGAAAAGTCATCTTCTTTTCTTCTTAGCGTGGATAAGAGATATGTCCCAGCCATCAAATTTTTCTTATTTATCTGGTCATTCGGTTGATTCACATCAGCAGGTAGACATCCAGCCAACTTCTACATTAGGAAAGAGGAAAAGGCTGGAAGAAGGGAATCAAAGAAAAAGGCTAGCATCTAACCAAAAATTAGAAGCGTTGAGACGACCCAACAGCGCCTCTCCTCATCAATCTTCTACTTCTGCTGTAGCACAACCAACAGCGCTTATTCAACAAAACATTTCTCGCCATCAACAGCTTCAACGACAGATAGCAGACGTTAATCTTCAACAAGAAATGCTTTTAAAGTCGTATCGCTCTAATCAACAGTCATTAGATGAATTAGAAATTCAGCTAGAGTCGGCTAATAAAGAAGAAGGAGTAAGTTCGCCTTTTTTATTCAAGGCAACCAAGTTAAAAGAACAACAAGTAACGCTGATAAAGTGGTGCCAACATAATCAAGACTTATTAGATAAATTAAAAGGGCAGCTAGCCACAATTGATGAAAAACTCCAAAGCTCGCTCCTTTTATATTGGCAGAATCTAAAGGAAGAGCAGACTCAGGCGCTACAAAGGCCGAGGGATCAAGAACAAATTAAACGTATTCAACAAAAGACGGATGACGCTTTTATCTGGATGCTTGGGATATACCAAAGAGTGAATCCTCCGCTGTACCAGATGCTTGGTGTTGCTCCAAATGAAAAGAGTTGGAAAAAAATAGATGAAAAATTTGTAGAGAAGTACCAGTTTGTGGTCAATAAATTGGAAGAGGAAACGAAAAAATCTTTGCCCAACAAAATGTATATTGAAAAATATGAGCACTTTATTGATAGCTTAATGAGAAATTTTCATAAGTTGAAGGAGCAGAAAAATTATTCTGTTATCTTAAATAAAGCCTTTTATTAAGTTGGAAAATGGGTGCATATCCTTAAGGCTTACGTCAACTCGGGATAAGCGAACCTGCTTGTAAACGTTGCAAAGGCAGTTTAGGCTTATTATGGAAGAGGCAATAAGCGATGATTCCACTGAGTAGATTGACGGTGAAGTTAAATGGAGATCGATGACGAGAGTGTTCGATCTGGCATAGGTTTTTTAATTCATCGAAGACGGTCTCAATAAGAGCGGGGTAATCGCCTTGCGCCGCAATGCCTGTAAAAGAAACGTATGACTAGCGATCAAGCATAGTAGAGTGGATGCCGCTCAGAAGAAGACCGAACGATCAATGGTGCAAATTGCCCGAGTAAGAGCGTGGTCCTGGGTGACGTTGGCCACATTGGTGAATCCGAGTGATCGGATATCCCGTTTAGAAGAGTGAGTAAGACAACGTACCCGAATCTGAGCGGCACCCTCAATGATGGAGAAAATCATGGCCGTACGCAAGCGAGAACCAGGATTAGAAATCACGCACCCGAATGCAGCAGGGATTGATGTAGGTTCAGCCAGTCATTATGTAGCTGTTCCAGCGGATAGAGATGAACAGCCTGTACGAGAATTCAAAAGTTTTACAGAAGATCTCGAGACGATGGCAGATTGGTTAAAAACGTGTGGAATAGAAGTCGTGGCGATGGAATCAACAGGGGTATATTGGATCTCGTTGTTTGAACTGTTGGAGTCGAGAGGTTTTACCGTTTATTTGGTCAATGCAAGACACGTCAAGAATGTGGCGGGGCGTAAGAGCGATGTGTTGGATTGCCAGTGGATACAGCGGTTAATGAGCTATGGTCTTTTATCGGGTGCCTTTCGGCCCAAAGATGAAATATGCGCATTACGCTCCCTATCACGGCAACGAGATACGTTACTGCGCTATCAAAGCCGGCATATTCTTCACATGCAGAAAGCCCTGGCGCAGATGAACATCCAGTTAAGCAATGTGATCTCCGATATTGTGGGTGAGACAGGGCAAAAAATCATCCGAGCGGTCTTAGCAGGAGAGCATAACGCAGCTAAGTTAGCCAAGCTCAAGCATGGCCGGATTCGTGCAAGTGAAGAAGAAATCGCTAAATCCTTACGAGGTAATTGGCGAGCTGAACACTTATTTGCACTTAAGCAGGCAGTCGCTTCGTATGATTTTTATCAAGAACAACTCCGGGAATGTGATGCTCAACTCGAAGCCATGCTTAAGCAAATGCAAGTTCAGGTAGGTGAGCCCGGCCCTTCTATTCGCAACAAGCATCCAAAGAATGCGCCTAAATTTGATTTGCGCACTTATTTATTTAACTTGTGTGGCGTTGATCTAACCCGCATTAATGGGATTGATACAACGACGGCATTGAAGGTCATCTCAGAGATTGGCCCTGATTTATCTCGGTTCAAAAGTGCCAAGCACTTTACCTCATGGTTAGGCTTATGCCCAGGTACCAAAATTTCTGGTGGGAGAGTCCTCTCGAGCGCTTGTAAACGCACAGCTAATCGGGCTACACAAGCACTCAAAATGGCTGCAGCGGCCTTACGGCGAAGTCAGTCTGCACTTGGGGCGTACTATCGCCGTTTATGTGCCAGACTGGATCGACCCAAAGCGATTACCGCCACTGCTCATAAGCTCGCGCGTCTTATCTACGCTATGTTGACTAAAGGGGCTACGTATGTCGATCAAGGTCAAGATTATTATGAACAGTGCTATCAACAGCGAGCATTACATAACCTGGCAAAACGGGCTGAAAAACTTGGCTTCCAACTCGTGCCAACCTCTCAAAAATAAATCAACTTCCTTTTATAAATCAACGGGTTGGAATTTGTTTCTTAGAAGAGCGCCGTCGCAATAAAGCCTGGTCGAAAGCGGAGAGAGTGATACGTTTCATGTTGTGTCGCACCTTGGTGACCAGTTCAATACCCCATTCCTTTAAGGTTTGTGTCAATTTTTTTGAGAGATATCCCTTATCGGCGTAGAGTTTGCCAAATAGTGTCTGCACTAAATCAGGTAAAGGTTGGCGATCGTCTACATTACCTGGTGTGAGTCGAATATTGAGCAATTCACCTTGATGATTAATAACGGCGTGTAGTTTGAATCCAAAGAACCAACCTGTGGAACTTTTGCCACGAGCTGCTATACCCTTAAACACGCGGTGGCGGCTAATACGCAAATTGTCACAAACCGCGATGGGCGTGGAATCTGCAATGGAGATCCCTGAACATTCTCCTTTCAACGCTTCAAATAAGGCGGCTAACGCTAGGTTGCAGCGTGGCAGTAACTCAATACAGCGGTTGTACGAAGGTAGCTTCGGAAATGCCTCTCGCAGATGCTGACATACATGATTTAAGTAAAAGGATTTAAATTGCCGATAACGAATTTGGTGAAAGAGAACAACCAGCGTCATTAATTCCGCCAAAGATAGGCTAGTGGCCCGCTGGCGTTTACGCTTTCCACTAGCCAGCAGCCTTTTGTTAAACTCCGGTTCAAATACTTTACAAAAATCATCCATCAGGCAATATAGTTCAGTAAGATTATCCATGAGCGCTTTGTTTTTCTGGGAGGGTTCTGTTCGGAAAACATACATTCTCCTCGAAATGCTTAGCGCTCACCTCTTTTCTCTTCAATATTTCTCTTCACCGATCCTTCTTCTCTTATCCCGAATTTGTATATTGATTAAACAGGTATGAACAAAACCCAAGGCAGCATATCCGCTTGCCTTGGGTTTTTTAGTAATTTGCTATGCAGCAAAGCTTACATTTTAAGCTTAGTAATCTTTGTGCCTTCGAGTGCTAAGCTTGCCATTAAACCAGCATTAGTTAACGCAAATGCAATAACAGGTTGTTGTGCTGTGCGGCTATCGATTGAGCCATTGGCGCCGATCGTGACGGCTGCGACGGAGGCATCAACACCACCTGACCAACCTGGCCCAGTGACAAATTTATGCAATGCATCAGGCGTCATAAAAAGGAAGAAGATAGCTTTTGATTGCGCTCCAATTTGCGGGCCGAATGAAGCTGAGGCGATGTTGTAATAAGCCGTGCTACCACCGCCCATTTTTCCTTTAATGCGCAGCGCACCTTCGCCATATTGTCCGCCAACCCAGAACGCTCCGCCAATTACTGAAGGAAAAACAAGGATACCGTGTGCTTTGCGGACTAAATTCATCGCGTCGGCACTTTGTGCACCAAGACGTTTTAGGGCTGCATCAACGCTTGCATCGATATCATGTTTACGCGCTACAGGGTTCGCGCGAGAGGTAGTATGGGTAGGTTTGGTGACCGTACAGCCTGTTAAAGCAAGGCTTGCTACAACAGCAGAGGCAGCTATCTTAAGCAAAAAATTACGTCTTTCCATCATTTCTCCTTAGTATAAATAGAATAGCGTGGAAGCTTTCAGCAATAGCTTATGCACAATTCATGCCATGCTGAGCGAAACACTGAGCTCGCAAGCTAAGTAAAGCGCGCTCAAAGTAAATCATTAGACTTTTGTTGAAACCTCGTCGCGGCGTTATGCCAGCTTGCCTTACTTACGTACTATCTGTGTCAACATGGTTTGCTACCAGAGTTTGAAATTAGTCTATTTCGCGCTTTTCTAGAAGGCTCTTTGTAGATTTAATGCTTTTGTCCATTGACGCAGGCCATTGCTTGCCAAAAGCACGAATACGACGTAAAGACCTGCTGTTAAAGGTAGGTTTTTAAATCCATAAACGCAGACGTAAATCGCATCCACAATAATCCATAGTCCCCAACAAGCAATATATTTGCGAGCCATCCAGAATTGGGCGACCAAGCTAAAGCTAGTTAGCGCTGCATCCAGCCATGGCAAAGAAGCATCGGTTAAATTCGCCATTAAGCTGCCTAGTAGCATACTGCTTATGACGCCGGCTGCTACACTCACCACCCCAAGCTTGGAGGGAAGTTGGGTCACACTTATTTTGTTAGAAATACTTTTTTGACTAGCCCATTCTTGCCACCCATAGATTTGCATCGCAGCAAAGGTCAATTGCAGCAAGGTGTCTGAATACAATTTGGCGTGCCAGAAAATCCACGCGTATAGCACCACGGATACCAGCCCAAGCGGCCAGCATAATTTATTGCGCTGAGCCGTTAACCATACTGCTAGCGCACTTAAAATAACAGCGCTGATTTCTAAAAAATGATTCATGAATAAGCTGAAAAACAGTTGCTTAAAGAAGAGGGTTGTACAAGAAATTGATTTATTAGGGCCTTTGCTAAACCTTTGGATGGCAGCATGAACATCTAAAGCTCTCTTGCTGAATTATTGTATTGGCTGCATCGACATGCCTCGCTTAAAGGAGCTTGTTGAGACCACTTAGTCTTTTATTGTTCAACAAATTTTTACAAAATGCAGCGCATTTAAATGCTCAAACAACGTTGCTTTAGATGATTAAGTAAGTGTTGCCCAGCAGCGGTTTTAAACCATTTTAGATGCCCTAGAAAATATCCATCGTAAGCCAGCTCTATATTTTCTGGTGATGGAGCTACGCTATTGAAATAAAGAACTTCAGATAACGCAAATTCGATATGCACAAGAGGTAGCAATAACGGTAAAGCTTTTATCTCAAGCGCGCTTAACGGTCTAATTGAGGTATAGCCTTCAAGCAGCGCATCTAACAGATCAAAGTGCACTAAATCATCACTTTCAGAGGGTAAAACTAGCCACTCGATTACATTGCGTTCAATCGCAGTCGCCAAATCATAGAGTGCAAAAGTTTTATTTGAGAGTCCGAAATCGATGATGGAAGCCACACCAGCAGTATCGCTAGCATCACTCCACAATAAGTTCGAAGCGTGCCAATCGTTGTGTGTCCAAAGCGGCGGTAAGGCTTTGATAAAGGGTTTAAGTTTGGTATGCGCTGGCATGAGGTCACGGCTGATTTCGGCATGCCATTGGCGTTTAGCTAGATATTTAGCGAGTGCCGGACGTAGGTTGATAAATTGCGTGATACTTTCGATCAGGTCCGCGCTCTTTAACAGAGTAGTACTAGAGACTAATACCTTGCTTTGTCGCTCTGGCGCTTGGTAACCCACCGCGGCTAAATGCAACTGTGCTAGCGCGCAGCCAGCTGCCTGTGCATGGGCAGTACTAAAAAAAGGTGACCAAGAGAGCGTATCTCGATACAGATCAACGCCTGCAGCTTGCGCATGTACTTCATACGTCCATTCTCCATGAGCGACGACTGAGGAGCCTGAATCATCACGTAGCACCTCGGGCACTGGCAAACACGCAGCCTGCAAATGCGAAATGAAACGGTGCTCCTCGTGTAACCCTGAGGCATCACGTACCGAATGATGATGTCGCTTAATAAATACTGGCTTATTCGCGGTGGCGACAAGCGCACCACTAGAAAATGGGCGAGGGCTATGCCAGACGATTTCTCTAGCTGAACCTAATTGCGTGAAGTGGTGTAAAACATTATTTATCTCCGTTAAAGTTAACGGCGCCCAGGTAGGCTTGACCAGCTCTAGTCCTAAGCCGTGCGCTTTGAAAGATTCGCTGTTATTGATACTGCTTGTCGAAGCAAGGGATTTAGTGCTGGTTTTCATGATAGTCACATTTATTCCCGCAGAAAAATAAACGCATGGCGTTAGTGCATTTCGCAATCCAAGAATTTTTAAATGAGGACAGCGCATATAAAATGCGGTTGAGCGATTAGCAATTTTACTGAATATATTAATTGTAAAGTTTGTCGGTACTTGATTTACACAAGCTTTGAAAATAAGTTGAATTTGCCAGCAAGTATCGGAGTGAATTGTAAAGATGTTAAGCGCATCATCATGTCACTTCTCCTCTGACAACGAAAATCGATATGGTTAAGAACCTTTCACCCTCAAAGCAGCCCTCTCAACCAAATGTAGCGGATGATCCGCGTTGGATGCGCGTTATCGCTCGTGACAAAACGGCTGATGGTCAATTTTGGTATTCAGTGACAACTACTGGTGT
The DNA here is from genome assembly GCA_031963415.1 of Mycoavidus cysteinexigens. Taxonomy (GTDB): domain Bacteria; phylum Pseudomonadota; class Gammaproteobacteria; order Burkholderiales; family Burkholderiaceae; genus JASSUD01. The sequence continues at coordinate 2,570,826 of JASSUI010000001.1, forward strand.
TTATTGCCGCCCATCTTGCCCTTCACGTAAGCCTAGCCCTAAAAATGCGCAATTGCACAATACACTTCAGCGTGCGCAGATGACAGGTTACCGGGCGTGTAAACGTTGTAATCCTGATCTTTTTGAGCATACAGATCAGAGTGCAGCACTGATTACTAAGGCTTGCCGCCTTATTGAGAAAAGCAACACAGAGCCATCGTTAGATGAGCTAGCTGCCGCGATTAGTTGCAGTGCGAGCCATTTTCATCGTCTCTTTAAATCGGTTACGGGGTTAACGCCAAAACAATATGCTGCTGCGCAGCGTGCAGAGAAAGTGCGGCGCAATTTAAGTGAAGGAAAAAATGTTACCGAAGCGATGTATGACGCTGGCTTTAATTCAAGTGGACGCTTTTATGAAAAATCGGCTGAGATACTGGGTATGACGCCCACTCAATATCGTAAAGGTGGCGCAAATGAACAAATTTATTTCGCTCTTGGCGCCACAACACTCGGTTCCATCTTAGTTGCGTCAAGTAAGAGGGGAGTCGTTTCCATTCTTCTAGGTGATGATCCTGAACAATTACTGCGAGAGTTACAAGACCGTTTTCCGCAAGCGCATCTGATTGGCGCTGATAAGGAATATGAAGCACTAGTCGCACAGGTTGTGGGTTATGTAGAAGCACCAACGCTCGGTTTTAATCTTCCACTTGATATTCGAGGTACCGTTTTCCAACAACGAGTTTGGCGTGCACTACAACAAATTCCTGCTGGAGAAAAGCTCTCTTATACCGAACTCGCTCATCGCTTAGGCATGCCCAAAGCAGTACGAGCTGTTGCTAGCGCTTGTGCTGCCAACAGAATCGCGCTTGCAATCCCTTGTCACCGTGTCGTACGTAATAACGGTTTACTAGCTGGCTATGCTTGGGGGATAGAACGTAAACGTAAATTACTTGAGCGGGAGAGTAGACAAACTCAGGAAGTATTGAACGCTGTGTGCCCAGCGCAAAGCCAGTGATTGAGTACGCGCGCCTTAATTTAAGTACTACGATATAGTTCGAATTTTCTGAATGCCCCCTGAAAAGAGAGATTCGCTATGAACAGTACAAATGCCCTAACGGGTACAAGTAAGAGCAATACTCCTTCGTTTGCGGTTCAAATACAAAGTTTGATTAAGTCATACGAAGAGGAAGCTAATTCAACTACTTCATCCCAAAGATTGAATGCAGATACGCTTGCTCGAATAAAAGAGATTGTAGGACATATAGTAGAGCACGAAGAGCGCTTTGATGAGTTGCTGGATCAAGCTAAGACAATAACCGATCTGGAGTTCTCACTATCCCCAGGGCAAGTAGCCTATTTGAAAATCTTAATAACTTCAAAGAAACTGAAAGATTTGAAATCTTCGATGTCACCAGAGCAAATAAAAGATTTGGAGCGCTCAGCATCTTTAAAGAAGATAAAAGATCTGAAAGTCTCAACGTCTTTAGAGCAAGTAAACGATCTACGATCCTCAATGTCGTTAGCAGAGACTATTCTTAAGCGCAGACGCATCCACGCAGTAGCACCACTTTTAGTAGCACGCACACATTTTGATTTTGTTGAGCCTCATCCTGTGATTTTGAGCGAAGCTCAACGTATTGAAAGGTTGTATGACAAGAAAACTTGGGTCGAGAAAGTCTTGCTTGAAGAGATACGTGCGAATAAGAAAAAAAGGGAAGAGTTAGATAAACAGCTTCAAGATTTAGTGAAAGACGCAACGCAAAATTTTAGTAACAATTTAGCATAAAGCTTGCGTTTACACGTTTTGCTAGGGGAGCTTTAAGTAAGTTTTGAGGAGTTAAGGATTTGGAAAATACTTAGAAGATATGTGGTGGTGCGCCCAGCCGGAGTCGAACCGGCACGCCTGTTTAAGGCGAGAGATTTTCTTACCACTTCAGTTTTCACTGCCGACAATTTGTCGTTCGTGGTCTGGACTTTGTCTTAACCTTGGCTGATCGCTGAATGTGTCTTAATTTCAAACTTCAATTAACACAACCTATCAACTGGCTTTAGGTTCCCGCCGTCAAGTCTCTGCACGTTCTTTAACGATAGATAGTTAATCAGATAACTAAGTCGTTAAAGCTTCGCTCAGCGTTGCCTCATAAATTTACGCAAGTGAGTTACGCAAATAAGCAATATAGGGGTTTCGCTGAATTTGACGGGATTCACGTCTGTGCTTTCGCAACAGGGTGCTCAAATTATTTAAGTCTCTTGCGTCTACCTATTCCGCCACGGGCGCACTTTTACTGCTTTCGTTTTTGAAAAACGAGCGCGGATTATAGCGTAAATTTTGCGTTGTGCTCATCACCGAATCATTTTTATTTTCTTAGGTAAACGTTTTCATGCTGATTTGTCAGTTTGCGAAGGTCACAGTAGCTCTTTCGCGACGTATCAACATATGAAATAAGACACAAGATTAAAGCTTCTTTCCAATTATCCGATAAAATCTCGCCTTGCAATTTCTGCAACCCACCGTACAGGAGACCTGAAATGAGTAAAACCGTGGCCCACGTCATGCGCATTGTTGAGGACGAGGGAGTTAAATTTGTTGACTTTCGCTTCACTGATACACGTGGCAAAGAGCAACACGTTTCGGTGCCGGTCTCGACTTTTGATGCGGAGAAATTTGAAAACGGCGTTGCATTTGATGGTTCTTCAATTGCCGGTTGGAAAGGAATTGAAGCCTCTGATATGGCGCTCGTACCTGATCCTAACACCGCTTACGTTGACCCATTTTACGAAGAGCCTACGCTGGTTTTAACATGCGATGTGATTGAGCCTGCAGATGGCAAAGGTTACGAGCGTGACCCGCGCTCGCTGGCTAAACGGGCAGAAGCCTATTTGCAAAGCACAGGACTTGGGGACACCGCTTATTTTGGTCCAGAGCCAGAATTTTTTGTGTTCGATTCGGTGCAGTGGAAGGTTGATATGTCTGGCTCGTTTTACAAGATTAATTCAGAGCAAGCACCTTGGTCCACGGATAAAACGTACGAACATGGCAATAGCGGCCACCGGCCCCAGATAAAAGGCGGATATTTTCCCGTTGCTCCGGTCGATAGCTTTCAAAATTTACGTTCAGAAATTAGCACACTGCTTGAGCAGATTGGCATCCCTGTTGAAGTTCATCACCATGAAGTTGGCGGAGCAGGGCAGAACGAAATAGGCACCAAATTTTCCACGCTCGTGCAGCGCGCGGATTGGACGCAGGCACTGAAATATATTGTGCATAACGTTGCGCATAACTATGGCAAGACCGCGACCTTTATGCCTAAACCTGTCGTAGGAGACAATGGTTCAGGCATGCATGTGCATCAATCAATATGGAAAGATGGAAAAAATCTTTTTGCAGGGGATAGCTACGCAGGTTTATCAGAGTTTGCCCTTTATTACATTGGTGGAATCATTAAGCATGCGCGCGCGTTAAATGCGATTACGAATCCAACCACCAATTCTTACAAACGACTGGTGCCTGGTTTTGAAGCGCCAGTGAAATTAGCCTATTCAGCACGTAACCGTTCAGCGGCGATTCGCGTGCCTCACGTAAATAGCGCAAAAGCCCGTCGTATCGAAACGCGTTTCCCCGATCCAATGGCGAATCCGTATTTAGCTTTCTCCGCATTAATGATGGCGGGTCTAGACGGCGTGCAAAACAAAATCCACCCAGGTGAAGCCGCCGAGAAAAATTTATATGAACTCTCACCCGAAGAAGATCGCCAAATCCCAACCGTTTGCGCAAGCCTTGAACAAGCGCTTGAATGCTTAGACCAAGACCGAGAGTTTTTAACCCGCGGTGGCGTATTTAGCAATGGCATGCTGGACGCTTATATCGAACTGAAATTTGCCGAAGTCACACGCTTGCGTATGGCTGCTCATCCGGTGGAGTTTGATATGTATTACTCGTTGTAAGCGAAGGTTTATATTTGAAAGCGTATTGTTAGTCGCATCGAGTATTGAAGAGGGATGGCTGAGCCATCCCTTTTTACTTTCGAAATGTTTCGCGGCTTAGGTCAAGCTTGACGGTGTCCGAAAAGTGTATACACTTTTCGGACATGAATAAAAACACTTTAAATACTTTTCTAGGCGTTAAATCGTTGGTTGCACAGCGTATTAACGATGCGCCAGTAAGTGCTGTATGGACGCCTGCAGATTTTCTCGATTTAGGTAGTCGTGGCACGGTCGATAAAACTTTGCAACGCATGGTAGGTAGGGGTGACTTGCGTCGTATCGAGCGTGGATTGTACGTTCGGCCGCAATTCAATACCTTAACCGGCCAGCTTGCGGTTCCTGATTATCGACGGGTGATTGATGCAGTGGGTCGGCGTGATCAAGTCCGAATGCTAATCGATGGTATGACGGCTGCTAATGACCTCGGTTTGACCCATGCGGTGCCTGGACAAGTTATTGTGCGCACCGATGGGCGGCTACGCCCTATCCACTTGGGTAATCTTACTATTCAATTTAAATTAACTACGCCTAGCAAGCTATACTGGGCTGGTCGTCCAGCAATGCGCATCGTGCAAGCTTTGTATTGGTTACGTGACAATATTAAAGATGATGCTTCGCTCGAACAGGATGCTATCCAAGCGAAGTTGACCAGGCTACTGTCTGACTTAGATCAAGCGGGCGAAATTCGTGATGATCTTCAAACTGGTTTATATACGTTGCCCTTATGGATGCAACAGTGGGTTAAAAAATTATTGGAACGGGTACCCAAAATTTAGCGGGGGCAAGTATGAATCCAATTTTTCTCTCTGTGATTGCTGCTGCGCCTGATGATCGTCTTGGTTTATTTTTAGCCACCGCGAATCGGCTTGGCACTCCTTTACAAAATGTTGAGAAAGATTTTTGGGTATGTTGGGCATTAGATCTACTTTTTAATGGAAGAGGGGACGATGAGCCGCGCTTATTATTTAAAGGAGGCACGTCACTTTCCAAGGCTTATGGGCTGATCTCGCGCTTTTCAGAGGATATCGATATTACGGTTTTTCGTGAGGATATCGGCCAATACATTAAGATTATTGATCTAGAGGAACTATCTGGCAAACAACAACGTAAACGATTAGTCGCTATCAAACAAGCTTGTCAGAATTACGTTCAAGGGCGTCTCAAAGAGCGGTTGAGTCAGCAGATTAAAACTGCATTTCATGAGGTAGGTATTTCAGTAAATCAAGAGCTCGTAACCTCAGATGCTGATGACCCTGATCAACAAACACTATTAATACACTACCCATCAGTAATGACTGAAGCAGGTGACTATGTAAGGCCAGCCGTCAAGATAGAAGCCGGGGCTAAATCTGCTTTAGATCCACATTGTCAAACCCTTATCAAACCCTATATTGCTCAAGAAATGGCTAAGGTTGATTTGGCTGTACAGAATGTTGTCACGATTGATGCTGAGCGCACTTTCTGGGACAAGGTAGTCATTTTGCATGGTTTGCGGCGTTGGCACGACAATCGGGGGCAGCTGAGACGGCAAGGACATCGAATATCGCGGCATTACTACGATATCTATAAGCTGATTCAATCTGATGTGGGGCAACAAGCAAAAAGGAAGAACTCAATGGCTGTTGATTGCGCACGACATGCACAGATGTTTTTCAACAGCACTGACTTAGATTTGAAAAATGCGCATCCAGGATCGTTTGCGCTTACTCCAACACCAGAAATGGCCAAAGCGCTTAAGCGTGACTATCTAGCAATGGCCGGTATGATTTTTGGTGACGTACCAGATTTTGAAGTTGTCATTGATGAAGTTATGAAACTGGAGCGGCATATCAATCAGCTGTAGTAAGTGGCCGTAGATTTGTGCAGGATAATTTTCTGTAACTTTCAAAAGCCAAGCAATATTAAAAAATATGCAAAGTACTTTTTCTAAGGTACAGCTCAGCAGACGCTGAATAAACCGGCAACAATGTCGTGTCTCTTTTTCTTTGATTTAATCAGCGCCTTCTGGGCTGGCTTCAATGAATCAATAAAGAAATAATGCCTTATTAAGGTTTCGTGCGACCAGTTAAATATTTACTCTGCGGAAAAGTTTCACACAATACTCGTTCAGCGTCTTTCGCTAATTGGGCATCGCCAAGTGCTTGATAGCTGATGACCATTAAATGCAAGGCATCTTCAATAGCAGGGGTATTTGGATATTTTTTGAGGGTATATTGCGCGCGATTGATTGCAGCTAAATAAGCGCCGCGACGGTAATAATAGCCGGCGGCGTGCACTTCGTATGCGGCTAAGGAATTCACAATATAACGCATACGCTGCGCAGCATCAGGTGCATAGCGGCTTTGCGGATAGCGATCGACGATGATTTTAAAAGCATCGTAAGCATCGCGCATGGCTTGCGGGTCGCGCTCGCTCATGTCTTGTTGACTGACACGGCCCAGGAAGCCGAGATCGTCTTTAAAGCTAATTAATCCTTTTAGGTAATACGCATAAGGCATCTCTGGATGATTCGGATGCAAGCGCATAAAGCGATCAAGCGCTTGGTTAGCCGCTGCTGGCTCTTTATCCTTCCAATTACAGTAGGCAATATTGATTTGCGCTTGTTGCGTACGACGGCTAAATGGGTCGCGGCCTTCAAGCTTTTCAAAATATCTGATGCAATGTGTCCACTCACGGTTGGTTAATGCATCTTGCGCTTCTGCGTATAATTTGTCATTGGACCACGCTGAGGTCTCGTCAATTTTTTCTGGTAAGCCACCGCAAGCGGTCAATATGCCAGCTATCCCGGCCAGTACTGTCACTTTAAATAAATTTAGGGTGCGCATTTTTTCGCTTCTGAAGATTTTATGAGTCATTTCCCAGTTGAAAATTATAACCGAAGCCAGCAGTCAGACGCTGATGCTTCTGCATATACTCACTTGAACGATGACGGGGATGAAGATTTAGCGCCAGCCCTAAATAACGTTCACCAACCTCTAGCACCGCTGAGCGCCAGAATACCTTCAACTTTCGCAGGAGAGCGCTTAGACAAAGTCTTAGCTAACTTATTCCCCAAATATTCACGGCAGTGTCTACAAAATTGGATTAAGGCTGGGCGCGTGCAGATGAATGGCGCGCTTGCTCATGTACGTCAAGCGGTGTTAGCGGATGCTGAAGTGGTGGTTGAGCCTGATTGGTTGCCCGAACAGCTGGCTTTTACTGCTGAACCTATACCGTTAGAGATAGTTTATGAAGATGAAGAGCTGGTCGTCATTAACAAGCCAGCAGGGTTAGTGGTACATCCTGCCACCGGTAATTGGCAAGGGACTTTGTTAAACGGACTTTTACATCGTTATGGAAAAGCGGCAGCGCAGCTACCACGCGCGGGTATTGTGCATCGTTTAGATAAAGAAACTTCTGGGCTGATGGTCGTGGCACGTACCTTAACTGCGCAGACTGAGTTAGTGCGTCAATTACAAGCACGTACGGTCAAGCGCTGCTATTTCGCGTTGGTGTGGGGGGTGAGTGCTGCCTCTGGTTTGATTGATGCGCCAATTGGGCGCGATCCGCGTAGCCGTTTACGTATGGCGGTGGTGCCTGGAGCGCGTGGGCGCGAAGCACGCACCCACTATCGAACGATTGCATCCAGCAAAGTCGCAGGGCAGTCAATTTCGGCAGTAGAGTGTGCGCTTGAAACCGGCCGCACGCATCAAATTCGCGTGCATTTCGCGCATCTTGGTTATCCGCTGTTGGGAGATCCCCTGTACGGCAGGAAAAAAGGGGAAAAGCCCAGTGTGCAAACAGTCGAGCAAATAAGCGCAGCGTCATTAGCGAGCAACTTTTCAAGACAAGCTTTACATGCTTGGTGCCTTGAGCTGATACACCCTGCAAGCGGTAAGGTTTGTACTTTCCAAGCCCCGGTACCTGATGATTTAGCTATGCTCGCCAATGCTTTAGAACTTCCATTCGATTTAAATAGTGACGATAAAAATCTTTAGATCATGGAAAGCAAATAACAGGATCTAGTGGGGAAAATTTTTTAGAAGTAGAGGCAGCGGGGGATGAGGCCAGTGTGTGCGACTCGTCATAAATTTATGGCCGACACTTATTTAATAAAGAGAGGGCGCGCATTTACCCCTTTGGAGAGATGACATCGTGCTTTCATTAAACATGCAGGATTGCTTAGTGCCGAACTGGCAAGCGCCATCGCGTGTGCATGCGCTGATTACGACACGGGTTGGAGGAGTGAGTGAACCGCCGTATGGTCAGTGGCACGATGGCCTATCGTGTTCAGGCGGATTAAACCTTAATACCAATAACGATGATAAGTTGCATTGCATAAAAGAAAATCGCGCACGCTTAGCCATGCTGGCTGGTGTACCGATAGCCTGGCTCGAGCAAGTTCACGGTACGCAGGTGGTACGTGCTGAGACGGTACTTGCGCAGCAAGCTAAAAGGGAGGCTATCGCCCGTGCTGATGCCTGTGTCACCGCACAAACGCAAATAGGTTGTGCGGTAGTAACGGCTGATTGCCTACCTGTATTGATTTGCGATCAAGCCGGGCAAGCGGTTGGGGCAGCGCATGCTGGCTGGCGCGGGCTAGTGGCTGGCGTAATAGAAAATACAGCGACTCAAGTGGCCGCACTCGCCGGTAACTCAGCACTTAGTGCTTTTTTAGGGCCAGCTATTGGTCAACAAGCGTTTGAGGTTGGTGCTGACGTGTTAGACGCTTTTATGCAGGCAGCAACGCCAATTGAGCGAAACGCTACTGCTGCCGCCTTTCATCCTCATCCAGACCGACCTAATAAATATCTAGCGAATATTTACCAGCTCGCACGATTGCGGCTTGCACGACTCGATATTCAATCTGTTGATGGTGGACAATGGTGTACAGCATCTGATCCAGCACGCTTTTATTCATATCGGCGAGATGGAGTGAAGGCAGGTTTCGCGAGTTTGATCTGGCTTGGGTGAATAAATCTTATACATAAAATACTGAGTTAATTTTTTTCTTATTTGGTTTAGAATTTGGCAACCTTCATAGCCATCCAACCAAAGTAAAAATTTCGATGACTGATAACTCTTCTAATTGCCATTTATCGACCCGCCTCTTACATGAAAACGACGTTGTAACGAAAAATTGGGGTGCGCTTCCACCTCCAATTGCACGTGCTTCAACCGTTGTTTTCCCTGATCTAACAACCATGCGCTCTACTGATTGGCGTAATGATTCGCAGTGGCGTTATGGTTTGCATGGCACGCCCACGTCGCTGCTGTTAGCAGAGCGCCTAGCCTTATTAGAAGGAGGTCAGCAGGCGTTGCTGCAACCTTCAGGAATGGCTGCTATCGTCAATATTTATATGGGTTTATTAAAGCAGGGCGATGATGTCCTAATTCCTGAGAATGTCTACCATCCAAGCCGTGAGCATGCTGACTGGCTTGGGCGAAATTTCGGTATATCGGCGCGTTACTATGACCCGTTGATGGGTGCTGATATCGCTTCCCTGATACAACCCAATACGCGTTTAATTTGGCTCGAAGCGCCTGGCTCAGTGACGATGGAAATACCTGATGTGCAAGCTATTACACAAGTAGCACGCGCTCACGGCATTATCACTGCGTTGGATAATACTTATTCCGCAGGTCTCGCCTTTAAACCTTTTGAACATGGTTGCGATATCTCAATGCAAGCGCTGACTAAATATCAGTCTGGTGGCAGTGATGTATTAATGGGCGCAACGATCACCGTAGACGAGCAATTGCACGAAAAGCTGAAGTTAGCGCGTATGCAACTTGGCTTTGGTGTGTCAGTCGATGATTGTGCACTGGTTTTGCGTAGCTTGCCGAGTATGGCAGTACGTTATGCAGCCCATGAACATAGTGCTCTCTCACTTGCACAATGGCTAAAAAGTCGCTCTGAAGTTGTAGCAGTCTTGCACCCAGCTTTGTCTGATTGCCCAGGCCATGAAAATTGGCAACGTTATTTCACTCAAGCGGGAGGACTTTTTTCAGTCGTATTCAATGAAGCGTTTTCTTCTGAACAGATAGATGCTTTTGTTGAAGGATTGCAGATTTTCAAAATTGGCTTTAGCTGGGGTGGTGCTCACAGTTTGGTTATGCCATATATTATTTCTGAGATGCGCACAGCAGGTGCTTGGCCTTATAAAGGTGGCCTCGTTAGATTCTTTATTGGTCTTGAAGATGAAGCCGATTTACGTGCAGATCTTGCTTGCAGCATGGAGCTGCATCTTAAGCGTAAGTAACGCATCACGGAATAGGGTAGGCAGTTTTGACGAATGAAAAATAGATATTGAAAACAAAGCCTAATTTATTATTGAATTTTTTACATGCGTTTCCAAAGCGTACCTATTTACCTAAACAGGTACGCTTTATTTGATTGGGAATGCTTATTCAAAGAGTTTTAACACCCCATCCAATCCAACAAAATTTAACGAGACATCCGCTGCTTCACGTACTGCTGGTTTCGCGTGAAAAGCGATAGATAAGCCAGCAGCATTCATCATTTGTAAATCGTTAGCTCCATCACCTATAGCAATCGCTTGTGTCGGTTCAACATTAAGTTGCGTGCAGATTTTGCGTAGTGCTTTAGCCTTTGCTTCGGCATTAATAATTTTCCCAATGACATAACCAGTCAGCTTGTTATCTACAATATCAAGCGTATTGGCATAAGCGTAATCGAGCTTAAGCTGAGCCTTTAGTTTGTCTGTGAAGAAGGTAAATCCACCTGAGACGAGCAGCGTGCATACTCCTGCTGCGTGTAGTGTGCTAATTAACGCTGATGCCCCTGGCGTGAGCCTTAAACGTTCTTCAAATACGCGTTCTAGCGCGCTAACTTCTAATCCTTTTAAAAGCGCGACACGTCGTTTTAGACTTTCGTCAAAGTCTTTTATTTCTCCACGCATCGCCGCTTCGGTGATAGCCGACACTTCTTTTTTGACGCCACAAAAATCAGCGATTTCATCAATGCATTCGATCGTAATTAACGTCGAATCCATATCGATAACCAGCACTTTAAAGTCAGCTAAACGTCGCGTTGGAATAAAAGCGCAATCCAGTTGCTGCTCGGCGCAATAAGCAGAAACTTCAGCATGGCGTGACACATCAGCTCCATTGATACGTAGCGTATAAGGATCCGGGTAAATAGGGCAAGCGCCAGGCACAAGCGTTGCAAGTATTTGGCATTGCTCCACAGATAGAGGCTGCAGGCTTTGTACAACAAGATTCATGAGCAAAGAGAAGGGCACTAAAGAAGCGTTGAATCAATTGAAAGAGGCAGAGTAAAAATGCGGGCTTTTACAGGTACCGCAGCAAAGGCATTTTCTCTCCCTATTCAGTCAGCGATTCCTTAAATAAAAAAGGGTCTATTGTAATGTCTAAAAGGCATGGGATAGCTGAGATACCGATATGGATTATCCCGTGCTTTTTTAGAAAGATATCGCAGTCTTCTAATGCGGATATTTTGTTATCAGTTACTTAACCAAGAAGAGCGCTGCTATGAAATCTCCATTAGCTATCTCACTACAAGTTATTTTGCGTTCGTTGTACCTGTGTTTACCCCTCTTATTATTGAGTATTAAGTGGCTGCCGAATGCTTGGAGTCATCAAGAAAAATCGCTTGATGCGCCATTACACTACACGGTTAAGGTGATGTCTAAACAATATGGCAATGTTTCAGAAACGCGCGCAATTGCTTCTGGTGAGGTGGATGATTTCACCTGGAACAGACAGCCTCCGATTAGCTCGGGCCCTGTTGATGCGCGTTGTCCGCGGATTGAGAGTTTGCCATTGGACGCTAATCACACGATGCTGCGACAAATTAAAGTTAGACTGGCCCCGGTTGTTAACCTAAATAAAATGGCTTCAATTCAAATGAGTTTTAGCGCCCATACTCCGCAAGGTAGCTATTTGCATAAGCTAAATAACGGAAGAGAAATTAATTGTCCGATTGATCGCGCGCATCAAGAAATTAAGCGCTTTGATATTCCATTAAATGGAAAGCCAAGAAAAATTGTGCTGGCTGATGGTACGAACATCCTAGTAAGCGTGAAGCACTAAGAACCCGTTCACGATTTGCTCGTAAGTTGGGGTGACGAAGGCATCTCAACATGATTAACCATCACCTTTAAATTTTCCTGTTTAGAGAACGTGGACAGGTTCTAGAATTCTTTAATACCTTTGTATAGTCATGACTAAATTGGCCACTTTGTGGCTATTTTTTTATTTATATTTTTACAAATGAATGACATTGAGCACTGTTCTATTTGACTTGGGTATGTTTTATGCTCAATCTGCGGTACTTCCGCAAGCAGTCCAATAAGTACCCCTTCATAGCAGTAAAAAACCTACTGCGTTAGCCAATTAAAGTTGAAACATGATGCAGTCATTGCGTTTGCTATTAGTTGAAGATAATCATTTAGACGCCGAGTTGATTCTTGCTGTGCTTGAACTCGCTGACTATCGTTGTGAGGCAGCGTTTGTCGATAAACGATCTGATTTTATTGAGCGCTTGGAGCAGCAGACCTTCGACATTATTCTTTCAGACTTTATGTTGGCGTCATTCTCAGGCGCACAAGCGCTTGCGATCGTGCGTGAGCGGAGATTAGATACGCCTTTTATCTTTGTTTCTGGTGTATTGGGTGAAGAGTATGCAGTTGATATGCTGAAACAAGGGGCGACTGACTATGTATTGAAACAACGTTTGCGTCGTTTACCTGCGGTTGTGCAGCGTGCATTAACAGAAGTGACCGAGCGCCGCCAACGTATTCAAGCAGAGCGTGCCCTACGGGAGACGGAAACTCACTTTCGTTTATTGGTAAATGCCCTTAAGGATTATGCCGTAATCACACTTGATCCTCAGGGCTGTATTAGAACGTGGAATGCAGCCTCAGAGCGTATCTTTGGCTATACAGCGCAAGAAGTGGTGGGACGATCCGCCTGTATTTTTTATGGCCGAGAAGGTGCGCAAACTTTTGCGCGTAGATTAGACAAAGCGCAGCGTACAGGAAGTTGTGGCGATGATCGTTGGTTATTACGTAAAGATGGTCATTCATTTTTTGCCGCCGGCGTCACTACAGCCATTCGAGATGAAGAAGGCGAATTAATCGGCTATTCAAAAATCATCCGCGATGCAACAGAAGCGCGGATTGCTGCCGATGCACTACGTTTTGCCAAAGAAAAGGCTGAGACAGCTAACCGAGCTAAAGATAATTTTATTGCTGTGCTTTCACACGAACTGCGTACGCCGCTGACGCCTATTTTGGCTGCAGTGCGTTTGATCGAACTCAAAGCCAATTTACCGAAAGAGCTGACTAGTACACTTGATGTGATTCGTCGCAATGTCGAATTAGAGGCGCGTTTAATTGATGACTTGCTGGATTTAACCAGCATCGCACGCGGCAAATTAAGCCTACATTTTCAGATAGTTGACTTGGTTGCGCTGTTAGAAAGTGCGATTGAGATGTCGATTTCAGAAATTCACGTTAAGCGTTTGTCGTTGACGAAACATGTCGAAGCGACTAATACACGTGTTTCAGGTGATGCTGCACGTTTACAGCAAATTATTTGGAACTTGGTAAAAAACGCGGTGAAGTTTACGCCCCCTGGCGGAAAGATTGACGTTCGCACCTATAATCCTACTCCCTCGACCGTCTCCGTCTCTGTCAAAGACACAGGCATTGGCATTAGTGCGGAAGCGTTATCTCGAATTTTTTCGGCCTTTGAACAAGCTGATGAGACGATCTCACATAATTTTGGTGGACTAGGTCTGGGGCTTGCAATTGCTAAGACGCTCGCGCAAAAGCATAACGGCACACTGACTGCAGAAAGCCAGGGGCGCGATCAGGGCGCATGCTTCACGTTGACCTTGCCATTACGTGAGCAAACGCTCGCAGCCGTTGATAACAAATACAAGGTCAATACTGTGCCAGCTAGCGCTCGCGGTTTGCACGTGCTGTTGGTAGAAGACAATGAATATACCTCGTCAGCGATGGCGCAATTACTAGAAGCATTAGGGCATACCGTGCACGTAAGTGCGACGGTCAATGCAGCATTACATGCCGCACGTGAGGCTCGCTTTGATCTATTGATCAGTGACATTGGTCTACCGGATGGTAGCGGACTTGAGGTAGCACAGGCTTGGGCCACCTTACAGGATAACGCGCCATCGATTGCCATTACCGGTTACGGCATGGAAGAAGATATTCAACGCTGTAAGGCAGCAGGTTTTCTAAACCACTTGACCAAGCCCGTCAATATTGACCGTCTAGAAGTGCTTATTGGCTCATTACCAAGCCGGGAGATGGATTAGAGGGTATTTATCTGAGTGCCTCATGCTCTCTAAACCGGCAGATATTAAAGGTCATTGGTATGCAGGTTAGGGCTCCTTCTTCGCCCCAACCTGCAATTTTTTGCGTATTTTATTAATTCAAGCTAAATTTCCAAGCCCAAAACTTGCACGCGCAATAATGATTAAAACAATTTGCGCGAGTATTAATAAAACAAGCGGTGATAAATCAAAGCCTCTGGTTTGTGGCAATAAACGGCGAACTGGATTGAGTAGCGGTGCAGTGAGTTGATATAACGAAGCAAAAGCAGGAGATTGCGGCATCGCCCAAGACAAAATACTCATGATCAGCGTGACCCATATCAACAAATTAAGCGCCCACTTAACCATAATTAAAAATGCAACGAGCAGGCCACCGGGCAATAAACCAAGCGGATCACCACCAGCGATCAGCGTCAATAACAATAAATAAACCAACGCAGTCAGCCAAGTCGCCAATAAACTGACCCCATCAATTTTAGTTCGCTTCGGCAGCGCCCGATGTAAGGGGCGAATTAACCAATCAGTAGCTTGAAAGACCGTGTGCAACAGCACAGGATGAGAGATTAAATGAGCTGATTGTATCCACGCACGTAGCAATAGCACACTACCAAAAAGGGTAAAAATGACATTAATTAAAAAAACGGCTATTTCGTCCAACATCAAACTTTCCTTTTTGTCATGTTATCGGCGATTTTTTGCTGGTGGGTGAGTGAGCAATTCAGAACTATTAAGCAATGCCAACTAAAATCAAAGCCGCATCTTATCGCAAGGCCATGCTTTTTGCATCGACGTGATTTGAATCTTAGCGGAGTGTCCGCATTTTCTGCAAGCTCGAAAAGTGAGGGGATAAGGAAGGGTGGCTCCATAAAATAGGAGTTTAACGTTGATTCTGATGGTTGATTTAATTTTTTATTTCCACACTTCGGATAACCTCAGTTGAGGTTATCTTTGGAGGAGGTACGTGCAAGACCGTTTTACACTAAATCCTTCGTCTGTGTAATATTTGTTCCCATTATGTGAAATCTTTCTGAATAATCAATGATATTTTGTCCGTCGTAATCTTCTAAAGAGTATAAATGTTCTATATCAAATCTATCTATATAATATGAGATTATTTTAAAATAATTTTCCTCTTCAATGCTTTTGAATAACGCGTTATATTTTTTATCGTCTTCATTTTCAGTTATCCACCCCTCATCATCGTTTTCTGCTGTATTTTCTAAAATATTTCGATCGCATGACAATTTTATTGGCAAAGATTTTTTCAATTGATAATTATGCTTGCGAAGCATGGAAAGAGTGATGGAATTAATATTTTTATCAGATTTATTTTTATATTTTTCTTTTAATAATTTTGTCAATATTTTTTGAGAGGATTCAATATCATTTCCCCCGTATAATTCGGCACATGCAACATGCAACGGAGTAAGTAAGGAGAGATCTTTATCGGTTAGTGAGAATCCATATTTCTCATGTAATAATTTGAATGAGTTAATGCTGCCAAGATAAGCTGTGTGATGTAATAATGTACCCCCGTATGTTCTGTGTTTTAACTTTAATAATTTTTTATTGGAATTTATAATATTTATTATTCCTTCGATATCCCTGTCTTCTCTAATTTTTTCTAGTAATATTCTCTTTAATTGTTTCTGGGTTACATTATGTTGCGTTGAGCGTAAACTGGTAGTTGGCTGGACATTCATTTTTTTCCTTTAAAGGCAAAATTTTATAAATATATTTTTATTACATAATTTTGATCCGGAAGAAACTATTTTCTGTCTATTCTCCTTGTTTGATGGGATAAAAATTAAATCAGAGGCGTTAGTGGCTCAGCTATCCTGTTTTTTACTGAATATCAATGATGGTAGTGTGGGGCTTAACGAGAGGTTGTTTGTGCCCTGAAGCGTGAAGACCGACGATCAACGAGAGAGGATTAGGTAAAATTCCCCCTTCTTAGCCTATCTTCTTAATACAAACCGAGGCAAAACTCCGCATGTATACCTTACAGTCTTGAAAAATAATCTATCGCCCCCATTATCAATCCCATCGCCTTACTTTAATAATCATTCAACGTTTTTAAGGAACTAGACCATGGCACAAGAAACCATGAGCTTTCAGGCGGAAGTGAAGCAGCTTCTGCATTTGATGATTCATTCGCTGTATAGCCATAAAGAAATTTTTCTGCGTGAGCTGATTTCTAATGCTTCGGATGCAGCGGATAAGCTGCGTTTTGAGGCAATTGCTGATGCTTCGCTGTACGAAAATGATCCAGATTTGCGCATTCGCGTGTCATACGACAAAGCAGCACGGACGATTACGATCGAGGATAACGGCATCGGGATGAGCCGTGATGAGGTCGTTTCACATCTCGGCACGATTGCTCGTTCAGGCACCAAAGAGTTTTTTGCGAAACTATCAGGCGATGAGCAAAAGGATGCCGCATTGATTGGGCAGTTTGGCGTAGGTTTTTATTCAGGCTTTATCGTCGCTGATAAGATCACCGTTGAAACACGCCGCGCCGGATTGTCAGCTAGTGAAGGCGTGCGCTGGGAAAGTGCAGGTGAGGGTGAATTTAGCATTGAAGCCATTGAGCGCGCTGCGCGAGGTACAGCGATTACTTTGCATCTGCGTGAAGGCGAAGATGAGTTTCTTTCTGCTTGGCAGCTGAAATCGGTTATCCAAAAATATTCAGACCATATTGCGTTGCCCATCCTGATGCATAAAGAAGAGTGGGATCAGGAAAAAGGCGAGATGGTGCGCCAAGATGAAGAAGAAACGGTTAATCAAGCCAGCGCAATCTGGACACGCGCAAAAAATGAAATTACCGATGAGCAATACCAGCAGTTTTATCAACATATCACGCACGATAACGAAGCGCCATTAACGTGGACGCATAACCGTGTCGAAGGGCGTAATGAATATATTCAATTGCTGTATGTGCCAGCGAAGGCGCCGTTTAATTTATGGGATCGTAACCAGCCAAGCGGTTTGAAGCTATACGTGAAGCGCATCTTCATTATGGATGATGCTAAGCAGCTGCTTCCGTCTTACTTGCGCTTTATCCGTGGCGTGGTTGATTCAAATGATCTGCCCTTGAATGTGTCACGCGAAATTTTGCAGCAAAGCCGCGATGTGAAATCCATTCATGATGGTGTGACAAAGCGTGTACTGACGATGCTAGAAGATTTGGCAGAAAAAGACGCAAGCCGCTATCAAACCTTCTGGGATAATTTCGGCCAGGTCTTCAAAGAAGGGATGGGGGAAGATTTTACGAATAAAGAGCGCATTGCGAAACTATTGCGCTTTGCTAGCACGCATACTGATACTTCTGCGCAAACAGTGACATTAGCTGATTATGTCGCACGTATGAAGGAAGGCCAAACGCATATCTATTATCTAACCGCAGATAGTTGGCAGGCGGCACGCAATAGTCCACATCTTGAAGTGTTCCGTAAAAAAGATGTCGAAGTTCTGTTGCTTACTGAGCGTGTCGATGAATGGATGCTTTCATTCTTGCGTGAATTTGACGGTAAGCCAATGACGAGCGTTGCACGTGGTGACCTCGATTTAGGTGGCTTAAGCGATGAAGATAAAAAAGCGCAAGAAGAAGTGAGCCAAACGTTAAAGCCGTTACTCGATAAAATGCAGGAAGTGCTGAAAGACAAAGCAAAGCAAGTGCGCCTCACTTTCAGACTGACTGATTCCCCTTCTTGTTTGGTGGCGGATAACAATGAGATGAGTGGTTATCTGCAACGCTTATTAAAAGCATCTGGTCAGCAAACGCCGGACTTTAAGCCTATCCTAGAAATTAACGCCGAGCATCCTCTGATTAAACGGTTAAATCTAGATAAACCAGATTTTGCTGATTGGAGTCACTTGTTGTTTGATCAAGCGTTGCTTGCCGAGGGAGGGGCGCTGGAAGACCCGGCTAGTTACGTAAAACGAACCAACGCTTTATTGTTGGCTGATGCTTAAATGAGTTTGTCCAGTTAAGGAATCTCTGCATAACTTATAGAATCTGATGACGTTTAGGCGTTCTGGAAGAGTTAGGTAGAGGCTGTTGGTACGCATGTTGGGGTTCCTTCGTCACCCCAACCTACGATTCTTTGACGTTCGTAGGTTGGGGAAGGGGGGAGTCCCAACATGATTATCTGTAACCCCTAAATCTTTCCTCTTTAAGATAATGAGTAAGCTCTTTAGGTAGACATTGCTTGGCTGGAGGTTTTACTTTCGATTGACTTCAATGCTTTTTAATCCAGCTGATGCTGAATGGCGCGTAACACCACGCGCTATTTTTTCTTTAACTCAAAAAGATTGGCTCAGCCGCGGTGGCGCGCTGACATCGCACTTAGCACACTTAGGTAAAGTTGATGTGCAGGTGCTTCGAGAAGCTGTTGAGTTGGGATGGGTAGATGAAATTCCCTGTTTAAAAGTGAATGCGCGAACCTTATTGTGGGTGCGTGAGGTTTTGCTTCGAGTCAATGGTATGCCTTTTGTCGCTGCACGTAGTGCTGTGCCGTTGGCAGCTAGTCATGGCGTTTGGCGTGCGTTGCGCGGTTTACATACGCAACCATTAAGTACTTTGCTATATCACGATAAATCAATTAAGCGTTCGGCCTTGGTAAGTCGGCGTCTTAATCGATGCCACCCTTTATATCGGCTAGCGTGTCGCAACGTACCAGAAATTAAAAGTGAGCCTACCTTGTCTGCACGTCGCTCGATTTTTGTGCGTCTTGGGGTACCGTTATTGGTAACGGAATGCATGCTCAACACGCTGTGGACGCATTTAGCTAGCGAATCTTTGTATACCCTTTGTAATGAGGAGTGTCGACCTAGGCAGAGAAATACGGCAAGGAGGCATGACATCGCTACGGAGGGATATGCAGAGGTTAACTGAGGACAACAAAGAGGAGGTAAGTTTATGCAACTGACGGGCTTTCCTCCAGTATTAGCGCCGAATACACGAATCCTGCTGCTAGGGAGTTTTCCTGGTGTAGCGTCACTTGCTGCGACTCAATATTATGCGCATCCACGCAATCAATTTTGGCGTTTATTAGGCGCGTTAATCGATGAACCTCTTGTCGAGCTTGACTATCCAACGCGGCTTGAACGCGTTTTAGCGCACCATATCGGCGTTTGGGATGTGTTGGCAGCATGCGAGCGTAGCGGCAGTTTAGACACAGCCATTCGGGCGGCCAGCCCAAATGATTTTGCTGTGCTAAAAGAGCTCGCACCACAACTCCAGAAAATTTGCTTTAACGGTAAAACAGCCGGGCGCTTTGAGCCGGTGTTACGCGCTGCAGGTTATCAAACAGCTGTTTTACCTTCATCTAGTCCTGCCCATGCCGCTTTATCGTTTGAAGAAAAACTGCTGTTATGGCGCGAGCGATTATTCTAGACTGCCTCCAACCTTGGATCTATGTCACGCAAAATGGTGAGTTGAGATGAGGGAGATATCGATCACCTTTAATACTCTTGTCTTATAAGGCACTTTTCTGCTGCTCGATGAGCGTTTGCAGCTTGCATGTATCAGCGGCAAATAGACGAATACCTTCCGCTAATTTCTCAGTTGCCATCGCATCTTGATTAAACTGATAACGGAAGGTTGGTTCATCTAACCTAACGCGCCCAAGCGTTGCACTTTCTGCCTGCCCAGTTTGGGGCAACAGTTGACGCTCAAATGGTTCTAACCTATTTTTTAATTCCTCTAATAAAGATGGGCTGATGGTCAGCAGATCGCAGCCAGCAAGCGCGATAACTTGTCGAGGACTACGAAAGCTTGCCGCCATAATCTCAGTGGTATAGCCAGCCTGCTTGTAGTAATCATAAATGCGCCGCACTGATTGCACGCCTGGATCAGGCACGCTCGCGTAAGTGGACTCTTGAGTTTGCATCTTCGCTTTTTGCTGATACCAATCATCAATTCGTCCGACAAACGGCGAAATCAACTTTACTCTAGCTTCAGCGCAAGCTATGGCCTGCGGCAAACAAAAGAGCAGCGTCATATTGCAGTGAATGCCCCAACGCTCAAGTATTTCAGCAGCACGAATACCTTCCCACGTAGAGGCAATTTTGATTAACACACGCTCGCGCGCAATCCCTAATTTTTCATAAAGCTTGATTAAAGCATGAGCCTTATCAACGGTAGCTAGTGTATTAAAAGACAGACGCGCATCCACTTCAGTCGACACCCGTCCAGGAACAATTGAAAGAATCTCGCAACCGATAGCGACTAATAGATGATCGATAATTTGATCGGTGGTTTGCGCCTGGTGCTTACGCACAATTTGGTTAAGCAATGGCCGATACTCCCCTTGCGTCACTGCCTTTAAAACCAGAGACGGGTTGGTGGTCGCATCTTGGGGCTGATAACGCTTCAAAAGCAGAAAATCACTCGTATCCGCAACGACGGTGCTGTATTGTTTAAGCGTATCAAGAGTGTTCATTGTGTTTTCCTAATTATTTTTCTAGTCAACATAATTTTTAGGCTTTATGTATTGCATAGCATAGTCATTAACCAAGTAAAGCGACATAAGAAAATGACTTAAATAGGTGCGGGCTGACGCAGATTACATTGAGAAAAAGCCTTATAAATACGCATGGCAATCGCGTTACACCGATGTGCCCGAATCGCATGGATGATCTGCTCTATATCAACGAATGAGCATAGAAAGTAGCGGCGCTCACCACTAAGTTTTCCGCGAATCTCACGCTCAGCCTGTACCATGGCGATGGCTTTGAGGCTAGGCCAGGCACCATGCGCTTTAAGCCAATCAATTTCAGTGCTTAATGCAACACGGCGCGTTTCAATGCGCCCATGATCTTTTTCTTATTGTTTTTATGAATAGTCGCATGATCCTGCAGCAACAGTATGATCTTTGAAAGGAGGTATTTATATACCATGCATCGCAATAAAGACAGGTACTTCCTCAGTCCCTCCTTCTTTGAAATTTGTTGGATCACATGTAGCCACAGTCGCTTCTGTAGCTCCCCCTGCGCGCCCCAAATTTACAAATAGTAAGCCGCCAGTTGTTGGTGAAAAATCAATAAAGCTCGACAGAACTCAAATTTTGGCAGGTACGTTCGTCGATCAATGTAGTACGCGGGGTGAAATAAATAAGGGGGCACAAAGTGCAATTGGATTCATTAATTCATTAATAAAAAAGCATTTAAAGATTTTCCAACCGCTCCAAGAAGAGTATTTAAAGCTACTTGCTTTCGCAATTGATCAGAGAAATGACAAAGCGGTTCAAGTGCTAATCAAAAAATATGCTTTTGACAGTGATACGCAGGACAACGTAAAGCAGCTCTTATCAAGTACAAATGAAAATAAGCACACTCAATTTTTATCGAGCTTGCGCGTGTGGTGCTACGCGCAAAGCCAAGCTAAATCGTCCTGAGTGCCTACTCAGGGACGGTGTGCATCTTCCTCGCTACGAGCAGCGGTAGCAAAGCGGGCATTGTGCTTACTTTGGCTTGCGGGGTTAACGCCTGAATGGGTTCGATCTCCAGGCTTTGTAACGCGTGTTCGAATGGGGTGGGGACGAAATCTTCAGGCTCATGCTTGGTAAAAATACTGTAACGGTCGCTGTAAATGGCCGCGGGTAGACCATGCTCACTCACGTAGGTAGGTAACGCCTGCCAATAGGCATGGGTTGATTCACTCGCCTCAAAACGGGCATACAGCATGCGAGACGTCGCAACATCAATAAAAACAAGCAGGCTACATCTCCCCGCCCATCCTTCGAACCAACATGCACGCTACCGTCAATTTGAATCAATTCACCCAAACGAGGGCGGTGCAGGCGAGGAGGATGGGCACGCTTCTTGGGACCAAGCTTGGCACGCCACAACTTGACCTCTACCATCCATTGGCGCAGTGTCTCAACGCTATGAGTAAAACCATGCTGGCGCAGATACTCAGCAGCCAGAGTGGGGCCAAAATCCGTATAGTGTTCACGAACCAAGCCCAGAATGCGCGTGCGCTCATGCTCATCAATACGATGCTTAGACGGTTGACCGCGACGTTGACTCACTAAACCTTGCACGCCTTGCTCGCAATAGCCCAGCACCAAGCGCTTTACTTGCCGCACGCTCAATACAAGCCGCAGCGCCACGTCCCCCTGACTCAATCGCTTCCACGATCAACTGAATAACTTTTAAGCGCTCCAGCTCCTTCTGATTCATCCTCACCCAGTCCCCTGCCACTTCGACCCCTAATAACTTAAAAAGGGGGGCATTAATACTTTGGAGCTACAGCCCCATTAAAATTCTTTTGACGTCTTGCCAAACATCCGCTAGAATCGCGGCCTTATATCAAAGACGGGGCGTAGCGCAGCCTGGTAGCGCATCTGATTTGGGATCAGAAGGTCGCATGTTCGAATCATGTCGCCCCGACCAAGAAATTCAAAAGTTCCTTCCCTTCTTTTACCCTGCATTTTCTATTTTTTGTGTGCATTAGTTGCTGGCCCTGCTGCTATCGGTTACTTAACGCTTCCTTAAAAAAATTTGATTTGACGCTGGATCATGTAAAGGGTCGATTGTTTTTTGCGTAGAACGCAATACTCCATTGGTGTCAAAGTAGAAGTGGTAAAGCATGTAATAGATAGGGTTCTCTTGATAGCGATAACTCCATGCCTCGCGCTGCATACGGGAAAAATAGGTTGTCTCGGCTGGTTTACCAAAATGAGCGCGCACATCTTGTTTGGTCCATGAGCCAATTTTTGCCTGGGCGAATTCTTCATTTGCTAATACTTGCTTTACACTTATTACTTTACCTTTAGCATCGATTTCAGCTGCTGTAGCAAATGAACCGTACGGTTGGCTGGTCCATAGCAAGCGTTTGCCCCCGGTAGGTAGAGGATAAATTTCAGCTGGTTGGCCGAGTTTGTCGATGACTATGGAGACATCTTGCCCCGCTTGAAAATTTTTCCAGGGTGTCGTACAAGCAACTAAAGAAAGCGCGATACTATTAGTTATCACAGTGCGGCAAGTATGCTGAACGAATGACTTGAACGATGAATATAGGAAGAGTCTCATATATCTAAAATATTAAGCAGTGTTTTTAAGCTTGTGCAGCTTATTATGCATTTCGCGTTTTGAGTTAGGTAGCATCGACTTTCCTTATTGAAGAACGTTCCTTTACTTTGTTTTTTTCTACGCAGCAATTTTGAAGTGCAATCGCCCTGGATTACCCCGCGGCTTTTATTAGCACTTCGTGTATTTATGCTAGTATCCGCCTTTCGTTGTAAATAGAGTAGTGCTGGTTTAATAGCATTACATCACGGCACGGCCTTTCTTCTGTGTCCGCTTGTTTAGCCTTTAAGGAAAATAATTATGTCTAGTGCAAAAAGAGATAAGTCTGATGTGATTGCGAAATTTGCTCGCAGTGTGAAAGATACTGGTTCACCCGAAGTGCAAATCGCTTTGTTAACTTCAAAAATCAAAGAGTTGACTGTTCATTTTTCAACGCATCCTCACGATAACCATAGCCGACGTGGACTGTTGCAGATGGTTAGCCGTCGTCGTAGATTGCTCAGTTATCTGAAGAAGAAAAATGCGCCTCGCTATTTTGAGCTGATTGGTAGCTTAGGACTGCGTAAGTAAAGCAGACCGTCTCTAAAAATAATGCCTGCATCAGTCAGATGATACAGGCATTATTTTTATGTAATTTTATTTTTTAAATGATCAATCGCATATCAGTTTTGCTTAGGTGAAACTGCAAGAAAACGGCTTAAGTCAGTTTTATTGTGCGTTGAATCACAGAGTGTAGATTAAGCCAGCGTGCAGCCATGCCGCTTCTGATTAAGGCGGCATATCTAACTAGGAGTAGTAATGTTTCATAAAGTTGTCAAAGAATTCCAGTGGGGACAGCATACTGTCCGTCTTGAAACGGGTGAGATCGCGCGCCAAGCTAGTGGTGCAGTGCTGGTAGATATGAATGAAACAGTAGTGTTAGCTACTGTAGTGGGCGCTAAACACGCGAAACCTGGGCAAGATTTTTTTCCGTTGACGGTTGATTACATTGAGAAAACATATGCTGCTGGACGTATTCCTGGTAGCTTTTTTCGTCGTGAAGGACGTCCATCTGAAGGTGAGACATTAATTTCACGCCTGATTGATCGGCCTTTGCGTCCGTTGTTCCCAGAAGGTTTTTACAATGAAGTGCAAGTTATCGTGCATGTGATGTCGGTGAACCCTGAAGTGTCAACCGATATTCCATCTATGCTTGCTGCGTCTGCTGCATTGGCTATTTCTGGCATTCCTTTTAATGGCCCAATTGGCGCTGCGCGCGTTGCGTATGTAGATAACCAATATGTGTTGAATCCAAATAAAGAGCAGTTGAAGAAATCAGCTCTCGATTTAGTCGTAGCGGGAACTGAAGCAGCTGTATTGATGGTTGAAGCAGAAGCTCAGCAACTATCCGAAGATGTGATGCTAGGTGCGGTTGTTTTCGGCCATGAGCAAATGCAAACAGCCATTCATGCGATCGATGAATTGGTGCGCGAGGGTGGCAAACCAGAATGGGATTGGCAACTCGCGCAGCAAGATCAAGTACTGGTTAGTCGCGTCACTGAGCTTGCTCAAGCACAACTACAAGAGGCTTATCAGATTCGTGAGAAGCAAGCGCGCAGCGAAAAAGTCAAAGCAATATACACTGCTGTCACGAATCAATTGATTGAAGAATCGAGCGCAACTGGTACGGTAGTACCCGATGCTGCAGTGATTGGTAATCTTTTATTTGATCTTGAAGCAAAACTGGTTCGCAATCAAATTCTTTCCGGTGAAGCGCGTATCGATGGACGGGGTACACGTGATGTGCGTCCGATCGAAATCCGCACAGGCGTATTGCCACGTACTCACGGTTCTGCGTTGTTCACCCGAGGTGAAACACAAGCGCTGGCCGTTGCTACGTTAGGTACAAAAGGAGATGAGCAGACGATTGATGCAATTGATGGCGAGTATCGTGAGCGTTTTATGCTGCACTACAACATGCCACCGTTTGCAACCGGCGAAGTAGGGCGCACTGGTACACCGAAGCGCCGTGAAATTGGTCACGGTAGGCTCGCTAAACGTGCGCTTACTCCATGTTTGCCAAGCGAAGAAGAATTTGGCTATACGGTGCGTGTCGTTTCTGAAATTACAGAATCAAACGGTTCTTCTTCCATGGCCTCGGTTTGCGGTGGATGTTTAGCGTTGATGGACGCTGGCGTGCCGATGAAGGCTCATGTGGCGGGTATTGCAATGGGCTTGATTCTTGATTTAGAAAGCAGTCGTTTTGCGGTGCTAACCGATATCCTGGGTGATGAAGATCATCTCGGTGATATGGACTTTAAAGTAGCAGGTACTGCTACAGGTATCACAGCGCTGCAGATGGATATCAAGATTCAAGGTGTGCGCAAAGAAATTATGATGTGCGCGCTTGAGCAAGCAAAAGAAGGGCGTTTGCACATTCTCGATAAGATGCAACAAGCTGTCACTGGCGCGCGCCATGAGTTGTCTGCGTTCGCACCGAGAATGGAGACGATGAAAATCAATCCCGAGAAGATTCGTGATGTGATTGGTAAAGGCGGCGCGGTTATTCGTGCGCTAACAGAGGAAACAGGCACCACAATTGATATCTCTGACGATGGTGTGCTGACTATTGCAAGCGTTAATGCCGCAAGCATTGAAGAAGCTAAGCAGCGCATTAAGAACCTCGTGACGGACATTGAAGTTGGTCAGGTTTATACGGGGACCGTCGAAAAAATTCTGCACTTTGGTGCGATCGTACGCATCTTGCCTAACCGTGAAGGTTTGTTGCATATCTCTGAACTTGTTCATGAACGTGTCA
The DNA here is from genome assembly GCA_031963415.1 of Mycoavidus cysteinexigens. Classification (GTDB taxonomy): domain Bacteria; phylum Pseudomonadota; class Gammaproteobacteria; order Burkholderiales; family Burkholderiaceae; genus JASSUD01. Next base: position 2,596,946 of record JASSUI010000001.1, read on the forward strand.
ATAATGTGAGCGACTATTTACAAGAAGGGCAAGAAGTTACAGTGAAGGTCATTCAAGTCGATGAAAAAGGGCGCATGCGGTTATCTGCCAAGGCGTTATTGGAAAAAGACGCGGATACTGACTCTGGCTTGGGTTCTGATGTTGAATCTGAAAGTGAATCTGAGTTAGAACATTAAGGTAGAGGTTGTAGAAGCGCTGAATAAATGGTGAGTAAGGAATACCTTTGTTGTGAGTACATTATTACAACAAGAAGGTGTGACGCTGCTCCTGATTTATTCAGCGCTTCTTTAAGAACCTGTCTACAAATTGCCTAAAAGACTGTAATTTGCTATTTGTTAAACTTTGGACGATGCTCGAAATCCTCATATTTATTTGAGCACACTCCGGTTTATTTACGCCGGTCTCCTGCGACTGATGGCCTGTTAGGCAATTTATAAATAGGCTCTAAGAATTAAAAGTCATATGTGTTTTTATAAACTCATTTTGATTTTTGCTCATCCATAGTTTGTTAGTCTTGCCAAACGGCAAAAGCTATTAACCATGAAAGCAATTGAAATCTCCGGGCCTGGCGGCCCCGAAGTGCTGAAGCAGGCGCTGCGCCCGGTGCCTGTGCCAAAAGCGGGCGAAGTGCTGATTCGAGTTAGCGCATCCGGCATAAATCGTCCAGATATATTACAACGTAAAGGACGCTATCCTGCCCCACCTGGGGCTTCTGATATTCTTGGTTTGGAAGTGGCGGGTGAAATTGTTGACGGTGATTTGTCACATCCAGATAACCGTTGGCAATTTAAAAAAAAGGATCGGGTATGCGCGTTACTGCAAGGGGGCGGATACGCGGAATTTGCTTGCGCCCCGCTTGCACAGTGTTTGCCAATACCGAATGGTTTAACTGAGGTTGAGGCGGCCTCTCTACCAGAAACTTTTTTTACAGTTTGGAGCAATATATTCGATCGTGCTCATCTTGGTCTCAATGAGCAAGGTGAACGCGAAACTTTATTGGTACAAGGCGGTTCAAGCGGGATCGGTGTAGCTGCTATTCAGATCGCACGTGCGTTTGGGCATCGTGTATTGGTGACTGCCGGTAGTCAGCATAAGTGCCGCGCTTGTGAAACGTTAGGGGCTGAACGGGCAATTAACTATAAAGAAGAAGATTTTGTTGAGGCTGTCAGCGAGTTCACTCAAGCAAAAGGCGTTGACGTTATTCTTGATATGGTGGGCGGCTCTTATATACCGCGCGAGCTGAAAATACTTGCCTCAGACGGTCGCTTAGTGTTGATTGCTCTTTTAGGAGGATCCAAAGCTGAAATTAATTTTAGCGAGGTATTAACCCGGCGTTTGACTATCACTGGTTCAACACTACGAGCACGTTCGGTCGCATTTAAAGCAAAAATTGCGGAGCAATTGAAAGAGCGTGTATGGCCTTTAATTGAAGCTAAGCAAATTCGTCCCGTTATTCATCAAATATTTCCCTATAGCAGTGCTGCTGATGCGCATGCGTTGATGGAAGAAGGGAGCCATATAGGTAAATTAATACTTAAATGGTGAAACCTTAGCACTAGCAGCAAAGCTATTCTTGTTCGTGTTTATTTAAGGCTATTTATTCATGACGCAATCAAGCGCTAAACTTGTTGTCGGTAATTGGAAAATGCATGGCAGCCTAGCGGAAAATGCGGTGCTTTTAGCAACGCTGCAATCAGAAGCTGCTAAGTTTGTGGATTCTGTGTGTATGGCAGTATGTGTCCCTTTTCCTTATCTGCACCAGGTCCAAGCGGACTTACAAAATGGGCCGATTTCTTGGGGTGTGCAAGATATCTCGGCTTATCGGCAGGGTGCTTATACAGGAGAAGTGGCCGCTTCAATGGCAGCTGAGTTTGGCGCAACATTCGTGATTGTTGGACACTCTGAACGCCGTGCTTATCATCACGAGAGTGATGCGGAAGTTGCAGAAAAAACTTTGCGTGTACTAGAAGTCGGGCTAACGCCAATAGTTTGTGTGGGTGAAACCCGAGCTGAACGCGATGCAGGGCGTGCTGAAGAAGTTGTTGGAAAGCAATTGAACAATGTGCTGGATAGGCTGAATCAAACCCAAGCAGCGTGTTTAGTGGTTGCCTATGAGCCTGTATGGGCGATTGGTGCGGCTAAAAGTGCGAGTGCGCAGGAAGCGCAAGCTATGCATCGCTTTTTACGAAGCCAGCTTGCAGCAAAAGGGGAAGAGGTTGCACAGATTCCTCTTTTATATGGCGGCAGTGTGAAAGCAAACAATGCTGCTGAATTATTTGGACAAGCAGATATTGATGGTGGTTTGATTGGTGGAGCTTCATTAGATCCACAAGCTTTTCTTTCTATCTATCAAGCTGCAACATTAACTGAGTAAACTATCTAAAAACTTGTTTACGGTCTTCAAAAAGAAGAGATAGTAGGATTAGTCGATGTACACGTTGTGGTGAAGCAGGAACCTCAACATGCGTACTGATGGCCTTTAAGTCTTTCTGTTTAGAAATCGTGAACAGCTTCTCTAATAATCAAAATTGGGCAGATCTGAGATGCTATTAAAAACGTTAATCATGGCAGGACAAATTTTGTCAGCATTAGGAGTGATTGGATTAGTGCTGATACAACATGGCAAAGGTGCTGATATGGGTGCTGCTTTTGGCAGTGGCTCTTCAGGCAGTTTGTTTGGTGCGTCTGGTTCAGCTAATTTTTTATCACGCACTACTGCAGTTTTAGCCGCATGTTTTTTTGTTTGCACATTAGCGTTGACTTTCCTTAGCTCGCATAAAGTGTCTTCGTCAGCTGGTGTGTTGGGTGCGACGGATGCCGTGCCGGCAGCCATTGAGACGCCACCTCAACCTACAGAATCCAATCAAGAAGTCCCTAAATAGTTAAGCTTGCCAATTTATTTATTAAAATGGCATAAAACAGTGCATAAATGCGTTGAATAGCTGACGCGAATTAGATAGAATTCGGGACTTGTTGTTGCGCTGATGATTTGGCGTTGCAGCGATAATTTAAGTAGGCCGACGTGGTGAAATTGGTAGACACGCTATCTTGAGGGGGTAGTGGCGTAAAGCCGTATGAGTTCGAGTCTCATCGTCGGCACCACTTAAAGAAAATCTAAGTTTTGCTAATGAAGAACCCTTTCAGAGGAAGTTTATTTCTCTGAAAGGGTTTTTTATTTTTTAGATGTAAATTTGACCGTTACACGCGCTTTGATGTGGAAGGCAGTTTTGATCCAGCATCGTCAAGGCAGGGGGCGACAAATAATGAGCCGTGATAAATGCCTATCAGTGTGCGTCCGGTGACGATTAGCCAGAAGCCTAATAGCATACAAACGAAAATGGCGCCTAATATCGCAAATAACGCTACCCCTGTGATCCTGGCCAACGTTAGGGTTGCTAATGAATAGACACCGATTGGAAATGTGAAGGCCCACCAACCCATATTAAAAGGTAAGCCCTGCCGTACGTAATGCAAGGTGGTCAAGATAGCGATCACTAACCACCACAAACCATAGCCCCAAAAGATACAAGCACCAATGACACTGGTGCTTTGTGCAAGTTGCCCGATGCTAGCAAATTCAGGGGATACCAGAATATGAGGCGCCTGCTCGCCCAGTTGCAATAGACCCAGTGCGGCAGTTGCAATTGGGCCTAGCGCAAGCCAGCTTGAAACTGCTGTATCTCGGCCAGGCAATTTATGTAGCGCCATGCGTAGAAACAAAATAACCAATATCCCAAGCGCCGGGAAAACCGATGTTCCCCACAGTACATAGCTGAAAAATAGAATAGCCGTAGACATTGGACTTGCGGATAAATGGCCTAATAGCAAACCACCCGATGCAGCGCTGACTTCTGCCGCTACAATCGGGAGTAGCCAAATAGCGGTCATGCTCTGCAACGAGTGGTCTTGGCGGGTAAACATAAGAAAAGGAATTAGCCACGCGCAGAGCAGGGCGAGCACCGCATCTAGCCACCAAAGTAGGGTGGCAATCTCGACTGCTTGATATCCCCAACGTGCGGTGCCAAATACCAAGAGGCCGTTGATAATCGTTGCAAGTCCCATGGGTATCGCGCCAAAAAACATACCCATCACGCTATGCTGAAAAATGCGCTTGGCTTCATTAAAGAAAAATATCCAGCGCGCTGCATACAATAGGCTACACAAGATAAACAAACCTATATTGACCAACCAAAACATTTCTCCGACTGCTTTTACCCCGTTGATGGGAAAAGGAAAGCGTGCCAGTGCCAACGCGACAATACCTGTCCCCATCGTGGCGGTAAACCAATTGGGGGCAAATTGCCGGATCATTTCACGTGGATGTGAGAGTCGACTTAGAGGGAGCGGGATCATGGCATGCCTTATTACGCTGTAGAAATAGCGTGCAGTATCAGGGTTATGGACTCATCAATAAAGCAGATTTGAGAAATATTATTTGTTAATCGGAGTTGAGGTCGATCAAAAAATAATAAGTGCTTTAGGTGCTTGCCAATTTTTATTAAAGCGGCATATAAGTATGATTTAATTGTAAATAGGATATCTTAATTAATTTTCAGAGCAAAATCGTAGGATTTGGTGATATTTATTAAATTTTGATAAGTTAATTCTGAAGTTCTCGCAAAAACTAAGACAGTATTAGCTATTTTTTAAACATTTTTCATACCCATTTTCTTGATCTCTAGCCTAGAAGATTATTATGACGAAAATATCCGCTGCTTCACTTAGTATACCTAATAAAGATAAGAGGCATTACAGTGACATGCAAAATAATATCGGTGTAACGCTTGAAGAACCTATAGATGCTAAACCTGAGCAAGAGAGATCTGCTAAGCGAAGGCAATGCTCTAGGAGCTTAATAACTCCGCAAAATTATCCATCTTCTGCATTAGATTTGTTCACGTTTGAAGAAATAGAAGGTTTGGGTGAACAAATATTAAATATTTATGATGATTTTTTTGAATTTTCTATGAGTTGTCACTATGTGGAATCCACAATTAGATATTTTGATGCTTATTTAAAAAGAGAGTTGATTGTAAAGAAATTTAATGATTCAAAATATTCTAATCTAATATTATCCGTAAGAAAAATTGCGGCGGACATAGATCATACTATTCTTTATGATGAAAATATGCGAGAAATTGATACGGCATCATTGAAAAATATAGCGGATAGCAGTAATTTTATTGAAAAGAAAATTTTATATAAACCTGAAAAGAATAAAGCATATAATGCTTTTTCTATGGAAAAAAAGTCGTCTTTTATAAAGGCGAAATATTTGATTCATATATCTGAAAAAGGGTTGAAAACGCTAAAAAAGATTAAAGAGGAAATTAACAGCATAATTGATCGCCATGAAGATGAATTCTTATCGGGATGTGTAAATGATTATCATTTTATCGGAAAATTTGGAGGAGATTATTGCTCTTTCTTAAAAAAAGAAAGCGAAGAAGAAAAATTAGCGAAAGAGGGATTCAAAAAAATAAAAGATTTTATTGCGCCTCTCTCTGACAAAGTTAGGAGATGTGAAGCGCTTTTTTTAAAATTAAAAATAAATTTTTTATTATATCAAGCCAAGAAGGATATTTTAAAAAGGCATGCGCTATATAGAAATTTAATAAATTTGTATATTAAATCAGAAATTGATGATTCGAAAAAAAACAAATATTTTAAGTATTTTTTACTTGCCACACAAAAAAAATACATAGAGCAACAAAATAACTTATTGCGGCAATCTTTTGAGAAATATAATGATAGTTTGTTAGTATATGAAAAAAACTCAGTACAGAAATTGCGGTTATTAGAAGAAATATTGGAGAGGAATATTCAAAATACTCCAAAATTTTATGTTGAAGAGGACAAGCAATCCTTTATAGATTGGAAAATTGAAAATGCAAACCAATATATATCTAAACAAATTCAATGCTTAGAAAATTTATCATCTCAATATTTAGAAAGCTTATCATCAAGCTTTGATGGAAATCAGTCCCAGAATGAAAATGAATTAAAACTGATTGAAAATGAAATAATTCCGAGCTCAAAATTGATACTGGCTTTTTGGAAAAATTTTCTAGATGGGCAAACTCAATTTTTGCATGAGTTAAAAAACCATCCTGCAGTAAAATCCGTTGCATCAAATCCCGTTAATCAATTTTTTAGGCCAGTTGGATATGTTCTTCAGTTCATTAAAGCTAATAAAAATAGCTATCGTTAAGAATTAAATGCATCTAATTGGGGGAATAAATGTATCCCCCTTAATTTTTTCATGACGCTTAATATTTTTCGGTTTGACGATGAATAAGCGGAAGATTTTTAAAAACCTTAACCCAGAGAAAAGAACTCATTTTGCGCCTCCCAGGAAACCGAAGGTGTAATACGCTGATAATAGGGGTTTTTTTGTTCAGATGAAGTTATGTGGCTTGCATGAACAGGTAAATTTTCTACTTTTGTATGAAGCTCCACTATTATCTTATTGTAGTCTGAAATACATTTAAAATCTTCTTCTATATTATTTTTTAAATTAGAGAATTCATTTAATATTTTTTCGCTTTTTTCCTTTTTTTCATTATAAATATAAAATTTATAACTATGCCATAGCTTAGCGAGTACTATAGCTGTTCCAAGAGTAAATATAGCAATGCCAACGATTTTGGGCAATACGAAGAAAGCTAAAGTAGCAGAAGTATTTATCGCCATAAAATATGTATAAAATGATTCTAGTATAGGAGTAAAGGCATTACGAGCCGGTTTGTTAGGAAAATTTTTTGAGAAATGTCTTTGGTGAACTTCAATCTCCTCATTAATTCTTCCTATTGTTTCTTCTAAAAACATGATATCAATTAATGCAATTGATAATATTTTTTTTAATTCCTTAATGTTGTCTTCATCTATCACGCAATCAAAAGGATATTCTTCTATAATATTTTTCACCTCCGAATCTTCTATGGCTTGAGAGGTGGTTTTGCACTTTGAATAAAAATCGATATTAGCTTTTTCTCTAACGAAAATATCTTTTATGTATTTTTTTATATTTTCATAATTTTCTAATCCCAATTCATTTTCAACATCATTTGATTTGGGTGTTTTACTATCTGCGTTTTCTAAAAAATTATTGGCTAAATCAATAATATGTCTTTTTCTTCCGTCAATATTTTCTGAAAATCTCAATAATTCATTAAATATATCATCTATACCTTTTGGCGATGATGGGCTAACAATAGTTCTCTCTGATGAACTACTCGCCGCTGTCCATACCGACGAACCACTAGAATTACTTGCTGTTCTTAACCTCTCAGACTTCGGGTAGCCATGGGAGCCATAGTAACTATTTTGTCTAGTAGTGCTGATAGAACCTAATAGAGGTAATGTTCTGGTCATAAGAAAATTTCCGCCTTTCTAAGAATTTGCTTACTATATTTATGGATTTATTGAGATTTCCTTGCGGAAAATACTCTAAATTTCATACTTGTGATTCTGAAAATTTGACGGGATAAATCTTATTTATAATAAGGAAATTTCTTTGGATCAGAACATTAGAAGCTAAAGTAGCATGGTTTGCGTGAAGATTAGATAGCTCGAATTTCCAACTCGCTGCTTTTCAAGTTTCTTAATTACGAAAATTATTGAACTCAAGGGGCATATCGGTAATATCTTTTTTCAACAAACCGATAGCGGTTTGTAAGTCATCTCGTTTTGTCCCTGTGACACGCACAGACTCGCCTTGAATGCTGGCTTGAACTTTAATTTTGCTGTCTTTGACGTATTTGACGATTTTTTTACAAAGTTCAGTCGATAGACCCTCTCGTAGCTTAGCGACTTGTTTACGTTTATCGGCACTCATTTTTTCTACGTTTTGATAGTCTAAAAAACGAACATCGACTTGGCGTTTGGCTAGTTTTAGAAGTAATACATCTTTGACTTGCTCTAGCTGGAAATCGTTATCGGCATAGAGGGTTAGGGCAGATTCTTTTTCGTTGTACTCAACGCGAGCATCTGAACCTTTGAAATCAAAGCGAGTGCTAATTTCTTTATTCGCTTGATCTACTGCGTTTCTTACTTCAACTTTATTAGGCTCAGAAACAATATCAAATGAAGGCATGGAAATTTCCTTGAAGAATAAAGTAGGGGAGCACTAAATGTTTAGTGCTCCCTTAATAAGCTAACTATATATTACCGCGTTGCATTTCCCACAGTTTCGCATATCTTCCTTTCATTGCTAGCAGATCTTGATGGGATCCGTCTTCGACAATTCTGCCTTGATGAAATACCAAAATACGATCCATATCGAGTAGCGTAGATAATCGGTGAGCAATTACTAAAGTAGTGCAGTTACGTTTTTGCCTAGAAAGGCTGTAAAGGCTCTCTTGAATTTCCGTTTCTGTTAACGAGTCAAGCGCGGAAGTGGCTTCGTCCAAAATGAGAAGTGGCGCATTTTTTAAGAATGCTCGGGCAATGGCAATACGTTGACGTTGCCCCCCTGAGAGTTTAACGCCACGTTCACCGACTAGCGTATCGTAACCATCGGAAAGTTGTTTAATAAAACTATCACATCTTGCCAAATGAGCGGCTTCATAGACAGCTTCATCACTTGCTTCAGGAGCACCATAGCGAATATTTTCTAAAACGCTTCTGTGAAAAAGTAGGGGGTCTTGCGGGATAAAGCTAATATTTTCGCGCAATGAAGCTTGTGTAACGTGCCGGATATCTTGTCCATCAATCAAAATGCGTCCCGCCTGAAGATCGTAATAGCGTAAGATCAGCTGGACAAAGGTCGTTTTTCCCCCGCCAGACTCCCCAACTAACCCCACTTTTTCACTGGCCCTTAAATGGATGGTTTGAGGTAGCGTTTTTCTATAGTGGATAACGTTAATGTTTGGCTTAGAGGAAGCATTTTCTTCGGTAGAGGCGATTTTTTTCGCGCTCCTATAGTCAAATACTACGTTATCAAACACGATATCCCCGTGCGTTACCACTAGCTTTTTAGCATCAGCACTATCTTGAATTTCAGGTGCGATCTGCAGCAGTGATAAGGCTTGGTTGCATACCCCCATCTCTTTAAAAAGTTCAGGCAGTTGATTACTCAGCATCCACAGCATGCCTGTAATCCCCCAACTGGCAGTCACAACTAAAATGGCTTCACCAAGGGTTATCATGCCGCGGCTCCACGCAAATAGCGCGTAACCTATTTCACCTATGCCAATGCAAAGCGCGGCAGCGAGGCCAAGCACGATCTTCATTTTCTCGATATAAAACAAAGATTCAGCTTGCTGTTGCTGTTCTTCATCCTGGCCTGGCAAAAATTCGCTGTATTCAAAGGATTGGCGAGAGAAGATGCGCACGGCTGTCATATTCGAAAAAATATCGACGATACGCCCTTGTACAGTGCTACGGGTAGCAGCATGAATTTCAGATCGTTGATTACAACGAGGCGCAAAGTACAGTGCGATGCCGATATGCAGCGCGGCCCAGCATAAAAAAATGACTGAAAAAATATAACTTAACTTAGCAAAAACCGCTGCAATGACGACAGCGGAGCACAGCACCGGAATCAACTGACCAATTAAGATAGTAAAAATACGTGTCGGCCCACGGCTAATGTCATTCACTTTGTTAGCCATGCTCCCAGCGGGATGATTGGCGAAAAAAGCGTGCGAATGCTCCATTAGATGTTGCAACATGGATTTTCGTATTGCCGCTTCAAAGCGAGGGAAAAGCCATGCGTTAGAAAAACCGTACAGACGATACGTGACATCCATCAAGAGCCAGGCTCCCATCAGTGCAACAAAAGCCATAAATGAATCTGACTTTATAAAGGAACCCAATGACAAGGCTGCCGACGTTGCAGATTGATTGCGCAGCATCGTGTCTAAAAAAATACGCAACAAGGAAGGCCACAAAGAAGTTTCGACAACCATTGCCGCTACAGCAAAGAGCAATGTTGCTAGAAACGCCCAGCGGTAAGTACGGATAAAAGGCGAAAGAAAAGCCGATAACGTTAAAGAATGAGAAGGCGATGAACGCTTTATTAAGAAAGACATAATAATAGAAGATATTGAAAGCGGTTTAAAACTGACTGATAGCTTTGGAAAGGGAGGGCACTTGGCAAGAGTGTTTGCCTGAAATTTTTGCAAAAGAATAAATAACGGCATAACGCTCGACAAAGTCTAGTCGTGCGCGATCACTCTTAACCTGGCGCGAAGCCTGCTTGGAAGAGGGGAAATGCTATGAAGAGAATGAATTTAGAATTGAATTGACTGATAACGGCACCTGAAAAAATACAGGAAAATTTAGTTGTTTTTGATAGAGACAGATCATACCTCATCAATGGTTTGGATGCATTAGGGTTATCTATCTAAATTGTTTGCACTGTGTTGTTAGCGCTACGGTGAGGATGCTTTGAAGAAATGCTGAGAGCTTGTTCAAGTGCCCCTATCTGAGAGTGAGTGATAAATTTGTTCTGCACTTTATCTTCTGAAAGTTTGACGGCGTTTCGTGTCCATATCAGGACCTCTTATCTCTTGCTAGATAATTATGCTTTAAGAGGAATATCGTTATGGGTATGTTTGGGAAATATAAGATGATCGGTCGCTTTCCTTTTTTAAAGAAAGAGGAAAAGGAACTCCCTGAAGTGCCAAAAAATCTTCCTCCTTTACCCCGCTCAAAGCAAGAGCGCTTATCAGCTATATCTAGTTTAGGTCCTTTGAATGAGGGAGCTACAAATAAACCAAGAGCACAAATTGTCTTCGTTGACGGGGGAGTATTACCCAAAAAAAATTATGATTTTTTATCTGATCGTTCGGCGTTTAATCAGCGTCTTATTCAGCATTTCATTAAAGAAAAAGATGAAATAAAAAATAAAACAATTGATGAAATAAAAGATAAAATAGAGAAAAATATAGCAAAAGAGATACAAAAAGAAATTGTTAATGATCTTCATATAGAAAAAGGAATGAAGCTTAAAGAAGTAATTGATGTGTTGCCTCGGTTTAAAATTAAAGAAATGGCAGATGAAATATATAAAAATTTAGTCAGATCAATTATGGCTGAGGAGATAAATTCAAAAAAAATAGAAACTAGATATTTAATGTATAAAATATTTATAGATTTAAATATTCCATTTTTTTCTTCGGATGAGCGAGCGGAAAGTAAGAAGAATTATCTTTTCTACTTAAAAAAAATTATTTTTGATTGTATAGAAAAAGGAGAATCATCAGTGTTTCTTCCTAAGCAGGAAAAATATAAGGATATATTGGAAATTCTATCTAATGAACTGCTGGATAAAAAAATAGTAGATAGCGTACAATTTACGCAAGAACGCCTACTGGAAGCAGAAGCGCTAGAAATAACCGCGACGAAAGAATTAAATATGTTTTTGGGCAGTCTTACTTTGGACGATATTATTAAGAGACGTCAAGCAATTCTTAGTTCAAAAGGATTTTTATAAATGGTTTATAAAATCTCCACAAAACAACATAAAGAAGAGAATTGGAATAATATTAAGGATAGCTATCCCTGGAATTCTCAAACGAATTATCGCCTATTCCCTGGAAAATATAAGGTAGGAAAAGGTGAGCAGGGCGTTCTTTTATGCGAGCCTTATAAATCAGAAATTTTGCCTCACTGGCGTTTTAAAGACGCTAGTGTTGCCACAGTAAGTAGCACTAAAATTCTCGATATGTTTCAAGCATATCTTGAAAAAAGAGATTTTGTAGGGGCGGATATGGCACGCAAATTTCTACAAATGGGTTATACACGCGCTCGACGCTACGCAAATCACGCAGGGGGAAGAAAATATAATCCGCAAACCGGGGAAGAATTACCCCGTTCACCAGAGGATCCTGTAAAAGCAGAAAGCGCTGCTATTTTTTATCAGAAATGGCAAGAAGCAGAAAATAATTATCTATATAAAAAAATGAAAGAAGAGTGGAAAAGAAATTGCGGTTAAAAGACCTAATAATTTTTGAAGGACTTGTTTTAGGATTATCCACATCTGAATAGAAATGGGGACTCAAAAAAGAAAGCAACCTATTATATTCTGCAAGACTATTTTCAACTTAAAGAATTTGAAAGTAAGTTCAAGGAGTTCGGAAAGAGGGGAAAAAGCTATATTAAAACATACAATTTTACATAATCCTAATTATCAAATTTTTTAATCAATGGCGAAAGCCGAGCCACGTCGTCATCTCGTACAAGATAGCCCTCCTTGCGTAGCTGGTTCAAAGCGGCTTCCATGTAGACTGTGTTCCACAGCACGATCATGTTGAGCACCAGGCCCAAAGCCCCCAACTGGTCTTCCTGCCCCTCGCGGTAATGCTGACGTAGTTCGCCGCGCCTGCCGTGGAAGACAGCGCGGGCCACGCTGTGACGGCCTTCGCCCCGGTTGAGCTGGGTCAGCGTACCACGACGCTTAGCCTAATCGTCGATATAGGTCAGGGTGTGCAGCGTCTTGTCGATCCGCCCGAACTCGGCGATAGCCTGAGCCAATCGGGTTGGTCGATCGCCAATCTGGAGCGTACGCATAATGCTGGTGGCTGACACCTGGCCAAGCTTGAGCAAGCCAGCCAGGCGTAGCATGTCGTCCCAATATGGCGCGATTTTCTGTAGATTAAAGTGGTGTGTCGAGATTGGATTGAGCAATCCATAGTCGGCTTGCGGGTCGATGCGCCAAAAGCGTGTGCCGCCGACATCGGCCAGGCGCGGACTGAAGCGGTAGCCCAACAAAAAGTCTACTCACAAAGATAGCAGTAAAATACGAACCATAAATTTTCGTAGTGCGTTGCCCCAAGGCATATCCTACTGCCAAAAATGGCTGGAACTGGATTCACTTTAAGTTCTGACGCTCAGCAAAAAAAGAGGTGGCCCTATTCCACGCTTACTCGATGAAAGGCACAGTCTATGTCAATTTATATTCCAAGCACCGCTATTCCATCCTATTCCGCCGTACAAAAATCTCTAACGCCTTCATTACCTTCACTACCGGTTGAAATCCAAGAAGAAATAGAAAATCATCTGCAAGGATGGGAGCGGCAGAATCTCTTTAAAGCATTGACTACGGTGACGCATCGCGGCGAGCCAGTGGACTCACCTGCTTTGAAGTTACACCTGTTGCAGCAAAGGATTGCGGCCAAACATCATCAGAGTTTGGCAAGCTCGGACAAGAGCTTAAACACCTTTGCATTGAATCAATTGCAAAAACTAGAGGAACGGGGACAGCTCGATAAAGTAGTCGAGAAGCGTGCACTTTTTGGGCTATTGATCCTTGTTGGGAATCCGGCGATATATGGCTATTTAAGAGAAAAAATCGAACAAGAGCCGAGGTTAAAGAAAACGCTACTGCACTGGGTCGAACGCTCAAAGACCGAAGAAGTGCAGATGATGGCGGCCAATGCGACGACTCTGTTAGTCAAAAGTGGGGTTCAGTTTAACGGAGCCGATTTAAGAGGAATCCGTGTCCCTGGCGCAGATCTGAGTTTTGGAGTCTTTGATTCAGCCCAATTACAAGGGGCAAATTTAAGCCATGTCCACCTTCGAGCGAGCTCGCTGCGTCAGGCAAATTTAAGGGGTGCATGTATGGATGGGGTGCAGTTTGGCGAATGGCCAACTCTCCAAGAAGAGCACGTGATCTATGCCTGTGCGTATTCACCGGATGGAAAAAACTGTGCGCTGGGTCTGGTAAATGGCAAGATCAACGTATATGACACGTCAAGCTGGACCAAAACCCTTACCTTAGAAGGGCATACCGACAGGGTTCGTAGCGTGGCGTATTCGCCAAGCGGCCACCAGATTGCCTCGATCAGTAAGGATAAAACAGTGCGATTGTGGGACGCGCACAGGGCAACCTTGAGCACATCTTAAGCACAGGTACCAGAACTGTTCAAAGAATAAATCATTGGTATTCCGTAGCGTATTCGCCGGATGGCAAGCAACTTGCCTCAAGCAGTTATAACGAGACGGTACACGTGTGGAATCCACTCAGCGGCGACCTTATATACACCTTGGTCGGACATATCGGCCCTGTTTTAAGCGTGGCGTACTCACCCAATGGCAACCAGATCGCCTCCGGCAGTGAGGACAAGACAGTGCGTCTGTGGAATGTGACAAGCGGTGAGCTGCTCTACCTTTTACGAGGACATGACCGTTTTGTGACTAGCGTGGCGTATTCGCCAAATGATAAGCAGATTGCCTCAGGCAGTTGGGACAAGACGGTGCGCCTAGGCGCACCTTAACAAGTTATACCCGCGGCATAAATAGCGTCGTGTATTCACCGAGTGGAGAGCAAATCGCCTTTGGCGGCTTTGACGGTTTTGAGCGGAGGGCAGCACACCTGTGGGAGGTGGAAAAAGATCAAGAAGGCGATAAAGACAAACTGGTTTCGAATCCCAGGCATGAGGCGCTGGACGCGACGGATACATTAATAGATGGCGTACAGGGGTTAAGCGAGGTGAATAGAGCGCTGATGAAACAGCGAGGCGCAAATGATGAGGTTGTATTGTCTGATTTAGCTTGAGTCGAAAGTAGGGCGTTGGCCATACGTATACGTAGCGAAAGGCCGCGGAGGTCTTTTGCTACGGTATATGCCAAAGGCAAAAATGCATTCTGTATTGAAGTATATGAATATCCAGATGGCCGTAATTAATCACGGTGCCGTGGTAGAACATAAACGCTTAAGCCATGTTCTTCAGGCAGCACAACTTCTACAGGGAAGGTGTCAGGAATTTTGTGTGAAAGAAGTCATATGATAATGAAGGTAATCAAAAAGTAAGCATATGACAAAGATAGACCAAGCGATATTAGATAAATTTTTAGAGGGAGTAGACCTGTCAAATCCGCACTCGATATTCACAGAAAGCGGGTTGTTTGGTCAGCTTAAAAAGTCACTAGCAGAAAGAATATTGCAGGGTGAATTAGCGCATCATCTCGAGCAAGAACGTAGCGTAGGCAAGATCAAGCGTAATCATAAAAATGGTAGCAGCAAGAAATCGGTCTTAGCGTCAGAAGACAAGCTGGAACTCGATATACCGCGAGATCGAGAAGGCAGTTTCACGCCGCAATTCATCGCTAAGCATCAGCGGCGACTATCGGGCTTTGACGATAAGGTGATCTCGCTTTACGCGCGAGGGTTACCGGTGCGCGAGATTCAAGCGCATTTAACCGAGTTGTATGGCTTAGAGGTCTCGCCTGATCTGATCTCAACGATCACCGCCGAAGTGATGGACGAAGTCAAGGAATGGCAGAATCGCCCGCTAGAACCGATGTATCCGTTGGTGTTTTTTGATGCCTTACGAGTCAAAATTCGAGATGAGGGCAGCGTTAAAAACAAAGCGGTCTATCTTGCTTTGGGTGTACGACCAGACGGTACCAAGGAAATTCTGGGTATTTGGATTGAACAAACCGAAGGGGCAAAATTCTGGCTGAGGGTCATGACAGAGCTTAAAAATCGAGGCCTGTCTGACGTATTAATCGCCGTCGTCGATGGACTCAAAGGCTTCCCAGAAGCCATTACAGCGACCTTTCCGCAAGCGCAAATCCAGACCTGTATCGTGCATTTAATTCGCAATAGCCTGGATTTTGTGAGCTGGAAAGACCGTAAGGCTGTCGCGGCAGAACTAAAAAATATTTATCGCGCCACCACCGAAACCGAGGCCGCTGTGGCGCTTGAGGTCTTTGCCGAAGGTCCATGGGGGCTGAAATATCCGCCGATTGCTTCAATTTGGCGGCGCCATTGGCAAGAAGTCATTCCTTTCTTTGCTTACCCGTTAGAAGTGCGAAAAATTATTTATACGACCAATGCCATTGAAAGCCTCCATATGCAAATACGGAAGGTCATTAAAAATCGAGGTCACTTCCCTAACGACCAGGCCGCCATCAAACTCATTTATTTGGCTTTGCGAAATATCACTAAAAATTGGACAATGCCACCTAATACATGGCGCACTGCAAAAGTTCAATTTGCCATTTTATTTGGCGAGCGTTTTACAGCTTCATTATAAGAAGCTGTCATAGTTAACCGTGACCTCGGACACACAAAATATCTGACAGGCTCTCTACAGGCGCAACGGGATAACCGCCCTATTTCTGGTCCTCCGTCGAGAGCTAATCAAGGTATAGCACCGAATCAGAAAAAGCGTCGAGCAGGCACCAAAAAAGCATTTTTCAAAAGTCAGTCATTTAGACGGCGACACTTTAACTTTGCTAGCACTGCGACATCTTAACTTTGCCTTGACATTTAATGTAAGAGAATGGAATAGACGTCATACACTTGCTATTGACCCGAGCCACCCTACCCCCCAAACCGTCAAACAAAATTGAGCAGTCCATTCACTCGAACGTTTTTAGGATGGTTCGCTCTGTCTCTATGCCTGCTTTTACCTTCTGACAAATCATGAACTGCAGTACTAATAGTGCTGTTGCTTCGGTTAACAGTTAAATCACAAGCACCATCATTGCATTTCCCTCTTCAACCCAATTTACATTGATTGTTTATGAATCCCGCTTTTTATATTTCATCCTTTCTCAAAAATATGAGGATATACAGTTTGCCTACACCCGCTGAGCACAAGGCAGTTTCTAATGCAGCTATAGCTGCTGATACAACTACCGATGCGACTACTGAGGTAGCTATCAATGCGGTACCGAAAAGGATGTCAGTAAGTAGCTTAGATGGGCCGGTGACAAAAGGAGAAATTCAGTCGTTCGTCGACTATATACAGACATTAAAACCACGACTCACGAATAGTAAGAATGAGTGGGCGCAAGGTAAGAGTGGTGAGAATTTGAAGGCCATGTCACTGATATACGATATCGCACCACGGAAAGAAATTCTGGACAAAATGGTATCGTTTTCTGACGCTTTGTTATCCATTGGAAAGAAAAAGACAAGTGGTCAAGTCACTTGGAAGGGAGATGGAGGCGCACAAGGTGATATTGTTGGGCACCTCGCAAATTGTGCAAAGCAAATTCTAAAAACAAAAGATCTCCATAATAAAGTCGTCGTCCCCGGCGGTGATCCGCATAAGTTTGGTAAGACCTATCTTGAGAGAGCTAAGTATTACCTCGCTGTAGCAGACAGATCAGCTAATGCAAATCTTTTGGGTGCATTACTGGAACTGCGCAATGGTGACCATATGTATTTCTCAAAGAAAACATCTTACAAACGTGGAGAGCCAGTGCCGTGGAACCAACAAATGATGTTTAATTATGCATTTGTCAATCTGGCTCAGGCATATGGGCTCCTAGGAGGCGCTAAAGATAAGGTTAAGCGTTACGATGCGATTGTCCAATCAAACGTTGATTGGTTCTTTAAAGATGGGATAACAAGCTACACTAACAAAAAGGATCGTCGTTCGTATGACTGGGGTTATGCGCTGCCTCAAAAAAAAGGAGAAGATAGCAACCACGGCAGCCTCGATGTAGCAGGCCTTTATCGGCTATATCTAAGTGGACGCTATAAAATAGACGCAAAGCACTTCGTGCCTATCGCTAACACGATTATGGATGTGATGAGAAAAGGTGATAAACATTACGCAGGACGTTTGGATGGCACCTCTAGCGGTGGCAACTCTAAGGCTACAAACCGATTGCGTAGCGGTTTTATGTTTATGGCCTTGTTCCGGTCTAATGCGTACCAACAGATGATGGCTGATGCAGGCATCCAGAAAGGAGGCAGTACAGATAGAATTGATGTCTACTCTCGTTTTTTATGTGTTAAGCACCAGCAATCAAATCATAGAGCGGCAACAAACACTGATGGGGCAACAGCAAACGAAAATTGGTACTCATCAGCATTTAACCAATTACTAGCTCGCGTTAGATTCGTATGATAGGTTGAAATTAACCTACTCTTTAGCATCAAACGCTTCGTGATAGCTAACAATGCCATTTGGCAGTTCACTGTCAAATGGCAGCGCCTGAAAGTATTCAGCTCGCATTACGCATCAATCGGTTCAAGCTTTGAGTTTAATACGGTGCGCTGATCGAATACAAAGCAGCCGCCTTCATAATGCGCGCCACCGACTTCTTCGAAATATTTAAGAATTCCGCCCTCAAGTTGATACACATTTTCAATACCGATATTTTGCATATACAAAGCTGCTTTTTCACAGCGAATGCCTCCGGTACAGAATGACACGACGGTTTTACCAGCGAGATCCTCACGGCGGGCATCGATAACATCAGGGAATTCGCTAAACTTGGTGAGCCGGTAATCTAACGCGTCAACAAAAGTACCCGCATCTACTTCAAATCCATTACGTGTATCAAGCATTACCACTGGGCGTCCATTGTCATCTTGCCCACAATCAAGCCATTTTTTCAAAGTCTGCGCACTAACTGCAGGCGCGCGGCCTATCTCAGGCTGAATCGCTGGCATGCGCATCGTGATAATTTCTTTTTTTAATTTAACCAACATCCGATGAAACGGCTGCTCGTCGCATAAGCTTTCTTTGCCTTGTAGATCTGCTAGCTTGCCTTCAAAAAAAGGATCTTCGTGTAGCCAATGGATAAAAGTATCAACTGCAGTGCGGGTCCCTGCAACAAATAAATTAATCCCTTCAGGTGCTAGCAAAATAGTACCGCGCAAGCCCAGCTCATCACAGCGTGAGCGGATAGGCGCGCGCCATTTTTCTGGCGAATCAATGGTAACGAAAAGATAAGCGGCAAGATTAACGATATTCATAGCAATAACTGAATAGATGAACGCTGGCTTCCAAGTCCAGCGAAGCGATCATAACAAATTAGATAGCTTCGTTGCCATTCAATATTTTTTAGAAGGAAATATAAAATGCATATGGTCTACTCTATCTCCCCTATTCCCCAACAATGCTGCAGGAATTGCCTATTCTTCAATTGATAATTTTGACTTAAATAATAAGCGAGGTCTTCGGTCTCGTAAAAGGTGAACATCGAGGTTAAATTGATATTCAGGAGCGTGTTCATGCTAGGCGCACATGGAAAAACAAAAGGCCCGTAAGGGCCTTTTGTTTTAAATATATAGACTTTTAATTTGTCTTTCTCATTTGTAATGATCGAGTCATATAGCAATAATCGAAATTAAGCTTGCTTTAAAAGTGGTGCGTCTACTTCTTCCGCTATCAATCTATCAATCACGCGATGGGAACGAATCGATGCCTCATCTATTGGCAATAGCATAGGCCGCATCGACATAAAATCTTTATCGCCAATGATTTGTTGCTGATCTTCCACCATCGGTACATCTTCTTTTTCAATTGGATACATTAAAGCTTCAGTCGCGCGCTCCAATACTTGACGGCCTGCCTCGCCCACTTCTACGGGCATGCTAAAGGCTAAAAAGCAGTGCGTCGTGGTTTCAGTTTCGGGCGTTGGGAAAACCGCGCTTTTTGCCGCACTGATCACCTTAGACCGATCACCCGCTGCGCTCATCACAACATTCAATTCGATCAAACCAGGCGCCTCCCAGCGCATAGTAAAGCTACGATCGACCAGTGTGCCTTCAGGAATCTGGCAAATTTGCGCAATAAAAGGTTCTACTTTTTCATCATAGGTTAATCGAGAAGTCCAAACTGTATCGCCCTTCTGTACACACTCTGCGTCTTCGCGTGCAATTCTGTCCGTTCCTAGATTACTAGGGTGCAGAAACTGCAAATGACTAAAATCCAATACATTATCAATCATTAATTGATAGTTCGCCTTCATAGGTAGATAGCGGTAAGTGATGAAGTTATGCGCGGGGTCGAGAAACTCAAAGACGAGGATTCTCGATTCGTCAGCACGCCCTACCTCTCCTGTCCAAATCCAAATTGCGCCAAAACGTTCGGCTACAGGGTAGCTGTGCACTTTCATTGTCGGAGGAATATGCTCATCACCATGGGGATTGCGCACACAGCGACCATTCGAGCCAAATGCCAAGCCGTGATAGGGACATTCGATCACCCCCTCTTCTAACCGTCCTTTATGCAACGGTGCAAA
Organism: Mycoavidus cysteinexigens; assembly: GCA_031963415.1. Classification (GTDB taxonomy): domain Bacteria; phylum Pseudomonadota; class Gammaproteobacteria; order Burkholderiales; family Burkholderiaceae; genus JASSUD01. The sequence goes on from JASSUI010000001.1 coordinate 2,616,887, forward strand.
ACGATGAGGGCAAATATTAGAGAGCGCGACAGGTTTCCCTTCTGCATTTCGATAAAACAGCACCTGCTCACCTAAAATCGTACGAGCAAACGGCTTATCGGATGACAATTCGTTCGCCCATGCGCCTACATACCAGGTATTTTTTAAAAATGGCATTTTTACTCCTGAAAAACGGCTCGTGATGTGACTTTTTCTCTAAACAGCTACTTTAAGATGAGTTTGCTGAGCTGGCGAAACGTCAGCTTCTTCAGCGAGCAGCCGGTCCATCACGCGATAGGTGCGAATCGCTGCTTCATCGACAGGTAACAACATAGGCCGCATCGATAGAAAATCTCTATCGCCAATAATTTGCTGCTGACTCTCAATGATGGGTACATCTTCTTTTTCAAATGGATACATCAAAGCATCAGCCAGCCGATCCAGCGTTTGTTTGCCTGCCTCGCCCATTGCCATAGGAAGACTAAAAGCAAAAAAGAAATGCATCTTGCTTTCTGTTTCAGGTGTTGCGAAAACTGCGCTTTTTGCAGAGATGATCAATTTAGATCGATCACCCGCTTTGCTCATCTCAACAATCACTTCCATTACCCCAGGCGGATCCCAGCGTACAGTGAAACTGCGATCTATCAGCATATCCTCAGGAAGCTGGTTAATTTTTCTAATAAAAGGCGCTACCTCTTCATCATAGGTTAAGCGATAAGTCCAAACCGTATCGCCCTTCTGCACACACTTTGCGTCTTCGCATGCAATTTTGTCGGTTCCCAGATTATCGGGATGCAGAAATTGCAAATGGCTAAAATCCAGAACGTTATCAATCATCAATTGAGCGTTCCCTTTTATAGGTGAATAGCGGAAAGCGATAAAGTTATGTGCCGGATCAAGGAACTTAAAGACGGGGATTTTTGATTCGTCAGCACGCTCTACCTCTCCTGTCCAAATCCAAATTGCGCCAAAACGTTCGGCAACAGGGTAGCTGCGCACTTTCATTGTCGGAGGAATATGTCCATCACCATGGGGATTGCGCACACAGCGACCATTCGAGCCAAATGCCAAGCCGTGATACGGACACTCAATCACACCATCCTCTAGCCGTCCTTTATGCAATGGTGCAAAACGATGAGGGCAAATATTAGAGAGCGCGACAGGTTTTCCTTCGGCATCTCGGTACAGCAGTACCTGCTCACCTAAAATCGTACGAGCAAACGGCTTATCGGATGACAGTTCATTTGCCCATGCGCCTACATACCAGGTGTTTTTTAAAAACGGCATTTCTCTTCCTAAAAAAGCTGCCTGTGACATGGCTTTTTTAGCTTAGGTAAACTACCTTGTCACAACTATTGATACATCAATATTGATGATGATTGATGATGATTTTTTTATGTATTTTGTGTTCAGCCGATAAGGCTAGAAATCAGAGTTGACTGAATGAGGTGAGTCAATTTGGCTGATATTGCTGGATTTGACAGTTAATTAACGATTAAAAGAGAGGATGATCATGAATGACGGCAGTATTCTTGGTCACGTTCGATTTCCTCACGCTGGTGGTTCTTATTATTCGGCAGCACGAACAAAACTTCGTTCTTCGCCTCATTCGTTTTTTTTGCTTTTACTAAAATCGTTGGCCAAAGCGTTCTTGACCAGTTTATTGATAGATGTAGGGTGAAAAGTGCACTGCTAAAAGCAGATTTGCACGCAGTAACTTTTTTTGCGAGCAGGACGCTAGTTAATAATAATTATGAAGTTACTCAATTCGTTGTTTGATAAAAAAGTAAGTCTTGGCTCACCGCAGGGCCGTCATGCCGTTGTCATCGGCGCAGGCCTTGGCGGTATTGCTGCGGCATTGCGTGCACGCGCGTTGGGTTTTGAAGTTACTGTAGTGGAACGGCTCGAACAAATCGGCGGACGGGCACGGGTATTTCGTCGCGATGGCTACACTTTTGATGCTGGCCCTACTGTAATTACTGCACCAGCCTTGCTTGAAGAGCTTTTCGCTTTGTTCGGTGAACGTCTTTCCGAGCATGTAGATCTGCTACCTGTTGAGCCTTGGTATCGCATCACGTTTCCCGACGGTAGCCATTTTAGATATGGTAGTACCGCAGAAGAACTACGGCAGTCCGTGCTCGAGTTCTCGCCGGAGGATATTGCTGGCTATGATAAATTTATAGAACGCGCTCGCGCGTTGTACGAAATTGGCTTTGAAACCTATGGGGACAAGCCTTTTCATCGGCCGCTACAAATGCTGCGCGCACTACCGATGATCGTGCGCAATGGCGGCTACCTTTCAGTCTATGAAATGGTAAGCCGCTTTATCCGCAATGAATCGCTACGGCGTGTATTGAGCTTGCAACCTTTACTTGTAGGTGGCCATCCATATCACACCAGCGCTATCTACGCTTTGATTCCCTACTTGGAACAACGCTTTGGAATATGGTTCGCACGTGGAGGTACAACATCATTGATCACCGCGCTTGGTCAATTAATGAAAAGGCATAAGATCAAGGTGATGACCAGTACCACTGTGGAGCGCCTCACAATGAAAGATAAGCGAGCTACTGGCGTGGTACTTGCCGGGGGAAAACAAATTCCAGCCGATTTGGTGATTGCCAATGTCGATCCGCCTGCTCTGTACAAGCATCTTCTCCCCGTTGGAAAGCGACGCGTTTGGACCGAGCAGCGGCTTTCTCGATTGCAATACTCGATGGGTTTATTTGTAATCTATTTCGGTACTAACAAGCAGTATCCTAATACTGCGCACCACACGATTATTCTGGGTCAGCGTTATCGCGAATTATTGGATGAGGTTTTCGGCAGCGGCGCTACCCTTCCTGAAGATCTCAGCCTTTATCTGCATCGACCGACGGCAACTGATCCAACTCTCGCCCCACCTACGCACGATACATTTTATGCCCTTGCCCCCGTACCTAATTTGCAGGCAAATATTGATTGGGAAACAGCTTCAGCTGTGTTGACTAAACGTATTCTGGCGATGCTTAGTGAGCGGGAGTTACCCGGGGTGGAGCAGCATGTCACCATTTGCTTTCATTTAAATCCAATCGATTTTGCTCGTGATTACTTAAGCGAACATGGAGCTGGGTTTTCCATTGCGCCGACGCTGCGGCAATCAGCCTATTTTCGCTTTCACAATTTGTCCGAAGAAGTCGAGAATCTTTATTTGGTGGGTGCAGGCACACACCCAGGAGCTGGGGTGCCAGGCGTATTAACCTCGGCTAAGGTGGTAGAAAATCTGCTGCGCGAGGAGATTAGCGTATGACGCAGGAAGCGCTTACCGTACTTTCCCGTTATGGGCGCAGTTTCCGTCTAGCAGGGGCGTTACTGTCACACACCCATCTTGATGGGGCAGCACAGTTATACGAGTTCTGCCGTGCAATTGACGATCTGGCTGATAATGCAACAGATACCGAAAGCGCTCGCGCAGAGCTGCAAGCAGTACGCCTGGCAGTGCTAAATGGCGATACCCATCATCCGCTGGCAGCCCAATTTTTGGCATTGGCGCAGCATTCTCACGTTAGCCAGGAAGTTGCAGCGCAATTAATCGAAACTGTTTTGTCTGATTTAGAACCGGTGCGCATAGCCAATGAAATTGGCTTAATTCGCTACGCTTACGGCGTCGCGGGTACCGTGGGTCTCATGATGTGCTCAGTACTGGGTGTGGCTGACCGTGCTGCACAACCTTATGCCATCGATCTGGGTATAGCAATGCAACTCACGAATATTGCTCGCGATGTTGTAGAAGATGCGGCGCGTAATCGTCTCTATTTACCAGCAGTATGGCTGCCTTCAGGTTTGACGCCTGCACAGGTACAGGACCATCCTGAAGCGGTATTTGCTGCAGTGCAGCGTCTACTGGTATTAGCCGATCAGTATTATGAAAGCGGTATCCAAGGCTTGGGATTTTTGCCGTACCGTGCAAGCTTAGCTATTTTGGCAGCCAAGCGGCTTTATCAAGCAATCGGGTATCGCGTGCTGCAGTTAGGCCCGAGCTATTTGAAGGCTGGACGGTGCGTCGTACCGAATTGGCAGCGGTGGATTCTATTAACAAAAGCTATAGTTAACGGCGTCGTTATGCCGCGTCGTGTCATTGCTCATAATGCCTCTTTACATCACGCTCTCTCTGGCATGCCAGGGGCGAATCTATGAGTAGCCGCGTAGATTACGATATAGCTATCATCGGTGCTGGCTTGGCTGGTCTAAGCCTAGCTGTACGTTTAGCTGAGTTATCTGCACCTCGTTTGCGTATATTATTGATTGATTCCCGCAAGCATTACGTCCGAGATCGCACATGGTCTTATTGGTCAGGCGTGATACAGCATCCTTTTCAAGCAGCTGTTTCAAAACATTGGGATGCGTGGGCGATTGCCACAAACGAAGGGGTCGTGAAACGCTCTGTGCCTGGTGTGCGGTATGAGTCTCTATGTGCCGATGCCGTTTATGAGTTGGCATTCAATCGCCTGCATGAAGCAGATAACATCGATATACGACTGGGCACGCGCATTGTTGAGCTTGAAGAAGAAGGCGACCGAATAACGTTGCGCTTACCCGAGCAAGTGCAAGTTCGGCAAGTATTTGATAGCCGAGTACCGACTGAGCTTGGTCAGCATGGATTAATACAACGCTTTCTTGGACAGGAAATCGAAACTGAACAGCCCGTGTTTGATCCCAACACGGCATTGCTGATGGATTTTCGCGTGTCACAACAAGCCACGCACTTTGTTTATGTATTACCTCTAAGCGCTCAGCGTGCTTTAGTTGAAGACACCTACTTTGCTCCGCCTGGCTTCTGTCCACCAGACCATCGCGCTACGCTAACGGCCTATTTAGCTGAACGGTATGGTATCAGCGGCACGCATAAGACGCGCTTATTATTCGAAGAACAAGGCGCATTACCAATGGATCCGTGCTTTCACCCGCTTCAGCGCTCGCCGCATATTTATCCGCTGGGGAGTGCTGCAGGCGCACTTCGGCCAGCGACTGGCTACGGTTTCATAGCCATTCAAATGCAGTGCGAACGCATTGCTCAAGACCTCAAGTTAGGGCGTCCGCCACGTGCTATCACTAAACGTTCTGGATTAATACGCTGGATGGATCGTACTTTTCTTGCATGCTTAAGCCGCCTGCCCTACTGCTCACCTGCAATATTCCGTGCTCTTTTTGCCCACTGCCCCCCGAGTGTGTTGATACGATTTTTAAACGATCAAGCGCGTTTTACCGATTGCGCTAGGGTAGCCACCGCACTGTTGCCATCATTACCGCAGATGTGGCGAACGAGACGAAACTTCATGACTTCTGAATAAAAAAAATGAATTTGATTACCCCAAACTTATCCACTAAACCCTGGTTACCTTCTGCATTGCAATGGCACTCTTGGGGCATGGTGCTTTTACTTATCGCTGCTTGTATCGCTGGTCATTTTGGGCTGGGTACTCAATCACCAATCCTTGCGTATAGCATGCTAGCTATTGGCACGGTATTCATCGGTTTTCCGCATGGTGCTTTTGATCATTGGGTGGCAGCCCGTCGTTGGGCGTCTCAACTTGGACGTCAGTGGTGGCTCTTGTTTCTGGCAGCTTATCTAGGCTTGACAGCGCTCGTGTTGCTCGGATGGGCTTTTGCCCCAGCAGTGACACTCAGTATTTTTTTGGTGATGAGCGTGGTGCATTTTGGGCTCGGTGATGTCGAAGATGGTTTAGCCCCCCCTTCTGTACCTTATTCAGTCGCCGTGTTTGTGCGTGGCGGCACGCCCATTCTGCTACCGTTAAGCGTTTATCCAGAATACACAACATCGCTACTAGCAAGTTTGACGACACTGCCTGCCGCCACACTTGAACCAGCTATTCGTACGCTGGCGCCGCCGCTATGCATACCTTGGTTGTTGGGCTTAGGCTGGTTTCTCATAGCGAGCCTGCGTGTCTCAGAGAAAGATCCCAAAGCAGTATCCCTATGGCGGGTGCAAACTTTAGAACTGCTTTTGCAAGCTGGCGCTTTTATTTGGCTCCCGCCCTTGCTTGCATTGGCCTTGTATTTCTGCTTTGGTCATTCAGTTCGGCACGTGCTGCGATTAGGCGCTTGGCATGCGCCATTGGCAAAACAGCAGGCATGCCGTTGGTTACTGCGTACTTTGGCTCCTGCTGCTGTGCTCTGCGCAATTGGTCTGGGCGTTTTATGGTGGTTGTATGGCCGCGGTGGCGAGGCGCTTCCAGTGTTTTCGATAGTAGTGCGGCTGATCGCGGCGCTTACTTTGCCCCATATGGTAGTTTGCCTATGGCTTAGCCATCGACCTCAGCGTTAATGCTTTGCTCGGTGGAGAATAGATCTCGTTAGAAACTTCGTCGCAGGGAATGAAGACGCAGGCCGTCCCAACTGTACAGTAAGGAGGTGCAGTGGATTTCCCTGTCGCTAGGGGTTTCTAAAGAAATTTAACGAGAATGTTGAGTTATTGATAGAACAGAGCGCTATTCTGTTTTTTGCAGGCGGTTAGAATGAAAATAATATTAGCTCAGCCTCGCGGTTTTTGTGCGGGCGTTGAACGGGCCGTCAAGATTGTTGAACAGGCACTTGAAAAATATGGTGCGCCTGTTTATGTACGTCACCAAATCGTGCATAACCAGCATGTGGTTGATAGCTTACGTGCGAAGGGAGCGATCTTTGTTGAAAGTTTGGATGAAATCCCTCCCGATAGCATTACGATATTTAGTGCGCATGGTGTGGCGCAACGCGTTGAGGAAGAAGCAAAGCAGCGCGCATTACGAGTGATCGATGCCACTTGTCCCCTGGTTTCAAAAGTTCATAAAGAAGCACAAAAATATGTTGATAGCGGCCATGAATTGATATTGATTGGTCATCGCGGCCATCCCGAAGTAGAAGGCACGATGGGCCGGGTTAGCGGCAAAGTTCATCTGATTGCTACTTTAGACGATGTGGCTGATCTTCAAGTAGAAACAACGGCGCATTTATCGTATGTTACGCAAACGACGCTAAGTGTGGATGAGACCCGTGAGGTGATCACAGCACTTAAACAACGCTTTCCCAAAACAATCGGACCAGACACGCGGGACATTTGCTATGCCACGCAGCATCGTCAACAGGCCGTACGCGAACTGGCGAAGCTAACAGATCTCATTTTAGTGGTCGGCGCCTCTAATAGCTCTAATGCCAGCCGGCTGCAAGAGCTTGCCAAACAGCAAGGAGTACGCAGTTATTTGATCGCTGATGCCACAGCCCTTGATCCAACTTGGGTAGTGGATGCTAATGTAGTGGGCATCACGGCAGGTGCGTCCACGCCAGAAATTTTGGTGCAGGAACTGATCGAACGTTTACGCATGCTAGGTGCTACTGACATCGAAGTTTTGCCAGGCATTGAAGAAAAAGTTCATTTTAAAATGCCAACCGTATTGGCTACGACATCAAGCTAAAAGGCGTAGATTTAGAAAACGAAGACGGCAAGGATAAAAATTAAATATTGACGAGTAGGCAATTCGCTTTATCCGTTGCTAGCAAGCAGCGGGTGACGTGAATTGCCTTTATCATTTTACGCAGCTAATTTAGACGAATTAACAATCTTAAGCGCTGATAAGCCGAAACGTTCTTCAACCGAACGAATAATGCCCGCTGCATCCAGGCCGCATGAAGCTAGTAGCTGCGTTGTATCACCGTGTTCGATAAAGCGATCAGGCAGACCCAATTGCAGAATCTGACAAGCTGCCCCAGCAGTGAGCAATACCTCTACGCAGGCCGACCCTGCCCCACCCTGCACACATCCCTCTTCGAGGGTGACGAGATAATCATGGTTAAGCGCCAAATTTTTGATGAGTGCTTCATCGAGCGGTTTAACAAAACGCATATTTGCTACTGTCGCGTCTAGCGATTCTGCAGCTGTCAGCGCTGGCTCTAGCATGCTGCCAAAGGTTAATAATGCCACGCGCTGTCCCGGCAACGCGCTAGATTCCCGCCGGGTTTCCCCTTGTCCTAGCGGCAACGCTGTCATCGCTTGCTGGATTTCTACGCCTGTCCCAACGCCACGTGGATAACGCACTGCAGCTGGTCCACTGTGCATGAAAGCCGTATATAGCATTTGCCGGCATTCATTTTCGTCTGCGGGAGCCATAACTACCATATTTGGAATACAGCGCAAATAGGCTAAATCATAAGCGCCGGCATGCGTTGCGCCATCCGCACCGACTAAACCTGCGCGGTCTAAAGCAAAGACAACTGGCAGATTCTGTAGTGCAATATCGTGAATTAATTGATCATAAGCGCGCTGCAAAAAGGTTGAATAAATCGCCACCACCGGCTTCATCCCTTCGGCCGCTAACCCGCCTGCAAATGTGACCGCATGCTGTTCGGCAATCCCTACATCGTAATAGCGTGTGGGAAAGCGCTGTTCAAATGCCACGAGGCCTGAACCTTCACGCATCGCCGGCGTAATACCGACCACGCGTTCATCCTGCGCGGCCATATCGCACAGCCATTCACCAAAAACTTGAGTATAGGTAGGAAGACTGCTCTGGCTTGGCTTGATACCTTTTTGTGGGTTGAATTTACCAGGGCCATGGTAGAGCACCGGATCGGCTTCTGCGAGCTTATAGCCTTGACCCTTGCGGGTAACCACATGCAAAAATTGGGGGCCTTGCAGTTGTTTAAGGTTGAGCAACGTCGGAATAAGTGCATTCAGATTATGCCCATCGATGGGGCCAAGATAGTTAAATCCTAATTCCTCAAATAGTGTGGCCGGCATCAGCATACCTTTGGTATGTCTTTCAAGCTTGTTTGCTATTTCTAATGCCGAGGGCATCACCCCGAGGATTTTCTGCATGCTTTTTTTGGCTTTCGCATAAAACTTACCTGACATCAGGCGCGTCAAATAGTGATGCAGCGCGCCCACAGGTGGCGAGATTGACATATCGTTGTCGTTCAAAATCACAATGAGCGGCAAATCGCGATATACGCCTGCATTATTCATTGCTTCGAATGCCATGCCTGCGGTCATTGCACCATCACCGATGACGGCGATGCAGTGACGCGCTTGTCCTTGATTTTTAGCTGCGAGGGCCATCCCTAAAGCAGCTGAAATAGAAGTGCTTGAATGGGCCGTACCAAAAGTGTCGTAAATAGATTCAGCGCGTCGCGGGAAACCTGAAATACCCCCCCACTGGCGCAGTGTCGTCATCGCTTCGCGTCGGCCTGTCAGAATTTTGTGCGGATAACTTTGATGACCGACATCCCAAACAATGCGATCTTCTGGCGTATTGAAAACATAATGCAAGGCAATAGTTAATTCCACTGTGCCGAGGTTGGACGACAGATGCCCGCCTGTGCTCGCTACACTTTCTAATAAAAATGCTCTTAACTCTCGCGCTAATTGCTTAAGCTGGCTGGTTTCAAGTTTGCGTAAATCCTCAGGCGAGTTAATGGTGTTGAGAAGCTCGTATTTCATCATCGGGTGTTCGGTAAATGGCGAAGCAGCAGCTTAGTGGCGGCCGCTGTTAAAATTTCTTGATGTGGCGTAGCCGCTGCTAGCGCAATGCTTTCATTAAGCAGATTGATCGCAAGCTCGCTGCAACGCTTTACAGCGGCGTCCATCTTCGGTATCCAGTCTACCGCCACAGCGCAATCAGGCGCGCGTTCCAGCAATGTGAGTAACGCTGCGCGCTCTTCTGGTGTGGCCATCGCGAGATAGTAGACCACGTTTCCATTCAACGCACCGCGCTCTAAATCCTCTTGTAAATCCTCAATGTCATCATTGATTTGATAAGCAGCGCCTAGCAAGCGTGCGGCTTGTATGGCTGAATTAGCAATATCAGGGGGTTGGTTAGCCAACAACGCTGCCCCTTCAATAGGTAACGCTGCTAGCACGCCTGTTTTGGCTTCAATAATATTGCTGTAATGAGCAGGCGAGATAGTGCGCCACAGGGCAGGATGAAACTCTTCCGTTTGTCCACTCATCATGCCCCCTAAACGTTGCGCAAAACATCTAATCAGCTTAGCTGAGCCAGTTTCTGCCAGCACACCAAAAGCACTGGCAAGCAAATGATCTCCGACGCAGATTGCAGTAGCTGTGCCAAAGTGCGCAGCACAAGTGGGTTGGTTACGCCGTATAGCTATTTGGTCTTGCACGTCATCGTGAACAATCGATGCTTGATGAATCAATTCACAAGCGACTGCAAGATTAACCGCATCAGTGCGAGGTATTCCGAGTGCCGCGCAAGCTGCTAATGCCAGTTGCGCCCGCCAAGCACTGCCGCCACTCGCTAAATGGTAGCCAGTAGCTTCATCAAGCAGCCATTTGCTTTTAAGCGCGGTCGCTGTCCGCATACGCGCAGTAATTTCAGCTAAATCGAGGTCGCTAGAGTCGAAAGAAGAAATGGGCGGGGCGGCTAAAACCGCTGGCTTACAGACACTTCCACTGGCTTGAACGGAAAATTGTGATTGAGCCGCGGGGGCAAATATAGAACTGGAGTCAACAGACGCCACGATAATCTTCTCCGTATGAAGCGAGGGTTTTTATGTCCGTTCCTGGCATCTGCCTGTCATCACAACAGACAGATTTACCGTACTAGGAGCTATTTAAAAGTGAATATATAGCTTTCAATGCAGCTAATTAAAAATTAGCTGTAGGCTGCTGCTTCGCGCATATTTTTTGCGAAATTTTGATTATCTTCACGAATGCAAGCAGGCGTTTTAGTGAAATAGGACTCGCGCCTGGCAGGCTTTACGGTGTATTTTAAAATCAGCCCGAGATACAGCAAGTATAAAAATGGCTGCCATACAACAAATTACAACAAATTTTCGCATGGATGTTTTACTGCGTAATTAGGTTAGATGGCCGGTGTTGTCTGCAAATCTAGATAGAGCAATCGCAATTTTTGTCATTGTTGAGTCAGTAAATAACCTCACACCATAAAAGCACATCATGAAGTCAAGTTGGCTTACCAATGCAGAAGAAATAAATTATCCACCTGCCCCTTGGCGTCTTGGCGGCACAGGGTATATGTCGATGTGGCAAATTCCAATAAAAGATTTACCCATTGTCCTTCCACCAGATGTTAAGCCAGTTGTTCGTTTTGGGCGCACCACGGTGATCGCCGGGTGGATGATCTATACGCCAGGTAGTGTCCTGGAGTACAACGAATTAATCCTCATCGTTGAGGCGAAATTAAATCATCGGCGCGTAGGTTCTATTACCCACGCCTGGGTCGATAGTCCTGCTTCTTTAGTAGGGGGCAGCACATTGTGGGGCATTCCAAAGCAATTGGGCACCTTCGAGCTGAGTAATAACACAAGCTTTGAGGCCAGCGCCACAGTAAATGGACAGGCAATTGCCTCATTTCAATTTCATCCCGGCTTTACTTTGCCTGGCTGGTGGCGTATTCCATCGCCAGCTGCGCAGTGGTCAGAGAGTGGCGCGATTCAAGTGACCGAAGGTAATTTACTAGCTCGCATGCAACTCGGCACCGGAGACTGGACAATTGCAGCTGAAGGACCTTTAGCTTTTCTGAGCGGACATAAACCACTGCTTAATTTGCATCTTGCACAGATGGCATTTAGCTTTGGCATTTAAAACAGTTTCAGTGCGGTACAGATTTGTAGGTCATAGCTGTGAGGCATTCACATACGTTGGAAAGGCGTAACGAGCCCTCGAGATAAACATTGCACCACCCATTATCCTTACATTTAATCCCCATAAATGTTCACTTTTTGTATATTTAATATATGCTTATCCGTGAATTAATCGTGGCCTTAGACCACTGGGATAAAAGGGGTATTTGGGCATTTTCCCTAAAAACTTTATATCTTCTTTTTCCAGAGGACAGCCGAGCAATGTTAAAGGCATTGGCTAGGCATCAGCAAACAGGTGTGATTGAACGCATCGCACGAGGACTATATGTCAATCCTAGAGCAAGCTGCTTGCCAAGCGACTTGCTGAGCGCCTTAGTACCCTTCCTGCGCCCCTGGGATTTTAACTATCTCAGCCTGGAATCAGCATTATCGGAGGCTGGCTGGATTTCTCAAATTCCTTCTCGGCTCACCCTAATGACAACAGGGCGGAGTCAGATTTTCAATACACCTTATGGAACAATAGAATTTGTCCACACGATGCGAGCAGAAGGCAAGCTACGCAACGAGTTAAGATTCGATCCACAACGAGAGTTAGCCGTAGCCACTCCCAGTCGGGCTTTACGCGATCTAAAGCGCGTGGGTCGCAATCTCGATTTAATTATCAGCCAGAAGCATACCGATGCAACTTCGTACGCGAGCTGACCTGCTGACGCTCGCAGGCCAATACGCAAACCAGCGCAAGGTGCCTGCCAGCACGGTAATCAAGGAAATCCTACACTACGAGATCCTCTACGCTTTAACGCAAAGCGGTGCAGCAGCATCACTCATCTTTCAAGGCGGAACGGCTTTACGCCTGTGCTATCAGGGCACGCGCTACTCCGAAGACCTCGACTTTGCTAGCAGTGCTGACTTCAAACCGGAATCGATGGCTTCATTTTCTAAACTGCTGCACCAAGAAATCAGCGAAGCTTACGATTTAGAAGTGGAAATTAGCGCACCCAAAGCAAAGGAGCCAGCTAAAGGTATTCGTGTAGCCAGATGGAAGGCTAAAGTGCATGTACCTCAAGTGGACTTAAGCATTTCCCAAAACCAGCTCATCAACATCGAGGTAGCTGATGTGCCGGCGTATGATATTGATCTGGTTGCTGTAGCCGCAAACTATCCGCATTTACCAGCGCCGCACCGTCAATTGATCATAGCAACCAAAACGCTCAGAGAAATACTCGCAGACAAATTAGTGGCGCTTGGTGCACGTCCTTACCTCAAAGCACGCGATATTTGGGATATCAAATTCCTCACAGATCGGCAGGTTATTCCCGATATCACGCTTATCGCTCGTAAATTGAAAGACTATGGCTTAAATCAAAACGATTTTAAAGGGAACCTTCAGGCTAAATTGGCAGAGCTAGAGAACCCCCTCACTGCGAAGGTGTTCCACCAGGAGATGAGCCGCTTCGTCGATGCTAACGTCGCCTCTCAGCTCGCCAACCCAGCGCTAACTGAAAGATTTTTGCACCGTTCTAAAGAAGTTGGACTGGCCGTGTTAAGTACCGATCTTGGATTCAATGAAAAGCCCCGACCACAATTGAGACATTAGATTCAGCCAACCTGATTCAGCTGCGGCTTAGCGAAAATACCCACCAGCGCGGCAGAGCATACGCTAGCGGGCTTATGGTTACACTCGATTAGCGAGCCAACCAAAAACAAATGCTTGATTCTGCTCTCTCGTCTCAGCAAGTTCAATGTATCGCATCCCTTGCAAGCTATTAATTGCTTTAAGTAATACCGTCTCGCCTTGCTGTTTGCGCTTATTCATAAAAGCCTTGAAGGACTCGACCGTTTTAGGGCCTACTGCCCCGTCTACTGTCATATTGGGGTAATCAGCTTGTTGCCGATTCAAAACGTTGAGGGTGCGCTGCAAAAATTTTCCAGCTGTCCCTGTCCCCATATTAACTGCAATATCAAACAATTTAAGGGCAGCCGGTTTGGATAATTCGGCAATGGCATCCAGATGCAGTGGCTTCCAATAACGACGTTGATAAATTTCTTTTGCCGTTGCTAAAGGTAGATCTTGCATTGACCCCTTATAGCCATTCTCACGCGCTACTGCTTCAGTAATGCCATAGTTGGTCGCACCACCACGATCAGCAGCGTGATTCGAATAACCACCTTCCAACTTAACCGTATGCTCAAATGCTTCATCGAATGCTGTCATAACTGTTTTTATCCTTGAGTATTTGATTTAGTTATATGTCATTTGCAAAAAAACAAATCTCAAAGGCGCAAGCCAATGAGTTTAGTTATTTGCAGATGCGCAAAATAGCAAAGAAGCCTCAACGGATTAATAAGGTGAGGACTGTAGCTGCTACTAACGCAAGAAAATAAGAAATTTGCCGTAGTGCGAATGAGTCTAAAAAACATGAACTAAAGTTTTCGGATCATTAGTCAGATCCGATTTGAGGCCTTAGGACACTTAATCATAGCCTCGTCACGGGCAGAGGTTCTAAAGGGCGAAGAAGCTCCAAAACAGCCGCCGAATGTAAATCACTGTGACCAGCATCCGTAATACGGAGCTGCGCATGAGCCAACTCGCTTGTTCTCTTCGCTGGTTTTCCTCTCTTATTCTCAGCGTCGCCTGCCCTAATAATGTTGGCAAGATTCCCAGCACCTGGTATTTCTGACACTCCCCTGAAAAAAGGCGCCCATCTTTCGTGCCTAGCCCTCTTGGCAAAATTGACGAAATCGAAACCACCTATTATTGCGGTGAGATCCTTTCCTCCAGAAACATGAAGATAACGCCCCACTTTTTGCTGAATATCTTCAGATGATGGCGCATGGTCTCTACGGATTGGTGTGCCTAGGGTAACCAACTGCTCGATGTAACCCTCTGCTGCTTTAAACCTCTTAATTGCCTCAAATGCCACACTGCCTCCATGGCTGTGGGCAATCACATTGGTAATGATGCCTTTTCTTTTATTTTCAACAATCCTGTTTGCAAGTTCTCGCCCTGCCTCTCTGCGTGCTCTCTTATGATTTTTGCCACTCCATTGGAGAGCAATAACGGCTCCCCCAAGTTTTTCACGTACGATATTTGCGTATTCTCCCTTTGGCCTTGTCCATCCATTTTCAGCAGCAGCACCATTAAAAGTGCCATGGATTAGGATGTTTTCGATCGGACTTTCTAATTCCCCTGGTTTTTTGATAAAGCGTGGAGAGCCTGATAAATATTCCCTTTTGAGGAGCTTATTATGTATGTATCTCCCCACCCGAGTTTTACCCATCCAGCTATAGGTCATCTGCTCCAAAGTTTCCGGTGAAACAGGTTCTTTTTTAGGTTTATGTTCCTTTTTCTTTTTGTGATAGCCCAACTGCAAATTGGTTGCCCTAGTTTTTCCTTCCTCACCATAAAGGAATGCAGAGATTTTTCTATGCTGGCTGTATACAATATCGCGAAGGCTTACCCCCGGCGTTAGCATTAGCGTTAATATTTGCTTTTCATTGGAGTTACTTTGACTCGTGCCTTCTGAAACAGGTTCTTTTATTTCTGGTGCATTACCATAATGATTTCTAGAGATATTACTAGAAGGTTTAGGCAAATCAGAGTCACTATACCTGCGAAACTGTCTCATGTAGTCGAAACCACTCTGGCCTAGATCATCGCCATCATAGTCCTCATTTACCTCCCGAATTGCGTTCGCTTTCGCAGAACTAGAGCGCAGTTTATCGCTAAGTTGCCTCATATTTTTCACCTTGAGGTTGGTTGATTATGTATTCAATTTTCTTGGTTATAGATGGACAGTTGGAATGAAACTGTAACAAACAGGGCGTAGTTGAGCTTCCGCCAACTGAAAATTTGCCAATCGAGGAGCATCGCCCATTTTTTAAGTCCTATCAAGATTAAAGTCCGTTGGATTGAGGGTCGCACATTTATATCCATTAACAACAGCATTCAGCCAGGCTGGATCATTTGCAAATATCCACTCACCATGGTTCAGTATATATTTTCCATTTCGAGCCCATAAATTCATTTTTCTTCTGAACTCTTCGACATAATTAGCTGCTTTGCAAACAATTCCAGCCCATGGATCGACAACCCAGCAGCCTTTATAGTCAGAGAAAGCGACATGATCTACGGCTCCTGCCGGCGTTTGACCAACCAACGTAAAAGCATGAGTACCTTTATTGTCTACTCTATATTGAGCCGCATATCCTCCATTTCGATTGATCATCTGCGCAGCGATACCAGACATTTCACCGCAATTACCTGCCCCCATTTCCATAGCGAGGGTAAAGTCATATGGAAATACACCTGATTCCCAAATAGCCTTTTGGATATTGAGCACATAGTCCGCGGCACGCCATTGGCGAGCCTTACTCTCCTCATCGTCAACGCGAACTTTGTTCCCTGACTTAATTCCCTGTTTTCTAAACCGATTTCTCACTTTTACGTAAGACATACGAGCAAAATATTGATTACGGGCCGCAGCGTTATGATGCAACCAACCTAAGATTTTGGGTAACTGATATCGAGTGGACAATTCCCCGCATATCGCTCTCCCCCATATTGAATAATCTTCTTCATTACCCTGATCATTTTGCTCTGTTTCTGCATATCTTCCTTGCAACCTTGATCTTTTGCTTGATGATTGCTGAGAAATCTTCCTCTTAGACATGAGGTCTCCTTTGAAGTCCTTCGTAATAGATTTACTCTATTTCTTTGTTCCTACCTGCTCTTGCTAATGCGCATTATGTGGATTCCCAACGTATTCAGGTTCGACGACGTGGCCCTAAAAGGAATACACCTAAAATTTACACCGCCTCCTTAACCGCTCGTAAGCATTTCTCTTTCGCTCGAGCTATTACGGAGGCTAACTTTTGAATAAAGACCTTGAAAGGGCTGGCAATAAAAGCGACTTTGGCCGTTAAGCGGCCGAAGACTTTGTAGGTGTAGATTCCAGAGCAAGCTTTGCCTCAGAAATTGGAAAAAACGCATTCGGCTAAGCTTGCTGTATGAGACGCTTAAGACCGCTTATCCTCTGGGCTAGGTGTTTCCATTTTTATTGTTTTTTCGTTCAACTCTGAGTTAGCTTTCCCTAAAAGCGCGGATTTTCCGTCGCCGAACGCGCTAATTGCTAGGTCACCTTTGCTTGCCTCTATAGGTTTTGGCAGCTCTCTATGTGAGTCTGACTCCGAAAACGGTGTTTTCTTTAGCTGCAAATTAGAAGCTTTATAGTCTTCTACTTTTCTATGACCTGCTTTTATTTTTGCTATAGCCTCCGTATACCAACTGGGTTCAGTTAAACGAGTTGCTCCTTTTATCGTAAGCATAGGGTAACAACTATGTACCGTCGTCGTGCCAAACTGTCGTCGGGCGTCCGATGGACTATCAAAATCTTGGTATTTGATTAATGTCCTGCTGAAAGCTCCTTGATATTTTTTCGCCCAATCAGACTCAGTCAAATAGAGTGGCTCACTTATTCCTACTTTTTCAAATTGGGCAGCCGTAATATCCACTACATATTTCTCACCATCTTTAATCCCAACAATCACAAAATGGTTAGACGCCGAGGAGTCCACTCCGTTGGCCCACAGATACATTCCTCTTACTTTAATATTTTCATCTGTAAAACCATTACTTTTTAAAAACTCTCTAACTGGGTCAATACTTGACTCGCATTTTTCCTTAGGCTGCTTGATAAACTCACTTTCTTTAAATTTGTCTTTAGCTTTACTACTTAAATCATCTAATACACTTTTTACTTCTGGAGAATGCACAGCGTTAGGCGTATCACTAAATTGTCTATAAGATTCCTGCCTTAGGAGTTTTTTGCGCCGTTTCAGCAGACTACGTGTCATATCTGCCCAACTAATAGGCGCAACGAAAAAGCTAGCCGTTTCTTTTATTACAGTTGTGGCAATAGTTTTCAAATGGGGTTTCACTGCTTGCATCAGTAGCTTGCGCCGTGCCTGACCTTTAATTTGCTGAATTGCTGCTTGTTGCAATGCTGATTTAGCTGCAAGGACGCCCATCTTACCCGCACCTATGAGAGGAATAACCATCATCAATATGGTAAGCGTCGCATCAATGGCATCCGTTATCCACTCCTCTACGCTGGGTTTATACCCTTTGTCTCGAATAAGAGTTTTAACCATTTTATAAAATGGCACACTATTATTTAGACATTCTTGTAAATAGTCTTCTTTATAGTAAAGACCTTTAAGTATATTCGCCCGAGCCTTGAGTACCGAAGTTTGTTGCTCTTCTAGAAAAGTCTGTAATCGATTATAGGAATGAGTAGCCCCAGAATCAGCATGCATTTGATACTTTCCAGGTTTTACCACCCATGAAATTAATTTACTTAACGATCCCGGCAATAACGTGCAATCCCTTAGATTCGATATGACATTGAAATCAGTCCAGTCAAATTTAATTGCACTATTTTCATGTTCATGGGTTATAAGATCAAAAAATGAATGGGTTGGTCCATTTTTATCTTTTGGGTCGAATTTCTTATACTTTGTGTATTCTTTAAATTCCTCTTTGCTGATTTCTTTGAAGACAAAATCATTAAACAAAGTACTCAATACATATCTTCTGTCAGATTGGGTTGTGATGAAAAACGCAGTACCATCAGGATCTTTACTTAAAAAATCATCCACCACGCTACCAACTTCACCAGAATCAGTGGCGCCATGTTTAGCACTGAAAGCCTCGAGTTTGTAAGTAACTATAGATTTAGGCGGTCCATCGAGATCGGTTGCTTTCATAGCACCGCTATTTACGATATTTTGCGTAATTAAAGCATGGGCTTCTAGAGAGGCAGATTCCTCGTATTCGGTAAATTGCTTGTAATACTTCTCATCTGTCATGATCCTTTTATCCCGCCTCAGGGCAGGAATAGGCCGAAAATGGCCTATACTCCCATCTTCATTTGATTCGGGTTCATTATTCGGTTCAACTTTTAAATTTGGTTTAATATCATTTAAACCCATCGGATAATCAGGATTGATTCTCTTATCATAGAAGTCAAAAAAATATTTTAATTTTAATTCTGACGGCGAGCTTGCTTTATAAAAATCGTTGAGAACAATTTCAGGCGTTAACGTTTTGTCATTTAAATCCGATCTACTCTCTTTTATTTTATTGGATACATAAAAATAAGTTATCTCCATCAAACGCAATTTAGTTCCAACACCTTCGTTGATTCCCTTTGCTTCTTCATCGTAGATTTTTTCAGCAATTTGCATTAACTCATCATCTGTTGCGTTATCTGGAATTAAATGATTTCCTATCTTACCGTTACCTTCCTTACGCAACAGTCGCATCGTTAATACCATATTTTCCCTGGGCGGCCCTACGTCATATAAATTCTCATATGAATCTCGACCTACCGTAAATAAGTGCTTAACAATCTTTTCAATTCGCTCAAACTGTTTCTTCTGTTTATTTTTTTCAAGCTCTAAATACTTTTTCTTCCAACGTTTTTTTAATAACGGATTTCTCCCCGTATCTCTGACTTTCTCGATACCGGAAATAAGCTCATCATAGACGCCTAAAATGGCTTCTTTACCTTTGTCACTGCGTTTATCATAACGGGACCACAGATCTTGATCATATCCCGCCATAAGCTCCCAAAGAGGTCTGTATTCTGTACTACGATTCAGTTTTTCAAGCTCAGCCCTGTTACCGCCATAAGTTACATAAGTTATATAGTCATCATAGGCTTGCGTAAATTTTTGCAATAAACGCGCTTCCTCTGTAATGACTTTAACAGCTTCATCTGTAGAGGCATTTTGAAGGGGATTAGTTTCAACATAATCACTCTGTTCAGGTTGGCTTCTTTTCTGCCTTCTATTATTTTCGCTATGAGCAGCGTTGCCTTTTAAATCTGTCACGATATTTTTTATCGCCGCTTGCAACCGACTCTCATCGTCAAATAGATTAGCGTCGTTATCGAGCAGAAGAAGATCGTATATCTCATCCAAAGGGGTTTCATCGCTATTGGAGGTAATCGGTGTCTCAAGCCATTCTTGGATAGACTGATGCTGTTCCTCCTCCGGCGGTGGAGTCACTGCTTGATGGGTATAGGCGTTATATCCGACATATCCGGCAGCAGCTAACGAGAGCAAGCCAAGTATCCCGGTTAAATGCGGATGGGCCTTTAGCTTATTCCACACACCCTCTACTAAATTTTGGCTAAGCTGCGGTTCATCGGTAGTTATCCGGCCTTTATCAAGTAGCTCTTGATTAGCATGATCGCTATCACTACTCGGCTTATTTTCATTTTTCCCCTCACTGTTTTGGGCGCTGACTAAGCCTTCTTCCGATTCGCGTTCGCTATTTAAAGCAGATGCTTTGACTTTAGCCGCAGTCTGCTCGTGCGCGCCCTGAATCGCAGCACCAATCAATAGCATGCTAACTAAACCAAGCGCTCCAGCGCCAGCGCCTAGTACTAAACTCGATCCGCTGTTCTTCGTGCGTTCTTTCTCACTCGGTGCCCTATGCCGAGATTCCTCGGTAATCCCCCGGCGCAACCATGAAGGGTTTTGGCGACGCCGCTGACCCAACAGCGGAAATAAGGAAGACGGATCAACTATCCGCCCCATGAAATCCTCTATCGCCTCTGCAACCTCAGGCCCTGGTTTCAATAACTGTGCAGTACCGCGACAAAATTCAAGAAGCGCCGTACCATACGATCCGCCCGAAGGAGTGGACGAAGTTAAGTCCAAACCCGCGTCTTTTGCGACACCCTGCACACTAGTCCGTATCCACATCGGTAACTTAGATATCGACGGCTCGAGTAAGACCCTGATTTGCTGTTGCAAGTGGGGAGAATTCTTAGCCACTTCGAGGAGTTTAGCGCCCCAGTCAAACCAACTCTCTTCATTATTCAATTCGCAGAGACTGGCGCCTGCTTTTTTTATCTCTACCAATAAAGGTACCCAAGATAGCCCTTCTAGTAATGCCGGCACAATGTTCATTTCCGAGGGCAAGTACGCCATGAGTTTTTCCAACTCCGGTTTCGCTGTGTTGTATTCGCGCTTGCTGTCTTCAGCTGTGATAATTCCCCATATCTTCCATAACAGCCCTAGTACCGCATAAGAAAAAATTACTGTTTGTCGGGCTGTTTCCACAGGTACGCCTGTCATGGCATTAACGATCTGTCCAATATGCGAAAAAGGGTTTGTCAAATCTGTCCAAATGGTCGTACCCAGAAACGCAGGCATCTCGCTCCAGCTAGTTCGCGAATATCGTTCCCAAAAAGCTTTATTGGTTCCCAACTCCACCAGAGATCTACCTACTTGGCCAAAGCCGCTCGCATAATTTACTACTATACTGAGCGCAACCCCTTGCATTTCAGGCATCTGCGCGACTTCCTTCATGACTGATTGCACAAACGTAGTCCATGTAACCTTAGGATCGGTAGCTTGTACTAACAGATTCATCGCAGAGACCATTGTTTTGGACGGTATGAGCTGAGCACGCGCATGGCTAAGCGTGTCACGCAAGTACGCACCTACGCCACTGCCTGGCACAGCTTGAGCCAATTGCTCGCCAAATTCTGGATCTATAAGCCGCTGCATACTCAGCAAGGTAGTTCTGATGCCTCCTTCTTCGACAGGTAGCTTCTGCATTTCTTGCCTGCCAAAAGAAAGCATTTGGAAGGCGTTACGCAATTCTGTAGGCGCATACTCCTCGACTAAAGAGGCCACTTCCTCATCTAGTAAAGTGTTCATTAATACGGATAGCTGGCCGGATACACTTTTATCTTTTTTCGCCTTCGTAAAAGCGCTCATATACTTCTTAAGCCTAGCTAGCGCTGCTTGAATAGGAGCCGCTTTGGGCTTCATCTTTTTTATTTTTTTGGGAAGGTCGTGATAAAAGTCCTGTATTGTGGGGATAAGCGCTGAAATCCATGTAGGTAAAGCACCGCTGCGCTCTAATACTTTAAGAAATGCCTGTGGATCATCCCAAGAAGCTTTTGATAAGGGCAATATCCAGCTACTCCATTCCTGAGCCATCTGTAACCAGTCTCGTATCGGCCTAAGCGCTTCTGGGAGCACGATGGGTGTCTTGAATGGGGTCGATAATAGGGTCTTCAGCGCCTTTGAAATTGCGTCGATTTTAGGGATTAGCCCATCGCTTTCGTTTAATCTTTTTTGCAGATCACCCGTTTGTTGAGCTAGATTAAGCGCATCATGAAAGGCATTAAGTAGACTTTGTACTGGGCGGGCCACCTCCTCGGAAAGACCTAATTTCGGTATGAAATCCATTAGGCTTTCGAGCTTTTTCTGTATAGAAAGTTGCGGATCCTGCAATTCTTTTACTAACACCGCCACTTGCTGCGCCACGTTTATCTGGTTGCCATAACGCGCCCAAATCGCTTTTCGAAATTCCTCCAATAACCATTGCCCGGCCTGTTCCAACAGTCCATAAACCAGCGGCAATATGATGCGGCTTGCCGAATCCTGTGGGTCTACCGGTATCTGTGCTGCAAAGACACCTGTGCTCTGTTTACCTGGGGCAGCCTTTTCATCCTGCGCATTAGCTTCTTCCTCGAGCACCTCTTCTTCATTAGACTGCTGAACCGTTTTTGCCTGTGCAGAAGGGCTGCGATTTTTATGGTCTAATACATAAGTCATGGGTGCTTTCCTTAATATATTGCGGATAGACGTGTTTTGCTTATTAAGTGGATGCGTTCCTTGTATAGGTCACAAGCAGAGGCAATGCCCTCAAGAATGCAGTGCTCTTTCTTTGGCTAGCTTAGACTACCCAACAATACGCCCCATTTTGCTTAATTCACGTCGTAACGCTCGTTCAATATGCGTGCTGCGAATGCAAGGCGCTTGTTCTTCTGCCGCAAGCCAAACTGCCAGTAGCGCGATATTTCTAATATTTGCGCCCGTCACTTCTGCCTTACTGGCGAGTTCGCTGAAATCAATATCGTCCGAGAGAGAGATAGTTGACGGCCAAATGCTACGCCACATCCGTTCGCGTAATGGTTTGTCGGGGAAGGAAAAACGGGTAATAAATGTTAGGCGGCGAGTAAAGGCTTTATCCAAGTGACTACGGTTATTCGTCGCGAGTATCACAAGTCCTGGATAGCTCTCTAATCGCTGTAATAGATAAGATACTTCGATATTTGCATGCCGGTCATGCGCATCTTTGGTTTCACTGCGCTTACCAAATAAAGCATCAGCCTCGTCAAAGAATAAGACGCCCGCATCAGCTGCTGCCAAATCAAAAATACGCGACAAGTTTTTTTCTGTTTCACCCACGTATTTATTGACGACGGTCGATAAATCGACTTTGATTAAATCAACGCCCAATGCATTCGCGAGCACTTCTGCGACCAACGTCTTACCCGTTCCTGAATCACCATAAAACAAAGCACTGATACCCGTTCCATAAGCGATTTTGCGAGCGAAGCCTTGCTCTAATGCATGCTCTCGATATTGAATCGCAGCCATGATTTCCTGCAATTGCAGCGTCAATTCATCGCTGATAATCAGATCATCAAAAGTTCGACTTGGCGTAATCCGTTGCGCTAATTTGCCAAAATTTTGTTGCGCGCGTAGTCGAAACGCGGTGTGTAAATCTTGGTTAGATAGCAACGCATCTGCAGAACGCTGAGCGCGATATAAATCCGCTTCTTGCAAAGTTTGTGGCAACGTTTCTAATGACAAATGAAAACGTCTGACCAGCGAAGTCAAGTCCAGATCATCCGCCAGTTGAAAAGGCTGCAAATGGCTACGCAACAACGCTTCATCTTCAGCGAGTGAACGTTGCGGCATATCCAGCAACAACTGCGGCATGTTTGCCAGCCATAGCGATGACGTATGTGGATCAATTAAGCAAACAATCGCCCCTTGATGCATTTCTACATGGCGGGAAAATCGGGTAAACAATACCGAGCGTGCCTCAGCGAGCGCTGGCATCGACCTTAAAATGAGGCACGCATCTCTAAGACGCGCTTCACGCAGTGCGAGCAACAGCACATTGAGAGCATCTTCATCTTCTTCTGGTAATAGTTCGGCATCTAAACATAAAGTTTGTCGCGCGCGACTGTTGGCAGCCATCGCGACTGCTTGCGCGCGAGCGCTACTACGATGACCTCTTAATAAGAGAATGGGGGACGTCGACGTTGTGTTATCGAAGCAATACCGTGCAATACGTTCGCTTAACTCAGGCCGAGGATTCCACCTAGACTCGGCTACGCTCAGCCACTGCGCGCAACGCGTAAGTGCCAAAGGCAATGAATCCTGACCAATCAGGTAGTGATAAATCGCTGCATCAGCCTGAAGCAGCATATCGCCCCAGCTACTTCCGCCTTGATTGCCTCGCCCTTTTAAATGCAACAAGCGATGCCAGATTAGCTTCGCCTGCGGCAGCAAAAAAGCTTGTTGTGAGACAGTATTGCTGGCACCTGGGGCCAGCACCTGCAATGCTAACGCAACGGTCAGTTGTTTTTTTTGCGGGTCATCTATGAGGAAGCTAAAGAGTAT
The DNA here is from genome assembly GCA_031963415.1 of Mycoavidus cysteinexigens. Classification (GTDB taxonomy): domain Bacteria; phylum Pseudomonadota; class Gammaproteobacteria; order Burkholderiales; family Burkholderiaceae; genus JASSUD01. The sequence goes on from JASSUI010000001.1 coordinate 2,640,965, forward strand.
TGCATATCGAGAGTCAAACCACGGCAGTAAACTCAACAATAACAAATCAGTTTCAAATTCTGTGAGGGCAAAACAGGTAGCTAACTGCGCTAAGCGACTCTCGGCAACACTCGCCTGATATTTAAACCGAGGCTCGCGCTTAACTTCTGTTTGCTCCTGTTTCGTCCAATATGGCCTTCCTTCAGGCTGTATCAGCAACTGCTGAATTTGCTCAGGCGTTAAAACCAAGCCCTGCATATTGTGCTTATCGTCTTCACGCTCATAGATAGCTTGCAAGTGTTGTTGCAGCTTCAAATCGATACGTTCCAACCGCGCCAATAGATAAGCATCTGCTATATCTTCAAACGATTCTATAGAAACAGGTGGCATGACTTGATGCGCATGGAGAGCGTTTGACGTCAACATAATCTACTGTGGATAATTTTATGATCGGACAAGCCTATAAGCGTGGCTTTATGCTGCTTTCGTTTTTTCAGGAGGCGGTGACACATTTTCTTGTTGCTCAATGCCTTGAACTAATTGAACCTCTACCGGCTCTTTAACTGGCGTGCGGATATCATTTTTATCCGATAGCTGAATCGGCACAGTCACCGCATAACTCAAACTTAGGCGTGGCTTATTACCCAGTGATTGCCAGAAATTGCCCAAGCTATTCAACTGCTCAGACGGTTGGATGATGCGGGTATAAGTAGCGCACTTGATATCAGGCAGACTGCGATGATTAATCAACGCATTAAGCACCTGATTCATAATCACAATCGATTGACTTCTAGGTCCAACAGTCGCTGGTGCATCAGTACTATGACTGCCTTCAGCAAGATCCCAATAAGTAATCAAATAACAGCAACGCACATGCACGTGACCTGGCTGTAAAACCCCGGTTTCTTTATTAAAAAATCTGTTCTCGGTATGCCGTAATTGCAGGTCTTCTTGCATATCGAACAAGAACACACTCACCGTTGGCTCCGACACTTTTTCTTCCGGATTAGGCAAATCAAAGCGTACTTGCACTTCGGGATTCAAGTAAGCCTTTAATGCTTTTTCAATTGATTCGTTTAATCGCAAAAGGGTGTCGTCAGAAAGGATAGGCATATTAGGCATCAGTGTTCTCTCATCAGTTAATCGTGGCATTTTTTCCGTTAGATCAACTAACCCTTCTTCCCCGTATACATGATGAAAGCAACTGCATAGTACGGGGTTGTGATAGTGACGTCGTGAGTGTGTTTTAGGTTTACGGTAGCCGTGCCCGTATGATTGTGCGTATCCGCCTCATTTTCCTTACTATTTGTCGACAATTTAGGACCTGTGTACGATATGTAGCAACCTTTGGGATTTTTATAGTAGAGGGAATGGTCGTTTTTATCGTCTACATTGATAGCGATGAAATCGTTATATTTTTCTGCTCCATATGGAGCCCATACTTTCAAATTCTCATCACTCGGTTCTGTACCATTAGCACCTGTTAAAGCTGGTCCTGTTTGATGGTTGTGTTTAGGCATTTCCTCTACGGTAATGGCGTGACCGTCTACAGTGAATGGGACCTCTATATCTTTACTTTTCCACTCGTCTGTTTGTAATTTATATGTTCCGTTGACCGCCTTGCCACTGCAACTTTCTTTTCCGAGCTCGCTCGCGCCAAGAATAAATCTATCTGTGAGGTCCGGCGTGATCCCATCTTTTCCATCGCAGAGAACCCAATCTTTAGGAACGTCATCAGCAGAACCGTAGTATATGGTTATCATTCCGTAGACAAATTCGGATTTCGCATCAGCCTCTATCTTCCCTTCAACAAGTCCGAGTCCGGCACCAAGCCGCACAGTGACTTTGCCACTATCTTTGTCCACTGCAATTCCATTCCCAGTTTCTACCTGCAAGCTATTATTTTTATCAAACGATAATCCCAGTCCTGGCTCTTGCACTGCTAACTTACCTGCTGGATCAAGAGTCAACCCCACTCCTGGCCCTGCCTGCCCAGGCGAGGCTCCGACTGCCTTTCGGCCACAGTCCGCTATATCGATTAAAGTGGCAAAATCGGTTTCCAATGGGACGCTTTTTGCTTTGAATTTACTCTTAAGTGTGTCAATGTCTGGCCCGACCGCAGCAGCGCTTCGCTGCATATTTTGTGCTTTCCATACCTTTTTTTCTGCAGCAGGATTGGATGAATGCTGAGTCTTTTTATTTGCCATAATACAAATTCCTGTTCGTTTAAAATAAAGTCAAGCCAGAATTAAGAGGGTATCCAAACGATATGCAACGCTATGGTGCGTCTTAGATCATTCATTCAGTTCCGACATACATAATAAAAACAACAGCATGGTATGGAGTACAAATTTGGGTCCGGTGGGTATGGTCTGTTGCTGTCGATAATTTAACGGTTGGCGCTGTATGCGTGTGTGCGTACGACTTACCTGTTGATGCTGTGTAGCCTATTGTGTCATCTCGTAGCGAGTGGAGTTCATAGTGCCACGTAGAAAAAAGCGAGCGTCCAACAGGAGAGTAGGCCTCCCCACCAAATTTATCCCAGCCACACCAGCTGATATCGTGCTTGCCGTGAATCTCAAGAACATGTCCTAATACCGGCCCCCTTAGATGATTGTGTTTTGGTATTTGGTTTTCACTAAGAGGGTGGCCTTCTACCTTAAAGTCTATCGTTACATTTGGGGCTTTATTTTCTGTTGATAGCGAATACTTTCCATCAAATGTCTTGTTGCCGCCCATGTCTGGTTTTTCGGGTGCTGAGAGGCTGCGTGCTCCAAGGATGAATCTACCTGTTAAGTCCGGCGTACCGTGGCTTTTCCCGTCACAGATAACCCAGCCTGGAGGAGGCTTACCCGTGGAGCCGGTGTAGTACATCATGATCATTCCTTTAAAAAAGCTAGCTGATGATGATGATGGGCATACTTGGATTGCCTTCTGACCTTCTGCTTCTTCATCGGAGAATTTGAGGCCCTTACCAAGTTGCACTGTTAGCTTATTTTTTTTATCGAATGCGATTCCATTTCCTGCATTCACAACTAAACCGTGCTCTTCGTCCAGCGACAATCCTGCGCCGGGTTCTCTCACCTCTAATCGGCCTCCGCTTTCGATAGATAATCCAGCACCTGGTTCAACCTTTTTTTGCGCGAGTGGTAGTGACGCACCGATTGCTTTCCTGCCTAAATCCGCCATATCGATTAAAGCAGCATAATCAGAACTTGATGGAACGCTTTTTGCCTTGAATGCATCCTTCAATGTGTCGCTAGAGGGAATCGTATTGGCGCTTGTTTGCTCAGCGTCAAGGCTGGATAAGTTGATAGTTTTCTTCTTTACCATAAGAAAAATTCCTATTTATTTCCGTTCATTCAACAATGAAATCAAACTAAGGTTATTTGATGCTGTACTGCGGTATGCATAGAAACCCTATTTCTATATTTACCTATTGGGCAGCCACACCACCTTCACCATCTGCGCTAACCAAGGCAAACGTATCTCTGAGATAGGCCAAGGCGGAATGCTAAGCAGCACGTCACAGGCATCGCGTTCAACGTCTAATTGCCAATGAGTTCGATGTTGGGCCAGCATGCCAGCACGTTGTACAAACAACGAGACCATGTCACGCTCCGCGCAACGCTGTAGACCCTCCCACATTTGCAGTGCGCTACTTAACCAGTTGCGTAATATTTTTTGCTGTACCGCATCAGGTTGCTCCCATTTTTCTATTACCGTTTCTACTGGCACACCGCACAATAATTTGGTGAAAGGCGTACGCCATTCGGCATTGGCTTGTGGCGTATTTGGCTCCTCATGCTCACCCTGTATAGATTCCCAGATCAGCCAATCGAGGCAACACACTGTATGTAATTGGGTCTCCATGCTAATAAAACGCTGCTCTTCCAATACACCTAACTGATGCAGCAAACGTGGCAAGAAAGGCCATAGCAAAACTAAACCTGCATTACTTACCGCAAAAGGCTCTTTTTCTGTTCGATGTAGTGCTTGTGTGATGCGATTTATTATGTGTTGCGTTGATTGTGGGCCTTGCTCTGACTGAGTACGTTGCGTTGATTGTGGGTCATACTCTAATTGAATCCTCTGAGTCGACTGTCTAATTTGATCCGATTGCATTTCATACGTTGATTGAACACCTTGCTCCGATTGCGTATCTTGCTTTAACTGTATGTCTTGCTTCGATTGAACACCTCGTGCCTGCAAAGGCGTCAAATATTCCGTTATTGCTACCCGCCATGCTGCAGGCCAATCTGATTCCTGCAATATATTTTGTATCTGATACTGCCAATAAAGCGGCGCTTCTTGGACAGGAGGCGCTTTCAAAGCCATCGACGGCACCACTGAGGCAGTTAGTTGTGCCAAAACTCGCTCTTGCTGTAACACCTGCATCGCTGTCCAGCATAGATACGGCGTCCAATCTGCAACCGCTGGCAAAGTGACAGTTTGCGGATGCAACAAAACTTGGTGTACTGCGCGCAAACTATTTGCATCAAAATGACTCAACAAACGCCTTATCGCTTGCGGCTGTAAACACGCGAACGCTAAAGACAGCATCCATTCTTTCGAAGCGCGCTGCAATTGCGCTTGTAACCATGCGTCAGGCGATTGCGATTGCCACACCACAGGCCGCGTCCATATGCCCGCTTGTAGAAAACTAATAAAACCGAGCAACGCGGACTCAGCATCTTCCGCCAGCGCTACGTTACGAGATGATATTGCTCGTAATTCTTCGGATATTAGACCCCCTGCCTGCTCTACCTGTTGCTGCATAGCATGCATTTGTTGGGCTTGGCTTTTGTTATCTAATTTAATATCTAACGCATCGCTCTCTGATGAATGAGATAGGGGCTGACGTGTCAGTAAAGCCTGCAAACGCTCGCCCAATTGCTGCAGTACACGCTCGCATAACTGCTCATCAAATTGCGCGAACTCAACTTCACCCACCTCTAAAACCAGCTGGTCCACACTTAGCGATGCGTAATCATCACCTTCTAATACTTGCTGCACCAGCGCCCCTAATTCATTTTGCAAGCGCTGATGGAATAAATGGCTGGCACGCTGTTGTACAGCCTGTGCTGCGTTGTCATCGCAATATAGGCGCAAGCGCAAGCTATTAATGTGACTGGTACGATGTGTCGCACGTTTATCAAATTGAGAAGGCATCATTTCTTAGCCTTTGTTTCTTTTGCTCTTTTCGCTTTTTGAGGCTCTTGCTGTGTCTGCTTGGTCGGGCGGTGTGTTTTGCGAGCGTTCGCTTGATGCGCTTCCATTTCTTCCGGCACGTAAAGCAAGTGATTGCTCGATATGTAGCCAAAATCCCATTGATCACCGCCTTTTTCAGCTTGGTCATGCTGGTCTTGGGTAGCAATACACATATTGCCAATCCCCAAAATTTCTGAACTCTTCTTCAACTGACCCATCGCCAATAACTCAAGTAGGCGATAAGACGAATCTCCTAACGGCTGCCCACCGTTTTGCCAACGATTGTAAGCAAGTGAGAAGTCGTCGAAGACAGATTGCTCCATCCAGTGTAAGCACGGCACGATATACGCCGGCATTTCCTCGCTAATAATCGTTTCCATCCATCGTGCAGTGGCGTCAATATCGCCAGCAGGTAACTTGTCCCGATTTAGCGCCACACTGATCATGAATGAAAAATGGTCTGCGATATCTCTATCTTGCGGATTAATAAAAGACCAACTCCATTTACTTTCTTCGTCGCTCTTAATCTGACCCCAGTTAGATTGGGCCATCTTGGCTGTGACTTGCCCCCTTAATGGATCAATCTCCGTGACAGTCGCTGTCAATTCGTTTGACTGAATCTGTTTCAAGTCCTCACTGGGTTGGTTTTCTATAATCAACTGCGCTCCCACTTGTATTGAGGTGGGGAAATAGCGGGCATACAAAGTTTTAGACACTTCTGTGTCTTCTTCGGCATCAACGATATTTTTTGCCCCCCCTTGCTCGACAATCTGCAAGGGGTTCTTCATCTCATATAACCAAACTTGACTGTTCTGCCACTGCAACTTGTCCTCTGCTTGGGCATTGAGTAAATCTTGTTGGTGGTTTTTTAAGTTTTCGTTATCCGCGAATAGGAAGGTGACATCTACACCGTCGATCACATTGATGCAATTTGCCGGATAGATACCGCCATTTTCACCGTCGATCACAAAATCAATTAACTGCCCAGGCTCTAATGCGAGTTTTTTACCCTTCGCGGTCAGTACTAATCCTCCCTTTCCAGTTGTCGCGGGCTCAAGTTCTTTTAAGTCGACAACCGGTTGAAGGTTGTCATACACTGCATTGGGTTTTTTCGGTAACAATGCACGGCGCTCGACGATATAAAACGGCAAATGTGCTAAATCAAGCTCGTTACTCGCAAATAATTTCGGCTCCCAACCTAACCGAGCGGCAATACGGCGTTGTACTGCAGAAATTTGGTCAATCCGAATCGCAGCACGGTGATAGGTTAAATCGGTAATATTCTGTAGATAACTACGCTGCACAGTTAAAAAGTCATGTATCCACGTATCTTCCTTAGCAGGAGGCGATATTGTGCGTGAAGCACGGCGCTCACCAAAGTAGGAAAGCAGATAGTCAATAATTTCTAACTCTTTATTCGTATTCGACGCAGCCTTTTTATTGACATCTATCAACGCTTCGCGATATTGCCCATGGATTTCACTCGGTGCTTCGTTAGGGATACCGGTCCTGTCAAACGGCCACTGCTCTCCCCAAACAATGGTTTCCTCGTCTTGGCTTAGTTCTTCTTCGCGTACGAATGACAGTAAAGAAGGAAGTCGGGCTAATTGATCGCAACCATTCGCTAATTGCTGTTCAAACGCTAATAGAAATTGATGTAAATGGATTAGTGATACATCATCCTTATTCTTATCATCCAGATCAGTTTTTTGTAGTTGATAGCATGCCGGTAACCGTAGACTAAGGGGGTGATACCGTTGCGGATCACGGTAACGGCCCACGGGTAGCGTGACCGGCATTTCATCGATGTTATCTGTAACAGGCAGCGCTTTACGAATGCTTTCCTCAGTAGTAGTCATTTTGCGGCCACGCTTATGCACCGCTACGTATTGGCCGTTCGCCAAATCTGCAAGTGGAGTTTGACTAAACGCCAATGCATATTGACCGGCACTTACAGTCAATTCCCACGGCTTATCCTTTTGCCCAGCATCAAAGGCAACGATAGTGCGCACACCTGGAACTTCCTTCCACATCTTCACTAGCGGCGTGAATTGAAACGTGTATTGCTGGCTATAGTCACGCTCAGGAGGAAGTTGAGTAATCCAACCATGCGTAAGCTTTGGTCCTTGATAGATGCTGGCTTTATCCCAACCTTGTGCGATCAAATCTTCTGCACGTGCGCGTATTGCAGGCGGACGCAGATAGTTTTCTGTGAGGGTATAAATTTGCGCCAGAATAGGAGCAATGTCATCGACACTGTCCTCTATCTCGATGGTCGCTGTGATAGGTGCAAATATTGATTTCGGTTGTTGTTGCTGAATAAAACGTATTGCCTCACCCAAATTGCGATGCTCTAATAAAAATTGGTCTAACACCAATTTAGCAATGTTCTGGTCCACATCACGGTTTAGTTCAACGTAGAGAAGATAATCCCCTAGCAAAACTTTTTTTTCTATACCTGCGCCCGTCGGCTGAAAAGTAAATTGGCGAGCCCCAGGCTCATAGCCATATTGATAGGCGTTCGAGTCCTCGTCCTTTCCCTGAATCGGTTTTAGTTGAACATTTCTAAAATAAAATTGATTCGTTCTACCGTGCCGCAAATCTAATAACGCACGTCGATAATCTTCCACTGTAATCGGGCTACAAGTCAGCGCTTGATGTGGGCCAAACGATTCGGGAAACAGATTTTCTTTTTTTACTTTTTGTAATACGACATATAGCATGCCAGCGGGGGTCTTCGCATCAGCCGCGTTTTGTGGGGAGCCAATTACTACACATTGATCGTCTCCACTAATCGCGATAGACAATCCATACCCCTGGTTATCGAATACAATCGGACCAGGCGTAGTAAAGCCGATCAAACTCTTCGCCTTAACCCATTTCTTCTGTTCGTCAAAGTGGTATAGATAAGCACGAGCCGCATGTGCATTTACTTTACCCGCTATCTTCTTTTTATATGCGCCAATAGCCAGTGTATTTGACGTACCAAAGCGCACAGCATATCCAAAGCCTCCATCTGTCGTTACATCTAAAGCGTGTAGCGTTGACTCACACTGCCATTGCCCTTGATCGTAAAGATAGATATAAACAGTGCCCCCTTCACTAGTTCCTGGCGCACCAATAGCAAGCTGTTTTCCACTGGGATCGAAATGTAAGCTACTGCCGAAAAAAGCGTCTGCTTCTACGAATGGGTTGGGAATAACCGGCCCTTCAACCCATTTACCGTCCTTTTCGCTAAATTCATATAGGTGAACAGCTCCTGCATTCGTCCGCCCACCTATTGTTTTTCTGCTTGCTATCGCCAACCAATGCGCATCAGGGCTTAAACAAATTGCGTAACCAAAAGCCGGATATTCTTCTTTATCTTCATTTTTATCTTTATCTTTATCTTTATGTATGGGCGGCTGTATCGGCGTCTGCCAATGTGTGGGGTCATCCTGTCTATAGATATACACATTGCCGCGACCTATCCACCCCGCACTTGCCACAGTTTTACCATCAGCGCTTAAACTCAGTGTCGATCCTAGTAGAACACCCTGCTTCGTGTCAGGCTCTAAGGTAAAACGCTGCTCCCAAGTAGAGTCTTTACGTTCAAAAATGCGAATTTCTCCGCTAGGGGCATCAGCGCCGCTATGGGGAACGCCTATCACGATCCTATTTCCATCTCTACTAATGCCGATGGCGTAGCCGTAGATACCCGGCCCCTCCTTCCTTATACGTTCAATGTAAGGCAGCCTTTGACGGAATATAAATTTATCGTCAACCCTTTCAAAAATCTGAATCTCAGAGCCTATAGTTTCAGGGCCTGTAGTTTCAGAAACTATAGGCTTAAAACCCATAACAACAGCTAGCACCTTTCCATCGGCGCTCAACGCGCATCCTGCGCCATAACGCTTCTCTGTGCTCTGTCCTGTAAGCAGCTGCTCATCAAAACTCCATAATTCTTCGTCCGCTAATTTTTCGTCAGATGACGTGAGCAAATCTTCAATCGGTAGCACATGCCGATACGCTAAATCCGATACGTTATAAGCCATCGCATCAAGCATCGTGATGCCCGGATCATGTTCAGCGGTATCAGTCCAACTGTGCTTTGCTTGCTTAGCAATCACTTCTCTGGCCTGCGTTTGTAGCGTGCCAAAATGAATTTGCTCTTTTACTTCAGGCGACGCTGAATGCTTACGGCGCATGCTCACTTCCTCTTTTGCTTTATGGGCTTATTGAATTTTAAGAATCAGTACTTCAGTGGTACCGCAACTAAACGATGCCTGCGCGCCGTTTAGCGTGAATGATTCGACGTAATCGACATACGCTTGTTGCTGAATAAAAGTCAGCATCTCGTAATAGTCCAAGTCGTATCCGACTTGCGGTGCACTGTCTGGGTCCCACGCCCAACGCATATAACGCTTATTTAAAGCAATGCTTAGCTCTCTATAACCATAAGCCGCGTTAAAGCCGGTTTTAAACGCAACCTGATACACAACTGGCACCTCAAGGTAAGTCGGATTGCTTAACTTCAGGCGCAACCACGGAGATGAGACGCTTTGCAAATACGCCTGCATACGCGCTAAATGGGCGCTGCCAAACTCAGGTTTTAATGCATCGCTGTTATCGGCTTTGCCATAAACAGGAATGAGTGTGAGGGTTTGCTCACTGAGTCCATCTAAACGTCCATTACGTTTAGGAACACGCACGTCGCAAATTTCTGGAAAACGATCTTGTAATAGCGCTTTAATATCGCGCCAACTGACTGCGCGCTGACGATGCGAAAGGTATTGCGCTAAGCGCTTCGCAAATTTTTCCTCTGTTTCGACCGGCTGCCCACCCGTAGAAGGCCAAGGTTGAATGACTTCGCTTAGTTCTTCTAAGGTTTGCACGGTTTGCGTAATCGTTTTTTCGGGTAACGCTTGTTCGAAATGCGTTGGATCGATGCCTTCCATATTTTCTAATATCGCTGTTGCGCTATTTATATGAAGGCCATACAAATAAGGATAAAGTGAGCCTTTATAACTTGTATTGATCAAGTCAATTTTTGCTTGGTTGGCGGGCCTATCTACATCATCGACAACAGCGCGAATCCAATAGCGCCCTTGCGGCATCGCGCTAGCGGTGCGTGATGCATCCTCTGGCAATACCGCATGCCATAAACCTGATTCAAATAGCCCTTGGGTTTCGTCTCGAACGCGGGCGTCTAAACTCGCCCAGGCATTGTCACCCTGCAAATATTCCCATTGCGGCGCTAATGCTTTTGGACTTTGTAATTGCCAATGTAGATGAATATCTTGGTCTGGTTGTATGTCGCTAAAGCCTAAATACAATTGCGCTTTGTTTTTAAATGAATCTTCTTTATCCGCCGTTTGATGACCAAAAGGTGTCAGTACGTATTGCGTCTGAACTTTAGTATCAATTAATTCATAATCGATACGCAGGCTTTTCCATTGGGGGGTATACGGAAGATTCAATATTTCCCCTTTTGCTGTTTTTCCATCTTTCAAAGTAGGTAACGTCGCCCAATATTCTTTATGGAAAAAATCTTGCTTTAACGTAATTTCAATCCACGCGGGGTACTCACGTGGATTTGTTTCATCTTCGAGTTCCTTTGCCATATTCGAAGTAATGGCAATTTTTTCGTCACTCGAAAGGTCGAAAACAATCGGTTTAGCCTCCGGCGACGAATTCGTGCCTGATGCAAATAGCGAAAAACCTTCTTCTAAGTTTGTTCTTACGCCGTTTTGAACTAACCAGATATCGACCTTGAAGTAGTCGTTATTGATAGGCGGTGTTTTATAGCCTGTATACCAATCTGCAAAAGATTTCGTTGGCAAATCTACCCACTCAGGCTTCAGCGTAACTTTTACCGCAGGCTTATTAAACCAATCTGGCGTGATCAGATAGCATCCCATCCCGATGCCCGGCTCTGTGCCAAACGGGAAAATGCGGCCATTAATATCGAAGGTTGCTTCATCAGTACTGAATAAAACGTTATCCGCCTTTTCGACATGCATGCTGACGGATTTGACTGCGGGTACCGAAGCCTTATCGGCGTAGCTATAAAGTTTGAATAACGGTGCGGTATCGGTAAAGCCATCCAAGTCGTTAGGCGCTTCGTTCATCTTTGGTGAATCGTCCGTCCACGTTATCGATCCATCTGATACGGTTGGCTCTGCGAGCTCTTGCCAGACAGACCCTTTACTGACTGCAGCAGATATAGCCACCGTTGGTTGACTATCAAAAGTGACTTTTATCGTATGCATACTCTCCTTTGATGCCAGTGCCTCAGAACTTATCACGCGCCCAATTTGCAACTGTTGCGCTTGTGATTCGTCAAAGGAAAATAAGCGACACCCTTGCTCCGGCCACGTTATTGCCTGACTTTCATCGCAAACAATGCGCGTTTCTGTCGTTTTCCTCTGCGCTGAGAACGCACACCAACGCACATCGGTTAAACGTCCCGCATTCGCCAGTAGTGTTTGCTCTAATCGATAGTGCAACGGTGTGCCTGCAGCATCTGCGCCGGCATCCAGTAACAAGCCTTCCGTTAGCAATAATTCAGATGTGTTTTGATTCAATATAAAAGAGACGACCACACGATCTGCTTGTGCTGGACGTTCTTTTAAACCTAAGAGGGAGCGGTAATACAACTGTCTATGTTTGGCTGGCAGCCCATTCAATAACTCTCTTGGCGTTTCCAGCATGCGGAAGAAAGCTAATAACAGCGCTTGATGAGGCAGCATGTTACCGTCGGCTTGCCCGGTATGTGCATATAACTGCGCTAACTCATCAGGTTGTTTTCCCAGGGCTGGAAAGAACACATCGGCTAAAGTCGCGCGCCCTTTAGCAGACTCAAATGGCACTGACGCGCAGTACTCTTTCAATGTCTGCAAACGCTGCTCAAGCGAGCGATCATCCAAAACAAACGAAGGCGTTTTCTGCAACGGAGATATATCGGCCATAAACTGGTTTAACTTTATTTACTTCAATTAATTAATGTGCTTAGGATTTCTTATTTCGCTTTTACCCACATTTGGGTCGTAATGAAGGACCCGGTTCCCATCGTAGGTGTTAGATATGAAGGATCCGGCGATGGGCCAGACGGATCCTGCGCGGGTGAGCTCCCCGTAAAGCGTGCCGTGAACTGCTGCCCTTTTACGATCAAAGCTGCGTTGCTTTTGCAAGTGGGTACTTGCTGATCGGCGCCAAGCGATGCAATGGTCAACGTCCCCGCCCCTGGTATTGTGAAATTTGCAGACGTGTATGTCGCCGGAATTTGCACTTTTGTTTCATCACCTACGACGCAAACATGACGTTGATTGATCGTTGCGTGTCCTGTGCCGCGTATCATCATGGGGCCAGTCGGTATGACTGTACGATTGCCAAACTGAGAGTCAAACTGCAACAGATCACCATCGAGTACGCATTCATCATTCATATAAAGACTCCTCCTCGCCCCTCACCGACATCGAGTTGTCCAGCTAAGCGCATCACCGCATCGGTGCCTCGAATACGACATGCGACTTGAATATTTAAATACCCTGGATTACTTCGATCACGCTCGATGTCGAGCGATTCCAAACTCACTCGTTGCTCATAACGCAAAATGCTGTCGGTGATATTGGTACGGATGCTGACGAGTAAATCATCATTAATGTTTTCAAAAATCGCCGACTGCAAATCGCAACCATAGGTCGGCCGCATAATGCGTTCGTTGATCTGCGTACTAAACAAGATACGTAGACTTTGCCGGATATCTTCCACATCCATCACCATCTGCGCGCCTTGCTCAGTATCGAAGTCAGGGGGGAAAGCCCAGCCCCGGCCATACATACCGGCCATTTTTTGATTCATTTATTTACCTCTATCCGCTTGTTTAGAGCCTGCTCGTCCTTTACGTAGGCTGGGCTTACCTCAACATGTTAAGCTGGTGATCAGTGGGTAGTTGTGTTGGGTTTCCTTCTTCACCCCAACCTACGCAGTGTCCAAAATTGTTTTAGAAAACAGGCTCTTAAGGGCCCAAATCAATACTCATCCCTTTAATCGTCACACTTTGCCTACCTTGAGCATCCAATTTTAGGTCTGCTTGAAGCGTGATATTTTTTGCTTTCAACGTTGTATCTAAATCAGTTTTCAGTGTGACGTTTTTGGCATTTAGCGTTGCATCTAAATCAGCTTTTAGCGTGACGTTTTTGGCATTCAGTGTTGTGTCTTGCCCCGTCTTCAACGTCATATTTTTTGCATTTAACGTGGTATCTTGCTCGGCTTTCAACATGACATTTTTGGCATTCAACGTTGTGTCTTGTTCAGTCTTTAGCTTCGCATTTTTCGCATTCAACACGGCATCTTGTTCAGTCTTTAGCGTAATGCCTTTTTTCATCACGAGTTCGTCTTTATCTGACTGCAACGTAGCCGAACCTTCTTTCGTATCAAATAGCAGTTGATAAGTTTGTTCACCTTTCTTGAATACCAACCCTTTTTGCTGATTTTCTTCGCTCGGAGGGTAAGGCGCTTTATTTTTCGGGTTGTACATTGACCCTAAGATAACGGGGTAACGGGGATCCTTATCAAAAAAGCCGAGCACGATTTCGTCACCCGTTTCAGGGTATAAACACAACCCCTTTTCCTTACTTGCGTAGCCAGTGGAAAAGCGCGCCCACACAGCTTTATCTTTTAAATTCAACGCAGGAATGCGTACACGTAAGCGATCTAAATTGTCTGGATCTTTTTCGTATTTATCGACCACACCAATATGTAGCCCTGAAATCGTCGGTAACGGCGCGATATCGACCTCGCGCAAATTGCTTTGGCCTAGTGTGAGTGTGGTGCTCCACACGCCTTTATCCATGTAATGGTACACCTCAGTGACGATGCCCGAACCATCGAGATGTTTGCCAAAACCGGTCATCGATAAAGTTTTACCCAACGCAAAAGCTGTCGACCCTACAACCGTAAAACGAGCTTGTATACCTTGCATATGCTGCGCTAACCAACGCGACTTCGCTAAAGCCGTTTGCTCTTCTGACGGTAATGGCATGCTGTAGTGCAACTCCCAGGTTTGCTTGTTTAACACGTCGAGTTGTTTGACATCCAAACCGCCGGTGCCTAATGCGATCGCTTGCGCGTCGATGGTGCGCGACATTGCCTGCTTACCGACATCCCAGGCGGCGATTTCTATTTTTTTGGCTTGCTGCTCGCTATCGAATACCCATTCCCCGATTGAAAGCAACTCCGTGTGGTTACCGCTATCTTTCGCATTAATCGTGTAGTCCGCTTTCGCCGCTAATTTGGGCTCGATAATCTCCGCCCCTTTCGGCGTTGGTATCAGCCATACGCCATTCGCATGCACTCTGGCATTAATAAATTGCCAATCGGAGCAGGAGAGTTGAATCAGCTGCGGATGTTTTACCGTCATGCCGGCGACAGCGGTCAAGTTGACTGAATGTTCTTTGAGGATTGCGCGCACTACATCTTGATCGCTCTTTTTTTCAAAGAGCTGGCTGCGATGTGAAGCCGTTAAGCTTTGCAAAGGGTGTTTTAACGTCAGCGTCAACACCGCCCCTTCTCTGCTTAATGAACAAACTTGTTTGGTCACTACACCCGCAAACAACACTTCGCTCGCTTTACCTGTAGCCGCTGTGCCAGTCACTTTAATTTGTGCTTTGGTGCCTGGGCGGCAGGCGGCGACATCCTGTTCCTGATCTTTCAGATCGGCTAGCGCGCTATTTGGTGCAATGAAAACAACCGTTGCCTTGGCAATCCGGTTCACGCTGTGCGATATCTTTAATGAGATGAGATCCAGGTATTTCAGACCCTTATTGGCGCTTCCAAAGGTGACTTCGGTCAGTGGGGGCGTTGACTGTTTCAATGGTGTAGGCATCGCGACGGTATCCGACAAAAAGATTTAAGAAGTCGAGCTTTCTGATTTACCGACCAATAGATCGCCTGCCGCAAAATCATCTAAGTTATCTAAATCATTTGCAAAAGCTAAATCCAAGTAGTTATCTGCGGCCGCGGTCGCCGTCGTGACGATACCGGCCATAGATGACGCGAACGCCATCAACGCGAGCGAAGATTGATCAGGTACCGAGATAACCGACACATCTGGCCGCGCAATACCTAGTTTAGATTTTTCTATGACCAAGCTTTCATCAGCGACCACTGTCAGCGCCGCGGTGGCTCTCAGCGGTTTTCCGGCGTTGTCGAACAGCGTGTAGTCGACTTTCATCGAACTCAAACGACCAGCAAAGTATCCTTCGCCATGCCATTTCATTTGTCCCCAAACGACTCTTAAAAAGCGGGGTTCACCGGCTGTCTGGTCTACTGCATAGCAAAGATTACGTAGATTGCTTAACTGTTCATCGACAGTTTTTTTATTACCAGGTAGATATTCATCAAACAGTAATTGCAAAGAAAGTGCGCCAGGCCGAATACTCTTATAACGGCGAGTCTTCGTATCGCTGTTAATAGCATCCGTATTCTCATACTCAGTTTCATAGCTCAAAGAAACCGATTCCGGGTTGTATAACGCTTCTATTCTGCCGATCAGCTTGTCTGCATTACGGTCTGCATAAGCATCAATTTTTAATTTCGACAGAGAACGCCCAAACATACTCATGACCAGTCTCTCTGTGTATATTGTGCGTCGCGTAAGTTCTCGAGCACGCGGCGGGTAATCGTTTCGATGAGACGCTCTTGCTCGGCGCGACTCATGTTTGACATGCTGGTAGAAGATTGCCCGATGGTACGTACCGAAGGCGTTTGCGTAACACGCGCTTCGATGACCAACTCTCTGATCTCAATGGTCATAGCTTGACTCCCAACCAACTGATATCGTCGTAGACCAATTCCATTCTATTGATCAGGATTTGACTGCTATTTGCATCTAATTCGCCGACTTCCCAGCTTTTTGGCCGCGCATTCGTCACTGTCCAACTGCTCACGGGTCTTTTTTTATAGTCGAATAAGACGATCACGACATCCGCATAGATAGAACTAAATTCCGTCATCACTTGGTTAAACATCATCGTCAACGGCGTCAATGCCATCACGCCTCGCTCTAATACCAATGTGCCGTGCTGCACGCGTTGCGGCAAATGATGCGCGCCGACATTGATCCCCCCTTCCACACGCTCTTGCATAGTCATATTCCAACTCAAGCCACTGATTTTTTGAAAGAAGAAATCGATTGGACTCGGAATAAGTTGGTTAAATAAAAACGCAGCGGTAAAGCTGTGCGAAACAGCAGGCGTAATCAAAGACTTGATCGGATTCGATCTGGACATTGGTCCGATCTTCGATAGACCATCTAAACCTGGAATGTCAGTGGTCATACAAGCACCCTCCGACTAAATGATGGATGAGCAACCTGTGTCGTGACTTCGTTTTCACGAGTATTTAATTGCAAATCGATTTGAATAAATTCTGCGGGGTATAACAGTGCAACACCAATGCGCATAATCATCTTGCCTTGCTTGATGTCTTCTTGCGTCATGCTCTCACCGATGCCCAGAAATAATTGAAACGCTTGTTCTTCTTGTGTGCCAAATAGGCCCCCGCTTTGCCATAGCTTTCTTAACCAACTACGCGCAAAGCCTTTGAGCTTAATCCAAGTCAATTCATTATTTGGCTCAAAGACGAAAAACCGGCTTATCTGGATTAGGTGGGTTTCAATATAAGAAACTAAACGGCGGATTTGAACGTATCGAAAAACTGACTGATTAGGCGTGTCTACTAACGTGCGGCAACCCCAAATCCGCACGCCGCGCCCTGGAAAGCTATGAATTGCATTAATAGTGGCGGTTGTTTCGGAAAATAGTTGCTCTGTTTCCCATTGTGAATATTCTGGCTTCAGCACATGAGATAAAGGGATGTTTGCAGGCGCTTTCCAAATGCCACGCTCACGATCGGTATGTTGAATCGCTGCTATGACGGCGGCAGATGGTGGCAGCTTCACGCGTTCTGTTCCCTTTTCCACATCGAGGTAATAATCAGTGATCAGATGCGGCCAATAAGCGGCCGAATAAGCTGCGTTACCAAGAGCAAGCTGAACAAACTGTTCTTTGCATTTAATCGTCTGATTGACTGATGATGGCGTATCCAAAATGCAGAACAAATTGAAATGCTCTTGCTGGATTTGTAATAACGCTTGCCAAACTTGAAGCCAACGGTTGACTTTATCGCTATCGGCGACCTTATCTCCGTCGAGTAACACAATGTCGGGCACCGCAACTAAATTTATTTCTGGTTCTGTCGCGATAACAGATAAGAGCACCGTATTGGATAAATCAGCGGTGATCTTGTCATCATCGGCCTCTTTTAACGCATCATAATTATCAATACACAGCACAAAACAACGTCCACCGTTGTTGTCAAAGTAATGCTGCAGTGCGTAATACAACACGCTGCGCTCGGCTGGATGATTCTCTTTTAATTGATTTTGATAATCGGTAAATGATTCGATCGCATACAGTCCTCCTTTCACCCCTCCTTGGGTATAGCCGATAAAAACCGGCACTGCTGTCGCGTTTTCATAAGGCGTGGGAGTTAGCAGTGAATCGGAAAACGAAACACCAGGTTGCAAAAAAGAGGTCATCGCAGCTTGCTTTTATCAGTTAATCACGTTGGAAATAGCGCTGTAGCGTTAAGCCATGTCTTGCGTAAATTGCAAAATAATGAATTCCGCTGGACGCACCGCTGCCATCCCGATTTTGACGATCATCCTGCCTTTGTTTACATCGTCTCGTGTCATCGTGATGCCTTCGCCCACTTGAACAAAATATCCTTCTTCAGGACGCGCGCCCATTAAGCCGCCCAATTGCCAAATGTTGTAAAGGTAGCTGTCAATCGCTGCTTTCACTTTGGTCCAAGTGGTGGCGGTATTGGGCTCGAACATAGCTAAGCGAACGGCATCACCAACATCGCGTTCGACACGATTAAATAAACGCCGCACTGGCACATAGCGCCAATCAGTGGTGTTTTTATCGACCAACGTCCTAGCACCATAAACGACCGCACCTTGGCCATCGAACCAACGAATCACATTGGTGCCATTTTCATTTAACGTTCCGTGATCTTCTTCGCTCACTCTGACGCCGGGCACGCCGCCTCGAATCGTCACATTAGCCGGCGCTTTCCATATGCCGCGCTCGCGGTCAGTGCGGCAATACACGCCAGCTATCGCTGCGCTTGGGGGGATGGGATTGTCTTGATTAAACTTCGCCACTTCATCACTGACCTTTTTGCTGATTTGTTGGTAGAGAGATGGATTCCGAGTCTTTAACTCTGATAACTTGAACCACTTTGGCGTTTGCTGTTCTTTATCCATGTAATCCGCAACTGAAACTTCAGCATCGGCAACCCAATACCCTTGGGATAGCTGGATATAAGGATAATAAAAAGCAACTTGTGCTTGGCCTTTCAATTTAGCGCATTCTGTAGCGTCCTTATCAGCGCCATGCGCAATTAAAAAATGGCCTTTCTTTTTATCGAGCAAATTGGTAAGCCCGCTATAAACCGTATCAGCCTCGTTAGTGTCTTTAGCTTTTGTAGCCATTGCCAACAATGAGATATCAGGACACTCTTCAATTTTTCCGACAAACTTTGCAGCGTCTGTGGAGAGATCTTTTGCACTCAATAAATAGCAAGGCCCGCCGCCATTTTCAAAATAATTTTTTAGGGCGAGGGAGGACGCTGAACCGACTTTTAGCGCCACTGTCGCGTCTTTAATCACATAGGTATATTTTGTCTTCGATTCATCCGTGGCCGTTGAGGTTAGATGAACCGTTCCGAGCAGCGAACCATAGTCGTGATTGAATCGACTGCAGTAATCAAGCCAATCATTGACTTTCATACAACCTTTATCTATCTCAATCGGGTTTCCATCTAAGCCATACCATGTACTAATAAAACATGGCACAGTTGAACTTGCACTCACTGACAATGAAAGCCTTGCCTGTTCTTCTACAATGACGCCTGGTGCTGTTCCCATAATCTCCTCGTTCGAATGCTATACATTACCTATGCGCTAAATGCGCGATCGCGTAAAAGTTGCGTGTGTTAAGTCATCTTAAGATTGACATTTTGACGTAACCAATTAGGCCTGCCCCACTTCTTGCGTAAACTGCAAAATAATAAATTCCGCTGGACGCACTGCCGCTAAACCAACTCTGACAATCATCTTGCCGTTTAACACATCATCTCGCGTCATCGTGATACCTTCGCCCACTTGAACAAAGTATCCCTCTTCTGGCCGTGAACCCATTAAGCCCCCCATTTGCCAGATGTTGTACAGGTAGTTGTCAATCGCTGCTTTCACACGCGTCCAAGTCGCTCCGGTATTGGGCTCGAACACCGCAATGCGAACAGCACGCTTGATATCTCGCTCTGCCATATCAAATAAACGGCGTACGGGGATGTAGCGCCAATCTAAATCTGTCGACATCGTTCGTGCGCCCCAGACTATATTGCCCACATTGCGGAACTCGCGAATCATGTTGATCGCTATCTGACCATCTTTATTGTTGTCACCCTGGTCTTGATCCGTCGCTTTGTACTTGAGACGCAATCCGCCTTTGAGCGAGATATTTGCAGGGGCTTTCCATACACCGCGCGCGCGGTCCACTGAACAGTAAATACCAGCCATTACTGCACTTGCTGGAATCTCAATAGGAGTCTTTTCCGGACCGGTTAGCAGATTAGGGTAGTAAATTGCGGCACAAGGATTTTCATCGAGCTCAGGACGAGTAACCTCGAATTTCTGCACAACTCCTTTTGCGCCGTTCTTTTTGATAGCGGCTCTGATAGCGGCTCCGCCGTTTGTTGATGTGGGAGGTATCTGCTCAAGATCTAAAATCGCAAACAAAGACTTACCAGGCTTACACAAACTAGCTACTACACCTTTAATATCTTGCCCCGCCGCCACCAACAAAGTGATGTCGTCAAATTTTGAAACTTCCGCTTCCATAGCGTCTGCATTGACGACATAGCAGTATCCTCCGCCATTCTCAAAGTAAGCTCTAAGAGAGACGTGTAACGTATTTGTTTCACTAAACGTTGTGTTCGCCACAAAATCTAGCCAAGAATCAAAACGCCTTGCCGTTGGATAATCACTACCACTTTTGTCCGCAAAAATCGGCACTGCCGTCGCCCCTGTTGAGACAGAGATTGAAAGGCTGGGGGATTCTTCGATATAAACACCCGGGTAGGTGTAGGTGGTCGACACATTCGCGGTCATAAAAACTCCGATTCTTTTAAGCGCCTCTATTGACAAAACGGCATCGATATTCCGCCGCACTCAAAGCGAGGATGGTTGCGTTTTGCTCAACAAGTTGTATTTAATTAAATTCGACAGTTAAGCGAGCAGCTGTCAAAGAGATTTCTTCGATAGCGACCTCGTTACTTGAGGCGTCAAAACTGGGAGAGGAAAGCCGGTTCGGGAAAACGTCAAAAACGTTCCAAGTAACTAATGGGTTTTCGCCAGACTCGTCAGTGAGGCTGATCGTGATATCTTTTTTCTCGACTGCATTGAGCGTGATCGTGTTGAACCAGTCGTACAAACCACTGCTTTTGCGAAATACCCCTCGTCTGAGCGTGAAGTTAATAACTTGCGATTGCCCAGGCATTTGAAAATGATTGCCAAACCCATCTTTATATTCAATGGTCTCGACCCCTAATTCCAAACCTGACACAGCACTACAGAGTAGCTCTGCATCTTTCCCGTCTGCACCTCGAACATGCACGCGATAACGGTAAGTCGAAATAGGATATGTCGCTGCCATATCTTGCGCTGAAATCGCCATATTGTTCTCCTCAAATTTCGGATCATGACAATATGCGCTGCGCATACTGTCGGTTTAAAAAATTAAATACAAGACACACTACTTTGCACAACACTTCAAAATTCTTAACTTAAAAATTTAAGGCGATAAAAGCCATAAGGTAAGGCTCGCCTTACCTTTAATATTCAGAACAATAGATAGCCCTTTATATATTTCAAAAAGAAATGGAATATATAAAATCCGATCGTGTAGCCAGAGCCAGCGCCCAGCTACCAAAAAAGCAGACGGGAAAACATTGTAAGAGAGGGATAATTTTTGAACCTGCTATTGGCGTAAATCAATGGAAGGGAGATGAAAAAAAGTATCTAGCTTCAGACAAAAATTACGATAAACAGCGTGCCTCATTATTTTTACTCACAATAATTTCTAATTTCTTTTTACTGCTGAGTTCAATCCTCCCATATCAATGACCTTATTGTTAATACGGAAAAATACTTAGATGGTACCCCTGTCGGCACTCTTCTGTAGCAGACTTTTGGACTCAGAATAAGGCTAGGCTAATGCTTGTATTCATAGTGCTAAACGCGAAATTTTGCTAGGTCAAAAATGCTCCTGCCCCCAAAAAATTAGAGCACGGCGTCTAATTTTTTGGGATCAGTCCATTTGACGATAGGCTTATGTTTGGCAAGGCCGTTGCAGAACACCGAAATGCTGTGCAATAGAAGTTGAATGGCGAAAGTACTTTCGCCACTTAGTCAAATTTGTCGCTGGAAAGCCTCTTTAGGCGGAGATATTAAGCATGTTGGCGAAAGTAATTTAACCTCCGCTTCAGGAAAAAATTTACTCAACACAACTAGAAAATGTTCATGCTCCTCCCAACATATTGTTGACACCCCTAATATTTCAATTATTATTGAAACATGGAAACAAAAAACGTCATCAACGCACTAGCTGCATTAGCTCACGACTCTCGCCTTGCGATCTTTCGCACTTTGGTACAAGCGGGGCCGGCTGGCTTATCTGCAGGAAAGATTGGAGAGGCTACTGGGATCCCGCCCTCCTCCTTGTCCTTCCATATGAAAGAACTGACATACGCGGGCATGGTAACGGCCAGCCCCCAAGGGCGTTTTATCATCTATACCGCTAACTTCACTACGATGAATGCACTGCTTGCTTTCCTTACCGAAAACTGCTGTGGGGGCAGCTCCTGTACGCCTGTTTGTCATCCAGTTTGCACAACTACTGAAGGGAGTTCATTATGAAACGTCTACATGTTCATATTTCTGTCGATAACTTGGATGAAAGCATCCGTTTTTATTCCGCATTGTTCGCAGTCAGGCCATCTGTAAGCAAATCCGATTACGCTAAATGGATGTTGGATGACCCAAGAGTCAATTTCGCTATCTCCCAGCGCGGCGCGGCTACTGGATTGAATCACCTGGGCGTGCAAGTGGAATCGGCTAACGAATTGGCTGAGATGCACCAACGTTTACAAGGCTTGCAAGCTGACATAACTGAAGAAAACAAAGTGTCCTGCTGCTATGCAAAAGCAGATAAATATTGGGTTAACGATCCCCAGGGCGTTGCATGGGAAACTTTCCACACACTCGACAGTATCCCTATCTTTGGTAAGGACCATGAGATTCAATCCCCGGGTTCAGTCGTTGATATACCAGCTATCAAGAGCGACAAAGCAACGTCGTGTCGTCCAACAGGAGCATGCTGTTGACCTTTTACCGAAAAAGGATTCATGTTTTTTATCGGCTCATGAATCGGGGTCGCTTGATCGTAAATTTGCTACCGAAAACCTCGGTCAAGCGACCCTCAAGCGTGAGTTTCTAAGATATTAGGGTTTAACTCAGACTTGGGTAAAGTTGAGGCGGGTTGAGATAGGAACGTGGCCTGCTCAAAGAGCTAAGTAGGTGATAAATTTTAGGGCGACTTAGGCAAGCTTTATTTCTTTCTACGTTAGGATAACCTTTCTTTTACTCCTCCTCCTTCTAATTGATCCACCAACCAGTTATCGCATATCCATAAACCTTTTTCCGACCTCATTTGCGTTGGATGCCAGTCAGTAGTCTACAAAGGCTTTGCAGGCCCCTGTATTTTCTTTATTTTTCAAGGGGCTCAGGCATTTTTACTTTCGCCATTTGGCCAAATTAGCGGTCGAAAAGCCTCATTAGGCGTAGTTATTAATTGTGATGGCGCACAGATTAAGCGGCAAATACGTCTAACTCGCTCGACGATGGGATACGATAAATAGAAGCAAGGGCAATCACCCTGCCCATGTCACTGCAACCCATAAATCAGCTAACGCTTTGCTTTCGAAAAAGAACTGCAACGCTCCGTCCGGTGTTGCGGGTAACCCCGCAGTAAGTGGACCGCGCAATAGCTTGCCTAGCGTCTTTTCGTCCCTGCTCAAGGTGCCATTTTTGGTCATGTCAGTCGTACTACCCGCTGCGAAGATATCAATGGTAGCGGGAACGGGACCGTTATCCAATGTGCGTGCAACTACATCCACGCCAACAACGGTCTTAAGGTGTCCCTTACTCCAGAATGGATAGTGCTCGGGCCGTAGTTTGAGCGCCAATTCAAATCGCTGGCCGGAAGCCGGCATTTGGTTCTGGAATTTAGCCCACTCGGTCGGAAATTCTTGACGCATAGAGAATAACCGCACTGAACCAGCCGCTTGCCCTACAGTGATCAATTCTTTGATGTGTTTGATGGCGCCGCTACGCATTAAGCCTCCGCCCTCACGAGCAGTGTAACGGAGGTGCAAGATAACGTCGTTGATCGTGTCATAGTCGAACTGAGCCGGGTCTTGTTCGCTGGGATTGGCCGGCAACTCCAACTGCCATTCGCTGATTACCCCTGAGTTCTCAAAAGGTAGATAGCGTTCGTCGCGCAGGTTGGTCTCGAATAGCCCGCTGTCGTTCTGGGCGGAACTGGTGACGACAGACTGTAGGCTGCCGAAATAGTCGTTGAAGCGCTCATCTTCGGCGTCCTCGCGCGCATAAGCCCCATCGCGTAGAACTTGCGCCTTGCGAATGCTGCTCTTGAGCAGCGTCAGTGTGCAGTTGACACTCGCGTAGGGACCAGTCACACAAGGGATGCTCACCGCCGCTGTCTTAATGCGACGGAAATAGTGGCCGGGGCCGTCCATATCAAACAGTTCCTCTGGCAGTCGTACTGTGCACCGGCCAGTTGCGCGCAGTTGGATCAAGGCGAATGGATCCAGCTGGAGTAGGCTAACGTGCTTGGTCAGCTCGTATTCTCGCTGGTTAAGGTCATGGTAGGCCATCTCCATGCGTTTAATATCCAAGTAAAGCTTTTCTCCGGCTAGCAGGCCTTCCTTGCCAGCCAAATAGCCGAATTGGAGGTAGCTCAGTTCAGGATTGCCCAGTTCGTGCTGCAAAGCACGTTCGGCCTTTTTGGCAATATCAAAGGCGAATTGGAAGCATTGCGCATATAGCCCCTTCACCTCGCGCTTTATCCAACTATAGAGCGCCTTGTTGGTTTTCTTACCCGTTTTCTCAGTTCCTTCTTCATTCAAGAAGCGCTCGATCTCCTCAGTATTTTTCATCTGCTGCTGATGATTCTTCAGCTCCAGTTCAGCGATGACCTCGCGAATCTGGGCAGCACGGAGTTGTTTGAAGATCTGTGTAATCTCGCCAGCCGCGAGATTGCTCTGGAAGGCCCAATCGCGCTCGCGGCGCGCAAAAGAATCAATGCGGCTAGCTCTTCTGGCTTCGAAGTTGAGTCTATCGGCAACGGCTCGGGCAGCAGCAGCGACAGCGCCAACCGCATTTCCAACATGATCGCCTCCATACTCAGCTGTACCGCCAACACCAAAGGGCAGCGCATTGAGCTGAAACTTGGGCACAGCATGAGCGACTGAACTAAGAACATTCATTATATTAGCGATATCACTAGATAACTGCGCACCTTCCAGCAAAAGCGTCTCACGGACTTCATGCGAGCTAAGTAGTTTCCCGCCATTGAGCGCTTGCGCGGCTTGGGCGGCCACATCTGTGGCAATATCTACCTCAATTTCCCGCAATCCGATCTCCGGCTCTTTCATGGCTGCTTTCATTTTGTCCAGGCTATCCCTGTCCAGCTCTTCAAGTTCGGGGATCGCTTTCTCGATCTCGTCAGGTTTCCTACCCAGTTGCTGCTCGTAATAAGTGTAGCGCTGCACAGCCAGAGCCAGCGATTGCAGCAGCCCTTCTTTAGACTTAATGGCTTCCTGAAGCTGGCTATAGCGCACATGTTCGACCATCTCCAAGATCACCCGTTCGTGCTTAGCGCGCAAAATCGCCATGGCCTCGCCATCTTCCTTTTCCATCGCCGACAGCAGGTTGTTACCCAGGGATTTGACTTCCTGAACGATCTCGGCGGCTTTCTGCACCAGCAGCTGAAAACGCACCAGCGGCAACGGCTGGTGGAGGCCATTGATAATGGCGCCCACATCGAGGCCAGCGGCAGTCGCACGCGCCAGCATGGCTGGGTCGATCGGTGGCTCAAACAGAGCGAGTTGGCGAAAGATACCTTGAAAGTTCAGGCTGTTACGTATCTTGAAAAGGCGGTCGGCTACCGTATCCCAATAACTCAGCAGTTTGTCATTGCGCGGCACACAGAAATAGAGCGCCTTACCTAGGCTGCGCACCGTTGACAGCCGGTCGTTATTGCCCATATCGGCGGCGGGAAATGGCATCAGGTCGAAGGGCAGATCGGCTTCCACATCGCGCAAGACGGTGCCGAATTGGTTGAGGTCGTGCCGCAGATTGGCGTAGGTTTGCGCTCGCACCGTACCCTTCTTAGGCACGGGCTGTGGCCGTGGGCCAAGGATATTGGCAGCCAGCACATATACCATCATCGCCTCGTCGATGGCCTCGCCAGTGTCTTGCCGAAACAGCGAATCGCCCCAAGCAATTAAATTGTCCAGATAGGCCATCACCGTCTTGTACATATACGCCTGCTGCCTAAAGCGTGCGATGACATGCGGACGGAAAGGATCATTCTGCCAAGCCTCAATGCTTTTTAGCGTTTCTTCACGCAGCGCCTTGTCTGCTGCATTGTCGGGGAGGGCGAGGTTGACAAGTATCTCTTCGATCTTTTTGATATCGGTATATTGGAAAGGCCGCACCTTCCAGAATCGCTCTGGCGTAGGGCCGTCGCTATCATCTGTCGGATCAAACAGGTAATGGAACCAGCGTTGCGCTTCGGCAAAGCGCTGGTTCTTACTTAGGTGAATGGCGATGGTGATTGGAATGTGAAAAAACAGTTCCCAATTGTAGACAGAATAGGCACCGCCAGAGGTAAAGTCGAGGTCCTTGACTGGATAAGGCTGCTGTACCAATGCCGGGTTTGGTTTATACGTGTCCTCAAAAAAGTCAGCAAAAAGCTTAGGGCGCGGTTTGCTTTTGAGAAGCGTGACTTGCAGAGTTTTCGGGAGTATGAGTTGGACGCCGCCGGCTAGCAGCACCTGTGTTCCTGCGGGTAGGGTTGCCGGTTTGCCGTCGTAAAGAGTGACCGCTGTTACGGCTGTTAAGGTGATCTTCGTGTCGCCGAAAACGATTGCTTTGCTGTCCACTCGTAGGGGAAAAACGGCACCTACGGACGGGGTTTGGGTCATGCCATCGACCAACGTAGCCCTCAGTCCGTCGGGCAGGGTGGCGGGTGTAGCGCTGGCGGTCTCGACTACCATATTAGCGGCCAGTTCAATCGGGACGCCGCCGGATGTGGCTTGCACTTTTGCAAGAAGGGCAAGCTTTGCTGCGGCGGGGATGGTCAGGCTGACCTGATGTGCGACAGAGATATCGATACTGCCCGGCAGGGAAACGTTATTGGGTTCGTATGCCGTATCCGCCGCTTGCAACCCGGCAGTGCCTTCACTGAGCAGCCGCTGTAACAACTGTTTTATATAAGGATGCTGGTGTAGATAAAAACGATAATTGACCGCACGCTCTTGAACGATGAAGTGCTTGATCTCTTTCTTCTGAGGCACAATGCCTAGTTTGCGCCTGAGTTCGTCATCCCAATAGCCGTGGAAGCGATTGAATGGGGTTATAAGATTGGATGGGGTTATAAATGAGTAATCCATGATATGCTCCGTCGTTTAGCGTCTACGCTGATCACAGCGTCTATATGGTTTTGGCAAATCCTGAGCGATTCTGTTCATCAAAATTCTTCCAAAGCGCTGCGTTAAAGCCGGGACCACCGATAATATTCAAACCGCCGGCGAACTCCTTAAGTCCCCCTTCCTCGAGTGTGGCGGCCCGTGTCAGGACCGCAATGCTGCCCGGTTTAAGGGGACTGCCAGGGCTTACGTTCACTAGCAAGCCGCCCTTCGCGATACTATCGGCAGCATCGGTCGGCAATATTTCTACCCCCGGCTGGCCAACGGGACCGATCAGAACACCATCGAACAGGAATCCTGTACCTGGGTTTACCAACCAATCAAATTTCTGCTTGAGTTGAGTGAGCGAGCCTGGATTGATGGTGGTGAGCCAGGGATCGGGGATCGGCCCCTTCCATGGTATCTTGGGCCCTATGACAATGTCTTTCCACCAGTCCGGTAGCTTCCAGCTCGACTCAGGTTGCGGCTTACGCGTTACCCATTCTTGCCATTCGTCAATTGTCCGCTCAGTCACGCTGGGTTCGACGAACAAGGTATATGTGTTGTCCTGATAAAAGATTGGCTTCATAAGCCGTGCAATCTCTTCAGTTTCTTTGGCAGTGCCAAGCATCGTGAGGTTGCTATCGCATGGCACAAGTATGTATGGGGTACTCTGCTGCAGGATGTTCAGCGTCTCGATATTTGATTTTGATTCTTTGCCGAGTTCTGTAGTGATGCTTTGCGTGAAACTGACTGCAAGTGGAAGATTGCCGGCGTAACGACCAGCATTATTTCCTGTATGCGCGTACGGACTAACGGGTGCCGGAGTAGCATTAACACGTTCCGGTGTACTGTTGCGGCCTGCCAGGTAGAACGCCTGCTTGATCGCGCCACCCAGGTGAATATACACGCCGCGCTCCTCGCCATCTTTTTTTTCTTTGGAGACATGGATGAATACCGAATTTGGCGTAAATAAACGGCTAACGGTCAGCGACATCGACTCAGAAAAACTACCGGACTCGTGCGTACTCCATTTTCCTTGTAGATATTCGCTCCAGTGAAGTTGAATCCCTACCACTTTCTTTGTAGTGTGCGCGGCTACGCTATTCATAGCTTCCGATATCGTCAGACTAGAGGCAGATTTTTCACTGCTTCCTGAAGAAGAGTCCGTTGAAACCGATGATTTATCCATAAATGTCACCCAGAACAGGTACAGTCGATCGCGCCACACCACCGGCGCCAGGTGATCGCCTTCGATCTCCACGTTCACCGGCTCCCATGGCGTCCACATCTGATCCTGGTAGCGCCGATAGAAATACTTGCGCGGCTGACTGTAAGTGCGGCCGATGACATGCAAAGTGGGCGGTATGTGAATTGAATGGTCGTCCAAATGCATAGCGATGATGTCCAGCCGGGCCAGCTCGTCTAGCTTCTTTAGATAATTGAGGAAAGCATCCTCGACTAGGTCACTGGAAACATCACCTTGCAGCAAAGCACCTTCCAATTCACTGAAAAGATGTGTCTTGTCGTCTCGGAACTCTGGTTCGAGCCAGTTCTCTGGGAAAAGGAAAATCTTGCGGTTTGCTTCCCAGACCCGGTAGCGTTTCATCCACTCCCATTGCTTGGCGTTGATCAACGAGGGAGATACTTGCGGCTCCAGGTTGAGCAGGCAGCGCTGAATGAACAGTTGCAGCGAGGCAATCGCCAGGCGCACGCGAGTGGTTTGCACCACGGGTTCCATGCCGGGATCGATCAGAAAATATTCGTAAAGCTGCTCCATTCGGGCGAAGTTACGCTGATGCATAATGTAGGACACCAATGCGTCACGCTGGCGCTGGCGCAGCTTGTCAAAGATCGGCTGCGCTACGCTTTGCCATGTCTGCGGCTCAAAGCGTGCCTTGATCACCTCCTTCAGGTCTCGTGCAATCTCAAAGCGCTGCTCGAGCGTCGCAGCAGCGCTGACGATGGGTAGCCACTTAAGCAGCGAGGTGACTGACACACCAAAGCGCTCGATGACCTGTAGTGCTTCCCACAGCCGCTGCAAATGTTGTTCGCTGTTGAAGACCGGCGCGACGCCGAACAGAGCTTCGGCGGTGGCTTTGATGATGACGCTGTCGCGTCGGCTGAGCTTGGCGATGAGCGGGTAGACTTTGTTCGTTAATTTGTCCGGGTCAGTCGTTTCGTTAGCCTCAAAGATATCAATCAGATCATCCGTGCCACCGGCCAGATCGTTCTTAAGCCGTGTATAGGCGGCCAGACGCAAGAATCCCGCGAACCGCTCGGCTGCTGCTGTTCTGTCAGCCGGCGTATCGCCGCTGGGCTGGGTCGGCAGTTGACTCAGGCTTAAGTTACTAAAGGCTGCAGCATGAGTCAGCAGGTAGCGAATTTCGCGCTCGCTCAAACCAAGGCTTTGCACGAGCTGCAGCGCTTTGCTCAGTAACAGCGTCGCGCGCTCTGCCCCTGCCATGGTGCTCAACGGATAGAGCTTGAGCTGCAAAGTGTCTGTCACGACGGCCTTTGGCAAGGTTTCGCCTTGTACCAATAGGCTTGCCTCTGCGCCATTCAGCTGTGTCAATTCCAGCGTAAAGCGATAGGGAATACCCGGCTTCAATTCCAAAAACTCATTCGGCTTGTCACCGAGAACCGCATCATCCGTTGCCGCCACACCCTTCAAAAATAGAGGATCTGGCAAGTGATCGAAGCGCAGCTCAGCCGCCGCGTTTTGTTTACCCAGCTTGATATAGAAGCGGTACGCACCGGGCGTCGTCACCTCTAAGTAACCTTCAAATCTCGCACTATTTGCCGGGTTAAGCGGGTTGCCCTGTGTGTCCTTTTTGTCCTTCAGTGCCGTGTCTACGCTCGTTACAAAGGGCGTAGTAGCTTGAGGTGTGCCTGAGCCGTCATTTGTATCGAAGAACGTGGCATTGACCCCACGTTCGCCCGTCGCGGCAAACGCTTCCAGCAACGGCTTTGGGCCGGCTAGCAAACGCTCGTCGCTGAGCAAATTGTCCACCAGCACAGAATCGGCGCCGGTTTGCGCTGTCATCGTCTGAACGATAAATTGATGGATCAGGCGCTGTTGTAGGAAAGGCAAAAAGGCTTTGGCCAGTTTCGTTCGCCGCTTGCGCAGCCGCTCTTGCTCCGTTTCGCCCCCGCTAAGCGCGAGATTCGGATTAAACAGTAGATCGAAATCCGCCGCATCGAGAAAACCGCCTGCCGGCTGAGCATTGGGCGCCTGCTTCTGCAGGTGCTTCTCGAAGAACGATAGCGCCTGTTGCTGCACGTCATCGAACAAGTCACTGAGGGTCGGTGATGGCACATGCGGATTCGGTGGGATGGGCTTGGGCAGACGGGCCTTCAAAGCCGCCTTCTCAGCGTCGAATAGCACTCCTTTAAAGGTGAGCTTTTGCTCCTCTCTCGTAGCGTTATAGCGCACTTCTCGGATTGTAGGTTCACCGGTGAATTCCTCCGGTTTAAGCTGGTCGACAGGTGCCACGCCTGCCTTGGTGGCAGTGAACTCAACGGTACCATTCATCATTGCCAAAAAGCGCTCGACCACATCAGGTGGTAAGACCAGCCCCAGCTTCTGGCGCAGCACCTCTTCACTTAACGTGCCTGGATCGTCGGGTACAGCATGCTCAGTGCGGATAGCATGAATACCTTCAGCGAGTGCCTTCAACAAAGCCAGCGTACCCTCACGGTTCGGGCGGTATTTGCCGATTTCATCAAAGCGATGACGCAGCAGGTATTCCAGGTCTTCAATCTTTAACCCGCTTGCCTTGACTTCTTCAGCTACCTCGGCAAAACGCAGGGTTTGCGAGAAAGGATAGTCTTCCTCGATCGTCGTCAGCGGATCAGGGTGTAAGGGCTTAAACGGATCGAGACCAGAGAGCTGCTTGAGCGCAATGAGTTCGCTTACTGACAGATTAAGTGCTTTCGCCAACAGGCCATACCGGTAGAGTAACGACACGTTGGGTAGCGATAATTTAGCGGTGTCGAAGGATTGTCCAGCGTCTGCGAGGATGTGTTCAATCTCGTCAGCGGTAAAGCCCAGTGGGCCTTGCAGGGCGAGCCTATAATCCTTGATAAACAAGGATGCTCCAGACAGATATTGCCCGAACGGATGGTCAAATACTTGGGCGTTCTCCTTTAGTATGCTGGGGGTGAGGAAGAGTTGTGCATAGAGCGGATTCTTGCCAATAGTAGCGATATCAGACCAAAGCGTGATTAACTTCAAACGGCTCTGCCGACCGGCGTGTACGCTCTCGTCTAAGGTTTGGAGGTGCGCTAGGTAGATTAGTGCAGTTTTGAGTGGTCGCTGGTTAAGATGAGCCGCATCGAATGGCACGTTCTGCGGCACGAAAGCTTGCAAGGCGCGGTCGATTTCCTCAATGCTCCAGCCTAACTTACGCCACAGTCGCACAAACAGGTTGATCCTCAAGAAGGTAATGGCATCCGCTGGCTCGCCGTTAGCATAGCGCAAAGTGGTGAGATCGAAATTGCAGCTGGCGTCCGGGTCGGACAGCACTAGAATTTTGTTGAAAGGAATAGCCTCTAGTTCAGCTTCTAGCTTTTCCTTCGTTATCCCGAATTTCTCGGCGAAATTTTTGGCGAAATCCACCAATTTTTGCGAGAAGGCTTCAGCCTCTAAGCGCTGCTTTTGCTTTTCCTCAGGCAGCGTTACTGGATCTTGAGGCAGCAATTCTTTATGGTCGAGATAGAAGCGCACGTCGTGAATGCTGACGCCAAGCTTATAAAGCAAGCTCAGTTTTGTCAGCTCAGGGTTAACGAAACTGCTCTGGACAATCTCCACGATCTCTTTATAAGTCACGCCCAGGCGAAGGGAGAGTGTTTTTGCTGATTTCAGCGTCGCCGTTGCATGACAGACGAGAAGATCGCCGGCATTTGGGGACGTCGCCCACACGCCTTCAAATTTGATCAGAGTCTGATTAACTCCGCCAGAGTCGGGAGCACCAATGGTTGAGATAGTTTTCGTTTCGGCGCTCAGGGCATTGGCGCTTACATCAAAGTAAGTACAGACAAATCCCTCTCTGAACTTCCCCGCCTCGTTATTAGTAATGGTCAGGGTCGCGTGCTCGGCATTGGTAGGATTTTGGATAGCAGGCCTGATTGTCGGGAACCCATAAAGCTTATGCCAGCTATCGTTCTCTAAAGGATTGGCATCGGTGAAAACAGCCAACTCGGCAGGCGAGAAACCCAACGACTCAACAAAAATGCTGGCACGATCAAAGGGCTTCGCCGGTGCAAAGAGATCGTCATTGGGACGGAATACCTCCAGCAGACGCGCCAAAGGCGTTTCGAAATAATTGCAGAACTGGCGTACGATCTCAATCCAAAAATCGAACGGCAGGTTAAGCGGGTAATGCGCCTGACTCAAATTATCGTAGGCTTCGCGTATGATGTTTTGCGGCTCAGCGAGTAGCTCCACGGTGGAAGCCTCGCCAGTATCGTGTACAGCATCCTTAGCTAGCTTGTTATAGGCGACGTAATACTCCAGGATCTCGTTAACAAGATCGATGTAAGGTAGCGCTGTATGGGTGTTTTCACAGGTGAGCGCGATGTGCGGCAGATCAGGGCGGCGTTGTTCCAGAACATCATACGGCTTCACCGGACTGCCGCTGTCGACAAACTGCAACAAGTCCACCAAATAAGCGGCTGGACTCAGCACTGAGCGGCATTGTTCGCACTCACAGAAGTCTATCGAGCCAAACAGCGACTCCAGCGTAGGGAATTGTTTGATCAGCGCATCACGCACGCTGTCGCGCACCGCCACCGATGCCGACATACCTGCGACCGACTGGTCGCTGTGCAGTTTTTTGACGATGGTGAATAAGTTGTAGGTTACGCTGCTTACCTGCTTCGCCTTACGGTAGATTAGTTGGGACTCCTCTTCTGGAGGCCTATTCTCATAAATGTCAAAGTATTTGTCAGTATAAAACCGACTGAATTCCACTTCTGAATACGCCATCACATCATAAGCCGAGGTCATGTTCAGACTCATCAGGACCGGCATCGCCTCATTGCTGGTGGTAAGTTGATAAAGGCGTTGTAGCATTTTCAGCTGTTGTTGAGCAGCCTTAACCTCGCTGTCCGCCATGCCAGCCGTGACACCGACGTGCGTCTTGAGAAACGTTGTCACTGGTGTCTGGCCCAGCCTGAACCCTTGTTGGGCCGCATTTTTTAGGAGTTTTGCCGTGATCTCGTGGGCGTCTGGCAGTTTGAGCTCATTTTGCTCGAGCATCCGCCCAACCAATTGCGTGGGATAACTTAGGCGCACTTTGCGCGCCATGTCCTGAGCATAAGCATCGAGCCGATCTTCAACCTTCTCACCGGTGTAAGCAGTAGGAATCAGCGCTGCCAGCTTCTGCTCATCGTTGTTCGCCAACGCTTTAGCCTCGACCTTCCACTTTTCCGCTCGGTGGAAATTCTGTTCGACCAGTTGCGCTGGATCGGTAATCTGCTTTTGCATCAGCCGAGCCGTCATCGCCTCGCTGTTGCCTGCTAAGAAAGCAAGCTTGCCATGCAGTTGCAGCTTGCTGATCTGCACACTATCCAGGCCAGCCTGACGCGCTTCATCCCATAACTGCGCAGTAGTGCCGCGATGATTGAGATAAACAGGAGCGAACCGAGCCTGCGCGTCATCGCTCAAACCGGATGTTTTGAGCAGACCACCATAGGACGACACTGAACCCGGTGCCGGCATGGCCAGCCGCACCTTAGTGGCAAAGGTCGTGAACTGTTTCTTGAAGTCTGTAATCTGCTGATCGTCGAGTTTAACAATGCCCGCATCGCGCACTGTTTTGAGCGCTTGCTCGATTACCCCTGTGTCAACTTGTGCCAACAGTAACTTGTCCGAAGGTAGACCCGCACGCAGTAAGCCGTACATTCCTTCTTGCGGCAGCTTCACATCAGGATCGGCACTTAGCCGCTCAGTGGTAGCAGCTAATGCGATTAGACGCGCATCCCAGCCGGTGGCACGGTTCAATACCGTAATATCCTGCTGCGTGTCGTTCTCTTTGACCTGGGCCAGCTTCGTCATCTGTCCGACATAGGGCGTGAGGTCAGCTGATAAACGCCGGTATTCTGCGGCAAACGGTTGCAAGACGCTGGGGGCAACCAAATTCAATACCGCGCGGGACGGATCATTTAGATCATGCAACGGTTCAGAAAGTAGGGTCTCCTTGCCTTCTCCACTCACAATACGAACTTCAAGGCTTACCGCTTTGTCGCCTGGATTGTAGGTAAAGGCATAATGGCCGCCAGCAAGCGTAACCGTTTCTCCCAGTCGCGTATAACCGCCGCCAAATTCCCGTTGATACAAACGCAGTTTTAATTTCTCCGCAGGCAGACCATGTTCCAGAAAGATGCGTCCTTCGATTTGGCGGCGCGTGACTGGCTTGCTATCAATGGGGATGGTCAAATCAATGCACTCCAGCGGCTCGGGGTTACGGAGTACGTCAGAGGATTTCAACAGCTGGCCGTCTTCGCTGAGGGCGCAAATGCGCAAACGAATGGTTTCCTCCTCCGGGAGCACTTCGTAGCGAATCGTGTAGCGGCCCTCTGCATCGGTAGTATCCTCACCCAACCGAATCGTGCACAATTCGTCTTCATCTTCATCTTTGTCTTCATGCACGGCACGTATGCGCGTATTTTGTGACGGAAAGCCATCTTCACGCCGTACCCTGCCGCTGACGATATAAGAGTTTGGCGTTGTTTCCCCGTCAATGGCCCTCCCTTCTCGCAGCAGCTCGTTTAGCGCGTCTGCGGTCGGCTTGTCTACCTTGCCGCTCGACTCTAAGTCTCGCTTTTCCTGGAAAATACGGACCCCTTTCGACGTGACTTCGCCATAAAACTGTTCGTTACGCTCAGGTTTGAGTTTAGTAGACAGCTCTTGCCGTTTCGTCTCATCATCGGGCAGGATGACACGCCGATCCAGGCACATTTGCAGCGCATCCTGCAAATCGGCCACAGCCGGGCCCTTCATATCTGGTTTTAGCGGAAAAACGATTTTGTTCATGTTCTACTCCTCCACTTATGTCTTTGGGACGCCGCGCGGCCCCGATGATTTATGTTCTCAACAAATTCCTGCAAATTCCGTTAAGGCTTTCATCCAACCGTAGGTTGGGGTGACGAAGGAACCCCAACACAACCACCCTCCAAGCATCAGCCCAATTGCCGCCGCAAACACGTTGGGGTTCGTATCTCACCCCAACCTACCGTTGCGTCGGAATCGGACCCCGCCCAATCTGGTGGATACAGGCCTCTTTTCACATCGCGGTGAAATGTTGAATAAGGCCAATCCGATACCTGTTTTACATAGCCATGCTTCACCGGGTTGAAGTGGCAATAATCCACATGGCGCACATAATCCCCTTCGTCGCGAATCAAATGCTCCCAATAACGCCGTTGCCAGATTCCTCGCTCGCCTTTGGCAACACGGCTCTGACTATGCGATTCATCTTTTGGCAGACGGCGGGAAAATCCAGCCTTGATCAATGCCCACCGCGTGGGATAATCCGCATCGCCTTCCGGCAGCGTCCATACCGCATGCAGGTGATCAGGCAAAATCACCATCGCATCAATATGAAATGGATGCCTCGCCCTCACCTTTCGTACCACCATCCGCAGCAGAGCAACATGATCCACAAGCAACGTCCGCTTTCTTTCAGCCAGATTAACGGTAAAAAAATACGTACCTCCCGCCATCTCAGCCCGCCGATAACGCATTTATCTCTCCCACGTAGGTTGGGGTGACGGAGGAACCCCAACATCATTCCAGAAAGAATACCAACACAACCATCACCCAAACATCAGCCCAATTGCCATCACAAACACGTTGGGGTTCGTACCTCACCCCAACCTACGCGAGCTCCTCCACTTATGTCTTTGGGACGCCGCGCGGCCCCGATGATTTATGTTCTCAACAAATTCCTGCAAATTCCGTTAAGGCTTTCATCCAACCGTAGGTTGGGGTGACGAAGGAACCCCAACACAACCACCCTCCAAGCATCAGCCCAATTGCCATCACAAACACGTTGGGGTTCGTACCTCACCCCAACCTACGCGAGCTACGCCGGCTAACTCGCCCGCCGCGAGGACGTTAGCAGCATCGGCTAGTTTTAACGTTGCTGGAAAAATCATTTTGTTCACGGTCGGAGTCTCCTTCGATCCTGGCTGCTACACAATTTCGTAAAGTGCGAGTTCCTGGCCTGTTATTCAGCCCTTGAACCAGCGGCCTAAATTGAAGCCAGCAGCCAGAGCGACAAGCCCGACTCCCGCAAGGGCAACCCAACCAACAGGAGTAAAAAGAGAGGCAATTAACAGTGCTCCACCAACTGCCCCGAGAGCATTTACGACGCCTCCTGCGGTATCGCCACGCTCGAAGGCTCGAGCCGAGGCAACGCCGAAGCCAAGAGCGGCTGTCGCTCCTCCGAATAAAGTACCGCCGGCGGCTCCGATCGCCATGGATTCTGCAGATCCGAGAATCGCACCGGCGCCGTAGATGATTCCGCTCGTTGCTTCGCCGACACCACCAAGAGCTAATGGCACCGCCACCGCCAGATTGGGATCTTGTCCACCAGAAATCGCGGTAAACATACCGCTACCAAAGAACAATCCTCCGCCTAGTCCTCCGCCAATCGCACGCGCCGGCCATTCGTATCGAACCTGAATCGACGTCGGTGCCGGCGTGCCATGAGCCTCCACCGGGTGGCCAGCAAAAGCGCCTCGCCCGACAACGGAGGCAGAGCGAGGTCCCCAAATACTCTCGAACTCCGCTTGCGTAAGCTGCCCGCCGGGAGCACGGGCGCGTGCACGCTTGAATTCCGCTTCTCCAGCAGCATGCTCGGGAGTTGGCGCACCCTTGATATCGCCCATCATCCAGCCTGACCCGTTGCTTCGGATCGCTGCTTGTGCGTCTGCCTTGCCCGGCGCTCCTGACCAAAGATGCAATGTTCCATTCGGCCTTGCACCCGTTACGCTACGTGGTCGTGCTGCTTCTTGAAGTACTAATCGAGCCGCATCTGGAGCTGGAGCGAGCTCTGTCTGAGATTGAGTTGACTCGGGCTCTGCCATCTCGGCAGGTGAATGACTTGACTCTGGAGATGGGGTCGGAGTTTCAGAGCCGTCACGCGCACCTCGCGGTGGAGCAGTAACGGTTACCTCGATTGCATCTTGCTCCGTGCCGCCGTTACTAGAGGGTCCTTCGATTAGCGCAAGTTGTGCATCTGGAATCCACCAGTGACGTTCGGATTTGTTCCAAACTCTTGTCCCGCCACTCACGGCATATTGTTGACCATCAATCTCGACGGTCTGCGCTCTCACCCAATCCTCGTATTGTTTTCCGCTTGCTTCGGTATGAGTGGTCTGAGCTCTTCTTATTTCTTTGGGCTTTCCACCTATTGCAATGCCGTCCAATCCATATGAATCGCGAACATTGACGGGATTGTTCCGACAGTATCGATATAGCTGTAGTCCATCCTTAAACCCGGCTGGATCACCGCTCGTCCACCTCCCCAACCAAGGCGCATAATATCGCGCGCCGAAGTAGTACATACCTGTTTCGTCATCCCGCTCCTTGCCACTGAACCGGTACCGCTTCAAACTCAAGTCGAATCCTGGTTTGGCCGAGCGATACGCCGTTGTTCCGTATGGATGGTATTCCTCATAGGAAATCGTATTGCCGTCCTCGTCCGTTTCCAATATCGCCGAGCCGAGGTGGTTCGCGTACTGATAGCGAATCAGCACAGCATTCAGCGGATTGGCCGGATCGCTGTTGTCGTCATCTCGGGTCTTGGTATCGACCTGCGCGATGTGGCCCGCGTTGTCGCTGATGTGAACCGTCCAGCGCTCCAACCGTGTTTCGTTGGTGTCACGCCGACGGCGGCGGAAGATCATGACCGACCCCAGAAAGATCCATTCGAGCTTCAGGTTGCCGTTGCGCTCAATCACCTTGCGCAGGCGCTGCCCATCAAGGCCGTAGACGTAATACGCCGTTCCACCACCACCCAGATCTACCCGCCGCAACTGATCAATGAAGTTCCAGTCCATGGCGGCCAGGTGTGGCATCCGGGTCATGTTGCCGTAGGCGTCATAGTCGTAGGTTCCACTGTAGGGACCCGCGTCCGGATCGCCGGGCATGCTGGTGGCCGTCAGGCGGTTGGTGCGGTTGCCCGGGGCATCCTCAAAGGCGTATCGGTAGTGGCGCGTCCAGCCGTTGCCGATACCAGGCTGAGGCTGGAAGCGATGCTTGAGCACCTTGATGTTGCCCAACAGGTCGTACTCATACTCCTCGGTGTAGTTGCGCACCGCATCGGGATTGTTGGCATGTGGTAGCTGAACGAAGTCGAGATCGGTATGGGTGCGGAGGGTATCGTTGCCCAGTCCCGCAAGTTCCCGCCCTGTGGCACGAATGAGCTGATAGATCGCGTCGTATTCGTACAGGCTCTCCGGCTTGACCACCGCATTGTTGAAGTAGTGGGTCTGCTGGGCGTCGTCTCGAATCTGCGTGATGTTGCCAACCGGGTCGTAGTTGTACTGGAGGTTCTGCAGTCCCTGTGTTTGCGGATCCGTGCCTGACCTATAGGTCAGCAGGTTGGTGAGCCGGAACGTATTAGGGTCATAGAAATAACGGGTAAAGACCTCGTTGCCATAGTGCGCAAACTGACGTTGGCCCTTGGCGTCGTAGTCTTGGGCTTTCAGGAACTCGATGAAGCTGCCCTGCCCTCTGATCTGGGCTTGCAGTGAGGCTAGAAAGTTGGACTCGTTGTAGGTGGGCACGATCACCGTACCGTCGGGTAGCGTGACACGGGTTGGACGATTCAGCGCATCATGCTGCGAATTGGCGGTGAAGACTTCGGCGATTTCTAGCGCGGGATTGGCGGCGTCCTGGATGGCGTCCACATTCGGCTGTGCGGGCAACACGCTCCAGTCGAGGTTATTTTTATAGTCTATCGCCAGAACGCGATCAACGGATTTGGGGTTGCCTTTGAAGTCCAGCTCCGGCACGCGCATCATGCCGGCCTGGTCGAAGATCTGGTGGGCAGTACCGAGCAGGTTGAGTTGCTCGCCGTTGGCTAGGCGGTCGCCGTAGACGACGTAGTTGAACAGAATCTCGGCTTGCCCGGCTTCCTGCACAAAGGTGCTGACCGGGCGGTGCAGGTCGTCGTATTCGGCACGGAATTGGCGGCCGAATTCATCCCAGGTTTTGACCAACGCACTGAGGACATTCTTAAAGGTCCAGCGGCGCCCTTTTTCGGCGCTATCGCCAAAGATGGGCATACCGGCCATGCTGACGAAGCCACTGACCACTTCCCGCTGTTCCTGATCGAACATTTTCGAGAAGCGCCCGGTCAGGTCGCTTTCAGAGCGCACCGCTGCAGTCTTGCCACCGCCGTAATCAGAGACGGCGTAGATGGGACGCCCCAGGCTATCGAAGTGAAGCACACCCGGCGTATCGGCGTGCTTGGCGGCGAGCCAAGCAGCACGGCGTTCGGGATCGTTCAGCGGCTCGGGTTGCGCGGTGGGGTCGGGACTGCCGCGATCAATATACCACTGGCTCTGCTTGACTGTGTCGTTGGCATCGAACACCTTTTGCATCCAAGGATTGAATTCAACTCGGGCGAAAGTGCCATTGGGGAACAGAGTGCGGACATTTCGCCCGACGGGATCGTAGAAGAGGATGGGCGTGACGCCGATTTGACGCAGTACATTTTCGTCCTCGTATTCGTGCGTGGTGCTGAAATAAGGCTCGTACTGCTTAACGGGCTTGCCTTTGTTGTTGAGGATCGTTCGCCCGTTGCCCACCCAACGTGGATTAGCATCCACTTCCACCTTAGTGCCGTCCTCGTTCACCTTGAAAGCCTTACCTGGATGGGCCTGCGCCTTGATCATCGCGACGCCACCGCTGCCGTTTGAGTAGGTGTAGCTTTCCTGCCAACGGGGATTACCGGCACCGTGCTGCTCGCGAGCAAAGGTATGTACGTAGTTAGGCTTGCGGTTGTTGATCCAGTCAAACAATTCGTATTCCATTCGCGTCGTCGGATCGGCAAGTGTGTCACCGTCTGCTGAGCCGACCTTGCCCATGATGGCAGTCTTGACCACCATGCCTAGCTCATCATGTTCGACGGCGGAACGGTTCTTGTTGAGGTCTGTCATCAGCACAGGGCCGAGAACGCGGTAGTCATTCGTTGCGGTGACAACGTTCCACGTCGCCTGTTTGACCTCTACCCTCTCCACGAGCAGGT
Source organism: Mycoavidus cysteinexigens (assembly GCA_031963415.1). GTDB lineage: Bacteria > Pseudomonadota > Gammaproteobacteria > Burkholderiales > Burkholderiaceae > JASSUD01. The sequence continues at coordinate 2,681,305 of JASSUI010000001.1, forward strand.
CGTATTGATCGAGCGTGGCGATTGTTTCCACTCCCAATGGATCCTTTGCCCCAATGGGAAGCCAAAAGTGAGCGCGAGGATTGGCAGGATAGATCGCCGTGCTGGATGGTATCCACCAGTTGGTGTCACCGATGAAATGAACGTAGCCCGCAGCAGCAAACTCGTCGTCGCTGACCTTGCCGACATAGTATGCTGCCGTGACACCAGGGGTAAATGCAAGCTTGTAGCTCTGATAGCTCAGCCCAAGTGAATCCCATTGCCCCAATGGCAACGGGTTTAGCACGTTGTTTAGGAACAGGGTACGACTATGGGTTAGAAGACGCTTCTGTGGTATTACGCCATCGGCGATGACTTCGTAGTCGATCGGGGCAGCACCAGCAATCTTTGCCTTTATCTCATCAAACTGAAACAAAGCGGCATCTGGTGCAATGCCGGTGATCTCATAACTTCTTAATTCGAAGGGGACTCGCAAACGGTAGACTTCTGGCGGGATGCCTTGCTCGATGTCGGGCGTGTATTCCGTTTCGGCATAGGTAATGTAGCGCCGCTGCTGTTCTCGAGTGACGTCTGCGGGGAGCAACGGATCAGCAATCTTACGGCCGTAAACCACCGAGCAGGACTTGAGCGCGTTACCGTACTCGTCCAGTTCGAGCCCAAACGTATGCGAGATGCGAGGATCGGCCGGGTTGCGCTCGTAGTTGAGCGTAATGGATTCGCGACCAACCGGAAAGAAAACACCATGCCGCTGATGGCCACGCGACTGCAGCCATCGGATCTCGAAGTTATTCTCGGTGACCGTGTACGGATGTTGATCTTCTGGCGAGCCGTCATAACTATATATTTCCTGCCGCAGCGGTAAGCCTTTCAATGCGCGTACACACTCGCGAAGTTCATCGGCATCCAATCCCGCAGGCAGAGCGGGTTCGGGAATATGTTGTTCCTGTCGATAATACTCGTGGCGGTACTGGTGCAGGATGCGATTTTGGTCTTGGAACGCCCCCGTGTGATACCAGGTGCGGGTAGTAACGGGAGGCTGATTCAGCTCAGGCGCCAAGTCTTGAGTGCCATTCATGCTTTGAACACCCACGGCATAATCTTCGAAAGCCTCGGTATCCCATTGTTCCAACATGCCGAAGCCGCGAAATTCGCGCTCTTCTCCGTCGAAGTAGCCGTGGTGATAAGCGTAGCGGGTTAGGAAGCGGTTGCGACTGATGTAGTCTAAGATTTCGACGCGCTCAACCACGTGCACTGGGAATGGCAGGCGTGTAATCCAGGGTTTGCCGTCGCGCTTGTCTTGAAGGTAGAACTTGGTTGAAGGAGCATAGTCGACACGGGCTTCAGCACCGAGATTGTTGATTGTTCTGACTAGCAGATGCGGCTTGTGCCCGCCCATTAGGTTGACATAGCGCACCGGCTGCTGGGCATCGCCGGGAAGGGGTGACGACCAGACCAGGCAGGCTGTCCCGTTACCGAGCAGGTCAGTGAGGATAATGTTTACGACATCATCGACACGCACAGAGACCTTCAGGAGATGCGGCTGGCTCCAACTGTTGCCCGACTGATTGAAGTACAGGCGAACACCGTCACGGTGAAGGTAGATGACGTCGGTGGTGCCGCTGCCGTCAATGTCGGCCAAGCGAATTCGCTTCTGATCGAACTGGTCGGGGTTGTCAAAAATCGGCGCACTTTCCATCGTGATCTTGGCACCGAAGCGACCATAGCCTAGGTTGGGCCAGTAGCAGATTTCGCCGTTGCGGATGCGGACGATGTCGGTCAAGCCGTCGCCGGAGAGGTCGGCAAGGTAGATAGATTGCGTGCCATCGGCAAAGACGATGCGAGGACCTTGCTCCTCATCGAGCGCCTGCGCGACGCGCCGCGCGGAGCCAAAGCCATCTTCGGCGAGCGAAGCGTGCCAGACAAAGGCGTCCTCTTCAGTAATGAGCACATCCGCATAGCCATCACCGTCTAGATCAATGAACTTGAGATTCGGATCGCGCAGATCACGGTTCAGGCGCGAGGTGAAGGGGCGGAACGGCTGCCAGCCTTCGGCCTCGTCATGCTCATAGAGGCCGAACACGGGTCCGTCGATGACCACGACGTCGGGCTGACCGTCGCCCGCCAGGTCCATGAACTCCGCGCCGCCGCTCAGGGCAATGTTGGGCTTGAATGCGACGGTTTCAAGCGGGGCAAACTGCGCCTTCACCTGCTCCCGGCCGTCGGGCAATTTTTCTGGGATCGGGCTGAGATTGCGTTTGTAATACCAAGCACCAGCCTGCTCCGTGAGGATGCCGGGAATGCCTTCACCGTGCAGATCGGTCCAACGGTAGGCACGTCCATCCAAGCCAATCGGGAGATTTTCGAGGCTGAATGGATTCACCTCTTCCAGTGTGTCCTGCACGACGGGCTCGGTGTATTCGAATTCGACACTCGGCAAACTACGCTGGTCGTAGTAGCCGCCATTGTTGCGACGATAGCCAGTTTGACTGACCTTGCGCAGGAAAGTGTAGATTATTGGGCTGCGGACATCCGGGGGGGTCAGCTCATCTGAATAGGTGAGGTCAGTAGAGCGCACGAGGCAATCGCGTCCCACTCCTGCCTCGTTCGGGAAGTGGTGAAACATCAGCACACGCTGACAAAGTCGTGTAGTACGAATCTCGAAGCCGGAACGATAGGAAGAGAACGGGTCAGGGCGGTAGGCCCATGCGCCTTGGTCATTTGGCTTGGGGGTGGCACCATCGTGTTCGCCATAGTCGAACACCACCTCGAACATCCATTCGGCGTTAGCAATCTGCTTGTTGATCTGCGCCTTGTCCAGGAAACGAGGCCGATGGCCAACGTTGTCGAGCAATGGCGTGCGGTTACCGTAGTGAATTCGCTTAAGGTAGCGGTTGGCCGTGCGACGGGTATCGCTCTGCGGCCCGCGGTTGCGCTCATGGACCTGGCCCAGATCGACGCCGAGCCCGTCTTCTGCCTTGAAACGATAGAGCACGGCGTTACCCTTATCGTCGCGCGTTTCACAGATCAACCAAGTGAAAGTACGCGTTGGATCGAGCGGATCGGCAATGCGGGAATCCGCGTCCAGACCGTAGAGAGTGAGAATATTGTCCTTGGAGATCGAACGCCAGTGGATATCGCCCGTGGCGCCGATCTTGCTCCAGCGCTCGATGCGGGCAAAGAGTCTTTCAATGCGCGGACGGTAGCGACGGATACGGTAGCCTTCGAGTTCGTCTTCATGGATGACCAAACGACCAGATGGGTCGCGCACCCAAAATCGGTCAGGGTCACGCTGGTAGCCAGGATGGCTTGCTACCCAGCTTCCGTCGACATCCTGCCGGTACACCGGGACCAGGTCTTCGGCACCGGAGAAGATGAAGACGTCCGAATCCTCTGCGTCGCAGTATTGTGGAAGACCTCTATTGGTCTTACGCGTGATCGAAGGAAGAGAAAGGCTCCAACCGAACCCAAAGGGACCATTGCCAGCACCAGAATCGTACGAGAGAGAAAGTTGAGGAGAAAAACCAGAGCGGCCTGGCGAGGTGGCAATAGGGATACTCATCGAACCCGTGCCAGTCATTGGATTGGCGGCAAATTTTTCGCCTATACCGCGAATAGCGCCACCACCTTTAGGCAGGCTTAGCGAGGGGGCTGCCACACCGAACGAGCTGTCGTCGGATGGCTTTTTTGATTCGCCGCCTGAACTCGATGCATTCAGCATGAATTCTCCTGGTATCGGCTTCTCAAAAAACTGCAATACATGCAATATGATGAGGAAGCCTTTCTTTTTTAATCTTAGCCGTAAGACTGTTCTCTTTCCCCCCGGAAATCACTCAGGTCTCTCTCTGATTTCAAATTCTGGCAACTATCCAATAGTTGCTCCGTAATGTAATGATTCGATTAAATCTGTCGGGTAGTGTTGGGGTTCGTACCTCACCCCAACCTAAAGATGAAAATTACCATTTTCATTTTTTACTATTAGATGGGGCAGCGCGCTAACGCGGAGAGGATAGCCATGTTCAACCTATTCAAAGCTGTAAGGGGGAGTGTGGTAGGAAAATACGCTGTGGCATCGGCACTCGGCGCTGTGGGCGGCATCATGTTGGCGTCACACCTTTATTTTGGGCCACGCCTCGATAAAGTGCGAATTGCCAGCGCCCAATATCAAGTCAATCTAGTGACTGCAAATACCAAACTGGCTGCTGCCCAGAATAAAGCGGTTAGCCGCATCGAAATCCAATACCGTGACCGCATCAAGGTGGTAAAGGAAAAAGGCGAGACCATCATCAAGGAGGTGCCCATTTATGTCACGCGAGAAGCTACAACTCCTTTTCCCAGAGAACAGTCGAAGGGTAAACTCCTAGTGAGATCATTTTGTATTCACCATTAAACAGGTAACGAAATCGCCACCTTCGCGCTCCATTCGGTTCAATCAACAGGACAAGTCCTTCTCCATCTGTTAATCGCACTGTTTTAGCGGCTGGCTTAGTATTACGAATGAGTGTATTTGTTAATGGCATCACACCCTCTCTATGAGTAACTTTTGTCGTTGTATGAGTAACCTACCTAAAAGTCATTCATATTTCCAATTTGCTGCATAGAGAAATAGTGAAGCGGCTAGAGCTGACAAAAATCCTGAAAGGCTTATAAATACTAGGGTTTAACGCAGACTTGGGTAAAGTTGAGGCGGGTTAAGAAAGGAAGGTGGCCTGCCCGGAGGGATTCGAACCCCCGACCCTCGGCTTAGAAGGCCGATGCTCTATCCAACTGAGCTACGGGCAGATAAAGGTAGAAAAATAACTAAGGGCGAATGATAAACCATCCGAGTGCGAATGCGCCCATAAAAATGCAATAAATACCAAACCATGCAAGACGTCCTTTTCCTTCAAAGTAACGCATCAGAAAGCGTACGCTTAGGTAGGCTGTGATGGCGGTTAATACTCCACCCAGCAACGAAATACCAAGCTGACCTTGCGGCTCGAGGAAAAGCGCTGGCAATTTTAATACACCTGCAGCAAAAATGATGGGGGTACCTAATAAAAAAGAGAATTCAGCTGCTTTTTCTGCGCTTAGTCCAAGGCTGACCCCAGCAATCATCGTAAGTCCACTGCGCGAAAAACCTGGAATGAGCGCGCCAATTTGTGCAAAACCAATCGCAATAGCCCGAGAAAAACTTAATTTTTGCGGTGTAGTAGTTGGACGTAGCCGCTGCAATCGATCACCTATATACAACAACACACCATTTGCTATCAGTGCTGCAGCGACAATTCTCAGATCGTAAAAAAGTTTTTCTAGCGGTTTTTCTAAAATTAAGCCAACTAAGCCCGCGGGTATTGTCCCCACGATTAAAGCCCAAGCAAGATGCCCATCTTCATTCTGCTGCCCTCTTATTGATTTAAGCCACCCTTTCAAAAGCGCAAACCAGCGAGCACGGAAATACCATAGCAATGCCAACGCAGTACCCATATGCAGAGCGACTAAGAACGGGACAAGTTGCGGCGTGTGCTTGCTGATATGAAGGTTAAATAAGCCTGGCAAAATTAATGTGTGTCCCAAGCTACTAACAGGAAACAACTCAGTCACACCTTGCAAGACACTCAAAAAAAGTAAAAATTCTATGCTCATCTAATTTTCTATCTTTTTCAATTCGATGAATTCACCGTAAACTAAAACTCATTTCGTCAATATCCAAATTTTAGACATTGATGGAATGAGTTTCAGTCACATTAGCCGCTACAATGTGCTGACCAATGAACAAATGAGAAACAAGCCGGCGATTTTATAGCAAATGAAATGTCTAGTTGAAATTATGTTTAAGAAATCTTTGCGTGGCTCCGGTAGCGCGGTGCAACATCGTTACAAAGGTTATGCAAAATTTCTTAATTGTCACCGTAATCAAATTTCATAGGCTCGTTATGACAAAAAATTTTTTGCGCTTTTTATTTCAGATGGCGCTAGTAGTAGCCCTTGCTGCCTGTGGTTCCACTTCAAAGACCACTTATTATCGGGTTAAAAAAGGTGACACATTAGAACGTATCGCCAAGCGTTCTCGCCAAAAGCCACAAAATATTTTGCTCTGGAATAAATTATCAGGGCCGCGTGCTATTCGCGCTGGTCAAGTATTAAGGGTCTCGCCATTACGTGCGCGAGGTGCGCCCATTCGTACCAGAACATTACCCGCATCAAAATATGCGCAAACAGGCAATCAGTCTACATCCCTTCCCTCTTCCACTAAGCCAACTACGCCCGCGGCTGCTCACCTTGTTCCCCCTCGTACTCTTGCGTTGCAGTGGCCTGTGCATGGCCCAATATTGACCCGCTTTGACGGCCATATCAATAAAGGAGTAAACATCGGTGGCAAATTAGGCGCACCTATTCGAGCTGCAATGGGGGGTAGTGTTGTGTATGCAGGTAATGGGTTACGCGGTTATGGCAATGTGATGATTATCAAACATCAAGATGATTTCTTAACCGTCTATGCTCACAATCGTGTTTTGCTTGTCAAAGAGGGGCAAAGCATTAAGAAAGGACAACAAATAGCAGAAATGGGCAATAGCGATGTCACTGGACGTCATGCTATGTTGCACTTTGAAGTGCGTTATAAAGGTCGCTCAGTCGATCCTATGCGTTATCTGCCAGCGCTTTAAAGATACGCCGCAAGAAATCTACGTGTACTCTTGCTATATAACAAACTACTGCATTTTGATGATGCAATTTTTTCAATCCTCATATGAACTTTTTTAAGCCCCAAGCGCAAAGTATTTCTTTGGTGCCTTACGACTACGGCACAGCTATTGGTGCAGAAAAAAAGTTTTTTGAATAAATTGGGCTCGCCTTTACCTTCCAGCTCTTACTATGACTGTTCAACTCTCTTTTGACGATATCACTGCGGCTAAACCTAAGCACGCAACCGCTGCTGAAATGAATCCCGTGCCTAACATTGCTACGCATACTCCAATGATGCAGCAATATTTACGCATCAAAGCTGAGCATCCGCACGCATTGGTGTTTTATCGGATGGGAGATTTTTATGAGTTATTTTTTAATGACGCAGAAAAAGCAGCACGCTTACTTAATTTGACACTAACCCAACGCGGCGCTTCAGCTGGGCAGCCGATTAAAATGGCAGGCGTGCCTTACCATGCTGCCGAGCAATATCTTGCCAAGCTCGTTAAATTGGGTGAATCAGTGGCTATTTGCGAACAGATAGGAGACCCTGCTACGTCCAAAGGGCCTGTCGAACGTAAAGTGGTTCGCATCGTGACGCCTGGCACCCTCACTGATGCTGCGTTATTGGCGGACAAGTCTGATAGCTACTTGCTAGCGCTTGCTAGTAAACGTATCAGTCGAGAGCAAAAAGTAAAAGTCGGTGTGGCTTGGCTCAATCTTGCTAGCGGCGCGCTGCGGCTCGCTGAAATAGCAGCTGATGAAGTACCTGCAGTACTCGAACGAATTCAGCCAGCCGAAACATTACTCGCTGAGAGTGACACACACGCTGATTCAGCGCCGCTTACTTTACCTACAGCTGCAGGTGCGGTGACTCGCGTTCCTAGCTGGCATTTTGATATTGATAACGGGCGAGCGCGTTTATGCGAACAATTAGGTGTGACCAACTTAGATGGCTTTAATGCACAAGGTATGTCCATCGCATGTGGTGCAGCTGGCGCTCTGCTGCTTTACGCTGCCGCTACCCAACAACAGCAACTCCATCATATACGTAGCTTACAAGTTGAGGATGAATCAGCTTATATTAGCCTCGATCCTGCCACTCGTCGTAATCTGGAGTTAACTGAAACACTACGTGGCACCGAAGCGCCCACTTTATTATCACTGCTTGATACATGCTGCACTGTAATGGGCAGTCGGCGCTTACGACATTGGATACATCATGCACCGCGGGATGCAAGCATTGCGCAAGCACGTCATCAAGCTATTGATGCTCTGTTAATGCACGCTTCTGCTACGCATCTCGATTCACTGAGGCAGGCGTTAAAACCTATTGCAGATGTCGAGAGGATTACCTCCCGACTCGCACTTTTAAGCGCGCGTCCTCGTGACTTAGCTAGTTTGCGCGACTCTCTTGCCCGCTTACCTATTGTGCGTGGGTATACCAATTTACCGGCTGCATTATTCAATCAGCTGCATACTTCCCTCACTCCTCCTGCTGATTGTTTGACGCTATTAGAAAACGCTATTGCGCCTGAACCTTCTACCCTCTTACGTGATGGGGGCGTTATCGCGCGAGGTTATGATGAACAGCTTGATGAACTACGCGATATTTCAGAAAACTGCGCACAGTTTCTGCTAGATCTTGAAGCGCGTGAACGCGAACGCACAGGCATTGCTAACTTGCGTGTTGAATACAATAAAGTTCACGGTTTTTATATAGAAGTGACTCGCGGTCAAATAGACAAGGTACCGGATGATTATCGACGTCGCCAAACCTTAAAAAATGCCGAGCGCTATATCACGCCCGAGTTAAAAGCCTTTGAAGACAAAGCTTTATCTGCCAAAGACCGGGCGCTAACGCGTGAAAAAGCGTTGTACGATGAATTGCTACACGCGCTTTTACCTTTTATCCCCACTTGCCAACAAATAGCTTATGCATTGGCCGAAGTCGATACGCTGGCTGCGTTAGCTGAACGCGCGCGTACGCTAGAGTGGGTAATGCCTGAATTTACTGATGCCAATATTATCGAATTCGAGCAAGCGCGCCATCCTGTTGTCGAAGCGCAAGTCGACAATTTCATACCGAATGACTGCGTGCTATCTGACCAACGTAAGTTGCTATTGATCACTGGCCCGAATATGGGCGGTAAATCAACTTTCATGCGGCAAACTGCACTGATCACTCTGCTCGCTTACCTCGGCTCGTATGTCCCTGCGCAACGTGTGCGGTTGGGCCCAATTGATCGCATTTTTACAAGGATTGGTGCTGCTGATGATTTAGCAGGGGGCCGCTCGACCTTTATGGTGGAAATGACTGAAGCTGCTGCGATTTTAAATGGTGCAAGCTCAAAGAGTTTGGTCTTAATGGACGAGATTGGTCGAGGTACATCGACCTTTGATGGATTGGCTTTAGCGTGGGCTATTGCACGGCATTTATTGACTCATACATGCTGTTATACCCTGTTTGCGACGCATTATTTTGAGCTGACACAACTGACAAATGAGTTTTCACATGCTGCCAATATTCATTTATCTGCCGTTGAGCATGAGCAAGGTATCGTTTTTCTGCATACAGTCAAAGAAGGCCCAGCGAATCAAAGCTACGGTCTACAAGTTGCAGCGTTAGCTGGCGTACCGCAGACGGTGATTGAAAGTGCTCAACAGCATTTGCGGCAACTTGAACAGCAAGCACTGAGCACTAGCGCCGCCGATGATCTCTTTCATCCTATGGAAACTGCCGCTGCTTCAGCGCCTATGCAAATTCAACCCGCTCCAGCCACTGCGGCCCTCTTGCCTGCGTGGCAAAGCGTAATAGAAAAATTACGCGAGTTTGATCCTAACGAAATGCGGCCACGTGAAGCACTTGATATGCTTTTTGAATTGCACGATCTCGTTAAACCATAACCCTTAAGATAGTTCTTCAAAATTGCTTTCAGCAAGCCTCGCAGTATATTTTTTTAGGAAGTAGTAGAGACTTATCGAAATAGCAGGCAACTTGTGCCTGCATTAAGATCTTTAAATCAAGATGACAAAGGGTGGCCTTGAAATACTGTAGATACCCTATTTAATTAAAAAGCTGGTGAAACGGCTGCTTAACATTGAAATTAGGAATGAACCCTTAAGTTTCAGCGCCGCACTAAGCAATTATTTAATGCAAGGTTGGAGATTGCTTGTTTTTGCTCTCTTCTTCCAAATCAGCTTCATGGGTATCAAGGCCATCGGCTCCATGGGCATGTTCATGCAAAATTTCTTCAGCACTTGCGTCACGCACATTGATTACTTTTAAGTTAAAACGAAGCGCAATACCTGCTAGCGGATGGTTGCCATCTAACACGACTTTATCTTCTGCGATATCTGTCACGGTATAAATGACGAAGTCTTCATCCTCGTCAACCTCCTCCTCATCTTCTTCATCCGGTACGCCTTCAAATTGCATCCCGACTTCAAGTGAATCAGGAAAGCGACTACGCGCTTCAATTTTTATTAGCTCTGGGTCATATTCACCAAATGCGTCATCAGGTTCAAGCTGAACTTGTGTCTCAAAGCCTAGCTCTTGGCCTTCTAATACTTTCTCTATCTTTGGAAAAATGCCTTCATAGCCACCGTGTAGATAGACAATCGGTTCATCTCCCTCCTCAATAACATTGCCTTGCGCGTCCGACAGAGTGTAGTCGATCGAGACGACAGTATTTTTCGTAATCTTTTTGCGTTCAATATTCATTCTGCAGTTCTCCAAAATCCAAATCGCATTATACGATGCGGTGCTTCTACAACTTTAATTCAGCGCTTTTAAGGGACAATAAGTTGCTTGAAGCTATCTTCATGCCAGAATGCTTGCTGTAACCACTACCTGTCCTTTATCGCGGAGTCATGGCTCTCTTTTCCTTTTGTACGCTGTTTAGTAAGCATCAAAGGTATTTTCTACTAAGGCTGTTATGTAAGTATCCGTAGATACCTATTTTGCTACAGAGTTTCACCCAATTAATCTTTACCATTTCACCGATAATCCGGTAGGCGCAATGCAATAAGTTCTATCATTTTGTAACATTCTTTAACTTTCTTATCTAAAAAAAATACTTAGTATTAAGTTTATCTGGAAGGCCAACATGATCTTTAGAGAATCTCTACATAATGCTCAAGGCAAGACAAACCGTGGCTGAGCAGTATATGAGTAGTTGCCATGAGGCTGTCGTTATTTATTCTTCAGCTGCTTGTGTTATACAGAGATTTTCTAGATCGGCTATGGTCGAGCGGCTTCTTAATCATCAGCAACGTAGGGTTAGTAATTTATCGACGCTAGAGATGAAAGTGCCTATAATTCCGAGTCAGCCGTATGTAAAAGGAAAGTCTGCCGCGTCAACGCAAATAGATTTTCTAAATTACATGCAAGTATATAAGGTAGTACCTTCTTGCTTATCTTTAAAAATCTGTCCACAAATCGCCCAAAAGATCGTGATCCGGGGTCGGGCAGTGCTCGCAAACTTTATGTACGTCGTATGTACACGCCGGTTGCAGTACTCTGCTCTCCTCCGACTGACGGCCTTTTAGACAGTTTATGAACAGATTCCAACTATAAAAAGGACTTGATAATGAAAAAATGTCTCCTCGTTACTCTTCTGACGGCAGCCTTTGCTCTCTCAGCTTGCCCTCAACATTCCAACAAAGAGAACGAACAGAGCGCGCCTAATGCTGCTAGCGAAGCGTCTGCTGTGTCAGCTGCTTCTGCTCCAGAAGTCAATGTGCCAGATGCCAACGCAGCGCCTGCTAGCTCATCAGCTGCTTCTGAAGCCGCTCCTGCAAGCAGCGCAACGCCTGCTAGCGCAGCTTCTACAGCACACTAATCGTAAATATCTATCGCTAAGATAGATAGCTTAGCCCCACTCGTATTCGATCAGATAACTTGATTGAGTATAAGTGGGGCTAAAATTTTATGAGGGCACTGAAAGTCAGTTTTTTTGCAGCGCCTGTGCCGCGCGCAGGGTTTTTAGCTTAGATCGACCCACAGCCTCTCTAACCACACGCATTGCGTGTTGTCTAGCACATTAATTTAGCTGCGCATGCAAAGCTAAAATAAGACGTTGTGCCTCAGGTGTATAGTCTATCTGCCCTTGCTCAGTCACTACCGCTATTTGAGTTTTAGCATTATTCACCGCTTGAATATGAATTTGATAAGGCGCTGATTTTGATATTTTTTGTGGCCGACGATTAAAAAATTGGCTCAGTAGGCCCGGTTTTTTGCTCTCTTTGCTTTCTTTTGTTGCCGCTTCGTCTTGCGTTTCTTCTGGCATTTTTTCTATTAAACGACCAACGTATAGACCCTTATTTTTATCTCGTTGCTCAACCGCAAAATTCATACGATCTAGCGCTAGGCCCACTCGCCACCAAACACGCTCAAACGATTCATCTAATGAAATCAGCGTTGCCTTTGCTTGCTGGTTGACGGTAACTGTGGCGCGCTCTGTTTGCCGAGCTTGCTTGATTAAGTCTTGGGCTTGCTCTTCGTTAAGCCCTAAATTTTCCATGAGTCGCGCAAAGAACGCGAGTTCAAGATTAGGTTCACGTGCTCTATCTTGCCAACGGGAAGAGTCTTGACGACCAATGACAATTTCTTCCATCCCATGATGAATAATCGAAATCGCTACTCCATTTTCATTTCGTTGTACTAGCGTGCGGAATTTATCGCGTGTGCCTGATGAATAGATATTTTCTAAAAATTTGCCTATCGATTTACGGAATTGGCTATGCGGTATTTTTGCGCGGTTTTCGGCCCAGTCCGTTTCCATCAAGCCCAACTCTGGCTGATTAACCTTCAGTGTAAAGCCGTTTTTTTCCCACAGGGCTTGCAGTTGCGGCCATAGTTGTTCAGGCGTATACCCAGCCGCCCTGAGCCAATAGGCGCTCCCATCGTATTCCAAATGTAAAAGTTGCTGCGCTTGTGACGCTGCTACGCGTTTGGCTTTTGTTCGCTCGCCCAATAACGCTGGATTTGCAGACGTATCGAAACGTTGGCTTGGCTTTAGTTGAGTCAAATCAGTAGGCACTCTCAGGCTTGGACCGGATTCGGCATTTTGATAGTTAACCCGATCCGATGCAAACGTTTCGTTTAGCGTATCACAGGCAGTCAACAACGAGCCTGCAGCCACTGTAAAAGCCGCATGAAGCAAAAAAATATAACGATTAGTTGGTTTCATTTAAGAAGACTCAAATAAGATTCAGGAAACAAAGGTTTGCACAAGTCAAAGACATCTTCATACCTGGGACTGCACTAATGTACTGGTAGTTAACACATGATTCGCGCTTAGCTTGGACAGACCTTATTGAAGACCAGCTTCATACAAAGCAGAACGAACCGTTGCATGATTTTGCGCCGCAAGTGGCATTAGCGGCAGACGGATACCAGCAGGTATTTTGCCTAATTGATGCAATGCCCATTTAACGGGAATAGGATTCGCCTCAACAAATAAATGCTGATGCAGTGCTAAAAGCTTCATATGAATAGCACGTGCAGTTTGAACATCCCCCTCAAGCGCTGCTTTGCACAATTCACTCATCGCCCGTGGCGCAACGTTTGCCGTGACAGAAATAATGCCCTGAGCACCCATGAGCATGAGCGAGATAGCAGATGCATCATCTCCACTATAAATTGAAAAGGCCGCTGGCTTAGATTGAATTAAATCCATCCCACGGCATATATCGCCTGTTGCGTCTTTAATACCCACAATCTGCGGAATTTGGCTCAAACGCAAGGTAGTTTCATTGTGCATGTCCGCGATCGTACGGCTTGGCACATTGTAGAGAATGACAGGTAAATCTACGCTTTGCGCTATTTTTGCAAAGTGCAAAAACATCCCTTCTTGGCTTGGCTTGTTATAGTAAGGCACGACTTGCAGTGTCGCACTAGCACCCGCTTCTTTCGCGTATTGAGTTAGCTCAATTGCTTTTGCGGTTGCATTACTTCCTGCCCCTGCAATGATTGGAATACGTTGTGCTGCCTGTTCGACAGCAGTTTGAATCAATGCACAATATTCATCATTAGAGAGCGCAGCCGCTTCGCCGCTGGTGCCAGCGATTACAATGCCAGCTGTCCCTTCAGCAATATGCCAATCAATTAAAGAACGCAGCGTGGATAAATCCAGACTGCCATCCTCAAACATTGGCGTAACGAGAGCAACAATACTGCCTCGCAAATTAAAAGTAGAAATTCCGTTAGTCATGAAAAGCCATGCAATACATTGAGACGGGGAATGCGATTGTAACGGATTAAATTCAACGCCTCTTAGCTCGATGCTAAACCCATTGCTTCACGTACTTCACGCATCGTTTCGTTAGCTAAATGACGCGCCTTATCGCAACCATCTGCGACAATTGCACGCAATAAAGATGGGTCATCTTGGTAAGCTTGAGCACGTTCAAGCATGGGTTGCTGCTCACGCAAAATAGCGTCAATTACAGGCTGCTTACATTCGAGACAGCCAATACCTGCACTACGGCAACCTTGTTGTACCCATGCGCATGTATCTTCATTAGAGTAAACCTGATGCAGCTGCCATACAGGACATTTATCCGGATCACCTGGATCAGTACGATGCACGCGTGCTGGGTCAGTGGGCATCGTGCGAACTTTCTTTTCGATCACTTCTCGTGGTTCGCGTAAGCCAATCGTATTACCGTAGGACTTCGACATTTTTTGTCCATTTAAGCCGGGCAAACGCGACGCTTTTGTCAATAATGCTTGCGGCTCAACTAGAATAATTTTGCCTGAACCTTCAAGATAGCCAAAAAGCCGTTCTCTATCCCCCATCGACAAACTCTGCGCTTCTTGCAAAAGTGCGTGTGCTTGTTCTAGCGCTTCATCATCACCTTCTTGTTGATAAGCATTACGCAACTCATGGTAGCGACGCGCGCGCTTAGCACCGAGTTTTTTCACCGCCTCTAGCGCTTTTTTCTCAAAACCTGGTTCGCGACCATATAAATGATTAAAACGCCGTGCTAGCTCGCGTGTAATCTCCACATGAGGGACTTGATCTTCTCCCACTGGGATATGCGAGGCGCGGTAGAGCAATATATCTGCCGCCATCAATACTGGATAACCCAGAAAGCCATAGGTTAATAAATCTCGCCCTGTAAGCTTCTCAAGCTGCTCTTTATAAGTCGGCACTCGTTCTAACCAGCTTAAAGGGGTGCTCATGCCAAGCAATAACGCTAATTCGGCATGCTCAGGCACTCGACTTTGAATAAAAAGCGTCGCTTGCGTAGGGTCAACACCGGCTGCTAGCCAATCAATAATGACTTCCCAAGTATTTTTTTCAATGGCATCTGGTGTTTCGTAATGCGTCGTCAACGCATGTAAATCAGCGACGAAAAAAAGGCATGGATATTCTGATTGCAACTGTATCCAATTTTTCAATACGCCGTGGTAATGACCAAGATGCAGCGCGCCCGTTGGGCGCATACCAGAAATAATACGAGAGGGAAACATAAGCGTTAATTGATAAGAACAGCAAAAGGAATAAGTAAAGCACTAATTATCTGATAACCAACTTCCATCAATGGCAACAACCATAAATTGCCAAGTAGGCCCGTTACTATCAGTGCGATGACAATTAAAAATCCATAGGGTTCAAGACGCGCCAACGCTAGTGCTTGACGCGCGGGCAGCAAGGAGACCAGCATACGACCTCCATCTAATGGTGGAATCGGAAACAAATTAAAAATACACATGACAAGATTGACTAGCACGCCCGCGACCGCCATGCGCAGAAAGAACGCCTCATCAATATGAGTCGCGCGCAACAGAATGCTAAACAAAGCCCAGGCAAGCGCTTGTGCAAAATTACATGCGGGCCCCGCTAGCGAAACCCATAAGCTATGCCAACGAGGATTACGCAAATTGCGAAATAAAACTGGCACAGGTTTCGCATAACCAAATAAAAAGGCACCGCCCGTGGCTAAATAAATAACCAAAGGCATCACAATCGTACCAAGTGGGTCAATATGCCTAAGTGGGTTCAAACTAACGCGCCCCATCAGATAAGCGGTGTTGTCACCGAAACGATGGGCGACATACCCGTGAGCAGCCTCATGCAAAGTAATGGCAAAAAGCACTGGCAGTGCATAAACCGTAATAGTTTGTATTAGTGAACCATCCATAGCGAATTATTGTAGCAAGCTGCATCAGCCTATCGGCAGAGTAGTTTGTTGATTGATTGGAGCAAAAGAACACATGCCTTTTTTATCGATTAAGGAGCCTTTGCATAACTTCTGTGGCGAAGAATGTACGTGCTACGAGTACATTAATACTCTTAGTACGACAGCCAAGCGTGCCACCGTTATAGAAGTTATGCAGAGATTCCTTAAAGTTTTTTGTGAGAAACAATTAAACTGTCATAAAGAAAATATGGATTAACATAAAGCCTTGTCAAGGGAATTTGAAAGTATCCTCTTAAGGAATCTCTGCAAAACCCAGGGCCAGACATGCCGACGCGGGTAATACATCGGTACAGTAATGGGGCTTTAGTTGATCATCATGTCACCCAAGAGAGGCATAGTTTCCTTAAAAAACAATTAAGAATTTCGGTAAAAATTAATATGAAACACTCGCTTTCTATTTTAAATTCTCGTTCATTCGGCACTCCCCTACTGGTTGCCGCTAGTATCGCGTTGGCTAGCTGTGCTGCTCCGTTCCAAACACAGCTATTAAGCCGTCTACCTGCCTCTGATCCCAATGCTGCAGCCACTTCATCCAGACAGCTTAGCGATGCGGAACGTAAGCATGCCGCTGAAATCGACGAACAAGTGCTAAAAGAGCAAAACCAAGCTATCGCTAACCGAGCTGCGGCAGCCGCGGCAATAAAAGCAGCAAGAGCGGCAGCCTATTATTCTTCTCCATTACTCTATGGTGGCTATTACCATGGCATGCCAAGATGGGGAGCAACAATTCCCCTGATGCCAGGAATAAGATGGGATTGGAGATAGTAATAAGCGCAATGTTTAATCACTAAGAGCTTCTCCTGATGAATTGCTTCCCTCACCTAAACCTACGTCACGCAGAGTGGTAAACACTCATCGATTCCCCTTGGCACGTGTCACGCGCTGCGGTGGATCAGGTACTACGCTCGCTGGTTGTGCTGAAACTCGTCCTCGCTTACGCGTTAAAGATTGTGCTGCAGGTGGAGTCGGTAATGGCGTGGTGGACGAAACAAAATGAACAAACGCTTCGTTTGTTTTAATCATGCCAAGGTCATAGCGTGCCCGCTCTTCAATGGCTGCCATGCCTTCCTCAAGACTATTAACTTCGCCCGCTAGACGTTCATTACGTCCCCTCAGCGCATCATTTTTCTGCAACTGCTCGGCAAGCTCGATTTGCAACGCATGCACATTCAACCAGCCCCCGTGTCCAAGCCAAAGAGGATATTGAATCAATAGCAGCAAAACGCTAAGTATGACGGTCACAAGCCGCATCGTATTCCTGTATGTTCATTATCCATATTTGGCTCGCAGCATTTCTTGACCTCACTACAACCTTATAGCAGCTCGCTTACTCACCATTCTAAGAAGATTGCCAAAGAATAGTAGGTTGAGGTGACGAAGGGCCCTCAACATGTTTACCGATAACCTCTCAACTCCCTGCCTTTAAAATTGCAAACAGGCCCTTATACAGTTCTCGTGCGCAAATTATAAAAAGCAGCACGGCCTGGATAAGTTGCAATCTCACCTAAATCTTCCTCGATACGTAATAGTTGATTGTACTTAGCCATACGATCACTACGTGAAGCCGAGCCAGTTTTGATTTGCCCGGCATTTAAGCCAACTGCAATATCGGCAATTGTCGCATCTTCCGTTTCGCCTGAACGGTGCGATACCACAGCGGTATAACCTGCGCGTTTTGCCATTTCAACCGCAGCAAAGGTTTCTGTCAATGTACCGATTTGGTTAATCTTAATCAAAATGGAATTGGCGACACCACGTTGAATACCTTCTTTCAAAATACTTGTGTTAGTGACAAACAAATCGTCTCCCACTAGCTGAATTTTCGAGCCAAGCTGCTGCGTTAGATATTGCCACCCTTCCCAGTCGTTCTCGGCCATTCCATCTTCAATTGAAATGAGCGGGAACTTATCGGCAAGCGTACTCAGATAGTGAGCAAATTCCGTTGAAGAAAGACACAGCCCTTCGCTATTTAAGTGATACAACCCATCACGATAAAACTCACTCGAAGCGCAATCCAACGCCAACAATACTTCGTCACCAGCGCGATAACCTGCGGCTTCAATTGCTTTTAGTACAGTCGATAAGCATTCCTCATTACTGCCAAAATCTGGTGCAAATCCACCTTCATCGCCAACTGCTGTACTCATGCCACGCTCAGATAAGATTTTTTTAAGCGCGTGAAACACTTCAACGCCACAACGCAACGCGTCACGGAAGCTTGGCAGGCCAGCTGGCACAATCATAAATTCCTGAATATCCAAACGGTTATTCGCATGCGCGCCGCCGTTTACGATATTCATCATCGGCACGGGCATTTGCATTGCGCCTGTTCCGCCAAAATAGCGGTACAGCGGTATACCCGCCTCTTCTGCTGCTGCTTTCGCCACGGCCATAGAAACCGCAAGTAACGCGTTTGCACCGAGGCGTGATTTATTCTCTGTACCGTCTAACTCAATTAAAGTTTTATCTAAAAAAGCTTGCTCGCTCGCGTCTAAACCAGCGATCGAAGCGGAAATTTCCATATTGATATGATTAACCGCTTGCAATACCCCTTTGCCTGCATAACGGTTGGCATCGCCATCTCGTAGCTCAATCGCTTCCCGCGTACCCGTTGATGCGCCGGAGGGAACAGCAGCGCGCCCCATTACACCGGACTCTAGCAACACATCACATTCAACTGTAGGGTAGCCGCGTGAATCAAGAATTTCGCGGCCAACAATATCAACAATAGCGCTCATGGCTTCCTTCGCAAATTTTTAAGTAAATCAAAGAATCGTGGGTTGGGGTGGTGGAGGAATCCCCCTATGACTACTGATAACCTCACAAAACCCTCATCTTTGAGATGATAAATAGATTTCAATGAAACTCATTTTCTAAAAACGGGGTTTGCTTAACCGCTCGATCAATTGGAAGCAAAGTGCTTAACAACTCACGCATTTTGTGCAGCGGCACCGCATTCGGACCATCAGATTTTGCTTCAGAAGGTTTTGGATGGGTTTCCATAAAAATACCTGCGATACCCACTGCCATCGCTGCCCGAGCGAGTACAGGTACAAATTCACGTTGCCCACCAGAACTTGTGCCCTTACCTCCTGGCAATTGCACTGAATGCGTTGCATCGAATACCACTGGTGCGCCCGTTTCACGCAAGATAGCTAGCGAGCGCATATCAGCCACAAGATTGTTATAGCCAAACGACGCCCCGCGTTCACATACTAAAAAGTTATCTTCACTTAAACCTGCGGCACTCGCTGCAGCCCGTGCTTTATGTATGACATGTTGCATATCATGCGGCGCTAAAAACTGGCCTTTTTTAATATTGACCGGTTTGCCTGAACGCGCACAAGCCTGAATAAAGTCGGTTTGTCGGCATAAAAAAGCGGGGGTTTGCAATACATCGACAACTTCAGCTACCTGAGGTACCTCTTCTGCTGTATGCACATCAGTCAACACAGGCACACCAATTTGCTGTTTAACTGTCGCTAAAATTTGCAAACCCTGCTCTATTCCAAAACCTCGAAATGATTGGTCTGAGCTGCGATTCGCTTTGTCATACGACGATTTATAAATCAACGGTATGCCAAGCTCAGTGCAAATCTCTTTAAGCGTGCCAGCCGTATCTAACGCCATTTGTAAAGACTCAATCACGCACGGCCCTGCAATAAGGAAAAAAGGCTGATCTAGCCCCACTTCAATCCCACAAAGTTTCATATACAAACCTTAAAGCTGTGTGCTTAGAACCTGTTTAGCAAGCTTAAACAGGTTCTTATTCATTGATATCTAATGCTGGCTAATAATTTTTAGCTAACTTCGCCTGAAGCTGATAATCCAACGCCGCTTTAACAAAAGCATTAAAGAGTGGATGCCCATCTCGCGGCGTTGAAGTGAACTCAGGATGGAACTGCACGCCGACAAACCAAGGATGAAGCGTTTCAGATAACTCCATCATTTCCGGCAGGTTTTCTGTCGGTGTGCGAGCACTAATAATTAAGCCCTTCTCTGCAAACTGAGGCACAAAATGATTATTAACCTCGTAACGGTGACGATGACGCTCATTCACTTCATTGCCATAAATCCGGTGCGCTTTAGTGCCCGAAACGATAGGACAGCGTTGCGCGCCTAATCGCATCGTGCCACCTAGCTCCGAATGTGCGTCGCGCTTTTCAATGCGCCCACTTGCATCCTGCCATTCAGTAATGAGTCCAACGACTGGGGAGGGTGTATCAGGCGCAAACTCAGTGCTGTTTGCATGGGTGAGGCCCACCATATGGCGCGCAAATTCTACGACAGCTAATTGCATACCCAAGCAAATGCCGAGATAAGGTATTTTGGATTCACGCGCATATTGAATCGCCGTAATTTTGCCTTCAATACCGCGCTGACCAAATCCCCCCGGCACAATAATCGCATCCAAGTGGCTTAAACAGGCTGTGCCATCTTTTTCAATCGCCTCAGAATCAATATAGTCAATATTGACCTTAGTTAACGTGTGAATTGACGCATGCTTTAATGCTTCGATTAACGATTTATACGATTCAGTCAAATCGGTATATTTACCTACCATCCCAATCGTAATTTCGTGCGTTGGGTTTTCTAATGCTTTAACAAGCTTCGTCCAAACTGACAAATCAGCTGGTTTAGGCGTTAAATTTAATTCTTCGCAAATAATCTTATCGAGACCTTGGTCGCACAGCATCTGCGGAATTTGATAGATACTAGTCGCATCCCACACCGAAATCACAGCTTCTTGCGGTACATTCGCAAACAGAGAAATTTTTGCTAATTCATCGTCAGGAATCCGTCGATCTGCACGGCATAGCAAAGCGTGAGGCAAAATTCCAATCTCACGTAATTTTTGCACGCTGTGTTGAGTGGGCTTAGTCTTCAATTCGCCAGCGGTATTTACATATGGCACGAGTGTTAGATGAATAAAACACGCTTGATGACGACCAAGACGCAAGCTCATTTGCCGTGCTGCTTCCAAGAATGGCAATGATTCGATATCCCCGACTGTGCCACCGATTTCAACAATCGCGACATCGGGCGCACCGCACGTGGCTGATTGCACCCCACGTTCAATAAACGCTTGGATTTCATTCGTAACGTGCGGAATCACTTGCACCGTCTTGCCTAAATAATCGCCACGCCGCTCTTTACGAATCACAGATTCATAAATTTGACCAGTCGTGAAATTATTTGCTTTACGCATCTTCGTGCTAATGAAGCGCTCGTAATGGCCAAGATCAAGATCAGTTTCAGCGCCGTCTTCAGTGACAAACACCTCGCCGTGTTGAAACGGACTCATGGTGCCAGGATCGACATTAATATAGGGATCGAGTTTAAGCAAAGTAACCTGCAAGCCACGCGATTCAAGAATCGCAGCCAGAGAAGCCGCCGCAATGCCTTTGCCAAGCGAAGACACGACGCCGCCGGTAACAAATACGTATTGGGTCATTGCTCGTGTTTAATTTGATAGATAAAGGATAAGCTAGCTAGCTGAATAGACAATTTCATAGGGAGCCTGTGAATAGCACAGCCAAATTTGCGCTAGCCGATTTGTGGGAAAGCAGGATTATATCTGAAGGCTAACTCGGTACGTCGAAGATATTTCTTAACTAAAAAATTTGGCGTTGAGCACAAGAATCGATGTGCTCAACGCCTACACTTTTTTAAATTAATCTAATCTTTGAAAAATAAATTCTGAATTGAGAAAATATCTTTCTTTCTTCACCTCCCCATCCAATAGCGCTGCTGCGTTTGACGATAGTGCTCAACAATAAATTTTCCACGCTGCGTTTCAAAGCTAATTGCGCCGTCTCGATCACTTCGATGCAAATTTATGCCATGTGATTGGTAACGGGCTAATACGAGCGAGTTTGGATGGTGAAAACGGTTGCGATAGCCAACCTGAAACACAGCCTCACGTGGTGCGACAGCATCTAAAAAAAGCTCCGTTGAAGAAGTTCGGCTACCGTGGTGTGGGGCGATTAATAAGGTGGCGCGCAATAATGATGGATTGGCTTTAATTAATAGATGCTCCTGAGCTGCTTCAATATCACCTGTCAAAAGTGCAGCATGTCGATCATTTTCAACACGCAACACACAACTACCAGCATTACGCACACCGCGAAGCTGCGGCACATCAGGCCAGAGCATCGTGAATTTGATGCCATCCCAGATCCAGCTCTCCCCCTCTTGACAACGCGCTGCATCACTCTTCGCTTGGGCCATAGACCAAAGTGGATGTTGTTCAGGTAGAGAAGCGCGCAGTCGCTTAGCGGGTATCGCAGAGAATATACTTTGGGTGCCTCCTTCGTGATCGCTATCAGCATGGCTAATGACAAGCGTATCAAGTTGCTTAATGCCAGAGGAACGCAAATACGGAAGCACAATACGTTGCCCTGCATCAGATGCCGCATCATAGCGTGGCCCAGCGTCAAACAGCAGGCGGTGATGGGCGGTTTCCACCAGCGTAGCAGCACCCTGTCCAACATCTAATACGGTTAAACGAAATTCTCCAGGTGCAGGCATGTGGCGCGCTGGTATTGCAAGCGGAACAAAGAGCAGCAGTGCTGCGACTCGCCACCACCATCTACATGGCACAATCCAAATTAATGTGCCTAGCAGTGCTAAGACCAATGCGCTAATAGTCGGCGCTGGCAACGGCCACAAGGCCCAGGGCTGCGCTGCAAATTTATTCATTAACTCAGCTAATGGCGTAAAGCTCAGATGGGCTGCTTTAAACGCCCAGCCATCGAGCGGTGCTGGCAGCACAATTCCCGCTAATACCAAAGGTGTTACTAAAAAACTGACCCATGGAATAGCAAAAGCATTCGCAAGCGGACTAATTAGCGAGGTTTGCGCAAACCACATCGCAGTGAGTGGAGTTAGACCAAGCGTTACAGCGCCTTGAATTTGGGCTGCCGCGCACAATACCTGGAAGAGCTTTTTACGACGCTTTTTAAACCATTCGCCTAAGCGATTGAAAGGATGAGAAAAAGTTAGCGGCTTAACAAATGTCTGCTTAGATAGGTGAGGATGATTTAAAAAACTCTGAGCTTGCGGCTTTAGTAATTCTTTTTTCAGTTGTTCTCGCTGAGCATGAGCAACGCTCAAAATAATGGCCACGGCACCAAAGGAAAGCCAAAATCCAGCAGATAGAACCGCCCACGGATCAATCAAGAGCACTACAGCTAAGGCCCAAACAAGAATGATTGAGGCCCCTACCTCACGCGAGCTTAAGCTCGCCACCACGGCCACGAATAGCATAATAAGCGCACGCTGCGCCGGCACGCCTAACCCTGCTAGCACAGCATAGGCTGCGCCTGCGCTCAGGCCAATTAACGCAGCCATGCGCGGCGCGGCTAACCACAATAAACCTCGTGTGCTGACCCAGCCTAATTGACGCCATAACCAGCCAACCAATGTTCCAACGAAACCCGCGACTAAAGAAATATGCAAACCAGAAATCGCAACTAAATGATTGGTCCCCGTGCGAGTAAAAAGCTGCCAATCCTCCGCTGAAATACCCGCTTGCCAACCCATTGCTAACGCTGTGATCACACCCGCATGCGGTGCCTGTGGCAAAGCATGCGCGATACGCTCGCGTAAAGCGGCTTGCCACCGTTGCACAGTCAGCGAAAGATGATCAGCATGCCCTAGCCAACGCGGTTCTGGCCGGGCTCGCACGTAACCTGTGGCGCGTACATTCCGTGCGAACATCGTTGCCTCAAAATCGGATCCATATTCATTCGCAGTGCCATGTACACGTTTTAAGCTCACTGTCAACGCCCAGCGTTCGCCTATATTTAGAGATGGCACAGGTAAGTTAGGCTGCGCATACCAGCTTAGTTGAATGAGTTTGGGAAATAACGGCGTTTGCAGAGGACCTGTTTCAATAGCAAAAGGAAAGCGCGTTACGCGCCCTTGTACAGTCGGCAATCCTGCTATTACGCCAGTCACTTGAATATCTCGTTGTTCAAGCTGAATGGGCAAGTTGTAAGCTAGCCGTGCAGCAGCGCGCCATGCAGCAAAGCTATAGCCCACAATCAAGGTGGCGATAAAAACTAATGCCAATATACTCAGTTGAAATAGGTGAGTACTTGCTGTGTGCTGCGATAATTGAGGCATGCGGTAACGTAGCCAGTCGCCTATCGAATTTTGCTTCTTTCTCAGCGTAAAGGCGGCGCCGTAAATCAGGCAAGCAAACGTCAACCAAGCTACCAAAATACTTGACTCAGGCAAGGTCGAGCTTTGCTGCAACCACCAAACGCCAAGTGCGAAGCCACATAAAAGCGTTCTCACCTGTACCCTACTCCACTCTGCTGTCTGGCGCGGTTTGCTAAACGACTAAAAATCTGTTCGTGAGTGTTTTAAAAGCTATTTCATCAATCATGCATAGCTTAAATGCAAACGAGGTAATGCAGTATGCGCGTTAGCCGTTGTGCAGAGGGCTAACTCTTCGCAGCTGATGCCACGCAACTCGGCTAAGGTTTGAGCAATCTGAGGAATTTCAGTTGGACTATTGCGCTGTCGATAGCGCCAGGCAGGGGAAAGATCGGGTGCGTCGGTTTCTAGCACAATCGCACTCAGGGGTAGTTGAATCGCTAAGCGTCGAATTTGTTGAGAGCGCTCAAAAGTCAACATACCGCCAAAGCCTAGTTTTAAACCTTGTGTAAGAAATGCTTCGGCTTGTTGAAAACTTCCATTAAATGCATGAGCAATGCCGCGCTTAATGCCAAAACGACGCAGTCCTTTTAACACCTGGTCTTGCGCTCGACGTATGTGGCATAAAACAGGTAAATCAAAGTCACGCGCGATTTTTAATTGCTCTAAATAAAAAAACTGTTGGCGCTCGTGATCCGGCTCAGGGATGAAATTATCCAAACCAATTTCGCCTATTCCTACAAAACGTGGATTTTTAAGGTTAGCTCGTACTGCCAAACGCAGTGCTTCAAGGTCTTCTACTTGTGCAGACGAGGTAAAAAATGGATGGATGCCAAGCGTATACGCCCCTCCCACTATCTGGTCAGCTAGCGTTTGCACTATGTCAAATCGACTGCGAGTTACCGCAGGGATAACGATTCGTTGCACGCCAGCTGCTAGCGCTGCTTTCGCTACTGTCTGACGGTCTAATGCAAATTCATCTGCATCAAGATGGCAATGTGTATCGATCCACATTTTATTTAATCTGTTATCGATCTTTTTAAGAGGCCTATGCATCATGCTGAGTTTATTTAATGCTTCTTTAAAGTCTCAGGCCTAAATAAGAAATATATTAAATATACAAGTAATTTGTCGCATTAGAATTTTTTTATAAAAAAAACCTCACAAAGCAGATGATAATAAGCTTAGGAGAATCCGAGTAGAACAAGAAAAAAGAATGCCATGGTTAGAAAGTACTGAGTACTTGCCGAGAGACCGTAGTCGTTTATCTTGCCATTTCCGATTTATTTAACGTCTCCTTAAAAATCAATTAGAGGTTTTTAATGTTCAGCGTGCATACGTACTCTTCATCACCTTCCATATCATTTGCTGTTCAGACGGCGATTTGCCTAAAACGACCCTATGAGCAAGAGCGAAATTTAACTAATGAACAAATTTTAAGAATTAATAATGAACGAGAAAAATACTCCCTTTCATCATTAGGCTTGCTGCCTTCGCAACAGCGGGTAAATATGGACTTAGATCTTGCCCTTTCAATTGAAACGTTGTATAGGCTTGAAGCGAGCTTATGTGGCACTGACGTAGATTTTAAGCATATCGAGCACGATGGTCAGGGCCGCACCCTTTTGCATCATTTTGCTTTAAGTTTTAATAAACCTACTGGTGCTTATCATAACAAAAATAGTGACAGATTAGATCACATAAATATAATAAGAAGAAAATCTGCACATAAGCTTGATAAACATTTGATAGAATATTTCACTGAAAGTTACGCTTGCTTAATAAGGGAAAGTATCGATATAGATAAAGTAGAAGAAAAAATAATAGAAAAATTTGGAAATGTATATCAAATGAGTTCAATTGATTACATTAATAATTTAATTAAAAATTTTTCTTGTGCTATTTATAGTCATATCTCAAATTTTAATTTCAGGGTATTTACACCTTGCACCGTTATTTACCATCAAGCTTTAGATTTATCTAGATCAACCATTGATCAAGCGATTGCGCATATTTCGCCATGCCTGAAAGATAAAGATAAGTTATTAGCTAGTGAGCTTTATGAGTTTGCCCGTGAACTAACCGTGATTGACAGAATTATTTTCGCGATGGTCGTAAGAGGCATGGACATCAACGAAATCACGACTGAAGCCGAAGAAACAGCCCTCCATATTGCTGTACAGCAAGAAAACTGTTTTTTACTCGTTCTTGCCTTACTCAAATATGGTGCTAATCCCAATTTACCGGATGAAGAGGGAGAAACAGCACTGCATCATGCATTGAATAGTAGTCATGCCCTGTCAATTCTCCCTATTTTGCTGATGTATGGCGCTGATCCTAATTTGCTAGATGCAAATGGAGAAACGCCAATGCACCTTGCTCTTGATAACAAACATGCTTCGTTAGTCATCTCTATGTTGCTTAGCCATGGTGCTGATGCTCGTATACGTAATAAAAATGGGGAATCAGTGCTAGATGTTGCACAAAATAAAAATGACTATGCTTCAGTTAAGGTTTTGAAGTTAGCACTTCCTCCTAAAAGCTCTCATTTAGGCGTAGCGCTCGCAACACAAGAAGCTCATACGATTTCAGCTCTTGGAGAAAAATATAATGCCGTAAAGTCAGCACATTCTGCGACAAGAGGTTTGCAAGAAGTTTTGCTTAGCCCTTCTCCACCTAAACAGCCTCAACTCAAGCATTCGACGTATGGGTTGGGTCAGTTTCTAAACAGCATATTTAAGATGCGTGTCGCACTAAATAATATTGTTTAGAAAAATCCACGGTCGATGTGCTCATTCAAGCCGTCGCGTTAAGGGTGGTTTGTTCTATGAGTCTGCCATCTTTCAATTTAAGCACGCGATCGCAGCGGGCAGCCAGCTCAATGTCATGCGTGACGATGACAAAGCTTGTGTGCATCGTTTGCGATAAATTTAGCATTTGATTGAACACAATCTCTGCGACGCCACGATCAAGATTCCCAGTCGGCTCATCAGCCAATACACAGGCAGGTTGAATGACCAATGCGCGTGCCAACGCAACGCGCTGCCGTTCACCGCCAGAGAGCGCGCCCGGCCGATGTTTAGTGCGGTGCGCTAGCTCCATTTTTTCTAGCATCAAGCGTGCTTGTTCGCGTGCCTCGGATACGCTAACTCCACGGATACGCAAGGGCATTGCCACATTATCCAAGGCGCTAAATTCCGGCAGTAAATGATGAAATTGATAGACAAAACCAAGCTTATGGTTACGTAAATGAGATTTAGCATTCTCGCTAAGATCACTAAAAGCTTGGCCTGCTAGCGTCACTTTACCGGCGCTCGGATCATCCAAGCCGCCAAGCAAATGCAGTAAAGTGCTTTTTCCTGAGCCTGACGTACCCACAATTGCCACTTTCTCACCTGCGGCAACGCGCAAGTGCACATCGCTTAATACTTCAAGCTGTTGACCCGCTTGGCTGAACGTTTTCTTAAGATGAAAAGCTTCAAGTACGCTTGGTTTAGCAACATAGGTTGAATGCGTTGAATTATTCATAACGGAGCGCCTCCGCTGGTCGCACGCGCGACGCGCGCCAGCTTGGGTAAAAAGTGGCTAGCACGGACAAAATAAACGACATTGAGCCAATACGTAGCACATCGCTCGTTTCTAGCTTAGATGGCAATTCATTAATGAAATACACGCTCGACGGTAGGAATTGCCAGCCAAATAGTTGTTCAATCAACGGTACGATAGTGGAAATACTAAGCGAGAGAACACAGCCAAGCGTCACGCCTAACAAAGTCCCTGCTAAGCCAATGCTCATGCCTTGCACCATAAAAATTTTCATGATTGAGCTAGGCCTTGCCCCTAAGGTGCGCAGAATGGCAATATCAGCTTGTTTATCAGTGACCGTCATCACAAGTGAAGAAACCAAGTTAAACGCAGCAACAGCAATAATTAACGTCAGAATAATGAACATCATGCGTTTTTCAATTTGCACCGCCGAGAACCACGTTTGATTTTGCTTAGTCCAATCGACTAAATTTAAGTCACCTGAGAGAGAATCTGCTAATTCCAACGCAACTGTGGGCGCTTGCTGCATATCTTTCAGCCGCAGCCTTACTCCCGTTGGCGCGCTTAAACGTAAAAACGTCTGCGCATCGGCTATGTTTAACAACGCCAATGCACTATCAAAAGCGTAGTGCCCAGATCGAAAAGTCCCAACCACAGTAAATTGCTTTAAGCGAGGTAATAAGCCTGCTGGCGTAACTGTGCCTTGGGGGACGACTAACATCACCTTGTCTCCTACTCCCACATGTTGGCTAAAAGCGAGGTCAGACCCCAGAATAACGCCGAATTTCCCTGGTTTTAAATCGCTTAAAATGCCTTGGTTTATTTGGTCTGCCAAACTAGAAACTTGAGGTTCAAGCGCCGGTTCAATGCCACGCAACATCACACCGTTAACTGCATTACGGTTGGTTAGCAAAGCTTGCGCTTCAGTATAGGGAGCGGCGGCGACGACTGCTGGATGGCGTAGCGATTCATTTGCCGTACGCTGCCAATCAGGCATTGCATGTTTTGGAGAGAAAATCTCAATATGCGCAAGCACAGAAAGCATACGGTCCCGCACTTCATGCTGGAACCCATTCATCACAGACAGCACCACAATTAACGCAGCGACACCAAGCGTAATACCTAGCATTGAAACGAGTGATATAAACGAAATAAAACCATTACCTGTTGTGCGTTTGCCAGCGCGCGTATAACGCCAGCCGATTTGCCATTCGTAAGGAATCAATGTCACTCCTTAAATAAAAAAACAGTGTCGGTGAGTGGGGCGACGAAGGGCCCTCAACATGATCCACCGATAACTCTAAAAAAACGCCTCTTTGAAATTCTAAGCACTTATAAAAAAGCTAAGCTGCGCAGTCTGCCATACAATACCAACCTATGCATCCCACTACCCTACATTTCTTACTGCCCTTTGCGCTGTCTGCGCTAGAGAGTTGCCTAGCTGACAAAGCAACGCTTGCCCAATCGGCTTATGCCAAATTATTGTGTCGAGCCTCGACAGTCGAGCGCCATAACGGCACAGCATTTCAGCGCGTGTTACCTTATGAAGATTGGCTTGCGCGCTGTTTTCAGTTAACGCCCTCCCAGGATGAAATTGAACAGGCACCATTTGCGCCTTATATGTTATTGGCTGAAGGTGGCGTGCCTGGCACAGCACTTTGGACATGCGTGCAACCTATACATTTGCAGATAGCGCACGATCATTTGGTATTAGCTAATCCAACAGCGCTGAATCTGACAGAAGACGAAGCACTCAGTCTGTTAGAGGCTGCGCGCCCTACCTTCGCAGAATTTGATCTGAATCTCGCTGCCCCTACACCTTACCGCTGGTATCTCAGTGGCGAGGCGCTGGGTGTTTGGCTAAGTGCTGCACCCCTTAGGGCCAGCGGGCGCAATATTGAAATTTGGCTCCCCGCTGAGAAGATTCAAGCCAATCAAACTGAATCCCACGCGCGCGCTTGGCTAAAGCTGCAAAATGAAGTGCAAATGGTATGGTTTGATCATCCCGTTAACCGTGCTCGAGAGGCTCAAGGTAAGCCTTCGGTTAATTCTATATGGTTATACGCGCAAGGCGCGTTACAGCCTGTGGCGTGCCCTTTTACTCACATTTTTTCCAACGCGCAAGCTACACGTGGCTTAGGATTGGCAGCTCAGGCTCAAGTGGCGGACAAGCCGGTAAATTTTGATGAACTTGTTCAGGTGGTAAAAGACCCGATTGCTCACTCACGCGCATTGGTAGAGCTTGATGACTTCACCCAACCGTGTATTGAGCAAGATTCATTTGCACAACGTGATGCTTTGCTAACCCTTGAGCGCAACTGGCTTGCACCTGCTTTACAAGCGTTAAAAAATGGCACGCTACCCTCACTCGCGCTAACTTTATGCGGTGAAAATAATCACATTACATTGCAAGTAACCCGTGCTGATTTACGTAAATTTTGGCGTCAACGCTCGTTAGCCTCATTGCTTGATTAAAGAATCTCTGCATAAGCCTGTCGTGGTGTCATGTTTCTTTTTTTACTTGGGGTACGCGCGTACTGTCTGGTCATTATTTCTTGCTCCACTGCGATGTAGAAGTCGCTTAATTGACGTTTTTATTTTGTCGCATGATCCATATTGTTAATCGCCCTCATACTCCCATTGCCACAGAAATATTGGTGAGCCAAGGCTTACACCCCGTGCTTGCTCGTTTATACGCAGCGCGTGGCGTAACTCATGCAGATGAAACATCAACCCAGCTTGCACGTCTACTCCCCCCCACTTCGCTCAAAGGGATAGAAGATGCAGCCCTTTTGCTGGCTAACGCCCTTGCTGCGGGGAAAAAAATGCTAGTCATTGCTGATTATGATTGCGATGGCGCGACAGCGTGTGCCGTAGCGGTGCGTGGCCTACGAGCATTTGGTGCGCAGATTGATTATTTGGTGCCTAATCGCTTTGAATATGGTTATGGCTTAACACCTGAAATCGTGGCACTAGCCGCTACCCGCAAGCCTGATTTATTGATCACTGTAGATAATGGAATTGCTAGTGTTGAAGGGGTAAATGTTGCGAATCAACTGGGGATTGAGGTGCTCATTACCGACCATCACCTCCCTGCTCAAGCTTTGCCGCAAGCGAGCGCTATCGTTAATCCCAACCAACCTAATTGCCCTTTTAGCAGCAAGCATTTAGCAGGCGTCGGGGTCATTTTTTATGTGCTGCTCGCGCTGCGTGCGCACTTACGGAAATGCGGCGCTTTTCTCAATAAGCCAGAACCACGTCTTGATAGCTTGCTCGATTTAGTCGCGTTAGGCACAGTGGCTGATTTGGTGAAATTAGATAGCAATAATCGCATTTTGGTCGCCCAAGGCTTAGCTCGCATCCGAGCGGGCCGCATGCAATCTGGCATCGCCGCCCTATTTCGTGCTGCGGGCCGTGAAGCCCGTA
This sequence comes from Mycoavidus cysteinexigens, assembly GCA_031963415.1. GTDB lineage: Bacteria > Pseudomonadota > Gammaproteobacteria > Burkholderiales > Burkholderiaceae > JASSUD01. Next base: position 2,712,316 of record JASSUI010000001.1, read on the forward strand.
ATGCAGCGGCTTATGATCTTGGTTTTGCGCTTGGCCCCCGCCTAAATGCGGCAGGCCGCCTCTCTGACATGTCTTTAGGTATTGAATGCTTGCTCACTGACGATGTTGGTCGCGCTTGGGCGCTGGCTCAACAGCTTGATGAGATGAATCGTAGCCGACGTGAAATAGAAGCATCAATGCAACAAGAAGCGCTCAGTCATCTTGCCGAGATTAACCCTGCTGGGCGCATGACACTGACTCTTTTCAATCCAAACTGGCATCAGGGCGTGATAGGTATCGTTGCTTCTCGCCTTAAAGAGCGCTACTTTCGGCCCGCCATCACTTTTGCGCTAGCTGATGAAGAAGGCGTGCATGTCAAAGGCTCAGGGCGTTCAATTGCAGGCTTTCATCTACGTGACGCGCTGGATTTAATTTCCAAACGTCACCCTGACTTACTCCTTGCCTTTGGTGGCCATGCGATGGCAGCAGGCTTAACCTTGCGCGCCAACGATATACAAAGGTTTAGTGATGCCTTTGAAGAAATTGGCCAAGAATGGCTTGGCACAGCACCGCTGCAACAGACACTGGAAACTGATGGCGAATTAGAAGACGCCTACTTCACGCCGCAGTTCGTCGAACTCATTGAAGCAGCAGTATGGGGTCAAGGTTTTCCGGCCCCCATTTTTTCCGCAGAATTCGATATTGCTTCACAAGCGCTCGTAAAAGATAAGCATTTAAAGCTGCAATTACTGCGCAATCGGCAACGATACTCAGCTATTTGGTTTAACCGAACCGAGCCATTACCTGCCCGCGCGCATATCGCTTATCGGCTAGTGAGTGATGTGTGGAATGGCGTAAGTCGTGTGCAACTCATTGTTGAACATGCGGTGAGTTGAATCCGGTTCGTGAACGCAATTGCTGCATAGTTCAACTTACGACTGATAAATTACGTGTAAAGATTAAAAACAAGTAGAGTGTGCATTACCTAGCCTAGCCTTCAAATAACCTTCCACCAGCATCACTTAATGCTCGCGCTAGCTGTTTATCGAACGTAGCCAGCGCCGCATTTGAGCGCAATGCTAAGTCGAGATAAGTCGCATCGTAGGCGGTTAAGTTATGCTCTCGCGCCAGCGCCATAATCAGATCGCGGCGGCTAGGAGAAGGCATATCGTCAGTGATGATCGGTAAGCGTGAGAGGCGACTTAAATAGTCAAGCACTTGTGCGGTGCTCACTACCTTTCGGCGCTCACCTACTAGCAACGCATTTGCAATTTCGATATGCCACAACGCGGGCACGTAAACAGCAGCTTCGCTAATCGCTAAAAGTGCGCTTTGTGCGCAATGCGCTTGCGCAGCATCGCTGCGCTCAAAAAACCAAGCCAGCGCCATTGAAGCGTCAATTACTAATTTCATTGGCGACCCTCAGCAATCCACTGCGCGAGCGCTTTATCCGTTACCCCATACACTTTATCGATACTTTGCATGGCTATCACCGCCTCCTGTGCAACAGTACGAGTTAAGCTAGTATTTGGCACTAAATCAGCAATAGGACGGCCACGCTGCATGATGGTATAGCGGTGGCCTCGTCGTACCTTGCTAAGCAAGCTAGAAAACTGCACATTTTCGTCAAACGTTATCATTTCAAAAGCCTCTAAATTTGCTTGCTTCTCTTCATTGATTCTTTGCTGTGCTCCGAGCTCAGCAGGATTTGAAGCTTGTAAATTAAACGGTACAGCTTCCTGTGTTGCGATATGAGTTAGCAATATCCGCACAACATCAGATACCGATAAACTCATGCGCGCTAACACTGCTGCTGCCTTCTTTTTCACGTTTTCTTCAACGCGAATATGCACCATCGAGGTTGTACCCATTGCTTCTCCTTAATTATTGAGATGCATTGTATCTCAATAATTAAGGATAGAGTAAACGTCCTTGTCTATTCCGTAGCTAAATAACCTCTACATATTCCTTGTGGCAGCGTCATACTTCCATTTTTTATCGGTTAATTTTGTGCTACCTGCAAAGGCATTCCTTGCTACAAAGATTATTCATAGACTCTTTCATCGGTGATTGCACAAAAGTAGCACCTCACGCTCAATAGATACACTGAGCCTTTCGGCTATAATTTGCGCTTTTTTTAGGAAACCATGCTGCTCATGGAAGCTGAACGTCTAAACGCGCTCGACGCTACTCTTACTGACCTATGTAAGCGCACCAACGCGCTACGGGGGTATCTTTGACTACGATGGTCAACAAGCTCGTCTGATAGAAGTTGAGCAAGCCCTTGAAGATCCAAACATCTGGAGCGATCTAAAGCGCGCGCAAGCACTTGGCAAAGAAAAAAAGTTGCTGGAAAGCACCATCGTTCCGTTACGCGAACTCGATCAACATTTAGCCGATGCGCAAGAGCTTTTTGAGCTTGCTCGTGACGAAGAAGATCAAGCAACGCTACTTGCGATTGAGTCCGATCTGGTTACGCTACAAACCCGCGTTGGCGAAATTGAGTTTCGCCGCATGTTTAATAACCCTGCTGACCCTAATAACTGTTTTGTCGATATTCAATCTGGCGCAGGGGGCACTGAAGCTTGCGATTGGGCAGCGATGTTGTTGCGCCAATATTTACGCTACTGCGAACGCAAAGGCTTTAAAACGGAGCTACTCGAAGAGGTAGCAGGTGATGTTGCCGGTATTAAAAGCGCTACCTTTAAAGTTGAAGGGCATTATGCGTACGGTTATTTGCGCACTGAAACCGGTGTGCATCGGTTAGTGCGCAAATCGCCGTTTGACTCGTCAGGCGGTCGGCATACGTCGTTTTCATCGGTTTTTGTTTATCCAGAAATCGATGACTCTATTGAAATTGAGATTAATCCCGCTGATCTACGCGTTGATACTTACCGTGCCTCTGGTGCAGGCGGCCAGCATATCAATAAAACCGATTCAGCAGTACGGCTTACGCATTTGCCAACTGGCATCGTAGTGCAATGTCAAAACGACCGCTCACAACACCGTAACCGTGCAGAAGCAATGGCTATGCTTAAATCTCGGCTTTATGAACTTGAAATGCGTAAACGCCAAGCTGAGCAAAACAAATTAGAGTCGAGCAAAACCGATGTAGGCTGGGGACATCAAATCCGTTCTTATGTATTAGACCAGAGTCGGATTAAAGATCTACGCACTAATGTCGAAATGAGTAATACTCGTGCGGTGCTCGATGGAGACTTAGATCCTTTTATACAGGTAAGCCTACAGCAAGGCGTCTAAGAATCTGTTTGAAGCCTGTGAAAAGGTGAGGCTAAAGGCGGACGGGTATGCACTGTTGGGGGTTCTTCGCTACCCTGACATGCCTACTGACCACCTCTAAAACCTCCCTTTTTTGTGACGCTGAACAGGTTCTCAATAAATGCCTGCGAATTAACTAAAAGATCATGCTTCGCTCATCTGAAAAAAACAGATAAGCATGATTACTTTGATTTTTTTCTAACTGCCCTAAACCATGACCGGATTAAATAACGAGATAGCAGCTGCAAGCCAAGCGACCGATGAAAATACCATCATTGCCGAGCGGCGCGAAAAATTAAACGCGATACGCACGCAAGGTATTGCCTACCCTAATGATTTTCATCCCAGCCACCAAGCTGCGTTGTTACATGAACAGTATGCCCAAGCTGATAAAGCTGCGCTTGAGCAAACAGCGCTTCACGTTTCATTAGCTGGACGCATGATGCTCAAAAGGGTCATGGGTAAAGCCAGCTTTGCTACGGTGCAAGACGCTTCTGGGCAAATACAGTTTTTTATTACGCCCGCTAACTTAGATGACGCAACCTATCAAGCATTTAAGAAATGGGATTTGGGCGACATCATCGCGGCTCAGGGCGTGCTGTTTCGTACTGAAAAAGGTGAGCTTTCTATTCGCTGCACTGAATTGAGACTGCTTGCTAAAGCACTGCGGCCGCTACCCGATAAATTTCATGGTCTGGCAGACCAAGATATGCGTTACCGGCAACGCTATGTAGACTTGATCACCACCCCTCAGACACGCAAAACGTTTACCGCACGTGCCAAAATTATTTCATCGATTCGCCAGCACATGAGCGAGGCCGACTTTATCGAAGTTGAAACACCTATGCTGCAGCCCATTCCTGGTGGTGCTGCGGCTAGACCTTTCATCACGCATCACAACACCTTCGATATGCCGATGTTTCTGCGCATTTCACCGGAACTGTATTTAAAGCGTTTGATCGTTGGCGGTTTTGATCGCGTATTTGAGATTAACCGTAGCTTCCGTAACGAAGGCGTGTCACCGCGGCATAACCCTGAATTTACGATGATGGAGTTTTACGCGGCTTATACTGATTATCAATGGCTGATGACTTTTACTGAACAAATCATTCAACAAGCTGCGATTGATGCGTTAGGCACAGCCACGATTCAGTATCAAGGACGCCTGTTAGATCTGAGCAAACCTTTCCATCGCTTAACCATTACCCAGGCTATACAAAAATACGCACCGCATTACACCGATGCCCAGCTCAAAGATGAAGCCTTCCTAAAAGCTGAACTCAAAAAATTTGGCGTCTCAAGCGATGCGCCTGCGCTGCTTGATGCAAGTATTGGTGCGTTACAACTGGCCTTGTTTGAAGAAACCGCTGAATCTCAGTTATGGGAACCAACTTATATTATCGATTACCCAGTTGATGTATCGCCGCTCGCCCGAGCTTCTGACACAGTGCCCGGGCTTACCGAAAGGTTTGAGTTATTTATTACTGGCCGTGAAATTGCCAATGGCTTTTCTGAGCTAAATGACCCTGAAGACCAAGCTGCTCGTTTTAAAGCGCAAGTGCAACGTAAAGATGCAGGTGATGAAGAAGCAATGTATTACGATGCTGATTACATCCGTGCACTCGAATATGGAATGCCACCCACTGGCGGATGCGGTATCGGCATTGACCGCTTAGTGATGCTGTTAACCGATAGCGCGAGTATTCGAGATGTCATTCTATTTCCTCAGCTACGGCGTGAGGACTAAGAACTAAAGGTACGGCTGAATAATTTCGCCAACCGCCTAGAAAAATGCCGAATAAACCGGGAGCGCCAGGATAAACAAACGAGGCCTCGTTACAACACCAATTTACTACTGTCCGTGTCGTATGCGTTGCTCCCGATTTATTCAGCGCCTCCTTGAGCTGCTAAAAAGCAAAGTAAAGAATAGCTGCTTGGCATTGTGGTAAAACAGAGCAACTCAGTTGCTCTGTCCGTTTTAGACGTTAACTATCAGCGGCTTCACTAACATCGAAAATGCAACGCTTCCTATTTGCTTGGCTCTTCTCTGTGCTGATTAGCCTACCTACGTTGGTCTGTGCCCAGCATTCAACATCTGCTAATACGCCTGATTCTCCTCCTGCTGCTATCTCTGTCATTGCAGCTGAGAGCGTTTATGGTGATGTGCTCAAGCAGCTTGGTCGTGAGCGGGTTGAAGTTATTAATATCATGAGCCAGCCAGCGCTCGATCCCCATTTTTTTGAAGTTAACGCTGAGATAGCATGCCGCCTGTCTAAAGCCAAATTGGTGGTATACAACGGCGCTGCTTATGATCCTTGGGTAGCTCATTTATTAAATGCTAGCCCTAAGCTATCTCGCCAACAAATCGTAGTCGCTGAGCTGGTGGGTAAAGGCCCGGGCGATAATCCTCATCTTTGGTATCTCCCTTCGTCAATGCCAGCGTTGGCTCAGGCAGTGCATACTTTTTTATTACAAACTGATCCAGCACATCAAGCTGAATATCGCGTCTATTTAGTGGATTTTCTTAAATCACTCGCCCAAATTGATGCAAAAATCGTCGCGCTGCGAGCGAAATATCAAGGCTTGCCTATCGCTGCAACTGAGCCGATTTTTGACTATATGGCACAAGCGATTGGTTTACAGAATCGCCATCAACGGCTGCAACTTGCCGTCATGAATGGCACAGAACCAAGCGCAGCTGATTTTGCTGCGTTTGCCGATGATCTTATGCAACGGCGCATTAAGTTGCTGATTTACAATCGACAAACCTCTCCTCCTATCGCGCAACGTTTGCTCGCTTTAGCGCAGCAAGCAGGTATTGCTGTGTTAGAAGTGACTGAAACGCTACCCGTAGGCCTTTCATATCAAGCATGGATGCTCGCCCAACTTGACGAGCTAGATCACGCGCTTGGAAAAACGCTTGCGCAATCTTCACAATGAAAAGCTCTACCTCTCTTTCCGCTCCTGCGCTTGAACTAAACAGCGTTACGCTCGCGCTTGGCAACCGTACAATCTTAAGCAACATCAGCTTATCTATTGAGCCAGGTGAGTTTATTGGCGTATTTGGGCCGAATGGCGCTGGCAAAACAACTTTGCTACGCGCTCTGCTTGGTTTAGTTCAACCTCGCACTGGCACATTGCGTGTGTTGGGGCAAAAAGTGAGACGTGGTAACCCTGCTATTGGTTATCTACCGCAAACACGTAGCGTGGCAGGCCCACTGGGCCGCCTGAGTGGGCGTGACTTTATTGCTAGTGCGATCAATGGTCATCAATGGGGTATACGTTGGCTTAGCAAAGCAGCACAACGTACGATTGATCAAGCGCTTGAGCTTGTCGATGCAACCTCGTTGGCAAAACGCCCACTCGCTGAGATGTCAGGTGGTGAAAAGCAACGCTTATGGTTCGCCCAATGTCTGTTAGATAAGCCTCAACTGCTTTTACTTGACGAACCACTAATCAGCCTAGACCCACACCATCAACAAAGCATCATCGATTTAGCGCAACGATTACATCAAGAATTAAAAATAACGGTGCTTTTTTGCGCTCACGAACTTAATCCGTTGGTCGGGGTGCTTGACCGTGTGCTGTATCTGGGGCGCGGGCAGGCTGCGCTTGGAACGGTTGATGAAGTGATTTGTGGCCCTGTACTGTCGCAGCTATATGGTTCAACCATTGACGTATTACGTGTACATGGCCGCATTTTTGTGATGTCGGGTAGTGCACACATTGAAACGGAAGTCTGCCACGATGCTTAAATATGATTTTATGCTGCATGCGTTTGCTGCCTCTGGCATGGTGGCGATTGTTGCTGGGTTGGTGGGATTTTTTCTCGTCTTGCGGCAACAAACCTTTGCTGGACATGCGTTATCGCATGTGGGGTTTACCGGCGCGACTGGTGCTGTGTTGCTGGGTATTTCACCGATTTGGGGATTATTAGGTGTTACGCTCGCAGCCGGCTTAGGAATGGGGGCACTTGGCGAAAAACTTAATGGGCGGGATGTGGCAATTGGCGTAATTTTGTCGCTCTCGCTTGGCCTAGGGTTATTATTTCTGCATTTTTTCACCGCGTATGCGACGCAAGTTAACGCATTACTATTTGGTAATGTGCTTGGCGTTAGCGTTGATATGCTGAAGATTCTTGCTGCCTTAAGCGCAGTATGCTTAGCCACCTTAGCGATATTAATGCGTCCTCTTTTGTTTGCTACGTTACAACCTGAGTTAGCTGAAGCCAAAGGCGTTCCGCTTAGACTCATCTCGATGATCTTTCTCGCCATCGTGGCGTTGGCAGTGGGCGCCTGCACTCAAATCGTCGGCGTGTTGTTGGTATTTACTTTAATGGTTGGCCCAGCTGCAGCTGCGCAAAATCTAACCAGCCGACTTAATTTTGGCTTATTAATAGCCGCCCTACTCGCGCTCGCTCAAGCTTGGATCAGCATCACCCTTGCCTTCTACACCAATTGGCCGACTAGTTTTTGGATTACTGCGATTAGTACTGTGGTCTATGGGTTAAGTTTGCTGGGCAGAAAATAATTCAACAGGTTAATTTATTTAACAAAACCCTGCGGATTCTTCGTAAAAAATGCAGTGCAGAGAGCTAGCCAGAAATGATAAGCCGTCTGAATAAATCTCATGTTTTCTTCGGAGATGAGATCACTGTATTTACCAGTAGAAATCGATGAAATAATGCCAAACGTTTTTTGTTATTTGATTCCTAGGCTACTTTTTCGAGGAGGTATTGTTGGTGGTTTTCTATCTATAATTTCTGCTTGTCGCCCTACTGTTTTAACTTTCATACTCATACTTTCCAAGATAGGCCTTCGAAGTTGAATGCGCTGCAATATCCCGATCTCTTGAAAGCTGCTTACCTGACTATATGGTGCTTTTAACGCTTGGAGAATTACGCGCGCTTGCTCTAAATTATTTTTTTCTATAGAAGCAGGTTGCGAATGCTGACTAATATTTCTATCCAACTCTTGCAATACTTTAATATAAGAAAAAGTTATGTTTTGAGATAACTCTGTTTCTTCGTTATCTCTATATTGCTTGCTTTGTAAAAGCTCATGCCATTCAGCAATTTTTCTAGCAGAATCAGGATCTTGTTGGGGCTCAGCTTGCGCTAATTTGGAATTAAATTTTCTTTTATCATCTGAAAAAACACTCAATGGTGTGTGTTGAGATACATCGCGTGCTTGCTTATCCGAGGTAGGAGATGAAATATTATCTTGACCTGATAGACTAGATTTTATAATTGAGTCTTGCGGTAAGTTTGCCGTTGGCCATTTTGCTGCTTGATTGAGCCCAAGTTCTCTGCGTACGGCACCCTGAGACATTTGCTGTCCCTTACCCAATTGTTCAAAACCTATGCCTTCTTCGTCAACGTTCTGTGAAACCCTTTCTTCAGAAGAAATGAAAAGCCGTGAAAAATTCTCATATGCTCGTTTGAAAGGCTGTATGAGCCTGTCCACAAAATTTGCATCCCTGGCGTTGTCTGTTCTATCGCGCGCCATATATTTCCCCTTCACGTTTTTCCCCCAGTCTAAAATATTTCAACGTAAATACTGATACAGAGAAGAAATTCCGTCATCTTTAGCGAATCTCAAATTCGGGATAATTATCTTTTTGTACTTGTCGATGGACAAATATTTTTTCGTTGGTTAATCAGGCTAAGACTTTTTAATATTTATATGCTTTAGCCTCTCTTCAAAATACCGATTTCTTAATCATTCTGTAAAAAAGAGAAGCATTCTTGGTACATACACTCTACCAAATCTGCGGCTGGCGTCAGACGACTTGATCCTACCCCTTGCCCTGCCGACATTGATAAATACCACTTCCATCCATGATACCCTCGATGCAATGACAGGAATTTTCACCGCATCCAAGACTGAGATAGCAGCGCCATCAGACTGATCATGCCTTTTTCTGCTTCGGTAAACGATCGGCTGTCTTAAAACTAAACAACCACCGACTAAAGTCGGTGGTTGTTTAGTTTTCATAACATCCCTAGTTGCATAAGCCTATTTTCAATGAATCTGCTTCGATTTAATTTATCTATAAAACTCTTATTAAATCATTGATTCCATAAATGGCTATTCCAAGGAAAACAAAAGGAGGAACATATTGCAAAGCCGTAAACGCGGATGATTGACTTTTAAAAAATTGGCTTATTTGAAAACTAAAATAAGCAACAGCAGCATTAACGATCAAACCAGATAGATTAAATAAAATTCCCAATAATAAAAATGTTTGGCTATTACGGCTTTCAACAGGGACAAATTGCGGCAATAACGTAATAAAGAAAATAAGAATTTTGGGATTCATTACATTGAGTAAAAATCCGCTCAATAATCCATTCCCATGCACTGTTTTTTTGCTTTGAATATTAGAGGTTATATCTCCCCTCTTTTTTGGAAAGGTCGCATAGGCTAAATAGCAAAGGTATAAAGAACCAGCGACTTTTAGCATCAAATAAATCATCGGTGAAGCAATGATTAACTGCGATAGCCCAAATACAGTAATCAATACGTACGCAAACGTACCAAGCTCAACCCCTACCGCCGCTATTACACCCGCGCTACGCCCCCGCTGCAAAGCGGAATGAATGCAATAAAACATAGCCATGCCGGGCGTTAGACTAATCGTCAGCGTGGTGATTAAAAAAGGGAAGAAATTTATTTCCATCTATTAAAACCCTCGTGTCTTGCTGATTTTTTCGGCCATCGTCTTCTCGGTAGGAATAGAAAAGCAAGCGACTGGGCTTGTCGTTTGTAGACTTGTTACTTCGTTCTACCACAACATTTTTCGCTATCGCGGCCCGCGCTGAAAATGAGTTAAATCATACTTCAGTCTTCGTATTTAAGCGAAAAAACTTTATTTCTAATAAGAGCCCATCCCCTTGCTGAAATACTACGAATCAGGGGTAAATGGCCAGAAGTTCTGATAGTTTCACATGTTCAATCTCTCTTTATGTACCTCCACTTTTTCTTCTCAGTATCCATGGCCCTCTCCTCCTTACTCTGACTTAAGCGAGAGCAGTCCCCCTTCATCATTTGTCTTAGAGCAAGATGATTATGTTGAGGATGAATCTTCCATTGAACCAATAGAATTGGAAGGCCTTCCTATTAATATAAAAGAAATGTATCAAAATGGGGATGAGAAATTAAAAGAATTAATATATTTTATATTTTCTTCCGTGAAAAAAGAAAGGCCGTCAGTGCTTACTTCGCCTTTCTCTCCAGAAAATATGCAAAGTAAAGTTTTAGAAAAAAATCCTCAATTACATTTGCATCAGAAAAAAACAACTGGAATTTTTGAATCAGATGATTCGGTTATTTTGACTGTTCTTGATAGCAATTTATCTAAATTATTTACACTTGAAAAATATATTCAGCAAGAAATTAAGGAGTGGAGAAATATATGGGAAATAGCCGCATCATTAGTTGATAAAAAATACGCTAAAAATTTACCTGAAGCAAAATTTTTAATTAATTGTTTTATTGAAAAGCACAAGAAATATAAATATAAAATTAATAGAAATAGCCACAGAGATGGCTCAAGTCAAAAAAATGTTTATGTTCATCTTATAAGCAAAGCACTCAGATATGGAATAAAAGATAAAAATGATATCCTAAGTCTTATTTTAATTAAATCAAATTTTAATATTACTTTTAAGACAGCTAGAACCAGATTTTATGATTTTAAAAAATTTGCTTATTCAGCAAAATTTTCTGATGAAAAAAGTAAAAAATGTTTACTTAAAAAGAAAGAAAAATATCTAGCATTGATTCAAAAACACCAAGAAAAAATTGATCAATTGCAAGAAAGATGGACTAATAAAAATATAAAGCATCAAAAAGAATACAGAATAAGAAAGAAAAATAGCGATATAGCGATATAATTATTCACCTTACCCTGTTACCTAATTATTTTCTATCGTAACGCGCATGTACGGATTAACGATAAATACCCCCTACTCTTATTTTAAAAATTCACATCCTTCACTTGCTTGTTCTAAGACAGACATAAAAAATCCTAATTCTTCATTTATTTGTGCTAAACAAGAAGACGATTTTATAGAAAAATCAGTTTTAGAACAAGGGCGACCAGAATACCTTCCTGATAATATAAGGAAAATGTATGAGGATGGAGATGATAAAGTAAAAGAAATCATATTTCTTTTATTTTTCCCCATAAAAAAACCTGCTCCTTTGGCGCCTATTTCATGTTCTTCACAAGAAAATATACAAGAAAAAGAATTGAATGAAAAACATTATTCCTTGCAGCCTTATCAAAAATCAAATAATGTTTTAGTAAAACACTGGCCAATTATCTCAAATCTTTTTAGTGCTTACCCTTATCCGTTATCAGCGTACGAACAGCATATCGAGCAAGAAATTAGTCAATGGAAGACTCAATGGCAAATAGCCACTTCTTTGGTTAAAAACAAATATGTCAAAGATTTTTCTGAGGCAAAGTTGGCAATTAGTGATTTTCTTAAAAAATATCCAAGATATAATAAAAAAATAAATCGCAATAATTTTAAATATGGGACACGCTATAAGAATTTATATGTTCATCTCATTAGCAAGGCTTTAAGATATGGACTCACAAAAAAAGAAGATATCACCAAATTTATTTTAATAAAAACTAACTTTAAAGTTGGTTTTAAAACAGTCTGCAATAATTATTACGAATACAAAGAATTGGCATCTAAAGTAACTTTTGCGGACGAAAAAGATAAAATCGATATCTATATAAAGAGAGTAAAATATATTTCACTAATTAAAAATTATAAAAATGAAATTTATCAAAATAAGAAAATCATCAAAAAAAGTTAGTGATAGAATATTTTTTTAATCTAACGCTAAATATCAATGAAAAGCAGGTGAACGACAACGCAATCAGCCAAGAATGAAGAAATGCTTGCTCCAAATTAGAAAACACGGTACTGGCAAGTAATTGCAGCAAGTTTGCGGATACAGAGACGCCCAATGCATTACCAAAATTATGTGTCATGCAATTCTCACGCAGCACTCCCTGAGATGGTTACTTTAGCGTCGCCCGAGCGCTTTTTTCTGGATTTTTTTATTCTCTTGCCCAGGCACTCCTAGCCCGTTGGGCGTAGACAAATACACAAGTGGCGATGACTGCTGAGAGCTAGCTAGGACAGTAGCATTTACGGTTTTAATGTCATTAGTTATTGATTCGAGGAAAGGTAAGAGAAGGTTATTAGCTCCGCCACTTTTATTAAAAATGATCATTTTGTTCATTAGGCTTTTATCTCGGCACGCCGTATGAATTAATTCATACCCATCTTTTTCCCGCAAACGCTGAGACAATTGATAAGAAGCCTTCAATGAGTCCCCTAATTTTTCTTTCATAAGGGGAGCATTTTCTATATGCAATGGCCTTACCTTCATTACCTTTTGTAAGTTCTCCTGGATATTTCGCATCTCTTCACCATATAGTTCTTTTTGCTGTTTTAGCTCCTCTGTCTTTTCTAATATTTTTCCCGGTGTGAAAAACTTTATAAACTTCGATGCCTGATTTATCCTATTTTGCTTTTTTTCTAGTTTTTGTAACTCTTTCTCTAGTTTTATCTTGCGCTGCTCTAGACCATCTTGTAGATTCGCCAAGTTTTTTGTTCGTTCATCCACAGCGTTTATCCTCGAATTAATCTTTTCCTGGAACTTACGAAGTGTCGAAAGAAAGTTTAAATAATCTTTATCATTGATAATTGGCATATTGCTCTCCCTATCGCTCAGTTCCACTATACTGCTACCTAAGGTGGGAAAATTGAGAAATAAGAAGATTAAAAATCTGAATCAAAGGGAAAAATAACCAATACACATCATTGCAGTCAGCATCATCTTACTAGCTGCTAGCCCGCTAAAAATAATCATTATTGCTTGGTGATTATTTTTTTAAAGTTAACTGACACCTACCGGTTGCCTTTGCTCGAATAAACGCCAGCGCTAAATAGCATAACGTGAGTTCACGTTAAATAACCCGCAATTAGCGACAGCGCAAAGTAACTCATACGCAGCGCAAACCGCAAAATAGGTGCATGCAAAACAAAAACAGCAGCACCTGCGAACACCCCGACCAGTGCATTGCCATCCACGCCAGGAAGTAAGCTTGCTAAGCTCATCCCCCAAGCCAGTGCTAAGCCCGTTGTCATTGAGCTAGATGAGAAAGGTTTAGCCACCTTAACCCCTTAATTTCGTCTTTTAAAAGACGCTCAAGTTCGCCGCTTAAATGGATTGATCGAGCAGCAGAGCGGCACCCGCCACTGGGGTCCCCACGGTGTGTTTCTCCAATCGCGACCCTGCCAGTAATTCCATGCCTTCCAGCCTAACTTCGCCATCCCGAAACGCCCGTGGTAATAGATGTTAAAACCATTACCTATCGCTACAAATAGCACTTGCTCAGGTGTATCGATGTATCGGATAACGCGCCACTGCGTCGTATCAAATGGCAAACCAAAAGGCCAATAATCAAAACCCTGTGCTGGATTGCGATAGAGCCAATAAACACGCGCCAAATACCGCTTAAACGGCGTCTCCCCCCAGGAAGGGTCGAGATAACCATCCTGCCAGCCAGCATCGAGTGACGCATCGAATGTTTGAAACCACTTTAACCAGGGTGGTAGATTCCCTTGGTCATCAGCGAATAAGGGTGCCCACCAATTAACAAAGAACACAGCAATTAAGGTCGCTAACAATGAAGCCAGGGCGAATAACGGGTACCGCACTAAATATTGGATAAAAATCATCGTGCCTCCTTAAGACGAATCAAAGCCTCATTTAAATAGGTAGCAAAATCCGCTACCTGTTTATCTACCTCAGCTTGCGCGTTAGCCTGAGACATCTCTTGCACAGCTTTATGCTTTAGTCTATCAATCACCCTTATCGCTTAAGTCAGTCGCATCCCGCGTTTGAGTATCCGCTCGCAAAAGGCGTCTAAACTTTCATTCAGTTCGTGTGCCTCTATTTCCATTTCTAAAGCACGCAGTTCGTCAGATGTCGCCTTACCTGCAAGCATGGCCTGCGCAATACGTAGCTTGTTATTCCAGATAGCAATCTCAACATCATCCAACGTATCAGCCATTTCTGCACGTTTGACCTTGGCGTAGGTATTAATATGCGTATTAGCGTTATCTTTAGCTGCGCCTAATACCTCTTCAGAATCAGGCACAGACACGGACAAAATGATCAATTTCCCTTCATCTGTAAAAGCAGAAAATGCGGCTGATAGGTCAACACAAACTATTCTGGTTAAAAATACCATGATTCAAATAGCGGCTATTTTTACCTCTCAATCCCTTTATTTGTAATGCTTTGATTAGTTTCAATGCCATGCCATCGCTTTTCAACGAGTCCATGGCCTTGAGCATTTTTCATCGCGTCAACTGAGAAAATACCATGCACAATGCCATGAAAAAATCTTGCTGGAAGCTGCTACGTTGTGCCAGAAAATGCCAAGTGCAGACGTAAAAAAACCCGCAGTGACACGGGTTTTAGAACAATTTTTGCTTTTTGCTGCTAGTCGATGCCAAACGCTAAATCATTCCCACTCAATTATTAATAGTAGAGCAAATGCTAATAGCTGCAAGGGCCTTTATAAATAGGCAGTGGCAAATACCCTGAAAAATACCACGCTCAGAAAATCTCTCTTTTTCTTGAAAGCGTTGATGATACCAACTAAAGGAACGATGCTTTACTTGACCTCTTGTATCAAGCTTAGATTGCTGAAGATGCAGGACTCAAACCTGCCTTAAACCTATGAAATTATGGATATAGTCCATATTTGCTATCTATGAGTTGAAAAGATTTTCATCCATTACTCCTAACAGTAGCAGTGGCAAGCATTAAGCCCTTTAGCTAACTGGTAAATCCCCAGCGCTTCGCTAAAATTTTACCGCAATGAGCAAACGTATAAACAAGCATCTGTGCCAAAAGTGCACCCACCCCCAACGTAGGCATTAAAAGGAAATGTTTCCATTTCCATTGAATAAGAGGAAGGTTAATAAGCGCTGAAAAAGCAGAACCAGTAAGCTGGCTGGTAAAAAAACCGAAAAATAAAACCCCAAAAAAACTTATTGCCCAGCGGAACAAAATTAAATGAGTGGGCATTTCTTCAGCGGAGGCGTATAGCTCTTGCTTGGCCAACTTCGCTATCAGTATCGAAGATGTTTTCATTTTTCGTGACCTCTTATATTGATGAGTCAAAATTAATTTATATGCAGCTGTGAAATCATCAATGGAGGACCATGGAGGACCATCCTTAACTGTTGATAGGAATCCCTCCACCTTAACGCCTGCTCTCGCCACTGCCGACAGACACTGACATTGCTAGAGAGCTATGTATAGAGGAACAAAACCTCAGTGATCACGCTTATACACTATTTAAATGCAGTCGCTCTTTACCGAATAACAAAACGCAGACTATATAACGCAGAAATCGCCCATTAAAATCGCTGCGTAACCGTCAATGACTAGCCATCATTAATCGCTAAGAAAATTTTTCCCAGCTTAATATCGCCCCTTGCTTAAAGATCAACGGCCTACATCAACTGAGAATTGAAGGATATTTAAATTGATGTGGTAAGGCGCTGATACACAGCTTCTGTCTGCTGCACGAACAATTCTTTCCCAAAATGTAGCTCACTTTTGCGCCGTGCCGCTTCACCCATTGCTTGTAAATTTTCAGGATTGCCTGTGATTTTCATTAGCAGGTTTGCGAGCGTATCCGGATCACGCTGCGGGACAACCCAACCGTCTGTGCCATCAGAGATGTTCTCGGATAAACCAGCATAATTTGTAACAATAACCGGCTTACCCATTGCCATCATTTCACGGCACGCAAAAGAAATCGTCTCTACCCCATACGAAAGCACAAAGCCCATATCGAAAGCCGCAATACACGGACGTACATCCAATAGGTTCTCCGCAAAAGTGACATGTTCGGACAGGCCAAGTTGAGCAACATCTTGCCGCTGTGCGGAACTTGGACTCTCCCCAGCGATTAAGATATGTATCCTTTTGCGCATTTGAATAGGTAGCTTTGCGACTGCTGACACCATATCAATCCACCCCTTGTACTCGGCAGTACCCGCAACGCTTCCTACAATACATTTACCCACATGTTTAGGACCGACCATTTGCAATCGCACCTCTTGCGAGGCTTCGGCGCTAAAAGGGCGGAAATGATCTAGATCCACCCCATTTGCGACAATCGATATCTCTCGTTGAGCATAAGGCGTCCCCGCAAGCAGTCCGCTAGTGTGTCGTGAGACCGCGATGATGTGATCAGTTGCATATTTCGCTCGGAGGCAACTACCAAAATGTTTGCCAACAGGTAGCGAATTATGCTTTGTATAGACCACTCGCGGTCTCTTTCCATTTAAACCAAAGAGCGAGTACATCACCAAACGATGATCGGGCGAACCATTCACGTGCACAATGTCGAAGCGCTCTTTTTCAAATATCGTACGCAATCGCTTGCGCGCGCTAAGTATCTCGCCCAATTCCTTCGGTAGTTTACTTGGGAAAGGCATATCGACTACATGAACGTTAGGAACAGCTTGGCAAACCCGGTACAGTTTGCTCGTGGGCGGAGCTGCAACCCATATCTTGTGACGTGTCCCCAATGACTCGGCTAGACTCGCTATATAGGTGGTATGGCCGCCGCCCTGGCCTACGTGGAAATTTGTATAGAGAATCTTCATTAACGTTTCTCCCCCCCACCTAAAAAGTCTGCCGCATTAAAAGGATTAAACACAGGTACTTCAAAACGTTCAAAATCCCGAACTTTTCGAGTGACAACAGTGAGCTTATGCACAAGGATGCAGGCTGCAATCATGGCATCTTCATAAATAGTCTCTGATTGCCGGTGCATCAACTTTGCCCATAGTCGAAAAACTGCAGCATCCATAGATAATACGTTGTGGGTAGCGCTGACTTGATCCGCCCATGCTTCTATCGAAGCTGCTTTAATAGCATCTTGCTCGCGTGTGATTTCAATGCCTGCTTGAATTTCACCGAGTGTTACAGCACAGATATGGAGATCGGCATCGGCGACTTTTTCAAGCCATGCTACCACTGCCCCATGTGGACGAATTCTGCGTAATTCCGAAATAACGTTAGTATCAAGAAGAAACATGACAACCTTACAAAGAAGTAGCTACGCGACGTTTTGCTAATCCGCGTTTAGGTATCTCAAAATCAGTGCGGCCTTCATCCGACATTAATAGCTCCTTGAAGGTAGGGTGGCGCGACGTAATAAGCAAACGCTTCCATTGTTCAATAGAAACGAGCACAGCAGCTTCTTCTCCGCGTATGGTCACTATTTGTGGCCCATTGCTGATGCAGGTGTGAAGCAATTCACTAAAGCGAGCTTTAGCATTTTGTACAGGCCAAACATTCATATGAAACCTCCAATGGCTAGTTATATGACTGGTTTATTGTGGCTTTGGTAATATTGCAAGCCTAGCCAATGATGTTGCGGCCGCTGACATTTTTAATGACTGTACCTAAAACTGGGGCAGGACCAATGCCATGAAAAAATCTTGCTTCAAGCTGCTACGTTGTGCCAAAAAATGCCAAACGCAGAAGCAAAAAAACCCGCAGTGATGCGGGTTTCAGAGCAATTTTTACTTTTTGCTGCTAGCTATTGCTAGACGTCAAATCATTCCCACTCGATAGTCGCAGGCGGTTTGCCTGAAATATCGTATACGACGCGATTGATACCGCGTACTTCATTAATGATGCGGTTAGACACTTGAGCCAGTAGCTCATGCGGTAAATACGCCCAAGTGGCTGTCATAAAGTCTTGCGTTTGCACGGCGCGCAGCGCGACAACGTATTCGTAAGTGCGTCCATCACCCATCACGCCTACACTTTTAACCGGTAGAAACACAGCGAATGCTTGGCTTGTAAGTTCGTACCAAGACTTTCCTGAGACAGGGTCGATTGTGTCGTAAAGCGCTTCGATAAAAATAGCGTCAGCGCGTTGTAGCAATCCAATATATTCACGCTTAACTTCGCCAAGGATACGCACACCCAAACCTGGCCCCGGGAAAGGATGGCGATAGACCATCGTTTCTGGCAAGCCAAGTGCTACGCCAAGTTCCCTCACCTCGTCTTTGAAGAGTTCTCGTAAAGGTTCAAGCAGTTTCAGATTTAAAGTCTTAGGTAATCCACCTACATTGTGGTGGCTTTTAATGACTGCAGCGCCTTGATTATTACCACCCGCGGATTCAATGACATCTGGATAGATAGTGCCTTGGGCTAACCATTTAACTCCATTGGCTCCGCCTGCCAGTTTTTTTGCTTCTTGTTGGAAAACTTCAACGAACTCAGCGCCGATGATCTTGCGTTTTTCTTCTGGGTCGGTGACGCCGGCTAATTTTGCTAGGAAAGCCTCGCTCGCATCAACATGAATTACATTCACACCTAAGTGATTGGCAAATGTATCCATCACTTGCTTGGCTTCATTCAACCGTAACAACCCATGATCAACAAACACGCAGGTTAGCTGTGAGCCAATCGCCCGTTGCAAAAGTGCCGCTGCGACCGATGAGTCAACTCCACCTGATAAACCAAGAATGACACCCTCTTCTCCCACTTGTTGGCGAATTTGTGCGACAGCTTCTTCGATATAGTCACCCATTACCCAATCTGGTTTCGCTTTGCATAAATCCAGAACGAAGCGAGATAAAAGTACCGCACCTTGCGCTGTATGCGTGACTTCTGGGTGGAACTGAACGCCGTAAAAACCTCGCTCTTCATCTGCCATCGCAGCGATTGGACATGATTCGTTGGCGGCTATTAAGTTAAAGCCGGGCGGCATCTGCGTGACTTTATCGCCATGACTCATCCAGACCTTTAGCATGCCATGGGTATCTAAGCGGAAGTCTTCGATTCCCGCAAATAACTGCGAATGGCCATGCAAACGCACCTCCGCGTAGCCAAACTCGCCTGTTTGGCCTGTTTCAACTTGTCCACCAAGTTGTTTGGCCATCGTCTGCATGCCGTAGCAAATGCCAAGCACTGGCACACCTAGCGTGAAAACCGCTTGTGGCGCGCGAGGGGTAGATTCTGTTGTTACCGAATTAGGACCGCCTGACAAAATAATGCCTTTAGGGGCAAATTCGCGCACAAAAGCATCATCAACATTCCATGGATGAATTTCACAATAGACATGCAGCGCCCGAATACGGCGCGCAATAAGTTGCGTAACTTGAGAGCCAAAATCGAGAATAAGAATTTTGTCGTGCATGAGCGTAGCTGGGAGGTTTTTAGAAAAAATTAAGCAGGCGTTTAAAACCTGCTTAAATATTGATGAATTTCAATCAACTTGGTAATTAGGCGCTTCTTTCATGATCTGTACATCATGAACATGGGACTCGCGCATGCCAGATGCAGTGATTTCAACAAAGCTACCCTTTTCATGTAACTCTTGAATAGTCTGGCAGCCGCAGTAACCCAAACTTGCACGCACACCACCAATCAACTGAAAAATAATTCCGTTGACACTTCCTTTATAAGGAACTCGTCCTTCGATACCTTCTGGCACCAACTTATCAACATTGGCTGAACTATCTTGAAAGTAGCGATCTGCTGCACCTTCTTTCATCGCACCGACTGAACCCATGCCTCGGTACGATTTGTAAGAGCGTCCTTGATACAGGAAAACTTCACCCGGAGCTTCTTCGGTGCCGGAGAACATACCGCCCATCATCACGCTTTGGGCGCCCGCTGCAAGTGCTTTTGCAACATCTCCTGAATAGCGAATACCGCCATCGGCAATCACTGGCACATCTGAGCCAGCTAACGCTTCGTATACGTTTGCAATCGCAGTAATTTGCGGCATACCTACACCGGCAATAATACGTGTTGTGCAAATTGAACCTGGCCCAATTCCTACCTTAACGCCGTCTGCACCGTGTTCAACCAATGCTTGCGCAGCTGCACCGGTAGCAATGTTGCCGCCTATCACATCAATTTGTGGAAAGTTTTGTTTAATCCAGCGCACTCTTTCAAGTACGCTTTGACTATGACCATGCGCTGTGTCAACTACGATTGCGTCAACCCCCGCCTGCACTAACAATTCAACCCGCTCTTCATTATCGGGGCCCACGCCAACAGCCGCTGCTACCCGTAGCTGACCGTGTTGATCTTTACAGGCTAATGGATGCTCAGTCGCTTTCAAAATATCTTTAACGGTGATTAAGCCACGCAACTCAAATGCTTGATTAACCACTAACACGCGCTCAAGTCGATGTTCATGCATCAATTCTTTAGCTTTCGCGAGAGGCGTGCCTTCTTGCACGGTAATCAGCCGCTCACGTGGCGTCATAATGGTGGTGATAGGCGCATTTAAGCGGCCTTCAAAGCGCAGATCTCGATTCGTTAAGATACCAACTAGCTTTGTTCCTTCAACCACCGGAAAGCCAGAAATACCATATTGTTCAGCAAGCGTTAACGCATCCTGTACTTTGGCTGTGGGTGGCAAAGTAATCGGATCACTTACCACACCCGCTTCAAAGCGCTTAACCTTTTTCACTTCGCTCGCTTGCTGAGCCGCTGATAAATTTTTATGAATAACACCGATACCCCCCTGCTGCGCCATTGCAATGGCTAGCCTGGCTTCAGTGACCGTATCCATCGCCGCTGAAACCAAAGGTATATTTAAAGAAATACGGCGGGTAAATTGAGTTTTAAGGGAAGTATCACGGGGAACAACTTTCGAAAAAGCTGGCACAAGCAGCACATCGTCGAAAGTAAGAGCTTTTTGAATCAGACGCATAACCCATCCTGTAGGCACAAAGATGGATTATACGTGATAGCGTAATATTGTAAGAATATTATGATGAGAGTTTGAGGAGTATCTTCATTAGAGGCGGCGATTGATTGCATCTCTGTTGAGAGCCCCTAGCAACAGGATAATTAACTACATATTTTTTAGGGTTAATGTGAATGTACTGTCTAACCGCAGCATTTCTTGTGACGAAGCCTCCAAAGAGATTTTCTATTAATTTATGTATAAGTGCGTTTAGCGATCCATTTACGCCCTTCTTTAGAACCCCCTGCCCGGGCTTTAGCTACACGCTGCTGCCGTGCTAACTTCGGCTCAATTTTTAGCGGCCTATAAATTTCCACCCGATCATGCATCATTAACGCCGTCTGAAGCGATTTGAGCTTGCCAAATATCCCCACTTTTTGTTTAGACAAATCAATTTCTGGATGCAGTTTAAGTAGACCTGAAGCTTCTATCGCTTGCTGCACCGTGGCATCAGCTGGCAATTTCACCTGTAAAAGGGTTTGATGCCCAGCTAATGCATAGCAAACTTCGACTTCAATAAGCGAGGGATTTTCTTGCATGGTATTTTTTACTAACCTTTATACGCCTTATTGAGCGACACTATGTTTCGCAGCAAATGCAAGTCGCACTAGCAGCAAAAATGCTTGTTGTCCTTAAAATCATATAGAAACACTTTGACGCTCATCTTTGGCCTACATTCAGAGCAAATGAAATAACTTGAATAAGGATATTAACACCCACGCACTTGCCGGAGTATTAGCCACAAGGTTAATGTGCTAATACTAAACATGTACTTTCTTAATACAAAGCACCCAGTAAAATGCTTTTATTTCAATCAAAAAATTATGCCTACTTCTGCTCCTTCTTCCAGCCAAACTATGCCTCATGCAAATCCATTTGACGCGCTGCGCAGCGGTGGCGCTTTTACAGTGCTTGATCAATTTGATGTGATCGAAGCTAGCGGTATCGATGCCACTACTTTCTTACATAATCAATTAACGCAGGATGTAAAAAATCTTTCCCCTAATCAGGCTCAGTTAGCAGGGCTATGTTCGGTTAAAGGACGGCTGTTAGCATCATTTCTTTTTTGGCATACGAACGAAACGATTCAGTTGATGCTGCCATCTGATCTGCGAGCTGATGTACAAAAACGTCTATCGATGTTTATTTTGCGCAGCAAAGTCAAATTAAATGACACCACATCAAAGCTTGCACTAATAGGATTGATGGGGAATGTCGAACCTATTCTTGCGTCGCTCTTCCCTACGATACCGCAAGCTAAGTATGAAAAAGCGGAAAGTGCAGCTGGCACATTGATCCGCTTAACTGATGTCTCTAGCACCCTGGTCGATGCCGCACCTACCACGTTAGGGCCTACACGTTATCTATGGATTACAACACAAGAAGCTAGCGACGTTCATACCGCGTTACTTGCCTCTCATTTAACTCGCGTGCCTTCCACTGTTTGGGACTGGTGCGATATTCAAGCAGGGATTCCACGCATTACACAAGCCACTCAAGAAAAATTTGTTCCACAAATGGTTAATTTTGAATTAATTGGGGGGATTAATTTCCGTAAAGGCTGTTGGCCAGGTCAAGAAGTGGTAGCGCGCTTACAGTTTCGTGGAGTGGTCAGACGGCGTACATTCCTTGCTCATATTGAATTTGCTCAACCTGGAGTTGAAATCTACCACTCAGAAGAACCAAGCCAAGCCTGCGGCATCATTGTTAATGCAGCACCTGCGCCAACTGGAGGTGTCGATTGTTTAGTGCAATTACAACTTAGCATGCTCAAGCAAGGCGTACTTCATGCAGGCAGTGCTGATGGCCCTATACTTGAATTGCTATCACTGCCTTACGAAATACCAGAAATGGCATGAAATTTAGTCACGCTAGAAGGTTTGTATTTGCCGGCATAAACGATGCCGGCAAATACATCGTTAAGAGAGGTAATATCAGCTGCATGACTAAAACTGAAGGCTGCCCTTCTGGCTACGATAATTGCTACTACTTTATTAAAGAAGCTAAGCTTCTTGTATTTGTTCTCTTCAAAAAAGCAAATTCATTGATTTCAAGTAAGGCAAAGCGATGTCTGACACTAAGCCCTCCTCTCTTACTAAAAAAATAAACAAGACGGATACTGCGTGGCGCGAACAATTACCAGAAACAGCTTATCAAGTAACGCGTCAGGGGGCCACTGAACGTGCTTTTACTGGTCAGTATTGGAACCACTGGGAAGATGGTATGTATCAATGCATCTGCTGCGGCGCACCGCTTTTTGAGGCTAATGCAAAGTTTGATGCAGGGTGCGGCTGGCCTAGCTTTGATCATCCTGTCACAGACGAGATAATCGAAGAAAAAGTCGATCACTCTCATGGCATGCTACGCACAGAAGTGCGCTGCCAAGCATGCGATGCACATCTTGGACATGTTTTTCCTGATGGCCCACCGACTACTGGTTTACGCTATTGCATCAATTCAGCTGCGCTACAATTCATGCCACACGATAGTTCTAAGTAAATTTTGTATGATCTTTGAGGCTGCATTGCACAATCTAGGCAGCACCTTTTAAGCAGCAATTATTCAAACTTATAAAGCAGCAAGACATTCACTTAAGCAAAACACTATGAAATTTTTATTTGATCTTTTCCCGCTGCTTCTATTTTTTATCGCTTTTAAGTTTTGGGGTATTTTTACGGCTACTGCTACTGCGATTGTTGCAACCTTACTGCAAATTGTTTGGGTTGCGTGGCGCAAACGTCAGGTTGACACAATGCTATGGGTCAATTTAGCGGTGATTACTGTATTTGGCGGTGCTACTCTCGTTTTTCATAACGAGGCTTTTATTAAATGGAAGCCCACCGTACTGTATTGGCTGTTCTCTATCGTGATGGTCGCGGCCCAACTTGGTTTTCGTAAAAATCCAATCAAAGGTATGCTGGGCAGTAAAATCATTCTACCTGAGCAGGTTTGGAATCACCTCAATTTAGCATGGGCCATTTTTTTTGTTGTGTTGGGTGGATTCAATCTAGTTATTGCTTATTATTTGTCAACCGAAATGTGGGTTAATTTCAAACTCTTCGGCTCTAGCTTATGCATGCTGATCTTTATCATTGGGCAAAGTTTTTGGTTAACGAAATATGTACGAGAAAGTTCAGAAGATTAGAGTAAAAAAAATCCGCTTAACCTAAAACAGACGCGTCACTGCTTCCAGCCTACTCCACATTTTTTGAATTTCATTTTGACTCAATCAAAAGCATCCCTATGTCAAAACACCTTGATGACCCTATCGCCTTTATCAAAACCCGTATTAATGATGAACTTGCTCCTATTGAGCTAATTATTCAGGACGATAGCGCCAAACATATAGGGCATGCAGGTGCAGCTGACGGTGGTCACTTCAGCATCACTGTTATTGCTTCTGCTTTTGCTGGTAAATCTCAAGTGGAACGCCATCGCTTAGTTTATCAAGCGTTAGCTGACGCTATGCAAGCAGGTATTCATGCGTTAGCGATCACTGCTTATACCCCTGCAGAATTCAACGAACAAAAAAGATCATAGAACTTGTTTAAGGTTTTCCTAGGCGCCTTGCGCTGCCGCAGACAGTACAGCTAGTACGGCAAGGCAGCGTAAGGGCGCTAGGGAAAGCCTAAACAACGCTCATAAAAGCAGCGATACAATCACTGCCAACCAGATAAGGAGCTTTAAATGACACGCAAATACACTTGGCTACCGAGCACGTTGATTTTTTTATTAACTACTCTCTCAACACCCCTTTTTGCTCACGCGCAAAATGTTGCTGTCGTTAACGGCGCTCCCATTCCTTCAACGCGCGCAAATGCGTTGTTAGAAGAATTTAGGCGTCAAGGTCAGCCTGATACACCAGAATTGCATTCGGCAGTACGTGAAGAGCTGATTAATCGAGAAATACTGATGCAAGAAGCAGCACGTCGTGGCCTACCCAATCGGCCAGAAATAAAAGCGCAGCTAGCGATTGCTCAGCAAAGCGTGGTGATTCGTGCATTAATTGAAGATTTTTGGCAGCAGAAACCCAGCGATGCCGAATTACGCGCTGCCTATTTGGCATTGACGCAAAAAATGGGAAATAAAGAATACCATTTGCATCACATTTTGTTAGATAACGAAGCCCAAGCGAAGGAGCTAATTAGCAAAATTAAAAATGGCGCAAGCTTTGAAGAATTAGCCAAGCAATATTCAAAGGATCCAGGCTCTGCCAAAAACGGTGGTGACTTAGATTGGGCAGTACCCCAAACTTTTGTACCTGAATTTGCCCAAAGCGCAACGCGTTTGAAGCCCGGCCAAATAACGCAACAACCCGTACGTACTCAATTTGGTTGGCACATCATTCGTGTTGACAATACACGTGCTCTTAAAGCCCCGCCTTTTGAGCAAATCAAACCTCAGTTGACTCAACAAATACAACAAGAAAAATTACAAAATTTTATCGACAACTTGCGCGCTCATGCCAAAATTCAGTAATCAGTTTCTTCTAGAGAAATATCGAATAAATAGCGAGCGGCGCGATAAATAACGGCAACCTCTTTGCCGTATTTTTGTACGATCAATTTCTTCTCTACCCAAACTGCTTGCGTTACTTTCACGAAAAAAGTAACGCAAGCCATCTTCGCTTTTCCATAAAACCGCCCTTTCCCGTTCAATCTAGCAGACTTTCACGGCACTGGTAGCCTATAACCAGATTTGTCATAAAGCCACCGCTACGAACTAGCCTTACACGTTGAACATCCTCTCACTTCCATTTGGGAGCAATCCAATTTATCTGATGCTTTGATCATCCTCAAAATAATGCGGATTTACTAGACAACGCAAGGACAGCATGAGGTTGCTCAACATTTACTCGTTACCAGCCATTAATGGAGCTGGCAGTTCGCATCTATGAATGTCATTGTGATTGGCGGTGGCATTGCCGGTGTGGCTACCGCATACTGGCTCCAGACAAGCGGACACCGCGTTTGCTTAATTGATCGTCATGCGACGGTGGCGCAAGAAGCCACTTTCGGTCATGGTGGCCTGCTATTCCCTACCCCACTAGATGCTGGCTTGCATCCAAGTAGCTTGTTGGACTTGCCTAACAGGCGCCAAGGCTGGTTCAGCGGCTATCGTAAAAAATTGTTTGGTTCAGGCCTAAGCCTTGAAGAACAACAACGCATTCAGCAACAAAATGAGCTGCGTTTAGAGCATTTTGCGACGCAGTATATGCGCATTAAACCAGCTGTTGATTTATCACGCGCAGCTTTGGCTGAAATTGAAGCGCGTCATGCACTTGAATATGAGCAACGCACAGGCGTGCTGCATCTATTCCATTCTCCTCCTGATCTTAAATGTGGTCGCTTAGCGTTAGCGCTTTTAGCGCAACAGCAATATCCGCATCGTTTCTTAAACATGGATGAATGCCTCTCGCTAGAACCATCTCTATGCTCGGAGCCGTTTGCTGGCGGGGCCTTGTTGCCTAACGAGCGCAGCGCTAATTGCCCGCTCTTTACCAAGCAACTTAAACGCATTCTTGATGAGGCAGGGGCGAGATTATTGCTCGGGCGAGAAGTGATGCATTTGTGTATTGATGACAGCCAAGTATTTGTAGAGTTTGCGCAGCGTGACTATGCGAGCGAGCATACCTCGGTCAAAAAGCCATCCACTGAAACTGAAACCATTTCAGCAGATGCAATTGTCATTGCAGCGGGCGCTGATAGTCCTGCATTATTCGCCCATGCTGGACTAAAGCTGCCTTTGCATACAGTACGCTGTCATGCGATGACTGCACCCATAGCCAACCAAGAAACGGCTCAGCAAATGACCGTGGTTGATCCGATACAGCAAATCACGATGACACGCTTGAATAACCACATTCGTATCGCTGGCGCAGCTATGCCTCAACCTTTACCTAAGGGCTCACCCAAACCCAATAAGCTACGTCAACATTTGTTAGAGAAGATAGAACAAACTACACAGAATTGGTTGCCAGGCTCGCTAAAGTTATCCGTTAGACGTAACTGGGATAATCGCCGCTTACTTTCTGAAGATGGTTTACCTATTGTAGGTGTGTCATCTAATCCGCGTTTATTCGTCAATATCGCTCATGGTCCAAGCGGTTGGGGCCTTGCTTGTGGTACGGCCAAGGTTGTGGCGGACATGATTAGTGGACATGCACCTGAGTTGGATGAAGCTACACTTGCAGCACTTTCACCGGCACGTTTTGAGCCTAGTGTTGAAGTGGAGAGTTAACCTTCAACGCTATATTGAGAAGCTTGCCTGATCTTTGCAGCGCTACAGCAATAATAGTAGTTTAACGATAATAGAGCATAACTTAAGAACCTGTTTCACGTTTTCCTGGTAGGCTTGCGCCTTTATTGCCAGTACAACTAGTACGGCAAGGAAAGGCGAGTGCGTTAGAGAAAACTTAAACATCTTAAAAAACCTGTTTAGTCTTTTCCCTGTAATCATGCGCCAATGCAGACAGTACCAACTGGCGCAAAGGTTCTAAGAAAAGCCTAAACAGGTTTTATGCGGAGTTCTATTATGGTTTCTCCATTAGTTTCATATACGCATGGTATGGCGTTACCGTTATATACCATAGCCCAGCTGCGTACACTTGAGAAAGCAGCGGCGCTTGCTTTACCCCCCTTTACGTTGATGACACGAGCAGGCGAAGCGGCTGCTTTTCTTCTTCAGCATCAGCTAGGAGGTATTCCGCCAGAAAAGCGCTATATTTGGCTAGCTGCAGGTCCAGGCAATAATGGGGGTGATGCACTTGCTACGGCAACCATCCTACATCAGCAGGGCATGAAAGTTAAAGTTTGCATGCCGGTTGAAGTAAAGACCGATGATGCACGCCATGCGCTACAAGTAGCTCGTGCAGCCGGCGTTCCAATAGTGACTGACTTGCCAAGCGATGAGGAACTGGTGAGTTACAGGTGGGTTGTCGATGGATTATTTGGCATTGGGTTAACCCGCCCGCTCGACGGTATTTTTGCGCAAATAACCGAACGAATCCTGAGATGGAAAGAGCAAGGAGGAGCCGTATTAGCACTAGACATACCAAGCGGCTTAAATAGTGATACGGGCCAGGTTATTCCTCATAGCATAGCCATCAAGGCTACCTACACGATTACTTTTATTGGGGCCAAACCTGGCCTATATACAGGAAGTGGACGCGATTATGCTGGGGATGTTGCTATTGCGCCGCTGGAACTTGAAGCGGGAACCCCCTCTGCTGCCTCTGCTTTCACTACTTCAAAAATTTGGCTAAATGCCCCCGAACTTTTTACCCAACATTTACCAGAACGCTCTCATCTTGCTCATAAAGGAACCTTTGGCAGCCTAACAGTGATAGGGGGAGCCAATGGCTTATCCGGTGCTCCCATCCTGTCAGCTCGGGCTGCATTATTAGCAGGTACTGGCAAAGTCCAAGTGGCACTACTTAGCGAACACCCTTTTCCTTACGATCCACTTTACCCCGAGCTCATGCTGCATCGCTTCATACCACGTGCAGCAGAAAATAAAAATAATGAGCCTCATATCAACGATACCAGCAGTGCATTTGTAATTGGCTGTGGCCTAGGGCAAAGCCAGCTAGCACAAACAGCGCTTGAAGAGATTCTCAGCACAGCAAAACCTCTGCTAATCGATGCTGATGGTCTTAATCTGATCGCCAAGCAGGCTCATATTGCGCAGACAGTTGCACAGCGTAACGGCACGACAGTCATCACCCCACATCCACTTGAAGCCGCACGACTGCTTGCCTGTGATGTGCAAACGATACAAAACAATCGACTTGAAGCTGCGCGTGAGCTGACTCAAAAATTCTCGGCGATCACTATCCTTAAAGGAAGCGGCACAGTCATTGCCTCACCAGATGGATCAATGGTCGTCAATCAAAGCGGCCATGCGGCGCTTGCTACGGGCGGTACCGGTGACGTGTTAAGTGGCTTAATCGGTGCGCTATTAGCACAGCGCATGCAACCCTTTGTAGCTGCCCTTACTGCTGTCTTTTTACATGGGCGAGCTGCTGAGTCTCTAGCAAGCGCAGCAGATGGGCCGAGCGGCCTCACTGCTAGCGAAATTGCCCCACGATATCGTCGGTTATTTAATCAACTGATTCGCTGAATTTTCTGAAATGCGCGAATCATGGCTTATATGCGTTAACTATTCCCTTATACTTCAGGAACCTCTACATAACCCTAAAGGCTAAAGAATAAAAAACGACGTTCTGCCGTACTAATATTTAGCACGGCAGGCCAATTCTAAGAATCCGTTTAGATTCTCCCTTGCGCTCTTGCACCCCCTTTACTGTATTGATAGTAAAGATACAAAGCTAACAGGGAGAGCCTAAGCAGGCTCTTAAGGCCTCTGCAAAGGTCCTTGAGCTTTTCTTATAACCCCTGTCTAACTATCTGTTTTATTTCTCTTCTTTTACAAAGGCTTATGCCCCATCCAACTTCATTGCCTGCTTGGCTCGCACTAGAAGCTCACTATCGCATCATACGTAATCAGTCTATGCGTGACTGGTTTGCCTCTGACCATGATCAGTCGCCTACTCGCGCTCAGCGTTTTACTCTCGAAGGGGGCGGCATTACATTAGATTTTTCAAAAAACCGAATCACGGATCAAACGCTTCAACTATTGTTTCAGTTAGCCCGCGAAAGCGGTGTAGAAGAGCAGCGTGACGCGATGTTTGCCGGCTCCAATGTGAATATCACCGAACAGTGTCCTGCTTTACACACAGCACTACGCGCTCGCAGCGCTGATGCCCCCTATGCCGACCAGATACAACAAGAACATAAAAAAATGGCCGCCTTTGCGCAACAAGTGCGCACTGGCCAATGGTTGGGCCATACGGGCAAGCCAATTCGACATATTGTGAACTTAGGGATTGGTGGTTCTGATTTAGGCCCTAAGATGGTTTGCGAGGCACTCAAGCACTTGGGGCATGAGCAGCTCTCAATGCACTTTGTCACGAATGTAGATGGCACTGATTTGCAACATGTACTGCAACAGATTGATCCAGAAACCACGCTCGTCATTATTGTTTCGAAAACTTTCACGACCCTCGAAACACTTACCAACGCCCGTTCTATACGCGCATGGCTAATGGACAATGGTGTGCCTGAAATTAAATTGGTACAGCATTGTGTAGGAGTAACGGCTAATGCTGCACAGGCAATCCAGTTTGGCATCGCGCCAGAGAATGTGTTTGCTATGTGGGAATGGATAGGCGGACGTTATTCTTTATGGTCGGCAGTAGGACTTGCCATTATGCTATTAGTCGGCCCTGACCATTTTGATGCGTTATTAGCAGGGGCTCGGCTGATGGATGAGCACTTTTGCAGCGCACCTCTTGAGCGCAATCTACCTGTTGTTCTCGCTTTACTTGGTGTTTGGTATCGAAACTTTTTTAATTTTTCAACACAGTTGATCGCGCCTTATGCGCATGCATTGCGTCATTTGCCAGCTTACCTGCAGCAACTTGAAATGGAGAGTAATGGCAAGTCTGTGAATACAGATGGCATGCATATCGACTATGCAACTGCGACTGTGCTGTGGGGCGAGCCTGGCACCAATGGACAGCATGCGTTTTTTCAAATGCTGCATCAAGGTACAACCATTGTCCCGATTGACTTTATCGTAGCCTTAACCCCTGAGCATCAATACATTGACCACCACTTGAAATTACTCGCCAACTGCTTTGCACAAAGTGAAGCATTAATGCGTGGCCGTACTCAAGAAGAAGCAGCCCACTTAGCCGGAACAGAAAAAACAACGTTAACGCCACATCTAATGTTTGCGGGGAATCGGCCATCCAACACCATTGTGCTCGATGCACTCACGCCAAGCTCATTGGGCGCCTTAATTGCGCTTTATGAACATAAAGTATTCGTGCAAGCCACTGTTTGGAATATCAATCCTTTCGATCAATGGGGAGTGGAACTTGGTAAAACATTGAGTAAAGATATTGAGAAAATGTTAACGACGCAAAGCGCCAGCGTCGTTAATCATGATTCATCAACCCGCGCGCTCATTGCACGAGCGCAGGTTAAATTAGCTGATTTCAATAAGCGTTAATGAGTACGCTTAATGCAAAACAGGCCGCTCAACAATAACGGCCTGTCTCTATCAATTAGATTTGTGATGACTACTCATCTGCCTCTGCTGCAGGCACTTTGTAAACTTTAACTTTAGAACGTGCGCGCAATGACGCAAGATAGGCATTCATTTCGCTTTGTCCATTCATTTGTGCAAGCTGTTGCTGAGCAGAAATGAGTAGATGCGGATCAACCTTAGGCGTATGCACTGAATTGATACGATAGATAGCGTATCCATCAAGACCTAGATCAACGCCAACATATTTCGGTGCTACTTTACCTTGGGTTTGTGCATTGAAATCTGCTTTAAAAATAGCTGCCATTGCAACAGGGGGCAACCCTTTCGCATTAGCGTGTGAGACCGTGGTAGGAGCAGAAAAACCTTCAGTTGTCTGTGTTTTCTGCAAAGCAGTAAGCTTATTTACCCCCCCCTGACGGGCTTGTGCTGCGGCCTGAATAGCGCTGACTTTAGCTTGCAATTGCTGCTTGACTAGATTAAGCGGCTGCACTGCTGCTGGCTGATACTTGATAACACGCGCAGCGACCAGCGTGTTATCACCTACTTCAATAGCCGGGGTATTGTGCTTATTCTCAAGGGCGTCCTCAGCAAATATCGCAGCTAAAAGCTTTGTTTGGCTCAGTGGATGGGTTGGCGGTAATGATGGATTGGGCTCGCGCTTAACCGTTGCCGTTTGGATGGTCAACTTAAACTTGTCAGCCACCGCCTTTAAGCTATCAGCCTGTTCATAGACCAAGTTTGAGAACTGCTCAGCCTGCTCTGCAAATTGACGTATCACTTTTTGCTTCTGCAACGCAGCTGCAATAGTGGGTTTAACTTCATCAAATGGCCGATAGACAGCAGGTTTTATCTCTGTCACTTGAATCAAGTGATAACCAAAGTCGGATTCAACGACGCTGCTTATTTCTTGTGGTTTGAGTTTAAAAGCCGCCGTTTCAAAAGCTTTCACCATCATATTCGGGCCGAAATAACCTAAATCCCCTCCTTTGCTTGCTGAGCCTGGATCTTGCGAATTTTCTCGCGCCAGTTGAGCAAATTGCTCTGGATTGGCATGTAAGCGCTCTCTCAATACTTGCGCCTTGTTGCGTGCCTCAGCGCGTTCAGTCGCACTAGCCTGAGCCGGTACTGACAGCAAAATATGCCGCGCGCGTATTTGTTTTTCAGTGCGATAAGCAGCAAGGTGATCTTGATAATACTCTTTCAGTTCGGCTTCAGTCGGCTCTATCGTTTTAGCAAGCGCCGCTGCGCTTAAGGTCACATATTGGATTTTCGCTGTTTCAGGCTTAGTAAATTCATTTGGATGCGCATCGTAATACTGTTGCAAGTCAGCATCATTTAATTGCACTTTATGGCGATAATCAGCTGCGCGTAGTACGAGTGACTGCACTTCGCGTTGTTGCTCAGACAGCGCTACCAGACGCTCAGCCAAGGCTTTAGGCATAAAAGCGCTCGCCTCAATGCTATCGCTAATCTGCTCACTCGCGAGCATCGCACGCACACGATTATCAAATTGCTCTGGGGTGAGTCGCTGTGCCGCAAGAAAGCGCTGATATTTGTCTAAATCAATTTTTCCATCAGGTTTACGCAATTGCGCAATAGCGGGCATTTCAAAAATTGCTTTACGCACTGCGTTATCAGAAGCAGTCAAATGCTTACGTTGAATTTCATCACTCAACATATGCTGTTGAATCAAACTATCGAGCAGCGCTTGTCTAATCTCCGGTGTATCCATCGTTTTAGCATCAAATGCACTCCCGAGCATTTGACGAATACGCGCTAACCGATCATGCACAGCCACTTCGTATTCTTGCCGCGCAATCGGGCGTCCATTTACTTTGG
The DNA here is from genome assembly GCA_031963415.1 of Mycoavidus cysteinexigens. Classification (GTDB taxonomy): domain Bacteria; phylum Pseudomonadota; class Gammaproteobacteria; order Burkholderiales; family Burkholderiaceae; genus JASSUD01. The sequence goes on from JASSUI010000001.1 coordinate 2,745,376, forward strand.
CAACCGTTGCACGGTCATCAAAAAAACCGCGCAATCCTTGCGCCCCAACCAACCCTAAGCTCGGCACAATAAACAGCGCGAGCAGAATTTGCATTAGACGTTTATGGTTACGAAAAAAATCAAGCATGCGAAAAGGTAAAAAAACTAATAAGTTGTTTAAAAAGCCGCTAAATAAACCTAGGAAGGCGCTGAATAAACGGAGAGCAAGATATGTGACGCGGACAGTGCATTAGTACCACAAGGAAGTCTCTCGGTTTATCCAGTGTTTCCCTAGCGGGTGGTGATTTCTTTATGTCGTAAAGATCTATTTTTAAGCGGGCTTATTTATACCATATTCATGCTCTCGCCATTTACTCAGGAAAGCCTGAATTCCAAATTAATGGGTAACACTGATAACAACACTTGGATAGCATTGCATGCTTGAAAAATCGGCAGCGCAGATAAGAGGCTAAATAATCTTTAATGGATATGCTAAGCGTATTAGCTAGAGAAAGACGTTAAACCGATTGTTTAAGTCTAATGACTGTCATTAACAGGAAGAGATAGGAATAGATGGTGGGTGCTGAGAGGCTCGAACTCCCGACCTAAGCCTTGTAAGGGCTCCGCTCTACCAACTGAGCTAAGCACCCTATTCCTAATGAATGCAAGCGATTAGATTTACGTAACTGATTTTACAATCAATCTTCGTAATTAATTTTTTAATCACTTCACAACAAGGCGCGAATTCTACTGCATTTTTTTTCACATTGCTAGTACAAGTCTGCTTACGTATTGATAAAAACTGATTTTTAAAAGAAAGCATTGCTTAATGCAACGCGCAACTGTGTGTACTCGTACCAAGATCAATTTGGATCGTGGCATGGTGCACGGCATGATCGTGATTTAGTGTATGTACAACTCGATCAAGAAAATCATCTCCGGGATGCCCATTCGGCATCACGAGATGTACGGTCATCGAGCTTTCGGTAGTGGATAGTCCCCATACATGCAAATCATGCACACTTTCAACACCAGATAGACTCGCAAGATAAGTTTCAATACGCTGTGTGTCTATATGAGCTGGCACCGCATTGAGTGCAAGCCGTATCGCATCACGTAATAAGTCCCAAGTGCCATAAACAATCACAAGCACCACAATAATCGCCAAAGCTGGGTCAAGCCAATGCCATCCAGTCGCCCACACGACTAATCCGCCAATCGCAACAGCTGCCGAAATGGCGGCATCGCTAATCATATGTAGAAATGCGCCGCGCAGATTGAGATCATGTTTGCTGCCTTTCATAAAAAGCCACGCAGAAAAGCTATTGATGACCATACCTGTAATGGCCACCACGAAGACTAGCGTTCCCGTCACAGGCATTGGATGACGCAAGCGTTGTATTGCCTCCCAAACAATCGCGCCTGAGGCTAACAGCAACAGTACTGCATTGGCTAATGAGGCAAGAATGGATGAGCTACGCAAGCCAAATGTGTAATCGGTAGAAGGTCTTTTTCGAGAAAGCCAGACAGCGCCCCACGCTAGCAACAAACCCGACATATCGGAAAGATTATGGCCAGCATCGGCTAATAACGCGGTTGAATTCGCAAGCCAACCATATACACCTTGCATCCCAATGATTACTGCATAACCCAAACTCGCTAGTACAAACGCGCTTGTATTTGTTGTGCTTGGATTACCGTGATGATGATGGTGGTGGTGACCATGTCCATGCTTATGTTGATGTTTAGATGTATTCGCAGACGCAGCACCAGATGCTTTATCAATCAATGTACTGTGCGAATGGGGAGCAGGCGAAGGGGAAACCATTAATCGACTTCCTGTGAATGAGGTTTAAGCGTTTCGTGTAAAGCAATTTGTAATTTCGCATGAATGCGCACGAACCAGCGCCACATAATGAATAGCAAAATAACCGCACACAGTAATACAAGAATAAGCAAATGAGCAGGCGGCAAAATACTACTGCTTAACGCGGCGACTAGCAAAAAAATACCGCCCATCGCTGCCACTGGAATCAACTCGGCCAACACACAACGGATGCTTTTCGTAAATCGGCCCGTTACCGCTGGGCGCACGCTAACTTCGGCTAATAGCATCGCGAGTGATTTAAATTTACGATAAACAGCGACCAAAAATGGCATCGACATTAGCAGTGCTACGCTCCACAGGAGAACATTTTGCCAGCACAACTCCCGCAACCATTTAGCTAACCAGGAGTGAGCGCTTTTTTCAAAATAAGAAAGTCCCCAGAAGATCGTGACGACCAAAGCCAGATTGACGCCGATTTGCAAAATCGTGCTACGGATTAACCTAAACAACGTAGCGCCCTCTTCCTCAGGCTGTAAATTAGATAGCCATTGCGCATAAGCATTAAACATGCGTACAAAAGGACGTGGTAATAATTTGCCAATCTTGTATGTGAGTGGATCGGCAGCACGTATTAGGTACGGTGTAAAAAGCGTGGTTAGCACCGATACTGAAACAGCGATTGGATAAAGAAAATCACTCGTTACTTTTAGCAAAAGACCCAGTGACGCAATAATGAAAGAAAATTCACCAATCTGCGCCATGCTCATACCGACCCGCATCGCGGTACGCCCATTGTGGCCCGCCACCAACGCACCCAGACCACAACTCGCTACCTTACCCACCACTACGGCTACGGTAATGGCTGCAATTGGCCAAGCATATTGAGAGAGCACACGCGGATCGAGCATTAAACCAATCGCTACGAAGAAAATAGCACTGAACATATCGCGCAACGGCGCAACGACTCTTTCGATTGACTGTAAAGCACGTGATTCGGCCATTATTGCGCCGCTTATAAAAGCACCAAGCGCAATACTGTAGCCAAACTGTACAACGAGTAAACAAAAGCCAAAACACAACCCAAGCACGACTACAAGTAGTACTTCATCACTTTTAAAACGGGTAATAAATTGCAATAGGCGTGGTACTAACAAAATACCGATTGTTAGAGAAACCACCATAAAAAGCATTAACTTGCCAAGCGTCAACATGATGTGACCAGCATCTACACCACGGCTGCTTGCAATGCCTGACAAGAGCGCGATCATCGCAATCGCTAACAGATCTTCAACAATCAAAATGCCAAAAATCATTTGGGCAAAGCGTTGGCGTTTTAAACCTAACTCATCGAGCGCTTTAACAATAATGGTGGTCGACGAGATAGCCAACATAGCGCCCAAGAAAAGCGCATCCATCGCTTTCCAGCCAAACCAAATTCCAATTTCATAGCCAAGCCACAGCATCACCGTAATTTCTAATAGCGCGACAATGACAGCGGATACACCCACCTTCGCAAGTTTGCGTAAATTAAACTCAAGTCCGAGCGAAAACATTAAAAAGACCACGCCCAATTCACCCAGTATGTGAATCGTGTGCTTATCTCGAATTAATTCAAAAGGTGGTGTATGTGGGCCAAGAATAATACCGGCCAAGATATAACCAAGCACAACAGGTTGCTTCAAGATATGGAAGAGCACGGTAATCACACCGGCGATAAGCATGATTATCGCCAGATCTTGAATAAAACCGATCACGTGTGCGTTATGCATGTAAGAAAATCCTTTGTGCTTAAAGAAGCGCTGCAAAATCCCAAGGGCGGCAGGATGATCGACTGAGGCCTCTCTTTTTTACATTAGTTACGTATGTACTAACGGTAAAGGTATGCCGAATCCTTGGGATTTTGCAGCGCTTTAAAAACCTATTTGTGATCTGCTAAAAGGCCGTGGGGACAGGCGGTGCTCGGAACCTTCATGTACGCTTAGTCCACTGCGCTTCCTGCAAGGTTTATCCAACTATGCCCTCGTCCAACTAGCGATCTCTCGGCGGCATCCTAAACTAGTTCTAACATATCAATTAGAAATTGCATGCGCATTTTGAACGTTTTTTAAAAGCCGTGTCCATAACTGCTCGCCAAATTTTATTAAGCAGCCTATTTAGCGCGTTACAATCTTGCACTTGCCACTCGCTCTACACTCTCTTAATGAATCAGCCACTTTCTTTGCTCAGTGAGCGTCGCTTATTGGCTCTTTTAAGCTTATTTAGCCTCACCCTTATCGGCGCAGCTTTATATCTTCAATTTTATCAACATGCTGACCCTTGCCCGTTATGCATATTGCAACGCTATGCCTATTTGCTGATTGCATTTTTCACTTTGCTCGGTGCCACAGCACGAGGCGTATGTATGCGGCGACTTGCGCAAATTCTAACCCTGATCACAGCAGCCAGCGGCATTGCTGCAGCCGTACGGCAATTATGGCTATTGGCCCATCCTTTTCTTAGCTGCGGCTTTGACGCGCTGCAGCCTATTTTAGATGAGCTACCACCAGCAAAAAATTTACCTTTTGTGTTTAAAGTAGCGGGTTTATGTGAAGCTCCAGCGGCTCCGGTGCTAGGTTTATCATTGCCTGCCTGGTCGCTCCTTGGCTATTTATTCATTGTTACGCTAATTAGCTATAACTTGTATAGAAGAAGCATGCAGGGAAAGCCTAATTAATCAGGAAAAAGATTTTCGGAGTATCTTGTCAATGCAAAACCGCACAACGCTCACGCAATACCTAAACGAACAGCAACCTCATTCCATTTCAGCGAATTTACAGCTTTTGCTAGAAGGCGTGGCTAATGCATGCAAAATTATTAGCCATCAAGTCGGCCAGGGCGCACTTGGCGGTATTTTGGGCAGCCTTGAGCAGCAAAACGTGCAAGGAGAAACCCAAAAAAAGCTCGACGTCATCGCCAATCAAATTCTGCTAGAAGCCAATGAATGGCGCGGCACTGTCGCTGCCCTAGCGTCAGAAGAACTTGAAGAAATTCATCTGATGCCATCCGCTTATCCACAAGGTGAATATTTACTCCTATTTGACCCGCTTGATGGTTCTTCCAATATTGACGTGAACGTCTCTATTGGCACGATTTTTTCCATCTTGCGCAACCCCGAGGATGCAAAACCCACTGAGCAATCTTTTTTGCAAGCGGGCACTCAACAAGTTGCTGCGGGTTATGTCGTGTATGGGCCGCAAACTGTACTCGTTTTATCAATTGGCCAAGGCGTGCACTGCTTTACACTAGATCGAGATTCAGGTCTTTGGATCCTTACCCAACAAGATTTACGTATTCCAGAAAATACCCAAGAGTTTGCCATTAATGCATCCAACGCACGCCATTGGTATTCCCCTATTAAACGCTACATCGATGAGCTATTAGCCGGTCAAGACGGCGTGCGACAACAAAACTTCAATATGCGTTGGATTGCCTCGATGGTAGCCGATGTGCATCGCATCCTGAATCGTGGCGGCATTTTTATGTACCCAGCCGATCAACGCGACCCAAGTAAGCCTGGCAGACTACGTCTAATGTACGAAGCCAACCCAATGGCATTCCTCATCGAACAAGCCGGAGGCGCCGCCACAAACGGCAAGCAACGTATTTTAGAAATTGTCCCTACTCACCTGCATCAGCGTGTCGCCGTGTTATTGGGTTCAAAAAACGAAGTGGAACGTGTGACTCGCTATCACGAAGAAATATAAACTGCTGTTTAGAAACTTGGCAGCGCCCCATTAAGGTCGCTATAATTGCGCCCTTATCAAGTGCCAGAATAGCTCAGTCGGTAGAGCAGCTCATTCGTAATGAGAAGGTCGGGGGTTCAATTCCTCTTTCTGGCACCACTTTCCTTCCCTCCAAGTCTTTCGGCTATACGCCGCTAATCTAAAGCACAGAAACTAGAACAAGTTACCCTGCAAAAAGCGTACATGCGAGCTGCAGGTAAGTATGTGTATCTTTCCATCCCCGATCATTTTCTTTTATCTTTTACAAACATATTTTCTATTTCATGTTCTCGAAGAGAAAAGCGGCCTAATTAACAAATTCGAACCAGGGAGCAAAAAATTATCAGCCCAGGCACAGCAATTCCAACCGATTGCAAAAGGGGGCATTAGTATTTTATTACTGGATTAGGTACCAAAAGAATTTGACCCGAACTCCGATCTAAGATATAAACGCGAAAACGTCGGGGGAGTCTCGCCAATGAGACTGAGAGGCTGAAAAGGATATTCCTGGCTCAGCGACCCTTTGAACCTGGCCAAGTGATGCTGGTGTAGGAAGACAAAAGGATGCCACCCTTTTCAAGGGGCGTGTCCAATAGAGCTTCTCTCCAGTGATTTGCAACGTGAAGTCCTACCACGCAAGCAGCATCAGCGAGAGGAGCAATATAGTTGTAAATCATTCGAGAATGACTCTAAGACCAAATTTTCTGTTGGTCTGTCTTGGGGTTAGAGCCCATCTTACTTTCACCACTATCCACGGCCTAAATAATTAGGAACGCGAGGAGCAGTCGGTGAATCAAATTACTTCATCTAATCTAAGTCGTACATTTTCTTTATTCCTATCTTCATCCCGCCAAAGCTATTCGCTTAAAGTTCATGACGAATATCTATCAATAAACCGCCAACGCGAACACGTAGTTGGTCTCTGCCTTTACGCAAGTTAAGCGTTCAGCACGATGTGGTCAGTTTTAGGCGCAGGCGTAACTGGGTTATGCGTTGCCACTACTCTCATTGAGTATGGAGCTAAAGTCGAGGTCATTGACTCTTTCGGTATGCAGTCAGCTTCACAGTTGGCTGGCGGCATGCTCGCTCCTTTTTGCGAAGGAGAACATGCACCCGCCTGCGTGACAATTCACGGACAATCTTCTGTCGATTGGTGGCAAGCGCATGTGAATGATGTCGCCAAACGAGGCACGTTAGTTATTGCGCCAGCCAGAGATATTGGCGAATTAAACAGATTTGCCCAACTGACACAAGGCCATCAATGGGTTAGCCCTACCACGCTAGAGCCTGATCTTGATAATCGTTTTGCACAGGGGCTTTTCTATCCAGCTGAAGCGCATCTTAATCCAACAAAGGCGCTTCTTGAGTTACGCCAAAAGCTCATCGCCAACGGTGTGGAAATTCATAACCAGCGCCCTTCAGGAAAAATTATTGACTGTCGCGGCATCGCTGCTGCAACACAACTTCCTGATCTACGCGCAGTGCGTGGCGAAATGCTTATCGTTGAAGCGCTTGGTGTCGATCTCTCTCGTCCTATACGCCTTCTTCACCCTCGCTTCCCTTGCTATATCGTGCCCCGCGGCGCAAACCAATATATGGTCGGCGCGACGATGGTTGAGAGCAATGACGCTGGCCCCATCACAGCACGAGCGTTGATGGAACTACTTTCGTCTGCCTATACCGTACATCCAATTTTCGCAGAAGCTCGTCTGATTGAAACTGGCGCTGGGTTACGTCCAGCGTTTCCAGATAACTTGCCACGTATCCGCTACCACGAAGGAAAAATATTTGTGAATGGTATGTATCGCCATGGTTTTTTGCTCGCCCCCGTTTTAGCAGCGCAACTAGCCAAACAACTGTCTTCGGAGTTTATCCATGCAAATTGAACTTAACGGTGTATTGATTACCACTGATGCCACTAGCATTGCCGATCTACTTAATGAACAGGATTTAGACACATCCTGCGTAGCTACCGCACTGAATGGCGAATTTGTACCGCGGAGCGGTTATGCAGCCACCCAATTGACCGAGGGCGCAAAGATAGAAGTGCTTTCTCCGATGCAAGGGGGCTAGCATGTTTTACGGCGCAGAACTTAATTCACGACTTCTATTAGGGACAGCTGGCTATCCCTCCCCTACTGTTTTAACTGAGGCTATTGAAACGTCAGGTACGGAGATCATTACTGTCAGCTTGCGCCGTGAAGGCCAGGCTGGCGAAGCATTCAGAAATATTCTGAAAATGGTGAATAAACAAATCCTGCCAAACACTGCCGGTTGCCACACCGTGAAAGAAGCCGTCACCACTGCACAGATGGCGCGCGAGGTATTTGGAACTAACTGGATTAAGTTAGAAGTCATCGGCCATACCGATACGTTGCAACCCGACCCTTTTGCGCTAGTAGAAGCCGCCCGTATTTTATGCAGCGAAGGTTTTGCGGTATTCCCCTACACCACAGAAGATCTGATTCTTGGCGAAAAATTACTCGAAGCAGGCTGTCAGGTGTTAATGCCTTGGGGCTCACCCATTGGTTCGGGTCAAGGACTGCGCAATATTGATGGTCTGCGCTCGATGCGTGCGTACTTTAGTGATATTCCGTTGATTATCGACGCCGGTATCGGCGCGCCAAGTCAAGCTGCATTAGCCATGGAGCTAGGTTTTGATGCAGTTTTACTGAATACGGCTGTCGCCAAAGCAAAAAATCCAGTCGCCATGGCAAGTGCTTTTCGAGATGCCATTGCGGCAGGTTATGCGGCTCATCATGCAGGCCTGATGCCCCGAAGAGATATGGCGTTCGCTTCGACACCTATATTTGGCTTAGCGGAGCTAGATTGATGGAACGCTTCTATCTGATTACGAGCACCGCTGAACGTCTACAAGAACTCGTGCCACATGGCGTAAAACTGGTACAGCTACGCGCCAAAGACTTGCCCGCTGAGAAACTGCGAACGCAAGTGGTAAACGCTAAAGCCTGCTGCCAGCGTTACGGTGCGCAATTAATCCTAAACGATTATTGGGAGTTGGCTTTAACGCTTGATCTGAACTTTGTTCACTTAGGCCAAGAAGATATGCAGGAAGCTGATCTTCCTGCGCTACGCCGTGCTGGTATTCGATTTGGTCTTTCTACGCATGATGAAGACGAGTTAGACAAAGCGCTTTCGCAAAACCCCGCTTACATTGCATTAGGGCCAATCTATCCAACCCAACTAAAAAAAATGAAATGGGAACCACAAGGGCTAGAGCGTATTAAGCAGTGGAAACGCATCGCGAAATCAACGCCTTTAGTTGCGATTGGTGGACTTACCCCGGAGAGACTTCCTGCTGTTTTTGCAGCCGGAGCTGATAGCGCGGCAGTGGTGACAGATATTCAATTAGCGGCAGATCCAGTTATACGCTGTAAAGAATGGATCGCAGCAACACAGCAGGGAAAGCACAATGAACCGTTATGATCGTCAACAACGCTTGCCAGAAGTAGGCGCTGTTGGCCAGAAGCGCCTTGCTCAATCTCGTGTACTGGTAGTTGGCGCAGGTGGCCTAGGAAGCACGCTGCTACCCAATCTGGCTGGTGCTGGTATTGGATATTTACGTATTTACGATGCCGATATTGTTGAAGAGCATAACTTGCACCGACAAACGCTGTATTCAGTCGCTGATATCGGCACCTCGAAAGCGATGTGTGCGGCTCAATTTTTAAAACGCCTTAACCCAGAATGCCGGGTCGACGCATATCAACAAAGCCTTACCCCTGCAACGGTAACGGCCGCTATCCAGGATATTGACTTAATTATCGATGCGGCAGATAGCTTTTCAGTGACTTATGTTTTATCCAACATCTGTTATGCACAAAAGAAACCGTTAATCAGCGCTTCTATCATCGGTAGGAAAGGTTATGTCGGTGGATTTTGCGGTAACGGGCCAAGCTACCGTGCTGTGTTCCCCAAGCTCCCTTGCGCGAAACAAGATTGCAACTCCATAGGTGTGATGGGGCCTGCGGTAGCTACGTTGGGGGCGTTGCAAGCGCAAATGGCACTCTCTGCTTTATTGAGTCATGTCCCTTCGCCGATTGGACTTTTAATATCAATTGATCTAGCCCAGTGGCGTTTCACCTCATTCCGTTTTGATCAAGCACAAGAGCCAACAGACGCTGCACCGCCTTTTATATCTAAAGCCGATATCACGCTTTCAGATTGCGTTATCGAGTTACGCGGCGTCGACGAAATACCTACGCTGATTGCCCCCCAAGCTTTGCGTATCACGCTAAATGCACTACCCAATTGGCGGGCTCCGCAAAATAAAAGAATCGTTTTAGTCTGCAGTAGCGGTACGCGCGCTACACAAGCGGCATATCAGCTGTACGAACGCGGAATTACCGATATCGCATTGCTAACAGACAGCAGTTAATTAGAGAGCCATTTTTTGACGCTATCTCCCGCTTTTTTAAAGTTTGTAAGACAACAAATTTAACTCTTATAAAAGGTATCTCATGAAGACTGTGCCTGAATTTATTGCGACTGATATCCAAATCGATACTGATTTACGCAAGCCCTTAGCCAACTCAAACAAAGTATATGTAAAAGGTTCTCGCGCTGATCTATGCGTGCCGATGCGCAAAATTAAGCAGTCGGATACGTCAACACAGGGCCCGCAAGAAATTAATCCTCCCGTTTATGTTTACGATACATCAGGCCCTTATACCGACCTAGATGCCTCCATCGATATTCGCAAAGGCTTACCGTCTATTCGCTCAGCATGGATTGAAGAGCGTGGAAACACAGAATTATTAAGTGGCTATACCAGCGATTTTAGTCGCATGCTTCAAGAACAGCAGCAAACTAATGAGTCGGCTCCCTGGCGTTTCTCTGGCTCACCGAAAGCACCACGACGCGCACGCAACGGAACTAACGTCACGCAAATGCATGCAGCAAAGCAAGGCATCATCACGCCTGAAATGGAATTTGTCGCTATCCGAGAAAATCAGCAACGTGCGCAATACATCACAAGCCTAAAAGAAAGTGGCTTGATGGGGCAAAAAATGCTCGAATTATTGTGCCGTCAACATGCAGGCGAAGCCTTTGGCGCACAACTCAGTGAGCGACAACGCGTTGAACGAATGCAAAATGTTTTAACCCAAATAGAAGCGAGAGACATCACACCTGAATTTGTTCGTGATGAAATTGCTAGAGGCCGAGCTATTATTCCGAGCAATATCAATCACCCTGAAAGCGAACCGATGATTATTGGCCGTAATTTCTTGGTGAAAGTAAACGCGAATATCGGCAATTCTGCGGTCACTTCTTCAATTGGCGAAGAAGTTGAAAAAATGATTTGGGCAACACGTTGGGGAGCCGATACGATTATGGATCTGTCAACCGGCAAACGTATTCATGAAACACGTGAATGGATTATCCGCAATAGCCCAGTGCCCATTGGCACCGTCCCCATCTATCAAGCTTTAGAAAAGGTAAATGGACGCGCCGAAGCACTAAATTGGTCTATTTTTAAAGACACATTAATCGAACAAGCTGAACAAGGCGTTGACTACTTCACGATCCACGCTGGCGTACGTTTGCGCCACATACCCCTCACGGCCAACCGGATGACGGGCATCGTCTCACGTGGTGGTTCTATCATGGCTAAATGGTGTTTGGCACACCATAAAGAAAATTTTCTATACGAGCATTTCGAGGAAATTTGCGAAATCATGAAAAGCTACGACGTCAGCTTTTCACTAGGAGATGGGCTACGTCCTGGTTCAATCTACGACGCTAACGACGAAGCGCAATTTGCCGAGCTGCAAACCTTAGGCGAACTAACCCAAATCGCGTGGCGACATGATGTTCAAACAATGGTAGAAGGCCCTGGTCATGTGCCTATGCAGCTGATCAAAGAAAATATGGATAAACAGCTTGAGCTATGCCAAGAAGCACCTTTTTATACGTTGGGGCCACTCACAACAGATATTGCACCAGGCTATGACCATATTACGTCTGGCATAGGTGCTGCGATGATCGGTTGGTACGGTACGGCGATGCTGTGTTATGTGACGCCTAAAGAACATTTAGGGCTGCCCAATAAAGACGATGTCAAAGAAGGATTAATCACCTACAAACTTGCAGCCCATGCAGCAGATTTAGCCAAAGGTCATCCAGGCGCACAAATTCGAGATAACGCATTATCCAAAGCCCGCTTTGAATTCCGTTGGGAAGATCAATTTAATTTAAGCCTAGACCCTGAACGCTCACGCGCCTATCACGACGCGACGCTGCCCAAAGAGTCAGCCAAAGTCGCGCACTTCTGCTCAATGTGCGGCCCTCACTTCTGCTCAATGAAAATTACGCAGGATATTCGAGATTTTGCTGCACAAAAAGAGATTTCCGCTGAACAAGTATTACAAGATCACATGCGCGAAAAAGCGTTGGAGTTTTCTGAGGGGGGTGGGGAAATTTATATAAAACAATAACACCCTTTAATAACGTGCTTTGCTGGGGGAAGCATATCCCCCAACAGAATTACGCGCTTCTATTTAAAAGGAATGTGATTAAGAAAAGTAATAACAGCTTGCGCACATCTATATAAATTTTCGCTTTCTTACTCCGCCAAAAAAAATAGTTTCCCATAATTAAGAGACATCTTAGATAAAGATTGAGCTTGCCCCTTCAACAAGGCGTCAATGACATATTGAGTCATTTTGGTCGCATTTATAGATTTAATTGTGCGCCGTGATTTATTGACTGATAAGGATAATCTCTAACAGTTAAAGAAAAACCCAGCTCATTTGCCATTAGTTGAGCTGGCACACCCACCGGAAGCGTAACTAAGTCTGCACAATGCCCAAACGGTAGATGGGTAATGACCGGGATGCCAATCACCGAACGGATTTGTTCGATCATTTCTAACAAACCATAGTTCATCTGCTGCTCAACCTGCTGACCGGCGCCAAAGTCACCAAGCACCAACGCTTGTTGTCGCGCTAGCACACCGGCGTAATGGAGTTGGTAAAGCATGCGCTCAATGCGAAAAGGTGATTCATTCACATCTTCGAGAAACAGAATGCCGCCATCAATTTGAGGAAAATAAGGAGTACCGATCAGAGACACGATAATCGCTAAATTACCACCCCAAAGCGTGCCGCTCACATTGGCTGATTGAGATTGCGCAGCCACGCTTCTTATTGTGATTGCAGGCTGCGTCAAAATTTGTTGAAAATGCTGCATCGTAAAATTGCTAATCACCTCAGCTCCAAAGTCGCTGCATAGCATCGGCCCACTGAAAGTAGGCAAACCAGCCTTGGCTAATAAAGCCATTTGAATCGCCGTGAAATCACTATGGCCCACTAATACAGTGGGTTGCCCCATTAAACGGCGCTGCAAACCAGCATAATCGAGCGTCGGCAAAATACGCGCAGCTCCATAACCGCCGCGTATAGCCATTACGATATCCGGTAATGGTTGTGCAGGGTCAGCCAGTTGATTAAGGTCTGCCAGGCGCTCAGCATCCGTCCCTGCAAAGCGTTGAAAACGTCGTTGCGTCGCAACCGTATTCGTTACTCTCGCTCCCTGTTCATGTAAACGCTTCAAAGCTCGTTGCACGGAAGCTTGATCTGTCGGATAACCAGAAGGAGCGATTAGCGTAAAAGTACGATGCTTGAATGGGTTATCAGTGTCTACCATGGTCTATCTCGCACGATATCGTAGAGGCTTCCTTAGCAGCTCGCAACGCGCTGCGCTTAGCGGCAAAAAAATCTTTAAGCAAATGTCCACATTCGGTTTCCAGTACCCCACTTTCAACTAGCGTATGGTGGTTCAACTGACGTGAATTAAAGGTATCAAGCACACTGCCGCAGACCCCTGTTTTGGGATCCCGCGCACCAAAAACAACGCGCGCAAGCCGTGCTTGCATAATGACGCCTGCACACATTAAGCAAGGCTCAAGCGTGACGTACAACTCGCAACCAGGCAACCGATAGTTACCCAATGCTTTAGCCGCAGCGCGCAACGCTACCATTTCAGCGTGTGCAGATGGGTCATGTGTACTGATCGGGCAATTAAACCCACTGGCAATCACTTGATCATCCCGCACGACAACCGCACCTACTGGCACTTCGCCTTGCTTGCGAGCTTGTTCTGCAGCGGCTAATGCCAGCGCCATAAAGTGCGTTTGGCGTTCAAAGTCAGATGCCATCATGCTTAATGCCTTGATAAAAAACGCGCTAGCTTAGTCAATTTTCTAGTCAGAAGCCAGGAAATCTCTGCTAAATCCTAAAGGCAAAAGTTTATGAAGAGGTTCCTTAGGGCGTGTCCTCAATTAAAACGGGCTCGCGTTGATGGTTTTCAGGCGCGCAGCCAAGGAATGTGACGCGGCGAATACTGGACGTATTCGCAAGGAGCATGACGCCGGCTGCGCGCCTGAAAACCGTCAACCTCATTTTAAGATGGGCTTTCTGGAGGAAGGTACCAGCCAACGTGCCTTGCTCCTTGCAGGGCACGTTGGCTGGTACCTTCGCGAGTCAGTTTTAATTGAGGACACGCCCTAAGCATGCACTGATATAAAATTGCGTTCTATTCTTACCAATGGCTAATTTTCTCGTGACCGAATCCACTCAGCTTGCTGATCGTATCAATCAACTTCTACCGCAAACACAATGCACGAAATGCGGTTATGACGGTTGTCGACCTTATGCTGAAGCCATTGCAAACGGCACGGCAAACTATAACCAATGTCCACCAGGCGGCCAGGAAGGGATCGAGCGTCTCGCCGCACTTCTGCATAAACCCGTGCTTACGCTCAACCCAGAAAATGGCGTCGAACGGCCACGCGCCCGCGCTTTGATTGATGAGGCGCTCTGCATTGGATGCACGCTTTGCATTCAAGCCTGCCCGGTGGACGCTATCGTTGGGGCACCCAAACAAATGCATACAGTCATCACGGAGCTCTGCACTGGCTGCGATTTATGCATACCGCCCTGCCCCGTTGATTGCATCACCATGCTCCCAGTCACTGGCACAGCAACGGGTTGGCACGCTTGGTCGCAAGAACAAGCTGATGCAGCGCGCGCACGCCATGAACAGCATCTTAAAAGACATACACGTACACAAGTTGCGACCAGGGTGCAGGCACCTGTTGATGAGGTGAAAAGTCACCAAGATCAATCTCCTCAATTGACTTCTGCGTCCAATGCAGAAACTATCTCTGATACTTCCAGCAAAAGGCACGCTCTAGTTCAAGCTGCATTAGCACGAGCTCGGCAACGTCAACAAGCTTTACAAATATCAAAGAATGCTAATTCTAAAGAGGAAACTGAACGTAGCAATGATGCTTTACCGTAGCAGATAAAGCAGTAAGAAGAATGCGTGAAAAAAGAAAGGAAAGACAGAAAGGGAAAGCATGAACGCCGCAAAACGCTTTGCGATATATGAAAAATTACAGAGCCTAGATCCTCATCCAACTACCGAGCTTGAATACACCACGCCATTCGAGCTATTGATTGCAGTAGTGCTTTCAGCACAAGCCACTGACAAATCCGTCAACGTCGCTACTCGTAAACTATTTCCAGTTGCTAACACCCCGCAAGCTTTACGCGCACTGGGAGAAACTCAACTGAAGGAATATATTAAAACCATCAATTTATATCCGACCAAAGCCAGAAATGTTATTGCCTTATGTGGGCTGCTACTAGAGCACTACAACGGCGAGGTCCCTGCTGATCGACAAGCGCTCCAATCCTTACCAGGCGTAGGCCCTAAAACAGCGAGCGTAATATTGAATACCGCTTTTGGACACCCGACTATTGCGGTAGACACACATATTTTTCGAGTAGCAAATCGGACGGGTTTAGCCCCTGGCAAAAATGTACGTGAAGTTGAACGAGCATTGGAAAAATACACACCAAAACAATTCCAACACAACGCGCATCACTGGCTTATTTTGCACGGCCGTTATATTTGCAAAGCGCGCACACCTGAATGCTGGCGCTGTCCGCTAATAGAATTATGTGAGTTTAAACAAAAAACGCCACCCCCTATTATCAAAGAGCCACGCCCTTCTCGCAAAATAGCGCAGGCTTCAAACTAAAAAAGCGCTGGGTTAATTTCAATTACAAGCATCATCTAGCATTTAACCAATACACAAATCACGGCCTTCCACAGGATGATAGGGAGCGGTCAAAAAGTAAGCCGCAGGAACATGAAAAAACCCCAAGAAGTTAAAATTTTAGATCTAACTTTTTAGGGTCAATTCACACATCTGCGGCTTATTTCATTTTCCCTGCGCGTATTGCTTATCTTTTTTGCACTAAATCACCTGGCAATGATTCGATATATGCAGCAATATCGCGTAGATCGCTTTGGGATAGGCTCTGCACTTGCACCTGCATGATCTGATGGTTGCGCCCCACTAACTGCTTGCTATCTCCCACTTGATAAGCCCGCATTGAAAAATACAGATAGTCGGCATGTTGACCCGCAAGCTTGGGATAATCAGGGCTAATTGGCTGATTAAAATCAGCACCATGACAAGCGGCACAATTATTACGTTCAGCCAATACTTTGCCATTAGCGATATCAGCCGCATAAGTCGGGACTAATTGAGTAAATTGCAGCGCACCTAGCGCTACCGTGGCTGCCAAATATTTCTTCATGGATTTTTATATCCTCTTTCAGCTACGCAAAAACATTATTGCTTAGGATGTGGATGTTGCTCGCGAGTCGGCTTCTGCGCCGCATAATAAGCAGCGATTTCAGCAATATCTTGATCACTTAATGATGCAGCGATCGCTTGCATCGATGAAAATTTACGGATGCCCTTCTTATATTGCTGCAACGCAGTTTCAATATATTTAGCATTCTGACCGCCCAGCATAGGCACACGGTAAACCTCAGGAAAGCCCGTACGATACTCGGGAATACTGTGGCAGCCCGCACACATCTCAACTTTACTTCGAGCCGCGCTCACTGTATCAGGACAAGCCAGCGCTAAGTGCGTAGCTGATAAAAAAGTGGCAAAGACGGCCGTAATGACCAATTTATTCATAGCTTTTCAATGAGAAGAGGCCGGAAAAAACCGCTGATTGTAGCGTGCGTGAGATCAAACGTCTATTAAGCTAACGTACTTTGTAGCTCCAAAGTATTAATATCCCCTTTCTGCAAAATAGATGGAATGGCAGGCCCCCTCTCTCCGTCGAATTAATTTTAGAAGCGCCACCTTGCGAATTTTATTTATGCAAAGGTCATGGCTGCTGAACAAATACGTGTAAATGCTGAATTTACAGAGTTAAAAAGAGAATATGCAGAGTTAAAAGCTGCATATGACGCAGCTCCTAAAGATTCTAAACCTCCTGAACCTGTTAAACCTGTTAAGCGAATGGATAAAAGCAAGGTATTGGATGAATTTTGTGCGGTCTGTGGCTACCCTCGAAAATCGTTTAAATGAGCCTAAAAAGCGCGCGACTAAAAGAAAACCAGGTAAACCATCACGCTACGATTGTGCTGAAGTCATGGTGCCATTAAAGGCCATTTGGCTGGCTACTGATCAAATGGCATCCAAACGCTTAAAAGTCGCTCTGCCGCTTTGGCTCCCCCACTATGAGGCAAGGTAGGGTGATATCGCTGACGACGCGCGCCACAAGCTTCTGGCTATGTCTGCTGCTGCCCTCGAGCGCTTGCTTGCACCCGTAAGAGTTCAGGTGGGCAAGCGAGGTTTATCAGGTACCAAACCAGACACCTGGCTCAAAAACAAAATTCCTTTGCAAGGTTGTCGTTGGGATACCGCACAGCCAGGCTTTATTGAGGCCAATACGGTGCAAATTGCGGCACAAGCCTGGCAGAAGATTTTGTCTGGAGCCTCACCATGACTGACCTTTACTCGGGTTTGGCCGAATGTCGTGCCACCTGAAACAAAGGCGCTGAGTTCTTACAAGGAGCATGACGCCGGCTGCGCGCCTGAAAACCGTCAATCTCATTTTAAGATTGGTTTATTAGTGCTCACTGTAAAAAAGGAGGCGCTTTTTTTAGCGCTCTTCTGTATAGCCTTTCCTTTTAGCCATTTATTCTCAGCTTAGCTTAGCGACGCAAACATACAACCAAATCATTTAAGTTCTAGAATAACGATTTTGCGCAGGAATTCATTTTGATTTGCTTTAAGCAGTTTGCTCTTGCACGCGGCACGAAGTCGCTGTTTGATAATGTTTCGCTAACGCTCAATAAAGGCGAAAGAATTGGCCTCGTAGGGCCAAATGGCTCAGGTAAGTCGACGCTTTTCGCAACACTGCTCGGCCACATCGCACCGGATGTTGGCGAGAACTCAATACCCTCCTCTTGGCAAATAGCACATGTGGCGCAAGATACGCCGGCGACGGATAAGAGTGCATTAGATTACACACTCGATGGCGACGTTGCGCTGCGCAAGATTGAAGCGCAAATTGCGGCAGCGGCGTCCGCAGGGGATGGCTTGGCTGAGGCGACTGCCCATACTGCTTTTGCGGAAGCCGATGGTTATTCGGCGCCCGCGCGTGCACAAGCTTTGCTACTTGGGTTGGGTTTTACGCTTGAGCAAACAAACCAGCCTGTTAAACATTTTTCTGGCGGCTGGCGCATGCGTTTGAATCTTGCGCAAGCGCTCATGTGTCGTTCTGATTTGCTGTTGTTAGATGAGCCGACTAATCACCTTGATTTGGACGCCATTATCTGGCTCGAAGATTGGCTGCGCCGCTACGAGGGCACGCTTATTATTATTTCGCACGACCGCGAATTTCTCGATGCAGTGTGTAACGTTACTTTGCATATCGAAGCACAGCAATTAAAACGCTACAGCGGCAATTACAGCCAATTTGAAACGTTGCGTGCACAGCAATTAGCGTTGCAGCAAAACACCTATCTAAAGCAACAAGACCGCATTGCACATCTGCAAAGTTTTATTGATCGTTTTAAAGCAAAAGCGACCAAAGCAAAGCAAGCCCAAAGCCGTATCAAAGCACTAGAAAAAATGGAGCGTATCGCGCAAGTACGCGAAGAGTCCCCCTTCACCTTTCAATTTCGTAGCGCGAGTTCAGCGCCAAATCCATTGTTAACGTTTGAGAAGGTGAGCTGCGGTTACATGGCAGATAAACGGGAAGCGGTTATTGTCAATGGAGTAACACTCTCATTGCGTAAAGGTGAACGGATTGGCTTATTAGGTGCAAATGGTCAAGGTAAATCAACGTTGATTAAAACATTGGCTGGTGTTCTGCCTCCGTTAACAGGCAATATTTGTCGAGGCTCTGGTTTGCAAATTGGCTATTTCGCGCAGCATCAAGTTGAAACTTTGCATGTTAACGATTCAGCACTACAACATCTTGCTCGTCTTAGCCCAGGTGTACGTGAGCAAGAGCTACGCAATTTTTTAGGCAGTTTTAATTTTTGCGGTGATATGGCGACTACGCCTATCGCCCCGTTCTCAGGTGGTGAGAAATCACGCCTTGCGCTCGCCCTTATTCTTTGGCAGAGACCCAATCTATTATTATTGGATGAGCCAACTAATCACCTTGACCTAGAAACTCGCGAAGCATTGACTCTCGCACTAGCTCAATTCGACGGCACGTTAATTTTAGTGTCGCACGACCGCTATTTATTAAGCGCGACTACCGATCAATTTATGTTAGTCGCCAATGGCCGTTTGCAACCGTTCGATGGCGATTTGAAAGACTATCGAGATTGGTTATTGCGCGAAACTGCTGCTGCACGCAACGAGCGCAAAAACAAAGCAAACAATGCATCAGTAACAACAAACGGAAATAGCGATAAAAATCAGCCGCAAACTAAAAGCCGACCTAATCTCTCACAGCTCAAAAAGCAAATTGCAAAATTTGAGAAAGCGTTAGAAACGTTAAGCGCTGAAAAATCGACGCTGGATACTTTTCTGGCAGATGCTGAAAATTATCAGCCTGCACAACAAACCTCTTTAAAAGAAGCGCTCAAACGTCATGCAGAAGTAGAAGCACGGCTAGCGGAAGTTGAAAATGAGTGGCTTAAGTTACAAGAAGCGATTGAGCAAGCTCAGTAGAGGGGTCTTTGTCTCGTTTTGAAATGATTAGCATTACCCGCGCACTTGTTCGATCGCTTGCTCGATACGATCAACCGCTAGCACCTTTAGCCCTTCAATAGGTTGCTTAGGAGCGTTAGCTTTAGGAATTAAAGCGATTGAAAAACCCAATTTGACTGCTTCTTTTAAACGCTCTTGGCCACGTGGACAAGGGCGAATTTCTCCAGCTAACCCAACTTCACCAAAAACGACCAAGCCTTTAGGCAGCGCTTGATTACGGAGCGAAGAATGGATAGCGAGTAACACAGCCAAATCAGCTGCGGGTTCACTAATTTTTACTCCACCAACTGCATTTAAAAAAACATCTTGATCAAAGCAAACAATACCAGCATGCCGATGTAATACAGCTAACAGCATAGCGAGTCGGTTTTGCTCAAGTCCCACTGCTAGCCGACGTGGATTAGGTACGTGTGCAGCGTCAACCAACGCTTGAATTTCAACTAACAAAGGACGTGAGCCTTCCTGTGTGATAAGCACACAGGAGCCGGGTACATTTTGCTCATGCTGAGATAAAAAAAGCGCAGAAGGGTTAGCGACGCCACGTAAGCCCCGCTCAGTCATCGCGAAAACCCCTAGCTCATTGACCGCACCAAAACGGTTTTTAAACGCGCGTACGAGTCGATAAGCCGAATGCGTATCCCCTTCAAAATACAACACAGTATCAACAATATGCTCAAGCACACGAGGCCCCGCCAAACTGCCCTCTTTGGTAACGTGCCCAACCATAATGATGGTAACGCCCATCTGTTTGGCTAAACGGGTTAACTGCGCTGCGCATTCGCGCACTTGAGCGACTGAGCCTGGCGCTGAGGTAAGTACTTCTGAATAAAGTGTTTGAATCGAATCAATGACAGCGACGCTTGGCCGTTCAGCATCGATGGCTGCTTGGATTTTTTCTAATTGAATTTCGGCTAGCAGCTGCAATTCATTAACTTGCGCAGCCGGATCAAGCAAACCAAGTCGTTGTGCACGTAACGCGATTTGCGCACCCGACTCTTCACCGCTCACATAAAGCACCCGTTTTTCACGCGCTAGCGCTGCGAGTGACTGTAAGAGTAATGTCGATTTACCAATACCTGGATCCCCACCAATCAATACCACGCCACCAGCCACTAGCCCACCACCTAATACCCGATCAAACTCACCAATGCCACTAGAAAAGCGTGGCACATCAGTCGCTTGTATCGAAGCTAGATTTTGTACCGGAGATGATTTAGCAAGCGCTTGAAAACGTTGATTCGCTGCGCTCTCAATGACAGTTTCAACTAACGTATTCCATGCGCCGCAGGCCGAGCAGCGTCCTTGCCATTTTGAAGCTTGGCTACCACATGCACTGCATACATAAGCTGTTTTCGCTTTTGTCATGTTACTGTGCCCGCTTAGGAACTCGTTGAGAGACAGCACACATAAGTTCATAACCCAGTGTACCAGCTGCCTGTGCCACTTCGTCGATAGGCAGCTGTTTGCCCCAAAGTTCAACTGGTGAGCCAATGCCCACCGATAACGTAGAAGCCAAAACAGGCGTCAAATCGACTGCCATCATATCCATTGAAATACGCCCAACAATTTGGGTACGTACGCCTTGTACGACAACAGGCGTACCTGTCGATGCATGCAACGGATAACCATCCGCATAGCCACACGCGACAATACCAATACGCATTGGTTTAATCGCTCGATAGAGCGAACCATACCCTACGGTGCTACCTACAGCTAAATCTTGTACAGCAATAATTTCGCTACTTAAAGTCATAGTGGGTATCAACCCCGTGTCAGCAACATCCGATGCGCGTCCTGAAGGTGACGCGCCATACAACATAATGCCCGGCCGCACCCAATCAGCATGCGTGCGCGGGTGCCATAACACAGCGGCTGAATTACCCAGACAGCGCAAACCAGGAATGCCTGTTGCGGCACGCTCAAAAGCTTCGATTTGTTGAGTGATGCCATTTGCATTATCTGCATCAGAGAAATGCTTCATCAACACAATTTGGCCGATATTCGAACATGCTTGAGCACGTTCCCAGGCGGCACGATAATCCGCCGGCGCAAAACCGAGACGATTCATTCCACTATTCATTTTTAAATGAATCGATACAGGCTTACTAAGTTGGTTCGTTTCAAGCAACCGTAGCTGTTTATCGCAATGCACAGTGGTGGTTAAGCTATAACGGTCAATTAAAGCAAGATCAGCTGCACAAAAAAAGCCTTCTAGCATCAAAATAGGGCCAGTCCAACCTAATTCTCGCAGCTTAATCGCATCTTCAAAATCTAGCAGCGCAAAACCATCTGTTTCGCGTAGGCCCGAGAAAACATGAACTAAACCATGTCCATAAGCGCTCGCTTTGACAACTGCCCACACTTTTGAATGAGGAGCAAAGCGACGTACGATAGCAAGGTTATTAGCAAGTGCTGCAGTGTGAATAACAGCAGAAATAGGACGAGGCATAAATTTAATTAGGCAAATAATGGTAGGCTCTTCTTTAATAGCCTTTATTTGAAGAGATCAAGTATGCAAAAAGCCGAATTGATCAGTATAAATGGGTTTTTAAAATACGCTCAAAGCCTTTCTGATAAGGTTCGCTCAATTCTTACTCAGTATGAAGTTCAAAGCTACTGAAAAAGCTTTGAACGAGTTCTTAAAAATTAAACGCTTTCAACCTAAAGCATGCGTTAGCGTTCACGTCATTTCATGATATAAAGCGAAGCACGTGATTTGGGTAAATCAGTCATTTGTCAATCGTCAATCTCGTCAGACCTTGTGCAGTACCTCCGTTGCGCTTCACTATCCATACAAATGAGTATCGCAATGAGCATCTAAACAAGGTCTAACAGGTGATAAGCCTATGCAAAGTGAACACTGTATCTGATGAAAAAAGGTTTTTACACAATTATGGCCGCGCAATTTTTTTCGTCGCTGGCCGACAATGCATTGCTTATCGTGGCTATTGCCAGACTTGAAGAGTTACATGCCCCACAATGGATGACGCCCCTTTTAAAACTTTTTTTTGTATTGTCATACGTTCTACTGGCGGCTTTTGTGGGCGCTTTTGCTGATTCGATGCCCAAAGGGCGCGCGATGATGATCACTAACACTATTAAAAGTGTGGGCTGCCTTATCATGTTAGCGGGTGAGCATCCGCTGCTGGCGTACGGGGTAGTTGGGTTTGGTGCAGCAGCCTATTCACCCGCTAAGTACGGAATACTTACTGAATTACTGCCGCCTGATCGGCTCGTCGCAGCTAATGGCTGGATTGAAGGAACGACGGTTGCCTCAATTATTTTTGGTACCGCGATTGGCGGCATGCTGATTAATCCCAATCTAATCAATTCTTTATTAGCGTTGCCTATCCCTCTCGTCGCGGTTGGCGTCCAGCCAGCGATAGCGGTGGTTATCGGTATTTATCTGCTGGCCGCACTGTTCAATTTATTTATTCCTGATACTGGCGCGCGTTATCTAAAACAGCCTATCGCTCCATGGCGTTTATGTACCGATTTTTGGCATTGCTTTGTGACTTTATGGCGTGACAAGTTGGGGCAAATTTCACTGGCTGTCACCACTCTCTTCTGGGGAGCGGGTGCAGTTTTGCAATTTATTATTTTGAATTGGGCGGCGACTGCACTGGACATGAGCTTGTCAGAAGCTGCGTTATTACAAGTGATGGTTGCTGTTGGCGTGGCGGTAGGAGCGGTTATCGCCGCGACCCGGATACCCCTTAAACGCTCTCTATCCGTATTACCTGTAGGCATCTTAATTGGGGGCGCTGTGATCGCCCTTACTTTTTATCGTAAAGATTTACTTCCCGATGATATCGGGCTGCACATTGGACGCTTATATGTGCCTGCTTATCGGTTACTCGCTGATGTGTTTTTAATTATTGTGGGAACATTATGCGGCTTTTTCGTTGTGCCAATGAACGCACTTCTTCAGCACCGTGGCCATCTCTTACTCTCTGCCGGTCATTCCATTGCAGTGCAAAACTTTAACGAGAACTTATCGGTTTTAGTGATGCTATGTGTGTATGCTCTGTTAATTTGGTTAGAGATCAAAATCACTACGATACTTACGCTGCTTGGTGCACTCGTGTGCGTGCTAATGTGGCTTATCTTGCGTCTGCATCAATCTAATCAGCGGCAATTCGACGCAACGGCTTTAATTGGGGAAGAGAAGCATTAATTGGAGTGGCTTACTTACTCTCCTTCTTTCGAGAGTGTTATTCTATAAATAGATTTCTAAAAATTCACTTCCTCTACTGAAGATGATCAATTGCAAACGCTGCGGGGATAGTAGTGCTGTTGTCAAGAATGGCAAAGTAAGAAACCAACAACGATACTACTGTAAAAGCTGCGAGTACAACTTTGTTCGGGCAGATAAAAGACAAAACCGAGGCTACCCGGAAGAAGTGAAAGCCCTGGCGGTGATGCTGTATGGGACGATGAAGTGCAGCTACGGCATGATTGCGCGTTTGCTCAAGACAAGCCGCAGGACGGTCTATATGTGGGTGAAACAAGCGGGTAATCAGCTGCCTGAACCTGCCCTTCCCGAAAAGATAGAAGCGATTGAGTTTGATGAAATGTGGCATTTTGTGCAGTCTAAAAAAAAACAAATGGTGGATATGGAAAGCCTTAGATCATTCCTCCAGGAAGTGCATCGCTTGGGTCATCGGTCGTCGCGACGCTCAGACCTTTAGACGACTCTATGACAAAGTTAAACACTTGGGCGCTCACTATTTCACCGATGAATGGGATGTGTATCGAAAAGTACTCCCTGCAAAGCAGCACACAATTGGCAAAGCCCATACGACAGCCATTGAGCAAGATAATTCGAATACACGGCATTTTCTGGCAAGAATGACTCGACGCACTAAGGTCGTTTCAAAGTCTGTGATCATGCTTGATTTATCTTTGCGCATTCAGCATTTCTTGGCTTCACCTGACAATTACGCAAATTGGCGGGAAAAATTCTTATCTATCTTTTAGATAACACTCTCCTTCTTTCATCCTTTTAAATAATTTGTGGATAGGTTCAAATCTTTAGGCTCTTAAAAAGCTCACTCACCTCTAGTGATTAGTGATAATAACTAAGCATCACTTTTAACAAGATACAAAGCTCTTAAGAAGCGATTTCCTGGTAAGTTTTTTGTGCAAAACACAAATCAGCCCACGCCTTCGCTTTGTCAGGCATGTTGCGTAATAAGTAAGCGGGATGGTAAGTGATAATCACCGGCACGCCTTCATACTCATGTACGCGAGAGCGCAGCGAGGCGATACTAGCTTGTGTTTTTAATAGACTCTGCGCGGCAAAACGGCCTAGCGCAATAATCAGCTTAGGGCGGATTAGCGCAAGTTGTCGTTGTAAATAAGGTTCGCACTTGGCAATTTCATCAGGATGAGGGTCTCGATTGCCAGGCGGCCGGCATTTTATGACGTTGCTGATATACACACCTTCACCCCGTGCACGTCCAATCGCTCGCAACATATTGTCGAGTAACTTTCCAGCTTGACCAACGAAAGGCTCACCCTGTTTATCTTCATTTGCACCTGGGGCCTCGCCAATGAACATCCAATCAGCTTGTTGATCACCTACTCCAAATACCGTTTGCGTACGTGTCTCGCATAATTTGCAACGTGTGCAATGGCTAACACGTTCCTCTAAAGTATTCCAATCTAATTCAGCGACTGGTGTGTTGCTTTGGCTGATAGGTGATGAATTAACGTCAACAAATGATTCATGCTTAGGTTGTTGTTCAGTGTTAACGAGCATGGCTTCTGTATTGAAGGCTACATGTTTTTCCTCAACTAAAGTCGATGCGGGATAAAACGCTTGTGTAACCGTATCGGTTTGTAAAGCAGGTCCAGTACGCCTTACCCAAATTGGTGTAAGGCCCAAAGCTGCAAGGATTTTAGGTTCAGGCATACTCTTCCTCTGAAAGCGCTAAACGCATCACGATTCCATCTTCACGATCACCCTCAGGAGCCGGATAATAATTCTTTCGACGCCCTATCATAACAAAGCCAAATTTTTCATATAAATGCCGCGCGCGTTCATTAGATACCCTAACCTCAAGCAGCATACTGGTGAATTTATCTGCACAACTTAAGCGTACTGCCTCTTTTAATAATTTAAGCCCTAGGCCGTGTCGCTGCGCAAAGGGCGCGACGCATAAATTTAATAAGTGGATTTCATCAACGACCGGCATAAGCACGCTGTAGCCTAACAATTGCCCTTCTCCATCACGCAGACATAATCCCCAATTACCGCTAGCTAACGTATCACTAAAATGGCCATAGCTCCACGGAAAAACGTTCGCTAGCTGTTCCAAAACAATGACTTGGTCGAGATCAACCTTCGTCATCGAAGAAAAATGAGTGGTTAGCTGCATATGCGCCTCTTTCTAGCTTTTTTATTTTAGGCTGTGTGCTGCTTTACGTTCAGCGGTAGTTAACGCCACTTTATTACGAATGTAAAAAGGCGCGATCTGTTGCGCCGGCAGCGCCTGTCCCGCTTGCAGTGCCTGCCATCCCAGCGTTGCAATATGCGTTGCATGAGGTAATGCTGAAGTATCGATTAACGAAGCCTGTGAAGCTACCTTAAGCCGATCGCCAAAAATAGTCGTAGCATTACCTGCCAACACAAAAGGCGCCGCAGGCGCAACTAGCTCTTCTGGAGCACTCACTGAAGCGGGTTGTATAGTGTGCCACTCTCCCGTTTCTGCGTGCCAGATGAAACTAGCCCAATACACCTCATCCATGCGTGCATCAAGGGCTACTAAAACATGCTGCAGCACCGACTCCTGGTGACGAGTCGCTTGCGCGCAAGCCATTAAGGTACAGATAGGCAACACGGGTTTATTGAGCGCGAAAGCAAGACCTTGAGTTACTCCTACAGCAGTCCTTAAGCCGGTAAAAGAGCCTGGTCCGGCACCACAAGCAAGCGCAATACAATCATCGACACTTATTTTTGCCTCATCACACACTTCACGCACAGCCGGCAAGATACGCGCGCTCGACTGTGCCCCCGTGGCCTCATGACGAATAAAAAACTGTGGCGAAGTATGTGTTTCATCAGAAAAAATGGCGAGAGCCACTGAACAATATTCAGTCGATGTATCAAGCGCCAGCAGCGCAGATTGAGGATTCATTGCGTTGATTTAAAGCTTGTATAAGAATAGGGGAAATTTACTAGAACTCGCTTCATCAATGTCTAATGTCTAAAAGGTCATCAGCGAGAGGGAACCAGAGCGGAGGAACCGGCGTGTACTCGATGTACGTGAGGATTCCGAGCACCGCCCGACGCCGATTACGGCCTGTTAGGCATTGAGGGAATGAGTTCTAGAGAGTTGGTTAAAAAAGGGGCGGCGGCAACACAGCACGTCCATAATCGGATAAAGCGAAAAGCTAGAACACCCCTCTTAGAAAGAGCAATATTAACCGACTTGTGATGATCAAATTAAAAATTTTTGCAGCGCAACCTTATATGTACATTAAATTAGAGAAGGCCATCAAATTAGGTAAATGCACGTATAGCAAAAATAAAATTCTCGAATAAATTATCTAAGCAATATTTTTAATTTTCTTGAAATTTGGAATAAATATTAATTTAATTAAAGAGGAAAGATATGTACTCGAGCATCCCTTCAATTAAAAACGCTATATTAACACGCCCATTTGATGAAGAAATACAAAATAAAGAAAAAATATCTGATTTAAAAATAAATGAACTTAGAGAATTTTGGGAGGATCGCTATATAAAATTGCATTCCAAGACTGATAATGTTCCAATAGATGAAAAAATAGATTTAGAAGAATTGGAAAAATTTGAACTTCAATTTGAGGCGCTCTGGCCAGAAGAACCATGTATAAAATTTAAAGATCAGTATGATAAATTAAGTAAGTATTTAGTAGGGTTGTGCTATATACAAATGCTCCGCATCCAGATGCTCGATCAATTAGTATGCAGCAAATTTTTAAATGAGAAAAATATAGATAAATTTTCATCAATTTTGGAAAAAAGCCGCACTTTCTACGAAAATTTTGAAATTAAATCAGAAAGTTCAGGAAAAAAAATTAATTTAATAAATATTAGAAGGAAATTTGAATTTTACAGTTTTTGCAATTCAATATCAGTTCCACCAGAATTTAACGAAACCAGTCAATCATTTTACAGAAGAACCAGTTTATTATTTTCTGAAATAGCAAAAATTTTCTTAATTAAGTGTGATTTTGAAAATGCAGAAAATTTCCTATTTACAGCTAAGGAAATTTTGAATCCTATATCCCCTAACGAAAAACCTGAGAACAAGTATATATATGGTTACTTGGAAACAATTCATGGAAACATCGCTTTACATCAAGGAAAGTTTAGGGACGCTAAAGAAAAATCCATAAACGCCATTCACAGTTATACCTATAATGATTGGGGATTTTTTGAAAAACATGGCTTAGTAGAGCTTAATTATTTATCTTGCAAAAGCAAAAATTCAAAACAACATAATAAATATATAGAAAAAAACATTGAAAAATATCTTGATTTTCCGCTTTTACCTCCGACCAAAAAAGATTACATTCAAACAAATTCTTCTAATTCTTATGCAACAGCTTGGCCTTCAGGCAAAATAGAAATAGATGCCTCTATACCTTCTTTTGAAAAATTTTTCGATATAGTAAATTCGCTTAACAAAATTACAAGCGTACATCATTTAGTTTTTTGCCTGAAACGCACTGAAGATATAAACTTGCAGCAAGAATTATTCAAGCTTGCCCTGCATATCAAAAAAAAATTCTTCTCCTTTAAAAATATTACAAGAGATCAAATACAAGAAGTTGTTGCTTTAGCCTCTATCCCTGATCCGAATTTTTATTATGAATTAATTAGCGAAACACTACGTAGAATCAATAATACATTAAAAGATGATGAATATATAAATTTAACTCAAGGTCTTT
This sequence comes from Mycoavidus cysteinexigens, assembly GCA_031963415.1. Classification (GTDB taxonomy): domain Bacteria; phylum Pseudomonadota; class Gammaproteobacteria; order Burkholderiales; family Burkholderiaceae; genus JASSUD01. The sequence goes on from JASSUI010000001.1 coordinate 2,773,958, forward strand.
TGGCCATGCTTCGCGCTCGACCTTTGATATTATTAGAGCACCCAGAATTAGAAGAAGATTTTTTTCTCAAAAATATCGAGTCCAATTATTTACCAAAGCGTATTCAGCAGTCAAAGATGAGTATAAAAACGCTAAAAGAACAGTTGATAGAGATAACAAAAACAAATGCAGAATTCACACGCACTCTATCGAAGGTAGAGAAAGATTTCGGCACGGCCAAACCATTTAATGACATATTGGTTAGCTTATGGTCAGAAATTGAAAAACTAAAAGCACCAGAGGCGGCTGAAGAGCTACTTGAAGGCATGCATGCAAGTGCACAGTTAAAAACATTAACAGAATTCGTCTCTTTAAAATCTAACGCTTTCCAAAAATTTCTCGGGAATTTATGTAATAAATTAGTGAGCTCGGTAGAAGATAATAATATTTTTAAGGTTAAATCTTTATTACATATTATTTGTCAATTCCTAGATATCGCCGTTACTCTACTACCTAAAGAAAAACCAATAACTGATATAGAGACAAGAAAAAATTTTGATGAAATAAGAATTTATCTTCTTTGTTTTGCTCAACAAGATAATCTTGAATTAAAACATCAGGCAATTTACGCATTGGAAGCCTTGCAATATATTCTTCCGGAAAATTCATATCCATCTTTGACTAATGAGCAATATATAAAAGTAAGATTATTTGCGCTGCAACTCATTTCATTTTCAGCATCACATGATTATTATCCTGGAAATGCTCAAGAGAATATAAAAAACGAACAAGCCGGCTTGAATATAAAAGGCAGAGAATTAACGAGGGATATGGCAATGAGTTTAATATCTCAATCAGAAATATTTTTATCGAATAAAGATAAACTTTCTGAGATCAAACATGCATACCACGCTTGGTACCCAGCATTGTGGGTTGTACATTCCTTGCTCGAAAAAAGAGATTACATTAAATTGCGAACCTTCATTGAGGGGAGTGATCAACGAGATGAACCAGCATTTTTATGGGGGGTATATAGATACTTTAAGCAAATTGCGCAGATGCCTGAAGCTACAAATTGTGAAGAAGATCGTAAAATCGCTATCTCCTACCTCAAAACATTAGCTTCAGGAGGAGAGTACGCTATACGGGAAGCATCTAGAAATGTTTTGCAGGCGTTGGGAATTTCGGATTATGGCGCAAAGCTTGAGCAAGAAAATGTTGATAAGGGTAGTTTGGTTTTACCCCCTTGCTTTTGGAGAAGTCGCCCTGCCTCCACTGAGCTATTAGAGCAGGCTCGGCGCGGATTCTCAGCTGAGTGAGCGTATTAATTAGGAGGGGCTTATTCTCTAATAAGTCCCTCTCATGTAGAAGAGATTCAAGATATGCCAAGCCTCTTGGCAAAATATTTTCTATCAAGAATGGTTAAGGGCAGACCTTTAAAAGAGATTAACTAGCATGACCCAACAAATATCGCTACAATACGTGCCACAACTTTACTGGATGAGTTTTAATTAACAGTGAAGTTGCTGTAGCGTTTTGCTCCGATCCATTTAGAAACTGTTTTTTTCCTCCCCAATCTGCATGGTAGCCGCTTAAGTTATCCATCAAGCATAAGCGGGTCATTCTTGAGGCGGTTATTTCTTCCGCGCTTTATACAGTTTCTCACACCGCCCTGCACGCAGATACATGGCGCGGGCGATACCCTTTCCGATAGTGCGATTCGTCATTGCATTCGATGACCTGGGTACTGACGATTGGCGCTAACGCATTGTTTCATTTTCCCAGGAATCGCAATAATGACTTCTCAACAAACACAAACTCCAACTGAAAACTCAGCCAAAAGCTCGGGTTTTGCCGAGTTGGGTTTATGCTCAGAAATTACTCGAACCCTTGAAGCTGAGGGTTACACTGCTCCTACTCCAGTACAACAGCGTGCTATTCCAGCTGCTTTAGCTGGGCGCGATTTACTCGTTTCAAGCCCAACCGGCTCCGGTAAAACAGCCGCTTTTATGTTGCCTGCTATTCAACGCATTGCGCAGCTGCAAAAAGAGCGCGCAGAGCGGGGTGAGCGCCCTGCTGCTAAAAATGAGCGTGGCCGCCGCCCTTCTTTTCAGCCAGCCAAGCCTACTTTACTGGTACTGACACCGACGCGCGAGCTTGCTTTGCAAGTGACGAATGCTGCTAGAACTTATGGGCAATACTTAAGGCGTATGAATACGTTAAGTATTTTAGGTGGCATGCCCTATCGTCAGCAGCTTGAAATGCTGTCAAAGCAACCCGAAATTATCGTAGCTACGCCAGGCCGCCTGCTCGACCATTTAGAACGCGGCAGAATTAGTTTTTCTGCGTTGAGTATGCTTGTACTCGATGAGGCGGATCGCATGCTGGATATGGGCTTTATCGACGATATTGAAACGATCGTCGCTGCTACGCCTGAAAATCGTCAGACTTTGCTTTTCTCAGCGACAATTGATAACCGGATTGCCAACTTAACCCAGCGCTTACTCAATTCACCTGAACGGATTGAAATTGTTCAGCGTACAGATAGACCTGCGAACATTACCCAATCAATTCACTGGGTTGATGATCGTGCCCATAAAGATCGCCTGCTCATGCACTTGCTGGCAGATGATGCGTTGAACCAAGCGGTAGTCTTCACTGCTACGAAAAGCAGCGCGAGCGAACTAGCAGATAGATTGTCTGATGCTGGTATTAAATCAGCTGCGCTACATGGCGATTTACCACAAGGTGCTCGCACTCGAACCATTCGTGCATTACGTGAGCAGCGCGTACAAGTACTGGTTGCAACCGACGTTGCTGCACGTGGTATTGATGTGCCGACCGTCACCCACGTCTTCAATTACGATTTACCGAAATTCGCTGAAGATTACGTTCACCGAATCGGTCGTACTGGTCGTGCTGGCCGCAGCGGTATTGCAGTCAGCTTAGTGCATCACGCTGAGATGCAAATGCTACGCCGTATCGAACGCTTCACGCAGCAAACCTTACCAATTAGCGTGATTGCAGGTTTTGAGCCACGTCGCACTCCATCTTCCTCCTTTAGTCCTTCGCGTAATAACAAGCGTCCACAACAGCGACAGCGCTCGTCAAATGCAAATGGACGCCCATCGAATGGCGGGCCAAGAGGAGATAGAGCACCACGCGGAGGAAATGGTAGATCTTCTTTTGCTCGGTCAAGATAAGTTTTTAGAACTCGTTTCATCAATGTCTAAAAGGTTGTCAGCGGGGGGAGGCCGGAGCGGAGGAACCGGAGTGTACTCAACGTACATGAGGATTCCGAGCACTGCCCGACCGCCGATCACGGCCTTTTAGGCATTGATGGAATGAGTTCTAGAAATTCAAAAAATATAAAGACGGGGATAAGCTGCAACTTATCCCCGTCTTTATTTTATATGTGCACCCAACAGCATATGAACACTTCTGTAGCTGTAAATCCTCCCCTATGTAGTGATGAAGAATGGTGTGGAACGCAACTGCATGATGGCGACCGAAGGTGGGGAAGAATGGGTGAGGTATTAACTTAAAGCAATCTAACTCAAAAGATGGCGGCGAGGTGCCTTGATCTAACGAACATTAGGGCGTGTCTTCAATTAAAAGGGGCTCGCGAAGGCACCAGCCAGCGTGCCCTGCTCCTTGCGAATACTCCAGTATTCGCCGCGTCACATTCCTTGGCTGCGCGCCTGAAATCCATCAACGCGAGCCCGTTTTAATTGAAGACATACCCTACCGTCACTGGGCGCGTATTTTGAAGTGGCGCGTCAGGTAATGTCGAACTCACATCGTTGGTATTGAATAGTCAGAAGGCATTAAGCCAAGTGCTCACCTTGATTACTGAGGTATGCTAGCCTTTCTTAACCTCGACTTTTTGAACCGTCCGGTGTGTACCTGCCAGTAGGTATGGGAGGGGGGCGACCCTAAACACCGCCCCCTCTCCTGATTATTGAGCGCAAAAATAAAAGCCTCACTATAGCTAGTGAGGCTTATCAAGCATTACATCTAAAAATCTTTACTTTGCCACTGGATTTGATAACTGGTAAATTTCGTTAAATAATTCTTCACCTAATAATTGCATTGTATCAACCTCATGATGATGAATATTCTCAAAAGTACGCACTTGTTTAGCTAACTTATTAATTATTTTTCTTTTCTCTTCTTTATGAGAAGTAATTTTATCACGTGTAGCTTCTTTTTCTGATTTAATAACCTCTGTTATCAAATTTTTATATTCATTTTTGAATATTTCTTTTTCCCCTTTTATCCATTCGTCAAATTTCTTCTCGAGCTCTTTTCTTCTTTCTTGATCAGATTTATTATTTAAATCGTATTTATCATGGTTGATTAGCACTCTCTTTAATTTTTCTTTCACAGACGCACTAATGAACTCGATAGAAGAAAATTCTAAAAAGGAATTAAACTCATGAGCTTCTAGAAGTCGGAAAAATTTCTCTTCAAACTCCTTCTTGTTCTCAGAGAAACTATCGAGCGCTTGAGTAGCGTTTTTTTGCCCCTCTTTAAGCTTTTTTATAGCTTCATCTAATGATAAAATTTTTTCCTTATCACGAAAAAATTTAAAAATTCCTAAAAATCTAAAAGCTTTTAAAAAATTGAGGAAATTAGGAAGGCCGATTTTTCTCTCTTCTCTTTCCAAATCTGCTTTTAGTTCTTTAATTTCAGAATCAACGACGACATTAGAAATATAAGAAATAACTAATGCTTTAAAACTATTAGTCTCTTCATTAATTCTTTCTTGAACGAGGAGATTAATCGCTGTAGTTAATTGCGCAGCCTCAGTAAGATCTTTTTTCTCCTCCTGTTCTGCATTAAGATCTAATTCTTGCATCTTTTCTTCAAGTCTTATTAACTTTTCTTTATTAGATGCAAGCTCAAGTTTTAGGTCAGCGATAACTGACTCAAAATAATCTTCTTCTCCCTCGCCCTGTTCATGGATAGACAATTTAGATGAGCGCAATGAAGGAGCATATCCAGAATCAGCCGCTGATTTTGCGGACGACAATGAAGAGCGTCGAGATGACGCAGAACTACCTACAGGCTTGTAATGAGTAATTCCATCTCGGCCTTTACCACTATCAGGCGCAGGCGATTGGTTTGTTGAGGTAAAAGTAGAGATTTTTTGTACAAGACTCTTTACCTTAGTTGCCGTCTTATTGATAGGCAAGGAGAGAAAAGAACGAGATCTTGTAATTTGTTGTTGAGGTGCTAAGGAAAAATTTGGAGCAGAGGCAAACCTTTGCAAAGTTCTAGGCCTAGAGTCAAAAATATCAGGAGAAGATGGATTAGGTGAAGAAACCGCAGATGCAGTCTCTTCGAACACGGGAGCATCTGCTAGGGCAGAGGCCGCAATCTCAACTGAGTTTTCTTTAAGGTTGGGTAAAAGCTTTGGTGCTTCAATCACCTCATCCCAATGTTGTATTAAGCGGCCTGAGTGTAGGCGAGAAGAGCTCGTAACCCCTGACATTTTTATTCCCCAGTTGAAAGCGGTAGATGAATTTAGAGCTTATTAGCTCTCCTTTGTTACAGCTAGCCGCCATTGGATTTTGGCCAAATCCTAATGCTCACCTCGCTCAAACACAAATTGCTGATCTCGATAATCAACCCGGATAGTGTCTTTAGCACCGAATTGACCTGATAAGAGAAATTTAGCGAGCGGGTTCTCGATTTGCTGCTGGATTGCTCGCTTTAAAGGGCGTGCACCAAAGACTGCATCGTAGCCAATTTTTCTCAACTGCGCAAGCGAAATTTCTGTAAGATTTATCTTAATATCGAGTTTCGCAAGTCGTTTTTCTAATTCAGATAATTGGATTTTTGCAATAGCTTCAATATGGCTTGGGTCTAAGCTATGGAAAACGACGATTTCATCTATTCGGTTTAAAAATTCCGGTCGGAAATATTGCTTAACTTCAGTCCATACAGCATCCCGCACCGCCTGGTGAGGCTCGCCAGTCATGCTCTGGATGGTTTGTGAGCCGAGATTGGACGTCATCACAATGACGGTATTTTTAAAGTCAACGGTACGACCTTGTCCATCAGTCATTCGGCCATCATCAAGTACTTGCAATAAGACATTAAAAACGTCCATATGCGCTTTTTCAATCTCGTCCAGCAAAATTACACTGTATGGTTTACGCCTCACAGCTTCAGTTAAATAACCACCCTCTTCATAACCCACATAACCAGGAGGTGCACCAATCAGGCGAGCAACGCTGTGTTTCTCCATAAATTCGCTCATATCGATGCGAATTAGATGTTCTTCTGAGTCAAACAAAAATGTCGCCAGCGCTTTGCAAAGTTCAGTTTTACCCACGCCTGTTGGTCCCAGAAATAAGAAAGAGCCATATGGCCGATTAGGGTCAGACAAACCAGCACGTGAACGACGGATAGCGTCAGCTACAGCTTGTACCGCTTCATCTTGTCCTACCACTCGCTCATGCAGTTTGGCCTCAATTTGCAGAAGCTTTTCGCGCTCGCCCTGCATCATCCGCGCTACGGGAATACCGGTCGCGCGTGAAACAATTTCAGCGATTTCTTCCGCCCCTACTTGCGTGCGTAGAAGCTGTAAGCGAGTAGCAGCTTTAGCTTCGTTTGCCTCAGCATTGGTGGCTTCTTTAAGTTGTGCTTCAAGCTGTGGGAGTTTGCCGTACTGTAATTCTGCGACTTTATCGAGTTTACCTGCGCGTTGTAAATTAGCGATTTGCGCGCGCGTGCGATCAATCTCTTCTTTTAATTGCGCACTACCCTGTACAGCCGCTTTTTCAGCAAGCCAAATTTCTTCCAGATCACCATATTCTTTATTTAATCGGGTAATTTCTTCTTCGATCAGCTGTAGGCGCTTTTGGGATGCTTCGTCTTTTTCTTTCTTTACTGCTTCGCGTTCAATTTTGAGTTGGATTAACCGACGCTCAAGCCGGTCCATTTGCTCCGGTTTTGAATCGATTTCCATTTTAATTTTCGACGCAGCTTCGTCAATTAAGTCAATCGCTTTATCGGGTAAAAAACGATCAGTGATATAGCGATGCGACAATTCCGCTGCTGCGACAATGGCCGGGTCAGTGATTTCTACTCCGTGGTGTACTTCGTATTTTTCCTGCAAGCCGCGCAAGATTGCAATGGTTGCTTCTACCGTTGGTTCTTCAACGAGCACTTTTTGAAAGCGCCGCTCAAGCGCCGCATCTTTCTCAATATATTTACGATACTCATCAAGCGTCGTCGCGCCGATACAGTGCAATTCACCACGAGCAAGCGCGGGCTTTAGCATATTACCGGCATCAATTGCGCCTTCGGCTTTACCTGCCCCAACCATCGTGTGGATTTCATCGATAAAAACGATGGTTCTCCCTTCGTCTTTGGCCACATCTTTTAGCACCGCCTTTAAACGCTCTTCAAATTCACCTCGATACTTGGCGCCAGCGAGCAACGCAGCCATATCGAGCACTAATACACGTTTATTTTTTAGCGTTTCAGGCACTTCGCCGTTAACGATGCGCTGTGCCAATCCTTCGACGATCGCTGTTTTACCTACACCTGGTTCGCCAATTAATACGGGATTATTTTTGGTGCGGCGCTGCAGAATTTGAATCGAGCGACGAATTTCATCATCCCGCCCAATCACTGGGTCAAGCTTGCCTAAACGTGCACGCTCAGTAAGATCAAGCGCATATTTTTTTAATGCTTCGCGCTGGCTTTCTGCCTCTTGACTATGGACAGATTGATCGCCACGCACGGCCTGAATCGCAGCCTCTAATGCTTTGCGTGTCAGTCCATGTTGGCGCGCTAAGGTGCCAGTACTGCCTTTATCATCAGCAACAGCGAGCAGAAACATTTCGCTGGCAATGTAGCTATCCCCAACTTTTTGTGCCTCTTTATCAGCTTGATTAAGCAATGCTGTCAGATCTCGCCCTATCTGCACATTACCTTGTGTGCCATGAACGGTAGGTAAACGGTCTAGCGCCTCTACGAGAGCAGTTTGCAAGGGCTGTACGCGCATGCCTGCACGCGCAAGTAATGAATAAGCAGCACTCTCTGGTGTTTTAAGGAGTGCATAGAGTAGATGTAACGGTTCGATATATTGATTATCTCGCCCAACCGCCAAACTCTGGGCATCGGCTAACGCTTCTTGTAACGGAGTCGTGAACTTGTCAATTCTCATGGGGCATCTCTTCTTGGCTATTGCAAACTATCTTTATTTAATCTTTTTTTAAGCATCCAACTAACGTAAAGATGAGGCTGCTTAAGCTTTTTTCAAGTTTATTTGCAAAATTAGCGCCTGCCTGAAGAGAAACAGAAACCTTTTAAAACCAGCCCTTTCAGGGTCTTTATTCAGAAGTTAACCTCCTTAATAGCTCGAGCGGAAGAGAAATGTTGACGAGCGGTTAAGGAGTCAGTGTAAATTTTAGCCGTATTCTTTTTTGGGCCACGACGTCGAACCCGAATACGTTGGGGATCGACGTAACGCGCAATCTGCAGCAGTAACTCGCCTAAAGCAGAGCCCTGATATAACTCGTGCCAGGTGTCCCAAGCCTCAGGAGGTAAGAAACTCATCATGCCATGATAGGAAATGCGAATGTCATTGGCGATAGAGTAAGTTGACACTTCGACTGGTTGTTCTTGATGAGCCTTCTCTATAACGTGCTTGAGTAGCGCTAGAATGTTATAAGCCAGCACAGCTGTAACAAAGCCCAGTAGAGCGGCGCGAGGATGACCCAACGTGCAAATTTCGCTCTTGAGATCGGCTTCAAGCCGCTGGAACATGCCTTCAATCCGCCATCGTCGTCGGTAAAGGTCAGCAATCTTTTGTGCGCTCACTTCAGCAGGCAAGTTGCTCCAAATGCGCAGACAAGTTTCATTCGAACTCGTGGGATGATCTAAACGCACTTCAACTCGACGCCAAATTTGATGGTTGTCGTGCAGACGAATCGTTTGCTCATATACCTCACCTGTGTCACCGCGCCCGACATAATGCAGTTCACCTTCCTGAGCCAGCTTCGGATGATATCGGGCGGCTTCTCGCACGATGAAACACGCCCCTTGGGTCTGCCAGCCCATCAATATCTTCTTCGTGCAGAAGTGCCGATCAGCTATCCATACTTCGCCAGGCTGAGCGCTTTTTAATAAAGGCTCCAGGATAGTTCTCTCTGTTGTATAAGCATCTTCACAGGGTACGATATCCGTGACTAGACCTTGATCTGGATCGTAGATGACCACCGTATGGCCTGGTAACGCCGCTCCCGTCTTTGACTTCAACGCTGCTAGACGCTTCTCGCTCGAAGGTAAGTGATTACCCTCTACCACGCGCATCCGGTAACCGGTTAAATGGCTATCGGCGCATCACCCTTGGCATTTGGCAGATGGGCCTTCAAGTCAACCATAAAACGATTCAGCGTCTTATGAGGCAATTACAACTCAAGTCACGGGTGCGAATCAAAAAATACCGCGCTTATCAAGGCTCATTGGGCTGTATCACGCCTAACCTTTTGCAGAGGCAGCTTAGCGCCCAGCGCCCTAATCAGAAATGGGTAACCGATATCACTGAGTTCAACGTAGCTGGTCAGAAGCTATACCTCTCGCCCGTGATGGACTTATACAATGCAGAGATCATTGCTTATAAGAGCGCTACAAGTCCAGCGTTCCAAATAGTGAGCAGCATGCTTAAAAAAGCCTATACCCGCTTGGGTAACAGCGAGAAACCCATGATGCATTCGGATCAAGGATGGCACTATCAAATTCCTGCTTACCGAGCCTTACTCGCTCAAAAAGGCATCACACAAAGCATGTCCCGAAAAGGTAACTGTTTAGATAATGCAGCAATGGAAAGTTTCTTTGGCACCTTAAAATCCGAGTTTTTTTACTTAAATAAATTCCAAAGCATCGATGAATTGCAGTCTGGATTAGACAATTACATCCATTATTACAACCATGAGCGCATCAAACTCAAATTAAAAGGACTGAGTCCGGTTCAATACCGCTCTCAGTCTCTTTAAAATTTATCTTCTAAGAAACAAATTCCAACCCGTTGATTTATAAAAGGAAGTTGATTTATTTTTGAGAGGTTGGCACGAGTTGGAAGCCAAGTTTTTCAGCCCGTTTTGCCAGGTTATGTAATGCTCGCTGTTGATAGCACTGTTCATAATAATCTTGACCTTGATCGACATACGTAGCCCCTTTAGTCAACATAGCGTAGATAAGACGCGCGAGCTTATGAGCAGTGGCGGTAATCGCTTTGGGTCGATCCAGTCTGGCACATAAACGGCGATAGTACGCCCCAAGTGCAGACTGACTTCGCCGTAAGGCCGCTGCAGCCATTTTGAGTGCTTGTGTAGCCCGATTAGCTGTGCGTTTACAAGCGCTCGAGAGGACTCTCCCACCAGAAATTTTGGTACCTGGGCATAAGCCTAACCATGAGGTAAAGTGCTTGGCACTTTTGAACCGAGATAAATCAGGGCCAATCTCTGAGATGACCTTCAATGCCGTCGTTGTATCAATCCCATTAATGCGGGTTAGATCAACGCCACACAAGTTAAATAAATAAGTGCGCAAATCAAATTTAGGCGCATTCTTTGGATGCTTGTTGCGAATAGAAGGGCCGGGCTCACCTACCTGAACTTGCATTTGCTTAAGCATGGCTTCGAGTTGAGCATCACATTCCCGGAGTTGTTCTTGATAAAAATCATACGAAGCGACTGCCTGCTTAAGTGCAAATAAGTGTTCAGCTCGCCAATTACCTCGTAAGGATTTAGCGATTTCTTCTTCACTTGCACGAATCCGGCCATGCTTGAGCTTGGCTAACTTAGCTGCGTTATGCTCTCCTGCTAAGACCGCTCGGATGATTTTTTGCCCTGTCTCACCCACAATATCGGAGATCACATTGCTTAACTGGATGTTCATCTGCGCCAGGGCTTTCTGCATGTGAAGAATATGCCGGCTTTGATAGCGCAGTAACGTATCTCGTTGCCGTGATAGGGAGCGTAATGCGCATATTTCATCTTTGGGCCGAAAGGCACCCGATAAAAGACCATAGCTCATTAACCGCTGTATCCACTGGCAATCCAACACATCGCTCTTACGCCCCGCCACATTCTTGACGTGTCTTGCATTGACCAAATAAACGGTAAAACCTCTCGACTCCAACAGTTCAAACAACGAGATCCAATATACCCCTGTTGATTCCATCGCCACGACTTCTATTCCACACGTTTTTAACCAATCTGCCATCGTCTCGAGATCTTCTGTAAAACTTTTGAATTCTCGTACAGGCTGTTCATCTCTATCCGCTGGAACAGCTACATAATGACTGGCTGAACCTACATCAATCCCTGCTGCATTCGGGTGCGTGATTTCTAATCCTGGTTCTCGCTTGCGTACGGCCATGATTTTCTCCATCATTGAGGGTGCCGCTCAGATTCGGGTACGTTGTCTTACTCACTCTTCTAAACGGGATATCCGATCACTCGGATTCACCAATGTGGCCAACGTCACCCAGGACCACGCTCTTACTCGGGCAATTTGCACCATTGATCGTTCGGTCTTCTTCTGAGCGGCATCCACTCTACTATGCTTGATCGCTAGTCATACGTTTCTTTTACAGGCATTGCGGCGCAAGGCGATTACCCCGCTCTTACCGTCCAACTTTCGGGGTTCACTTCAAAAGGGCTGCCTTTTAAAACCTATTTCTTAATTTACGTGCGCTGCAATATAGTCTTTCACGCGCTGCACATCAGCTGGCAGCACTTCAAAGCGTTGCGGTAGATTTTCCAAATCAGTAAAGGCCGCTGGACGCACTGGTTCACGGTCAAGGGCTTCCTGAATGGTTTGACCAAATTTACTAGGTTGCGCGGTTTCAAGCACAATCATTGGCACATTTGGCTCCAGATACTGGCGCGCAGCATTCACGCCATCAGCCGTATGTGTGTCAATCATCGTTTGATAACGAGAGTAAATATCCCGAATAGTGGCAACACGATCGGTATGTGTACTGCGACTTGAGACAAAACCAAATTGCTTGATATGTTCAAATTCGCCGCTTTGACGTAAATCAAAACCCCCAGTCGCTTCAAGCTCACCAAATAGTTGCTGAATGCGGGTGACATCTCTATTAAGCGAATCAAAAATAAAGCGCTCAAAATTCGATGCTTTCGAGATATCCATGCTGGGGCTACTAGTATGGTATGTCTGGGACGCACTTCGCACCCGATATACGCCGGTGCGGAAAAATTCATCCAGCACATCGTTTTCATTCGTAGCAACAACCAGTTTATTAATCGGTAGCCCCATCATTCGAGCAATATGCCCAGCACAGACATTGCCAAAATTACCAGAGGGCACCGCAAACGATACTGACTGATCATTACTGTGGGTAGCCGCAAAATACCCCTTAAAATAATAAACCACCTGCGCTAACACCCGTGCCCAATTAATCGAATTTACTGTACCAATTTGGTAGTGAGACTTGAAAACGAGATCGTTCGAAACGGCCTTGACAATATCTTGGCAATCATCAAAAACGCCTTGCACAGCTAGATTAAAAATATTGGGATCCTGCAAACTGTACATTTGCGCCGCTTGGAAAGCGCTCATCTTGCGATGAGGAGAAAGCATAAAGACGCGAATCCTTTCTTTACCGCGCATTGCATATTCAGCAGCGCTACCTGTGTCACCGGACGTCGCGCCGAGGATATTAAGTTGCCGATCTGATTGAGCTAACGCAAATTCAAACAGATTACCTAATAACTGCATCGCCATATCTTTAAACGCAAGCGTTGGGCCGTTTGATAGTTCAAGCAGTGAGATAGGCGTACCCTGTTCAACACCAAGCGTGGTGAGCGGTGTAATTTCAGCTGCTTGAGCCGGGACGCGCGCATGGCAGTACACCTGTTCGGTGTAGGTGCGCTGCATAAGCGCACGCAATTCGCTAGGAGGAATATCGTCGCAGAACTTAACAAAAATTTGATACGCAAGCTCAGCATAAGACAAAGTACGCCACTGGCTTAATTCAGCCTGCGTGATTTGCGGATAAACGCTTGGCAAATAAAGACCGCCATCTTTTGCTAAACCGGCTAGCAAAATTTCGGAAAAGGTATAACGCGTGTTGTCCCGCACACCGCGAGTAGAAATGTAATCCATTATTCAACGTTTTTTTAGGCAAGTGGCTCTAAACGCAATTTAATCGCTTGCGCAACCACAGTTGACAATGCTTCTATTTGAGCCAGCGCAGCATTAGTTTGCTTCTCTAGCGTGTTATGCGTGAGCAGAATCAAGTCTGTTTCCCCTGCCTTTATTTTATTTTTCTCGCTTAAAGGCTGTGTGTCTTTCTCGGTTAAGTTAGAGATAGTCTCTTTCTGCAGCAAAGCATCGATAGAAATTTGGTGTGCTGCAAAAATTTTTGTAATCTCAGCCAGCACGCCAGCTTGGTCCAGTACACGCAACCTCAGGTAATAACGGCTAGTGACTTGTTCAATCGGCAAAATAGGAATATTGACTAAGCGGTCAGGCTGAAAAGCGAGATGAGGAACGCGATGCTCCGGATCAGCCGTATGCAAACGCGTGACATCGACCAAATCAGCCACCACAGCTGATGCTGTAGGCTCTCCACCTGCTCCTTTACCGTAATAAAGGGTTGGCCCAACAGCATCCCCGTGCACTAATACGGCGTTCATCGCTCCATCAACATTAGCGAGCAAGTGGGATACTGGAATTAAGGTTGGATGCACACGCAATTCAATCCCCTGTTCAGCACGTCGCATAATGCCCAACAATTTAATGCAGTAACCCAATTCTTCGGCATATTGAATATCGCGCGCAGCAAGCTTGGTAATGCCCTCAATATACGCGCGTTCAAATTGCACGGGCACACCGAAAGCAAGCGCGCCCATTAACGTCGCTTTATGCGCTGCATCGACCCCTTCAATATCAAACGTTGGATCAGCCTCGGCATAACCTAGCTGCTGCGCATCGGCAAGCGCGGTCGCAAAGTCAACACCACGTGCACGCATCTGAGAAAGAATAAAGTTTGTTGTGCCATTAATAATGCCAACGATAGACTCGATCCGATTCGCGCTTAGCCCTTCGCGTAGCGCTTTAATGATCGGTATGCCCCCTGCTACCGCTGCTTCAAACGCAACCATCACGCCATGCTTACTCGCTGTTGCAAAGATTTCATTGCCATGCAACGCCAATAGCGCCTTATTCGCCGTCACGACATGTTTACCCTGCTCGAGCGTTTGCAATACCAATTCTCGAGCTGGCTCAATTCCACCAATTGCTTCAATCACAATATCAAGCGTTGGATCATTAATTAATGCTTGTAGATCGGCATCAACGGTAACTGCCTCTCCCTCCAGCGCAGCCTGCGCGCGCGCTACGTTACGCACTGCAATACGAGTAATTTCAATACGGCGCCCAGCCCGCCGGCTAATTTCTTCTTGATTACGCTTTAATACATTAAAAGTACCGCGCCCGACTGTACCGAAGCCTAGAAGACCTGCTTTGATGGATTCCATGAGTGAAGATATAAATAACTTGGGATGGGAGAAAGATGAAAAAGATGGGCGAGATTGTACCAATCAATCACACAATCTCACTACAACTTGTGTTGACGCTTGGAATAACAGCATTCTGTGTGAGTTACGTTTATCCCTCAACGCCATGTGCACGATAGCCATCTAAAAAGCGCGCAATACGTGTAATGGCTTCGCGCAATTCATCTATTTGGGGTAAGAACACGATACGGAAATGGTCAGGGGTTGGCCAATTAAAGCCAGTTCCTTGTACGACCAGGACTTTTTCCTGAATTAATAGGTCAAGCACAAAACGTTGATCATCAGTAATCGGATAAAGCGTTTTATCAAGCCGCACAAAAACATAAAGTGCGGCCTGAGGTTTTACGCATGAAACACCGGGGATTTGACTAAGCAATTCGCACACTAGCTCACGTTGCTCAAATAAACGGCCACCGGGCGCAACCAATTTTGCCGGACTTTGCTTATCGTTTAACGCGGCCAGCACGGCATATTGGGCTGGCACATTAGAACATAAGCGCATTGAGGATAAGGTATTAAGCGCATCCAGATAACCACGAGCACGTTCGCGCATGCTGCCAGATAAGCCAGAAACAACCATCCAACCTGCCCGATAACCGCATAAGCAATAGTTTTTCGACAAGCCATTAAAAGTGAATGTCAACACGTCGTCTGATAAAGAAGCGACTGCGGTATGGGTTAATCCATCATAAATAAGCTTGTCGTAAATTTCATCAGAGAAAATAATCAGCTCGTGGCGACGAGCTATGTCGATTAAATCTCGCAATACGTTATCTGGATATAACGCACCGGTTGGATTATTTGGGTTGATGATGATCAGCGCGCGCGTTTTCGAGGTAATTTTGGCGCGAATATCATCTAAGTCAGGTAGCCAGCCATTTTTCTCGTCGCAGAGATAGTGCACCGGTTTGCCACCCGATAAATTAACAGCAGCCGTCCACAATGGATAATCAGGCGCAGGTAACAGGACTTCATCTCCCTCATTGAGTAATGCCTGCATCGACATCACGATTAACTCAGAGACACCATTCCCCAAGTAAATGTCATCCAGTGTTACCCCTACAATCTTTTTTTGTTGCGTCTCTTCTTGAATCGCAGCACGCACGGCACGCACACCTTTCGAATCAGAATAGCCTGCTGCATCTGGCAGATGATGTACGACCTGTTGCACCAAATCAGCTGGCGGTTCAAAACCAAAAGGAGCGAGATTACCTAGGTTTAAATGGATAATGCGCTGCCCACTTTCTTCTAGCCGCTTCGCTTCAGCCATCACAGCGCCACGGATATCGTAGGAGACGTTAAGAATTTTGTTTGATTTAGGAATGGGCTTCACAGTTCGACAAGAAGTTATAATTTAGTGAGTTTTATGCGTTGGGCGATAAACTCAAGCCAGCGCTAACCGGCTCTTGGAGAGCACTAAATAAACGATAAACAAAGAATTAATATCGCCTATTTAGTATTTTATTTTCAGTGTTTCCGTTAACGGAAAGTTATTTAGAAAATTAAGCTAACAATACAGACTACTTTGAAACTTCATCAAGATTCTTCCTCTGCGCTCAACACCATCACAGCCTATGGCGCTGATTATGTGGAAATTAATAATGAGCGTTATACAAGCAGCATTATTGTGTTGCCCGATGCGGCTGTCTGCCAATGGCCAGTCATCTCGTTTAGCGCGCTTTCATCCGAAAATTTCGCGCAGATCGTTACTTATGCGACTGAAAAAAGCGCGTTAGGGGCATGCGAAGTCGTGATCTTTGGCAGCGGCCATCAACTGCGCTTTCCCTCCGCATCCCTCATTGCTCCTCTGGTGGCCCAACGTATCGGGATTGAAACGATGGATTTCCATGCAGCTTGCCGCACTTACAATATTTTGATGGCGGAAGGCCGACGTGTGGCTGCTGCGCTTTTACTCGAAGATGAATGAAACAATAAATAAATCCTACAGCATCGTTTAAGAAAATGCTAAATAAACTGAAAAATACCTTTTTTCTTTTTTAAGAAATCTCTGCAAAACTCCATGAGCCAGACATGCGCCAGTAGTACTTCCTGTGAAGCCTTGCTCACTCATGCTGCAGCTCAAGAGTTTTTACAAAGACTCCTTAAAAACCTGCCTACAAGTTACTGACTTTGCATCACACAACGCTATGCCTGGTAATATCTTGCCCATATCAAGTTGCACCCAAAATTAAATAGTGTTCCCTTCTTTATGTGTAATACCTCACCGCGACTGCGACAACCTTCTACCGCATTCATTTTCCTTTGCATCATCTTTACTTTCATTTGGTTTGCTCAACTCAATATTCGTCACCTTATTCCGAGTGATGAAGGTCGCTATGCAGAAATTGCGCGCGAAATGTTAGTTAGTGGTGATTGGCTAGCCCCGCACTACAACGGTTATCTTTATTTTGAAAAACCACCCCTCCAGATGTGGTTTAACGCAGCCACTTTTGCTGTATTTGGTATTGGAGATTGGCAAGCGCGCTTATATACCGCAGTTGCCAGCTTTCTCGGTATTTTATTTGTTGCTTTCACAGGCACCCGTGTTTTCAACGCACGCGCCGGTTTTTTTGCTGCGTTAGTGTTAGCCGCTTCGCCTTACTGGATTCTATTAGGACACTTCAATGTGCTTGATATGGGTTTAGCTTTTTGGATGGAGCTAACGCTATGTTCTTTATTACTTGCACAAAGACCGAATTTACCAACTCGCGCTGTACGTTACTGGATGTGGTTAAGTTGGGCAGCGATGGCGGGCGCTGTGCTAAGCAAAGGCTTAATTGGCATTATGCTGCCAGGCGCTGTGCTCATGCTTTATACGTTAATTACACATGATTTCGCGCTGTGGCGAAGGCTTTACTTATTCAGCGGCATATTGATTTTTAGCGCGCTCACTGCACCTTGGTTTGTACTTATACAAATACACCATCCATCCTTTTTTGATTTTTTCTTTGTTGTTCAGCATTTCAGACGTTATCTCACCCCTGAACAAAATCGTCCTGGTCCTTTTTATTATTTTGTGCCAGTCATCCTAATTGGTTTTTTACCTTGGCTATCATTTGCGGTACAAAGTATAAAACATGCGTTGAAACTACCGCGTCAAGCAAATGGCTTTTCACCTAGCTGGCTCTTATTTATTTGGTCAGCATTTATTTTTGTGTTTTATAGCCTTTCGCATTCGAAATTAATTTCATATACGTTGCCGATTGCACCTGCGATCGCATTATTACTGGGTCTATATTTACCGCTTCTCACACGAGCACAATGGCAACGTCAATTACTCTTTTATTTGACGGGATTAGCGATTGCTTTCGTGGCACCACCCTTTTTATTAATGCTTGGCAACCCTGAAACTCCGCAGGCACTTTATCGTGCTTATATGATATGGGTATACATTGCGTTATTTATTATGCTAACAGGCACGGCGCTTAGCTGGCTTATGCTAAAACGCGCAACCACTCAAGAGCGTTTTACGCAAACTGTAATTCTTTACGCTTGTGGTTGGTTCGTTGCTACTACTGTTGCGGGCAATGCGCATCAAATATTTGGTTATGAAAGCAGTGGCGTCAAACTTGTCCCTGCAGTCAAAGCTGAAATGGCACGGCTACCCGCTGACACACCCTTTTATTCGGTCAATATGCTAGATCATACTGTGCCGTTTTATCTACAACGTCCCCTGACACTTGTGCAGCATCCCGATGAGCTACGCTTCGGTGTCACACAAGAGCCTGACAAATGGATTCCCACTGTAGAAGCTTGGAAGCAACGTTGGCAGCAGCAGCCTAATGGGTTTGCTCTATTAAGACCCTATCTGTATGACAAATTAGTTGAGCAAGGCATACCAATGCGAGTGATTGCTCGTGATAGTCGACGTGTAGTGGTGACTAAACCTTAGGAACATGTTTAGCGCCTCCCTCGCAGGCTTGTGCCGCCTTGCCGTACGTCCTTTGTACTGTCTGCGTCGGCGCAAGAGCGTCAGGAAGACGCTAAACATGTTCTAACGAATATCTATGAATTTTCTATAAATTTATTCAATGAACCGTCTCTCACTCATCTGTTTATTAAGCGGCGTTTTATTAAATGCCTGCGCGCAATTACTTTTAAAGGCTGGTGTTAATGCGGTTGGCGCATTTGAAATTTCTCGCGCTAATCTCGTTCCAGTTGGACTAAAACTGATTACTCAGCTACCACTTCTCGCCGGTTTAGGTTGTTATGTAATTAGCGTGGTAGTGTGGATTGTTGGTCTATCACGGGTCGATGTTTCGATCGCTTATCCGATGCTTTCTATCGGGTATGTGTTGAACGCTTTGTTAGCCTATTATTTTTTTGGTGAACCATTAACCATTCAGCGTATGGCTGGCATCGGTATAATTTTAGTTGGTGTTTATGTATTAGCACGTAGTTAATCTGCAATTAACCTTTTTACATAAGCGGTTATATCCCCTTCATGAACTCAGACTTTCTTCCTTTTACCCGCCCAAGTATTGATGAAGCCACGATAGAGGGCGTTGCAGAGGTATTGCGCTCTGGCTGGATTACGACGGGCGCGCAAAATCGTCACTTTGAAGCAGCACTATCCGATTATGTGGGGGGGCGTCCAGTCCGTACCTTTAATTCCGGCACCGCTACGCTAGAGATTGGTTTACGTATCGCAGACGTCGGTGCGGGAGATGAAGTTATTACGACTCCTTTATCGTGGGTGGCAACTAGCAATACGATCATTACGGTAGGCGCTACGCCCGTATTTGTTGATATTGATCCAAGCACACGCAATCTTGATTTAAATCAACTCGAACAAGCGATTACACCGCGCACTAAAGCATTAATGCCAGTTTATTTAGCTGGCCTGCCGCTTGATATGGATCACTTATATGCGTTAGCCAATAAGCATGGTTTAAGAGTTATTGAGGATGCGGCACAAGCGTTCGGTTCTAGTTGGAACGGCCAGCGGATCGGAGCGACAGGTGATCTGGTATCGTTTAGCTTTCACGCGAATAAAAATCTCACGACGATTGAAGGCGGCGCGCTAGTTTTCAATAATGAAGAAGAAGCACGCCTAGCAGAGAAATACCGCCTGCAAGGGGTTGTGCGCTCTGGACTAGATGGCATGGAGGTTGAAGTACTCGGTGGTAAATTTAATTTATCTGACGTTGCTGCCCGTGTAGGACTTGGTCAATTACCTCATTTAGCTTCTTTCACCGAACAACGGCGTAAACTCGCACAACTTTATTTCGAGTCTTTCAAAGATGGCGCAGCCGTTGCTAGAGGAGTTGAATTACCGGTCTCCGATTTTGTTAATTCAAACTGGCATATGTTCCAGATAGCACTGCCATTGGAAGCGTTATCTATTTCGCGCGCTAATTTTATGGCTGAATTGCATGCTCGAGGTATCGGAAGCGGTGTGCACTATCCACCGATTCATTTGTTCAAGCTATACCGTGAACGCGGCTTTACTGAGGGTATGTTCCCACACGCGGAACGAATTGGCGCAGCGATTGTCACTCTGCCTTTATTCCCTGCGATGCAAGAAACTGACGTTAAGCGTGTCGTTGATGCCGTGAATCAAATTTGTGAGCAATTTCAAAAATGAAAAAACCTGAATTATCTATTGTTATCCCGGTCTACAACGAAGAGGCTGTGTTAGCTCAGCTCTTTGCTAGGCTTTATACATCGCTTGATGCACTTAACGTTGCTTACGAAGTGATTTTTGTTAACGACGGTAGTCGTGATCGTTCAACCGCAATGCTCGCCGAGCAATTCAAATTGCGTCCTGAAGTCACACGCGTGCTGCAATTACATAACAATCACGGTCAATATATGGCGTTGCTTGCAGGCTTCGAAGCATCGCGTGGTGATATGGTGATTACGCTAGATGCCGACTTGCAAAATCCCCCCGAGGACATCGGCAAAATCGTCGCTAAGATGCAAGAAGGCCACGATTATGTCGGTACGATTCGCGCTAAACGCGGGCATAGTCTGTGGCGCCATAAAGCATCGCGGGTGATGAATTGGTTGCGTGAACGTATTACGAATGTTCGACTCACAGACCACGGTTGTATGCTACGTGGCTACAGTCGTCGCATTGTTAACTTGGTTAATAACTATAATGAAACCAATATCTTTCTTCCCGCTCTTGGCTATTCTTTTGCACTCAATCCAGTAGAAATTGAAGTCGGACACGAGGAGCGTTTTGCTGGCGACTCAAAATATTCACTCTACGATTTGATCCGACTGAGCTTCGATTTAGTGACTGGCTTTTCAGTCGCGCCGTTACAATGGCTATCGTTCATTGGTCTATTACTTTCTTCCGGCTCCGCGGCATTATTTATTCTGCTTGTGATGCGTCGCTTGATCCTAGGTGCAGAATTAGAAGGCGTATTCACGCTGTTTGCGATTACGTTCTTTTTGCTTGGGGTCATCCTTTTCTCGCTTGGCTTAATCGGCGAATATATTGGACGTATTTATCAGCATGTCAGCGCTCGGCCTCGTTATTTTGCGCAAACACGTCTTGAGCAAATCTCTGAGCAAAGCACCCCTACAAACGAATCCGCTCAATCAGCAACCTTAAACACTCCTAAGTAATGAAAAAAATTCTTATTCTCGGCGTTAACGGCTTTATTGGACATCATCTCTCTCAGCGTATTCTCGCCACGACTGACTGGGACGTTTATGGCATGGACATGTCTACTGATCGCATCGAAGATTTGATCGATCATCCCAGAATGCACTTTACGGAGGGTGATATCACTATCAATAAAGAGTGGGTTGAGTACTACATTCGCAAATGCGATGTGATTCTGCCGTTAGTGGCAATTGCGACACCCGCGACTTATGTGAAGCAACCATTGCGCGTATTTGAACTCGATTTTGAGGCAAATCTGCCTATCGTTCGCTCAGCAGCCAAATACAATAAGCATCTGGTTTTTCCTTCTACCTCTGAGGTATATGGAAAGTGCACAGATAATGAATTTGACCCAGAAACCTCGTCGATGGTGTACGGGCCGATCAACAAGCCGCGCTGGATTTACGCTGCGTCTAAGCAGTTGATGGATCGAGTCATCTGGGGCTATGGCATGCAAGATGGGCTGAAATTCACGCTATTTCGTCCGTTTAACTGGATTGGCGCCGGTTTAGATTCGATTAATACATCTAAAGAAGGTAGCTCACGTGTAGTCAGCCAATTCTTGGGACATATCGTGCGCGGAGAGAATATTAATTTAGTCGACGGCGGCGCACAAAAACGAGCTTTTACCGATGTTGACGATGGTATCGACGCATTAATGCGCATCATCGAAAACCCGAACGGCATCGCCAACGGCAAGATTTATAACATTGGTAATCCAACGAATAATTTTTCTATACGTGAGCTGGCTCAACAAATGCTCACACTAGCGACTGAGTTTCCTGAGTATGCAACTCAAGCAGAGAAAGTGAAACTACTCGATACGCCAGCGAGTGAATACTACGGTACCGGTTATCAAGATATGCAAAACCGTGTACCCAAAATTGCGAATACGATGGAAGAGTTAAATTGGAAGCCAACCATTAGCATGGAACAGGCGTTACGCAAAATCTTTAAGGCCTACTGTGGTCATGCTGCTGAAGCGGTAGCGCTTTAGTAAAACACTGAGTAAGTGAGCATTCATCGCTGCTTAGCGATGATTGACGTGCAGCCCTTTTGAAGGAGAAATAAGTGATGAGCATCGCGCTTGATAAAGTTGTACCAGAATTTGCCGCCCCTTCAACTAACGGTGAATTCGCTTTGGATCATCAGCGTGGTAAGAAATTAGTGCTTTATTTTTACCCGAAAGACAATACGCCGGGCTGCACGAACGAAAGCATTGATTTTCGAGATTTATATATAGACTTTTGCAAAGCCGCCACAGAAATCGTTGGCATCTCGCGCGACAGTCTCACTTCCCATGAACGTTTTAAAACCAAGTTTGATCTACCCTTTGCATTGCTCAGTGATACAGACGAAAAGCTTTGCACATTGTTTGATGTGATTAAAAATAAAAAGCTCTATGGTAAAGAGGTGAGAGGTATTGAACGCAGTACTTTTTTACTCGATGAACATGGTGTGCTGCGGCGCGAGTGGCGCGGCGTTAAAGTAGCGGGCCATGCACAAGAAGTATTAGAGGCAGCACGAGAAATTTGATTCACCTTGAAATTTTTTATCACTAGGCCTCAAAAGGTAACGATTTTTGCTCACTTAATAAATAATAGTGCGCATTTTATTTAATTAATCTGCTTCTCAAAAAAATATGCCTTTGCCTCCTCTACCGACAAAATTTGGTGATTTGTTACCGTTAAGCGAAACCATTCAAGCACAATCTGCGCAAGCTAATAAAAGCACTAAAAAACGTTTGCGCGCTAGCACTGACGTAGGCAAATCTAGTGTGCAAGTTCAAACTGAACAAGCTGCAATAACTATAGCTAGTTCATCTACTTCCTCTTCGCCTTCAACCACACCTCAAACATCGGTTCCTGCTTTACTCTCTCCTTCAGCTCAGACAGCAACAGCACTATCCACTGATAGTGCTACAACACGTCGCTCTCGAGGTAAATCGACTAAACAAGGCGAGGCAAAAACTACCGACATTGATAACAAAATTTTTGTGCTCGACACCAATGTATTAATGCACGACCCATCGAGTTTGTTCCGTTTTGAAGAGCATGACATTTATTTACCGATGATCACGCTTGAGGAGTTGGATAACAATAAAAAAGGGATGTCAGAAGTCGCGCGTAATGCTCGCCAAGTTAGCCGCACACTGGATGCGCTTGTGGCGAATGCAACAGATTTATTGGCAACCGGTATTCCTTTATCGCGCTTAGGCAATCGTGAAGCAACTGGACGTTTATTTTTTCAAACACATGAAAAAATTGAACCCGTTGAAGGACTACCTCAAGGTAAAGCAGACAATCAAATCCTAAGCGTCGTCCACACGCTGCAAAAAAGCTTCCCCAAGCATCAAGTCGTATTGGTTTCAAAAGATATCAATATGCGTATCAAAGCGCATGCGCTTGGCTTACCGGCAGAAGACTATTTCAACGATCAAGTATTGGAAGATAGAGATCTGCTGTATTCCGGCACGCGCGCATTGCCAGAAGATTTTTGGGAGCAGCATGGCAAAGGCGTCGAAAGCTGGCAGGATAAAAATACTGGCATTGTTTACTACCGAATCTCTGGGCCGCTATGTGCGTCCTTTTTGGTAAGTGACTTTATTTACTTAGAGCCATCTAATGGTGAGTCACCCTTTTATGCTCAAGTCAAAGAAGTCAATGGCAACACTGCACTGCTACAGACATTGCGCGACTATAGCCACGACAAACATCGTGTATGGGGCATTACGGCTCGCAATCGCGAACAAAATTTCGCGCTCAATTTATTGATGAATCCAGATATTGATTTCGTTACATTACTTGGGCAAGCGGGAACAGGTAAAACGCTAGTCGCACTCGCTGCCGCATTGACACAAGTGTTAGACGACAAGCGTTATAACGAAATCATCGTGACCCGTGCAACGGTTCCTGTTGGCGAAGACATCGGCTTTTTGCCTGGCACTGAAGAAGAAAAAATGCAACCGTGGATGGGCGCATTTGATGACAATCTTGAAGTGCTACAAAAAAACGATGATTCAGTGGGTGAATGGGGACGAACTGCCGCGCAAGATTTAATCCGCTCGCGTATCAAAGTAAAAAGCATGAGCTTCATGCGCGGACGCACCTTCGTGAATAAGTTTCTGATCATTGACGAAGCGCAAAATCTCACGCCTAAGCAAATGAAAACTTTAATCACCCGTGCTGGTCCCGGTACAAAAATCGTTTGTTTGGGCAATATCGCGCAGATCGATACACCTTATCTCACCGAAGGTAGCTCTGGATTAACCTATGTAATTGAACGTTTCAAAGGCTGGTGCCACGGAGGACATATCACACTAGCTCGGGGTGAACGCTCACGCTTAGCTGACTACGCGTCGGAAACACTTTAATCCATTAAAAATTGGATGACCAACCCTAACTCCGCTTTTTTTATCCGCGAGGGATTAATTAATATTTCGGGTTTAGCGAACGTTTGTTGTTATCAATGCGAGTTTGATAAACAGCTGTATGAGGATGCGCTTTTTGCTCTACACGAAATTGAATATGCCCCGTTTCTAGAACGGGCGGTTATTCGAAGAAAAGCAGAATTTCTTGCTGGCCGCTATGCGGCGCAGCGAGCGATGAAAAAGCTAAGGATAGAAAAAACCACGGTAGGAATTGGCCAACATCGTAATCCAGTGTGGCCTGCTGGGCTGATTGGCTCGATTACGCACACTGCAACACAAGCAATTTGTGCTATCGTCCAAAACACCGATTATCAAAGCATCGGTATTGACTTGGCAGAACAGATTTCAATTACAACAGCGAATAATATTAAAGATCAGATTATTCAAACGCATGAAATAAATGCTTTCAGTCATTGCCCACTTTCATTTGAACAATTATTAACACTAACCTTCTCTGCCAAGGAAAGCTTATTTAAAGCGTTATATCCTCAAGTAAAAGCCTACTTTGAATTCCATGCGGCCGAAATAGTCAACGTAGAAATGAAAAGTCGTACATTTTTTATTAAGTTAACTCAAGACCTTACTCACTCTTTAGTTAAAGGTACCGTTTTTAAAGGCACCTTTAAAATACAGCCAGATACAGTTTTTACGTCGATTCTTATTAAATATGGCTGAATGGGAAATTTTCTTCTTTAAGTTCTTCCAACTACCGAGTTTAAGCCCTGCTTTTCAAGCATAGCGAATAGTGATGAGTAGTGCTTTTATCCGCATCGCCATCAACAGGCAGCAGGACGCCTAAGACAACCTAAACGACAAGCTATCCATAGGAATGAAATCTGGAGTATGGACTTTGGGGCCGATGCTATGTTTGATGGCTGCCGACTACGAACGTTAGAAGCTGTTCATAATCTCAAAGAAGAGTGTTTTGTGAGGTTATTAGCCGTCACGTTGGGGTGACGAAGGAACCCCAACATGAGCTTATACAAGCCTCTAAGTCGCTTTTTTAAAAGATTATGGACAGGCTCTTACCCATTGTGGACAACTACACCAGTGAATGTCTGGCCATTGACGTAGGTCAGAGTTTAAAAGCCGAAGATGTTATCCGGGTTTTAGAGCAGCTACGCATAACGCGAGGGCTACCGAAGACCATTAAAGCGGATAACGTACTATGGGAGCGAATTTGTTTCCAAATTGATGGATAAATGGGCCTATGAAAATTAGGTGGAATTGGACTTCTCTCGACCGGGAACATCGACTGACAATGCCAAAGTTGAATCCTTTAACAGTCGTTTCCGGCAAGAATGCCTCAATGCACATTGGTTCTTGTCCCTGGACGATGCTAAAGGCAAAATTTTCTCTCCAAAGCATCTGCTCTAAGACTTTCTTGTTTTATAAATTTATCTATGTCAGCACACACTTTTTCAGCACGCTCGCATAGTGAAATACAATAATTTAAAAAATTGTCTTTTTCCTCAGATATAGCCCTTAGCTTCTCAGTCACTTTAGGGGCTATAGTGTATGCAGGATCCAATTCTCTCAATCTTGCAAGGATCGAATTCATATAATTTATTAAAGCCTCGCCCAAGGCACTATTGCGGCGTTTACAATAGATATTGAGAGAAGCCCTGATCTCTTTTATCCGTGCTTTAAGGTTTTCATAGATCTTTAGGCTAGCACGAATATTTGCAGGATTTTCATACTTATTACGAGTCTTTAATAATTTTGAGACTTCAGCGAGTTCTTTTTCTAAATCCTTTACGTCTATTTTAGGTAAAGCAAAAGAATTTTTTTCTAGTAATTCTACTTTTGTGTCAAACCGTCGCTCTAATTCTTTTAATTTTTTTTCAGTCACAATTTTAGTCACAACTTCTGGCAGTGCTATATCCTCTATCTTATAAATCTCTTCTACGTATCTATAAGCAAGGCTTTTTTGCTCTAAAATTTTTGATATAAATTGCCTAAATTTTTCATTTATTTCATCAGCATAGAGCTTTTTAGATTTTTCGTACGACCTTTCCAATTGCATTGAGTAATTGAGTATAAATAAGTCACTTTTTGAAAACTCAATTTGGTATTTTAATTTAAGGATCTCATATTTAATAAGCTCCTTCTCTTCATCACTTATAATTTTTGTGTGTTTAGAGGTAAGAGACCTAACTTCCCGATTTTTCTTTTCTAATTCTTTATTAAGCTCAGCAATTTGCTCCTTAAGCTCGGCATTATTTTGAGATGCAGCAGAGAAGAGCTCTACCCCTCTTTTCCTATGCGCCGCATACTTACAAGCTTTGATTATTTGATAGGCTGCTTCATAGAAAGTAATTATCTTCTTCTGCGTCTCGCTCTCTACTCTTTTATCATCGAGCTTAGCAACAATTTTTTTCTTCTCAGACACAACAGTCGCTTGTAGTGCACTACTCCATTTATACAAATCATTTTCACTCTGCGTGTCGAGCATTCTCAGCACTTTTTTCCCTAATAACTGCATCCTTTCATTAATTAAATTGTCAAGATTGGCCCCCCCTATTTCATTATTAATGCTTTTAGGATCTATGTGTAACTCAGCATATTTTGTTTCTAATTCAATTTCTCCAGCTTTCGCTATGACTACTTCAGTTACTAAAAATTGTGGCGTCTGTTCCACTGCCTCTTCTTGATCAGGATTATTACTGGCATCCATCGCTTCGCTACCTTTTAGCGAAGAAGTGTAGGACTGTTTTGTACTTTCTTCTCTTAAAGCAATTTCCGGTTGTTTTATTCGTTTCTGAGTATTAGCACGCAGCTCAGCTTTAGCTTTAAGCTGGTCTTCTAGAACCTTCTTTTCCTCTTTTAATTGTTTGATGAATTCAGCTCCCACCTTCATAGCATTAGACTGTTTAGTAGTGCGATCCTGCTCTCGCTTTAAGTCTTCTTCCAGTTTACGTATACGCTCTTCCAATTCGCCTATACGCGCCTCCTTCTCCGCCTTAAAAGCTTCCATTCTTTTCGATACAGGTGAAAATGGAGATAGAGAACGGACTTCGAATGTAGGACTAAATGGATAAGGCCCATTACTAGTCTGCAAATGATCTACATCATGGTAATCCGGCGGCCTCTCCTTTTCATTACCATTAAATGGTACTGATAATTTATTTTGTTGACTTAGCCTATATAAACCCGGACTTTCTCCAGATGGGATAGCAGCATTTATCATTCTGTCTTACTTACATAAATCCAGAAATTCATCAATTTCTCTATCTATTGGGTTCTCCTCTTCGCTTTCGTTACCAGCTACAGGCTCTTCTTCTGTAGGATTTCCTTTTGTAGGATCTTCTCCTGTAGGATTTTTTCCGCTAGATTCTAATCGCTTCTTCGCGTCTTCCAATTCTTTTTTTATTGTCTGATAACTCTTGTATAAATCATCATATGCGTTTATTACTTCCTTCTTTTCTAATTTTAAAGCCTTACACTTCTCCTGAAATTGGATGATTTCCTTAGCTTGACGACTATTTATATTATTTAAGTTTTGAATAGACTGATCATATTGTTTTTTTTCTACCGCAATTTTTTCTTCTAAAGCCTTCTTTTCCTCTTGTAATCGTTTGACAAATTCACTTCCCACCTTCATAGCATTAGACTGCTTAGTAGTGCGATCCTGCTCTCGCTTTAAGTCTTCTTCCAATTTACGTATACGCTCTTCCAATTCGCCTATACGCGCCTCCTTTTCCGCCTTAAAAGCTCTTAATTGTCGCGCTAAAGGTGAAAATGGGGAAAGGGGACGTGCTTGAAATGCAGGACTGGATGGGCGAGATACTCCATTAGTCTGAGAATGATTTGCATCATCATAGTCAGGCGGCTCCCCTCCCTCTTGAAATCCATTAACTCCTGGTAATCCATTCTGGCGTTCTAGTCCATATACACCTAGACCCGATTGGAACGGGTTAATAGTATTCATTTGTTCTCCTGAAATAAATTCATAAATTCAATTATTTGGACATCAACATAATCAGGCTCTAAATCCTCATGACTTTCTTCATCTTGAGTTTCCAACGTACTTAACTGTTGTGGCGGCATTGAGAGAATCTCTCTCATTTTTCTAGCGTCTTCCCGCCTTAGATCCAGCTGCGCTTGCGTTACTGCCAGTTGGATCTCCGTTGCTGCCAGCCAGGCTTTGAGCTTGCTCTCACTACTAATATTCAGACGAATGGGCAAAGACTGAACTCTTGCGTGCGTCCAACTACCTCTCACACCACTCATCCCATTTACTAGGACTTCATCATCACTACTATCTTCGGCACTATCTGGATCAACATCTACAACGCCACCATCAGGCAAGGCTTGTTCCATGCGAGTGCTGTAATTTGAATTTCCTTTCGCATGGCCAGAGAATTCAGCTTTCATAAAGTGCATAGGGGAATCTGCCTGGCCCAGCGACCTTATTTCTCCGCAGGCACTTGGCTGGTCGCTCACAATTCTTCTGGATATCATTCCATTTTCAAACTCTATAATTTCTCTATATCGCCTCTCTGCACTTGCCCTGTTTTCTCCAGAACCAGTAGCAACCCTTTGTGCCGCTTCATCCTCCGCCTTTACTTTATTAGCGCTGCTCATATCTGTCTTCTGCTCTCCAAGCGTTGACGCTAAGTCTTGGGGCTGCGGTTCTGATGTGGTTTTTAAAACTTTATTTGTGGTTATATCTGCAGCGATTGAATCAGTTCCTCTAGTAGTATCAGGGGAAGCATTTATGTGAACATTAGCTGCGTTGATATAAACATTCTGTACTCTCTTCCGGACACGAGATCCTCCCTCTCCATTCGCTAATCCGCTGGAACTTGACGATGCTACAGATAAATAATCAGAATCACTTTCCCACCTCCTGCGTGCTTTTTGGTCATCTATTGCGCCACCTCTTGGCACAAAGCTCGTCGTCCCAGAACCAGGCTGATGCGGAAGAGGAGTATCTACAGCAACATGCAAGTCTCCCATCGCCTTCTTTATTGCGTCGTTAGCGTATAGCACTGCCCTACCTTTACCTTTTCGTGCAGTTTGGAAGGTTTGATTCGTATAATTCTCAACGCCCAGCCAATTAGGTTTGCACTTTGAAATTGCAACCCCCAGAAGATCGAACACACTAGTGGCGTCGTTTAAAGCCTCTTTCTCTTCGGAAGGAACTTTAATTTGGCTTGGAAGACTTTCGTTATCACCAAAAAGATGCATGCAGGTATGAAGAGACTTAGTAAATAAGAGTAAGAGAAGGAATAAAAGGATTAGTTGTTTTGAGAAAGGCCGTCGGATTTTTGTTATTTGCTCTTCGCTCAGGCCTAAGTCTTTTAGCGCATCCAGACAATTAGATAGCTCTATGTAATCTTCCTGGCATTTTCTCCATCTGTCTTCGTAAAGCTGAGGAAACTCAGAGTTGTCCCTCTCCAAGGGAATGAGTTGATTTAAATCAAATAGCGATTGTTTAAGTATCTCCGCTCGATCTTCTGCCTCTTTCCACTTCGGACTGCTACGATCTGTAGAAGTGTGTTGTGCGTTCTTAATCCCGTTTTTGACCTTTTCTGTGGCCTCCCATATCTCCAAATTCCGCTTCATGTATTGAGTGGATTCCTGATGAGATATATTTGTACTTTTGTTATTGTTTGCGTTGGGCATCTGAAACTCACCTGCGGTGAAAGGGCCTGCTTGATATACCTTTGTGCCCGCAGATCCATTTATTCCTGCACTCATGATTATTACCTTAGAGTAGAAATTTTTTCTTAAGATTTTCGTTAAACTATCAGTGTCTTAACTGATCTATATCGGGTAAACACCTAATTTTTCAGTTCATAACGCATAAATCACTATTTCTTCTTGTACCTAAAATTCGTTTATCGAATTTTGGTTATGCAGAGAACAAGGAATAAGCGTATCGCTGTTCTACAAATGGCGTAGCAAATATGGCGGTATGGATGCGTCGATAGTAGCGCGACTCAAAGAGCTCGAAGAAGAGAATAAACATCTGAAGAAGATGTATGCTGAAGAAAAATTAAAGTCAGAAATTATTCAGGAGGAGATGCAAAGAAATGGTAAAGCCATCTTGGCGTCGCAAGCTGGCACAATGGGCGGTTGAGGCAAAGGGTGTGAGTATCACATGTAGTAGTCACAATCAAATATTTTTGTACGCTCTCAGCAAAAAATTCTGTTCCACGATCAGTCTGAATTCGTTGAATCGGGAAAGGCATTTCTTCTATCACCCGCTCAAGAAAAAACAAGGTGTAACGAGCGTCACGACGCGGATACACCGCTAATGCACGAAATCGAGAATAATCATCAACCGCCGTATTTGTCGGCAACGTACTTCTATATTTATCCAACTATCTTAATTGAAACGATGTATGTAAATCACACAACTTAAGTGCTCTCTTTCTCTTTACCTTTATCTGCACATCATTTCCTCGAAGGAATGATCCGATTAAATAGTCCGTTTTTTTTCTGCGATTTTTCTTCAGATTGTTGCCCTGCGCTAAGATTTCGCTTCAGAATAGCATTTTCGTCCCGTAACGCCTTAATCCCTAATTCCAATTCTCTTATTCTTTTATTCTGTAATTCCAATTCCGCTATTCGTTTAGTCTGCTTCTGGCTATCTACTTCGCGCACAACTATTTGGAACGACTCTACGCTCTCATCAACAGGCCTCAGATTAAAAATTTGCTCATTTAAAGATGCTACTAAACCGTCGAACTTATCGCTCAGCTCTTTTACGTTATCCAGCCCTACCTTAAAATCCTTTGGAGACGCCTGACTTGGCTGCTGTTCATGATTCTGAGGAAATACTAATTCTGCGCGAAGCTTTTGTTTGATCTCTCTAAGACGCTCAATTTTTTCCTCTAGTTTTTCTTTCTCTGCCTCTAAATTTTTTACCTGTTCGTTGGCATTGTTGAGTTCATTATCTTTCTCTTGCAGCACTTTTTTCTGCGCTTCCATTTCAAAACGCCACGATTGATTATCTTGTTCAAGCTGCTGAATTTTTTGTGTCAATTTGTCCTCATCAGCAGAACCTAACTTAGCTCTGATCTCATCCAACTCAGAGTCACGAGATGAAATTTCTTGTTGTAAAAGCAACTTCTCACTCCGAGCAGACGATAGCTCAACCCCAAGCTCTCTTTCTTTTTCAGTAAGGTTTAAAACTTGTTCTTTTAGTGTTTTTTTTTTTGACTCTAAAAAAACTATTTTTGCATTCGCATCACTAAGCTCACGCGCTATGTCTCGCAGTGACTCGTGCAACGTTTTCACTATCTTAATATGCACCTTGTTATCTTCTTGAAACCCCTTTTTAAGCACTTCAATTGTTTGCTTTAATTCATCTTCCTGACAACGCAGAGACCTCAACTGAACATTAAGTGATTCAATTTCTGCTTCTCCAGCCGAAATTTTTTGTGCCTGCGTACTTTTCTCTATACGAAGATTGCTTAGTTCAGTAAGGAATTTATGCTCACGATTCATATATTCAGAAAGTTGTCCTTGCAGCATTGCTCTTTCTTCTAACAAAGACGCTATTTGCTTATTCGCGGCATCAAGTTCATTTGTCCTTTCTAACAATATTTTTGTTTCCTGGAGCGATATTTGAACTTCCTCTTCACACTCTCGTGTTGTTTGGGTCAACGCCTCTTCTCCATCTGTGACATAAGTACCATAACCCGCATCGGTTGATGACCCTCCTTTAGAAGGATTTAATCCTGAAGCAGAGGTTTGCTGAACCGTATTTTGTACGCTATTAACTGAAGTTATTTGCGGCTCTCTATTTTCAACAGAAAGAATGTTTTTCCGCGCACCATCACTTGCATCAGGAGGTTGCAAGGTTTGCACGCTAGTTGCGTTAGGAGTGAGCGGGGCCTGAGGAATATTTCGCGTAATGTTGTTTTCTGCAGCATTAGCTAAAGTGATCTTTTTGAGCGATTGCTGCTGTGCTTTTGCTTGACGAGAAGAGGAAATATTGCCTTTTACATTAACACCGGCAATGCTTTTATTATTCCTATTGTCGTCTAGGGTAATAAGAGTGGGAAAATTCCTATATTCAATGGGTTTTTCAGTTCGAATGAGTGCCTCACCTCGTTTCTTTCCTTCTTGACGATCTCCTCCTCCTGCTACGAAGTGAGACTCAGGAGTGTGCCTTCCACTATTTGGTGAAGTTGTCAAGGTCTCTGATTGAGACATAAAATTATTATGCGTTTTAGACAAAGAAGCACTCTCGCTAGCATTTCTCTCTCTGGCAGTAGTTCGTGCCGCTGCGTGGCGAACCTCTAACTCATCTAAATCAGTGGTTTCCTCTTTCTTGCTATTTGCCCATTTCAGACCATGCTCCATATCATCTGCGTCTGGGTTTTGCCCTTGTATAACGATCTTTATTTCCACTCCCACAACATGTCTTTTTTCTCCAAGGCTAATTGGACTCCCTTGTTGTTGGATCTGCTGCGATAAATCTACTTGACCTTCACTCTGTCCCAGGGCTACACGGTTAACCCCTTTCCCCTTTTCCTGTGCTGTAGGCTCACGCACTTCTTGCCCTGCCAAGGTCTGAGCTTGCGCAATATCTGGCACTGCCTGGCGTGCGTTAAGCTGCGGTGGAATTTGCATTAAAAGCGAGCTTATTTGAGGTAAAGACTCAGTTTGAGTGGTTGCATCAACTTGTTTTTTTTGAGAAGTACTTCGTTCAATAGGAGAGTTTGCCGTTATCTGCTCTAAAATAAAGTTAGCCACAGCTGCTCGCTCCTGTGGGCGCGCCAAACGTGTTGAACAAATTTCATTATATAAATTAGGATTTCTTTCTAAATCAGCAAAAATATTTTGCATGACTTCAGAGGAAACAGGAACTTGCCGCTCTGCATTTCTCCGCCCAGCAGTCATACCTGCCCTCAGCAGAGACGCAGGCCGCTCTATGATGTGATAGCAATTTAAAAGTTTTCTACCCAACAAAGCTAAAGCTATGTCTACATTCGCCAAGTGGTCGTTTTGTTCTACTAGTGACCCAATTTGAGCTCGCCCAACTGTATGAGCGTTTAACTCTTCTAGAAAAGGGAAACAAGAAGGAATTGTTTTTGTAAATAATAATAAACAGATTAAGTGTGCTAACACTGACAGCAATAAAGCTTGCCGCGTTTCTTTCAACCTATCCAAATTGACTTCGGTTAGATCTTCTAACGCACATAGGTATTTAGACACAACGATATAGGCAACGAAAAATTCATTCGTTTTTTCGCGGTAAATATCAAGTTTAAAATTATCCGTTTCATCAAGCAGACGATCTATCTCTTTTAGCTTACTTTCAAGATGCTTTACTTCCTCCAATACGGCTTCCCAGGTCGCTATTTTTGTTGCGCAAGGTGATGTTTCAGCGCGCCCTTTTTTTAATGCCTGCTGACTCTCTTCTATTGCTTTTATTAGGAGACTCCAATCTATCGATTGCCTCAATTTTTTCAGCATTTCATCGGCCACAGGTTCCGTTTGTAACGTTGAACGTTTACATGGCCTTAAACTCTCCAACTCTCGAACCCAGCTGCCTCCATCATGCAGATACCTACCTCTAAAAGCTGTAATTGGATTTACAGCTGTAGTTGGACTTGCCCTTGTAATTAAAGTGACTAAAGCTGACATGATGAAGTACCTTTAGTTGTTTCAAATGTTTTGCTGAATTAGCAAAGTTATATGCATACTATTTAAGTAAAAATCTACATTTTGAATGCGTAAGACATAGTCCGGCATTGCCCATGAGCACCGCTATAGCAATGCATGTCGATCTTTATGGAATTAACTGAACAGAACTTAGCTCTTCATGGTTCAATGCCAATGTGGACTCTGCCACCAAACCATCTAGTTTTTATTTCATTCCTGGCAGATATAAATAAATCAAATATCTAGAACCACCCCTCTAAGCGCTGCTATCAGAGTCGCCATAATTTAAGCAGGCAGGCGGATTTCTAAAAGCGCTTCCGCTTCTGATTTTGCGTCTATTAATTTTCTGTTTTACTGGTTGAGAAGTATTCGGTTCTGCTAAAGCCATTTTGCTTAAGTCGGTGGTGACTGGAGCAGCGTTAGCTATTCGTCTGGGAATTTGTTGTTTTTGTTGCAAATTTATCTGATGAAGATAAATAGGGCGTGAATCATCCAAACCTTTTAATAGCTTAGCCAATATAGTTTGTGCCTCATTAAGGTCAGCATGACTTGTGATGCTCTCTTCTAAAGCATTGCTCTCCTCTTGCCTCTCCCTGTGATTTGTTATGGTTCTGTGAATATCTAAAAAGCTATAAAAAATAACTTTCAGATTTTTATCTATGAGTTTTAGCGGAGAGCCTTCTTGGAAATAATAGACGGCGCCATATATCTTCAGTAGCTCATTTAATTGACTAGTCAAATTTTTATAGCTTATGTTGAAACACTTCTTATTTGCTTCACAGGTGTCAAAATCAAAAGACGACGCATTAGCAAATAAATCGCCTAGCGCTTCTAAAATACTACTAAATTCCACTGCTTCTTCAAGTAAAGCCCTCAATACACCTATTTTTACATCTGACTTTTCTTCATCGGGGGCTTGTTTTAGAACAACCTGAATATGGTTAATTATTTGGATCATCTCACCCATACCTTCCCTCTCTTCCATATATGCACTTGACGGTTCCAGCTTTTGGATAGCGCTTTGTTTTAAGTCATCTATTGCATAGCTAAAGTGCTGCGTATCTGGATTTGCACTTGCTGAAGGTGTAGAGGCAAAAGTTGAAGTTGCAGTGACAGTGACAGTGGTCACGGATGTTGACGTTGAGGCTACAGTTAAGGGGAACATGATGCGTATGTTTAACTTTGTTAAAGGTTTAACTGAATGAGCGGGAGGCAAGCATCTGCCAAGTATTTATCTGACTTTGACTAAGGCAGTATATGAATAAACAAAAAAGAAAAGGACGATGAAAAAATACAAGAAAAATGATTTGTTTTGAACTATTCCGATTGGCTAATCAACAGAAAAGAAAATCATTAACTACTTAATTCAATAGCCACACGCAATATTTTTCTTGAGTAAAGCCCAGCCTTCCTAAAGACTAAGCTTTTCGACAAAATATTTTTTCCATTTCTTAATTGGCTTCCCTTTATTATCGATGGCAATAGATACCCACTGACAAAAATAAGAGAGATATAGCGCCGTTTATAAGCATCTCTTGAAAATACGCCATTGACCGTTTTATCTCAAACGATACTCGCGCGCAGAGAAGCAAGTTTAAATTTCAAATTAAAACGTCGCGCAAATATACTGGATTGTTATAAGCAATGGAAGATTATTCTTAAATAACTTTGAGATTCAATAAAGAACCCTCGCAAATACAAGCAAAGCGGCTCTATTGGGTTTGTTAATTTACAACAACTAAAGTTGCTTAGTTGGCAAATGAAGCAAATGATTTTGCTATCAAATCATTCACAGAAGAAGATGAATAAATCTTATCCACATGCGCTACACTTTCGCCGATAGCGCATCCCCGGCAAAAGTCACCTGCCTTTTACCTGCCACGAATGGCCACGCATTAAGATTTTTCTTTAGCGAGCACCACCATCCGATCAACACGGCCTCACGAAGCTTTTGCTAGGCGCGGCTCCAGGTCTTCATGTTGCACTCCCAACCTGCATACAGTAATAAATGAGAAATGGAGCTACTTATTCTTATTATCTTAATTAAAAATTATTTCTTAATAATCTGATCTTTCTAAAAGAAATTTCCCTCTGCAAGAAAATTTAACTTTTGGTCACAATACAAATCACCAAAATTACATTCTAAATACAAACTACACAAAAACATCAAGCAAGACATCAAATCGAATTTTTTAAAAATTTAAATATAGTTAAATTTTAGCCATTATTTTATGTCAGATAAAAAATAAATAATATTTAACACTATACACATCAACACAAATCAATTAATAATTGATATCAAAAAAATTATTGGTTATATATAAAAAATTATCAAATGAATACAAACGTCCTAACTGAAGAATTAACTGAGCGCCAACATTACGCGCTACACGGCAGCGCCAAAGATTATTTTGATTCCGTAACAAAATCTCTGCCTGAGCGTGCAGAACGTTTTTTTGATTGGTGGGGTGCACGTCTGGAAACCGGTTTTGTGTCATATGCAAAAGTACTTGAGGCAGCACCAAAAGCACAAACAACGTGGAGTCACACAAATGGTTCTTCCATTTCCGGCGTTAATTTTGCCTCGCAAGATTACCTTTCACTTGCGTCACATCCAGAGGTAATTAATGCTGCTGTGAAAGCTATCCATCATTTTGGTGTGCATAGCGCAGGTTCATCCGCCTTTTGCGGCAATGTTTCAGATGGCAAGAAATTAGAGCGCGAACTCGCTGATTTTCTACAAATGGAATATGTGACACTTTTCCCAACAGGCTGGAGTGCAGGTTATGGCGTAATTAAGAGTCTGGTGCGTGACCATGATCACATCGTCATCGATGCGCTTGCGCATAACTGTCTGATTGAAGGGGCAAAAGCAGCTACCCGCAGTGTCCATTTTCACCGTCATTTAGATTTCGAGCATGCACGCGAGAAATTAGCGAAGATTCGCGCCAACGATACGAGCAATGGCATCTTATTGATTACTGAAGGTTTGTTTTCGATGGATTCTGATTCTCCTGATATTGCATCACTCCAAGCATTAGCTCGGGAGTATGACGCTACGTTATTAGTGGATGTTGCGCACGATTTAGGCTCTTCGGGCCCAGGCGGCACCGGTCAAATTGGCACACAAAATATGCTAAGGAAAGTGGATCTTGTGATGGGATCTTTCTCTAAGTCATTTGCATCAGTTGGCGGTTTTGTCGCCTCGCACAGCCGCGCGATGCAGGAATATTTACGTTATTACGCGCCACCTAATACTTTCTCGAATGGTCTATCCCCTACGCAAATTGCCGTGGTACGTCAATGTTTAGCGATTATTCGTTCGCCGGAAGGTGAAGTGCGTCGCGCTAATCTTTTTAGCGCTATTCATGCTGCCCGTGAACGTTTCGCAAACCATCAAATACAAGTGATGGGGGCACCTTCTGCGATTGTGCCGATTCTGATTGGCAAGGAAGATAGAGCAAGGCTGGCAGCTAAGCTGATTGTAGAACGCGGCGTATTCGCTAATTTAGTTGAATTCCCAGCGGTAGCGCCAAACACGGCTCGCTTCAGAATGCAGATGATGGCTGATCACACAATCGAACAAGCTCACTTTGCCGCAGACACTATCGCTCAAGCAATCAGCGACGCAACCCATCAACTTGGATAATCTCATGATTAATCAATCGACTGCACACGCAATCATTACAGGCGGTTCAAGTGGCATTGGTTTGGCTTGCGCTCGTCAGCTGGCTCAACAAGGCGTCAGTATTACGCTGATTGCACGAGGCAAAGAGCGTCTTGACAACGCGATAGCCGAGCTTGAACGCTTACGTATCAGAAAAAAACAACGCTTTCTCGCTTTTCCAGCAGACGTCGGCAATAAAACTGAAGTTCAGCATGCGATTCAACAAGCCATTGAAATAGCAGGCGCCCCTGACTATCTGATCACATCAGCAGGCATTGCTCGGCCAGGTCATTTTGAAGAGTTACCTGAACAGGTCTTCGAAGAAACGATGCGCATCAATTATTTTGGAACTTTATATGCCGTTCAAGCTGTGGTTCCCGCGATGCGCGCTCGACGCCAAGGGCATATCGTCCTTGTTTCTTCTGGCGCAGGGTTGATTGGGTTGTTTGGTTATACTGCTTACAGCCCAACCAAATTTGCTGTACGGGGTTTAGCTGAAGCGTTGCAAGCTGAATTACGGCCACATCAAATTCATGTATCAATTGCTTATCCTCCTGATACCGAAACGCCGCAGCTTGAAGAAGAGAATAAATATAAGCCCATTGAGACTAGGCGCATGACAGAAATGGCGCAGGTGTGGACAGCCGATGCTGTTGCCAATTGCATTCTTAAAGGGATCGAAGCCAAACAATTTGCGATTGCGCCAGGTTGGATGTTGTGGGCATTAAACCGATTTAATGGCTTAGTGACGCCGCTTCTTTTCTGGCACTTCGATAGATTGATCGCGCGCGAGAAAATCAAACTGCCGTATTAGAAGCTGTCTAGGATCTTCGAACAGGAGGATATCTAAGGTCATTGGTAGTTAGGTCGGGATGAGTTACGAACCTCAACATAATTACCCATCATTTTTTCTATCCCCTACTTAGAAATCATAAATAATCCCTAAAAAATTGATATAAAAAACTTGCCTATTTCTGCCAACTCAAGCGGTTGGTAAAAATAGGTATAAAGAGAGAATGTGCGATGACTATAACTAGCACACCTGCTGCCAGCTTTATCCAAGATATTCGTTTAGCAACTTCAACAGATTGGATAAGCGCCCCTTTTAATGCCGCGCGCGCAACCCTACATCAAAATAAAAATGCAATAAACGTATGCGCAGGCACTATTGCAGCTAGCTTGATTCCTCTCGGACTGACTGCTCTTTTAGGGTTAGGCATAGCAGGAAAAATTAGCATATCGAACGATGCAATGGACATGCTCGCTATTATGGATATCGTTTCTCTGTTTTTAGTTGTCAAAGTATATGACTGCTTGAAGCAAGGACAAATTCATTACGACGCTGACAATAACAACGCTGAGGAAGGCTGCTCTACTGAGCGTAATGAAGCCCGGTTTGAGTTAGGTCGGATTAGCTGTGATCCTCTTCCTTTATATACACCGCCCTCTCAAAGGTTATCTAATCTACCGCCTTATTCTCAATTTGAGCAATTCCCTGACCTTATCGAGCGTACAGGATAAATTTATCGGTATTCGGATCTAGATAAAAAATTCCCCCTATCAAGGGGGAATGGCCTTATGCAGGTATCTGCATATTATTTTTAAGTTGAAGTTCTTTGGCCTTCAAGGCTTTATTTAGCGTTACCGTACCCACCGTTGCTGAGCTAATCGAAGTAAAAAGTAATCCATAACCTAAATAAGTCAATCTATTGAACACATTGGGATCTTCTCCTGCTTCTGATTTAGCAAGGGCGACAGAAAGCAAACTTATCGCTCCTATTAGACCAAGTAGAGATAAGGCTAATCCAATCGTAGGTCCTTTAATTTCCCACTCAGATCCCTGCTGGGTAATGCCGGATTTCAGTTTAGTCGCTTCAGTTTCTTGCTGCATAACGTCAGATGCTTGCCCTGCGGAAGCTTGATCACTCGTCGTAGAAAGAGCTCGGCTCACCGGAATCCAGGTTACGCCTTGTATTAAAAAATTTGATGTTGATGATGCTGATGATGGAGTGATTGACATAGCGTTAGTTTTTTTATGTTGTCTCAGGAAACGTTGCATAAAACGGCGAGCAGAGCATGTCGTGACTAGACAATGAATAGTTGGCGCGAGGCTAAAGCTATTGATATGGCCGTCTTTGCTTTACTCAACGTTTCTTAAATTATTTTTTTATACTTTCTTACGTGCCATATGACACGCATTGAAACTTGCGGTACAAACAGACGTAACAAATAAAAATAATGAAAATTTCGTCAAATCATTTAGCGTGTTAGATGACTGGTCTTGCTCTTTATTTTGAGAGCGCCCTAAGCAAAACAATCCAATTGATGTAGCAAGGCCGAGCCAACACACTCCCATTACCATCGAGGATGGTTGAGCTCTCCCATTATTTTCCTGCGCTAATGGCGCTGAAACTGGGCGTGGGAGTGGGGAATCTTGTTCAGAAATGGCCGATTGATTGAGTTCATTTTGTTGAAGACGTCCTATTTGCGCATTTCGATTCACTGCGAGCAAACTCGGTAAACAGCTAAGCATTTTGCTACCCGATATATAAACGTTTGATAAATAGCAGAGATCGCTTACTGCAACGCTTTGCAGCCACTTGCTCTACTTGTCGAGAATAAAACGCACGCGACATGGCACGCCGTAAGAAAACGCCTAAAAGAGTGGATTGAAGAGTGAGAAAACAAAAGATGAATAACAGCTATAAGATGCTGTGAGGGAATAAGCTAGCCAGCTCTTTTAAAGCGATGCGTTGTGGTGAGGTGCTTCTTACTATTGAATTGCTTATTGAACTGCTTTAAGCAGCGTCAGGAGAACGGAGGGAGTGTGCTGACGAAAAGCTGCAAAGGCAATTTATTTTTTTAATAGCCGTCTTTCTCTCGCTCAAGTCGCATGCCACCTTCAAGACGACGTGGCGTTTCACCACTCGGTTTCTCGCGGGCGATGCGCATCACATTTGGATTAGTGCGCACTCGCCTTAATACCTTAGCTAAATGCACACGATCACTGACTTGGATGATAAAACGCAACATGCTCGATTCATGCGCGAAATCTTGATCCATCGCAATATGCACAATATTCGCATCGGCAAAAGTAATATCCGCCGCCACCCGAGCAAATACACCTTTAGTTTTGCGCGCTAATATTTTTATTGCCACATCAAATAGGCAACCTGGTTGGGATTCCCACGCCACATCGATCCATCGCTCTGGGTCACGTCGATGAATTCGCTGTGCCACGCGACAATCTGTGGTGTGAATCGCCATGCCCAAGCCAATACCGATATAACCCATAATATCGTCGCCTGGAATCGGTCGGCAGCAAGAAGAAAGTTGCACTGACATCCCTTCCGTGCCAGTAATAACGACAGGGGCAATCGTATTAATCGGCGGAGTCAGTTTCGCATGGCTTGTATGCGGCGTATCGTCAGTCGCTGTGTCGCGCCCGCTCATTAATACTGCGATACGTTTGGCCATCACCGCAGCCACTTGACGCCCCAGCCCAATGTCAGCAAAAACCTCTTCTGCATCTTGATTGCCCGTCCATTGCACGAGCTTATCCCACATTTCTGGTGTCACATCGGCTAACCCCAGGCCATAGCCTTTTAACGCGCGTTCAACTAACTGTTCGCCTAGCTGCACTGATTCGTTAAGTTGCATCGTTTTTAAATAATGCCGAATCGCAGCGCGTGCTTTGCCAGTGCGTACGAAACTAAGCCAACTTGGATTAGGTTTGGAATAAGGGGCAGTAATAACTTCGACGATATCGCCGCTCTCTAATTTGGTGCGCAACGGCAGCAATTCATTATTGATTCTAACTGCCACACATTCATTGCCAAGATCACTGTGCACCGCATAAGCAAAATCAAGCGCAGTGGAACCGAGTGGTAACGCCATAATTTTTGACTGCGGCGTAAAAACATACACGACGTCTGGAAAGATATCTGTCTTGACATGCTCAAGAAATTCGGTGGCGTCACCTGAGTTCGCCTGCATATCGAGTAATGACTTCAACCACTGGTGCGCGCGCTTTTCTACATCGTTCAAATCGTTATTGCTATTTTTATAAAGCCAATGCGCAGCGATTCCCGCTTCAGCAAGTTCATGCATTTTTCGGGTGCGAATTTGAAATTCAATCGGCGTGCCAAATG
The DNA here is from genome assembly GCA_031963415.1 of Mycoavidus cysteinexigens. Taxonomy (GTDB): domain Bacteria; phylum Pseudomonadota; class Gammaproteobacteria; order Burkholderiales; family Burkholderiaceae; genus JASSUD01. Next base: position 2,816,001 of record JASSUI010000001.1, read on the forward strand.
GTCCGACTAACGTCGTGTGCAAAGATTGATAACCATTCACTTTAGGAATAGCGATGTAGTCTTTAAATTTTCCAGGCACGGGTTTATACAACGAATGAAGCACGCCAAGCGTCAAATAACAGTCAGAAGGCAACTCAACGACGATACGAAAGCCGTAAAGATCGAGGACTTGCGAGAAAGATAATTGCTTATCGCGCATCTTTTTATAGATGCTATAAATCGTTTTTTCTCGGCCACTGACAGCGCAAGAAATTTTTGCTTCAGCAAGTGCATGTTGCACCGCTTGCAAAATCTTGCCAACAACTTCACGACGGTTGCCACGTGCTGCTTTTACGGCTTTTTCAAGTGTTGCATAACGTCGCGGATAAAAATTTTCAAAGCTTGTATCTTGCAGCTCTCGATAGGTGTTGTTAAGCCCAAGTCGATAAGCGATAGGGGCATAAATATCAATCGTTTCGCGCGCGACACGGCGCCGTTTCTCAGCAGGTACTGCATCGAGTGTGCGCATATTGTGCAGTCGATCAGCGAGCTTGATGAAGATCACTCTGACATCACGCGCCATCGCCAACAGCATCTTGCGAAAATTTTCCGCTTGCGCTTCTTCACGACTGCGAAATTCCATCTTGTCGAGTTTTGATAATCCATCGACAAGTTCAGCGACAGTTGGCCCAAAGCGTTCTGCTAATTCAGCTTTTGTCACCCCCTGATCTTCAATCACATCATGCAGCAGCGCCGCCATAATGGCTTGCGCATCGAGCTTCCAATGCGCACAAATTTCAGCAACAGCAACAGGATGCGTAATATAGGGTTCACCACTTTGTCGGTACTGACCCAGATGGGCTTGATCACCAAAATGAAAAGCCGCTTTGATCTCTCTGACTTCTGATTTTTTTAGATAGGTAGAAAGTGCAGTAACCAGTTTGGTAATAGAAACGACTTCATCTTTGCGCGGCTGCGCGGGTGTCGCCGTTGGCCGAAATAAATGTCGAAAAGAGTGCTCGAAAACAGCGTCAAAGTATTTACGCGCAACCGATTTTTTTTTAGGGGACGTATTAGATGGGCTAGCGTCAGAGGTAGACGCGGGTTCAGGATAGGAGGCGGACGAAGAATCAATATCCATGTTCGCCTCCAATAAATAAGTGGTTTATCTTCTTGTGCAGCTTCTAAGCGCTGCTAAAAAACTAACGCTGCGCGAGGCAGACTCATTTAACTTGAAATTTTTTCCAGTACCTCAGCACCAACCTCGCCTTTTGCAATAGCACGTAATGCGCAAACGGGAGGCTTATTGCCATTTTTTGTGTCTGTATCAGCTGCAAACTGCCCTTTCATCAGGTAGTTACGGCAGTACACAGCTGCGATTAAAGCGACTTTAAAGTGATTGGGAATTTTTTCTAAACAATCTTCGATAGTAATGCGGGCCATAGTATTGGGAATCCATTCAAAATATATTGCTTATTCTAACGCAGAATTTGAGCGGCTATTCGTTGATGAGTTATTGCGCACGCGGCGCTGGATGAATTTCAAGTATAGCGAACAACTTAGCATGGCGTGCGCGTTGCGCGGCAAAACGCAGACGAGCGGCTGCCACAATCGTTTTTAATTCGCTTAGCGCTTGCTCAAAATCTTCATTAATCACGACATAATCGCATTCACCTGCATGCGCCATTTCACCGCCTGCAGCAAGGATACGTCGTGTAATCACGTTGGGTTCATCTTGTCCTCGCTGCCTCAATCGCGTTTCAAGCGCCTCTAGTGAAGGGGGCAAAATAAAGATGCTAATCGCATTGCAAAATTGTTTACGTATTTGCTGTGCGCCTTGCCAGTCAATTTCTAACAACACATCACGCCCTTGTCTCATTTGCTCTGCAATCCACGCGCGTGATGTTGCATAGTAATTACCATGCACTTCAGCATCTTCTAAAAATTCACCACGCTCACGTCGCGCCATAAAATCTTCAACACTGACAAAATGATAAGAACGTCCATCAATTTCATTAGAACGACGCTCGCGCGTCGTGTACGAAACGGATAAACAAATTGTTTCGTCTTTAGCTAGCAATGCATTGACAAGGGTTGATTTGCCAGCGCCAGAAGGCGCGACCACCATAAATAAATTGCCCGGGTAGTCACGGCCGGGACTTACGGTTGTAGAAAAAGAAGAATCCATATTCAAGTTATTCAAGGTTTTGCACCTGTTCACGCATTTGTTCAATTAACAATTTTAATTTCATCGAGGCGTCAGCTAGCTCAAGCGCACTGGCTTTTGAGCCTAGTGTATTCGCTTCACGGTTCAATTCCTGCATCATAAAGTCGAGTCGCTTACCTAGCCTGCCGCCTTTTTTCAATAGCTCTTGGGTCTCGCTTAAATGCGCAGATAAACGGGCTAGTTCTTCTGCCACATCGATACGAACACCATACAATGTCACTTCTTGGCGAATACGTTCTGCCGCTTCTTCCTTTGAGATCAGCGACGGGGCGTTTTCTGACGCGGCAACACCCAGCGCTTCTCGCATACGCTCAAACACCTTTCCTTGGTAGCGTACAAGTAGCTGCGGGACAATAGGCAGCAGCTCCGCCACCATGCCTTGCATTTCATCCACTGTATTGAGCAGGATAACTGCAAGGCGGGCGCCTTCGCGTAAGCGTGCTGCGAGCAAATCATCAAGCGCCTGTTGAGCACAGCCGAGCACCGCTGAGTGCAATTTTTCCACTTCATCGGATGAACGACTTTCAGCTAACACGCCCGGCCAACGTAGAATTTCATGCACGCGCAATGGCCGCGCGTTAGGTAACTTTTCAAGTACATGTTGCTGCAGCACAGCAAGTTGCTCAAGCCCGGCATGATTTAGCCTACCTACCGCATTGAGTAAGTCGTTACGCTGCAAGTTAATACGAACGTCCACTTTGCCACGGATTAATTTCGCTGCCAGCATAGCCCGTAACGCTGGTTCGCAAGCAGCAAGTTCTTCCGGCAAGCGAAAATGAAATTCAAGGAAGCGTGAATTAACTGTGCGCAATTCAACTGCGATATTGACTGCTTTATTTCCCGTTTGCTGCGTAACTGTATGGGCTGTCTGATCAACGCCGACAGGGGTTGCAGCAAATTCGCAACTGGCACTAGCGTAGCCCGTCATGCTGTAGACCGAGAGTTTTTCTTGTTTTATCACCAAGGCTCCTTACATTTTTTTATTACACTATGTTGCGAATACCTATTTTCTCTGATGTATAAATAATCTCGCAGAATTATCGCATTTTGCATGCGCCTCACCTGCTGCCCCAATTTTCCACTAATATCGCATGCTGTTCATGATTAAATGTTGAGGATCTGCTTACCAATCGCCTAAAAAACCATGTTCCAGAATCGGAGGGGATTCGTAAACCACATGTACGTTTAGTACACTCCGACTCCTTTGCTCTGTCTTTCTCTGGTTAACAATTTTTTAGACTATTTGTAGATAGCTTCTACAGAAGTCTCTCGAGCCAGACCGGTCAACCTTTCATTGCTTTTTAGTTTTATTTTCTGATGAATTACCCTTTATTGCGGCCTAGTGGCCGCCAACCTAATCAGCTGCGAGAAATTCGCATCACGCGCAATTACACCAAATATGCGGAAGGCTCGGTTTTGCTCGAATGTGGCCACACAAAAATTATCTGCACGGCTAGCATTGTTGAAGGCGCGCCTAAATTTTTACAGAACACGAATCAAGGCTGGCTCACTGCCGAATATGGAATGCTCCCGCGTGCCACGCATACCCGTAATACCCGTGAAGCTGCACAAGGCAAACAAAGTGGACGCACGCAGGAAATTCAACGCTTGATTGGACGTGCATTGCGTATGGCGTTTGATCTGGAAAAATTTGGCTCACGCACGCTACATATCGATTGCGATGTGATTCAAGCTGACGGTGGCACACGCACAGCGAGTATCACCGGCGCGTTTATCGCCGCGTATGATGCACTGAGTAAAATTTTTACCGTCGATGCCAGTCCGCTACCGCTCAAAAGTTTTGTTGCGGCCGTATCGGTAGGCATGCTTCATGGTAGTCCTGTGCTCGATCTTGATTACGAAGAAGACTCGCAATGCGACACGGATATGAACGTGGTGATGACAAGTGAAGGTGATTTGGTCGAAATTCAAGGTACTGCGGAAGGCAAACCCTTTTCACGCGAGCAGATGAATCAGCTACTCGATTTAGCACAGTCAGGTATTGGCGAATTGATCACAAAACAAAAACAAGCATTAGGTCTTTAGAAGTTATTTAAGGTTTTCCCGGTGCCCTTGCACCGTTTTGCCGTCCGCTTTGTACTGTCTACGGCAGCGCAAAGCCGCCAAGAAAACCCTACACAAATTTTAGAAAGCAGTCACTCGTTTTTATCTAGAAAGTCGTTACTCACTTTAATGAATATGCCGCCCTCTTCTGATTCTTTTACTCCAGCGCCTGATGCTCTACGCCAAGTCGTGCTCGCTTCGCATAATGCAGGCAAGCTGCGCGAATTTGCTGCTTTGCTTGCGCCTGTTGGCATTGAGCTTATCGCACAAGATCAGCTTGGTATACCCAGTGCAGATGAACCCTATCTGACCTTCGTCGAAAATGCGCTAGCTAAAGCTCGACATGCATCACGAGCCAGCGGGTTACCCAGTTTGGCTGATGATTCTGGTCTGTGTGTAGACGCTTTGGCAGGCGCACCTGGAATTCATTCAGCACGTTGGGCGCAGATGGAAGAAGCACTAACAGAAGGTGAAACAGCCGATCTTGCGAACCTTAAACTGTTATTAGCTAAACTTGATCAACAACCCAACCGACGCGCCCATTACATGTGCGTGCTAGTTTTTATCAGACACGCTGATGATCCAGCGCCGATCATTGTCGAAGGACGCTGGTATGGCACTATCACGCATTCACCCCGTGGGGAAAATGGTTTCGGTTATGACCCCGTTTTTTATCTAGCTGAATTTGACAAAACAGCAGCTGAACTTGAGGTGGCAGTAAAAAATAAATATAGCCATCGCGCGTTAGCTTTCAGTCAATTGTTAGAACGCCTAAAAAGCAACGGCTAGAAACCCTTTCTGAGTCATAAAAAGGAGAGGCTCAGAGGTAATCGAATAATATTTTGGGGCGCCTTCGTCACCTCAATCTACGAACTGACGCAGCACCATAGACTGCATAAAAAAAATAAATTTGTAGGAGACTTTTCAATGAAAAAATGGCTTGTTGCGCTAAGCACGCTGGCTGCCTTTACGCATACTGCTTTTGCGAAAAGCAATTTTGCTGTCTTTGGGGTGATCGACACTGGCCTAGATTACACAAGTAACGCCCAAGCAGAGACAACGCCTACACCTGGTACGCCAGGTGTTCCAGCACGTATTGGCGCGTCGCAGATCAATCTAAGTGGCGTCATGCATGGCAGCCGCCTAGGGTTACGTGGGACACAGGAACTCAGCCAAGGATGGAAAGCTGTTTTCCTGTTAGAAAATGGCTTTGAGGTCAATGATGGCCGACGTCTACAAAACGATAGATTATTTGGTCGACAAGTTTATGGGGGCCTACAAAACGATCTCGGGACAGCCACTATTGGGCGTCAATATGATTCTATGGTCGATTTTCTCGGCCCCTTAGCTGCGGGCAATAAATGGACAGGAGGTATTGCAACCCATATAGGGGATTTGGATAACCTAAATAATAGTCGGCGCGTTAATCGCGCGATTAAATACACAAGCGTTAACCATAATGGCCTGACCTTTGGAGGACTATACAGCCTTGGCGGCGTGCCCGGCTCTCCGACTAAAAACCAAATTTGGTCAGCGGGTGCGAGCTATGCAAACGGGCCTCTCAATTTAGCTGCCGCTTATCTCAATATAAGAAATCCGAATCTTTCCTTCTATGAAGTGAATGCCAGTGGTGACGGAAACAATCTAGGTAAAGCGACTCCCTCCTCATTAGATATCAACCCTTCTTATGCCGGCTATGCTTCTGCGCGTACGCTACAAATTATGGGGATAGGCAGTACTTATGCGTTTGGTAAATTTATTGCTGGTTTGCTTTATACCAATGTTCAATTTAAGAACCTGAATGATAGCGAGAGCGGCCCCCTCGCCACGACTAACCCAAATGGCTATAGAGGCAATGTCACATTTAATAACTTGGAGGCAAGTCTAGCCTATCGTTTTACTCCTCAGTTGGGCGGTATGGTTGCTTATAATTATTTTAAAAGTGGGCATGTAACAGGCCGTTCGCCAAGCACGCAAGCCACTTTTACAACGGGGGCGACTTATCATCAAGTCAACTTAGGTTTGAATTACTTAATTTTGAAAGGCACCGACGTTTACTGGCTCACCGCATATCAACATGCGAGTGGCATTGACTCAACAGGTCAACGCGCAGTGTCTGCGATTATGGGAGTCAGACCATCCAACGCAAATCATCAAGTTGTCATGCGGATCGGTTTACGTCACAGATTCTAAGAATTGGTTCGGAGTTTTTTTAAAAAGCCGTTAGTTTATTTATTTAAGGCAGACGAACGGCAGCGCAACAACCTCTGTTGCAATAAGTAACGACGAGGATTCCTGCTACCTTCTGCCTTGACTCAAGCGTTTCTATGAAAGTTGCACCGTTCTGTTTATCTACTCATAAAGAAACACCCTAAAAAATTTGGATCAATATCCAATTTTTTAGGGTGCCTTCGCTATAAAAATTTCGGCCGAGTTATAACTTTTCGCCGTCTAAAGATTTACTGAATAGTAGGATTGACTTGAATATTTTGACTTTGAGCCAAAGTAATAATCTGCTCTTGAGCTAGACCAGTTACGTTAGAGATCAAATCCATTGCTAGATGATTTTCTAACATTTTTATAGCGACTACTTGCAAACTTTGCTGCAAACCTTCTTGTATTCCCTCTCGCCTACCTTTTTGTTTAAGTAGCTGCGCTAGTGTTGCCATGGGTTCCTCATATTGCTTTGTGTGTTCTGTAACCAGGTCCAGAAATGCGCCGTCATCATCACATCTGCCTTTTTCGGTCAAATATTGCAAAAGTATATTCATCTTGTCAACCGACGGCGGATAGTCGACGAGTAACGGTAAAATCTCTCTAAAAATAGTCGAAATCTCGCGTATATGGATATGCTTCATCACCGTTTCAAAAACCGCTGCTCGCTGATGCTTGCGCAACGTTTCATCTGGTGTAACGGTTAAATCAATTAAACGTATCTGCGCAGGAAAAATTTTTTTAGCAAGTTCTGGGCGCTCAAAACAGTCAATGATATCGGTTGAAAAAGGATAGGGGCTCTTCTTTCCTTGGTAAAACAATAGCGGCACGACTGTCGGTAATTTTTTTCCACGCTTTTGCTCAATATGACGACGCATCGCGTCTAATTGATATTCCAATATTCTAAATGGCATCAATTCATCAGGAACATGCTGATGTTCAATGAGCATATAGGCATAAATAGTTGCGCCTTTTTCTCTGCCTTTTACACTATACAAAATATCTGAGAATCGTTGACGTAGCTTAGCGCTAATAAATGAAGTGTTTTCAAGTCGTAAAGTAGACATATTGCACTGCGCAAGTAAAGCAGGTTCTAAATAAGCCTGCAAAAAATCTCGCGCAACATGAATATCCGTCATGAAGCTGCGAAAAAAAGCGTCATGCGACTGCGTAACTTGGCTCATTCGGCTTTATCTTGATTGAAAAGCGCAACGCGTAAAAGCGTTACGCTGGCTATTTAAGCTAGAAGATAAAAACGAATAAAAACCTATTTACGATCTTTTAAAAAGTCAGCCGATTGGCTAAACCAGAAAGACAAAACACGGAAACCAAACAGAGTTTCACATACAGCCTTTTTAGCTATACATAAAACCGTTGGTGTTGTCTTGGATCAATCAGATGAGCATGTCAGGTGGGTTGGATAAGTGTGGAAATCTGAATATTTTGTATCCATCCCCACGTTTTCTGAACGGCTACTTTCACTTTGTTGCTAGGACATTTCGTATCGAGCAATTGCTTTCCGAGCATGGTAACAAGTTCTACTACCGATAAATTTACGAAACACTGATCCTAAACTGAGCAATTACCCTCTTTCAAATTTTTCCGCGTGTTGAGCGCGACGCAGGTTAGGTACGAGCCTCAATAAAATCCCTTCGTCTTACCTTTTTCGATTGATATCTTATTCAGGACTTCCCTTTATATCTGAATCTCATCATTTACTGTAAAACATTAAAAAGACAAATACAGAATGGTTAAGGCTAAGGCGCCGCATGTGTCGGTCTTAAATATTGTCGATAGCAGTCAGTCTGAGTTGTCGGCAAATGGTTGTGGTTTCCCTGCCCCACCAACTTCCAATCCAATTTTAATAAGAAAGTACAAGAGAGACACGATGTTAAGTATTAGCCAGAATCAAAAGGTATGCGTTACCCTTGCGCCAGAAATTATCAAACGCGAATTAGAGAACGCACGTGAATATAAGGATGGAAATCCTGCTATTGCTGACTATTATTACGAGCGAGTCGAGCTTGCGCTACACAAACTCGCTGAGTATGAAGAGATCAGATCGCCCAGCTTTTATGAGAGAAAGCACTATTTTAGATCTGCTCGCGTGCCTGAAACCGCTGAGCAAAAGGCGCTGCAACAAAGTATTGCCGATGTTCATTTTGAGCGTGGCGAGGTATTCAGTCGGCTAAAGCAGTGGGATAAGGCGAAGGTACAGTATGAAAAAGCTGATAAGTGGGGACATACGTCGGCTCAAGAAGCACTTAAGGTACTAGCTCAACTTCCTGCCAATCCTAGCCAATCATTTAGTTCGCTTAGCGGCTTACACAAATTGACCCCTTCCTCTAGCGCAGAGGGAATATCCACCTTATCTGCGAGGCAGTCGGCCACCCTTACGTCTACCACTGAAAAGACACTTGAAGAGGCACCAGCGTTTAAATTTTTCTTAAAAAATTTGCCGCTTATTCCCCCAGCCTTACCGCAAGCCGGCCAATCTCTAAGAAATACCGAGCAGCTTGCTTACTGTTTATTACTGCTATACCTAGATCAACAGGAACCGACATCTACCGCCAAGTTAAGTGCAGAAGAGTCAGTCTGGTTAGCACGTGTTAAACAAGATCAAGTTGCATCAGAACTTGGCTTACTCGCACAGGATGTGATTCGTGCTTTTGAGAAAGATGAGATCAAAAATGCCTCGGTAGTATCGGAGGTGGTGGCGTTAGCGCCGGTCTACGCGCTCGACGATTTTCAAAAGTTGCTCAATAAATTCATCACCAAACTCAACGAACTCACGCTGCTAGATTTTGATGTGTTGAACGGCTTAGCTCAGATGATTCGTCATGCGCCACCCAATAGTTTGCGTAACGATGATTTGGTCAAGATTCTAGAAGACCTGACCGATCGTTTAAAAAATACGCACGGACAAAGTGAAGAAAATCAGTATCGCTTAGCGATGGCCATCACACAGATGCTGGATGCGATGGCGGATAACAAGGTCACTGATCTTAACCGTGAGGTGCTGCATCAGCCACTCCAAGATTTATTCAACGGACTCAGGCAATCGAACGATCCGTACCTCGTCTATCAAGCCGAATACGCATACCAAGCATTAGCGTACGTGCCGGATGACGAAACGCCTTGGCAAGGTGCTTGGCGACGCATCAGTGGCATAGCCCGCGGGGTATCAAAATTCGCAAGTGCCGTGAAAGCGTTTGATCTGGATGAATTCGCCGATGGGATCAAAAATCTACAAGAACCGATCAGTGATCTGATTCACCTTGCCAGCGACATGTATGAGCAAGTGAGTGCATTGCAGGAAAGTGGACAAGAATTAATCTACAGCCTTAGAGAGGGACTCTCTCTCAATCGAAAACATGTCTGGTATCCGACACTGCGTGGACTCGATGAAATACCAGCAGACCAACTTAATGATTTTAAGCAAAAGCTGATACAGCCAGAGTTCAAAGCCTGTCGTTGGCATAAAATCTTTTTATGGGGTTTAAGCGAGCGCTTAGCACGAATTGCTGCGCATCCAGCGCAGGCAGCCAAAGTACGAGGACAAGCCTTACAGTGGTTAGGCGAGCTATACGAAGATGATCAGACCTGGCGCAAGCATCCGCTGATTCAACAGCGTGTAGTGCAACTCATTCGCACACTAGCTACCGACTCCCCTGTTGAGAAAGACGCAGAAACATTGTTAACACGCCTCAAAACGGTGGGCGATGCCTCTCAACAAACCTTTTATGAGGTCGTATGCCTGAGTGGCCCATTGAATCCTTACCCGCTTTATGAAGCTCATCCTAGAGCCATTTCGTTGAGCTTATTGGATAAAGTCCAGCATAAAAAATGGGTCGAGACGGATTTGCGTCGATTCAAAAATGAACGACTTGAGCATTGGGGTGATCCCCTGTATGTACCACCTCGCGGCAAGGCGAGTTTGTTTGATGACGATACAGACGCATTCGATTTAGCAGAGGAAGCCGAAGCGTTTTTCAAAGGCGACAAAAAAGTAGCGTTAGTGCTCGGTGAATCAGGAGCTGGTAAATCGACCTTCTTGCGCTTTTTGGAAGCGACACTTTGGGAGAACTATCGAAAAGGCGGTGTTATTCCTTTATTCATCGCGTTACCAACCATCGATAATCCAGAACAAGACTTTATTGAGAAACATCTACGCCGCATGCAGCTGACCAAGGCGCAAATTAAGACACTCAAAGAGACTCGAGAGTTTATCGTGATTGCCGATGGCTATGATGAGTGTGGCGCGAATGAAAATCTATACAAAAGCAATCATTTCAATCAGCCCGGAGGATGGCGAGGTCAACTCATCATCGGTTGCCGTAGCCAGCGTCTCGGCACGCATTACTTGAAGGACTTTCAACCGGATGACCCGGCGTTGTTTCAAGAGTGGGTGATGGCACCATTTGGACAAGATCAGATCGATCAATACGTCGAGGCGCTCGTTGACAAGCACAGCGCTGTCGCGGATAACCGATTTGATCTGCAGCACTGGCAAGTGCAAGACTATCAACGGGGACTGACACAGATCGATGAAAATTTTAAGCGCACACCACTGTTATTAAAGACCGCATTAGAAGTTTTACCCCGCTTGCTGATGTTAGGAGAGCAGAGTCAGACCGCTTCTTCGTTGACCCGTGCCACGCTCTATGATGAAGCGATGAAGGCGCGATTTGAGCGGGAAAAACAACGTCTGCAAGGGCCAGGACCTGGAAATGATCTTGAAGGTGCCTTTAATGCGTTAGACGAGCATGGCTTTGTCGACAATTGCATGCAGTTTGTCACCGAGCTAGCGGTCGCGATTTACGAAAAAAATGGTGGCAACCCTGTGGTGGAATACAACCCTGCGAAAGACAAAGGGACGTGGAAAGAAGCATTCTTTGGTGAGGTGCCGCGCCAGAGAGTTTTGCGTACAGCATGGCCGCTGATTCGTCATGGTAATCAGTATCGGTTTGAGCATAAATCTTTTCTAGAATACTTTGTCACACGGGATATCTTTCAGCCGCAAGAAGTCGGGGCAACGGCTGGGGCAAAAATAGAACCTGCGCGGCCGTCTACTACCTCGGCCCGTCGGGGTAGTAACGCATCTTTGCTGAGCTTTGAAAGCCAGCACGAGGTAGAGGCCAGCGAAGCCGAGTCTCTGCCAGATTCACTCTTAACACGCCGCAGCCTAGTCAACGAACCAGCAATTATCCAATTCTTAGCCGAAAGGTTACAGACAGAGCCGTACTTTAAAAAACAACTGCATGCGTTTATCGAACGCTCCAAAACCGATGTGACGATGCGCAAGGCGGCAGCGAATGCGATGACGATTCTGATTAAGGCTGGCGTACAGTTCTGTGGCACTGATTTAGCCGGCATTCAAATTCCCGGTGCCGATTTGAGCTATGGCGTGTTCGATTCGGTTCAACTGCAAGGTGCCGATCTGCGTAAAGTGAATTTGACCGGCGCTTGGTTACGTGCTGCCGATTTAACGGGAGCGCGTATGGAAAACGCACAGTTTGGAGAATTGCCGAGCTTGCAGGTGGACGACGAAATTATTACCTGCGGTTATTCGTCCGATGGGCGTTACCTAGCAGTCGCGACAAGAAAAGGAAAGCTTGCGCTGTATGAGGTCGAAACATTAGCTCATCTGCAGACGTTCGAAGGGCATACCAACGTGATGACAAGTGTCGCGTTTTCAGGTGATGGCCAAATGCTGGCCTCTGGTAGTAAGGACAATACGGTGCGGCTGTGGTCGGTAATTGAGAAAGGGCCGTTGTACACGTTCGAAGGACATACCGATTGGGTGAACAGTGTCGCCTTTTCAAAGGATGGCCAGACGCTGGCCTCAGGCAGTTGGGACAATACGGTGCGGCTGTGGTCAATCGCTGAGAAAAAACTGCTGCACACGTTTGAGCATCCCCCCGAAGTAACCAGCGTCGCGCTCCCAAGCGAAGACCAGACGTTGGACTCGGACGGTGATGAGAGTGTAGGGGCGTCGACGATAGTGGACAAAAGGCAGTGGTACACATCCAAAGGCCGTACCCACTGGGTAAATAGTGTCGCATTTTCGCCTGATGGCTACACGCTGGCTTCGGGCAGTGGGGATAATATGGTGCGACTGTGGTCAGTCGCCGAGAAACAGCTGTTGCACACGCTCGAAGGGCATACCGACGAGGTAATAAGCGTCGCGTTCTCAAGTGATGGCCAAACACTGGCCTCAAGCAGTTGGGACAGTACGGTGAGGCTGTGGTCAGTCTCTGAGAGAAAGCCGCTACACACATTCGAAGGACATACCAGCTGGGTAATGAGCGTCGCGTTCTCAGGCGATGGCCAAACGCTGGCCTCGTGCGGCGCCTCTGATAATATGGTAAAGCTATGGTCGGTCGCCGAGAGAAAACTGTTACACGCATTCGAAGGACATACCAGCTGGGTAACCAGCGTCGCATTTTCAAGCGATGATCAAATGCTGCTTTCTAGCAGTTGGGACAATACGGTGCGGCTATGGTCGATCGCTGAGAAAAGACCGTTACATACATTGGAAGGGCATACCAAGGAGGTGAGGAGCGTCGCGTTCTCAAGCGATGGCCAAACGTTGGCTTCGGGCAGTGCGGACCATGCGGTGAGATTGTGGTCGATCGCTGAGAAGAGGCCGTTACATACATTTGAAGAGCATACAGGTGAAGTGACAAGCGTCGCGTTCTCAAGCGATGGCCAAACGCTGGCTTCGGGCAGTAGGGACAATTCGGTGAAATTGTGGTCGGTTGACGAACAAAATGCGGTACATACGTTTGAAGGACATACCCACCATGTACACAGCGTTATGTTCTCAAGCGATGGCCAAACGTTGGCCTCGGGCGGAGACGGTACGGTGCGGTTGTGGTCGGTCGTCGAGAAGAAGCCGTTGCATACGTTCGAGGGGCACACCGGCTTCGTAATGAGCATCGCGCTTTCAAATGATGGTCAAACGTTGGCTTCGAGTAGTTGGGACAACACAGTGCGGCTGTGGTCGGTCGCCGAGAAAAAGGCGCTGCACACGTTTGAAGGGCATACCGACTGGGTGATGAGCGTTGCGCTGTCCGGCGATGGCCAAAAACTGGCCTCGGGCAGTTTTGACAAGACAGTGCGACTGTGGTCGGTCGCCGAGAAAAAGGCGTTGCACACGTTCGAAGGACACACCGAGGGGGTACTAAGCGTTGCGTTCTCAGACGATGGCCAAGTGCTGGTCTCGGGTAGCTACGACAAGACGGTGCGGCTATGGTCGATTACGTCAGGCCAATGTTTGACCGTCATTCAAGGTTTTAATGGAGAGGTCAAATCTGTTGCTTGGTACTCGAATGCTGAAGGAGACTGGCTGGCAACGGGCGGAGCTGACAAAGTGGTACGTTTATGGCAGGTACATCGGGATGGTGAGATTTGCCGTGTGACATTACATTGGGCCTCAGCACAAGCAATCTTGACAGCACCAGGTGTGCGCATTCAAGACGTGATCGGGCTTAGTGCGAGAAATACACAGCTACTCAAACAACGCGGCGCAACGGGCGAACCGCACCCGGTTTTAAAGGAGAAATCGCTGCAGTTAATAGAAAAAGAAGAAACGTCAGCATTCACGCTACCTGCCCAGGTAGATAAGGTTATCCAATCTAGATTAGCTTATCTCGATTTAGCTTAAAACCGAGCGTGGCCGCACATTAGCGTAAGGCTTGGCATGGCTCGAAAAGGAGGGATTTGCGAGGTTATTAGCCGTTATGTTGGGGTGAGGAGCGAATCCCAACATAACGGCCGGTTAACCAAGCATTTCTTCGAGCCCGTCATAAATTTTATGTGCGGAAGCCAATTACCTTTCACGTTGTTGCTAGAACATTTCGTATCGAGCGATTGCTTTCCGAGCATGGTAACAAGTTTTACTACCGATAAATTTACGAAACACTGACCCTAAACTGAGCAATTGCCCCCTTTCAAATTTTTCCGCGTATTGAGAATTGCTCATCCTCCAGGCCACTTCGGATGCAAGCATCTCGATAGCATTAGCCGCTAGACCATCTACATTACGCGCAACCACAAATTTATCGAATGCCTTCACTAAACTAGTAAGCTCTTGCTCAGAGAAGTTCCGCGCTTCTTTCTCAGATTGCATCCGCCTGCTTACTTCGCCTGCAAGCAACTCACAAGCAAGTTCGTAAGTATAGGCCTCTAGGCTATCTGCATTACGCACAACCATAAGTTCGTAGAATGCTTTTACTAAGTTGACAAGCCCTTGCTCGGTAAAGTTCTGCGCTTTTTCCTCAGTGCGCATCCACTCACATACTTCCCATGCAAGCTCTTCGCCGACCTCTTGGCAGGCTTCATTATGCGGAAATTCACTGAACGCTTTCGCTAAATTGGATAGCTCTTGTGCATTGAATAGTTGTGCTTCTTTCTTCTCTCTTATCCACGTGGACACTGTGAACGCAATCTCCACACAGGCTTTTTCACAGTCTGCATTTTTTGGAAACTTACTGAATGCATTCGCAAAAGCAGCTAAATCCTGCGCATTAAATTCTTTCGGATCAGAAATTATCCGCCAGAACACCTCGCGTGCAATCGCTGCACTCGCCTTCTCACAGCCGATATCTTCTGAAAATTTACTGAACGCATTTGCTAGCATTGATAAATGTTTCAGCTCGCTTTTTTGCGCCTCTTCTTTAAAGCCACTCCATTCCCAGACTCTGCGAGCAATACCTAAACAGGTAGCTCGATTGATTAGATTGTTTAGTTCTTTAGCGCATACATTCGCCGACACTGCAAGTTTTTCTAGATATGACTTTTTTTCATTCTGTGCATAACTTTTTCTCTTAGCCTGCCGAGCAACCTGACCAACCTGTGAATAAGGCTTACCTTTATAGTGAGATTCTTTAGCGTGCCTATTCACTAAATTTGCACCGCTTCTCAGGTCATTTTCTCCTAACTCTGGCTTTTCGAACGCCATTCTTAATTTTTTTGTAGCGGAATAGTCTTGTGCATCAAAAAATTTCCTTTTATCCCCAGTCCGATATACAGAATTTAAACATGACTCACTTTGGTGCTGAGTGGCATCGACGCATCTCGGTGTGCGCTCAACCGCAGCTCTATTACTATCATCAAAGAATCTTACGTAGGGGCGAGCGTAGTCTAAGGGAGAGGAAGAAAGAGAGAGAGTACGATACATAGCGAATTCTTTTAAACTAGATTTGATCTAAGAACCTGTCTACAAATTGTCTAAAAGGTCGTCAGCCGGGAGAGACCGGAGCGCAGCAACCGGAGTGTACGTGGTGTACATGAGGATTGCGAGCACCGCCCGAGCCCGGATCACGGCCTTTTAGGCAATTTGTAGGCAGGTTCTAACAGACAGGATTATTAATAAATACCCGAGTCTGTGGGACGAAATGCGCTTGAGAATTACCCTATCTTTTTGACCTACGCATGTAAAACGCTTATATCGAAAAATGCCGAAAACGCTGGAAAAGCAGTGAATGCAAATTCAACTCAATCTAAAATTTATATACTTTCTCTGTCCCGCTCTTTTACCTAAGAGATGGCGAGCAAAATCTTAGCAATAAAGTCAACCATGCCATCATCTACCTCTTCTAGCCCAAACACAAAAACTGCTGTGCTTGCACCAGGCCGTATTCATTTGTCTGCTCTACCGCCGCTTGCTCTGTACGTGCATTTTCCGTGGTGCATTAAGAAATGTCCTTATTGCGATTTCAATTCACATACTTGGAAAGGCGACGTGAATTTTCCAGAAGAGATTTATCTGGATGCGCTACGCGCTGATCTTGAACAAGCACTACCGCTTATATGGGGACGTCGCGTGCACACTATTTTTATTGGTGGAGGCACGCCAAGTCTGCTCAGCGCAGCGGGCATTGATCGTTTACTTTCCGAATTACGCGCTCTGTTGCCACTCGAAGCGAATGCTGAAATTACGTTAGAAGCCAACCCTGGTACTTTTGAGGCCGAAAAATTTAGCCAATATCGAGCAAGTGGTATTAATCGCTTATCGATCGGTATTCAAAGTTTTAATGAGCAGCATCTAAGTGCGCTTGGCCGCGTGCATGATGCGCAGCAAGCTAAGCATGCGGTGGAAATTGCTCAACGTTCTTTTGATAATTTCAATCTTGATTTAATGTTTGCCCTACCCAATCAAACACTTGAAGATTGCCAGGCTGATGTTGAAACCGCCCTCTCCTACGCTCCACCGCATTTATCGCTCTACCATTTGACCTTAGAACCTAATACCCTCTTTGCCAAGTATCCACCTAACTTGCCGGATAACGATGCTTCAGCGGATATGCAAGAGTGGATTCACACACGCTTAGCACAAGCAGGCTATCAGCATTACGAGGTGTCAGCATATGCGCGCGCTGGGCATCAGTGTCAGCACAATTTAAATTACTGGCGCTTTGGCGATTACTTGGGAATTGGCGCAGGCGCGCATAGCAAACTCTCATTTCCACAGCGCATTATTCGACAAATGAGGTACAAGCACCCGGCAACTTATATGAGCCAAGTACAAGCGCGCGCGCCGATTCAACAAGAAGAAGAAATTAGCCTCAATGATCTGCCAGCTGAATTTATGCTAAACGCGCTACGCCTATCCGAAGGGTTTGCTCCTTTTCATTTTGCAGAGCGTACTGGCTTACCTTTAAACGTGATCGAACCCGCATTACAACTCGCTGAGACCCGTGGACTGCTCACACGTACTCCACACTTAATTGCCCCAACCCCTGTTGGGCAGCGTTTTTTGAATGATCTTCAGGAATTATTTTTAAAAGATTGAATGGAAGAGGCATGGTATAAGCCAGTGGCATGATGTCGCGCTCGACTTGTTCTGCGCCTCTTCAAAAAGGCTCTATGTCATTTAGCTCGCTAGCGTCCGTCACCTCTCAGACTGGCTTACGCTCATCCATGCAACTATCTAATCTGAATTTCAGCGCTTTGCTATCTACTTCCTATTAAGCTTTTCGCTATGTTGTAAAAAGCTTTTGGCAGTAGACCTTTTTTGAAACCCTGTAGCAGGCAAACACAGCAACGTCATGGGGTTTTGAAAGAGGTTTAATACGAACAATTGCTTAGCTTTTTACCCATCTCAATGCTCATCTCATATCTACGCTCGCTTAGCAGCAAAGAAAGAAGCACGGCGGCCAATTTTCATTTGGCGCTCTTTTTAGCCTTTATCGCAGGGGCTATTAATGCAAGTAGCTTTTTTGCAGTGCAAAGGTACACCGCCCACATGACGGGAATTGTCACCATCGTAGCTGATGGTCTGGTGCTCGGCAAAAATGAATTAGCCATTTCTGGCTTATGTGCCCTTCTCTCATTCGTCGGAGGAGCCACCTGCTCAGCGCTCCTCATTTATCGTTCAGGCCAACGGCAATTGCACAGCGAATTCGCTTTTCCCTTTATGATTGAGGCTGTGCTGCTACTTTTGTTCGGCTTGTTTGGCGACGCATTGCAAGCCTATCAATTATTTTTTGTGCCGATTACGATCACGGTACTTTGCTTTGTGATGGGCTTGCAAAATGCCACGATTACTAAAATGTCAAACTCTCAAATACGCACCACCCATGTCACTGGCTTAGTGACGGATTTAGGTATCGAGCTTGGCAAATTGTTTTATACAAAATTCGCTAAACACACGGGAACTGACTTAGTGGTACCTACCACTAGCACCCGACTATGGCTACTCACTTCGCTGCTTTTAATGTTTTTTGCTGGCGGAATTATTGGCATCTTGAGTTTTATATGGATTGGCTTTACGTCCATTTTGCCGCTTGGCGTTTTACTTGCGGTGATAGCGGCCATGCCGATGTTAGAAGATTTGAAAAGACGCTGAATAAACCGGGCGCGACGAGGATAGTCAGATGAGACCTCGCGGCAGGTGCTAATGTACTGACAGCAAAGGCATGCGTTGCTTCTGGCTTATTCTGCGCCTTCTTAAGGTTGCGGCAGCACCCATCAAAATAAAGGAAAAGCATATGGATAAATTTGACCCTCTTTTTGCCCCTCCTAGCTCACTTAGCCACCTGTTCCAAAATAATGGGCAATGGGTGGAAAAAATGCTTACAGAAGACCCCGAGTATTTTGCGCGACTGAAAGATCAGCAAAGCCCTCAGTATCTGTGGATAGGCTGTTCCGATTCTCGCGTTCCTGCTAATCAAATTACTGGCTTGCCACCTGGCGAGGTGTTTGTTCATCGCAATATTGCGAACGTCGTTGTGCACTCTGATTTAAATTGTTTATCAGTGATTCAGTTCGCCGTTGATCTGCTAAAAATTAAACACATTATGGTCGTTGGGCACTACGGCTGCTCAGGCGTTGGAGCAGCACTCTCAGCTCGACGGGTGGGCTTGGCTGATAACTGGCTACGCCATATTCAAGATGTACGTGAAAAGCATGCTGCATTATTTAAACAATGGCCTACACATGAAATGCAGCATCAACGCTTAATTGAATTAAATGTGATCGAACAGGTCGTGCATGTCTGCAATACAACGATCGTGCAAGACGCATGGGCACGTTCGCAAGAACTCACGGTTCATGGCTGGGTTTACGGTGTACACGATGGTCGACTGCGTAACCTTGGTATGAGCGTGGCTAATCCAGATGCAATACACACTACTTACAAACACTGCGTGGATACGCTAGCACGTCAAAACTCTTCCACGTCAGAGATTGCAACTGATTAAAACTCAGCGATTATTACCTCTCTACCTTGTGAGGACGCTTAAGATGCGTTTTTCATTTGGAGACGTAGTAAAGTTCTCGACTACTCCCCTCCTGCCCCAAGTCATACTTTTTCAGTAACTTGCGGGCAGGCACTCAAAGTGTAGTTTTAAAAGGGGCAATACGCTCGCTCTTAATTAAACTGAGTATTGCCAGAAACATCAAAACTGCTCCCGTTTGGTCCTGCCCCAGGGTTTCACTCCACTACCGACAACCTTGCAAATCTCTACTTTTTTGAGAAACTGAGAATTAGTACAGCCAGGCAAACCTAGGCACAAAAACAGCATGCCTGACCGAAATTTATCCAGCCGAATCCCCTCTAGAAAGGCTTAACTCGCGCATTATGCAAGATAAGAAACTAAATGCTGCTCCTTTGCTGGTGGGCTTAAATTTGCTGATAAAGGTTGTGCTGTTGGCTGTGTCTCCAATGTTTTACGTTTTAATGGCGCTTTGAACTTAGATACGGCTGTGGCCACATTCATCAGTTGTTTGCCTGTTTGAACTAAGCGTGAAGCTGGCTCACCTACCGCGCCGCGCTGCTGCAAGAACTGATGATTTATCCGGCTTAAGCCTTGTACGTCTTGAATAGAGGTGCCTGATACAAATTCGGGATAAGCGAATCTACCCGTAAACACTGCAAAGGCAGTTCAGACTAAATCTAGAAATCACCCGATTATCCGCATAAGTTTTTTCTCGTATCTTTTGGTCCTTTGCTACGGCATTTCTGCAAAATAACCTCTAAAAAGGACAATAATGCTTTCTAGCGGTGTACATACTTCTGTTGCGGGAGCAGGTTCTCTCTCGTCCCTTTCTTCTTCATCTAATACGGAAATACAAACTCGGGAAGAAGCGTTATCCAAACTAAAACAATATGAAGAAGTAGCGGATAGTCGTGACGCTGATCCAGAAGCTGTTAGAAAAGCATATGAACAAAAAATAGAGCTACTACATAATCTACGCAATAGATGCTTCTTACCTGAGACAGAGATTGATCATGAGCTTAGTAAAGCCTATCAAGCGCAAAGCTTATTTGAGCGGGAGCAGAGTTATACCGTTAAGGCAGAAGAACTTGATGCGCTCGCGAGAAGTTTTGCCGGGTACGCTAATTTGGACCAAAAAGCTAAGCCTGCCTCAAGCACTTCACATCAACGACCTGCCACGCTTTCAATTCAGACAAAAGGTGAACTGGTCGATTATCTGTTTGAGAGGATGCTCTCAGCGTTAGGAGCCTTGAAAGTGGCTGCCATACCCAACTTGTTTCTCGTGTATGCGCATGACAATTCTGCTCAAGGGCAAGCCGACGCTAACACCTCGAAATACTTAATCAGCAAATTAGCCCAAATCCGCGTGCTAAATCTGTATTCGGATCAAACGCCACTGGGGCAACAGCGAACAGTAAAGCAGGATGGCCAATTGGCAGATATCTTAACCAGTCAGCTCTGCTTGTTGCCGGACAAATTAAGAGGCGACATAGAACCGGTTGATAAGGTAGTAGTGTGTTGCTCCGAGGTGTTAGGCAACTATTTGAAAGGATGGCCGCACTATAACGACTTTTATCAGGGCCTTCGGGAAGCTTATAAAAAAGACCTCGAGCAGAAAGGCACCTCGGAGATTCGCAAAGTTGTCGATGAATTTTCTCAAAAAGGCGGCTTCCATCATGTATTCACAGAAATCGCTTTTTTGCAGATTCGGGTGGAGAGGCGAGTCAAGCCGCAACATCCTATTGAAGAGTTAACGGATCAGCAGCACGATACTAAAGACTCCATAGATCGGCACGGTATTATCCCCGTCCCATTAACGCCGAATAGTTATGAGCAATGCTTTGCGCATTTTGCCCCTACTATTCCTATAACAACGGTTCGTGTTGGAGATATCTATCGCTGCGAGAGGCAAGCTAAAGCAGGGAAAGAGGTTTATCCGAATCAAGGTCGGCACGGGGCGCTGTTTAAGCTGATCGAACGACTATTATTTGGCAATGCAGAGGCCAAAGTGTTTTTGGATAAATTTTGGAAGGGTTATGACGATCTTCTAACGTGGTTAGAGAGGGAATCTTCTACGTCTCCACTTGAGAGACGCGAGCTTAAGTTGATCAGTCTGATTGACGGTATCTTCGAGGACATAGAGAAAGAGCTAAAAACAAGGCTCTGCGACACAGTGCAGCAATTTTGTGATTCTGGCTGGCAGCAAGCCACTGTCCAGCTGATAGATCAATTGCAGAAGCTGTTTCCGCTCTGTATGAAAAACGCGGAAGCATTACAGAAACTGTTTCCCTTGCGCTTCTCGTCCAATGAGCTACGCGAAGCACTGCATCAGTATTACCAACCAACCTTAAATATTAAGCGCATCTCAGGAAAAACGCTGAACCTTGAGCATTGCTATATCAATTTGGCTATTGTAGAGGAAGCTCAACAGAGGCAGGAGGAGAAGCAAAAACTTGAGAAATCATCCGTAGTTTTTAATCGTTTGCTCAGTTACGAAAAAATAGAAGGGACGAATTTACATGCCCCGATTTTATTAGAAGATTTATTTAATAAGCGTGTTTTGTGTGATGGGAAAGAAGGTATTCCTAAGCGAATTCTTGTGCAGGGGCGAGCGGGAATCGGCAAAACCACGCTGTGTAAGAAATTGGTCCATGCCTATCATCAAAATGGATTATGGAAAGATCGGTTTGAGGCTGTGCTATGGCTCCCTCTACGTCAGCTTAAATCAAACTATACCGCCCGCAATCTAGAAGATCTGCTATGTGAAAAATATTTTGCGCAACACCTTGATAAAAGAGCGCTCGCTCTCGCGCTGATAGAGCGGAAAGACAAGGTTCTCTTTATTTTGGATGGTCTGGATGAAGTTTCTACAGAGATAAATAAGACCACTCCTTTAGGCGAATTTCTGAACATCTTACTGAGCCAATCTCATGTCGTTATGACCTCACGTCCCTCAGGTCTAGAGGTTTCCAATTTGCAGAATGTAGACTTGGAACTCGAAACAATCGGTTTTAGTACGGAAAATGTGCAAGCATATCTGGAAAAAATAGAGCCTAAAGCCGCACCGGAGATCCAAGCATTTATTGAGAACACGTCGCTCATTCAAGGATTAGTCAATATTCCAGTGCAGCTGGATGTGCTTTGCTATAGCTGGGATATCCTTCTTTCCAGAATGTCAGCGAACAATGCCATAACGATGGGCATGCTATATCAAGCAATGGTCGACAAGCTATGGCATAAAGACGGAGAGCGTTTAGAGAAAATCCAGGATGGAAAGCTTCTAGAATGGAACGATATTGAAGCTCTATCGCGCAAAGAAGTGGAGGAACAGCTTGTCTTTACAGAAAATATGTATCTTAGCTATCTTGCTTTTCGAGGCTTGCAGGATGCACGTATCGAATTTGATCTGTCTTATCTCAATACCCTAAAAGATGAACTGAACAAAAAATGTGTTAATAAATTACCCCTTCAATTAAAAAATAACCTAACACAAACCTCCTTTTTGCATACGGTCGACGCGCATTTAGCTGAAATTCGACGAGCCTATCATTTCTTACATTTAACGTTCCAGGAATTTTTTGCAGCCAAATGGTTGGTTTATCATTTGGAAGCCTATTGGAATCACGCTGTACCCATATCAGACACTACACTAATCCTTAGCCAAATCGAGACTGAAAATTTTATTCAGCAGAATAAATATAACCCGCGCTATGAGATCGTGTGGTGGATAGTGGCGGGATTGCTAAGGGGTGCGTCTTTGGAACGTTTCTTTATGCTATTGGAAGAGGCGCCGCGTGATTTGATCGGACTACGTCATCAACGAGTGATAGCAGGATGCCTGAATGAAGCTCGCGACCAATTGAAAAAAAAGATTATCAATCAGTTAGAAGCGGAGTTAATGCAATGGTTGCGCTTGGAAATAGATTCTGAAAGTAATAGTGTGAGTCAGTTAGGCTGTCAAAGATTTTTCCCCGAACATCTATTACTCGAATATCTGAGTTTGCCTGACGGTAAGCCAAATATTATTTCCACTTTAGGAGCGCGTCAAACTCTGTCTGACAGAGCTATTTCAACCTTGGTTGCTACGCTACAAGATAAAAAAGAGGATATCAGAAGTGCGGCAAGCCGTGCATTAAGTAAGCAACAAACGTTGAGTGCCCATGCCATTTCTGCGTTGATTACTGTGCTACAGAATAAAAATGAAAATATTAGGGTTGCAGTAATTAGGATATTTGGCGAACAGAAGACGCTGGCTAGTGAAGCCATTTCTGCTTTGATCGTTGCGTTGCAGGATGAAGAAGAAAACGAGGCTGTCAGATTTGCGGCAGCTAATGCGTTAGGTGAACAAAAAAAACTGTCTAGCGATGCCATTTCTGCTTTGATCGTTGCGTTACAGAATGAGGATGAAAGCGAGGATGTCAGATATGCTGCAGCCTGCGCTTTAGGAAAACAGAAAACGGTATTTAATGATGCCATCTCTGCCTTGATTGCTGCGTTACAGGATAAGGATGAAAACGAAGATATCAGATCTGTTGCAGTTCAAGCATTAGGCGAATGGAAAATATTGCCTGCTGATGATATTCCCGCGCAAATCAATGCGTTACGGAACAAAGATAAATATATACGGGATAAGGCAACCCAAAGATTATGCGAGCAAAAGACGTTACCTACTGATGCTATTTTTACCCTGATTGACCTACTACAAGATGAAGTCAAGGAATTTCAGCATGCGGCAGGCAAGGTATTATTACGCCAGCAAAAAACTTTCCCTGCTGAGGCGATTACCACCTTGATCAATGTACTATATGATCAAGAAGAGTATGTCAGGGTTGTAGCAGGGAAAATATTACGCGAGCAGCAGACATTGCCTGCTAGTGCAGTTTCTATCTTGAATATTGCCTTACAGGATGAAAATGAGGATATCAAGTTCGCGGCAGCGCAGATATTACACAAGCAAAAAACGCTGTCTAATAACGTGATTTCCACCTTGATCACTGCGCTACGGGGCAAAAATAAGGATGTTAGGCTCGCTGCAATCAAAGCATTAAGCTCTCATATTGATACGCTTTATACATTGCTTCCAAGCTTAAAAGAAAATGAGATACAAGCTCTCTATAACGACGTTTTTCTCTCGTTAGGTGGGCAGATTACAGCTCTTTATTTACAAGACAATAACCTTCATTTTTATACGATGGCAGGTCCCAAATCTGTTTCTGTCGCAACCGAGCAAGTTGATAGGGTTATTCAAACTTTTACAGCGCTTCAAAGAAAAACCCAGATTACAACGCTCCCCGAAAAAGCGGAGCAAATAGAAAAAGATCAATCCGAAAGTAGAGAAAATATTATTCAAACTTTAGAGCCTTCTTCGACTCAGGATGACCCAACTATTTCGGACTTGGTCTCTAAGCTAAGCGATGATAATAATAAGGATGTAAGGTCTACGGCAGTTCATGCTTTAGGCGCTCAGACTGCGCTGCCCGAGACCGCGATTCAGGCTCTAATTCAGGCTTTACAGGATGAATATAATGAGGTCAGGTCTGCTGCAGTCAGTGCGTTAAGCGCTCAAAAAACTACGTTATCAGAGGCTGCGAACTGGGCTTTGCTCCAAGCTTTGGAGAATAAAAAGTGGTATGTCCGGGATATGGCAGCCCGTGTGTTCGGTGCTCAGATTACGCTGAAAAAATCTGCCATCTCGGCCTTGACGCAAACTTTAAAGGATGAAAACTGCCTAGTCAGATTTGCAGCTGCTACCGCATTAGGTACTGAAACTACGCTGCCAGAACCCATTATCGAGGCTTTGATAAAGGCCTTAGAGGAGGATGAAGATTCAAATGTCAAATCCGCTGCTGCTAGTTCATTAAGTGCTCAGACCGTACTGCCAGAAACTGCCATAAAGGCTCTGTTTCAGACCTTACATGATAAGAACTCGTTGGTTAGAGCAGCGGCTGCTAGTGCGTTAGGTGCTCAGGCTAGTCGTTCAGAGACTATTATCGAGGATCTAATACAGACTTTACAGAATGATGAAAAGTGGTATGTCAAGTCTGCGGCTGTTAATGCTTTAGGTGCTCAGCTTACGTTACCAGAGACTGCCATCGAGGCCTTAATTCAGGCCTTACAGAATTGGAGTCCGCAGGTCAGGTCCGCGGCCGCCAGTGCGTTGGGCGTTCAGACTACGCTAACAGAGACTACCATCGAAGTCTTGATACAGGTTTTGCAGAACACAAACAGCGATATCAGGTCTTCGGTTACTAGTGTGTTAGATGCTCAGGCTAAGCGGTCAGAAGCTGTTGTTGGAGCTTTAATACAGGCTTTGCAGAATACAAACAGTGATGTCAGGTCTTCGGCTGCTAGTGTGTTAGGCGCTCTGCCTACGCTAGCAGAGACCGTTATCGAAGCCTTGATACAGGTTTTGCAAAATACAAACAATGATGTCAGGTCTTCGGTTGTTAGTGTGTTAGGCGCTCATGCTAAGCGTTCAGAGACGGTTGTCGAGGCTTTGGTACAGGCTTTGATGCAGAATGCAAACAGTGATACCAAGTCTGCGGCCGCTAGTGCGTTAAGCAGTCAATCTACATTGCCAGAAGCTGCCATCGAGGCTCTCGTACAGGCTTTACAGAATGGAGACTCGCAGGTTAAGTCTGCTGTCGTTATAGCGTTAGGCTCTCAGACTACACTGACAGAAGCTGTCATCGAGGTTTTGTTTCAGGCTTTGCAGGATGAAGACTTGCAAGTCAGGTCTGAAGCCACTAGCGCGTTGCGCACTCATAGCCTGAAGTCGCAGGCTGTTGTTGATGCTTTGATACAGACTTTGCAGAATGCAAACAGCGATATCAGGTCTGCGGCCATTAGTGCGTTGGATACTACGCCATGGCAGCCAGAAACCATCATTGAGGCTTTGTTACAAGCATTACAGGATGGGGATTCGCAGGTTAGGTCTGCAGCTGCAAAGGCGTTAGATGCTCAGGCTAGGCGCTCAGCGAGCGTTTTCGATACATTGATACATGCCCTACAGAACGAAAACTCGCAGGTTAGGTCTGCAGTTGCTGATGTGTTGGGAGCTCAGCCTACGCTGCCATATAGAGCTACCGAGTTTTTGTTACATACGATGCGGTATGCAACAAACAGTGATATCAGGTCTGCGGCCGCTAGTGTGTTGGGTATTCATATTCAGGTTAAGCGGTCAGACACTGCCATTCTGGCAATGATAGGGACTTTAAAGGATACAAATAGTGAGATTAGATCTGAGGCTGCTAATGCGTTAGGCGCTCAGCCTATGCTGCCAGAGCTTGCCATTATGGTGTTGACAGATGCCTTACAGGATAGAAGAAATTCGCAGGTCAGGTCTGCAGCCGTTAGTGCGTTGTGTGCTCAGGCCATTCTGTCAAAAACTGTTGTCAAGATCTTGATACAGCTTTTGCAGCACAGAAGCAGCGATATTAAATCTGCGGCTATCAGTGTATTAGGTGCTCATGCTAAGCGGTCAGAGGCTGTTGTCGAAGCCTTGATACAGGCTTTGCAAAATACAAACGCTGATATCCGGTCTTCGGCTGCTAGCTTGCTAAGCGAGCAGATATTGTCAGAAACTGCCGTTGGGGCCTTGGTCCAAATTTTACAGGCTACAAACAGCGACGCCAGGTCTGCGGCCGTTAGTGTGTTAGTCTCGCAGACTGTATTATCAGAAACAGCTATCAAAGCATTGGTCCAAGTTTTACAAGGTGAAGATGAAGATCGTTCTGTCAAATTTGCGGCGGCTAATGCCTTAGGCAGTCATCAGATTACGATGTTAGATCCATCTGTCCAGGCCTTGCTGAATGGAGAGCTTTCTACCAAGTCTGAAACACAGTGCGTTATTCTATAATTCCCTTATTGAAATATTGTGTCAAATAGCTTCCAAAAAACGATCATCTATATCTTGAAATCAGCAGAAGTAGTAGCACGCTAATCGCAGTTAGCGTAAGCACATAGAATGAACAGTCCGAAATGGTTATTTTCGCTGTCGTGTAGGACGACGTTAGTGGGTGGCGCCTATACCAAATTTGATGTGACGCTCGATGAAAATTGGTCGAAATGAGACTGTCATTTTCGGCGTTCATTTCGCATTTTTTGCTCAAAAAGTGCAATGAATATTAGAAGGGCTGCCCCTCTTGTGGCCAGGACCCTTGAATTTTATTGGTGAGGGTAAGCGGGATCGAAACGCTGACCTCTTGCATGCCATGCAGTGCCTTACCAGGAGTGGAGTTGACCCCGTTTCACAGACACTTTTAAACTTTCTAAAAGGAGTCTGTAATGCGTCAAAGCAAAACGCCGTGTCCATTGGCATTTCGTCAACAAATCATAGAGCTAGTACAAGCAGGCACGAGCTTTGGAGCGCTATCCAGAGAGTTTGACTGCAGCACCAAGACAATTAGGAGTTGGGTAGCCCAAGCTTCAATAGATCAACCACCTCAATCATCAAGCAAGCCGGGCCTAAATGCTGCAGAGAAAGAAGAGCTTAGTCGCTTACGCCGACAAGTACGGCAGTTACAGATGGAGCGCGATATCTTGGCAAAGGCTACGGCCTGGTTTGCCGCCAAAGGCGAGAAGATGTACTCCCCCTCTTCAAACTCGTGATGGCGAATCAGGCCGCGTTCCCTGTGCAGGTATTGTGCCGAGTGTTAAACGTTTCGCGCAGGGAGTATTACGCGAAGTGTCAGCATAAACCGTGCGCCTACCAGCAAGAGAATGCGCAGCTGATAAAAGCTATTCGGACCATTCATGCGCACTCAGATGCAACGTATGGTATGCACCGTGTGCGAGCTGATCTGATGGAGCAAGGTTGGACTGTCAGTCGCCGCCGCGTGGCGCACCTGATGCATACTCACGGCCTGCGCGGGGTGTTGCCGTCGTCGCTATCAAGTGACGACTCAACGTGACTTGCGGCAGCCCCCTGCCCCAGATTTAGTGCGACGTCAATTTGTTGCTGACGAACCGAATCAACTGTGGGTAGCGGACGCCACGTTCGTGCCAACTAGTGCAGGTTTTATCTATCTGGCCATCGTCCTGGATGTGTGGAGTCGACGTGTAGTAGGCTGGGCAATGGGTGAGTCTCTAGTCACAGAACTTATGCTCGATGCGTTGGATATGGCACTTGAGCAACGCCGGCCTGAAAATGTGATTTATCACAGCGATAAAGGCAGTCAAGGCGGATTCAATCGATCGTTGCAACACTGCTGCAGCTCAAACAAGCTCTTTGCGATGAAGAAGCTAAAAAATTAAGCATGTGATTCACACACATAATTTGAATTAATATTCAAGAATGAATAAAAATAGTGAAATGAAAAATTAACCATGCTCCCATTAACTGAAAATACACTTGCATTTAACGCTATCGGCTTGCATTTTTGGTGGCTGCTAGCAGGAGGACTCGTGGTCGTCGAGTTGTTCACGGGCACTTTTTATCTACTGATGATTGCATTGGGTTGCTTTATTGGCGGTGCAACGGCTTTACTCGGTTTCTCAGTCCCTGTGCAATTGATCATTAGCGCAGTTGTTGCACTGAGTGCCATATACTTTTTACGCCGCTCTCGTCTGACGACGTTGAAGAAACATGTACAACAAATTTCAGACAATAACCTTGATCTAGGCGCGCTTGTACAGGTGAATGCCTGGCAGGGGCGGCGTGCGCGTGCGCTGTATCGTGGCACGCAGTGGGATGTGGAATTGGCTGAGGGCGAACCAAGCGCTGGTCAATGGTATGAAATTAAAGCGATGCGAGGTAATCTTCTGGTTGTAGCCGCCAAGCACAACAACAATTAGTAAAACTCATTCCAAAAATGCCTAAAAGGCCATGATCGGGGGTCGGGCGATGCTCGGAATCCCATGTACGTCGAGTACACTCCGGTTCCTCCGCTCCGCCCTCCCCCGCTGACGACCTTTTAGACATTGATGAAACGAGTTCTAGTCGATCTATAAAGGAAAAGTAAAAATCATGTTAGTTACGCTCATGCTCTTCATCATCGCTATTGCGATTGTCGCGCAAACAGTCAGAATTGTTCCTCAACAGCACGCGTGGATCGTAGAGCGACTAGGTCGCTATCATGCGACGCTCACACCAGGCGTAAACATTGTTTTTCCTTTTATTGATCGCATCGCTGATCGGCATAGCTTAAAAGAAATTCCGCTGGATGTGCCAAGCCAAGTTTGTATCACACGCGATAACACGCAATTGCAAGTCGATGGTGTGCTTTATTTCCAGGTAACGGACCCAATGAAAGCTTCTTATGGCTCAAGCAATTATCTTGCTGCGATCACCCAATTAGCGCAAACAACGTTACGCTCCGTTATTGGTAAATTAGAACTCGATAAAACCTTTGAAGAGCGGGCATTAATTAATCAAAGCATCGTCGAAGTCTTAGACGAAGCAGCAGTCAATTGGGGTGTTAAGGTACTGCGTTACGAAATCAAAGATCTTACGCCGCCTCGAGAAATCCTACTTGCGATGCAATCACAAATTACCGCTGAACGTGAGAAACGTGCATTAATTGCCGCTTCTGAGGGCAGACGGCAAGAGCAAATCAATCTTGCGACAGGGGCACGTGAAGCAGAAATTCAACGATCAGAAGGTGAAAAACAGGCAGCCATTAACCAAGCCGAAGGCCAAGCAGCTGCCATTCTTGAGGTTGCTGCTGCTAACGCGCAAGCGATTGCAAAAATTGGGCAGGCTATTCAATCATCTGGCGGCACAGAGGCGGTTAACTTGAAAGTAGCGGAACAATTTGTGGCTGCCTTTAGTAACCTCGCACAGACAGGTAGTACATTAATTGTGCCGGCAAACTTGACTGACATGAGTACGCTGATTGGCACAGCATTGTCCATTATTAAGCACGAAAAGGCGCCACGTGCGGAGCCACCTCTCAATTAATGCCTCTTAATTAATGCGATACTGGCTGGCATTCGTCAGCCAGGCGTTGGCCGTCACCATCATCTTTGTACCTAAAAAGCATGACCTTGTTGGGTGAAGATACCAACTTGAAACCGCTAGCAGGATCAATGAAAACATCAACGTCGTTTGATGACGTGTGTCCACGTGGCAATAAATAATCCTTGTTGTCCCAAGTTACCGTAATGGTTTCGTCCTTTCTTACATCACCTTTCAAAAAGAAACTTACGTTTTTTGAACAAGTCATTTTCACTGAACTTGCAGTCTGTGAACAAGCATTGCTCGTTAGCATGACCGTTGCCAGAACGAATAGATAAGTAAAAAGTTGGGTGATTCGATTTCTCATATAGACATCCATTTATTTTGTTGTTTAAACGACTATAAAAACCGTTGATGACTTTTATTGAGAGGACGCGGCAGAACGCTTAGGCGGCGTCCTCCCTCTTCAGGAATTGTAACGGTACTGGTAGCAATAAATACTCCTCGTCACAACGGATATACAAGAGCTCCTTAATAGTCCACCTTCATTTGATTACTCGAATTCTTAACTGGTAGTTTGTGCGCCTGAGCCAAAACTATGTGCTTTGAAACAAAGCTATATTGCTGTTGGCATAGCACTTGCTATGAAATAAATGATTAAAAAGATTGCAGTGAGCTTATACCTCATATCCACGCATTTTCATTTTGAATAAGTTGATTTATCCGCTGCGCAGTCTAGTAGCAGTTTTATTTCACTAAAAAGTCAATGATGGAGGTCATCATGCAAAAAACTAAAGATGTGAATTGCCTTGAAGTGTCTAGTTTGCAAACAAAAGACGAGGTACTGACGGAGTTTTGTGCATCTGAGTCCACGTTAGGAGCGGTGGGCGAAAAAAATGAAGCTGGGTTCGGTAAATACGATGAACCTGATGTGTAAAGCTTGAAATAAAACAGTGCTAAGAATTTGCTTAGCGTGTTATTGATAATAAGAAATAAAAAAGCGCACCTACTGTTTCACGTTGAGGCTAGTGGGTGTGCAATTCCTCCGCTGTATATGCCTTGTCAAAAGTCAGAGAGGTATCCCCATCGGCGATAGCAACCTTAAAAGAGAAAAGCTAGCCGTCGTTCTAGCGTTTCCTCACCCGTTATTCAAACTACGCTATGACTCTTCTCGGCATCGCTTATCCGAATACCCAAGAATTTTTAACTCAACATCGAAATTGGCTTCTCACTCACGATCAAACTAATCAGGTCATTGGCGCGTTATTGCATGAAGGAGACGACGCTCATATAAAAAGCACACTGTATGGAAAGAGCGAAACTCTCTTTTATGGTCTTTATGGATCGGCCTTTTCCAAAGTAGACAATCGTCCGATCAGTGAAGATGATTTATATGCGATTGCCTTAGCCGGTCCAACGTGTTTAACCCATCAATTCTGGGGTAAATATTTATTCTTTTGTTTCGATAAGGCCACCAGGAAATTCATCTGCTGCGCTGACCCGAGCAGTCAATGGACGGTGTACTGGTGGTGGAATGAGCGCTACGGTTTGCTCTTTTCGGATAAGATTACTCGCCTCTATCAAGCGCTAACGGAAAGAGGAGAACGCCCTGCATGGAACCTCTCATTTTTCTCTATGTGGCTACGCACAGATACCGTGCAAAGTGGTGCGCTGCCCTTTGAGCGTATTTCAGAAATACCACCAGGGTGTGCTGTTTCCTATACCCCTAGCCGCTCACCCAAAATAGTGCGGATTTGGGATCCACTTGCACATGCAAGCCTCAATGCTACACAAGATCCATACGACATACTGAAGACTTACCTCAGCCACTTTGTATCCCCAAGCGGCCAGCCCGTTGTAGAGCTTTCTGGCGGCCTGGAATCAAGCTCTGTTTTGCTTGCGCTACGCGCCGTCTCTCCTGCTCAACCGCTTTTTTGCGCGCATTATTATCATGCTGAGGTGGGGTCATCCAATGAACTCTCATACGCGCGATGCGTTGCGCAAAATACGCATGCTCATCTCTATGAAATAGACAACAGAGTATTACCCTTCGCCCCAACTTCATCCTTGCCCCGCGTCGCTAAGCCGCATCTGAGATATTGCTTACTAGCAGCTCACCAGCATTTTGCTAATCAACTTAACGAACAGGAAAATAGTTTGCTCGTGAATGGGCATGGAGGAGATTCTCTATTTGTCACTTCCCCGCCTTTTGCGGCACTAGCCGATGCGATACTCACCTTCCGTTGGCGAAAACTAATACGTATAGCAATGGATTTAGCGTTGATCCGCAGAGCTCCCCTTGCTCGTATCATGCATCAGGCATTCGAGTCTCTTCTTTCTTCGAGCCCGCAAGGAAAAACGCGAAGTACCTTCAACCTCCTGTCAGATGCAGTGCAACAAGAACCGCTCGATAAGAAAGCTTATTTGCATCCGTTGCTGCAAGAGGCCAGGATTCGACTGCCTGGCAAGCTGTATCAATTATTCTTAGCCTTCTTGGCGCTTGACGACATACGAGCGCCAGCCTATCCGTTCAAAAAACCCATTCATTACCCATTTCTTTGCCAGCCAATGGTCGAGTTTGCGCTCTCAAAGCCTAGCTACGACCATTTTGAGGGTGCGCATAACCGCATTATGCTGAGAAAGTCGGTCTCTGCTGCGACGGGCTACCCACACCTTTGGCGAAGAAATAAAGGTGAAACGTCGGGTATCGGCTTACTTGGCATACGCCAGCATAAAGATCATGTGATGGCGATGTGTCTTGAGGGGTTCCTCGCAAAAGAAGGCTATCTCAATCTAAGCCAAGTCCATACCGCAATCCAAGAAAGCGCCAAAGGTCGCAACGATTATTTTATGGATCTTTTTGCTATTTTCGCCGTTGAGTGTTTTATTCAGGGATGGCAATGAAGCACGAGGTGACTAAAGATGCGCCATACCTTTAAAACCCTAGTTTTCTTGCTCAACTGTTTGTGGCCCAACGAGTGGTCTGCACGCTCTCAGGTAATCGCCGCGATAGG
The DNA here is from genome assembly GCA_031963415.1 of Mycoavidus cysteinexigens. Taxonomy (GTDB): domain Bacteria; phylum Pseudomonadota; class Gammaproteobacteria; order Burkholderiales; family Burkholderiaceae; genus JASSUD01. The sequence continues at coordinate 2,849,121 of JASSUI010000001.1, forward strand.
CTGCATGGCTTTCTCGATTGGCTTGACCGTAGTAACGCCGATACTGCTTAAATGGTTACTTGATGGCTTTGCCAGCCCCTCCTCTTCGTTGCTCACCATCTATGCGCTATGCGCTGCCTATGGCGGCGCATGGTTCTTTTCGCAAGCACTGCGTTGCGGCGGGCAATACCTAGTCATTGCGATCAACGAGCGTATTAGGCGCTTCATCACACTGAACTATGTCAGCCACGTGTTTGATCAATCAGCCGCCTCGTTGAGTGACCATCAAACTGGTTTTTCCGCGAGCGAAGTTAATCGCGCACAAGACAGTGTGATGCGTGCGCTGATTGGAATTTTTTGGAATACTGCCCCGCTTTGCGTCCAAATTACGTTTGCTGGTGTTGTTGTGTTGTCTCTGTTTGGCCCACTCTACGCCACTATCCTAATCGGGTTTGTAGCAGCCTATCTTTATTCGACAACACTCACCGTCAAGCACTGCGCAGTATGGCAGCGCCAGAAAAATCTAGCCGCAGACCACGCCTCAGCTCATCTTATCGACACGCTGACTCACGCAGACACTATCAAGGCCTTCTCTAAAGAAGAAAATGAAATGGCGCAGCTTGATGAAGTACTCAAGACCCGGGAACACGCCAGTGTCTATAGCACGCGCAAAACAGAAATGTTCAGTGCGCTACAAATGATGATCATTGGCCTGGGCTTAATCACCCTTACCTCCCTAGCGGGTCGAGATGTCTTCGCCAACCGCATCACGATCGGAGACTTTGCGCTGTTAAACAATTATCTGCTGCAATTTACGTTGCCGCTTAGCGCGTTTGGTTATGCGATACGCGAAGCGCGACTCGGCTTACTCAATCTTGAAGAACTACTGCCCACCTTCCACCTTAGGCGAACTTTTGAATCCGAAAGCCAGCCTCTTTTTAAACAAGCACCATCCATCGAATTTCGCGATGCCAGCTTTTGCTACTCATCAGGTAAACAAGTATTACAGCATGCCAATTTTTTTATTCCAGCCGGCGCATTTTGCGCCATCGTTGGTTCGACAGGCAGTGGGAAATCCACACTGATTAAGCTGTTGCTGCGTTTGTATGCGCTTGATAGCGGACAGATACTGATTGATGATCAACCGATAGAATCATTTTCTGCTTCGCAGTTACGTCAATCGCTTAGCTATGCGACTCAAGAAGCTCATTTGCTAGACCGATCCCTGCGCGACAACCTCTGCTTTGCTCGACCACAGGCATCTGATGCAGAAATCGCTCAGGCCATTTACACCTCAGCACTAGCACCTGTGATCGAGACGGCAAGCGCTGGCCTTGAGACGCGGATTGGTGAGCGCGGCAATAAACTATCAGGCGGCGAGCGACAACGTGTAGCCCTCGCGCGCGCGCTGTTGCTACAGCGTCCTTTATTACTTTTAGATGAGCCTACTGCCGCACTCGACGCGCAGACCGAGGTCACCATTTTTCAGCATCTTCATAAGCATTACCGTCACACAACTCGCATCATCGTCTCCCATCGACTAGCGACCATTCAGCACGCGGATTTAATTTTGGTATTGAAAGAAGGAAAGATCATTGAATCTGGGACTCATGCGAGCCTATTAGCACAACAAGGTGAATATGCGGATCTGGTCCTGTCCCAAGAAATGAGGAAGGCAACTTCAAAAAGAAGGTTGCAAATCCCAAAAATTAAAACCAAACTAACTTAACTTAGTTTAATGGAGGCTATATGAGTCGGGTAGCAGCAACTCATTACTGAGCCACCGCCCCCAAAGAACATAACGTGCCACTTTCACGGCATTATGCTCAGGCATAACAGAAGTCTCGTCCTGAGACCGGCTTCACAACTTTTAAACCAAGGCTGTGAACTTGAGCATGACAGGTGGGATGGAGAAGGACTCGATTACTAAGGGCATCGGAGCCACCATGCATACGATACTCAATATGATGATCATGCCAACCGGTGTCCATGTCCATCTCAAACGCACAGAGCGCGCACAAACCTTTTTGGGCTGCATATAGTTTAGCCCACTGGTGTCGATAGCCGTTGTTTTTCAACAGACGCTCTTGCCGGAGGGTCTCCCCATACAATTCCCACGCAGGGTCATACGGATGGTATGTGTTCCTGACTTTCTTATGTCGCTTGATGGGCGTACTAGACAGAGAGTACAGCTTCATCAACCCCTTACTGTCCTCCTCTCGTTCTGTTTCTGCTGCAAACACCCAATGACGGTTACCGACTTTGTGCCAATATTTCTGACGTATCCATCGGCGATTTTTGTTTGGGTGTCTGCGACATGCCCAACGCCAGAGTCGCGCAAATAGAAGTGCCTCCATGCGGAAGAACGATTGCTTGGCACTCACTGGACGATGGTACTGGGCCCAACCCCGCAGAATCGGGTTAAGCAATCGAATGAGGTTAGATTGCTTAGCGCCTAGATTGTCGTTGATGACTGTCCTAAGCTTTTCATAGCATGCTTGTGCATTTTTCTTACTCGGCTTGATGAGTAGTTTTTCCGAATACTTACGGTAATGCCACCCAAGGAAGTCGAAACCTTCGTAGATAGACACGATACGTGTTTTCTTACGAGAAAGTCGCAGACCTCGCTTGGCGAGGAAAGCTTCAATCCACGGTTTGATTTCTGTTTCCAGCACTTCTTTCGAGTTGCCAGTTACGACGAAATCATCACAGTAACGCACTACATTTACTTTTAGTTTCCGTGCTTGGCCTACACCCCATTTTGCTTTTAAATGGGCAATGAGATCTGTTTCCAAGCCATTCAACGTCCAATTGGCTGCTGCGGGCGAGATAATTCCCCCTTGCGGGACGCCTGCAGTGGTCTCTTGCCATTGCCCTCGATCAATAACGCCGGATGCTAGCCACTTACGCAGCATCGGTTTGTCCATGCAGATATGGTCGAGCATCCACTTTCTTGAGATTTGATCAAAGAAGCCTTCAATGTCCGCATCTAGCACCCATTGGGCCGAATTCTTTTTAGCCGTCAGGATGAAGATTTGCTGCATGGCATCTGCAGTACAGCGATTTTTTCTAAATCCATAGGAATTAAGATCACTCACTGATTCCAGAATCGGGTCAAGTGCTAACAGGTAGAGGGCCTGCATCGCTCTGTCATGCATGGTTAATATGCCCAGTGGACGTTCTTTCCCATTCGATTTTGGAATGTAAACCCTTCGCACGGGCGAGGGTTTATACCGCGACTTCTTTAATTGAGTAATGGCGGTGAACTTTTTCTGCGGTGTATCCCACAGTTGGTTATCTACACCAGCCGTTCTTTTACCTTGATTCTCAGTCACTCGTTTAACCGCTAATGCTTTCGCACTAAACGAGCGGGTTAACATCCGTTGTAGCGCTTTCACGCGACGCCAGTTGCCACCCTGTGTTGCCTTCGCTAGGCGGTGCTGTATCACTCTCACATTCGTCTGAACTCGCTTCCAATCAATAGAAGTCCAGTCTGTCAGGATGCGCGAAGACGCAGAACCGTATGTATTACTGTCGGTTACTCTCATGCTTTTCTTCGAAATAATCTAAAAAACAGATTATGTGAATGATCTCAGCCGCTTACGACTGTTGCACCCCGCAGAAGTGGGCACCCTTTCAGGCTAAGACAAAGTTTGAATCTCTATCCGGCGCATTACACTCCGGCCTTCGCTTTCTCTGCGATCCTCTGCCCGCTCCGCTATCAGTTCCCCTTGCAGGTCACCTGCCATCTCAAATATTCTGAAGTAAGGCAGCCAATCGGGTTTACCACGTTCAGCATTCATGACACGAGTAGGTTAGGTTCTGCCTCTTTGCCGATGATCTTGTATGTCCGTGTATTCCTAAAACTTAGAGAAATAACCGATCATGTGCCTTTTGGCTCAAGCCTGTCAGCGCCTTTGGCTTGTCATATTTAACGACATTTATTAGCAGTTCACTTACGTTAACCTTACTACCCAGCCTAGCACTTAACCGCCTTAGCGCTGGCAGATAGCGCCTCTCTCTCACGAGTGATGCGCCGCTCTTGCGAGCAAGTTACATTGTCTCGGCGGCTTCACACAGGATCGTTACCAGCCCTGCATGCGCCGATAGGCTACGACTGACGGAACAGCCGGTTTCTCTACCTGCCATTTAGCAGGTGAAACAATCATTAATGTTGCATCGTGTCGCACAAGTCTTTAATATTCATGAGGCTAAAACTCATCTATCTCATCTGATCGCAAAAGCAGTTGAAGGTGAGCCCTTTATCATAGCCAAAGCAGGCGTATGGCAAGTTCAAGTTACCTCGGTTAAGGCGCCAAACAGCAAGCAAGTTAAACGTTTAGGGTTTATGAAAGATCAAATCAAGGTTCCCGATGATTTTGACCTTATGGGCAGAGATGAAATTCAACATTTATTTGGTGTTGGAGCATGAAACTATTAGTCGATACCCATCTACTGCTATGAGCAGCAGCAGAGCCTGGAAAATTATCTCGTACCGCTCAAGATTTGCTTGAAACCGCAGAAAACGAATTATTCTTCAGTCCAGCCAGCTTATGGGAAATCATCATTAAGAAGGATTGGATCAACCAGACTTTCAAGCCAATGCCCGCCTACTGCGCCGGGGTTTACTAGAGAATGAATAGAAAGATATTTCAAAACACAATGGTCCTCTCTCCAAGAAGTTAGACACCACGTTCTAATTTTTTGGGGGAAGGACCACCGCTTCATATCATCACTTCACCATCGATCACGACGGTAATCTAAAAAGCATCGATCCTGGGTTCAAACTTGAGCTTTTCCATCATGCCTTTATAAAACTGCCCATTGGACTTCATAATTCCAGCAATATTTTTGAAGGTATAAAAATTGCGCAGATTAAGAAAATTTTCACCATTATTCGCCCCCTCAAAACAGACCTAATTCTTATAGATCACAAACTGATCAACAAAAGGAGCGTAGAGGCCGAAACTGTACTTTAGCTTTCTGTAATGCGATTTCCAGCGATTTTTAATCTTAATCAAGATTATTTATGCTTCTCGGCGTTCATTCTGAAGCAGGTAAACTGCGTGCCGTTATGGTTTGTCAACCAGGGCTTGCACATCGGCGTCTAACACCCCGCAGCTGTGCCACGCTACTATTTGATGATGTGATGTGGGTTGACAGAGCAATTGCAGATCATGCGCTTTTCGTCCAACTCATGCGTGAGCGTGGTATCGAGGTGCTTGAAATCCGCCATCTGTTAGGCACTGTCTGCCTCGACCCAGTCGCGCGAAACTGGATTCTCGATCGACGCATTAACGAAGATGAAGTGGAAGCTGGCATACTGCGCGAATTGCGTCTTTGGCTGCAGGAAATGCCAGCACACCAGCTGGTCGATGGTTTGATTGGTGGCATTGCAAAAACCGAAATTCCATTCGATACCTGTACCTGTAGCCTATTTAGCGAGAACGTTGAAAACCCAGATTTCGTCATTCCACCGCTTGTCAATTTAATCTACCAACGTGATGCAAGTACCTGGATTTATAACGGCGTTGCGTTGTCATCTATGCGTTGGTCAGTACGGCGTTATGAAACGCTATTAATCACCGCCATTTACAAATTCCACCCCTATTTTGCTGGCAAGCTTAAGGTATGGTGGGGGGAGGAACTTAGTTCGCTTACCCCAACACTTGAAGGTGGCGATGTAATGCCCATTGGCAAAGGAATCGTACTGATAGGTATGGGTGAGCGCACCAGTGCTCAAGCTATCACTCAGCTAGCACGCGCCCTTTTCGCAGGCCATGCGGCGCGGCGTATCATCGTCTGTCAGATGCCATGCTCGCGCGCCTCGATGCATCTCGATACTGTCCTCTCTTTTCTTGATATTGATTTTGTCAGTGTTTATTTAGAGGTAGTGCGAGCTATTCGCTGTACCAGCCTTTATCCTGGCGACAAGCTCAACGAAATACGATATGAGCGGCATGAAGGTGAGAAATTCTTTACGGTTATTGCCAAGGCACTTGGACTCGGTTCGCTGCGTGTCCTGACGACCGGAGGAGATAACCAGTATGAAACTACCCGCGAACAATGGGACGATGGCAACAATGTACTTGCGCTCGATCGACGTGTGGTCGTCGCTTATGATCGCAACCGCAGCACTAACCAAAAAATGCGCTTAGCCGGTGTTGAAGTGATTGAGATTCCAGGAGGAGAACTTAGCCGAGGGCGAGGTGGTAGCCATTGCTTAAGCTGCCCAATTGCACGAGACCCTATCAATTTTTGAACTATTGGCAAACACGAACCGCTTTCACCCGCTATAGCAAAAATTCTTTTGATACCAGTACCGCGTAGGTTGGGTGGATGAAGGAACCCCAACATCTTGTGGTGACAGGCAGCCTGATATTTGGGGGGTGATGGGTGTTGAGGTTCCTTGATCACCCCAGCCTACATGGACTACGGTTTTTCAGAGAGGTTTTATGCTTATCGTCGTCGCATTAGGTGGTAATGCGTTATTAAAACGCGGTGAACGCATTAGTGCCGCCACCCAACTTAAAAATGTGCAAACGGCTGCGCTACAGCTGGCAAAAATTGCGGCGCAGCACGACCTTGTTATCGTGCACGGTAATGGGCCACAGGTTGGATTACTTGCACAACAAAGCGTAGAAAAATCAGGGATCAGCCTTTTTCCTCTCGATGTGCTCGATGCCGAAACACAAGGTATGCTGGGTTATGTTATCGAGCGAGAAATGAGCAATTTGCTATCCGCTGAACGCTCCCTAGCTACTCTTCTCACGATGGTCGAAGTGGATCCAGCAGATTCAGCTTTTGCGACACCCGATAAGCCCATTGGGCCTATTTATACAAAAACAGACGCCCTCACGCTAAACCGTCTTAAAGGTTGGCGTCTTGCCGCAGATGGCACAGGTTATCGCCGCGTCGTAGCCAGCCCAAAGCCACAACGTATTGTCGAGATACGGCCTCTGCGCTGGCTCTTGGAAAAACATGTCGTCTTGATTTGCGCTGGTGGAGGCGGAATTCCGGTAGTAGTTGGGGAAAGCGGTCAACGCACAGGCGTTGAAGCCGTGATTGACAAAGATTACTGTGCAGCACTGCTAGCGCGTGAGCTTGGTGCCGATTTGCTGGTAATAGCGACGGATGTGCCAGCCGTTTTCGCTGACTGGAGCAAACCAACACAGCGTGCCATTCTGCAAGCACACCCAGATGCGCTCGATTCACTGAGCTTTGCAGCAGGAACCATGGCACCTAAAGTTAACGCAGGTTGTGGATTCTCTCGCTCTACTAAGCAACGTACTGTAATTGGCGCACTTGACCATATCGAACAGATGGTTAACGGCACAGCAGGCACTTCTATCTTGCCCCACGCCGCTGGAATAACGTACAAAACAGATGAAAGTAAACTCGATGGCGCGGTTTAACTCAGTAGTCTTAGCGCTTATTTTCAAATTATCTAAACGATTGTCCATTAAGGAAGAATGAAGCACTGCTATCTTCATTGAGATAGGCAACCGTGAGAATGATAAGTACCGTCCGACTATGAGATTAAGGCCTTTTAAGCAGTGAAAAAACAAATTCTTAAGTAACCCTTCCCTAGAAATTGTGATGTCATCAAGATTCTTTGGCTAATGTTGCGACCAAAATGGCTTTGATAGTATGCAGCCGGTTTTCAGCCTGCTCGAAAATGACAGAAGCATTGGCTTCAAATACTTCATCCGTTACCTCAATTCCATTATGTAAACCGTATCGCTGTGCCACTTCTTTACCGACCTCAGTCTGAGTGTCGTGAAAAGCTGGCAAACAGTGCAGTAATTTAGCATTTGGGTTGCCAGTCGCAGCCATAAGTGCAGTGTTGACTTGATAAGGCAGCAGTAGCTTCATTCTTTCGCCCCATTTTTCAGGAGGCTCGCCCATAGAGACCCAAACATCGGTATACACAAAATCAACTCCTTTGACAGCTTGCAATGGATCATCCGAGAGCGTCAACCGAGCACCAGTCGTCGCGGCTATCGCTTGACATTGCTCGATGAATGCCGCCTGCGGCCACAAGCTAGGCGGCGCGCACAAACGGACTTCCATACCGAGCTTCGCCCCTATCAAGAGTAGCGAATTGCCAGTGTTGTTATGCGCATCGCCCACATAGCAAAAGCTGATTTCAGATAGCGGTTTGTTGCTGAACTCAAGCATGGTTAGCACGTCGGCTAACATTTGAGTGGGGTGGAATTTATCGGTTAGGCCGTTATAAACCGGTACGCCTGCATATTGCGCGAGCTCTTCAAGCGCAGCTTGTTGATAGCCGCGGTACTCAATTGCGTCGTACATACGTCCTAGCACGCGAGCAGTATCTTTGATCGATTCTTTATGCCCAATCTGAGAGCCAACTGGGTCAATATAAGTGACATGTGCGCCCTGATCATGCGCAGCAACTTCAAAAGCGCAGCGTGTACGAGTTGAAGTTTTTTCAAAAATCAGCGCAATATTTTTACCCGTTAGCAGCGGTTTTTCCTCGCCTGCTTTTTTAGCTTGCTTAAGTTCGCTTGCCAAATCTAATAAAGCGCGAATTTCTTGTGGCTGATATTCAATAAGAGTGAGATAACTACGATGGTATATAGGCAACATAAAAGTACTCCCAAATACATTTATTTACCCATCAAATAAAAAATACAATACTGAATCATCAATATAAACTATGTGAAACATAGCTGTTGCCACAAATGGCCAGTCAAGATAATTTTCTACTTCCTCTCGGATTTCTAATTTACATGAACATTCCTTCAAAGAGTGAGCGCCATATTAAAGCATCATCTTCCTGGACAAAGGAATGTTCTACGGCTTGAAGCAATGCGCCATCGACCTAGATAAGATCAATGCGATATGGGGGAAAACCGGCCTCTTCTTTGGCGAAATCTCTATTCAAGACGCGGCTACGAACCACGCGATCAACAATGTTACTAAAAAAATAGTGGTGCCGTTCGTTAACAAAACGCGCGACGCCATCAATGCACGCAAGCAACGTGCGGTCGTATCGCAAGCCGCTATGCCGAGTGCCGATGACCCGGTTGCCCGTCTCGAGAAATTGTTAACGATGCTGCAGAAAGGCTTGATTTCAGAGTCCGAGTTTTTGGAGCAGAAGGCCAGAATCCTGTCATCAGTCTAAAAAAGCGCCGTGTTTTTCCCGACGCGTTTTTATTAATAGCGAGTCGACACGCAATGGTAATCAGATTGTATGACGAAAGCACTTTCGCCAAAAAATAAGGAAGTTTTTGTGTGATATTTTGTGGAACCCTTATGGTTCCTGGAGGCGAGAGCCAGAATCGAACCGACGTTGATGGCTTTGCAGGCCCTTGCATTTTCTTTATTTCACCAGGGTTTCAGCCATTTTTACTTTCGCCATTTAGCCAACGATTGGCCACATGAAGGCTGATGGCAAACTGGGGCGCAATTGGCTCAAGGGCGCGCTAGGTGGTAAGCGTTTAGCGGCACCCACCTTGTCGGGTTAGGAGAGAGGCGGTATGGGTGCCGAGAAAGTAGAAGAGAGAAAAAGGGTGGGATGGGATGGGATGCGTTTCGATGGAAGCAAGCCCTGCAATGGCTGTACGACTCATTAGCCCTACCACATAAAAGCATAAGAAGCGTAGCGCACTCAGAAACTTATCTTATATCGATTAAAACCCTACTAGTCAGTCTACAAAATTCTGTGTCTAATCTCGGGCTATTCAAAAAAAGAAAAAGGAAAAAGCCATGTTCGAGAGACTCTCTTCCTCCACGCTGAGCCCCTCATCCCAACTCATTCTTGCTCAAACCCATTTGGAGGGAGCGCGTAAACAATCAGCAAATAACCAACTTGATGTGGCGCTGGAGTTGTACGATCAGGCGGAAGTTTCATTTGTTAAAGTGGCCGACAAGCAAGGTGTCAAACCTACTTTAACGCAAGTCAAAGAAGCATTGAGAAACGCGCGCACGTCTGAGAGTGAGGAAGCGCAAAACCTGAGAGAACAGATTGCCGCTGTTTATCTAGAGCGTGGTGATGCATGGCAGCAATTAGGTAAATCCAAGAAGGCCGAGGCCAATTATCAAAATGCAGAAAAATGGGGCCATCCGCAGGCGCAGCAGAGATTAGCCAATTTGTTGACCACCAGCCTTTCTCCAACACCAAGTCGTCTCTCGACCCTGAGCCGTGCTTCTACCCCTTCTATGAGAAGCGCATTGCTTCAATCTGGTATGGCGGGCATGACGCCTGCTGCTTCGCCCCACCTGGTGAATCAGAGCCGCATGGGCCGTGACCCCATTGCGATTCCTGCGCAGATTTTCTCTGACAATGTCTCTCGCCCGTTGATCAAAGTGGCATTACCCGGGGTGAATCAACGTCTGACTGACACGCAACAATTAGCCTATGGCTTGGCCTTGTTGCAAACGCCGTTATCTGACGACATGCTGACCGAGGAAGAAGAAGCGTGGCGACAAACGGCCACTCATAGCGAGGATGAGTTAGAACGGTTATCTACCCTCACCACCGACGTGCTCCGCGCGTTTGTCAACGATAAACCTAAAAATGCCGCGAGTGTCGCTGAAGTGGTGTGCTTAACCTCTGTACTCCAGCCAGACGAATTTAAGTCACTCCTTGCCGAGATGGTGGATGGCATTAAGCAGGCGACTTTGCTGGATATGCCTTTACTCACCGGACTAGCGCAACTGATTCGACACGCCCCGGCACCCTTAGAGGCTGATGATCTGGTCAAAATCCTCACGCTCTTAAGCGAACGGCTACAAGCGACGCACGGCCAAGCGAATAAGCCGCTTTATCAATTAACCTGGGCGCTCTCGCACGTGTTAGATGCGATGAACGTAAGCGAGGTGACGGGGCTCAACCGGGAACAACTTCATGCCCCGTTGACGGAGTATTTGAAAGGGCTACAAAGCAACGCTGATCCCTATTTCGTCTATCAAGCGGCTTATGCGTGCCAGGCATTACAGTATGTCGGCGATGATGAAACGGTATGGCAAGCGGCGCTGCGCCGTACGAGCAAAGTCCTAGAAGGCATCTTTGGGATGATGGGTGCCGTCAAAGGGATCAAACTCAATGAATTTATCGCGGGCGTGGAGAATATTTACGAAGGCACAGCAGGCGCGATAGAAGCGATGGGCACCTTAAAGGATGCTTACGATGGCGTATGCTCCTTATATCAAAATGGGCAAGGGTTAATCGACAGTCTCAAAGAAGGCTTTAGCTTGACGCGTAAAAGCGCTTGGTATGCGGCGTTGCGCGGAATCGATGCGCTCGTAGAAAACGGTCAATTGGCCGAGGCGAAGCAATTGATCAGTGAGGTCTCTTGCCGTCGCCATCCCGCCTTTCAATGGGGGTTATGCGAACGGCTAGGTCAGATCGCTGCCGATCCGCGTTGGGAGGCATCCACTCGCCAAGAGGCGCTGGCCTTCTTGAGCGAGATCTACCAAAACGATGCGATATGGGGCCAGCAGGCAAGTATCAAACAGTGGATTATCAAGATTGTGATGCAATTAGCGGATGCGTCTGTGAGCCAAACAGCAGCCAGCACGCTGCTGGCCGACTTAAAGCAGGTCGGCGAAATCGATAAGCAAACGCTTTATCAAACCTGCGTAGAAGAAGGCCCCGGCCCTTATCCGGTGAGCGTGGCTTCGCCCAAGCCCTCGACGTTCACGTTGCTCAATCGAGTGCAGAATAAACTCGAGGTGGAAACGGATGTGCGCCAGTTGAAACATCGCCAAACACACGCGCACAGCGAGGCGGTGTATATCTCCCCACAAGGCAAGCCCAGCTTGCAGGCGTCAGAGGAGACACTGTTTGATCTGACCGAGAGGGTTAAAGGCTTCCTAGAAGAAAATAAAAAGAAAGTGTTTTTACTGTTAGGGGACTCCGGTGCTGGTAAATCGACATTTAATCGTCGATTGGAAGCGGGGCTATGGCAAGTCTATCGAAAAGGCGCTCGCATTCCTCTCTTTATTACATTACCCGCGATCGATAAACCCGAATACGACCTGATTGCCAAACACCTGCGCAAAGAAGGTTTTAGCGAACCACAGATTAAAGAACTCAAAACCTACCGCGAGTTTATTGTGATTTGCGATGGCTACGATGAGAGCCAGCAAACACATAATCTGTATATGAGTAATCGGCTCAATCAGCCTGGCGAATGGCAAGCGCAGATGGTGATTAGCTGCCGTAGCGAATATCTGGGGGCGGATTATCGCGATCGCTTTCAGCCCACCGATCGGAATCATCGTGCGAATGCCGCGTTGTTTGAGGAAGCGGTGATTGCGCCGTTTTCTGCGCAAAAGATCGACAGCTATATCGACCAATATGTGCAACTGGAGCAACCCATTTGGTCCGCAGCGGTCTATCAGCAAGCGCTGAAAGGCATTCCGCACTTACAAGAGCTGGTGCGTAATCCTTTTCTGTTAACGCTGACGTTGGAGGTGCTGCCCAGCCTGGTGGGTGCCACCCAAGACTTCTCGAGCGCACGCATTACGCGGGTAGCGCTCTATGATCAATTCGTTGTGCAGTGGCTGGAACGAGGCAAAAAACGGTTAGCAGAGAAGACATTATCGGGGCAGAAGCAAGAAGCTTTTGAGCGGTTGACCAAGGAAGGTTTTATCCGTAATGGCCTGGCATTTTTGACCAATCTGGCCACAGCAATTTATGAACGACAAGCGGGTAATCCCGTGGTCGAATACGCCCGCTTAGTGGATCAAAAGACGTGGAAAGAAGAATTTTTTGGTTGGGAAGACGAAAAGCAGCTTCTTCTCGAAGCGAATCCTTTAACCAGCAATGGCAATCAATACCGCTTTATCCACAAATCGCTGCTGGAATATAGTGTGGCCCGTGCGATCTTTGAACCGCAAGCGGCAGGCGAGGAAGTGGCGTCAGCACCACCGTTAACTCGTCGCGGGAGCATGGATTCGGTCTTAAGTTTTGAAAGCCAACACGCGGCAGATGATGTCGCATTAGCGGTGGAGCAACCGTTACTCGACTCGCTATTGGCGCGCAAGAACTTGGTGGGCGAGCCGTCGATACTTCAATTCTTAGCCGAACGCGTCAGCCAGGAACCGTTGTTTAAGCAACAATTGCACGCGGTCATTGAACGCTCAAAAACGGACCCGATGGTGCGCAAAGCAGCGGCCAATGCCATTACGATCTTAGTCAGAGCGGGCGTACAGTTTAATGGGGCGGATCTGAAGGGCATCCAGATTCCTGGGGCGGATCTGAGTGATGGGGTATTCGATTCCGCTGACCTGCAAGGGGCGGATTTAAGGAAGGTCAATTTTCGCAAAAGTTGGTTACGCCAGGCGAATTTAAGCGGGGCCAAAATGGAAGGCGTCCGGTTTGGCGAGTGGCCTTATCTCCAGGAAGAGAGCGAGGTAACTTCCTGCGCATATTCCCCGGATGGGAAAGCATGTGCGGTGGGCCTCAGAAACGGTACGATCAGCGTCTATGACACCTCGAGCTGGGAGAAAATCTGCACCTTACAAGGGCATACCAGCTGGGTTAGGAGCGTAGTGTATTCGCCCAGCGGTCAACAGATCGCCTCGGGCAGTTCGGACAAGACAGTGCGGCTGTGGGACGCGCACAGCGGCGAACCCGGCCACACCTTACAAGGGCATACCTCTCATGTTTTGAGCGTGGCGTATTCGCCCAGCGGTCAGCAGATCGCCTCGGGCAGTTCGGACAAGACAGTGCGGCTGTGGGACGCGCACAGCGGCGAACCCGGCCACACCTTACAAGGGCATACCGACAGCGTTAGGAGCGTGGTGTATTCACCCAGTGGTCAGCAGATCGCCTCGGGCAGTTGGGACCAGACGGTTCGTCTGTGGGATGCGCACAGCGGGGAGCCCGGCCCCATCTTAGAAGGGCATACCAGCTGGGTTAAGAGCGTGGTGTATTCGCCCAGCGGTCAGCAGATCGCCTCGGGCAGTGATGACCAGACGGTGCGGCTGTGGGACGCGCACAGCGGGGAGCCCGGCCACTCCTTACAAGGACATACCGGCTGGGTTAATAGCGTGGTGTATTCGCCCAGCGGTCAGCAGATCGCCTCGGGCAGTTGGGACCAGACGGTGCGGCTGTGGGACGCGCACAGCGGGGAGCCCGGCCACTCCTTACAAGGGCATACCAACTGTGTTAATAGCGTGGTGTATTCGCCCAGTGGTCAGCAGATCGTCTCGGGCAGTGATGACAAGACGGTGCGGCTGTGGGACGCGCACAGCGGGGAGCCCGGTCTCACCTTACAAGGGCATACCCGCGGTGTTTTGAGCGTGGTGTATTCGCCCAGCGGTCAGCAGATCGCCTCGGGCAGTTTGGACCATACGGTGCGGCTGTGGGACGTGCGCAGTGGGGAGCCCGGCCCCACCTTAGAAGGGCATACCTGGTCAGTTAATAGCGTGGTGTATTCGCCCAGCGGTCAGCAGATCGCCTCGGGCAGTTGGGACCAGACGGTGCGGCTGTGGGACGCGCACAGCGGGGAGGCCGGCCCCATCTTACAAGGACATACCGCCTCTGTTACGAGCGTGGTGTATTCGCCCAGCGGTCAGCAGATCGCCTCGGGCAGTGATGACAAGACGGTGCGGCTGTGGAACGCGCACAGCGGGGAGCCCGGTCCCACCTTACAAGGGCATACCGGCTGGGTTACGAGCGTGGTGTATTCGCCCAACGGTCAGCAGATCGCCTCGGGCAGTGATGACAAGACGGTGAGGCTGTGGGACGCGCACAGCGGGGAGGCCGACCACACCTTAGAAGGGCATACCGGCAGGGTTAATAGCGTGGTGTATTCGCCCAGCGGTCAGCAGATCGTCTCGGGCAGTGATGACAATACGGTGCGGCTGTGGGACGCGCACAGCGGGGAGCCCGGCCACACCTTACAAGGGCATACCGACAGGGTTACGAGCGTGGTGTATTCGCCCAGCGGTCAGCAGATTGCCTCGGGCAGTTGGGACAAGATGGTACGACTGTGGGACGCGCACAGCGGGGAGGCCGGCCCCATCTTACAAGGACATACCGCCTCTGTTTTGAGCGTGGTGTATTCGCCCAGCGGTCAGCAGATCGCCTCGGGCAGTCCGGACCAGACGGTGCGGCTGTGGGATACGACCTCGGGTCAGTGTTTAGCGGTAGTGCGAGGTTTTCAGGGAAGCATTTATAGCCTTGCCTGGAAAGAAATAGCTGATAGCAGCTATTTGGTCACCGGCTGTGGCGATCAATCGGTTCGCGCATGGCAGGTCATCGAAGAGGAGGGACGTTATCAAGTACGGCTCTCTTGGAGTACAACACATGACAGACTGATTTTAACAGACACCGCCATTCAAGACGTACAAGGCTTAAGTCCGGTGAATAAAAAGCTCTTACAGCAGCGCGGGGCGGTGGGAGAACCCCAACCTGCTGCACGTTTACGCGAGGCATCGAAGAAAGTGGCCCATCTCGTATCGGGCGCTTCTGGCTTCCGCCTAACGCCAAGCGGTAGGAAACTAAATAATCCCCCTATGGCAGCGCAGCGACCCTCCGTCGAACCTACAGACCAGCCGACTTCATCGATGGACGAGCGGCACGTATTTTCTCACCTTGCCTAAGTGCAGGAAGCCTCGTCCCTAAGCTGACGTTAAGCGTTATTCCCACAATCTGGGAATAACGCTTGGCCTGAAGCTGAAGTTTTCTTTTGGTAGGCAGCTTGACCGTAAGGGCGCAGCGGATCCACCTTGTGTTGTATAGGCATTAGGGTGATGCAATCTCTTTTTATTTAAAGGAGAAAAGTATGACCAAAGAGGAACAAGCGCAAAGACGTGCGCAGTGGCTAGATCATATAGCGTCATGGGAAAAAAGTAGTTTAACGCGAGCGGCGTATTGCCAGGAAACTGGGTTGAAGCGAAATACCTTCAATGATTGGGTGGTTCGCGCGCGCAGGAAAGGTGAAGGAGTGGCTGGGGAGTCGCCGGCGCTGAGCTGGGTGCCGGTGAGTATCCAAGCCGATGAAGCGAGCCCGGGGTTCGAGTTACGCGGGGCGAATAGCTGGCAATTGTCGTTGCCTGCGACGGTTTCGCCGCAATGGGTGGCCAATCTGTTACGTGAGCTGTCATGATGTGGAGCCCTTTACAGGTGTGGCTAGCGGTAGAACCGGTAGACATGCGCTTAGGCATCGATGGGTTATCTCACTGTGTGCAACAGGCGCTGGGTAAAAAGCCGTGTGACGGCACGGCCTATGCGTTTCACAATCGCCGTGGAACGCGCTTAAAGCTGTTGATCTGGGATGGGACGGGCGTGTGGCTGTGCCAGCGGCGCTTGCACCGAGGCCACTTTGTCTGGCCACGCGTGGGTGAAGCGACGTATACCGTCACGCAAGCGCAGTGGTCATGGTTAACGCGCGGGGTAGATTGGCAACGTTTATCGGCGTCTGCCCCGGCGCATTGGCAAGGGTAGATCGAGGGATAAAAAAGCGCCTCGTCTCCTGTCTGCTCAGGATTTTTTGCCCGTGATTCAGTAAAATCACAGCATGGATCTTCCCGCTCAAATCGATCAATTTAAGCTCAATGCGCAAGCCTCGGCCTGGTTAGCGTCGACGTGCGCACAGTGGCAAAATGAAGCGGCCCACCTCCAAGCCGACTTGACCCACAAAACGGCCGAACTCAAGCTGGCCCACCTCCAAATTCAAGCGCTCACCCTCGAGCTAGCACAGCACAAACGCTTGCGTTAGGTGATGCCATGCATGCCGTGCTTTGTGGTGCTGGGCATAACCTGCGCATGATCCTCAGAAAGCTGAGGCTTTTTTACGCCTTACTTTTTATCTTTTTTATACCGCTCTACATTGGATATCGCTTCGCGTTTTTAACGTAAGTTAATTCGCAAAGCGATTTATTCAGGGGCGACTATTTAGTTTTTTGCAAAACAAGATTTTTATAGACTATTACGCTCATCTCCTGTTTATTTGCCTCACCTAAGCGAGGGTCTGTGGTATACCAACGGCTCCACGCTGCTTTAACAGCTTTTTATTCATCGGGCTTAAGCCTTCCGTGCCTTGAATGACGGTGTCTGTTAAAATCAGTCTGTCATGTGTTGTACTCCAAGAGAGCCGTACTTGATAACGCCCCTCTTCTTCGATGACCTGCCATACGCGAACCGATTGATCGCCACAGCCGGTGACCAAATAGCTGCTATTAGATATTTCTTTCCAGGCAAGGCTATTAATGCCCCCATGAAAATCTCGCACTACCGCTAAACACTGACCCGAGGCCACGTCCCACAGACGAACTGTATTGTCATAACTGCCCGAGGCGATCTGCTGACCGCTGGGCGAATACACTACGCTCCTAACATAGGAGGTATGCCCTTGTAAGGTGTGGCCGGCCTCCCCGCTGTGCACATCCCACAGACGAACCGTCTTGTCCCAACTGCCCGAGGCGATCTGCTGACCGCTGGGCGAATACACCACACTATTAACTGGTCGGGTATGCCCTCGTAAGGTGTGGGCGACCTCTCCGCTGTGCGCGTCCCGCAGACAAACCGTCTTGTCATACCCCCCCGAGGCGATCTGATGACCACTGGGCGAATACACCATGCTACTAACCCTGATGGTATGCCATTGTAAGGTACGGACGGGCTCCCCGCTGTGCGCGTCCCACAGACGAACCGTATGGTCATCACTGCTCGAGGCGATCTGCTGACCACTCGGCGAATACACCACGCTCCTAACGCTGTCGGTATGCCCTTGTAAGGTGTAGCTGGCCTCTCCGCTGTGCGCGTCCCACAGCCGAACCGTATGGTCATCACTGCACGAGGCGATCTGCTGACCGCTCGGCGAATACACCACGCTATTAACCCAGCCGGTATGGCCTTGTAAGGTGCGGACGGCCTTCCCGCTATGCGCGTCCCACAGCCGAACCGTATTGTCCCAACTGCCCGAGGCGATCTGCTGACCGCTCGGCGAATACACCACACTACTAACCCTGCGGGTATGCCCTTGTAAGGGATCGGCCTTCCCGCTATGCGTGTCCCACAGCCGCACCGTCTTGTCAAAACTGCCCGAGGCGATCTGCTGACCACTGGGCGAATACACCACGCTATTAACCCTGCCGGTATGCCCTTCTAAGGTGTGGCCGGCCTCCCCGCTGTGCGCGTCCCACAGACGAACGGTATTGTCCCAACTGCCCGAGGCAATCTGCTGACCACCGGGCGAATACGCCACGCTCATAACACAGTCGGTATGCCCTTGTAAGATGTGGCTGGCCTCCCCGTTGTGCGCGTCCCACAGACGAACCGTCTTGTCACCACTGCCCGAGGCGATCTGCTGACCACTGGGCGAATACACCACGCTATTAACAGAGCCGGTATGCCCTCGTAAGGTGTGGACAGCCTCCCCGCTGTGCACGTCCCACAGCCGCACTGTATGGTCACCACCCGAGGCAATCTGCTGACTGCTTGGCGAATACACCACGCTATTAACTCTGCTGGTATGACCTCGTAAGGTGTAGCTGGCCTCCCCGCTGTGCGCGTCCCACAGTCGCACCGTATGGTCCTCACTGCCTGAGGCGATCTGCTGACCGTTGGGCGAATACACCACGCTCGTAACCCAGCCGGTATGCCCTTGTAAGGTGTGGCTGGCCTCCCCGCTATGCGCATCCCACAGACGAACCGTATTGTCATATCCTCCCGAGGCGATCTGCTGACCGCTGGGTGAATACACCACGCTATAAACAGCGGAGGTATGCCCTTGTAAGGTACAGACTTTCTCCCAGCTCGAGGTGTCATAGACGCTGATCTTACCGTTTGCGAGACCTACCGCACACGCTTTCCCATCCGGGGAATACGCGCACGATCTTACCTCGCTCTCTTCCTGGAGATAAGGCCATTCACCAAACCAAACCCCAGTCATCTGTGCTGAGCTTAAATTCGCTTGACGTAGCCAGCTCCCGCTGAAATTGACTCCGCTCAAATCCGAGCCCTGTAATTGGGCTGAATCGAATTGACCATAACTTAAATCCGCCCCAGGCACGCGGATTCCTTTGAGGTCTTTATTAATGAATTGCACGCCTGCTTTCACCAACATCGTCAGCACGTTAGCCGCGATAGCCTGTACCGCTTCTGTTTTGGAGCGCTCTATCCAGTTCAATAATTTCTCTTTTAACAGAACGTCTTGTTGTACTTTTTCTTGTAAAAGCCTAACTATTTCAGGGGAGTTAACGACGCATACCAGCTCGAAAAATCCAGATTTTTCTACAACCTGATCGAGTTGTGATGAGTCTGATAGCCTCTGCAATTGGTTCAATACAAAATTCTGTAACCCTTTGTCTGAACGAATTAAAGCCGCCTGATGTCGAACTTGAATCCTATCTTTGATTAAGTGTAATTTCAGTGCAGGGGAATCTATCGGTTCACCATCACGAGTGACAGTTGTCAATGCTTTAAACAAAGCCTGCCGACTTGAAAAATCCAACAGGCTTTCTATTTCCTCTCGAACTTCCAGCGGGATCGATAAAAAACGGGATGCCGGGGATTTTTGTGCTGCGGAATAATGCAGATGGGTCGATCTCGAAATAGGATTCAGCATAAATCTTGTTCGATTAAAAAAATAAAATCATCTGATGAGTGTTGATGGGTCTTGGCGTAGGATTTATGCATAACTCATCCATATGAATCGCACACCAATACTATGCCATATCCAAAATAAACGGCGGAGGTCTTATCCCGCAGCGCCGCATACGATCTAATCTACGGTAGATCCGACAAATATCGCCGGCGAGCGCGCCACGCAAATAGCAACACGCGTATCCGGTTGCACGCCTGCTTTAATGAGTTGATAAGCGAGACGATTAGCATGTCATTCAGCTCGGCATAACTTAATGTTTGATCTTCATACACTAGAACCGTGGCTTGCGGTGTGCGCTCAACTTGCTGCTCGAACAATTGATGCACACATAAATGGGCGGGGAAGTCTTTCTCCGTCGCATTCCAGGTCTTTAATAGCAAAGTCCGCTTGCTTTTTGTCAACAGGTTAAGCTTGCCGGCCGGCATATCGGTTGCGCCTGCCTTCAAATCAAAGAATCCCAGTACCTCTATTGGCGAAACGCTTCCTTATACTAGTCCCCTTTTCCTTTTGATATTTTTCTCTTCGATCTCTTTAAAAAATCCTGTCATCACCTTACTTTGTTCAAAGCGTCAACTCCTTCCCATTTTCACTTTTCTAGACAATCATTTTGAAGCGCAATCACGCTGTATGGTCTTGGGTTTAGTCTCGTTCTTTTTTATTCACGATTTGATAAAGGCGAGTTCTGCTGTGAAGGGCGATAAGTAGGCAAACCGATATTCAATTGAATTCCGAGGAATTAAGTTAGATTTCTATTTTGTCGCTCGATCACCTTTTTTTGTTGGTCTAGGGGGAGTTGACTCAGTGCCTTTACCAACAGACTAAGCACCTCTTGCTAATGAAGAAGCGGTCGATCGTGGCGCTGCTCCTGTTCGGACGCCACCTGGATTTACCAGATAACTTTTACGTGTGGATAGGCATGTATCTTTTCATCTTTTGTCACTAGTGGCGCAGCTAGCTTACGCGCAGTTGCAACAATCATTCGATCAGCCGGATCAGCGTGGAATGAACCTGGCAGCACAACGGATTTAGTCGCTATTTCGACCTCTAGAGGTAAGAAGCGTACTGCGTCAATCTGGGCAATTGCTGAAAGCCAGCTATCTAAATCCATCGATAGCCGCAAGCGACCGCGCTCAACCAACATCGCTATCTCCCAGGCCGATATGCTGGATATGAGAATGTCACCATTCACCTGTTCTTTTTCAATGGCGGCTTTAGCTACTTTACTTAAAGCAGAATCACCGTTCACCCACCACACCAATACGTGTGTATCGAGGACAATCACTGCGCAGCCTCCCAATCATCTGCTGCAACAGGCTCAGTTGGGTTTTCATAATGCATAACGGAGCCACGCAATATGTCCAGCGGATTGCGTGCGATCTCATGGTATCGACGCACTTCAAGTGCTGCTCGCCCATGATCAGTCACAATCAAACTTTCGCCAGATGCTTCAATCTGCCTGAAAAATTCAAGTGCTTTCGCTTTAAATTCCGACTTTGATACTCGATGTAGCTCCATACATTCACCCTATAAATATTATTTATAGCCATTTTATATCTAAAAATGACTTGGTAGAGTAGTCATTTTTAATTCACTCTCAAATTGATATAAATCCAGTTTGACCGATGGCAAAAACACTTTTCCGTTTAGTCAAATTTTCCGCTAGAAAACCTTACTTTGAATTTCATGCAGCTGATCACTCCCTGGCAGCCTTTTCATCTTCTGCGTCTTATCAAACGGTAAACGAAGCCATACGAATAATCACAATGTCGGACTTGGTGCTGAGTTATTCAAGAAGTGGCGGGCGTGGCTTGCATTAAGCTAATTTTTCTCTCAACGATAATTTTTCTAAGCACAGTGGGGTTAGTGATGTCATCACCATTAGCAATGACTTATGGATGGGTGCAGTCAGATTTAATACGACACCACTTTGCAGTGTCCTTAAGTATGGCAAACAAACCATTTGCCAGAAATTTGATCAATCTAAGGATAGCCGCGTCCTGCTTGGCGTTGAGATAGATCTAAGACACTTTTCAACGGAGTTATACACAATATTTGTGAATAATTGAGAGAGGGGACCCATGAGGATTTCTATGGTTCTCGACCTGATCGCAAACTAGTACTGTGGACGAGCCGAAAACGCAAACGTCTGCGTAGGCACCGTTGCTGGGCCAGCTACTTCGCCCATTGCAATCGTCTCATCCACCCCGTAAGAATTTATCCATTTACGCGGCAGGAGCGATTTGGTTGGGATCATCTAGCCATTGCCAAAACTCAGGCACAGCCGGCGTTCCCCAAAGTGAATTTAAATCGCGCTGACCCGCAAGATAATCTTGAATTACCTGCAGATACTCTTTAAACCCAAAATTACCATTCCTTTGTGGTTGCGTACATCTAGCCGCGTCTCCAAAAGAAAGAGAGTTTGTATTAGAGGTAACAAATTCGTAGGCTCCACTAGCGTGGATTGCCATTAACTCCCTACCCATTACTATAAGCCTCCCATCATCATATATATTTTCTTGCGAGCGCGGCGAGGCGAAATATATAT
Organism: Mycoavidus cysteinexigens; assembly: GCA_031963415.1. Taxonomy (GTDB): domain Bacteria; phylum Pseudomonadota; class Gammaproteobacteria; order Burkholderiales; family Burkholderiaceae; genus JASSUD01. The sequence goes on from JASSUI010000001.1 coordinate 2,871,237, forward strand.
CTCGTCCACCATGAATTGCCCCAAGTATCAATGCGTCATTAACCAATGGGCTCCACTCGCTTGCCTGCAATATGCCGCCAGAGGCCTGATTGGCTTCATCATCCGTTATAGTTCCAACATTATTGACTAATGATTCGGTGAGAAGAGGAGGAGCGCCTTCCCAATCAGCTTGAGTACTATCATCATAAAACTCCCCTCTCTGCAATCGTCCCAATACAAAAATCGGCTCGGCACGTCGTGCGCGATCATATACAAGCCAGGCTGAATTCATGCATTGCAAATCACGAAAACTATAGTGTGTTCCTCTGTAGGGATCACCGTCTTGCCTTCTATAATCTATCAAAGGCAGAACCGCGTTACTAAATTCTTCTCGAGTATTGTATGGCCCATCATTCATCCGTTCGGTGTCAAAAAGGCCTGGATCATTTTCTGCCCACAAAAAATCATCTAGCCGCTCAAAGTTGGAAAGCCGACTAAAAGACTCGCTATGATCATCGAAATCTCTGGTATAAGAACCCGCCTTTCTTTTCTTTTCCTTAAAAAGTCGCTCAAAAGCATCGCTATAATCCATCATGATCTTGTCCTCAAGTTAGACACCGCTATATAGCCAATCCTAAATACTTGTACCGTACGCACCCTCATGTTTACGGATATATATCTAGATTATTAGTCACGATGCAGCTCGCAATATGACTTTAAATCCATTTAGAACTCGTTTCATAAATGTCTAAAAGGTTGTCAGCGGGGGGAGGCCGGAGCGGAGGAACCGGAGTGTACTGGACGTACATGAGGATTCCGAGCACCGCCCGACCCCCGATCACGGCCTTTTAGGCATTTATGGAATGAGTTCTAGAAAAAATCTTTACACAGTACGCGCATTAATATGCACAAATCTTAGTGCAGCTACTCTCGGCAGATCACCTTATCTTAGTTTCATCAACAACATATTGGTCGATGCAAATCGCCCGATAACCCTTTGCTTTCAGAAAAGCGATGGCATCGCGCCACCTGCTGAATTATTCATATCGAAATTTATTTAATTTCTTTTTTAATTCCAGCATTGACTTAACATCGGTCCCTGACTCTTCGCGTAACTTAACGTAATCATTTTTTTCCTTACGGGAAGCCTTCCAGGTTTTATATGCTAAGAATTGCTTATAAGTACCCCACCACCTTATCTCCTTCATTTTCTCTATATCTTTTTTTGAAGCATGCGGATGCTCTCTAGGGTTATTTAGAAATTTTTCTAATTCTTTTTTAGCTTTAATTTGATACTTCTTGGTTTTCTTTAAAGATTTATATTTATCTTTATTTTCATTTATAGTTTTTTTTAATTCTTTTTGAACAGCGATTTGATGCGTACTAAAAGTTTTAAATTTTTCATCAGCGGGCACTCCCGAATACAGTTTTTTAAACTTCCCTTTTTTTCCAAAACGAAGTGAGATTGCCTCGCTCAACTTATTCTTTTTTTCTCCACCTAATAGAGCTTGATTGTTTCTAATGAGTCGATAAGCGTTTTTATCTGGTTTAAGTTTAGGTTTATCCGTTTTTGTTTTTTTTGACTTGCTCCCTTCTAATTCAGGATTCTGCCGAGATACTGCCCTTTTACGTTTTGCAGCTCCACTCTGCTCTTGCTCAGGAGCCTCGCTACAAAAGTAGGCACGCTTCTTATTTAATTTTTTTAAAAAATGGTCCCGCACCTTAGCAAGACTCACTCCTGCTTTATTTGGTTTTGAGTTGAAGGTGCGATCTACAATGAGGGTGAAATTATGAGCTTGAGGATCTTTACCTGTTTCTAAAAACTCAGAAGCAAGCCTAGAAAGATCCGTTTCGATAGCCATGCCACTAAAATCATTAAAGAATGATTGGCCTCGAAGCGGATGTCGATTATTTTGTGCATCTACACTTGCACCCGCTACATCCGTATCGCTTTTTTCAGCGTAAAAACTTTCCAATTCTTCTGCTGCGTACTTATGAAGCTGTTTCGCCAGCTTATCAAACTCTGACCTTTTGTCCCCAAAGCGCAACTCGCTTTTTGACAATGGACTCTTTTTATAGGCAGCAATCGCATCAATAAAAAGATTAGGCTCAGGGGCATAAGGAAGTAATGGGTGAATTGCGGCATATATATCCCGATCTACCATGTCTTCCTTAATATGCTTTAAGAATTTTTCTAGCGTCTTTTTGTTCTTTGTATTTGTAACATCATCCTTTTTGGCTTGCGCTTGCCTAGCTTCAACCTTTTTTTCGAGCTCGTCTCTTGCGCTTGGACGATAACCTCCCGCAATCATCAAAGGGCGTATAGGACTCTTTAGCAGTTTTATAAGCTCCTGCCGAGGTTGAGAAGGTTTTTCTCCAGCTGTCGAGGCACCCGTTTCATATTTCAATCCCCTCCATATTTCATCTGTTTGTTCATCTGTTTGCCCTGTCTTTTCGTTGACTCGAAGCCATAATCTCGAGTCATATTGTTTGTTCCCAAGCTTGTCTTCTCCCTCTCCTGCCAAAATTCGATCTACTGCGTGAAATATATGCTCTCCTTCATCGCTACCCACGCTACGAGAACCCGTATCAAAATCCTGAACTGAAATATAAGGATGAAAACCAAGCCGACGAAAACGCTTGGTTAGTTTTTTAGTCTGAGCACTATGTAAGACTTCATTACGCATTGTCCCGTAAGGAAAATCATTCTTGCGTGGAAAAGTAGAGCTCACTAGCTTCACTGGAAGCTGCCTTTTTTCAATGCTTCTTTTGGCCTTTTCCACCTTTTCATCTAATGCCTTCTTCTCGCTTGCATGTGCATTTACTCCGAGCACAACTGCGATACGTGATTTATCCTCATCAGGAAGACCCTTTAGCATTGCGCCAATGACGGCGGGAATATCGTTTACATCTTTATAGGAGAGAATAGCGTTGATAATAAAAGCAGCCTTCCTTTTCTCCTTAATCGATTGCGCTGCAAACTCTGCACTTTCATTCATTGATTCCCGTTGAGTATCGGCAGTGGGATTAAGACTCTCCGGAGCTGGCGATATGTTAGAGCTACTGCCGACGTGTAGAAGCGGATCGAATCCACCGATCGTAGAACACGTCGGCCGACCTGGCTCAAGCATGGCGTTATTTTCATAGGCCTTTTTATCGCTTGACTGCTTTTTCTTATGGCTCGACCGCTTTTTTTTTGCTTTTACTGTATCCGGCGTTGCATTGTCATGCATAGATGCCTCTTCTTTTTATGATGGCGGTAATACAGCAATGGTGGTCAGCTGATCGACCTCCGCTTCCTTGACTGCCATCGCTGTGCCTCCAACGTTGTAAGTGATCTGCGACCAGCCTTCGCTTATCTTCTGCGCACCGGACTTCGCTTGTAAATCACCGAGTTCCCTCAAAAGCGCTGCTTTGCGCGCTTCTGTTGTGACTCCGGAGATCATTAAGCGCAAATAGGGGGCGCCTTGGTTCAACTTGATCGGCACGCAACGCAGTACTACGCGCCCTAGTTCTCTTAATATAGTTTTTCTGTTGTTTTGATCTTGTTCGCAAAGCGTGCTGCACATGCGCTGCCACAGATCTGCCGACGCTTGCTCAAGCGCATCGCCTGCATCCTGAATGTCCAGCTTAGTGTTCGTCGATCTGATCGGCGGTGTCTCTACCTTCTTTTCACCCAATAACTGCATCGGCACGGTCACCGCATAGCTTAGACATAGTCGCGGCTTATTGCCCAGTGCCTGCCAGAAAGTACCTAGGCTATTGAGGTGCTCTGACGGTGGAATGACTCGCGTATACGAGCCGGGCAGCTCTGTAAAGGTGCGTCGATTCAACAAGGCATTCAAGACCCGGTTCATCGCCCAGGCCGGCTCGTTATCCGGCTCCTCATAGTTTATGTGCTCGCTTCCAGGCCAGTAGGTCAATAAATAGCAGCAGCGCACATGAACCAGGCCTGGCGCCTGCGTGCCGGTTGCTGGGTCATAACGGCGGCTCTCGCCCTGGCGCATCTGCAAATCTTCCTGGACGTCGTATAAAAAGATGCTCACCGTCGCCGTCTCTGGCGTCTTTTCTGGCAAGTCGAAGCGGAACTCTATTTGATTGGTATGGTGAAAATAACCCTGCAATGTCCGTTGGATAAGCGCATTGAGCTTTAGCAAGATCACATCGACGCTTGGTTCTGCAGTGCTATTTTCATCTTCTATGGCCTTTAAAATGGCCTCTATTGGATCTACTCTGCTTATTAACTCGCCCGCCACCGTCCTGCTCCTCAATCAAAGTTATAAATCAATTCGGCCCAGCTTGGCATGCTCGCGCTGTAAGGCTCGCTGAATATGGGCGTGGCCTACCGGCCTCTTGTCTTGCGCTGCCAGCCAACTCGCGAGCAACGCAATATTGCGAATGTTCGCGCCAGTCATATCCGCTTGCTTAGCCAGCGCGGCGAAATCGACATCCTGGTCCACTGCAATTTGCGCGGGCCAGATCTGCCTCCACATCCGCTCGCGTAAATCTGTACTGGGTTTTGTAAAACGGGTGATGAATGTCAGCCGGCGTGTAAACGCGCTGTCTAGGTGAGAGCGGTTGTTCGTCGCTAGCACCACCAGTCCCGGATAACTTTCCAGTCGCTGCAGCAAATACGATACTTCGATATTGGCGTGCCGATCACGTGCCTCTTTGGCTTCGCTGCGTTTACCAAATAGCGCGTCGGCTTCATCAAAAAATAGTACGCCAGCGTCGGCGCTGGCCAAATCAAAAATCCGCGATAGGTTTTTTTCGGTCTCGCCAATGTATTTATTGACCACCGTTGAAAGATCGACTTTGATCAGATCGACACCCAGCTCATGCGCCAGCACTTCGGCCACCATTGTCTTACCCGTGCCGGAGTCACCGTGAAATAACGCGCTAATGCCAAAGCCATAGCCGATTTTGCGGGCGAAACCTTTCGCCAATACCTCATCTCGGTGGCGGATGGCAGCCAGGATTTCTTTTAATTGCTGTTTTAATTCATCGCTGATGATCAAATCCTCGAAATCACGCACCGGCTCGATGCGCTGGGCCAGCTTGCCAAAACTTTGCTGGGTGCGTAGCCGAAAGGCAGCGTATAGATCAGCTTGCGATAGTTTTGCATTAGGGTCGCGCTGACGGCGATACAGGTCGGCTTCTTGCACTGTCTGGCGCACAGTGTCTGGGCTTATATGAAAACGCCGAACTAACCCTTGTAAATCTATCCCCTTGGTGTTTTTTGGTAATTGACTACGCAGCAGTGCCATGCTGTCTTCGGGCGAACGCACCGGCAAATCCAGCAACAATTGGGGCAAGTCGCCCATCCAGACGGGCGCGCTATGGGGTTCAATCAGGCACACCACAGGTGCCGGATGATGTGCAAGTCGTTGGCATAAGTCCGCAAACAAAGTGGGCTGCGCGGTAGCGAAATCCGTCACGTTTTTTAGTACTAGACAGGCCGTTCTCAGACGTGCTTCGCGCAGGGTCAACATTAAGATTTCCTGCGCTTCCTCCTGCTCGTCATCTTTCGGTAGCAACGCCAGATTTAGGCACAGCACCTGCCGACCGAAAGCGGTACCCGCCGTCGCTACCGCAGCGGCACGCCCGCTCCCCGGCAAACCGCGTAGCAAAATCACCGGTGCAGCCGGCCCTTCTTCTCTATCTTCAAAACAAGCTCGCGCTAGTTTCTCCGTGAATGTCGGGTGGGTATCTGGCAGATCTTTGGAGGCCCTTAGCCAGTGAACACACCTTCCCAGACATTCCGGCAATGCATCCTGGCCAATCAAGTAGCGGTATAAAGCGGAGTCAACTTGCAAAATACTGGAGCAACCGGCCTTGCGCTTCAAGGTCATCAAACCATGTCGCAGCAGCGTAGATTGTGGCGATAAACTGGCTTCTTGCTCCAATCTGTCTGGCACCCCCGTGCACAACAAAGCGAAGGCAAAGGCTACGGTGACATAGTTTTTTTTAGAGGTGTCCTGCAGATATTCAAATAGCAGGCCATAACGGTGCTCGCACAGCGGTAGCAGGCACAACACCAGTAGATCCACCTCAAACGGCGTTAAGCCAAAACGTGCAATCAACTGGCCCAGACGGCTGTTTGGATCTGCGGGAATAGCACCAGAATGGAATGGCTTGGTTGGAGACGTGCTCATAGCGGATGCCCAATGCGGCATTCCCCTAGTTTCGCTTATGCGCTGCTCGTAAACGTCTTGCGACATCAGAAGGCCTTGCATATTGTGCTTGTCACCTTTACAACCCTTCAGTTGATGCAGATAGCGTTGCAGTCGTCCATCCATCCGTTCAAATTGTGCAAACAATGCGCGCAGATTCACATCATTTGCCAGCAGATGCTCGGTCTCACACAGCTGCAGGGCCTCTTTATTGATAGCTGACATAGGATTCATAGCATTCCTTTTAGGGACCAAGTGACCGCCAATGGATAGTCAAGCCAGGGTAATAGGATCGAGTTTACGGGCCAGGGAAGCTGACTTAATAAGATATCGCTCGCATGTGGCTCCACTTGCAACCTACGCGGGGATTTCTGCAGGTATAGGCCGCCTGGGCGCTGCAAGAATAAGTAACACAGATCATCTGCACTACAGCGATGTAATCCTGGCAGTTGCGCGGGCAATCCACTGAGCCAGTGCTGCATGTTCACCTGTTGTTCTTCAGCGGGGCTGTGCCACGGGTCGATCTGCGTATCTAGCGGCACACCGCATAGATAGCGCGTTAATGATGTGCGATCAAAGTGACTTGCGTCATCACCTTTCCAAATTAACCAGTCAAGCCAGCACACTGCTTTATGCTGTGCCTCCTCATTTATAAAGGCCTTGTCTTGCAGTAAACCTAAATGGGTCAACAAGCTAGGTAACAGCGGCCACAATAGAACCAACCCTGCGTTGCTAACCGGCAAAGGGGTATTAGGTGATGCGATTGAACTAGGTGCAGGTACGCGACGCACGGCTGATTTAGGTTGCTCGCGTGTCAGTGGCGGTATTTTTAATAGCGCTTGAAGCTTTGCAATCAATGGCTGCGACACGTGTTGTTTTAACCGACTCTGTAATTGCGGCCGATCAAAAAGAGGCCGCAACCATTGCTGCAAGATAGGAGTTGGAGGCTCCGCTTGCACCAACTCTAACCATGACTCCAGTTCAGGCTGCACAGTATCTGCCTGCAGCATACCATCCGCAGTCGGCATGGCCAGCGCAGGCTGAAGCTGGAAGAAACGTAATGCACCTAAAGTTAGATAAGGAGCTGGTGTATCGTGCCCAGATTGTGCCAGCCTATTGGCGCTTCCACTCAACTGGTGGCTGATACTGCGTAAGGTATCTGGGTGATATAACTGCAGCAAACGTTGTAGCGCACGATGCTGGATACAACAGCGGGCCAGCGCCAAATACCAGGTGCGGGGATTCTCACTCAATTTAGCCAGCAACCATTCATCTGCGCCAAGCCATGCTGGTTTAGCAAGTTGGCCGCTGTGTAGATAGGATTCAAATTGGGTAGCGAGAGGATCGTTAGGTAGGTGCGCTGCTATTTCGGGTGATGCCGATGGTCGATCAGGCTTGAATTGCGATGATGGCTGATCTGGTGCAGTCGATCGTAAGTTAGGGTCCGATTGAGCAGCGAGGAAGTTGGTGGAAGCAGACTTAGCGATCTCAGCTGAGGACGACTGGCGATCGGACTTGAATTGAAGTGATGTCTGATCGGATATAGCCGATGGTAGATTAGGTTCCGCTTGGGTAGGTTGGGTGGTGGAAGAGTCAGGTGAAGGTGGCAGTTGATCAGACTTGAGATGCAACGATGATTGATCTGAAGAAAGCGGCGGCGACTTAGACATCTTGACGCTCAAATCTTGAGCTGTGAAATCTTCGTGGTCCTGCGTAACAGGGCTGGGGGCTACCCGCTCACTATGCTCGTCTGCCTCCATTGAACGTGCTGCCAGAGGGTAGGCAGAAAACTTCGATAACTGCAGCGACAGCTGGTTAAGCACCTTGTCGCACAGCTGCGTATCAAACTCACGCCAAGCAATCTGGCCAAGATCCAAAGTCAATGTATCGACAGACATCACACCGTGTAGATTAAACACATCATTTAACTGCACCTGCAATTGCTGATGAAATACCTGACTACACCGCTGTTGTACCTGCGTCGCCAGTAAGCCATCCGTTTGCAATATAAATCGCACTCGATCGATTCGATGTTTATTGGCTTGAGGGCGTCGCATAGGTTGAGGCTCTTATACAAAAGCTAAATCTTCTCGTTTTAGTCTTCTGCTTGCTTGCCGGTATACATAATATAAGCCAGCTCATAATATGGGACCGCAACCGCAAAGCTATGATGGTGTGAATCCCCGCTAAACTTTGCACTTCCTGTATGGCTATGCTCTTCGCCAGATCCCTTATCTTCTGTCAATGGGTATACCGTCCCTTTCCCTGACCGTTCAACTTTCCACGTAGGATTATAATGGTATCCCCCTACGTTCGAGATGCCCTGAACTATACGGGTAAAATGCCGCCACCCCTTATCTCCATGTTCCTCCCAACTATTGTCCCCACGAGGACTTAAAGCTGCCTTGTAATCCTCCGTCACATTGTAGTTATTACTGTCCATGGCCTGAAAATCTGTAGCCAATCCGGGGCCAGTGAGGTGTGCATGCTTCGGCATCTGCGCTGTCGACAGACTAGTTCCATTAATGGTGAAATCAGTAATGTTCCCACTAACGGTTTTTACATCTGTAGTGCCGTGCAAATTTTCTGAATCCAACCGCAATTCTTTGCTATTAACTTTTCCGATCCCTATATCCCTTTTACCTCCCAGTATGAATCTTTCTATAAGATCTGGGGTTCCATTTTTCCCATCGCAGATATACCACCCAGCAGGTAGTGACTTTGCGTCTCCACAATAGGCAACTATCATCCCAACGATGGGCCAGTTATGCACAAGCACACCACTACCATCTTCTTGTATTCCCATTAATTTATTGTTAGCCATTATTTAATCTCCTAGTGTGCTACCTAATGTCATCCTGTGTACATGATGAAGAGCAAGGCGTAGTACGGTGTCGTTGCTGCAGCAGCGTGAGTGTGGGATTTTCCTTCCAATTTGGCGGCTGCCGAATGGCTATGTGGCTCTCCATCTCCTACGCTATTTGTCAAAGTCGCCATTCCGGCTTGATCGCCTCCGCCAGCAACTACAACACCCACATGACTAATCACTGCCTTCGCCTTTTCATATGCATAGTCGTACGGCGCTAATGCATCTGCGACTGCACTCTTTTGGAATGCGTAGCTCAACATCGGCCCTGTTCGATGTCTGTGCGAGGGGATGTGACCTTCTGTTAGTTTTGTACTTTCCACCACCACGCTGATATCTCCACCTGCTACCGTAGCTTCAACCGCAATCGGATAGGCACCCTCTGGCCCTACCTTTCCTTTACTTGTTCCCTGCGCGTTATTCGGCCCTGCGGCTAGTACGAATTTATCGCGCAAATCCGGTGCTCTATTATCCCTTCCATCGCATATTACCCACCCCTTTGGCACATCTTTTTCTAGACCGGAATACATGATTATCGTGCCCACTGGCCATTTATGCCGTATCCCTAATTTGCCATCTCGAATCTCCAGGTCGGTCTCAACAAAACCTACCGCCAGTTTCCCGTCCTCCAATAACTGCAAACCATCGCCGGGACCTGCGCTAACCTGATCAGGAGAACGTCCGACAGCTCTGCGGCCAACGTCGGCAATATTGATTAAGTCAGCAAAATCTTGCTCTAGAGGTATCCTTTGGCGACTGAACTTGGCCCTGATGGCATTGGTTTGGGGTCCGATCACAGTATGGCTGCTTGCTATTTCCCCACTGTTGGACGGCGCACTTTCTAGTGCTTTGCTCGTTTCGCTATCTTCGGAGCTTTTTTTGTTTGCCATTATTTAATCTCCATTTATCCACCATCACGGCATGATGGTTTTATTTCAATAAGCTTTATGTGAAGGCGCTTCCCTTTTCGTCACCTATCACGTTTTCTATGGCACATAAAATAAGCCGGTTTGCTGTACTGCTTTATCCTCCCACGCTGGCTTTGCTGTTCCATCGTCATTAGTAAATTTCTGTCTTTGTGGATTTTCTTCCCATCCAATCATCATCATGCCAATGCCTTTTATGGGTGTTGGAAGTTCACCTAAGGATAAATCGGACATTAATTGATAGGATAAATCGCCAAGGGGCGTGTCATTTTTTTGCCATTCGCCGTAAGTGCGGCCGAAACGACTAAACTGCCCTTCGTCAAGCCAGTGAATTTTTGCTGAGATATGACAAGGGATTTCTTCCGCTACGATTTCTTTAACCCATTCCATCGTCGCGTACGGGTCTAATACATCGGCTAACCATTTGCGATTAAAAACTACACTAACCGTAAAAGTGAAACGGTCTTTTATTTCATTTTTTTTGAAATACCAAACATCTTCATTTTCGACGATCTTAAAATTATCTTTAAGCTTAATTTCAAAAAAATTTTTTTCATTTGAAATATTATTTGAAATAGATTCAACGACCGCTACGCCTTTATCAATATTAGATTTTGAGCTTATAACAATTTCATCCTTTATATTAAGTGGCACTGGATAAATATCGGACTTTATAAAATAGATATTCTTATCTTGACTCGATCCTTCTTTACAGAAAGATATAGGGTGCGATTTATCTTTTAGCCATATCATGCTTGAATATAGATGTACGGTTGCTGGATCAATTTTCGCCCCGTCACCCACTACATTTTTTAGCTGCATACTATCGTTTATATAAAGCGTAATTTCTTCTTTATCTTCGCTCACCTTGCGTATCATTAAACGAAAAACGGTTTGCGCACCTATTTGTAGATCAATTAAGTGCCCTCTATCAAAACCTAATCCTTTTCGTCCTTTCTTAAGCGCAATGATTAGCTTTCCATCCTTCTCCACAGATAGAGAACGGATACTGTCGCATTTTTGTAATTTCGTTTTTTCTGCTCCAACTAATTCATTGATATTACTTTTATTTTTCTCTATATACGCTTGCAGCTGCTCGTGTTTATTTAAATCAATCTTTATATTTTTATCATTAACACTATTTATCTGAACGCCAACAAAAAACTGATCGGCAATTATTAAATTAATATAATCATTGTCTTTAAAACCGCCGACCTTATCCATTTTTATCGTAATGCTGGATGCACCTAGATTTACGGCGATGCTCACTACGTTTTTCCATTCCGATATCCTGCTTTGACCATCAGGAGGTTGTTTGGGCATAAATGCCATGTGTTCCACTACATAGAATGGGAGATTACTTAGATCTGGTTCTTCTTTGAATAAAGCCGCACCAACACCTAGCCTAGCCGCAATACGCCGCTGTAAAGCGGATACCGCAATACGCCGCGGCAAAGCGGATACCTCGATACGCCGCTGCAAAGCGGATACCGCATTAACTTGAATACTGGCCCGTCCATAACCCAATTTCCCTTGCTGCGCTAAGTATCCGCGTTGTATCGACAGATAATCCTGCTGCGTGCCCTCTTTCAATAACACTTTCGTGACAGGGCGCGCGCCAAAGTAACCCAACAGATAATTGATGATGGCGCGTTCTTTATTGACAATTGCCTGTTTTTTAATCGGGTCTTGGTCTTTTTTCTCCAGGAATTTAATCAAATCAGCAGGGGCATCTTTCTGCGACTGCAAAAACGCTAAATGATTACCCCACACTCGAACATCGCTGCCATCATGATTATCACCACCCCGCTCAAAGGACAGTAGCGTCGACAGTAAAGCCAACTGATCACAACCATCAGCCAATTGCTGCTCAAAGGGTAATAAAAATTGACGTAATTGCGCTTGCTTTGAATTTGGACTGAGTGCTTGCACACCGTAACAAGGTGGCAGGTATTGACTGGCTTTATGGTAGTCGCTTAGCTTGCGCAGACGTCCCTGTAATAGTGGTGCGCTCTGTGGATTGATCAATGGCGCACGCATCGAATTTATGTATTGCAGAATTTTTTCTTTGTCCGGCGGAACGCACTGCCCACGTTTGAGCAGAACCACTTGTTCGCTCAATACACCGATATCCGACGCCGTATTGAAAGTATTTTCTTGCCATATTTGTGGATAGGCATTGGCAGGTATCTCCCCTTCCCATTGCACCTCGGTCGTGCTCGCTCTACCTCCAAAGCCTAGTTTCTGGATACGCTTAACGCCATCAATCTCTAACAGCTGATTCACTAATAGACTGATGGTAATCGTCGAACTTTCCGCATAATCCCGTGCCGGCGGAAGCACAGGTATCCAGCCGTGCTTGAGGTACGGACCTTGATAAATACTTTCATTACTTTGCTTTTGCACTCTGAGCTCCTCTATGCTCAGATGCTGGGCATTTGGACTCACCATAGCGTGCGCTTTAATCAAAATCTGCGCGATGACTTTTTCTGCATCTTGGCAGTCGTCTTCTAACTCAATATCGGCGCGGAATACATGGTCTGCATAGGGCTTTACCCATATGATTTCTCTAACTTGTTCGCAAAGATTGCGATGTGTTTGCAAAAATTGTTCTAAAGGCTTTTCGGCACGCTCTCGCGTCATCCCCAAACTAAGTTCGACATAGAGAGTAAAACCGCCCAACAATTCTCGTTCTCTTACATCATTAGCAGAAGCTGACGATCCTTTCGTGGGATCCATAAACAGAAACTGCCTCGCTTTCAAATCATGCCAATAGCGGTAGCGTTTTTCTTTTGGCTCCAGCTTCAATTGCGCGTTTCTGAAATAGAAATCGTGATGCGTATATTTATCTGCATTTTCTTTATCATCAGAACTGTGCAAATCAAGTAAAGCACGCCGATAGTCATCTTCAGTAATCGGACTCGTCGTCAGCATGTGCTCCGGTGCAAATTGCTGACTAAAAATTGCTGCTTCTTTTTCCTTTCCATCGGATTTAGGCGTCAATAGGTCTTGTAACGGTAAGGTATGGCGATAGGCCAAATCCGACACGTTGTAAGTTAACGCCTGCAACAAGGTGATACCTGGATCATGCTCGGCTAGATCATCCCAAGTTTCGTTAGCATGATCACGTAACACCTGCTTTCCTTGCTCAAACAGTGTGTCGAAATGAATCAGATCATGCACTTCTTCAGAAAGGGTGGGCTTGCTTGCCATATTTTTTCCTACTCTTAAAAAGTTAAGATCAATACTTCCGTGCTAGAACCCGCCACGATTGTTTGTTCCTTTCCTTCACTATCTTTGATCGTGAGGCTGCTCACCCGATCAATAAAATCTAGTTGCTGGATAAATTTGATCATTTCGAATTTATCGAGTTGCGCGCCAATTTTTACTGCGCTTGTGCCGTCTGAACCCCAAGGCATGTACTGCCGCTCTAACGCCAGCTGCAATTCTCGCTGCGCATAATCGGCGTTCACGTGCGGGGCGAAGACCACCTCGTAGATAATTTGAGCAGTTTTTTTATCGTTAGGGTCCTCGGCGACTTTCACATTGGCGGCTTTCGCATTGATGACTTCCACTTTGGTGTAGCGTGGATTTTCCAGCTGTAACTGCAACCAAGGCGATCCAATGCTGCGTAAAAATTCTGTCATTCGCGTAAGTCGCGCAGGGTTAAACGCTGGCCTGAATGGATCGTTGTTATCCATTTTTCCATTCGCAGGAATCACCACTAGGCGCTGTATGGGTTGCTTATAGTCGTTGTCAGAATGTGCTGTGTCCGATACAGGCTCTACCACTCGTACATCGTAGACTTCTGCATATTTTTCACTCAGCAAAGTAGTGATATCGCGCCAGGTAAGTACGCGACCACGATTTTCTAGATGCTTGGCGACACGCTTTAGAAATGCAGGCTCTGACTCTGGAGCACGACCGCCATATGAAGGCCAAGGCTGAACGATGGTTTCGATTCCATTTATCGGCTCAACGGTTTGCGTGATCGTGAAAGCTGGCAAAGTTGATTCAAAATGTGCTGCGTCGATCGCGTTTTCATCGACTAAGGTCGCTGTGATGCTGTTGGTGTGAAGCCCCAATAATCTAGGGTAATTAGAAGGTGCGTTGCCCTCTAATGCCAAATAATCCGTTGGAACTTTGTCTGGTAGCGTTACCACGCCACGTATCCAGTAACGGCCAGCCGGCATCCACGGTGCGTTTTCTGCAGCGTCATGCGGCAGTGGCGAAGACCATAAGCCTGATTCAAATAAACCCTTGGTCTGGTCATCAACCGTAGCGTTTAGAGATTTCCAGGTATTGTCTATATGCAGATACTGCCATTGCACTTCCAACTCACGTGGGCTTTGTAGCTGCCAATGTAGATTTAAATCTTGCCCAGGTTTAATCCCAGTAAAACCTAGATATATTTGAGGTGGAGTGGCATTGGTATCAGACGTATTAGCATCCTCTTTTTGATAGCCAAAGGGCGTGAGCAGGTACTGGTTATCGCCTAGCGCATTATCTGTACTGGTGTAGGAGACCTGCAGTGACTGCCATTGTGGCGTGTACGGAGGATTAATCTCCGTGGGTGGGGCCACCTCAGATTTCCACGTTTCGCTAGCTTTTTCTTTTTCAGTCTTAGTTATAGTGACGGTGGTTTTTAGCTGCGACTTCGCTAACGCTTTCGGATATTCCGTATGTAGAAAATCTTGCTCACCCAGCTCAACGCGCACCCATCTAGGCCAGTCTTTAGGGTCTCGACTGTTCGTAAGGTTGAGCGGCATCTCTTTTTCAGTCTGACCCTCAATCGTGACTGAAATGCTGGCTCCAACGGGAGCGGTGCTGCTACTTGTATTACTGTTAAATAAAGATTGCTGACCCTCTACAAAGTTTTTCGTACTAGCTGAGAAAACTCCAATTTTTATCTTGAATGCGTTGTCGTTCTTATTTTCTTTTCCGTCACTATAGTTGGCATACCACTCTCCAAACGACTTCTTTGGCAAGTCGGCCCATTGCGGCGTCAATGTCAAAACGATATTAAACGGGTTGTTGTACCAATCTGGCGCAACCAAATTAAAGCCTGCGCCTTTTCTTGGTTGCGGTCCGAACGGATAACTTTTCTTATTAATTAGTGCAATGCCATCATCCGTACTCATCAGTACATCTGGAAGGTCTTTGACATCGACTTTAATAGATTGAATCTTGGCTACCGGTTTACCATCTGCACGCGTGATCTTTAATAAGGGCGCAGTCGCCATCGGCCCAGTTAACGGATAACCATCTAGGCCAGGTGCTGGAGTAATTGGTCCTAGTTCTGCAGGCACAGTCAGTACCAAAGTTTTAGGACTATCAACGCCGATGGCCGAATCAATTTTTAACCACTTACCGCCACTGCTCAATTGTGTCGTGAAGGATATTCCTACAGGCACATCAGTTTTGAACGTCACAGTAACGATGCGTGTTCCACCAGCCATCATCAGCACGGGCGAACTCACTACACGTCCCTGTAACGCGAGTTCTTGGGTAGCTTTGTTGTCAAACAGCCTGACACCGCTCTGCGGCCAAGCTATGTTGCCGCTCTTATCGAACAGCACATGAGCATATTGAGTTACCTCTTTAACCGGTTCACTCACTTTTTCGTTCGCCGCTTTTTGCTCTTTCACCTCCGCACTAGGCAGCACCCAACGCAAATCCGTCCACTGACTTTGATTGGCTAATAGATCGGCATCAAGCTGATAGCGTTTCGGTGTCCCTTGACTATCTTGCCCTGCATCCAACTCTACTCCTTTGAGTAGGCGCAACTCCGTGGTGTTTTCTGCGAGTTGACAAGAAACCACCACTTTATCTGGGACCATGCCATGCTCTGATAATCCCAATACCTTGCGGTAATACATCTGTCGATGCGCTTCAGGAAAAGCGTTGAGTAGTCGGCGTGGTGTTTCGAGAAGCTTGTAGAAAGCCAGCAGAAAGGCTTGATGCGGCCGCAATTTGCCATCAGGTGTCATTGAACCATCAAGCAACTTAGCGAGTGCTTCAGGCGTTGTTCCGGCAAATAGAATATCGCTCCATTTTTTCCCCGTTCCTTGACCCGCTTGATCTTGGAATGGCATATGTTCGCAGTACTCTTTGAACTCTTTCAAACGCTGCAACACGTCACGATCATCTAGCACAAAGGGGCTATCTTTTTGAGGTGCATCCAACATAGGCGGTACTCTTGTCTCCATAGAGTCATCGTGTGGGGGTTGTCTAGCCCACGCTGGCTAGCAACTGTGTGGTTATGAATCGCCCTTTGCCGATGCTTGGTGTTAATGGGTCTGGCACGGGAGTGGGCGCGGTCGACATCGCTGGCGTTGACGGCGTAAAACGCGCAATAAATTGCTGGCCTTTGAGAATCAATCCAGCTGGACTTCGACACAGTGGCGCTTGCTGATCTGGCATCAACGTCATAATGGTCAACATCCCCATGCCTGGGGTATGGCCTGGCACCATATAGGTTGCAGGCACTTGCACCTGCTTTTCATCTCCAAGCACGCACACCCGACGCCCATTAATCGTTGCCTGACCCGTCGCTCGCATCATCGCAGGCCCTGTCGGTGTCACTATCCGATAAGCGAACTGAGGTTCAAAAAGCAGCGTATCGCCTTCTAGCACAATCAAATTTTTCATTTGAATACCATCGATCCGCCGCCCAACATATTGAGTTGGCCGCTCAGTTGATACGGTGTCTCACTGCCACGAAGTCGGTAGCGCACCTGTATCTGTAGGTAATTGCGCTCCTTCACATCTCGTTTGATCTCTACTGAAGTGAGTTCAATGCGCGTTTCGTCACGCAAAATGCTGTCCTCAATTTGGGTTGCGAGTTTCGCTATCAACGCTTCGCTAATGTTTTCAAATATTGAAGACTGCAAATCGCAGCCGTAATCGGGGCGCATCAGCCGTTCGCCGGGCTGTGTGCTAAACAGAATTTGCAAGCTCTCGCGGATATCCTTCAAGTCTTGCACCATGATTACGCCTTCGTCGTCAAAGGCTGGCGGGAAGGCCCAACCTCGGCCAAATATCGCTGGTTTGTCTTCCATAGTGCCTGCGCCTCCCTCCTCCACATACTTTTGTTTAGTTCGACAGATCTACTGTTGCGCCCTTAATCTTGACCCCTGCGGTACCTTGTAAGCCAAGCTGCGTTGAGGCTTTCACCTCTATGGTGGGGGCTTCGGCATTAATTCCTTTTTTGCTGTCTAACTTAAGGTCTTGCTGTGTTTCCAATTGCATAGCCTGCTCGGCTTTCAAACTGACATTCTTTGCATTGCTAGTGAACTGCTCACCACCGTCGAGCTGAATCCCTTCTTTTATCGTGATCTTTTCTTTACCGTTATCCAGCAGAACAGATGCTTCCTTCGCATTAAAGGTCAGCGTCTGTTTATCCTCGCCACGGGCAAAGACCATCCCCTTCTCTGCGTTATCCTTGCTCGGCGCAAAGGGGGCTTTGTTTTTCGGGTTGTGCATGGCGCCTAGAATGACGGGATAGCGAGGGTCTGCATCAAAAAAGCCGAGCACCACTTCATCACCCTCTTCTGGATAAAAACACAAGCCACTGTCTTTACTCGCATACGGCGCGGCAAAGCGTGCCCATAGCGGCTTATCACTTAAGACGGGAATTTTTACGCGTAGACGATTTAAGCCATCTGGGTCCGCTTCGTAACTGCTCACCGCACCGATTAGCAAACCGTCGGTTTGAGGCACTTCTGCAGCATCCATCTCCGCGCTAGGCAGACCCAGCGCCACTGTTGTGCGCCACTGGCCTTTGATGATTTTGTGGCTGACTTCGGTAATGATTCCCGCACCATTAAAGTGCTCGCCAAAGCCACCCAAAACTAGCGTGTCACCCAAACCGTAAGCGGTGGAACCATCCACAGTGAAACGTGCCTGTACACCTGCGGTCTGCTGCCCTAACAATCTCGCTTTGGCTAAAGCTTGCTCCTCATTAGCGGGCAGCGACCGACTACGCGCGAGCTCCCATGGCATTTGACTGAGTGCTTTAAGTCTGGATGGGTCCAGCCCACCCATCCCCAATTTGAGGGCCCGGCCATTCACGGTCTGGGACATTTCTTGTTGTTTGATATTCCAACTGGATACCCCTACTTTCGCAGGTTGTGACTGGCTACTTAATTGCAGCTCTGCTGCTTCTAAGCTCATCTTATTGTTGACAGAGTCCGCTGCATCTAAGGCATGGCGCGTTCTCCCTAGCGTGGGTACCACGATCGCGACGTTATTGGGCATCGGCATCAACCAAACCCCATTAGCACCTAATCTGGCTTTCAGAAACTGCCAATCGGAACAAGCAAACTGCACCATTTGTGCGTGTTTTATGGGCATGCCTTCTAGCTTGTCGATTACGATTCCATGCGCACGGGTCAAGCTGCGCACGATGTCCGCATCGCTTTGTTTTTCAAACACTTGATTACGATACGAGGCCGTTAAGCTTTGCAGAGGGTGTTTAAGTTTCAAGGTTAACTTCCAGCGCCCATCCTGGAGCTCTAGACGTTGATCGACTACGACGCCGGCAAACAAGAGCGTGCCGTCCGATTTGATTTTGATAGTGGCCTTTGTGCCTGGTTTGCAATGTTGCGCATCCTTCGCAAGGTGATCGATGTGTTGCTGCCGGCTAGCTATCCCAGAGAGGACTATTTTGGCGGATGGAATTTGATTCACGCCGTGCCAGCTCTCTAACGAGATGGCCTTCAGATAAGGCAACGGCCTTCGGTCAAAAAGAATCTCTAATTCAGGGGATGACGACTGTGCTTGCCGAGCAGCAAAAGACATTATGATTTTCCTTGCTCAGATGTCACCACTAATTGCTTACCCGGCGCATAGTCGTTCAGATGATCTAAATTATTGCTGCTTGCCAGTTTCAGATAATCCATCCCCATCGCGCCTCCTACGGCTGCCGCACTGGCGATCATCGGTAGCGTACTTTTCGCGAGCGCTGTTAGGGCTCGCTTTTTCGGCGCCAGCTTGCCTTGCTTCGCCTGTTGCAAGCTCATGCTTTCATCCGCGATCAGGCTTAACGCAGCGACTGCGCGCAAGGGCGTCGCATCTCGATCAAAGAGGGTGTAGCGCACCGTTAATGACGTCATGCGGCCAGCAAAATAGCCATGGCCATTCCAATTCATCTTGCCCCATTCGACCCGCAAGAAACGCGGCTCGGCTGTCGCACTATCTACTTCGCAACATATTTCCCGTAATTTGTCTAACTGATAGCTAATGGGCTTGGTGTTATCAGGGAGCTTGGCATCAAAAACCAGTTCTAGATTCAATGCACCAGGTACAGCGCCGCTAAATTGGCTAGTCACCTCGCTTTGATTAATAAATTCATCCTCAACATATTCACTCTGATAGGCGAGCTCGATCGAATCCGGGTTGTACATCACCGCCATCTCAGCGGTGGGACGGCCGCTCATATTCCTATCGGCATAGGCCTTGATGACCATTTTGGATAACGCGCGCTCCATCAGGTTTTTGAACTTCATAGCATCCTCTCCCTTTCGTCTCGCAATTGCTCCATCACTTGCTTGATGATCTTCTCGACCAGGCGATCTTGCTCAGCGCGTCCTAATGGCTTCAAAGCGCGTGCGGGTTCAGCGGCAGCAGCACCTTGCGTGACTTGTGCTTGGATAACCAATTCGCGGATTTCAATCGTCATGCTTTGACTCCTACCCAGCGCATATCCTGGTAAGCGAGCTCTAACGTATTGATCAGAACGGCGTTACTGTTAGCGTCTAGATCACTGGTCTGCCATTTCACTGGCAATGCTTTGGTGAGAGTCCAACTGCACACGGGCGCGGCCGCATGGTTCAATAAGAGGATGATGACGGTGGCGTAGCGGAGGTTAAATCCTCCCCCCATAACATCATTAAACACCTTGGTGAGCGGCGTTAAATTCATCACACCTCGCTCTAACACTAAAGGACCATGCGTGATACGTTCTGGAAGATGAAGGTTGCTGATATTTTCTCCGCCCTCACGATGCGGTGTCGTTTCTAATTGGCGGCTTAAGCCTGATATTTTTTGAAAACGTATATCTAAGGGGCTTGGTATTCTGTTGAAAAAAAAGCTAACCAAGAAGCGATGTGAGACTTCTGGATTAAAAAATGAATTGAACTTATTGAGAGTAGGATTACTCATGCCGAGATGCTCCTATTCTGCTGGAAGGCTAGGGGTACACGCTGAGCCATGTTGCTTTCACTTGTATAAAACTGCAGCGTGAGGTCGATAAATTCTGCTGGATAGAGGGGAGCGATACACACTCGCATAATCAATTTACCCTCCCGTATATCTTGCTGGGTCATCGTTTCATCTAGACCAATCAATACTCGAAATGCCTCTTCTTCGACAGCACCAAACAAGCCCCCTTCAAACCACAGTTGGCGCAGCCAGGACTGCGTCAATCCTTTGAGCTTGAGCCAAGTAATTTCATTATTGGGCTCAAATGTCGCGAAGCGCGCCATCTCGGTCACATTCAATTCGATATGGGTAAGCAACCGACGTATTTGTATGTATTGCCGTTGCGCACGTGTACTGTCCGCCAATGTCCGACATCCCCACACACGCACACCACGTCCAGCAAAGCTGCGAATTACATTGATGGAACATTGTTGGGCATTAAACAAATTCTGCGCTATCCCGTCGTCGTACTGCGTCGCAATAATCTGAGGCAATGGCGTATTGGCAGGCGCTTTCCAAATGCCTTGGTTTCGGTCTATGCGCTGCATCATCGCGATCACAGCAGCTGAGGGAGGGATATAAATAGGCTTGGGAAGATCTAGCGCATCATCCATTTGCACATTGACTTGCAGATAGGGCCAATATGCTGCTCCACGCTCTGCGTGAATATTGAAAGGATGATTCGACAGTTCCTTAGTAGATTCGATGTCGGCCGGGCTATCGAGTACAGCAAACCAGTTTTGTTTTTCGCATGTGCTCAGCATTACTCGATATACTTCGGCCCATTGTTTTGCGACTGTTTTTTTATTGTCTGCAGCATCTTCATCGCTTTTATTTAATAAGGCTAGATCTGGCATCACCATTAATGTGATGGTCTCTTCTTGAGTTAGCGCTTTAGATTGTGCTGCCTGAATTAACTGTGATTGAATGTCTTTTTGTTTACTAGCGCGATTGTCCACCGACAACACAAAGCAAGGATCACCACCGACCTCAAAGTAATGCCGCAAAGCAGCATACAGATACCCGCCGCTTTTTCCCGAATCCAACGCCAGATAGTCAGCAAAAACATCTATCTTATAGAGCTGCTGCACGCCTCCGTTCTCTGTGTAGCCGATGAAGACTGGAACCGCCGTTGCCATTTCAGGCGACTCGACAGAAATTGTCTGATGCTCGATATAGATGCCTGGCTGGATGTGTTCCACGCTTTCCCCTCTCCTCTGATTACCTACAAACCCAGGAACACGCGCGCTACTGCGCCACGTTCTGCGTAAACTGCAAAATAATGAATTCAGCAGGTCTCACAGCGGCCATACCTACCTTAACAATCATCCTGCCGTTGTCGATATCCTCCTTTGACATCGTGATGTCTTTGCCAATTTGCACAAAATAGGCTTCTTTCTCACTATTGCCCATCAATGCACCTTGCCGCCACAAACTGTAGAGATAACTCTCCACCGCCGATTTCACTTTGCCCCATGTCGGAGAGCTATTCGTTTCAAATACAGCGAATTGCATCGCCTGTTTAATATCGCGCTCTGCCGCATTGAATAGTCGGCGCACGGGGATATATTTCCAGTCATCCGACTTCACATCCAAAGTCCGCGCGCCCCAAACCATCGTACCCTGCCCCGTGAACGTGCGGATGACATTGATGCCTTTATCGTTCATTTGACCTTGTTTGGTATCGGTGAAGACTTTCTCAACGCGCTTGATTGCATTAAGCGATACATTAGCGGGTGCCTTCCAGACGCCACGCTCTCGATCTGTGCGCGCGTACGCTCCGGCTACGGCAGCACTGGGAGGAAGAGTGATTGGGTGGGACTCTCTGTATTCCTTCAACCCTTTGGCAATTTCCGACGTCACTGCTTGGTGAAAGGTGTCCAAGGTCTTGGACTGATCCTTGTTCATCATCTGAGACAGGGTGATGTTTGTAGACTTTTCACCTGTATCCGTAAACACAATATGAATGTCATCAGCGGCAGGCATCGAAGGGATGAGTGTTGTGATTAAATTAGGCGAGTAAACCGCGGTTTGCGACTTCGTAGTGGAGAGGTTATTTTCACCATCCTCACTATCTGCTAACAAAAAATAACCCAGTTTTTTGTCTAACAGATTATCAAGTGCCTGATACACGTCAGCCTTCTTAACGTTCAATTTTTGTTTTAGATCGTTTGCCGGCTCCGCACATATCAACAATGAAATGTCTGGGTGCTTTTGAATTTCCTGAGGCAGTGCGGCCAAATTGCCATCTTCAGATAATGGCAACACGTAACAGTTTGCTCCACCGTTACTGAAATAATGCTGAAGCGCAAATGCACCGTAATTGGGAACAATTTCTGAAGAATCTAGATGCTGCGGCAGAGAATAGATTTGTTTATTTAAAATAAATGCAGATTGCTGATTTACAGTTGTTACACCATCGGCACTTAAACGTTCTGTGACTGTTTTTGGGATAGCACCATCGCTTGCAACTTGCTGGTTCGTCAATGCGCGTGCTGCTTCATCGAGTGGTTCGTTCACTACCTGCGCATCATTGAATTTCTGCCACGCTTGCTGCAGCGTTTTATCGACCCACTTAGTTACCCAAGCTTCTATATTTTTCTGTACGAATTTGTTATCAGCTTGGATTAAGCTAGTCTGTATAGCTTGCTCCCAGGAGGTTCGCAGATTGGGACTAGATTTCCCCGCAACTTTAGCCTTTTCTATAAACCCATTGAGTTCCACCGTTGTTTTCAAGGCCCATTTCCATTCCTTTTTTCCCTGTTTTTGAGCCTGCAAAACTTCCTCCACGATTTCCTTGAAAGTTCCTGCATCGCCACTCACTGTTTCTGTTGCCGCGCTCGCCAACTGTTCAGCCCATGCTTGTGTTTGTTCCGCTTTCCATCTATCTGTGCCGCCGGACTGCTGCTTCACTACCACCTTAGCTGTAACCGGCCCTTCAAATTGCGCTACAAATTCGAGCCAGCTAGCAATCGCAACACATGCATCACCAGTGGTTAATTCAGCGGCAGCGGATAAACCCGCTTTCTTTTTAAAATTCCCCACAAACACCGGCACCGCAGTAGCCCCGGACTGCACGGACAGGGACAAAGAAGCATCTTCTTTAATGTAAACGCCTGGCGCTACCATAAACATCCTCCTTGATTGATCACACTCTTACATCACCTGCCCTTTAGCTCTGCGCCACATCCTGCGTAAACTGCAAAATAATGAATTCCGCCGGACGCACTGCGGCCATGCCAACCTTCGCAATCATTCGACCATTGGTGATATCGTCCTGCGTCATCGTTAAGCCAAGACCAATTTGTACAAAATAGGCTTCTTCTGCCTTATTGCCCATCAAACCGCCTTGCTTCCAGATGCGATGCAAATAATTGTCGATCGCAGCACGTACTCGTTCCCACGTTGGTTGGCTATTAGGCTCGAACATCGCTACGCTCATCGCTTGTTTAATGTCGCGTTCCGCAGTACTAAATAGACGACGGACAGGGATATATTTCCAACTCTCTTTGCTTTTCCCCACCAGCGTACGTGCACCCCAGATAGTCGTGCCCGTGCCACGGAATTTACGGATCATATTGATAGGACGATTTTCCATATACTTGCCCTGATCTTCATCAGAGACGCTCACAGCAGGCAATACGCCGCCTTTTAGCTCGACATTTGCAGGTGCTTTCCATACACCTCGCTCGCGATCTACCGTGCAATAAGCACCCGCAACTGCGGCACTTGGAGGAATAGGATTTTTTGTTATCTGCGTTATGTTATGAGTAGTCGTACTAGTATTTGCCCAGTCAGCGTTCAGCCATGGGTAGTACGCAGCCGCATGAGCATTTTCATCGTAGGTTGCTGTCAGTGAGTTTGCTGCTCCCAGTTCTCCCACAGGACCATCCAGAATCGCAAAGCGTGCACTACCGTCTACACACAATGTCCTGACCGTGCTTTGAATATCCTCTCCAGCTGCAACAAGTAATGTCACATCATCCAGCTTTGGTACTTCCTCTGTTAACTTGTCTTTATTGACGATATAGCAATAGCTGCCGCCATTTTCAAAATACGCCCTCATTGACAAGTGAAGCTTGTCAGCTGGATTGAATTTAAATTGATCGGTATCAGAGCCGTTGTCTTGAAGGTCTTTCATTAGCCCCGCAAACTCCAGCCACGAATTAATGCGCTTAGAACCTGGGTTCTGCGAAATACCCGTATATTTCGCATTAAATTTCGCATTGCCGCTAGCAAACACTGGCACGGCTGTTGGGCTACTGCTAATCGACAGTGACAAACCGGCTAGTTCTTCTATATAGACACCAGGTTGTTTAAGAGTAACTGGCATATCTCTTTCCTTAAGGATGAATGAGTCTAAAAGTACTGAACAGCATCGAACGCCGATATCGCATGCGCTCGCCTACCCTCTCTATTTAGTGAAACTCCACCGATAACCGATCGGCTTCCAAACTGAGTTCTTCAATAGCTACTTCGTTGCTACTCGCATCGAAGTCAGGTGCGCTCAATTTGGTCGGAAAGGCATTGAATACATTCCACGTCACTAACAATTCACTGCCTGTGTCATTCGTCAAACTGATAGAAATATCTTTCTTCTCTACCTGGTTCAACGTAATCGAATTAATCCACGCATACAGCTGCTTTTGCCCCTTGACCACTCCCCGCTTGAGGCTAATGCTAATGTCCTGACTCTGCCCTGGCATCTTGAACGTGCCACCCGCCCCATCTTTGTACTCTATGGTTTCAAACCCCATATCCAAGCCAGAGACGCTATTAAAAGCTATCTTCTCTTCTCCCACCGTCACAATAAAACGGTAAGTAGGAATCGGATAAGTCGTTGCAATTTGTTCAGCTGTAGTAGCCATCGCCCTTCCTTTACAAGTTAGCAAGATGGCTAGCTTGCGCCCTGCCATCGGTTAATTGACTTACATCCCCTAAAAGATTGCGTTAGGAAGCGCTGGATAAATGCGGAACGGCAGGATAAACAACTGCTGCCTCCGGCCAGTACTTTTTTACTGGCAGCAGAGGCCAGCGCTTCCTAGTAAAGCAACCTTCGCGTGCTGCTTTTGCATATCGGTAAAACTTTTTCAGTTTGAATAAAAAATTATTTTGAACATAAGGACATCATCTTTGCCTTATGAGATGGCGATGAAAAAAACCGTACGTTTGTTCCACCAATTTGATAACTAACCATCGCCCGTCATAGCAGAGGTTAGATATAGGAGATATGTTGTAACAGTGATGTGGTTGAAGCTTGCTTTATTCTTCCTACCTAAACAAGCATGCATTTCGCTTTTCTTCTTCTGATGCATGACACCACTCCCGGGTTATTTTGTTTTTCTTAATAAAGCATATTGTTGGTTTTGACAAAGTATCTTTATATATTGCTGAGAATGGACTCGGGTTTTTTCTTGATTTTTAGAAATTTATTTTGCTTCTATCTCTCGAACCGATATCACTCAATGATTTATAGCTGACTAAATAAGTGAATGCGCTGAGTTACAGTTTTTTAAAAAAAATGATTCAGTGTTACCTAAAAATCAAACCTTATTATTGAAGTAAACAAACTTTGGTAAACATCGCAGCAGCTACCAAGCGACTTAAATTGATCTGAAAATTGGAACCTTATCGCTAATTACTGACTATAAGGCGAGCAACTTCACAATAAAACTCGGCGCTTCTTAGAACACACCACAGAAAAACAAACTGCTGACTATATTCGAGATCTCGTAGGGGAACTTGTAAGGCCAATCGATTTGAAACAATCTAACTGGATTAGATAGCGAAAGTACTTTCGCCAAAAAACGAAGAAATTTCGATAAGAGATTTTTTGAAACCCGTGTGGTTATTGGAGGCGAGAGCCGGAATCGAACCGACGTTGACGGCTTTGCAGGCCGCTGCATCACCACTCTGCCATCCCGCCAAAGATATGTTTGATCGTTACGTTTGATCAAATAAAGAAGGAAGCAACGATGCTTCACTGAGAAACTGCCCTAGAAATTTGTCTTGGGTCAGCTAAGACGAGCATTTTTAGATGGAGCGGGAAACGAGTCTCGAACTCGCGACCTCAACCTTGGCAAGGTTGCGCTCTACCAACTGAGCTATTCCCGCTTTAAATTACTCGCTGCAACGAGGTGCAATCGATGCGAAGTGCGGATTATGAAGAAGCTGACCTTGGGTGTCAAGCTTCTAACGTCCTTTTATTGTTTTTTTTATTTATATTTTTGGATGCTGTCACCCGCCGATACTACACGTGTTTTTTTTGAGCCCGATCATAATTTCTAAAAGAACAAATATGAGGGTTATGTGGCACGTAGACTGAGGTGAGAAGCGAACCCCAACCTGACTACCGATAATCTCTCAAAACGCTCCTCTTTGAGATTAAGAAAAGGCTCTAAATACGCCCACGAATTTGCGGCCAAGCTAGCTTTAAGTAATAAAACATCGACCAAATCGTTAACACTGCAGCGATATAAATTAACTCTTCACCCCAACGCTGTATATCCAGCGTGATGCTACTTGCATTCAATACGCTGTAGCCACTCAATGTAATGGGCTTATAAAAAAGCAGCATAGGAATGGCGGTCATCTGACAAGCTGTTTTAATTTTGCCTAACGAATTAACAGCAACACTTTTAGTCGCCCCAATCTGCGCCATCCATTCTCGTAATGCTGAAATAGCAATTTCACGTCCGATGATCACCAGCGCAATAGCGGCATTTAAGCGGTCCAGTTGTACAAGTACGAGCAAAGCAGCTGTCACCATCAGTTTGTCCGCAACAGGATCAAGAAAGGCGCCAAACGCTGACGTTTGGTTAAGTCTACGCGCTAAGAAACCGTCAAACCAATCTGTTAAAGCAGCTAAAATGAATATCAGTGCGGCGGCAAAATCTCTGTCGGTCGAAGACGGCGTATTCTCTGGCAGATAAAAGATACCGACTATCAGCGGAATCGACACAATACGCAGCCAGGTTAAAAAAATTGGCAAGTTAAATAGCATAAGAAATACGCCGTGAGGAAACACTAGGAACGCCATTGTGCCGTTTCACCTCAGTTGGCACAAGGCGAATCATATATTTAGCAGGATAGGCGAGCTACCAAAAAAGAAACAGAAGTTCTATCAAGCATCCATTCATACGCGGTGAGCTCGTCATCGATTAACTTGATCGGCTGAATAATAAAAAAACGCTTTACTTCATTCAAGACACGCCCTAACGTAATTGCCGATAAATACGCTCGGCTAAATTACGCGAGATACCTTCCACACTGGCTAACTCCTCAACACTGGCAGCCATCACACCGCGCAAGCCACCAAAGCGCACCAACAATCGCTGTCGTCGCTTTGCCCCTATCCCCTCGAGCTCCTCCAATCGTGAGCTTTGCCGAGCTTTGGCACGTTTTGCGCGCATACCTGTAATAGCAAAGCGGTGTGCTTCGTCGCGGATTTGGGCAATTAACATTAAAGCCGCACTATCTTTACCAAGTGCAAGCGGCGCGCGCCCATCTGCAAAAATTAGTGTCTCAAGCCCTACCTTACGCCCCTCGCCTTTTGCAACTCCAACTAGCAAACTGATATCTAGCCCTAGTTCATTAAAGACTTGTCGAGCGACTTCTACCTGTCCTTTACCCCCGTCGATTAGCACGATATCGGGTAAAACTGCTCCAGTTTCATTCGCTTTAGCAGAATCTGATGGTGTTTGATCTAGCTCTTCAGCCTCGTCTAATTTTGCTGAAATTTGCTTAATACGCCACCCATAGCAGCGTGTGAGTACCTGACGCATCGCAGCATAATCATCGCCGGGAGTGATGTCGTTAATGTTATAGCGCCGATATTCTGACGATTGCATTTGATGATGGTGATAGACAACGCACGAAGCTTGTGTTGCTTCGCCCATCGTATGGCTAATATCAAAACATTCAATGCGTAGTGTTGCCAAATCATCTTTTTCAATTTCTAACACTTGGGCTAATAGTCGCGTGCGTGCTTGTTGCGATGTTCGTTCAGATAAAAGGCGCGTGAGAGCAAGCTGCGCATTGTGTTGCGCCATCGTTAGCCACACACGCTTTTGGCCTTGAGGTTGGCGACTTATTGTGACTCGATGCCCCGCTTGCTCTGCTAAAAAGTCGATGAATTGAGGGTTGTTTAAAGGGTGGCTCACAATCATTAGCGCAGGCGCCGTATGCTCAATATAGTGCTGACTAATAAAAGCTTCCAGCACTTCGCTAGCTAAATCTTCTTCAAATTTTGCTGAATCAGAATTGGAAAGAGATTCAGCGCCCTCCCCCTCATGAGGAACATCATGTTGTGCAACAGGCACAGCAGCCTCAGTTAACAGCGTCGTATGCACTGGGAAATAAGCTTTATCGCCCAAATGCCGTCCACCCCTCACAATCGCCAAGTTCACGCAAACGGTTCCGCCTGCGATAGCGACAGCCAATACATCTGCATCACCATCTGAGCCAGTAGTATCAACGACTTGACGGTACAACACTTTGTTTAAGGAATTAATTTGATTACGCACGGCAGCCGCTTGCTCGAATTTTAATTCAGCAGCCAACGCTTGCATTTTTTCTTCAAGTTCATTGATAACGTCTTGTTGCTGCCCTTTCAAAAAGCGGACCGCGTTTTGTACGTCGTGTGCATAATCTTCTTCACTAATAGCACCCACGCATGGCGCGGTGCACTGACCAATTTGATGCAGCAAACAGGGGCGTGCACGATGCTTAAAAACCGTATCCTCGCAGGTACGTAGTTGAAACACGCGCTGCAAAATTTGCGCACTTTCACGCACAGCTACCACATTGGGGAAAGGGCCAAAATACTGATGCGCTTTATCGACCGCACCACGATAAGTCGTAAGGCGAGGATAGCGATGGCGGGTAATTTTGATATAGGGATAAGATTTATCGTCTCGAAAGAGAATGTTATAACGCGGCGCAAGCGCTTTAATTAGATTGTTTTCTAACAGCAACGCTTCGGTTTCAGATCGTGTCACGGTCGTTTCGAGACGCGCGATGCGCGACACCATTAGCGCAATACGGGGTGATAAACCCGTTTTTTTGAAATAACTTGAAACGCGCTTTTTTAAATCACGTGCTTTACCTACGTACAATACTTCGCCTTGCTCATCGTAGTAACGATAAACGCCAGGTAAGTTCGGCAAATTAGCCAGCTGCACAACAGGATCAAAACAAGGATCAGAATCAGTGGTATCAGACATGATTACCTGCGATATTTTTTGCACCGTAATTGATAACTACGGTGATATAGGTATTTGTTGGCGTTTAGCGCGCCAGCTCGCTAATGAGTATGGTTGGCAAGTTAGGCTCTGGGTCGACAATCTCGCTCCTTTCGCACAGCTGTGTCCAACGCTTGACCTGCTCGCGCCTACGCAATCGATTCAAGACGTGACGATTGAGCTTTGGCGAGCTGACTTCGACACGCGCAACATCGAGCAAGCGGCTGATGTCGTGCTAGAAGCGTTCGGCTGTGAAATTCCAACTGCTTATATTGCACGCATGCGCGAGCGTGCTGCAAACCAAAAAGCACCTATTTGGGTTAACGTTGAGTATTTAAGTGCTGAAGCTTGGGTCGCCGATTTTCATTTACTTCCCTCTCCTCATCCTCGTTATCCTCTTACCAAAACATACTTCTTCCCTGGGCTTAAAGCCGGTACTGGCGGTGTCTTAAAAGAACGTACGCTGTGTCAAACGCGCGAAGATTTTATGCGGGACAAAAACGCGCAAGCTAACTTCTGGTACTCCCTTAATTTACCCCCGCCAACCGCAACAACGACCACTATCTCACTTTTCGCGTACGAAAATGACGCTCTTCATACACTACTGAACAGTTGGAGTGCAAGCTTAACGCCCATTACTTGCATCGTACCTGAAGGACGTCTCTCAGGTGCAGTAGCAAATTTTTTTAAAAAACCTACTTTTGGCGCCGGTACAGTCGCCAAACATAAAAATTTGACTGTCTATAGCATTCCATTTGTTGAGCAAAATCAATACGACCGCTTGTTATGGGCCTGCGATATCAATTTTGTACGCGGTGAAGATTCATTTGTGCGCGCGCAATGGGCGCATCGACCTTTGGTCTGGCATATTTATCCGCAAACTGAAAACACACATTTGCTTAAACTTGACGCAGCGCTGGCGCTTTACACAGAAGATTTACCTGCTGACGCAAGTTCAGCTTTCATCCGTTTTTGGCATGCTTGGAATGGCGTTGACGGTGCTTTGCTTGATTGGCAAGATTTTTGGCAGCACCGAGAGATATGGGTTAACCATGCTAAACACTGGGCAAAAAAACTAGCCGCAGTGGGTGATCTTAGCTCGCATCTCGTGAAATTCTGTGAAACACAGTTACAATATGCGGTTATTTAAGCGGGCATAGCCCTTAGAACCTATTCGAAATTTTCTGAAAGCATTTTTAAAAATAAAGCTTTCTCTATACATATAAGGATTTTGCATGAAGACCGCACAAGAAGTTCGCGCTGGCAATATCATCATGATTGATGGTAATCCAATGGTGGTTCAGAAAGCCGAGTACAACAAGTCTGGCCGTAACTCCGCTGTTGTCAAAATGAAGTTGCGCAATCTCTTAACAGAGAGCTCCACAGAAACAGTTTATAAAGCTGATGAGAAATTTGATGTCGTCGTGCTCGATCGTAAAGAAGCGACTTATTCTTATTTCGCCGATCCAATGTATGTGTTTATGGACACTGACTACAACCAATATGAGGTTGAGAAGGAAAATCTTGGCGATGCAATTTACTATCTCGAAGATGGTATGGCCTGCGAAGTTGTTTTTTACGAAGGTAAAGCAATCTCGGTTGAGTTGCCTAATACAGTGGTGCGCGAAATCACCTACACTGAGCCTGCTATTAAGGGAGATACCACTGGCAGAGCACTCAAAAGCGCAAAGATTTCTAGCGGCCTAGAGGTGCAAGTACAACTCTTTTGCAATATTGGCGACAAAATTGAAATCGATACACGTACCCACGAATATCGTCGCCGCGTATAAACCCTGACAATATCAGCGTTGAACTTTTCAGGCAGCGATTGGCACGCATCCTGCTAAAAGAAAGAAGAGCTTTGTTGCTACTAATAGCTTGTTCACGATTTTTAAGTAGGAAGCTATTAAAGGTCATGGGTATATATGTTGAGATTCATCCTTCACCTCGATCTATGTGTAAATTGGGGTGACGAAGGAACCCCAACATAACGACCGATAATCTTTCAAACCTCTCTTCTTAGAGATCGTCAATAAATTCCAAGGAAGATCTACTCACTGCGCAGCGCATAAACGCGTAAAGGCGCCAGCTCAAGGATGAGGATCTTCCTTATCTTTCTTATAAGGAGAATGCACTATGAATAAAGACATCGTTGCAGGTAAATGGAAACAAATCACTGGTAAAGCAAAAGAGATGTGGGGCGATCTCACCGATAATGATTTGGAAAAAGTGGAAGGCGATGCGGAAAGATTAGCTGGCTTGCTTCAAGAAAGATACGGTAAAACACGTGAGCAAGCTGAGAAAGAAGTTAAGAATTTCTTCGATGATAATCAATAACTTCTTCAAACTCGTTTCATAAACGATGAGATGAATTTGAGGTAAATATTATGCTGCGTTACGCTGCTATCTTTTTTATTGTTTCGCTAATCGCTGCATTGTTTGGATTTACTAATATTGCAGCAGGAGCGGCGTCGATTGCGAAAATCTTCTTCTACGTTTTTCTATTTTTTACCGTCGTCTCCTTAATTGCCGGCCTATTTGGCCGTAAGTGAAAAATGGCAGTGCGGCTACTTGCCGCATTGCCATTAAACATTTAAAACCACCATCTACGTCGCTTGCTATGCTCGATCTAACATAGTGGGAATGCTTAAGTCCATGACAGACAAGCCTTGGCTTTTTCCAACCTCCTACACCCGCACCACCACCCATCACTTCGCAGTGATCCTCCCAAACTGAATAAACCTGACTTGGAGTTGTACGGGGTTTTACCGTTTAAAAGCAAGGGGACGGCTGCATGCTTACACTAATCAGTTCCATCCCACTGCTTACGGAACACCATCGCAGTTCCACCACCCTCTGGCTGACTTCATAGGGTGGGGAATATTGCCCTCTATTTCAATTGACAGTAGAAAAGCCAGCATAGGCG
The DNA here is from genome assembly GCA_031963415.1 of Mycoavidus cysteinexigens. Lineage (GTDB taxonomy): Bacteria > Pseudomonadota > Gammaproteobacteria > Burkholderiales > Burkholderiaceae > JASSUD01. Next base: position 2,903,552 of record JASSUI010000001.1, read on the forward strand.
ACCTCCATTCACCCATGATGACGCCTTTAAGCAAGATGAGAAAGCAAATGCCGCTCGTTTGCGAATGGCATCGGATTGGCTGCTGAGGAGGTCACAGCGGGATGGGATTGAGCGTTAGGGGGCGACGCCAAAGTCTTGCGTTTTAACGGCGCTTTGAATTGAGATACCGCAGCCGCCACATTCATCAGTTGCTTGCTGGTTTGGACTAAGCGTGAGGCTGGCTCGCCCACGGCCCCGCGCTGTACTAAGAGCTTTTTATTGACCTGGCTTAAGCCTTGCACACCTTGAATAGCCGTATCGCTCATGTTCAGCCTATCATGCGTCGAACTCCACTGCAGGCGCACCTGAACTTGGCCTCCCTCTTCGATGATCTGCCAGACACGAACCGATTTATCTTCACAGCCGGTGACTAAATAGGTGCCCTCGGGCGTCTCACTCCAGGCGATACTGTTGACGTGCCCCCCAAAATCTCGCACCACCGCCAAACATTGACCGCTGTGTGCGTCCCACAGGCGAACCGTCTTATCACTACTCCTTGACGCCAGCTGCGAACCACTCGGTGAATACGCCACACTCCTAACCTCGGCAGTATGGCCCGCTAAGGTGTGGCTGAGCGCACCACTGTGCGCGTCCCACAGGCGTACCGTCTGATCCCGACTACTTGACGCCAGCTGCGAACCACTCGGCGAATACGCCACGCTCCAAATCCAGTTAGTATGGCCTGCTAAGGTGTGGCTGAGCGCACCGCTGTGCGCGTCCCACAGGCGTACCGTCTGATCCCGACTACTTGACGCCAGCTGCGAACCACTCGGCGAATACGTCACGCTCTCAACCGCGGCAGTATGGCCCGCTAAGGTGTGGCTGAGCGCACCGCTGTGCGCGTCCCACAGACGAACCGTCTTATCCCAACTACTTGACGCCAGCTGCGAACCACTCGGCGAATACACCACACTCCTAACCTCGGCAGTATGGCCCGCTAAGGTGTGGCTGAGCGCACCACTGTGTGCGTCCCATAGGCGAACCGTCTTATCGCTACTCCTTGACGCCAGCTGCAAACCACTCGGCGAATACGCCACGCTATCAACCACGCCAGTATGGCCCGCTAAGGTGTGGCTGAGCGTCCCGATGTGCGCGTCCCACAGGCGAACCGTCTTATCCCAACTACTTGACGCCAACTGTGAACCACTCGGCGAATACGCCACACTCAAAACCAAGTCAGTATGGCCCGCTAAGGTGTGGCTGAGCGCACCGCTGTGCGCGTCCCACAGGCGTACCGTCTTATCCATACTACTTGACGCCAGCTGCGAGCCACTCGGCGAATACGCCACGCTAAAAACCCAGTCAGTATGGCCCGCTAAGGTGTGGCTGAGCGCACCGCTGTGCGCGTCCCACAGGCGTACCGTCTTATCATCACTCCTTGACGCCAGCTGCGAACCACTCGGCGAATACGCCACGCTCCAAACCGCGTCAGTATGGCCCGCTAAGGTGTGGCTGAGCGCACCGCTGTGCGCGTCCCACAGGCGTACCGTCTTATCATCACTACTTGACGCCAGCTGCGAACCACTCGGCGAATACGCCACGCTCCAAACCCAGCCAGTATGGCCCGCTAAGGTGTGGCTGAGCGCACCGCTGTGCGCGTCCCACAGGCGTACCGTCTTATCCCGACTACTTGACGCCAGCTGCGAACCACTCGGCGAATACGCCACGCTCAAAACATCGGCAGTATGGCCCGCTAAGGTGTGGCTGAGTGCACCGCTGTGCGCGTCCCACAGGCGTACCGTATTATCACTACTACTTGACGCCAGCTGCGAACCACTCGGCGAATACGCCACGCTCAAAACATCGGCAGTATGGGCCGCTAAGGTGTGGCTGAGCGCACCGCTGTGCGCGTCCCACAGGCGTACCGTCTTATCCCGACTACTTGACGCCAGCTGCGAACCACTCGGCGAATACGCCACGCTCCAAACCCAGCCAGTATGGCCCGCTAAGGTGTGGCTGAGCGCACCGCTATGCGCGTCCCACAGGCGTACCGTCTTATCCCGACTACTTGACGCCAGCTGCGAACCACTCGGCGAATACGCCACGCTCCAAACCTCGGCAGTATGGCCCGCTAAGGTGTGGCTGAGCGCACCGCTGTGCACGTCCCACAGGCGAACCGTATTATCACTACTACTTGACGCCAGCTGCGAACCACTCGGCGAATACGCCACGCTCAAAACCTTGGCAGTATGGCCCGATAGAGTGAAACACTTTTCCCAATTCGATGTCGTATAGATGCTGATCGTGCCATGCAGAAGTCCCAACGCACATGTTTTTCCATCCGGCGAATACACGCAGCAGGTCACTTCGCTCTCTTCTTGCAGATACGGCCATTCCCCAAACTGCACCCCTTCCATCTTGGCTCCGCTTAAATTAGCTTGGCGCAGCCAGCTATTGCGCAGATCGACTTTTCTCAGATCCGCCCCTTGCAGCTGTGTCGTATCGAATACGCCATAACTCAAGTCCGCCCCCGGAATCTGAATGCCTTTCAGATCGGCACCATTGAACTGCACCCCCGCTCTGACTAATATCGTGATCGCATTGGTTGCCGCCTTGCGCATCGTCGCGTCGGTTTTGGAACGCTCAATAAACGCGTGGAGTTGTTGGCTAAAATTCGGCTCTGTTTTCACCCGTTCGACTAAAAACTGAATGATCGCTGGCTCTTTGATCAGATTGCGGCGGGTTAACAGTGAATCGGGTAGAGAGACCCCCTCGGTATCGCTCACCTCCGGCAGCGTAGGTTGACTCTCAAAGCTCAGCAAAGAAGCGTCACTGCCGCGACGGGCCGAGTGAGCAGACTGATGCATTGATCGGCTGTGCGCGCCAGCCCTCGATCCATTCTCTTGCGGCTGACAGATATCCCGCGTGGCAAAGTACTCCAGAAAGGATTTGTGCTCAAACCGATATTGATTTCCATGGCGAATTAACGGCCACGCTTGACGCAAGATTCTTTTTTCAGGCTCTCGACCAAAAAAAGCGTCTTTCCATGTTCCTCGGTCTTTGATCGGGTCGTATTCCACCACCGGGTTACCCTGGTGCTTTTCGTAAATTTCGACCGCTAGATCAGTGACAAACTGAAGGCAATGCTTAACAAAACCATGCTCGTCTAACGCATTAAACGCATCTTCAAGTGCATCCCTAAGCCCAGCCCCTTGCAAGCGTTGTTTTTCCCGCTCAAACCGCGCTTTCATCGCCTCATCATAGAGTACCGCGCGGGTCAACGATGACGCAGCCTGCCCTTGCTCTCCTAACATAAGTAAACGAGGTAAGACCTCTAACGCGGTTTTGAGCAACAATGGCGTCCGTTTAAAGTTCTCATCGATTTGCGTGAGTCCCCGTTGATAGTCCTGCACTTGCCAATGCTGCAGATCAAAGCGGTCATCCGTGACCGCTTTGTGCTTATCCACATGCGCCTGAATGTATTGATCGATCTGCGTTTGACCAAAAGGGGCCACCACCCATTCTTGAAACAAGCTAATTTCATCGGGTTGAAAGCGTTGCTGATAGTTATCGCCAAGATGTTGGCTGCGGCAACCGATGATCAGTTGACCTTGCCATCCTCCAGGCTGATTGAAGCGATTACTTCGGTAGAGATTTTCATTCGCCCCGCTTTCATCATAACCATCGGCAATCACGATAAATTCACGGGTTTCTTTGAGCGTCTTAATTTGTGCTTGGGTGAATTCCAGGCGACGTAAGTGTTTCGTAATGAAATCTTGTTCTGGATTGTCAATCGTAGGTAGCGAGATAAATAAAGGAATGATGCCGCCCTTTTGATAGCGCGCCCAGAGCATGCTTTCCAGAAAGCGTAAAAAGGTCGATTTACCAGCACCTGAGTCGCCCAGCACTAAAGCCATCTTTTTATTGCCGTTAAGAAACGCTTCGGCTTTTTCAGCTAAATCAAACGTTTCCGTATCCGCAGCAAAAACACTCGCTTTACCTTGGGGCGGTACATACAACATATCGCGCCAACGATCCAGACATTCGGCTCGGAATCGGTGTAAATCCGTCTCTAACCATTGCTTATTCTGGACTTTATCTAACAGGCTTAACGAAATGGGTTGCGCACGGGCTACGTAGAGTGGATAGGGAGTCAGTGGGCCGGTTAGACATGTTTGATAAAAGGTTCGTTGTGCAGCATCGCCCACCGTCTGTAGGCGATTGATCCAAGCATTCGCGTCTTCTTTGACGGGAGAATGATCCGCTAGCGTACGCATCAGCTGCACCACGCGCTGCTTGATGAGGGGGTGTTTGCCCCACGTTTGATCGTCTTCGTACAACTCACCTAGCCACTGTAACGCTTGCTTTTGCATGTTGGGGGCTTGCTCAGGATTCGCCGCCATCCGCGCTAAGCGTTCGCTTAAGCCCCATAAAAAGGGTTGATGCCAACGACTCGCTTTAAGCGCTGGCTGCATTAGCTTGTGCTTAAATGCGTCGAGTTGATCTGAGGGTATTTCGTCAAAGCCACGTAGCAGCGGATACCACGCCTGTTTTCGATTAAAAGAGAATCCCTCTTTCAGGCTCTCAATCAAGGTTTGCCCGCTTTCCTGTAGCGCCATCACGCGATCATACGTCTCTAGCGTAAATTCAAGCAGCTCACCAGCGGGTTTTTGCAGGTCTTTGACGCCATCAATAAACCCGTCCATATCAAAAGCTTTCGCTGCTTTCGCGAATTTCATCACGCCGTGGAAGATGCCACTGCCGCGGCGCCAAGCACTTTGCCACGGCGTTTCATCGTCTGGTACATGGGCTAACGCTTGGCATGCATATTCAGCTTGATAGACAAGGTACGGATCGTCCGATTGCCTGAGTCCTTTAAAAAAATCCACGAGCGGCTGATGCAGCGCTTCACGGTTTAAATCAGTGACTTGGTTATCCGCCATCGCATCCAACACCTGCGTGATCGCTATCGCTAAGCGGTACTGATTCTCGCCGCTTTGTCCGTGGGTGTTTTTTAAGCGGTCGGCCAGATTCTCTAAAATCTTGACTAAATCATCGGTACGCAGACTGGCTGGTGGGGCATGGCGAATCATTTGCGCTAAGCCATGCAGTACATCAAAATCTAACAACGTGAGTTCACTGAGCTTCGTGATGAGTTTATTCAGCAACTTTTGGAAATCGTCGAGTGCGTAAACCGGCGCTAACGCGGCCACCTCCGCTACCGCTGACGCATTTTTGAGTTCATCTTTATCAAAAGCACGAATCACACCCTGCGCGAGTAGGCGTAGCTCTGGCGCATCTTGATCTTGTTTCACACGCGCTAACCAGGCTGATTCTTCAGCGCTTAACTGCGCGGCAGACGCTGGTTCCTGCTGATCTAGGGTTAAGAGCAACAAGCAATAAGCCAGCTGCTCGGTACTCCTTAAAGACTGATTACGTTGCGGTAACGCAGGGGGAAGGAGGGGCAGGTTTTTTAAGAAAAACTTAAGGGCAGGGGTGTCTTCAGCATTGGATGCAGATGCGCTAGGCACAGCCGGGGGCGAAGATATGGTAGAGGCAATGGATCCGCCTGAACTAGAAGAAGAGATCTTGTGTAAGTTTCTGAGTGAACTAGAAGGGCTATTTAGACGAGAAGGAAGTTGTCCCAGTACCTTTAATGCCTCTTGTGCCGAGGGATGCCCCCATTCCTCAGCTTTCTTATACTGCGCTTTGGCTTCATCCCGTTGGCCTAATTGGCTCAGGACTTCGCCACGCTCAAAATGAACATCGGCAATACTTTGCTGCAGTTTTTTTTGCTCAGGCGTCTCAGGGGCGCGAGCTGATCTAAAGTAATGTTTCTTATTATTGAAGCTGACTGACCCCACGCCTTCACACTCAGCCAGCTTATGTAACGCGGCTTCTACCTGCGCATAAAAATAATTGGCGATGACAGGTTGTTTTTCCTTATTCGTGCGTGCCTGATCTAACTGGATTGTGATGACTTCTCGTGCGTTGGCAATAGAGAGAGAGAGTTTCTGACTTGCAATACTTAACATGATGTCCTTTTTGCTCTTTTTAATTCAAATTCAATTGACAGGAGGGGGAAGCTGCGACCCGCCGTGCTAATAGCAAGAATGCCTAAGGTCCATGCGTGCTGTGCATCGGTCTTAGGCATTTTGTATTTGTTTTTTGCTTTATTTATATAGTAAATGATGAGATTGAGATATGAAAGAAAATTCTGAATAGGACATCGATGGCTTTGCCGATGAAGAAATGAGGTAGGAGCAGTTGAAATTCGGCGCGAAAATCAAGCCGCTAGGGGCGCAATAAGCCGTTCACTAGCCACAAAAATTTCAACATAATTTCAGCAGAGATATAAAAAAACGCCTAAGAGCCTTGTATCTTATAAAAGTGAGAGATTGGCGAGGTTATCGGTGGTTATGTTGGGGTTCCTTCGTCACCCCAACCTACGAAAAGGCAAAAATATCTTTTGGCTTGAGGTCAGTTATAGGTTCTCAAGGCTTACTCATCTAATTAAACGTTTTCGCCAAAAGCTCGCGTGCAGCTTGATATTCAGCGGCTTGCTCAAGCTCCTCCCAGTTTGGCGCCGTTCCGCGGGCAGCAAGGCGCATGATGCGCTGCAGTGACGCAGGTGACGGCGTGTAATCCAATTCATTCAGCACGCGATCTGCTTCTGCAGGCTTATTACAGACCAGCACCATATCGCAACCTGCTGTAAGCGCAGCATGGGCGCTTTCTACGACGCTGCCAACAGCACGAGCACCTTCCATCGTTAGATCATCACTAATAATCGCACCGACAAACCCAAGCTCTTTACGTAAGATTTCTTGCAGCCAAATTTTAGAAAAACCAGCTGGCTGCTTATCCACTGCTGAATACACAACATGCGCGGGCATCACTGACGTCAACGCAATATCAAGCTCAACATAAGGACGTGCATCGCGCACAATAGCCTCACGTTCACGTGTATCAATTGGCAATGCATGGTGAGAATCAGCTTCAACAGAGCCATGCCCTGGGAAATGCTTGCCGCAATTCGCCATGCCAGCCAGCGCTAGACCGTGGCATAAACTTTTGGTGAGCTGAGTCACCACCTCTGCATCATGGTGAAAAGCGCGGTTGCCGATGACTTCTGAAATACCATAATCTAAATCCAGTGCAGGCGTGAAGCTAAAATCGATTTCAAACGCACGTAATTCAGAAGCCAACACATAACCCGCTGCGGTCGCAACACGTAACGCGAGCTGCTTATCTCGCTCCCACACCCCCCCTATTTCACGCATCGCAGGTAGATGAGTAAAACCATCCGTTTTAAAACGTTGAATGCGGCCTCCTTCGTGGTCAACCGCAATCAAAATATCTTCTCGTACCGTACGAATCTGTCTCGTCAACAACGCAAGTTGCGCGCGACTCTCAAAATTACGCGTAAAAAGAATCACGCCCCCTGTTAGAGGGTGTGCAATACGACGGATGTCTTCATCATTTAATGTGAGACCATCAACGTCCAACATAACAGGCCCTAAAGAGCGCCCTGGTAAATTCATTTCATATCCTTTAGAAGAAATTAATCCGCATCTGTCGCGCGAATCTTTTCTTTTTAAAAACATCGCAGCAATCAACAAAGACAGGCTTTTGTTTAATATAGATGTATGTATTCATCCGCCCTGGCCCTCTCGCTCTTATCACGCAACGTCATTCTTCGTTATATTTATTAAAAAGAACGCAATTTTATAAATATCTAAACCTTAAACAAAGCCACCTTATGCATTTATCAAATAAGCCTTTCTTCACTTTAAGGGAAGTCTAAAGGGATATGGGGGCAAAAAATGCCGATGCAATAGCATTTTAAGATTGGCTGTGAAATATGATGCGCTCTTTAGGCTGAAAAGATTGTTCTGAGCGTCTATTCGCCGTCTAAACAAGAAGAAATTAAAGGTGATTAGTGTGCATGTTGAGGTTTCTTCCTCATCATAAGCGGGAACTTGTTTCTAATCAGCGCTGTTCCGCGAGTACATAAGCAACAGCGTATTCTTTTTCCTCACTTAGCGTTACGTGAACTTCAATACGCCGTGCCTGTAGCCAAGCAGCAAGTTTTGCATCCACGACGATTTGTGGACGACCATTCGGCTCGTTCAGCGTTTGCATCGCATGCCATGTCATCGGCTGACGCATGCCTAAGCCAAGCGCTTTAACAAAAGCTTCTTTTGCCGCAAAACGTGATGCCAAAAAAGCCAGTCCACGTTCAGCACAGCGTGCAGCGCGCGCATGATATTGCTGCTGTTCCTCTACGCCTAATATGCGCGTGATAAAACGCCCATTAGTACGCGCGACGACGCCGGCAATACGATTTATTTGCACAATGTCAGTGCCTATGCCGTAAATCATTGTGCTGCTTGCAATGCCAAGCGCGCTTTGACCATCAACGCCTTCATCTCGCGCACTGCATTCTCCCAACCTACAAAAAGAGCATGCGCAACAATCGCATGCCCAATATTTAATTCTTCAATACTTTCCATTGCAGCCACACACTGCACATTACCATAATGCAAGCCATGCCCAGCATGCACGCGTAGACCTAATGACAAAGCTAAATCAGCGCCACGCTGAATACGTTCGAGCATCTGCTGTTGCGAGCTATCATCGGTAGCATTCGCATACTCTCCGGTATGCAATTCGATCACAGGCGCACCAACGGCATGAGCCGCCTGAATTTGTTTTTCGTCCGCGTCAATGAAAAGCGCGACTCGTATCCCTGCTTTTTCTAGCTGAGCACATGCCGCCTGCACTGCGGGAAGCTGCCCTACAACATCCAATCCACCTTCGGTCGTCAATTCATGACGCTTCTCAGGCACTAAACAAACATCTTGCGGTTTAATTCGGCAGGCAAATTCAAGCATTTCGGGAGTCATCGCACATTCGAGATTCATCTTCGTTTGTAACTGCTCGCGCAATGCTTCTACATCCGCCTCACGAATATGCCGACGGTCTTCGCGCAAATGTAGCGTAATGAGATCCGCTCCTGCCTCTTCAGCCGCAAGCGCGGCTTTTAATGGACTCGGATAATCCGTACCACGCACATTACGCAGCGTAGCAATATGATCGATATTGACACCTAATCTGATGCCATCTAAAGCAGGGAAAAAGCGGCTCATATATGTTTGTAGCTTGGTTAAAACCGAACGTGTTAGTGCTGGGAAGCTGTCTGTTCAGCGCGGCAATGTATTCGTCAAATGGATATCTTCAACTCTACCCTTTTGCTATTTTTAAAACAGAAGCCAAAATCTGACGCGTATGCAATGGCGCTCCACCTAAATAATGGTGCAATAAAAATCGCATCAGGTTTTTACTTTGCATAAGCGTAAGGACCGACGCATAGTCATCATGTTCCATATCAATCAGCGTTTGACCTCGCACGATTGGCCAATATGTTGGATCGCTAGTACGTACTTCTCGCACGCCATAATCAGGCTCAAAGACATAACTATTGGTAGGCGAGACTAAATCACGCGTTTTGGCCAAACGATCAAATTCTCTCGCATAACCCGTCTCTTGCAATAACATGCGCTCAAAGGAACGTAATGTAGGGCTACTCGGCACACCTGTGGCCAAACGTGTCAACGTCAACGTGTAATGATTAAAAAGTTGCAGGTAAACATCTTCACGTGCGCAAAAACGCGCAAGCAATTCATTCACGTAAAAGCCACATAATAGTGCATCGCCAACTAATGGCTGCATCCCCCCGACCCAATCAGCGCGCGTGAGAGTACGCATTTCAGATTTACCACTCCACCCAAACGCTAAAGGTTGAAACGTTTGCAACACACCACGTAGAGCAGAATGAGGACGCTTAGCTCCCTTTGCTAATAAAGTTAAGCGACCATAATCACGGCTAAAAACATCTATAACTAAACTTGTTTCGCGGTAGGGGGAACGATGTAGTACAAAACCAGGCTGTTCGGTGACGCGCGAGCTTTCTCGCGTACGCTTGCGCACGTTGGGCTCAGTCGTGGGAGGAAGATCGGTGGTCACTTATCTCAATCTGTTACCTGCACCATGCCACCATCGGCATAGCAAGCGAATAAATGATGAATACTTATACTCTCAGCATAAATCTGACAAAAGGAAATACCAAATCAGCATTATGTGAATTTAGTTTGCACAGGCTATAAAAACTTGTTTAGGGCCTCCTAGTAGCCTCGCGCCACCGCAGACAATACAACTTATAGTACGGCAAGGCGGCGCGAGGGCACTCGGAAAAGCCTAAACAAGTTCTTTATTGCGCCTCTAGTTTTTTTACCTTTACCCACACTTCTAAATAAACCGGGCCATCAAAAAGCTGCTCCATATCTAAGCGTGCTTGCGAGCTAATCTGTTTTAATTTGGCTCCTTTCGCGCCAATCACGATCGCTTTATGGCTGGGTCGATCAACCAAAATCGTAGCAAAGATACGGCGTAAACGACCTTCTTCTTCAAACTTATCAATAACTATCGTACTCGTATAAGGCAATTCATCGCCTGTTAAACGAAATACTTTCTCTCTAATGATTTCAGCTGCTAGAAAGCGTTCGTTATGCTCAGTCAGCGTGTCTTCATCGTAGATTGGCTCTCCCTGCGGCAAATAGCCACCGATCAGTTGCAGTAATGCTTGCACGTGATCTGGGCGCTTAGCGGACAATGGCACGATTTCACAAAAATTACGTAAACTCGCCATCTGCTGCAGAAATTCCGGCAGTTTTGCTTTATCTCTGATGCGATCTAGTTTATTCGCAATTAATAGCGTCGTTGTGTTAGCAGGTATAACAGATAAGGCTTTTTCGTCTTCCGGACCAAAATGATTGGCTTCTACGACAAACAATACGACATCGGCTGTGTCGACTGTGGCTTTCACGGTGCGGTTCATGGTGCGGTTAAGCGCGCCGCTATACCGAGTTTGAAAACCTGGTGTGTCGATAAAAATGTATTGCACTCGATCAAGCGTGCGAATACCAGTAATTTGAGAGCGCGTGGTTTGGCTTTTACGCGAAGTGATGCTCACTTTTTGTCCAACCAGCGCATTGAGCAACGTGGATTTGCCTACATTGGGACGTCCAGCCAGGGCAATCGTGCCACAGCGAAAATCAGTTTCGTGCATGGTATTCATCGATTAACAGACACATCTTCGATTCACGATGCATCTAAAGAAAAGTTAAATGGCGCTGCTTGCACTATTTCTAAAATACGTTTAGCAGCCGCTTGCTCAGCCGCACGACGGCTTGCGCCTATGCCAGAGACTTTAATATTCAATTTAGCAACTTCACACTCAACTTCAAATTGCTGGCTATGTGCGGCGCCACGCGTTGCAGTCACCGTATAGTGTGGCAATGCAATTTTGCGGCCTTGCAGGCACTCTTGGAGCAGCGTTTTGGCATCTTTACCTAATGTATGAGGGTCAGTCTGTTCAACCAGCGGCGCGTACAGATGATTAATCACTGCTCGTGCCGCCTCAAACCCTCGATCAAGATAAATAGCGCCCAAGATCGCTTCCAGCGCATCGGCCAAAATTGAAGGACGTTCAAGACCACCACTCCTAAGCTCACCTTCACCTAGCTGCAAAAATTTGGCGAGATTCAGGGTTTGCGCGATTTTAAACAGTGACTGCTGCTTAACCAGATTAGCGCGCACGCGAGATAGATCACCCTCGGGTAATTTTGAGAAACGCTCAAATAAGAGTGCTGCTACTGCGCAATTTAAAACGGAGTCACCAAGAAATTCGAGTCGCTCATTATGCGACGCGCTATAGCTTCGATGCGTAAGTGCGCGCCGTAACAAATCCACTCGCTGAAATTTATAATGCAGCCGATTTTCTAATTCAGATAAAGGCATAACCTTCCTCGACAGTCGCAGCGCAGATTGCTCGGCATGCTTCAAACCCTCTTTAGAACTCATTCCATAAATGCCTAAAAGGCCGTGATCGGCGGTCGGGCGGTGCTCGGAATCCTCATGTACGTCGAGTACACTCCGGTTCCTCCGCTCCGGCCTCCCCCCGCTGACAACCTTTTAGACATTGATGAAACGAGTTCTAGAAACCTCATAGCGAGGTCTACTTCCTCGCTGCACTAATGTACTGTCTACGTCGGTATTTCTTGCTACGGAGCTTCTAAAGAGGGCGAGTGAAATAGAACGCTTGTACTGCGAACGGACTTTAATCAAAACTGCCAATACGCTTTAAATTTTTAAAATTTAGCCAAATAAAAAAGGCGCGGCCGATCAAGTTTTGATCGGGTACAAAGCCCCAATAACGACTATCTAAACTATTGTCTCGATTATCACCCATCACGAAATAGTGACCAGGTGGAACCTTACAAACGACCCCAGTGCCGCTATATTCGCAATTTTTACGAAATAAAAAATCATCCGCACCGATCACAAAGGGGGGAGCGGATGGATTATTTAATACAGTAATTTTTTTATTATTAATGGTTTCCTGATAATGCTTAAGATAAGTACTATTCTCTTCATCAAAAAAATCAGGTAATGCTTGCGTTGGTACAGGCTTACCATTAATCGTTAATTGCTTATCTAAGTAAGCGACCGTGTCCCCTGGCTGACCAATGACTCGCTTAATATAGTCAATCGATTCATCCTTAGGATAGCGAAACACAATAATATCGCCTCGTTTTGGATGGTGATTACCTAGAATCTTCCGATTCAGAATAGGCAACCGAATGCCATATTCAAATTTGTTAACCAAAATAAAGTCGCCTGTCAAAAGCGTTGGCATCATCGAACCTGATGGAATTTTGAACGGCTCAGCAACGAATGAGCGCAGGATAAACACCGTTAAAATGACAGGGAAAAAGCCAGCTGAGTATTCGAGCCACCACGGCTGCTTTAACACTTTTTCTCGTAACAGTGCATGCGCTTGCGCAACTTGTTTATCTGTTAGGGAATTTTCCGAACGCTGCTGGCGTCGCTCATATTCAATCACCGCGGCATCAGCAGCACGACGACGGCGCGGCAACCATATTTGCCGATCAGCAATCCATGCAATGCCTGTGAGAATCATTAGCGTAAAAAGAATGAGCGCAAAGTTCATAAATAATCCGCGTTTTAATTAAAAAGTTACTTCTTCTTGTCTAAGAGCCTGTCCACAATCTCAAAGAAGAGTGTTTTGTGAGGTTATTAGCCGTCACGTTGGGGTTCGTTCCTCACCCCAACCTACAAAATTTGCCGAAAAGTCGTAGGTTGGGGTGACGAAGGAACCCCAACATGAGCTTATACAAGCCTCTAAGTCGCTTTTTTAAAAGATTATGGACAGGTTCTAAGGTTTGTTTAGACCAGCGACCACATGTACAAGTTCCAAGAATCTATTAGCGTTTCCGTTGGACTCTGCGCCGCACCGGTTGTATTTCAATATCGACACAAAGCCAGCGGAAATATGCTAAACAAGTTCTTGATTTCTAACTATTCTTTAGATGGAGAATCGCATGAAAAGCTTCTTGCGGAATTTCAACGCTACCCACCTGTTTCATTCGTTTCTTGCCTTGTTTTTGCTTTTCTAAAAGTTTTTTCTTGCGGGTGATATCCCCACCATAACACTTGGCGATCACATTTTTACGCAGCGCTTTCACATTTTCGCGAGCAATAATATTGCCCCCAATCGCTGCTTGAATCGCTACGTCATACATTTGGCGTGGAATGATCTCGCGCATCTTGGCTGCTACCTCACGCCCTCGAGATTGACTTTGTGAACGATGGACGATGATGGATAAAGCATCTACCTTTTCACTATTAATTAGCATATCCACCTTCACAACATCCGAGGGACGATATTCTTTAAACTCATAATCCATCGAGGCATAACCACGCGAGATAGACTTTAAACGGTCAAAGAAATCGAAGACAATTTCCGCCATTGGCATCTCATAAATGAGCTGCACTTGACGGCCGTGATACAGCATATTGATCTGTACGCCACGCTTGTAGGTGCAAAGGGTAATCACCGAACCTACATATTCTTGCGGCATGTAAAGATTAAGCGTAACGATAGGTTCTCTTATTTGCTCAATCCTACCGGCATCAGGCATTTTGGATGGATTTTCGATCATCTCGACTGAGCCATCGCGCAGCTGCACCTCATAGATCACCGTCGGCGCAGTGGTAATGGGGTTCATCCCAAATTCACGTTCTAGGCGCTCCTGCACAATTTCCATATGCAATAAGCCAAGGAAGCCGCAGCGGAAACCGAAACCAAGCGCTTGCGACACTTCGGGCTCATATTGCAAAGCCGCATCATTTAATTTGAGTTTTTCTAATGATTCGCGTAGTGCATCGTATTGATTAGATTCGACGGGATAGATACCGGCGAAGACCTGTGGCTTAATTTCTTTAAAGCCAGGCAATGGCGCGCTAGTGGGTCGGCTAACCAGCGTAATGGTGTCCCCTACTTTCGCGGCTTTTAATTCTTTAATGCCCGCAATGACAAAACCGACTTGGCCTGCCGACAAATTGGGACGCGTTTGTGATTTGGGCGTGAACTCACCCACTTGCTCAACTAAAAAATGGGCGCCGGTCGCCATAAAGCGAATTGAATCTTTCGCTTTAAGTGTGCCATTCATCACTCGCACAAGCATCACAACACCGACGTATTGATCAAACCACGAATCAAGGATTAACGCTGACAATGGCGCTTCAGGATCGCCTGTTGGCGGAGGGACTTGGGCAATTAACGCTTCTAGCGCATCAACCACGCCTTCACCGGTTTTTGCGCTGCAGCGTATCGCATCAGTGGCATCAATACCAATCACTTCACCAATTTCTTGAATCGCATTTTCGGGATTGGCTGATGGCAGATCGATTTTATTCAGTACGGGTACTACCTCAACCCCAAGGTCTAGCGCGGTATAGCAATTCGCTACGGTTTGCGCTTCAACTCCTTGGCTCGCGTCAACCACTAACAGTGCCCCTTCGCAGGCAGATAGAGAACGGCTGACTTCATAAGAAAAGTCGACGTGGCCTGGGGTATCAATCAAGTTTAGGTTGTAAACCTTGCCATCGCGGGCACGATAAGTGAGAGCGACAGTTTGCGCTTTAATGGTGATGCCACGCTCGCGCTCGAGCGCCATCGAATCTAGTACTTGCGCTTCCATTTCTCGATCTGATAAGCCGCCGCAAATCTGGATGATACGATCAGCCAGCGTCGATTTACCGTGATCAATGTGCGCAATAATCGAGAAGTTACGAATATGGTCCTGACGCATTCAGGTGAAGTTAGGTAAGAAGTGGAAAAATTAGCAACCCTTTTATATAAGAACCAGTGTAGGGTCTTCCCGGTGGCCTTGCGCTGACAGAGACAGTACCAAATGCAACGGCAAGGAGGCGTCAGGGAAATCCTAAACAGGTTCTTAGGGCAAACAAAAAAGCATGCCCGAACAGAGAGCATGCTCATTTAAAATCAATTGACAGCCTCGGATTCTAGCTGAATTATTGGTTGGGGTGTTCCTTTCCAAGCTTAACAATCTCTGCCTCAACTCTGTAGCGGCAGGATGATCAGAGAAATCCCTTGCCATACTAATGTACTGTCTGCGTCGACATTCCTTGCTACAGGGGCGATGCAGCGTTTTTTTTATTTGCTAGCGTGAGGCTGTATAGGAACAAATTGAGTGATGCCATCACGGCGCACCAATACAGCAATTCTTTTGGATAGATTAAGCGCACGCACAACTTGATTAAATTGAGCGGCATTAACAATATCCGTATCGCCTACACGCAGCACAATATCTCCTCTGCGTAATCCTGCACGAGCAGCTGGTCCCTTTGGTCCATCCACTGCTTCAACCCATACCCCTTGCTTTAGCTTAAGCGCTTTAAGCTGCTGCTCAGGGATATCTCTCACGATTAACCCTAAAGGATTTTTTGTTGATTCATTTGATGCAGGCTTTTTACTTTGCGCAAGCTGAGTAGTGAGCTGCTCTTGAGCGATTGTGACTGGTAAATGATGAATTTTCCCTTTGCGCCATACACTGACTGTCGCGCGTGCGCCAGGTTTGCTCTCTCCTACCAATCTCGATAGACCACTAGCGTTATCAATAGACTTACCGTCAAATTTTAAAATGATGTCACCAGCCTGGATACCTGCATGCGCTGCCGGGCTAGCTGGCTCAACACGATTGATCAAAGCGCCATTTGCATGTGGCAATCCAAGCAAATCAGCAACGTCTTGTGTGACGGGGCTAACGACTACGCCCAAACGGCCACGCACCACTCTGCCCGTCGCTTTTAACTGTTTCACCACGCGCATCGCTTCATCAATCGGAATCGCAAACGAGATCCCCATAAAGCCGCCTGTACGGCTATAAATTTGCGAGTTAATCCCGATCACTTCACCTTGCATATTGATCAGTGGGCCGCCTGAATTGCCTGGATTCACTGCCACATCTGTCTGAATAAACGGCAAGTAATCGCTACCTGTCGTGCGTGCCTTCGCACTCACAATGCCAGCCGTCACCGTACTGTCAAAGCCAAATGGCGAACCAATTGCGAGCACCCATTCACCTACCCGCACTTTGTTAGAGTCACCAATTGCAGCAACAGGTAAATTATTAGCATCGATCTTAATCAATGCGATATCAGTGCGCGCATCGGCACCGATTAACCTTGCCTTAAATTCACGCTTATCGACTAGTCTGACGTAAATGTTATCTGCCTCTTCGAGCACATGCGTATTCGTCAAGATATAGCCATCAGAGGAAATAATGAAACCAGAGCCTAGACCGCTATTACGCTCAAGAGGGACAGTAGCGTCAGGTACAGCATAAGGCTGCCCTCGCTCAGATTGAGGCGGAAAAATGGAAAAACCAAAGAAACGCTGAAAAAATTCGACTAGCTCATCGCTGTTTACATCAGGGGATAAGCCATTTCTTACTCTAGCTTGTACCTGCTCTGTCGTACGGATATTCACAACCGCTGGGCCAATCTTTTCGACCAGTATCGTGAAATCTGGCAAACTCGCCGTTGCTGGTGCTGCAATCGCATCAATGGTCGCCAAGCCGAGCACGGCACTCATTAAAAATGAGACGATCAAACCCCGGCAAACAACACGCAGCGCTGATGAGATAGAGATTAGGTTCACGAAATAACGCGAGGACATAGTTAATCTAAATTGTTTACTTAAGAGAACGGTATTCTATGGCAGCTAGAAACTGCTGCAAAGTCTCCTGCGGTACTTCGCCAATCAGCGTAATCCAAGCATTTCCGACACGTTTCACTAACATATGAGAGGCACCCAAACTACTCGTTCCTTCACGGCGTGAGCGTGCAGTCAATTTTTCGACAAAAACAGAGACCGCTGCCAAACCATCAGAGAATACAATTTGATCAACTTCAAGTGCAGGCGTGTCAGCATAAGGCGATACGATGAAGCGATGCAACTCCCGCAATTTTTGGAACCCTGGCACCGTAGAATTAATGTGCCAACCAAGCGCAGCCATATCAATCGGCTTAGGCAGTGGCGGACGAACAACATGCAAATCTTTAGCCGCCTGCGCTTGCGCAATAATTTTATCTTTTGCGCTCGGCTTGCCGCCCATCCAGATCTGAGAAAAAGCGACTTGCTCAAGTACTTTTCCATGCGCATCCAGAATTTGCATACGCAAAAGCAGATGCGTCTCTTTATCAGTCCACAATTTGTAAGCAAAACGGTATTTGTCTTTAGGCGCTAATTCAACGACATCACTATCAATGCCAGCTACCCGCTCACTACCGTGCCGGCGTAAAGTGTATACCTGGTCCACTTGATTACCATTGGCCGAGAATAGCGCGGGAAAAGTGTCTTTATTCTGTTGTTGCTCAATCACGCAGACTCTAGGTCCTAGATGAAGGGTATAAACCTCATCATTAACACGCAACATTTGATGCAGCGGACCATCAAGATTTTCGATGTGTTCATACTCATGCGCACCTTCAACGTAGTGCACAATGCGCGACGCTTGCACCAGATTGCCACGCTGATAAACGAATATGCCGCGATAACTCAGCTCTTGGGCTCTACGATGCGTACACTCAAGCCATTTCTTGAGAACCTGCTTAGAGCCTCCCAAGCACCCTTGCGCTTCCTTGTCGTACGCATTTGCGCAAGACCACCAGAAAGATCCTGAACAGGTTCTAAATTGATTAACGGCTTTAGGTTCTTGCTGATACCCCTGCACCGCCTTGCCATACGTATCGGTATTGTGTTCGTCGATGTCAGGCAGCCAGGAAAACCATAGCCAGGTCCCAAATTGAGTGGCAATTTTAGAGTCCTCCTGGATCCCTTGCAGCTCTTTGCCGTATTTTTGTACGGACAGCAAAGATGCATTTTGCTCAGAAGACACTACATTGGCGTCTGAGTCGTATGGCTTAGCAGGCAGATCTTTAAACTGCTCTTGCAGGGGTACTTGAGCCAATGCAGCGCAGATTCGAACCAGGCAGGCGGCAACAAAAAATAAGCTTTTCCATAACCGTAAGCTGCTTTGATTTTTGATAAACATAGATTTCAACGCTCGTTCACAACGATTAGGAAGATCTGAATAAACCAAAGATGGCAGAATAATCAACTGAGGCCCGCGGCTAATACTCATGTACTGGCAACAAAGGCATGCATTGCGCTCGATTGATTCAGCGCTTCCTGAGAGCCTGCCGACAAATTGTCTAAAAAACGGTCAGCCAAGAAACGCTCTTAGCTAGCTAAACTTTTCAGCAACCTTCTTTTCCGGCGGCGTACATAAGGAGGGGGAGCCTCACCCAAGGCTTATAGCAAATGCGCAGGCCGCGGCCTTTTAGACTATTTGTAGACAGGCTCTGAGGCAAAATCCCCATGATTCGCGATAACCTCATGCCTACTCACTCAACGTAGATATTCCTTGGTCAACAATCTGCTACAGATGCGCCGTAGTACGAACATAAGTTAATGTGGATCCCATCACTGGATTAATGGAAAATTGCTGATGTGCTTCCAAATAAGGAACAAGTTCTTTGCAAGAGACTTTATTTGCTTTATGCCCTGAAGGAGGCGTCGGCAAATGAGGCTGCGCTCTTTGCGCAGATATCGCGGACATTTGCGATATCTGGTTAGAAGGCGCTTCTATTCTGTGCAACTGCAGTGCCATCATCCAAGCCAACATCGCAGGAACAGCCGCTAACACAGTAGCAGGAAGCAAACAGCGTCGTAATTTTTGCAAATACTGCAAAAGTCGCTTGTAGCATGAAACAGGTGGGGGTAATGGCGGCTCTTGAGCCAATCTTTTAGAGAAGCGAGCCAAGAAAGCGTGCGTCTTTCTTTCAGACTCCGTGAAATCCATGGTGCGCAACGCATCACCAATTAAGTGATAGCGAGACCAACGCAGAGAATCACTCTGATTAAAATCGGTAAGCAAGTGATCTAAATTATCAAGCGCTTCATCATCGGCAAGCGTAGACAATATTTCAGCACGAGAAAGTTCTTGTGCTGGGGTTCGTTCAGTCTCCATTAGATACCTTTTCCCTGGCTTTTTCGTACCCATTTCCTTAGTTTCAAGGTGCCTACCACCGCTTCTTTGTCGATGTGTCAAGCAAAGGTCGCAATTTTGCTGCAATTGTCTCGCGCGCTCGAAAAATACGTGAGCGGACCGTACCAAGAGGACACCCCATGACTCGAGCAATTTCCTCATAACCTAAGCCCTCGATTTCGCACAGCATAATCGTGGTGCGTAAATCCTTGGGCAAAACAGTTATCGCCATTTTCACTGCCTCTGCAATCTGCTTACTCATCAAAGTTGCTTCAGGTGTAGCAAGATCTTCAATGGCTTCAGTTTCGTTTAGATCAGTCTGGAATGAAGAGGATACGGAGCGGGCACTGCTTGTCAAATAATTTTTCGCGGTATTAAGAGCGATCCGGTATAGCCAAGTATAGAACGCACACTCTGCACGGAATTGAGGTAGCGCGCGATACGCTTTAATAAACGCGTCTTGTGCAATATCTTCAACCTCATCAGAATTTCGCACAAGCCTAGAAATAAGACGGATGACTTTCCGGTGATACTTAGCTACCAATAATTCGAAAGCAGCTTTATCACCTTTGCATGTACGTTCAACCAGAGCTAGATCAATATCTTTTTCACTCACCCGGCGAATCCATTCATAGCAGCCATTCTCAAAGTGCAGCGCAGGCGCCAGGCTAGCGCGCTGCACTTCCAATATATCAACGTCAGTTAAGGAACCTTTAACACTACTTTATTCTAAACCTGTTTAGGCTCTTCCTAATGGCTGTAAGCCTTTGCTACCAGTACAAATAGGCACAGCAAAGAGGCCTAGTGCCAGAGAAAAATCTAAACAGGTTCCTCTACCATATTAAATACGCTTAAATACTAGCGTGCCATTTGTTCCACCAAAGCCAAATGAATTAGAAATGGCGGCTTTAATTTCCATCTCACGCGCTGTATTTGCGCAATAATCAAGATCACATTCAGGATCAGGATTATCCAAATTAATCGTCGGTGGCGATATCTGGTGTTTAATCGCAAGCGTCGTAAACACCGCCTCAATGCCGCCAGCCGCGCCTAATAAATGGCCTGTCATTGATTTAGTTGAATTAACAACCGGTATAGCTCCGTGTGAGGCAAATACTCCTTTGACCGCAACCGTTTCTGCTATATCACCAAGCGGTGTGGCTGTGCCATGCGCATTCACATAACTAATTTCTTCAGGATTGAGGCAGGCATTTTGCAATGCATTTTTCATTGAGCGCCGCGCACCGTCTCCATCAGTACAGGGAGCGGTCATATGATAGGCATCGCCGCTGCGGCCATAGCCGACCAATTCACAGTAAATATTCGCGCCTCGTGCTTTCGCATGCTCGTATTCTTCGAGCACTAACACGCCAGCTCCTTCGCCTAATACAAAACCATCTCGGTCTTTGTCCCAGGGTCGGCTCGCAGCAGCCGGATCATCATTGCGTTGCGACAGTGCACGCGCCGCAGCAAAGCCGCCAATACCAAGTGGCGATACGGTTGCTTCAGCACCACCGGCCAGCATTACATCTGCGTCGCCGTACTCAATAATGCGCATTGCTTCACCAATTGAATGCGTACCTGTAGTACAAGCCGTCACCAACGCCAGATTTGGCCCTTTAATCCCGAAGTGGATCGACAAATGACCAGCAATCATATTGATAATCGATGCTGGCACAAAGAACGGTGAAATACGGCGTGGGCCGCGGTTGAGTAATTCAGTCTGGGTCGCTTCAATCATTGGCAAGCCACCAATTCCTGAGCCGATGGTAATCCCAATTCGCTCCGCGTTGCTTTCGCTCACTTCAAGGCCGCTGTCTTGCATCGCCTGCATACCTGCAGCAACACCATAATGAATGAAAGTATCCATATGGCGTGCTTCTTTAGCAGGCAGATATTGTTCAATGTCAAACCCTTTTACTTCACCAGCAAAACGGGTAGAAAAATTCGAAGCATCAAATTTAGTGATGGTGGCAATACCAGAGCGACCTGCGATAAGGTTAGCCCAGCCTTCAGCAACTGTATTGCCAACTGGAGAAATATGACCTAAACCTGTCACAACAACCCGACGACGGCTCATACTACCCTCTCTTTTCGATAAAAAAGCCACAGTGCTCAGCGGATAAAAGATTTCCCGAATGGCTTACCACGCACCCTCCTTTATTTAAACAGTACATGAGTACAAAAAATAAAGGAGGGCAACGTCAAATCACTCGAAAAATACTTCAAGCTGTTGAACACTATGGCCATCAGTATGCAGATAAAAACCACCGCATAACACCTCGTTAGAGTAGCGGCTGAATACACCAAGAACGGCAGGATAAACAACCAAGGCCCCTTACCGTACTAGTGTACCGACAGCAAAGGCGTGCCTTGCTCTCGATTTATTCAGGACTTCCCTTAGGGTTATGCAGAGATTCCAATATTATTCGCCAGCTGCTTTTTCGTGGGCGCGAGCATAATCAATTGCGTGCTGCACTGTCGTGATTTTTTCGGCTTCTTCATCAGGGATTTCAATGCCAAATTCATCTTCAAGCGCCATTACAAGCTCAACCGTGTCCAGCGAGTCGGCACCAAGATCATTCACGAATGAAGCTTCATTTTTGACTTCTTCTACGGAAACGCCAAGCTGTTCACTTACGATCGTCTTGACACGCTTTTCTAAATCACTCATCAATCCCTCCAGGGTAGTTTCATAAAGTGCGAGGCGCGCATTTTAGCAGGTTTATCTCATGAAAAAAGAACCTCCGTTAAACCATTAAAAATGAGGTCATTATTCAATGATAATTTCTGCCTAATTCATAAACATGCCGCCATTTACATGCAAAGTTGTTCCGGTAATATAAGCGGCCTGCTCAGAAGCCAAAAATAAAACGGCGTGAGCCACGTCCTCAGGACTTCCTAAGCGGCCTAACGGAATTTGCGCTTGCAACGCTGCTTGCTGTTCAGCTGGCAAAACTTGGGTCATTTCTGTTGCAATAAAACCAGGCGCCACGCAATTAACCGTAATACCACGGCTACCAACCTCGCGCGCTAACGCATACGTCATCCCCGTGACGCCAGCTTTTGCCGCTGCATAATTAGCTTGTCCTGGGTTACCCATCGCACCTACCACCGAAGTGATATTAATAATGCGCCCACCGCGTGCTTTCATCATCGGACGTAGCGCTGCGCGTGAGAGGCGGAAGACAGCTTTTAGATTAGTCGCCATCACCGCATCCCAATCTTCATCTTTCATACGCAATGCGAGTTGATCGCGGGTGATGCCTGCGTTGTTGACTAATATAGAAAGTGCTCCGAATTCTTTAACGGTCGCCGCGATAAGTTCTTCAGCTGCAGTGCCATCATCCACATTTAACACTACGCCACGTCCAGCTAAATTTTCTGCCGCCAATGCTTCGCTAAAAGAAGCCGCACCAGCTTCGCTCGTTGCTGTGCCAAGTACGGTGCAACCAGCTCGCGCAAGCGTTAGCGCAATCGCACGACCAATGCCGCGCGAGGCTCCGGTAACAAGTGCGATCTGTTTAGCTAGAGTTTTTTCCATTACTTTCACTCCGCAAAAAATATTTAATCTTTAAGTTAACTTGAATTATTGCCTTTCCCAGAAAGGACCAATGAAAGAAGACCGGTTTCACCCGTTAAGCAAATTCGCTTTAAGCACCTGCTTGTTCGTGCACCAACTGTATTGTTTGCGCCAATGAATCCGGATCACTAATAACGAGGGCATTCATCGCACTATCGATGCGCTTGGTCAAGCCAGTTAATACCTTGCCTGGACCTGACTCTAATACGTTTGTGATACCCATGCGCGATATCGCTTGCATACACTCTACCCAACGCACGGGACCCGCTACCTGGCGCACTAACGCGTCTTTGATCTTGTCAGGTGAAGATTCAAGCGCAACATCGATATTGTTAATTATCGGAATCTGCGGGGCACGTACGTCAACCGTTCTTAGGTATTCACGCAATTGATCTGATGCGGGACTCAGTAGAGAAGAATGAAATGGAGCAGAAACAGGTAGCGGCAAGGCTCGCTTAGCCCCTTTCGCTTTAGCTAGTTCACAAGCTCGCTCGAGCGCTGCTTGGTGACCAGCAATGACCACTTGCGCTGGCGCATTAAAATTAACCGCTTCGACTATATTGCCCGCTGTACTCGCTTCAGCGCAGAGTGTGATAACAGTAGCATCATCCAGACCAAGGATAGCCGCCATGCCACCGGTGCCAGCAGGTACTGCCTCTTGCATTGCCTGCGCGCGAAAACGTACCAACGAGACTGCATCGTGAAAAGCAATCGCACCTGCCGCTACCAACGCAGTGTATTCACCCAAACTATGACCCGCCACGATAGAGGGCACTGGCCCACCTGCTGCAAGCCAAGCTCGATAAATCGCATACGCTGCAGTCAACATGACAGGCTGTGTGTTGACGGTTAAATTTAATGCCTCAGCAGGGCCATCGGCCATTAACTTACCGAGATCTTGGTGTAGCGCTTCAGACGCTTCAGCCACGGTTTCTTTCACAACTGGCAAATCAGCAAACGGACTGAGCATGCCAATCGATTGCGAGCCTTGACCGGGGAATACAGAAGCAAATTTCATGATGACGTCTCTGAGAAACTATTCACGCTCTTTATAAGAACCTGCTTTAGATTTTTTAAAAGAACAGAATGGAAGTTATTAGCCTATATGTTGGGGTTTCTGCCTCACCCCAACCTACAATTCTTTAGCAATGTTTGTCGTAAAGATGCATAGCGTATTTTTTTGGGCTGATTCAATATTCTTTAAATACGAATAACTGATGCGCCCCAAGTGAGTCCCCCACCTACCCCTTCAAGCACCACATGCTGACCCCGCTTAATACGTCCATCACGCATTGCTGCATCAAGCGCGAGCGGAATTGAAGCGGCTGACGTATTGCCATGCTGGTCTACGGTGACGACCATTTTTTCAGCAGACAAGCCTAACTTACGGCAAGTGCCTTCCATAATGCGTATATTGGCTTGATGAGGAATCAGCCAATCAATCTCGTTCGGCGATAAATTTGCTTTTTGCAACGCTTCAAGCGCAACTTTCTCCAGTACATTAACGGCTAGCTTAAAGATCGCCTGTCCATCCATATGCAAGAAAGCCTCACCCGCAATCGCACCATTATTAACGTTACCTGGCACGCAGAGAAGATCTGCATATTGGCCATTCGCATGCAGCGCGCTAGCGAGCACGCCAGGCTCATCGGAAGCTGAAAGCACTACTGCACCCGCTCCGTCACCAAATAAAACGCAGGTCGTGCGGTCTTTAAAATCAAGCAAACGAGAGAAAGTTTCGGCGCCTACAACCAATGCCGTGCGATGCGCACCGCTGCGAATTAAGCTATCGGCTACCGTCAACGCATAGATAAAGCCTGAACACACGGCCTGCACATCAAAAGCCGCCCCTGCATTACGAATACCTAATTTCTTTTGCAATAGGCAAGCAGTACTCGGAAAAACATAATCTGGGGTAGACGTTGCAACGACGATAAGATCAATTTCTTGCGCGTCAATCCCTGCGTTTTCTAACGCACGCTGCGAGGCTTGCAGCGCAAGCTCGCTGGTACTAACGTGAGGCTCAGCAAAGTAACGGGTGCGAATACCTGTGCGCGTGGTAATCCACTCATCGCTGGTCTCGATACCTTGAGCGGCTAAACGTTTAGCCAAATCCTGGTTAGTGATAGGGATATTAGGTAGGCAGCTACCTGTACCTAATAGACGAGAATAACGGGACAAAGGAGGAGGCGTTAACATGACGCTTTCTAGGAAAGAGTAGTGAACTGTGCAGGCAGCTCACTAGAATAGATCGTTGAATTAGCTGGCAGATCACTGTGCACTGTGCGCTGTGCCATTTTCTTCCATCGCACGAATTAGCCGTTGCTGCATATTATTGCGCAATGCATCATAGCCTCGTTTAATCGCCCACTCAAACGCATACGCATCGGCCGAGCCGTGGCTTTTAATGACGACACCACGCAAACCTAATAAAGCAGCGCCGTTATAACGTCGATGATCGACACGTTGCTTAAAATGCTTCAACACAGGCAGCGCAATCAATGCCATTAATTTGCTTAACCATGAACGGGAGAACTCTTCTTTAAGCATTTGACCTAACATCTGGGCCAAGCCCTCAGAGGTTTTGAGTGCTACATTACCGACAAAACCATCGCAAACAATAATATCGGTTGTGCCTTTATAAATATCGTTGCCTTCGACGTTGCCGTAAAAATTCAGCTTACTTGTGCGCAATAATTCACCAGCTCGCTTGATTCTGTCGTTGCCTTTGATCGCTTCCTCGCCAATATTGAGTAAGCCGATACTGGGGTTCTCCTTGCCGTCTACAGCAGACACAAGCGCATGCCCCATCTGCGCGAACTGCAATAAATGATGCGGTTCGCAATCCAGGTTCGCGCCTAAATCAAGCACTGTCGTGTAGCCATGCAGATTAGGCATCACTGCTGCAATAGCTGGCCGCTCGATTCCTGTCAGTGTTTTAAGCACATAACGCGACACGGCCATCAACGCGCCTGTATTACCCGCAGATATACAAGCCTGTGCCTGCCCTGCTTTGACTAACTCAAGCGCAACCCGCATTGACGAGTTTTTTTTCTTACGCAACGCGATTTCAACTGAGTCATCCATTGCCACCACTTCGCTCGCGGTTTGTATAGTCAACGCGGGTTCTGTCAGCGCTTGGCATTTACTCAGTTGAGCCTTGATTTCTTCTGGGCGACCAACAAGAATCAACTCAACATCTTTATGCGAGCGTACAAAATTAACAGCGGCAGGAACGGTTACGGATGGTCCGTGATCGCCCCCACCGCAATCGATAGTAAGCTTGATAGTCATGCAACTTCAGAAGAACAGACAAATAAACAAACACCAAAAGCGGCATCAAGTGCCGCTTTCTTTGCTTTCGTTCCAGCAATGCCTAAAAGCTTATCCATAAATCACCTAAAACCGGGATTCAGCGCATTGTTGAAACAAGTTCTAGCAAACCAAGAATTGTTGTAAATGCGAGTTGATTGCAAAAGCATCTAACGCGCTATTAATCTTTTCTTCTAATGACCTGACGACCGCGATAAATACCGTCAGCATCAATGTGATGATAACGATGGACTTTCCCAGACGTTTTACTAACAGCCAAACATGGGTTGCTTAACCCATCATGTGAGCGACGCATATCGCGGCGTGAAGGGGACTTTTTATTTTGCGAGACTGCCATTGATAGCTCCTGAAAACCTATGAACCTGCCAAAACACTGTTTTTAAACACCTTTTTGGACAAGCGGCGCGAATTCTAGCATAGCCTGCTAGGCGCACAATTAATTTGAATCGTTACTTTTCTTAAGCGCAGCCAATACAGCAAACGGGTTATCAATACAAATATCCTGTTGCTGACTTTGGGCTGCAGTAGTTTTAGCTTCATTCATCGGTGTTGCGGCCAAAGAGGGATGAGCGCTTGGGCATACTGGATGTTTAGGCACTAAAGGTAAGGCAAGAAGCAGTTCCTCTTCCAACAGCTCGTGTAAATTAAAACGACGCGAGCCAACCAAAACATCGACATCTTCATCTGGCGGCGCAGCTTCAGCTTGCTCTTCAGTCGCCACAATTCGATAGCTCACTTCTATCGACAAGGGCTGTTCATAAGGCTCCAAACAGCGTTGGCAGATAAGCCAAATAGCCCCGTCAATCGTCAGACGCAAATAAGCTTGCGCAACTGTCTTTCCCTTATCCGCCAATACTTCGCGGCGCTCGCCTACAGCGTGCCAGGAAAAGGCCAGCTTGTGCTCTAGCGCATTAGGCGCTGCCTCGTTTAATATGCGCGGCAAATCTTCTAGATAGGCCGTGCCGCTGAGGCTGCGCTGGCTATTTGCAAATCCAAAGAGATCGAGCGTTGAATGATCATTCACTGTAACGAACGCTAAAAGACCGACTCGTGAAAAACCGGCAAGCTTATCTTTTTTGCTTTTTCTAGTCAAATTTAAAAAGGGTATTAAGACTCAACGTGTCCACTAACATGTCTTTCAAGAAGCATTACATAAATTAAACAACGCACACTATTCAGTTCAAATTTTTAAAAGATAGTTTTTTACTATGTCGAATTTATCCTTGCCGAGCCTAACTACTGGCCCTCTGATTCTCGCCTCAAGCTCCCCTTATCGACGTGAACTGCTTGAAAGACTTGGTTTGCCTTTTACAGTTAGCGTCCCTGATATTGACGAATCTCCTATCCCAGGTGAATTACCCGCAATTACCGCGATGCGCCTCGCCGAAGCCAAAGCACGTAAGGTCGCAGTAAGCTCACCTCAGGCTTTGATCATCGGCTCTGATCAAGTCGCTTGCTGTGATGACCAAAAACTGGGAAAACCCGGCAACCATGCAACGGCTCTTGCACAGCTAAAGATGATGCGCGACCACACTGTAGAATTTCATAGTGCCCTATGCTTATATGATGCCAGGCGTGACTTCGCGCAAGTGGCTAATGTGATTACCCATGTCCGTTTGCGTGATTTGCCAGATGATGAATTAGATGCCTATTTGCGCCTCGAGCAACCTTACGATGTCGCTGGCAGCGCCAAAGCTGAAGGACTTGGTATCGCGTTACTCGAGTCAGTTAATAGCAAAGATCCAACTGCATTGATTGGCTTACCTCTGATCAAGCTAACTGAAATGTTACGCACCGCTGGCGTATCGCTTTTTAATCGCTCTCTTTAATCAATTTTCTGTCGATCTGTTTAAACGCCATGGCCGCTACCCTCTATCTCATCCCTAACACCCTCGGCGCAGACGATGCCACAATGCTCGATGCAGTCCTCCCCACTGCGGTGCGCGTACAAGCAGCGCGACTGAGCTACTACATTGGCGAAAATGCCAAATCAACTCGGGCATTTTTAAAAAAAGTGGGGGTAGAGCGTCCACTGCAGCAAATTGAAATTCGTGAGCTCAATGTCAATACGCCAGCAGCCGAAATTGATCATCTACTCTCCCCGCTTGGCGATGGTATCGATGGCGGCTTAGTTTCTGAGGCCGGCTGCCCTGCCGTTGCAGACCCAGGCGCTCTGCTGGTTAGGCGCGCTCATCAGCGCGGTATTCGGGTCGTCCCATTAGTTGGGCCTAGCTCTATTTTGCTCGCATTGATGGCTTCTGGTTTAAACGGACAACGCTTTGCCTTCCACGGTTATTTGCCAATCGCAGCAGCCGAGCGCACAAAATCTTTACGCGAATTCGAACAACAATCGCGCCGCCTGCAGCAAACTCAAATTTTTATCGAAACCCCTTACCGCAACCAAGCTTTACTTAATGCGCTATGCACAA
This sequence comes from Mycoavidus cysteinexigens, assembly GCA_031963415.1. Lineage (GTDB taxonomy): Bacteria > Pseudomonadota > Gammaproteobacteria > Burkholderiales > Burkholderiaceae > JASSUD01. Next base: position 2,932,378 of record JASSUI010000001.1, read on the forward strand.
CATGCGCGCCGTCTACTTTACTCTGCGTAGCCGTTGATCTGACGTTACCTAACGAGAGCATCGTTACCCTTCCCATTTCCGCATGGCGCTCCAACACACTAGAACTGCATAAACGTACTGCAATTTTTCTCTTACTGGCGCCATAAAGTTACCCCTTCTCTATAAAAACGTTGAATAAGATAAGCGTGTTGCTATCCAACCCACAGTCTCAGCCCCTTTACTGAATGAGTTAAACGACCGTGCCTTTTACAATCAGGTGCTTCTCTTGCGTTAGGAGCTTTTGTGGATAACACAACCATCATCGCCATCGTAGGTATCATCGGCACGGTTCTTTCAGCAGCACTCGCCTCGCTGCCTTCTTTTCTCAGTTCGCGCGAACAACGACGTTTGGAAGCGCGTCGCCAATTATTTGAGACGGCTTTTCGCTTTGGTTTGGAATATTGGAAAAGTCATCTCTCTATCGCGATTGCTAAAAGCAAAAATATTGAAGATTTACGCTTTCCGCTTGATCTGTATGTGATTCACACTTTTCGTCTGGCTGAATTTATTGATCAAGGTAACTTTGATGAAGACGCGCTGCGCAACATTCTTCAACGCAATCGCGCTCTTTTTGAAAGCGTTTGGGGCAGCCCATCAAAAACCTCACGCAAAGAGACAAATCGTAGCAATCGCTCAGCAGCACAACGTTAATCGCTAACGTAGGTTCACCCTGCTCCACTTCATTTTTATGCTGATGCCTTGGGTGGTATCTCAATACTTGTTCATCATCGCCCAAAAGAAGAAATAAAAGAAAAAATATTAACGTGACGGGGTGCACATGCTGGGGTTCATGTTTTTGAAAAATCGTAAACAGACTCCCGATTACTTTCTCTCAATATTCACTGATGAGCTAGACACTCACAGAAAAAGTGCTACACTTCGCCACATAATAAGAATGGTTCACATTATCATTTACCTTTCTTACCATTCACATCACACATCACCTATCCGAAAGAGGAACCTCAATGTCTTCTACGCTGATGTCTCGCACTTCTCGCTTTATCACCGCAGCTGTTTTAATGAGCATGGCTTATGGTGCTCAAGCGCGCGAATATCCAATTGGTAAACCAGCCATTCAGTCAGGCATGGAAATAGGCGCCGTGTATTTGCAGCCGGTGACAATGGAACCTGATGACATGATGTTGCCTGCCGCGAAAGCAGATGTTCATCTTGAAGCAGACATTCACGCGACCAAAAACAACCTAAATGGCTTTGGCGAAGGCGATTGGATGCCTTATTTGCAAGTTAGTTTTGAGTTAACCAAAGCCGGCTCACCGCAAGTTCTTAAAGGCGAGTTAATGCCAATGGTCGCCAATGATGGTCCGCATTATGGGGATAACGTTAAGCTTTTCGGGCCTGGCAAATATCATTTGAAATTCTTCATCTCCCCTCCTGTACAAACTGGTCACCATTCATTCGGCCGCCATGTTGATAAAGAGACAGGCGTTGGCCCTTGGTTTAAACCTTTTGTCGTTGAATATGATTTCGTTTTTGCAGGTATTGGTAAAAAAGGCGGTTATTAAAAGTTAGCTTGCTCTTGGTCGCATCTCTCATCTTTAGTGAGGGGTGCCTCGTTCCTTTTTAAGCGTTATTTGGAATCCTTAGTTGTAATCAGCCAAATAGGTATTTAGCCCATGAAGATGAAAATCAATCTCAAGTTAACACTATGGCTGATTGCTTATGCTTGCCTCACAGGGGGAGCTCACGCAGAAGACCTACCGACCTTTCAGCTCGATATGAAAGACGGCAAGCTGACGCCAGAACGCATTGTGGTACCCGCTAAGCAACGCTTCAAAATTGAAATCACCAATTCGGGCACCAGTGCAGCCGAATTTGAAAGCATTCAATTGCGTAAAGAAAAAGTGTTAGCGCCGGGCGCAAGTTCATTTGTTGTGTTCCGCTCGTTATCGCCTGGCGAATATAAATTCTTTGATGATTTTCATCAGGCTACTGCACAAGGCGTCCTCGTCGTGCAATAGAACTTGTTTAGGCTTTCCCTGACGCCCTTGCGCCGCCTTGCCGTACGTCTTTGTACTGTCTGCGGCGGCACAAGACCACCAGAAAAACCCTAAACAAGTTCTTAAGCAGTTGTTCATTAGATTAGTTCTCCAAGCCACGCTGCCTAGCGGGGTTAATAAAGTCAGTCCACAGGAGTAAAGCAAATGGGGCAAATATTGTTTGTCGTTTGGCGAGAAAGTGTAGAAGCGCTGCTCGTCATCGGTATTTTGCATGCCTGGCTCACGCATGGTGATCGTGCTGTACGACGTGGCTTGCCTTATTTATGGGCGGGTGTGGGGCTGGGTTTGTGCGTAGCGCTTTTATTGGCAGGGGCACTCATCGGCTTCACCGAAGTACTCTCAAGTGAAGCGCAAGAAAATTTCCAAATTATCATGATGCTCGCCGCCTGCGTGTTAATTGTGCAGATGGTTCTATGGCTCAAGCGACATGGGCGCACGCTTAAAAAAGATATGGAACAAACCCTACAAAAAGAAGTGCGACATGCGAATTGGTGGGGCATCACGTTACTCGCTGCGATTGCAGTCGCACGTGAAGGCAGCGAAACCGTTGTCTTCCTTTATGGACTAGGTTTTGGGCAAAACACCCAGCTACTCACTTCGCAATTGCTTGCCGTGCTATTAGGTTTTGGGCTTGCGCTGCTGACTTTTTATATTTTGCAATTAGGCGGCAAGCTATTCTCTTGGCGCAGATTCTTTCAGGTAACTGAAATTATGCTGCTCTTTCTCGCGTGCGGTCTATTTCAAAGCGGCATCGATAAATTAATTGATCGGGAAATTCTGCCAACCGGTATCGATCCCTTATGGAATACCGCAATGATATTGGATGACAGTAGCCCATTCGGCACGCTAGTCGCCACACTCACTGGCTACCGCGCGCATCCTTCATTAATGAATGTCATCGCTTATCTGGCATTTTGGATAGTCGTTTTGCGCCTAAGATACAACGCCCAACAAACTTTTGTTACACGCAACCAATCAGCTTAACAATATGACCACAGTTAGCCTCGAAGCCCCAACTCGCTTAGCACAGATCGGCCATTGGATGCGCCGCAACGCGGCGGCGATTCGTGGCATTCAATGGACGGTGGTTGTGTTCTATGCAGTATTAGTTGTCATTCCAGCCTTCTTGCCTTTGCCTGGGCGGACCTCGCACATCTGGAACAATCTAACAATTTTTGCGCAGTTTGTTTTTTGGGGTATTTGGTGGCCTTTTGTTTTAATATCGATTGCGTTGCTCGGTCGTGTTTGGTGCGGCGTTATTTGTCCAGAAGGCACCTTGTCTGAATTTGCCAGTAAATACGGTCGTGGACGCGCGATTCCGCATTGGATGCGTTGGGGTGGCTGGCCGTTTGTCGCATTTTGCATAACCACACTCTACGGGCAAATGGTCAGCGTTTACCAATACCCCAAAGCGGTATTACTGGTGTTAGGCGGCTCTACTGTCGTGGCAATGGGTATCGGTTTTCTCTATGGCCGCGAAAAACGTATTTGGTGTAAATACTTGTGTCCAGTCAACGGCGTTTTCTCTCTGTTAGCCCGCCTCGCTCCGCTGCACTATAAAGTTAACGAAGAAGCTTGGCGACGCTCTTATGCAATACCTCCTAATAAACGCACTGTAATACCCATCAACTGCGCTCCACTCGTGCCGTTGCGACATATGAAAGGAAATTCGGAATGCCATATGTGCGGACGTTGCAGTGGCTACCGCGACTCCATTACATTATCTGGCCGCTCGTTTGGAGAAGAAATTGTTAAATTAGGCAGAACCCAGAGTAATGGTTGGGACACGCTACTTATTCTGTATGGCTTACTCGGTATTGCGATTGGTGCGTTTCATTGGACTGCTAGCCCCTGGTTCATCGCGATCAAACAAACGTTCGCCATGTGGCTCGCTGAGCGAGAAATCATGTGGCCGTTTGAAACAAACGCACCGTGGTTTTTATTTACGCATTATCCTGAACAAAACGATGTATTTAGCTGGCTCGATGGCAGCTTGCTAATTGCTTATATTTTGACGACAGGATTGATATACGGCACATTACTTGTCGCTTCACTCAGCTTAGCCAGTCGCTGCCTTGGCAAATGGTGTAAAACACGCTTAAATCATCTTGCGCAAGCGTTAATTCCATTGGCTGCCTGCGGTGTATTTATTGGTTTATCAGCGACCACTCTTACTATTCTACGTGCTGAACATATTGATCTCAGTTGGGCCAACCCAGTTCGCTTGATGTTACTCACTGCGGCCACACTGTGGAGCGCTTGGCTTGGTTGGCGTGTGATACGCAGTTACTCAGTAGGAGTGGGCAAACAATCATTAGCGATGCTCTGTGTATTAACGGCACTTGGCATAGCTAATAGCGCTTGGTGGTTAATGTTCTGGCACTGGTAAATAGCCATGTTGGAGTTTGCTCCTCACCTCAACACAACTTTGCCCTTTGCGTAGATTGGGGTGACGAAGGAACCCCAACACAACCGCCCTTTACACAACCCTCCAATCACCATCACAACCTGCCGCAGTTCGCGCCTCACTCCACCCTACTGCGCTTGCAAAATCCGCCGCACAATGGGACTGAAACACAACTGCCCCAAACGATCGAACCCTTCTGGCGTCGGATGTAACTCATTCGCCCACTCATCTGCGTTAAGCGTGCCAGCAGTTGGCACACGAATAACGACCTCGGGGAATTCCTGCACAAGTGAATCGAGCATCTTCGCCATTGCGTTAATCAAATGTTTGACTAAACGACACCTAAATGAATTTTGCGAAAAATCATCTGGGTACGGCACACAACAAGCATCCATCGGCACCTTAAGCCATTGGCCAAGACCTAAATAGCCAATACCATTTGGAATCGCATAGTCATAGCAATGCACAAGAATTTTGATGTCCTTGCGATAGGAAAGCGCACATAAAATAATTTTTTCATAAGCCTGCCGCACGATATTAAACAGCTCCTCCGGCATTCCTTCTCTAAAACATGCCTCTGGCGTTACCGCTTGCGAGCAATCGGGTAGTAAAATTTTTTTCAAATTTTCAAAGCCAGCAAAATCGTTACCGCCTGCGCTCAACATAACGATTGAAGCAGACCCATATCCCTTCACCGCAGATTTAAACTGCTCAAAGAGAAAATCCCTAGCCAACTGCGTCGCATGCACGCCATTCGCCCCAAAACACAAAATAGTGGGTTGACCAGAAAAGCGATTAACTGGATTCAAAAGATTATTATGTGGATACCAAAACCAAGAATCGCCAAACGCTAAAACGTCCGGCACCTCATCGGCATAGTGCATTCTTGATTCGTCCCAGTAGACGTGTCCCATAATGTTTATCCTCGGTTCATCAATATCTAAAAAAATTGTCAACGAAATATTTCAGCAGAATCGTATTTGCTGAAATATTTAAAGCAAAGTTTTTAAAAGGTCAGCTACTACCCAGCTTTTACTAAGCCAATTTATACATTTTTTTTACCTCGTCCCTCCTCTTCTTTACCCAATTTTTATTAACCCATACCTAGATTGCTTAAGCATAGAAGCCTTTTATGGAAAGTTTTTCCGCATGTGATTGTGCATTTCTCCAGAGAAGGCAGATCGCTTTGACACGCTGCGTTGTGGCAATTGCGATCAACGACATCTTTTCGTAGGAGCCGAGATCATGCTTAGGGGGTATCGCAAGCTATTTGTTATTGCCTTTGGTTGTGTGCTAAGTGCTGTAATTAATGCAGAAACTAATGTTGAAACACCAACTCGCAAATTCACAGCTAACTTAACACTACACAGTGCGATCGGCTGAGGGTGATTGATATGAAAACTAAAACCTGCCTTTTAAAACCAAACGCGAAGGCCGAAAACAATTTGATGATCAAGAACGGGCTGATGGTTTTGACGCGCATAGTTAGCGGTATTACCCAAGCGTCGTATCCAATTAATACCAACATAAGGAGCAAACTGTCGGCGGATTTCGTAGCGCAACCGTAGGCCGAGCTGCATATCAGAGAAGCCACTTCCGATTTGATGCTCTGGGTCGCTTTTGCTGTAAAGGTTAATTTCGGCTTCTGGTTGTAAGATCAAACGTTGGGTAAACAGAAGTTCATATTCAGCACGTAGTCGAGCTGCGGCTCGGCCAGATGGACCAACATAACCTGTGGCTTCTAGCTCGAACCAATACGGTGCTAAACCTTGTAAACCAAAAGCTGCCCAACTGCGTCGGGGGCTTTCACCTAAGTCTTGTCGTATACCTAGCTGTGTGCTCCAAAATGCAGCAAGACTATGGTTCCACAATATTTCAATATCACCTTCTTCAAGCTTGCCCCCGCTACGCTCGCCTTCAGTACGAAACCATAATTTGTTGGCATCGTTACCGTACCAACCTTGAGCCTCCCAACTCTGGCCGTGCGCATCTCGACTGGAGAAGGTTTCAAATTTATCTATCAGCAGCATGCCCACAAGCGCGTTATCGTCCATATCCATGCCCTGCATCGAGCGATGTCCGACACCGTCTGAATAATCTGAGCTGCGTGCATCTGGTGGTGCGCTTCCTCCTTGCATCGGCTCGTGACTCATGCCTGGCATGTTGTGATCAGGTATCTTAGGCACAGTCTCTGTATTTATCCGGGATGAATGATTCGACGCAGTATGATTGTTGTGCTCGGTAGCACTCAGTGGCGTGGCTACAAAGCATGCGGCCAACGCAAAACAATATAAAGAAATTGAGGTAATGCAACGTCGTATATTCATGAGACCACTACCTCGCGGAACATACCTGCTTCCATGTGATAAAGCAGATGACAATGAAAGGCCCAACGACCTGGATTATTAGCTAGCACGGTAAAGGCAACACGCTGCGCTGGCTGTACGTTGATCGTGTGCTTGCGGACTTGAAATTCACCTTCTGGGTTTTCCAGATCACTAAACATGCCGTGCAAATGGATCGGATGATTCATCATCGTGTCATTGACCAACACAATGCGCACGCGCTCACCTAGATTGAGATGAATAGGTTTTGCATCGGAAAATTTGACACCATCAAAAGACCAAATGAAGCGCTCCATATTGCCAGTGAGATGAAGTTCGATCTCACGGTTAGGCTCACGTGGATCAGTTGGCCTATCGATACTATGCAAATCGGCATAAGTCAGCACACGACGACCATTGTTGCGTAAACCAATGCCTGGATCATCGAGATTCGTGCGAGGCGTATTCACCCGCATATCGACGCCGAAACCATATTCACTGCGCGCATGCCGCACTGTAGGCGCAGCCTCCGCGGTTGTCGCCGAATTTGTCATTTGATGCTCGCTAACATGTTCCGTGCCATGCATGTAATTCACGTTGTGCGAATTACTAGGTGCGCTTTTATGTCCAGCGCCACTCATCGTCCCCATCATGTCTTTCATCGTTAGCCAAGTACGTACATCCATTTTCGGCACTTCAGCCTCCATGTCTGTGCGGGGCGCTAGCGTGCCGCTTGCATAACCCGTGCGATCAATCGATTGCGCGAATAAAGTGTAAGCACGTTCGTCTTGCGGTTCGACAATCACATCATATGTTTCAGCGACTGAAATTCGAAACTCGTCGACTGGCACTGGCTTAACGTCTAAACCATCGGCCGCAATCACTGTCATTTTTAAACCGGGGATACGCACATCAAAAATCGTTGAAGACGAACCGTTAATAAAACGCAGACGGATTTTTTCTCCCGCGCGAAACTGCCCAGTCCAGTTACCAGCGGGTGTTGTGCCGTTCATTAAGTAGGTATAGGTATGGCCGGAGACATCGCTTAAATCCGTCGGGCTCATACGCATTTGGTTCCACATTTTGCGCATTGCGAGTGCTTCGCTTAAACCCTTCGCGCGCACATCACGAAAAAAATCGACAACAGTAGGTTGGGCAAAATTGTAGTAATCACTTTGCTTTTTGAGTTTTGTGTAAATTCGTTCTGGATCCTCATCAGTCCACTCGCTCAACATAATGACGTAATCACGATCAGTCGGATTGCGTTCTGGTCTGTTTGGCTCAATCACCAACGCACCATACAACCCCGTTTGCTCTTGAAAGCGCGTATGCGAGTGGTACCAGTAAGTCCCTGCGTGTCGCACTTGAAACCGATAAACAAAAGTCTCGCCGGGTGCAATACCAGCAAAGCTAAATCCAGGGACACCATCCATCTGAAAAGGCAAAATAATGCCATGCCAATGAATTGAGGTTGGTGTGCGTAATCGATTCGTCACCTGTAAATTAACCGTGGCCCCTTCTTTCCAGCGTAAAACAGGGCCGGGAACACCGCCATTCACTGTAGTGGCTAGTCGTGCTGCGCCGGTGTAGTTAACTGGCGTCTCAGCAATTTCTAACGCGAAGTCAGTACCGCTGAGTACAGTGAGATGCCCAGGGTTAGTTAACGCCCAAAGTGGTTTTGGGCGCAGCAAACCCAATCCAAGCGCTGCTCCGCCTGCAGCTAATCCTTGTACAAAGCGGCGACGCGATAGATTCAATTCAGCTTCTAATAACTGACTACTTTTTTTCATGCTTTTTAGATGACGGGGTGACAGGATGAGTGAGAATGTTTTGATGACCGAATACAAACGGCTGATTTTGCCATTTCATATTGATACGTCAAAGCTCAGATTTTCGTAAAACTGAGCAGAATATGGATATAGGAATTTCTGTAAAACCCTAAAAGCCTGTGTGCGATCTCTAAGCAGGAAGATATTAAAATTCGTCGGTATGGAGTGTAAAAAAGATGAATCAGTTGATCATCATGCCGCTCAAAGGGTTCTGCAGAGGTTTTGAAAGAGAATTGGGTAGCAATTGTTATAATCTGCTCCTTAAAAGCCGGTTTAGCTTAACTCTGCTGTTTTAGATGAATGAATAAACTCATCGCTCATCAGAGAACAGTAAAACTTGTTTCATCAATGTCTAAAAGGTCGTCAACGGGGAAAGGCCGGAGCGGAGGAACCGGAGTGTACTCGACGTACATGAGGATGCCGAGCACCGCCCGAGCGCCGATCACGGCCTTTTAGGCATTTATGGAATGAGTTCTAAAAGAAATGACGGAGGACTTTACTATGTCAACAGTCCAAAATAACTCGCCTATTTCTGACGCTTGCCCTAAGCGACCCTCCTACCCCTTAACAACTGGCACTAACAACCTTGAAGCGACAGCTATTTGCACGCCCCCCTCTATCTTCAAATAGGCTTAACTTTGCTTGGGGTGAGTCGCTTGAGTTTTTTATCTTCTAATGACCTCAATCAACACAGACAAAAAGCAACGCCGCGTAAGCGTGGCACCGATGATGGCCTGGACAGATCGCCACTGCCGTTACTTTCATCGGCTGATTACTAGGCACACCTGGCTTTATACAGAGATGATCACTACAGGCGCGCTATTACACGGCGATGTGCCGCATTTGCTCCGCTTCAACCCTGAGGAAAACCCACTGGCATTGCAACTAGGCGGCAGCGACCCAACTGCACTAGCGCGCTGCGCTAAATTGGGAGAAGCCTGGCACTACGATGAAATTAATTTAAATTGTGGCTGCCCATCCGAGCGGGTTCAACGTGGGGCTTTCGGTGCATGCTTAATGAAGACGCCTGAGTTAGTTGCTGAGGCAGTGCGCGCTATGCGTGACGCAGTCTCAATTCCAATCACGGTTAAACACCGGATTGGCCTCGATCAAATGGATAGCTATGCATTCGTGCGCGATTTTGTAGGTACAGTTGCACAAGCGGGCTGCACGACCTTCATCGTGCATGCACGTAACGTCGTGCTACAAGGACTAAGCGCCAAAGAGAATCGCGAAATTCCACCGCTTAAGTACGATTACGCCTATCAGCTAAAACGTGATTTCCCTGAACTTGAAATTATTCTGAATGGAGGCGTTAAAACGCTTGAGCAGATTGAACATCATCTCAAACACGTTGATGGCGTGATGTTAGGTCGCGAGGCTTACCATAATCCTTGGCTCCTCGCACAAATTGACCGTCGTTTTTATGATGATTCAACGCCCGAGGTAAATCGCACAGAAGTCGTCCATGATCTATCAGCCTACGCAGCTCAAGAGATATCACGTGGCACGCCGCTGAATTCCATTACGCGCCATACTCTTGGGTTGTATCACGGCATGTCGGGTGCGCGTGGCTGGCGTCGTACCCTATCGGAGCATAACAACCTAGCTGCTGGTAACGCTTGCCTCTTTAAACAAGCTCTCGAATTTGTTACGCAATAAAACAAGCGAACAAAAAAATGGATAGATAACGCACTGCCCCTATCTGATTGCGAACCTGAAACCGGCAGCGGGTAGATAAACATGCCTGACGCACTATTTATTCGGCCTTTTTAACGAATATTTAAAACTGTTCTAGCAAACCCCTCGGGAAATTCGTATAATCGCACCTTTCTTCGGTAAGCCAATTCTTGGCAAGCCAAGCAAATCTCTCCATGGTGGCTGTAGCTCAGTCGGTAGAGTCCCGGATTGTGATTCCGGTTGTCGTGGGTTCGAGCCCCATCAGCCACCCCACCCCCTAAGGCTTTGCGGCCAACACAAAAAAAAGTTGTCAACGAAATTGCAAAGTTGTCAATTTTCTCATTTTTTGTCGCTTTTTTTCCTGATTAGAATTAAAAATGTGCGCGGCGTAGACGCAAGAAATTTGCCTTCAAAAGGCCCAATTTGCTAATTTTTTGTTGTCGCTGTTTTTACCCGCCTAGTTTACGGGGGAAGGGCAAAAAAAATCTTCCTGAATTTTCAAATTCATCTATTTGCTAATTTTTTGCTGCCCCCTTTCTCACCTATATGGTTTACGAAGTAGGCAAAAAAATTGTCCTTGAAATTCCAGACTGATCAATTTGGTAGGTTAACCCCAGCTCGGGATAAGGTAATCGTTTGAGCGGATTGAAAGTGGTAAAGCAGTCTGTTTGGTCTGAGGCAGTAAGCGGTGATGCCGGAGAGGAGGTTGATGATGAAATACCAGACCATTTGCATGGAGTGGACGAGTTTGGCAAGACCGTGATCAAAAAGCAATTGCGCCGCGACCAGATGATGAAGTTTTTCGTGAACCTTCCCATTTGCCTGATTGACATGGAAGCCTGCGCTAGCGCGCACCACTGGGCACGTAAGCTACAAAGTGTAGGCCATAGGGTAAAGCTGATGGCCTCTCAATTCATTAAACCCTATGTGAAGACTAACAAGAATGATGCTGCTGACGCTAAGGCAATCTGCGAAGCAGTAAGCCGGCCAAACATGCGTTTTGTCCCGATAAAAAATATAGAACAGCAAGCGGTATTGGTGTCCCATCAAGTACGGCAAGGCTTTGTAAAAGCACGTACAGCGCAGGCTAACCAAATCCGCGGCTTGCTTGCTGAGTTCGGATTGATCATCCCACAAGGCATTGGCGCCATCCAGACTCGGGTACCTGAGCTCATCGAAGATGCCAGCAATGAATTGCCCGGCGCATTTCGCCTACTTGTGCAAAAGCTGCTGAACCATCTCAAGGAATTGGATCGTCAGATCGATGAAATTGAAGTGCAAATTCAAGCCTGACATCGCAGTAATACTGCTAGCTGCAAGCTTGCGCGCATTCCAGGTATTGGCCCGATTACGGCCAGTGCGCTTGCGGCATCCATAGGCGATGCCAAAAATTTTGACAGTGGGAGTCAACTCGCAGCATGGCTGGGCCTGGTGCCAAAACAGCATTCCGGCGGCGGTAAACAAAATTTGCTGGGAATAATCAAACGAGGCGACACATATCTCCGAACTTTATTGATACATGGCGCGCGTTCTGTGATTCGTTACGCCGGAGAGAAACTTGGGGCATGCAGTTGGATCAACGTTGTGGTTAATCGGCGAAACAAGAATGTGGCCGCCGTAGCACTAGCGAACAAGAATGCACGTACCATTTTGGGCCTTGCTGTTCCACGAGCGCGACTATGAAGCAAATTATGCGCGCAGTAGCAACCGTGTAATAAACAACACCTGTAATACAGATAATACAAAGCATGGAAACATGTAAGAACCACCGATTGCTCAGGCGATCATGAAATGATGGCAAAACAGGTCAGACCGTAGTTAGCAAAGCCTGCGAGATACCAAGCACACTAAGTGCGCAAAGACGATTAAGGTGTCAACCCCCGAGCCGAGGGTGTCAGGAATTTTGTGTGAAAGAAGTCATATGATAATGAAGGTACTCAAAAAGTAAGCATATGACGAAGATAGACCAAGCGATATGAGATAAATGTTTAGAGTAGTAGACCTATCAAATCCGCAATCGATATTCACAGAAGGCGGGTTGTTTGGTCAGCTTAAAAAGTCACTAGCAGAAAGAATATTGCAGGGTGAGTTAGCGCATCATCTCGAGCAAGAACGTAGCGCAGGCGAGATCAAGCGTAATCATAAAAATGGCAGCAGCAATTATTTCATCGTCAATTGAAAGCTTAGCAAACCGGGAGCGTCCATGTACGGTATCTCCAATCATGCTTGGACCTTAGTAGTGCCAGCAAAAACGTACGATATGCTATTAGAGAGCTTGCCCTGGAGCATTTCCACGATTCATCTGCCGTGGATGCAAAACGTTTTGTATGTGCGTTGGCGACAGTAGCGCGATGGATATTCGCTATGGATGTAGTCCTGCAAAGTACTCAAAGGAATTGTAAAAGATCATGATTTGAGTGGAGTGATAGAAATCACTTTTTCAAATAAGGTAGGCGTCTTCTAAGGGTATTTGACAAGTCATTATGGCGCTTTTTTACCTGCGCTTTATCAACATTTTGTTTAAAAAAATCTCCATGAAGCAGATTGCACAAGCCCGAACAAAAAAAGCAAGTCGAAGCAGCGCGTCCTCGATGACTAGTTTTCATACTAGTCACCCCGCTCCTTTTGTTAACAATAGTCCTGAAGCTGTCACTCAGCGCAAGCTGGCTGAGGTGATTGCCCAAAGCCCTCAAATGGTCGCGCAACGCGCATTGCGCGACCATATTCATCAAAGCGCTCACATGGTTACGCAGCGCGCGCACCTGGCTAGCCTCTTTGGCCAGACTGGACAGGCGCAAGCTTTAGAAGAAGTGGCTTCCTTGTCAGGCAAAGGCGCACCCGTTCAGTGCATGAACGAAGCAGAGGAAGAAGAAGGTTTACAAAGAAAGTATAAGTCTGGCGCAGCACCGCTCCAATTGGTTGAGGAAGCGGCCCCACAAGCAAATAATACAGGCTTGCCTGACAATTTGAAGGCCGCAATAGAAAATCTATCCGGCCTAGCCATGGATGATGTGAAGGTGCATTACCATTCTTCTAAGCCGCCGCAGTTACAGGCTCTGGCGTATACGCAGGGGGCGGATATTCATGTCGCACCAGGGCAAGAGAAATATCTACCTCATGAAGCATGGCATGTAGTGCAGCAAAAGCAGGGTCTGGTACAGCCCACGTTGCTGACGAAGGGAGTAGGGATAAACGACGATTCGAAGTTAGAGGAAGAAGCCGATAGCATGGGTGAGCGAGCGGCACGCGAGAGGAGGGTGACTGCGCCCAACCGCAGTAGCGGATCCGACAAAAATGCTTTGAATCTTCCAACTGCACGAACACCTGCAATCGATAAGCAGCAGCCCGCGCAATTCCTTCGTATGCCAGAGAGACGGCCTTTGCCTGTTTCGCAAAGGGTAGCTCAGAGGGTCAAAATAAAGCTGACAGGCAAAAAAGAGGAGTCTCCTGATACCATCGACATTGAAGCTTTTATGAAATGGGTAAATGGTCTCGATGATCGGAAAGAGCTAGATGAGGCGTACAAGCAACTTACAAAAGAATGGGAGAAAGGCGAGTCTCGCCTACTTAATGGAGGGGGAACCGCTTCCGATGAAGCTATCGCTCACAGCAAAGTCAAGCTGGCCCTCCTAAAAGTGGAAGAACGCTTGAAGGAGGAAAATTATAAACCTTATGGGCTTCCTAAAGGAGTGTGGTGGAAACTCTTCATTGATAAGGGTATGCACGACGCTAAGCTCTCAAACGCGAAGAACGCCCTACGCTTCGATGAAGAAAGCTCGCCAGGATATTATGCCGCTATGATGAGAGCGTTTGAGATGATGTCAGATTCGCTTGGAAATGCGCTAGAGCCTGAAGATTTAGAAGAGTACCACCAGATGGCGGTTCTCGGCACCCTTAACAAGGGTGCCGCTATGCCACATACGTTCAGTGGAAAATCAGTCAGCTTCGGCATGACTAACAAAGACGAGAACATTGTACCATCGGCTGTAGCTGCTGAAGAGCTGGCAGCAGAAGGCGTTCTAGGGGTATCTCCTGAAGATAGGATGGGGTACAGCCCACATGCACTTCCCTTAGATAATAGTCCGCACGGTCATTTCATGAAACGCGCCGCAAAGGCGAGTGAATCTGCTACACAGCCGCCCATGACGGTCGTGCGTCGCATAGGTAGCCTGTATCAGGGCTGGACTAATATCGATGAAGCCAAGGAGGCTAAAAGCAAAATAAAAAGCATACTCAAAAACTACTACACAAAAATTCAGGCAGCCAAAGAAGAACAAGAAAAACTGTCATGCATCGTACAGCTCATTCGAGCATTACACGTTGGGCATTTCTTTACGGATGCCAATGGTCGACTCAATACCATGCTGCTGCTCAACAAGTTCTTAATCGAACAAGGATTCAGCCCCGTCATTATGGACGATACCAGCATGTTCGGCGGAGCCTTTTCAGTAGAACAGCTGATTGGGCAAGTATACCGCGGCATGAAGAACTTCCAAGCCGAAGGAGGAATAGGAGGAGACGACTACGACACGGCACCTGTTCACCGATTTTACAGCGGATTTAGTTATTACGAGGACGAACACCCCAACGACGCCAGAGTACACCTGCTGCACGTCATTAAGCTCGACTGGAATGCGGTCAAGAGCAATCCTAGTCAATCTGAAATTACCAAGTTGATGCAAATTTGGAGGCCTAAGGCATACATAATCGGTTACATCGGGTCAAATATCTATAAGCTCGGTTTCCAAAAATCTATTGATGCAATGAATTTAGAAAACGCCCTGGAAATTTACTTTCCAAGGAGTTCAAGTTCAAGTTCAAGTTCAAGTTCAAGTTCAAGTTCAAGCGTTTGGGGAATCGGTCAGCGGAATTAGGGGTTCGGGGAGCAATGGAACAGGGAAGTTAGTTAGGGGACGTCTCAGAAAATGAAAAATCGTACGCTAAGCCCTGGCCAATGATCAGAGCGTCCATGTACGTATTTTAATTTCCTTTCGTCAAACGACCTCTATTTTGATGCAATGCAAGGGGAAGCAGAAGCGTAATCTTAAAGACCGTGTGAACTTTACGGATCTTTAGGTTGGCTCCTATCGAGCTTGAAATAACAAAAGGCCCGTCAGGGCCTTTGTATTGAAATAAGCAGACTTTATAAAGAGTTGTTATGAAAGCGGTTAGGCTTTACTCAATATCGCATTATTAAGCAATCTTTTAATGTCAGCTAATTCGCCCATAATCTGTGTATTCTGAGCTTTCACTTCTCTTAGTTCGTTCTCAGTGTCTTCTGCTTTAGCTTTTAGATAAGCGTTTTCAGCTCTGTAGACAGAACCTTATCTTTGAGAGAGCCAATGATAGCGTCAAGACTTTTAATTGTTGGCCCTAATGAAGCTAGCCCTTTCTCGACCTTTGACCGTTTATCGTACCAAGCTTGCGTTTCTTCCTCGGATGCGTTTTCGAGAGGCTGATAAATAGATTTTTCATGGAAATCCTCTTTTATTGAGGTCAGCGATTTTTCCATGTCTTCTAGATTTTTTGCCAGACTTGGCGCTCCCTCGCAAAGTCCAGCAAAATCAGGCAATTTCTCATATTTGCGTTCTGCTAAATATGAGCGTATTCCATCGAATGTAACAAAAGCATCCTTCATGGTGTGCTTTTGTTTATTAAATGATGTTACGCACGCTGCAAATCGATTAGTTGTCGATAGGCGGCTCTCAATGATTGTAGATAAAGTTTTGAACCCAAGGCGGCCTGGCTAATGGACTTTTTGATAGAGAGACATTCAAGCTTAAAGACGGCATAGATAGCCATAAAGACATGGTTGATTGGGGTGATGGGCCGCCAAGTGGAAGATTTGGCTAAAGCGGCATGGGATTTGAGTGACTTGTGAAAGACTTCAACTTTCCACCGTTTTTGGTAGAGTACTGCAATGGCTTGGCCCTCTAAGGTTAAATCGCTGCATACCAGATTCATGGTTGCGGTACTACCGTCTTGGTTTGTAAAGACGCGGCGTACCATCAAGACTTCCTTATCAAAGCCTTTGAGATAGCCGCGTACGGCTTGTTGATCTGATAAAGACAACTCTTCTACCCCTTGAAACTGCCCTGCTTTATGAACTGACCCCGAAAAGCTAACTCCTCAGGCACAGCACATCCTTGTTCCAGGGCCACTGCCAGCAAAGGTTTTCATGCGTTTGCTCTGAATTGAAAGCGCCTACGTTAAAATGCCGCGTCAGATAACGGTAGAATAGGATTTTTCTTTTTGCCTATTTTTCTTATTGTGATTTTGTTCGAACCTATTCAAAGCCTTTTTGGCAACGCGTACCTTTGCTATCAACACCCTAGCACCCCATATAAAAAAGGGATGCCGCGGTTGAATCTCCTGCAATCCCTAGGGTTGAATGCGCTCACCTTTATCAAACTCAAGTAAGGGCAGCATGAGCAAAAACAGTATCGAAAAATGTATTCAAGAAAGTCTGAAAATTTATTTTCAGGATTTGGATGGCGAGTGTGCGCACGATATCTACAAGATGGTGATCTCGTGCGTTGAAAAGCAGATGTTTGAATGCGTGCTAGAACACGCGCAAGGTAATCAATCACTCGCTGCTAAATATCTCGGCATCAATCGCAACACGCTGCATAAAAAATTACAGCAATACAATTTGCCGTAAAATTTTGCGCTTTATCTTTTGGGTTTTAAGGAAGATCTGCCTGTCTGCCTGCCCTTTTTCTACTTTCCACTCGTTTGCAAATATGATCAAACAAGCGCTTATTTCTGTTTCTGATAAATCAGGCATCGTTGAATTCGCTCAACAGCTCTCTCAATTAGGGGTGAAAATTCTGTCAACTGGCGGTACCGCCAAAATGCTTGCGCAGGCGAATATTCCTG
Source organism: Mycoavidus cysteinexigens (assembly GCA_031963415.1). Classification (GTDB taxonomy): domain Bacteria; phylum Pseudomonadota; class Gammaproteobacteria; order Burkholderiales; family Burkholderiaceae; genus JASSUD01. The sequence continues at coordinate 2,949,554 of JASSUI010000001.1, forward strand.
TGACTGAAGTGGCTGAGCATACGCTTTTTCCTGAGATGCTCGATGGACGGGTCAAAACCTTACACCCCAAAATTCATGGCGGCCTGCTCGCGCGACGCGATCTGTCCGCTCATATGGCGGCGTTAGATAAGCACGAGATTCCGACTATTGACCTGTTAGTCGTGAACCTTTATCCATTTAAAGAAACGATAGCGAAAGAGGATTGTTCGTTAGAAGAAGCCATCGAGAATATCGATATCGGCGGCCCTGCGATGTTACGTTCAGCGGCAAAAAATTATCGTGATGTGACTGTGCTCGTTGACCCAACCGACTATCAAAAAGTATTGACTGAGATTCAGGAAAATCAACATACCGTTAGCGTAAGAACTAATTTCGAGCTTGCGATCAAGGCGTTTGCTCATACAGCGCAATATGATGGAGCGATTACAAATTACCTCACGAGCCTAGGCGAAGATTTATCACATGCTAACCGCCAGGCATTGCCCGAGACGCTTAATTTGAGTTTTAGCAAACGGCAAGATCTACGCTACGGCGAAAACCCGCACCAATATGCTGCGTTCTATCGCAATCTCAATATTTCCGACGACGCATTTGCTAATTATCGTCAGCTACAAGGCAAGACGCTCTCTTACAATAACCTTGCAGATGCAGATACAGCGTGGGAATGTGTGAAGGCTTTCGAGACTTCCGCTTGCGTAATCGTTAAACATGCAAACCCTTGTGGTATCGCCCTTGGCGCAAATCCGCTTGAGGCTTATCAAAAAGCTTGGCAGACTGATCCAACTTCTGCGTTTGGCGGCATTCTTGCGTTTAATCGTGAAGTCGATGCGGCAGCGGCTCAAGCTATTCTTGCGCAATTTGTTGAAGTGATTATTGCGCCTAGCTTTAGCGACGAAGCGTTGCAACTATTTGCTAGCAAGCAGAATATTCGTGTGTTGGCCATTCCACTTAGTGCTGCACCACAAGCTTCCTTAACACTAAAAAGTATTGATGGTGGTTTATTAGTTCAGTCAGCTGATATCAAAGGGATTGAAGAGCATGAACTGCGCGTCGTGACAAAGCGGCATCCTAACCCCAAAGAAATGGATGATTTACTGTTTGCGTGGCGGGCGGCGAAATTTGTTAAATCGAATGCGATTGTATTTTGCGCGCAGCAAATGACGCTTGGTATTGGCGCTGGGCAAATGAGTCGAGTGGATTCGACTCAGATTGCTACCCTTAAAGCCAAGCATGCAGGTTTAAGCTTAGAAGGTTCAGCAGCTGCCTCTGATGCGTTTTTCCCATTCCGAGATGGTCTTGATGTTATCGCTAAAGCGGGTGCTAGCTGTGTAATACAGCCTGGTGGCTCAATTCGGGATGAAGAAGTGGTTCAAGCAGCGGACGAGCATAATATCGCAATGATCTTTACTGGCACGCGGCATTTCCGACATTAAAAAAAGACCAGCATGATCTGCAACTTTATCGCTCCCTAGGCACGACCTATATAGGAGATCATGCGTTGCAGATCATTAAAAAAACGCCCTAGAATGTTGCGATGAAAATCATCGGTATCGATCCTGGCTTGCGCGTCACTGGCTTTGGCATCATTGAGCAAGTAGGCGAGCATTTGAATTACGTGGCAAGCGGCGTGATCAAAACCGCTAACGCTGCACTGCCTGAGCGGCTGCATACGATTTGCAACAATGTAGCAGCGCTCATTAATGAGCATATGCCCACACACGCCGCAATTGAAAAAGTTTTTGTCAACGTCAACCCTCAAACCACCCTACTCTTAGGCCAAGCCCGTGGCGCAGCAATTTGTGGATTGATGTCAGGCGAGGTGCCTGTTTTTGAATACACAGCGTTGCAATTAAAACAAGCCGTTGTTGGATATGGGCGCGCTAGTAAGGCACAAATACAAGAAATGATTTCTCGCTTACTGCGTTTAAACAGCCTACCTGGCACCGATGCCGCCGATGCGCTTGGCGTAGCCATTTGTCATGCACATAGCGGCAACACTTTGCAAACTCTCTCAACGCTAGCGCCCGCTCTTGCTAGAAAAGGCTATCGAGTACGTCGTGGTCGATTAATTGGTTAGTTAATTTGAGCGTTGCCATCGCGAACCTCCTCTTTTAATTTATTTTGGAGTAAGGTGGACTTGATCTTATTTGCTTCTTCCCTTTATTGTGGACGTTAGGCGATCAACAAACTTCTTTACTCTACTTATTTTTGGAGAACTCGCCTCTCTTTTGAGTTCTTCGCTAATACCTTCCTTTACTTTCGAAACTATTGTCGATACTAGTACTCCGTATTTATTCGGGTTAGTGTCACACGCCTTCTTCAATGTTTCTAACGACGCTAGATTGGGATGGGCACCAGCCAAATTACCTACTACAGCTCTCCAACTTAAGTTAGGGCTATTCCTAATATTGGCTGCCAATGATTGTCCAAGATTTCGTAATTTATCTTTCTCTTCACCAGTAAGCCCTTCTCTTTCTAAGAGCTTCATATATATTTTTATGGCTCGTGCAACCTCTAGCTCCCCTATTTGTAGGGCTCCCAACTCATTAAACAGTTTATCTGTAGTGTCTTGGTATGGAATGTTAGAAGTGCTAAGTGTTTGAGAGTTTCCCGTTGCATAATGTCTTGGAATCTCTTTGCACACTGCAATACCTTCGTTTATTTTCGCAAGTATTGTTGATGTTTGTGGTCTGTAAGTATATGGATGAACTTCAAACACATCCTTTAATGCTGTTAACGACTCTACAGTGAAGGGGAGACGAACCGAATTACCTAGCACCTCTTTCCAATCTGTATGTTGCAGGTTTTGGTCAAACACTTCCAATATTGTTTCCTGTTCTTCAGTAAGGTCTGCTCGTTTTAATAGTTCTATATACACTACTACAGCTTGTGCCATATCCCTCTCCCCCGGGATTAAGCAGCTTCTCAGTTTACTAAACAGATTCCTTGTGCCCGCTAGGTATCGATCGTTAGAAGTACTAAATGTTTGAGAAAGGCCAGGAGAATATCTATTCATACCCTCCGCCTCACCTAAAGTCTGAGGCTCTACTTCCGAATAAGGAGGAGGGGCATCAGAATTGGAACCCTCTTCTACAGGGACGCCATCAGAATTGGAATTTCCTACACGAGAAAAAATAAACCGATTTTCTAACATAGCTCCCCTAAAAAATGCTCAGAAAAATTAATCTGCTTTTGCAACTGTCCCCTTCTTATCCATATTTTTATCCTTCTCACCAAACGCCTCTTTTATAAACGCGAATAAATGTAAAAAAATACGAAATAGATTGAAGCAGACTGACATCCATCAATCGCCTCTAAATAATCCCATCCTTTCGCCATAATCGACTCAATGCTTTAAAGAATTCATGCTGTCGAAGAAAGTTATTCACATTCCTCAAAGCGCGTTACACTCTCTCTTTTATTTTTTTACTTGCCCTTATGATCGGTCGCATTGCTGGTATTTTGTTAGAAAAAAGTCCACCTCGAGTGCTTGTTGATTGCCAAGGCATTGGTTATGAAATCGACGTGCCGATGAGCACTTTTTATCAATTTCCTGCTCTTGGTGAGAGAGTAGTCTTGCTGACGCATTTAATTGTGCGGGAAGACGCTCACTTGCTATACGGTTTTGCAACGAATGAAGAGCGCGAGACTTTTCGTAAATTGCTCAAAATTAACGGTTGTGGCGCACGTATGGCGCTGGCTGTGCTTTCTGGGATGAGCGTTACTGAATTAACCCAAGCTGTTCTGACACAAAATGCGGCCAGCCTAACGCCGATTCCAGGCATCGGTAAAAAAACGGCCGAACGACTTTTGCTTGAACTGAAAGGTAAACTTCGAATCGATAGCACGACAGTCAGCAACGACGCTGGCGCTAGTTCGGCCACTGATATCTTGCAAGCTCTCTTAGCACTAGGTTATTCAGAAAAAGAGGCTTTACAGGCGACTAAGGCTGTACCAGCAGATATACCTGTTGCTGAAGGCATCAGACTAGCGTTGCAGACTCTCTTTAGCACCTAAAGAATCGCTGCATAACCTCGGCTGTGTAAGATTCCACGCCACCTATGAGACGATATGACGAAACATGATAGAAACCGACAAATTAATTAGCGAGCGCTTGATCACCGCGACGCCCGCTTCTCCTCAAGAAGCGGTATTTGAACGTGCTTTGCGTCCGCGTCAGCTTGATGAATACGTGGGGCAGCTAAAAATCCGCGAGCAGCTTGAGATTTTTATTCAAGCCGCTAAAAAAAGGAATGAAGCGCTTGATCATGTCTTACTCTTTGGCCCGCCCGGGCTTGGTAAAACTACATTGGCACACATTATTGCGAAGGAGCTTGGGGTTAATTTACGGCAGACCTCAGGGCCCGTATTAGAACGGGCAGGTGATTTGGCAGCGCTTTTAACGCATCTTGAAGCTAATGATGTGCTGTTTATCGATGAAATTCATCGACTCTCGCCTATGATTGAAGAGATTCTTTACCCTGCGCTGGAGGATTATCAAATCGATATTATGATTGGTGAAGGGCCAGCAGCGCGTAGCGTCAAGCTTGATCTGAAGCCTTTTACATTAGTTGGCGCAACCACACGCGCTGGGATGCTAACTAATCCGCTGCGTGATCGTTTTGGGATTGCGGCGCGGCTTGAGTTTTACAATGCAGCAGAATTAGCGAAGATTGTGCATCGCTCTGCGCATTTATTAAGCGCAGCCATTGATGAAAGCGGAGCGTTAGAAATTGCTAAACGCTCTCGTGGCACACCTCGTATTGCCAATCGCTTATTGCGTCGTGTGCGTGATTACGCTGAGGTTAAAAGTGACGGAAGAATCACCGCACAAAATGCCAATGCTGCACTGGCAATGCTTGATGTTGATCCCGTGGGCTTTGACTTAATGGATCGCAAGCTGTTGGAAGCTATTTTGCATAAATTTGATGGAGGCCCCGTTGGCCTCGACAACCTTGCTGCAGCGATTGGCGAAGAACGCGATACCATCGAGGATGTGCTAGAGCCTTATCTGATTCAACAAGGTTTTTTGCAGCGCACGCCGCGCGGACGCATCGCTACTTCACTCACCTATCAGCATTTTGGGTTAACTAAGCCTGAGTCAGGTAGCAACCCTACGTTATGGGATTAACCTAACGTTCTCTTAGGGTTTGTTATCAATATAAAGCTACGTTTACCATCACTTTCAAGAATTTGTGCGATAAGCATGTCCGCTTGAAAGAGAAATGCGGCGATAGCGGTGATCTCAAGATTTTTTTAGGTGGCGGTGCACCGACTATAATTATTTCAGCCTGTTCAGAATAAAAAGAAGGTCGCAAAGAGAAAAGTTAGGGCGGCAAAAAAGCAAATAACTTACATCTTATCCACATCACAGCCTTACCCAGGTATGCAAGAGGCTAATAGAATGTTAATCAAGCTTCGATTACAGGCGGGCGTGGAAGACGAGGTAAGAGGCATCCAGGGGGAGGGGGGATATGGAGAATGTGAGGTTGCCCTTATTAAACGCATCCCATAGTTGACTAATTAGGTCGCCTGATGTTGTTGAGAGACGAGCCAGTTTTTTTCAAAGGTCATAGGACTCACATAATTGAGGGTGGAGTGTAGACGGTAGGCATTGTAAAAGCCAATCTAAGCCATGATTTCATCCATTGCTTCGTGTTGAGTCGCGAAGGTTTTGCCATACAAGCGGCCTACTTTGAGTGAGGCCCACAGGCTTTCGGTTGGCGCATTGACGCTCCTATGTCAAGTGGGAGACTTGGTATCAGCCAAATCCGCAACGATGAGAGGAAATAATTCCCTCACAATATACCGCTTTAGACAACGATGAATTTCCTTATTAGACAAGCCTTCCTTCGTTCGACGATCAACATATCGTTTTGTACGCAGATCGCTGCGCATTCGGACCATAGCAATCGTCCAGAGGGCATTGTTTGCTGAGCGGTCTCCTCCCCGGTTCAATCGATGCCGGATCGTTTTGCCTGATGACGCCTGCAGTGGGCTTGTCCCACATAGCGCTGCTAATGCCGCTTCGTTTTTCAAGCGTTCAGGATTGTCACCCGCTACCGTTATCAATGTTGCGGCCGTCTGTGGCCCCACGCCAAATTGTTCGCGCATTCGCTTTGCAAATTGTCCCGTTAACTTGTCAAGCATTGCGTCCAGCACTTTAAGCTCGTCTGCCAACATCAACCATCGCTTAGCCAGCAGCCGCAATGTGTCGGTTAATGTCTGTAACATGGGCGTTTTACCTAATGATCGAAGACGCACGCAGCCATTCACGCATTCTGCAGTTTTCACTTTCAGCAGACGATCGCGTACATCTTGAGGGGCGCTAACCAGCATCGCTCGCAGCTGGTTGATAGCCTGAGTTTTGGCTTTTACCGCACTGCGTCTAGCTACGCAAATCGTACGCATCGCTTCAGCCGCGCCGGATTGTTCTTTTGCAATAGCGGTTGCCTTACCGGCAAGTACTGCGCGTGCGGCATTTTCGGCGTCAGTGGGATCAGACTTGCCTTTCAACCGACGCGTTGAGCGATCTGGCCGGTTGACTTCAAAGACAGCAATCTCATGATCGCGCAGTACATGGGTCAATCCCGCGCCATATGTTCCTGTGCCTTCAACTCCCGCACACCGGATCAATCCAAAAGAATTTGCCCAGGTCAGCAGTTCAAAATATCCTTCTTTATTTGTGGGGATTGATAACGTCCCGAGAAGCTTTCCTGTCTCGCTGATCACAGCCCCAACATGGGTATCCAGGTGGGTATCAACGCCCAGAATGATTTCATTTGTATCCATCGAAGTGTCCTTTGTAGTTGGCGCATCGCCAACCCCAATCGCAGGACAGGACACTCACGGTGCAGAACAAAGCTCCTATTAGGTCACTGAAGTCAGGCCCGGCAATACTCGGGGAACGTCAGAATCCAATCGACAGGTCAACGCAAAGGCAACTTGCCAATCCCAGCACGGGTCAGATCGGTCTGACGTTCAGAAGCAATTCTAGATTGAGTATCCCAACAGTCTGCTCGTCTACTCATCGAAGAGCGCATCCCGTAAGCTTTAAGTGCATCTTGAAATAACGCACTGCAATATTGGCTGCCACGATCACTATGGACCACCAACCCCCTAGCGGGACACCGCCTAAACCAAGCCATGCGAAGTGCCTCTGTCACCAGTTCTGCCTTCATGTGGGGCTTGATTGACCATCCCACAATCTGTCGGCTGAATAAATCAAGCATAACCGTCAAATACAGCCAGCCCTGTGCTGTGGGTACGTAGGTGATATCTGTCGTCCAGACCTGATTGGGTTGATGTGCTGTAAAGTCACGCTGCAACAAATTGGGGGCCACAGGCAGGTTATGGTTGGAGTTAGTCGTGACGATCTTGTATTTACGCTTATGCCGACCAGAGATATGATGCTTAGCCATCTGTCGGCGCACGCGCTCTTTACCTACCCGCAGGCCTTGAGCTAACAGCGCCCGCCAGATGCGCGGCCAACCATATTCCCCCTTGGTTTGAGCGTGAGTAGCCTGAATGTGAATTAACAGCGCTGCGTCGCTCAGACGGTGTTGAGATGAATCGCCTGTTTGACGCCGCTGGTGCTGGTGATAACCACTCAAGCTGACTTCCAATACCTTACACAGCGAAGCAAGCGGCCAGCGGTGGCGGTGTGCCTTAATAAACGCGTACTTCACATCGACTCCTTGGCAAAGTACGCGGCCGCTTTTTTTAGAATATCTCGTTCCATCTTTAAACGCGCCACTTCTGCACGTAACCGAGTAAGCTCCATCTGCTCTGTATTCACCCCTTGGCTATTTGCACCACTGAGTCGGCCACTCTGTTCCGATTTGATCCAGTTAGATAGGGTTTGATTGGCTATCCCAAGCATTGCACTGACTGACGCTTGGCTTTGACCTGCCTTGAATAGGCGGATTGCCTCTCGCTTGAATTCCAACGTATATCTTGATCGCTTTAACGCTTCTTTCACTTCTGCTCTCCTTGAGTAATTTCATTATCTCAAGGGATCCGTTTTGCAGGGGCAAGCTCAATGAGGTAAGGATAAAGCTGATGGCCAAGGGGGGAATAAAGATTCAATAGCATGGACGCTGAACGCTCTATTTTGCCGCGGCGCAAGGGATGAGTGGAGGAAAAGCCTGACTTGGAAGGGGGATCGGGGGGAATGTAAAGAGGATAAGGGAACACCCCGTTCACTGCGTGGGTGAACGGGGTGTAGGAGGGGGTGCTTGACGATTACCTACTTTCACACGGGAATCCGCACTATCATTGGCGTGGAGTTGTTTCACGGTCCTGTTCGGGATGGGAAGGGGTGGGGCCAACTCGCTATGGTCATCAAGCGTAGAGGAGTGTTTATCAGGGGTTTAGCCTGGTAAACGAAAGGGGTGGGAAAAAGAGAATACAGAGGTGATTGCACAACGTCAATGATAATCAAACAACCTAGTTATAGGGTCAAGCCGCACGGGCAATTAGTACTGGTTAGCTACACACATTACTGCGTTTACACACCCAGCCTATCAACGTCCTAGTCTAGAACGACCCTTTAGTGTCCTCAAGGGACAGGGAAGACTCATCTTAAGGCAAGTTTCCCACTTAGATGCTTTCAGCGGTTATCTTTTCCGAACTTAGCTACCCGGCGATGCCACGGGCGTGACAACCGGTACACCAGAGGTTCGTCCATTCCGGTCCTCTCGTACTAGGAACAGGACCTTTCAATCTTCCAGCGCCCACGGCAGATAGGGACCAAACTGTCTCACGACGTTTTAAACCCAGCTCACGTACCTCTTTAAATGGCGAACAGCCATACCCTTGGGACCGGCTACAGCCCCAGGATGAGATGAGCCGACATCGAGGTGCCAAACACCGCCGTCGATAGGAACTCTTGGGCGGTATCAGCCTGTTATCCCCAGAGTACCTTTTATCCGTTGAGTGATGACCCTTCCATACAGAATCACCAGATCACTATGACCTGCTTTCGCACCTGCTCGACTTGTCGGTCTCGCAGTTAAGCACGCTTATGCCATTGCACTATACGCACGATTTCCGACCGTGCTTAGCGTACCTTTGTACTCCTCCGTTACACTTTAGGAGGAGACCGCCCCAGTCAAACTGCCCACCATGCACTGTCCCCGACCCGGATAACGGGCCTAGGTTAGAATTGCGCATCTGCCAGGGTGGTATTTCAAGGATGGCTCCACAAGAACTAGCGTCCTTGCTTCAACGCCTCCCACCTATCCTACACAAGCAGATTCACTATTCCATGCAAAGCTACAGTTAAGGTTCATGGGGTCTTTCCGTCTAGCCGCGGGGAGATTGCATCATCACAACCATTTCAACTTCGCTGAGTCTCGGGAGGAGACAGTGTGGCCATCGTTACGCCATTCGTGCAGGTCGGAACTTACCCGACAAGGAATTTCGCTACCTTAGGACCGTTATAGTTACGGCCGCCGTTTACCGGGACTTCAATCAAGAGCTTGCACCCCATCATTTAATCTTCCGGCACCGGGCAGGCGTCACACCCTATACGTCCACTTACGTGTTTGCAGAGTGCTGTGTTTTTATTAAACAGTCGCAGCCACCTTTTTATTGCAACCTTCTCACCCTTTGCGTGTTACTCGCATCAAGCTACTAAGGCGCACCTTCTCCCGAAGTTACGGTGCTAATTTGCCGAGTTCCTTCTCCCGAGTTCTCTCAAGCGCCTGAGAATACTCATCTCGCCTACCTGTGTCGGTTTACGGTACGGTCTTGTTAGACTGAAGCTTAGAGGCTTTTCTTGGAACCACTTCCGATTGCTTCACGAGCGATGCTCGTTCGCCCCACATCCTTGAATTCCGCGCCCGGATTTACCTAAGCGCCTTCTCCAATGCAGGGACCAGGACTACCAACGCCTGGACAACCTTCCGCGATCCGTCCCCCCATCGCATCTAACAATGGTGCAGGAATGTTAACCTGCTTCCCATCAGCTACGCTTTTCAGCCTCGCCTTAGGGGCCGACTCACCCTACGCCGATGAACGTTGCGTAGGAATCCTTAGGCTTACGGCGAGGGGGCTTTTCACCCCCTTTATCGCTACTCATGTCAGCATTCGCACTTCTGATACCTCCAGCACGCTTTTCAACGCACCTTCACAGGCTTACAGAACGCTCTCCTACCATGCATATTGCTATGCATCCACAGCTTCGGTGACTGGCTTGAGCCCCGTTACATCTTCCGCGCAGGACGACTCGATCAGTGAGCTATTACGCTTTCTTTAAAGGGTGGCTGCTTCTAAGCCAACCTCCTGACTGTCTTTGCCTTCCCACTTCGTTTCCCACTGAGCCAGTCTTTGGGACCTTAGCTGGTGGTCTGGGTTGTTTCCCTCTCGACACCGGACGTTAGCACCCGATGTCTGTCTCCCGTGATTACATGCTTTGGTATTCGAAGTTTGCTATGGTGAGGTAATCCGCAATGGACCCCTCGACCATGACAGTGCTCTACCCCCAAAGGTGATACACGAGGCACTACCTCAATAGTTTTCGGAGAGAACCAGCTATCTCCGGATTTGATTGGCCTTTCACCCCTATCCACAGCTCATCCCCTAATTTTTCAACATTAGTGGGTTCGGACCTCCAGTACGTGTTACCGCACCTTCATCCTGGCCATGGATAGATCATCCGGTTTCGGGTCTACGCCCAGCAACTAAACGCCCTATTCGGACTCGCTTTCGCTTCGCCTGCCCTATTCGGTTAAGCTTGCTACTGAACGTAAGTCGCTGACCCATTATACAAAAGGTACGCAGTCACTCCTTTCGAAGCTCCTACTGTTTGTATGCATGCGGTTTCAGGTTCTATTTCACTCCCCTCCCGGGGTTCTTTTCGCCTTTCCCTTACGGTACTAGTTCACTATCGGTCGATCACGAGTATTTAGCCTTGGAGGATGGTCCCCCCATCTTCAGACAGGATTTCACGTGTCCCGCCCTACTTTTCGTATCCTTAGTTCCACAACTCCGTTTTCGCATACCAGGCTATCACTGTCTATGGCTAATCTTTCCAGATTATTTTGCTAACGATGCTGCTATAAGATACAGGCTCTTCCCCTTTCGCTCGCCACTACTGAGGGAATCTCGGTTGATTTCTTTTCCTACGGTTACTTAGATGTTTCAGTTCACCGCGTTCGCCTCGCTTGACCTATGAATTCAGTCAAGAATGACCCATATGGGCCGGGTTTCCCCATTCGGATATCTTCGGATCAATGCTTATTGCCAGCTCCCCGAAGCTTTTCGCAGGCTTTCACGTCCTTCGTCGCCTGTGATCGCCAAGGCATCCACCGCATGCACTTATTCGCTTGACCCTATAACTAGGGTGTCTGCTTATCATGTTGCATGTGTTGTGCCATATTACAACGCCTTTTGTTCGCCATAATACGGTTGATTCAATCACCACCTAATTTAGCAATATCACTTCTCAGCAATATGACTAAAATGAATCTCATTTTCCCAAATTGTTAAAGATCAATCCTCGCCACGAGGAACAGTAGAAAAAAATCAGAAAGAGAGTTTACCCTGTTCTCTCATCTCTTTCTACTGCACCCAATATGGTGGAGGCAGTCGGGATCGAACCGACGACCCCCTGCTTGCAAAGCAGGTGCTCTCCCAGCTGAGCTATGCCCCCTTACTTGACTGGTGGGTCTGGTAGGACTTGAACCTACGACCCCACGCTTATCAAGCGTGTGCTCTAACCAGCTGAGCTACAGACCCAAGCAGCTTCATCAAATAGAAAGCAGTCCTCAGATAAAGCGTTCACGCTTCATACCACTTCGTCTGAGCACTGCTCTCTACTTTTTGATCTTCTTCTCAACAACCGATAAGGGTGAGCGCGAAACAGCCTGCTCGAGAAAGGAGGTGATCCAGCCGCACCTTCCGGTACGGCTACCTTGTTACGACTTCACCCCAGTCATGAATCTTACCGTGGTGACCGTCCTCCTTGCGGTTAGACTAGCCACTTCTGGTAAAACCCACTCCCATGGTGTGACGGGCGGTGTGTACAAGACCCGAGAACGTATTCACCGCAGCATGCTGATCTGCGATTACTAGCGATTCCAACTTCATGTAGTCGAGTTGCAGACTACAATCCGGACTACGATCGGCTTTTTAGGATTAGCTCCCCCTCGCGGGTTCGCAGCCCTCTGTACCGACCATTGTATGACGTGTGAAGCCCTACCCATAAGGGCCATGAGGACTTGACGTCATCCCCACCTTCCTCCGGTTTGTCACCGGCAGTTTCCTTAGAGTGCCCTTGCGTAGCAACTAAGGACAGGGGTTGCGCTCGTTGCGGGACTTAACCCAACATCTCACGACACGAGCTGACGACAGCCATGCAGCACCTGTGTTATCGCTCCCTTGCGGGCACCTCAACCTTTCAGTCAAGTTCGATACATGTCAAGGGTAGGTAAGGTTTTTCGCGTTGCATCGAATTAATCCACATCATCCACCGCTTGTGCGGGTCCCCGTCAATTCCTTTGAGTTTTAATCTTGCGACCGTACTCCCCAGGCGGTCAACTTCACGCGTAAGCTACGTTACTAAGGAAAAGTTTCCCCAACAACTAGTTGACATCGTTTAGGGCGTGGACTACCAGGGTATCTAATCCTGTTTGCTCCCCACGCTTTCGTGCATGAGCGTCAATATTGACCCAGGAGGCTGCCTTCGCCATCGGTGTTCCTCCACATATCTACGCATTTCACTGCTACATGTGGAATTCTACCTCCCTCTGCCATATTCTAGTGAACCAGTCACGTATGCCATTCCCAGGTTAAGCCCGGGGCTTTCACATCCGTCTTAATTCACCGCCTGCGCACCCTTTACGCCCAATTATTCCGATTAACGCTCGCACCCTACGTATTACCGCGGCTGCTGGCACGTAGTTAGCCGGTGCTTATTCTTCCGGTACCGTCATCCATTCATGGTATTAACACAAACGCTTTCTTCCCGAACAAAAGTGCTTTACAACCCGAAGGCCTTCTTCACACACGCGGCATTGCTGGATCAGGGTTGCCCCCATTGTCCAAAATTCCCCACTGCTGCCTCCCGTAGGAGTCTGGGCCGTGTCTCAGTCCCAGTGTGGCTGGCCATCCTCTCAGACCAGCTACAGATCATCGCCTTGGTAGGCCTTTACCCCACCAACTAGCTAATCTGACATCGGCCGCCCTGTTAGCGCGAGGCCCAAAGGTCCCCCGCTTTCATCCTCAGACAATATGCGGTATTAATCCGGCTTTCGCCGGGCTATCCCCCTCTAACAGATACGTTCCGATGTATTACTCACCCGTTCGCCACTCGCCGCCAGGCCGAAGCCCGCGATGCCGTTCGACTTGCATGTGTCAAGCATGCCGCCAGCGTTCAATCTGAGCCAGGATCAAACTCTTCAGTTTATATCCTATTTACTACTTCTGCGTCTCACCGCAGTCGCTTACTCAAAGGTTATTTAAGTAAGCGCCATTACTTGTCATTTAGCTTCCGCTAAACAACGACTGAATCGCGCTCACTCTTATCGGTTGTCAATTTTTAAAGAATTACCTCATCCCCAGATAAGGCCTTTACCGCTTGCTCCGCTTCGCGTTTTGCGTCGCGCTCAACAGAGAAACGAGATTATGGCGATCCGCCTCCCCAGTGTCAACTCTTTTTTCAAATTATTTTT
>JASSUI010000002.1:0-109192 GCA_031963415.1 Mycoavidus cysteinexigens
AGTTCAATACACTGGATATCACGCATGATCCGGCGATATTGGATTTTTTATCGGAAAGGGTGCGGCAAGACGACTCGTTTAAAGCAAGACTGCGGCAGGTCATCGATCGCACGAAGATGCAGGCTGAATTTGCCCAGGCAGGAGCCAATGCGATCACGGTGTTAGTCAGAGCGGGAGTGCAGTTTAATAGCCAGGATTTAACAGATATCAAGATTCCAGGTGCTGATCTGAGTTTTGGGGTATTTGATACGGCACAGTTGCAAGGGGCGGATTTAAGGCGAGTGAACTTGCCAGGAGCTTGGTTGCGTGGGGCAGATTTACGTGGTGCGCAGATGGAAGGGGTGCAGTTTGGAGAGTTACCGAGCTTGCAGTTAGAAGGCAGGGTTAATGCCTGTTGCTACTCGCCCGATGGGCACTACTTGGTGGTGGCAACATACAAGCTTGCGCTGTATAAGGTCGAGACGTTAGCGCATGTGCACACGTTCGTAGGGCATACCAATAAGGTGACGAGCGTGGTGTTTTCCCGCGATGGCCAAACGCTGGTTTCGGGGAGTTGGGACGGTACGGTCCGGCTGTGGTCGGTGGCAGAGAAAAAGGCCCTGTACACGTTCGAAGGGCATACCGACTGGGTGAATAGCGTGGCATTTTCAGGTGATGGACAAACGCTGGCCTCGGGCAGTAGTGACAAGACGGTGCGGCTGTGGTCGATCGCCGAGAAAAAGTGGCTATACACCTTGGAAGGACATCCCTCCCTTGTGACAAGCGTGGTGTTTTCGCCCGATGGACAAACGCTGGCTTCAGGCAGTGAGGACAAGACGGTGCGGCTGTGGTCGATCACCGAGAAAAAGTGGCTATACACCTTGGAAGGACATCCCTCCCTTGTGACAAGCGTGGTGTTTTCGCCCGATGGACAAACGCTGGCTTCAGGCAGTGAGGACAAGACGGTGCGGCTGTGGTCGATCACCGAGAAAAAGTGGCTATACACCTTGGAAGGACATACCTCCCTTGTAACTAACGTGGTGTTTTCGCCCGATGGACAAACGCTGGCTTCAGGCAGTAGTGACAAGACGGTGCGGCTGTGGTCGATCGCCGAGAAAAAGCCGCTACACACCTTGGAAGGGCATACTGACCGGGTGACAAGCGTAATGTTTTCGCCCGATAGGCAAACGCTGGCTTCAGGCAGTAGTGACAAGACGGTGCGACTGTGGTCGATTACCGAGAAAAAGCCGCTACACACCTTGGAAGGGCATACCAACGATGTGAGGAGCGTAGTGTTTTCGCCTGACGGGCAAACGCTGGCTTCAGGCAGTTGGGACAAGACGGTGCAGCTGTGGTCGATCATCGAGAAAAAGCCGCTACACACCTTCGACGGGCATACCTCCTATGTGACAAGCATGGTGTTTTCGCCCGATGGGCAAACGCTGGCTTCAGGCAGTTGGGACAAGACGGTGCAGCTGTGGTCGATCATCGAGAAAAAGCCGCTACACACCTTCGACGGACATACCTCCTATGTGACAAGCATGGTGTTTTCGCCCGATGGGCAAACGCTGGCTTCAGGCAGTGATGATAATACGGTGCGACTGTGGTCGATTACCGAGAAAAAGCCGCTACACACCTTCGACGGGCATACTTCCTATGTGCAGAGCGTGGTGTTTTCATCTGATGGGCAAACGCTTGCTTCAGGCAGTAGTGACAAGATGGTGCGGCTGTGGTCGATCGCTGAGAAAAAGTCGCTACATACCTTGAAAGAGCATACTGACCGGGTGACAAGTGTAATGTTTTCGCCCGATGGGCAAACGCTGGCTTCAGGCAGTTGGGATAAGACGGTGCGGCTGTGGTCAATCGCCGAGAAAAAGCCGCTACATACCTTGGAAGGGCATACCCATTGGGTGAATAGTGTGGTGTTTTCGCGCGATGGGCAAACGCTAGCTTCAGGCAGTAGGGACAATACGGTGCGGCTGTGGTCGATCGACTCAGGTAAATGCTTGGCCGTGATTCGAGGGTTTAATGGAAAGGTTAATTCTGTTGACTGGTATACAAGCGATGAAGTGGAGTGGCTGGCGACGGGAAGTGCTGACAAAGCCGTGCGCCTGTGGCAGCTCCACCGGGAGGGCGAAACGTATCGCGTCACGCTAAACTGGACCTCCATGCAAACAACATTGACAGCGTTTGATACGTGCATCCAGGATGTTATTGGACTTAGCACGAAGAATGCGCAGTTACTTAAGCAACGCGGGGCAACGGGAGAACCAAGCGAGGCCGGAGCCACCACCGCTTTTGCTGACAGAAAAAGGAAGAGCTCCGACAGCATCACTGCCTTCAGCCAGCCTAAGCTTCAATTTCTTGAAAACCTCTAAAATGCAGCGTAAGAAAAAATCTATTTTATTTCGGGAAGATTTTCAAATTCATTTATGTGAGGCTTTGTGTCGCTTCCGACTACTGTCTTTTTTCTGGAAAACTTTATGCCACAAAAAGCCCCTACTGCTATGCCCCGCGAAAGAGCCGTTACGAAGTAACTCATAACCTACGCATTAACTAATATCGACTCGCTTGTTTCTTTCTTCTCTAAAAGCTTGAGAATTCTTGCTTGAGTTTCCGCCATTTCAGTTAATTTTTTATTTGACTCTTCCTGGCCTGTTTTCACAAGCACCTCAAGCTCCGCAACGCGAGTTTTTAGTTCTGCGTTTTCTTCGTTCTTAGCTTTTAATTCAGCTGCTAGTACTTCTACCGTCTTTGTCTGATTCGCAATTGCCTTATCTACATTTTCCAGAGCTGCGGCTTGCTGTGTTGATATATTGTCTAATTTAATGGCCTGTTGCATCTGTGCCCGATGCTGATCGGCAATTAGCCCATTTACATTATCAAGGGCCGCATTTTGCTGCATAGACATACGGTGTTGATCTGCAAGTAATCCGTTAATCACATCTTTCTCCGTTATTAAGGGATTTTTTTCGCTTAAATCAATTAGGGTCTTTTGAAAAGACTCCCATTTTTTGATCTCTTGTTTTAGTTGATACTGATGTGTATCAACGCCGATGTTAATAAAAAAACCTGTTAAAAATGCTGGTGTGGCGGTTACAGCAATACCATAACTCGCGCAAATCGCTAGTATATACCCTGCAAATGTGAGAATACCTGTAACCACCCGCACAGCAAGAGTTTGCTTTTCAGAAAGTTCACGCTCTTTAAGAGAGCCAATAATATGACTAACATCTTCTAGTACTGGCTTTAAAGAAGCTAGCCCTTTCTCTACTCGATCTCTTTTATCTAAGTAATCTTGTTTTTTTGAAGAGATACGTTTTTATCTAACTTCTTATAAATTGATCTATCTTTAAATTCATCATTAATGGAACTTAGAGCGCTCTCCATTTCTTCTAAATTATCTGCCAGATTTGGAGTCTTAGTACAGAGTTCGCTGAAGCCAGGCAATTTCTCATATTCACGGTCTTTTAAATATGAGCGAAGCTTATCGAAGACAACAAAGACATCTTCTATTTTGTGCTTTTCCTTGCCAAATACTTTCCCTGTCAAGCTACTAAAGAAGCCGACTACATCAGCCTTAACACTTGTGCTCTCAGTTGAGTCGGTCAAGTTTTCGCCATTGGGTGCACTAGGATATGTCTCAAAAGCTACGTCACTCTCATCATAATAAACGTAAGCCGTTTTTTCTGAATCAGAAGATACATTTTTTAATGCTTCTGTTACTGCATGCTGTAGCTCTTCTTTTGTAAAGATGCTTTTTTTTGCTACAGGAACCCTATCCACATACCCCTTTGGTTGCTCTTTTTCTGAAAAGGCCGAGGAAACTATGCCTGTTTGCTGAGGTTTAATAGGCATTGCTGATAAAAGCATTTTACTGTCCCCTCTCTTCCATAAAAAGCAAGATCAATAAGATTAGTAAGAATATCTTATTAGGATATGGATTTCTTAAGAAATATCTGTAAGTAAAAAACCTGAAAATATGCCGCCATTACCTCTTATTAAATCCAATAAAATCCTTAAAAATCAATAGCTTGAATATATTTCGTCAGGGTATTGGCTTAAATAAAGCATCTTACCAATCATACTGCCAGGACTCCTCAATCCTGGCTTTTCGGAGCAAGTGCGAAGAAGTAGCTTTTACCAATGACACTAGACTAAAAGTTTCTTCCAACCGTGCACGTAAGCCGCGAGGCGGGACTTTACACTTCTACCTGATGATGTTTCAGTAGAGCGTCTGCCACTGGTTTTTCCACTTTCGTTCATGTCAACAGATGGCAAAGGAATTTGGTCTATAGGTTTTAAAGCGCCTTTAATTGCTTTCTCAACAAGAGGGGCGGCTTGTCCAAATGGACAGGTACCTGTGTGGCGGCCGCTAGCGTCAAAAAATGATATGAATTGCTCATCAAATTCTACAAATTGTCCTGAATCCAAGCAGAATTTCCTACCAGCTAAGCTTGCTTTAGCAAGATCAAGCTGGCGTTTTTCCTCAGCTGCATGTTGTTTTTCCATTTGTTCTTCTTCTCGCATAGCTCTTACATACGCAAAGTCATTTTCTTGGGTAATTAACTTATTTAAGTATGCAAATAAACCGCGTCCACTAATTTTGCGTAGAGCATGCAAGCAAACCGCCACAATGTCGGACAATCGTTTGCCCTTCTCTCTAGCTAACCTCATAAGTTTAAACAGTGCTCCGATACCGAGATTGTTGTCTTCTACAAGCCAGGCTAAATCTTGAGGCACTTTTTTTCCTTGAATCTCTTTAAAAGAATTTCGCTCGGACTGTTTCTTTAAAGACTGTAAGGTATCTCTGTTCTTGTCTTGCATCTGTGCAAGGTCATCTTTTTTATTAGAGCTCGATGCGTTGTTCGCTTTCTCTTTCAATTTTTCTTCACGTTTTTCTAGATATTCTGTTATTCCAATTAATTTTAATGCAATTGAAGTAATTTTAATCCTTCCAATAGATTTGAAATTTGAAGATATTATTTTTTGTGGCTCCCTTTCAATTAAATTTTCTTTTTCTAATTTAGAAAGAGCACGATAGACAGTAGCCTCATTTATTTCTAATAATTTTGAAATAAATGCCTTTGTCATAAAGGTAGTTTGATTTATGTTTTCTATCTTCAGCCCAAATCGAACTAAAGTTGCAAAAACTTTTTGGTAGTTGGATGTAAATTTGAAAAGAATTTATCTTCGTAAATTCTGACAATTGAATTTGCAATAGCCCATGGTAAAGCCTGCGTATTTGGAAGTGTAATTTCCATCTTCGCCTCAATTAGATTAATTTTGAGAAAAGGCGTTGACAGACAATGAATTCATACATACACTTCAATTGTGTATAGAGAGATTTGAAATGTAAGAGATTCAGGTCTGCACACCCACAAAAGCTCAAGCGCCAACTTGAGCTTTTGCTTTTTCTAAGTCTGTAGTTACGAACTACCCAGTCATATTTGATCTCCTAATTTGATTGCCCATAACAAAAACGCCCCGAAAGGGGCGTTTTGCTTTGAGCGTTGATTTCTTAACCTAACTCGGCGGAACCTTTGTTTCACCGGTGAAACAAACCTTAGGTAATAGTCTCCGCTAAGGAATTGGGAGATTGTTTCACCGGTGAAACACCACCACTTCTGGTAGAAGGGTAGGGTGGCACTTAATAAACAAACAGCGTACCCGCCAATGCTTCCATCATGCCCCGATCTGGCTTCATAGGAATTACGTTTCACCGGTGAAACAAGACCTTTATCGCAATCTCTGTTAAAAGATAAAGACATTGTTTCACCGGTGAAACAACGCTGTTTTAGCCAGTGGTGTAGCGCAAACTTTGATAGATAAGCGAACCTTCGCTTTCTTCTATGATTGAGTGACGTGGCTTTGTGCAAACTGTGTTTCATCGATGAAATAACCTTTATGTAAATAAAATTAAAAAATTTTAATTCTGTTTAATTTCATTCAGCTTGCTTAAAATTAATAATTTCATTTCTTCTGAATTATTTTTCCCCGCTGTCTCAGCAAGAGCTTCTAGCACAGTATTTACCACTACCCGAGAATTTTCATCTATGTCTGCTTCAGATTGAATCTTAAATTCAATTTCGCCGCTATCAAATGTGCGAAGTCCGCCAATAGCAGTCTCACCCTTTTTAATCGGAATATTTACCTGTGGTTGTTTTCGCTTGTTATATGAACGGCGGTGGTTATGTGTATGAAATTTTTGTTTAACAAGAGCTTCTAAGCCTCGCCTAGAAATATTATGTGTAACAATTTCATTACATATAATAAGAATATCTTCTTCACTTATGTCTTCGCCAATAATATTGGCTAATTCACTAGCGATACTGTATGGAAAATTTTCTGGATGATGCGCCATAAATTCCTGAACAGCTGATGGGAATTTATTGTAGGCCATCATTTTAGAAACAGTTCCTTTATTTTTACCTGTTTCCTTAACAATGGTGTCAAAATCTGCAAGTTTTAGATCGATAAGTGACTGCCAGCGGATAGCTTGATCAACTAGAGAAATAGGCTCAGTTGCATTTGTGTGCTGTAAGGACTTGCTATAAACTTCCAGAGGGTTCTCCGGATCAATTTCTTTCAATCTAACCCATAAAGTTTTCAACTTTAAAGATAAAGCTGCCTGGTATCGTGTCTCTCCGTCGATAATATAGAAAGTGCCTGACTCTTTTGGGTCTTCTGTAACAATAACAGGATTATCTTGCCCGTTTGCTGCAAGTGACAATGCCACTTCTGAAACACGAACTTTGCTGCGGAATACGCGCGCATTCCAGGGGTGACTTTTTAGGCTTTTTATATCTACTTCAAAGCATCCATTCTCCGATGAAGATAGGGCAGGAGAGTGATTTTTAGCAGTGTCTTCCTGAGGATCCTTAGCAGATTGATGTGCTTGAGTGCCTTCTAAAATTTTGCGCTCTTCAGCATTTTTTATGTCTTCAATTAATTTATCTGCCGGAGCATGCTCTACAGAAGTCCGCGTGGGCGCTGCACCTCTAACTGTTGGAAGTAGGTCAATTGCGCTCATTAGCTCTTCTCGCTTCTGAGCTATCCCAGTGCTGCGATTGCCAGTAGTACGGTTTTTCATAGCCATCTATGCTTCCTTACACTGTGCTTTGTGCAGTATGAATATCTCTTGAATTCACGGAATGTTCTGAGAAAAGTCCACTGACTTCTCGTGAAAGCTCTAAGAGTGATTTTGCGGCTGCTGATATAGGTTCACTTTCAAATAAAGGTAACCGCTTACCTGATTGAAGGCGAACTTGGCGGCCAAATCCGGCATAAGTTGGGATACGTGTTTTGGCTAAATATGAGCCGTACTTGTTCTCTAATATCTCTAGGTTTTCTCGTACGTGTTTCATCGTAGGGTGAAAACCATTGGCAACTAGCAGTATGGCAGGTGCTACCTTTGTAAGCTCTTCAATATCTTCTAGATCAGCAAACAATGACTTTAAAGCTAAGAGTGACAAACCATCAAGCATTGCAACCGCAATGATTAGGTTGGCAGGCACCATCGTATTGAAATTAAGCGTTGTAGAACTGGGATTAGTATCAATGATGATAAATTCGTATTTTTTGAATTCGTCTATATGATTTTTGTAATAGTTTGAAAAGCGTACGTCCCGAAAGCGATCACTATTCAACTCACGCTCCAGCCTATTCATGCTTAAATCTGCAGGCACAAAGTCTAAATAGGCATTCTCATAAATGGGAACAACTACTTCAGATAGGGATGAATTGCCCTCACTTGGACTGATGAGATTCCTAATTGTTTTTCGATTCTCATCTTCTGGCGCTAAACCCAACAAAGTTGTTGCACTGCTTTGTGGATCTGCGTCAATCAGACATACACGATACCCTTGGGCAGCGAGAGCAACCGCTAAGTTTGTCGATATAGTTGTTTTACCTGTTCCGCCCTTGCTTGTGTGTACGCAAATTACAGCCGGATTTTGGCGGTTTGCTAATTCTTTAAAATGCTTCTCAAACAATTTTTCACGAGCTAGGCGAATTTCTATAGGGCTGTATCGATTGTGATAGGTCTGTTTCTCTTTCTTATCTATTAGCTCTTTCAGTTGGTCAGGTGTAATGGCTGCACCCACTAACTCAATAGCGTGTTTTGATGTGAATTCTAGGGTTCGTTGATTAAAGTTTTCTGCCACGATCTGCCAGCCAATAAATAAGAATACTTGTAAAGATAAATTAAAAAGAAAAGATTAGCAAGATGAGTTTTGATTAATCTTTTGAAAAAAACTTATCTGCGAGATAGAGATATATCTTGTTGGCACCTATTCGTATGTAGTTCTTGCAAGGGCTTACTGTTCTTTTGGATCTGTAACCAGGAGCCTGCTGCACACCTTATTGCCTCAATGGTTGACCTTCTACCATCCGCTCCGACTTTGTGATTGAGAGCCGCATTTGCCCCTTTTTTGTAGAAAACGATTACAGCTCTTGAAGTTGCGAGGCTTATACTGATTTCCTCCACTTCAGCTTTCATGAAGAAATGTCGGATTTATACCTTCTTCAAAAAAATTATTGCAGCTTCAAAGGCTGCAATAAACTCACCAGCTCTATTAGCTTCTAAAAGTTCTTTATTGTGTTTGAATATCCCGCGTTTACGGCCTAACTCTTTATGCTTTTCTAGAGGAAGTGTTGCATGAGAACTGAATCAACCCTTTGCTCATCGTGGCCTAAAGCTAGGCTCGTAAGCGATAGCTCTTTTCTTAGCAGAAAAGAAATGGGATGACTATATTTAATAGCCATTAGAGCGCAACGAAAAATTAATTTCAACCTGCCAAATCTTAAAAGCCCGGAAGGGTATGCAAGATGAGAAAACATTTTTAAAAATATGAAATAATAAACAGTAAATAATGCTAGGCATGCATCATAAAAATGATGCGTTAATTTTTACAAGAGGGTAGTCCCATGTCTTTAAAGAATTAAATGAGCTGAAAGTGGTGTCAGTATTTTTTATATCTTTCATTAATTAAAACCTCCATTATTAGTGCGTTCCCCTTTCGGGGTCGGGCTTTCGCGCTGCGCGTCGAGCCCGTCTACGCCAGTCTCGCTCCTTCGGGCTTCAATCCCTAACGCACGCGCCTTTGGCGCTTCAAAAACATTAGTCAGCCTACGGCCCTGTCGGGCCTTCGGATAGGCGCTCGCCGCGCGGCTTTTTGCATCGGTGGGTTGTTGTTTTTCATTTTTCTTTCTCCGTCTACCTGAGCTCATCGCTTTACGTGCAAAGTTAGCCCACCCCTTGGGAGACTGCAAGGGCCGCCTTCGGCTGAAATGCTCACCCGTTCGGTGCTCGCCTACGGCTGTGCTCCGCCTGCGGCCTCCGCTTTCTCCCTTGCAGTCTCCCAAGGGGTGGGCTAACAAAAACGCACAGCGATGAGCTCAGGTAGACGGAGAAAGAAAAACGAAAAAGGAAAACAAATGACCACCCCACCTCAACAAAAAAATTTTTTACTTCCAGCTCGGAATCTTGGCATCCGGAGATTTTTTAAAAACTTTTTACAGGAATATTGAAAAATGCTAGAAAAGATGAAAATAGATGATAACTTTATTGGCTTGGTCTCTTGCGATGAAATAAAAGAAATCTTAAAGAAGAAAGACGAAGCATTAGAGATTGCAGACAGCGGAATGTATATAATTGGGTTGTCAAACAATATTGATAATAAAATTAATATAAGTAAAAATCATTGTGGCATAAACAAAGAATTGGATTTTATTAGGTCTCTAAATAGAGGTCTAATGATGTCTTATTTAAAGTCATATTGGAATGAAAGAGTATGGCAACTTATCGCAGAAAAATATGGAATATATACATTTATGGATGAAAAAACGTTAAGGTTATGGGCTGCTAAAGTAACTTATAATCACCTTCCAGAACCTACTATTGAGAATGTGAAAAAGGAATTTAAATGGCATTTTTCAAATATAAAAACAATGATTGAAGATAATGTGACTGATTTGCAGAGCTGTTTTAAATTTATTTGTCAATATCCATATGAAATAGTTGTTAAATATTTAATTTGTGAAAATCCTTTTTATGATGGTAATTTTGATAAAGAAAAAGAATATATTGATAATAAATGCATATCAAATATACATAAATTATTAAAGGCGTGTTGCATGTTGAATAATGATTTTGATGCATTAAAAAAAGTGTCACATAGAAAATTAGTTAGATAAAATTTATAAATCTGGATTGAATGAATGGAGATGTAAATATTTTGATCTTTGTATAAAGCAAGATATAGGCTATATATATATTAAAGACAAAATTATTTTAAAAAGAATAACAAATATAATGCAGAATAAAATATTTTATGATAGTGAATTTTGTCTTGAAAATGTCACAATTTATGAAGAAGAGGATGAATATGAAGATGAAGTGCCATAAATAATTAAATATCTAAAAGTTAGGTTGGCTATTAAGCTAGCCTAACTTAGATTTTCCATATCATAAATATTTCATCCACTCATGCCAAGAAATAATGTATAAACAATTTTATTATATATGCAGGGCTAGCCCCGCACCCCTAAAAAACGTTCACACACCACGCAACAAACTTTGCAGCCGTGAAACCCAATATTGATAAGCTTTCTAGCTGTCAGACACATAAATAACTCGTGTCAGACACATATACATGATTAAATTGCTGAACTCCTGATGAGATATAGAATATGCTGAGAAAAAAAAGTAAACGAGTGACGATTCGCTTTGATGAAGAGGAGCGCGAATTTTATGCTAATGAAGCACAGTCTAAGAGACAAAATATATCTGAGTATATTCGTCATTTGATTGTGCTTGGGGAGCTTTATGTTAATGCAAAGGAAATTCGAGAAGATTTTAAATATACGGCTGCTGAGATTCAGAAAAATTGGGAAAATATACAGGCTGTTATCCCTGATGAAGTGGTGCTATCTCTTTTTACTGTTGAGGAATTGCTTAAAAAGGTAGTAGCAGGCAAGAATATACAAACCTACTATGAAGCACAAAATAACGCGCAAAGCAGATTGGAGCGAGTCAAAGATACGTTAGCAGTAAAATAACAGAGGCATCTATAGAACCAATTTCATTATAAATACAACCAATTATGTCAAAATTTAAATTCGATAAGTTCACCGGTTTCATTTTCAATTTCAATAGAATTAACTGGTTTTTCCTGTAAATTGATGTTTTGTAAGTAAATATGTTCAATTTTCGTTTTTGATAATTTTAATTTATTGAATAAAAGATTTGCGCCCTCCGATTTAATGTCATTGTCACTTAAATTTAAATATTTTAAGTCCTTAGGTAAGGAATCTATAATATACGGTATGCCTTCGTCGCTAATTCCTATTTTTCGTAAATGTAAGTTATAAATTTTGGTAAGCTGGAGAAATTTGGCTAAATCTGGTGCATATTTATCTCGCACCCTATTTTCGCTTAAATTTAAAGTGTTAATCTTTCTGCCTGATAAAGCTTTTATAAGATTGTCGATAGCCGAAGAGCTATGAATATTGCTTCTCTTTAAACTTAAATAATTAATATTCGACAGATTTTTATTATTATCTAGGATAACCTTTAATTTATCAAAAAACATAGAGATGTTGCAGGCAAAAGTGCTATCAGCAATGATGCAAAGATTCTGTATATTTTTTTTACATTCTAATAAATGTAGTACTCCAAGGCTTGCATCGACTCCTTTTTTATGGAAGTCAATATAGAAATTTTTGGAATTCTTCAGTGAAATGCCCCACACGTAGTAATAATAATATCCAATTTTATCTAATTCATAACCTTCATACGTTCGATTGGCATATTTTATAAGCAATTTAATACGGATTTTTATATTCGCTTTAATATTTTTATGTCTTGTTTCATTATTCATGTCATCTTCTAATCTTTTAATATTTTTGAGAAGAGAAATATCTTTTTCTGCACATTTTAAAAATTCAAATGGAAGTTTTTTAAAGAAATCTATCACGCTTTCGTAAAATGCCTTATTTATAAATCGTAATGCATACAGGTTATGTATAGATTTTATAGATTCATAAGGAGTCGCGAAATAATAAAGAATCTTCTCTATCAATTCTGGCGGTAAAGGTGGCGCTGATTGAAAATGATGCGTTGTGCTTTGTTCTAAAGTATTTATTTCTCTATCTGCTGATGAGCCTGAATGATGAGCAAGCTGCAAAGCAGAACATTTTGATGATGAATGAATAGCAGTGGGAAGCATAACTAACCTTGTTTTTGATGCGCTACCATGTGATTAAAATTAATGGTAAAGAGGCGTTATGTCTGTGTATATAAGTTCTTTTAACCAATTCTGATGCTAATATAAAAGTCAACCATTACATAAACCAAAAAAACCAAGGAAAAGAGCGTGACCAAGCGTGGTGGTAGGGGAAATATAGTTAGCTTTTCGCGAGGTATTGAATTATGGCTTAATCAAGCACACCTTTTTCTCGCAGCATTTAGGGCCATTTTGATTATTGCTGTGTTATCAGGTATAGCGACTATCGGTGTGTATTCCTGGAAGACCATTACGTCTAATGAGCAATATGCAGTAGAGCGCCATGTACTTGCGCAGGTATTAGATACATTGCCTATGGCGGTAAATAAAATCGATTTAAATGTAAATGGACGCCTTTATCAGCTAGAAGCAAAAAAAGTTATTCATTTGACTGAGCCGGCAATTACTGAAGTGCTGCAAAAACTTCAAAGGGCTTGTATATGGGGGCTGGCCGTAGCACTAGGTGCGGGATTTTTAGTGACTTTCTTTGGATGGCGCTATGGCAAGAAAAAAATGGAGGACACCTTATTACGCGGGGCGCAACTCGTTAAAGGTGAAGAGTTATCACGCTTAATACATTCTCGCGCTGATGCAAGCGCTTATCGGATTGTGAATGTTTCTATGCGCCGAGGCTCTGAGATTCTGCATATCTTATTTTGTGGTGCGCAGGGTGCTGGCAAATCCCAACAATTTTTTGCATTAATAAAGCAAATACGCGCACGTAATAAGCGCATGATTATTTATGACCCAAGCGGAGAATATACCCAGGCGTTTTATCGTGAAGGTATAGATATTTTGATGAACCCGCTCGATGCGAGAAGCCCGAATTGGAATATCTGGAACGAAATTGAGAGAAGCTACCACTTTGACAATATCGCCAACGGATTGATTCCTGATCCTGCTGAGGCCGACCCCTTTTGGGCGAAAGCGGGACGCATGGTACTTAAAGAAGCTTTTCAGGTATTAGGTGAAGAAGGAAAACGAACCAACCGAGATTTATATCGAGCGATTGCCAATAGCAATTTACAGGAAATGTACACGTTATTGAAAGGGACACCAGGGGCAACGTATGTTGACCCGCTCACCGAGCGTACAGGTATGTCCATTAAGATGACCGTACAAAATCAATTAGACTCCATTCGCTTTTTGCACGATGAAGGCGAGCCTTTTTCCATTCGGAAATGGATACAGGAAGAAAGCGATACTTGTATGTTTATCACGGCTCGTGAATCCATGCGTGATGCGTTAAAACCCGTGCTATCGCTGTGGATAGACATCGCGATTAAAGCGGTGCTGGATTTAGAACCTATTCATCGAGAGCGCCTTTGGTTCTGCATTGATGAGGTTCCTACCCTGCAAAAGCTAGATATTATGGCTTTGGCTGTGACGAATACACGAAAATATGGCCTATGTTTAGCGTTGGGTGTACAAGACTTTCCGCGTTTTTATGCCATTTATGGACATGATCTGGCTAAAAGCATTATTTCAGGCTGTCAAACAAAACTGTTATTGCGCGTAACGGATGGGGACATTGCTAAGATGATGTCGAAGCTTATGGGAGAGGCCGAGATAGAAGAAAAAGATGAAACCACGAGCTACGGCCCTCACTCTCACCGCAATAGCACAAGTGTAACTACTCGACGCACTATCAAGCAGCTTGTGCTGTCCTCGGAAATTTTAATGCTACCGGATATGACCGGCTATTTGGTGGTGCCTGGCGATTATCCAATTGCTAAGGTGAGTTACCAGTATGTGCCGACACCGAAAATAGCAGAAGGGTTTGTCGAGCGTGCTGAATTTAATATAACTTTTGAACCTCTACTTGCTGCGCCATCTGACGCTTAACCAATAGATATAAAAATACTAGTCGTGGGGTACATAAAACATGATTAGCCTGAACAACGTGGGAAGTGCAGGGCAGGCGTTACATTATTTCTCCAAAGATAATTACTACACAAAACAGGATGGCTTAGAACATTCGGCATGGTTTGGCAAAGGGGCTACGCGATTGGGTTTAGCGGGACAAATCGAGCAGCGTACTTTCCTTAATCTCTTGCGCGGCAAAATAGGCAATCAACAATTAGGAAGATGGGTCAGAAATCCAGAAACCGGAAAGAAAGAACACCAACACCGCCCAGGTATTGACGTGACCTTTTCTGCGCCTAAGAGCGTGTCGATTTTGGCAGAAGTCTATGGACAGCAGGATGTACGAGAAGCCCACGAAGCGGCTGTTAAAGAAGCACTGACTTATATAGAAAAGAATCTGGCTGCAACGCGCATTACTCAGAATGGAGAAACGCAAGTAATCAAGACCGGCAATACGGCGGTCAGTTTGTTTCGCCACAATACCAGCCGAGATTTAGACCCCCAAACGCATACGCACGCCGTCATCATGAATGCCACGGTATGCAAGGACGGACAATGGCGCTCCTTGATAAATGATGATATTTATCGTTCACAACGTGTTATTGGCGCGATCTATACCTCTGCACTCGCAGAGAAACTACAAGCACTAGGTTATGCGTTAGAACGCACGGATGCGCGGGGCAATTTTGAAATTGCCGGTTTTACCTCTGAGCAACTTGCGCACTTTTCTCAAAGACGGGCAGAGATCACAGCTGCATTAGAAGCAAAGGGCATTGCTATCCAAGAAGCGAGTGCCCAACAAAAAGAAGACGCCACGCTTAAAACCCGTTCCCATAAAAAATCGGTAGAGCATGATGCATTACTTGCAGCATGGCGAGCACGTGCAAAAAATATGGGGATCGACTTTCAAGCTATCGAAGACAAAGCCCAATCCAATCAAAAAGAGCAGGTCTCCCCCCGTGATAACCATTTGACTGGCTTGCAGGCGATGCAATTCGCTGTGGCGCACTTAGGGGAGCGCGAAGCCGTGCTTTCGCATGATGATTTGCTGCAAACGGCTATTGAACACAGCATTACACGGGTGCCTCAAGAGGAAGTACAGAAAGCTTTTGCACACTTAGAGAAAATCGGAGAGCTAGTAAAGCTACCTAACGGCCAATACACCACCAAACGCATGTTCCGCAGTGAAAAGCGTACTCTTGATCAAATACGTGCACAAAAAGGACAAGTACCGCACATCATGACTGCAAAAGCCGTAACAAGACGGATTGCATTGGCCGAGCAGCAGCAACATATCACCTATACACCAGGCCAAAAGGAAGCCATTCGTCAAACCATGGCAACACAAGATCGGTATGTCGCTATACAGGGTTTAGCAGGGACAGGCAAAACCACCATGTTAAGCACCTTGCGGGAAATGGCGATAGAGCAAGGCTATACCGTGCGCGGTATGGCTCCTACCGGCGCAGCGAGTAAAGCTTTGGCGCTATCCACTAAGATCCATGCGGATACGGTCTCGATGTTCCTCATTCTCGAGAAAAGGCTGCAAAAGGATGTGGACTTTGTGAAGCAACATGCACCTGATTTTGTGCGCAAAAGTGAATTGTGGATTGTCGATGAAAGCTCTTTCCTCTCGCAATATCAAAAAGAAGAGATCGATACGTTGGCACTAAAAGCAGGAGCCAGAGTCGTGTATGTGGGTGATATGTTGCAACTCCAAGCCGTAGAGGCTGGCAAACCTTTTGAACTCGCGCAAAAAAACGGGATCGAAACGGCCTATATGACAGAAATAAGCCGACAGAAAACCAATGATTTAAAGCGAATGGTAGATATTGTAGTGGGTCGAGATCAATTACCTAAAGGCCAACGTTTAACCCAAGTGGAATTGAATCGTAATGGACATGCTTTTGCTTATATGAATAAAGTAGGGATGGTGTATGAGGAGCAAGACAATTTAATAGGGGCAGTCGCTGGGAGTTATCTCAACTTGGATCCAGCAAAACGAGAGCGCACCATCATATTTACCGCCTTTAATCAGGATAGGGTAGATATAAATAACGGGATACGCGCAGGGTTAAGAGAATTGGGGGAATTATCGTCGCGTGAAGAGGCATGCAAAATCCTGGTCTCCAAAGGCTGGACACGCGCTAAGATAAAAGAAGCCCAATATTACGTAAATGGGGATGTGGTGCGTTTTGGGCGTGCTTATAAAAGTATGCATATTCAAAAAGGCGACTATGCACGAGTAGTTGCTGTAAACAAAACGAGGGGTACGATTTCTCTGCAAAGGGCTGATGGTGAAAAGCTGACTTGGACGCCTCAAAAGCATAATAAAGTTGAAGTATATGAGTCAGAGAACCGCGCTCTTGCGGCAGGGGATTTAATCCGTTTTACCCGCAATGGAGAGCTATTTAAAAATGGGGAAGTAGCGCGGGTAAAAAGTATAACGGCCCAAAAAGCATCTCTAGAGCTTGGTAAAGATACAGGCTCCGCTTTATATGAAGTCAATCTTTCGCAGCACCGTCATTGGGATCATGCGTATGCCGTTACCATTCACAGTGCGCAGGGAAGTACGCAAGAGCGAGCCATTTTCCATATTGATATTAAAAAAGGTATCGGAGACTCGGAAAAGGCAGAATTGAGGCAAATCGCAAAAATATTTGGCAGACGTAGCTTTTATGTGGGTGCGACACGCGCAAGCCATGCGTTAAAGATTTACACGAATAATAAAGAAAAAGCGGCGCAAGTGATCTGTGCTGATCAAGATAAAACAAGTGTCGTAGAGACTACCCAAAACCATGAGAAAAATCGGCCTTCTCTGGGAAAACAGCATGGATTGAATAAATAGAAGGCTGATTTTTCTCTACACATAGTAATCGTTAACGCCACCACCGTTCGGCTAAAATTTCCCCGCATTCTTTGGCGATATGTTCTGCCATATGGATATATAGCACCAGGGACGACAGTATCGCTGTGAATATCGAGTGCGGATTTGACAGGTCTACTCCCTCTAAAAATTTATCTCATATCGCTTGGTCTATCTTTGTCATATGCTTACTTTTTGATTACCTTCGTTATCATATGACTTCTTGCACACAAAATTCCTGACACCTTCGTCCCTGCGGATCTTCTGCCTCGAGTTCTTGATGATATTTATCGAGTTCATCGACATTAAATTCAATTTGAATTTGTTCGCCCTCCAACCCCTTAAAGGCGAGATAGCTCAAATAATAGATTTCGGAGGCCATGATGCTTTCGATTCGAGCTTTTGGTAAAGCTTAGAGCACAGAGGACCCAAAAGGCTTACCCACTTTAGCTTCTTTCTCTAAACGATCCCCATCTTTACGCCATAATTTATCAACTATCGCTTCGTACAACATCGACATACTTACAGACCGATCCTTGGGGAGTTCATTCCAGCTATAACACAGCGCATCTAATTGAATTGGAATATTTACTAAGCTTTGAATTACGGGCCTGCGGTTAATGAATTGCTGAATTTCGTCTTGATTCGATTGAGGTACAAATTTCTGTATATAGCTCTGTACGTTGTCTAGCGTAAAACCTACCGTTTCTAGCTTTAGGTCTAACTGGCCGAGTCGCGGGACATCGACGCCAGCTGGGCGGGAAGTGATGAGGACATGCTCTTGATTCAATAGTTCTGTTAGAAATCGACTCAGTGGACGACTGTCATCGAGTTCGCTTACGACCTCATCTAAGCCGTCGAGGATAAACAAAGTCTGATTTCTATAAGCGAGAAAGGCTTTGGCTAATGCTTTAGCCTCCGTTTGACTCGCGAAATAATGCTCGCTCAGTAATTTTTTTAGGGTATAGATTTGCAGCGTCTTCAATTGTCGTAGCGGCACCCAGAGTACGCACTTAAAATGGTCTCTCCACGCGGCTTGATGTTGATAGTCATAGACCAGCTTTTTGCATAACGTGGTCTTACCAATGCCCGCCCGCCCTTGAATCAAAATCCGCTTTGGAAAACCCACAGACCCATCGTGTAACTTTTGCGCATCGAAAAGATGCTCTAACGTAATGAGCTTGCTGTAATCCGTGTCTTGCACCTCTTCACTACTGGGCAGACGTGTTACTGCTGCTGCCTGCTTTTCTAATAAGGCTTTATCTTTATCTAATTGCGCCCGTTGATCGACAATCGCGAGATTGATGTAAAAGTCTTCCAACGAGGCGATTTCACCTGAGACACGCTGAATTGAAAGATTCGTATGGTAATAATGTTGAGACACTCAATCTAGAATTGCTTCTGAACGTCAGACCGATCTGACCCGTGCTGGGATTGGCAAGTTGCCTTTGCGTTGACCTGTCGATTGGATTCTGACGTTCCCCGAGTATTGCCGGGCCTGACTTCAGTGACCTAATAGGAGCTTTGTTCTGCACCGTGAGTGTCCTGTCCTGCGATTGGGGTTGGCGATGCGCCAACTACAAAGGACACTTCGATGGATACAAATGAAATCATTCTGGGCGTTGATACCCACCTGGATACCCATGTTGGGGCTGTGATCAGCGAGACAGGAAAGCTTCTCGGGACGTTATCAATCCCCACAAATAAAGAAGGATATTTTGAACTGCTGACCTGGGCAAATTCTTTTGGATTGATCCGGTGTGCGGGAGTTGAAGGCACAGGAACATATGGCGCGGGATTGACCCATGTACTGCGCGATCATGAGATTGCTGTCTTTGAAGTCAACCGGCCAGATCGCTCAACGCGTCGGTTGAAAGGCAAGTCTGATCCCACTGACGCCGAAAATGCCGCACGCGCAGTACTTGCCGGTAAGGCAACCGCTATTGCAAAAGAACAATCCGGCGCGGCTGAAGCGATGCGTACGATTTGCGTAGCTAGACGCAGTGCGGTAAAAGCCAAAACTCAGGCTATCAACCAGCTGCGAGCGATGCTGGTTAGCGCCCCTCAAGATGTACGCGATCGTCTGCTGAAAGTGAAAACTGCAGAATGCGTGAATGGCTGCGTGCGTCTTCGATCATTAGGTAAAACGCCCATGTTACAGACATTAACCGACACATTGCGGCTGCTGGCTAAGCGATGGTTGATGTTGGCAGACGAGCTTAAAGTGCTGGACGCAATGCTTGACAAGTTAACGGGACAATTTGCAAAGCGAATGCGCGAACAATTTGGCGTGGGGCCACAGACGGCCGCAACATTGATAACGGTAGCGGGTGACAATCCTGAACGCTTGAAAAACGAAGCGGCATTAGCAGCGCTATGTGGGACAAGCCCACTGCAGGCGTCATCAGGCAAAACGATCCGGCATCGATTGAACCGGGGAGGAGACCGCTCAGCAAACAATGCCCTCTGGACGATTGCTATGGTCCGAATGCGCAGCGATCTGCGTACAAAACGATATGTTGATCGTCGAACGAAGGAAGGCTTGTCTAATAAGGAAATTCATCGTTGTCTAAAGCGGTATATTGTGAGGGAATTATTTCCTCTCATCGTTGCGGATTTGGCTGATACCAAGTCTCCCACTTGACATAGGAGCGTCAGCGCTTGGCGCAGATCGGCTATGGAGGGGGTAGGGTCCCGCTGCGTTCTCTGGTTAAACGTTGCTTCTATCTCGTTTAACGTCGCGTCTATCCGCTTAGCATACTCAAGCGCGCGTTGCCTCATTAAAAAAGATTACCGAAGGCTTCTAACGTTGCCTCATAACTTAGGATACCGAAGGAGTTTAAAAATAAGAGAATGTTATTATATAGATAGATTTTTAAAAATACACTTCTTCTAATCAAGATGATTAATTGCAAACGCTGCGGGGATAGCAGTGCTGTCGTCAAGAATGGCAAAGTAAGAAACCAACAACGGTACTACTGCAAAAGCTGCGAATACAACTTTGTTCCAGAAGATAAAAGACAGAACCGAGGCTACAGTGAAGAAGTGAAAGCGCTGGCGGTGATGCTGTATGGGACGATGAAGTGCAGCTATGGCATGATTGCGCGTTTGCTCAAGACAAGCCGCAGGACGGTCTATATGTGGGTGAAACAAGCGGGTAATGAGCTGCCTGAACCTGCCCTTCTCGAAAAGATAGAAGCGATTGAGTTTGATGAAATGTGGCATTTTGTGCAGTCTAAAAAAAAACAAATAGTGGATATGGAAAGCCTTAGATCATTCCTCCAGGAAGTGCATCGCTTGGGTCATCGGTCGTCGCAACGCTCAGACCTTTAGACGACTCTATGACAAAGTTAAACACTTGGGCGCTCACTATTTCACCGATGAATGGGATGTGTATCGAAAAGTGCTCCCTGCCCAGCAGCACACAATTGGCAAAGCCCATACGATAGCCATTGAGCAAGATAATTCGAATACACGGTATTTTCTGGCAAGAATGACTCGACGCACTAAGGTCGTTTCAAAGTCTGTGCTCATGGTGGATTTATCTTTGCGCATTCAGCATTTCTTGGCTTCGCCTGACAATTATGCAAATTGGCGGGAAAAATTCGTATCTATCTTTTAGATAACACTCTCAAAAATAAGTTTAAGTTTTTTCTGAATAGAATCGCGCAAAGTGAAAGGGTTAAGACTATTGTAGATATTTTTCAGATTATCTTTTTGTTGAGAGCTGATGGCTGAGTGTGTCATTAGACGTTGAGCAGGAGTTTGCGGTTGAGCATGTTTTTTAATAATTTTTGCCCCGACTCGTTTTTTCTCGCAAAGCTTCATCGTTGGGCAAAAGAAGTGGTTTAACAAGCTGAATTCATTCGCATATAGGTCATTCATTAACCTCACTAATTGGGGATGATCAAAGCGCTGATAGCCAAAAAGCTGGCGAACACAAGACCCATTTTTTTGCTCGACGTGTGCGTTATCGTTTGAGTGAGAGGGGCGAGAGCGAGTGAATTGAATGGGCTGCGAATGATTTTGGAAATAGCGTACTAAATGCCAATTTAAGAACTCGGAGCCATAGTACATGCAGAATGTTAGTCATTAGCTGAATGGCCTCTTGGCCTAGGCCAAGAGGCCATTCAACCTTCAGTTTGTCTGTTCACAGAAAACAGAAGGAGAAACTTAAGATGACTGGCACAATAAATATCCCACCCAGCCGAAATTTGGTTGCAATTGATATTGCACGCTACTGGCATTATGTATTGATTGAGAATACGGTAGGAAAGCGGCAACGATTCAAGATGGCCAACGTAGCGGCAGACTTTGACCGCCTGGTTCAATATTTACAATCCTTATCTGGCCCAATCCGTGTTGGGCTTGAGCCGACCGGGGATTACCATCGGTCGCTAGCACATCGATTGCTCAGAGCGGGTTTTGAGGTCGTGAGTATCAATTCAGTCGCTCAAGCGCGCTATCGAGACGCGATGTTCAATTCATGGGATAAGAATGATCCCAAAGATGCCGTGGTGATACTCGAAATGCTTCGACGAGAGGCCTTTCAACGATACGTAGACCCCATGGTCGCCGGCACACATGATCTGCAAGAGTTGGCCAAAACTTATTATCAAGTGTCCAGAGCACGGACCAAGGCTCAACATTCATTGATTAATCACGGATTGCCTTTATATTTCCCCGAGATGCACCGATATTGGGCGACGACGCGCAATGAATGGTTTATCCGTTTTTTGCTCCAATTTCCCACCCCCGGCCACGTCAGAGCGCTCTCAAAAAAAGCTTTCGTGCTAGCAGCCTGGGATACCGTTGGACGCAAAGTTAATAAACAAGCCAAACTGGAGGAAATAGGGGAAATGGCCGGAGCGACAACGGCACTGCCCCACGCGTTGGACTGCCTTGCAGTTGACATGTTTCGCGTGACCCTAACCCGTTATCAACAACTGAATCAGCTACGTAGTGAGCTTGAAGCCCGTGCGACCCAAGTGCTCGATGGACGGCCTGAATTCGGCCATTTACAAACGCTACCCGGCGTCGGCCCCATCATCGCCTTAACCATCCTCGCCGAAGCAGGCGATGTCCGCCGGTTCGGTCATCATCGGCAATTCTTAAAATATTGCGGCTTCGATCTGGCTAAACAGCAATCCGGCAGTTATCGTGGCAAAGAGCGACTCTCCAAACGAGGTAATGCTAGATTGCGGCTCGAATTCTGGCTTGCGGGCGTGGGCGCAGTACGGATGCGCGAGAATTCCTTTCGCAGTAAATATGAACGATATATTCAATCTGCCCCAGGCGATGCAGATGTCCGACGTAAGGCGTTGACCGCTGTCGCTGCTAAAATGGCACGCGTGGCCTACAGTCTTTGCAAGATGAACCAGCCCTATCGGCAGTTCTTTGAGCAAAGTTTACCCAGTGAATCGATCCCTCTCTCGGCTGCCGTTGGGACGCATGCGACCCCGTAGATAATGCTCGGACCTTTCACTGGGTTCTCTATGCTGTTTTAAGTACGGTGAAGATCGTGGCTGTGGCTTCGAATCTTGTGTCTACTATGGTCAGGCAAGGTTACCCATCAATGTGAAAGAACATTGGATTAACTGTATTGCTTTGATGGCTATTTTCTATGGGTCAAACGGTCTCGCCCGCTTGGCAAAAATCCTTCGTCCTTTTTATTGAAAAAGGCTATTTAAGCTATTGCATTTAGTACGTTATCACAATCAAAGCCTTGTACCTCAAAGGGTAAAACTTTCTGCGCCGCCTGAATCATGCTTCATGACGCCCTCAGCGCCTTTGTTCCAGGTGGCACGACATTCAGTCCAACCCGACTAAAGATCAGTCATGGTGAGGTTCCAGACAAAATCTCCTGCCAGGCTCGTGCCGCCATGTGCCACCGTATCGCCTTCGATAAAGCCTGGCTGTGAGGTATCCCAACGACAGCCTTGCAAAGGGATTTTGTTTTTTAGCAAAGTGCCTGGTTTGGTACCTGATAAACCTCGTTTGCCCACTTGAACTCTTACTGGTTCAAGCAAGCGATCAATGGTGGCAGCAGACATAGCCAGAAGCTTGTGACGCGCATCGTCAGCTATATCCCCAGACATCGCCTCATAATGGGGTAGCCAAAGCGGTAGGGCAACTTTTAGGCGTTTGGATGCCATTTGATCCGTCGCCAACCAAATGGCCTTTAGCGGCACCATAACTTCAGCGCAATCGTAGCGTGATGGCTTACCTGGTTTTCTTTTAATTGCTCGCTTCTTAGGCTCGTTTAAAAGTCGTAGCGCATATTTTCGGTGGTAGCCACACACTGCACAAAATTCATCCAATATCTTGCTTTTTTCACTTCGCTTTGCCTGACGATAGCGCTTCTGAATAGCTTCCAAATAGGCCTGTTTTTCATGCTTTTTCATCATCGATAACCTGTTTTTCTTCGGTTACCTATGATGTGAGTCAACGTATGACTTTTTTACCTACCTTGGGTTACTTTTAATGTGAGGCAATTCGAGCGCGGTGGGCACCGCCGATGTTTGCTTTAATTCCTCAATAAAATCGCAGTACTTATGCCAAAACGTAAACAAAGCGGTTTTAGCTTCCTCACTGGTGGCAAACAGTCGTGCAATCAGTTTAAGCATCACCGCATGACGACCTTGGTGGAGATAGATAAGCTGCCCAGCCTGGGCTTGCTGCGTTAAGCGCGCAAAATCTTCAATGCGTACTGTCGTCGCAGCAATAAAATGGCTCAAGCATGGCTGATAACTGTCTGGCGTCAGCGCCACTGGGATAATGCCGTGTTGATCGCCTAACTCCTCGGCACGAATTCGCAAAAAGGCTATTTCGGTGAGTACATGATGAAAGCCGTCCTGTTGAGAGAACGCATTGACCACGCGTCGTAGATGGCGATTCCCTTTCTCAAGCGCATCGACAAGATAAGCTTGTTGCAGGGCGAGATAAAAATCCGCATAAGTGGGCCAATTCAAATAGTTCGCTAAGACTTCAGAGCAACAGACGACGACTTTATCGACTGGCTTAACTTCGCTGCGTAACTGAGTGGGGAGCAAACACAACTGGCTCGTCAAAATATCTTCGAGCTGGGCATCCTTGCGTGGGTTGTCTCGCCAGACCGAATAAGGCTTGGCCATCGGGCTTTGATCAGAATAGAGTTGCACGCGCAGCTGGGAGAGTTTGGTAATCAAATACCTGGCGACTTCGGCTTTGGCTTGTCCGCAAGCGAAATTGTGGTGAGCATAGATGAGAAATAGACTGGGTTGATTAGGCACTTCGAGCGAGGTCAGCACAGCAAGCATCTTTTCAAACAGGCGATCGAGTAGTGCGCTTTTTTCTTGAATGGAGAGAGCTTTCTGTGGCCCCATCGACAAGTGGTGGTTAAAAAACGAGAGAACAGGCGTTATTAATGCTTGATAAATTGTCTGATCTTCCCTTTGAACCTGAGAGAGACCGCCGTAGATAGAACCGACCTCCTTTAACGCCTTTTTCGCGTTAGCGGGTTCGGTGTTAGTTGCTTCCGTTTCACGGCTTGCTTCAACGAGGCTAACGTGAGTGGCCTGTAACCCGCTTGCGGGTTCTTCTTCGATATTCTTGTCGGTCTTTCGAGTGGGGGATAAGGAGAGGCCATGGCTTGGCGTTAAGCGATCTAAGTGATTCATTTTTTTATTGATTTGGTTTATGAATGGAGCGGCTCAAGTGACTTTAAACAGCACCGTGAACGTCTATCCAGAAACTTGGCTGCCAGGCAAACCATACTGATAAAGACCGCTGATAAAAATCGGGTTATACCCAGGTTTTTACGCAGGTAAATGCGCCCTTCACTGCCGGGCAGATAAATGACCAAAACTTGCGTATTGAATAAAAATATAAATTCAGCTGTTTACCGTCTCGTCCGTTGACGCTTCGCTTTGATAAGCTCCGCTGACGCTATCCGCATCCCTCAAGCAGATCCAATGAAAATGTGTATCAACCATACTCGGCAATGTTTCTTCCTGACGTTAAGCGCACATTAAATCGAGACATAGCAACAATGCTTACTGCTAGCCCTACTCCCCCAAATCTGATTAGTAAACAGCTGCAAATGCGAGCACAAAGCGATTTGGAGCAGGCTCGCTTCTATAAGGCAACGCAGCAGTTCGAAATGGCCTTAGCCTCGTATGACCAGGCCAGAGTGACCTTTAAACATGCTAAAAATGCGCGCCAAGCCATCCCTTTAACGGAGTTAAAAAGTGCTTTTAGCCAAGCACAAACTCCTCAAACACCGGAAGATGAATCTTTGCGTCGGTGCATCGCCGAAGTTTATGTTGAACGGGCGGAAGCGTTGATTAGCTTGGGAAAAACAGAAAAAGCGCGGAAGAGTTACGAAAAGGCTAAAAAATGGGGTTATGCAGGCGTACCTGCTGTCTCGACGCCTGCTTCGTTATCCACTGTCGATAGTGGCGTTGGTTTGGCTCAGTCTACTGAATTTTTTTCTTCAAAAATCTCTTTGGCACCACCGCCTAAAGGAACAGAAGCCTGCCCACTAGAAAAACATCAATGGGTAGCGCAGACCTTCGAAACCATCCTAAAACAATTTCAAGATCTAGACTTATGCCAAAGCTCACCCAGCCTTTTCTTAGTCTATGCGCACAATAATCGGCTGGGTCAAGCGGATGCCGACATCTCGCAACGTGTGATTCAATGGCTATCGAATCTCCGTTCCAATTTATATTCAGATCGCTCAGCCAGTGGGCATCAGGCTTTACCGTTTAAGGCGACGTTAGAAGAGAACGCCCAAGCCAACGATATCCTCTCCAGCCAACTGTGCTTATTACCCAACCATCAAGGTACGGTCGATCATGTCGTATTGTGCGGCTCAGAGTTGTTGGGGAAATATATGGCCTCGCCGTACTATCAGCAGTTTTTTGAGGCGATTGCGCAGGCTTATCAACATGCCTCGAAGGCAAATGATTTTGCGCAGATTGAGGCTGCCCTACGCCAAGTGGTGGATGCTAATTTAAAAGAACCCGAATTTCACCATGTGCTGACGGAATTGGCTTTTTTACAAATCCGCGAGGCACACCTCAAAGGTGAGCACGGCATTATCCCGATGTTACTCAACAGCCCTGCTGAGCAATGTTTACCCCCCTTTATACTTAACTCGACCACGATTCGGATTGAAGAGTCGAGATGGCGTACCCCGAGTAACTGGAAAGGGCAGACGTATCAAGATGAAGGCTTGCACATCGGCTTCTTTAAGCTCTTAAAACGGCTGTTCGTGAAACAAGAGCGGTGCGTTGCGTTGATTGAAAAAAAAATCTATCAAAACTGTTTACAGCAATTACGTGAGGACAAATCGCATACGTTGACAGCACAGGCGTTTTCTCGGTTCTTGAATCAAGCCTGTGTGAGTGCATTGGATTCGCTGAAACAAGAGCATGGCGCCGATCTTCGTGAGTTGAACGTTCAGAAAGCGTATGAGAGCCTGCGAGCAGAAATCAAACAAATCAAAGGGGAATTGCAGATCGCGCCTGATCAGCTTCGCTTGGCTATAGAGACGTCCTATTCTGCAAAGAACTTAGCTATCCAACGTCTGTCCGGCCCACCTTTATCGATGGAGCACTGCTACATCAATTTGGCAGTTGTAGAAATCGAGAAGGATAGGGCGCGCGAGGAGGAAGAAAAAGTTAATAAGGAAAAAGAGAAACAGCTTCAGGAAGAGAACACGAAAAAGTTTAAAGAAGAGAGAGCAAAAAAATCCAAGGAAGGAAAAACAAAGAAGGGTAATGAGGAGGAAGCCAAGGTTAAAGAAGAGGAGTTGAAAAGGTTTTTGGCCGAAGCAATGCAAAATCACTTTTACCGCTTACCAAGTTTTGAGGCGATCAATTCGAATCCGCAGAAACTCGTGCCCGTAGAAAATCTCTTTGATCCGCGTGAATTGAGCAAAGACAAGATAATGCCTCCGAAGCGGATTTTGATTCGAGGCCGAGCGGGTGTAGGCAAAACAACCTTATCCAAGAAGATCGTTTATGAGTACACGCAGAAAGGACGATGGCGAGATCGATTTGACTATCTACTATGGATTCCGCTGCGTACGCTGAAGGGTAAATCGAATTGTGATCTAGTAACGCTATTTCATGAAATCTATTTTCAGAGCCAGCCCGAAGGTCAATCTTTAGCGAAGACGCTTGCAGCGCAAGTTAACGGAGTAGCTAAAGATAAAACGCTTTTTGTGCTCGATGGCTGGGATGAAGTCGCACAAGAATGGGACGAGCATAATCCGATGTCCGGTTTTCTTAAGCAGTTACTTAATCAGCCTGCAGTACTCGTTACATCCCGACCCTACGTCGA
The DNA here is from genome assembly GCA_031963415.1 of Mycoavidus cysteinexigens. Taxonomy (GTDB): domain Bacteria; phylum Pseudomonadota; class Gammaproteobacteria; order Burkholderiales; family Burkholderiaceae; genus JASSUD01. The sequence goes on from JASSUI010000002.1 coordinate 27,328, forward strand.
TTTGAAACAGACAAATCCAATGGATTTGGAATTAGAGACGGTCGGCTTTAGCCCCGAAAACGTAACTGCTTATCTCGACAATTCGAATATTGTGTCGGCTGTAGATGCTGAGGAGATGAAGTATTTCATCCAGACTAATGCTTTCATTCACGAACTGATCAACGTGCCAATCCAGCTAGATGCACTCTGTTACAGTTGGGATGAAATCAAGCAGGCGCAGCAAGAAACGTCAGGCGCGAAGACGGTTACCTCACTGTATCAGGCTATGATGAATAAGCTATGGCTTAAGGATATGCTTCGTTTAGGTAAACGCAAAGGAGACCAACTATTAACTTCTAGTTATGTCAGTACACTTGAAAGCTCATCGCGTATTGAAAAGTTGGTGAAAGTCGAACATGACTTTCTAAGTGCTCTAGCTTTGAGAGGATTGCAGCATAATCAAATTGAATTCGGCCATCGTGATCTGCATAAGCTCATCGAGCTGTTTGAGGCGCAAGGTGTGGATCTACCCGTTACGTTGGAAGAAAACCTCAAAAAACTCTCCTTCCTACATACCAATGATACCGATGAGGCACAGCGCAGCTATCATTTTATGCATTTGACGTTTCAGGAATTTTTTGCTGCAAAATTTTTGGTTCATCATTTACAAGCACATGCCAATACAATTCGAAAAACCAGCCCAGAGCAAATAGAAGAAATAGATATTCAGTTAGGTGTTAAACCTAGTTTGGAAGAAATAGAATCTTTTATAGCTGTGTATAAATATAACCCCCGTTATGAGATTGTTTGGTGGATGGTGGCTGGGTTGTTGAAGGGGGCGGCGTTGGAGCGTTTCTTTATGCTGCTCGACGACGCACCGCGTGACCTAATCGGGATCCGTCATCAGCAGTTGATGATGGGATGTTTAAATGAGGCACGTAGTCAATTAAAGACAGCCACTATCAATAAACTGGAAAAAGAGCTCATGCAGTGGCTGGATTTCGAGGTGAAACATGAGAAAAATGACCGCAATTGCTTATGCTATCAGAGAATTTTCCCGGAACATTTGTTAATAAAGCGTTTAAATCAGACTAACGCAGAGGAAAAAAAGAAGGTAATTGCAACGCTAAAAGCCCGCCCTGCATTATCCGACGAAGCAGTCTCAGCTTTTATTTCGGTGTTAAAAGATAAAGACGAGGGTGTCAGATCAGCAGCAGCTAGTGCCTTAAGTAGCCAGAGCGAGTTGTCCTCTGACATCGTCTTAGCCTTAAGTTCTGCGTTGAAAGATAAAGAGTGGTCTGTTAAGTATGCGATTACGAGCACTTTAGGTTACCGGAACACGCCTACTCCCGAAGTGGTCTCGATTTTCACTTCTGCATTGACGGATGAGGATGGGTATCTCAGACTCGAAGCCGTGAGCACCTTGGGCCGTTTGAGCACATTGTCCCCCGATGTTGTTTTGGCTTTGAGTTCCGCTTTGAAGGATAAAGAATGGTCTGTCAGGTTGACTGCTGCAAAAGCCTTAAATGGCCAAAGTACGCTGCCCCCCGAAGTGCTCTTGACTTTAAGTTCTGCGTTAAAAGATAAAGAGAAGTCAGTCAGGTTAGCAGCTGCAAGTGTTTTACGTAGTCAGCGCTCACTGTCACCCGAAGCAATCTCGGCCTTGTGTTCTGCTTTAAGAGATGAAGAGGCAGCTGTCAGGTTAGCGGTCGTGGGTGCTTTAGGCAGCCAGAATAGATTACCTTTAGAGGCCGTTTCGGCTTTGCTTTCTGCATTAAAGGGGAAGGATAGTGATGTTAGGGTTGAGGCCGCGAAGTCCTTAGGCAATCAGAGTACGCTGCCCTCCGAAACTGTATTAGCTCTAAGTCTTGCTTTAAAGGATGAAGAGTGGTCTGTCGGGTTGGCAGCAGCGGGAGCCTTAGCTTCCCATTGTGCTCGGTCACCAGGTGCAGTTTGGGCTTTGATTATCGCTTTAGAGGATCAAGATGAGTGCGTCAGGTTAGTGGCTGCGAAGGCATTAAGCAGTCAGGGCGCGCTACCATCTAAAGCAGTATCGGCCTTGCTTTCTGCGCTTCAGGATGAGGACAGTGATATTCAAATTTTAGCCGCAAGAGCCTTAGGTTGTCAAAGCGAGCTGTCCTCGGAGGCCATTTCGGCCTTGTTTTCTGCCTTACATGATAAAAATTGGGAAGTCAGGCATGGGGCCATGAACGCGTTAGGTAACCAGCGCATACTACCCGCTGAAGCGGTCTTGACCTTGCTTTCCATCTTGAGGGGTGGGGATGAGGATCTCAGTTCAGGGGCTATGCGTGCCTTAGGTCATCAAAGCGTATTGCCGCCCGAAGCGGTTGTGGCTGTACTCTCAGCACTAAAAGACGAACGGTGGGCGGTCAGATTTGAGGCAGAAGATGCTTTACGCGGTCATCGTGAGCTATCTTCTGATGCGATTTTGGCGCTACTTTCTGCTTTAGAGGATGAGGATAAGAATCTCAGGTTAAATGCCATAAATGCCTTATGCCGTCAAACTACGCTGCCCTCAGAAGCGATTTCGGTTTTGAGTTCTGCTTTGAAAGATAAAGATTGGGAGCTCAGATATGAGGTTGTATCTGCGTTGGGCAACCGGACCAAGTTGCCGTCAGAAGTCGTCTTGGCCCTAAGCTCTGCTTTGGAAAATGAAGAGTGGATAGTCCACAGGTATTCGGTCGTGCGGGCTTTAGGCTGCCAGAGTAAACTGCCTTCCGAAGCGATTTTAGCTTTGCTTGCTGCGTTGAAGGATGAGAGTAAGGATGTCAGGTCTGAGGCCCTGAACGTCTTAGGCAACCAGAGCACGCTACCCTCCGAAGCATTGTTGGCCTTGAGTGTTGCCTTGAAAGATAAAGAGTGGGCAGTCAAGTATGCAGCCGTGAATGCCTTAGGTTATCAGAGCGCGCTACCTCCTGAAGTAATTTTGGCTTTGCTTTCTGCCTTAGAGGATGAGGGCATCAGAGCTGCTGCCTCGAGGGTCTTACACTTAAATCTGAGCCGGCTTTTTACTTTGTTTCCGCGTGTAAAACGAAGTCAAGTAAAAAGGCTCTACACCGAGGTTTTACTCCCGTGTAGTGTCGAGCAGACCACCCCCCTTTATATTCAAAACAATCAACTTCACTTTTATACGGCAATGGGGCCAGGGCAACCGATTAAGTTGAATGCTAATCAAAGTAAAGAAATTATTGAGGCTTTCAGATCTGTCCAAGCGAAAGCTGGCATAACTTCAGGGTTAAAGAAGAGAGAATTCTGGTAGAAGGATTATCACTGGTCGCACAACATTACAGCAGAACCAGGCCATATGAGCAGAGGACATTTTGATGGCTAACAAATAGGGTCCAAAAAAGCGCCAAGCGCTTGAGGATTTTGCGCAGATTGTGGCCTGCACCAACTAAGAGCGCATTAATCGCATCGCCCACCGCGCCTTTCAAGGAGTTTCTGCCTAACCGTCCATCCGATTTCATATGACTGATGACCGGCTTCACCGCATTGCGCCGTTTGAGCTTCTTTTTGATGACCGCGGTTACTCCCCCGTTTGACGCCGGCAATCCAGACGGCGATTCCCCTGGCCAAGACCGCCCATCAATGCTTTCCGGCTGTTTCGGGAATTTTCGTCCAGAACCCTTTGTCGATGGGGTTAGTCAAAGATTTCACTAATCCGTCACGAAAGCCCTTATCTGGCAAGCATCGTGTGCAAAGCCTTGCTAGATAAGGCTCTTCATGCGGAGACCCTGCGATTCCCTCTAGTGCGTGCCCCTTGTATCCCTGGATCCACGTATACTTCTTGAGGCCGAGTGCCGTTCGGCATAGTCACTTGCTCTATCGCCTGTTGCAGCATGTATCCGTCATACGGACGGCCTGGCAAGGCTTGCATGCCCACCACAAAGTTATCAGCGCTGGTGCTGGCAATACTCACCTTGACACCAAACTCGTACCGTTTGTGGGCTTTGCCTTTGGCAATGCACTCGGTATCCTTGCGCTGTTGTGCGTGAAGGCGTTTGGCAATGCGCAGTGGTTCTCCAAAGCGTTCAGACCAATGCGGTTGAGCGGCTATTTTGCGTTCAATATCTCGAATCACACATCCCAAGTACCTACGCAAACGTTTTTGCATGCGTCGTGCACGCTGCATCTGTCTAGCATGCGCATAGCGACCGCTCATCATGAGGACCTCCTTCCCTAGCCGTTCGTAGCGCTGGCGTAAAGGCAAATTGCACCGTCGAGCGTAAGCACACCACGATCCTTGTAATTACCCACAATTTTTCAATTTTAAAACCTGCTAATGAGGATCAAGTTGAGTTAACGTCGCTGCCTGTACTAGAGGAAGGGGCATAGCGATGTTAAAGGAAGCCAAAGATAGATCGAGAGTAACAAATAAAGAACAAGTTTGGCCTGAAGAAGAAGTTCAACAGAGCAAATTCCGCGATGAACGATTAGCTAAGCGATTTAAGCTTATGCTGGAGCGTTTGTGGTACTGCATGGGGCAAAGTATACCCATAGCCTTTCAGGATTGGTGCAGCACGAAAGCAGCCTACCGGTTTCTCAGCAACCCTAAGGTAAGCGAACAAGAAATCCTGAGCGGGCACTTCGAAGCCACCCAAAAGCGGTTTAGTGTCTCAAAAGGTCTTGTGTTGATATTGCATGATACAACGGAGTTTTCCTATAAACGTGAGCAGCCTGAGTCGATCGGCTTAACGAACAGGATTGCTTGTCGCTTGGACGGAGACAGACGACGCCTGATGTACACGGCTTGTGGGATTTTGATGCATTCGAGTCTGGTATTGACTACCCAAGGCGTCCCTCTGGGGCTTTCGGCAATCAAATTTTGGACACGTAAAAAATTTAAAGGAGGCCGAGCACTTAAATACAAAATTAATCCAACGCGCGTTCCGATCGAAGAGAAAGAGAGCTATCGATGACTTGAGAACCTGCGGCAGTCAAGCGCATTGCTAGGCGAAGCCCAGCGCTGTGTTCATGTAGGAGATCGCGAAAGCGACATTGACGAACTATTTTGCCTGGCACAGGAACAGCAAACAAATTTCTTGGTACGGGCTTGCGTAGATCGGCTTGCGAAAGATGGAACACGCACCATTGAGCGAGAAATGAATGAGGTTCGAGTTAAAGGTTTACATCGGATCTCGATTCGAGATTCCAAAGGCAAGGAAAGTCAGGTTGTACTTGAACTTCGATACCGCCGAATCAAGGTGCTACCTCCACTGGATAAACAACGCCGCTACCCAGCCTTGCACCTGACAGTGATTCATGCCATTGAGCGAGGTGTGCCTGCAGGTAAAAAACGAATTGAATGGAAATTAATGACCAATTTGCCAGTGACCTCTCGCAAGCAAGCGATCGAGAAGCTTGAATGGTACGCACTGCGTTGGAAAATCGAGGTATTCCATAAAATCCTGAAGTCGGGTTGTAAGGCAGAGGAATCCAAGCTGCGTACGGCGGAGCGCTTGGCCAATCTCATTTCTGTATTTTGCATCGTAAGCTGGCGTATCTTTTGGATAACCATGGTGCATCGAGCTGTGCCGCAACTCTCAGCCGAAATTGCGCTCACGCCATCCGAAATGCAGCGGCTCGATCAACTGGTTAAAGATACGCCCAAAAGCCTAAACGCTGGACCTCTAATGCGCTATACCATCAAGCTCGCTCAATTGGGTGGCTATATGGCTCGTGCTAATGACCCTCCGCCTGGCAACACGGTTATTTGGAGAGGAGTACGAAGGCTCATCGATATCCAGATCGGCTTTGAGCTTGCTCAAAATTGTGGGTAATTACAAGACCACGATCCCCAGGGTTGTAGCTTGATTGAGCGGCAGCGATACTTCGCTTCAATTTAACGATCAACGGAGTAAGCGTAAAGAGGGAAGTCAGATATTGGCCAGGCCCATGTAGCCATAGCGAGGCTGGCCAAGGATAAATGTGAGCTAACGGAGAGAGTGCTCGAGACTAAAATTCCAAGGTAGGAGCGCTTCGACATCCTCGACGGTTTTTGCGGCTGGCAAGTCACGCAGTACACAACACAACCAAGTGTAAGGTTCTACGCCATTGGCCTTGGCGGTTTCGATGAGCGAGTAAATCACGGCACTGGCATGCGCCCCCGCTGTCGTATGGCTGAACAGCCAAGCTTTACGGCCGATGACGAAGGGACGAATCGCGTTCTCACAGCGGTTGTTGTCGATGGGCAAGTCGCCGCGCTCGGTATAACGCGTGAGCATACTCCAGCGCTCATGCATATATGACAACGCTTCTCCCAATACACTTTTGGGTATCACACCAGGTAGGAGATCTTCCATCCAAGTGCGTAGCTTCTCGAGAATCGGAATGCTTTGTTCCTGGCGCGCTAACCGGCGTGTTTCATTATCGGCGCCTTGGTAAAGACGTTCAACGCGATAGAGCTCGCCAATCATCGCCACAGCCTGGTTGGCATGACCCTGCCGGCCTTTGGGTTGCACTTTCACTGCCTCAACAAAGCGTCGTCTTACGTGCGCCCAGCAAGCAAGACGTTCGATGCCTTCGGTTTGGGCCAGTTTGTTATAACCCTCGTAGCCATCGGCCATCAAATAACCTTGATAGTCGTGCAACAGGCGTACAGGCACCGCCGAGCTTCGGCTGGGATCATAGTCGTAAATCACCACGGATTGACCTGGTGGTCCACCCGTCTGCACCCACATATAGGAGTTCGACGTCGGTTTTTTGTTCGGGACTTTCAGCACCTGCACCGTAGTTTCATCGATATGCAGTACAGGGCTTTCCAGTAACGCATCGCGCATGAGATTGTGTAAAGGCTGCAGCACAGCGCGACAACCGATCACCCAGCGCGCCAGCGTCTGGGTGGGAACGGGCATGCCATGACGATCCAATACCTTGGCGAAACGGGTCAACGGTAAGCCGTCAACGAATTTAACCGTCAACAGCATCGCAAGAAGGTTGGGACTGGCGTTACTCTTAGGCAACGGTTGGGGAGGTAAGGAGGCAGTGACTGGCGCGTGAGTACTACTAGGGCAGCCATAACGTAGACGAACGTTGCGTAGTACGCGTATCTGCATCGGCACCATGTCGAGTTGCTCACTTACATCCTGGCCAATCACGACCATCGGTGTACCACAGGCACAGGTGCGCTCGGCTTCGGGAACATCGTGTACCACTTCAACGCGTTTCAATTCTGCAGGTAAGGGCCCCCGCTTGCCACGCGCAGGTTGAGCTTTGCTTGCTGATTGAGGGGGAAGTGGGGCAATATCTTGTGCCTCAGTCGTCGCCTGGGCCAAGACTTCAGCCTCATCAAACAAACGACCCTGACCACTGACTTCCGTACTCGGCCCAAACAGGCGCCGCCGGGAGAGCACAATTTGTTCGAGCATGCGCTTGAGTTCATTTTGTGCCTCTTTCTGCGCTTCGATCCATTTGCTTTGTACTTCTCTTTGAACTTCTGCCCATTTGTGCTGGGTTTCTGTCCATAACGCTTCGTACGCTTTCTGTTGCGTGTGCAACAGTGCCGTGAGTCCCTCTACATCAGTAGGCAATGCAGCCGGCAGCTTGACCTCGGGTAGGTCAAACTCAATCGATAACTTTAGTTCTTTGGCGACATGTTCAAGCATGTCAACAGCGATTTAAAATTGATACAGTTTTTCAGTGATCAGCGATTTAAAACTGATACACCCCTGTACCTATACTCACTTTGCTTTCGACGCCTTCTCCGTGATAGCAGGATGTATTAATCCAGCTTGGCGCTGATGCTTGAGTCGGTAGCTTTCGCCCGCGATCGGCACAACATGCGCGTGATGTAATAACCGATCCAGCAATGCTGCTGTCAGCGTTGTATCCTGTGCAAATGTCGTATCCCACTGACCAAAGGGTAAATTGCTCGTGACGATGACACTACTTTTCTCGTACAGTGAGGCGATCACCTGGAAGAACAGGTTGGCTTGCTCCCGGTTCATTGGCACGTAGCCTACCTCGTCAATAATCATTAGTCGGTAAGCTTTGATTGCCCGGTGCAAAGTCGCCTTCATATTGTTTTGGCGATACGCGGTTGTCAGCAACAGCATGAGGTCGGCAGCGGTAGTAAAACGGGTTTTAATACCGGCTTGTGCAGCTCGATAGCCCAATGCAATAGCCAAATGGGTCTTGCCGACGCCACTGGGACCAATCAGCACCATGTTCTCACTGCGCTCTACAAATCCTAATCCTGCCAATTCTTCTATCTGGGCCTTTTTGACTCCTTTGGCAAAGTCGTAATTGAAATCCTCAAGTGTCTTGATGGCTGGGAAACCTGCCATCTTGGTCAGCATATTTTGTTGCCTAACCTTACGCCCAGCCACTTCTGTCTTAAGCAGCTCCTCCAAGAAATCGCTGTAGGCAGTTTCCTGCTTGGCCGCGTTTTGTACGGCAGCGCCATAGCTCTGGGCTACAAACGGCAGATTCAATGCACCACACAGGCTGGTAATCCTTTCGTGCTGTAAATTCATGCTGCGACTCCCTGCGCAACCTGTTGCAGTAAGCGCTCGTACACGCCCAACGCATGCTGCGCAGGTACTTTCTGAGCGAGTTGCTCCATCACTGCTGCTGGTCGCTCAGCACCTTGTGGGATGGGCGCACTTTTACCTTGTGGCCGGGCTGCCGCAATCTCTCCTCGCCATGGCTTGGGGAGCGCTTGTAGGTATTGACGTTCTTCCTCAAGCCGCTCTTTGGGCTTGACTTGGGTCGTACCGTGAATACGCTCATTTGCAACCTCTTCAAGCCAGTGTCTGACTTCAATATTGGCCGTCAGCGCATCCAGCTTCAACCCCGCCTGGCTGAGTTGGCTAACCAACGGGACATAAAACGAACGGCGTAGATAACCATTGAAGCGTTCTACTTTGCCTTTGGTTTTGGCACGGTACGGCCGACATAGCTTGATGAGAAATCCGCTATGTTTGGCGTAATCTAAAAATGCAGCGTGGTAGCGATGCTCTCCCACGCCATAAGCGTCGCGCTCGATCACGACCGTCTTCATATTGTCGTACAGAACCTGCTTTACCACCCCACCCAATGTTTCAAATGCGCTCTGGTGGCACTTAATCAGCGTCTCGATCTTCATATCGGTTACAAACTCGACGTAACTCGCCCGGCTATAACCCAGCGTCGCGCAAAAAGCATAGAGGGGATCCTTCGCTTTACGAAATTCGACCCAATCCACCTGCATTTGCTCTCCAGCCGCCGTCTCGTATCTAACTACCGGCTCCTCTGTTTGATTCGGCTTTAATGTACGCAGAAACGCTCTGAGTTGACTCATCCCCCCTGTATAACCTTTCCCTGTTATTTCTCGATACAGCACGGTCGCTGGTATCCATAACGGCTTTGCCGACTCCTGGCGTGCTCGCAGGTAGCTCTCATACGCCTCTAGCTTACGTTCACGCTTCTCATGCCGCTCATATTTCGGTTTCTCCGAAACCTCTAAATGACGACGTACCGTATTCACCGAACACCCCACTTCCTTGGCAATCTGACGCAGACTTTTGCCATGCCTTTTTAACAACTTTATTTCCACATACGCCTCTTGGCTTATCAACGCAGCACCAATAAATGCCGCTATCTTCTCAAGTCGCTGTATCAATTTTCAATCGCTGAGGTGTATCAGTTTATATCCGCTGATGACAAAGCATGCCGCATTCTATCTATCTCATCTAAGAAATAGTCTTAAAGTAAAGAGTTGGGTGTGGTTTATTTCGCCATAAATCAAATCCTTCCAGCAACCATTCAAATTCTTGTAGGCTAATTGTGAGCGTCGCCTCCTTGCCTCCCTTGGGCCAGGCAAACCTTTCCGATTCAAGACGCTTAAGCCACAGGCAAAATCCATTGCGATGCCAATACAATACCTTCAGCTTAGTACGTGGCCGATTCACAAAGACGTAGAGCACGTGCTTGAACGGACTGAGCCCCAATTCTTGTTCCACCAGCGCACTCAACCCGTTGATCGCTTTCCTAAAATCAACAGGCTCCTGGCACAGATATACCTGATCAATCTTGCAGCCCGGATGCATTAACTTCCTCCCTGCGCTGCACGATTCATTGCCAGCAGCCATGCCGGCGATGGTAAACCCGATATCTCCAACCGCAGCCCTGAAGGCAGAATCAAGCTACTGCATACAGGCTTCTCGCCTGCCATCTCCGTCACACCCAGCGCCACAAACTTATTTTCTCGCTTCGGCTCGACAACTTCTTGCAACAACTTCAGCTTCTTTTTCCAGTTGTACAGCGTCTTATGGGAGAGTCCGTAACGCTTCGCATACTGGGTCAAGGGGACGCCTTCTTTTCTTGCCGCCTCTAAATGGGCTGACCAACTCTTGGCATCTAGTCTCATGCTTGCTCCATCCCGCCATTTCAATTTCGATAGCGGCAAGTATGAATAGCGATTCTTTAAGTGGATAGGCTGGGGATCGTGGCGTGCTTACCCTCAATCTCTTAATCGATTTTATGTAAGGGTACTTAATAGAAAAGAAAACCAAAGACAACGCTCGGCGATTGCTCTCCCTTGTTCAGGGTTGTCTTTTTTGGACATAATTTTACATAAGGTAATTGATGATTTTAGGAGATAGCAAAAAATAGATGCAATTAGAAATTTTTAGCGAAATTACAATACATTTATTCGATTTTTGCTAATTTCTACCGGTAAACCTCACGACGACTCCCTAATTGCACGACAAGAATTCGCAAAATATCGTCCTGAATATCACAAATTATTCGGTAATCTCCTATCCTATAGCGCCAAAAATTCCCAAATGGGCCAGTCAAAGCTTTGCCCGTGTCGCGAGGATTTTCTCGTTCAGCAATACGTTCATCTAGATAATCTACGATGCGTCGCGCTGTGGGCTTGTCAAGTTTACGAAGCTGCCTCTTGGCTGTATCAGTGTACTCAATCTTCCAGGCCAAGATCTTTCCTTAGGTCAGCAGCGGAATGAATGGGTTCTTGCCCCTTACGCACACGCTCAAGAACTGCGGCAGATAAATATCCGTCTTCCATATCTTCAAGGCCACGTTCGATCATTTCGCGTAAGTAATAAGCTTTAGTACGTCCTGTATGCGACACAAGATATTCAAGTCGTTTTTCGGTTGCTTGGGCTAGGCGGATTGAAGTAGCCATAAAATACCCCCTTATATTGAATACTTGTATTCAATATATCACAAGCTAGTGTAGATGAGTAAATAGTGTTTCTAATCCGCCGTAGAAAATCGCTTCAACTATCTAGGGAATTTTCAAATGCCGCCATTGTTTCAAAAATAAACGCAAGTCTGCTATTAAGGATTATCAGACTTGAACCTATCCTTTTGCGTTTCGAATCACGAAATAAAAAGAGGGCAGAGGTATTGACCTTAAAAAGAAAAAAACCTTTGCAAGCCTGAGTGCTGCTACCTAAAATCTGAGGCAATTTTTTGCAGCATCTGGTCGTTTTTTGCGAATAAAAAAACATAGAGGTAGGAGGAGAAGTTGTTTAATTTCATAGCCGGAACACGTCCGTTTTCGTCCGCCTCATCTTCACAGCATCAGTCCTTATCTTCACAGCATCTGCTAGCCCAGGCACAAGCCTATCAAGCAATGGGCGATCTAGAAGAGGCCCAAAAATGGTATCTCGAAGCAATAAAGAAGGCCAAAGCTGAACATGAAAAAAATTCTATTGATCTGCAAGCCAAACAAAATTTTGATGCGATACGTAATAAGTACCACGCTTTTTTACACGAACTTTCGTTAAGAGAACATCAAGGGCAAAGTACGGTAGCTCCTTTTCGGAGACAAAGTCATACCTCATCTTCTCAAAATCCATCGCTTCTTCTCACCGGAAGTGATGTAGAGCCATCTGTGCCCAGTGTTGCGCAAAGTGAGCAAATCGATCATTTATTTGAAAAGGCGCTCTTCACGTTTGAGCGTTTAGAGGTATTGAATAAAGTTAGCTTGTTCCTAGTCTATGCGCACGATAATTCTACTTACGGACAAGCTAAGGCCCATATTGCTAAATATTTAATTAAGAAATTATCTGACGTCCGCGTCAATCTGTATTCTGACCAAACGCCAATGGGGCAGCCAGCAGCTTACTCAGAAGGATCGGGAAGCGTTCAGCAATTAGAAGATATTTTAACCAACCAGCTTTGCTTACTGCCCACTCAGTTAATAGATAAGGTAGCACCCGTCGATAAGGTAGTCGTCTGTTGCTCTGAAGTGTTGGGCAACTATCTAAAATCGCCAGATTATAAAAAATTCCATGAGGAACTTCGAGTTGCCTACTTCAAAGATCAAAGAACCTATTGCACGGATGGCGCACAAGCCAATGCGTTGGCTATTCGTGAAGTGGTGAGGAAATTTTCACAAGAACCTGAATATAAAGCGAATTTCCATCATGTCTTAACGGAAACCGCCTTTTTGCAAATACGGGAAGAGCATCTCAAAGACCGACATGGCATTATCTCAGTACAGTTAACGCCTAAAAGCCATGATTCTTGCCTCGCCCACTTTATTTCAGGGACCGCGGTTCGGATAGGCGATATTCTTCGATTTGAGGAGCAAGCAGAAGCAGGGCAAGAGGTGTATCCGAATCAAGGCGTGCACCTTGTGTTGTTTAAGCTCATCGAGCGGCTATTGGGAGAAAATCGGGAAACAAAACTGTTCTTGGACAAGTTTTGGGAAGGATATAACGATTTAATTGTGAAGCTAAAGAATGAGCAGTCAACGTTGGCATGGTCTGAGTTTGTTAAACTGTTAGATCGTATTTTTGACGAAATATGGATGAGGCAACTCAGAGAGCAAGCGCAACATCTCTCCCAAATGCGCCTGCAACACAAAGAGGTCATACAAAAATTACTCCCGCCCACGCTCTCCTCAGGCGATTTGCGTGAAGCACTCTATCAACATTACCAGCGCTCGAGTCTTTCTATTCAGCGGGTATCCGGTGAAATAGCATCGCTTGACAATTGCTATATCAATCTGGCGATTGTGGAGAGTCAGGCGCAACGTGAAAAAGATAAAGAAGAGCTGGAAAAACTAAGAACCGCTTTTGAACGTTTGCCCAGCAGTGAGCGCATTGAAGCGACGAATCCTAATAAGTTAATACCGCTAGAAAGACTTTTTGAAACGCAAAAGTTACGTGATGGTTCAGAAGATAGACCCAAACGGATTTTGATTCACGGAAGGGCAGGGATAGGCAAAACGACACTGTGCAAAAAGTTAGTGCATGAATACTACCGCAACGGCTTATGGCGAGATATTTTTGACAATATCCTGTGGGTGCCTTTACGACAACTTAAGACGGTTTCGGTCCGCAGTCTAGAAGACTTACTATGCCAGCGGTATTTTTCGAATCATAGCAATAATAAAGCCCAAGCTTTAGGGAAAGCTTTTCTTGACTGTCAAGACAAGACTTTATTTATTCTGGACGGTTTGGATGAAGTCACAGAAATGTTCAGTGAAAGTCATCCTTTAAATTATTTCTTAAAGCATCTCCTGAGTCAGCCTCATATGTTGATCACATCCCGTCCGGCAGGCGTCAATGCCTCTCAATGCAACAAGCTGGATTTGGAGTTGGAGACAATCGGATTTAACTCAGAAAATGTACGAACTTATATTCAAAAATTTGTGCCTGCGTCAAATCAGGCAGAGATTCAACAATTCATTGATCGTATGCCGATGATTCAAGGGCTGGTCAATATCCCGATTCAACTCGATGCATTATGTTATAGCTGGGACAAATTACCGCGAGGTCAGGCAGTGAGCATATCGATGTTGTACGAGGCGATGGTCGACAAACTATGGCGTAAAGACGCCATACGCTCAGAAAAACAAGACAAAGGCAAATCTTTAAATGATAGCGTGATCCAGAGTGCTTCAAAAGCTAAGCTAGAAAAATTGATGGGGGATGAAATCGATTATCTAGGCTATTTAGCTTTTAAAGGATTAGAGCAAGAGAAAATAGAATTTGATGTTGAGGCATTAGATCAACGCCAAGCAGAGATAGAAGACCGTTTTCCGGGCAAAGTATTATCTTTCAGCTTCACTCACGATCTGAAAAAGACCTCTTATTTACATACAGCCGATGCAGAGCGTCCCGAAGGTGAACGATACTATCATTTCCTGCATTTAACGTTTCAGGAGTTTTTTGCGGCAAAATTTTTAGTCACACATCTCCAAGGGTCTACAGATGCAGCTAAGTCTACTGCTCAAGCTTACGGGGTGCAAAAGAGTTTAAGCCTTCTACCCAAGAGACAGGAGGTGGAAGCGTTTATTGCCACGCATAAATACAATCCGCGCTATGAGATTGTCTGGTGGATGGTGGCAGGCCTACTTGAAGGCATTTCACTAGAACATTTCTTTACGCTTCTGAGACAGCCTCCTCTTGACCTGATTGGTGTTCGCCATCAGCAAGTGTTGATGGGGTGTCTAAGAGAAGCCCGGGATCAATTGCCCCAGAAAACAAGCGATGAGTTAGAAAAAGATCTCTTGACGTGGTTCGATCTTGAGATGAAATGGGAGAATGGCCATAGCCAATTGGGGTGTCAGAGCGCCTTTCCAGAGCATCTTCTGCTTAAGTTACTCTATCAGCATGATGACAGAAAGGAGTACATTATTAAAACATTAGGTGCTCGCTCTACACTGTCTGAGGATACCCTAAGCGTTTTAATGGCCTATTTAAAGGATGAGAACAACAACATCAGAGCTGCAGTCACCGGGGCTTTAGGCCACCGGCACATATTACCAAGCAACGTATTTCAGGCCTTGATCACTTCCTTAAAGGATAGAAATGCGAGCGTTAGAGCTGCAGCGACTAATGCTTTAGGTCGTCAGCCTACTCTGACAGATGTCATATCGGAGGCCCTAATTGCCTCCTTGAAAGATGAAAACAAGGCAATTAGATTGGCCGCCACCTTGGCTTTAGGTAAGCATCCTGCGCTATCAGATACCGCGATTCTTGCCCTGATCGCCTCTTTAAAAGATGAAAGTGAGTTGGTTGGAGTTTCAGCAGCTCAGGTGCTGGGCAATCAACCTTTGCTGTTAGACACCATAATCGATGCTTTAATCGATACCTTGAAGGATGGAAAAGAAGAAATTAGGATTTCGGCCGCTGTGGCTTTAGGCAGTCAGCCTGCCCTTTCAGTTACTGTACTTCAGGCCTTGACCGATGCCTTGAGGAGTGAGGAAGAAGGGGTCAGAGTTTGGGCTGCCAAGACTTTAGGAAGCCAGCCTACCCTCTCAAACACCGCAATCCAGGCTTTGATCGCTTCTTTGCAAGATGAAAGTAAGAAGGTAAGGGTTTGTGCCGTCAAAGCCTTAGGTAACTGTCCTGCTCTGCCAGACATTGCTCTTCAGATCTTAACCGCTTTATTGAAAGATAGAGATGAGAGGATTAAGACGGCAGCCGCTACTGCCTTGGCTAACCAGCGTGGGCTATCAGATGCCATTCTTCAGGCCTTGATAATTTCCTTGAAGGATAAAAACGAAAAGGTTAGGTCTGCTGCAGCCACTGCCTTAGGTCGTCAACCTAAATTATTAGACACCAATCTTCAGGTTTTGATCACTTCTTTAAAGGATGAAAATGAGGAGGTTAGGGCTGCGGCAGCTACTGCCTTAGGTGCTCATCCAGCCTTACCAACCATGGCTCTCCAGGCTTTGATCATTTCCTTGACGGATAAAAATGAGAAAGTTAGAGTCGTAACAGCCGATGCTTTAGATTCCCATGTGAATCAGCTTTTTACTTTGCTTCCGTGTTTGGAGCAAAATCAAATAAAAATACTCTATTTTTTGGTTTTATTCTCGCATAGCTGCAAACAAATTTCGTCGCTTTATATTCAAGACCACCAACTTTACTTCTGTACAGCGGTAGGTCCTGGTCAATCTATCCCTCTCACTACTGAACAAATTGTGAAGATTGCAGAGGCTTTTAAAGCAGTTCAGCTAGGAACCGATGTTATTGCAGCATTAAGAATAAAACGTGACTTTCGTGTAGAAGCGTTACTAGCTGAGTTGCTGCACAGATAATTTTAATTTTGCTTTTAGCAATACTTTTTTATCCCGCTAATTGGAAATATTTTCCTAATCTTTTTACTATTTTACATAAGGTAATTTATCGAACTTTTTTTGCAAATGATGGAAGATAGAGATAATTAGGTAATTTTGAATGCAATTACACTATATTCATCTGTTGTGTCTTGCGTCATCAGCCTCCATCTAGTCATTTGCTTCAAATAACACCTACAACCAGTAGCAGTGCTCTATTTACCGTTTTCATCTTCCATTGTCTAAACGGTCAAACGGCTCACTAATGCCGATTTTTCCAGCAGCGAAGTTATTCCAGCTTCTACTTGAACCTCAACAAAAGCATTCGTAATCTTTTGACTCTGTTCAGGCGTGAGATCAATCGGTTGCCCAGGGCCTGTTGCCGTATAAAAGTGCAATTGACTGTCCTGGATATAGAGAGGGGCAATCTGTTGCCGGTCTCGTTGAAGTAAAACGTGAGTATAGACAGCTTGGAGTTGACTCATGTCCAAATTTGCAAGACACGGATAAAGCATATGAGTATGGGAATTTAAAGTCTGCGCAATTTCAGAGCTGAGAAGCCTACTCCTAATACTATAACTATAGGAAATATTGAGCCTGTCAGATATTTTGTGTGTCCGAGGTCACGGTTAACTATGACAGCTTCTTATAATGAAGCTGTAAAACGCTCGCCAAATAAAATGGCAAATTGAACTTTTGCAGTGCGCCATGTATTAGGTGGCATTGTCCAATTTTTAGTGATATTTCGCAAAGCCAAATAAATGAGTTTGATGGCGGCCTGGTCGTTAGGGAAGTGACCTCGATTTTTAATGACCTTCCGTATTTGCATATGGAGGCTTTCAATGGCATTGGTCGTATAAATAATTTTTCGCACTTCTAACGGGTAAGCAAAGAAAGGAATGACTTCTTGCCAATGGCGCCGCCAAATTGAAGCAATCGGCGGATATTTCAGCCCCCATGGACTTTCGGCAAAGACCTCAAGCGCCACAGCGGCCTCGGTTTCGGTGGTGGCGCGATAAATATTTTTTAGTTCTGCCGCGACAGCCTTACGGTCTTTCCAGCTCACAAAATCCAGGCTATTGCGAATTAAATGCACGATACAGGTCTGGATTTGCGCTTGCGGAAAGGTCGCTGTAATGGCTTCTGGGAAGCCTTTGAGTCCATCGACGACGGCGATTAATACGTCAGACAGGCCTCGATTTTTAAGCTCTGTCATGACCCTCAGCCAGAATTTTGCCCCTTCGGTTTGTTCAATCCAAATACCCAGAATTTCCTTGGTACCGTCTGGTCGTACACCCAAAGCAAGATAGACCGCTTTGTTTTTAACGCTGCCCTCATCTCGAATTTTGACTCGTAAGGCATCAAAAAACACCAACGGATACATCGGTTCTAGCGGGCGATTCTGCCATTCCTTGACTTCGTCCATCACTTCGGCGGTGATCGTTGAGATCAGATCAGGCGAGACCTCTAAGCCATACAACTCGGTTAAATGCGCTTGAATCTCGCGCACCGGTAACCCTCGCGCGTAAAGCGAGATCACCTTATCGTCAAAGCCCGGTAGTCGCCGCTGATGCTTAGCGATGAATTGCGGCGTGAAACTGCCTTCTCGATCTCGCGGTATATCGAGTTCCAGCTTGTCTTCTGACGCTAAGACCGATTTCTTGCTGCTACCATTTTTATGATTACGCTTGATCTTGCCTACGCTACGTTCTTGCTCGAGATGATGCGCTAATTCACCCTGCAATATTCTTTCTGCTAGTGACTTTTTAAGCTGACCAAACAACCCGCTTTCTGTGAATATCGAGTGCGGATTTGACAGGTCTACTCCCTCTAAAAATTTATCTAATATCGCTTGGTCTATCTTTGTCATATGCTTACTTTTTGATTACCTTCATTATCATATGACTTCTTTCACACAAAATTCCTGACACCTTCGAAATATTCGCATTTGTATCCTTCAGAAGTTCGATCAAAGCCCTAACCCCTTCAGGAGTCAACGCGGACTGCTTGCTTAAGGCGCATGCAGCCGTAGACCTGACCTCCGCCTCCTCATTCTTATCCATCAAGATATCGGTCAAGGCCCCCAACCCTTTATCAGATAACGCGGACTGCTTGCCTAAGGCCCACGCAGCCTCAGTCCTGAGAGAGTGAACCGCATTCGTATCCTTCAAGACTTTGATCAAGGCCCCCACCCCTTCATCAGACCACGTGGACTGATTGCGTAAGGCTTCCATAGTCGCAGATATGACATCCGCCTCCGCATTCGTATCTTTCAAGATGTCGATCAAGGCCCCTAACCATTCATCAGAACACGTGGACTGATTGCGTAAGGCCCACACAGCCTCAGACCTGACATCCGCCTCCACATTCGTATCCTTCGAGACGTCGATCAAGGCCCTAACCCCTTCAGGAGGCAACGCGGACTGATTGCGTAACGCCCGAACAGCCTCAGTCCTAAGAGAGTGAACCGCATTCGTATCCATCAAGACGTCGATCAAGGCCCTCACCCCTTCAGGAGGCAACATGGACTGACCGCCTAAGGCTTCCGCAGTCGCAGACCTGACAGCCGCCTCCTCATTCGTATCCCTTAAGACGTCGGTCAAGGCCTTAACCCTTTCAGGAGGCAAGATGGACCGATTGCGTAACGCCAGCACAGCCTTAGACCTGAGATACGCCCCCTCATTCGTATCCTTCAAGACGTTGATCAAGGCCCCCAACCCTTCATCAGACAACGCGGACTGTTTGCCTAAGATCCGCGCAGCCTCAGTCCTGACAGACGCTTCCACCTTCCCATCCTTCAAGACATAGATCAAGGCCCCCACCCGTTCATCAGACAACGTGGACTGATTGCATAAGGCTTCCACAGTCGCAGATCTGACATCCGCATCCTCATTCGTATCCATCAAGACGCCGATCAAGGCCCCCACCCGTTCATCAGACAATGTGGACTGATTGCATAAGGCTTCCACAGTCGCAGATCTGACATCCGCCTCCGCATTCGTATCCTTCAAGATGTCGATCAAGGCCTCCACCCGTTCATCAGACAATGTGGACTGATCGCGTAAGGCCCACACAGCCGCAGTCCTGACATCCGCCTCCGCATTCGTATCCTTCAAGATGTCGATCAAGGCCCCCACCCGTTCATCAGACAATGTGGACTGATCGCGTAAGGCCCACACAGCCGCAGTCCTGACATCCGCCTCCGCATTCGTATCCTTCAAGACGTCGATCAAGGCCCCCACCCCATCAGGAGTCAACGTGGACTGATTGCGTAACGCCCGCACAGCCTCAGTCCTGAGAGAGTGAACCGCATTCGTATCCTTCAAGATGTCGATCAAGGCCCCCAACCGTTCATCAGATAACGTGGAGCGATTACCTAAGGCCCGCACAGCCGCAGACCTGATATCCACCTCCTCATTCGCATCCTTCAAGACGTCGATCAAGGCTCCCACCCCTTCATCAGACAACGCGGACTGATTGCCTAGGGCTTCCGCAGTCAAAGTCCTGAGAGAGCGAACCGCATTCGTATCCTTCAAGACGTCGACCAAGGCCCCCACCCATTCATCAGACAATGTAAACTGATCGCGTAAGGCCCACGCAGCCGCAGACCTGACATCCGCCTCCTCATTCGTATCCTTCAAGACGTCGATCAACGCGCCCACCCCTTCATCAGACAACGTGGACTGATTGCGTAACGCCCGCGCAGCCGCAGACCTGACATCCGCCTCCTCATTTGTATCCTTCAAGACGTCGATCAAGGCCCCCACCCCTTCATCAGACAACGCGGACTGCTTGCCTAAGGCTTCCGCAGCCAAAGTCCTGAGAGAGAGAACCGCATTCATACCATTCAAGACGTCGATCAAGGCCCTCCACCTTTCAGCAGGCAATGCGTAGTGATTGCGTAACGCCAGCGCAACCTTATACATGACCTCCACCTTCTCCACACTCGTATCCCTCGTATCCTTCAAGACGTCGATCAAGGCCTTAACCCCATCCTTAGATGACCTAGAACGATCGCACAACGTCCTCAGCAAAGGCCCTTTGCCCTCCATTTCTGCTTGATGTATTCTGTTTAGCAAAAGAGATTCTGGGAAAGCGTGCTGCCTCCCTAAAACACTTTGACCTGTTTTTTTTATCTCTACATCCAGCCACAGCATGAGCTCCTGTTCCAATTGCACAATGGTCTCTGATTTCAATCGCGCTCTGGCTTCCTGCAAACAATTCAGGATCAGCTGTTGATGAGGGATGCCAATTAAGTCTCGGGGTGCTTGATTTAATAATTTAAAGAATTGCTCCGCCCCTTCGGGGTTAAGTAAGCCTGCAACCATCTGCCAGACAATTTCATAACGAGGGTTATATTTCTGGGTCGCGATAAATGCCTCAAGTTCTTCCAAATTTGGCAATACGCCTAACTCTGTTTGTACAGAGGGGGTTACCTCGCGCTTTCCTAGCTTAGTAGCATACTTTTGTATTTGCCTAACAAGAAATTTTGCCGCAAAGAATTCTTGGAAAGTCAGATGTAAGAAATGCCAGGCACGTTTATATTCTTCGGAGTCGGTATCGGTTGTATGTAAAAAGGCGAGTTGTCCAAGGTTAATTAGTAAGTCTGCTAACAACGGCTTCTTGCCTTCCTGGTCGCACTGTTGATAGAGTACCGACAATATGTTTTGTAAATAATCATCATCAAATTCAAGCACACCGTCTTGTATCCCTTGGAACGCTAAATAACTTAGATACTCCTCTTCTACAGGAGCTAACTGTGCTTTGAATAAATCAGACTTTAAGCGGAAAGCTAATTCATGCCTTACTGGCATCCCTGTTGACGATTTTCCTAAGCGCACACTATCGTTGCGCATTAGCTGGCTGATCATCGTCTTATACAGCGACGTCATAGTGAGGGAATGGCCGGCCTTAACCTGAGTTTGTAGCTTATTCCAGCTAAAACACAGTACATCCAGCTGCACGGGAATATTCACTAACCCTTGGACGACAGGTGTTCGTTTAATAAAGTCCTGTATCGCAACAACAGTCTCAGGAGCTACTACCTTCTGCAGATAGGTTTGTACATTCTCTTGGCTAAAACCAATCGTTTCGAGTTCCAGATCGATAGAGGGCAGTATGGAATGATCGACACCTGAAGGGCGAGAGGTCAGCATAATATGCGGCTGCTTTAATAACGTCGTGATAAATTGACCCAAAGGACTATCCACATTTGCCGTCTCTGTGGAAACTTCATCCAAACCATCGAGAATAAAAAGAATCCTGTCGGAATAGGCAGCTAGCGTGCGGGCCAAAGCTTCTTTATCAACGTGCTGCGCGAAATATTTCTCACGTAGCAGGTCTTCTAGATTACGAGCGGTATAGGTTGATTTAAGCTGGCGCAGCGGAAGCCAGAGCACCGCGTCGAACTGACCTTGCCACAGACCATTTTCCTTGTGAAATTCGTAGACTAACTTCTTACAGAGCGTGCTCTTACCACTACCTGGACGGCCTTGAATTAAAATCTCGCTCGGTTTGTCTTTTTTTCCATTACGCAGTATGCGTTCATTGAATAAATTTTTTAATTCAATCTGGGCTTGTATATTGGTATTTGTGACCTGTTCATAGCTCCCCATACGGTTGAAAACCGCTGGTTTTTTCTGTAATTGTTTTTTCTCTTGCTCGCGTTGCTGCAAGCTTTCGACAATCGCCAAATTGATATAACAATCTTCTAGACTAAGCTCCTCTCCGGAGACACGTTGAATCGAAAGTAGATTGAATTGTCCACGGCGAAGACGCTCATAATAATCTTTCAATGCTGTACGGACTTGACCTAAGCTTACTGAAGCAGGCGTAGTGTTGATTCTGATATCGGCAAGGCCACGCTGGATTTCATTAAAGTGATCTGGAATCGCCACCACAATATCAGCATGCTGCTTGATATTGTGTACTTCTTGAAGCAATGCCTTTTTCGGGACAGCTTCCCAAAATGCATGTGGCCCAGGAGGCACATATCCGCCCCGCTCCATTTCTTGAATATCCGGCTCTTGTATATTGAAGACCGAGATGTCGCTTCTTTGCCAGCGCCCTATACGGTCAAGCGTACCTTTCGCATATTCCTTAATGGCCTCGAGTTTTCCCCAACCAATCTTTTCTTCTGACAAGCCTTTGAGCATACTCAGTGCACTGTCTCGAGTGGTTTCAGTCACCCTCGCACATGCAATTCGCTCTAAACGATCACATAAACCGCGTAGAAAATTCTCGTCATACGGCTCATTGCTTTCATTGAGCAGATTTTCCAAAAAATCTAATCGCCCTGTCTTTAATCCCACACCCAAATAGACGTCAACCAGGCGTAGCTGCACATACCACGGTTGAACTCGATCATGGGAAAACTCATGAATTCCTATTCTGAAAGCTCTAAACGCATCGATAAATCGATCTGGCTCAAAGCCAGCAATGATCACAGCAGTTAATGCGGTACTGGGACTGGCCATACTACCAGCGATGAGTTTTAAAATACCGCCTGTTAAATAAAGGCCCCCTGCCACAGCAGGGTTAAGATAGCGTGTCAGCTTTTCCCAAAAGGTTTTGTCATTCGGTAAACGGGCCAACGCTTGCCGCGCATACATAACTGGCCAAGCTAACTCTAAGTCAGTTTCATATCGATCAAATACCTGCCTCAAGGCTTCTTGTATCTTCTCTCGGTCTATCTTCTCTATTTCCAGATCAACCATTTGATCTAACACAAGCGATACTGCATCCAATAAGGTGCGAGCTTGCAGGCAGTTTTGATTGATTTGAATCTCTTGTAAGGACTGAAGAAGTGCCTTGAGCAATACAACGCGATCTGCTACCGCATGCGGATCTTGCTCTAGTTTGAGGCGGCTAAGTACCAATCGACAGAGTCCATTTAATACGCTCACATCTAGACATCGATTGTGTTCTGGCTTTAATACATCCAATAGTGCGTTGATGAGTTTACGGTGAAATTCAGTATGATCAATAGTCCCCAACGCAACCAATTCTTGGATATGCGCGAGGTTTTTCACACTTTTGTTGAACTGAACGAGCACCTGCTCAGCTTCTTCAAGTAGCACAGCGGCCTCAGTAGGCACGCTCTCTTTTCCTTGATGTGAGGCAAGGATTTGTTTATAGCACCAAGCAAGATGACGGGTTTCCTGTAAATCTTTCGTATGCGTACAAGCGGGATAATTCAACGTAGGAATGGCAGAGCGAGAGAATTGCCCCTGCAGGGGTGCTTTGAAAAAGGGAGGTCCGGCCGATAAGCCAGCAATATACTGTGCAAAAATATTTGCCTTGCTCTCTGAGCATGGCCCATACATCGCTACATAATTAGGCTGTGTAGGGAGCGTTGCATGCTGTAGAGGAATAGGATTGCTGCCCAACGCAGAAAGTGCTTCTGTAGACTGACCTAACGCGCTTAAGTAGCTTGAATACTCAAGGACTACTTTCCTAAGAAACTTCCTCGTCTATGCTGCCTTAGGTTGCAATGTATAGCCTAATGATTCAGCCCGATGGGTTAAGTTAGCTAAAATTCTTTGTCGGTAACGCTCTTCATAGTATGCGGCGCCAGGATCAACATAGTTCATGCCATATCGCAATGCATTGTAGAACAGTACGGCAATTTTCCGCGCCGTGGCGGTCACGGCTTTGGCTTTGCCAATACGCGCTGATAAGCGTCGATAGAATGCACCCAGTGCGGTCTCTGTTCGACCTATTGTGGTTGCCGCTAAACGCAGCGCTGCCGCTGCCTTATTTGAAGAGCGCCGCGTTTTAGAAGAGAGGACTTTGCCCCCTGATATTTTATTTCCTGGTGCTAAGCATAGCCACGAGGTGAAATGCTTCACACTTGGCCAGCGCGACATATCGTTACCCCATTCAGCAACAAGCTTAAGAGCCAAAGAGGGGCCTAAACTATGTATCTGTGTGAGATCAATGCCGAGCACTTGATAGAGTGATGCTCTGACATCAAATGACATCTGATTAGATTGTTTACTTCGACACCGAGCTGTAGGCAAAGGGGTTGTCGCAGGTGGGTTATTGCGGTGCAACTTTTTTAAGGCAAGCTCAATCTGTTCATCACATTGCGCGATCTGCGTTTGATAAAAGTCGTACAAAGCCACGGCTTGCGTCAACTCAAAAACATGCTCCGCTTGATAATGGCCTGTCAAAGCAGCACAAATATCTTCTTGAGATGCTTTACACCGAAAATCTCGATATTGAGCGAGTACCTCGGCGCAACGTTCACCGGCAATGATGGCGCGAATGATCTTCATGCCGGTGACGCCCGTTATGTCCGAGACCACAAGAGGCAACTGTACATTCATTTGTACTAACGCTTTTTGCATATGCTGGATATGCGCTGCCGCATATTCAATTAAGCGCTCGCGCTGACGTAAATAAGCACGTAGCGTTGCCACATCATGACGAGGTCGAAAGCTTGCGCTAAGTAATCCGTAAGCATGAAGTTTTTGCAGCCATTGAGCATCATTCACATCGGTCTTACGACCAGGTACCGTCTTGGCATGCCTGGCATTGACCAACACAACTTCAAAGCCTCGTGCTTCCAATATCTCAAATACAGCAATCCAATAAACGCCAGTAGACTCCATGGCAACCGTCGTTACACCCTTTTCCTTTAGCCACTGGGATAGGGCGTACAAATCGCCAGTGAAACTACGAAATGACCGAACTGGCTCTTCATCGCATTCAGGATCCACAGCCACAACGTGGAATGCTGAACCCACATCAATACCCGCAGCATGGGGATGAACGATTGAAATATCGGCGATGCTATGATGAATAGATCGAGGTTTTCTCTGCTTCATTGCCAAACCCTCCCAAAATGATGAATGATCGAAAGGCAGGATGACGGTGTCAATCACTTTCCTAAACGGGATCACTTCGCAGTGTCACCAATACGGGGGCCGCATCTATCCTTGGACCACGTTATATATCGGGGTAAACCACCAAAAAATAAACGGTCTCTCCAATCGACACAGATACTATAACTCCATCATAAGAGTTTCTCTGATTTGGGTAGGGGAGCGCCCCTTAAGAGGTTATGTAGAAAAACCTTTCTTGCTTCATCGCGAGAGTATTGTTCTACATATACTTTCAACTCATTTATCAGCTGATCATAAGCCGCTTTGGCTTTGTCAGTCTGACCAGCAAGAACATAAGCTCTAGCTTCGGCTCGCCTAACTTCTGGTGGCACGACGACTGACGAAGTTTGGACTGATCCGGACGGATGTGCGGGGGTTCCCCATACGCTGCTAAACACTTTCTGCTCCCAATGGTGAAGAGCGTAAGACTAAGCCTTTAGATTTTGCATAAGCAGATAGTTATTCTATGCCTACAGAATAAAAAAAAGTGGGATTTTTTACTCAACAGCATGAGGAGCAACCCTGATTTTTACCAAATCTTTTATTTCCCCTAAGGCACAGCGCATAGTGGAGTTTCGTTAGACGTAGCGTAATTTATCGATTTTTCTTGAAATTTAATGAAATCTGAATTTTGGTTTGACAATCGTTATCAACCATACATTTTTATGCTGGACATTTTTTCTTAAAAATGGTAATTTTGTTCAAAATGAACATTTCTGGAGGAATGTATGCGCATAGTAACGGCCACCGAGGCCAAACACCACTTTGCCAGCGTCATCGAAGCCGCATCTCGTGAACCTGTAAAAATTCAAAGCCATAAGCGTGATATAGCTGTTGTCATATCTATGCAAGAATACGAACGCTTGGCAAATTTCACCAAAACAGAATTTCAGAGGTTTTGCGATCAGGTAGGCACGGCTTCTGAGAAAGCAGGAATGACAGAAGAAAAACTGGCGGAGTTATTAGCCAGTGAAGAATGACCGCAAATTAGTATTAGATACCAACGTACTAATTAGCCGTTTGCTGTTTCCTAGCGGGGTTGCTGCAAAGGCAGTTGATCATGCATTGGAATGGGGCCTGCCTTTAATGTCAGAAGAAACTTTATCTGAATTAACTGAGGTACTGTCACGTCCCAAATTCTCCAAATATATATCCATTCAGGATCGCCAACACTTCATTCGATTATTAGGTGGGGTTGTGCGAATTGTGCCTATTACTCATCGTATCACTGCCTGCCGCGATCCTAAGGACGATAAATTTTTACACGTTGCACTCAATGGCAATGCGCAAGTCATTGTGACGGGAGATGCAGATTTGTTAGTGCTCCAACCATTTCACGGTATTGCTATCGTTAATCCTCAGACATTTTTGAGGATGACCTAAGGCAAGCTAAATAGCGGCGAGTCGATTTACAGTATCCGGATAACGCTCAACCAGTCGAATTAGCAATGCTGCTTGAGCATTAGGCTTTGCTCTACCTTGTTCCCAATTTTATAACGTGCGAGGGTTGGTTCGTAGGTAACGGGCAAAAACGCCTCGAGATAAATGTAGGCTCTCACGCAATTGAACAAGCTCTTCAGCGATGATGTGAGGAGCCGGTGCTATTTCGACCACATGCTGACGTAAAGTAATTTTACCTTCACGATGGGCTGTTAAAGCTTCAAATCCTTTAGACAATTCAGCGAATAAATTTCGTTTCGTCATTTTGACCTCTTCTCAATCTCGTTGCGGAGCATATTAGCTAATAATTTTTGCTCTTTCGGCGTTAGGTCAGCCATTTCATCTTTGTCATAAAGTGTAAACAGCCAAAATTGGTGTTCTCTCTTCCACCAATACTAAACAACCACCGGCTAAAGCCGGTGGGTTTGAATAACGGACTGAAAGTCCGGATACGCGTCGACTTAACGACGCGTCTTAATCTGGCTCCATCTGAAAATTGTCATTTACGTTAGGTTCAAAATGGTGTTCCAAATACTGTTTAACCATCTCTTCCGTCATTTGACCTACCGTCGCACAAAAATAGCCTCGTGCCCAAAAATGCTGGCCCCAATAGCGTTTCTTAATATGCGCAAACTCTTCAAACAATTTACTCGAGGTACGCCCCTTAATCCGCCTCATAATTTCACTTGGTGCCAATTCAGGGGGACAGCTCACCAGAATATGCACATGGTCTTGGCTAACCACTCCTCGAATTATCTTTATCTCAAACGCTTCACACGTCTGACGCACCAACTTTCTTACCCTTTCCGCTACTTCCCCTCTCAACACTTTGTAGCGGTACTTCGTCACCCATACAAAATGATATTCAATCTGATAAACCGTATGGCTCCCATATCTATATCCCATGTCGCACCGAGAGTGTTATTTAAAAGATAGATGAGAATTTTTCCCGCCAATTTGCATAATTGTCAGGCGAAGCCAAGAAATGCTGAATGCGCAAAGATAAATCCACCATGAGCACAGACTTTGAAACGACCTTAGTGCGTCGAGTCATTCTTGCCAGAAAATGCCGTGTATTCGAATTATCTTGCTCAATGGCTGTCGTATGGGCTTTGCCAATTGTGTGCTGCTGGGCAGGGAGCACTTTTCGATACACATCCCATTCATCGGTGAAATAGTGAGCGCCCAAGTGTTTAACTTTGTCATAGAGCCGTCTAAAGGTCTGAGCGTCGCGACGACCGATGACCCAAGCGATGCACTTCCTGGAGGAATGATCTAAGGCTTTCCATATCCACCATTTGTTTTTTTTTAGACTGCACAAAATGCCACATTTCATCAAACTCAATCGCTTCTATCTTTTCGGGAAGGGCAGGTTCAGGCAGCTCATTACCCGCTTGTTTCACCCACATATAGACTGTCCTGCGGCTTGTCTTGAGCAAACGCGCAATCATGCCGTAGCTGCACTTCATCGTCCCATACAGCATTACCGCCAGGGCTTTCACTTCTTCCGGATAGCCTCGGTTTTGTCTTTTATCTGCCCGAACAAAGTTGTACTCGCAGCTTTTACAGTAGTATCGTTGTTGGTTTCTTACTTTGCCATTCTTGACAACAGCACTCCTATCCCCACAGCGTTTGCAATTGATCATCTTCAGTAGAGGAAGTGAATTTTTAGAAATCTATTTATAGAATAACACTCTCAAAAAAAATACGCTGTCCGAAGTCACCGTGCAGGCTTTGATTGGCGCTTGTCAAGATGAAGAATGGAGTGTTAGGTCTGCGGTAGCCCGCGCGTTAGAGGGGCAGATTAAGGGTTCTGTCGCAATAAATGCTGAAGTAGAATATATTGTTGCTAAGAATCCAGAGGTTGATATCGTGAATCTCGAGATTGCCAAGGTACTCAAACTCCTGCACTATCCGCTAGAAGTAATGCTGACCTGCGTACGTTGGTATGTAGCCTATCCGCTGAGCCTGCGTCATCTCGAAGAAATAATGGCCGAACGCGGTATCAGCGTTGACCATTCCACGGTGCATCGCTGGGCAATTAAGCTGCTGCCTGCATTGCAAAAAGTTTTTCGCCGATACAAACGTCAGGTAGGCAAGAGCGGGCTCATGGACGAGACTTACATCAAGGTTTGCGGCCAATGGAAGTATCTGTATCGTGCCGTCGACAAGCATGGCAACACCATTGATTTCCTGCTGCGTGCCCAACGTAATACCGCTGCGGCACGGCGCTTTTTCGAAAAGGCCATCGATCAAAACGGTCTCCCTGAGAAAGTGACTATTGACGGGAACACTTCTAATTTAGCCGCCCTGTCCGACATCAATATCGAGCGGGAGGTGTCCATTACCATCCGAAAAACGAAGTATCTCAATAACATTGTCGAGCAAGATCATCGGGCCATCAAACGCATTGCCAATCCAATGCTCGGCTTCAAGAACTTTCGCTGTGCGGCCATTCTCTTGGGTGGCATCGAACTTGTACATATGATCGCCAAGGAGCAACTGCGCTGCAACGAAGGTTCATCCATGTCCGCTGTTCAGCAATTCTATTCTATGGCCGCATAACTTATTTCCAAACAGAGCCTTTGCGAGATGTACTTCTTACTGCGACAGAACCAATAATGTAGCCAGCTTAAGAGGGCGGCCGGCAAACGCTTTGTTTTCTGGTTCTGATCGTAATTCTCGTTATTTGCACCTTACTGCATAATTTGCTACATTTGTAGTAAATTATGGAGGTAGTCTATGAGCATGCCGGTTCGCATTGAGGATACGTTGTACCAGCAGGCAAAAGTTGATGCTACAGTCGAGCATCGAACAATTGCGGGTCAGATTGAATTTTGGGCGAAAGTTGGCCGCGCCGCGCTAGATAACCCCGATCTGCCAGCAGGGTTTATCGCGGAATCGCTGATGTCGATGGCAGAGCCGCGCGAACAGGCTATTCCATTTGTCCCAAGGGTAAATCACGCGTGACTTATCAGATCAAGCAGACTCGTAGATTCGCGCGACAGTACAAAAAGCTCCATGACAACGTGGTTCGGGACGTTAATGATGCCATTGGCGTCATTGCCACCAATCCTGCTGTTGGAGAACGCAAAAAAGGGGACCTTGCCAGCCTTTGGGTTTACAAATTCCGAAGTCAAGGACAGTTGTTCCTGCTCGGCTACACTGTAGACGATGGCTTTCGACTGATCTATCTTGAAGCAGTTGGGCCCCACGAGAATTTCTATCGTGATATGAAGCGTTGAGCTAGCTTAATTTTGAACGGTTCTTTATATCGAAGAGAACGCTAAGTTAGCGGGATGCGGTACAACGCTAGTTAAAGAGGTATGGGCCACATACCGCAGACAAATTGAAAAGAGAGAACCCCATGACATCGAACTCAGTCCAAAAACTAGTTGATGAACTAGAAACGCAGGCAGTATTTGCCAAGCTAGCGCAAGAGCAAGCAGAACTTAATAAAAAGTTATCAGACACTAAAGCGGCTGGAACAGAAGCCCTAAAAAGATTACTACCCATTGTTCAAGGTAACAGCGGCCAATGTCGATACGTCGCAAGCTTTCTTTTAAGTTTATATAACAGCTACGAATTTTCATTTGCTTTAAGCGATTTACGCCGCCTAGATGCAAATATCATAGAAGACTGTTTAACGGTTCTCAGAATGAATTGTTATCCAGGAAAAGAAATATATGAATATGTCGAGAACGGTCAGCAAATTTTTGAAGATTTAGCAAAAATGTGGAATACCAAAGATCACACGTAGCTAACAAATAGATGCTGTCCGCAAAAGCCGTAAGACGCCTTATTGGCGAGTCTGAGAATAATGCATAACTTTCTGTCCTTATAGAATCACTTATCCCCTTATTTCATCAGCATCTCAGCTTAAACAAAGTGCATAGAAGATTAAAAATTTTTCATACGCACCGCGGGCGGGACTACGTTTTGATAGGTTACACACTACTCTTATCCCGCTCCAAAAATAAGGCATTCTTCTTAGAGACTTTTCCCAAGAGATCAGGGCAATATTAGGAGTATTCCTAAATCCTGTTGGTCTGACTTCTTATAGAAGAGAGGGGAAAAATAAATGCCTTTATCTGGAATGACTGCGACGGCGCCACAAACCGGCGTATTCCTCTCTGCTTATCAAGAAAAAGCACCGCTACAGAAAAGCAGTGTGCCTATAACAAAAAGCTATATTACAAAAGAAAATCTCCAACATGCAGTATCAGAAGCATTAAAAGAAGTATTTTCTGATTCAGACTCAGAAAAAACGGCTTATATTTATTATGAAAGTGACGTAATTCCTGAGACATATCCTAGTGCGCCCAATGGTGAAAGCCTAACCGATTCAACAGAGGACGCAAACGTTAAGGCTAATGTAGTCGGCTTCTTTGATAGCTTTACAGGGAAAGCTAAAGAACAGTTTAAATCAACTTTTCCTAATGGCTATGAATTTTTAGAAAAAGTTTTTAATAAAAAAACACATACAGAGAAAGAGGCATTTGCTATATTTGATGGCCTTCTTTCATGTTTAAAAAGCCGTGAATATGAGAAGCTGCCGGATTTCGCAAAGCTTTGCGCAGAAACGCCGGATTTGGTAAGCAATTTAGAGAAGATGGAAACCGACCTTGAAAAGATCAAGGAAGATTTCCATGACAAACTAATTTACCGAAAACTAGAAGATGGCGCATCAAGAGAAGAAACTGACATCTGGTTAGAGAAACGCAGTAACGTAGAAAATGGATTAGCTTCACTAGAGCCAGGAATAAAGAGTCTTGAAGCAGTTATTAATTCTCTTAAAGAAGGCTTACCCTCTGAAAAGAAATCTTTTAGTATTAGGATGTTTACAGGCCTTTTATCTGGCATTAGATATATTATTGGTTTTTTAGGGGGGGTTGGCGCTCCTCTATTTTTCAGCTCTCATCTTAGTAATCTCGGCTTTGAAACAAAGCAATATTTTCTAAAGCAGAAAATCAGAGAGTGGGAAAATTTTAAAAAGCCATTAGATAAATTAAGTAAAAAGAATCCTCTATTGGAGAAAGAAGTGATTAATGGAGTCCTGTTACAGCAGCATCGCGCCCAGACGCAGCAGATGGCCGCAGCAGATAAGCAGGCCGATGCGATTAAAGCGCTGACTATAACGCAAACTAATGCGCAGCTAGCTCTTAATCAGCAAGCCCTGGATATTCAACAAGCCAAAGATGACGCCGCGGCTGCACGAAAAGCAGCTGAAGACTCTAATAAAGAAATTAAACGATTTATTTCTTCAGCCACGCCTTTTGTTGACCAATTTAAAGAACGTAGAGATTCAACTCACTCGACCGACTCTGGTTATCTCTCTTCTAGTCCAGAAGATGCGCCGATAAGTCGTAAAGAAGTTGATGCGATGTTAAAGCGGCAGGCGGAACAGCATGCTCTAGAGAAGGCAGAAATTAAAAGCGAATTGCAAGAAACTAAAGAACTCCTAAAAGGTTTATACACCCTTATACAGAGTGGAAATGGCAAACTAAATTTAGTGTAAAAAATTTATCAAAAGGCCCTAGGCAATAAACCTAGGGCCTTCTTTATTAGCTAAATTATCTCCAAACCTTAGCGAGGCAGATAAGCCTCTGTCCTCGTTTCAAACGAAACAAGGATAAAGCAGTACGTACAAGGGCTCATCTCTTGGTGGGCCACATCGCTTAAGAAGGGTAAGACAGATGCCTGCGCTCGCTGGAGTGAGCGTAAGCCGAAACGGTGCAGGAGATTAGCAGTGCCATTTGAACTAAAAATCTGCCCTGAGCTAAGAACAACTCAGCTTTTTAAAGCTTCATAACACAAAAGGCCCAATTGATGTGCGCCCCGGAAGTTGGACGGTGGATTAAGCGGCCTTTAAGGACTGATTTCTGTACTCTACAGGACTCAGTCCTTTTAATTTCATCTTGATTCGTTCATGGTTGTAATAGTGAATATATTCTTTCACTTGTCTTTCCAAATCATCAATTGAAGCGAACTGCTCACCATGAAAGCACTCTGACTTCAATAGACCAAAAAAGCTTTCCATTGCCGCATTATCCAAGCAATTTCCTTTGCGGGACATGCTTTGAATTAATCCATGTTTTTCAAGCTGCTGCTGATAGTAGCTCATTTGATATTGCCACCCCTGATCTGAATGAATGATGGGCTTCTCATTTGTTTTGAGGTTTTTCAGTGCATCTTTGAGCATATCTTTGACTAGACCGAACATTGGCTTACGCTGTGTTTGGAATGCAATAATCTCTCCATTAAACAAATCCATAACGGGTGATAGATAAAGTTTTTCACCGCGCACATTAAACTCCGTGACGTCAGTTACCCATTTCTGATTAGGCCGATCTGCCTCGAATTGGCGTTGCAGGACATTATTGGCAACTTTGCCGATCTCGCCCTTATACGAGCGATATTTGACGGTTCTCATGCGTGATTTAAGTCCTAATATCTGCATAAGACGCCGAACACATTTATGGTTCACGGTTATCCCTGAACACTGTAGAGCAAGTGTAATTCTCCGATAGCCATACCGACCTTTATGCTCGTGGTAAATGGCCTGGATCTGTTGTTTTAGTCCACTGTATTTATCACCAGCTTTAGCAAGCTTCTCATGATAAAAGTAGGTGCTACGAGCCATTTGTGATGCACGTAATAAAAGCTTCAAAGGGTAATGTTGCCTTAATTCAGATATCAGTCTTGCCGTCGCTGCTGCTCGGCTTGTTCCTGCTCTCTTTGTTTCTGAATCAAGGCTCTCCGCTTTTTTAGGAAGGCCACCTCAGCGCGTAAATACTCTAATTCCTCAAGCAGTTCATCTCGGGTTTTACTACGGTCTGATTCCGATAACTGTGTTTTGGGTATCTTAGGCTTAGGCATACTCTTGGGGCGTCCACGAGGTCTAGGTTTTAAACCATCTATACCGTGTTTACGATATTGATTCAACCATGTGCAAACCATACCCGCTTCACGTAACTTAAAGCGGTATAAAGCCTCTGTGATAGATAGCCCCTGTTCAATTATGGATAAAACAACTTCTTTCTTAAATTCAAATGTATATGTCTGTTTGGGTTTAGGTTTCAAACCTTCTTCACCAAAAATAGCGTCAATATCCATCCATTTGCCCACAACACTTCCATGCAGGCTAAATTGAGCAGCTGTACGCTTTCGTCCACAGTGATGATCTAAGCCGTATTGAATGACTTTAAGTTTAAACTCTTGCGAATATTTAGCCATCAAAAAAACCCCTTCAAATTAGACTGAACGTCTAACTTTCGGGGCGCACATCAAATGGACCTTTTGTGTTTCAAACAGTAGGGTCAACGAAAAATTACTGATGAAACATCCAGCAAACTAACTAAAGCATTTAAAATGCTGACGACGCCCCCCGTTGAATAAATAAGCGTTTTTTATGAAAAAAGGTTATAGCGCTTAAATAAATTGTAAGAACCTCCTTCCTTTAATTTAGGCTTAGGCACATTTATTCCACCACGCTGTTTGAGTAAACGCGCATTTCTCTCGCCTTTCTCTCCGATTAACCCTTGCACTTTCTCGCAATTCACGTCATCGAGTACGAGTGATGACACACCAATACTCCAGACAAGGCGGGCTTCTTCCCCTTTTTGTATTTTAGGGAGGTGCCATAAATTTATAGCATTAGTATCCTCATATGTCACCAGCGCATACCCTTCGCCATATGCCGGTTGTTGCCAGACCACTGATCCAATCTTATGCCCCCCTCCTTTAATCACCATCAAGCGAGCACCGCTGTGGACATCCCACACTTGCACAGTTTGATCATGACTTGCTGAGGCAATAAATTTTTCATCAGGGGAGAAGCGTACATCATTAATTGGCAAACCATGCCCCTTTAATATCCTTGGCTCCGTTATTGTGCTTATGTCCCATATACGTATTTTTCCATCACTTCCTCCTGAGACAACACGCCTACCATCGCTAGAAAAATCCACACCAAAAATCTCATAGTCTTCATCTTGCCTGGCTGAGATTGATATGGGCATACCTTTCTCCAGATCCCATATATATAGTTTCCTATTTTTGCCTACCGAGACAATACGTTTTCCATTTGCAGAAAATTTTGCACGATAGATATCATTGCCTTTTTCTTGTTTTGGTGAAATCCATATAAGCTTTTCTTTCACTCGATCCCATACACGTATCCTGCCATCTTCGCTTCCAGAAATAATGTGTCTGCTATCAGCGGAGAATTCTACGTCCCATATTGATACAGAGTTATGTTCATCATTTCTCCATTGCCACAGACGCTCACCGGTTAAGGTATTCCAGAGCATCAGCGTACCACCTGTATCTGCTGAAACCATGTGCTCCCCATCAGGAGAAAGACACATGCTAAGTACCAATGTATCGGGCAATAACTCATGTTTTGCAGTACGTTGAAGCTGTGCTGTCTTCGCATCCCAGATACATAACTTGCCATCCTCGTCAGCTGACACGACAATAGACGATCTAAAGGCGGCCCCTACAGTAAAAGGAACATAGCTATGCTTTTCAATAAGCCTTTGTGAAGGCCGACTTGTATCAACCTCCCAAAGTCTCACTTTATGGTCGGCTATCGAGGCAGCAAGCTGAGCATCCTGAGACAGAGCGGTAAAATTCATGTCAGCATAGTTTCTGAGTATGCTATCTAATAGATAACCGTTATGCGCATCCCATACCTTGGCTATCCCTAATTTATCGATAGAAACAATCAGATCATCATTGTCAATAAAGCTTATCCCATGAATAGGGTAAGTATGATCTTTCAAGATATGAATAGGCTTATCTTCATTAGTACTCAGTATCCACACTGTACCGTCGTAGTCCCCTGAAACAATGCGTTCTCCATCAGCAGAGATATCTAAACATTCCACTCCGTTGTTCGCGCCTTTCTTGGTAGAAAGTAGCTTGCCAGAATAAGCCTCCCAGATACACACAGTATTATCAAAACTTCCAGAAACAATATATTTTCCATCCGCCGAGAATTTTGCGCTGGTAGTATCGTCGGTATGGTTAACGAGTGTATGTATAAGCCTGTTCTCAGCAATATCCCAAACGCGCACGGTACAATCTTCACTACCAGAAACAATATATTTCTCATCCGGGGAAAAATTGATGCTGATAACTCTACCCTGATGTCCCTCGAACGTATCAGTTAATATCCCTTTTTCCAGATCCCATATACATACTTTTTTATCGCTTCCCCCCGAAATAAGACGCTTTTTATCGTAAGAGAAAGCAAAGGCTAAACTTCTCTCTACTTTGTCTTTCAACGTCAGAATCTTTCGTCCAGTCGCAACCTGATAGATATCAATTGGCCCTTCTAATAATCCTGCCGCTAACAGAGTACTATCGTGAGAGTATTTTACTGCGCGCACTGCTTTCTCTTCTCCGATATTAGGCATTTCTCCAAAGTTGATATCAAGTAAATTAGCCTGGCTTAGATCGGCATTACGCAGCCAAACTTGACGGGCTATTACTCCCTCCAGATCCGCCTCTTTTAAAATGGCATGATCAAATTTTCCAGAACTAATATCTGCGCCAGGAATCTTTATCTTCGCTAAGTCTTCGCCATTAAAATCTTTTCCGCTTTGTACAAGTATTGTCATCGTATTAGCGGCAGCTTGCTTTAATTCATTCGTTGCATCTGAGGCTTTAGACGCTTCAATCCACTCACGCAGATATTTTGCAAAATTGTCATCTCTTTGCGTATATTCAATTAAGAACGCAAGAATAGCTGGCTCGTTAGTCAAAACAAATTGACTCAGCAAAGCTTGGCCCTGCTCTATCTGCTTCTTGAGCGGCAGGCTTTTAGACTGCGACCAAATAGCCCGTGCCACAAGATATTCTTGAAGTGATTTATGGACAAAGCGGTACTGTTGGCCTTGACGTATCAATGGGGCATTTAAAAATAATAAGCGCTTATGGGCATCGCCTTTAAGATAAGGCTCCCACTCTGCAGGCGTGACTAAACCCTCTTCATGATGAACAGCTTGGGTTGTACGTGCTTTAGTCAATGACACGGCCATTTCTTGAATAGCGCGAAGAATTCCCGCTTCGAGATTTTTTCCTAATTTATTTAGCGCTTCCTTCTCTTCAGAGGACAAATTAATATGCTGTAAACGCTCTTGCGCACGCTCCAACCAACATTCGATAAATTTATCGAAAAGTGTGGTTTGTTTAATATCGGTAATGCCTTCTTGCCCTTTTAAACTTGGTAACACTTCTAAAGCCATCCGCAATAAAAAGGGGCGGCGTATCACTTCTTTTAATGAGGGGAACTTGTCTAACGTTGTCAGATAGCGCGTAGTATTCCAGCCTTGGGCTGCACTGTTAGTAGACTCAACATATTTTTCTATATAGTTTTTAATCCAGTTATCAGAAATGGGCGCAAGCCAATACTCTTGCACTGTATTTTTTTGATCTCTTGCTTGAAATTGACTGTGATACCTAGGCCCCAAGTACTCTCTACGTGAGCTGATAATCAATTTTGATTTTTTCCACAAGGGCAGTTGATTCTTTGTGCTAAACGCTTGGTTACGATCTTCGATTTCGTCAAAACCATCTAAGATAAAAATAAATTTCTGGTTTTTACGCAATACCTCAATATCTGTCTCACTGAAACCATGCTTTTGCAAATATTGAGCAATCAAATCTCCATCAAAAGAGGGGCATTCTGCTAAGCGGATAAACAGCGGAATAGGTTTAGATTTATCTCGACCATAAGCTTTCCACGAAGCGATGGCGAGATGGCGCATAAATGTGGATTTGCCTGAGCCTGCTTCGCCTAGCAGCAGCAAAACTTTTTTATCAGATTGAAAGAATTCACGCACTTTAGCCAGTAAATCAAAACGCTCTGTTGTGAAGGCACTAGCTTGCGCTTCTGGGGCAACGTAATGCTTTAACGCATCTTTAATTCCATCTATTTTTAAGCTATCGCGATAATCATTGCGTAATGCTTGAATACCTTCACGGATGGAGCCAAGCGATTGCTCGTTTGTTTTAACTGCTTTGGTGTTAAGTTGATTAATTTTCTCGCTTAATCTCGCCACTTCTGCTTCAAGCCCTTGCAACTGTACATTGCCCTGTTTCACTCTCCGAGTAGTTTGTGCAAAACTCGACTGAATAGATTGTGCTAATTTGGCCTGGGTTAATTTAATGTCTTCCATTTGCGCAGGAAGCGCTTCAATATTGTTATGCCTTTCCTTTTTCTTCAAAGCAGCAGTCAATAATGTTCTAGCAGGAGCAGTTAGCCAATATGCATGCCAAGCTGGGGGCGCTTCATCGCTAGGCATCGACTCGGGATTGAAGTTTTGCCATTTTTCAATACGATTAAGCACAGTTTGCGCGTACGCTTTGACTTTTTCGTGATTACCCCAAGTTGGTTTACCTTTTTGCAAAGCATCAAGGAAACTAATTGCATTCTCCTGGGCGGGTAGCTTGTCGGTCGCATAGGCTATACGCTCAAGGCGATCACATAAGCCGCGTAGGAAATATTTGTGATACGGCTCTTTACCTTGCTTAGGCGTATTATCAATGATAAATTTCTCGATTAAATCCAGGCGACCCGTGGCTAATGCCACGCCTATTACGCCATCTAGTTCACGCAATTGGATGTACCACGATTGTGTTCTACCAGCTGAAGCAATCTGCTTATATTCTTGCCAAAAAGACTGTAACGCATTCAAAAACAGATCCGGCTTAAAGCCTGCGCTCATGATGGCTAACGGGGTGCTTCCAGGGTGAGTGATGCCTGCCGCAACAAATTTTAAGATCCCGCCCGCTAAATACAATCCTCCTGCAACAGTCGGGCTCATATGGCGCGTGACTTTATCAAAAAAGGATTCATCGTTAGGGATATGGGCGAGCGCCTGCCTCGCATATTTGATAGGCCAGGCAAATTCAGGATGATTTTCAAATCGTTCGAATACTTGTAAAAACCTTTCTTGAATCTGAATTCGTGCTAATCCCTTAACGCCAGTCGTCACCATTTGATCGAGCAGTAGATTTAGCGTGCGTAGCAAAGCTTGTACTTGCAACGAATTTTGGTCATCAATATGAATGGTTTCTAAAAGTTCAAGCAATGTCTGAAGCACTCGCACATGATCTCCAGCACGCTGCTCATCTTTGGTTAAATGTGGACGACTAAGCAACAATACCGATAATGCCTCCAATAATTTGACATCCAATAAGCTGCTTTTATCGAGCTTCAACGCCTCGAGCATGGCATTCGTGAGAGTACGATGTAATGCCAGATCATCGATCTCTCTTAGTGCTAAATACTCATGAATAACGGAAAGCCCCTTTGAGGATTTGCTAAATTGTTCATTTATTTGCTCTATTTTTTTGAGTAATGCCTGTAGTACCTGATCAGTTAACGCTGATGAGCAGTTTTCTTGTTTGAAATGCCAGGCAAGATGACGTGTTTCCAGTAGATCTTCAGGTTTTGTTACGGTGGCGTAATTCAGCTGAGGATTAACGGATATCTGTTCAGAGGTAAAAAAAGAAGGGGTAAAGGATGGCGATTGGCTGAATTGAGCGCGCAAAGTAATCAGTTGATTGGCCTGTTCCATAAAGCCAAGCGCTTTTGATTCTTCATTGGTTTGGAATAAAACATTGGCGTATCCAAGATAGGCATCAATAAGTGCCTCTTCTATACATTGAGCTTGCGCTATTTTTATACATTGTTGGTATTTATCCGCCGCTTCCCAAAATTTTTGGTTTTTCTCATCTTTTCGGGCCGCTTCTAAAAGATCTTGCGCAGACTTGGCTGCTAGCAAGGGTTGATGCACGCGACTATCTGACGAATTCGTAGCGCTAACTCTCACTAAGCTAGACATTTTTCCTCCTATTTGTCTCATTTTTTATAGTGCAGCAGATGATTGCTTGCAAAAGATTTCTCTGAATCTTGAAAGGATAGAAGTTTAGCTTGGCTTGTATGGTTTTACTCAGATTTTTACAAGTGAGCTTGAGAGAATCAGTTTGCTTTACTTAAAAGGATAGGCTTCAGAAGCCAAAAGGAGAGTTTGCCGTTACACAACAAAATAGAGGGAGAGGCCGGCTGGCTAGGTGACACCTATCTCGCTAGACTTGTCAATATAAAAAATTACTTAATAAATTAAGACAACTAATACATTACACCAAACCAGTTATTTAATTTTATTTATTTAAATAAAAATATTTATTTTTTAACCAATTAAAATCAACTATCGCGCCATCCTTTTTGCTGTATTTTTTATTTTAACTTTACTCTGGCCTGCCACTTTCATTTTTCGATAATCCATATCATTTAAATTAATTACCTCATTTGCTTTAAATGGAATAGGCATTGGTTTTTTTATTTTATTGTTTATTTCATTTTTTCTAATAGCGCAAAACAATTTACAAAAATTTTCTACCAATGCAACATCTATCATATCTGATATACGCATAACCTTCCTCCCCTACAACATTAAAACTGCTTGCCACCAGCATAAGCGGACATCTATTTTTTGTTGTTATGGATAAGAAAAATTGTTTTGCAAAACGATATTTCCATAGATATGAATTAATTTATTCATCAACTCCAAATAAATTCTCATTTTAATTAAGAATTTTAAGTGGTGATTCAAGATAGCGATATTTTTCAACCTATACTTCCTCTTAGAATTTCATAAGAAGCAAAAACGTTTCAAATGTTCGGCATATATAAACACTGCTCATGCAACGTAACAAAACGCTTTTCGATCGCCACCCTAATGATTTTAATTAATCAAATAAACGCTTCTTTAATAAATTCACATATTTTATTTAAATATTTAACTTTTAAAAAAATATTAAAAATTTAGAAACAAAATTAATTTATAGAGCATGCAACATATAATTGAATGATAAATTTTACAGAGATAAATACATCGAAAATAAGATTTCTTTAATTTCAACCCAAAACAAACTTGACTAATAATTTATGAAATCGCCAAAAAATAAACAATCAACAAACATTTTGTTTTTTAAATTGCCGCACTTCTTTTAATAACGGAGGAATTCGCTATCAGTGTGCTTACTGATAGCGGACTTAGATAAGCTGTAGGTAAAAAATCTGGAATCGACCGCTATGCCTCATGAAAACGATGACCACTCCAACTTTAGCTGGCCACCTCTTCGTTCTGACAAAGATACTGCCTCTATTTCGCCAGTTACCAGTCACAGCCGCCTGACACAATTCCATGGATGTTTGTCCCACTTAGGAAGTAGCCCAGAGATTAATTCAGTATTAGCCAAAAACAACACTCAGTCACAAGAGGTTGAAAGGCTAACTAAAGCAGATTCGAGCAAGATAGAAGATACAACTCCATCTCCACATCAGAAGGATGGCTATGACGATCTAATAAAATTATCTATAAGTTGCTTTGAACACACGCAGTCTCTTCGTCACAAGGCTGATGAGCAAAAACAAGTTAATTCTTCATCAACTCGGCAGAGCACTCAATCTGTCATGTACGTACTAAGAAAGCGCGTTTTTGCAGAAGCTCACAAAGCTGGATACGGGAAGAAGGATAAAGACAACATTGTTAGATTAATGTTGCTGAAAGACGGCTCTCTCACAAAAGAAATCGATAAGCATCTTAAAGCTGAAATTTATCGAAACCACTTGAGTGCTGTAAAACATTTGCTAAACAGAGTACAGGCGCAGGAAGATTCAATTCGAGATAAGGACAAGCGTCAAGAATACAGCAGATTGCTCAAGGAGCATAAAGCAAAGCTTGATGAGTACCGAGAAGCGTATGCTCAATATCGTACGGAAATTAGGCAACAAAGCCTAAAGCGGAAATATTACCCTCTAATTGGTGAGGGATTTAAATGTGGATTTGAACCAGAGCAGTTAATCAGCATTTTATTCCTCAAGCATCGAGATAGCATTCAATATGTCACTGCTGCCGAGATTGTTTCTACTTTTCCCAAAAACAAAATAGTAGAATTTCAACAAGAAGCCCCCGCATTCCAGGAAAAACGATTGGAATATGAAAAGCTAATTAAAGAAAATAAAAAAGAGCTTGATGAATGCCAGAGAGCATATCGTCAATATAAAAAAGAATCTGTTCAAAAGAGTATAGAGGGGAGATATTACTCTTTTGTCGAGGAATTATTTAAATGTGGTTTCGAGAGCGAGAAAGTAATCGACCTTTTATTTTTGAGGTACAAAATTAGCATTCAATATGTAACTGCTGCTACCGTGGTTTTAAATTTTCCAAAAGACAAAATAGCCGTACTTCAGCAGCAAGCACCAGCATTCCAAGAAAATCGAATAGTGTATGAAAGATTAATTAAAGAAAATGAAAAAGAGCTTGATGAATGCCGACGAACATATCTTCGGCATAAGAAGGAAACTATCCAAAGGAGCCGAGAATCTAAATATTATCCTCTTGTCGAAGAAGGATTTAGATGCGGTCTCAAGGCAGCGCAAATAATTAGCATTTTATTTCTTAAGTATAAAGAGAGTATTAAATATTCCACCGCAGTTAGCACCGTTCGCACTTTT
Source organism: Mycoavidus cysteinexigens (assembly GCA_031963415.1). Taxonomy (GTDB): domain Bacteria; phylum Pseudomonadota; class Gammaproteobacteria; order Burkholderiales; family Burkholderiaceae; genus JASSUD01. The sequence goes on from JASSUI010000002.1 coordinate 69,215, forward strand.
CCCAAAGACAAAATAGCTGCATTTCAGCAGCAAGCACCAGCATTTCGAGAAAAGCAATTAGAATATGAAAAGCTAATTGAAGAAAATAAGCAAGAACTTGAAAGGTGTCGACGAGCGTTTTCCCAAGATCAATTGAAAATTAAGAAACGAGGCCGAGAGCAAAAGCATTATCCTTTGATTGAAGAAGGATTTAAATGCGGACTCGACTCAAAGCAAATAATCGATATTCTATGTCTTAAAAATAAACTGAAATATTCAGGCGCTATCGGAATAGTTTCTTCTTTTCCAAAAAGTAAGATAGATGTACTTCAGAAAGAAGCCCCTGCACTCCAAGAAAAGCGAGCAGAATATGAAAAATTAATTAAAGAAAATAAAGAAGAACTCGATAATATGAAACAAGCCTATAAAAAAATGAGGCAAACGCACTATAAAAACAGCATGGATAGGCTAAAATAAAATGTGTGGTAGGATTGAAGACTGGCGCGCGCAGATCAAATTTTCATGAATATAGCTATCGCTGCTGCTAATCGGTTTGCTTCCTCTTCTTGATTAACTTCTGATTCTGATTTTATGCCAAGTTTTACGATTCGCCCATCTTTTTTTATGAGCGAGATTTCATTGCTGTGCTCATCGCGCAGAACATAGCCTGGAGGGATAACGTAGCCAAGTTCTTTAGAGGAATCTTCTAAATTTCCAGCAAAACTACCATAGAGACGTCTAGCGGGAACTGGCCCTAACATTGCCTTTGCTTTTTCATTGGTCAAATTCATGCCTTCAAAATATTTTTCATTTAGCACGATAGCCTCGTACTCCGCTTCACTTGCAGGTTCGCTTTCATAGAGCGCATTCTTATCTCGTTTCTTCTCTTCGTGCGCCTTAAGCTTGTCCCGAAATCCGTTGCTGTGCTCTTTACCTTTATATTCATTAGCGTAAAGCATAGGGGCTAATGAAGAGAGCAGATCTGTTTGACAGCCTTCTAACTGTTCAGGGCATGGCTCATGAATGGATGCACAGTACTCTCTATGAAAGCCATCTAGACTCAAGATACCTTCACTTTCGACGCGAATATGTCCTATTTCTTGTGCAGCCAATAAAACTGCCTCACTATGGCCTCGCTCTCTCGCTTGACGATCTTTGTTTTCGATGAGTCGCTTCGGTAAGATTATTTTTTGTCCATATCTTTCTTTCCATCCCATACTCTGGGCTATCAAGTAAACCACTTCTCGACAGCCTGCATTGTCTTTTGCATATTTGATTAAAGCGATATTGCGAGTATTCCATGGGGTCTGCGCTTTCATATGTCGAAAAAAGCGAAATGCGCTGGCTCGTATGTTTAGCTGGTGTACCGGTTTTGTTGAGTAAATTTTTTGTTTAAGATTTTTTATTATTTTTCTTCTGGCGTGCCGAAGCAGATAGTTATAAGCTGATGGTATTTTAAAGATAGGATTTGATAAGAGGTCTTTGAGATCTGCGAGAAATTGTGATGGGGATTTTTTTTTGCTAAACAGTTGTTTACTTTTCCACATGCTTAAAACGCTTTGTTGATCTAATGGAAAAGCATATTCCCAAAAGAAATTCTCTTCTACAGGTAGCCTTATTTGCGAAAAAAAGTCTGGTTGCCTAATTAAAGACTCATCTCTTTTTAGAATTTCTTTTAGAAAATTAAATATTTTTTCTTTTTCCGCCTCCTCTATATTAATTTTAAACAATCTATTAATTAAAATTTCATAAGCCCCCCATAAAAATAACTTTTTTTCAGAGCTGTCAAGTCTTTCAAAAATAATCTCTATATCACGAAATTCTAAGAGTGCTATCTCAGAAACTTTACTGAGACCAACATACCAAAAGCTTTGCTTATAACTAGACAATCCAGAAAAGTCTCCTCCATTTTTATCAGTGGCAGCAGATTTATAAATATCAATTAAAGCTTCGCAAGTGTAGCGGGCACGATAAGATACAAAAGGATCATAATGCTCTTTCAAATCAAAAAAATAGTGGAATAAATTTTTTAACGGTTCTTTAAGGCTGATAGCGTATGGTTTGTTTTTTAGGTGTTGAGTGGAAGCTTTGATTAATATTTTTGATATGAAGATGGCGAAATCATCTCGAAGACTCGGTGGGGATATCTTTAATTTTTTAATATAATTACTTAAAAAAAGTATAATCTTTAAAAAATTATTTTCTTGTTGATTGAAATTTTTTATGTATTTTATAAATATATATAAACTTCTTATAGAGAATAAAATATCTAATTCATTGTATTCGTTCTTTATAAATTCATCAATTTTATAAATTGAAAAATCTAATATTTCTTGAAATTTGCTATCTACCTTCTGCCATAATGCATCTTGCATAAAAGGTTTTAGTTGTGCAATTTCAAAAACTTTGGAAGCACTTGTAAAGTAATAGTTAAGGAAGCTGCTAACCATTTCTGCAGCAAGTGACCAAAATATTTCATTTGGTTGGTTTACCTGTTCTTGGTGAATATTTTCGAAAGACTCATTGAGACGTTTCGCAAGGCTAGCGACATCGTTAACTTCAAAAAGCGTATCAATAGATTGTTTTGTACGGCTTAAAAGAGAATCAGCCGAATGACTTGCCGCTTCTGAAGGTGCGCTGAAATTATTACTTTGTGCGCAATAGGTGCTATGACTATAAGTTAAAGGCCGCTGCGGCTTGGAAGTAACAGCATTATTAGCAAGCATCTTCTCCTCCTTTCTCAAGGATGCATAAATTAGAAAGAAATGCTAGCGATGATGCTATGTAGCCTTTTACTGAAATAACATTGAGATATAAAAATGAGAGTGTTATTCTATAAATAGATTTCTAAAAATTCACTTCCTCTACTGAAGATGATCAATTGCAAACGCTGTGGGGATAGGAGTGCTGTTGTCAAGAATGGCAAAGTAAGAAACCAACAACGATACTACTGTAAAAGCTGCGAGTACAACTTTGTTCGGGCAGATAAAAGACAAAACCGAGGCTATCCGGAAGAAGTGAAAGCCCTGGCGGTAATGCTGTATGGGACGATGAAGTGCAGCTACGGCATGATTGCGCGTTTGCTCAAGACAAGCCGCAGGACAGTCTATATGTGGGTGAAACAAGCGGGTAATGAGCTGCCTGAACCTGCCCTTCCCGAAAAGATAGAAGCGATTGAGTTTGATGAAATGTGGCATTTTGTGCAGTCTAAAAAAAAACAAATGGTGGATATGGAAAGCCTTAGATCATTCCTCCAGGAAGTGCATCGCTTGGGTCATCGGTCGTCGCGACGCTCAGACCTTTAGACGGCTCTATGACAAAGTTAAACACTTGGGCGCTCACTATTTCACCGATGAATGGGATGTGTATCGAAAAGTGCTCCCTGCCCAGCAGCACACAATTGGCAAAGCCCATACGACAGCCATTGAGCAAGATAATTCGAATACACGGCATTTTCTGGCAAGAATGACTCGACGCACTAAGGTCGTTTCAAAGTCTGTGCTCATGGTGGATTTATCTTTGCGCATTCAGCATTTCTTGGCTTCGCCTGACAATTATGCAAATTGGCGGGAAAAATTCTCATCTATCTTTTAAATAACACTCTCATAAAAATTAGACTCACTAAAAAGGGGTAAAGCGCATCCTTTGTTCGAGCAAGATTATCTACTGCGGATTAGGCTACTCGCGTAGTAGAAATAGGTGTAGCAGATGAATGCTGCGGTCTAGATTTATTTTCCGGCAAGATAAGCATTTGGTATATGCCTTCTTCAGTATAAATAAGCAGGCTGGAGTGGTGCCAACTCATTAATCGCCCATTATTATCTCCTGGTAATGGCATTTCTCCTACGCCTACACCATATTCAGTCGACCAAATAAAAATACGCCCCTCTCTGTCTGCAGACGCTAAGAACTGACCATCTGGAGAAAATACTAGATGAGGGATATGCGTTAGATAGTGGGATATCCTGTGAAAAGGATAGATAGATTGCTGATGAGTGCTGGATTGTTGAGAAAGGTCGCCTAATTTCCAGATCAATATGGAGTAAGTGGTAGAGGGAAGGTCAAAGCCGATTGTAGCGAGCCATTTTCCATCTGGTGAAGGTACGATTGAGCTTGCCGTTTTTAATGGTTCTGCTTTTAGTCCGAGGGTTTGTGACTCAGGAAAAGCGTTTCCCTCAGTTTTTAAAAGAATAGCGCGCTGATTGGGATGCGCTAAGGAACGTAAACCAATCCCATCTTCTTCAACAGTCGCAAACCATGTGGAGTGAGGTAAAAAAACAGGTTCATCGAAACCAAACCCCCAATCTTTATTACATAGAATAGATGGGTGAGACTGATCTGATGGTGCTATTTTTTTTAGATGCGTTTTAAACGAATGTGCGCTAGAAAATTCTGAAAAGAAGGCTATGTTGGGCGCTTTTACATAGGTGACAGAGAGAAGCGATTGCTTATCTGGTGAGATCGCCACGTAAAAAACAGGGTTTTTATGTTGTTCCAAAACCTTGCTAGTATTTTCTGACTCAGAAGAAAGTGACCATAAGCACACAGCACCATCCTCACCACCTGCAACAAGTGACTGATTATCCGCTGAGAATGCCAAGCTTCTAGTCAGTGCTGCATTCCCTTTGAAAGTTTTGGTAAGTTTCCATTTCATTTGTCCCTCTATCTGCCGATAGACGCGAATCTCATGAGCGCCTGCGTAGGTATTTCTGCTAGCTTTCGCAAGTAATTTTCCATCTACTGAAGCACAGAAAGCACCTTGCTTCATATAGTCAGGTTCATTCAGGATGGTTTCATGGTAGGCATAGCGACCGGCATGAATCTCTACTATGGGCCGTTTGCGCATAATTTCAGTCGGTAACTCTTCTGTCGAAGTGGACTGATCACGTGTTTCTGGTTTTTTTATTACCTCCGCTTTCTCTTTTTTAGGCGTAGCTGTCTGGGTTTTTGCCGGAGCCTCCTGCTGGCTCAACTGAAGCTTGAGTTTCGCTATTTCTTCTTGTAATTGCTTTATTCTTCTTTTGGGTCTCAGGATTTGCTGATGAACGGTTGCTTGATGGTGCGCTTAAGCTTGATTTTTGTACTGGTATTGATGAAGAAGGGACGATACTTGTCATGGTGTGCTTCTCCTATTGCAATAAAGGCATGCTGCCCATGTTTTTATCACGTAGGATGGCTCCTGTTTATACGGCTACTTACTGACAATTTTTTCAGCGCAACCCTAAGCTAAAAAATATCAAATGACTCGGCCATTGCCTGCGCACCTGGTTTTCTATTTAGTTACTTCCCGAATATTTCGCACAACTCTCTGCCACTAAACGCTCATATTCCGACAGCACAGCACGCAATCGGCTTAACACAGCAGAGCGCTGCCGCAACAGCGTGTATCGCTCCTCAACCAGCTTAATTAGAATTTTCTCCCTTCGTTAGCCTTAAATTTGAACTGCTCCGTGTACTTTGTCATGAAAAAACCCCAAAAGATTAGAACGTGGCGTCTAACCTTTTGGGGTCACATCAGTCAAAGAAGTTTCTGTTAACTAACTGCTTAAAGCATATTTATTACATTTTTATATCTGTATGTTTGGCCGGCTTTGAAGCATCTAATCCAGCCACATCCTTATCGGTTATATCCAGTCCTGTCGAGTCCTTAACTATTACCTTCACTTCTTCAAGGCTGAATTTCTCAAGCATACGCCCAGCAAGAGCTAGTGCTGCTTCCAGCTTCCCTTTTTGCATACCAAAGCGTTCCATACTAGTCACTATATGCATGTTGCGCTCCTGTTCTAATTCCTCAATGGATTCATTATAGCGATTCTCTAAATTTTCGGGCAAAGTCAAGATACTGTCAATAAAGGTATATAAGTTGATAATTTCGTCACGGCTCAGTCCTTTGTCGTAAAGCTTCCTAGTTAAGGTGAGCTTTGTTGCATAGCGTGCTTCTGGCTTTGAACGAGTTTTTAGTCCTGCTAGATGTGCTGCGACAACTGTACCAAATGGGTTATCTGTTTCTATTAGCTGATCTTCTTGGCCTTGATAGTCCAGCAGCTTATTAATTAAGAATTGAAAACAGCAAACCTGATAACCCCACACTTCTTGAGAGTAACCGCACGGCCGCCAGCGCGTATGTTCATCAGCCAGAATGGCTAATGTTAGAATAGGCAGTTCATACCGATCATATAGTCTGTAGAAATATTGGAAGAGTCGTTTTTCAAAATGCTGGTCTTTCGTTCCCTGGATTTCGAGATGGAGTAGGACTAGAAAATCTTTCCCTTCTAAAGACTTAACTTTTACTAATTTGTCCACGCGCCGTAGACCAATCATCGAATCTGAAGTGATTTTTAAAAGCTCCTGATCTAGCATCTCATAACCTGCTGTCCAACCTATTTTTTGGGCTACATCAGGATAAAAAAAGCGCATAAACAGTTCAAAATAAGCATTTAAGACATGCTTCCAGGCTTCATCTGCATTTGCAGGCGGATTGGTTTTAAGATCGGTCATTATGTAATCAGTGAGATATTTTTCCTTATTTGCAAAATAGGCGCGCATTACCTAACTCTGCTTCGATTGACAAGTGATGCTAGGGAAATCTTCAATTCTATAATGAACGCCCAAGAGGCAAGAGATCTCTCTAATTTCCTCAAAGTTCTGGTAAGAAATCTGGTCGAGGCTTATAGAAATAAATGGTTAGCCTTATATTTGGGCGCAGCCATACCGAGTTTACATAGTGCTGCTGCGCCAGAAGAAAGCCGAACCGCTTTTGTTAGCTTAGAAAAGACGCGAAGCTTACATAAACTTGTTGATTTTCTTTTGAAGCATTCTGTGATCAACGGTACGATTCGTTTAGAATGTTCCGATGAATCTCAAAAGTATCCACTAGTTCTGTGAATAACTCAGTTGAAAACTATCTTTGATTTCTCCTAACCCCAACTAAGATAAAGTTTTTTTTAAATTGATCAAGTTTTGAGCAGATAGCTCTTATGCAACCTTTTGGTTTTTTCTGGAATAGGATCTAGCCCCCTTCCTCTAGTCGTCTTGTTTTGCGCAATCACCGATAAAGCTCGATGTCTTTGCATCTATAGGCAAAGCTTTTTCTTGCTGAATTCCATGTTCTTCTTGTAGACGGGCAAGGGGGTGTACTCTTGACACTTCGTGCGCACGTCTAAAACTATACGCTGGACGAGCAGAGATAATGCGTATTTTTTCTTTGCAAGATATTTCATCTTCGTGAAGCACCTCCTCCTTACGCACTGTCCAAATAACGATAAGCGCTTCTAATGGGTTAATTTTTCCTAATGTGATGTAACGCACCTTATCTTTTCCATGTGGTTGGATGCGTGTTACTGCATCAGGATCTAACAAGGCATGTTTCGCTTCTTCGAAGCTTATGTTGTAGGTGCGAAGATTTTTCTCTGATTGCTTTGGATCAAAATCAAAAGTCAGCTTCATAAGGTCACGGAATGTAGTTTAAGAAAAGAATACTACCTCTTACACAGAGCTTTATTCATAAAACTGGGAGCAATTTTTATCCGATAAATTGAGCAAACCCTGTAAAATGTACTTCATATTCTTCATTAAGTGCTAACAACACTTTGAAACAGCAACAAAATTTCCCTCGTTGATAAGCTTGGGAGCTTTTATTCTGTCCATTGGTTCTTTTCTCAATGGGCGGGAGTGCGGCTAATACAACACCTGTCAAAGAACCTCTACCGAAAGGTATATTTTTTGATGGGGAATACGCCCGCCGACGCTGTTTCCGGTTGTTAGCTCCTGCCCTCCTCCTAGCCTTACTCAGCCAACCAAAGTTCTATATTTCCTAGTAATAACCTCTATTTGACTGGCCTAAACAAGTCACCACTTCAGTCATTAAAATCTCAGGTATTCAGACCATTCTGAAAATAGGATTTGACAGATTCGGAAAGATACGACTATATTTAAGTTAGGTGCTAACAACACTATGAAACAGCCGGTAAGTCGTCCCGTTAGTTTGCGGCTTTTTTTTCGTCCATTGGTTTTGTTTAATGGACGGGAGTGCGACTAATATAATACTCGCCAAAGGGTATCCTCCAAAAGGCAGATATTCTATGTTGGGGAATACGTCCGCCGTGCTGTTTCCGGTTGTTAGCTCCTGTCCCCCCGTCTAACAAGCGGGTTTCTAAGTCTCAGAAACAGGAGCAAAACTTATGGTCTTCCCCTCGTGTCATCCTTCGCGCCCTACCTCCAATTCTAAAGAATGCCCTACCACGCATTCGGCCTATGAACTGCACTCTAAAAGTTGGACCCTAATTCAAACTTTTGTAGGACATTCTCGAAATATTCTCAATACATCCCGCAAATCTTTTAAACGCAGTGCTTTGCACGCTCAACCTAAATATTTCGGGGGTCTGCCATGCAAAATTTAGCTGCATCAACGTAAGCACGCCACGATCCCCAGCCTATCCACTTAAAGAATCGCTATTCATACTTGCCGCTATCGAAATTGAAATGGCGGGATGGAGCGAGCATGAGACTAGATGCCAAGAGTTGGTCAGCCCATTTAGAGGCGGCGAGAAAAGAAGGCGTCCCCTTGACCCAGTATGCGAAGCGTTACGGACTCTCTCATAAGACGCTGTACAACTGGAAAAAGAAGCTGAAGTTGTTGCAAGAAGTTGTCGAGCCGAAGCGAGAAAATAAGTTTGTGGCGCTGGGTGTGACGGAGATGGCAGGCGAGAAGCCTGTGTGCAGTAGCTTGATTCTGCCTTCAGGGCTGCGGTTGGAGATATCGGGTTTACCATCGCCGGCATGGCTGCTGGCAATGAATCGTGCAGCGCAGGGAGGAAGTTAATGCATCCGGGCTGCAAGATTGATCAGGTATATCTGTGCCAGGAGCCTGTTGATTTTAGGAAAGCGATCAACGGGTTGAGTGCGCTGGTGGAACAAGAATTGGGGCTCAATCCGTTCAAGCACGTGCTCTACGTCTTTGTGAATCGGCCACGTACTAAGCTGAAGGTATTGTATTGGCATCGCAATGGATTTTGCCTGTGGCTTAAGCGTCTTGAATCGGAAAGGTTTGCCTGGCCCAAGGGAGGCAAGGAGGCGACGCTCACAATTAGCCTACAAGAATTTGAATGGTTGCTGGAAGGATTTGATTTATGGCGAAATAAACCACACCCAACCCTTTACTTTAAGACTATTTCTTAGATGAGATAGATAGAATGCGGCATGCTTGAACATGTCGCCAAAGAACTAAAGTTATCGATTGAGTTTGACCTACCCGAGGTCAAGCTGCCGGCTGCATTGCCTACTGATGTAGAGGGACTCACGGCACTGTTGCACACGCAACAGAAAGCGTACGAAGCGTTATGGACAGAAACCCAGCACAAATGGGCAGAAGTTCAAAGAGAAGTACAAAGCAAATGGATCGAAGCGCAGAAAGAGGCACAAAATGAACTCAAGCGCATGCTCGAACAAATTGTGCTCTCCCGGCGGCGCCTGTTTGGGCCGAGTACGGAAGTCAGTGGTCAGGGTCGTTTGTTTGATGAGGCTGAAGTCTTGGCCCAGGCGACGACTGAGGCACAAGATATTGCCCCACTTCCCCCTCAATCAGCAAGCAAAGCTCAACCTGCGCGTGGCAAGCGGGGGCCCTTACCTGCAGAATTGAAACGCGTTGAAGTGGTACACGATGTTCCCGAAGCCGAGCGCACCTGTGCCTGTGGTACACCGATGGTCGTGATTGGCCAGGATGTAAGTGAGCAACTCGACATGGTGCCGATGCAGATACGCGTACTACGCAACGTTCGTCTACGTTATGGCTGCCCTAGTAGTACTCACGCGCCAGTCACTGCCTCCTTACCTCCCCAACCGTTGCCTAAGAGTAACGCCAGTCCCAACCTTCTTGCGATGCTGTTGACGGTTAAATTCGTTGACGGCTTACCGTTGACCCGTTTCGCCAAGGTATTGGATCGTCATGGCATGCCCGTTCCCACCCAGACGCTGGCGCGCTGGGTGATCGGTTGTCGCGCTGTGCTGCAGCCTTTACACAATCTCATGCGCGATGCGTTACTGGAAAGCCCTGTCCTGCATATCGATGAAACTACGGTGCAGGTGCTGAAAGTCCCGAACAAAAAACCGACGTCGAACTCCTATATGTGGGTGCAGACGGGTGGACCACCAGGTCAATCCGTGGTGATTTACGACTATGATCCCAGCCGAAGCTCGGCGGTGCCTGTACGCCTGTTGCACGACTATCAAGGTTATTTGATGGCCGATGGCTACGAGGGTTATAACAAACTGGCCCAAACCGAAGGCATCGAACGTCTTGCTTGCTGGGCGCACGTAAGACGACGCTTTGTTGAGGCAGTGAAAGTGCAACCCAAAGGCCGGCAGGGTCATGCCAACCAGGCTGTGGCGATGATTGGCGAGCTCTATCGCGTTGAACGTCTTTACCAAGGCGCCGATAATGAAACACGCCGGTTAGCGCGCCAGGAACAAAGCATTCCGATTCTCGAGAAGCTACGCACTTGGATGGAAGATCTCCTACCTGGTGTGATACCCAAAAGTGTGTTGGGAGAAGCGTTGTCATATATGCATGAGCGCTGGAGTATGCTCACGCGTTATACCGAGCGCGGCGACTTGCCCATCGACAACAACCGCTGTGAGAACGCGATTCGTCCCTTCGTCATTGGCCGTAAAGCTTGGCTGTTCAGCCATACGACAGCGGGGGCGCATGCTAGTGCCGTGATTTACTCGCTCATCGAAACCGCCAAGGCCAATGGCGTAGAACCTTACACTTGGTTGTGTTGTGTACTGCGTGACTTGCCAGCCGCAAAAACCGTCGAGGATGTCGAAGCGCTCCTACCTTGGAATTTTAGTCTCGAGCACTCTCTCCGTTAGCTCGCCTTTATCCTTGGCCAGCCTCGCTATGGCTACATGGGCCTGGCCAATATCTGACTTCCCTCTTTACGCTTACTCCGTTGATCGTTAAATTGAAGCGAAGTATCGCTGCCGCTCAATCAAGCTACAACCCTGGGGATCGTGGTGTGCTTACGCATCAACAACGTCTCTTTATCGCCTGATCGAGAAGAAGCCACTGACTTATGGTAATCAATTACCAACTAGAAAAGCAAAAGAAGCGCAAGTTATCTCCGGCTTTTACCGATTATCTGACCCGCAAAAAGGCTCAGATGATATGGCGGACGATCAGCCCAAATTTACCACTTCACACCATGCTTCACAGTTTTCAGTATCAAGCGCTTCTTTTTGTTGTGAATCATACTGGACTGTTAAGAAGATCGAATATTTACGAGACTCTGTAGTCGCTCTCAAAGAACTGCTAAAAGAAGAAGAATGGTATGTTTTTTTTCCTTTTTATCAAAATGAAAAAAAACAATTCCTGGATCAATTACAAAAATCTATTGCTGCCTATGATGCATTTGTTCCGATTCTTGATCGTATTCTCAATAGCATTACCTCTCACGAGGTTTCGTCGCTTGTTAAGCAGCATTCTATTCTTGGCTATTTGAAGCAGTTAACTTTAACGATTAGTAGATTAGAGAATATAGACAGTAAATGGCGCGAGTTATTTTTTACCTTGTGTAAGTCACAAGGATTAGAAAATGTCACTAACTTAATCGACCAACCAGCATTAAATAATGATTTCCTTCTTTGCAGTATTAAAAAACTAAAAGCTCATCTATTTGCTGCGCTTATCGTTCATATTGATAATCAGTTTTACCAGTAAGAGGTAGCCTAATGTTTTTAATCATAAAAGGTGGGATCTGGGTAAAAAGGTTTTCGTGACTTGTGCACAGTCAACCTACCATTTATTTCCCTCATAGAAAAAAATACAATCAACTTATACTAGCGAACAACCAGAAAACTACACCACGTGCTATCGTGGAAAACCGAAGTTACTCGGCTCTCGTTAGCTGATCAGCAATGCTTTAGACAGGTGGCGTTGTCGCCTCCCAAACTGATACCGTTTTGGGAGCGCGCCTTCGCTTGCTATAACAAACTTTTGCGCACTGAATTTGAATGAGTGGTGCTTACCGTTCTAAATCGCAATGCTCGACACCCCGCCTATCTGACTGCGTCGGCCGTTAGTCTAGGTTAATTGATCAAGAATCCGATGAAAAGAGTCAGGGCGGCGCGCGTTGATTGATGCGCTTGGTCGTGCCAATCGCTTGGATATAGGCTGACGGTGGATGCCAAAGTTTCTACTAGCACACGATCTTATTGCTTTGTCCAACTCGCATACCTTGTTTTTGCCACTAGCACGAGCACATGCAAGCTTTTAGTGCGCTAATTTCCTCCTATTTGTGGCAGATCTTTTCTTGGATAGAAATCAAGAAAAAAATTAAAAGATAAAAATCTTTTGCTCAGTAAAATTGCCGGTGGTCATCTTTTGTAGAATGTTTAAGATCCCTGCCTTATTGAAAATCACCTTATGCACGATGGAAAATTTATGAAAACATTACTTGCCACAGCTATAACGATTGCCGCTTTTCTTGGTTTTGTAGGTAATGTGCATGCCGCAGGTAGTTTAAAAGGTGGCTTTTGCTACACCGAGAACCCTTTGCCTAATACTTATGGCGCTTCTATTGATTGCGAGCATGTAGGAACCGTAAAAAGCGTTCAGGAAATTTACGAAAAAGGCTTTAGGGTAGTGGATAGCGGATCCGCATCTAATGCCAATGGGGTGCAATCATTTTATTTAATCATCGAGCAAAGAAAATAATCGTGCGCTATTTAAGAAAGCTACTCTTCCCAATAGGCTTACCGTTAATTCTCGCTTTTGTACTATGTGATAAAACATTACCGAATTTTTTCGGTATGTTGATCGGTAGCAGCTTTATTTGGATTCCTTGCTTGTTAGCCTGGTGGCTCAGCGATGGATTTACAAATATATTTGAAGGGCGAAATGCTAGTCCTTTTGATAATCGAGTCTTACCCGATCTTCAAAAGGTATCAACTGGCATTGACCCATATACCGGAAGAGTATGTATGACGCTTGAAAATATAGGGGGGAAAATACATATTCCTCTTAATACCTCTCCTCCGGTAGACCGTTAAGCATAGAGTGCTATTTTTGACCCTATTTTTTCCTCTCAACCTTTGTATTGATCGACAAAGAGGCGCTTTCTTTACGCTTCATATTGGCGGTCAATTTTTCTCCATCAGCAGTTCCCTCTCCTCCCATAGCGGCATTGAGCAATTTATTTGTAGAGTCTGCAATATCATGGCCTTCTGTTTCTTCTACGGTATTCATCATATTAATTCGCCCTCTTCCTATAGGCTTATCTGGACTAGCCCAGGCATGCACATTTTCATCTAGCTTGCTTGCACGGGAAGGGATGCTGTTTTCCGATTTAGGGTCTAGCTGGCTAGAAACAGTAACTCTCGCGTTATTAACTATTTCTGGAGTACGAATATCTACTTCAAGCGGCGCAACAGATTTAAAACCAGTTTTAGCGATTTTTTCTTGATGTAATTCGGCAATATTATTAGGTATCTGTGCACGTTGCGATGCGGATAACGCATTCAATTGATCTACCGTGATAGGTAGATTTTCCTGCTCTGGCATACGTTTGGCTTGCTGTACGATGCTCTTTTCTTCTAAATAATCTCTAAACATATCCATTTGGCTATCTTCAGATTGATTAAAGAATCGCATTGGCGTCATACCATTGTGTGTTGCCACCCGTTCAAATAAAGATGGGTCAGACATCAAATCACGATGTACTGCGAATACATCGCTTTCGCTACGGTTTGCACGAATACCTCCGCCATGCTCGTTTCGGTTAGCTTGATCCCAAAGTTGAGTTCTTTCATCAGCTGTCGATAGTGACGCATCTTTCCCCTCACGATTCGTTTGACTGGAATGTTCGCTTGCACTTTGTTGTACAGAACGTGATGCAAGCTCAGAATAATTGGCCTCTTCACGGGCCTGCTCGTCTTTGGAATGTGAATTAGTATAGTTACGATCCCGTCCGTGCGATGCGGAGTAAGTTTTGTGTGAGTTCAGTCCAAAGCCAAAGCCGAATCTAGCCCCAGCTTGCAACGATTTTCCTTGGCCAGATGCTGGGCTTAATGGCTGTTTTTTATTAGATGGAGAATCGGCTAAGGTTTTAGCTCGGCTTTCTCGATAGTTTGATACCGCTTTATCAATCTCTTCTTCGGATGCGCCCCCCTGCCTCATCGCATTTTCAATGCGTCTTTCTTCCCGTGGATTAGACGGACGGGCAGGATTATTTATCGGCGTATCTTGCTTCCCTTCTGCAGGCGATATACCACCTCTTCCTTCTATACTGCCACCCAAACCGAGATTCATACCGATTGCATCATTAGCGCCAGCCTCCAAATGAAAGTTAGACGTTTCCCTTGCTTCATTATGGAGAGATTGTCCCGCACTATATGAACCGCCATAGCTACCTTGCTCAATATTGTCAGTCGCTATTCTTTGATCTTGATTTTCGCTATGCACCGCATCGTGCGCTTTCACGTCTGTCAATAATGAGGTTTGGCCGTGACGAGATTGAAGCTGATCACCTTGTGAAGCAATGTTTGTCCGATGAGCTTCTTGATTGAATGAAGATTCAAACCGCCTATCTAACCCCATCGAGTAATTCAAGCGGTTTTGCATTTGCTGTAAAGCAACCGTGCCATTTGCAGCCATTGTGACCATACCCCCATCACTTCGGCTAAATGTGGCTCCCCCACTCGATAGACCTATATTGCTATCGTATTTGTTCATGGACGTGGAATTGATAGCAGCGGTATCAAGCGCCGTGTGTCCTAGGTGAACATTACCGCTTGCCGCATGGCCTGCTACACTTGCGCCCGCTGATGAGACACTTCCCATCATACGATCTGCCATACCGGTAAACCCTTCTTGTCCGAGCTTAATGATGATGCCTGCTATGAATGGCACAAGCATCACCGCATAGCCAATCATCGCTTGCTCATCGACAAGCGTCGCATCAAATGCGTCAGAGAGTTGAAAAGGAACCCCTGAAGCTAATTCAAGTGCTTTCGCTTTTCGCTGCAAAAGAGTGAGAGACAAATGATTAACCATCGCAAACAGCAACGGCCATAATCCAATCCATGCAAGCGACATAAAATAACCCGCTAGCATTTTCTTTGCACCCTCTGCGGATACCATGACCGATAATATGACTACCACAGGAAAAAGCGCATAAATGATGGCTTCAATCCAATTACGTACATGCGGCAGTGTTTCTTGAGCCAGCAGGCTTAATGTGCTGTTTGTACTATTGGCTTGCAGTGCAGCTTGCGCTGAACCTATTGAAGCGTTGACCTCTGCCACCCGTGCAGGATCATTGAGTAAAGCAGGTAATTCAGTACCGGCTTCTCGCCAGATATTATTGAACATTGCTTGCTTCATGGCTTCTGAAGCATTCTGGGAATTGTTTAGAACCCAATCATAAGACGTGCCAATCGCTGACACAAAAAGACCCGTAGCTAATCCATCATTGGCAGCACGGTTAAAAACTTGTTTACCGTAGTAGCGTTGTCCCGCTAAGACTGCTTCATTCACACGTGGCTTTAGAATTGTGCTGACTGCGGTACAGGTATCTGTTACCGGCTTACTGGTAAGCGTGTTATAGGTCACAAACCGAGCCGGATTCGTATTTGCAAAAATCGTATCCCAAGCATCCGTTTTACCCACAATCTGATTCGCTTTAATCTCTCCATCTCGCACGTCATAGATCGTGCATTCTTTAATAAATTGCATCAGATCCGCACGCAACTCAGGATCTCGAATCGTTGCGCGGTTCACTTGTTTAAGAATGCGGTGCGCAAAGCCTACATCGCCTTTTTGTAAGCCCAAATCATCAGGTACATTAAAGACGGTTTCATATGTTTGCGTCAGCCACCCAAAAACTAAACTCGTTCCCTGCGCAATAAACGCTAACGTAAACGGAACGTGCTCTACAACACGCGGCGGCTCAAGACCTGTACGATCCGTGAGCACCACACGAGAAATTGGCAAATTTAGGGCAGCAGTCAAGAAAAGTGCTTGCAAAAACCATCGAGCTATCTCGAACTGTTTATTGAACGCATGCGCAAAAAGAAATACCCCAAAGGCCGATAAAAAAACAAACCGCAACACCCCCTGAAAGCCACTACTTTGCATAACCGCAGACACCGCATTAAATACGGTGTACAGCGTTTCAACATTCCAGTAGGTTTGTATCTCGACGGTATTCACAGATCGGGCCTAATGCAGACTTTTACCAAAAGCCAGGGAATTACGCAGAGTTTGAGATAGATTAGCGTTTAATGCACGCTCCATATATTGCACTTCTTGCGCAATGTCATAAGTACTAATGGTTTGCGAGTACGCTATTGATAGAACTTTTTTAGCTGATTGAGAGATTCCTTCTAATTGAGGCTTAAGTTTGTTAAGGGTTGCAGCTTGTGTCGTGTCTGTGACATTTAAAAATTTATTGATAGACGCTCGTAGATCCGCTACCGCACGTTGGATATATACCTCCGCATATTTAGCGGCGATCAAATCTTGATAGCGCCCAATCAATGCTTCGGCCATCCCCGTATTGTTTAAGCTTGTGGTAACGGCCAACATCTTATAAATTGGTAAATCAGTTACATTTAGAAAACCTAATACCGAGTCTAAATCCTCATAATCAGATCGGTCAGCGATTTTGTTTGAGATTGCTGCCATCTTCTCACTCACCATGGTTTTGAAGCTTTTGGTCGTTATTTCCTCTTCTGTAGGGTGTAAACAACCATCGGCTTCCGTCGTATCGCATCGCCAAATAGGGACGGTAATATTCTCTGATGTGCTGCGCGTCCCTACTAAAGTTTCAACAGTAATTTCTTTTCGAGCCAATGAAATAGGATTTTTTGCTTTCCCATCTGTCGGAAAAATGGTGCTCCCAATCATCGACATCAGCACCATTCGATGCTCATCGGTAATGCCTTCCATCTTCTTAAGGGCTTTCCAGACCACATTACCTATTGGCAATTGGTCTTTCACTTCTGGTTTAGCATTTCCCGCATCCTTCATCGTTTCATCGGCTTTCTTCGCATCGTGCATGACTTTTGTCCATGCATCTGTGATGTTTTCAAATATATTGCTATCAACGCCGAAATTCTTAGCTGCTTCTTGCCTTCCACGTGTCCAAGTATCGGAAGCAGCCGCATTCACTATGCCCTTAGCGGCTTCACAGGAATCTATATTGAGCCGGTTAACCTGCTGTGCCGTGGCCTGCAAAGCCTGCATGACGTTATCGCAGGTCGGGCATAGATTCTGAATGGCGAGCTTAAAACCATAGCCCAAAGCGTTAGAGCCAATATTGCGTAGCATCCCAACAAACTGTTCTTTATTGATAAAGCTAAAGCCTCCCATAAACAAATCGATTCCACCGCATCCTGCATTCCAACTAGGCGGCGTACCACTTGCTATGTTGTAGGTACGCTTAGGCATTCGCATAAAAAGACTACCGCCGGTATACAGATTCATCGTCTGCCCTTGTAAAATCGCTGGATTAGTCACATTTCCTTGCGCATTCACGGAATCAAACAGCTCTTGCATGGACATAGCGTAAACACTCCCCGTAAAAAAGAGACTTGCTATTCCTAGTAGCAAAATTCGCTTTAGGCATTTCATTTAGAAGTTCTCCCCAGGCTGCGTCCCCGTTAACACAAAAATTCGATTTACAATCTCACTTAAGGACATAACGCCAAACCCGATGGGCGCGTGCTCTCCGGTTTTTTTAGAACCAATGAACAAAGCAGGAACACGTTCTATTCCCCATGTATTAGCCTGCACGCGACCGTCACGCGGATGTGGAAATTCAGCGATTCCTTTGCCATCTACTGACACACCCAATACATCCACACCATATTTATCCGCTAGGATCTTCAACGTTGGGGCCATGGCATGGCAGTACGGGCAATCCGAGCGGAAAAAGAAAATCAGCCCATGTTCTTTAGCTAAAGCACGCAACTGTTTTTCTTCATTTTGTATGCGCTGTGCGTCATACGTTTTGATCGCTGTATTGTTAGCAGGCCGCTTGATGGAATAATCAAGATCAGGGTTTTGCCACACTACTCTGCGCCAGGTATCCGCAAAGACGGCACCCTTTTGCTGTGTGAATTGCCATAGCGTTAAATAGTCTTTGATATTCGATTCACTCGGCTCCATGACGGCCACATCCTCGCGGCGCTTAAGTTCTTCACGCAGTTGCTTAGCGGTACGTATTTGGTCTAGTTCGATACGCTGAGTCGTGGCGATGGGTCTAGATGGAGTTTCTGCGACTTCCTCCTGTACCTGTTCATCGCAATACCAATTCACTTTAGGCTGATTGCTGCACTCCCAAACCGAGCGATAACTAAGGCTTTGCGCATGCGCCATACTGGCTAATAACATCATCGCCCACCCTATTTTTCTCATCGTGCACCAAACCTATTAATCCAATAGAACAGGGGGGGTGCCGTCCTGGCAATAATTCAACCTCGTTTTTAAAACGGCTTCGGTTTGTCCTTGCGGGGTATCTACGTTTTGCTTTGTAAATGTCGTCTCTAATTGCGCACAGCCTTCCTGTTTAAAGCGTTTGATGACCTTGCTACTCACCAACAACCGACCAGCGCTTTTTAATTCTCTAGTGAAGTGTTCGGCCACTTCTCCTTGCATCTCTCCTTGTGCTTTCCCCTTTTGAATAGCCTCGACAAAGACATCATGCGGCTTTAGATAAACATTTGGCGCAGCCTGCACAGAGACTGTCATGAGTACAAAAAGAAGAGGTAAAAAGGTTTTCATCGTCATTCGTAGTAGCTTTTTTGTTCTGCACGATCTTTGGCTTTATCCACCGCTTGGCGTGCTGCATCCTTCATTTTTTCTAAATCGGCCCCTTTAGGGGCGATATCAGCAATAAACTCTGATAAATCCATTTGGCTAAAATCCAATCGCTCTAATTCCTCTTTGGTAAATCCTCGGCATCCTTCTAACCCCAACCCTAATTGCGCTTTGCCTTGTACATTTACTAACTTGGCAAGCTTGGAGTTAAAGCAGCAATGGCGTTCTTTTTTTTCAATACAGGTGCGAATACCTGGAATACGCTTAGAGCAGTACGTGTCATAGTGCACACATAAGTTCTGACCGCGCTTCAGGCTCATGGCTTGCTCATCCGTTCCACAAGCAAGCCACTCATTAATCAGCATAATGGCTATCTGCGCTGCAAAGCTGTACGGATTAAAGCCCACCATCTGAAAACCATTGGCAAACGAAAACTGAAACGAGAACCCGTAATAACTAAAGGTCGGACTAAAAGTTCCCTTCCCTATGCCAGATGCCCAACTATTCATAGCTCCTAGCCCTTTGTTCACTAAGGCGCTGTCCACGGTTCCGTAGAGGGAATCGTAGAGATATTTAGAACCGAGCTTGAGGGCTTGTCGGCCTGCTTCTTTACCCACCGCTATTCCTGCACTTAGTAACGCATAGTTCGTAAAGGTGCCGCCACCACCTGAAGAACGACAACAGCTTTTAATGGTTGCCCCACCTACCACTTTGATCGTGCAGGATTCGTCATAGCCTTTAAAAAGCGCAACCTTGCCAATCTCGACTCCATACACGCCAGCCTGGCGAGCCGCCTCCATCATGACCGCGGTTTTTGTAAAATCTTCATCGTTGGGGTAGGACGTATCAAAGCACCCTGAGCCATCTGCCTGACAAAATGCGCTGTCGCACACCGTAATTTTTTTGACCACTTTGGGCTTATCAGGGCATTGATATTGTTGTTCGTAAAAGGCACAAGCGCCGTTTTCGAGTTCTTCTACGCACTTTGAGCCAATTTGCGTACATCCTTTATCACGCAGAGCCTGGCAATCACTAATCACGGTCGAACCTCGACATTGATACGTCGAGCGATAGTTCCAGCACTCCCGATAAACGGGTACGCCGAAAACTTCTTTTGTACCTGGCCCATCTGCGCAGACTTCACCCGCTTTGATGCAATCTGCCGCCCATATAGGTGTATAGGCCATCAAATAGAAAGCAAAAAAAACTGCTATCTTTAATGGGTGCGTCCATTGAGTGATCCGCATTGGTCGTCCCACGTATCGAATAATTCAAACGGAATTTGATAATTCCCTGGTGCTTCAAAATCCTCCCCGTTACAGGTAGAGCCAATCAAGCTCACCGTCATGGCACACTCTTTTTCATTACAAGACTGGCGGTAATAAACTGGAAAGTGGCAACCTTGCCCAAAATCGCCCACAAAGGTATTGTCCTGTGAAAATCCGACCTTTCCTGGGATGGGACGACGATCTAAAAATCGGCCATAGGGTGTATTTCCATCGCTCGTTCTCGAGCTCCACAGGCTCATCGTGTATCCCTCCTCAGACCCCGCGCAAAACACATCAGCCACTATGTAAGGGTCTACACAGTAAGGGCAAATATTCTGTATCGCACGCCCCAAATATTGACCAGGCGTACAGCCTGGACGCTGTTTGATGACCAATACCTTGTCGCACGTCAAATTATCCAGGCCATAGGTTTCGGTACAGGTCTCCGTAATAAAAGTTCCAGGCGTAGTAATCGTCTCTATATGGCAACGCTGATCCGTATGACCAGGAATCGTCCCTGGATTAGTAATCGTGTCTTTAGAGTCGGTTAATAGAGGGTCTGTCTTTTTATCAATCGTATATTTGGGCCGCTGGTCGGAGTTTTTGACCAAGAAATTCACCGCATCGCATTCCTGCTGTTCAAATCCTTTCAATGCATGTTGTGTGGCACATACGGCTTGTTTATTTTTACCGGCCTCTCCAATCGGATTACGCCCTCCTTGAAAATGCTTCGCTTCAGGCGCTGTTGTGCTGTAATGCGGTAATTCTTTTTCTCCTATCGAACGATCGACTTTACCGCTGGCTATCTCTTTGCCATTTTGTGCAAAAGCTTTACCGTCTTTAAAGGCATCGGCAGGTGTGCGAAGTGACTCCTGCGCGACGGCGCTTCCCACTAACAGTACCCCTGCAAGCATCCAGGCCCCCTTCATCGCTGTAATTGCTTCAAATAAGGCATGACCTGTGATTGCCACTGTGGTGCACGCTTTGCTATTTCTTCTAATGCATAGTCCAGTGAAACGTCCCCTGATATAGCTATAAAATCTTCAGGCAGTGCGCACCCTGTGCCCTCCGCTGCTTCTGTCGTCGCTTTCTTAATTTTTGTCTTTGCCCTCTCCAGTTCTGCCTGGGTTAGTACTACTGTTGGCACTGCCTCGATCTTGTAATACGCGAAAGTTTTGGGATTAATGACGAGGTTGCCATCTGGCTCCCCTAATGCATGAATCGCTAGTGCGGTGTCTTTGAGGGAATTATTTTTAAAGCCTCGCAAGACGACCGACGCCCCTACCCTATTGGCTTGATGTACAAGGCGCTTTAATGATTCTTGAGGCATCGTAAAGCTCGCAAAAATCATTAAATGGTCTGCTCTCTGCGCTACGGCTTTGTGCTCGTATTGACGCACCATCGCCTCCAGGTCTATCCCCACCCGCTTAGGCGTAGATACGTTCGGAAAATTATTCGTTACAGTGGATATAGTCACCTGCTTGTCGTCGAACATGCGTTTGCGTTCAATTTCGATACGCTGCTGTTCTTTTTCAATTTGCGAAGCGGTGGGGGTTTGCGCATATACAGTGCTAAGGCTTGCACATAGCATGCAGCCAATGACGAGTAAAAGCCTTTTCATAGCCCCACCCCCATGCAGCAGTTCTTTTTTCTAAAAATGAGGTAGGCAAAATCCTCCCCCGCATACGGGTAGCTCCTGCCTGCGCCCCACAGGGCAGTTGCACGCCCATATGGCTGACAGCAGCGGCCATTGATTTTTTGCGTTTGGGGAATCGGATAAAGCATTTGGTATTTGTATTGTGTCTTATCCATTACCGGCTCGGGATACAGACCGCATAAACCATCAGAGCCAGAAGTTCCCCACATTAGAAATTCACGGTGTAATTTGGCCGTCATGCGCTGCACCAATAATGAACTAGCCTGGACAGCAGAGATATGCGCCTGCACATGTCCATTAAACGGGTAAATGCTGCCGTTACACCCTGCACACCAAAACAGCGCATTACTCCCAAAACCTGCGGTCGAAAATACGCAGTCCCCTGCGCACGCCGCCTGTGCGATGGGATTGCCAAAAAGGAATGTTTCGGGATTAAGCAGCATCGTCAATTCGTCATCATTCCAGGTGGGATCCACCTCCGTGATGTAGGCGACGTCAAATACCCCAGTCTCTAAACACGGGTTGTCTAAAATGACCTCGAGCCAATACAGAATCGGATCGACATACCAGTGCACTTGATAACTCGATTGCTTGGTACCGTCTTCTTGCAATCTAACTTCTCCCTCTGGCGCACGAATACCAGGATCTAAACTGACTCCCCCTAGCGATACAAAACAGTAAGGCGTGCGCGTAACATCGACCCTTCGTACCGGTTCCCAAAATGCCGTCTTGATGCCTACCCGTGGAGGATTAGAGCAAGAACATAAAAAACCGCCAGGATTGCCCGTATCTTCTTGCTCCATCGAAATGAGTGGCGAGCCACCTAAGACCAAAGGAAACAAACAACTCCAGCAAATATCCGTTAATGGATTCGCAAATTTGCCTTGGCAGCGTGTAGCGGGTTCGCTCCAAGAAGACGTGAAGACACAGGCAAGAAAAATGAAGACACACCACCGCTTCATTGCCACTCCTTTGCAGGAATTTCATCGAGCACTAACTGATTACCTTGCTGATAAATCACCGAGGGAACGGCCCGAATACCAAAACGTTGACTAAGCAGCCTTTGTTGGTCGTAATACACTTGGGTATGCCATGCCTTTGTGATCTCTAACCATGACCCTGCTATTAAGATGGGTTTAACCTTAGTGGGATCGCGTGCCACAAGACGATGCACGGCTTTGCGTTGTGCGACATCCCGCCCATCAAAGAAAATTAAACTTTTAGATAAACGCATGACCTCTAACGGATTAATTCGGGTTCCTGCAGGAATCACAATTTGGCCGGTATCGGTGGTTATGGCTTGGGTATAAGTGACAGTTGGGTCGATTCTCCTTCTGGTGCGCTGCGTTGCTGCAACAATGCCCTCAACAGGCGGCATATTCGTCACGCTGTTTATTGAGCGGCGCACCGCTTGCGCTTGGAATTTTTGTAATGCGCCACTTTGGGCTTTTTCACGCAGCTTTTTCATAATCAGCGTAAGCGCGTTTTCTTCGCCAATCGGATACACCGGCCCTATTGCGCCTAAATAAGCTGCTTGTGCAACTTCTGCGCATGAGAGGATGAGCAGGAACACCAGTGCCTTAGAAAATCGCATACGCTTTTCCTATCACCTGCGCTTTCTGTACATTTCCTGTTATCGCGTAACGCGAATCCAAGCTATCAGGATGGGGAGTCGCAACAAAATACGTATCTTCCTCAATAACGCCTGCTTTAGCAGGTTCAAGCGCAATCCCCAATGTAGACTTGGGTTTAGCACGACCGATGTATTGGTTATTGACCCAAAATACAGCCCCTTGTCGCGTCACCGTGTCCCCTGGCACACCCATAATGCGCTTAATAAAGATAGAACCGGCTGGATAATTCACTCCACCAGGCCAGCGATATGCAATCAGATCTCCTTTTTTAAATGTGCCCCATTTACTAATCAGATACACATGATCCGGTAAGCTCTTGCTTTGATTGATGTTGATGCTAAAAAACGGCAATAACGTGAAGATCGGCACATACACCATCAAAAGGCAAATACTCAGAAAGCGAGGAATGGCTAAAAAATACAGAAGAAGACGCTGTAAAGAATAGGCTAAAAGACGCCGTATATTCATTCTTGCACCCGTTTACGTATCCAATTCGTATAGTCCACCGTAGATCCACCCAGTAATGCGGATTTATTCACGAGTACACAGCCGCATTCTTTACCTAACGTTTCCATCGCATGGGACATTTTTCTAGCGAAGTCCGCTGTAAGCATCTGCATCATCGCTCGCTGCTCCTGAGTGACAGGGCCATCTTGTGCGATTTTTTTCAGTAAATGCTCTTGGTCTTCTTCGATGAGTTTTTGCAAATCAACCGTCGCAATGCGCGGTGGAAAATGGCGTGAGAGCGAGTAGATGATGGGAAGTAACGCTAAGAGCGTGATCAATACCGAGACAAGCACCATCAGCCAATATTTTTTACGCAGCAAGTTGCCCTCTCCTTTTAAGAATCGTCGTTAATGCCTCCATCGTGGAATAGCCTTGCTTCAATAAGGCTTCGCACTCGGTGAAATCGGTGGGATTGGTCGATGCCATCAGCAAGGAAAACGGGTCAGGCACATGCCGAACGACAGCCTCACCCATCGGAGACGAAATCAACATCTCTGAAAAACGCCCATGCTCGGCACGCAAGGACAGCAGCATGCGCTTCACTGCTGGCGAAAAACTCGCTTTACCTTCTTTAATCAGCTTTTCGAGAACTTTCGGATCTTGTCGTAGGTAAATTTTCCAATCGGAATTGTTATAGATCGCTTCGGTGGCAGCGTTACTGAACGCATCTTGAATACCCTGCGTACCAATACCCAACATACCGTTGTATTTTCGATAGCGCCGTGCGGCTTCTTCAAAGCTCTCAGCCGCCTCTTTCTCTGGGCCTAACAGTTGCTGTGCTTCGTCAATAAATACCGCTTTTTTGACATCCCGCGAGAAATACATTTCATTCGCAATACGCGAGATCAAAACCAACAGCACCACACGGCGTAGATCGGGCACGGGTTTGAGTTCTTCTAACTCTAACCCGACCATATCCCCGTCTAATCGAAGCGTCGCAGGGCCATTCACATAGCTGCCGAAGACCCCTTCCTTCGTAAACGGTTGAAGCTGTTTCGCCAATTCATGCGCTATGCGTTCTGGACGGCCTTTTTCATCTTTAATGGAACGTAAATAGTCACGAATCAGCGTGGGATTAGATTCTGGCCCGTAGTCCTTCCAAACTGCAGTAATCGCTTCTGTGACGAGAGAAGATTGAAATTCGGTTAGCGGTGTATTGGGGGATGCCATGCGGCTAATCGCGGGCCGCAGCATGCGCATTTCCGATTTAAAGTCGAGTTCGCTGTCTGTTCCCACCCAACTAAACGGATTGATACAAATCTTGGTGTCCGGTGCGAATTCAAGGAACGTTCCACCTTGCAAAGCAATCAAATTGCGGTAAGAGCGACCTACGTCAATGACCCATACCCGCGCACCAATCCCACGATATCCGCTGATAATTTCATTCATGCAAACAGACTTACCCGAACCCGATACGCCTGTCACAAACACGTTGTAATTACCGCCTTGCTGTTTATTGCTATAAAAGTCTAGAAAAGTCGCTGACCCACGGCGCCCAAAAAACAGCATGACGGGATCCCCTGCCCCCTGCCACTCCCCAATAACCGGCGCCATATCGACCGCATTTACGGTAGTTTTGGTGCTTAGCAAGCGAAACTTGTGTAAATCTTCTCTCGCCTCACTCGTAAACGTCATCGGCAAACTGGCATAGAAGGTGGCCAGATGCAGCATCTTGAGAGGAAAGATCGTAAATTGCGCACTCTTCCAGATATTAAGCGCGGTTTGAGTAGCGCGATTGAGCGTCGTTTTCGGCGAGAACAAGACAAGCGAGTGATAAATCTCGCACATATTGCCGCCGTTATTGAGTTGGTGCACAGCGATATCCCAATCCTGCGCTTGCATCGCAAGCTCTGGCTGGAAAAACGCCATTTTCGAGGACGCATTTTGCTTTGCCCGCGCACTCTTAAGCTGCGCTTTGGTATCGACCGTATTGGGATCCAGCGTAAACGCACCGCCGCAAATCAGAAACGGACAGGGGTAGTGCAAGTTATCGTTAAAAAATGCCCCAACAATATCGGCCATCTCCCACAGTTCTTTACGTTGCGGATATTGCAAAATGCCAAAGCTACGCGCCGCAATGCGTGTATCAGGTTCTTCTGCCTGTTCCTGTGGAGCGCCCCATAAAATTTCATTCGATGTCACCCGCACCTGTTGACCAAAGGCTGTCATTTGGTCTTTTAAAGATTTTCCTTCGTCATAGTGCAATGTAGGAAATGGCTCATCAGTGAACATGCTCTGAGGATTCAAAATCGGCCACATAAACCGAATAAATCGCTCGGCATCCATCGATACCGCCGGTAAGCTTGCAGTGCGCAAAGCCGCATGCATCGTTTCGCGCAAGTTCATCATGTCTTCGATAAGCTTAGGATCTTGGTGCGAGCCGCTTTTAGTAATCGAGAAAAGCAAGCGAATTTGCTTCACGACAAAATGACTACTCGGCCATAAAGGACGACCAGGAGCGCTTTTTAGGTATGCAATACGACGCTGCGCAAGTTCTTTAAAGAACGGCGAGGTTTTTTGTTGATCAATCGCAATATCACGTAGATCGAGATACGCTTGGAAAGCGTCATCCAGAATGGGGCTACCAAACAAACACCACTGAATCCCATAGTGCGGAGGAATCGGCGTAAAAAGCGTCGCTAAGCGCGTGCTCATTTCCTCATCGGCCCCTGTTTGGGGTAGCACCTCGAAGCAAAACGCCACCGAGTGATCGTTATAAAAAAGCCCTGTGGTTTCGTCGTACTGGTCATAGCGCAAGATGCTATGTAGGCCCTCTTGCGTAAGCCACGCATTGGTATGACCTGTAGAAGCAGACTGTTTACCAATATCGGGCATGTCGCCTAGCACCATCTCATCCCAAAACCGTTGTGTTGCTGCTTTAAGCTTTTGCGGGACATCTTTACAGGTTTTTTGCAGGTGTTGCAGCATCTCCATTAACCCTCGCCAGACATGACATTTTGCGGGGTGCGCACGCCATCAAAATATTGGGCTGATTGCTCTGCATCTGGACGATCTTGGCGTACACCTATTTTCACGCTGTCTTGGCCGTGAACTGCACCTGGATTCGGAATTGAGGAAGAAGTAGAGATTGGGTTATTGCGTTTAGGTGCAATAGGTGCATGCACAGGACGATAGGCGTTTTGTATCTGCTGCTGCGCATGCTCGACACGCCAATGCCCTGTATCCACGAGTAAATACAGATAGCTTTGATCGTGTAAATCTTGATCACTATCCTCCCACGGCGCAAACCACACCCGCAAAATACGCGGTGCACTGCGTATCGGCATACCACTAGACATAGGTGGCACGGTTCCCCCTTTGCTAGGCCGTGCTGTTTTGTCTGTTACTACCTTTTCTGTTTTTGTCTTTTTTGATGCATGTTTGACTTGTTGTCCAGGTAAATTCTGATGCCGCACATTGGCATAAATACCACTCATCGATTCGCACAACACCCCATCTGGCGCTTTGCAGGAAAAAGAGGATTTCGCGTCATAGCCTGACATACTGCTACACCCTGCCAATGGTAGGGCGACGACAAATAACCAACTCAATCCCCGCATCGCACGATTCATTGCGCGGCTCCTTTTGTTTGCCCCAGCCATTGATCAATCTGTGCCGCAGACGCGAAACCAGGCCAAACACGTCCATCTTCGGCGATGAGTGTGGGCGTGCCTGCAATACCTAGCCGTGCACCGAGTTCTACGTTGTCATTAATCGGGTTAGGGCAGCTCGTGAGATCTGGTTTTTTGCCTGTAGCGTGATAGTCATTCCACGCTTGAGCCTTATCCGCTGCGCACCAAATACGAATAGCGGTCGTTTTAGCTTCAGGATGTAATGATTCCAGCGGATAGATAAATAGGTAGATGGTTACGTTGTCCAAACGCGCTAATTCACCCTCCAATTGCTTGCAGTAAGGACAATCAGGATCACTAAAGACTGCTAACGTTCGGCTTCCATTCCCTTTAATGATTTTGATCGCCTGATCTAAATAAGGCTTGGGGAAATCGATCTTGCGTACTTCGCGCTGGCGCTCAGCGGTCAGGTCTTTTTGTTCTTGCATATCAAACAAGTGACCAAAAACAAAATACCGTCCGCTTTGATCGGTATACGCAATATTGCCGCCCATGACCACCTCATACAGTCCCTGTACCGGAGCCGGTTGCACCGCTTTAAAAGCGGTTTTGGGATACTGCGCTTGGAGTTTTTCAATCAATGGGGTTTGATGAGACGCACAAGCACCTAGCAAAGTTGCGCACGCAGTAAGAGCAGCAATATGTTTAATCATTTAAATACCTTCTTTGATCTAGCGCAGCACGCTTTAATAGATTGGGATAGGTTTGGCGGACGTTCTCGGAGCCTTTATAAACAGCCCCTTTGGTAATCAATATCTCGACCGTGCGGCCCCCATCGGTTTCAATGACAGGAAACAATTTATCGGCGGCTTTGAGGTAGTACTGCGCAAGCATATTGGACGCACTACCGACCCCTTCACCGGCCACGGACTGTACGATTTTTTTTGAGTCTGGTATTTGCGTAACCCCTCCTCCGCCTGCGGTCGTAATCGACGCAGACTGAGAGAACGCTTTACCCACACCTGACAACGCACCCGCAAATAACGCATTGGCGAGCAGCTGACCCTGTTTAGTCACTAAACGCCCACGCACCCCTGCTTTGCCATCTTCTCCGATAATCTGGCCTTTCACGTCCATTTCGACCGCTTCACCATTGATAATGCAAGTGAGCGAATCAGTGCGTGCCATCATTCGCTCAGAAGATAAATCTCCCCATGCCGCGGCTATAAAGCGGCAATCTTTAATATCCAGCTGATGCTGGTTAGCAAGGCTTGCTAAATCCAATACATGCAGTGCGATAGGCAACGGATTACTTTGCGCTTGCCCCCCTGTGGGAACATCTGCACCGTTGAGCATCGCTACGCGCACAAAAGAGCCTGCAGGAATAAAGGAGATCGCCTCTTGTTTGTTTCCAGACGTACTTTCAACTTGCGGGTTTTCATCCGCCTCAGCTGCAGACACCGAAGATCCTTCTGTCTCACTCAAAGTAATCATTTCAAGCTCGCGTGCAGGGAGGTGGGTGGGTGGTAGAGGGATGTTTGGTTCTAATTGTGAAGACCCAGACACGGCCACTGAAGGCGGTAGCACTGGTTGATTGAGTAATGTGGTATCGCTTGGTAAAGGCACGGTAGGTATTGGAGCGGGTAAATACGCGCTTTCTCTGGATATCTCATTTTTCTGCGCCGAATTAAGCGCTTCAACTTTCTTCGCAAGCTCAGTACTGTTTTGTTTTTGCGCTTGGAGTTGATCGTGCATTTCTTGAATAAGTATTTCTGTTGCCCGACTTCTCGCGGCTTCTTGGGAGCGCCATGCTTCTCTGTCTTCAATCGTGCCAGGCATCGGTAATGTCACCGTCTGCGGCTTCTCGCGTAGCACTTTGGGGTTATCGTCAAATAAAAACATGCCAAAGAGCACCGCTACACCAATAGCGCCTGCGACACTCCCAATAATGATGCGCTGGCGTTTTTTAGTCTGTTCATTCGGATTACTCGTCATATTGCCGCTCGCGCACAATAAAAACGGGGGTGGTATCCCCTGGGCTTAATGTCTGATATTCCACAGCAATAGCTTGCACACCAGGGTGGTATAACTCCTGTTCGGCAATCGTCATCGCAGACGGAGAAATATTCGTGAGTTGGTACTTCTCACCAATCAAATTTTGTGTGATGTAACGTGTCATCAGTACCAGATGCGCCTCCTTCCAAAGCGGTATGGCTTTATTCACCCGTACTTGGTCTATGCGTCCCTGAGAGGTTTCACTCGTCATTGCAAGCATTAAATCTTTAATACGACGCTGATACGCGAGCGCATGTTGATTGCGAGCGGAATTTGTGGTGATCTTTTTAGCAGGCGGACGCAAAATAATTTCTTCACCCGCAACCGCGCGAGGCGTCAAAATAAGTTTGTAAGTCACGCCCTGGTTATCCGAGACAAATAGCGTGACGGTGCCGTGATGAGGAGTATCTTCTGTTAATGCAAAGTACAGCGCCCCGCGTGCTTCATCTTTAACGACCGTAATCACGCCTTTACGCGAGGGCACCACATGCGCAATACGGCGTCCCTCAATCGCTAGCCGATTTTGCTCATGAGCTGAGATCGTCGCTTGCTGATGCGTTTGATCGGCATGCTCAATGACTTGCGAGGCTGACGCTTCAAAACTCGCCAACAGTACGCACAGCATCATGCTGTTTAATAATTTCTTTAATCGTGAGCACATACAACCGTCCAGATACGGTTAGATGAAATTGCACGAGATATTCTTTATCTCGCTCAGAAGTGAGTTTGTCCGCAATAAAAGTCTTCAGCTTGCCGCTCACGCGCACCTGCATGGATGACAGCTGAATTGCTTCGTTATGCGGTACCCAAATCGTCGTGATATGGTCTTTTTTAAGCTGTTGAGCCGCTGCATCCAGTACGGTTTGCAAATGCGCATGCCCATCAGGGTGCGTCATTTTGAGAATCACCCTGTTGTTATAGTCCACGTTCTCCGGTGTGACGGTGAGTACCTTATCGAGTACATAGTTCGTCATATCTAACAAGTAATCCTTGTTAGTGTGGTGCGCGCCTATCTCATAAGGACGTTTGATTTCTGGCGGCACAATGCGGGTTTTTTCGCGCATGACGACAAAACCCAATAACAGCAGCTGCACAAAAAGCAGTGCTAATAGCCCCGCATTAAATCGGCGATGTAAGCGCACGTGCGCTTTAAGGGTGTCTCTCTCGTTTTGAGCGATCTCAGGAGACATGCGATTGCTCCTTAACCGTCAAGTTCTCTCAGATGCGCGTGCGGTAAAGCTTTGGGGTTAATCAGCCCACTGAGCCAATACAAAAGATGCATCATCATGCCTGGGTGTTTACCGGCTTTGAGCTTGCTATAAGAAAATGCGAGTCCCCCTCCTAAGCACAGCCCACATATGGGAAAACCAGCAAGCACGCCCCCAAGCAAACCCACAAAACCAATAGCGGCAACGTCCAATTCCCAGAATAAAAACTTGCTAGGGGCATCTAAGCGACGGGGGATATAGTGGGAAAGATCCGATTGCGACATAGTGGCCCCGTTTAAATCACCGCGGTAAAGACTTTATTGATGATGCCAACCGCAATACCCACCCCAAACGCTAACGCCATGATGCTTAAAAAATGGCCCCAATCTTTTTTAAAACCTGTCCAGATACTGGCAACGATCAAACCACTTAATACGATTGTTTTTCCGCCATGCCCCTTAATAATCTTTTCCACGCCGTTAGAGGCATCGGCCATAAATTCACCATCGCTTGCAAAAACATGGCGAGAGAGCAGCATCAGTCCACATAAAACAAACGCATATATAAGCGCCTTTCCCCATTCACGTACCGCACTTTCTATTTGAGCAGCGTGTACACCCTTCATTTGTCCTCTACTCCTTAGCCACAAGGCACGCTTTTTAGGTAAGCAAGCCATAGATTGAGTTATGACCCTGGTATTTCTATAGAAGGAGGGGAAATAGCGAGATGCTTAATAGAACGCGCTGGACTGGCTTCATCGTGACAAAACACAAAGGTGCTATCACCAAGAGTCCCAAATTGCGTTATCGCTGGAAATGAAGATGACCCATTGCGCGTATATGCCTGGGCCGGTAACGCAAGCATCAGTAACGTCATGAATACGCACAACATGCCGTAACGAAGAATGCGCATTCTGTTTACCCCCCTCTCCTACTATGGATTAGAGGGGATTTTCACTAAATTCACGTCACAGTACCGACCCTGAGTTCGGGTAAAAAAAATCATGAACTCACGGTTGGTATACGAATGCTTCTACTGCTAGTTTGTTTTTTTGAGCAGGTTAAAAGCTCCCTGCTTACTCATAAAAAAATCTAAATTCGGAGAAAGCATGTCTATTGCACACATACGCCCTGATGGCGTGCAGTCGGTTTCTTTTGTAAAGCATAATCAGCAAGCCGTAGAAGCGGCACGGCAAGCTGCCTATCAACTTTTATCGCAGTTTGAAACCTTTTTCGAGGACATTTTTAAATACCAAGTAGATCAAAAGCATTTTAAAAATAGTTATGAAATTTCTGCCTTAGAAATTTCTAAATATGCTCCTGTTAAAGGGCCACGCTATCACGGCTTACACAAGCTCTATAGCAAGGACAAAAACAGAATACAAAGTGTTGAGGCACTTAACGAGACGGGGCGCGTACTAGGGGATTTATACGATTCCATTCCTGATGACTATCTCGGTGCCTGGCAAACCACGATCAAAAAACTCGACACGTTGGTATTAGATAAAGCGGTCTATCAATTGGTCGAGGAATATCTCAATACCCTACCGGCAAAAACGAGAAATAAGTTAAGAGAAGAAGCCCAAAAAAACATGGAAGCCTGCCGCCAGGCATTACTCCGGCTCAACGCAGAAGGCCAGCACGCGCCCCATGCTAATCCGCTTTTTGAGCCCTTTGCTAGACTCTTATGCTATGAGGGTATCCATAGCATCTATGAAGGAATACAAAGTATCTACACGGATACCCAAAGAAGAGAAAAAATTGCGCAAGCAATGCAGAGCGTCACCCAAGTACTTGCTGATATTTATGAAACCATTCCCGCGGACTATATTAATACCTGGCAATCGGCATTACAAAAGCTCGATAACACCAAACTCAATGAAAGTATTAATACTTTCACACAGCAATATTTGGAAGCGTTTCCTAAAGAAACGTATGGCTTTCTCAAAGAAAAAGCACAAACCAGCATTAAAGCATGTCAGCAAGCATTAGAGGATCTGAAGGAAGCTCATCGCACCGCGCCCAACCCGCTTTTTGAGTTCTTTACGCGATTATTAACAGTTGGGATGCAGTTTTTTGAACGGTTAAATGTGCTTTTGCAAGAAATAATGGAGAAACAAAACTCCAGTTATCTACATAGACCTAATGCGGCAAGCGCCGCCTAATGAGGCAATGCGTGATGTCCCCTCTTTCGGGAGGGTGCACGAGATATAAAAATTGAACGCTTATTTTTTGGAGGACAAAAAGGACACTTTACTGTGGTATGTTCATTAATCGATATAAAATACGGCATATCGCATTCAACACAATTTTTCATATAAGCGTCGCCGTCTCTCAACTCTTTCGCCATAGACCACGCGCTATTGATATCAAGGTTTGATATAGTATTTTCACCTTGGATATTAGGGTAAATTTCAAACGCCATTTCTAAAATAGAACACTCGATATTTCTATAAACCGCATTCCCGCCTAAGATAATATATGTCAGCATAAATAAAGAAGCATATATCTTGTCTTCCTTATTTCTTAATAACATCTTACTGCTTTGCAGGCGTTGCTTATGCTCAACGTTATAGCCTCTTTGAGCTAATTTATTAACAAATGCTCTGCATTTCTCACGCTCAATATTTTCTTGTGCAGCAATAATTGGCACAGAATAACCTATCAATGCCATTTCATACGCAGAAATCCATTTAAATATCTTATCTAATTCTGTCATACCATGTATTTTTTAAAATAGTCATTTGCTTTTTAATGAGTGCGTCCACAATATTTTTATTAGAAAAATAATCAAGAATTGGCTGTTCGGCAGAACGTAGAGAAAATTGCAAAGGCTTAGAGTTAGCCAGCCGTCTAATCTGAGCTTCAGATGCTTGTGCCAAGGTTTTCGCCAACTCTTGGGAAATACCAAAACAAAAGTGCGCTATGTTTCTGTTGCACCCTGCTACCCTATGTATAGCCAACCAATATTGGGTATACAACTCTGCATTGGAAGCACTCATCTGCGGTAAATCCGCGTAATCCACACTTTTTAAAAAATGTATGATGTCGCTCTCTGCTGTACAGAGCCGAAAAGAAAACAATACCTCTGAAGCAAGCTTACTGAATTTATCTTCCTCTGCTTGAGCAATTTGTTGCGCTGTTTCTAGCTTGATCTGAAATTGCTCTACAGCCAAACTAGGCTCTTTTTTGGCTAATTTCCTCAATACATGCCATATAGCTAAATCTAACTCGTAGATATTCGTTTTGACCGCTTGAAAGAATCCGCTCAAATATGATCTTTGAATAACGGCTTCCATATCCAAATTTTTTATCATCGTCCCCTGTTATTTTTATGTGTGGCTCGCCATTTTGCTTTTTGCAATATTAAGTTTGCCCACTTTACCTTTAAATGAAGCGCTAAAAAATATTTGAGATGATACGAGATTTCTTATTTAGAAGGAAGTCTGTTTTTTTAAAAAAAATTAATCGTTATTTTTATATTTTTCTCATATTTAAATTTTTTAAAAATTAATAAATAAAATAATGTATAAGAAAATTAGCCAAACCAAAAAACCTTAAAATATAGGGTGTAGCCTCGTTTTTTATTTCTATGAAGAAAGGATATAAAGGCACACTTAGAAGTATCTTATTCTAAGGTGCAAAAGGTTGGTCTTTATTATGACTTCTACTTTAAACCAAGTTGGAAATGTAGAACGCTTTTTTAGCCTTCCCTGTGAAAAATACCGAGGGGCGAACAGGCTGTACGAGCGTTGCCAAACTGACGTTTGGCTATGAATTGATGGATATCCATCAATTCATAGCCTACTACTATCAATAAAAATCATAAACGCCAATACCAATATACAAGCGTAGTAATCGGCCTGTCGGCCGAAAGGCGGTAGAAGAAACAGAAGAAAAGCCGCCAAAGGAGTAAAGTGAAATGCTGCACAGAAGAAGACCGATCAACCAATGGTGCGAAGTTGCCCGAATACAAGCGTGGTCCTGGGTCACGTTGGCAAGATTGGTGAATCTGAGTCATCAGATATCCCGTTTGAAAGAGTGAGTAACGACAACGTACCCGAATTTGTGCGGCATTTCGTGAATTATCATGGAGTAAATCATGCCAGTACGCAAGAGAGAAATAATAGAAATTGCTTATCCGAATGCAGCAGGGATAGATGTTGGCTCGTCAAGCCACTATGTAGCGGTTCCCTCAGATAGAGATGAAAACCCGGTACGAGAATTTAAGAGCTTTACAGCGGATCTTGAGCAGTTAGCGGATTGGCTAAAAGCCTGTGATATTGAGTGGGTGGCGATGGAATCGACGGGAGTTTATTGGATTCCCATGTTTGAGTTGTTGGAGTCAAGAGGTTTCAAGGTTTATCTGGTGAATGCAAGACATGTCAAAAATGTAGCAGGACGTAAGAGCGATGTGCTTGACTGTCAGTGGATACAACAGCTGATGAGCTACGGTTTACTATCTGGGGCATTTCGGCCCAAAGATGAAGTATGTGCGCTCAGATCGGTATCGAGGCAAAGAGATATGTTGTTGCGCTATCAAAGTCGGCATATTCAGCACATGCAGAAAGCCTTGGCACAAATGAACATACAGTTGGCGAATGTAATTTCGGATATTGCTGGGGAGACAGGTCAGAAAATCATTCGAGCCATCCTCGGGGGAGAGCGTGATGGAGCTAATGTGTGGCGTTGACCTGACGCGCATTGATGGGATTGATACAACGACGGCACTAAAGGTCATCTCGGAGATCGGTCCTGATTTATCATGTTTTAAAAGCGCTAAACATTTCACTTCGTGGCTGGGTTTGTGTCCGGGCACAAAAATTTCTGGAGGCAAAATGCTCTCAGGTGTTTGCAAGCGCACAACCAATCGTGCCGCTCAAGCACTGAAAATGGCTGCGTCTACCTGACGACGAAGTCAGTCAGCGTTAGGCGCTTATTATCGCCGTATGTGTGGCCGCCTAGATCGACCACAAGCTATCACAGCGACAGCCCATAAGCTTGCTCGCCTTATTTACGCTATGCTGACCAACGGGACTGAATATATGGATCAGGGCCAAGATTATTATGAACAGCGCTATCAGCAACGCGTCTTGCATAGCCTCTCTCAACGCGCAGAGAAACTGGGATTCCAACTTGTATCTATATCTCAAGGATGAGCTAAAAAAACTCTAATAATCAACGCTTTATATTTTGTTTCTTGAAAGGGTAATTAGCGCACAAAAGACGCTTTTTGAGAAACTGCAAGCTAACATGTGATTACGTGCCAAAAGATAAACTAAGTGACTGTCCGATGGACAGCAATCTTTGGGTTTTCTGTGCGATTTACATAGTGTTAATGTCGTAAATTAAAGCGACACCGCTCAGAAAGCGGAGTCTGCTCACCCACTTCAGCTAGCTTATCAACCGGTGTTCTTCCGGAAAAAGAACCATGCGGACGACGCCAGTTGTACTCAAATTGCCACTCTTGAATACGCTGATCTATTTCCTGCTCTTTAGGCGAATAGCGCGACCAAAACTCCACTTTATCCGTGAGCTGAGAACGTTCAACTTTACCGTTAAGATGAGGAGAGCGAGGCGGAATCGGGCGGAATTTAATGTAATGGTTCATTAAATATTTTTGTACGCTTTCGGCAAAAAATTCAGTCCCACGGTCAGTTTGAATCCGCTGAATAGGGAAAGGCATTTCTTCTATGACTCGCTCAAGAAAAAGTAAGGTATGGCGGGCATCTCAACGTGGATATACCCCTAAAACTCGAAATCGAGAGCAGTCATCAACTGCCTTATATTGATACACACCTGGCGCTACTTTCATGGTGTCCATTTGCAAGCGTTCGCCTGGAATAAGAAGGCTATATCGCTTAGGCAAAATGGGGCGCTTAGGTTTTATCAATGGCTTGACTTGCGCGGCGACCAAAACTTTATGGATTGTGCGTAATGACAATTCTTTTTGTTCATATAAATGCAATTCACTCTGTATGCGGCGAGCACCCTTATTCTCGTTACGCATACGCAAAATAGCTTCTTGATCGGCTTGCGTGACCTTTTGATTAGGGCTGCGATGCGGGCGACGACTTATTGATTCCAAACCCACTTCACCTGCTTGCTGATAGCGTTTCACCCATTTACGCAATGTCGGGCGTGAGATGCCACAACGTCGGCATACCACGCCCGCATCTCCCAGTTCTTCGTATAGACCCATTTTAGTCGGCAGCGTATTTCTCTATTCATCCAACTATCTTAATTGAAACGATCTATGTAAATCACACAATTAAACAACATAGACTTCGTGTTAGTTTCAAGCAAATGAGAAAAATGGCCGGATGGGATCCAGATTTCCTTCATCAGGTCTTAAATACTCGTATTTAAATGAGGTAGCCCTGTTCTATCATATTCTCAAGCAGAATTTTCTTTTATGATGCACGACCGATATTTTTTGTCATCCGCATAAGGAACCCACCGTGCTCTCTCGTATTCTTATCAACGTCAAAGAATCGTGGCAACCGAAAGGCAACGCACTAGATTGTGCAAAAACTCAGCTTGAGCAAGCGAAGCAACATCAAACGGCGGCTCGGTTCGAACCAGCGCTAGACTGCCTGAGGGCCGCTAAAGCCGCCTTAAAAAACCAACTGGGCAGCAGCACGCAGACCATCGAGGCAAAGCAGCTCTTGACGCAGATTCATCTGATGTCTGCTGAGATCGGGGAACTCAGCGAAATGTTCAGCCTTGATGAGATACGAGCAAACTACGCCAAAGCGCTGAGCTATAGTGCGGATGCATCACAAAAAAAACAAATACAGGCACGTCTAGACAGGTATGCCATCAACCAAGGTCCTACTGACAGCAAGCTATTACAAGAGGCACATCATCAATTCACGAAACATAAAAAGAAAGGGCTATTAGAAAAGCTATTCAGTATCATACAAGCACAATTACACACCGAACACCTTGCGATCAGTTTAGCTCAGCCGTCTGAGTTGCTTCCTTCGAAGGCTGCGCTTGGCTCATCGCCCAAGACGTTGGCGGCTCGCTTAGAGGAAAAACATGATTGGGCAGCACAGGTCTTTGCGGCGATATTGGAACAATTTCGGCAGATAGACTTGTGCCAAGGCTCGCCTAGCGTTTTTTTGGTGTATGCACACGATAATGAGCAATTGGGCAAGAAGGCCGATGCCAAAGTCTCTCAACGCGTGATTGAATGGTTATCGACCCTGCGTCTGAATCTGTATGCAGACCGCTCAGCCAGCGGTCGCCCAGGTTCATGGCTGCCTGCCACGCCACAGGATACTGCTAATGCGAACGATATTCTGTCCAGCCAACTGTGCTTGCTCCCCAACCATACAGGCACAGTCGATCAGGTTATTCTGTGTGGTTCAGCATTATTGGGCCACTATATGGCCTCACCCTATTACCAGGGCTATCGCGAGGCACTTCAGCGCGCCTATGAAGAAACCTTTAAGCGCACAGGCGACTTTGCTCAAGTCGAGGCTGCCATACGAGAAATCGTTTATGCTAATTTGAACCACAAGGAATTCCATCATGTGCTAACGGAATTAGCCTTTTTGCAAATTCGATATGAGCACAACAAGGACAAGCACCGCATTATCCCTTTCTTGCTCAACAGTAAGGCTGAGCAATGCTTGCCAACGTTTATAACGAGTTCAACCACCATTCGAATTCAAGACTCGATCTGGCGCACGCCAAGCCGATGGAATGAACAGCAGACCTATCAGGATGAAGGCTTATACGTCGGCTTTTTTAAGCTATTAAAACAGCTTTTAGTGAAACAACAGCAGCGCATTTCACTGCTGGAGGAGAAAATCTATCACGCCTGTTTGAAGCGATTGCGAGAAGATGAGGCACATATCTTAACAGCGGTGGAATTTTCGTTGTTGTTGAAACAAGCGTGTATGGCTGGCATCGATGCACTCCTCAAAGACGCCATATCTGATGTACGAGAGCTGGATGCTCAGAAAGCGAGCCTGCAGAAAGCGAGCCTGCAAAAAGAAATCGATCAGATCCATGGCAACGCACAGAGAGCGCTCAATGATGTGGACAACATTGAGCAACTGCGAACGAATTACTTAGGCGAATTGGAACAAGATCGGGAGATCAAAGACGCGTTGTCGAATTATGTCGCCCCGGAAGGGATGACATTGCATGACGAGGCGCGCTTGGATTTAACCGAGAAGGTGCAGAATTTTTTAACTTCCGATAAAAAATCACTGCTGTTATTAGGAGAAGCCGGCGCTGGTAAATCGACGTTCAATCGTCACTTAGCGCAGGCCCTGTGGCAAACGTATACGCAAGCCGAGGATCATACAGCGCGGCCGATTCCGGTTTTTATTCCCTTATCCAACTTAAAAGGAAAATCCTCGCAAAGCGGTGTACCCTTGAATCTGGTTCACACCTTCTTTGAACGTCAAGGGTTTACCGCAGAACAGATTCGCACATTGCAAAACAACTATCCTTTTGTGTTGATTTTAGATGGATTTGACGAAATCGAGCAGCGTCATCAGCACTTTTATGAAGAAAATGAACTCAACAAATGGAAGCAGACAAAAATCATCATCAGTAGCCGTCCGGAATATTTAGGCTCGGGCTCGGGCTATGACTATAAATTTCATCCACGAGGCGACGCCCAATCCTTACAACAATATCGGCTAGCCCCTTTCTCGGCCGAAACGATTGCGCGTTATGTCGAAAACTATTGTGATAACCATCCTGACGCAAAATGGACAGTAGGCCAATATCAAGCCGTCCTAGAAGAGCCGAATGTCCAAGCGTTAGTGAGCAATCCGTTTTTACTGAAGATGGCGGTCAGTGTATTACCGACCTTCGATGCTGGCGTGCGATTAACGCGGTTATCGCTGTATGAGCAGTTTGTGACGAATTGGTTTAAACGCTCACAGCAACGTTTGGCACAGATTCAATTAGATGCAGACGAAACAAAAGTATTTAAACAGTTGGAGTGGAACGGATTTAATCGACGCCAAATGCAATATAGCCAAACGTTAGCGTTAGCGATGTATCGGGCTGGCGAAGTGGTCAGTAGCGACACGTCGCCAGAAGAGCGTTGGCGTCAGGATTTACTGGGCAGCCAGTCGACAGAAATGCGGCTTAAGCGCTTGAATGCACCGCTGATCATCCAATGGGCGGATGAAGATAAGGTGGACGAATTAGGGACAGCGTATCGCTTTCTTCATAAGTCATTACGCGATTACTTTGTAGCGCGCGGGTTGTGGGAAGAGCTGAAACGGCGCGAACTAGCACCGAAGGCTG
>JASSUI010000003.1:0-37136 GCA_031963415.1 Mycoavidus cysteinexigens
TGGTATTACCACAGTTGTTACCAACTTTGTCATAGGTGCACCAGATCTTAATGTACATAGCATCATACAGGTTCAAGCGGCCCTTATCATCGAGAATTAGCACATAGTCATCATAGGGACTATCAGGTCTACGAGGAGTACCGACCGTGAAGTTATTGGAAATAGGCTGCGTAGACCAAACCTGTCGGAAGATGTTTGTCTGGAACTTGGGAATCTTGCTAAACATGTTCATGGTCTCTACAACAAGATGTCCTCGCATGTTAATCCGGACACGATGCTTGTACCTATTAACGCCTTCTATGGCCACGAAAGGAGTTGCACCCGATTCCCATACCTTGATGTTGCCTGTACGATACACGACGAAGTTACCATTGGATTCAACAGTGGCGAGGAAGTCTCCGTTGTTAGAAATCAGGGGATTATTTGCATCGATGGCACCTGTCACGCGCAATGTATTCTTAGCACCAATAGACAGATACGTTTCGTCATAGGTCACGAATGGGGAAGTTCCGAGGAGAAGATCCTCGCAGTCGATGAGTCCGGCGGTAAGGCACTCCATCTCCTGACTCTTGGTAGCATACTTGGCGATCGAGATGGCAACACGCTCCGCAATCTGCTCTTGTGTGTCAACGCAAATGTGGGGGATAACAAGCATCTCAGCCTTAGGGAAACATGCAAGGCCCATACATTTACCCGAGGGAACATAAAAGGTTCTCGTGATACCTGATGAGCTTGCAGTGGTAGTGGTATTACCCTGGGTAACACCATGTTCCTTCGTGGTGGAATTAGACTTGGACCATTCCTTGCCAATGGAGACATCTATACCCTTAGTCTTCATGACAGAGTTGGTCGTCGACTCTGAGCCACCAGTAGTATCAGACGTGGTATCCGATGAGCCTCTAGTTTCTGTCTGGAGGTTCTGGGTTTGCCTCGACCAGTTGTCTTCCTTAGTAGTGCCGTTATTCCATCCGTCCTGATAGTTAAAGTTGTCATGAGTGTTGCTACCATTGCTCTTCGAATGGGTCTTACCCTTGGACTCGCTACCTCCGCCACCAGCACTAACAAATGGGACATCTACGTTAACATTCCAATGCTTCTCGGAGTTAGAGTTTTCGCCATTCTCCTCGTTCTCGTTGGTGCCAGATCCCCAGTCCCTGCCATCGGTCCTGATCTTAACGTCGTTGGAGCTCGAGGAGTTACCGGCGGTGATGATTTCGCCTGTGGTAGTTGCCAAGGAATAATCCTCCGTATGGGAGTTTGTATGAGACCAGTTCTTCTCAAGGGTATGGGCAACGGTCTCGGAGGTGCTGCTACTGTTGGTAATCGTCTCGGATCCACCCAGGGTACCTGTCAGCGAGTTAGAATCGGAGTCGCTAACCGAGAATGCAATAGCATTCGTGTA
Source organism: Mycoavidus cysteinexigens (assembly GCA_031963415.1). GTDB lineage: Bacteria > Pseudomonadota > Gammaproteobacteria > Burkholderiales > Burkholderiaceae > JASSUD01. The sequence continues at coordinate 1,403 of JASSUI010000003.1, forward strand.
GGTGATATCCTTGGTGAGGGCAATGGGACAATCCTGAGCAGACTTGCGACAATCGGTGCCGGAATTTGGGAATGGGATACCCTGACCAATGCCGATGAAGTAGTTTATATCCTCTCTACCAGTTAGGGATCTATGGTAGGGATTGGCTTCGGGGTTAACGCTCACCTGGGGAATACAATACTTACGGATATAAGCTCGCTCGTCGAACTCTCCGCCTCTCTTGCTAAGGGTCTTCCTGGAAAGCACCTCGGGATTAACGGACGGGGTATGGATAAATCCCTGGACAAACTCCTCGTAATCAAGGGGTTTGCCTGTCTTGAGATCCACAAGACCATAGACCGTGATGTTAGTACCAGGGATGGTACCGGAGTTGTTAATAGGTCCTCTCTTGATAAAGCGCGCCTCGGAGGCAGCACTGAGAGCAGACAGTGCCAAAGTAGCTAGAGTTAGTAGCTTCATGGTATATGCTTGATAAACGAGCCCTTTATTGCCATGATCGGAAACGCCCAAAGTCAGTCGACCCCAATACCTCAGGAAATATTAGAAAGGATAGCATCTCATACCAATGGATACGTATGTTGTGTTTTAGGATTGGATTTATCCTTACCACATATTCGCCAATGTCTTTTTCTCAGCGGAGGATTTGGTGTTGCTCTCACCGAGATCCTTTCTCGTGGTGCTGACCCCAGAGCTCTTTTTACCATTAAAGGTCATGTGTCTTCTGACATCGCCATTGCTAAAGCTGTGATAGCTAACGACGGTAGCATTCTTCGAAGGGTCATAGCCATATGGGAGACCAATAAGTCTTACGATGCCTCTATGCTCGCCCTGAGGAGACGTGACGATTACGCAATGGGGATTCTTGGAGACCATTCTAGATGCTGTGTCTATAGTCTTAACGCTTATTACTTCTCCAGAGGTATGTATGAAAGGGTAGATAAGACGGTCGATGATCCATACATGTATCTTCCGAGATTAGGAAAACTAGATGTGGAAATATCAGATGAGGTCCTTGATATGTCTACACCTCTAACCCGCATATCTATACTTGGTGCCAATGGTCTTGTGGCTAAGATGGAGGAAGAGCTGAGTAAATCCTCCATTAGGGACCACTGGTCTCTCAAGCAAGTTGTTCTCCGTTACGCCTTCGAGAATGCAGTAGCGGCCGTACAGAAGGCCTATGAGGCCATTGCAAAAGGTAGTTGCTTCTCAGAGATTGGGCCTAGCTTAAGAATGCAAGAAGATATCCCTGGGATAAAGGTCTTGATAGACTTCGTGTTTAAAGGCGTTTGTCCTGAGGGAGAGGATGTAAGTGTGGTACTCCCCTTGTTCCATACCCTATTACCCATGGTGGGAGAAGAGGCTATGCTCAAGGTCTTTTCCGCACGACCTCATGCAGAAACGGCAGAGATCATCCAGCTCATAGAGGTATTGGGTCCTAGGGTATTCGATGGGAAATGGGAAAATATCATGAGATATTACATACATGATAAAGCACCAGAAATAGCCATTTGCCTCCATGATAAAGGCCTTAACGATGAGTGTTTGGCCATGATCGAGGCAGGATACGATATCGTCACAGGCCAAGACGAATCCTTACCCGTGCTTTATGTAAGAAAACTCCTTGGTATATATGGAGAAAAGATCCTTGAAGATATACATAACATTCACGCCACAAGCGTAGATGATGTCTATTGGTTGTTGTTGGAAATGCATGACCGGTTTGTCATCGGAGAAGAACGCCGTTATGGCCTTTGTGTTGAGGATGGAATCCTATATCTTCCAGAGGAGCAAATGGAGATAGCATATGGAGAAGATACGGAAGAGAATATTTGGACAAGTCTCCATGATATCGCCGCGTGCTGCCATCTCTACGGAACTTTTTAAAACCCTGAAAAAGGGGGCATCCGACAAAAGACCACATGGGTTATCAACAAGCACCATGAAGTTAACTATTCTCTCGGTTGGACTGCTATTCCTGTCCACCGCCAGGGCCTTTTGGAAAGAGGGCACCGGCGACTACAAGGAGAAAGGTATGAGGTTTGACACCTCCTTGAGTAAGTTCATCAAGGACATCAAGGCGGAAGCGGCTCTCGATCCTAATTCTCCGGCATGGATGCATGGTATCCCTGATTTCCTGCCAGATTACGACGATAATGCCCCTGAGTATGTAGACTTTCAGGCAAATATCAACAACGTCCCCGCCAAATATAGGTCTCCTCCCCTTAGTCTCTACTTCAAGAGAAACAACAAGGGAGTTGGAGCCGTTAGAGATAAACTTGGTACACCTGTTGCAGGTCTCTACAAAGGAGTCGCTGTCACATACGATCCAAGGACTACTCCGGCGGGCGCTGCCCAGGGTTCTTTCCTCGGACTCGACCAGAATGGCCGTGCATATACCTATGCCGAGGCCCTTAGCAGAGTTGCCGAGTATTTCAAGACAGAGATACCCATGCCCGACGGATCAAGACCCACTATCATGTCCCTTATTGGAAAATTCGCACAACAAAGAACAGCTGCGGGCGCACCAGACTTGGAAAGATCCCTTGAGAATTTACAGTCTAGTTCATACGATTATGGCATTGCGAGATGGGTCGACCTTGAGAGAACGACGGGGCCCCTTGATTACGAGTCCGAAAATACTTGGTCTATCACCATCGATGCTAATAAGATCGCAGCCATCAACAGCGGATGGACAGCCACCAAAGATATCAACCATGGTAAGGTCCTCTCCTCTGTCACCAAAATTGGAGCAACTCTCTGGAAGGCAGGAAACACATGGACCAAGGAGAAGGTCGACCCTTTTGGACCTGGATGCACTAACCTCCGGAGGCGTGCCCTGCGTAGATCTCTCGTAAAGCGTGCAAGAACATGTATGCGAGAACTAGAGGTTATCAACGATGATACCGCAGGAACGACCGCTGCTCCTCATGATGTCGTCAAGAGAGTAGCTCTTGAAAGATTTCGCATGATCAAGGCTCTTACCGGCAATCCTAATATCCTTCCTCGCGACACTGGCGAAGGAGTCTCCTCAGATCCTTTCGACAACACGGAGCTGGACCCTAACGAGATCTACGATGGAGCCTCGGATCTGGATGAGGCCATGAAGCTCATCGACGACTCCTTCTCCTCGATCCTCGACCAAGAACCAGAGAAGGTGGACAAGTCCCTCTCCTCAAAGATCCTTAAGGCCTTAAAGAAGGAAACCCAGATGCGCATCGCCAACAACAAAGGTGTCCGAAGCGTACAAATGCTCGTGAACAGGAACAAGCAGATTACTGCCGAATCCATGAAGAACTCGTACAACGACCTTGCCATGAAGTACCTTAATCGCATGGAAAGACCCCATGAGATGGACGATGACGATGATCCCCCGCCTACAGATCCAAGTGGACAGGATCTCAACCCTCAGGAAGTCAGCGTGGAACTTTCCTTCTACCCAGAAGACTACGAGAACCCTACCGTCACAGAAGCCGTTGCCACTGCTGATGTCCTGGAAATAGCAGCAGATATCCTCCCTCAGATGAAGCCTCTTGATGATGCTCCCACCGCAGAGGATGGTGGTGAGACTTACATCGACCCCACCCATGCGCTTCCTGGTACCAACGAGTTTTCCGGCTTATTCAGGGCTATGTCAGGACTCGTCAAGGAGACTGTCGACGATCCAAAGGTCTCCAAGTGGAAACTCGTGAAAATCAGGGCTATGCTTGCTAGAAATGCTAAAAGTCTTGAAGCCAGAGCAGCATCCCTTAAGGAGAAGCAAGAGTCTGGCAAGGAGATCACCCAGAAGGAAGTAGACGAGTACGAGGCTGTTCACGCTTTCCACCAATCTGCCTCTGATAGCCTCGTTGGAAAGGACATAGATGGCATGTCGGAGACCCCTGAGGACGTCGAGAAGATTAAGGCTATTTCCGAGTACACCCCAGATCCAGGTGCAATTATCCCATCTCCAACTAAGGTTACAGTCAAGGCACAAAAAGGTAAGCCCACCTCCTGGAAGTCTGGCGTCAAGATCGTTGCTAACTCCTCACGCAAGACCCGTGGTGTTGTCACAAGCAAACACGGAACACCCTCTGGACGTCCATCTGCCTAAAATACACCAGACATATACTCGGTTGAGTGGTTTTTAAAAACTTGTATCGGGCACACATTCATGAACCACATATATGTGTGTGATCATATACATAACCCTGAACGTGCTTAATACATGATTCGCCATACTATAGCTGATTTTAGGCTGTATCAACTCTATAAGAACATATGATAAACCATGAAATACATTGCCATTGCCCTTGTCCTTGTTGCCGCCGTGTCAGCTCAAGTAACCGTTGTGGTTGATCCTACCATGAACGTCCTCGATGCGATTCCAGAAATCGCCTCTATAGGAGAGCTCTCACCAGCATCTACTTCATCCAGGATTGTCGTAAATGTACAAGGAAGTTGTGCCAATGCCGAACAAGAGCTCAAGGGCGTGGGATATAACGCAGTTGAGTGCTCCTAGTGAGATAAGGTCTTTTTAAAAACTTGTGTCGGAAAGACCATCCTCAAGCTCGTCGGACCATGAACCTAGAAATCCCCAAGTGGCAGCAGAAGGAGATCAACCAGTGCATCCAATATCTCAGGACCAGAGACCCAGGCCAACCTGCAAGGCTCATCGAGGTGCAAGTGGTATCTGACAAGACAATCAAGGAACAGATGGAACAGATGCTCAGAGCCATCCCCAAGGAAGATACCAACTACATTGCCATCGTATATGCTCTTAGCTCAAGGCCTTTGATGGAGAAGCTAACTTCTCTGAGAGAATTTCCTTACAACAGAGTATTCTTCCATGGCGAGTTGTTGTTATGCCCCCTGGATAACGTTATGGTACCACTTCATGAGCTATGCACCACAGAAGAGGTAGATGAGATACTCGAGAAGTATAGCATACACAGAGAACAACTTCCAAAGATTCCACCCTGGGATCCCATTGTTAGATGGATGGGATGGCAAAAGGGAGATATCATACGTATCACCAGGGTGTGTGGTGGAACATACTATAGGATGGTTTTTTAAAACGAGATTTAGGTATTTTATGGAGAATCAGCCCTCGTCTACGTGAGTAACATGTCCCTCTATAACGTCAAGAAGGCTTTGGCATATGCTGCCAAACATAAGTGCACCATCGAGATGCTCTTCCTGGTAGATGAGAATAGGTCTTTCCAGGGACCAGATGATCTCGATGAATATACTGGCAAGGTAACATCATGCATGAGGATCCTTGAAGATATCCCCGGCAAACCAAGCAAGAAAGCCAAGAAGCTTATGGAGATCATCGACAGAGATCTTACACATATGTGCATCATGATACACATGGGAATTCTTGGAAGCATCGACTACAACTACCTAGATAAGTACCCTGAATGCAAGACCATGATCACACAAGTAGGTAACATCGTGAGGGAGTACTACGAAGATGTAGAAAATATCAAGAAGCTCCACAGGATGCTCCATGACGTAGAAGACATACCTGAATATACTATGGAGTCCTGTACTATGGTTGCCGAATTGTCTTCTACAATAGACACACACAAGCTTTTCGAGAGAATCCAAGAACCTTTCCAAGTTCTCATGGAAGTATCACAGAAAGGCATCAGGAGAAGAGTCAACAGAGCTTTCCCACCCAGGAAGATAGACAGGAAGTATACCAAGCCAACAACAGCCATAAGACCAAAATATGTCATCATCAAGGACACCAACGGCAAAGATTATACCTTCATGGATAGAGTCATCTCGATACAGAAGAAGGGAGAAGAGGTAGTGGATGTGGATGTTCCCCTTGATATTCTCCACGGAGCTGGCTATCACGACATATCTGTTAATGTGGTGTATGATACAAACCTCCGACTCCAATTCCCTCATGACTGCATCTGGCATCGTAGAGTTATGGCATACATCGTATCCAATCATAGGCCCTTTAAAGATGTCATGAAGTTGGACACAGATGTCAACTATGCCCTACCCTATCTCAAACAGGAGAAAGAGTTGTTGCCCATAACAATCATCCCCACGGGTGCCAAATGTAGTATACGGAACAAAGGCGTTGTTATATCCAATGCATCCAACGAGTTTTCCGTGATATGTACCATTGCTATCATCAGCAACCTTTTGGAGATTTATAAGGAACTATGCAACGATGTTTACAAGACCCTGTCCGGTTCCTCCAAGATACCCACAAAGGGCCCAAAGAAGGAACGTATATACAGCAGAACCAAGATAGAGGATCTCAGGGAGAAGCTACCGGAGCTATTTGCAAGCAACTACACGAGAGAATGCCACAGACTACCCGTTATGCTCGAGAGTAAGAAGGAGGTTAAAGCCTACGAGAAGATGGGTAGAGATGTCATCAAGTATCCCAAGTCCGGACCTTATGCAAGATGGTATACTTCTCCGTCGGATGACCTTTATGTGGGCCTTAAGGTTAACAGGCTTGCTAACAAAGACATGTTTAAGTACATTGTGGTATGTTATACCTCTAACCACCTCCTTAATCCATCCAAGAGAACATACCAGTACTACTTCAACGATGACCAGACAAAAGAAGCAAAGCATAAGGACGAGATCAAGACCCTCAAGGCACTGGGAAATGGTAGAAAGGGTCCCATACCACACATGATGGAGGCCGAATACGGAGTGCAGGGATACAAAAGACTTGGCACGGGTGGGTCCTTTAAACATTGCCTGGATGTAGCTATGGGAGCTCACGATGTAGCACAAGCAGTCAAGGTAAACCCTAATCTGCTTTTGTTGTTGGCACAAGACACAACCTATATCTCCATAACAGATAAGCGGGCCTGGCAAGATGTAGATGGAGCTCTGTTCTACAGGCTATTCGAGGAGATATACCGCTGCAACATCATCGTGGTACAGGTAGATCACCGAGGTAGATATCGTTTATGCATACCTCGCAACGGATACATCTGGGAGACTTGCAAATACCCGGATTACGTAGTTGTCCTCAAGAACATCCGTAAGCTTTACCACGATACATCTATTACATATGAGCTCATCATCAAGGAAGATATCTATACCTTCTCAAGAGACGATGACCTTGTATCTAAGCTCATCCGTGTAAAAACCCAATCCACCACAAGGCCCTATTACGATAGGAAGGTACATAAGAAAGATATCAGGAAGCAACACATAGACGATGAGGGGAGATGTGTCCTTGTATCCCTCAAGAACGGTTCCATCGAGGAATGTGTGACACGGCCATATCCTGTGCCTCGGTTGGAGGAGAAGGATGTCCTCAAGAACTGTAGCATCCTGTATATGCATCGAGGAGACAGACCCTGGTTAACAACTACCAGAGATTATCTATACTTCCCCGATGATGCTTCCTTCAGAGATTGGCTTGACAGATAACTCCAAAGCCCATCATACAGATCCAAGACATGAGAAGGATCATGGAGTTTTTAAAACTTGTCAACGGTTGGTACAATACCATATCTATACCACTGACAGATAGCACAACCCATGAAACTATACGTTGCCTGTATATAACGTATCTTATCATCATGGACGGAATAGACATCGGCCTCATCGTGCTTGGCATTGTCGGTGGAATAATATTCTTAGGGATGATATGGCTTATCTTTAGAGTCTTGACTGGAAGAAGCTCTATAACCCTTACCAGGTCAGATGGTACCCAAACAAAGATCACCGCAAAAGTATAAGTCCAATACATACCTGCCCACGAACGAGAACCATATACCAGATTTTTAAAAGCTTTCCATGAGTCTATGCTCTGGCCAACACAAAGGATACAAACATGCTCGATAGTTGTCTCTCCACCGAAGAGATACACAACTCGCCCACTCCCAGCTGTCTAGTCTCCTGAACCTCAAACCCAATTCTCTTGGCAAATTCGCCAAGGTCTCTCAAGGTAAACTTCTTCTCATCGTGGTCCACTCGTGAGCCATGAATGGTGAGATGATACTTGTGGCCCCCTGAATGCTTAACAGAAAAGCCATCTGTACTCATGTCTTCATCAGGCACCATCCCCATGAAGATACCTACGATCTTAGAACCACGGGCAACAACCTTGGGGACTACCCTCGCTAGCTCATCCATGTGCGTGTTTAGCACAAAGGATAAACATACCAGTTGATACTTTCTGTCCTTGATCTTATTCTTGATGCCATGGATGTTCTCCTGGGTGATTTCCAATACGTTCTTAGATGTTTCCATGAGACTTTTCCTGACATTGCTATGATAGATCCTCATCAAGTGGCACGAGTCCTTATCCCAAATGCCGCCAAGATTAGCTGCACCAATGTTGGCCCTGACAACCTTCTTGGAGTTGGCACTGGGCTTATCTGTTCTCTCACGTAGTATCCTAGCATGATTCTTGTTATATATCTCTAACTCGTAGACAACAGACTCAGAGACATCATCGGGGATCTCATCCAAGACAAGCTCCTTTATATGTTTACCATGAGCTGCATACAGAGATCCATCTATGATGTTTGCATCTATAGTTACCACAGGTTTCCACTTCCACACAGAATCCAGATATCTGGAAGAGGCATCCACAAAGATCATACCATCCACATCTTTTGTGGACTTTATGTCTGACCATGCTTTCCTGATGGCATCCACACGTGTCAGGCCCTCTGACAACGATGTGTACCTCTTGGCAATAACATGCACATAGTCCTTTATTTGGGTTATGGCTTGCTCAAGCAACTCCAACCTCTTGTCCAATGTTATGCCATCATCCGAGACGATGTCGAAAGCATGGTACTCACCAGAGACCAATTCCGTGTCGATGATGTTATATACAGGAGACTTATACTTGGTATTTGTAGCGAGCAACCTAACGTGACAAAACGTATCCACAGAATATACCATGCCGTTGAAAGATACAAGAAACATCCTCACGCCATCCATCTTGGGGGTAACCCTAAGGTCCTTAACATCTGTAACCATCTTGTTAATAACACTCCAATCTGCAGTAATGGGCTTTTGGTACCGTCCATTGGTGACAGAGATGCATGTACCAAACCCATTGGTAATCTCCTCAACAAGCTCGAATCTTTTGCGAGATACATATAACGGAGAGTCCAGCAACATGTCCACTACGTGCTTGAGATGTTTTTGGAATCTCTTCCAATGCTTGATTTTGGTCATCTCCAGCTCGACTTGATAGATGTTTTGTTCCTTGATATAGGTAACATCCATACGTATGTTGCTTGCCATCTGTCTGGCCCATCTAATCTTGTTGGTTGTTGCAAAGTATCTGCTCACCAATGTCATCCCCTCAACGGCCTCCTCGGTGGAAAGCACCAAAGTATACCATTCATCGCGAACTCTTTCGACCTTGGTTTTCATGACGATGGGCCCATCATCTATACATCTATAGATGGCGCTTACCCCAACGATTCTGCTCCTTTGCTCTGTGTATTCACGTACCTCCCAATCGTCATAGCTCGCCAACAATCGAGAAACGGCTGCTTTGTGCAGGATGGGACCCTTTATGCGTGCCTCTAACTCGCAGTTCTCCAATGTCTTCGCCTCGAGATACAAACGTTCCTGATCATCGACTTCATCCATAATGAGAATAACACCTGGAATGGGTTGCGTGCGAGCCGCCTAGTTTTCTTATTTAACTTATCTCATTCTCCATGTATCCCGAAGAAGACATCCAGAACAACATCATCAAGAAGCTTGAGTTCAAGGACCTTCGCAACCAAGAAGGGCTCTATCCTCATCAGGAGTTTGTCCGGAGATATTTGTCCCCGTATACGCCATATAAGGGAGTGCTCTTGTTCCATGCATTGGGTTCTGGTAAATCCTTAGTATGTATATCTATTGCTGTTGACCATTACCTACACGATGGTAAAAGATGTCTCATCGTCACCAAAGGCAACTCAGGAACAGAAAGTTTTAAAAGGCAGATAGACATCTACTACACAATGTCCGGTCTTGGACAGGGCCCTATACCAAAGCTTCCACGATCGGAATATAACAAGGTTTTTGTCATGGAGCACTACCTCGCATTGCATAACACACTCAAGACCATGACGGACAAAGCTATATCGCACAGATACAGCTCCCATATATTGGTATTCGATGAGATACACAACGTACGACAGCTCCAAAAAGATGTAGATGCTATAAAGGTATACAACTCTCTAGAGAAGATCATCAAGCTCACCCACAACACAAAGGTTCTTCTCGTGACAGCAACACCCATGACCAACGATGTCGACCAACTGGACTCCACTATCAAGCTGCTCACAGACGATGATGGACCCAATAGGTTCGATGGCATCGTGTCCTACAATAGCAAGATCAGACACGGACCCAAATGCCAACACCATGGTAGGAGGAAATATTTAAACAACATGAGAGTCTATCCCAGTACCATGATATCCCATCAGAGAGAGTACCATATCATGGAAGAAGACAAAGGCTCTCCGGATGACATCTACAGAACACTCACACATATTTCTCTGTTCTGCTTCCCAGGTGATAGGTTGTTTGGAAGGAACTTATACACCAAAGGAATTATGTATCCGGTCAAACGTGAGCAGAGGATAACATCTGTGTCCACTGGTACATCACGTACCATTAAGTATGTGTCCTTCCACGTCAAGGATGAGTACAAGGACTGGTTAGTGGGAGACAAGTTGCGTGAGTGTAGTTCCAAATATGCTAAGCTCATGAAGGTTCTCCAAGATCCATCCATGAACAAAGGACCCGTGTTCGTGTTTGTAGAAGAGGTTAAAGGGTCTGGATTGCTACTCCTTGCCAACATTCTTGAGGCTCACGGGTATGAGCTTTACGTGGGAGACCATCTTAGCACAATCCGCCCACGGAAACGGTATACCTTTTGCATTGGTGACCAAGCCCTCGTACCCAATATGTCCGAGAGACTTGATGGGTTTAACCATCCTATGAACATATATGGCAACTACGTAAACATCCTTCTCGGTAGCAAGGTCATCAGCGAGTCCATTACACTTCTTAACGTACGGATGTTCCATGTCATGACTGTGCATTGGAACGATTCCACTGTTGAACAAGCCATAGGTAGAGTCATCAGGTCTGGTTCTCATGATGCATTGCCTGTTGAGGAAAGAACCGTAGACATATACATCCATGCCTCTATGTACGAGGACGACAACGGTGTCAAACATGGTACAGACCTTCTCAAGATTGCCATGTGTAACCGGAAACAGGAACAGATATCGGCCATGGAAAAACAACTCCGTGAAGCTGCCATAGACAAGTTCATCGACGAGCCTATGGCCGATGATCTAGATCCAAGTACGTTTCTCAAGTATTACATGGACAGGTTCGAGGAATACATGTGGGACCATCTTGGAGATGCCTTGACCAAGACGAACATACGTATTGCCCCAGTGCCAGTTGAGAAGGTCATCCAGAACATGCCCACGATTCATCCCAAAGTAGCTATGGAGCTCATCTACAGAACTGTTACAACCAACAAGAAGACCTTCGGCATGTATATGAGAGAAGGTAATGGCAAGCTGCATCTCGTCAGGGATCCCACTAAGCCCTTCTTCTCGGTCTACGATCCCAATGCAGGACCCCTGGCCATCCAACACGATTCCATTGTCACCATCAAGCCTACAGTACCCGCTTTCGACAAGAAGATGGCTAAGAAGATCGTGGAGATGACGGCGGACACAAAGGTGGAATACCTACGCAAGATGCATTTCATCGACCGAATCTCCCTTGTGGAAAATATGGTGGCACAAGGCTTGGATCCAGATGTGGAACATATGTTCAAGGCCCTGTTTATCAAGTATGGTGGTGACCTATACCACATCATGTGTTACCGTATCCCAGGAGATGCCTATACAGCAGTGCTCCCTATACCCAAACCCAATACACTCCAGAACAAGACAAGGGTTCTCACCAAGAACGGGTGGAAATTTTTAGAGGGTCTGGACAAACACCCAGAAAAGGTCATCATCAACGCATTAGAGGCCCAATACGACAGAATTATGGGTAAGATAGACAAACGTGAGGACGTGTACATGATCATGTCTCTCATCGACAACAAGGCACGAATCAGGACAAGAATCTTAGAGCAAACCAACAAAGGGGATGAGGACAAAAGGTTCGTGCGTAAGGGCAGATGTTTGTCATCCATCCTCAAGACAGATCTGGCACTGGTGTATGCATATGTTACGGTATATGTAAACAGACATACACCAAAGGAAAGAGCATACAGAGAGATGTCTGTGTACGACAAACATGTCGGTATCTACGGATACAAATCCATGAAAGATATGTGGAGGAAGGACCCAAACATGTACAACGCATTCCTTGAAGGTCTCGACAAGGGAAGATCTCAAGACATAGTCCGAGAAGTAGAAGCCATGATGGTTGAAGAAGGCAAATACATCTTCCTGTAAATTACCCGATTTTTAAAACGTAGAAATTACCACCAAGACATGTCCGGAGCCACCAATCTAGTTACTAAGTCATGAGGTACTTACCCATTGTTCTCCTTTTGTGTCGACTACTTTTGCCCAGTGCAGAGATTATCTATACTTCCCTGAGGATGTGCAGGGTACAGGTATGACCATAGGTTTTGCAGGGTATCGGCAACAGAAGCTTGTGGTAAACCCTATGCATGTCATGGTAATTCCACTCATGTCATGTGTGTCGGACAGATACCTCACGGATCTGCGGCCGTCATGGCAAGCTGCCGGTCAAACAAGTATCGTAACGACAAGAAGTTGTCCCCTGATGGAGATTGCTGCTATAAAGACCAGTAAGCCAGGGTGTTTGCAAGAGCTTTATCTGTTCTTCCGAGTAGGCTATGCCTGTGTTGCTGGTCTATCCACATGTGGTTTTTAAAAGTTTGCTCTGGAAGATACTCTAGGCAACATCGGAAACCCACTTGCAGGCACACTACTCATAGCATGCACCCACCTCTATGTCGAGGGCAGTAACTTAACATCTGGCTGAGGGGTCACGACCCTCCTGTGCTGCCCTCGTTGATGATTGAGAACACCTGTTGTGCCTCGATGGATGCTCTACAATACACATCCTTCATGCCTGATCCAAAGACTGTACGCCACGTTGTGGCTATATACCTACTCGAGCACGGCATGTGCCCCAACCTAGGTATCTACATCTGCCGCACTCTCCACCTTGGTATGCCTGATAAACTACCCACGATGACCAAGGAAGAGGTGTGGGGAGTGGTTGACATGATTGCCAGAGACATGGAGCGTGAACTACTTGAGGCTGGTGCCCTGACAGATACAGCTACATACGAGTTTGCAAAGAGCATGAGCTAGATTTTTAAAAACTCGCCACGGGGATGCTACGTCTACTCGGGGATGACCGTGGCAATATCGGCGTAAATGTCGGTGGGTGAGACTAATCTATGATCATCACCTATTGGAGAGACATATATATCTCATGAATATATCTCTCGTATCCCATCAGCTCGAGTAGCTCATCCAATGGTGTAGCTAGTTGTTTCTGGATGTAGAAAGCATAGTCGACCTGCAACCCTGTCTGCACAACTTCCTCGGGTGTGTACATCCTCTCGCCTTGGAGCTTTGCCTCTGGAACCTCCACATATACATATTCCAATCTGGATCCAAGTTCGAGGTTGTTGCCAAGGGATCTTAGTCTGTTGGCCATAACAACATGTGGGGCATTCTTGTTCTTATAGGACTCCGTGGACTTGACTGACACGGTCATGGTAAGCTCCTCAAGTGGCACCTTTCCCTCAAGGAGCCTGTCTATCTCGTGCATGATATGGTTGAATGCCCTCTTATTGGACTTCTCAAACATCAACCGCACTGTATCCAGATACAACTTACGTGCGAAGGAGCAGTAGTTCCTTCTCGAGCTAGCTACTCCTTTGGACTTGACTGCGGATCCATCATACATAAGATACCTTTTCTTGGACAGGAACGCTACCTTCTTATAATACTTCTCGACAAGCAACTTCAGGGGGGATGGCAGCTCTTGGTTGATAGCCTCCACAATCGTAGAAGCCATCCTCATGTTGGCATCCTCATCTAAGGACCCATTGTGGTGGATGAAGCACGAATCTGTGTCACCATACACAACAGACACATCCCAATTATTGCCTATCTTCTCTACTACGGAACTCAGGAGCTTTCTTCCCATACATGAAACGCTCTCTGCAGTGGCCGTGTGACCCATGTATTTGTTGCCACTACCCATGATACCATAGACAGAATTGGCACAGATCTTCAAGGCATTCTGTCGTCTGTCAAGGACGATTTTGGTCATGGTATCGGATGTGTTGGCCAACTGTGCTTTCACGGACATGCGTTGAGATAAGAGACCCGTAACCAGATCTGGCAACACTCCGGTGGGCTGTTTGCGAAAGGCATGGACTCTACTACCCGTGTCCACAACGTTAACAACATCCTTCCTGTAATACTTGTGCCTAATGTATGTGGATGGACAAAGGTTATATGCCATGAGAATACTTGGGTACAGGGATTGGAAATCCATAACCGTACAACCCTCGAAGATTCCCCTCCTTGGTTCCAAGACATAAGCTCCCTCGTATTTCTCGGGTTTGTTATAGTTTCCAGGTACAAGTACCAGATCTCTCTCGACACATTTGTAGATAACTTGGTTGAGTACCTTGAGCTGTTCTCCGCGTGTGTAAATGTCCTCGATGCTACACTTCATGGCACTGCTCATCTCGCAGACATCTGTCCAAATAAAGAACTTGTCGAAGAGCTCCAGCGTGAGAACGCTATCGTGGATACAATACCTGGCAACCTTCTCAAGTCCATCAGGGTCGCGATTACGGAAGTACATCCACATCTCCTCGGGTGTTATCTCCATCTTACCCTCTCCAAGGAATGTGCGGGACACGAAGTCGAGGCTGTACTTGTCGAGCTTCATCCGCTTGAAGAATAGCATGAGATCCACAAAGATGCGACCGCTGATCTGTACGCGATCATACACATTGGTGCCATATGCACTGCTCGACCAGTTGACCTTTTGGGTTGTTGTGGTACCTCCACGGATGCTACTAAAGTTGGGCAGTGGAAGCAACCTAAGCTTGAGACGTGAGATGATATACCCAATGTCAAACCCGAAGATGTTGTAGCCTGTGATGATATCTGGTGACTCTTTCACGATGATGTCCTTGAGCTTGTGGATAAGTGCCACCTCATCTTCAACGGATACGTATTGGACACCCCTGTCTATGCCTTGTATGTTCTCGTTGCCAATATATACAAGGTATTTCTTCATGCCATTGGGTGACTTGTCCAAATACCTTTTCACGACGATGCTGACCATCTCGATCGTGTCGCCACGCTTATACGGTTTGGGCATACCGTACCCAGCACTGCACATGGTCTCTATGTCGATGCATGCTATCTTAGGGTGTGTTATGGCTGTGTCTCCGGCTATATACTTGAGATCCTCTGGGGTTTCCATGTGTGTACTTTTGGCATCATACCACCCCACAAAGGCAAATCCAAAGGTGCTAAGGAAACCTGTAATGGGATCCACATCTGCCATATAGGTTCCCCTGCAATACTTAGCAAAAGTTTTCATCGACTGGTGGCTCCTGAAGTAGAGACACATGTATCGTCCATTGTCTGTGATATCCAATGTAGATGTCCTTCTAACATACTCTACCCTAGATGGATACACCCCACACATATCCTCGATCCTATCTAGTTCCTCATCTCTCATGACGCTCGAATAGCAGCGAGGCATGTATCCAGATATGGTCAGGGTTACTTGATTGTTGCTCTCATCGAGTCCGTATGCATGTACGGCAAAGGATTTGGTGGGGTCAAGAAGTTGCCAACTATGTATAAAAACTCTCATGATATACCGGTAGTGAGAAGGCCTTTCTGGGGCCCTAAAATCCATGAATGTCACCTCACTAGATACTATCATGGACAACTTACCCAAACGCGTAACCCTTCGCATGAGCATGAGGGAGTATATCAAGCTCGTACAGATCTCTGCCATTGCCGATGAGATGAGACAGAACAAGGACTTTAAGAGCGCTACCAAGGCTGTCATCGAGAACGCTGACACCAACCCCGACGTGCCCATCTCGGTTGATGCTCTCATCGGGATGCTTTCCAGACTTCCTACCATGGAGACCAACCTGAGTCGCCCATCTCCCAAGAGATCCAAGCCGAAGACCATGTACTTCACGGATCCACAGCCAGCCACAAAGGCCACAAAGGCGTTGTATAAGGCCGTGAAGAACAAGCTCGAGAAACCACTCCGCCAAAACCAAACCAAGGAAACATGTCCCTCGGATGTCAGGGTCATGTTCTATGCCTATGTCAAGGAGAATGGCCTCAGCCTTGACGAGACCAAGGAGATCGTCATCGATGACTTCCTTGCTAATCTTGCCCCAGAGACTCTTTCGGGGGTCAAGGCCATTAGACGTAACGACGCTTCCAAGATTTGGGCCATCTGTAGCGAAATACGTGGCTTTTAAAAATCCGGATGTAATGGATAAAGCTCGGAAGACTAACCCATGGAGCCCTTCATGAGATTTTGTGCCAAATGTCAACATGTAAAGCCAGAGAGAGAGTTCTATAGAAGCGGCCAGCAGTGCAAAGAATGTAAGAAGGCATACGTCAAGGAACATAACCAGAAAAAGAGCAAGGACTTAGAGAAAACCATAGAGTCCTTGGAAGCACTTATGTGGGAACTTGCAAGGAAGGTCGAAGATCTGGAACTAAGGAAGACAGATGAGGAAAAGGTTAGGAAGATCGTAAGCAAAAAACTCGGGGAGAAAGGACCCAAATAGCCAAACTATCCGGTGGCAATGGTTCCTCATGTTTTAAAACTTGGAATATGGGCCATTCCGAGGTAAGAACATATGGGCATGATTCTGGAAGGGGCATCCACAAAGATCATACCATGAAATTATACGTTGCTATTACCGCTCTTGGAGTTTTGGCTCTTACGACTAGCGCAAAGTTGCGTTGTTGGAACAGACAAGAGGGTCAGTCGTATATGACCTACTGCGAAACGGACTATGGTATAGCCTCTGATGGCCAATGCACTGTCAGTGGATATAGGGCCGAATGTTGGCAACAATCCCGGAAGAATGGCGAGGTGTTCCAGAAGGCCCTATGTTATTCCGAGGTATGGGGTAAAGGCAAAGGATCGGGTAAGAACGAGGTAGACTGCTGCAAGACAGATGACGATTGCAAGGATAGCTGCAACGGTGTTATTTGTGGAGTCTCATGGTAAAAGATATTATGTAAGCCTTTTAAAACTTGGAATATGGGCCATTCCGAGGTAGAGACATATGGACATGATACAAATCATGAGATTCCTTAGCATTGCTACCATTACGGCTGTTTGTGCCGCATTTGCTGTTGATGCAAAGACGGATTGCATATATACGCAATCGGGCAATACCTATGACGGCCATTGTAGTACAGATTATGGTATAACCTCCCTCAGCTCTTGCGACATTAGTGGATCCAATGCTGGATGTTGGCAACAATCCTGGAAGAATGGCAAGATGTTCCAGAAGGCAATCTGTACATCCAAGGCATGGGGTAAAGGCGAAGGATCGGGCAGGAACGATAAGGACTGTTGCAAGACAGATGACGATTGCAAGGATAGCTGTAACAATGTCATCTGTGGGGTCTCTTGGTAGATGGTACCTAGTTTTTAAAAACTTTAACCAGAGATCTCTACATGTACACCCAATACTATGTTGCCTTTGCCCTCTTCTCTGGTAATGGTGTATCCTCTCTGTATGAGCTCTTCCTTGAACCTGTTGACGTCAACCATGCCAAAACCCATCTCTCTAGCCCAACGTCTGTACTCTGTGTACATGACATCAAGTGGAGTCTCAGCAGTGTCATCCCTTGCGAGACATCTGTTGGAGAAGGCCAAGCAGGAGTTGCTGTAGTCCATGTATTCCTTGGTCGCTTGCTTTACTGCGAGAGGGGCCTCCATGCCATCCAGATCCCGAATACGTTTGTACTCCTCAACCAAGATATGCAAGAAAACATCTGCGTAGTCGGAGATGTTCCTTGCAATACCCGTATCCATGAGATATGTGTGAGGGTTGTTCTTGGACAAAGTTGCATAGTCTTCTCTCGTGGCAAATGTACTGTTAAAAGGTATCACCACAAGTCTGTTACGGAATGCTATGTCTGCATTAGGTATCTCCATGACGTTGTTGCATACGAGGACAAGTTTAAACTTTGGCGTGAAAGTCCTTGGACTCCTGAAAAGGGCTCTTGTTGTAATGGCATCACCGCCGCTGAGTTCCTTGACAATACCTATGCGGATAACTTCGTTGGGGTTAGGTTCCTGTAGGAACACCACAAGCTTACCCTCAAGTGCTGACAGTTGTGGTGTTGCGTTATCGGCATTTGTTCTTTTACCCGTGATCAAGGATGTAGCAGCAACGGTAACATAGTCTCCCAGAGCTTTGGATACCAACTTCTCAATCATGGACTTGCCGTTGTTGCCTTTGCCCCACCATATGTACACAAGTTTGTTCTTGTTGGTACCTTCGAGCATACTTGCGCAAGTCCTGATGAAGTACGTCAACAAACCCTCATCGGGGAAGATTTTCCTGAGAATGTCCATCAGGGCTCTTTTCTTGTGCTTCCAACGATCTTTGCCTTGTATAAGGTTACATCCAGTAGTCATAGATATATAATCGGCTGGGAGGGGGTCCCTGAGCACTCCTTTGGTTATGTCATAGATGCCGTTGCCCATGCCGATGAGATGAGCATTGCTGTTGAGCTTGGAGAGGAATTTGTCATCACACAGCCTATATAGGAGATCTCTGATGACCCTCTCCCTCGACGAGACAGATCCGAGGTATCTTCTTATGTCTTCTAATCCAGATTTGCTCATGTATACAGGGACAGCGCTAACAAGATCTCTCCAGATGGTTGCTGTGCTGATCTCTCCCCAGATGCCTTTCTCGTATTTCCACAAGGCCATTTCTCTACCGTTGATAGGCACAGATACGTATTTAGACGCATAGCCATCATACAGGAGGGTTGTTATTTCCGCCTCTGCATAAGACGATGGATTACCTATTCCTATCAACGAAGCTGCTCTTTCCATACATACACTGGATATATATATGTTGTAGTCTTCTTTGGATATCCCCATCATGACACTCTCCATCTCAAGTCTTGTGCATGATATCTCCTTGATGTCCTCATAGACAACTTCACCCACGAGAGATGCATGGTGGTTGATCATGCCCATGAGAATGTAGTCAGGGTGCTTTTGTGCAAATTCGCCGGCATGTTTCGCGATGAGATCGCCCACGCAAGATTGTGTATAAGAAGGGGTTTTTTCCATGATAAGTCCAACAACATCCTCCACCTTGAGATCTTCCATCCAGTCCGCATCATGCTCCTCGTAAGGATCTTCCAGTTGCAAAAATCTCCTTATGGAAGTTCTAACATCTACTTTGGGCAATGTTCCCATGAGTACCATATCTGTCATGTCGATGGAGCCTAGTTCATCGAGCTTATATGTTGTGGCCAATACTTCGAGGATACTCTTATCGAGCCTGTTGTGGATATATGGCAGGAGCACCAAAACTTGTTCGCCATTGCCATATATCATACATGTCTTATCGGGCACGTTGAGATTGTCCAATGCATGTCCCACGTCACGGAAGATTCTCTCCGTGGTGGCAGTTGTACTTAATACTATAGGAACCATGTCGCGTATAGTTGGCCGGCTCCCCTGGGAACGCTGAAGATCTCTTCATCTTAGGGATTGCGGGAACCCTGATCTGGTAACAGAGATCCCGTCGCTAACCGCACCGATAAGATGTACCCAGATCCATGGCCCGATCAGCAGATATGGCTGATGTTCATGCACAATTGGCAGCTAGCCATATCGCAAGGATTACGTCCAATCCACGTAGAGAACTCCACTGGGGATGATCATGGCTCTATCTGTCTGGACTACATAGAGTATGTCGGGCAAGATGCCGACAAGCTGTGCCCAGACGAAAATCCCAGTAATGGTCTCACCAGTGGTGATGTTCATGGCTGATACATCCCTGACCACAGATACATCCAAAGGTAATGTACCCAAGGATAACATATCCAAGTTTTTAAAAACCAGACATGTTACTCCCTATCACGAAGAGGGAACAGGGATTGGTTCTTGACGTAGACCTGTGTGACAGACACAGAGATTCTGTACTCGCCATCATCCTCAGGCACAATGTACTGGAACGTGAGAGCAGGACGAACGATGCTTCTGCCAATGGTCATGACATCCACCTGCTCTTCATCGTTGTATGCTGCCGTGTACACGTCACCGCCTCGACTCTCGATAAGCCTTGTAACGAGGGCATGTCCAGTAACATTGCTCTCATCATCGACCAAGTCGTAAAGGCCCTTGATTTGCACGTTAACCTTGGACCCTCTCTCCTTCTCGAGCTTCTTCTTGACAGCATTCCTCACACGCATCAACGACTCGTAGAACTCCTTGTGGAACCTGTTGTCTTCATCCATGTAAATTTTCATGACATTCCTTCCCAACATGGTTTTGGCCCCGGTCTTGGGAACCACATAGCTGTCCTCTTCCACGCCATTGGTCCTGAAGTAGGCTTCCTCCTGTCTTGGTTGGGTGACGACAAGGGGCTTCTTGCCACTGTCGTATTTGTACAATATCTGTACCCTCTTGACAGGTCCAGAGTCCACTTCGTCGCCAACATCCACCTTCTTCTCAACAAGGTCTGGAGATCTAATCCAGGAGATATCCCTGACATGCGGAAGATCTCCTCTAGGCGGACTTTCCTGATGGCTGCTTCCAGATGTAGTTGCTGGGTCTTTCCGATATCTAACCATGATGCATATACTAGGGCGGCGGGCCTCCTGGAAATCGTGATATGTATCTCAGTTTGAACAAATATCACGGTATATCAGGAGGCATCGGCCCATGCGAGTATATCGTGGTGCTCTCCATTATGGACCTATTCTACAAACATCACGGGTACATAGCAAATCTCAAGAAGATATACGAGGAACAAGTTGTAGAGTACCTCGTCAACGAGCATGGGTACAACATCGTTCCACCTGATGAAGAAGACCTGGAGAAAGCCATGAAGGAGAAGACGTCGTATATGGCAAATGTCGGAGACGAATTCCAGATCCCGTGGATGACCGATGAAGGGTTCTTTGTCATCAACGGCATCGAGAAGGTGCCACTCATCCAGGAACTTAGGGCAAGGGAGATGGTGTTTGCATCCATGATTGGCGACAGCACGGCCGTCGTGCAGAGTAGATTCCCCGATGCAGGTTTCCCCATACGTTTGTATGTGTCTTCTTCCGAGATATATGTGGATGTATCTGCCTTTGTTAACCAGCTGGAGGAGTCCCTCGGCAAACAAGAGCCAACCATGATGAGAGGCAACAGGCTTTCCATGAAGGGTTATTTGCGTGTCTCTCTTGAGAAACTTCTTGGCATATATGGTGCAGATGTCAGAGATGTTGTTGCTATTGTAGATGATGTAACCGTTAGCACCTTTGTCATGTCTAGTCTCAAGGCATATGAGGGAGATACCATACAAGTCACCAAGGAGGTTCTTACTAGATGCCTGTTTGCGGCGGAACATGTCCCCGAGTCCGAGCTTGACAAGGTTGTCATCCACACGGTGTTGTACATGCTCTCTGTTGGTGTTTCTCTGTATCTTGGACAGACAAAGCCAACGGACAGAGACCATGTTGGCAACAAGTTGTACCGCTCATCAGGTGCCCTTATGGGTTCCATGGTCAAACGCATTGCAGAGTCTCCCATGAACAAGACAAGGGTTGCTGATGAGGTGCTCATGAGTACCATGCGAACAGGAACCATGTCTGTGAGCGGAAGGATGTATCCCAAGATGGTTATCCAATGTGGCCGGAGAAGTACATTCGACCTTGTATCTAGTGTCCGTAAGATCGTGACGCCCTGTGATGAGAACAGTGCCGGCAGAGAGATGAGACAACTGCATCCATCACAGGTGGGATATATTTGTCTGTCAGAGACCCCAGAAGGTAAGACCACTGGGTTGGTGAAACATCTGGCCATGACATGTGTCATAAGCCCAAAGGTCAAGGTTGGATCCATTACCAAGTATGTTATCAAGTGTACTTCCAAACCAGGTCCTTACAAGCTGCTGTTGGACGGCATGTGTTTCGGCACCACGAAGCATGACTTTTGGACGATCCGTGACCATATCAAGGAGAAACACAAGTATGCATCTGTAGCATGCATCGACAACGCCATCTTCATCCGGGCCTGGAGTGGAAGGCTCATGAGACCACTGTATGTGTTGGGTAAAACTCCCGAAGATCCAAAATCATGGAGACAGCTTGTCAGGGATCGTGCCGTCGAATATGTAGATCCCATGGAGACAGACAGCTTGCGGGTTGCCATGTCGAGATCGGCATCGAACCCTTACACCCATGCTGAGATTCATCCAGCGTCTGTCTTTGGTCTCCCTGCTTCGTTGATCCCATTTGCCAACCATAACCAGACAGCACGTAATATCTTTGCGTCATCTATGGTCAAACAAGCCATGCAGCTGACACCCAACCCAAGCATATACTACGAAGGCAAATATCTCCTTGAAGCACAGAGACCATTGGTAGGTACCGTTGGCGGAGAGCTCCTGGGTCTCAACGAGGCTCCCAATGGCATAAACTTGGTAGTAGCCATCATGTCTTACACCGGTTACAACATGGAGGATGCTATCATCGTGAACAAGTCTGCTGTCCAGAGGGGCCTGTTTGCAACTCGTGTTCGCAAAGGCCCTGTCGAGGAGGATCCCG
The DNA here is from genome assembly GCA_031963415.1 of Mycoavidus cysteinexigens. Taxonomy (GTDB): domain Bacteria; phylum Pseudomonadota; class Gammaproteobacteria; order Burkholderiales; family Burkholderiaceae; genus JASSUD01. Next base: position 24,238 of record JASSUI010000003.1, read on the forward strand.
AAGAGTACCCCAGGCAAGCATCCTTACCCGGTAAAGGTAGGGATGGCGATGAGTATAGACTCTTATCCATTGGCGATAAGATATCTTCCAGACATGCACAGAAAGGTGTCATCGGAAGGATGTTGCCACAGGAAGATATGCCTTTCCTGGATGATGGAACCGTGCCGGATATTATCTTCAACGCTCACGGCATCCCGAGTCGTATGACCATGGGACAGCTGCTAGAGGGGGTCATCGGCATCGCATGTGTCATGAAAGGAGAGTTTGCTGATGGCACTCCATGGAACCACGAAACGGATCTCGAGGAGATTACACGGGTGGAGAGAGATAACACAAGAAGCATATACAATGGATTCACAGGTGAGATGATAGAAACTCTGCATTGCTTGACGTTGGTATACTATATGCCTCTCAAGCACCAGTCGAAGGATAAGCTGTATGTGCGATGGATTGGTCCTACGGATGTTTTTAGCAGGCAACCTGTGTCTGGCAAGAAACATGGCGGTGGTCTCAAGTTCGGTGAGATGGAGATGGATGCAACTATATCTCATGGAGCAAGCAAAGTTCTTATGGATACCATCGCACAGAGCGACAAGAGTATGGTGCCCGTTTGTACTATCTGTGGTGAGTTCCCCACATCCGGAAGGATATGCCAGAGATGCGGCAGCGAGGATTCATCCAAGGTTGAGGATATGCCATATTCTCTCAAGGTATTCGCAGATCTTGTCAAGTGTGCTAACATGTCCCTCTCCATCAAGGATCCTTGACCAATGGTGCGGTTAAGGGAACTTATGTGGACACACATACCGTAGTTGTTTATGAGATCGTGAACTTTTCGGACGGGTTTTTAAAAATCATGGCTTACCTGGTTTATAAGCGTATTTCTCATAGAGAGCTGACTTGGGGGAGCTCGTCTGTCGACCCTTAAGAGCTGGCGTTGTAAGCACGATGGTCTGATCAAGGGCTGACGTATGAGAACTGGTAGTGTCCTGTTTGTGGTCTGCCGACTTCTCATCGGAACTGTTATCGGATGATACATTGGGGATCCCTGGCTTACTGGTCTTTCCATTAAGATATCTTATCATGGCTTCTGCAGTCTTTGTATATACTTCCTGAGTCAAGGCAACTTCTTCTTGTAGTTTGCTTATCTCTTCCTGACATGTGGTATGATCAGCGATCTTAAGGCTCTTGACTTGCTTCTCTAGGCTTTCTATGCGGTCTTGCAAAACCTCGTTCTCTATGATGGATTGGTCGAGTTTCTGCTCGAGAGCCGTAACGGCGTTCCTGAGAGCGTCTCTACGTTTCTTCTGTGCTGCTTTCTTACACTCCTTACAACCCGCTTCCCGACCATAGAACTCGGAAGACTTCTTGACTTCATGACAATGGATACATTTCTTGGGCATGATGCAAGTCTTGAACCTAAAGTCAGGTATGTTATGGGGCTTTATCAAGCAGTGCAATCAACACCACCACGGACATAATCGGAGTTTTTGTGTGTCACAGATGTCTCTAAACTTGGAAACATCGCATGTGAAGTGCCTAGGTATAGGCAGAAGTCCGAGGTAAAGCATGTTTCGACGATTCTATGATGTCTAGAGTATGTAAGATATGTCGCCAAAAGGAGCCAAAGGTAAGCTTCCGTCGCACAGAAACCACATGTAAGACCTGTAAGGTTCACAGACGAGAGGCTCAAGGATATACCAATGTCGCTAGTTCCTATCAAGAGGAATCGGATGAGAGTCGCGGCGACACAGACAGGTTATCTCGTAAGGTATCACGACAAAAGGTACGAATAACAAGGCTTAAGGACAAACTTGTCAAGACACAGCATCAGCTGATCTCTACCCAACAAGAATTAGCGGACTTGAGAGTATATGTGGATGATAGCCTTGTTGCTATCCGAGATAGTATTCCGGATAACACAGCAAGTGTAGCATATGTGGATGCAGGTCTCAACGGCATGGAGAGTAGCATTAGTGGTGTCTCTCAAGTGCTTGATGAACTAAGGGCTAGTATAGCGGAGACGAGGGCATTGGTAGACGATGCAGATATTAACCTTAGGGCATTACGCGAAAAGGCCATAAACATGCTGATGTTAGTGTACAACTATCTAATGGGTATCACGGATTTGGGACTGTTGGGAGAATACTTTCGAGCTGTGGATCCTTGAGTATATCATGGAGTGTATGCGGACATGTTGTTGGGTGTTGTGCGTTTGCGTGGGCCGATGGCATCGACACCCAAGAAGCAATCCTAGGACACTGTCATACAAGTATTTCCAGGAATTTACGGTAGTATGGGTGGTCCTACCACAGGTTTTTAAAAGTTGGACTGCAGGTATTCCATCACACGAAGATACATGCGAGGATACCATTTGTTATGGGGTTCTGCTATATTACATTGGGAACATATATATTCTGTGATATTCCTATAGTCCATATCCACGATGATCTTATGGAGGGTTGCAATGCCTATACCCTTGATACCATAGTTGTAGTCTGTACCCAATCCAATGGCTATGTCAAGGAAGTCTGTGTGTGTCCTTATACCATGTGCCATATAATAGTCCTTACACGTGAGTGTTCTGTAAGTTAGTGGATGGATTATGGTCGTCTTGGGGTTGCCAAATAGGAATACATCTACATCTTCTGTGAGTATGTAGATGTAGTTCTTACCACAGTACTTGTCTGCTTCCTTACTCCCTATACATCTGCTCCGGTCGATGGGGTATTTTCTCAACAGATGTCCCATGGTCTTGTCCCGTACATGGTCTCTGTCGTTGTAGGGTGTTCCGAGAAGCTGTCTCTCATCGTATAGAGCTCTCTTGAGCCTTGGGACTCCGGTACTATATATGAGATGGGAGTTTTTTAGAGAGGCATATGCACTTGCTAGTGCCTTTGCGCATGCCTTCGACCTCATACCTTGTCTCATATACATGAATACCAAAGAATCTACGTCTATGGCTATTATGTGGTCTCCTGTATAGTATCCTTTCCACGGTGCATTCTTGGATAGTATTTTGTAGTTGGACTTGGTTAGCCACTCCTTCTTGTGTATGTGCATGAGCTTTTGATCATGGATTGGGGCCATCTTTTATCGCAGGAAAGGCCTGTTCAAAACATGCATAAAAACCTCGATAACGGTAAAAGACACAACGACAAAAACAAGAGACGTTCACGTGGAACGCCACCACTGGAACTGCCACCCCATCCCACAGACATACGCGTCATACCTGGTCTGGAGCTTCTCAAACAAGAGTCTAGGCCTCCGAAGATTGTGTAGTTTCCAAAAGACTGAGATAGAGGCCGAAATTCGTGAGCGGGCTCTTGGCTTAGGCAAACATGTCGTCTCGTAAATCCCAGATCAAGGGTTCCCCTAGTAAGGGAATTCCTATTCGCCCTTCCAGCACAACCTTGTCCTCTTCTGCGTCCAAGAAGAAGCCTGTGAAGAGCAAGCGTGTGCAGTCATCTGAGTCGGAAAGTTCCTCATCCGAGTCCGAGTCTTCCTCTGAGTCCGAATCTCCGTCTGAGTCGGAAAGCTCCTCGGAAGAAGAAGTCGTGGTCAGGAAGCCCAAGAAGAAGTCCAAGGACAGTGGCAGCAGCAAGAAGAAGTCCAAGAAGGAGAAGGCACCCAAAGAACCCAAGATCAAGGAGATTCCTACGGTTGTTAAGGACAATACCTACGATGCTGCCTATGAGATCAGAGGTAGTCTCGATGGCATTGCTTCTTCGATCGGGAGCCTTGACACTACCAACGAGATTCTCAAGGAGATTGTCCTTGCTCTGTCCAACATCTCCGAGCACCTTGGTAGGATCTCTGAGCAGCAGCAACAGCTGCAACACCAAGAGAATGTCAAGGATAAGCTCGAGGAGTTGGACGATGTCATCGCATCCACCAACAAGCTCTTTCTCATCGGTCGCACAGATGGGTCTGAAAGCTTCCATGAACAGCTTGACACGGAGTCCTCTGTGGTCCGTTGCTCGTCTGTTAAGGAGATCACCCAGTTAGCCGTTGTAGATGCCCAAGAGTCGGTCAGCATCGAGTAGGCTAAATCTAGGTCTTTTAAAAGACTTGTCCATTGCCCAGAAGATTACCTGTGTTACATCTTCTGGATTTTTTAAAAACTCGTCTCATGTGCGCTAGGATCATGCACGTGGAATATGTGCCGGATCTATCCTGTCGCATCTCCATGGACCTTAGCAGCACCAGAGATTATGTCATGGCTAATAGCCCCTTCAAGGCTCGTCCTGTGGGGTGATCAACCGGAATAATCTACTTCCGCTTCCTGTGTCCGGTTCTCTGCCTGTGATGATATCCGAGTACACAGATGAGTCCAGGCGGATGGAATGTCCCTTTGTCAGGATCTCCTTGATATCTTCTTTGGGTCTCTCAAAGGAGATGGATGCAAGGAACCCTTTGTCTCTAAGCATGGGGTTGTTCTTCCTAAATGGGCTATATATACCCTTACATGTCATGAAATCTGCCATAAAAGAGGAACTCTCCTTGTTCTTAGATGCACGTAACATCTCGTTGTAGATGACATTTCGTGCAGCCTCTATACCAAAGTTCCTCTCCACGTCTTTGATGTCGGTGCTTGTGGTGTTGGGCATGTCTACGGCCCTCTCCATTGCCACTGCCTGTAGGTTGCTGCCAGAGGTTATAATCTTGTCACCGATTATGGCACATGCATCCACACCGGGTGCTCCTATGTATTCATCTACGAGTTGTACTACATCGGATATCTCAACGGTACTAGATATGTGTATGTCGATGAGTCCCATAAAGTCGGGGGAAAAGTACGCTCTATAGTTCCTAAAAACGGTAGTAGCGATATGTTCAAGGGTGCGATGATCCTCGAGGAGCTTGCGATAGTCCAACTCCATGCGTATCACGATAAGATCCTCCATGGGAATATCCGTAGGTCCAGGTAGTATGTCAAGACTTCTTCCTATCTCATACCAAAAGTTGCCGTCCTCGGGTTGCTCCAAGATGGTGTTGGTGATACGTCTGACATAGTACTTGAGTTGTCTCCTGAGTATGTTACCAACGATTGTACCCGCCTTGTTAGATCTCATCAGGGCTATGTTCATGCTGCCACCATCGATCCCATCCATGATGTCTTGGGGGTTTTTGCCTGTGTTTGCTGAAGCAAGACCGGCATTATGGAAAGAGCTGAGGCTATCTTGGGTGATGCTTGCTAGGATATTATGGGCCAATCTCAAGCCTATTTGCTCACCAGGTTCTGCCATGGCATTGTGAAGTAACGGTTCTTCGTGAGATTTCGGGCCGCTCGTGCGCTTTCGATAACCATGCCTAAGAAATCTAAACATATCAACCAAGAGAACCTGGCTATTGTGGCCTCCGATGCCGTTGCCGACCTGATGCATTCTCTGCTCACAGATGTTGTCACCAAGATCCATGAGGAGGGAGTCGCCAACGACATAGAACGTGTCATCCAGATCGTTGATGAGGTCAGTGGTGCAATCGGCGTCGAAGGCATCCGCTTAAGAAGAGCCAACGTAGAGCGACGCAACGTTGCCAGACGCAAGGCCAAGTCCTCCAAAGGCTCTTCTGCAAGCTCAGGATCTTCGAGTTCCATCTTGTGGATTGCTCATCCCAAGGACAAGAAGCTTGAATATACCAAGTCCATCGAGATCGGCAAGAGGTACATCCTCCGCAAGTCTGGCACCAACAAGGTGGTGGGTCTCCTTGACAAGAACAAGGTGGATGACAAGAAGTCCGGATACGGACTCAAGGATGACTCCACCACTGTTGTCAACTCGGCTGAGATGCTCATGCTCAAGGCCCGAGGTTTCGAGCTCGACAAGAAGATCAAGTCGCGCAAGGAAGAAGAATCCGACGAAGAAGAGTCTGACGAAGAAGAGTCCGACGAAGAAGAGTCCGACGAAGAAGAGTCCGACGAAGAAGTTGTTGTCAAGTCTCGCAGAAAGTAGGCTTCCAAGAGCCTTTTTAAAAACTAAACTATGGCAAAATACAGGAGAAGTTTCGCCCTTCCCCTTTTGCATACGCCCTTATACCTATATACCAAAGGCCATAGATACCATAGATACCCAATATGTCTGAGAGACACAGGATCTGCGAGGCTTGCGATAAGAGGAAATCTTTGCCCAAGTTCGAGGGAGACAATACCATATGCAGAAGATGCATGGAGTCTATGCCCATAGATAGGGAGGTCACCATGAAAGACCTGCTCATCGCTCTCGACAAGATTAATACTTCTATCGTACAGCTGGTAGCCAGCAAAGCTTTTTAAAAATCGGATACTATTTCTGGTTCCATGTGTTGCCACAGTTGTTACAGATGAAGTAGATGGTGGCACCTTCATCTGCAGATCTTGTTTGCTTCTCCATGTACGTTACCTTGTGTTGTTTGCATCTGGGACATTGGTAGACACTCTCTCTAGTGCTAGTTTCCGTGATCCGATCGCCGAGCCGAGAGAGTTCGTCTACGCTCTTGACACCACACCTAGTGAGATATCTGTTAAGCAGTTCTGGGTTTTTTTCTCCCAGGTATTGTATACACGCCTTAGTATATTCGTCCATGCCTAAGAACCAGATGCCAAATATGGGATGGGATGTGCCCAAACCATGGAGAAAGTTCGCTAGATCAAATGCGGTGCTGATTGGTGATATCATGAGAACTCTAACCAATGTAGAGGATGTGGTGTACCCTCCTAGGGACCTAATCTTCGAGATGATGGACCACCTTGCACCCGAAGACATCAACGCCGTCATCGTTGGTCAGAACCCATATCCTGATGACAATGCAAGAGGTATACCCTTCGCATCAGCAAAAGGTCGCAACACAGCCTCTCTTGAAAACATGCGTAAGGAGTTACGGAGGGAGTATCCTTACCTGAATATACCAAGGAACATCAACAGACTCATCCATAGTTGGGTGAACCAGGGTGTGTTTATGGTTAACATGAGCCTAACTATTGGCAGTGGGAAAGACCCATTTACCTCGGACCACTCTGTCATATGGGAAGAGTTTGTAAGGGAGCTTGTAGAGTATATCATCCGTAAGAGACATGTACCGGTGATACTCATGGGACATATGGCATGGGAGTTGGATGTCCCAGGCAGTCTTGCCATAAGAGTCCCACACCCAGTAGCAAGAGATGGTGGATTTGTTGGATGTGGTGTCTTTGGCAAATGTAATGCTGTGCTTGATGATAATCCAATCCTATGGGCTATAGAGGTTGGGGATTGCAACTTTTAAAAACTTGGTCCACATACTTCTATTGGTCTATCTCCTATATCTTCTACAGTACATCCTATTGCCAATCATGTAGGCATTCTCATGTTCGTGTACTCTTCTACATAGTTGGCAATAGCTCGGTCTGGTCCTGTCTAATATGGTCATGTCACCCATTCTCCTTCGCACCGTAAATGCACGAGTGTCCATGTACGTGGAGCCCTCCTCAGGGTTCATCTCATCCCATCGGGGAATTCTGTAAACATGAGATGACAGAGCGAGAGCAACTATATCGTCCGTGTCAACCATTCTGCATCCAGACACATGACCTATGACCCCTTTGTGGAACAACTCTATGGGTGTTAGTTCAGACATTCCTCTCAGGTACTTCCATCGGTACTGCATATGCTTGGTACTTCCTTCCATACGGAACATCTGTGTACCTTTGTATACATCCAAATCTATGGCATCCACAACATATAGTACTCTTGTTGCCAAAATATGGCAGATGATGTTGGCAACCATATGACAACATCCGGAAGTATCCATAGCCAAACCTGGGACAACTATATGGTGTGAGCATGATATATCATAGATAAACACCTCTTTGTCCCATGATGGGACCAAACATCTCATGATCCTGGAGATGGTCCTGACAACGTATCTCATGTCATCCTCGTCCTTGATCCAAGTATCTATGTCGAGACGGAACTTTTGGGGACCTTCCAGGATGACCTCGTTGAAGACTCTTGACACTGGATGCATACGTGTGTATGCCTTATACATCTCTTGCAAGTTTTTATATATGTAGTATCTGGTGTCTCTCGTCCTCTGCTGAACGATGATATCACCAGGCTGGTAGTTGTCCAGGGCTCTTTGTCTGCTTGGCACTTCAGGGTTGTTGAGATACCTATACATGATGCTTGAACGGGTGTCTGGGTCGTGGATCCTGCACCAGGATAGCACCTTCACTCGAACTGTACTACCTGGGATTTGGTTGCCTTGACCCCATTGTATCCAAGCACCACATCAACGGTAAGCTTGCTGACACGTCTGTTGGCATATCCTACATCAGAGACACTAGTGCCGATGTCGACAATGCCAGACATGGCTGCAGATGCTTGATAGAAGTACTCTTTCGGGTTCATGCCTTGTAAGTATCCAGATCCGATAAAACCACGATCACGAGAGCCTATGTACTGCTCACCAATACACACTGCCATCTGCACAGCTTTTATGTTATCGCCTTTGGCACCACTACAAAGCATGATAGATAAAGGGTTGGTACTATCATCTGTGTGATACTTGTTCATGGATTTTGCCAATGCCCATTCCATGGAAGCATCTGGGCTGGAAGAATACTCCATGATATCTTCTTCGTCCCACTTGCATTGCTGGATACCAAGGGTTATCCCATGAGTATCCAACCAAAGTAGAGCTACCTTCTGGATGTCTCTGATGAAGATGGCAAGCATGTTATGTCCATATGTCTTGCCTATGTGGAGTATAAGGTCATGGCATAGAGTCTTCTTCCTGATGATGCCCTCATCCAAGGTGCCTTCTCTGATGGATACTTCCTTGTTCTCGAAGTTTAAATCTTTGGGGAATACAAGAGATAAGATGTCTAAGGTTGTCGGATTGGTGAACTCCTTGTATGTGTCAACTATCATGCAACACCTCTGATAGAGCTCCCTGGTCACAGACTTTGGCCATTTGGTCATCATGTATACGGCACTTACCACATCTTGGATTGGATGTACATGGACCCTATCTGTCAAGGGGTCATAGATGTTTTTCGTGACATGACAAAACTCCATGAGTTCTGCTTTCGCCTCCAATCCATAACCGGCATAGATGTTCATCTCATCGCCATCGTAGTCGGCATTAAAGGAAGGAGTCACAGCAGGATTCATGGCGAATACATCCTGCTGAATATCCTTTCCTGTTCTCACTCGGAATGCCATCAAGGAGTACTTGGTAAGAGTTGGCTGACGACAGAAGACCACAATGTCTCCATTGCGCAGTGCTCTATCGTATGTTTTACCTAAGATAACGTGGTCTGGAAGAGCTTGTGTGTCCTCTGAGTACCACCAAAGTTCCCCAGAAGATGCATGTTCTTTCATGCGCCCCACATTGCCGTTCCATACTCTTTCCGAGATACGAAGGTCATGTGCCACATGGTATGGGACAAGTATCTCATCCACATCCAGTTGAGGATCACCAACGATGACAAGTCTCGCCGATCTGTTGATGCGCTTGCCTAGCATGAGAGTACGAAAGATGCCACTCTTACCAGATAGGGCCTTGATGACTCCATCCTTGCGAATATATCCAACAATGGACCCATATAGTTGGTTGATATACTTGTGGCGATTGGTGTGAGCGGTACTAGGTGCCTTGACAGCTTCCACGATCCTAGTATAAGCCCGTGATATATCAGAGGGCCACTCTACGTTCTCGGGAGGACGAATACCTGTTGGAGGCACAAGAATGTGGCTGATGATATATCTACTGGCCGTGTTGTTCCTAAGTATCTGCTTACACTTGGATGGAGTCAGGGTCTGGACACCATTCTTGCGCTTCATGATATGGGATTGCATAGGTGTTATCCCATAGTCTGTGTATGTAGTCTTACCACATGTCTCACACCTAACACCGTTCCTTGCACCACCTGTGAGTTCATGTCTTGTACCGCAATGTTGGCAAGTACTGTTGATGGCATCGACTATCTCATGATAGAACATGGGATGAAATATCTCTGTACCAAGGTAGAGACTGCCATGATGTCCGAAACATCCACCTGTCTCTGTCTTGCCACAGGTAGTACATTTGGAGGTAGACTTGATAGAACCAAATCTCTCATCATACAGGTCGAATCTCTCGTTGATGCTAAAGGATGTACACTTCTGCACATCTTCGTCTGTCAGGAATATAAGATCCATGGTATCTAGCAAGCCATGGACGCAACCTTCCATAGATCCCTATGATGTCTCTCGGTTTCGTGGAAGAGCCTGTGATATCATGTCTATGAGATGAGCCCGAGGAAAGTTCACGTGGGCATGGCACCAGTGCCGGATCTGCACCTAGTGAGGTAAAGGTTGTGGAGTATAGGGGTTGGCTCTCGCGACTTAGAATTACTCGCGAGACATGATACCTACACGTATACTCTTCAGGCGGATTATATCTGGTCCTGCATATCTCAAGACCAAGACATCCAAGTTCGACAGCACAGACATGGGTCTGCTTAACATCAGGATTACTCCCACGAATGTGCCTTCAGAGCTGTTTCCTCTGAGGCAGATGGGCAAGGAACACGAGCATCTTATGTTGGATAACGTCGACAGATTGGGTATTATGTCTATGGATATAGCTAAGGAAACCAGATATACAACACAGCAAAAGACTCTGCTAGATAACCTTCGTCGATGCATCATCAACGAAGAGTCCCATGGTGGACATGAATACACAGTGGATGGTTTGGTTGGTTGGTTCATCTACAACCTTGGACTTAACATGTTTCCTCTTTATCTTGGTGTTCAGCCGCGTTACGAGTTCCGTGCTGGTAACATACATATTAGGTCTGCTCCGGATTATACCATAGAGAGAGATGGCAAGATCGTGTTTGTAGATGAGGACAAGCACAAAAAGAGTGCCCCCAGTGCTAAAAGCATGTTGGGGGAGTACCAATTGGCTGGAGAGATGTTGGTGTCCACCTTGTCTAGAGACCCTGTTGGGGACATTGGTGTGTATGGCATGCGTGTGTACAATACCAGGTTTTCCTTCTACAAAGCATATATACCTGAGAAGTATTACATGGAGCTTGGTAGTGTGCCCTTACCCATGAAAGAGTCTATGGATGTTATTAGGTATCCACACAAAGATGGTACTAAGGACAGGATCTCGAGCATGAGTCTGGATTATGCAGATCCACAGGAAAGGTCCATTATCATCCAATGCTTGTTGGGACTTAAGGATCGTCTGTTGTCGTAAAGTTTTAAAAATCGGACAGATAGTCTCATACATAGTTGTCATGAGGGCCCCAGTGCATACAACTTTGTATATCTGTGTTGTCCGACCAAGTTTTTAAAAACTATCTTATAGCCCAACATTGTGGATGAGCCCAACTCGAGGAAGGTTCACACGGGCATGGCACCAGCGCATGTACCCAATCTAATACAAGGATTAGCAGGCAAAGTCGGTACCGCACACACCACACTTGCCACCACGGCAGCTGTCGTTGCAGTCGTTGTCTGTCTTGCAGCACTGGCCGGCCGATCCGGATCCATCTCCGGCACCAGGTTTGCCACCAGTACAGGTAGGTGCGGGACCATTGGTCGTGGTGGTACGTGGGGGAATCGTAGTTGTTGCAGTGGGCCGAACAGCCGTGATAGTATAGCCTGTAGTAATAGAGACAGTCTGGCTGTCCGTAACTGCCATAGTAGCGTTGGTCAGGAATGTGGTGATAATTGCCGAGGTAATCTTGGAATCGGCACCGGTAGTAACGTTAACACCAATGGTAGTTGTGGTGGTGTTCGTGAAAGACGTGAAGTAGTTATCATAGATGTTTGTCGTGTAGTTGGCAAGGGTTGTCCATGTGGGAACCATAGTAGTACCCTTGCCGATAGCATTGGTGACAAAGGGTTCGCGGTTGACATTCTCATCGCATCCCTCCTTGGTCCATTGGGTTTGCTGTGCTGTGTCCTTAAGAGATCCCCAGTTCTTAGGGTTGGGGGTGATCTTGTAAACATCTTGGGCAAGGGGACAGTTGCAGTAGCTGTCTGTGTACTGCTTACGGATACTAGAGCTCTTGAGAGATCCCCATTTGCCGAGATGGGTACGAAGGATCTCGACGTTGTACTTGAGATAAGCACCAAAACAGGCACAGTCGTAGTAGATCCATTGTGCTTGCATCTCCGCATTCTTCTCGATGCTACCCCAGCTGACGAAGGGGTCTATCTTGTACTGGTCCATCCATGCCTTACACTTGTTGAGAATGCTTTCAGGGTTAGGGGCCGGAGTGGGAGTAACAATGGGAGCCGTGGTGGTGGTGGTCATCGTAGTGGTAACCGTGACAGGAGGCACCGTGATGATGTTGGTGACTTCAGCTGTGGCGTTCACGGTAGTAACACACTCACCGCATTTATCGTAACAATACCTAGCTGTAGCGAAGAACATATATGCGGGGCTCATGTTGTTATGGGGCCACGATTCCCACACTTCTGTACCCTTGGAATCTGTCACGACAAATCTGCCAGCATCCGTAATAGTCGCCTGGAATGGTCCAGTGGTTCTGCTGACCTTGTTCTCACCAAGCCAAGTCCAGCGTTTGGTAGCATCGGCGATAACTAAGTCACCGGCATCGTTGAGGAACAGCTTAAAGGGTCCAGTGGTCCTTTCCATGCTAGCTGTATTGCTCGTCCACATGGTTCGGGTACCGTCCTTGATAATAAGGTTGCCTGTAGGATAGAGGATGACCTTAAACCTGCCATTAGGGGACTGGATGCCAGAGCCTGAGGAAATACCGTCGGTACAGTTGGCATCTTTAGACATGAAGGAATTACTCGGAAGGAACGACGTTGGATAGATGATAGAGTTGTGTGGATCCTTCATGGGACCGAGACCAGGATCGGGAGTGGGGAAGTCTGTGGGCACAAGATAGTTCTCTTGATATCTATACCCCT